>CBDIBU010000005.1:0-2052762 GCA_965277125.1 Acidobacteriaceae bacterium | reverse complement strand
TCTTCGATTGAAGAGGAGTGGGTCTTCTTTTCTTCCACGCCGACAGCGGTCAGAGCGTCAAGAATGGATCGGCTCTTGACTTCCAACTCCCGCGCCAGATCATTGATTCGAACTTTGCTCATCCGTTCCTTTTCGTGTTTCCCGCGGCTAGCTGGTCATAACAGCCTCTTCGAAGGAAGTTTTATTGTAGACATTCTGTTGCGAGGTAAAGCGAAATTCACGTGTATTCGTGAAGAAAGCGATGCCTCGTCGGCTAATCACGCTGGTGTCCCGCGTCGTCGATCCCCTGGTCGGAGATCTCCTGCGAATCTGCCACAAGGGTGTCCATGGTGTCGTTGTCGGTTTCGATCTGCGCTTCACGGGCGTCGGCGTCGTCGTTGGCGTCGTTCATGCTGGCGCGATCTTCGGCTTCGGCGAGATCCTCGGTGGAGATGGTGTTGAGCTCCCGCGCTTCGCCGAACTCGGCCGCGTCTTCGGCGAGGAGATCCTCCGGGGTGCGATCGGTCGAGGTGTCTTCGGCCGGGATGTTGCGATCGGCCAGCTCATCGAGCCGATCCTCAGGGGTAAAGGCCATGCTGTCGGTCTCCTCGGGCGCGTGCTCCATCGCGACGCGGCCCTCTTCGATAGATGCGTTGGCGGACGCCTCGGCGTCATCGGTCGAGGTGGATAGGGCAGCGTCGGTTGGCGCGACGGGCGCGGCGTCCGGCGCGGCGACACCGGCCGGGCGCTCTTCGCCTTCTTCGTACTGACCGAAGTAGTGGCGGACAGCGGCGGAGATTTTTTCGAGGGTCTTTTCGCCGATGCCGGGAACCTCTTCGAGCTGCTCGGGCGTCATGTCGGCGAGCTCCTCGACGGTGGTGATGCCGGCGGCGATGAGCTTTTCGAGGATGGTTTCGCCGAGTTCGGCGACCTGCTCGATGGGCGTGGTGGGGCCGCCGCTCATGGCCTGCATCTGCTGTTCGACCTCCTGGCGCTTTTCCTCCTCGCTCTTGATGTCGATCTTCCACTGCAGGAGCTTGGCGGCGAGGCGGACGTTCTGGCCCTTTTTGCCGATGGCGAGCGAGAGCTGGGTGTCGTCGACGATGACTTCGAGCTGTTTTTCGGCGAGGTCGGTGATGGAGACGCGGCTGACCTTGGCGGGCTGCAGGGCCTTTTCGGCGAAGGTGGTGATCTCGTCGGAGTACTCGATGATGTCGATCTTTTCGCCGCGCAGCTCGCGGATGATGGACTGCACGCGCATGCCCTTCATGCCGACGCAGGCGCCGACGGGGTCGACGTCCTTGTCGCGCGACTGGACGGCGATCTTGGTGCGCTCGCCGGCTTCGCGGGCGATGGCGCGGATGGAGACGGTGCCGTCGTAGATCTCGGGGACCTCGGACTGGAAGAGGTTCTGGACGAGGATGGGGGCGGCGCGGGAGACGATGACCTGCGGGCCTTTGGCGGCGCGATCGACGCGGAGGAGGACGACGCGGACGCGCTCGCCGACAGAAAACTGCTCGAGCCGGGACTGTTCGCGCTTGGGCATGCGGGCTTCGGCCTTGCCGAGGTCGAAGATGGTGTCCATGGGTTCGAGGCGCTTGACGGTGGCGTTGAGGACCTCGTTGGTGCGATGCGCGTACTCGTTGAAGACGATGTCGCGTTCGGCTTCGCGGACCTTCTGGAAGATGACCTGCTTGGCCATTTGGGCGGCGATGCGGCCGAGCGGCGAGGTGTCCTTGTAGAAGCGGAGTTCGCCGCCGATCTCGACCTCGGGGGCGAGCTCGCGGGCCTGATCGAGGGTCATCTGGTTGAGCTCATCCTCGACCTGCTCGGGGGCTTCGACGACGGTCTTGAAGACATAGGCGCGCAGCTCGCCGGTTTCGCGATCGAGCTCGGCGCGCATGCTCTCGAGGGTCTTGTAGAACTTGCGGGTGGCGAGGGCGATGGCGTCCTCGACCGCGCCGACGACGATCTCGGGGTCGATGCCTTTTTCGCGGCTCAGGGCCTCAATCGATTGATACAGAACACTTGCCATAGATCACTCGTCCTTCAGACATCCCGGAGAGACTGCCGGCTCTTCGGTGGTGCGGATTGCGGTGGGGCGGTTTCAGGTGCTGCCGTCCGTGTGGCCCGGTTCGGGATGCGGTTGCGGCTCTCGATGGACGGCTCTCGAGAGACGGCGATCGAGAGGGGGAAGACTCAGATCTCGGCGAGGAGGTTGGCCTTCTCGATCTCGGCCAGGGGGATGGTGACGGTCTCCTCGGGGGGCGCGGCTTTCTTGGCCTTGCCCTTTTGTTTGAGGGCGGAAAGGTCGAGCTGGACAGCGTTGTCGACGAGGCCCTGGAGGCGACCGCGCCATTGCCGGTTGCCGTGGATGGGGGTGAGAGTTTGCAGCTTGACCAGGCTGCCGGTGAAGCGCTGGAAGTCCTTGGGGGTCGAGAGCTTGCGTTCGAGTCCGGGAGAGGAGACCTCGAGGGTGTATTCGGCGCCGGGGACTAGATCTTCGACGTCGAGGATGGTGCTGAAGTCCTGGGCGAAGGTGGCGCAGTCCTCGTGGGTGACGCCGGAGAGGTTTTCGACGGAGACGCCGGTGGGCAGCGGGTCGGCGGCGCCGGCCGCCGCGGCGGCGACCATGCGGGCGCGCTCCGCCTCGTTCTTTTCGAGGAAGACGCGCAGGGTCCTGGCCTTGCTGTTGCCCTGGAACTCGATGTCGACGACCTCCATCCCGAAGCTGGCCGCGACCCTGTCCGCCGCTGCGCGAATCTGATCGATTGCTAGAGCCATGTGGTTCCTGTCCGTTTCTCCTGCGGGCCGGCCATGCCGCCGGTCTTACATCTTGCCGCAGGCGCTTACATCTTGCCGCAGGCGCTTACATCTTGCCGCGGGCCTTTACATCTTGCCGCGGGCGCTGTGTGCGATGCCGCGGGTGCTGTGCGATGCCGCGGCGCGGTGTCCGAAATGCGCTTCGGGCAAAGAAAAAGTGGGCTGTCGCCCACTGAGCTTCTCCGGCGCTGGCTGGAGAGACTTCGGCATGCTTTCGCGCGTGCAAGGCGCAATGAAGCTATATTACAACCCTTTATCGGCGGGTATCAAGCGGGCCGGGTGGTCGATGACAAATTGTCAAAAGGTCCTACAATCGACGGAACCGTTGCGGCGTTCGAGGCTGCGCGGATCCCCTCCCATGATTGAGACACCGCTCCTCGAGGCACTTACGTTTGACGATGTTCTGCTGGTGCCCGCCTACAGCGACGTCGTTCCGGCACAGGTCAACACGCAGACGCAGCTGACCCGCGCCATCACGCTGAACACGCCGCTGCTGAGCGCGGCGATGGACACGGTGACTGAGTCGCGGCTGGCGATCGCGATGGCGCAGCAGGGTGGGATGGGGGTGGTGCATCGCAACCTGACGATCGAGCAGCAGGCGGGCGAGATCGACAAGGTGAAGCGATCGGAGAGCGGGATGATCGTGGACCCGGTGACGATCGGGCCGGAGCAGCCGATCGCGGACGCGCTCGAGGTGATGCGGCGCTACAAGATCTCGGGTGTGCCGGTGACCAAGGAACGGAGGCTGGTGGGGATTTTGACTAACCGCGATCTGCGGTTTATCTCGCGGACCGACCTGCCGATCGGCGATGTGATGACCAAGGAACACCTGATCACGGTGCCGGTGGGCACGACGCTCGAGCAGGCGGAGTTGATTCTGCACCAGCACCGGGTGGAGAAGCTGCTGGTGGTGAACGACGAGTATGAGCTGAAGGGTCTGATCACGGTGAAGGACATTCAGAAGAAGCTGCGCTACCCGAATGCGAGCAAGGATGAGCAGGGGCGGCTGCGGGTGGCGGGGGCGATTGGGGCGACGGGAGATTATCTTGAGCGCGCGGCGGAGCTGGTGGCGGCACGGGCGGACGCGTTGGCGATCGACTCGGCGCACGGGCACTCTTCGCGGGTGCTGGAGGCGGTGGCGGCGGTGAAGCAGCGGTTTGCGGGGGTGTCGTTGCTGGTGGGCAATGTGGCGACGTATGACGGGGCGATGGCGCTGATCGACGCGGGCGCGGACGCGATCAAGGTGGGGATCGGGCCGGGGTCGATCTGCACGACTCGCATGGTGACGGGGGCGGGGATGCCGCAGATCACGGCGATCTCGGAGGCGTTTCGGGCGGCGTCGAAGCGGGGCATCCCGGTGATCGCGGACGGGGGGATTAAGTACTCGGGCGATATTACAAAGGCGATCGCGGCGGGGGCGAGCGCGATCATGATCGGGTCGCTGTTTGCCGGGGTGGATGAGAGCCCGGGGGAGACGATTCTGTATCAGGGGCGGAGCTTCAAGGCGTACCGCGGGATGGGATCGCTGTCGGCGATGGCGCAGGGCTCGGGCGAGCGGTATTTTCAGGGCAGGGACGATCTTTCGGAGGCGGGCGGCGAAACGCGCGCGCTGACCGCGCCCGACGCGGGGAAGAGCAATCGGCTGGCGAAGTTTGTGCCGGAGGGGATTGAGGGACGGGTGCCGGCGCGCGGACCGCTGGATTCGATGGTGTACCAGCTGGTGGGCGGGCTGCGGTCAGGGATGGGGTATCTGGGGTGCGCGACGATTCCGGAGCTGCAGCAGAAGGCGCGCTTTATTCGCATCTCGAACGCGGGCCTGCGCGAGAGCCATGTGCATGATGTGGTGATCACGCGCGAGGCGCCGAACTATAGAGCGGAGTAGCTGGGCGAGGGTAAAAGCAGGTCCTTCCCCTTCGGCAGGCTCAGGGTCAGGATGACAACAAGAAGAACGGAGGCGAAGACGGCGCTTTGGAGTGGGCAGGCGGTGGGGTTAGGGGGGTGCGGGTTAGAGGAGTGGTGGGAGCGGGAAGGCGGGGTTGCGTTCGGGGTTGCGTTCGAGGACGGCGGCGTCGAAGTCGTGGCGGACGTGGAAGCCGGTCTGGCGATAGAGGGCGAGGGCGCCGGCGTTGGCGGCGGTGACGGTGAGGCTGATGGCGGTGTAGCCTGCCCGCCGCAGGGCAGCCATGCCGTTCGTGAGCAGAGCGCGGCCGAGCCCGCCGCCGCGGGCGGCGGGGGCGACGCAGAGCTGGGTGACGTGCGCGACCTCGTCGGCGACGCGGGAGCAGAGCAGAATGCCGATCAACGCGCCGGAGCGCCGGCTTTGGATCACCCAGGAGTGGTTGGGCTGGAAGACGCCGCAGCCGGGGAAGCGCACGATGTTGTGCAGAAAGCGCAGGGAGCCGTGGAGGGAGCGGTACTGGTCGTTGATCTCCGCGTCGATGTGACCCGCGTAGGCCTGATGGATGAGCTCGGCCGCGGGCTGGTAGTCCTCGGCCTGCCATCGTCGGAAGGTGAGGTCGTCGGGGGAGAGGGGGGCGGAGATGGCCGGCGATGGCTGCTGGAGATCGCACTCCATGAAGAAGCGCGGAAAGCTTTGGAAGCCTTCGTCGCGGAGCAGATCGGTGAGGGAGCCGGAGGGGTAGAGCAGCAGCTGCGACTCGACGCGATCGATGCCGGGCGAGGCGCGCAGAAGGGCGGCGAGGTTGCGGAGCAGCTGCTGGAGGACGGGATCGCGGCCCTCGTCGCCGGGCTGGCGGGCAAAGGCGGAGGGGGCGAAGCAGTCGCCGATGACGGCTTTCTGCGCCTCGTAGACGCAGAAGGTGAAGCCCTGGACGAGGCCGTTGTCGAGGGCGACGAAGCCGGGCAGGGTTCGGCTGTCGAGGTACTCGAGCAAGAGCTCGACCGAGCTCCGGTAATTCCAGCGCAGGGTGTTCTCCCAGATCCTGGCCTCTGCCTCCAGCACGGGGCGCATGAGGCGGCTGGAGACGTGGCGCAGATCCAGAATGTCGGTCGCCTGTGGGCTTGGTCTCACCGCTGTTCCCCGTGTGTCCTTTGCGGGACTACGTACTGTCCCAGAGTAACCGAGGCTGGGCGCGGGACCTTTGCGGGGCGCGGCGGAGGCGGGGTCGGTTTTCAGGGGTGGGCGAGCGCGGCGACGCGATAGACAGCCAGGCCCTGCGACTCGAAGAGGAAGACCGGTTGGTAGAGTCGGCCGCGGAGCCAGTGGTCGAGTTGATCGATCTCGTTGGCGCGCACGACGAGGATGTGTTCGCCGGGGGGGACGCCATCGGCGGCGTAGTGCAGGACGGGCTCGTTGCGATAGAAGGTGAGGCCGTAGTCCATGTCGCGATGGACGTCGAGCGAGGCGATGGTGTGGACGTCGGGCACTCTGCCGGCGATGGCGCGGGCGAGCGGGCGGGCGGAGTAGCTGAGGTCGAGATCGCGCCCGTGGAAGCCGAGCAGAAAGACGAGCATGCCGATGACGGGAAGCAGCGTGGCGGTCATGACCTGGGGGAGGCCGCCGGCGCGCACGAGAGCGACGACGATGCCGGCGACGGCGACGGCGGCGAGGGCTGCCGAGACCAGCCAGGGGGTGGAGGGGATAAGGGTTTCGTACTTCATGTGCTGCGGGGCGAGGACCAGGACGAAGACGAGGATGGCGCAGAAGAGGGCGTGCAGGCCGAGCAGCCAGCCGGGGAGACCCTGCCGGCGGATGCGGTTCAGGTAATCGCCGGTGAGGATGGTGAGCGGCGGGAGGGAGGGAAGGATGTAGCCGGGAAGTTTGGAGCCGGAGAAGGAGAAGAAGACAATGGGGAGAAGCGCCCACAGAACGAGGAACTCGGGAAAGGCAGCGCCGGCGCGGCCGAGGGCGAGATAGCGGTCGGGGTGACGGCGGGCGCGCCACTCGGCGATGGAGGTGGTGACGGCGTCGGCGAGGGCGCGCAGGGAGAGGACCGTCCATGGCATCAACGCCAGCACAAGGACGGCGGCGTAGTACCAAAAGGGCTGGTGATGCTGAAAGCGGTTGGTGGCGAAGCGCTCGAGGTTGTGTTCGAGGAAGAAGAAGTGGAGAAAGGTGGGGTTGCGGCGCTGGACGGCGATGTACCAGGGCAGGACCATGGCAAGGAAGAGCACGACGCCGGGCCACCAGATGGTTCGGCGAAGGAGGGTCCACTCGCGGCGGAGGGCGGTGAAGAGAAAGATGATGCCCAGGGCGAGGAAGATAGCGACGGGACCTTTGGCGAGGGTGGCGGCGGCGCCGAAGAAGTAGAGGTCGAAGAGCCAGAACTTTTTGCCGGTCTCATACCAAGCGTACCAGCCGAGCATGCCGATGGAGAAGGGCGCGGCGAGCTGCATGTCAGTGGACGCGCCGCGGGCGAAGCTGACGATGCCGAGGCAGGAGACGGTGATGAGCGCGGCGTTGAGCTGACCGCCGGGACGGAAGCGGCGCATGTGGAGGTAGATGAGGAGGACGAGGGCGGCTGCGCCGGAGGAGGAGGGCAGGCGGGCCGACCAGTCGGAGACGCCGAACTCGCGGAAGAAGCCCATGGCGCGCCAGTAGTAGAGCGCGGGTTTTTCGAGCCAGGGGCGGCCGTTGAGGATGGGGGTCACGGTGCCGCCGGCGAGGCAATCGAAGGAGTGGCGGAGGGCGGTGGGGCTGAGGCTGTGGGGGACGATGTCGGTGTGGAGCTCTTTGCAGATGGTGTTGTGCTCGGCGAGCATTTCGCGGGCGATCTGGGCGTAGCGGGGCTCATCCGCGCCGACCAGACCGAGCTGATCTCCACCGAACTTCGGGATCAGACCATAGAGCAGAAGAAAGGCGCTGACGGCGAGGAGGATGATGAGCTCGCGGAGGATGTTGCGGGGAGGAATCCGCCAGCCGAGCGAGGCAAAGGCCTGCCTGGCACGCAGCCTCCAGGGGGGGAGGAGGTTGGGTTGGGGGTTTTCCCTCATGGGCGGCCGCGGCGCACGCGCTGCGTGGTCCAGCGTGGCAAAGCCGTCGCGGAGAGATGGTCGCGCATGGGGCTGCGCCGGGCTGAGGGCAGCGAAGGCGTCAGGTGCTGGAGTCTATCGACCGTTTCCCGAGACCTCGGTGCGCACGGTGTCGACGAGCTTGCGCTCGCGTTTTTTTGCGCGGCTGAGCAGTTCTTCGACGCGGCCTGTCATTTTTTCGGAGCGGTCGACGGCGAAGCTGAGTTCGGGCACATGGCGGACGCCCATGCGGGCGCGCAGTTGGGAGCGGATCCAGGCGCGGGCGGTCATGAGGCCTTCGAGGGTCTCCTCTTCCTCCTGCTCGTTGCCTTCAACGGCGACGTAGACGCGGGCGGACTTGCCGCCGGGCGCGAGGACGACATCGGTGACGTAGCTGGGCGCGATGCGGGGATCGGAGAGTTCGCCTTCGAGCATGGCGCCGATCTCCTGGGAGAAGGTGCTGGCGACACGGTTGCGGTGGTGAGTGCGGGCTCGTTGTTCAGGCATTGCTGTCGTCCGATGTGGTCACGATAGCAGACTCGGGGCGGGGGGAGGAGGCTGGCGGATCGAATGGCGGAGCGGGCGGCATAGCGAAGAGGGGGGTGGGTTCGTCGGCTTCGTTCAGCGTCGCCAACTCCATGTAGGCCTCGAGGATCTCGGCGCCGTAGCGGGCGGCGGCTCGCCTGGCGGCCTGTTCGACCTGCTGCAGCTGGCCTTCGAGGTAGCTTTGCGAGCGACTGATAGCGGCGACGCCGAGGGTGGCGCGGTTCCACGCGATGGTCTCGTCGAGCTCCGCGGCGGAGACGTTGAAGCCTCGGCGAAGGGTGTCCTTGACGGAACGGACGACCTGCCGGCGGTCCTTGAGGGACTGGGCGTGTGGGATGTCGAGCTCGAGGATGAGGTTGGCGACGGGCACGGACGAAGGGGATGTTGCGGAGGAGATGGTCGGGGCGAGAGGATTCGAACCTCCGACCCCCTGGTCCCGAACCAGGTGCGCTACCAGACTGCGCTACGCCCCGAAACCTTTGGGATGAACACGGGAGACACGGCTGATGCGGCTGGTTGCTGCAACCGGGAGAAGCCCATCCGTCTCTTCTGCAACACCCTGATACTACCAGAAGGTAGGGGCCGCCGAGGTGCCGTGCCCGGCGTGGCGGAAGGGGATGCGGAGGTGAATCTCCGTCCGGGAGAACGATCGCAGCATCAGAAGACCAGAGCCATGGGAAGGGTGCGGATGTTGGCGGAGCGGCGGCAGATGGTCGAGAGGATGCGGTCGGGTGAGGCCATGATTTTGGCGACCCTGGTGCGCACGGAGGGCTCGAGCTATCGGCGGCCTGGGGCGCGGCTGCTGTTGGCGACGGAAGGATCGGTCGGGAGTTGCGGCGTGGTGGGCGGCGTGCGTTCCACAGGCACGATCAGCGGCGGCTGTTTGGAGGGCGATCTGGCGCAGCGGGCGGCGTGGTTGACGCGATCCGGACCGGTGGTGCAGCACTATTCGACGGCGTTTGACGACACGGCGGAGGCGCCGTATGGATTGGGCTGCGGAGGTGAGCTTGATGTGCTGCTGGAGCGGTCGGAGACGGCGGAGTTTCTGGCGCTGCGCGCGGCGATGGAAGAGAGTCAGGCGGGTGGGACACGCAGAGTGGTGACCTGGTTGCCGACGGCGGAGGATCCGCGGCTGCGCCGCGCGGTGCTGGATGGGGCGGGTAAAGTGCGATTCGCGAGCGACATGCTGGGCGGCGAGGAGTTGCAGCGGGCCATGCACGGCTTGGTGGAGCCGGGCACGCTAGCGACCTTTGCCGAAGAGCTTCGGCCGCCGCAGCAATTGGTGCTGTGCGGCGCGGGTGAGGATGCGCGGCCGATGGTGGCGATGGCGCGGATGCTGGGGTGGACGGTGGTGGTGGCGGATGGTCGGCGGCAGCTGGCGCGCGCGGAGCGATTCGCGGAGGCGGACGCGGTGGTTGCGCTGGAGCGGCCGGAGGATATCGCTCTGCGGGCTGAGGATGCGGTGGTGCTGATGACGCACAGCTATGAGCAGGATCGGGCGCTGCTGGCGAGGGCGCTGCCGGTTGAGCCGCGGTATCTGGGGTTGCTGGGGGCGCGGCATCGGTCGAGTCTGCTGGTGAGCGAGGTGGCGCTTGAACTCGGCTGGACGGTGGAACGATGCTGCGCGGGTCTTCATGCGCCGGTGGGACTCGACCTCGGCGGGGATGGACCGGAGGCGATTGCGTTGGCGGTGATCGGGGAGGTTCAGGCATGTTTGCACGGCAGGCTGGGCAGCTTTCGCAGGCTTTCCGCGGCCGATGTGGCGGAGCAGATCGCGCAGGGCGGCACGATGCCGTACCCGATGAGCCAATGTGCGATGAGTGAGTCGTGACGAAGGCGGCGGTGGTGCTCGCGGCCGGGGCCTCGACGCGGCTGGGGGAGCCGAAGCAGATGCTGGAGGCGGGTGGGATGACGCTGCTGGACCGGGCGGTCCGGACGGCGTTTGCCGCGGGGTGTGAGCCGGTAGTGGTGGTTCTGGGGGCGTCAGCGGCGGCGATCGCGGAGCGGTGTGATCTGCGGCGGGCGTGGGTGGTGGTGAACGCGGGCTGGGCGGAGGGGATGGGGTCGTCGGTACGCGCGGGGGTGGAGCTGGCGGCGGGGTTTGCGGAGGTGAGCGGGCTGGTGCTGATGACGTGCGATATGCCGGGTGTGTCGGCGGAGCATCTGCGGGCGTTGGCGGGGAGCGGGGGCGAGGTGGTGGCGTCCGGCTATGCGGGTCGCGAGGGGACTGGTGGCGGGGGGGGTGCGCGGCGCGGGGTTCCGGCGTTTTTTCCGCGGGTGAGCTTTGCGGCGCTGCTTGGATTGCGGGGGGAGGCGGGGGCGCGGGAGCTGTTGCGGGAGGTGCGGGTCATTGCGCTCGCCGGGGGTGAGATGGATGTCGACACGCCGGAGGATGCGGAGCGTGTGCGACGGGCGTTTGGAGGGTTGGAGGCGCTCTGACTGAATAGCTGCGCGGCGGTAAGAGAGCGCGCTACACTCCGGGAATGCGATTTCCTGGATGCACGGCTTTGCTGGCGTTGACCCTTGCGGCCACGGGTGGTCTGGCCTTTGGGCAGACGGCCGCTTCCCCTGCCAACCCGCCCTCGGCCGCGGAGGCGCAGAGGTTTCTCGATCGCGCCAACGCGGAGCTGCTGGAGCAGGCTACGGCGGCCTCGCACGCGGAGTGGACGGAGGAAACGTACATCACGGACGACACGGAGGCGACGAGCGCGCGGCTGAACAGCCAAGCGGCGGCGGTGACCCTGCGGCTGGTCGCGGAGTCGCATCGTTTCGACAGGCTGGAGCTGCCGCCGGCGATGCGACGGCAGATGATGCTGCTGCAGGTGAACGCACCGGCGGCGCCGAAGGATCCGAAGCAGCTGAACGAGACGACCGCGCTGGCGGCGCAGCTGACGGGGATGTATGGCAAGGGTAAGTATTGCCCGGGGAAGGCGAGCGGCGTGGCCGACCAGGGGTGTCTGAGCATCGACGAGATCTCGAGCCGGATGGCGAAGTCGCGCAATCCGGAGGAGCTGAAGCGGTTGTGGGTGGGCTGGCACGCGATCGCGCCGCCGATGCGCGAGAGCTATGCGCGCGAGGTGGAGCTCGAGAATATCGGCGCGAAGGAGCTGGGGTACAGGGACACCGGCGAGCTTTGGCGGGCGGGCTACGACATGACGCCGGCGCAGTTTTCCGCAGAGATGGAGCACGCGTGGGGGCAACTGCAGCCGCTGTATGCGGAGTTGCACACCTATGTGCGAGGCCGGCTGATCGCGAGATATGGGACGGCGGCGGAGCGTGAGGACGGGTTGATTCCGGCCGATCTGCTGGGCAACATGTGGGCGCAGGAGTGGGGCAACATCTACGACGTGGTGGCGCCGACCGACCCGAAGCTGGCGCAGTTCAAGCCGGTGGATCTGGAGGGCGCGCTGAAGCAGCAGATCAGCGAGAAGAATCCGGCGGTGAAGGATTTGTTCTTTGGCGGCTGCCCGCCGGGTGAGCAGTGCGCGGGTCGGGCACCGCTTGATCCGACGAGTGATGCGGGGCACGCGGCGGAGATGACCGCGGGCCGGGCGATGGTGCGGTATGGCGAGAGCTTTTTCAAGTCGCTCGGCTTCCAGCCGTTGCCGGCGACGTTCTGGGAGCGATCGCAGTTTGTGCATCCGCGGGATCGCGAGGTGGTGTGCCATGCGAGTGCGTGGGATGTGGACTCGGTGGACGATCTGCGGGTGAAGATGTGCATCGAGGTGAATGCGGACTACTTCACGACGGTGCACCACGAGCTGGGGCACAACTTCTATCAGCGCGCCTACAATACGCAACCGTTTCTGTTTCGCAATGGAGCGAACGACGGCTTCCATGAGGCGATCGGGGACTCGATCGCGCTGTCGATTACGCCGGACTATTTGAAACAGCTTGGGCTCGAGAGCGAGGTGCCGCCGCCGGCGGCGGACATCCCGCTGCTGCTGCGGACGGCGCTGGACAAGGTGGCGTTTCTGCCGTTCGGGCTGCTGATCGATAAGTGGCGGTGGGAGGTGTTTTCGGGCGAGGTGAAGCCGGCGGACTACAACAAGGCGTGGTGGGCGCTGCGGGAGAGGTATCAGGGGATCGCGCCGCCGGTGGAGCGGACGGAGGCGGACTTCGATCCTGGGGCGAAGAATCATATTCCGGCGAACGTGCCGTATGCGCGGTACTTTTTGGCGCGGATCTATCAATTTCAGTTCTACAAGGCGATGTGTGACGCCAGTGGTTACAAAGGTCCGCTGAACCGATGCAGCTTTTATGGGTCGAAGGCGGCGGGAGACAAGTTGAACACGATGTTGGCGGCGGGACAGTCGCAGCCGTGGCAGCAGACGCTGAAGACGATGACGGGCACGGATCATCTGGATGCGCAGCCGATGCTGGACTACTTCCAGCCGCTGTATGTGTGGCTGAAGGCGCAGAACGCGGCGAGCGGAGCGAAGCCGGGCTGGCAGGCGCAGACCACGATGCGCTAGTGGGGTGAGGAAGATCCTTGCTTACTTCAAGCAAAGCAGGTCTCTCCACTTCGCTGCGCTAGTGGGGTGAAGGAACATCCTTGCTGACCTCAAGCAAAGCAGGTCTCTCCACTTCGCTGCGCTCCGGTCGAGATGACAAAGAATTTGGTGAGTCAAAGACTTCACCATGCTCGCGACTCAGCACACTAGCGAATCACCACACTAGCGAGTCACCACACTAGCGCGTGGTCGAGATGAGCGAGTGCAGGAAGTCTTCGAGGAGGTTGGCGGCGACGGCGGCGCGGTAGGCGGCGGTGGAGCGGATGTCGTCGATGGGCTTTGCTTCGGTGACGAGGGCGGCGCGGGCGCGGGCGATGGCGGCGGGGGTGAGCGGCTCGCCGAGGAGGGCTTGCTCGGCGGCGACGCAGCGGAGTGGGCGATCGGCGACGGCGGCGGCGGCGAGGCGGATATCGGCGACACGGCCCGCGGGATCGATGTGGGCGAGGCAGGCGAGGGCGACCTTGCTGATGGCCTGGGCGTTGCGGGCGCCGACCTTGCGGATGTAGGTTTTGTAACCTGACCAGTTACAGGGGACGGCGATGGAGTGGAGGAGCTCGTCGGGGCGCAGGGCGGTGCGCTTGTAGCCGAGGTGGAAGTCGGCGTAGGGCAGGGTGCGGGCGCCGGCGGCGGAGATGAGGGTGAGGGTGGCGCCATAGACGAGCAGCGCGGGTGGCGAATCGGCGGCGGGGCTGGCGTTGACGAGGTTGCCGCCGAGGGTGGCGCGGTTCTGGTTGGCGACCGAGCCGGTCCAGGAGGCGGCTTGCGCGAGCAGCGGCAGGCGGCGGGCGATGGCGTCCGAGCGGCGGAGATCGGTGAAGGTGGTGGCCGCGCCGATGGTGATTTGTTCAGGCGATTCCGTGTCGAGGAAGCGGAGCTCGTGGAGGTGTTGGAGGGAGAGCAGCGGGCGCGGGGGAAGGCGGCCGGCGTTGAAGGCGACCATGAGCTCGGTGCCGCCGGCGATGGGGATGGGGCGGTCTTGCTCGCGCGCGAGGAGGTGGAGGGCCTCGTCGAGGGTGTGGGGGGCGGTGAGCGCGTAGTGGGCGGGGTTGGATCGCATCAGGATCCGGGTGCGGTGGCGAGGGAGGCGGCGGCTTGTTGGACGGCTTCGAAGATGCGCATGTAGCCGGTGCAGCGGCAGAGATTGCCGGCTAGGCCTTCCTGGATCTGTAACAGCGTGGGTTGCGGATGTTTCTGGAGAAGGTGGTGGGTGGCGAGGATCATGCCGGGGGTGCAGATGCCGCACTGCGCGCCGCCGCACTCGAGGAAGCAGCGTTGGATGGGGGCGAGGTGGGCCGGCGTGTGGGGGCTTGCGGTGGGGGCGATGCCCTCGATGGTGAGGATGGAGGCGCCGTCAATCTGGAGGGCGGGGATAAGGCAGGAGTTGACGAGTTCGCCGTTGAGGAGGACGGCGCAGGCGCCGCACTCGCCTTCGCCGCAGCCCTCTTTGGTTCCGGTGAGGTGGAGGACCTCGCGGAGGAGGTCGAGCAGGCGGGTCATGGGCGGCAGAGAGAGGGTGTGATCGGCGCCGTTGACCGAGCAGCGGATGGTGCTGTGCGAGTTGATCCGGAAGGTGGCGTCGCAGGTCATGGGTGGGTGAGGGTCCAGAGGTCGGCGGCGAGGATGTAGAGGGCGAAGGCGGCGCCGACCAGGGCGATGACGCGGTAGGCGAGGGTGAAGAACAGGTCGCCCTCGTGGGCGATCTCGTAGCGGTAGAGGAAGTTTGCGACGCGGATCGGGTCGGCGACGACGGCGACGCAAAGGGAGAAGATCAGCACGGCAATGAGGGCTTCGAAGCGGATCTGGAGCATCTAGGCTGTGGCCTCCTCGACGGCGGGAAAGTAGGGGCCAGCGGCAGTGGGGTCGAGGTGGGCGGAGCCGGCGGGGGCTGGGGCAGTGCTGAGGCGGGCGAAGATGTCCTCGGGGAGCAGCGGGATGGCGGTGAAGGAGACGCCGAGGGCGTGCTCGATGGCGTTGAGGATGGCGGGCGCGGGGCCGTCCATCGGAAGCTCGCCGATGCCCTTGGCGCCGCCGGGGCCGTGCACGCAGGGGACCTCCGCGAAGTGGACGTGGATGGGCGGGAGGTCGGCGGCGGTGGGCATGATGTAGTTGGTCATCTGATTGTTCCGCAGGAGGCCGTCGGTGTAGACGCATTTTTCGTAGAGCGCGTAGCCGATGCCCTGGGCGACACCGCCCTCGATCTGGCCGCGGGCGAGGGGCAGATGGAGGACGCGGCCGACCTCCTGAAGGGCGTGGAAGTTGGTGACGGTGGCGGTGTAGGTGCGGGTGTCGACGGCGACCTCGGCGACGTAGACGGCCCAGGCGTAGGCGGGATAGGCCTCACCGGAGTAGGTGGCGTCGTGCCAGAAGATGTCGCCGGGGGACTGGTAGCGGACGCGGACCTCGAAGGGAGTGTCGCGATCCGCACTGGCGGCTAGGGCGGCGGCGAGGAAGTCGGCTGGGGTGTAGTCAGGGGCGAGATGGCCGGTGGCGATGAGGGCGGCGCAGAGTTTTTCGCAGCACTGCTCGACGAGCTTGCCGACGATCATGGCGGTGCGGCTGGCGACGGTGGGGCCGGAGTTGGGGACGAGATGGGTGTCGGGTTGATGGATGAGGATGTCGTCGTAGGGGAGGTGGAGGGTTTCGGCGGCGACCTGGCAGAGGATGGTGTTGGTGCCCTGGCCGAACTCGGTGGAGGAGACGAGGAGCAGGGGGCGGCCGGTGGTGGGGTCGAGGCGGATGGCGACCTCTGAGTTGAGGCGTCGCTCGCCGGAGCCGGTGAAGCCCGCGCCGTGGAAGAAGGTGGCAAAGCCGAGGCCGCGCTTGATGGGGCTGGTGGGGTTGGCGCGGGCGAAGTCTTCGCGGAGCTGGTGGTAGTTCGCCTCGGTGAGGGCGCGGGTGAGCAGGGCGTCCATGTCGACGGGGTCGGTGAGGATCTGGCCGGTGGCGGTGCGATCGCCGGTGGAGAGGAAGTTGCGGCGACGGAGCTCTTCCGGGGAGAGGCCGACGACGTGGGCGATGCGGTCCATGTGACGCTCGAGCGCGAAGACGGACTGGGGGGCGCCGAAGCCGCGAAAGGCGCCGTGCGGGGGGACGTTGGTGGCGACGGCTTTAGCGCGGACCTCGAGGAAGGGCCAGAGATAGGGGCCGGGCGCGTGGATGGTGCCGCGGGAGAGGACGACGGGCGAGAGGGTGGCGTAGGCGCCGCCGTCGATGGCGAAATCGATCTCGGCGGCGAGGAGTTTGCCCTCGCGGCTGACGGCAGCCTTGAAGCGGGTGCGCGAGGGGTGGCGCTTGGTGGTGGCGACCATGTCTTCGGCGCGGTCGTAGACGAGCTTGACGGGGTGGCCGGATTTCCATGCAAGAAGCGCGGCGTGCGAGGCGATGACGGAGGGGAAGTCTTCCTTGCCGCCGAAGGCGCCGCCGGTCTCGACCTGGATGACGCGGCATTTGTCTTGCGGGAGATCGAAGACGAGCGAAAGGGCGTGCACGACGTAGAAGGGACACTGGAGCGAGCCCTGGACGGTGACGGATTGGAGTGAGCCATCGGGGGCGAGATGAGCCTGGGCGATGACGCCGTTGGGCTCGATGTAGAGCTGCTCCTGGGCGCCGGTGGTGTAGGTCTCTTCGACGATGAAGTCGGCCTCGGCCCAGACGGATTGGGGGACGGGGTTGCCGTCCTTGCGCATGAGATAGGTCTTGAAGGTATTGGGCGAGTCGCCGTCGTCGGTGTTCCAGATGATGCCGGAGGTGTCGCCGTGATCGAGGAAGCGGGCGGCGGCACGCTCGGAGTCCTCGATGGTGAAGATGCCGGGGAGTTCGTCGTAGTCGATGGTGATGGCGGCCTTGGCGGCGAGCAGGGCGGCGCGGCTGGGGTGGGCGAGGAGGACGATGGGCTCTTCGGGGTGGTTGATGAGGGGATCGGCGAGGCAGGGGTGGTCTCGGCCGAGGTGGACGATGGTGTTTTCGCCGGGGATGTCGGAGGCGCGGACGATGGCGAACTCGGACCAGTCGACGGTGTCGGCGAAGTGGATGGCGCGGATGCGGCCGCGGGCGATGGAGGAGCGGACGGTGGCGCCGTGCCACATGCCGGGCAGGGCGAGGTCGTCTATGTAGCGCGCCTGGCCGAGCACCTTGGCGGCGCCCTCCTTGCGGAGGGGCGCGGGGCCGATGGGGTGTGGGGGCGGCGCTGGGTTGGGCATGGTGGAAGGGATTGCGACAAGGATAGAACGAACGGGACGGGGGCGTCATGGAGGATCTTCCCCGGAGTGGCAGCGGCATCACACAGGGTGGTGGATTGGGGAAGACGGATGACGATGACGCGGCGAGAGTTTGTTCGCGGGAGCGCGATGACGGCAGGCCTGGGAGCCGGGCTGCTGCGGGGTGTGCCGGGGTTTGGGCAGGATGGCGGAGAGGGCCGTGTGGGTTACGCGATCATCGGGCTGGGCGAGATCGCGCAGCACTTCGGTGGAGGTGTGACGCAGAGCCGGCACTCGAAGATCACCGGGCTGGTGAGTGGGCATCGCGACAAGGCGGAGCAGTGGGCGGCGCAGTACGGCGTCGCCAAGGAGTCAATTTACAGCTACGACGACATGGACCGGATGCGCGAGAACAAGGCGATCCAAGCGGTGTATGTGGCGCTGCCGAACAGTATGCACGCGGAGTACACAATCCGCAGCGCGAAGGCGGGCAAGCATGTGTTTTGTGAGAAGCCGATGTCGACCACGGTGGAGGACGCGCGGCGCATGATCGCGGCGTGCACAGAGGCGCGAGTGAAGCTGATGATCGCGTACCGGATGCAGTTCGAGCCGCTGACGCTGGAGGTGATCCGGCGGATTCGGTCGGGAGAGATCGGGCAGGTGCAGACGATCGAGAGCGCGAACGGCTACAACAGCCGGCCGAACGTGTGGAGACTTGATGGCAAGCTGGCGGGCGGCGGCCCGTTGGTGGATGTGGGGATCTACAGCCTGAATGCAACGCGGTACCTGACAGGCGAGGAGCCGGCGGAGTTCAAGGCTTTGGCGTACACGCACAAGGACGATCCGCGGTTCGCGCAGGTGGAGGAGACGGTCTCGTGGACGACGCGGTTTCCATCAGGGATTCTGGCGGCGTGCAACACGACCTATGGCGGCAATGTATCGGGCTTCTTCAAGGTGACGGGGTCGAAGGGTGTGATCGAGATGGAGCCGGCGTTCGCGTATGAGGGGATCTCGATGAGGATGAGAGTGCAGGGATCGGGCCCTGAGGAGAAGACGAATCCGGAGAAGGACCCGGCGCAGTTCGCGCGGGAGACGGACTACTTTTCGGATTGCGTGATCCACGATCGGGAGCCGAAGGCGGGTGGGGCGGAGGGGCTGCGGGATATGGAGTGCATATCGCGGATCTACCAGGCGGCGGGTCTGCCGGGACTTGGGTGAGGTGGGTTGCTACGGGTGCGTTGGGCTGTGTGATTGTTTCGGCGGATGAAAGCGAGCGGCGTTGGCGCGGCAACGGCGAGCCCGGTGGGCGGCACTAACCAAGCAGGCACAGTCGCCCCGATACGGAGAGACGACGGGCTGCCGACACCAGTGAGCGAGGCGGTGCGTCGCTCCTGAAACTGAAGCGCGAGTCCGGATACGGGCCGCACTACGATCTGACGCAACGTGCAACACGACTTGACGCAACGTGCAATACGACCTGACGCAACAACATAAGGAGCAAGGCAATGGCTGACAAGATACAGAGTGTGAATGATCTGATGATCACCGGGCTGACGTACACGCTGGACTTCGAACAGAAGGCGAGCAAGGCAGCGAAGACGATGGCCGATGCGGCACAGGATCCGCAGGCGAAGGAGGTTTTTGAACAGAGTGTGCAGAAGAGCCAGCAGTACGCGCAGCGGATCGAGCAGGTGTTTCAGAAGATCGGGGCGCCGGTAAAGACCAACGACAATCAGATCGCGGAGGCGATGATTACGGAGGTCCAGAACATGATCAAGAACACGAATGAGGGGCCGGTGCGCGATGCGGCGCTGATCGTGGCGGCGAATCAGATGCAGCATTACCGCGTGTCGGACTATGGATCGCTGGCGACCTATGCGGACCTGCTCGAGAAGAGCGACGCGGCGCAGGGGCTGAAGCAGAACCTGGACGACAGCAAGGGCGGCGATGAGAAGCTGACCCGCATCGCGGAGCAGACGGTGAACCCGGCGGCGATGAAGGCGAGCCTGCAGGCGGCGTAGGTACGTGACGTGCAGGGAAGCGGCCGACCCGGATGCGGGTCGGCCGGTTTGTTTTTACGAGGCAGTGGGATCGGATTGTTTGCCTTTCCTGTGGTGGTGCTTGCCCTTGTGACCGCCTTTTGTGCCGCCGCCGCCGCTGCCGGTTCCACTGCCGCTGCCTGTGCCACCGCCGCTGCCTGTGCCACCGCCGGTGCCGGTGCCGCCGGTGGTCGAGGCGGTGCCACCGAGGGCGGCGATGACGGCGGTGCCGATGGGTGAGCCGAAGCCGGTGCAGGAGTCCCAGCCGGGGGCCGCGGAGAAGGCGCCGTTGTTGCCGCTGGTGATGTCGCGGAAGGCCGTAGGTGCGGTGTAGAGCGCGGGATTGACGAAGCCGACCGGGGCTTTGCTGCGCGCATTGGCGAGGGCGATCAGACCGGCCCATAGAGGAGCGACGGCGCTGGTGCCGCCGATAACGAGGTCCTCCCCGTCGACGCGAACCGTGTAGCCGGTGACGGGATCGGCGTCACCGGCGACGTCCGGGACGCCGCGACCGCCGGCGCTGCCGGTTGAGGCAGGAGGGACGTTGGCGTTGGCCTGCCAGGTGGGAAGCGCGAAGAGGGCGCTGACGCCGCCGCCGGTCGCGCCTTCGCTCGAGGCCAGCTCGTTCCAGACGACCTCGTTGGCGAGGGCGCCGTTGGCGGCGGTGATGGTGGTGCCACCGCAGGCGAGCACATGCGGGCTGGAGGCGGGGAAGTCGACGTGATTGGCGCCGTCGCTGACGCCATCAGTTGAGCCGTTGTCGCCCGCGGCGACGGTGATAGTGACGCCGAGCAGAGCGGCGGCCTGGCAGGCGCTGTCGAGCGCGGTGACGGCCTGTTGCGTCCAGGAGGATTCGGGACCGCCCCAGGAGATGGAGAGGACGGAGGGCTTGTTGGTGGTGTCGTGCACGGCGGTGGTGATGGCGTCGATGAAGCCTTGGTCGGTGTTGGGCGCGAAGTAGACGGCGATGTTCACGCCGGGGGCGACGGAGGCGGCGACCTCAATATCGAGCATGACCTCGCCATCCGCACCGTCCGCGGTTGAGGGGGTGTTCTTGCCACCGTCGACGGAGACGGCGGTCACGGTGGGCGCGGCGAGGCCGAGCGAGCTGAAGTAGGCGCTGATGTCGGCGGTGCGATAGCCGCCCCCGAGCTCAATCAGGCCGATGGTCTGGCCGGTGGCCGAGGCATTTGCCGGGAACTGGTAGAGGGCGGCGATCTGGGGCGGTGTGAAGCTGACGGAGGCGGCGGCCGCGCGGATCTTGGCGTTGCCGCCGGAGGAGCTTCCAGGGCGGGCAAGGCGAAATTGGGGCGACGCCTGCGGCCGGTTATCGAGGCCGAGGACCGCCTCGACCAGACCGCTGAGCGAGGCTGGAAGTTCGATGCTGCCCTCGCGCGTGCGGAAGATGTCGTTGCCCATGTGCTGATCGGTCAAGGTGACGCCGAAGGCGCGCTGGAGCTGTGCCCGCGTGCCGGTCAGCTGCAGGGTGCGCGCGGCCAGCTGATCGGGGGTGGCGGCCACGGTGAGGGCAAACTGCTTGGCGAAGGCACGGACCGCCTTGACGGCGGCGGGATCGGCGCCGAACTGCTGACGAAACTGGGCGCGCGTGAAACGGGGTGTCGAGGGGACGCCCTTGGCGGTGTCCGATGAGGTGAGGGAGGGCAGCGCCGCTCGACGCCGCACGAAGACCGTGACGGTGATCTTGCGCGAGGAGGACGACTTGGGGGTAGAGATGGCGCCCGACGGAGCCGTAAAGGCCTGCCGCAGACTGCCGGGGAGGGCGACGCGAGGTTCTGCCGCCGCGGCGAGGTCAAGTTTTGTGGGCTGCTTGGCTGTGGATTTACGGACTGGGGCTTTCGGGGAAGTCTTTCGAGGCGTGCTTGGCATCGGAGGAGACCTTTCTGCTGGTTGACGGGATAGCGATCGATGATGGATGGGCCGCGTGGAGGACGAGGCGAAACGAGCCGACGGTGCGCGGCACTCTGGGGTCGAAGGGTCTCGGCGGCCGGCCGTGGGAATCTCCGGGATGGAGTGATCGTACGCGCGAGAGGCTCAGCGAACCTGTGCGGCGAGCTTCGCCTGAAGCAGCGCGACCATCTGGCCGACACTCTGCAGCGACTCTAATTCGGCGGTATGGAACTTCACGCCAAACCGACTCTCGATGGTGATAACGAGGTTGATGTGATTGAACGAGTCCCACTCGGGGACTTCGGCGGCGGTGAGCTCCGGCGTGACGACGAGCGACTCGTCGTCGAACAGATCGCGAAAGATGGGAGTCAGCTCGGCGTAGATCGCGTCGGTGGACATCCGGACTCCTGGGGGGTTGGACGCCGGTCAAGGGCTGGTGGGGTGAAGCTGAAGTTCATTGAAGTCTTCAAGCCCTTGCGCCGCCAAGTAAGTTTTTGAAAGCAGGTCCTTCGCTGCGCTCAGGATGACAACTAAGCAGGTCCTTCGCTGCGCTCAGGATGACAACTAAGCAGGTCCTTCGCTGCGCTCAGGATGACAACTAAGCAGGTCCTTCGCTTCGCTCAGGATGACAACTTTTGTGCAGCGAATGAACAAACTCACCGTACTAGAAGTGGCGGAGGTTGCCGGCCTGGGTCGGAGGTGGCTTGGGGGTGACGGCGTTGGGATCGATGCGGTCAGCGTTGCGCTCGAGCGATCGGCTGACGATATCGCGCGAGCCCAGACCGACGGCGAGAGCGAGGGTGAGGACGATGCCGCCGAAGAGGATGCCGAAGGCAAGCTCGACGATGGCGCCGCCGATTCCCAGGTGATCGAGGATCATGGCGCCGGTGAGCGTCAGAACCAGCCACTTGATACCGAGCGAGAGAAAGCGCGCGTACTGGAGCTTGGCGTTGACCGCGCCGATCAGCACGGAGCGGGAGAGAAATCGCGCCAGAAGCGTGCCCGCGACCAGCAGCAGGACAGCGCCGATGGAGTGCGCGACGTAGGGCAGAAGAAAGATGGAGACCTGCGCGCTGTTGGAGTAGGAGGCATCGAGGGCGGAGACGCCGAGGATGAAGCCGAGCACGACGCAGCCCCAAAAGACGATGCGCGTGAGGAGCAGGGTGGGGCTGTTGGAGGGGGAAAAGTCGGAGACGCTGGCCGTGGTGCGTCGGCTGAGGCGGTCGTCGAAGTTAACCTTGTTCAGCACGCGGCGAAGCAGCAGGGACAGCAGAGCGCCGACCCCGGTCATGATCAGGACCGCGATAAGCAGGGCGAGGATGCCGGGAAGAAAGCTGGCGAGATTGACAAACGCCCGATGCATGGAGGCGCTGAGCGAGTCTCCGACCTGCTGCCAGAAGGAGGGCGGCGGGAGCGTCGGGGTGTTGATCGGGTCGTAGCTGTTACTCGCAAGCTGAAGCATGGCGGGTCTCCTTCGGGTGCGTTGCTGAAAGGGCGAGAGCGGCGGCGGAGTGGCTAAGCATTTCTCCTGATGCGGTGCCGCTGTTGACGGCGGTGAAGGCCATTTTCCTTGAGACAAAATGGCACGGGCTTAGCGGCCTCTTGACCCTTCTTCAGGATAAATGCGCTAGGGGTTGAAGCGATCCGGCCATCGCCAACGGGAGACGAAGTAGGGTTTCTCGGCTTCACAGGCGAGGGCTGTCTGCTCGACGAGCGAATCGGCGGCCACGCGCTGGTCGAGGGCGAGCAGATGCGAGGCGACCCAAGCCAGATAGAGCGGGGTGAGGGCGCCGAGCAGGTGGCCGCGGTTGAGGGTGCGCAGGCGAAAGGCCAGCACGAAGTCGTAGAGGATGCGGGCCCAAAGCGCGGGCGGCAGGCGGAAGCTGGTGGTGGGCAACGTAGAGAGCTTCTTGAGGCCGAGCAGGGACTGGGGCGGAAGGACGAGGGACCAGATCTCGCTGAGGTTGGTATACGCCACGCGGAAGTTGTCGAGCAGGGATTGCACGTCGGAGGGTTCGGTCGGGGTGGCGTGGGCGTGCGTGGTGGTGGCGGCGGGCTGGGCCGGTCGAGAGCGCTGCCAGGTGGCGGCCTTGCTTTCGATGTCTCCGAAGAAGGAGCCGGCGACGTGGGCCAGCAACGAGTTGAGATCGGCGCCCTCGGGCGTGGGCAGGGTGCGCGGGCCGGCGGGCACCTGAGCGGTCTTGAAGGCGGCCACGGCGGCCTCGGCGACGGGCCAGAGCAGCGCGGCGTCATCCCCGCCGGCGGTGGCCCGGTCGGCGGCGGCGGAGAGGCGTTCGGCCATGCGAAGGGAGAGGGCGAGATCGACCGCCAGGGGAAAGCGGATGGGGGTGCCGTAGAGGGCGCGCGTGAGCGGGTAGAGCATGGCGGAGTTCACCAGGCCCTCGTGAGCGCCGAGGGTGTAGACCGGGACGCAAAGATCGGCGTTGCCGATGTGCACGGTCTGCGACAGCGAGCGAATGGCCTCGGGCTCGAGGGTATGCGCCTCAGGGCCGAGGATAAGAAGGTTGCTCGCGCCGTGCGTTTTCGCCAGACGATAGGCCGCGTGGAAGTCATGCGCGCTCAGCACCCAGGAGCTGCGCGAGGCGCGACTGTCAGCAAAAGGAAGGAAGGTGAGCCCGGACCGAGCCGTCTCGGCGGTGTCGACGTCCGGAGAGACAACGATGGCGGGCAGACCGGAGAGGGCCTCTTCGACGTGGTGGAGGGTGAGCGCCAGCTGATCGGTCGTCTGCGGGGCGAGACTGACGAGCAGCGGCGCGGTCGCGGCGGTCGCGGGCGCGAGGGTGGCGGGGGAAGCGGAGATGACGTCTACGTTAGCCATGAGCGATCTCGGGGAACCTCAGCCATGCGCGGTGTCGGTGGAATATGGTCTCACAGGCTATTGGTCTACAGGCTACTGGTCCAAGGGGGCGAGGATACCGGCGAGTGGGATGCGCACCCAGTCCGGCCGATTGTTGAGTTCGTATTGCAGCTCGTACAGCGCTTTTTCGAGCAGCGCGAGGCGCAGCATGGTTTCTGCGGTTTCGGGGTCGGGGAGCAGCCCGGGCGCATTGGCGAAGGTTTGCCGGTAGCCGATTAGGAAGGAGGTGGTGACGGCGTTGCCCCAGAGCTGCGCCCAGCGCTCGAGATTGCGAGCGTCCTCCGGCCGGCGCTGGGCGAAGCGTTGCAGGCCGGAAAAGGCGGCGTAGTTGAAGGAGCGCAGCATGCCGGCGACGTCTTTCAGAGGCGACTGCTTGCGGCGGCGTTCGGCGAGCGAACGAGCGGGCTCGCCCTCGAAGTCGAGGATGACGAAGTCGTTCTTGGAGCGGAGGATCTGGCCGAGGTGGTAGTCGCCGTGGATGCGAATGCGCAGGCCATAGCGGGTGGGGTCTCCGGCGGCGAAGCGCTCGGTTGCGGTGAGCAGATCGCGTCGGCGGGCGAGCAGACGGGCGGCGTCGTCGAGGGCGCGATCGGCCGCGGCGTCGGGCAGACCGGGCATGCCGCGCTTGAGGGCATCGAGCGCGGTGGCGATCTGCGTGGTCACCCGCTCCGCGTCTGCGGCGATGTCGGCCGCGGTGTAGGGCTCGGCGGCGAAGGCGGGGTTGTCGGTGGGGGTGGCGAGGGCGAGATGCATTTCGCCGGTGCGTCGGCCAAGAAGGCCGGCGGCATCGATGTAGAAGCCGGCGTGCTCTTGAGCCGCTTGCGGGATGGGGGTGCTGACGGTGAAGCTCGCGGGTTGACCGAGGTTTTCGGGTAGGGGGCAGGTGGCGACCGAATCGTAGAAGCGGCCGAGCTCTTCGAGCGTCCAGGCCCAGCCGTCGCCCTCGTTTTCGATGAGGCCCTGCAGCATGGCGAGGGTGGTCGGCCCGCCGGCACGGGGGCGGGTGCGGATCTCGCCGAGGAAGGGGGCGATCCGGGGAAAGTGGGCGACCTCGGTGAGGAAGCGGCCGATCTCGACATCGGGGTTCTCGCCTGGTTGCAGCCGGCGGAAGAGTTTCAGGATGAGGCGGTTGCGGAAGAGAAGGCTGGTGTTGGACTGTTCGGCGGAGCCGGTGCGGGCGGGAAGCGGATCGGCACCGCGAACTTCGGCGAAGGCGGTTGAGGGATCGCCGACGATCTCTGCGGTGTTGCCCGCGATGGTCGAGCTGTTGGCGATCAAGGAGAGGAGCGCCTGGCGGAAGCTTTCATCGGCGGTGGCGTCGTGCAGAACAGCGAGCTCTTCGCCGCGGGAGAGCGTGGCCAAAATGGCGGGGGAGCCGGCGCTTTCGAGCGCGCGGGCGGCGCTGCCGGTCGAGAGCGCCAGGGGAAGCTGGTAAGTGTCGGCGCCGCCGTCGGTGTAGGCGATCTCGAGCAGCAGGATGGCCGCGTTGGTGTCCGGAATTGCGATGCAGTCTTCGACGCCGACCGAGGTGATGGTTCGCGATTTAGCGCCGAACCATCGCTGGCGGGGCAGATAGGCCAGGAGCAGCTGTTGAACGAGCTCCAGCCCGGGGCCGCGCAGCAGACCGGCGACGGAGGCGAGGGCGCCTTGCGCGTCGAGGAGCTGCAGGCCGAGTTCGGTGTCTTCGACGTGCGGCGTCTCGGGTCGGGCGGAGGCCGGTTGCAGTTCGAGCCAGAGAAAGGAGTAGGGGGCGAGGGTAAGGGGATAGGGGTCGGCGGTGATGGGCGGGAAGCTGACATAGCCGATCATCTCGATCGGCTGCATGCCGGCGAAGCGGGTGAGATCGAGGGAGACGGGCTGGGCGAAGCGCGACAGGTTGGCGACGCAGAGCACGGTCTCGGAGGTGCCGTCCTCACGTTCCAGGTTACGGACATAGGCGAGGATCTTGCGATTTTCTGGATGGAGGAACTCGAGGGTGCCGCGGCCGAAGACCTGGAAGAGCTTGCGCAGGGCGATCATATTACGCGTCCAGTGCAGCAGCGACGACTGATCGGACTGCTGGGCTTCGACGTTGATGGCCTGGTAGCCCCAGATCGGGTCCATGATGACGGGGAAGTAGAGTTTGGCGGGGACGGCCTTGGAGAAGCCGGCGTTACGGTCGGAGTTCCACTGCATGGGGGTGCGGACGCCGTTGCGATCGCCGAGGTAGATGTTGTCGCCCATGCCGATCTCGTCGCCGTAGTACATGATGGGCGTGCCGGGGAAGGAGAGCAGAAGGGAGTTCAGGAGCTCGATGCGGCGGCGATTGTTGTCGACCAGCGGGGCGAGGCGGCGACGGATGCCGACGTTGATGCGCATGCGCGGATCGGCCGAGTACGCGAGGTACATGTAGTCGCGTTCTTCGTCGGTGACCATCTCGAGGGTGAGCTCGTCGTGGTTGCGGAGGAAGATGCCCCACTGGCAGTTGGCGGGGATCTCGGGGGTCTGCGCCATGATGTCGGTGATGGGCAGGCGATCTTCCTGGCGGATTGCCATGTAGATGCGCGGCATGAGCGGGAAATGGAAGGCCATGTGGCACTCGTCACCGTCGCCGAAGTAGGGACGAACGTCGTCGGGCCACATGTTGGCTTCGGCGAGGACCACGCGATTTTCGTATTCGGCATCAATGACGGCGCGCATCTGCTTGATTTTGACGTGGGTCTCAGGGACGTTTTCGCAGGAGGTGCCGTCGCGCTCGACAAGATAGGGGATGGCGTCCATGCGGAGGGCGTCGACTCCCATGTCGAGCCAGAAGCGCATGGCTTCAAGCACCTTTTCCATGACGGCGGGGTTGTCGAAGTTCAGATCGGGCTGGTGCGAGAAGAAGCGATGCCAGTAGTACTGCTGGGCGACCTCGTCCCAGGTCCAATTGCTTTTTTCGGTGTCGGTGAAGATGATGCGGACGCCGTCGTAGAGCTTGTCCGTATCGCTCCAGACATACATCTCGCGCTCGGGCGAGCCTTTGGGGGCGTGGCGCGCGGCCTGGAACCAGGGATGCTGGTCGGAGGTGTGATTGATGACCAGCTCGATCATGACCTGCATGCCGCGGGCGTGCGCTGCGTCGAGGAACTGCCTGAAGTCGTCGATGGTGCCGTAGCTGGGATTGACGCTGGTATAGTCGGCGATGTCGTAGCCGTCGTCGCGCAGGGGGGACGGAAAGAAGGGCAGCAGCCAGAGGCAGGTGACGCCGAGATCCTGCAGGTAGTCGAGCTTGGAGATCAGGCCGGGAAAGTCGCCGATGCCGTCCGCGTTCGAGTCCGCGAAGGCACGAACGTGGAGCTCGTAGATGATGGCGTCCTTGTACCAGAGTGGATCACTTGCACTTGCGGCCTTCTTCACCGAGTTTCGCCCTTCCGCAACAGCTTGGACTTCCATCATAGGGGTTGCCCGCGTTCACCGCGGCGCAGGACCAGGATCAAGCGATCGAGGGTGCCGAGGCATACACGGAGAGCGCGGCGAGGTTACGGTTGTGAGCGTAGACGGAAGACATGGGCCGGCATGACGTCAGGCCGAAGCGCCACGTAGTTGGAACGATCGCGCCACGTGTAGTGGACGCCGGTCAGCAGATCTTCCACATCGAAGCTCTCACCATGGGGCTGGTCGAGGGCTTTGAGGTCGAGGTCAATCCAGCCCGCCTGCTCCTGGGTGTAGTCGAGATTGATGGCAACCAGGATGGTGTTGGCGTGATCGGCCGTGGTCTTGGAGTAGCAGAGCAGGTTTGGGTTGTCGACGTCGTGGAAGACCAGGCGCTCGTTGGTTTGAAGGGCCTTGTTCGCCTTGCGAATGGCGTTGAGCTTCTGAATGAGCGGCAGGATCGAGAAGGAGGCGGACCGGTCCCAGGCGCGGATCTCGTATTTTTCGCTGTTGCGGTATTCTTCGCTGCCGGGCTTCAGGGGCAGGTTTTCGAGCAGCTCGTAGGCGGGGCCGTAGATGCCGTAGTTGGCGCTCAGGGTGGCGGCCAGGATGACGCGCTGCATGAAGGCGGGGCGGCCGCCCTGCTGCAGGACGGCGTGCAGGATGTCCGGTGTGTTGGGCCAGAAGTTCGGGCGAAAGAAGTCTGAGATGGGTGGCCGGGTGATCTCTTCTAGGTACTGGCGGAGCTCGGCGGAGGTGGTGCGCCAGGTGAAGTAAGTGTAGGACTGCGTGTAGCCGGCCTTGGCGAGCGAGTACATGACGTGCGGTCGGGTGAAGGCCTCGGCAAGGAAGATCACCTCGGGGTGATCGCGGTGCACCTGCCCGACGCACCATTCCCAGAAGGGCAGGGCCTTGGTGTGGGGGTTGTCGACGCGAAAGACGGTGACCTCGCGGCGGATCCAGAAGAGAAAGACGGAGAGCAGCTCTTCCCAGAGACCGCGCCAGTCGCTTGACTCGAAGTTCAGGGGATAGATGTCCTGGTACTTTTTAGGGGGATTCTCGGCGTACTGAATGGAGCCGTCGGGACGAACGATGAACCAATCCGGATGCTCCTGGACCCAGGGGTGATCGGGCGAGCATTGGAAGGCGATGTCCATGGCGAGGTCGATATCTCGCTGCTTGCAGGCGCGCGCGAGCCGTTCGAGGTCGGCGAGGGTGCCAAGCTGGGCGTGGACGGCCTTGTGTCCGCCGTCGGGAGCACCGATGGCCCAGGGGCTGCCGTGGTCGCCTTCCACGGCGACGACGTTGTTGTTCGGCCCCTTGCGGAAGGCTTTGCCGATGGGGTGGATGGGTGGAAGGTAGAGGACATCGAAGCCCATCTCGGCGATGGAGGGCAGCATGGCCTCGACGTCGGCCAGGGTGCCGTGCTCGAGCGGGCGTGGGGAGGCGGAGCGAGGGAAGAGCTCATACCAGGAGGAGAAGCGGGCGCGCTCTCGATCGCACCAGATGGGAAGATCGATCGGATACCGGGTGGAGCGGGACAGGTCCGGGTAGCGGGCGACCAAACCAAGGGTGTCGGTGGAGAGGGGGAACTCGTAATGGGGGGCGTCCTGGTCGGCAAGCCAGCGCAGGGACTCCGCCATCTGCGCGATGATCTCGGCGTCTTCGCCGCCCCCGCGTGCGGCTGTTTCCTCGAGCAGGATGGCTCCGCTGCGCAGCGCGAGGGGGATATTTTGCGGGGTGGCTCCGGGTGCCGGGTGGAGCGGGTCCGGCTGACCGTCAATACGTTTTTGCAGGTCGGAGTACCAGGTGTCGAAGTGATCGATCCAGCCCTCGACGGAAAACAGCCAGGTGCCGAGGCGATCGGTGGTGAAGGTTGCGCTGAAGACGTCGTTGCCGAGGGGCTGCATCGGGGTGGACGCGAAGTCGGTGTCGCTCTCATGGCGAAAGAGCAGCCTTGCGGCGACGTGATCGTGCCCGTCGGCGAAGACCGCGGCGCGAACCTCGACCGCGTCCCCGATGACCCGCTTTGCGGGATACCGGCCACCGTCGACCTGTGGCGTCAGCTCTTCGACGACGACACGCCGCCTGCCGTCGGACGGTTTCATCGGGCGCAAATTCAAAGCCATGCTGTCTTCTCTTTCGATCGCTGATACGGTTGGAGGGATGCGGTTGCGGACGGGGCGCATCCTAGACGCGAAAGACTTACAGCCGCAGTGTTAGCAGATGCTACGTTGCCGGGGCGCGTTGGCCTTGGGTTGGGGACTGGGCTTGGGACCGGCCTCGAGATTTGGCTTGAGACTGGGCCGGCGAGTGGGTTGGTGACCGCGGACCGGAGCGGCATCGAATGGAAGCGGTGTGATGGAGGGTTGAGCGATGACGATGACGAACAAAAAGGCCAAGGCGTCGGTTGATGCCCAGGCGGACAGAACGGCAACGAGCAAGGACAGCCTAGGGACGGCGCGGGCGCCGCTGCACGGGTCGCGGATCGAAGATTACGCGATGATCGGCGACTGTGAGACGGCCGCTCTTGTTTCGCGGTCCGGCTCGATCGATTGGCTGTGCTGGCCGAACTTTTCGTCGGGAGCCTGTTTTGCGTCGCTGCTCGGGACCGCGGAGAACGGCATGTGGAGCATCGCGCCCGCGGAGAAGGTGGTCTCGATCCGGCGGCGGTATCTGCCGCAGACGATGGTGCTCGAGACGACGGTTGAGACTGAGAACGGCGTGGTCGAGATGCTGGACTTCATGCCGCCTGGGCAATCCCTTTCCCGCTTGATCCGTTTGGTGAAGGGGGTTCGCGGCAAGGTCAAGATGCACATGGACCTGGTGGTCCGCTTTGATTATGGCCTTACGATTCCGTGGGCGAGCACGCACAAGGGCACATGGCGGGCGGTGGCGGGGTCGGACATGGTGGTGCTACACACGACCGCGCGGCTCCAAGGCCGAGCGTTGACGACGATCAGCGATTTCACGCTGCGCGCCGGTGATACGCAGAAGTTTTGCCTGGAATACACCTCGGCTTTGGCCGACATTCCGAAGGCGCCGAAGTACGACGGGATACTGCGGGACACGGTCCGGTTCTGGACCGATTGGATGAAGCGCAGCACCTATCGCGGAGAGTACCAGGAGATCATGGAGCGCTCGTTGCTGACGTTGAAGGCGCTCACCTACCAGCCGACCGGGGGCATTGTCGCGGCGCCCACGTCGTCGTTGCCGGAGTGGATCGGCGCGGAGCGAAACTGGGATTACCGCTATTGCTGGCTGCGCGACACGGCGTTCACGCTGCTGGTGCTGATCAGCGCGGGGTACGAGGAGGAGGCCAGGGCATGGCGGCGATGGCTGGTGCGCGCCGTGGCGGGAGCTCCCGACCGGATCCAGACCATGTATGGGATTCGCGGGGAGCGGCTGCTGAATGAGTGGACGGCGGATTGGCTACCGGGGTACGAGCACTCGCAGCCGGTGCGCATCGGCAACGAAGCGGCGGCGCAGTTTCAGCTGGATGTCTTCGGTGAGGTTGCCTCGGCGCTGCTGCGCATGCCCGAAGCGGACAAGGATTTCCGGGTTGACGCGGGTTCGGTCGAGGCGCAACTGATCGATCACCTGTGCACGGTGTGGCAGGACCCTGACCAGGGCATATGGGAGTCTCGCGGGCCGAACCAGCACTTCGTGTACTCCAAGGTCATGGCCTGGGTCGCGCTCGATCGCGCCATCCGGCATCACAAGCAGTTCGACGGCGCCGGGAATGTGCGTCTATGGAAGAAGAATCGCGACATGATTCGCAAGGAGGTGCTTGAAAAGGGATTCAACAAAGAACTGAATTCGTTTACGCAGTTCTATGGCTCGACGACGCTCGATGCCTCCTGTCTCCGGTTGGTGCTGGTGGGATTTTTGCCACCGGACGATCCGCGCATTATAGGAACGGTGGATGCGATCGAGCGCAGGCTGATGAAGGACGGCTTGGTGCTGCGCTATGACACGGAAGGCGGCGGGGATGGTTTGGCCGGAGGCGAAGGCGCGTTTCTGGCCTGCTCGTTCTGGTTTGCCTCGAACCTGTATCTGATTGGGCGAAAGCAGCAGGCGAGGGAGTTCTTCGGCAAGCTCGTGGCGCTCAGCAACGATGTGGGGCTTTTATCCGAGGAGTATGACCCGGTCGGAAGACGCATGTTGGGCAACTTTCCCCAGGCTCTCTCGCACATTGCTCTGGCCCATACCGCCTTTATTCTTTCCGATCTTTGGCAGCCGTCAAAAGAGCGTTAGAGCACAACGCAGCGGCCTTCGTCTCTGGAGGGAGTGGCCGTGGGTTGTGGCGAGCTTCATGACGCAAATGTGGTCTGGGCTGGGTGACCGATGGCAGGCAGCCGTGACCGCGTTTCTTGGCTCTAATTGATCTCAATGGAGACGACGAGGATTCGCACACCGAGCTCGACCTACCGGTTGCAGCTGCACAAGGGTTTTACCTTCGACCAGGCGGCGGAGCTGGCTCCCTATCTTTGGGAGCTTGGCGTCACGCATGTTTACAGCTCGCCGTATCTGCAGGCGGCGCCCAACAGCATGCACGGCTATGACGTCGTGGATCACCAGCGCGTGAACGAGGAGCTGGGCGGTCGGTCGGCGCACGAACGGTTTTCGAAGACTCTGGGCGAGAACGGTCTTGGGCAGGTGCTGGACATCGTTCCCAACCACATGTCGCTGGGCAAAGAGAACCGCTTTTGGTGGGATGTGCTCGAGAACGGCGAGACCAGCCGCTACGCTTCGTTCTTCGACATTGATTGGCAGCCGCAGGAGGAGCGCCTGCGCGACAAGGTGCTGGTACCGGTGCTGGGCGACCAGTATGGGCGCGCGCTGCAGGCGGGCGAGGTCAAGGTGGTGCGCCGGGGGACGACGTTTCAGGTAGAGGCAGCGAGCCAGACGTTTCCCTGCGCGCCGACCTCCTTGCCGGTGATTCTGTTCCGCGCGGCCGAGTACGCGAAGTCCGACACGCTGAGCTTTCTGGCCAGCTCGTTTGCCCGGCTTCCCCACCCGGAGCTGTGGGATCGATGGCAGATGCAGGCGCGGCACCGCGACAAGATGGTGCTCTTCAGCCTGATGGGTCGTCTTTGCGCGGAGGAGCAGGGGGTGTGCGAGGCGATCGATCGCGCGCTTCAGGAGCTGAACGGCAATCTGGACGCGCTGGACGACTTTCTTAATCAGCAGCACTATCGGCTGGCGTACTGGAAGACGGCCGACCAGCAGCTAGGCTATCGGCGCTTCTTCGATGTGAACACGTTGATCGGGCTGCGGATGGAGCGCGAGCATGTGTTTGATGAGACACATGCGCTGCTGATCGCGTGGCTGAAGGCGGGCGTGCTCGACGGTCTGCGCGTGGATCATCCTGATGGTCTGCGCGATCCGCTCGAGTACTTCCATCGGCTGCGCGCGCATGTCTCCGAGGGTTGGATCATCGGCGAGAAGATTCTCGAGGCGGGGGAGTTTCTGCGGCCGGAGTGGCCGATCGACGGCACCAGCGGCTACGACTTCATGAACATGGCGCTGGCTGTGCTGCTGGCGCCGGAGGGCATGGCGGAGCTGAGCCGGGTTTATGGTGTGTTCACCGGCGAGCCCACCTCATTTTCCGCGATCGCGCATGACAAGAAGCTGTTGATCATGGAGCAGGCGCTGGGTTCGGATGTGAATCGGCTGACGAGCTTGTTTGTGGAGATCTGCGAGAACAACCGCAATCAGCGGGACTTTACGCGTGTTGAAATTCTGCGCGCCATTCGCGAGATCGCGTCGTGCTTTGCCATCTACCGCACCTATGTTCAGCCGGAGCGCGAGGAGATCACCGACGAGGATCGGGAGTACATTGACCGGGCGACGGCGTGCGCGAAGGAGAATCGCAAGGACATCGATGCCTCGTTGTTCGACTTTCTGAACGATGTGCTGCAGATGCGCGTGCGCGGAAAGAAGGAGACGGAATTTGTTCTGCGGTTTCAGCAGTTCGGCAGCCCGGTGATGGCGAAGGGGGTCGAGGACACGGCGTTCTATTGCTACAACCGGCTGATCGCGACGTGCGAGGTTGGCGGTGATCCGGGGCGGGACGGTGTGTCGGTCGAGGAGTTTCACGCGTACAACGCGCACATGCAGGAGACGCACCCGCTGACTATGACCACGCTTTCCACGCATGACGCCAAGCGGGCCGACGACGTGCGTGCCCGGCTGGCGGTGCTGAGCGAGATTCCGCGCGAGTTCGAGGAGGCGATTCTGCGCTGGTCGCGGATGAACGCCGCGCTGAACCCGGAGAGCCTGGTCGACCGCAACACGGAGTACTTCCTGTACCAGACGCTGATCGGCGCGTGGCCGATCGATGGCGAACGGCTGCGGCAGTACATGCAGAAGGCGACCCGCGAGGCGAAGCAGCAGACCTCGTGGACGGAGAACAACAAGGCATTTGAGGATGCGCTGAATGGGTTCATGGACGGCATTCTGGCCTCGCCGAAGTTTTTGGCGGAGCTGGAGGCCTTTGTTGCCCTCGTGCGCGGGCCGGGGCAGATCAACTCCCTGGCGCAGACGTTATTGAAGCACATCTCGCCGGGGATTCCGGACTTGTACCAGGGTGCGGAGCTATGGGATCTAAGTTTGGTCGATCCGGATAACCGGCGTCCAGTGGATTACGAGCTGCGGCGGCGATTGCTTGCAGAGATGAAAGAGCTTTCCGCTGAGGAGGTTATGCGGCGGGCTGATGAAGGTCTGACCAAGCTGTGGACGATCTTTCATGCCCTGCACCTGCGGCGCGAGTGTCCTGAATGGTTTCGCGGCGAAGCAGGGTATCAGCCGCTCGAGGTTGGGGGAGAGAAGGCAGTGCATGCGGTGGCGTTTCTTCGCGGCGAGCACGTGGCGGCGGTGGTGCCTCGTCTGCCGCTGCGGCTTGCGGGCGCGTGGGGCAGCACATCGGTGGTTCTGCCCGAGGGCAGATGGACGAATCGGCTTTCGGGAGAGAGCCACAACGGCGGTGCGGTGCGGGTGCAGGCCCTGCTCGCGAAGTTTCCGGTTGCTTTGCTGGTGAAGGAGAAGACGCAACATGCATGAGTTTCGAGTTTGGGCGCCCGCGGCGAAGGGCATGACGCTGGTGCTGTACGGACAGGACGAGGCGAGCGAAGAGCGCCGATTGGCGATGAGCAAGACGGGAGACCGGGGCTGGTGGTGTGTCTCCGCAGAGGCGGCGTGCGGCACCGACTATGCGTTTCTGGTGGACACGGACACGACGCCGGTGCCCGACCCTCGATCCGCGGATCAGCCTAAGGGTGTGCACGGGCCGTCGCGCCTCTACGACCACAGCCTGTTTCCGTGGAGCGACAAGCACTGGCAGGGCTCGCCGCTTTCAGGCGCCGTGATCTATGAGATGCACATCGGAACCTTCACTCCGGAGGGCACCTTCGACAGCGCGATCGAGCACATACCTTACCTGGCGGACCTCGGGATCACGCACGTGGAGGTGATGCCGATCGCGGCGTTTCCGGGCAGCTTCGGTTGGGGCTATGACGGTGTGGCGCTGTTTGCGGTAAAGGAGAACTACGGTGGTCCGGACGGCTTCAAGCGCTTCGTGGACGCCTGCCATGCGCATCGTCTAGCGGTGCTGCTGGACGTGGTCTATAACCACTTCGGGCCAGTGGGGAACTACACGACGAAGTTCGGGCCCTACCTGACGGACCAGCACCACACGCCATGGGGCGATGCGATCAACTTCGAGGCGGCGGGCAGCGATGAGGTGCGTCGCTTCTTCTGCGACAACGCGCTGATGTGGATGCGCGACTACCATGTGGACGGCCTTCGACTGGATGCGGTGCACGAGTTTATGGACCGGTCCGCCAAGCACTTCATGGAGCAGTTGGCGGATGAGGTGGAGGTTCTTTCCGCGACGCTTGGACGCCGTCTGGTGCTGATCGCGGAGAGCGATCTGAACGACCCCAGGGTTGTGCTGCCGTCGGAGGCGGGCGGCATGGGCATCGACGCGCAATGGAGCGACGACTTCCACCACTCCTTATTTACGGTTTTGTCGCGGCAGCCCTCCGGCATGGGCTACTACGACGACTTCGGGACGATGGGCGATCTGGCGAAGAGCCTCAAGAGCGTCTTTGTTTACGACGGACGGTACTCGAAGTACAGAAAGCGCATACACGGACGCGCGGTGTCCGGGTTGTCGGCGCACCACTTTGTGGTGTTTCTGCAGAACCACGATCAGGTCGGCAACCGTGCCGTGGGCGACCGGATTGACCAGATTGTCGGGATGCCGCGTGCGAAGGTGGGTCTAGCCCTGGTGTTGATGGCGCCGTTTCTTCCGATGCTGTTTCAGGGCGAGGAGTATGCGGCCTCGACACCGTTTCAGTACTTCGCGGATCACGACGACGAGGAGATGGCGCGCGCGGTGTCGGAGGGCAGAAAACGGGAGTTTGCCGCCTTCGGCTGGGATGAGGGCGAGGTGCCCGACCCGGAGAGCCGGGAGACCTTTGAGCGCTCCAAGCTGAACTGGAACGAGATTAATGAAGGAAAGCATGCCGAGATGTTTGCCTGGGTGCGCGATCTGATTCACCTGCGCCGAAGCACCGGGTCGCTGAACGATGGCGATCTTTATGCGGAGCAGATCGAGTTCAACGAAGAGCAGCGCTGGCTTACCATGCTTCGCGGCACGGTGAAGCTGCTTTTGAATGTCGGCGAACGAGAGGTGGAGTTGCCGAACTCGAATGAGTTCACCTTGCGGCTTGCTTCAGATCCCGGGGTTCAGGTGACGGCCGATAAAGTCGTTCTTCCCAAGGATTCTGTCGCCATCCTGACGCAGGCGTAGGCGGGACCGAGGGTCGGCGCTTCGCCGATTGGCTGAAACTTTCGACGGGCGAGGCCGTCTTTGTTTTGAAGCGGCGTCTAGGTCTTGAAGCGGCGTCTAGCACGCGATGTGATCCAGGGTTCGCTGGGATGAGGAGAATGCGGTTTGTCTGAGCGCGATACGGTGCGCGCGATTGCACGGAGCACGCTGTTGCTCCTCCTGGTGTCGGGGAGTGTACCTGCTTTGCGGGCGCAAGACGCGGGAGCGACCTCCGCCGCGCCGACCACCGCGGGAACCGGTGCGCGCCAGGTCGGAACCGTGACCGCGCTGGCGAATGACCTGCTCACGCTCGCGACCGATAAGGGTGAGTCGATCACGGTGGGTTTGGCTCCTGACACGTGGGTTCTCCAGCTGCCGCCGGGGAGCACGGATTTGAAGGCGGCGCAGGCGAGCACGGTGGCGGAGATCGCCATCGGGGATCGCGTGTTGATCACGAGCGCGCCGGCAACAGGCTCTGGGCCGGCGATCGCCCGCCGTGTGGTGATGATGAAGTCTGCCGCGATCGCCGAGCAGCGCGAGACGGCGCAGACCGGGTGGGCGCACAGCCATGGCGGCACGTTGAGTGCGGTCGATGGAGCAACGGGGGCGATCACGATCAGCTCGCGGGGTCGAACGCTTACGGTAGCCACATCGGCAACGACGATCTTTCGCCGATACGCCTCCGACTCCGCGCGATTTAAGGACGCCAAGCGCAGTTCGCTGGCGGAGCTTCACACGGGCGATCAGCTTCGCGTGCGCGGCGAGATGACGGGCAGCACGATCGAAGCGGCAGAGATCGTGAGTGGGAGCTTTGAGCAGATCTCGGGCAGCGTGGTGGCGATCGATGCGGCCGGGTCGGTGATGACCTTGCGCAACGAGCGCACGAAGAAGACGGTGTCGGTCAAGCTCACCGCGGCGACGGAGATTCACCATCTGCCGCCGGAGATGGCGGCGCAGTTCGCGGCGCGTTCCAAAGCTGTGGGCCATGGCGGGCAGCACACCCCGGCGGCGGGGGGAGCCCAGAGCGCCGCTTCCACGGCGTCTGGACAGCCGTCCGGGCCGCCGTCCAATCAACATGCGGAAGGGGATCTGGGACAAGCGGTCGCGCACCTGCCCGACCTTTCCCCGGCCGATCTCAAGGTTGGAAGCGCCGTGCTGCTGATTGCCACCGGCGGCGCGGCGCCAACGGCTATCACGGTGCTGAGCGGGGTTGAGCCGCTTCTGGCCGCGATGGAGAGCGGTGGCGCCGAGACCACGCTCGCGCCGTGGTCGGTCAGCAGCGGCGACAGCTCCGGCGCGGCAAGTCAGTAACCCACCCTGCTTCAGGAGTCCACATGCCTTTTCGGAAGATGCTGAGCCTTTGCCTTCTGGCGCTGGTGTGCTTGATCTCACACCGCGGCTGGGCTCAGACAGCGACAATGCGCGGCACAGTGACCGATCCGGACGGCGCCGTGATACCCGGTGCCACCGTCACGCTCACGCCACGAACCGGCGCGGCGACGATCGTGACCTCGCAAGGGGACGGCAGCTTTGCCATGCTGAACGTCGCTCCCGGGCAATATTCGCTCACGGTGACCATGTCCGGTTTTGCGAGCTACGTGCAGCAGCTGCTACGGGTCAACGCCGGCCAGCAGTTGGTGATCAACACGAAGATGGTGATTCAGGAGCAGTCGCAACAGGTGCAGGTGAATGCGCAGAGCAGTCAGCTCAGCGTGGATCCGGACGCGAATGCGAGCGCAACGGTACTCAAGGGAGCTGACCTGGATGCGCTTTCGGACGACCCGGATGAGCTTTCGGATGAGCTGACGGCGCTTGCGGGGCCAGCCGCGGGCCCGAGCGGTGGGCAGCTCTATGTGGATGGCTTCACCGGCGGTCAGCTGCCGCCGAAGTCTTCCATTCGCGAGATCCGAGTCAATCAGAATCCATTTTCGGCGCAGTTCGACAAGATGGGTTTTGGCCGGATTGAGGTGTTTACCAAGCCGGGCACCGACAAGTTTCACGGCAACTACAGCATGCAGGGAGGCGAGAAGGCCTTCAATACCTCCAACCCGTTTTTGGGCGCGACCAATGCGCAGCCGAGCTATTACACGCTGTTTATGCTGGGCAACATCACGGGACCGATCAACCGTTTTGCGTCGTTTTCGGTCGGCGGCTCGCATCGCACGATTCAGGACAACAATATTGTGAACCCGACGGCGTTTTATGCTCCCTCGGCAACGAGCACGGAGCCATGCCCGCCCGGCTCGGGAACAACGTGCACGGTGCTGAGCGGATACCCGATCACGGCGCGCGCCGTCTTCAATCCGCGGACGCGCACCGACTTCACGCCGCGGCTGGACCTGGCGATCGGCGATAAGAACACATTGACCGCTCGCTACGAGTACTACGACAACAGCCAGAAGAACGCCGGTGTGGGCAACACCAATCTTGCGTCCGTGGGCTACAGCACGGAGACGACGGAGAACACGATTCAGCTGAGCGACACACAGGTGCTCAGCTCGAAGTTGATCAATGAGACGCGCTTCGAGTTCGAGCGCGACAACGGAACGCAGACGCCGAACAGCACGGCGCCGACGATCTCCGTGCAGGGCATCTTTACGGCGGGCGGATCGAGCCAGGGAGCCTCGTCGAACACGCAGGACCACATCGAGGTGCAGAACTACACATCGGTCCAGCTGAAGAAGAACTTCATTCGCGCCGGTGGCCGGCTGCGCATCAACTCGGAGACCCTTACCTCGAACGCCGGGTCGAACGGCACCTTCAGCTATGCCTCGCTTGCGGACTACGCCGCGGGGAATACCAATCTGTTCCGGCAGACGGTGATCAACAATGCGACCGTGCACAGCCGGCTCTCCGATGTGGGGCTTTATCTGGAGGATGACTGGAAGCCGAAGAGCAATCTTACGGTGAACTATGGCCTGCGCTATGAGGCGCAGACAGTGATCAACAGCGCGCACGATCTGGCGCCGCGCGTTGCCGTGTCCTATGGCATTCCGCGCGCCAAGGGCGATCCGATCACGGTGCTGCGCGCGGGCTTCGGGATGTTCTATGACCGGTTTCAGCTTGCGGACGTGCTGACGACGCAGCAGCTGAATGGCACAAACCAGATTCAGGTTGTGGTGCAGACGCCGGGGGCGGCGTGCACGCCCGGCACGATCTCCGGCTGCGGCACGCAGAGCGCGCTCGTCCCGACGACCTACACGCTGGGGGCGGGCATTCGCAGCTCTTATAACGAGCAGGGCATTGTCGGCGTGGATCAGCAGTTGGGGAAGATCGGCTCATTCTCGGCGAACTTCTCGACGGAAAAGGGCATACACCAGTATCTGAGCCGCGCCTTTCGCGTGCAGAACGGCGCCACGCTGACGGGGTACAGCGACCAGTTTCAGTCTGCCGGCTATTATCGCGAGAATCAGCTGTTGTTGAACACGAGTATCCGCGCGCGCAAGCTCACGATTTGGGGATTCTACTCGCTGAACTTCGCGGACTCGAACACAGGCGGCGCAGACACCTTTGCGACCAATCCGTACAACTCCCACGTCGACTATGGCCGAGCGTCGTTCTCGCACCGCAGCTTTGGGGTTGCGGGCGGAAGCTGGACGCTGCCGTACCACATCGCGTTGAGTCCATTTCTGATTGCGCAGTCTGGGACCTTTTACGACGTGACCTCCGGCATCGACGCCAACCAGGATGGGCAGATTAACGATCGGCCGTACTACACGGCGAACTCTGCGCGTAGCTGCACCAATGCCGCGGGCTACAGCCTGACAGATACCGCCGACCTGATGCCGGTACCGGTAAACTCCTGCACGGGTCCGGCAAACTTTTCTTTCAATCTCCGAGCCAACAAGACGATCGGGCTTGGTCCGAAGATCGAGCGTGGAGGCGGCAACCAAGGTTCACCGGGCGGTGGCGGACCTGGCCCCGGAGGTCCGCGCGGTGGCCCCGGCGGCGGACGAGGCGGCCCGGGCGGCGGAGGTCCGGGAGGGTTCAGCGGCGCCAACAATACGGGGCATCGTTACAACCTGACGCTGGGGGCGCAGGCGGCGAACCTCTTCAATGCGGTGCCGTATGGGACGCCGAACAGCGTGGTCAGTTCGGGCGCGGAGTTCGGGCGGTTTACCACGCTCGCGGGTGGACCGTTCAGCTCCTCGACCGCTGTGCGGCGCATCACGCTGCAGGCGAACTTCACCTTCTAAGGCTCCGAGCGGCTGGAGCGTGTGGCCGGATCATCGAAGAGCGGACCCGGCCCGGCGACGTGGAGCGGGCGGCGCGGCGATAACGACTGTCTTGCTGTTCATGAACTCGCGCATGCCGATGGCGGCTAGCTCGCGGCCGTAGCCAGAGCGTTTGATCCCGCCGAAGGGAAGGCGGTGATCGCTCGCGACCATCTGGTTGAGAAAGACCATGCCGCAGGCGAGCTCGGAGAGCAGGCGCTGTTGCTCGGCGGGGTCGCGTGTCCAGGCGGAGGCGCCGAGGCCGAAGGGGGAGTCGTTGGCGAGGGCGATTGCCTCATCGAGGGTGCGAACGCGAAAAATCATCGCGACCGGGCCGAAGATCTCCTCGCGATAGACGGGGCAGCTGCGTGGAACGCCCTCGAGCACGGTGGGCTGAAAGAAGAAGCCGTCACCCGGGATTCTGGCGCCTCCGGTCAGCACGCGCGCCCCGGCCTTGAGGGCGGTTTGCACCTGGCCCTCGAGCGTCTCCAACTGGTGCGCCGTCGCCATGGGACCGATCTTGGTGGAGGGCAGCATGGGATCGCCGACCGTCATCTCGCGCAGGCCGGCGACGAATCCGGACACAAATTCTTCGTAGATTTCGGTCGCGACGACGAAGCGCTTTGCCGCGATGCAGGACTGGCCGCCGTTGACGCAGCGTGACAGGACGGCGTTGTCGATGGCGCCGTCCAGATCCGCGGAGGGTCGGACGATGAAGGGATCGCTCCCTCCAAGCTCGAGCACGGACTTTTTGGTCAACCACCCGGCCTGGGCGGCGACGGCGCGACCCGCGGCCTCGCTGCCCGTGAGTGTAACGGCGGCGATGCGCACATCGGCGAGCACACGCTCGACCTGGTGCGTCTCGATCAGCAGGGTTTGAAAGCTGCCGCGAGGGAAGCCAGCGCGACGAACCATTGACTCGATGGCGAGCGCGCACTGCGAGACGTTGGGCGCGTGCTTCAGCAGGCAGACATTGCCGGCCATCAGCGCCGGCGCGGCGAAGCGGATCACCTGCCAGAGGGGAAAGTTCCATGGCATGATGGCAAGGATGACCCCCATGGGCTCCCATTGCACATAGCTGTGGCTGGCCTCGGTCTGCACCGGCTCGGGCGCGAGCATGCGGGCGGCGTTCTCGGCATAGAAGCGGCACGCGCCCGCGCATTTGAGCACCTCCTGCCGCGCGGAGGCGATCGGCTTGCCCATCTCTTCGGCCATGATCGTCGCGAGCTCGCTGGCCTCCTGTTCGAGCAGGGCTGCCAGTTTGCGCATCCAGAGCGCGCGATGCTCGATCGGTGTGGCCCGCAGAGGGGCGCAGGCTTCCGCGGCGAGCGCGATGCGGTGGCGCAACGCATCGTCGCTGAGCGGCTCGAAGCGCCGTAGAAGTTTTCCGGTGGCGGGATTGATTGATTCAAGAGCCATAGCTAAGGCATTTCTCCTGATGCTGTGCCGCTGTTGGACGGCATTGCAGGCCAATTTCCTGGAGAGAGAATGGCGCGGGCAGAGGCGGCTTGCTGTGCACCTTCAGGAGAGATGCCACGGATGCCGCCTTCCGCGGCGAGATGGACAAGCGCCTCTGCCAGCACCGCGGCGCCGAGCGCGATCGCTTCCGGGCTCGCGTACTCGTCAGGCCTATGGCTCACGCCGCCGCGGCAGGGGATGAAGAGCATCGCGACCGGCGCGATCTGCGCGAGAAAAAGGGTGTCGTGGTAGGCGCGGCTGACCATGCGGCGCGTACGCGCGCCATGCGCCTGCGCGCAGGACTCGAGCAGATCGACGAGGGCGAGGGAGGAGGTGGCCGGTGGATCGGCGTTGAGCAGTTCTTCTTCGATCCTCACGTCGCGGCGGTCGGCGATGGAGCGGACGGCTGATCGGATCTGCCGCATGACGGCCTCGCGGCGATGCGGGTCTGTGTCTCGGAGATCGAGGGCGAGGGCGACCTTGCTGGGGACGCTGTTGACCGCGCCGGGAAAGACCTCGCAGGCACCGACGGTGGCGACGGTGTCAACCGAGCCGCTGGCCCGCGCGGCCTGTTCGATGGCGAGCACCAACTCCGCGGCGGCGCAGAGCGCGTCGCGACGATCCGGCATGAGGAGCGCGCCGGCGTGGCCGCCGAAACCGAAGAGGACGAAGCGTGAGCTCGCGGGGGCGGCGATGTCGGTGACGATGCCGAGGTCGAGGCCGTCTCGTTCGAGCAGCGGTCCCTGCTCGATGTGGAGCTCGATCCAGGCGCCGAAGTGTCCGGGGGCGAGGCGCACGCTGGAGAGATCGCCGGTGCAGCCGGCCTCTTCGCGTGCCTGGCGCAGGGTGGCGCCGCTCGCGTCTTTGAGCGCATCGGCGCGCTCAGGGTCGATCGCGCCGGCGAGCAGCCGACTGCCGAGGCAGCCGATGCCGAAGCGTGTGGGCTCCTCTGCTGTGAGCATGACCACTTCGATCGCTCGCGCACGCGGCAGACCGGATCGTTGGATCGCTCGCAGCGCCTCGATGCCGCCGAGCACGCCGACGGTGCCGTCGTACATGCCCGCGTGGGGAATCGCGTCGATGTGCGAGCCGGTCGCGATCGCGGGCAGGGAAGGGTCATCGCCCTCGAGGCGAACGAAGAGATTGCCGACGGCGTCTTCGCGTGTGCTCAGGCCGGCTTCCGACGCAAGCTGCTTGAGCCACGCGCGTGCTTGGAGGTCGCGCGAGGAAAAGAGAACGCGTGTGACCGCGCGGCCATGGTCGACGAAGGCGGCGTCGGTGAGGCTCGCGAGTGTGTCGAGCTCACGCGTCAGCCGGTCTGAGTCGATGGTGAGCCGTGGGTCGATGGTGAGCCGTCGGTCTGTGGTTCGCTCCTCGATCACGCGTGATGGGGGCAACGCTTCTCCTTTCACCGATGGGCAAGTCTATCCGGGTTATCTGAGGATACGAGCGGATGCCGGTTCGCGTCTTTGTATATCAGGTACTTCGCCGGAACGTTGCCGAGGGCGCCGAACCACTGTGGGCAGAACGGGGCCATCCAGATGAAATCGCCCGCCATGACGGGGTACCACGCGTCGCCCAGCCGATAGATGCCACCGCCCTCAAGCAGGAGCAGACCGTGCTCCATGACGTGGATCTCGACCATGCTGAGCGAGGCTCCGGGGCGATAGGTCATGGTGTTGACGGCAAAGTCGAAGTCAGGGGAGGCAGGAAGAAGAGTGCGAACCTGGATGGCGTCGTCACCTAACAGAGGCGCCGGGGAGACGGCGCTCTCCCGCGAGACCAGCGGAGAGCGAGTCGTCAAGGGAGGGCCGGCAAGCGGAAGGTAACGGCGTTCGAACACTGCGGCGCGCGCTTGATTCTGTGCGGTGAAGCGGTGCGCGACCTCGGCCGGTAGATGAGCATATCCACCCGCGTGGAGGGTGTGGTGTTCTGCGGGTGTCGTCAGCTGCAGCGCGCCCTCCAGGCAGAAGAGAAAGCGGTCGAAGCCGCTTTCGACCAGCTCGCCACCGGCGGCGAGCTCCGCGGTGTACTGGGTAAAGCAGGCGCCGCCCGCGGGCGCGATGTGAACGATGGCTTCACCGCCGCGCAGGCAGGGCAGAGCGGAGCGAACAAAGGTGTCCGGGGTCTGCAGCAGATGGTCGCGGCGATGTGCGCTACGGGTGGAACCCAGAGAAAACATGCTTCAGCCCTCGATGGAGATCGTTGTCTCATGATCTCCCAGAGTTCGCAGAAAGCGCACGGTCGTCTCGAGGGCGGCGGCGACATCCGGGAGCAGCACGGTTTCATCGGGATAATGACTGAGACCGCCGGGGCTGCGCACGAAGAGCATGGTGGCGGGAACGCGGCGAGCCAGCACCATGGCATCGTGTCCGGCGCCGCTTACCATGAAGGAAGCTTTGTGGCCGTGGTGCTGCGCGGCCTGCCGCAGAAGGTCGCACAGCCGATGGTGCATGGCGACCGCCGGTTGATCGAGGGCGATCTCCGTTTTGAGGGAAGCGCCACGGCTGTGGGCTTGGGTGGCGGCGGCGGCAAGGAGGGATCGCACAGCCGAGCGCCGTAGGTCGTCATCGGCGTGGCGAACGTCGAGGCTGGCGAGCGCGCGTGAGGCGATCACGTTGGGGGCGCCGGGCTCGGCGGTGATCTGGCCGACGGTGGCGACCAGCCCGGGCGTCGACTGGGCGAGGCGCTCGACGTCGACGATCCAGGCAGCGGCGGCGGCCAGCGCATCGTGGCGGAGCGACATCGGCGTGGTGCCGGCGTGGTTGGCCTGCCCGCGAAAGTCAAGGCGTGCGCGTGTCTGCCCGGCGATCGCGCGGACCACACCGAGGGCACGGCCGGCGTGGTCCAGCACCGGGCCCTGTTCGATGTGCATTTCAAGAAAGCCGAGCACCGTGCCGTCGCGCGGCAGGATCTCCGCGTGAAGCTCGTCAAGCGGAGCGCCGAAGCGCCGCAGCGACTCGCGCACGGTGATGCCATCGCGATCGTGCAGCGCAAGCACGGAGTCGTCGAGCTCACCAACGAGCGAAAGGCTGCCCAGGAATGGGCGACCGAAGCGCACGCCTTCTTCTTCGGAGAACCCGATCAGCTCGATGGCGAAGGGGAGCCGGTCGCCGTGAAGAGCCTCGATGGCCGCGAGCCCGAGAACGACGCCCAGAATGCCATCGAAGGCCCCGGCGTTGGGAACGGTATCGAGGTGCGAGCCGATCAGCAGCACACGCTTGCCGCCTGTGCTCGAGGGGTAGGATCCGCGCAGATTGCCGGCGGCGTCGAGGCGCACGGTGAGGCCGGCCTGCCGCATCCAGTCGCCGAGGCGATCGTGCACCTGCCGCATGGCGGGACAAAGATAGAGCCGCGTTGTCTCGCCCGGAATTTCCGTGCAGAGGGCGAGCTCGCGGCACCTTGCGATGACACGATGTGCGGTCGAGTCGCGCATGGGCGATCAGCTCTTCGTGATCCGGCGGACGCGCGCCTCGATCGTTCCGTGCGGCTCCTCGGTCGGAATGAAGACCATGTTGGGATTGTCGCGGCCGAAGCGCGAAAGATCGGCGAGCAGGTAGTGGCGGTTGGGCAACGTCAGCTGGATCGAGTCGATCTCCGGCACGGCCGCGAGCGCGGCTTCCGCCATGGCGAAGAGCGTGTGTTGCACGCTGTTGCTCACGTGCGAGGCGAAGGCTTTGAGCAGCGACTCGCGCAGCAGCGTGCGGGTTGCGTTGTACTCGGCTGGGGGGTGGAGGTACACCCAGCTGGCGCGGACGGCGGTGCCCATCAGGCGATCGTCGGTGTCGGGCAAGGTGGTGAGCGCGTCGCGCAGAAAGCCGGAGAAACCGGAGTGCGTGGTCTTGAGGACCACCATGTTGTCAAGGCCGGAGGTGGTCTGCGGGGTGGCGCCGCGGGCGTGGCGCACACGCGTTGTCTGCCGCTCGTCGCTGCCGTGCATGAACGAGAAGTGATCGGTCGCGCCGTCGATCTCGAGCCGCTTCCACAACGCGCTGGCGATGCTGACGTCTGCAGAGGTGAGGGGCGGATTGCGGTCAAGCAGAAAGCTCGCCAGTTCGTGCGCGAACTCCTCGGGAGAGGAAGCCTGACTGTCGCGCGCGAGGGCGTAGACGGTGTTCTTCATGGTGTCGGTCGGCAGCACCGCGCTGTTGTCGCCGTCGACGTAGGTCGCGACGAAGTCGCCCTCGAGCATGACCTCGACCGTCCAATCGCTGATCTCACTGCGCCCAGCCTCTCGTGTGAGCCGGAGCAGGCGCACGCGCGATTTGCCGTATCGATTTTCCGCGAGTTCGACGACCGAGCTCATGTCAGCTTCCTCGATAGGTGGTGTAGCCGTTGGCCGCGAGCAGCAGCGGAATGTGGTGATGGCGATCGTCCTGGAGGGTGAAGACGATCTCAATGTAGGGATAGAGCGAGGGTATCTGCTGCGCTGCGAAGTGGGCGCCGGTCTCGAAGCGAAGGCGAAGAACAGTGCCCATGGCGAGTTCGTAAGCGGAGGGAAGAAGATCGGCGCAGCGCCCGTTTGTGTCCGTATCTGTTGTGGCCAGCGGGTGCCAGCTGCCCCCGTTGCGCTGCTCGACGATAACGGGGATGTTGGCGGCGGGTCGGCCCGAGGCGAGATCGAGGACGTGGGTGGAGAGCGTCATTCAGGGTCCTCCCCAAGCCAGCGGCGCAGGCGAAGCACGGTGATCTGCCGTTGCTGCTCGACCGCCTCCGCGAGCTCCGTGGCGTCGTCACTGTGCATGCGTCGATGGGCTTCGGCCAGGATCTCGTCAGCGGAGCGGCCGCTGGCGCAGATCAGAAAGATGCGACCGAAGCGGGCCTCGTAGGCGGCGTTTGCTCGCGCCAGCGCGTTGGTGGCGTCAGGGTGGGCTCGCAGGCTGGCCTGCTCCGCGGCGGACCACGCGATGGACTGCGCGGTCGCGTGATGTGGCTGTTGCTCGCCGATACGCGGATGGCTGTCGAAGGCTGCCTGCCACTCTGTGGGTGGAAGCGCCTGCCATAGGCGGGCGGCGGTCTCGAGGACGCGATCCGCGTCGCGGAAGGGCCTTGCGTCGGCCATTGCGCGCGCCCACAGAGGTGAGCCACAGCAAGGCAGGATCGAGGCCGCAGCGGTCGCGGAGTCGACGGCGTTCCACTGCGCGAGCGTTGCCGAATCCGCCATGCGGGCTAGCATACCGTGAGTTCTCGGCCGGCCGGCGGGCCGGGAAAGGCGCGTTCACGACGGCGCCAGATGCGCGTTCCGCGAAGATACGTGGCCTCCACCGAGCCGACCAGCGAGCGGCCCACATAGGGGGAGATCGCATGCCGTGTGTGCAGATCGTCCGGCGAGACGGTCCACGGCGTCGTCGGGTCGAAGGCGAAGAAGTTCGCGGGCCTGCCTGGCGCGAGCGCACCGGTCTTGCAGGCGATGCCCGCGAGCGCGGCGGGAGCAGAGCTCATCCACCGTGCCAGATCACGGAGCGGCACGCCGCGCGCGCGCGCCGCCGTGTGCAGCGCGGCGAAGGCGACGGCGAGGCTGGAGATGCCGCCCCAGGCTAGATCGAAGCGGCCTAGCTCGGTCCGCTTCATCTCCGGCGGGCACGGCGAGTGGTCGGTTGCCACGAGGTCGATGGTGCCGTCGCGCAAGCCGTCCCAGAGTGCCTCGCGATTGGCGCGCGAGCGGATGGGCGGGGCGCACTTGAGTAGGGTCGCGCCATCGGGAATCGCTTCCGCGGCAAAGCAGAGATAGTGCGGGCAGGTTTCGACGGTAAGCGGAAGGCCGGCGCGCTTGGCCTCGCGGAGTCGCGGGAGCGGGGAGGCGGCGGAGAGGTGGACGATGTGTAACCTAAAACGGTACTTATAGCAGAGGTCGAGAAGGAGATCGATGGCGCTCAGCTCGGCCTGCTCCGGACGGGAGGCGAGATAGGTCGCATAGCGGGTCCAGTCCGCGTCATGGAGGTGCTCCAGCGCGTCTTCGATGGGGCCGGCGAGCTCCGCGTGGACCAGCAGCGGCAGGCCGGTGCGGGCGATCGTCGGCAGGGCGCGCTCGAGCTGCGCGGAATCGATTTTGGAGAAGCCGTCGCAACCGGGGTAGATCAGAAAGCACTTGAAGCCGGGGACGCCGGCGTCGGCGAGGGCGGCGAGGTGTTGCTGGTTGTCGGCGACCGCGCCGCCCCAGGGCATCCAGTCGACCAGGCACTTGCCTGTGGCCGCTGCTCGCTTCTGCTCGAGCGCCGCGACGGTGGTGGTCTCGGGCAGGCAGTTCAGCGGCATGTCGATCAGCGTGGTGAAGCCACCCGCGGCGGCGGCGCGCGTGGCGGTCGCGAAGCCCTCCCACTCGGTTCGGCCGGGCTCGTTGATGTGCACGTGGGTGTCAACGAGGCCGGGAAGCAGGGCGCAGTCGCCGAACTCCTCCACCGTCGCATGCGAGGGAACCTCGTTGCGCCTGCAGATCGCCCGTATGACGCCGTCCTCGACCAGCAGCGCACCCTCGCGTGTTTCATCCGGAGCTACGATCTGCCGCGCGACGAATGCCTGTAGCATGGGGCTATTATCCACGGCGCATACGTGCGGAGTACTCGATTGGGGTGCTTTCGCGCGAGGACGGGAGAACGCTTGCTCAAGACACCGCACACGCCCGACCCTGCACTGATGCAGCAGGCGATCGCGCTGGCGACAGACAATGTGACGTCGGGCCGTGGGGGTCCGTTCGGCGCGGTGATCGCGCGTGGCGGTGAGGTGGTCGCGACCGGGGTGAATCTGGTGACGGCCACCAATGACCCGACGGCACACGCGGAAGTCACGGCGATTCGGCGAGCCGCCGCCGAGCTCGGCAGCTTTCTGCTCGCCGGCTGCGTGCTGTACACCTCCTGCGAGCCCTGCCCGATGTGCCTGGCCGCAGCGTATTGGTCGCGGCTGGATGCTGTGTTCTACGGGAGCAGCTCGGCGGATGCGCATCGAGCCGGCTTCGATGACTCCGTCATCTACGATGAGTTGGCGCGCAGCATCGCGGACCGTGCCCTGCCCATGCAGCAGCTGCTCAGCGCCGAGGCGTGGTCGAGCTTTGCGGCATGGCAGGCGAGTGAACACAGGATCGACTATTAGGTTGTCGGTCACGGAGAATACAAACATTATCAACGTCATGACAGAGTTCATTGCAACCTCGCCTTCGCGCGTCGGCAAGACACGGGTGGCGCTGCTCGGCTTCGGCACGGTCGGCAGTGCGGTCGCACGCCTGCTGGCGTCGCAGCAGTTTCCGGATATCGCGCTGACCCACATTGTGAATCGCGGTGTGGCGAGGAAGCGCAGCTCGCCTGTGGGCCAGGCTCTGCCGTCCTCGGTCACGTGGCATGAGAGTCCCGAGGCGGTGCTGACGGCGGAGGACGTCGATGTGGTCATCGAGACGATCGGTGGGCTGGAGCCGGCCGAAGGCTGGGTACGCACGGCGCTTTCGGCGGGCAAGTCGGTGGTCACGGCGAATAAGCAGATGATCGCCTACTGCGGCGCGGCCCTGAGCGCGCTTGCGGCCGAGCATGGCGTGCAGCTGCTGTACAACGCCTCGGTCGCGGGCGGGGTGCCGGTGATTCCGGCGACGCTGCAAGGCCTGCAGGGGGATCGCCTGACGCGGATTGCGGGGATCGTGAACGGCACCTGCAACTTTATTTTGAGCCGCATGGAAGCCGGGGCGAGCTACGCCGATGTGCTGGCGCAGGCGCAGGCGGCGGGCTACGCCGAGGCCGACCCATCCGCCGATGTGGATGGCCTGGATGCGCGCGCCAAGCTGTGCATTCTGGCGCGGATCGCGCTCCATGCCGAGCTCAACCCGGACGAGGTGCCGACGCAGAGCATCGCGGCGATCGATGCCATCGACTTTCAGTACGCGCGCGAGCTCGGCTGCACGGTACGGCAGATCTCTCGCGCGCAGCTGGACGGCGAGATCGTGCGGGCGCGGGTTGCGCCGATGCTGGTGCCGCACAGCTCGCCGATTGCCTGGTCGCACGGCACGCAGAATACGGTGGTGACCACGGGCGAGTTTGGCGGCGACGTGGTCTTCTCGGGCCACGGGGCCGGGGGGAATCCAACCGCGGTCGCTGTCGTCAGCGATCTGCTGGCGCTTGCGCACGGCTCGGCCGCGGTATCGATTGCGGCGACGCCACGCCGCGTGGTCGGCGAGTTTCACGCACCGCACTATCTGCGTTTCATCGTGAGCGACAAGCCGGGCATTGTTTCGGCGATCTCCGGCGCGCTGGCCGGCGTCGGCGCGAATATTGATTCGATTCTGCAGCGCCCCGGCTATCCAAAGCATCGCCTGCCCTTTGTTGTGACGACGGAGCCGTGTCTGACCTCGACGATTGATCGAGCGCTCGCGGCCATGGGGGAGCTCGCGTGCATGCTGGTGCCGCCGCTCGCGCTGCAAATTGTCACCGTCGACGACAAGGCGGAGGACTAAGGCACGCGCCGCGCTGACGATCGGTCGCCCTTGCTCCCGGTGAAGCCAGGACCGCGACGCGGGTTGTAGGATGTCGGCCAGGCGTACGGGGCACGAGGCGAACGGGATGAACAAGCGGGAGTTTCTGGCGATGAGTGGACTGGCGGCCGGAGCCATGGCGATCGACGGAACGACCTTTGGCCAGGCCAAGGCAGCGGCGCGAACGAACTGGTCCGGCAACTACACCTACAGCACGGATCGGCTGCTGGAGCCGAAGACCGTGGCTGAGCTACAGAGCGAGATCCGCGCGACGGATAAGGCGCGGGCGCTGGGATCGCGACACTCCTTCAATGGTATCGCGGACAGCACGGTGGAGCAGATTTCACTGCGGGCGTTCAAGGGGATGGAGTTGAATGCGGCGGAGAAGACGGTTTCGGTCGGCGGCGGTGTGCGTTATGGCGAGCTTGCGCCCTGGCTCGATGAGCGCGGGTACGCTTTGCACAATCTCGCCTCGCTGCCGCACATCACGGTGGTCGGCGCATGTTCGACCGCAACGCACGGCTCGGGTGTGCGAAACGGCAATCTGTCGACGGCGGTATCCGCGCTCGAGATGGTCAATGGCAAGGGCGAAGTCATCGAGCTTTCCCGAGCGGACGATGGCGAGCGCTTCAAGGGTGCCGTTGTGGGGCTGGGCGCGCTCGGTCTGGTAACGCGCGTGACGCTGGACGTGCAGCCCACGTTTCAGATGCGCCAGGTCGTCTATCTCGATCTGCCGTTCACGGAGCTCGAGCGCAACTTCGACGCGATCTTCGGCGCGGGCTACAGCGTGAGCCTGTTTACGGACTGGCAGAACGCGAAGGCGACGCAGGTCTGGATCAAGAGCAAGGTGGAGCCGGGCAAGCCGTTTGCGATCGAGCCCGAGTTCTACGGAGCCAAGGCGGCGACGCGAAAGATGCACCCGCTGCTCGATCATCCGGCGGAGTTCACCACCGATCAGATGGGCGTTCCTGGCCCGTGGTATGAGCGGATGCCGCACTTTCTGATGCGCTTCACGCCCTCAAGCGGGCAGGAGCTGCAGACCGAGTACTTTGTTCCGCGCGCGCGGGGCATGGAGGCGATCCGCGCGGTGGAGCAGCTGCACGATGAGATCACGCCGCACCTGTTTATCTCGGAGTTTCGCTGCATCGCCGCGGACGATCTGTGGATGAGCCCGTGTTACCAGCAGGACTCTCTCGCGCTGCACTTTACGTGGAAGCCGGAGTGGCCCGCGGTCAGGCAGGTGCTGCCGCAGATCGAGGCCAAGCTAGCGCCCTTCGGCGTGAAGCCGCACTGGGCCAAGCTCTTCACCATGAGCCCGGCATCGATTCAGGCGCGGTATGCGCGGCTCGAGAACTTTCGGGGTCTGCTGAACGCGGCAGACCCAGACGGGCGATTTCGCAATGCGTTTGTGCAGACGACTCTCTTCGGCTGAGCGCGGAGATCTACTGCGTGCCGGCCGAGGCAAAGGGAAGCGCTCGACCTTCCACGCCGAGGTCCACGTGGAAGAGCGTGTCGCGTGTGGCCAGGGCGACGCAGCCGTCGTCAAGGAAGGCAAGCCCGACTAAATCGGAGCCCGAGAGCGCCAGCGAGACTTCGCGCTCCGGTGTGATGCGGACCAGACCGCGGCGACCGCGATAGGACGCGGTGACGTAGAGGTTGTCGGCGGCGTCGAAGGCCAGCCCCTGAGCGCGCCCGAGGCCCTTGAAGAAGGTCGACACGGTTCCGTCATGATCGATGGCGTGCACGGCCTGTGACGAGGAGGTGGTCGGTCCGGTGACGAAGAGCGTGCCCCCGCGATTGAACGCAAGATGGTAGGCGGCGATGGAGGGCTCGAGCGTGGCGAAGACGAAGATCTCGCGGTCGGTGTGCGAGGCGACGGCGCCGCGGTCGGGCGGCACTTTGAAGATGGTGCCGGAGCGATCGCCGACAAACAGATTGCCCTCGGGGTCAAAGGCGAGGCCGGTCGCGAGACCGAGCCCCTCGGCGAAGGGTGTGACGGCGCCTGCGCTGCTGACGCGATAGACCGTGCCTTCCGCGCGCGAGCTGACGTAAAGGTCGCCGCCCGGTCCGAACGCCATGCCGGTCGCGTTGAGCAGATCGTGAACGAAGGGGCGCATCTGGAAGTCGCGCTCGATGCGGAAGACGGAGACGGGCACCTGCTGGCCGCGCGCCCCCGAGAAGGTCGCGTAGACGACGCCCTCGCCGTCGACCACGGGATTGCTGACCGGGTGAAGATTTTCCGCCATGGGCACGGCGATGCGCAGATACATCGGGTTGGACGCGCCGCCCGCGTGGCGCAGAACGAGGTCGCCGGAGATAGACCCATCGGGGATGCGCACGGTGACCTCGGAGGCTCGGCTCAGTGTGGTGCGCGCGGGGATCTCGCCGAGCATGGCCACAGGCCCGGCCGCCTGCTCCGCATGGAGTAGGCCTGTGCCATGCACAGACACGAGACCGCTGGGCATCGCGGCGGGCGGATCGATGCGGAGGAGTCGAGGCGATGTGGATGCCGTGCGGGCGCTCAAGGACCTAGTGTAGGTCGGGGCAGGAGGCCTTGCAACGACCGGCCGGCGCCGGCGTTGCGATCACGGCACAAATCGGCCGACGAGATGTGCGACGAGGAGCGCGAGCACACCGGCGGCGATATCGTCGAGCATGATGCCGGCGCCGGCGGGCAGGCGTTCGAGCTGGCGCACGGGCGGCGGCTTCACGATGTCAAACAGCCGAAAGAGCAGAAGCGAGAGCGCAGCGTGTTGCCAGTCAGGGCGCACGGCGATCAGCGCGACGAGTTGGCCGGCGACCTCGTCGATGACGACGTGGCCGGGGTCCTTGCGGCCGGACTCTTGGGCGACACGGGTTGCGGCGGGAATGCCGATGAGGGTCGCGAGGAGCGCGGCGGCGACGGTGCCGACCGTGAGGCTCACGGCACCGGGGTGGAAGATGTGGGCGGAGGCGAACCACAGCAGCACGGCGGCGATGGAACCATAGGTGCCCGGACCCGGCCGGAGAAAACCCGCGCCGAAGAAGGTGCCAATCGCCCATGCCCAGCGGGTTCGGCCGGGTGGAAGCGATCGTCGGTCGAGGGAAGGCTGTCGCGTCATCGGGTGGCTAGTGCCGGTACCGCGACTTTTCTTCGCCGACGGGATGTCGCTGCTGCTCGGCGTGCTCCAGCTCTTCGAGCAGGTCGGGATCGAGGATGGGCGAGCTGATCTTGTAGTCGCCCGAGGCCCACTTGCCGAGGTCGACGATGCGGCAACGGTCCGAGCAGAAAGGAACGTCCGCGGAGTCGATCGCGACGGGGCTCTTGCAGGTAGGGCAGCGGAGTGTCTTTGCGACGGCCATGGAGCTATGACGATCGAGAGCTACTCGAGGATGCGCGCGACCAGATCGTAGTCGTGCGATTCGGTGATCTCGGCGCGGTAGAAGGTGCCGGGGACGAGGAATTCGTGGGAGCCGAAGTCGTTCAGGAAGAGCTTGCCGTCGATCTCGGGCGCGTGGAGCAGGGAACGACCTTCCCAGAGCAGATCGGTCTCTTCGGAGGGACCCTCGACGAGGACGTCGATCTGGCGGCCGACCCAGGCGCGCTTGCCGCGGGCGCTGATCTTTTGCTGCAGCCGCATGAGCTTGCGGCGGCGTGCCTCGATGGTGCGGCGCGGCAGCTTGAGCGCGGGGTCGAGGTCGAAGGCCTTGGCGCCCTCCTCGTCCGAGTAGGTGAAGACGCCGAGCCAGTCGATCTGGGCTCGTTCGATGAACTCGGTGAGTTCATCGAAATCCACGTCGGTCTCGCCGGGGAAGCCGACGATGAAGGAGGTGCGGATGACGATGCCGGGGACGAGGCGGCGCGCCTTTTCGATGAGCTTGAGAAAGATCTCGCCGGAGCCGCCGCGCTTCATGCGTTTGAGCACGGAGGCGGAGGCGTGCTGCAAGGGGACGTCGAGGTAGGGGGCGATGTTGGCGTGCCGTGCCATGGTCTCAAGCAGGCGCGTGGTGACCTTGTTGGGGTAGGTGTAGAGGAAGCGCAGCCAGGTAAGGCCGGGTACCTGCGCGAGCGCGTCGAGCAGCGTGGCCAGGCCGTCGGTGAAGCCGAGGTCTTCGCCGTAGCAGGTGGTGTCCTGGCCGATGAGCGTGATCTCGCGCACGCCCTGGGCGATGAGGCTTTGCGCCTCGGCGAGGATGGAACCCATGCGGCGCGAGCGGAACTTGCCGCGCAGCTGAGGAATGATGCAGAAGGAGCACGGGTGGTCGCAGCCCTCGGCGATCTTGATATAGGCCGAGGCGCGTGGCGTGGCGAGGATGCGCGGCGTGGCGTCGGTGTAGAGATAATCCGGCAGCGCCGCGGTTGCGCCGTCCCAGCCCTCGCGCGAGAAGCGGCCTGCGCGCTCGCGGGCGTCGCCCTCCGGGCGCGAGGTGGGCAGCGGGGCCGCAGGGCCGGTGTTGCCGGCGGGCTTGTCGGCGTGGCTGATGTGCGCGATGTGATCCCCCGCGTGCGCGAGCGGCGCTTCGCCGTGCGTGGTGCCGGTCTCGGCGAGAGATTGCGCGATGGCGGTCTGCGCGGCGATGTGCAGTTGGGGTGCGAGCTGCGTGTCATCGAGCGGGCGCGAGTGCTGCCGGACGGCGGAGGCGGCACGCTCGACCAGGGTCTCGCCGAGGGCGACCTGCGAGCCGCTCGGGAAGGTATGCAGCTCGGGCTGAAGGTGCGCCTCGATCTGGACGCTGGATTGGGGCTGCGCGAGATCGGACGAGTCGAGCGGCGGCGGCAGGTGCGTGCCCCGCGGCAGGATGTTGAAGAGATTGCCCGCATTGGGCGCGTAGCCAGCGGGCGTGAGGCCTGCGGCGGCGAGAATGCCCTCGAGTTCGCCTGTGCCGACGACGGCATCGACCTCCGGGATGTTGGCGCGGATCTCGTCGCGGTAGCGCTCCACCAGGCAGCCGGCGACGATCAGCCGCTTGGCCCGGCCGCCGTGCTCGACCTTGTGCCGCACCATCTCGAGGATGGTGTTCACGCTCTCCTGCTTGGCGGATTCGATAAAGGAGCAGGTGTTGACGACGAGGATCTCGGCTTCTTCGGCCCGCTGTGTCAGCTCAGCGCCATTGTGATGCAGCAGCCCCATCATGACTTCGGAGTCGACGAGGTTCTTGGGGCAGCCGAGCGAGATGAAGCCGATGCGCGGCGCGCGCGGGGCAGACCCTTCCTCGCCGCCAGCGGCGGGGCTCTTCTCGAGAATGGTTGCGGGCGCGGTCACAGCCCTTAAGTGTACCAAGGAGAGCTATGCCTTGGGAGCGCTGCTCCGGTGCCGACGCAGCGCGTCAAGGTGGATCACAAGCGCGATGGCGGCCCCGGCTGCGGTACACCAGGCGCGGCGCTCCGCGATCAAGGGGCCCGGTATCTGGTTGAGCGAGAGCAGAAAGACGATGTAGGAGGTCATGCACAGCGTAAACAGACCGTAATTCACGGAGATGACGGCGTAGCAGCCGAAGGCGGCGACAGTGGTGAGCGCGGCGAGCACCCACAGATTGGGATGGGCATGGACGACCACGAGGGTGGCGAGAACGGCTCCGGCAAGCGTGCCCCCTACACGCAGCAGCGCACGGCTCAGGGTCTCGAAGAACGCGGGCTTCTGTACCAGCAGGGCCGTCATGGGAATCCAGTAGCCGGACTGAAGGCCGAGATGACGGTACAACTCGGAGGCGATCGAGACCGTCAGCATCAGGCGCACGGCGTAGATAAGCGCCGTTTTGCGATCGGGCGCGGGAAGCGCCTGCGGCAGATGGCGCAGTCGGTTGAGGAGTTCCGCGCGCTGTTCATGAAGCGTGCCGAAGAGAGAATGGGGCAGGGCCAGCAGGTCCTTGCGCAGCTCCGGCAGCAGGTGCAGGCCCATCGTGGTGAAGATCAGCTGCACCGCGCCGCCGACGAGGACGAGACCGGCGCGAATGAAGGCGGGACGGGGAGAGCTGGGGAAGGCCGAGGCGACGAAGAGAGCGACGGAGGCCTGCTGCCCGACCCAGGAGAGACCGGCGTCCCGGATGGTGAGTACACCGTAGATAGCCGCCGAGACTGCGGCGGCGAGCACCATGGCGTAACCGCGGTGACCTACCAGCGTGCCGGCCAGAGTTGCCGAGCTCATGGCCAACATGGCGAAGAGCATGGGCCGGATTCGGGAATCGGCGATGCGCTGATTGGCGCCGAAGCCGATGGTCAGCGCACCGCCGCCCGCGACCAGCGCGCCACCGGGGTGACCGACGGCAACACCGACAAAAAGGCACAGGGCAACAGCGGCGGCGCTGACCAGCGGCAACCGAGTGTTGAGCGCAGACCAGGTGAACGTATAGAGGTCGGCAAGGAGGTGCGGTGGTGTGACCGTCTTCCCGGTCGAAGGCGTTGACTTGGGAGAGGACTGTGGGGTGGAAACGACGCTCTGAGAGGGCATCCGCGGTGTCATCAGCGTACCGCGTGATGAGGTGGGCCAACAACCTGCTCCCAAACCGAGAGCAAGTTGCGCCACGAGAGCCGTCGTCTCATGCCTTCCTGGTCTGCTGCAAAAGTTCTTCCACGCTGTTGACGCCCGCGTTGGCAAGCACCGTTCCCACTTTGTCGCTGTCCTGATATCCGGGTGCGAAGTGGGTGCCATGTTCTTTCCGCAGCTCGCCCACGGTGATGGAGGTGCGCTTTTGGAAGTCCGCGTTGGATTCGGTGGCAGGATCGGGGGTGTTTTGGTTGAGGTCAGTTGCCATGGGGAACGCTCCTTGATGTCGGTGGTGCGATTCTGCTTCTGAGAAGGATGCGGTTTGCCCGCTTGCGTGTATGTCTGTCGGTGACGGCAGGGGGTCCCACCGGGCGCGATGGGAGGGAGCGGTCCCTGAGACGACCGGCGCGGGATGGTAAACTGCTTTCGTGCCGGGCCCTACGCGACGTAATCCCGCCAACCCCGCCAGGTCCGGAAGGAAGCAACGGTAACGGGCTAGTATGGGCGCAGTAGGTCGCCCGGTGCTCTGATCCTCCCTCCCAATCCCTCTTTAGTGATCGCTGAGCGCTTCCGCGTGTCGGTCGTGCGCTCGCCGCGGTAGGGCTGGCTGACTTTAAAGGTCCTGTCCTGACATGACACTTCCCGAGCTCTGGGGGAGAATGGAACGGCTGAGCCAAATAATGGCAAAAGGAAGAGCGAATCGCCCTGCGAGCGATCTCCTGCGAGGTGAAGTTTGAGTTTGACGGTCCGACCGAACGCCGGTGTGCGCGCCAAGATCTCCGCGGTGGGAAGCTATGTGCCGCCCAGGTTGCTCACCAACGCTGATCTGGAGACCATGGTTGCCACCAACAACCAGTGGATCGTCGACAGGACCGGCATTCGTGAGCGTCACATCGCCGGCCCAGGGGTCGCGACCAGCGATCTGGCGACGGAGGCGGCGCGCCAATGCCTGACGGCGCGTGGCATTGACGCCGCGGAGATCGAGGCGATCATCGTCGGAACGGTGACGCCAGACATGTTTTTTCCGGCGACCGCCTGCCTGGTGCAGGACAGGCTGGGAGCGAAGGGCGCGTGGGGCTTCGATCTCTCCGCAGCATGTTCCGGATTTATCTACGCGCTGCAGGTGGGCGCGAAGCTGATCGAGAGCGGAGCGCACCGGCGCGTGCTGGTGATCGGGGCCGACGTGATGAGCTCGATCATCGACTACACCGACCGGGCGACCTGCATTCTCTTCGGTGATGGCGCGGGCGCCGTGTTACTCGAGCCGTGCGAGGACGGTGAGGTCGGGTTGATCGACTTCGTGCATGAGATTGACGGCTCCGGCGGGAAGGCGTTGTACATGCCCGCGGGCGGAAGTCTGCATCCGGCGACGGAGCAGACGGTGCAGCAGCGGCAGCACTACGTGCACCAGGACGGCGGCGCGGTCTTCAAGACGGCGGTGCGCAAGATGGCGGAGCTCAGCGAACGTGTGCTTGAGCGCAACCAGCTGACCGGCGCGGCGATCGACTGCTTTATTCCACATCAGGCCAACCAGCGCATCATCACGGCCACGGCGGAGCGGTTGGGCTTACCCGAAGATCGTGTCGTGATCAACATTGACCGTTTCGGGAACACGACGGCCGCGACCATTCCGCTCGCGATGGAGACCGCTGTCGAGGAGCATCGCTTGAAGAAGGGCGACACGGTGCTGCTGGCCAGCTTCGGCGGGGGCTTTACCGTGGGCGCCACGCTGCTTCGGTGGGAGTTCTAAATATTTCCTCCTGATGCTGTGCCGTTGTTGGACAGACGAGAAGGCCATTTCCTCGAAAAAATGGCACGACGTATGTGGCCTCCCGTTCACCTTCAGGAGAAATGTTCTAAGCGCAACGGAACCTGCCGGATCAGAGTTGCGTATCGCGAGGAAGGGCCGCAGCCGCGAGGTGTCGACCCAAATGGGGGTGCGCCCATGCATCATGATCCGCTGTGGATGAAGGCCTTCCTGACCGTGCACATCGCTGCAGGCTTTACCGCGTTTGTGCTGGCGCCCGTGGCGTTGGTTGCGGCGAAGGGCGGACCGGCGCACCGGCGCTGGGGCATGGTCTACCTGGGGGCCATGGGTGTGGTCGCGACGACGGCGTTGCCGATGGCGCTGTTTCGGCCGGTGCTGTTTCTGGCGCTTGTGGCTGTCTTCAGCTTCTACGCGGCGTTCTCCGGGTATCGCGTGTTGAAGCTGAAGGATCTCCCGCGTGGGGGCTCGGCTAGGACGGTGGACTGGATCGCCGGCGGTGTTACGTTTACCTGCTCGGCTGCACTGGCTCTGCTGGGCGCGTTCCGTCCCACCGCGGTGCAGGGCATGGGGGTGGTCTCGATCGCCTTCGGCATCCTCGGCATGCGGCTGGCCTATGTGCAGCTAAAGTCGTTCGTGGTGAAGCCGAAGGAGAAGATGTTCTGGTGGTACACGCATCTCGGGAACTTCATCGGAAGCTACATCGCGGCGTGGACGGCGTTTAGCGTGACCACCATCACCCAGCGGTTTGGTCAGGGTTGGATCTTTTGGCTTTGGCCGACGATGGTAGGGGTTCCGGCGATCCTTCTAACCACGGCTTTCTACAAGCGACGGTTTGCGCCGAAGTCGAAGCGCGTAGCGACAGCCTAGCTTGCTGCCGGGGAAGCGATCTGGCCAGCGCCCTTCTTGTCGCGGCCCGGCAGGCCTTTGGAGATCTTGTAGAGCCGCCATCCGGCAATGCCGATACCGATAAGAATGATGGCCCAGACCGCGATCAGAATGGTTGTCGCCCACCGGTCCGAGAAGTGGCTCCACAGCCGCAGCACCTGCTTGCCATAGCGCACGCCGATCCATGCAGCGATGACGTGGCGCAGCAGGCGGCTGACGGTGAAGGCCGTCATAAAGCGGCGGAGGGACATCCGGCTCGCGCCCGCGGCCAGGACGAATGGCGAAAGGGGCATGGGCGGGGGAAGGATGGCGGGCAGCGAAACCGAGAGGATCGCGTGCCGTTCCATCCATCGCTGCACCCGCGACAGGATCGGCTTTGACACATGCTTTTCAAGAAACTGGATGCCGCCGCGCTGGCCGATCTCGAAGCTGAGATAGCCGCCGAGGGCGGATCCGGCCGTAGCCACGGCGACTAAAAGGATCAGGTTGGTGTGCTGCGCGGCGAAGACCACGATCATCAGGTCGCTGACGCCGGGTATTGGCAGGGGGACGAAAGAGGAGTCGACCACGGCGACGAGAAAGAAGCCGATCAGACCGAACGAAAGCAGGAGGTGGAAGAAGTGGCTGTGGTCCCCACCCTTGTGCGCGACGACCACGGCCAGATTCGACATGGCCACTCGTGCGGGGTGCGGAAACAGCGACGATAGGCGCACACCGGCGACGTGTTCGGGATTCAGCCATGGAGCGAAACGCGTTAGTCGCATAGTCATCTGACGCGCGCAGCAAAGGTGAAGTCGCGACATCTTTCAATCTTTGTCTGCGGCTCACGGTCTGGCGTGGGCCGTGGGCAGACCGACAAACTCCAGAACCAAGGGCGACATGGGTGGCAGGATGCCGAGTAAGGCAGCAAGACGGCGGAAGAGCAGCAGGGCCTCGCGGCAGCGGTCGTCCAGGGTGTAGTGGATGTTGCGGGTCAGGTAATGGCGGATGGTGTGGGGTGGAAGTGCGATGCGACTGGACCATTCCTCGACCAGCGTCTCCACATGCAGCAGACCGCGGTCTCGCGAGCCCTGGAGATCCGTGGCCACCAGGGCGGAGGTCCACCCGTCACGGAGGGCTTCGCGCCGCACAGCCCAAACCGCGGCCACCCACGGCAGACCGGTATGCGTGTGCCACAGCTCCGCGAGGTCGATCCACAGGCATGGCCCCAGAGCAGCTTCGATCTCGGGCTGCCGTTCGCGCGCGAGCAGGGCAGGATCACCGATGATCAGGGCGGCATCCGCCTGCTCGAGCATGGCGAGAGGGTCGGCCACGCTGGGAATGAAGTTGGGAGCGGTCCCAAGAAAGTGGCCGAAGAGAACCTGGGCATAGGCGACCGAGGAGCGTGAGGCTGTGTCCGCCGCGATGGTGCGAACCTCTTCGAGCGATGCGGCAGCTCGCCGACGCACAAGCAGAAGGATCGATCGCACCTGCTCGAGCGAGGCGATCGCACAGTCGGAGACGACGGCCAGGTCATTGGAGAGCGCCGCGATCGGGACAAGGCCTAGATCGGACGCACCGGCCAGCAGCTCCGCCGCGCATCGCGAAGGTTGTGTCAGGTGGACGGCATACCGGGTGGCGAGTTCAAGCGATCGCGGACCGTGGCCGAAGTCCCACATCAGGGGGGCCGGATTCAGGAAGTCGATCGCGGAGACGCGGAGGGGAGTGGAAGGGGTCGTCACACAGGTTCTCTCTAACTAAGAGTCTCACTTGCGCCGGCAAACTCGAGCGATGGACCAGCGACCGACTCGGCGGGGGATTGACAGGGCGGAGGATGGGCCGTAGGTTCGGCCGAAGTGCAAGAGATTGCAGATTGGAGGCGGGTAGGGTGGGATCGCGAGCGAGGAGCGAAGAGGCCGGCAAGGTCAGGAACACGGCAGCTGCCGCTGGGGACCAGGCTCGTCTGGGGTGGTTGGCGCTGATCCTTTCGCCGGGCATGGGAGCGATCCGGACGGTGCGGGCGGCGGCACGTCTCGGAGGGGCGGCGCGCCTATTCTCGGCATCGCTTACGGAGCTCGAGGGTTGCGGTATGCCAGCCGCTGCGGCGCAGTTCTGCTTTGACGGCAGAGCGTTGCAGGCGGCCGAGGAGGAGCTGACGCGCGTGCACCAGTGTGGCGGGAAGATTCTTTGCCTCGACGAGGAGCCATACCCGCAGACATTGCGCAACATCTACGACCCGCCGCCGGTGCTGTGGCTGCGCGGCGATGCGGAGCTGCTGTCGCGTCCGGGGATCGGTGTGGTCGGGACGCGGCACCCCTCGCCCTATGGCGCGGGCATGGCCGAGGTGCTGAGCCGCGACCTGGCAGCGCGCGGTCTGGTGATTCAGAGCGGCATGGCTCGCGGCGTGGACACGGCGGCGCACAAGGGCGCGCTCGCCGCGCCGAACGGCCGCACGCTCGCGGTCTGGGGAACCAGCATCGATGTCATCTACCCGAAAGAGAACAAGCGGCTGGCCGAAGAGATCGTTGAGCGCGGGGGCGCCATCGTGAGCGAGTTTCCCCTGGGCACCTTTCCCGCGCCGCAGAACTTTCCTATTCGCAACCGCATTATCAGCGGCCTGGGTGTCGGCGTGCTGGTGATCGAGGCGGGGGAGCACTCCGGCACGCGAGTCACCGCACGCTGCGCGATGGAGCAGAATCGGGACGTCTACGCGGTTCCAGGCAACGTGACTAACAAAAACGCCTGGGGACCGAATACGTTGATCAAGCAGGGAGCGAAGCTCACGGCCACATGGGAGGATGTGTGGGAGGACCTGCCCAGTGAGATTCGGCTGGAGCTCGAGGAGCAGCTAGGGGCGAGGGGTGAATCCGCGACACACACGTCTGCATCCCTATTCAGGAACGATGCGGGGCTCGGGGAGTCGGAGCGCGTCGTTCTGGAGCATCTGCGGCCGGACGAGAGCCTGCAGCTGGATGAGCTGATTGAGCGGCTGGAGAGTCGGCTGGAGTCTCCGGAGATCTTTGCCGCGCTGTTTGAGCTCGAGCTTGCGGGCCGGGTTCGACAGCTTCCGGGGAAGAATTACCTTGCCTGTATGTAGCTCATTTCATGGGCGTTTCACGGGGGCCGCTCACCTCCTGCCCGTCTTCACCGTCCAGACCACGGCAGAGGATCACGGTTTGACGTGGCTCCGAGGAGCCGTGGTAGCTTCGCAGGCACGGGTGGATTTATGTGGATGGTCCGGATGATCGAGGTCCGGGTTGGGCAGCAGACAGGCTGCGGTTAACTGGCTGGCCTTGAGTGGATCGGGGTTTGGAAGGGGCAGTGATGAGCAAATCGCTCGTGATCGTGGAGTCGCCGGCAAAGGCAAAGACGATCAACAAATATCTGGGCAGCGACTATATTGTCGAGGCGTCGCTGGGCCACATCATGGACCTGCCCAAGAACGACATCGGGGTGGAGCTTCGCCGACGCACGTTTGAGCCGACGCTGATCGTCTCTCCTGGAAAGGAGAAGCTGGTCGATCGGCTGAAGAAGCTGGCGGCCAAGTCCGACGCGGTCTTTTTGGCGCCCGATCCTGACCGTGAGGGCGAGGCGATCGCCTCGCACCTGCAGCGACAGCTGCTGCCGTCCGTGAAGGACAAGACCAAAGTTCGCCGGGTCACCTTCAATGAGATCACGCCCAAGGCCGTCAAGGCAGCCTTTACCCAGGCACGCGATGTGGACGAGAAGCTGGTCGACGCGCAGCAGACGCGCCGCGTGCTGGACAGGCTGGTGGGCTACCAGATCAGCCCGCTGCTGTGGGATAAGGTGCGCCGTGGGCTGAGCGCCGGCCGTGTGCAGACTGTCGCGCTGCGGCTGATTGTCGAGCGCGAGCGGGAGATCAACGCCTTCAACCCGGTCGAATACTGGACTGTGGATGCGGAGTTGCTGCCGGGCACGAGTGGCGACGAGTTCACGGCACGCCTGGTCGGGGTGGAAGGCAAGCCGATCCGGGTGGCGAATGGCATCGACGAGGCGGGCAAGGAGCAGTTTCTGTCGAATGCGCTGCCGGACAAGGAAGCCGTCGACGAGGTCATCGGGCAGTTGGAACGGGCGACCTGGAGCGTGCGGTCGGTTGAGCGCAAGGAGCGCCGGCGCAATCCCGCCGCGCCGTACACGACGAGCAAACTGCAGCAGGATGCCGCCGGCCGCCTGGGCTTCAACGTGCGGCGGACGATGGGTGTGGCGCAACGGCTGTACGAAGGCATGGAGATGGGCGCCGAGGGCACGGTCGGCCTGATCACCTACATGCGAACCGACTCCACGCGCGTCAGTCCTGACGCCATCGCAGAGGTGCGCGAGTACATCGGCACGGAGCTTGGCGCGGCCTACCTGCCCGCCAAGGAGAACGCCTTCAAGAGCAAGAAGGATGCGCAGGATGCACACGAGGCCATCCGCCCGACGCGTGTCAGCTTCGTCCCTGACCAGATTCGCCGCTATCTTTCAGACGAGCAGTTTCGGCTGTATCGGCTGATCTGGCGGCGCTTTGTCGAGAGCCAGATGACACCGGCGGTCTTCGATCAGACAACGGTCGACATCGCGGCGCGCGCGGACCACACCTATGACCTGCGGGTGAGCGGCAGCGTGCTGAAGTTTGAGGGCTTCCTGAAGTTTCAGGAAGCGGAGAAGCGCGCTCGGGAGGCTGCCAAGAGGACCGCGAAGGAGATGCAGGAGGATAGCCGCCTGGCTGCTCAGGCAATCGACGCGGAGGCGCCGAAGTCAGCCGATGAGGAGTCGGATGACGAGCGCCGGCTACCCGATCTGAGCAACGGGCAGGCACTTACCCTAGCGAAGCTCGACCCCGAGCAAAAGCACACCGAGCCGCCGCCGCGATTTAATGAGGCGAGCCTGGTCAAGACGCTCGAGGAGAAGGGGATTGGCCGACCGTCGACCTACGCCTCGATCATCAACACGATTCAGGAGCGCGATTACGTCAAGAAGATTGGCTCGAAGCTGGTGCCCACCGAAATCGGCATGGTGGTCACGGATCTTTTAGTGAAGAACTTTCCATACATCTTCGATCTGCAGTACACGGCTCGGCTCGAGGGCGAGCTGGACGCGGTGGAGGACGGCGCGGAAGGATGGCAGCATCTGCTGGGCGGCTTCTACGACCACTTCGAAAAGGAGCTCAAGGTCGCCGAGAAGCAGATGGAAGACATCAAGCGGATGGAGCACTCGACTGAGGAGCTGTGCGACAACTGCGGAAGCCCGCTGATCCTGAAGTGGGGCAAGTTCGGCAGCTTCTTTGCATGCAGCAACTTCTCGAAGGCCAAGCCGATGACAATCGCGGTTGGAGCGCTACGCAAGGACCCCAAGGCTGCGGTGAAGAAGGTGACGGAGGCTTTTGCCTTTCCCGTGACGGTGAATGCAGTAACCGACACCGTCACCGGATTCGCGCGCGAGGTCCACACCAAGGGCGAGCTGCAGGAGGCGCTGATCACGGCGCTCGGGCGCGGCAAGAAGATCTCGGTTGAGCCCTTCAGCTGCGACTTCACCAAGGAGAACTTCGCCGCCAAGCCGGACCTGAGCACACCGGAGGCACAGGACGCGGAGGCCGAGGAGGAGTTCTGCGACAACTGCGGCCGAACCATGGTGCTGCGGAATGGGCCTTGGGGTCCGTTCATGGCGTGTCCGGGGTACAACGAGGACCCACCGTGCAAGACGATCCGCAAGCTGAACCAGAAGGTGCAGCAGAAGCCGCCGGTGCAGCTGGAAGAGACCTGCCCGAAGTGCGGCCGACCGCTGCTGCTGCGGAACGGGCAGTATGGGGAGTTCGTCAGCTGCTCCGGCTATCCCAAGTGCAAGTACATCAAGCAGGAGCTGCTCGAGGTGCGGTGCCCCAAGGATGGCGGTGAGATCGCCGTGCGCAAGAATCGCCGAGGCGACACGTTCTACGGCTGCGTGAACTATCCCAAGTGCGACTTCTCGTCGAACAACAAGCTGGTGGATACGATCTGCCCTACCTGCAAGAGCCCGTACCTGCTGGAGGTCGCGCGAAAGGACGGCGTCTTCTTGATCTGTCCCAATAATCACCAGGAGCTGCCTAAGCGGCGTAAGAAGGGAGCGCCGGCGGAGGAGGAGGACGGCGGCGTGGACTGCACCTTCAGCGAGCGCATCGGCGATGCGACCTTGTCTGCGGTGATCGCGGTTGCGGGCGAGTCCGAGCCCGTGGCGGCGAGCGTGGCATAGAGTAGGTTGATGTCCGCAGCTCGGTTGGCTAGAGCGTTTTCCGGCGCGCGCGCAAGTGCAGCAAAGGAGCGGGCGTCGGTCTCGGGGCGGAGCGCCCTTCCCTCGGCCTGCCTTGCTCTGTTACAACGATCGAGGCTTGAGTGTTGCGACGGGAGCCGGCGATTCAGGCTCGGCCCTTGTGGAATCTGAGTTTGCAGATGGAAGGAACTATGGCGAAAGCAGTATGGAATGGCCAGACTCTGGCCGAGAGCGACACCGTCGAGACCGTTGAGGGCAACACCTATTTCCCCGAAGAGACGGTGAAGCGCGAGTTTCTGCGACCGAGTTCGACAACCTCCAACTGCCCCTGGAAGGGGCAGGCTCGGTACTACACGATCGTCGTGGACGGTCAGGAGAACCAGGACGCGGCGTGGTATTACCCTGATCCGAAGCCGGCAGCGCACACGGTCAAGCATCATGTTGCATTCTGGCGAGGCGTCGAGGTCACGACGTAGCCTGGTCTTAGTAGGCTCCGGCACGTTCGCGTGGCAGCCTGACCTGAAAGCAGGTCTCGCCCAGCCGCGACTGCACTGTCAAGGTGCCCGAGTGACGTCGAACGATGCGCATGGCAATGTCAAGACCGAGGCCGAGACCGCTGCCCGGCGCCTTGGTGGTAAAGAACGGCTCAAAGATGCGCGACTGAATGTCCGCCGGGATGCCGACGCCGGAGTCAATCACTTCGACGACAGCCTGATCACCCGAGGCGCAGGTGCGTAACGTGAGCGTTCCCGTGTCCCTCATGGCATCAAGCGCATTCTCAATCAGGGCAGTCCAGACCTGGCTGAGTTCGCCGCCGTAGGCGCTGATGGGTTCAAGCAACGCATCGAATGCTGTTTCGAGCTTGATGTGTCCCATGCGCGACTGAAACATGACGAGCGTGATCAGGAGGGATTGCGCGAGATCGACCTCCTGCACGGGCGCCTGGTCCATGTAGGAGTAGTCCTTGACCGCGCTGATGAGGTCGAAGATGCGCGAGGTGGAGTCGATCACCGTCTCCGCAGCGTGCTCGATGCGCAGGGAGTTGCTGAAGGCGGTAAGCAGCTTGGGCAGCAGGGGGGCGGGTGCGATCTGGACCAGTTCGTCCAGTTGATCGAAGCCGAGGGCACTTTCAGCGAAGGAGGGTGCCACCGCCCAGGCGTCAGGGACCTCGTGGGCTTCGAGCCAGCGTATGAACTCCTGCTCGCGATCATCGGAGGCGAGCGGGCTGAGCATGGAGTGCGGCTGGGCGGAGAACGCGGTCATGCGGGCCCTCGTCTGCTCGAACCATTGTCTGATTCGGGGCGTCTCCGGGGCATTGGCGCTCATTGCACCGATCTGGAAGCTTAGCTCGCGATAGTTGCGCAGGTCCTTGTAGAGCTGATCGGCGGAGCGCTGGGCGGCGGAGGCGGGGTTATTCAGCTCATGGGCGAGATTGGCGGCCAGCTTGCCAAGCGCGGTGAGTTTTTCCGCCTGCTGCTCGAGGCGGGTGACCTCGCGCACGCGGTCGAGCAGAATGGATACGCAGCGCTGGGTCATGCTGGGGATGGCTTCGAGCATGGCCGGGAAAAGATCCTCGTGGATGTCGAGCACCCAGGTGGGGCCGCCGGTGTAGCCGTCGCCGCCATAGTTCTTCATGCGGGAGAACGGGAGCTTGCCCGTGAGCTGTCCAGCTTGCCCGATGAACAGGGCGATCGGGCTCGTGTTCCGGCGAACCTGGATCTCCCCATGCAGCAGGATGTTCATGTGACAGGCGGGCTCGCCTTCACGGAAGACCAGGGTGCCTTCGGCTGCGGAGCGAACACAGCCGTGGGTGGCGAGCCACAGGTACTCGCGATCTTCGAGACCTTCCAGAAGCGCGACCGTTTTGAGCTCGCGCACGATCTCTTCGGGCGTGCCAGGGGCGCCCGGTACGGGCGAGAGCTCGATGGCGTCAGTCGGATTCTGCGTAGGGGTCTGTTGCATCGTTCTATCGCTTTGCGGGGTCGTTGCTCTCCTGCCGGCGCATGGGCATGGAGTCGATCGTGTCCTGGAGCTTGGTGAAGGATACAGGCTTGAAGGAGCGGAGCTTGTCGCCGCCGTCTTTGCCGATGAGGATAACCGCGAAGTCGGTTGGCGCGACATGAAAGCGCCGCCGAGCTTCGGTTGCTGCCTCCGGGGTCAGGTTGACCTCGGAGGGTGAAGGTGTATCGTACGGCACGGCGATGACAAGCACGTCGCGGCGCGTGAGGCCGGGAGCCGAATCCTTGAGCATGTGAAGTTGGGCCAGCAGCGCGGGGTCATCCGGCTTGGGTGCGAAGACCAGCAGAGGACGGTAGATGTCGTGCAGCGCTTCGAGGGTAGTGGGCGAGGGTGGTGTCTGTGCCTGCAACGGAAGGCGAGCGGCCGAGACCATGGTCATGATCGCCAGTGCGCGAAGGAGCATGGGTAATGTGATGCGCGCTCGGCGAGATGCTGTTTGCGGACAGGGGAGAGTCCCGCAGGCGCTCTCCCCTGCGGGGCGGGCGTCTGGTCAGGCCTTCTGGACGGCGCCGTCCTTGACGGCGACGGGGTCGAGGAAGGGCATGCCTTTGCGGAGCTCGGCGCCGACCTTCTCGATCGGGTGCCGGCGATCCTGGGCGCGGAAGGCTTCGAACTCCTTGCGGCCGCTGTTCTGGTCTTCGATGAAGCGCTTGGCGAAGGAGCCGTCCTGGATGTCGTTGAGGAGGGACTTCATGGCGGCCTTGACTTCCGGCGTGACGATGCGGGGGCCGGCGATGTAGTCGCCCCACTCGGCGGTGTCGGAGATGGAGTGGCGCATGTACTCGAGGCCGCCGCGATACATGAGGTCGACGATGAGCTTGAGCTCATGGAGGACCTCGAAGTAGGCGAGCTCGGGCTGGTAGCCGGCCTCGGTAAGGGTCTCGAAGCCTGCCTTAACGAGGGCGGCGGTGCCGCCGCAGAGGACGGCCTGCTCGCCGAAGAGGTCGGTCTCGGTTTCCTCGGTGAAGGTGGTTTGGAGGACGCCGGCGCGGGTGCAGCCGATGCCCTTGGCGTAGGAGAGGGCGAGTTGGAGGGCGTTGCCGGACTTATCCTGCTCGACGGCGACGAGGGCGGGGACGCCGCCGCCTTCGGTGAAGACCTCGCGGACTCTGTGGCCGGGGGCCTTGGGGGCGACGAGACTTACGTCGACGCCGGCGGGCGGCGTGATGGTGCGGAAGCGGATGTTGAAGCCGTGCGCGAACATGAGGGTGGCGTCGGGCTTCATGTTGGGGGCGATCTCGGCGTGGTAGACCTTGGCGGCGGTCTGGTCGGGGGTGAGGTTCATGATGACGTCCGCCCACTTGCTGGCTTCGGCGACGGAGAGGACCTCGAGGCCGGCGTTGCGTGCCTTGGCGGCGTTGGGCGAGCCCTCGCGGAGGCCGACGCGGACGTCGACGCCGGAGTCCTTGAGGTTGAGCGCGTGGGCGTGGCCCTGGGAGCCGTAGCCGATGATGGCGACCTTCTTGGCCTGGATGAGGGAGAGGTCGGCGTCTTGGTCGTGGTAGGTCTTTGCCATTGTTTCCTTTCGGTTGTGGGTGGGGGGTACCCCCCCGTACTTTGGTGCCAAAGTCTTCAGAACAGGACGGTTAGCTACGGACCGGGTACCGTGCTTGTCCCATGTGATGGTTTGGACCGGGTGTGAGCGGTGCTGCGTGCCCTCTCAGTTATGGGGCGGCGGCGTGTGGTTGTGCCAGGGCGAGGGAGGCTGGTTGCGATTCGCAGCGGTGCTGGATGACCTCCAGGATACTGGTTTGGAGGGTTTGCATGACGGCGTCGGACCAGAATCCGGCGTAGCCGTTGAAGTCTGGACCGCATTGGCATGCCTCTCAACGAATCTCTTCAAGCGCAATGTGCTGGCCATCGGTCAACGCGATCAGCTTCCCGTCCGGACTAAGCGTTGCCGAACGCACCGATGTTTTTGTTATGAACTCTTTCCGATACAGCTCCCCACCGCTTATGAGGTCGAATACCTGAACGCGGAAGTAAGGGAAGAGTCCTGCAGCATCGGTCACTGGAAAGCGAGAGCCGTTCGAGGAGAAAAGAATACGCGGACTGCTGCTGGTGGCAAGAGTGTATGACATCCCAGCTTCGTATTCCTGGCACCACTGTGTACAGGGATTTACCCACGACAGGCTCGCTATTGCGAGCTCTGTACCGTTGTCCAATGTGCGAAAGAGCTTTTGAGGAGAGTACGAATAGGTACTGCCATCAGGAGCCACGAGAAATGGCGATCCCGCCCCGGTACTGGGCTTAGGAGGATCTGCAGTTGGCGTGAGTGTGTCACCATCGAACGCTCGGGTCTGGCCTTGTGGGGAGCTAACAAGTAGTGTGTTTGTCCCAAACTTCGAAAGGAAAACGCTTGAACCCTGCATTCTCTGTGGAAGCGGCGACGTTTGGATCGCCTGGAGATGATCGTTTAGTAAGACAACGTTGTTCGTATCAGCTGTAGCAATTCGCGCCTCCCCGAGAACCACAATCGGGAAAGTTGAGCTCCAGGGCTTTCTCGCGACCACCTGTCCGTCTATCCCCATCACCACAAGTTCGAGGTTGTTGATCGCTCGGTAGCAACTGAGGTCAGGGCCCGCAAAGAAGACCAGGTAGTGCGCCGATAGGAAGTGCACATTGGATCCAGCTAGCGCACATGCCTGATCGGTTCCCAAGATTTTTTTGGTATCTAGATTTGCTATTTGCCGAGCCTGCGCGAATGCACCTACAGCACAGACGCAAGCGAGAACGGTCGGAATAGCGACCTTAGTCGTTGGCACGTTAGGCCTCTTCTTCGTGGACGTTGGGGAACTGGTTTTCGAGGAACTCGTTGGCGGCGGGTTTGAGGGCGTAGTCGGGCGCGTCCTGGGGGCGGAGCTCGGCGGGAGAGATGGCGGGGACGCGTTCGATGTTGTGCCAGACGGTGGTGGTGTGGCGTGGATGAGGATCTGGCTATGGACGGTGCGAAGCTGGATCGGCGCGGGGAGGAGGGACTCGGCGGGGGCGAGCAGGAGTGGAAGGAGGGCGAAGGACGCCGCGGTGCCTTTGATGGCTGTCTTCCGGATCGGGCGAGCAGACCAGCGATGACACCGCCGAGGGAGGCGGCGAGAAGAGAGAGCGGAAGGGCGAATAGGAGGCAGACGGTGCCCTCCAGCAGAAAGGCGGCGGCACCGGCAAAGGTTAGGATGGCCGCGATCCAGGGGAGCAGGATCCACTGCCAGACGGGGATGGGTCCGATTGCCATAGCGCGGCGAACGCAGAGAAAGCCGATAACTATGGGACCGAGGAAGAGAAAGGCTTCGGTCATGATGGCGAATTCGTTGCCCAGATACGGAATCCTGGGGACGAGGTGCAGATTCAGTTTGAAGGCGATGCGGAGCAGGATGCCGTAGACCGCGCCGAGGGTGACGCTCTCGACGAGTGTGCGGGTGCTGATGGGGCGGGTTTGGTTGGTTGGCGCTGTCATGTCGGGATCATGGTGTGGCTTGGAGGCTGTGGTCCGGCGGGGGGTGGGCTGGAAGGCGCGGCCAGACGAGGGCGGTGAGGCGCTTGCGGAGGGGGACGTCGTAGAAGCGGCCGATGGCCCAGGTAAAGAGGATCATGGCCGAGGCGAGGAGGAGGCCGACGAGGAGCGACGGGAGGGGACGGGGGACGCGAATGAGATGGCTGCGGTCGAGGAAGTTGAAGAGGGGCGAGTGGAGGATGTAGAGCGGGTAGGAGTAGTCGCCGAGGAAGGTGGCGAGGGGCTGCCAAGTGGAGGGGATGGCGCAGGCGGCGCCCGCGTAGACGAGCGCCGGCAGGAGGACGAGGGCGCAGGCGAGGTCGTAGGCGGGGACGGCGAAGGGTGTGACGTGGAGGGTGAGGAGGAGGACGGTGCCGGCGACGCAGAGGAGGCCAAGCAGGGCGGAGAGGCGGGCGTGGCGGGGGGGATGGAAGCCGGCGCGGAAGAGACGGAGGAGGAGGACGCCGAGGAAGAAGGAGGAGGCGACGCGGGCGAGGGCCCAGGGCCACTCCGACCGGTTGCTGCCGAGGTCAAGACCGATGTGGGTGTGGAGGCCGTGCGCGAGGAGAACGCCCATGGCGAGGAGGACGATGGCGGTCAGAAGCGGGGAGGTGGCGGCGCGGAGGCGCCAGAGGAGGGCGTAGGCGAGGTTGGCGAGGAGCTCGTAGAGGAGGGACCAGCCTGGAACGTCGGTGGGAAAGAGGGCGGTGGAGTGAGAGGCGGGCAGGAAGAGGAGGTTGGGGGAGAGGTCGAGGAGCACGGCGGTGGGGAGGCCGTGGCCGTGCAGGGTGGTGAAGAAGCGGATGATGAAGAAGGCGAGGCCAAAGAGGACGCCGAGGGCGAAGAGGGGATAGAGGCGGATGACGCGCATGACGTTGAAGCGCCGGAAGGAGATGGAGCGGCCGAGCCGGTGGTCGTAGGAGTGGGCGATAACGAAGCCGCTGAGACAGAAGAAGAGATCGACGGCGAGGTAGCTTTGGGGGAAGACGAGCCGGTTGAGTGGGGCCGAGGCGTGGCGGAGCATGATGAAGGCGGCGGCGATGCCGCGGATGGCGTCGAGCAGAAGGAACTTGTGGCGCTCGGGATGGAGATCGCTGACCGGGGCTCCGGCGGTAGCGGACGAAGGGGAGGCTTTGGTGCGGGTCATGGAAGGGGCTCGGCGATCAGGCTTCTTCTTCGTGGACGTTGGGGAACTGGTTTTCGAGGAACTCGTCCGCTGAGGGTTTGAGGGCGTAGTCGGGCTCGTCCTGGTCGGCGTGCTCGATTTCGGACTCATGGGTGAGGGTGGAGAGGGGTTGGGTGGAGGCGGTGCCGAGGGCTTTGAGGACGCGGGAGGTGTGTTGGCCGCGGCGCATGGCCATGCGGCCGGTGCGGGAGACCTCGAGGACGTTGAAGCCGGACTCGCGAAGGACCTGGAGTAGGCCTTCGATTTTGCTGGCGGCGCCGGTCATCTCGAGCATGATGGACTCGGGGGCGAGGTCGACGACGCGGGCGCGGAAGACGTTGCTGAGCTCGAAGATCTGGGAGCGGGAGTGGATGCCGTGGGGCGACGTGGGGCCGGCGGCGACCTTGATGAGGCAGAGCTCGCGGATGACGGCTTCGGAGCGGCCGACCTCGTCGACGTCTTCGGTGATCTCGAGTTTGTAGAGGGCGGCCTTGATGCGGTGGGCCATGTGGAGGTGGGTGTCGGGGGTCTCGCAGACGATGGTCATGCGCGAGGTGTGGGGGCGTTCGGATTCGCCGACGGTGAGGGAGACGATGTTGACGTTGAGGCGGCGGAAGAGGCTGGCGACGCGGGTGAGGACGCCGGGCTTGTCCTGGACGAGGGCTATGAAGGTGTGGAGCATGGGAGACCTCTTATGGGGGATGTCGCGCGGCGAGGTGTGTGGGTAGGGTGGGCGGGATGCCGCAGACGCTCTCGTTTGTGCTGGTGCATGCCGTGTGGAGTGTGAAGGGGCGGCGCGCCCTGATTGGGGAGGGTGTGCGGGCGGAGTTGCACGCGTACCTGGCGACAGTGTTGAACCGATCGGAGCACGTGTGTGTGCGGGTGGGCGGGGTGGCCGATCATGTGCCCGTGGCGTTTTTGCTGGGCCGGAACGAGTCGGTTGCGCGCGTGGTCGAACGATTGAAGGTGTCGTCGTCGAAGTGGATCAAGACCAAGGAGCCGGAGTTCGCACGGTTCCGGTGGCAGCGAGGGTATGCCGTGTTTTCGGTTGGATTGCGGGATCGACCGGCGTTGGTGCGGTATATCGATGGGCAGGTCGCGCACCATGCGAAGCGGGATTTTCAAGGGGAGATGCGAGCGATGTTCGTGCAGTATGGGGTCGAGTACAACGAGCAGTTTGTGTGGGATTGAGGGTTTAGCGCGAGCCTTCAGCCCGCAAGGCGCGGTGCGACGGGGACCTGGGGCGTTGCCCCAGGCTAGAGTAGCGCGGGCCTTCAGCCCGCGGAGGGTTTGGGGATGGGGACGTTGGTGCGAAGCAGAAGCGCGTGGGAGCACCACCATTGGGGGCGTGGGAACCAGGAGGCGATGCGCGGGTTGTTCGAGAAGTGCCATGTGGTGTATCAGCGGTATGTGTGGATTAGGTGGTTGGGGGCGAGGTGTGGGGGCGTTCGGATTCGCCGACGGTGAGCGAGACGATGTTGACGTTGAGGCGGCGGAAGAGGCTGGCGACGCGGGTGAGGACGCCGGGCTTGTCCTGGACGAGGGCTATGAAGGTGTGGAGCATGGGAGCCAGATCTCGATTCTTGGGGTTGTGTCTAGGCCTGCGCAGCGGAACAAGTTGGATCTTAATTCGTTCTAAGTGCCACACGGTCAGTGCTTAGCGTTACGTAGGACATACCCAGCTGATCTGCCAACTGCCCTTGCTAATGAAGCGTTGATAATCTTCCCGATCCATCTGGCTTAAATCATTTGCGGTTATTTCAACCACGTCGCCACTATCCGCGACCTCTCGCATAAATACGAGCGGGACGCGGCGCAAAATAAATTTGCCACTGTCGTATAGGATCGCAGTCAGGTCACACTTATGGAGTCGTTCGACATATGCAGGCGCCTCTTTAAGGCTTAGACCGACACCCGTGGCGCTCATGCGATGCGGATATAATCCTGATGTTTCTCCCCATGTATCCACGACGTAAATAACCGGAACGTGGCCGAATGTGTGTCGTCTTCGAACACTTTTACGGTATCTGAGCCCATATCTACACCCTCCGCAAGAGCGTCAAGTGTCCTCACGGACGAACGCTTCTGCGTCTGGGATAGTCCGGCGCTGTGCGGCACCAGGACCGCAATCAACAGCACGGTAACTGAGATAGGCTCCGTTATTCTCATCTATTCGTCCTCGGCGGTTTCTAGGAGGGGGTTGCGGGAGGGGCGGCGGACCATCTCGTGGAGGGCGGCGCCGGGGGCGATCATGGGGTAGACGCCGTCCTCTTTTTCGACGCGGAAGTCGATGAGGAAGGGGTGGCCGGAGGAGCGGGATTCGGTAACGGTGGGGGTTACGTGTTTGCGTTCGGAGACGCGGGCGCCGGCGATGCCGTGGGCGTCTGCGAGCTTGACGAAGTCGGGGCTGAGGATGGGGGAGGCGGAGTAGTTTTTGTCGTAGAAGGCCTCCTGCCATTGGCGGACCATGCCGAGGAAGCCGTTGTTGATGACGGCGATGTTGATGGCGAGGTTTTCCTGGACGATGGTGGAGAGCTCGGCGGCGGTCATCTGGAAGCCGCCATCGCCGGCGATGACCCAGACGTCCTTGTCGGGGCAGGCAAACTTTGCGCCGATGGCGGCGGGGAGGGCGAAGCCCATGGTCCCGAGGCCGCCGGAGGTGACGAGGGTGCGCGGGGCCTCGTGCTTGAAGTACTGGGCCTCCCACATCTGGTGCTGGCCGACATCGGTAACGATGATGGTTTCTTTTTCGCGGCCGGCGGCCTGGGCCTCGCGCCAGATGTCGTGGATGACGTGGGCGGCGTAGAGGTGGCCGTTGTCGGGGAGGTTGATGATGTCGCGGACGCTGGCGTCGCCCTTGGACGCGGAGATGTGTCGCAGCCACGCTTGAGAAGCAGATCCCTCGCTCTGCTCAGGATGACAAGCAAGAAGGGGTTGTAGCTGGGCAAGGACCTGTTTGAGATCGCCGATGAGGGCGACGTCGACCTTGACGTTTTTGTTGATCTCGGAGGGGTCGATGTCGACGTGGATTTTCTTGGCGTTGGGGGCGTAGCTGGTGAGGTTGCCGGTGACGCGGTCGTCGAAGCGCATGCCGAAGGCGAGCAGGAGGTCGGAGTCCTGGATGGCCTGATTGACCCAGGACTCGCCGTGCATGCCCATCATGCCGAGCGAGAGCGGGTGGGCGGCGGGGATGGAGCCGAGGCCGAGCAGCGTGGTGGCGATGGGGATGTGACGGCGCTCGGCAAAGGCGAGGACCTCCGCTTCGGCGCCGGATTGGGTGATGCCGTGGCCGGCGAGAATGATGGGACGTTTTGCGTTACAGATGAGATCGAGGGCTTGCTGGAAGGCGGCGGACTCGGAGCGGAGCATGGGGTGGGGGCGCACGGGATGGGGGCGGCACATGTCGAAGTCGAAGACGGCGGTGGCTTGCTGGGCGTCTTTGGTGATGTCGACGAGGACGGGGCCGGGGCGGCCGGAGCGGGCGATCTGGAAGGCCTCGCGAACGGCGGGCGCGATGTCGTCGGCGCGGGTGACGAGGAAGTTGTGCTTGGTGATGGGGAGGGTGATGCCGGTGATGTCGACTTCCTGGAAGGCGTCGGAGCCGAGGACCTTGGAGGAGACCTGGCCGGTGATGGCGACGATGGGGATGGAATCGAGCATGGCGGTGGCGAGGCCGGTGACGAGGTTGGTGGCACCCGGTCCGGAGGTGGCCATGCAGACGCCGACCTTGCCGGAGGCGCGGGCGTAGCCGTCGGCCATGTGGGAGGCGCCCTGCTCGTGGCGGACGAGGACGTGGTGGATGGAGGGGAAGTTGCGGAGGGCGTCGTAGATGGGGAGGATGGCGCCGCCGGGGTAGCCGAAGACGGTGGTGGTGCCCTCGCCGGCGAGGGTGGCCCAGAGGATTTCGGCTCCGGTGAGGGTGGGGTGCTGGTTGGTGTTGGTCATGGAGTGCTCCTTGGGCGTAGGGGCTGGGCTGGCGGTGGGGTGTCGGTGAGGTGAGGGTGTCAGGATCGTTCCAGACGGTGAGCGTTATACGTCCGTTGAAGATAGGAACGGACGGGCGAGTCGTAGAGTTTGAGCGTGAGATACGACGCGCCTCCTGTGAGGAGCAGGAATGCAGGCACGAAGAGTAGCTTCATGCCGGGATATCGATGAGCGAGGCGCAGGACCAAGGGCGCCTGCAGCAGCGTCAGGAAGTGCGCATGGAGAAGGTAGACAGGATAGGAGATGTCGCCGAGAAAGGCGCATGGCGTTGCCAGGGCGGCGGGAAGCCTGCAGAGGGCGCTGAGATAGACAACGCTCGGAAACAGAACGGCGATGGTGAACACACTGAAGATGCGGCTCTGCAAGAAGGTGAAGGGGGCAAGCAGCAAAAGAACAAGACAGAGGGTCATGACCGTCGCAACAAGCAGGCTTTTCGGTGCTGTCCACGGGAGTGCGTTTCGACTACGGACGAAACGCAGCACGAGTACCCCGGACAGAAAGGAGAGCACGACGCGAAGGGGGCCGACCACGATCGATCTGGCCCAGGTCGCACCGGCATCTATGCCGTGCCCGGTTGCGGCGTACACCAACATGGCCGTCGCGGCAAGCGCAAAGATGATGGTCAGGGTCTGAGTGCTGGCGTGACGTGTTCGCACCAGAGCGGCATAGGCGGCGTTGGCGGCGAGTTCGAAGAAGATGGACCAGGCCGGAAAGTCGAGAGGGAACAGGAAGCGGGAGATTCCTGTGATGACGGAGGGGATCATGAACAGTTGAAAGAAGAAGAAAGACGCAAGCCACTTCCACATGATCAACGTCGACGAGCTATGGGCAGCAGATAACAAGACGAGGCAGAGGCCGAGGCTGAGAGCCAGAAGATAGATCGGGTAGAGGCGGATGAGCCGGGCCGTCATGAACTCGCGAAGGCGGACGGTGCTTTCCAGGCGCCGTTCATAGGCAAAGGCGAGGACGAAGCCGCTGAGGCAGAAGAAGAAGTCGACCGCAAGAAAGCCGCTGTGATTTGCACGCAGGCGGAAAGGGATGGGGACATGCCAGTAGACGACGACCACGGCAGCGACACCGCGCAACGCATCCAAGAGATGGAAGCGGTGATGGGCGCTTGGCGTTGCGTGCAGTGGGGGCGCGATGGTCAATCCGGGTCCTTCTTGACGGGGGCGTTTTGGGGTTGGTAGTTGGTGTGGGTTTGTGGTTTGTGGTTTGTGGTTTGGGTTGGGAACCCAGGCCGTTGGCCTGGGGTGTTATGTGCCGGGCTTTCAGCCCTTGGGTTTGTGGTGGGCGGTGGACCTAGGCCTGCGGCCTAGGCTTTTATGTGTCGCGCCGTTGGCGCTGGGCGATTGTGGCCGCGGCTTTTGGCTCCGGTGAGGGTTGGTGGTGGTCATTGGGCCTCCATTTGGGTGATAGGCGCGTGCGGATCGGCGCGATAGCGTTCGCGGTATGGCGCAGTCGCTGAGCTTCAATCTGGTGCATGCGGTGTGGAGCACGAAGGAGCGGCGGCCGTGGATCGGTGAGGAGATTGGGCCGCGGCTGCATGCGTATTTGGCCGGGACGGCGTGTGAGGTGGGGTGTGAGTGTTTTCGCGCGGGTGGGGTGGCGGATCACGTGCATGTGGCGATGCGGTTGAGTGTCACACGCAATGCGGCGAAGGTGATTTCGGAGTTGAAGGCGGGGTCGTCGGGGTGGACGAAGGAGCAGGGCGTGGCGGGGTTTGCGTGGCAGCGCGGGTATGGGTTGTTTTCGGTGGGACCGGCGGACATTGGGGCGTTGTTGCGGTACATCGACGGGCAGAAGGCGCACCACCGGCGGCGGAGTTTTCAGGAGGAGATGCGCGGGTTTTTGGAGAAGTATCATGTGCCGTTCGATGAGCGGTATGTGTGGGGTTAGGGGTTTGTTGGTTGTGGTGTGGGTTCGTAGGTGGTGGTGTTTGCGGTTGGTTTGGGTGAAGTTTAGTTGTGTTAGGTGATGTGGTTTGGGGTCTGGGTCCCAGGCCGTTAGCCTGGGGTGTTATGTGTCGGGCTTTCAGCCCTGGGGTCTGTGGTGGGCGTTTACCTAGGCCTTCGGCCTAGGCTTTTATGTGTCGCGCCGTTGGCGCTTGGCGGGTATGTAAGCTCTTGCCTTTGCAACGGACCAAACCGCCCCAGTCAGGGAAGCTATCGATGCGGTGATGGTTACGATGGAGGCGGTGAGCTTCCAAGTGAGCTGGTGTAGGGCGGTCCATTTTGGGTCGAGTGGCAGCAAGAACCATGTACCAAACAGAATGAGACAGCTGTAACTGCTGATCCCAAACAGAATGAGAGCGAGTAGGCCGAAAGCAACGCGCGGGATCACAATCATGGTTAGGTGGTGACGGCGCCTTGGCTGGCGCTGGCGACGGAGTTGGCGTATTTGGCGAAGACGCCGCGGGGGTAGCGTGGGGGTGGGGGTTGGAAGTTGGCGAGGCGGGCGTGGAGTTCGGTGTCGGGGATGTTGAGGGTGAGGGTGCGGTTGGGGATGTCGAAGGTGATGGTGTCGCCTTCGCGGACGGCGGCGATGGGGCCTCCGAGTTGGGCTTCGGGGGAGACATGGCCGGCCATCAGGCCGCGGGTGGCGCCGGAGAAGCGACCGTCGGTGAGGAGGGCGACGGTTTCGGAGAGCTCGGGGATGCCTTTGATGGCGGCGGTGACGGCGAGCATCTCGCGCATGCCGGGGCCGCCCTTGGGACCTTCGTAGCGGATGATGAGGACGTCGTTGGGGCGGATCTCGCCGGCCTGGACGGCGTGGAAGCAGGCGTCTTCGGAGTTGAAGACGCGGGCGGTGCCGGTGTGGAGGACGCGCTCGTGGCCGGCGACCTTGACGACGCAGCCCTCTGGGGCGAGGTTGCCGTGGAGGATGACGAGGCCGCCGGTGGATTTGAGGGGGTTGGCCCAGGGGCGGATGACGGGCTGGCCGGGAGTTTCGGCGGCGGTGGCGGCTTCCTCGCGGAGGGTGTGGCCGGTGACGGTGGGGGCTTCGCCGTGGAGCAGGCCCTTTTCGAGGAGGCGAGCGGCGAGGACACGGGAGCCGCCGGCGTCCTGGTAGTCGCGGGCGACGAAGACGCCGCCGGGCTGGAGGTCGCAGATGAAGGGAGTCTGCTCGGAGATGCGGTCGAAGTCGGCCATGGAGAGCGGGAGGTTGAGTTCGTGGGCGATGGCGAGGAGGTGGAGGACGGCGTTGGTGGAGCCGCCGGAGGCGCAGACGGCGGTGATGGCGTCTTCGAGGCTTTGGCGGGTGAGGATTTGGGAGGGTTTTAGGCCGGCGCGGACGAGCTCCATGACGAGCTTGCCGGCTTCGCGCGAGGCCGCGTGTTTTTCGAGTGAGACGGCGGGGACGCCGGTGAGCTGGATGGGGGAGATGCCGAGGAACTCGCCGGCCATGGCCATGGTGTTGGCGGTGAACTGGCCGCCGCAGGCGCCGGGGCCGGGGCAGGCGGCGGCTTCGACGGCGTCGAGCTGGGCGTCGGTGAGCCGGCCGGCGGCGTGGGAGCCGATGGCCTCGTAGACCTGCTGGATGGTGATGTCGATTTCGCGGGTTGATTGCTGTGGTGTGGTGGGGGGCGGGTTGAGGAGCTCGCCGTCGCGGGGGATGGTGGCCTGGGGTACGTTGCCGGGGAGGGGCTTGTTGTCGGCGCCGAGGTGGAGGTGGCCGGGGGCGATGGAGCCGCCGTAGAGCATGAGGCCGGGGATATCGAGGCGGGCGAGGGCCATGATGGCGGCGGGCATGTTTTTGTCACAGCCGGCGATACAGATGAGGCCGTCGAAGGCGTTGCCGCGGGCGACGAGTTCGATGGAGTCGGCGATAACTTCTCGGGAGATGAGCGAGGCCTTCATGCCTTCGGTGCCCATGGTGATGCCGTCGGAGATGGTGACGGTGTTGAACTCCATGGGGGTTCCGCCAGCTTCGCGGATGCCCTGCTTGACAGCGTCGGCGATGTCGCGGAGGTGGAAGTTGCAGGGGCCGATCTCGGTCCAGGTATTGGCGATGCCGATGATGGGTTTGGCGAGGTCTTCGCGGGTGAAGCCGACGCCGCGGAGCATGGCGCGGGCGCCGGCGCGGGACGGGCCTTCGGTAAGGGCGACGGAGTTGGTCTTGCCGGGGGCGGTGGGCATCGGATCGGGGCCTTTCCTTCAGTGAGTATGGGGCGGGCCTTCAGCCCTTGCTCTCTCGGTTGCGGTGTACCTAGGCCTTCGGCCTAGGCTGTTATGTGGTCGCGCCGTTGGCGCTTGGAGCGGTGCGGCTTCGGCTTAGGTGGCGATGGACGCTTTCGGGGCGGACCAGAATTCGGCGTTGTGGTGGGCTTCGAAGCGGTCGAGGTCGGCGGCGTGGCGGAGGGTGAGGCCGATGTCGTCGAGGCCGTTGAGGAGGCAGTCCTTGCGGAAGGGGTCGATGTCGAAGTGGGCGTGAAAGCTTTGGTCGTCGGTGACGGTTTGCTCGGCGAGGTTGATGGTGATCTGGTGGGCGGGGTTCGCGGTGGAGCGGGCGATGAGGGTTTCGACGTCGGCATCGGAGAGGCGGACGAGAATGATGCCGTTTTTGCCGGCGTTTGAGAAGAAGATGTCGGCGAAGGAGGGGGCGATGACGGCGCGGAAGCCGAACTGGTTCAGCGCCCACGCTGCATGTTCTCTTGACGACCCGCAGCCGAAGTTCTTCTCGGCGAGGAGGATCTGGGCACCGGCGTATTCGGGTTTGTTGAGGACGAAGTCGTGGCGGGGGACGAGCGCCTCGGAGATGCCGGTGGAGGTGCCGAGGGTGTAGCGCCAGTCGAAGAAGAGGAAGTCGCCGTAGCCGGTGCGCTCGATGCGTTTGAGGAATTGCTTGGGGATGATCTGGTCGGTGTCGATGTTGGGGAGCGGGAGCGGGGCGGCGATGGAGGTGAGGACGTTGATGGGTTCCATGGGGCCTTCATGTGCCGGGCTTTCAGCCCTGGGTGTGTTGGTTTGCGGTGGACCTAGGTCTTCGGCCTAGGCTGTTATGCGTGGGGCCGTTGACCCTGGGTGGTGAGGCGAAGTTACGGTGGTGAAGCGTTGCGTTGTAGAGCGCGTTTTCTGGGCGCAGTCTGGTTAGTGCTTAGGAGGAGGTGAGGTTTTGTCTGATGCTGCGGTGAACAGCGGCCAGACGAGTTCCGTCTGTAACTGATCTGGGTCGAGGGTGGTGGAGGGGTTGACGAGGTAGCGCTCGATGACCTGCGCGTCGGTGGGGAGTTGCTGGGCGATGGCCCAGGCGCGGAACTCGGCCCAGGCCTGTGGGAGTTGGGTGTAGGGGCCGCGATAGAGGGTGCGGGCGACGGTCATGGCGGGGATGACGCGGGGCTCGACGCGGCCAGTGGGCTGGACGGGCGAGGCTACGGGGACGCAGGCGTCGAAGTGAAAGTGGTCGGTGGGGAGGTCGATGTGGTGGGCGAACCAGGGGCCGGCGGGGGTGAGGCCCTGGGCGACGAGGGTGCGGAAGAGCTCTTCGAGCGCGGTCGGAAGCTGCTCGGCCATGCCGTTGCGCGGGATATGGAGGCGGATGGCGGCGACGTGGACGGGCTCGGTGGCGAGGACGGTGGGGGCGGTGATGAGGGCGGTGGTGGGCATCAGTGGGAGCCTCCGTCGACGAGGATTTGGTTGAGGTCGAGGTTGGCGGTTGGTGCGGTGGTGGTTGCGTCGGGTCTGCCGGCGGTGTGGGCGATTGGTTCGGGTGTGGTGTGGGGTTGGTCGTGGAAGGGCCAGGTGCGGACGTCGGTGAGGTGGCCGGTGATGGCGGCGGCGGCGGCCATGACGGGGGAGAGGAGGTGGGTGCGGCCGCCGCGGCCCTGGCGGCCTTCGAAGTTGCGGTTGGAGGTGGAGGCGCAGCGCTCGCCGGGCTGGAGTATGTCGGGGTTCATGCCGAGGCACATGGAGCAGCCTGGCTCGCGCCACTCGAAGCCGGCGTCGCGGAAGAGGTCGGCGAGGCCCTCCTGTTCGGCCTGGGCTTTGACCTGCTGCGAGCCGGGGACGACCATGGCGCGGACGGTGGTGGCGACGTGGTGGCCGCGGACGACGCCGGCGGCGGCGCGGAGGTCTTCGATGCGGGCGTTGGTGCAGGAGCCGAGGAAGACGGCGTCGACGGCGATCTCGCTGATGAGGGTGCCGGGGGTGAGGGCCATGTAGTCGAGGGCGCGGGCGAAGGATTTGCGGTCGGCATCGGAGAGGGCGTCGTCGACGGAGGGGACCTTGCCGTCGATGGAGGTGACCATGCCGGGGGAGGTGCCCCAGGTGACGCGCGGGGCGAGGGTGGTGGCGTCGATGTGGAGTTCGCGGTCGAAGATTGCGCCGGGGTCGGAGGGGAGGGTGCGCCAGTGGGCGACGGCGTGCTCCCAGGCGTCGTTGTGGCCGGTGGTGGGAGAAGCAGGTCTCTCCACTCCGCTTTGCTCCGGTCGAGAGGACACATGAAGTGCGGTGGTGGGAGAAGCATGTCTCTCCACTCCGCTTTGCTCCGGTCGAGAGGACATATGAAGTGCGGCGGTGGGAGAAGCAGGTCTCTCCACTTCGCTTTGCTCTGGTCGAGAGGACACATGAAGTGCGGCGGTGGGAGAAGCAGATCTCTCCACTCCGCTTTGCTCCGGTCGAGAGGACACATGAAGTGCGGCGGTGGGAGAAGCATGTCTCTCCACTCCGCTTTGCTCCGGTCGAGAGGACATATGAAGTGCGGCGGTGGGAGAAGCAGATCTCTCCACTCCGCTTTGCTCCGGTCGAGATGACAGCTCGTTCGAGGGCATGGGGATATCGTTTGGGTTGATGACGGACTCGCTTGCGACGGAGGCGCCCTGCGCGGAGGCGGCGTTGTGAAGCGGACCGGAGGGGGAGAAGCGGCGGCCCTTGAGGTAGGCGAAGGTGGTCTCGTCGGGGGCGATCATGCCGGCGCGGGCCCCGGCTTCGATGCTCATGTTGCAGACCGTCATGCGGCCTTCCATGGAGAGCGCGCGGATGGTGGAGCCAGCGTATTCGACGACGTAGCCGGTGGCGCCGTCGGTGCCGATCCGGCCGATGATTTCGAGAATGATGTCCTTGGCGGTGACGCCGAAGGGAAGGTCGCCGTCGACGGTGATGCGGAAGGTCTTGGGTTTGTCCTGCGGGAGGGTCTGGGTGGCCATGACGTGCTCGACCTCGGAGGTGCCGATGCCGAAGGCGAGGGCGCCGAAGGCACCGTGGGTGGCGGTGTGCGAGTCGCCGCAGACGATGGTCATACCGGGCTTAGTCGCGCCGAGTTCGGGGCCGATCATGTGGACGATGCCCTGCGAGGCGGACTGGACGTCGAAGAATTCGATACCGAAGTCGGCACAATTACGGCGCAGGGCGTCGACCTGCCGGGCGGAGATCTGGTCGGCGATGAGGAGGCGGTCGGCGACGGAGGTGGTGGGGACGTTGTGGTCGACGGTGGCGAGGTGTCGGTCGGGGCGGCGGAGCTGGCGACCGGCGAGGCGCAGGCCTTCGAAGGCCTGGGGGCTGGTGACCTCGTGGACGAGGTGGAGGTCGACGTAGAGCAGGGTGGGCTCGCCGGCGGGCTCGGCGACGATGTGCTGCTGCCAGACCTTTTCGAACATGGTGCGGGGCTGTGCCGCGGTCTGGATGGGCTGGTGCGGTGTGGGCTGGGAGATGCTCATGGCTGTACCTTCATGTCGGTTGCGGTCTCGGGAGGAAGGGTGTTGTGGGCGCCGATGGCGGCGGGCGAGAGCGGGTGTGGTGTGCCGTCGGGATCGACGAGGAAGACGCGCGTGATGTTTTGGAGGGTGGTGCTGCCGGAGGAGGGTTGCGCGGTCCAGCGAGCGATGCTGCGGACCAGCGCCGGGGGGAGGTGCGCGGGGTCGAGCGGGCGATTGGAGAAGACCCACATGGTGTAGGCGGCGGCGTTGTCGTCGGTAGTGCGGTTGTCGCTGATCCAGTCGATGGCGGCGAAGACGAGGAGGTGCTCGGCGGTGCCGAGGTCTGCCCAGAGGAGGCCGCGATCGGGGCAGAAGTGCGCGACGCAGGCATCGGCGGTGAGGTAGCGGTTGTCGTCGGCGAGGACGCGACCGGGCGGGCCGCCGAGGAAGTCGAGGGCGACCTGGTGAAGCGGCTCGTTCTCGCCGAAGAAGGTCTGCGGGGCGGTGAGGTCGCGACGGAGCAGGGCCTGGAAGCGGAGATCGTGGGCGAGATCGTTTTCGCGGCCATCGGGGGCGGGCTCGGCGAAGCTCCACAGCCAGCTAAGATCCGCCGGTTTGGGCGTGCGGTGCAGGGTGACCTGCGGCGAATGAATCTGGAGCGCACCGGCCGGGCATGGCGCGAGCGCGTTCGTGAGGACGAAGGTGGCGACCGCGGCGAGATGGAGGGCGAGCGAGGGCATGGGGGGTTAGGCGATTTGGAGCTGGTGGGCGAGGGAGGCGCGGACGCGGCGGCCCATCTCGGTGGTGGAGACGATGCTGTCGGGGGAGCTGCCGCGGGCGATGTCGGGGGTGCGGGCGCCCTCGGCGAGGACGGTATGGACGGCCTGCTGGATGGCGGCGGCTTCGCGCGCGAGGCCGGCGGAGTGACGGAGGAGCATGGCGGCGGTAAGGATGGCGCCGAGGGGGTTGGCTTTCCCTTGGCCTGCAATGTCCGGGGCCGATCCATGTACCGGCTCGTAGAGGTTGACTTGTCCGCCGATGGTGGCCGAGGGCAACATTCCCAAGGAGCCGGTGATGACGCCGGACTCGTCGGAGAGGATGTCGCCGAAGAGGTTCTCGGTGAGCACGACGTCGAAGTCGCGGGGCCGGTTCATGAGGTGCATGGCCATGGAGTCGACGAGCTGGTGGTCTACATGCACGCCCGGATACTCAGGGGCCAATTCGGTGACGGTGGCGCGCCAGAGCTGCGAGGTCTCGAGGACGTTGGCCTTGTCGACGGAGGTGAGCTTGCCGCGGCGACTGGCGGCGAGATCGAAGGCGATGCGGGCGACGCGGAGGACCTCGTCGCGGGTGTAGCGCATGGTGTTGTGGGCTTCGCCGGTGGTGCGGTCCCAGGCGCGGGGCTGGCCGAAGTAGAGGCCGCCGAGCAGCTCGCGGACGAAGAGGATGTCGGCGCCGTCGATGATGTCGGGGCGGAGCGGCGAGCTGGCGGCGAGGGCGGTGTAGGCGATGGCGGGGCGGAGGTTGGCGAAGCCGCCGAGGGCTTGGCGGATCTGGAGCAGGCCGGCTTCGGGGCGTTTGTCGGGGGAGAGGTGGTTGAACTTGTTGTCGCCGACGGCGCCGAGCAGGACGGCGTCGGCGCTGAGGGCGCGGTCGAGGGTGGCCTGGGGGAGTGGGGTGTTGTGCGCGGTGATGGCGACGCCCCCGATGAGCTCCTCGTGGAAGACAAAGGTGTGGCCGGTGGCTTGGGCGACCTCGGTGAGGACGGCGAGGGCCTCGCGGGTGACCTCGGGGCCGATGCCGTCGCCTGGGAGAACTGTGATGTTCAACTTCATCGTGCATGCTCCAGGAGTTTGGATCTGCGGGATGCTAGTTTGTCGGAATTTTTTCGAAGGTCTCGAAGAGCTTATGGTCGTTCACTTGTAGGGCCTTTGCATCATCACTGAGGGTCGTTTGCCAGTCCTGGTATATCGATCCGTCAGGATTTTTTAGCAGAAGTCTTGTTTTCGAGAGTTCGTAGGTGCCAGACTTTTTGGTCTGCGTCGCCCCGTTCCCTTCCATGCTCCATTTGCCGTCTACGGTGAAGGTGAACAGCAAACTATGAGGCTTGAAGGTGATGCCAGCTCCTGGATGGCCTTTGTCGTTCATTGCAGCCGTATGGCAGTCCCATGTACCGGCTAATGCCGCAGCTGTGATGGTGGCCGCATAAGCACGCGAGCAGGGCACAGAAACGGCCGCGAGAAGTAGGGCGCGGAGAGCGCATCGGCACAGAGTTGATGAAGTTAGGTTCATGGGACGTTGGTGAACTCGGAGAGGGTGACGCGGGGCGTGGGCAGGAGCGCGAGGAGGTCCTGGTCGTAGATGGATTTTTTGCGATCGGCGAGCGCGGTGAAGCGGTGGTAGACGGTGTCGAGTTCGGCGCGGGAGAGGGTGTGGCCGAGGGCGTGGAGGCGGTGTTCGAGGGCGCGGCGGCCGGAGTGCTTGCCGAGCACGATGGAGTTGGCGGTGACGCCGACGGACTCGGGCGTCATGATCTCGTAGGTGAGGGGATTGGTGAGGACGCCGTGTTGGTGGATGCCGGCCTCGTGCGCGAAGGCGTTTTTGCCGACGACGGCTTTGTTGGGGGCGCAGCCGAAGGAGATGATCTCGGAGAGCAAGGCGCTGGTGGGCGCGAGCTGGCGGAGGTTGATGCCGCAGTGAAAAGGGAAGCGATCGCGGCGGACGGCGAAGGTGGCGGCGACTTCTTCGAGGGCGGCGTTGCCGGCGCGCTCGCCGATGCCGTTGATGGCGACCTCGACCTGGCGGGCGCCGCCGAGGACACCGGCGAGGGCGTTGGCGGTGGCCATGCCGAGGTCGTCGTGGCAGTGGGTGGAGAAGATGACGGAGTCGGCGCCCGGGGCGGTGCGGCGCATGTAGGCGAAGAGCGCCTGGTACTCGTGCGGTGTGGTGTAGCCGACGGTGTCGGGGAGGTTGATGGTGGTGGCGCCGGCCTGGATGGCGACGGTGACGAGCTCGGTGAGGAAGGCGAGGTCGGAGCGGGTGGCGTCTTCGGCGGAGAACTCGACGTTGTCGGTATAGCGGAGGGCGTGGGCGATGGAGGCTGGGGCCTGCTCGAGGGCCTGGGCGCGCGTGATGCGGAGCTTGGCCTCGAGGTGGAGGTCGGAGGAGGCGATGAAGACGTGGATGCGGTTGACGGGGGCGGGCTCGATGGCGCGGGCGGCGGCCTCGATGTCGTCGGGGCGGCAGCGGGCGAGCGAGGTGATGCGGGGGCCGCGAACTTCGGCGGCGATGGCGCGGATAGATTGGAGGTCGCCGTCGGAGGCGATGGCGAAGCCGGCCTCGAGAATGTCGACGCCGAGGGTGGCAAGCTGGTGCGCCATGCGGAGCTTTTCGGCGTGGTGCATGGTGCAGCCGGGGCTTTGTTCGCCGTCGCGGAGGGTGGTGTCGAAGAAGAGCACGCGCTCGGGGGCGGGTTCCGCGATGGCAGGTGCCGCCGGGAGCCCGGTCGTGGTCCCGTGGTTGTTTGCACTCATCCGAGCCTCCCTTGTTTGTATTGAGCATAATCCGGTCTTATGATGAGCGCGGGCTGTATCAGTAAATCTAATCGGACCAGAAGAGCGGATCGCGCTTGCTGATGCGATGCGGAGGTGAGCGGAGTGGAGTTGGCGCAGATGGAGACGTTTGTCGCGGTGGCCGAGGAGCGCAGCTTTTCGCGGGCGGCCTCACGTCTGCACCGGACGCAGCCGGCCGTGAGCCAGGCGATCGCGAAGCTCGAGGCGGAGCTGGGTGAGGTGCTGTTTGAGCGCAGTTCGCGCGACGGCACGCTGACGGCGGCAGGCGAGCTGTTAAGGGAGTATGCGGTGAAGATGTTGAACCTGCGCGGCGAGGCCGCGGACGCGCTGGGGGAGCTGCGGGCGCTGCACACCGGGCGGCTGACGATCGCGGCGAACGAGTACACGTGCTTGTATCTGCTGCCGCTCGTGTCGGAGTTTCGCGAGCGGCATGCGCGGATCAAGGTGGTGGTACAGCGATCGCTGGCGAGCCGGATTCCGGAGGAGCTGCTGAATCACAGCGTAGAGCTCGGTCTGCTGACCTTTCGCCCTGACGATGGCCAGCTCGCCTCGACGATGGTGTATCGCGACGAGCTGGCGTTTGTGGTGAACCCGGCGCATCCGCTGGCGCGTATTGGACGGGTGTCGATCCGCGAGCTGCGATCGTGCAACTTCGTCGCGCACACGATCTCGTCGCCGCTGCGGCAAAAGGTGGTGGACGCGTTCAAACGGCACAAGACGCCGTTGCAGATGGGGGTGGAGCTGCCGTCACTCGAGGCGATCAAGCGCTTCGTGGAGATGGGTGGCGGGGTGGCGCTGGTGCCTGGGTTGAGTGTGCAACGGGAGTTGTCACAGGGGAGCCTGGTGCGGGTGGAGGTGCCGGAGCTGCCGCTGGAACGATGCTTGCGCGTGGTGCATCGGCGGCAGGCGTCGCTGTCCCATGCGGCGATGGCGTTTCTGGGGTTGATTGAGGCGTTTGCGCGCAAGCGCGGGGACCCATATTGCTTTGATCCCGAGCGCCGGCGCTGACGGCGGGCGGGGTGGTCGCGGAACACAGGCGCATTCTCGACGGTGAAACTATTTTCCGACGCCAGCGTTTCATCATGTGGATGGGTGATGCGGACGATCGCAGCCCCCAAAGGAAGGTACTGTATGCAAACATCGCTCTCGTTCCGTTTTCCCTTCGCAAAGGCGCTTGTTCTTGGCATGGCGCTCGCGCCGGTCACGCTGCTGGCCCAAAGCACGGCTCCGGCAGATCCGTCCGCGGCGACGCAGGACCAGCAGGGGCCTCCACCGCACGGCGAGCACGGCAACCCAGCCGAGCGCCAGGCACACATGTTGAAGATGATGACCAAGCGCCTTGATCTTTCGCCGGATCAGGTGACGCAGATTCAAGGCATCCAGGCGGACAGCCTTTCGCAGATGCAGGCACGGCGCGGCGACACCAGCACGCAGGACGCGGACAAACACGCCAAGATGATGGAAATTCACAAGGCCGAGACGGAGAAGATTCGCGCCGTGCTGAACGATCAGCAGAAGGCGAAGTTCGATGCGATGCAGCAGCACCGCCACGATCACATGGAGGGGCAGGACCGCGACAACGCGCAGCCACCCGCGCAGCAGTAGGGGATCGTTGCTGCCGTGGCTGGATTTAGGCTCAGCCACGGCGGCGCGGGCACGGTGTGGCCGCGGCTAACAGCAGAGGGCGCACGGACTCGGTCGGCTGGAGCAGGTACAATAACTCAGAGCTGAGCTCCGAATTTGTTCGCTGTAGAGAGTCTGGGCGATTCGTCGTCAGAGGTCTCCGTGCAGCGTGGGGCGCTGCCAGGGGAAGACGAAAAGCATGAAGATGATGATGTGTGTGGGCGTGCTGATGGCCTCAGCCGCCGCCGGGCTGGCTCAGGAGAGCCGTCAGGACGTGAGCCTGGGTGTGACCGGGAACTTCACGCCGTTTGTGAATGGCACGGGTGGAAACAAGCAGAGCTCTACGACCGCGGCCGGGTTTCTGGGCAGTTATCGCTACATGCTGACGCCGCGAAGCGCGCTGGAGGCGAACTACTCGTTTACGCAGTACGACACTGTGTTTGTGACGAACTTCCTGCCGAACTATCGGGTACGGACGCGGCAGCAGGAGTTTTCCGCGGCCTACGTGTACAGCTTCAACTTCCGCAACTTCAATCCGTTTGCGGAGGCTGGTCCGGCTGCCCTGTTCTTTTCGCCGGTCCATGATTATTCGACCACGAGCCTGGACACCAAGCGCACTACCGGGATCGGCGCTCTGTTCGGGGCTGGGATCGCGTATGAACTTAGTCCGAGCTTTGATATTCGTGCGGAGTATCGCGGCTTTGTGGTGAAGGCGCCGAGCTTCGGGACAGTGGCGAACACGAATCGGTACGAGGTGATCTCCGCGCCGACGATTGGGGTCGCGTACCACTTCTAGCTTCTCCGAGGCAGGACTTAATTCCTGTGCAGGTGTCCGTTCCAGGTCGACGGCCTCAGGCGAGGTCGTCTCTCCTGTGAAGATGCCGCTGCCGCGCGGTGAAGGTTATTTACTTGTGAGAAATGGCAGGCTTGTGCAGTACCGTGTGCACCCGTGAGGAGATATGCCTAGCGGAAGTGGTAGGCCGCGCCCACCGAGAACAGGCTCGGGCTCAGGCCGTTGGCGTCGCCGGTGATGGTTCCCTTGAAGCCTGGCCAGCTTTGGTATTCGAAGTCGGCGCGGACGTACAGCCATCGCCGGACCTTTACGTCCGTACCGAACCCGAGCGCATACATGTTGTAGGCGAGGTTGGCGCATGGCGTGCTGGGTGAGCCGATGATGCAGGACGGGTAATTGAAGACGCCTCGCCCGACCAGGACTTTGCCATATGGTACAAAGATCCCATAGTTGCGGAAGTAGCGTGCCCCGATCTCATAGGTTCTCTCGTAGATAGGGCTTGGGGCGCGCGCGGTGGCGTTGTGGAACTCTGCTTCGACGCCGATGTGTCGCGTGAAGTCGAAGTCACCGTAGAAGTTGTAGCCGGTGATGTTGAGACCGTAGTCCGAAGCGCCTCTGGTGTAGCCGGCGCCGAGCAACGCGTCTCCTGGACGGGACGCGGTCGGCGTAGCCTGGCCATGGAGCATGAGGGCTCCACCGAGAACACCGAAGAGCACTGCAACTCGTCTGAACACTTTCCCTCCTAGAGGATCACTTGGTCGCCTTGGCGCCGAGCATGATGCTGTGTTGAGGCGGAAGCTTGGCTGCTTCTCTTTAGGTCGAGCGCGCCTTGGAAGGACTGTGGAAGATTACTGGGGAGTGGCAGTGGTCGTCGGTGGAGGAGCGGTTGCGGTGGGAGCCGGCTGTGTCGTAGCGGGCGAGGGGTCAGTCGCAGCCGGTGCGGTCTGGTCAGGCGTCTGCGCGGCCTGGCCAGCACCTGGAGCTGGAGCGGCGGCCGGGGAAGCGGCGGGCTCGGCCGATTGCTGGAAGTAGCCGAGCTTTAGGTAGACGGGTTCCACCTCGAAGGGCATCTTGTCAGCGGGCGTCAGCAGGGGTTCAAAGGCTGCGTGGAGGGTGAAGACCTGATCGGTCCAGGGATCGTACTTCAGGAAGCTCGCAAGCGGCATGGCGGCCTGCTGCTTGAGATCCTTGATGTCGAGCTTCGGCGACTTCGGGATCAGGGCGGCGAGCCAGAAGGTCGGATCCGTGTCGCTCCTGATCAGGGCGTCGCCGATCATGGGCTCGTTGAGGGCCTTAAGCGCTTTGACGCGCTGTTGCAGCTGTTGCAGGTAGAGACCGAAGTACTGCTGGCCGTCCACGAGCTCCTTGGCACTGAGCAGCTCCATGGCCTTCTTGGCGGCAGCCTCATTGTCCTGATCGGTATGGTGCATCGGGATTCGATTGAAGACGGCCGTTGTGGGGAAGAGCAGGCGGTCATTGAAGGCGTACTTGGTGTCCAGCCGGTGACCGAGGATGATGTGAGCAACCTGGAAGGCGAGGACGGCGTTCAGGTTTCCCATCTGCTGAGCGCCGTCCTGGGTCACGATGCCTGTGGTGTCGAGGAGGCTCTTGGAGACGATGATGGTGTTGCCGATGGCGACCGACTCGAGCGGCTCCGTGAGCATGGTGCGGACCCGGATCGGACGAGCGACGGCGATGCCGTTATAGGCGAGGATGTTGCCAGCCAGGGCTTCGAGGGTCTTATCAAAGGCGCTCGGGGCATCGATCAGACCGGCCTGGAAGAGGCGCTCGACGATGTTGTCTTCGGCTTGCTGCACCCAGGCACGCTGCGCGCCGAGCGGGCTGACGTCCTGCGCGTCGTTGCTGACGTCGGTGGCGCCGACGACCTCAAGCGAGGTCTGCTCGGATTCGGGTGGCGGGATTTTGAGGGAGTAGCCCCAGATGTTATTGATAGCTTTGAACTTCAAGGTACGCGCGGAGCTCTTCGGATCGCTTTCCTCGACGTAAAAGGCGGTGGGCAGCCAAAGGTCGGGCTGCACGTTGGTTCGCCAGCTGTCGAAGTGGTAGAACTCGCGAATGGTCTTTTCCGTGCCGGCGAAGTCTCCGTTGAAGCGGACGACGTTGCCGCCGCGGGTCTCGATCCAGATACGGCCGAAGAAGCGGCCGGTGATCGTCCCGGTGATGGCCAGCTTGCCTTGTTTGCTTGCAATGGGCTCGACGTCGAAGACGGCTGTCGGCGTGTTTCCAAGAAAGTCGTTGCGAACGAAGCTGAAGGTATAGTGCTGCCGGTCATAGCCGTTGGAGTCCATCAGCAGCATCTGCACGAAGCCGGACTCGTGAAAGTTGAGATGCAGGCTGTCCCCGATGCCGGTGACATAGCTGGCGGAGTGCTTGAGGAAGGCGAACTTGCCACCGCTCTGGGAGCCGTGCGCGGTGTCGGAGTTGACCTGATAGGCGGCATCGCCGATCACTTTGCTGAAGGCCACGCGACCGAGGAAGTGCTGATCGGACTCGGGCACCTCGATCATGACGGGGTCCGGCCGCATGTTCTGGATATAAGTTTCGACCATCGGCGCCCGTTCCTTGAGCGTCTTGATGACCACCTTTTCGCGAACGATGGACTTGTCGATCAGCGCGTTCTGTGCCGCTGTGGGCTTGCGCGCCGGCAGCAGCTCATCGCCGGTCTTCTTCTTTTTGCCCAAGAGCGGAAGACTGGCCGCGCCGGCGGTGAGCGTCGATGCAGCGAGAGACGCCAGCAGAAGACTCGTGATGGTGTGTCTCCGAAAGGTCATGGGTTGCAACTCCTGTGGTGACCTGCCGGTCGACCGTGTCACGTTAGTACGAACCTAATGCTAGTTGATCCCAGGCTTTGGGCAAAGTCAGCCCGCGAGCTGGAAGGCTACATTGACAACACCCACCCACTCGACGGGCGCTCCCGCGGAGTCTGTGGCGGGCTTGAAGCGGGTGCCTTGCACGGCCCGAACAGCGGCCTCGTCGAGACCGTGGCCGAGGCCGCTGGTGACGCCGAGGACCTGTACGCCGCCGTCGGGCAGGACCTTGAGGCGGACCGCGACGGTGCCCTCGAGGTGAAGTTTGACGGCCTCTTCGGTGTACTCAGGCTTGGGTTTGAAGAGGACCTTGGGGGCGCTTTTTGCGGTGGTCGGTGCGGCCGCGACGGACCGGGGGAGCGCGGCCTGCTGCACCTGCCCGAGGTTGACCGGACCGGCGACGCGACCGGTGGAGTTCAGGGGGCCGGTGCCGCCGGCGACGCCGAGCTTGACGCCCTGGACGGAGCGCGTGCCGTTGCCGGCCATGTTGCTGCTGTTGGGCGAGCCCGAGCCGAGGCTGACGCGGGTTGCGCCCATGCCGGTGTTCGAGGCGGGCATGCCGGCAAGACCGCGTTGGCCGAGATTGACCGCGCTGGTGGCCGGCATGTTGGAGGGGGCGATGGGGTTGTTCTGCTGGCCGAGGGAGACGGCGGAGGGATGATTATTGGCCATCACGGTCGCCGGCATAGCCTGACCCAGGTTTACCACCTTGGGCGCGGGCGGCGTTGTGACCTGCTTGGGCGGCGCTGGGGCGAGGACCGGCGTCGGCTGGGTCATCTTCACTTCGGGAACCTTCGGCGGATCCGGTAGCTTGATCTGGGGAACGTTGATCTTCGGCGGTTCAACGATCTTGGGTGGAGGCGGCAGCTTGGGGAGGATCTTCGGCTTGATCGGTTCGATCTTCGGGATGGGGACAGGCTCGACCAGGCTGGTCAGCTTTTCGCGATGATCCATGGACTTCTTCGCGGCCGCACCGATCACGATGACAATAAGCGCCAGGAGCACGTTGACCGTGATGGAGGTGATGAGGGAAGCGCGGCTCTGTTTCCCGTCGTTCAGCACACCGAAGTGGCTGAACTGACGACTGACAGGGGGGAGGGCTTCTTCGCTGCGAAGTGGCTTGGGCATAGGTCCGATCCTTAGGAGTGCGCCTCCGAACAGAGGGGCACGGAGTTCATTCTCCGGAGGTCATACTGCGGGTGGAAGCCCGCAAGAGATACAGGGAGAGCATCTCGGTCGGGTCGCCTTTGGCGAGGTCATGGCGAAGTCGACGACAGCAGGCGTCATACGGCGACAGCAAGGGTCATACAAGGAGACGGGCGAAGCGGGAAAAAGGGTTGTTGCAAGGTCACGGCTTCGTGTGTATGCGTGTCGTCTCAGAACGGCCCTCACCTCCGGTTTGACTGACAGCAGTGTGCCGTAGGCAACTTGCTGTAGCACTGGTACTTTGGTGGTACGGATGCAGTGATCCCAGGAATGGGACGGGAGAGATGCGATGAAGGTGCTGATTACGGGTGGAGCTGGATACATCGGGGGGACTGTTGCTCGCCTGCTGTTGAGCAAGGGGTACGAGGTTGCGATCTTCGACAACCTGTGCCACAGCAAGGCGTCCGCGCTTCCTGGGGAGGCGATCTTCGTCGAGGGCAGCCTGAGTGATCGGTCGGCACTGGAGAAGCTCCTCACCGAGCAGCACTTCGATGGTGTGCTGCACTTTGCCGCTTTGATTGAGGCTGGGGAGAGCATGCATTGCCCGGGTCTCTACTTCAGTAATAATTCCGCAGGAACACTGACCCTGCTCGAGGTGATGCAAGCCACAGGGCACGATCGTCTGGTGTTCAGTTCGACCGCTGCCTGCTATGGCGAGCCCGTGTCTACCCCCATCCTCGAAGATGCAAAGCTTGATCCCACAAACCCGTATGGTGAGAGCAAGTTGCTGGTCGAGCAGATGCTGCGCTGGTTTCATGAATGTCACGGCCTGCGCTACGTCAGTTTACGCTACTTCAACGTCGCCGGGGCGATTGAAGGCTATGGCGAAGCGCATGAGCCCGAGTCGCATTTGATCCCGCTGATCCTTGATGTGGCTTTGGGCCGGCGCGACAAGATCCGCATCTTCGGCACGGACTACCCGACCAAGGACGGAACGTGCGTGCGGGACTACATCCATGTCGCCGATCTGGCCGAGGCGCATCTGCTCGCATTACATGCGCTGGAGCAGCCCGGCTGCCACATCTACAACATCGGCAATGGGCATGGCTTTACCGTGCGCGAGGTGATTGATGCGGTGAAGTCGGTGACAGGACGGCCGATCCCTGTCGAAGAGTGTCCGCGACGGCCGGGCGATCCGGCAGTGCTGGTGGCGAGTTCGGAGAAGATCAAGCGCGAGCTGGGCTGGACGCCGAAGCACGCGGAGCTCGACGACATCGTCGAGAGCGCCTGGCAGTGGCACCAGAAACGCTATCTCTGAAGTTTTCTGCGACAAAGACGCAGGTCTCTCCATCTCGCTGCGATCCGGTCGAGATGACAAATAGTTGAATGAATGAAAGACCTCGCCACAAATGAATTGAAGACCTCGCCACACTAGCCCCTTTGCGGAGCGGTCCAACCATGTTTGCAAGCATGTTTCACCTTTCGGCGCCGGTGCTGGAGAAGGTTCTCCGGCCGGTGATTGTTTATCTGTTCTTGATCGGTTTTTTGCGGCTGTTCGGCAAACGCGAACTCGCGCAGTTAAACCCGTTCGATCTTGTGGTGCTGCTGAGCCTGTCGAACACGGTGCAGAACGCGATGATCGGCGACGACAACTCGGTCTCGGGCGGGATCATCGGGGCGTTTTCGCTGTTGGCGATCAACTGGATTCTGATGCGCCTGCTATATCGCTTTCCGCGGTTTAATTCTTCCTTTGAGGGCTCGCCCACGGTGCTGGTGCGTGACGGAACGATTGACGCGAGGGCGCTCAAGGCGGAGAGCCTGCGGGAGACGGAACTGATCAGCGTGCTGCACAAAAACGGCGTGGACGGGCTGAACGAGGTGAAGCGATGCACGCTGGAGCCGAACGGAACGTTCTATGTTGAGCGCTTCACTCCCGGTCCGGATGATCTTGAGCGAGCAAAGATCCTGCAGGCTGTGGAGGCGCTGACGATCGAGGTGCGCGAGCTGCGGGCGCGGCTGGCCGGCGCCAGGGACTGAGGGCGCGCCCGCGGGTCGAAATCGGGAAGCTCGGCAAGTACAATGGGAGATGTGCTGGATCGATCGCGCTCGGCACAGCGGCGCTCGCCGATACGCGAAGCCGCAAGGACACAGCCAGCAATGTTTGAGGTCACCGTGGAAGCCGGATTCTCCTCCGGCCACTATCTGCGCAACTACCAGGGAAAGTGCGAGAACCCGCACGGCCACAACTATCGCGTGTTTGTGACGCTGGTCGGCGCCGAGCTCGACCGCTCGGGGCTGCTGTTGGACTTCAAACTGCTGAAGCAGGTGATGCGGCCGGTGGTCGACCGGCTGGACCATCAGATGATCAATGATCTGGCGCCCTTCGACGAGGAGCTGAACCCTTCGGCGGAGAATCTGGCGCGTTACTTTTACCAGCAGACCGCGACGCAGCTCGAGCAGATGACCAAGGGCCGGGTTCGCGTGAAGGATTGCACGCTGTACGAGACGGATACGAGCTTTGCCCGGTACTACGAATAGGCTTGCGCGGCCTCGGCGACAGGTCGGGCACGCGCGGGCGGCACACGTTGAGACACGCCGATGCACCTGATTGAACTTTATAAATCCGTACAGGGCGAGAGCTCTTTTGCCGGGCTGCCGTGCATCTTTGTGCGGCTGGCGGGCTGCAATCTGCGCTGTGCGTGGTGCGACTCGGTGTACACGTTTTCGGGTGGGACGGCGTACACCGCCGAGCAGATTCTGGGCGAGGTTGAGGCGCTGGCGCCATGCCGGTTGGTGGAGTTCACGGGCGGCGAGCCGATGCTGCAGGCGCGCGAGCTGCTGCCACTGATGGGGACGCTGCTTGAGCGCGGGTTTGAGCTGATGATCGAGACCTCGGGCGAGCGGCCGCTAGGCGAGGTGCCGAAGGCGGTGCACAAGATTGTGGATGTGAAGTGTCCGGGCGCGGGGGCCGCGGCGAACAGCTTCCGGATGGAGAACCTCGAGGCGCTGACCGCGCGGGATGAGGTGAAGTTCGTGCTGTCGAGCCGGCTCGACTATGAGTTTGCGCGCGATTTTATTCGAGAGCACGCGCTGGGGACCAGGGTGGGCGGCGTTCTGCTATCGCCGGCGTTTCAGCAGGCGCCCAGTCCGCTGCGAACGGCGGACAACATGGCGCTCGATCCACGGCTGGTGGTGGACTGGATGCTTGAGGACGGGCTGCCGGCGCGGCTGTCGCTGCAGATCCACAAGTTCATCTGGGAGCCGATGCGCAAGGGCGTGTAGGGCATTTCTTCTGATATGTGCGCTGTTTGTCAGTCGTGAAGGCCATTTTCCTCGAGAGAAATGGCACGGGCTTATGTGGCCTTCTGTACACCTCAGGAGAAATGCTTTCAGCTTGACGAGCCGAGATGGTTGTCAGAGATGGTCAGGGAATCGCCGGGCCGGAGCTGTCCGGTGTTGCGGCGGTTGTGTAGGTACGGGTCTTCCAGCTGACGGTGCGGCCGCGGAGTTGGCGCAGCAGCGCCCACCACTCCAGGCAGAGCAGAACACAGATGCCCAACGGGTGGAGGAGGGCGCTGCGCAGACGCTGGCGATAGCGCGAAGCCGCGAGCAAGCGGGGCAGATACCCGGCGACGACACCGAGGAGGATGCAGGCGAGCACGGGTGCGCCGGCCGTGGTCCAGCGCAAAAGAAGCGTCAGGAGCAGCAGAGTGGGGAGCACCTGGCCGGCGAAGAGCAGCAGGCTGAGGGGAAGGATGCGGCGCGGAGCGGCGAGGCCCTCGGTGGCGTTTTTCGCGAGGCCGAGCCAGACCTCGCCGGCGCTGCGATACATGCGGCAGCTAGCGAAGGGTGTGAGATCGGCGAGATCGGTGCGGTAGCCGTGGCGACGCAGTAGCTTGGGCAGGCGCAGGCCGTCGTGGCGGGTTTCGGCGATGGCGCGATGGCCATCGCAGGCGAGGTAGGCGGCCCGGCGCACGAGGAAGAACTGGCCGCAGCCGGCGGCATAGGCGGGGGAGGTGGAGCGGCGCATGCTGGCCAAAGGAAGAAAGCCGAGCAGAACGAAGTGGATGAGCGGCAGCAGCAGCCACTCGAGGGTGGTCTCGGTTTGTTGGCGGGGGAATCCGCTGACCAGCTCGGCGCCGCTTTGGTTGAGGAAGGCGGCCATGCGGGCGAGGGCTTCGGGCGCGAGGCGGACGTCGGCGTCGAGGAAGCACAGCAGATCGTGCCGGGCCGTGCCGGCCAGGGCCCAGCAGGCGTGCTGCTTGCCGTTCCAGCCTGGCGGAAGCGCGGGCGCATGCTCGAGGCGGACACGGGGATCGCGCGCGGCGGAAGCGCGGACGATCGCGGCCGTGCTGTCGGTCGAGGCGTCGTCCATCACGATGACCTCGAGGTCGAGGCCGGTGTTGGCGAGTGCGGCTTGGATGGCGGCGGCGATGCCGGCGGCCTCGTTTCTGGCGGGGATCAGGACCGAGATGCGCGGGGGGGCGGCGCCGGGCGGCGCCGGTGGAGGCGGTCGATACAGCCGCAGGTTGCCCAGGAACACCGTGCACGGCAGAAGAGCGGAGAGGGTGCCGGCGACGGCGGCGAGGTCGAGCAGGAGGCTCACGACTCGGTCTGCTCGGGGTGCTTGGGGAAGGTGCTCTCGACGGTGTGCTCGGCCTGGTAGGGGCGACGGAGAAGAAAGGCGCGCAGGCGCTGACCGAGGCCGTAGAAGCCGCCGACACCGGCTCGGCCGTGGAGCAGGATGGTGGAGAAGGCGGCGGGATTTCGTGTGCGCGCACGTCGTTCGAGCTCTTCCATGGCCGAGCCGAGCGCACCGGCGAGACGAGCTTCGAGATCGGCGGCGGCTTCTCCGTCGCGTCGGTGTTGCGGCTGGCCCACAAAGAGCAGCGCCTCGGGGGTGCGTTCGTCCCAGAAGGGGTATTCCATGGCGAGGGGGATCAAGGTGCAGTCCGGCACGCGCGCGACCAGGCTGGCCAGGCCTGCCTTGAAGACCGGCGGCCGCTCGCGAACGTCGGCGAACCGGCCCTGCGGGGTCACCCAGAGCACGCCACCCGAACGCAGGATGGCTTCCGCCGTCCGAATGAACTGGAGACCGCCGCGATTTCCTTTACTGTCGACGGGAAAGACGCCGATCTTGGAGAGGATTTTGTAGCGATCGAGCGACGCGGCCTCCATGGGCCCATAGTGATTTCGGCCTGGGAGTTGCTTCCAGAGGAGCAAGCCGATCATGGGATCCCACCAGCTGGCGTGGTTCATGTAGATGATGATGGGACCGGTGTTGTCGCGGAACCGCTCCGCGCCCTCGATGCGGACCTTGTGAAAGCTGCGCCGGAGGTTGAGGCGCACGATGTTAAGAAAGAAGAACAGCGCCGATCGTGAGACGGCGGGAACGCGAGCGTTGTGTGGATCTTCTTTCGTCTTGCTGGACATGGCGCTGCGATGAGCCTACACGGCCATCGCGCGCGCCTGCTGATCCAGGGTGTCGGCGGCGATCCAGCCGGACATCATCACCATGGGCATGCCGGGGCCGGGGTGCGCGGAGCCGCCGGCAAGGTAGAGGCCCTCGATGTCCGTGCTGCGGTTCGCCGGCTTGAAGGCGCCGTTGAAGTGGCCGTGGCTGGAGATGCCATAGATGGCGCCGTTGAGAACGCGGTAGCGGTTGTGAATGTCGGTGGGCGTGAGCGCGGACTCAAAGACGATGCGGTCCTCGATATCGGTGAGGCCGGCGGTGCGCTTGAGCTTGTCGAGGATGAGCTGGCGATAGGCGGGGAACATCTTCGACCAGTCGTGATGCGGCCGGAGGTAGGGGGTGTGGACGAGGACGTAGAGGGCTTCGCCGCCCGCGGGGGCGCTGGCGGGGTCGCTGGCGGCGGTGGCGGCGAGATAGCAGGTGGGGTCGGGCGCGGGTTCGCCGAGGTCGTAGATGTGATGGAACTCCTCATGGGGGTCGCGTGAAAAAACGAAATCGTGGTGGGCGAGGTGGTCGTAGCGTTTGTTGAGGCCGAGGTAGAGGACGACGCCGGAGCAGGCGGGCTCGTAGGTGCGGCGCTCGTCGAAGTGCCTGGCGACGGTGCCGCCGATGAGCTCGCGATGGGTGCGGACGGCGTCGGAGTTGGAGATGATGGCGTCGAAGGGGAGGTGTTCGCCGAGATTTGTTACCAGGCCTGTGACGTGCTTGGCCTTGCGGCCGCCGTGCCAGGGGGCATCGGTCTCGATGGTGGAGACCTCGGTCTCGGTACGGAAGCGGACGCCGAGCTCGGTCGCGAGCTTGACCAGAGCTTCGGGGACGGCGCGCGTGCCGCCCATGGGGTACCAGATGCCCTCGGCCATCTGCATGTGGCCGATGGCGCAGAGGATGGCGGGCGAGGAGTCGGGCGAGCTGCCGACGTACTGGACGAAGTGGTCGAGCATCTGGGCGGTGTTGGCGTCGGGGATGAACTCGCGGATGGTGCCGGCGACGGTCTTGCCGAGGCGCATGCGCAGCACATCGCGGAGGACCTTGAGGTCGAAGGCGCCGCCGACGTCCATGGTGTCGCGCATGGAGCCGACGGACTTCCAGAAGAAGAAGCGATCGGAGATGGAGTGGAGCTGCTCGGAGGTTTCGAGGAACTTGAGGTAGCCGCGGCCCATGCCGGGCCACTCGGCCTCGAGCCTGGCGGCCATGGCGCGCTTGTCGTCTTCGAGGTCGAGGACCTTGCCGTCTTCGAAGAAGCAGCGCCACTGCGGGTTGAGCCGGATCATGGTGACGTAGTCGTCGAGGTTGCGGCCGGCTTCGGCGAAGATCTTGCGCAGCATGGAGGGCTGGATAAGGATGGTGGGCCCCATGTCGAAGCGAAAGCCCTGTTCGCGCAGTTGGGCGGCCTTGCCGCCGAGCCAGGCGTTTTTCTCGAAGACCTCGACCTCGTGGCCGCGCGCGGCGAGGGTGCATGCCGCCGAGAGACCTGCCAGACCGGAACCGATGACACCGACACGCATCGTTACTCCACTTCTGAATGTTGTTTGGCGCTTGTGGGCGCGATGCTGTTGCGCTGTGCGGCGCCGAGTTTGCGGGCCGCAGCGAACAGCGTTTGCAGACCTCGCCGGCGATCGTTCAGTGTTCCTGCGTAGAGCAGGGCGGCGAGACCGGCGAAAAGCCCAAGGTGTAGGGCATTGGTGGGCGCAAAGCGTCGGCGGCTCGATCCTCGTTGCGCGGCGATGACGCGGGGCGCGGTCATCTCGAGCAGACCTTGGGCGCCGCGCGTGCTGCCGAAGCCGCTGCTGCCGCGGCCGGCGAAGGGCAGACGTGGGTCGGCCGTGCCGACGATCAGGTCGTTGATGAGGACGGCGCCGACCCGAAGTTGGCGCGCGAGCTGCCGGGCTAAAGATTCGTCGCCGAAGATGGCGGCGGTGAGGGCGAGCGGACAGGCCGTCTGCGCGCGAAGGACGCCGGCTTCGCCGTGGACGTCGATGACAGAGAGCACCGGCGCGAAGAGGTCGGTTTGGGTGAGCTCCATGGCGGGCGTGGCGTTGATAAGAAGCGTGGGGAGGAGGGAGGTGCCGTCGTCGGACCACCCACCGTGTGCGACGCTTGCGCCACAGGCGACGGCGTCGGCGAGCAAGGGCCGAAGCTGGGCGGAGACGGAGGCGGGCAGCGGAACGGGCGCGAGGTCGCAAAGGCGGAGGCGCAGGGCGCGCAACAGGGCGTCGCGTCGGGCAAGGGGGGCATCGACCAGGAGCAGGCGACGCGGCGCCATGCAGGTGGCGGCGCCGTTCAGACGCAGGCCGAAGGCAAGGGCGTCGGCGACGGCATCGAGGTCGGCGGTGGGGAGCACGATGGCGGCGTCGGCTCCGGAGAGCTCGGCGATGACGGGGGTGAGTCGCTCGGCCGCGAGGTGGAGCACAGCCCGACCGGTGGCCGCGGAGCCGGTGAGCACGATCTTGTCGACGCCCTGCTCGATCGCTGCCTGCCCCGCGCTCGCGTCCTCGCCTGTGACGGTGAGGAGTCCCGCAGGCAGGCCGGCTTCGGCGAGGGCCTGAGCGACGATCTGGGCCACGGCCTTGCCGCCGCGACCGGGCTTCCAGATTACGGCGTTGCCGGCGGCGAGTGCCTGCAGGGCCTGCACGCCGGGAAGAAAAAGGGGGTAGTTTGCCGGGCCGATGATAAGCACCGTGCCGAGCGGCACGCGCTCGATCTCACACCGCAGGCCGGCGAGCCAGAGTGGTCGGCCGGCAGCCCCGAGCCGGCGCGTGCGGAGGATGGACGCGGCCTCGCGCTCGAGAAAGCGGCAGGCGGCGAGCAAGGGAAGGACCTCCGCGGCGAGCGTGTCGGCGGGAGAGCGCACGAGCTCCGGGGCGATCGCCGCCGTCAGGAGCTCGGTGCGAACGGCAAGCAGATGGCGCGCGCGGCGCAGAACGCTGAGCCGACGTGGGAGCGGAACGGCGGCCCAGACTACCTGCGCGTCCACAGCCAAAGGCGCCTGGGTCTGCGCGGCGACGGCGAGGGTCGTGGACGACGGCTCCGCGAGGGACATCGGCTGGTCCTCTCGCCCCGACTCGTCGAGCAGACCATCGGTAATGACGAACGTCTGCACTACGAGGCGACCTCAAGCACGGACTCGGGCTCCAGCAAGGAGGACTGCTGGGCGGAGCTGCTCCATGCCGGATCGAGCTTCAGATCGTCGAGCAGCAGACGAGCGGTGATGCGGGCGGACTCGAAGATGACGGGCAGGCCGCTGCCCGGATGCGTGCCGCCGCCGACCAAATACATCCGCTCCACATCATCGAAGCGGTTGTGGGGTCGGAGGTGCAGCATTTGATTGAGTGAGTGCGCCATGCTGAAGGTCGCGCCGAGATGCAGATCGAATTCGCTGCGCCAATCCGCGGGCGAGACGACGCGTTCGGTGAGGATGCGATCTTCCACGCCCTCAAAACCGATCTTGCGAATCTGCTGGAGGGTGAGGGATCGCAGGCGCGGCGTCTCGGCGACCCAGTCGATCGAGCCGGTGTCGTGGGTGACGGGAACGAGGACGTACAGGGTACTGTCTCCCTTAGGCGCGAGGGTCGGGTCGGTAACGCAGGCGTTCTGCACATAGAACGAGGGGTCGTCGGAGATGCGGTGGTCGCGTTCGATGTCGCGCAGATTCTTTCGGTAGTCCTTGGCGAGATAGATCGTGTGGTGGGAGACGTTGTCGTAGCGGCCCTGGATGCCGAGATAGAGCATAAAGGTGGAGCACGAGTAACGCCGGCTCGCCACGCGAGCGTCGGTCCATCGCTTGCGGCTCACGCTGGGCAGCAGTTTGCGCACGGCGTTGGCGAAGTCGGCGTTCATGACGACGGCGTCGGCCTTGAGCGATCGATGGGCGGTTTTGACTCCGGTGGCGACGCCGTTGGCGGTTTCGATCTGCTCGACCGGCTCGTTGAGCAGGATCTCGACGCCCATCTGCTGCGCGAGCCGCGCCATGACTTGGGTCACCGAGCCGCAGCCGCCGACGGGATGGAAGACGCCGTGCTCGTACTCAAGAAAGGAGAGAATCGAAAACAGGCTTGGGCAGCGGAACGGAGACATGCCGAGATACTTCGATTGGAAGCTGAAGCCGAGGCGAATGCGCTCGTCCTTGAAGTGCACCTGCAGGTCGGAGTCGAGCGATCGCCAGGGTGCCAGCAGCGGCAGAAGCTTCATCATCTGCGGCTTGGTGAGGTCGCGCCAGCTGGTGAACGGAGATTGCAGAAAGGGCAGAAAGCTGGAAAGCTTGGTGCGGTTGTGCTTGAGAAAGGCGTCGAATCGCTCCGCGTCTTCGGGTGAGATGGCGGCGATCGCCTGCTTCATGCGGGTGACATCGGGAGTCGCGAGCAGTTCACCGCCGGAGCCGAAGACCAGCCGATATTGCGGGTCGAGGCGATGCATGGGGAGCTCTCGATCGAGGTCGTAGCCTGCCGCGGCGAAGATCTCCTTGAGCACCTGCGGATACAGAAAAAAGGTGGGGCCGATATCGAAACGGAACCCATCCTGCTCCATGGTGGCGGTCCGACCGCCAACTCTTGCGCTCTTTTCCACGATCGTCACCTGTGCTCCGGACCTGGCCAGGAGCATGGCAGCCGCCAAGCCTCCTGGACCGGCTCCGATGATGACAATCTTCTTTGTGGCCTTTGCCATTCGATCCTTACCGGGACGCGTGGGGCGTCCGCCGCGATGTTGGGTGTCTGTCGTTCAGATGCGCGGTAGGGAGAATTATAGGAAGCGACCGGCACGGACGTTCGCTCGGCTTCTATCCGATGAACGCCCACCTGCGGAAATCAAGTGGGCTGGAATGTGGGGTGAAGGTGCTTGCGTGAAACGGCCAGGACCAGTGATCGAGCGCGTTGATTGTGCGCAGGCCCTAGCAGCTTGAGGGAGCACAGTTTAGCCGTTTTGTAACGGCGGGACGACCATTTTGCTACCCCAGTACACGCGGGGCCAAACGGGAAGGAGCCGCTTGCGCTCAGAGATCGTCGTGTGCGCCGGATCAGTCCATGAGCTTGCGGACAAGGGAGCGCACAAGCTCGGTGGTGACGCCATACAGAATGTGCGTAATCATTTCACTGGTGTGCTCGCGCGGGTTTTGATCCTGTGGGTCGGCGGAGAGGCCGAGCGCCGGCAGGGCTGAGTTGTGGGTCAGCGCCATCAGGGTCAGGCCGAAGCTCGCGCCCTCTTTCGAGGTAGCGGCGGGGTAGAACTCCGCAAGCGCGCCGTAAGCGGCACCGGTAAGCGCGCCGAAGCCCCAGTGGATGGTCTCCGCAGCGACCGTCTTGGCCGATCCGTGAAGGGAGTTGCCGGAGATCTTCTCCGTCAGCACACTGGGCGGCTCAGGCTCACCGTGGACGCGGGGCGGGTAGATCTTTTCGGCGATGGTCTTGACCGCGGTCGCGACGATGCCACCGATCATTCCGGCGAGCATGCCTTTTAGCAGCGACTTCGGCGTCAAGCTGGCGTGGTCTGGTGCGTCCGTCTTTGGCACACCGAAGTGATCCTTGAGCGCGATGGCGCGCTCGATAATTTGTTCTCCCGTGATCATGCTGTCCTTCCCTGCGTCGACGGCGCGAGTCCGGCACGCGCTATCTAGTGTCTTCCGATGGGATGCACGGTTGGGTAGCTTCGTCGTTCGGCGGCTTTCGCTTTATGGCGAAGAGGTCGCGTGAGAGGCGAGGCAACTTGTGCGTGAGATGTCGGAGCGAGAGCGGGCGAACGAGGCTAGCGGATTTCGGGACCGCTGTCTGTCCACTCGTAGACGACAACGCCGAGATCGCTCAAGGTGCGCATGACACTCTCCATGGTGCGCCGGACCTGCGGTTCGACGGCCTTTGGGGTGTTGTGCGCCTCCTCGACGGCGAGCACACGGCCATAGGGCCAGGCGGTCTGGGGAATGGCGTTGAGTGCGGCGGGGAGCTCACCGGCGCGGATGCTGAGGGTCTGCTGGCGGGCGCCGATGGGGCGCAAGACGCCTTCCTGCCCGAAGCCGCTCGAGTTGGCGTCGGCGATGGTGACGTGGAGCACGAGCAGGTTGTCCTGCACGGTGAGGTAGGGGTTGCGCCACTGATCGAGCGAGCGAATCGTGGCGAAGCGGGATTTGGTGGGGGGCGGAATGGACGCGAGCTCGGCGCGCACCTGGTCGTTGATCTGGCGCTGCTGCTCCGCGCCGGTGGGCTGCGCTTCTGCGGTCGCGGCGTCGCGACGGCACCCGCCAGCCAAAGCCATGGCGAGCAGCAGCGAGGAGGCGAGGGGTACGGGGCGAAGCGCGGAGCGGGGCACAGCGACGAGCATACCAAGGCCGCGGGCGAGGACGCGTGAGGATGACACGCGCGGCGCCGGATAGCGATTACGTGTGTTGGGTGGTGATGGGCGCCGCTGCCGTGCAGGGATGGGCGACGGACGTAGAATCGAGACATGATCAAGGGCATGACGCTGGTGCAGACGATTCCGTCGCGCGACCTGTATGACCGCTTGTCGGCGCTGCTGGGCGCGCTCGGCTTCGAGGCCGGCCGCGGCTGGCAGGATGAGCAGGGCCGGGGCTCGGCGTTTCTGGCGCCGCTCGGCAACTTAGAGATCGTCTCCGGCCGTGCGCCGGCGACGCCTCCGCTGCTGATTGAGGTGACGGCGCTCGACGAGGCGCATCGCACGGTGGCGGCGTGGGCGAGGGCCGAGGGCGTGCAATCCCCGGTGGGCAGGCCGTCGGAGATTGCGCCGACGCACTGGGGATCGCGCTTGTTCACGGTGTCGCTCGCGGAGGATCTGGCAGTTGGATTTTGGGAGTCGGAGAATCCGTTCCATGGGCGGCCCCTTGCGCTTGAAGGCGATCTTTCGGCGGCCGGGTGCCGCTTTGCGATCGTGGTGGCGCGATGGAACGCCGTGATCACCGACCGGCTGCTGCAGGGTTCGCTCGATGCGCTGTTGCGCAGCGGATGCGCGCGGGAGGCGATCGAGATTGTGCGCGTGCCGGGCGCGTGGGAGATTCCCGGGGCCGCGCGCACGCTGGCCGAGAGCCGCCGCTTCGACGCAATCATCACCCTGGGCGTGCTGCTGCGCGGCGAGACGGCGCACTATGAGGCCATCTATACCGAGGTGGCGCGCGGCATCGGGCAGTCGCAACAGGAGACCGGAGTGCCGCACACCTTTGGCGTGCTGACCTGCGAGACGCTGGAGCAGGCGCTCGATCGTGCCGGTCTGAAGGCGGGCAACAAGGGCTTCGAGGCGGCAAGCGCGGCGATCGAGATGGCGAGCCTGCAGGCGAAGATGGCGACCACGGCCATGGCGCCGCAGGCGCAAAACACCGTCGGTGTGGGAGAGAGCGCCTGATGGGAACGCGCCGGAAGTCGCGCGAGCTTGCGATGCAGATGTCGTTTCAGCAGGATCTAGGAAAGTACACGCCGGAGCAGGTGTCGCAGCTTTTCTGGGACTCGCGCGACGACGTGGACGACGAGACGCGAGGCTTCGCGGAGGATCTGTATCGGCTGGCGAGCACGCGGCAGGATGAGATCGACAAGCTGATCGAGGCGCACGCGCAGAACTGGCGGCTCGAGCGCATGGCGGTGGTCGACCGCAACCTGCTGCGGACGGCGGTGGCCGAGATGCTGGGATACCCGAACACGCCGGGGCCGATCATTATCAACGAGGCGCTTGAGATCGGGCGGCGGTATGCGGCGCCGGAGTCGGTGCATTTCTTGAATGGTGTGTTGGACGCGATTGCACGCGATCTGTTGCAGAAGCGCTTCGTGTAGATCGCGGCGGGACGCGGCATGAAAAGGGGTCCCGAAGCGGGACCCCTTTTTGACGTAGGTTAAGCGCCAAGGACGGGTAGCGCTAGGTGATTTTGCGCGGCCGCTGCTGGAGGAGATTGACGGGGACGGAGTTGCCGTTGTTGTCGACGATCTGCGGATTGAGGGTGCTGCTGTCGGTGAAGCCGGTGGTTCCTCGGGTGATGAGGTGGATCAAGTTGTCCCCGGTGGTGCCGACGAAAAAGGTGTTGTTGTCGGAGGCGAGCACGCCGGCGATCGGCGCGGTGGCCGTACCGGAGAGGGCGACGGAGCTGAGCGTGCCGGGCGCCGATCCCGAGGGCATATAGAGGGGAAGGACGCCGCCGGAGCCCAGGTAGGTGATGAAGGCGTAGGTAGAGTCGGAAGCGACGTCGACGCCGGTGATGGACGAAGCGGTGACACCCGGCAGCACGGCGCGGTCGATGGTGGTGGCGCTGAACTGCAGGCCGTTCGCCGGGCAGGCGCCGACGGGCAGGCCTGGCCCCGCGGCGCTGGTCAGGGAGAGGTCGACGAGGGTCGGGTTGGGGGTGACGGTGGCGCCGAGGACGTGCAGACCGTCGTTGGTGACGGCGAGGCGGTCCGTCATCTCAGCGGCGACGCCGGCATCGGGGTAGTACTGATTGCTGGTGGTGGCAGTCGCTCCGGTGCCGGAGGCGGTGGTGACGGGGCAGTAGCCGTGCGCGGTGGTGGTGCTGCCGGCGAGGAAGGCGGCGACCGCCGGGCGGCCGACGGCGATGTCGGTCGCGGCGGTCGCGAGCGGAATCGAGGTCCAGCCGGTGTAGGTGGAGTGGACGACCAACTGATCGCCGGCAGCGATATAGACCGTGGTGGAGTCGGGAGAGAACTCGGCGGCTGTGCCCACGCCGCCGTAGGTCGAGGTGACGGCGCCGGCGGTGGTGACCAACGAGACGGTCTGCCGTGTGGGATCGGAGACGACGACGGTGTTGTTATCGGGGGAGACGGCCAGCACCTCTCCGCGGGCGGCGACGTACTGCCCGGCGACCGCGCCGGAGGCGGCGCTGACCACCATCAGCTCCGTGCTGCTGCCGAGGTAGAGGGTGCCGCCGTTGGTCGAAAGCACCATGGAGTTCGGTTGAAAGGGCAGGCGAATCGTGGACCCCGCGGTGCCGGTGGCGAAGTCGGTGATGGACAGCAGAAGCGACTGCGTGCTGGCGGCGTAGAGCACAGACGAGTTCGTGCCGGGGGTGTTGATGGTCAGCTGGTTCGAGGTGACGGGCAGGCCGTTGCCGTGTAGACCAAGCTGGTTGAGCGGCGCGTTGTTGCAGGTGGGGGGCTGGCAGATGGCGGTGATCTCGCCGGAGCCGGGAAAGATGGGGGTGACAGCGCCGCTGGTGCCGTTGGGCAGGGTCCGCTGACTGCTGGAGACGAACTCGAGGGCGAGGCCGTTGATGGGCTTGCCCTGGGTATCGGTGACGACGGCCGACAGCGGCTGGACGTTGTTCTGGTTCACGGTCACGGCGGGGCCGGCGACGTTGGTGGCGCTGAGCTGGATCGAAGCCGGCGGGCAGGTCGAGAAATAGCCGGCGGTGGAGGAGGCAATGACCGCAGAGCTGTTGGCGATCGTGGCGTTGACGACGGTGGAGCCGGGGTACTTCGCGGTGGCGATGCCGTTTTCGTCGATGGTGACGACGGTTGAATCCTGCGGTGTGTAGGTGAGGTGACCGACCAAAGGAGCGTAGACGGTGGTGCCGGTGCTGCTGGTTCCGGCGACGCTGCAGGTGATGTTCTGGAGATTGTTGCCGGTGCCGGCGTAGACGCGGGCGGCGAGCTGGCCGGCGACGTTCTGCGAGATGCAGGAGTTGCCGTCGTAGGTGCCGGTGGGAGCGGTGACGCCGCCGACGGTGGAGAAGGCGCAGCAGTGAGTGTCGACATCGGTGCCGGTGCAGCTTGCGTTGGCTGGACCGACGGTAATCGCGGTGACGACCGGATGCACGAAGATAAGCAACGCGTTCGAGACCGCGCCGGAGCTGCTGGCCGTGACATATGCGGTGCCGGAGCGGGTGGAAGGGTTGCAGACGGTGTAGTCCGCGACGCCGCCGCCGGTGTTGCGATTGAAGGTGCCCGCGCAGAGTCTGCCGGCGTTTGCGCCGGAGGGGACGACGTCGACGAGGCCGACATCCTGCGGTCTAACTCCGTAGGTAACCGAGGACAGGGCCACGGTGGTGCCCTTGCAGTCGGTTCCGCTGGGGGGCGTGAGCTGGCCGAAAGCGCCGCTATCAAGCGAGATACCGAAGATCACCGGGGTGAGCGTGAGGTTGCTTAACTGACCGACCGCGGGCCCGGAATCCAAGCCATTGCAGAAGACGATGGTGGTTCCCTTGCTACAGCCTGCGATCGAGATGCCGAACGGGATGCTGAAAAACAGAACGACGAACAGACTGACGAACCGACGCATTGAACCTCCCCGCGCGAGCCTAGGAGGCTGGTGCGGTTGCGCCGCGATGTTGCAGGCGGCGCTTTCTGAGTGTAGAAGGTGCGCGGGAGGCGAGGCAAACCGGCTTTCCCGCAGAACGGCCTCTTTCTACGACGAGGCGCGGCGCGGAAGGTCGTGGAAATGGAAGCGGCAGGTGATCAGCGCGGTTCCAGCGTGAGGGCGTTTTCGGTGTTTGCGGAGCCGAAGGGGAGGGGGAAAGAGCTGCCGCCGAGCCATGCGGAGAGCTGATCGAGGAAGGCCGCGCTGGCGGGATTGGCGGATTCCCCGAGCGGAAGCACCAGCGTCGCCGCGACCGGGTCAGTGAGGCTGACGGTGAGGCGCTCGGAGGCACCGAAGTTTCGGTGCGTCTGGCGCACAGTGCGGCCGTTGCCCGGGAGGCTCAGCTCGGGGGTGCCGGTGGGCACGCCGATCAGGCGGCGAAGCAGGATGGACTGCGCGAACAGGGGCAGCTCGATCTGGGTCGGCTCGTTCCGGCCATAGCGCAGCTTTCCCGGATCGGAGGGCGCGTGAAGGTCGTTGAGGCCGCGGGCGACGGCGGCGGAGAAGAGCTCGTCCCAGCTGCCGTAGGTTGACGGCAGCCAGCGCGCGGGCTGGTGCGTGATGATCTGTTCCTGCGCGATATCGCGCTCACCCCAGGTGTAGAGCGTTAGCGGCGAGCTGTGTGCCTTTGCCGTGTCCGCCGGGTTCGGTGTGGTCATCGTGGCGAGCTTGGGCGCGAGCAGCAGGGTCCACAGGGCGGTGCGCGCGGCGGAGACGATGGCGGGCGCGGGTGTGTCCGCCAACACCTCGCCATTCCAGGAGCGGAGCAGATCGGCGGCGCGGCGGAGCGGCTTTGAGGCGTTCGGCGTGTGGTCGATGGCGTAGGCAAAGCGGTGCGCGATCAGCTTGTCGGAGTCCGAGTAGACATCGGTCTGGAGGCGGAGCATGTCGGTGGGCGTGAGGCCGCGCGCGCCGGTGAGTTGATGCCAGATGCGCTCGGTGCGGTAGGGCGCGCCCCAGTTCAGCGTGACTGGGAAGGGATAGTTGTCGGCCGTGATGCGGGAGTTCGCGGTGGCGAGAATGCCGCCGGTGGGGTCGGTGGTGGCGGGAAGCTGCTCGAAGGGAATGAAGCCGGCCCACTCGTGGGTGGCGGCGTCCGGCGCGGCGGTTTCGATGGGCAGCGGGGCGAGCGGGGTGGGAGCGGCGAGTGAGCCGCGCACGGGGATGCGGCCGATGGCGTGGTAGCCGATGTGGCCGGAGGTGTCGGCGTAGATGAGGTTCTGGGTGGGCCCGGTGTAGCCGGCGAAGGCGGCGGCGAGCGCGGCGCCGTCGGGCGCGGCGTCGGCGGCGGCGAAGGGGAGAGAGAAGCCGGCGGTGTCGTAGAGCGACCAGAGAAGGGCGACGGGTCGCTGCTCGGTGGGCAGCAGGGGCGTGAGGATGGGTGTTGCGATGTCGCCATGCACAGTCGAGGCGACGTCCAGCGTGACGGTGGCGCTGCCGCGCACGCGAATCTGCTCCGTGCGATGGATGATCGGGTGCCACTGGCCGTCGGTGGAGCGGAACTCGGCGGTCGGGCCGGCGCCGCGCAGGTGCTCGAGGAAGAGATCCTGCACATCGGCGCCGAGGTTCGTGAAGCCCCAGGCGACATGATCGTTGTGGCCGGAGACGACAAAAGGAACACCGGGCAGCGAGACGCCCGCCACGTGAAAGGGCCGAGGCGCGACATTCTCGGAGCGCGCGGCGGAGACGGAGGGGGGCTCGGTGGTTTGAAGATCGACGGCGTACCAGATGCCCGGCGCGGTGAGCGAAAGGTGCATGTCGTTCGAGAGCAGGGGCTTGCCGGAGGCGGTGTGCTCGCCGGAGACGGCCCAGTTGTTGGAGCCGGCACGGCAGTTTATGCAGCTCTCGGCGTGGGTCAAGAGTGGGGCCAGGCTTTGGCGCAGCGCGGCGAGGGAGGCGGGCGAGTTGACGGGCGATCGCAGGCGGGTCTGCGATTCATCAAGCGGGATCTCAGGGACGGCGTCGAGGGGCGCGGTCACATCGGCGGGGGGCTGGGAGGGTGGGTGATCGCGCCAGGAGCCGACGGGGTAGAGATCGGCGAGGAGCTGCGCGCGAAGCTCCGGGGAGGCGCCGGGGGCGAGCGAGGCGGTGATCATTTCGCGCTCGAGCTTCTCCGGAAAGGTATTGGTGAGCTCCTCGAAGAGCACAAGGGAGACTAGGACACAGTCGCGCGCGGACCACGGCCGGGGCTGGTAGGCGAGCACGCGAAATTCGACCGGCAGATGGGCTGCCTGGAGGGCGATCGAGGCGTTGACGCCGGCGGCGTAGCGATCGAAGGCGTGACGCTGATCGGGCGGGAGCACCTCGAGGATGCGATCGGCGGTGGGGCCGAGCGAGAGAACGCGCTGGGAGCGATCGTGCTCGAGGAGGTGCTTGCCGAGGACTTCGGCGAGTTCGCCGGCGGCGTGGCGGCGCAGGGTGTCCATCTGGAAGAGGCGGTCCTGGGCGGTGACAAAGCCCTGCGCGAAGAGGAGGTCGTCGAGGCTGCGCGCCTGGATCGAGGGGGTGCCGCGCGGGTCACGATGGACGAAGACGGGGGCGGCGAGGCCAGGGACAGGGGCGGCGAGGCCGGTGACCCGGAGAGAGCCCGTGGTCTGCGGCAGACTGCTTTCGACGGCGGCACGCAGCCAGTGGCGGGCAAAGAGCGCCGCGGCGAGCAGCAGAAGAACGAGGAACGCGGCGAGCGTCGCTGCCGCGAGGAGGATGCGGCGCCGGCGAAGAACGGCCTGGGGAGGATCGGGTGGAGGTCCGCCTCGGTGGGCGAGAATGCCTTCGGTTGGGTCCGGATCGTTGGCAGGGTCGTTGGAGGAAAGAGCGGCGGGGAGCATCAAGACCATGTTGCCGTGCGTACGGCGAAGGCACAAGCACGTCTGGGTGGCGGTAAGCGTCGGCAACGGACAGACCTAGCGCACATCGGGAACGTAGCCGCAATGGGAGCCTACTATTTCGAGAGGCGGGCACACCACGGTGCGGGATGGCCTGTGTGCCGGCGTGCGGGGCAGAGCCAGGTAGCGTTCGGCAGTGCGAAGGAGGACAAGCGGCATGAACGGAGGGGCGGGCATACATGGCATCGAGGCCGTTCTGCTGGTGCTGCTGGTTCTGGTCGCGGCCTTTGCGGTGTTAGCGCAGCGGTTGAAGACGCCGTACCCGATCGTGCTGGTGATTGCGGGGCTGCTGTTGAGCTTTGTGCCGCATGTGCCGCGGGTTCCGCTCAACCCGGAGCTGGTGTTTCTGATCTTTCTGCCGCCTTTGCTGTACGCCTCCGCGTGGCAGACGAGCTGGCGCGAGTTCCGCTTCAACCTTGTAACTATCGTCATGCTTGCGGTGGGTCTGGTGGCGTTCACGGTGATGGGCATCGCGCTCTTTTCCGACCACTTTGTCACGGCGCTCGACTTCAAGAGCGGCTTTGTGCTGGGCGCGGTGGTCGCGACCACGGACGCGATCGCGGCGGCGGCGATCGCGAAGAAGGTAGGCCTGCCGGCGCGCATCGTGGAGATTCTCGAGGGCGAGAGCCTGCTGAACGACGCGACGGGGCTGCTCGCGCTCGAGTTCGGCATTCGGATGCTCCAGACTGGGGAGACTCCGACGGTGACCGGCGGTCTGCTGCGGCTGCTGTGGCTGAGTGGCGGCGGTATCGGCGTGGGGCTGTTGCTCGGCGTGGTGGTGGCGTGGCTGGAGCGCTGGGTGGACGACGGGCCGGTCGAGATGGTGATCAGCCTGGTGGTGCCGTACGCGGCCTATCTCGCGGGAGAGCAGGCGCACGCTTCGGGTGTGCTGGCGGTGGTGGCGTGCGGGCTGTATCTGAGCCGGCGAAGCGCCGGGTTCTTCTCGCCCGGGACGCGGCTTCAGGTCAACAGTGGCTGGCAGACGCTGGATTTTGTGCTGAACGGGCTGGTGTTTTTGTTGATCGGTCTGCAGCTGCCGTATGTGCTGGCGGAGATCCACGGCTACAGCCTGGCGACGCTGCTGAAGTATGGCGCGGCCTTCAGCGGGGTGCTGATCCTGCTGCGTCTGGCGTGGGTGTTTCCGGCGACGCGGGTCACGTTTCTGCTGCGGCGCCATGTGCTGCACCAGCAGATCGAGGTGCCGGGGGCGCGGCAGGTCTTTGTGGTGGGGTGGACGGGGATGCGCGGAGTTGTCGCCCTAGCCGCGGCGCTGAGCCTGCCGGAGACGCTGAGCGGCGGTCGGCCGTTCACCCAGCGCAGCCTGATTCTGTTTCTGACCTTTGCGGTGATTTTGGTGACGCTGGTGCTGCAGGGGCTGACGCTGCCGGCGCTGGTGCGAGCGCTCGGGCTCAATGGCGGCGCCGACCGCGCGGAGGAGATGGCGGCGCGCGGCGCGGTGCTTGAAGAGGCGATCCACTATTTGCGAGAGCAGGGTTCAGGGGGCGGCAAGGAGCTGACCCACGCTGTCCGCGACCTGCTGCACCGGTACCAGCATCGGCTGAGGGCGGTGCGGGAGGGTGTCTTGACCACGGGCACGACGACGGAAGGCGAGGGCGCGGAGACCTACCGACGAATGCGGTCATTGGCACAGGGCGCGGTACAAGTGCAGCGGCGAACGGCGGTGCGGCTGCGGGACGAGGGAAAGATCGGCGATGGCGTGCTGAGCCGACTGCTGAACGAGCTGGACCTGACGGAGGCGCGGCAGCAGGCGGAGCAGTGAACGGAGGACGGATGGGGCTCAGGGTTGGGGCGGGAGCGTGGCGGGGGAGAGCGCGCTGCCGGGCGTGGGCCAGCCTGTGGGCTTGAGGGTGAGCAGAACGATCGCGGCAATCAGTGCGGTGGTGGGGAGGATGAGCAGGCTGCCTTCCGGGCCGGTGGTGCCGCCGGAGAGCAGTGGCCGGCCCTGGGGATGGGAGGCGAGCAGGTGAAACTGGGCCAGCATGCCGGAGTCAGCCACACCGAAGACGAAGCTTTGCATCCAGTCCCATGCGGCGTGGAAGCCGATCGCCCACCAGAGCGAGCCGGTACGCCACAGGGACAGGCAGAAGACCAGGCCGATGAGGCCGGCGGAGACGAGGCCGATGGGACTCTCGCCGGGGTTGGTGCGGTGGCCGAGGCCGAAGTAGAACGAGAGCAGGGCGGCGGCGATCCAGAAGCCGATGGCTTTGGTGTAGGGCGAATCGGTCATCGCGCGGAGAACGCCGGCCAGACCACGCGCAAGGGTGAACTGAAGGTACCCGCGAAGAAAGGACTCCTCAAAGAGACCTACCAGCAAGAAGGCGATCGCCCATTCAGCGGCGAAGCGAAGGATGGAAGGGCCGGAAAGCAGGACCCCTGTAAAGACCAGCTGGTGAGTGAGCGACAGTGTGCCGACCAGGGCGGACAGGATCAGCACACCCCAGCCAAGGCCGGTGAAGAACTGCCGCGCGGCGCCGGGTGTGGCGCCGATACCAAAGGCGCGCAGCGGACGGCGCTCGATGCGGGCGAGCACAAAGGTTATGACAGCAACGACAAGGAAGAGCATGGCCTCCCGCACGATGCTACCGAAGGGCGTCATTGTCTCCTTTGGCAGCCCGTAGGACGGCGCGAGCCGGTGGATGATGGCCATGATCCTCGAATAAAAGATGTAGATCAGCAGAGAGAAGAGCAGCAGGCTCCAACCCGCGCGCAGGCCATCGGCGCCGAAGAAGATGAAACGCGGCATGGAGCGCTTGGCGGAGACGGGCGGAGGCGCAGCGTGGGAGAGATCGCTCGCTTGCGCGCTCTCGGCGGACATGGAGGCAGGCTGCGGATCAGAAGCACTGCTTGTCGTGTGAATGAAATCCGGCAAAGTGCCCTCGGTGGTCAGACTACTTGGTAGATACGTGAAAGGCGACGGCGAGGTTCCTCAGCGTGACCGGAGCGATGCTTGACACTGCCCTCGATGCCGCTATGCTTGAGGATTCGGTCGGGATGCAGTGGGTCCGAGCAAGAAGGGTGGTATGGGCAGATGGTCAAGGTGTTGTATCACGATAGATGCTTTGATGGAGCGTGCTCGGCGTCGCTGTTTACACGCTTCTATCGCGAGTGCGTGGCGGCGGAGGCCGAGTTTGGCTATCAGGGGCTGATGCACACGGCGGGTGGGGGCATCGAGCCGGGGATGCTGACCGCGGAGGAGAACGCGGTGGTGGACTTCAAATATGTGCGATCACCCAAGCTGACGTGGTGGTTTGACCATCACCTGAGCGCGTTTCCGACGCTGGAGGATGCGGCGGCGTTCCGCGCCTATGAGCAGGCGGTGAGCGAGGGTCGGGTGAGCCGTCAGCAGCAGTTTCTGGACGTGCATAGGCCGTCCTGCACTGGCTTCATCGCGGAGGTCGCGGGACAACGGTTTGGGATGAACACGGAGCCGCTCGCAGATCTGATTCGCTGGGCGGATATTGTGGACGGGGCGAAGTACGAGAGCGCGGAGGCGGCGGTCGGGATGCGCGAGCCGGCGATCCAGCTGGCGATGGCGCTGGAGAATGCGACGACGGAGGGGTTTGGACTGAGGGTGATTCCGCTGCTGACGGAGATGCCGCTCGGGGAAGTTGTGCGGCAGGAGTTTGTGGCCCGCGAGTTGGGGCCGCTGCTGGAGAAGCACAGGGAGATGATGGAGCTGCTGCGGGATCGGGCGTATGTGCAGGGGGGTGTGCTGACCTACGACGTGACGGACGAGCCGGTGGATTCGGTGAACAAGTTCATTCCGTACTATCTGCACCCGGAGGCGACGTACACGGTGGGGCTGTCGAAGTCACCGCAGCGGGTAAAGGTTTCGGTGGGGACTAATCCGTGGACGACGACTCCGGAGGGGAGCTTAGCTGACCTTGCGGCGATCTGCATGCGCTATGGCGGCGGCGGCCATGCGCGCGTAGGCGCGGTGAGCTTTGCGCCGGGCGAGGAAGAGGCGGCGCGCGTCGCGGCGGGCGAGATTATCGCGGAGCTGCGCGGCGGCGGCGAGGCGGCAGGGTAGGGTGAAGTAGGCAAGGGGCCGATGCGGATGCGGCAGGACAGGGAAGCGGGGCGACGATCGGGCGTGGACGACCCCACGGACCTGCCCGGGCCGGACGAGCTGCCGGCGCCGGTGGTGGGACCGCCGAAGCGCGCGGCGGTGGCGTTCATCTTTCTTACGGTGGCGCTGGACATGCTGGCGCTGGGAATGATCGCGCCGGTGCTGCCGAATCTGGTGGAAGGATTTGTCGGCGGATCCGCGGCCCGAACGGCTGAGGTGATCGGGCTGTTCGGGACGGTGTTCGCGACGATGCAGTTCTTCTTTTCGCCGGTGCTGGGATCGCTGAGCGACCGGTTTGGGCGGCGGCCCATTGTGTTGCTGTCGAACTTCGGGCTGGGGCTGGACTATGTGCTGATGGCGATGGCGCCGTCGCTCGGATTTCTGCTGGTAGGGCGGATCTTGTCGGGGATCACGGCGTCGAGTGTGCCGACGGCGCAGGCTTACATGAGCGATGTGACGCCACGGGAGCGGCGCGCGGCGGCGTTTGGGATGCTGCAGGCGGCGTTCGGCTTCGGCTTTGTGGTGGGGCCGGCGCTGGGGGGCTGGCTGGCGGGCTTTCACCCGCGGCTGCCGTTCTGGGTCTCGGCGGCGTTGTCGCTGCTGAATGCGGTGTACGGGTTCTTTGTGTTGCCGGAGTCGTTGCCGCGGGAGCATCGAAGTCCGTTTCGGTGGGCGCGCGCGAATCCTGTGGGATCGGTGCGGATGCTGTCGCGGACGCGGACGCTGCTGGTGCTGTCGGGGGTGCTGCTGCTGGGGTATGTGGCGCAGAACTCGCTGTTGAATGTGTATGTGCTGTACACGCAGTATCGCTATCACTGGAGCACGCGGATGATTGGGATCTCGCTGGGCGCGCTGGGGGCGATCACGATTCTGTATGGGGTGTTTCTGGTGCGTCGGGCGTCGAAGTTGGTGGGGGATCGACGGGCGGTGCAGCTGGGGCTGCTGGGCGGGGCGATTGGCTATATCATCTTTGCGGCGGCGCGGCGGGGTGCGGTGTTTCTGCTGGGCATGCCGCTGCTGAACCTAACCTCGATTGCGTGGCCGGCCTCGCAGAGCATCATGTCGCGGGCGGCGGGGCCGAACGAGCAGGGGCAGCTGCAGGGGGCGATCAACAGCCTGCGCGGGGTGGCGGGAATTCTGGGGCCGGGGCTGTTCACGGTGCTGTTCGCGAAGGCGGTCGGGGATTGGAGCGGGTGGCGGGTGCCGGGGCTGCCGTTCTATGTGGCGGGCGGGATGATGCTGCTGTCGGTGCTATTGAGCACCGCTCCCGGCAAGAGCGAGCAAGAGGCGAAAAGCTAAGCGCAACGGTAAAAGCAGGTCCTTCGCTGCGCTCAGGATGACAACGAAAACAGGCCACGGCAACCGCAAGTGCCAGCGAGGGTCAGGGCTTGAGTTTGCTGAAGATGCCGAGCTTGGTGATGTCGTTGAAGATGACGAAGGCGGCGAAGACGATCAGGACGACGAACGCGGCCTGGTAGACGCGCTCCTTGATGTTTTGATCGACGTCGCGGCGGAGGACGGCCTCGATGAGGAGGAAGAGGATCATGCCGCCGTCGAGCAAGGGGAACGGCAGCAGATTGAAGATGCCGAGGTTGAGCGAGATGTAGGCCATGATGCCGATGATGGGCATCCAGCCGGGCATCTGCACGGCCTCATGCACCTGCTGGCCGATGCCGATGGGGCCGGAAAGCGAGCGCACGGAGACGCGGCGGGTGAACATGCCGCGCAGGACCTCGCCGATGAGCGCGGCATTTTTGCGGTTGAAGGCGATGGAGGCGGTGAGCGCCTTGCCGAGCGGAAGCTGCTCCACCTTGATCGGTGGAGGCACGGCCTGGAAGCCGAGGCGATAGTCCTTGGTGCCGTTGCCGATGTCGGCGAACTCCGGTGTCACTGTGAGTGGGATCGTCTGGCCCGCGCGCTCGACCTTGAGCTGTGCCGGTTTGCCGGTCTGATCCTGCAGATAGGTCAGGAGCGCGTCCACGGAGTGGAACGGCAAGGCATCGATCGAAAGCAGACGATCGCCGGGCTTGAGCCCGGCCTTGGCGGCCGGCATGTTGGGCTCAAGCGCCTGCACCTGGATGGGTGTGGTCTGCATGCGCGGAATCAGGCCGAGCTTGTCGAGCGAGAAGGTCTCGGCCTCGCCCCGGTTCTCGACGAAGAGGGTGCCGTCGGTGCGCCGGCCGTTGTGCAGAAAGGCGATCGGCACGGTGTGGTTGAGGTTGAGCAACGACCGCACACCGACCTGCTCCCAGGTGGGATTGTCGATGGTGTCGTAGTGGACGATGGTGTCGCCGGACTGCATGCCGGCGACGGCGGCGGGCGTCTTCGAGGAGACGTAATCGGTGATAGCCGGGCCGGTGACATACTCGATGACCTCGTTGTGCAGCATGTAGCCGATGGTCATCAGAAAGATGGCGAGCAGGAAGTTCGAGACCGGACCGGAGAGCGCGATGAGGACGCGTTGCCAGCGCGGATGGGCGTTGAAGTCGCCGGGGTCGGTGGCGTGCTCGCCGGGGTTGTCGCCGGCCATCTTGACGTAGCCGCCGAGCGGCAAAAGGGAGAGCCGGTAGTCGGTATCGCCCTTCTTGAAGCCGAAGAGGCGCTTGCCGAAGCCGATCGAGAAGACCTCGACGCGGATGCCGCAGAGCTTGGCCGTGATGAAGTGGCCGGTCTCGTGGACCAGCACCATGATGCCGAGGACGATGAGGAGTTCAAGGACGGTGGACATGCGGCGAGCTGTGGACCTCCGGCGGCGGTGCGGGTGCGACGGGCGAAGCGGTCAGGCGCGGCGAGAGACGATCTCTTCGGCGCGGTGGCGGGCGTCCCTGTCGGCGACGAGCACCTCTGCGATGGACGCAGGGGAGGCCGCGGGGGTGAGGCCGAGCACCTCTTCGATTGTACGGGGGATGCCGAGAAAGGAGGTGCGGTCGTCGAGAAAGGCGGTGACGGCGATCTCGTCGGCGGCGTTGAGCGCGATGCAGTGCGCCTGACCGGCAGCCGCGGCCTCATAGGCGAGGCGCAGGCAGGGAAAGCGCTCGAGATCGGGCGGCGCGAAGTCGAGGTGCGCGAGCGCGGCGAGATCGAAGGCGAGGGCTGGTCCCGGTGTGGCCGCGGGCGTGGCGTCCAGCCGGTCGGGGTAGGACAAGGCATACAGGATCGGCAGGCGCATGTCGGTGACCGAGATCTGCGCGAGGATGCTGCCGTCGACGAACTCGACCAGCGAGTGGACGGTGGACTGCGGGTGCACGGTGACGCGGACCTGCGCGGGGGGCAGAGCAAAGAGGCGGCAGGCCTCGATGACCTCGAGGCCTTTGTTGAGCATGGTGGCGGAGTCGACCGTGATGCGCCGGCCCATGACCCAGGTAGGGTGCTTGAGCGCCTGCGCGGGCGTGATGTGCGCGAAGTCGGCGAGCGGTGTGTTCCGGAACGGGCCGCCGGAGGCGGTAAGCCAGATCTGCCGGACCTCGCCGGCGCGGCCACCGCGCAGGCACTGGTGGATGGCGTTGTGCTCGGAGTCGATCGGGAGGAGTGGGACGTTGTTCTCGCGGGCCGCGGCGAGGATGAGCTCGCCGGCGGCGACCAGGCACTCTTTATTAGCGAGGCCGACGGGCTTGCCTGCCTGGACGGCGGCATAGGTCGCTTCGAGCCCGGCCACGCCGACGATGGCCGAGACGACGAAGTCCGCGGCAGGATGGGTGGCGACGCGTACTGTGCCGGGGGTGCCGTGGACGACCTCGGTACCGGTGTGGCCGTGCTCGCGGAGGCGCTGTTCGAGCTGGGAGGCAAGCTGCTCGGTGGCGACCGAGATGAGCTCGGGGCGCCAGCGAAGGGTTTGGGCGAGGGCTGTGTCGAGATTATGGCCGGCGGCGAGGGCGATCGGGCGGAAGCGGTCGGGAAAGGACTCGCAGATCGAAAGGGTTGAGGCGCCGATGGAGCCGGTGGAGCCGAGGATCGCGAGATTCTTCACTGAGCCATCTTCGCAGACCAAGGGACAGGGAAGGGGCGAGCGCGGGGAGTAGCTGGAAGCCGAGTCACCTGTCCCCAGTAGGCATCACTGCCGTGGCAGGCGGGCTTCGAGGGAGGCCAGGCGCTTGCGGATGTCGATCGCGAAGTCGAGCTTGCTGGAGAGTGCCTGCACGGCTTGGGTGTGTTTCTCGTCGTTTGACTGGATCATCCTGCTCGAGCTTCTCACTGCGCAGCTTGGTTTCGGTGCGTAACGAGGTCATCTCGTTGTGAAGTGAATCGACCGAGACCTTGACGGCGCGGAGCTCGGGAACAAGGAGGTCCTGAACGACCTCTCGGAAGGATTCGACGATATTCTTCGCGGAGCTCATCGTGTGGTGATTGTACGGCAGGTCGTTACGGGTCTAAAAGCGGCCGAGGCCGGCGGCGTCCTTGAGGACAAGGGCGTACCAGAGGACGGGCGTGGCGAGCAGGAGGGCGTCGATGCGGTCGAGGATGCCACCGTGGCCGGGGAGCAGGGTGCCGGAGTCCTTGACGCCGGCGCCGCGCTTGACGGCGGACTCGAGCAGATCGCCGAGCTGGGCGGCGAAGTTCAGCACGGCGGCCAACAGCAGTGTCTGCCAGATCGGCTCCCCGATGTGCAGCATGAGGTTGCCGCGAGCGATCAGGCGATCGCTGACGTAAATCAGCAGGCCGGTGATCGCGATGGAGCCGAGGATGGAGGCGACGGCGCCCTCCCACGTCTTGCCGGGGGAGAGGCGCGGGGCGAGTTTGTGGCGACCGATGGCGCGACCGACGTAGAGGGCGGCAATGTCGCCCGACCAGACGGCGAGCATGAGAAAGACGACCAGCGCCGGGCCGTCCTCCTGCTTCCAGAGCACGGGAATCAGGGTGAGCGGGTAGGCGATCCAGATGAGCGCAAAGAGCCCCTGCGCCGTGTCGGGCAGCACCTGGATGGCGGGGGAGCGAAAGCCGTTCCAGGCGAAGAGGGCCAGCGTCAGAAAGCTGAGGATGGGGAGCTGGGCGTCGACCGGGAAGGTCGGCAGGGTGGCGGCGAAGAGGAGCGCGGTCGCGGGCAGCATCCAGGCGAGCGGAATGCGCAGGCGGGCTCCGTGCGTTTCAGCACCGACGCGGGCGAGCGCCAGAAATTCGATGGCGGCGAGCTCCGCGACGAGCAGGGCGGCGACGGTGATCATCCAGAGCCGACCGAAGAAGATCAGGGCGAAGACGAGACCGATCAGGACAAGGGCAGTGAGGACACGTTTCATGGATCAACTTCGAGCATACCTTCCAGGGAAAAGAGGGGGCGCGTAGAGGTTCTGCGCTGCACATAAGATATATCGTGATACTATCTGTTCATGTTTAGAACACATATGAACGCACGTGGGTGCCATGGTCCGGAGTTTGGCCGTGGAGAGAGGGATCGGCAGGAACGATTCCGGGGAAGATTTGAGCAGTTTGAGGAGCGGCAGCACGGATTTCGTGGTGGCCGTGGCGGGCCGATGCGAATGTTCGGCGCCGGGGATCTGCGGTTTGTGATCCTGAAGATGCTGGCGGAGCGGCCGAGCCATGGCTACGAGATCATTAAGTCGATTCAGGAGCGTATGGGTGGCGGCTACGCCCCAAGTCCGGGCGTGATCTACCCGATGTTGACGATGCTGGAAGAGATGGGACACGCGACGGTGACGGCCGAGGGCCCGCGAAAGCTCTACGCCATCACCGAGGCAGGGCAGCAGGCGTTGACCGAAAATGCAAAGACAGTGGACGCGATCTTTGCCCGGATGGAGCAGTCGCGAGCCGAGCAGACCAGCGGACCGATGCAGCAGATCGAGCGAGCGGTGGCGAACTTCCGAATGGCGCTCCGCATGAAGCCGGGACCGCTCACGACCGAGCAGATCCATGCAATTACGGATATCATCGATGCGGCAGCGAAGCAGATCGAGAGAGCCTGAAGCAGGCTGGGTGAGCAGGGTGGGATGAGACGCGGTGTTGCACGGTTGATCGTGCAACACCGAAGCTGCTCCTATCGCCGGCTGGTCTTCTTCGCGGGGGATTTCTTTGCGGAGGTCTTCTTCGGCGCGGTCTTCTTCGCTGCGCCCTTGGCCGCCGAGCTCTTGCTTCTACCCGCCGACTTTGCCGCAGTCTTCTTTGCCGGCGTCTTCTTTGCCGGTGCTTTCTTTGCGGAAGCTTTCTTCGCGGGGGCGGGTGCGGATTTCTTTGCGGCAGCCTTTGCTGGAGCTTTCTTGGCGGCCGTGGCCTTCTTGGCGGAACCGGAGGTCTTCTTAGCCGGCGCGGACTTCTTGGAAGCAGACTTCTTTGCTGCCGTCTTGGACCCGCCGCTCGGAACTGCGCTGGCGCTGGCGTTCTCGGGGTGGATCAGCTTGTTGAAGTTGCTCCGTTCTCCGTCCGCCGTGACCTCCTGGAAGACCATTGCCAGACCGCTCTGGTCGAACTTTTCGAAGAAGTCCTCCCACGAGATCTCTTTGAGGTTGCTGTCGTTAGCGTGGGGCGCGCCGGGAAACTCCAGACGGATGATGCCCGGGCCGCCCTTGCCCTCGGTGCTTGCTACCTCGGCGGGCTTTGCCCCGCGCTCTTCTGCCCATGCTTTGATCTCTTCGTGATCCTGGGTGGTCTTCGATAACGCCATCGTTCCTCCGTGTGTCCGTAGACCTTTGTGTCAATCCGATGACTGCACCACTTCGTGTGCTGTATTTGCAGTTTGCGGCCATGTTGATACCACGAACAAGATTGTCGAGAGTTGCGTGGTGATTGCATCGTGTGAGCTCTCATCGGCGGAGCGGCACAGATGCGTGTGAGCCGCCGCAGGCCGCTTCGTGGAGCTTCGCCCACAGCGAGAGACGGTGGCCGAGGAGCTTCCTGCTCGCGCTAGACTGACGATGTGGCCGTTACCCTCACCTCGCGCCAGCACCTCGCCGCTCGTCTTGAAGACGCGGCCAGCCCATCGCTGCTGACGGACTACGCGACCTTATTCAAGCTGCGTGTTTCGACCATGGTGGTGATTACCGCGGGCACAGGTTTCTATCTGGGCTCGCTCGCGAGCGGCATCAGCCCGTTCCATGCCGGGATGGTGCAGGCGCTGGCGGGCATTGCGATGGTGACCTGCGGGTCCTCGGCGCTGAACCAGGCGCTCGAGCGACGATCGGACGCGCACATGAAGCGAACGGCGCAGCGTCCGATGGCCGCGGGTCGGATCTCGTTTTCGCACGGCCTGCTGCTTGGCTTCGCCGCGGTTTTTCTGGGCACGCTGTATCTTGCGCGAGTCACGAATCCGTTGACAGGTACGCTGACCCTGCTGACGGCGGCGGGTTATGTGGGCATCTACACGCCGTTAAAGCGGTTTACCACGCTCAACACCTTTATCGGCGCGTTTCCTGGGGCCCTGCCGCCGTTGATCGGCTGGACCGCCGCACGGGGGATTATCGAGTGGCCCGCGGTCGCGCTCTTTGCCGTGATCTTTGTCTGGCAGTTTCCGCATTTCATGGCGATCGGGTGGATGTACCGGGAGGACTACCGCCATGGCGGAATCCGGCTTACGGCGACGCAGCAGCCAGTCTCCGAAGCAGCCCGCTCCACGGTTATCCAGAGTCTGTTTTACGCTGTGCTGATGATTCCGGTGTCGCTGTGGCTGTCGTGGCTGCACGTGACGGCGTGGCCGTACACGATCGCGGCTACGGTGCTCGGCCTAGGGTACCTCTGGTCTACGATCCGCTTTGCCGGGATTGTGCGTGCCCCGCTCGCGCCGGAGTCGCGCATGCTGGCGCGGAATCTGTTGAAGGCCAGCGTGATCTATCTTCCGTTGCTGCTGGCGGCCATGATCCTCACGGCGCGGGGTCGTTTGCTGTTCTAGCAACCATCATGCCCACACAGACCACGCTCGCCCAGACCGTCCCGTACCGCACCCCGCCGGCGGTGATCGCGGGCATCATCGGCGTCTCCGCGGCGGCCAGTGCCTTTTTAGCGTGGTTGGTGTACTTTCATGCGCCGAGCGATGTGGCTGGGACGCACCTGACCTTTCTTCCGGCGCTCAACGCTGTGCTCAATTGCGCCTGCACCGTCGCTCTTCTGTTCGGCCTTTTCTTTATCCGCCGGCGCGAGGTCACGGCACACCGCAATGCGATGTTTACCGCATTCCTCTTCTCGTCGCTGTTTCTGGTCACCTACATCACCAACCATGCGCTGCATGGCGATATGCGTTTTCTGGCGACGGGTCAGGCGCTGCGCACCACCTACTTTTCGCTGCTGATCTCGCATATCTTTCTGTCGGTGGTGGCGCTACCGCTGATTCTGATTACTTTTTTTCTGTCGCTCAGTGGGCGGTTTCGCACGCATCGACGCGTTGCGCGCTGGACCTATCCGATCTGGCTGTATGTCTCCGTCACCGGCGTCATCGTCTATGCCATGCTTGCGGTTTACCGCTAGAAAGGCTGGACGGCCCCGACGATGCAGCCTGACACGCGCAAGATCCTTCGTACCGGCGTCCTCATCTTCGGAACCGGCGTGCTCGCGGCCGCCTCGGTGCCGATGTTCTTCGGCGGGTATACGCGGCAGGGGCCGCACACCAGCGCCGGATGGCTTGCGCTGATTGTCGCGCTGGGCTGTCTGCCGACCGGCACCCTGACCCTGGTTCTTGCCGCGATGAAGCTGACGTTTGACCGCAGGCGCTAAGCTTTTCCGTCGACGCACGACACGGCCCCTCTGCTATCCTCGACGCTCAGAGATTTTGCGGCGAGCACCCGTCTTGCCGGAAGAAAGCGACCCCCAAACCCATGGCACGAGGCGTCAACAAAGTCATTCTGGTCGGCAACGTGGGCAAGGATCCCGAGATCCGCGCCACACAGGGCGGCATGAACATCGCAACGTTTTCCCTCGCGACGACGGACCGGACCAAGGGACAGGACGGGCAATGGACGGACAAGACGGAGTGGCACAATCTTGTTGCCTTTCAGCGCACGGCCGAGATCGTTCGCGACTACGTCAAGAAGGGCTCGCAGGTGTACGTTGAGGGCAAGATCCAGACGCGCTCATGGGATGACAAGGAGTCCGGCCAGAAGAAGTACAAGACGGAGATCCTGGTGAACGATCTGCAGCTGCTGGGCGGGCGCGGCGACTCCGCCGGCGGTGGGGCGCCTCGCGACGCCGGAGCTTCCTATGGCGGCGGTCAGGCGCAGAGTTCGAGCTATGCGCGTGCAAACACCGCCAGCTTCGACCAGCGACAGCCTGCCGGTGCGCCGGACTACGGGGATCAAGGCATTACCGACGACGACATTCCTTTTTAGGAAGGTGCTTCGGTTGCCCTCGGGCCGAGGCGCAGCCGGCAGCTCGGCCGTGGCCGCAGTTAATAGGAGAGCCCTATGAACAGGCAGCACTTTTTCGTTCGCCTGATTCCGCCACGCGCGACCTTCGCCCAGGACATGACGGCCGAGGAGCGAACTCTGATGGTTGAGAATGGGATGTACGTCCGGAGATTCTTCGACGCGGGCAAGGTGTTGGCCTACGGCCCGGTGCTCGATGCCGAGGGCGCCTTCGGCTTCGCGGTGCTTGAGATGGAGGATGCGGCGGAAGCGGAGCGGTTTCTGGAGGGTGATCCGTCGGTCAAGGCAGGGATGAGTCGATACACGATCTCGCCCATGCACCTCGCCGCGGCTCAGGGCTCCCGCACGTCGTAAGCTCGCGACGGCCTGCCGTAGACTATGCCTATGATCGACGAAGCGACCTTCCGCCGTGAGACAGACCGTGCGCTGGACCGCCTGAAGCAGTCGCTCATCGCCGCAGAGGAGGAGGGCGGCTTCGAGGCGGAGGAGAACAACGGTGTTCTCAACATTCTCTTCGAGGATCGGCCGGGGAAGTTTGTTTTGACACCGCAGACGCCGGTGCGGCAGCTATGGATCTCGGCGCAGGCGACCAGCTTCAAGCTCGACTGGTCCGCGGAGCAGGGGACCTTTGTGCTGGCGCGGACCGGCGAGCCGCTGCTGCCGCTGACCGAGCGGCTGCTGCGTGAGTTTCTGGAGAATCCGAGTATTACGCTCGTGTAATCGCGAATGCCGGGAGAGGCTCAACCGGTACGCTGGGCCCACCAAACATCCGAGCCGCTGCGGAGACCTTCTGAACCCTCTGGACCATGTGACACGCCTGGAGACGAGCGACGCAACCGGGCTACCGGACGGCGCTGCGCTTCCGCCGCTGCTTTCGGTGGCGATCATCACCTACAACGAGGAAATGAATCTGCGGCGGACGCTCGAGAGCGTTCGTTTCGCCGGCGAGATCGTCGTCGTCGACTCCGGCTCGCGCGATCGCACGCTGGAGATTGCGCGGGCGTTTGGCGCTCGGGTCTTCTTCGAGCCCTGGCGCGGTTTTGCCGCGCAGAAGAACTTCGCGATCGCGAAGTGTCGCGGGACGTGGGTGCTGTCGCTCGATGCCGATGAGGAGCTCTCGCCCGAGTTGCAGGCGCAGCTTCGCACGCTGCTGCCGAGCCAAACACCCTTTGACGCCTTTTGCCTTCGCCGGCGCAATCTCTTTCTGAGTCGCTGGATCCGCCACGGTGGCTATTATCCAGATGCCAAGCTGCGTCTGTTTCGTCGCAATGCCGTCGCGTTCGCGCCGTTCAGCGAGCGGCCGGTGCACGAGACGATCGCCTTTGACGGGACTGCGCAGACGCTTGACTTCGATCTCATCCATCACGCTTATCCGACGCTCGGGGCGTACCTGGAGCATATGGATCGATATAGCACGCTGGGCGCGCGTCTGCTGGTGGAACAGCACCGCGTGAGCCGATCGCTCCTCGCGTTTTACTGGAACGTGCTGTGTGTGCCGGCGCTCGAGTTTGCGAAGAACTTCGTGCTTCGCCTGGGCTTCCTCGATGGCCGCGAGGGCCTGCTGCTGCATCTCTACCATGCGGCCTACGTGAGTTGGAAGTACAGCAAGAGCTGGGAGAGCGCGCGGCTGTCCCAGACCATCGCAACCGAGGCAACTGGATCCACATCGCTGCAGGCGGCGCGGAAAGCAGGCGACTAGGCCTCGGCCTCCACGATTGGACGCGGTGCTACCTCGGTCATCGCTGCCCGAAAGGAGGCGAGGTACTTTGCGGGCAGGGCTCGTTTTTTCAGGTCGCGCCCGACAACGACGTGCGTTGTCTCTCCGGTGCAGAGAAGCTTCTCATCCCGTGCGCGCACGATCGCATAGGCAAACTGCACGATCGAGCCGCGCACCCCCTTGAATCGTGTGCGGATGACGAGCTCATCGTCATAGCGAGCCGGGGAACGGTAGCGGGCTGTGGCTTCGACGACGGCGATCATGCAGCCCTCCTCGGCCTCGAGCGTGCGGTAGTCGAAGCCGAGCGAGCGCATCAGCTCCACACGTCCGACCTCGAACCACACCAGATAGTTGGCATGGTAGACCACGCCCATCTGGTCGGTCTCCGCATACCGCACCCGCACCCGCGCTTCACTCGACACCGCCGCTCTATCCATCGGGCCAGTCTAATGAACCTTGAACCTAGAAGCGCAAACGCGTCGCCGTGCGAGTTCATCGGAGCACCCCCGGCTACAATCGCCTCCATGGCCCCGCTCGCGGTCTCGCCGCACGACGCTCTTCTGGTGGTCGACATGCAGAACGATTTCACATTGCCCGGCGCGCCGCTGGAGGTGCGTGGCGCGGGCGAGATAATTCCCGGCATCAACGCGCTCGCGACACGCTTCGCGCACGTGATCGTCACGGAAGATTGGCATCCGGCCGGCCACATCTCCTTTGCGAGTGCCCATCCGGGCAAGCAGCCCTTGATCGACAGCATCGAGGCCCCGTACGGCGCGCAGACGCTTTGGCCTGACCACTGCGTCCAAAACACAGCAGGCGCCTCGCTCCACCTCGAACTTCAGCTACCGCAGACCGAGCTGATTCTGCGCAAGGGTTTTCGCCGGGGTGTCGATAGCTACTCGGCGTTTTTCGAGAATGATCGGGTGACCCCCACGGGGCTGGCCGGATATCTGCGAGAGCGCGGCCTCACGCGGTTGTTCTTTGTCGGCGTCGCGCTCGACTTTTGCGTCGGCCACTCGGCCACGGCTGCGGCTCGGCTCGGCTTCGAAAGCCATGTCGTTGACGACCTGACCCGCGCGGTGGGGCTGCCGGGCACCGTCGAGGCGATTCACCAGGCCTTTGCCGATGAGGGCGTGCGACGACTGCGCTCCTGATCAAGTGGCCCGTATTGATCGCCTACAGCATCTGAATCTGCTATGGCCGAGCCGATCGAGACACGTTCCGCCTGGCCGGAGGCAATGGCCACCGTCACGGCTTGCAAGTATGAGTTCGGCGCGGGTCGCGCACTCGCGTTCGGCCTTCCGGTTTCGCGGCACTTCGTCATCTCCTTCAACTACTTCGTCGATGGTGCGCTGCACACTGGCCAGTTCAGCGCGACGAAGGCAATTCCGCAGAACACGCTGTTTCCCATTCGCTACAACCCGGAAAGACCTGCCGAAAACGAGAGGTCCGGCCGCGAGCCCGTCGGCCGCGCTGCGATTCTCGCCGTCGGGGTGGTCGGCTCGGTCGTGCTTTCGCTCGCGTGGTTGCTGATCCTACGCGGTTGCCAGTAAAGGCGGCCCCTGCCTTTCGTTCCGACAAAGGGGTAAGCGCCAGTTATAGGCCCAGTTCGGCTGCCCGCGCCTGCATTGCCACGAGACATGTGCCGATATGCTCCTCGAGTGGTACGCCGAGCAGCTCCGCGCCGTGGGTGATGTCCTCGCGGTTCACGGCGCGGGCAAAGGCCTTGTCCTTCATCTTCTTTTTCACGCCCGCTATCTCCACATCGCCGATCGCCTTGGAGGGTTTGACCAGCGCACAGGCGGTGAGGAAGCCGGAGAGCTCATCGCAGGCGAACAGGGCGCGGTCGAGGTGCGTCTCCGGGGTGACGCCCGTGTGGTCGGCGTGGGCGAGGATGGCGTGCAGGATCGGCTCCGGCCAGCCCAGCTCGCGCAGGGAGTTCACTCCCACAAACGGGTGCTCTTCGAGCGACGGGTGCCGTTCGTAGTCCATGTCGTGCAGCAGGCCGGCGCAGGCGTACGGCTCCGCAAAGGCCTCGATCGCATCACCGCTGAGCGCCAGGCGCAGGGCTTCGAGCTTGCCGTAGGCCTCGGTGCATATCGCGACGGCCAACGCGTGCTTGCGCAGACTTTCGCCTGCCGTCCACTCATACAGCAGCGCCCGGGCTGCCTCCCGTCCGTAGCGTGCGTCGCCCATGTCGGCATTTTCGCACCCTTAAGCAGCGGCCAAGCGACGAGATGCAGACGTTTGCACGCAGCCCTTGCTCGTTACCACTATGGTTCCAACTTTGGCAGATGTCCGGTTTTCCTCTGGTTTCTGCCTGTAATTGCCCTTGACCTTCTGGGTACGCAGTGCCACTCTAGGCACATCACATGCTTCCGTTATCGGACATGTGCCGCGGTTTCCCTGCTCTGGCAACCGCCCGCGAACGACACAACTATGGCAACCATGATGGCGTCCGTGGAACAGCGTGAGGTCCTGCGCTGCGACCACTGCGATCTTGTGCAGTTCCGCCGTGCCGCACCGACCTGCGTTCGCTGCAAGCGATCGCTGGAGGTCAAGGCACCCGAGGCCGCCCCCGCTCCACTCACCCTGGTAGTCGCCGTCCGCGCGCCTGAGGGCAACATTCAGGTTGCGACCGCTGTTCGCGATCTTCGCCATGTGCGCGGTCTCTCGCAGCGTCAGCTGGCGGGGCGGATGAACGTGCCGCGCACCTATATCTCGAAGATTGAGAACGGCAAGGCGATGCCGACCCTGTCGTCGCTGCAGCGGCTCGCCACGGCGCTGGGGGTGGATATCTCGGCGCTGCTGCGCGACTCGTCGGCGCGGCACCTTGATGAGACGGCGGTGCTGATGAACGATCCATTCATCGCCGAGATTGCGCACTTCGCGGCGCAGCTCGACACGTTACAGCGATCCATCTTTCTCAACCACGTTCGCGAACTCGCCGCGGGTCGTCGCCGCACGGCTTAGGCGGCCGCCGACGGTTTGTTGCTCTCCTCCGCTGCGGATTTCCGGTCCTCTTCGACACCGAACGGTGTCCTCCCCTGACCGCGGAATCCGCAGCCTCTCCCCGCTCCGCCTGCCTACATTGCACCCCCTATCCCGCTGTGCTAGCGTCAGAGTCTGCGAGGCCGCCACCCGCGGTCTGCGAGGTCGCTTTGCGCAATGCCTCAACCTCCCCGCCGAGCCGCATCCACGAGCTCCTGCCCGAGGAGCGGGCCTTGTACGCCAAGCTTGATCCGATTCGTCTGCCGGCGCACGTCGCCATCATTATGGACGGAAACGGCCGCTGGGCAGGCAAGCGCGCCTTGAAGCGCTTTCTCGGCCATCAGCAGGGGGCGGAAAGCGTGCAGTTTGTCGTCGAAACCGCCTCGCGAATCGATCTTCCCTATCTGACGTTGTATGCGTTTTCGCTCGAGAACAACCTGCGCCGGCCCAAGTCCGAGGTCAGCTTTCTGATGAAGCTGCTGAAGAGCTACCTTGTCGGCAACGTCAAGCGAATGAACGACAACAATGTGCGTATGAACTACATCGGCCGCACGCAGGAGTTGCCGGCCGAGGTGCAAGAGACGATGCAGTGGGCCATGGAGTCAACGGCAAAGAACACGGGTACGACCCTGACGCTGGCGCTCAACTATGGCGCGCGGACGGAGATCGTGGATGCGACGCGCGCGGTGCTCGCGACGTTGGTCACCGAGGCGCACCAGCGCGGCTGCTCGCTCGAAGATCTGCTGGCCGTGGATGGCCTGGAGTCTCGACTCGCGGAGGAGCAGATCGCCGAGCACCTTTACACGGCGGGCATGCCTGACCCGGATCTGGTGGTGCGAACCTCGGGCGAGCAGCGCATCTCCAACTTCCTGCTGTGGCAGATCGCCTATGCGGAGATCTTCATCACGGATCGCCTGTGGCCGGACTTCCGCGGAGTTCATCTGCTGGAGGCGATCCAGGCCTTTCAAACCCGCGATCGCCGCTTCGGTGGACTGAACGAAAGCACCGACGAGAACCTCTCCACGCTCGAGCCGGCCGACCAAGTCGCGGAAGAGATCGAAGATCAACTCAACGGCCGTGCCCCCGCGATCACGCATCGCTAACATCTCCAGGTGTCTCGGCGCACTGCCCTATGCTGCCGATTCTCCTTGTCGCGCTTAGTGGTCTGCGGGGTTGAGTTGTGGCTGCACCGAGGACTGGACGGCACTCGGCGTCTGCTTGAGAACAACGCTCTCCTGATCGGCGCTCTCGATCCCCTGGCGGAACTTCCGCAACTCCTTGTAGTCAGCAGGAAGGAAGAAGGTGACCCCTACCGCTTCGTTACGTCGGATCGTAATGGAGTTCGAGGTTGTCTGCGAGGACATGTTGTAGGTCGCGAGCTTCTGAAGGTGGAGATCCGTGCTGTTCGGGGAAGCTTCAATCGCAAGATTCGCCGGCAGCTTGAGGCGAACGGCGTCCTGGTTATAGAAAGCGTAGTCGAACGCTATCGCCAGCTTGCGCTCTTCGTGCGGGAACATGGGGCGTTCATGGCTTTCAAAGAGTGCTGCTGGCACAACGAGCCGCTTGCCGGCGGCGCTGCCCACAGGGCCGGTTGCGCTGAACGTGGCCACCAACGGCTGGTCAGGCGCGTCCAGCGCTGACAACGAGAGCAGCGTAATCTTCAAACCTCCAGGAAGCTGCTCCTCGAGGTCGGTCGTGAGGTCGTGGCGAACCGCGGCTTCATCCGCGGAGGCGTACTTTCCACGCCACAAGAGCGCGGGGGAGCCGGTGTAGGTGAGCGTGATGGTGCCCGTGGCGACGCCGTGCTCATCGAGAGCAAGGTCGGCGACGCGCGTCACATGCGAGGTCGTGTAGGCAGCTCCCGCGGTTGCGGCGATGGCGCTGCCTCCATCGACCTGACGGAGACCAGCTGCCGATTGATGCTGCCAGGCAAGCTCGCGAAAGGGGCAGAGATGGACACCCGGATCGAAGAACTCGTCCTTGCCGTCGACGCTGACCACGGCGATCGTGTCATCAAGCTGCGAGGTGCTGAGATAGTTTTCGTAAAAGAAGCTGTGATCTCGCCGTGTCACGCTCATGGCATAGGCCTTGAGGCCAGCCGCCCGCGCCATGGCGACGAAGAGATCGGCGAGCTGATCTCCGCTGCCGCGCTTGCGGGTCCACACGTCGTCTGTGGTGCGAACGACTCCGAGCCCCTGTGCCTTGTCTTCCTGGGAGGAGTGCGCGCGTGTGTTGTCGGTGTTATCGAGCTTCTGCACGGCGGCGTAGAGCTTGTGAAGCTTTTGCTCGGGCGGGTCCGACGGGGAGGTCAACTCAGACACAGCGGCCTTGACCGCGGGTCCGGGGCCGATGAACTTGTCCTCTTTCTTGGCCCAGTATTTGCCTTCCTTGGACCAGAACTCCTCTCTCGTGCGGTACGGGGTGAAGTAGAAGAGCACGCGATACGAAAAGCTCTGCATGGGTGGCGCGTACTCTTCGGTGAAGACGGCGGGAATATTCGCGGCGACGAGGTCGAAGGCGAGCTGTCCGGAGGGGTCCCGGGTCTCCCGCACGGTATCGCCGGCAGGCAGGATGGGGGTCCAAGAGATGGTGCTGATGGCTTGCTCGCGATCGTCGCCGGTCACGAGGTTTTTGTCTGTCGGCCGCCAGGTGTAGTGCACCCGGCGCGTGAAGAGCTCGTCTTGCACGTACCAATCCGGCGAGATATACACGTTGTCGTTATAGCGGACCTTGTATTGGTATTCGAGGATGCTGCCGGGGGTCACGTCGGGCAGGCTGAAGATCTTGGCCACGAATTTCTGCCCGGAGATCTTCGAGATGAGTTTCTCGTAGGGTTTGCCGGTGAAGGGGATGACCGTGCCGTCAGGGTGGATGGTTCGGCCGGACAACTCATCGAGCGAGAAGCCGCTATGGCCGCCCTGGAGATAGCGCAGCTCAATGTCGCCGAAGCTGCTGCCGCCGGTCGTCAACACCTTTAGCCGCGCGTGGACACTGTACATGTGCTGCTTGTCTTCGGTGAGCTGTTCGCGAAGCAGATAGATGGCGGGCGCGCCGGGCGCTTCCGGCACGGAGGTCAGCGCCAGCTCCTCGGGTGTGGGCGGAGTGAACTGCTGTGCGTGCAGCGCGGAGGCAAGCAGCGTGCTTGCGAGCAGAACAAGAAGACGGGGAAGTGTCGGTCGGTCGGGCATCAACGATCCTTGCAGGAGAGAGTCACAGTTTCTTCAGTACAGCCGTGCTTTGTTCATCGACAGCGATGGCGTTGGCGAGGCGTTGCACATCCGCGAAGCGATCCGCAGGCAGCGTGATCTGCCGAACCGTGAAGGTGCGATGGAAGTGAAGAACATTTCCGCTCACGGTGGTTGCGCTCTGATAGGAGGCAAAGCCGAGGTCGAGATGGACCGGGTCCGGAAGCTCGTCGGCGACGTACCCCTCCGGAAGAGCGATGGTGAACTGGTCCTCCGCTTGGAGGGTCTCGTGAAGATCGACGGGCAGCTTGCGATCCGGATGATCTTCGCGGAGCACACGCAGCAGATCTTCACTCCCCAGGACGCGTGGGCGGAGCATCAGCAAGGACCCGGCGGCACGCCCAAAGTGCCCAGCAGAAAGTTCATAGGAGGTTGTCAGATCACTGTGCAGGGCACTCAGATTGTCAACCTTGACGTCCGCGACAGAGAACTGCGGCAGATCGGCGCTGAGGACATGATCGAGGAACTCAAGCCCCGCATGCTGGTCGCGGGACTCGTAGAGATAGCGTTGCTCTTCGGCCGCGTCGCCGAAGCGCTTCTCAACGACGGAGCCGGTGAGCGAGCCATCGCCGGCGAGTCGAAAACTGGCCGAGCGCTGCACGCGATTCAACTCCGGGGCAAGCACCGGAAGTTCAAGCAACTGGCTGTGATCTCCTTCGACGAGGATGCCGTAGCTGCCCTGGAGGCCGTGCTCGAGCTGACCGAAGGGTGTCTTCTCCCAGGTGGGATCGAAGATCAGGTATTTCCGCCCAGAGGCGGCCGTCACCACGCTGCGCAGCTTCGGCGAGCTGTACCCTTCGGGTAACTCGATTGCCGCGATCATGTGATTGCCGAATAAAGAGGGTGCCTGGGGATCGATCACGCCGCGGTGGCTATCCACCATCAGCAGATCAGACTGCACACCTACGGCGGCGAGCATGGCGGAGAGCAGGGCCGCCTTGTCCTTGCAGTCGCCGAAGCGATTACGGAAGATCTCGGCCGCGGGATGTGGCTGGAGTCCACCGATGCCGCGCTCGATGACGAAGTAGCGGATGTGAGTCTGAATCCATTCAGCGATCGGTTCGACGCGGTCGTAGAAGTCGGTGGAGCTGCCCGCAAGCTCCTGGGCCTTGAGGCGCAGATCGGGGTCGATGACGACGCGATCGGCGATGAGGTGGCTATACCACTGTCCGATGGCGGGCCATGTGTTGCCGACCTCGCTGACGCCCGGACCCTCGTAGTGAAGGCTCATGCGTCCGGCCGGAGCCTGGCGCGAAGGAACAAAGGTCGTCTCGTGTAGATCGAGCGCGGGAATGTCGGTCAGCTCCCACCGCCACTTATTTCCTTCAAGGTCGGCGGGTTTGACGGCTGCGTGGTGCGACCAGACTGAGCTATAGGTGAAGTTCGACGGCAGCTCCAGCGTGTAGCGTTCAGAGACGGTGGGCAGAGCGTCCTCGATCTCCCACGTGATCTCGTTGAGGTAGGGCGGAAGTGCCTGGTCGTACTCGTACGCGACCACACCACCGGGGTCGCTTCCCGGCGCACGAGCCGTGCGGGCGCGCACATCGACATAGAAGTTCGCCTGGCCGGGAAAGCCGACCTCGCCGATCTCCTTGTCATTCATGGCGTATTCGCGACCATCGGGAGCGATGCTCCAGATGTGCAAGCCGACCAGCTTGTTGTCGCTCGAATACGGGAGAAAGACGGCGGCGTCTTCGCGTCCCTGGGGACGCAGTATTTTGATCACCCGCCGGTGGTGCTCGGAGGCACGGCCAGTCGACGTTACAGTAAGGTCGGTGTCGTCCAGCAACACTACGGCGTTGGTTTCACTGGGAAAGGACGACAGATGCAGGGTCGCGGCTTCACGGACCCAGTCCGGGACGGGCTCGGGCTTGGCCGCCCGCGCACACCGCCCGAAAAATGCAGCGGAAAGGGCGAGAGCAAAAACGGCAAGATGCCTGCGAAGCGCGCGGCTGACAGAGGCAAAATGTGGGCAGACCATGGCAGAGTCCTATATCAGACAGGCAGAGCAGAGGCGCAAATCCGGCGAAGCTGCGGCGTTTATACCCAAAGACCTGGCTGAGGGCAATCACTAAGAGCGCACACGCTGGGTACGAGGGGAACCTCAGAAGGCCGTTAGGGTCTGAATGTGAACAAAACGACGGGCCAACATAGGCGATACACGCGATCAGATCTGGGCGTGTTCAGGGGGCGGTTGTTCCCGTCCGGCGCGGGGACGAGTCGCAGGTATCGATCGATGCACATTCTTCTCAGCGGATCATGTTCCCGGATACCGTGACAGCAACGCTCTGTGCTTTACTTTCAGTGTTGTTTGTCGCATGGGTCTTTCCACGCGACACGAAAGGAACGCATGTATAAGCTTCTGCTCGCCTTTTTCCTGATCTCTCCTGTGGCGCTGCTGGCACAGGGCAGGTCCGATGTCTCGGTCCAGATCAAGCCGCAGATTGGCGGCGATCGCATGTGCCTCGATGCTCGCGGCGATCGCGACAAGGACGGTATTCCAGTTCAGGTCTATACCTGTCACGGATCGGAGAATCAGCGTTGGACGATCGCGTCTTCGATGGATAACCGGCACGCGATCATCGGCGTCGGTGGCTACTGCCTGGATGTGCGCGGCAGCGGCTCGATCGCCAACGGAACACCGGCACAGCTTTGGAGGTGTCACTTTGGCGACAACCAACGCTTCTCCTTGCAGCCGGACGGCCGTATCAAGGAGGTCCACTCCGGGAAGTGCCTGATCGCCCCGGCCGCGAAAGAAGAGACCGTTGTCGTGCTCGACACCTGCAAGAACACCCCCGGCGAGGTCTGGACCATCACGAAGCAGTAGAGCGCACGATGCTTTGAGCTTGATCAACAGCAAGGCCCGGGAGCAAACTCTCGGGCTTTGCTGGTTCTGATTGGACCGTACCTGCTCCGAGCGGATCAAGCGAGGGCGGGGGTGCGGCGGAGGGCGGTGAGGAGCTGGTTGAGGGGAAGTGTGTTGAGGACATCGGCGGGCGAGAGAGCGGCCCGGCGGAGCTGGGTGATACCCCAGCGGAGATAGTCGAAGTCTTCGAGGGCGTGGGCGTCGGTGTTGACGACGATCTTGCAGCCGAGCTGTTTGGCGAGGCGCAGGTGGGCGTCAGAGAGGTCGGCGCGGGCGGGGGCGGCGTTGTGCTCGACGGCGACGCCGAGCTCGGCGGCGCGGCGGAGGACGGCTTCGATGTCGATCGGGTAGGGATCGCGGCGGAGGAGCTTGCGGCCGGTGGGGTGGCCGAGGATTTTGAGGTAGGGGTTTTCGAGGGCGCGGAGAACGCGGGCGGTCTGCTCGGGCTGGGGCATGTCGAAGCGGGAATGGACGCTCGCGACGACCAGGTCGAGCTGGGCGAGGGTGGAGTCGTCGAGGTCGAGCGAGCCGTCGGCGAGGATGTCGACCTCGATGCCGGCGAGGAGGCGGAAGCGGCCGCCGTGCTCCTGCTGGAGCTCGTCATTGACCTCCCGGATACGGGCGGCGTGGGCCAGGGTGCGGGCGTCGTCCATGCCGTTGGTCATGGCGAGGTTTTTGGAGTGATCGGTGATGGCGAGATAGGAGAGGCCGCGGGCGATGGCGGCTTGGGCCATCTCGCGGATGGAGAGGGTGCCGTCGGTCTCGTGGGTGTGGGCGTGGAGGTCGCCGCGGATGTCGGCCTGGGTGATGAGGTCGGGGAGGCCGGGGGCGTCGGCGGGCTTGAAGGGGAGATGGTGGGTGCGGGCGAAGGTGGCGGCGGCGAGTTCGATCTCGCCGCAGTTTTCGCGGAGCTCGGGCGGGATCCAGGCGAGGTCAAGGGCGTTGTAGATCTGTTGTTCGGTCTCGGAGGCGACGACGGTGTTGTCGTCGAGGCGAGCGAGGGAGTACTCGGAGAGGGTGAGGCCGCGGCGGATGGCGCGCTGACGAAGGGTGACGTTGTGATGTTTGGAGCCGGTGAAGTACTGGAGGGCGGCGCCGAAGGAGGCGCGTGGGAGGAGGCGGACGTCGACCTGGAGGTGGTTGCGGAGGGTGAAGGAGACCTTGTTCTGGCCCTTGGCGAGGAGCTTGTCGATGAGTGGGAGGTTGGCGACATGCTCGACGGCTGTCGCGACCTGGTCGGGCTCGCAGGCGGGGCCGGTGACGAGGAGGTCGAGGTCGCCGACGGTTTCGCGGCCGCGGCGGAGGGAGCCGGCGGGGGTAATGGTGTGGAGGCCGGGGAGCTCGCGGATGAGGGCGGAGATGCGATCGGCGACGGCGGAGGCCTGGTCGATGCGGAAGCGGCCGGAGTTGCGGCGGTGGTCTTCGATGCCTTTGAGGAGCTTGTCGGTGAACTTCTGGCCCATGCGGGGGAGCTTGAGGAGGTGGCCGGCCTTGGCGGCGGCTTCAAGGGAGTCGACGTCGGCGACCTCGAGGGCGGACCAAAGGAGGGCGACGGTCTTGGGGCCCATGCCGGGGAGGCGGAGGAGCTCGAGCATGGTGGGCCGGTAGCGGGTGAGGAGCTCGTCGCGGAGGGGCATGGAGCCGGTGGCGACGAGGTCACGGATGTTGGCGGCCATGCCCTTGCCGATGCCGGGGATGGCGAGGAGGGCCTTGGGGTCGGCGTCGGGGCGGGTGAGGGCTTCGAGCTGGGTGGTCTGGGCCTCGACGGCCTCGGCGGCGCGGCGATAGGAGCGTATGCGGAAGGGGTCGGCGCCGTCGATCTCGAGGAGGGCGGCGGTTTCGTCGAGCAGGCGGGCGATGGTGATGTTGTCCATGGAGGGCTGGAGGTTTGGATGCGGGCGGGATTGTGGAGCGCCCAGGGGGTACCCCACCCCCCCCGTACTTGTTGCGCAAACTTTTGGTAGGAAAGAACTTAGGTCCGGACCTAACGTGGCCTGTCGATCACTATCAGTGATGGAGACCAGAGTGCTAGCAGACGGGCGGCGCTGGGCTGCCTGGGAGGAGGATATCGGGGTGGGGTGGGTGGTTGCGCCACAGTTCGGGTCGCGTGGAGTAGGGGCATGTCGCTCGTGCGAGATTTCTTCTGAGGCTGCGAGCTCCCGGGACGAAGGTTCGTTGCTGCGTGTCGGGTTTGTACTAGGCTGAGCCCAGCCTGCGCCAATAGGGTTTGTGCATGCGATCCTCTTCGATCTCCCGACGCAAGTTACTCGTCACAGGAAGCGCCCTTGCGGCGTCTGCCGTAGTTAGAGGTGAAGGTCCAACCAGCCCCAGTTCTGGCCGCGTTGCTGCCAACGAGTTCCTAAGCAGTTGGGAACAAGCCTGGAACAAACATGATGCCCATCAGCTTTGTCTGCTGCACACCCCGGATGCCAACACGGTGAACAGATTCGGCACGCTTGTACAGGGCCACGAAGCCTTAGAAAAGGCTCTTGGGTTTCTTCACGGCGTCGGGGGGCCGTACCATGACGTCACCGCGCCGCCCTTGCAGCTGATCGACCTTCGACAGATTGCGCCGACCGTGATGGTTCTGCAGGCAAGCTGGAAGAGCCCGGTGATGGATCCGGACGGCAAGCTCGATCTGGCGAAGCAGAACGACATGCTTGTGTCGTACACGCTGCTAAAAAAGGCCGGCGATTGGAGAGCGACTCAGGTGGATCTGCACAATGTCGAGAAGATGGATCTGCCTTACTCGAACGCAGGGCAGAAAGCTTAGCCTTGTTATGGAGGCACGATGCTGACAACGCAAAGCGCGATGCCGGATGCGGTCCTGCGGCCATTTGTCCAATGGTATGTGCAGCGCGAGACGGTCTCGAAGGCCGGAGAGGTTGTAGAGCCGGTGTTTCCCCGCGCGGGCACGATGCTGATATTTCAGTTCGCGGCACCCTATGAGGTCAAGGAGTACGAGACGGAACAACTTCGCCGTTCCTGGGCGGCAACCGTTATCGGGCCTATCGATTTACGCAGAACGCGGCTGATTCTGCGCGACCATGTGCAGTCGCTGGATGTGCTCTTTCGGCCGCTGGGGCTGTACCGGTTGTTTGGCGTGCCGATCTCGCCGCTTGCTGGAGGCGGCGCTGAAGGACACGCGGTCTTTGGGCCGCAGGTCTCGTCTCTGTATCAGCGTCTCGGCAATGCGGAAAGCTTCGCCTATCGGGTGAGACTGCTGGACCGTTTTTTCCTCCACCGGCTGCAGCAAGCCCGTCCGCTCGATCCGACAGCGCGCGCCATGCACCGGTTGGCCTCAGGCAGATGCAACGTAGGTGACGCCGCAAAGATGATCGGGATTAGCGAGCGACAGTTTGAGCGAAGGTCCCTTGAGTGGGCCGGAGTCTCTCCAAAAACCTTGGCTCGGATCTCTCGCTTTCAGCGTGCGCTCGAAAGACACCGCTCAGGCAACGGCACTTGGCTCGAGATCGCTCATGAAGTGGGCTATTACGACCAGATGCACTTGATCAGAGATTTTCACGATCTGGGAGGTGGCGCTCCCAGTGAAGTAGTGAAAGCGATCGCGGAGACTCATCTGATCTCCTTCTGCTGTCGCTAGTCAACCAATCCGGGAAGCGGCCCAGAGTTGTGGACCTAAACATCGCACTCAATCTACCCAATCGCTCGTAGGCCACTCTAGGAAGTTGGAGTTCGACTCACGATACAGTGACCTCGCGGCGGCGCTGGGCTTCCTGGGAGCAGGATATTGGGGTGGGGTGGTGATTGCGCCACTGTTTTGCGTTCTGTGTGGAAGGTGAGCGTATCGCTCTTGCCAGATTACTTCCGAGAGTGCGACTTGCCGGTACGAACCGCGCCGTCGCTGCTTGAAGCACGTGGAACGTGCACTTGATGCGCACTGCACCAAATCGATCGAAGGATTCGCGTGCTGCCGATGCTGGGTCATCTACTTCACATTGAGGGGCACTCACCCGGCGCAGGTCTACTTGCGTTGGAGCAGATCCCTGAACTCCTGCGGGATTTCTACATCCTGGGCGAGGTCTGCTAAAAGACGACCGCCCGCGAGGACAGGAGCGAAGACTACATCCGCGGCCGCAAGCTCCAGCGGCCGAATGCTTTTGCGGGAACTGGCCAGGGCAATTACTTTAATATGTGGGTCGATGTTTTTGACAAGAAGGGTTGAAAACGCGTTCCGGCCATCGTCGTCGTGGGCTGCGATGACGGTCTTCGCCCGTTCCACGCCTGCTCTACGCAGGCCGGCCTCCTCGTCGGGGTCAATGCGTTCAAAGGGCTGCTCAGGTGTGATCGGTTCCGCGCTCGGTCCCAAAAGCTGAACAAAGACAGCCTTGCGACGTGCGAGTTCCAGTCCGGTCACACGGGCGAACAGCCCGTCTCCCACCAAAATAATGTGATCGCTTACGTTCACTTTTTCCTTTCTTGCTTCCAAGAGCCGAGAAAGCTCTCCGGAGACAAAGGGGCCAAGGATCGACGCGAGAGCTGTGGCAAAGACGCCGATCCCGACCACCAGCAACGTCATCACGAAGATGCGCGCCTCTCCGCTCACGGCTACGATGTCGCCATAGCCGACGGTGGATAGGCTTACAAGCGTGAAGTACCATGCTGTGCCTAAGTCGCCGATATGCGGCTGAAAGCCGGTCCCCAGGATATAGCTGCCGATTACACCATAGGCCAGGGTTCCAATCACGCAGACCAGAGAGATAAGGCTGGTTGCAAACCGTGTGGTCCTGACGAAACTCCCGCGGACAAAAAACAGACAAACGAGCACCACCAGCGGCAGAACGATCAGTATGCCCCAGTGGCGCAGAACAGCCTCTGCCGCCACGGTCAGCCCCAGGATCAGAATGGCGAAGATCCACATGGACCGCAGACGCCACCATAGCCCGATTCCGATCAGCACCAGAACTGCCCCGAGGATGACTTCCCCGGTTGCGCCCACGGCGGGCATGGGGTTCTCGAGTTTGGACAAGCGGCCGAGCTGGGGCAGCGAGAACCTCAAGCCAGTCAGTATGTTGAGGACGCCGGAAAGGATGATGGCTGTGCTGAGCAGTCCCACCAACCAACCGGACCGCACCCTTTGAGCAAGGGACCGAAGGCGGCGCTGAAGCTTGTTTATATTCGGGTCTGCTGGCGTGACCATAGACCTAAGCTAGTACACCTGAGTGACGAGAGACGCCCTATCCGTGCGTTTGTAACTTGCTTAAATGCCAGCATGTGCCCCTGTGCTGGATATCCTCACTGTGAGGAAGCTTCTCGTCACGGGGATCACTGTCCGCACCCGACTTGCGATGACTTATCAGAACGACTGCTGTAGAACGCAAGAACGCCCTTGACTAGGATATCGGAAGGGTCGGTTCCACCCTGCTCCTGTTCAGAGTGACTCAACCACGATGCCGAAAGCGTATTACATTGTTTGCGGGCGCGCCCTAGGACCTGCGGCGCGCCCAACGATGGGAGCTCATGTCAACGGGTCCCTAGCTGGGCATCAAATTTGTCCGCAGGCCGCCTTATATAAGGGCCTCTGGGAGGGCTCGCGTTGTTCACTGTTGGCAAGACGACGATTCAGAAGATCCACGAGACGGAACTAAACGGTTTTACGTTGGGGCAGCTTTTGCCGGCGATGGACGAGCACTTACCTGAGCGCCATCCTGGTTGGCTTCCCCCCAGGTACGGGGGGCGGTGATCAGGCGCTGCTTGGCATCCACAGCTGGCTTGTGCGCCATGAAGGCATGACGATTCTTATCGATAGTGGCGCTGGGAACGATAAACCGCGTCCGCAACAAAAGGCACTCGACCATCTCAACAATCCATTTCTGACCGACTCGCAGCTGCGGGTGTAATGCCGGAGATGGTCGACTATGTGCTCCATACGCATATTCATTCCGATCACGTAGGCTGGAACACTCGCCTTGTGAATGGGCAATGGGAGCCGACTTTTTCAAAGGCGGTCACTCTCTGCTCGAAGCTGGAGTGGGACTATGCCGCGGCCTTAGCTGATGGCGATGAGCAAGGCATTGCCTCGGCTCGCGCAAGAGCGGGTTTTGGCATGCCAGTGAAAATCCCGTTAGGCGGCACATTCAACGACAGCAAGCGCCCACTCCAGGCGACTGGCCGGGTGCGGATGGTGGAGGTGGACAGCCGGGAGGTGCTGCCCGGTATCCGTTTTCTTCCGACGCCCGGCCACAGTATCGACCACGCAGCCATCGAGCTCACCTCCGAGGGACAGCGAGCCATCTTTGGTGGGGACGTGATGCATCATCCACTGGAGCTTTACGATACTGATCTTGTATCGAGCTTCTGTGAGTTTCCGGAGGCCGCGCGCCGATCCCGACGCTCCCTCTTAGAGCGTTCAGCGAAGGACGAGGCACTCTACCTGAGCGCCCATTTTCCCCTCAGCTCGGCAGGCAAAGTCACCAAGCATGGTGATGGGTTTCAATGGACGTTCGTTGAGGACGCGGAATGTAGTTAGCGATCAGCGCCTATAGCGGAGGGGAGGCGAGGGACATCGCTTGGACGTCAGGGCAAGCTCCGTGCGGGTGGGTTAGAGCGGGGGGAGGCGGTTGGCGGCGAGGGATTGGTGGAGGAGGGAGAGGCCGATGAGGGTTTTGCCGTCGTGGAGTTTGCCGGCGGCGACGAGGTCCATGGCCTGGGAGAGGGGCATGGGGACGAGCTCGATGTGCTCGTCTTCCTCGGGCGTGGCCTGGCCGGGGGTGAGGCCGCGGGCGAGGAAGATCTGCATCCACTCGCCGAGGAAGCCGGGGCTGGCGAAGTACTTGACCAGGGTGGACCACTTTTTGGCGCGGAAGCCGGTTTCTTCGATCATCTCGCGCTTGGCGGCGGCGAGTGGGGCCTCGTCGGGCTCGATGCGGCCGGCCGGGAGTTCGAGGAGAAACTGGCCGGCGGCGTGACGGTATTGGCGGATGAGGATGACGTCGGGGTCGGCGGGATTTTTGCTCTCGTCGACGGCGAGGATGACGACGGAGCCGTTGTGGCGGATGACATCTTTTTTGCGGGGTTTGGTGTCGCCGGGCTCCTGGATGGTGTCGGTGAAGACGGAGAAGACGCGGCCCTTGTAGGCGAGCCGGGAGCCGAGGAGTAGGGGCTTGCCGCGGTTGGGTTTGCGGGCGAGTTTTTGTTTGGGTTCGGCCTTGGGGATTTCAGCGTCGGAGGAGACGGGGCGCTCGGCGGCGGTGCGGGGCTCGGCCGCGGAGGTGTTGCGGCGAAGGGTTTCGGGGGAGAGGCTGGCGCGGGAGGTCTGTGCCGGTGAGGTGGTCTTCTTGGTGGAAGGGCTTTGGGGCTTCACACGGGTGGCCATGCAGCTACCGTAGCATCTGCATCGGCGATGGAGGTCGAGGCATCCAACGGCGTGCACGGACATTTGCTGATGGTGCGGTCGCGTCGCCGCCGCGCCTGCGAGGTTGAAGAGGGCCGATGAGCGCCGAGTGTTATCCGATCACCGTTTTGCCGCACACGACGGCGCTGTACCGCGCGTATTTGGAGGTGGGATCGCAGGCGCGGCCGGAGGTGCAGGCCTGGTTCGGACCGGGGCTGCGCGGCGGGCCGTTTGCGGGCACGTGGATGGACCTGGAACCGGCGGGTGGGCGGGAGCCGCAACAGCTGGCGGAGGCGTTGCGGAGGCAGGCGGAGGCGTGGGGTGCGTCGTCGCGGCAGATGGAGAGCATCGCGCGGCTGGGGCGGGGTGCGCGGGCGGTGGTGACGGGGCAGCAGGTTGGGCTACTGGGCGGGCCGCTGCTGGTGCTGGAGAAGGCGGCGACGGCGATTGCGCGGGCGAGGGAGGCGACGGAGCGGGCGCGGATGGATGGAACGGGAGTCGACTTTGTGCCGGTGTTCTGGCTGGCGACGGAGGATCACGATCTCGCGGAGGTGGACCAGATTTCGTTGCCGACGGAGACGGGGATGGAGAGGCTTGGGCTGGGGCTTCCGGCGGAGGGCGCGCCGGTGGGTGGGGTGCGGCTGGGCGAGGGCGTGGAGGCGGTGCTGGCGCAGGCGGAGGAGCTGCTGGGGTGGGCGCCGCTGGGGTGGGCGCCGCTGTGCGATCTGCTGCGGGCGTGCTATCGGCCGGAGGCGACGTTTGGGGACGCGTTTGGGCGGCTGCTGACGCGGGTCTTTGCCAACGAGGGCCTGGTGGTGATGGACGCGGCTGGTCGGGAGTTCCATGCGCTGGGGAGAGCGACGCTGCGGGCGGCGATCGAGCGGGCGGATGAGCTGGAGGCGGCGGTGATCGCGCGCGGTGAGGAGCTGGTCGCGGCGGGGTTCCATGCGCAGGTGACGGCCGCGGAGGGGATGAGCTTGCTGTTTTTGCTGGACGAGATCGAGCCCGGGCGGTGGCACAGGGTGGCGCTGCGGCGGACGGGATCGGGAGCGACGGGTGACGGCGGCTGGAAGGCGGGGCGACGGGTGCTCTCGACGGAGGAGCTGCTGGGGATTCTGGAGGAGACGCCGGAGCGGATCAGTCCGAATGCGCTGTTGCGGCCAGTGTTTCAGGACACGATTCTGCCGACGGCGGCGTATGTGGGCGGGCCGGCGGAGGTGGCGTACTGGGCGCAGAGCGCGGCGGTGTATGAGCGGGTGCTGGGGCGGGTGACGCCGGTGCTGCCGCGGCTGAGCGCGACGCTGCTGGAGCCGGCGGTGGCGGCGGTGATGGACCGGGAGGAGGTGGAGCTGCCGCAGGCGATGACCACGGCGGAGGAGCTGGCGCTGCGGCTGGGCGCGCGGGCGATGCCGATCGAGCTGAAGCGGCGGCTGGGGGCGGTGGGCCATGCGATGGGGGCGGAGCTCGATGCGCTGGAGGCCTATGTGGGGGCGATGGACGAGAGCTTGGGGCGGGCGGCGGCGGTGTCGGGGTCGAAGATGCGGTACCAGATGAACCGGCTGCGGCGGATGGCGGCGCGGCATGAGCTGGAGCGGGAGGCGAGCCTGCGCAAGCACGCGACGGCGATCGCGCTGGCGGTGTTTCCGGAGGGGCACCCGCAGGAGCGGGTGGTGGCGGGGGTGTGGTTTCTAGCGCGGTATGAGGGGCTGGTGGGGCGGCTGGTGGAGGAGGCGAAGGGGATGTGCGGCGGCCATGCGGTGGTGCGGCTGTAGGGTGTGTGCCTTAGAGTGTGAAGGCAAAAAGCAACTACAGGGGTCCTTCGCTGCGCTCAGGATGCGGCGGGACTGGCTGATGACGGCGGGGACTGGCTACAGTGACGTAGGGGCGAGGGAGGGCGTGCGGTTTTAGAATGGGTGGGTGGAGGTGCGGTGCGATGGGTTTGCGCGATGAGCCGTTTGAGGTGATGTGTCCGGAGTGCGGCGCGATGATCAAGGTGGACCCGGTGACGCGGTCGGTGATTGCGCATCAGGCGGCGCCGAAGAAGAAGACTTTTGAGGATTTGGGGGCGGCGGCGCGGGCATTGCGCGAGCAGGATGCCCGGCGGGACTCGATCTTTGCGCAGAGTGTGGAGGCGCAGAAGAACAAGGACGATGTGCTCGAGAAGAAGTTCGCCGAAGCGGTGAAGAAGGCGAAGGAGACGCCGCTGACGGGCAAGCCGCTGCGGGAGTTTGATCTGGATTAGCGAACCGCGGGTCGCCGGGTGACGGCGCCGGTGTTGAGATTGATGCGGAAGCGGTCGCCCCACTGGGTGCGGTAGTCGAGGCTTTGGCAGTCGCGCGAGAAGGCGAGGGAGCCGCTGGAGAACCAGAAAGGCGTCGCGTCGTTGATCATGACCAGGCCCTTTCCGCCGGGGTCAAATTCGCGCGGAGTCCAGAGTGAGTCGAGGCTGATGCTGCTGATCGGCCTAGCACTGCCGCGGTCACGTCGGTAGATGTCGAAGGCAGGCTGATGCGGCATCGCTGCCTCTGCGTGGAGCAAGAGGAGCGTGTTGCAGTCGTCGCTCACCATAGGCCAGCGATCCGAGCCGCCGGGAAGGGTAAGAGTCCAGGCTGGGTCAGCCCACACCGCGATAGGAGCGGCGACGCGGTGGTTTGGGTTGAGGAGGGCCGGTGTGAGGACCTGGAAGGTGGTCGAAAGGACTTCTTGGTCGCCGGCCGCGTTGGGTGCGGCGAGCTTGTAGTGGATCAGGACAAGGCATTGGCCGTTGGCGGATTGTGTGGCTTGGATAATTGGCGGCGGAGCGCTGGCGTGAGTTGACGGCGAGCAGAGAAGAGCAAGGGTGGATGCGATCAGCAGGCGAATCATGGCAGAGATGCTCCGCGCGTTCTGGGCGTGTGTTTCTAGGCGTATAGACACCGGTGCAGAGCGATTCGGATGAGGAACAAGTTGCAGCAAGGAGCCCGGTAGACTTGGGGTATGCCGCCGATTTTGAATGCGCAGGGTTTGGGAAAGAAGTTTGGGGCGACGCCGCTGTTTTGGGATGTGGCGTTTACGGTGAGTGAAGGGGAGCGGATTGGGCTGATTGGGCCGAATGGGGCGGGGAAGTCGACGCTGCTGGGGTGTCTGGCGGGGGTGGAAGAGCCGGACGCGGGGGAGGTGGCGATGCGGCGGCGAGCGCGGGTGGGGTATGTGCGGCAGGACTCCGACTTCGCCAAGGACGCGACGGTGCGGAGCGTGCTGATGGACGCGCTGGAGCGGGCGGGGGTGGCGGAGGGGGAGCGCGAGGGGCGGCTGCGGGAGACGGCGGGTCGGCTGGGATTTGAGGGTGTGGGGGCGAGCGCGGCGGTCGCGGGGTCAGGGAGCGGGAGCGGGTTGGAGGCGCGGGCGGCGGCGCTGAGCGGGGGATGGAAGAAGCGGCTGTCGATCGCCGAGGCGACGGTGACGGGGCCGGATGTGCTGCTGCTGGACGAGCCGACGAACCACCTGGATCTGGAGGGGATCGAGTGGCTGGAGGGGATGCTGCGGACGGCGCCGTTTGCGGCGGTGATGGTGAGCCATGACCGGTATTTTCTGGAGAATGTGGCGACGGAGATTGTGGAGCTGAACCGGGTGTATGCGGAGGGGATGCTGCGGGTGCGGGGGAGCTACTCGAAGTTTCTGGAGGGGCGGGAGCTGTATCTGGAGTCGCAGACGAAGATGCAGGAGAGCCTGCGGAACCGGGTGCGGACGGAGGTGGAGTGGCTGCGGCGGGGGCCGAAGGCGCGGGCGACCAAGGCGAAGGCGCGGATCGATAACGCGCATGAGCTGATCGGGCAGCTGAAGGATGTGGATGCGCGGACGCGGACGGGGAGCGCGGGGATCGAGTTCGCGGCGACGGATCGGCAGACGAAGCGGCTGGTGGAGATGGAGGATGTGGGGGTTTCGCTTCCACCCCCGCGAACGAGTTCGCCGGGGACCCCGGTTACCGGCGGCAGGGAGATTGTGCGTGGGCTGAACTTCACGATCGCGAATGGGATGCGGGTGGGGCTGGTGGGGCCGAACGGCGCGGGGAAGACGACGATTCTGCGGCTGATCACGGGGGAGCTGGAGCCGACGGAGGGCGTGGTGAAGCGTGCGGGGCAGCTACGGATGGTGTACTTCAGCCAGATGCGCGAGCTGCCGGAGGGGGTGACGCTGCGGCGGGCGCTGGCGCCGGACTCGGACTCGGTGGTTTACGCCGGGCGGGTGGTGCATGTGGCGAGCTATGCGGCGAAGTTTCTGTTTACCGGGGAGCAGCTGAACCAGCCTGTGGAACGGCTGAGCGGAGGGGAGCGGGCGCGGGTGTTGATTGCGCGGCTGATGTTGCAGCCGGCGGATGTGCTGCTGATGGACGAGCCGACCAACGATCTGGATATTCCGACGCTGGAGATTTTGGAGGAGAGCCTGCGGGAGTTCGCGGGGGCGCTGGTGCTGGTGACGCACGACCGGTATCTGCTGGACCGGGTGGCGACGGTGGTGCTGGGGCTGGATGGGAAGGGGACGGCGGAGGTGTTTGCGGACTATCGGCAGTGGGAGGAGTGGCGCGGGGTGCGGCCGGGGACTTCGGATGGGTCGGATGGGGAGGAGAAGGCGGCGGCGCCGGCGGCGGCGAGTGGAGGGAAGAAGAAGCTGTCGTATATGGAGGCGCGGGAGTTCGCGGGGATCGAGGGGGCGGTGGAGGCCGCGGATGAGCGGTTGGAAGCGGCGCGGGAGCGGGTTGAGGATCCGGCGGTGGCGTTGGACGCGAAGGCGTTGACGGAGGCGTTGGCCGAGATGGAGGCGGCGCAGGCGGAGATGGATCGGCTGTATGCGCGGTGGGCGGAGCTTACGGAGAAGGCGGGGTAGGGCTCGCTGATGCGCAGGCCTGGTGCTGGACCGAAATGCAGGTCTCTCCACGGCGCTTCGCTTCGGTCGAGATCACAGACCAAGCGGGCGGGTGCTTATTGGTGCTCAGGCCTGTCGCCGCGACCAAACCGCAGGTCTCTCCACTGCGCTTCGCTTCGGTCGAGATGACACACCAACAAGGTGGGTAGGGCTCTCTGGTGCGCTGGCCTGATGCTGGACCGAAATGCAGGTCTCTCCACTGCGCTTCGCTTCGGTCGAGATGACAGACAAGAAGGCGGGGTAGGGCTTGCTGGGGCGCAGGCCTGGTGCTGCGACCGAAATGCCGGTCTCTCCACTGCGCTTCGCTTCGGTCGAGATGACACGGGTAGGGCGCGACGGCGGAGGCTGGGTGTAGACTCTGCGCGCGAGGTGCGTGGCGATGGCGAAGGTGTTGGGGGTGGGCGGGGTGTTCTTCCGGACAGCGAAGGGGGAGGAGCTGCGGGCGTGGTATGCACGGGTGCTTGGGTTTGAGTTGGAAAGCTGGGGCGGGGTGATGTTTCCACCGCTGACGAAGGGGCTTACGGTGTGGTCGACATTTCCGGCGGACACGAAGTACTTTGCGCCGTCGGAGCGCAATGTGATGGTGAACTTTGTGGTGGACGATCTGGAGGGCGTGTTGGCGCGGGCCCAGGCGGAGGGTGTGGAGGTGTTGGGCCGAGCGCAGGAGGAGAATGGGCGGTTTGCATGGGTAGTGGATCCGGACGGGCGGAAGATCGAGTTGTGGGAGCCGGCGTAAGGGGGCGGGCTGCGGGCTAGTGCTTGTGCTCGGGGTTGGTGGTATGGGGCTTTTTGCCGAGCTCTTGCCAGCTTGTTTCGGTCATATCGACGTGGAAGTGTTTGGCAGCGGCTTGGAGGTTGGCGAAGGCCTGGTTGCGCTCCTCGTCGGTGACGCCCTTGACCTGGTCGAAGCGGGCGATGGCGTTGCGGACGTGCGACGCGTCGGTCAGGGGCTCCTTGCGCTCCTTGGGAAAGGCGTAGACGGAGTCAGGGAGGTCGTTGCGATCGGCGGCGTCGAGCTTGCCGTGTTCTTCGTGGGGCTTCCAGGTGGGTTTCATGAGCGGGCTCCTTGATGGGATACGAAGTGGGTGGTGGGTCGGTGCGGGTATGCTGCTGACACGATGAAAACTGTGATGGGGTTGGTGGCGCTCGCGTTGGTCGGCGTGCGGGGGAGTGCGGCGCAGCTGGCAGAGCCGGGGCAGGTGGTGGTGCTGCGGGCGGCGCGGATGCTGGATGTACGTGGGGGCAAGGTGGTGAGCCCGGCCGAGGTGCTGGTGCGCGGGGATACGATCGCGGAGGTAGGGGAGCATGTGTCGCGGCCGGCGGGGGCGCAGGTGATGGAGCTGGGGGACCGGACGCTGATGCCAGGGCTGATCGACGCGCATGTGCACCTGTTCTTGCATCCGGGGGCGGAGGATCTGCAGACGGTGGAGGAGAGTGTGCCCGAGCGGGTGCTGGAGGCGATGGCGGCGGCGCGGGCGGATCTGCAGGCTGGGTATACGGCGGAGCGGGACATGGGGACGGAGGGCGCGGGCACGGCGGATACGGCGGTGCGGAATGCGATCGACGCGGGGATCTTTCCGGGGCCGCGGATGCGGATGAGCGGAAACGCGATCGATCTGCTGGGCGGGCACGAGGACGCGATCGGCTATAACCCGGCGCAGCACGTGATCTCGAATGCGGACTATGCGAACACGGCGGAGGAGCTGGTGCGGGTGATCCGGCAGCAGCGCAAGGAGGGCGCGGACTTCACGAAGATCTACGAGACGGGCAAGGACAGCTTTGCGGCGGCGGGGCACGAGAGCACGGCGGCCGCGGAGTTGGAGGAGATGGCTAGTGGGCGGTTTACGACGCCGTACCAGTACACGGAGGCGGAGCTGGCGGCGGCAGTGGCGGAGGCGCGGCGGATCTCGGGCGGTGCGCCGGGGCACGGGGTGGCGGTGCACGCGACGGGCGAGCCGGGGACGGGATACGCGGTGGCGGCGGGGGTGGCGAGCGTGGACCACGCGTATGTGTTGAGCGAGGCGACCATGGCGGCGATGAAGGCGAAGGGGATCTTCGCGGTGCCGACCTTTGCGATCGCGGAGTACTTTGCGCTGGCGGCGGGGACGTCCGCCACCGAGGAGGTGGAGGCGCAGATGCAGAAGCTGCATGCGCGGGAGTTCAAGCGGCAGATGGCGGCGGGGGTGCCGTTCGCGGTGGGCAGCGATGTGGGGCCGTTTCCGCATGGGACGCAGGCGCACGAGATGGAGCTGATGGTGCAGTTTGGGATGCCCGCGGCGGAGGTGCTGCGGGCGGATCTGCTGAATGGAGCGAAGCTGCTGGGGTGGGAGGGCAAGATGGGCGAGCTGAAGCCGGGGATGTGGGCGGATGTGGTCGCGGTCGAGGGGGATCCGGTGGCGGACATCAGCGCGACGACGCGGGTTCGCTTTGTGATGAAGGGCGGGGTGGTGTTTCGGCGGCCGTAGCAGAAGCAGCGACACAGGCGAGGCTTGGGCTCGCAAGAGGGGAAATGTCCATCGACTATTCTCCATTTCGGGAAGAGCTCTGAGCCCTGCCGGGCATAGGTTCGTGTCGGTTGGGTGTCACAGGAAGGAGGAGTGGACGGTGAGAATGATCTGTCGCTGGGTTTCCTTGCTTGCCTTGGTGAGCATGGCTGTCGGTGTGGCCGGGCAGGCAGGTGGTCAAGCTCCCTCGACGGCGCTTTCAGCGACGGCGGAGGCGGAGGCGCGCCAGATCTCCGCTCTGCTCGGCATGGACGCGGCTTTGCAGACGCTCCGGGATATGCAGGCTCGGAGAGTGTGCGGCGCCGCTCCGGATCTGGTTGAGCTGGGCGCTCGTCAGGAGGTGCTGGAGCTGGTGACGACAGCGCAGCTCGATGTGGACGCCGCGCTGTCGGAGATCGCAGCGGAGCGATCGGATTTGTTTGACCAGCGAGCGACGTTGCAGGCCCGGCGCGATCGCACGGTGGGCTATCTGAACGCGGCAAGTCTGATTACAGGAAGCGGGGTGGGCGTTGTGGTGAACGCGACGCAGCTGCGCAACTCGTCGGCGATTCCGGGCGACTATGTCGGCGTGGGTTCGGGTGTGGTATCCACCATTCTATCGATCGTCGCGACCCGCAAGATGCAAGGGGGACGGCAGAGTGTGGGTTCGATCCCGAACATGCTGGCGCCGCTGTTCGATGAGCGGCCGGCGCTGCAGACGCACTACCCGGTGGCGGTGATGCGGTTTCTTGAGAGTGTTCCGGCGGGGGAGGACCCGAGCCGGGGGACGCGCCTGGAACAGATGCGGGAGAGATGGGTCAGGCAGGGGCGGATCGGATCGTCGGGATCGGCGAAGGATCGAGCCAAGGTGGATGCGCTGACCTCCAGTCAGGACAGCGAGATCAGGCTTTCGATCGGCGACATGGCTGACCGAATCGCGATGCTGGACGATGTCAGCAGCCAGGTGACGTTGATAAAGCGCGATGTATCGGTCGTGATGTACATGGTCCGCGCGGGTGCGGGCCGGTGCCGGCCGTGAAGCAGGAGGCCGAGCGCAGGGGCTAGTCGGCAGGTGTGACGGCGGTGGTTACGGTTTCTGGGGGGGCCGCGAAGGGCTCGTCGGCGGAGGGGCCGTAGAGGCCGGGGACGGGAATGTCGAGGAGGCGGAGATAGACGGTGAGCTGGGCGCGGTGGTGGATGAGGTGGTTGAAGAACATGCTGCGGTAGAGCAGGGCGCGCGGGCCGGTGGCGATGACGTTGTCGCCCCAGCGCAGGGTCCAGTCGGTCTGGAGGTCGTCGTCGGAGAGGCCGGCGAGAAGGGTGCGGAGCTCGGCGCCGGCGCCGGCTGCATGGGTGACGAGGTCTTCGGCGGAGGTGAAGGTGAGCGACGGGAACTTCGCGGCGCCGAGATCGAGCTCCGGGGTGGAGAGGATGGTGTTGCCGAAGAGTGGAAGTTGCGCGACGTGGGTGGCGAGGCGGCCGAGGGCCATGGACTTCTCGTGCGGCTTCCAGTCGCCCTTGTCGTTGGGGATGCGCTCGAGGATGCGGCGGGTGCTGATGGCTTCGAGGTCGAAGTCGAGGAGGAGGGATTGGGCGAGGGTCATGGGTGGCTCCTGCGGGCTTTCTCGAATCTGATGCAGCCGGTTTGAGGGTGGAGGGTAACGCTTTCGCCGGCGTTGCTGCTAAAACGATGTTGCTAAAACCTCGACGATCTGCGAGGAATCGGCAGCCTTCCTCATCCGCCAGAGCCAGCGGATCAGCACTGTGAGGGAAGCTAAAGGACCCAGGAGCAGGATCAGTATGGCAACGTAATCAAACCAACTGTAGCGATAGTCGGAAAAGACTGATGCAAATGGCCTGAGTCGCAGTGCGACTCCTTGTGCGGTTGCACGATGTTGAAGATCGCTCAGTGTTTTAAAGTCGTCTACTTTGTTCTGCTTTGTGTTGAGTTCGAAGAACGTGTCAACAGCTGTTGAGTTCTGCCCGATGCGTTCGAAGTAGCCGGAGTCTCGCGCACCAAAGGCCAAAGGACCTGCGATCTGTAACTGCCTGACGCCAAAGACTGCATCTTCACGGCTCGTGATCGTACCACCACCAGGCTGTGTCTTTGGGTTGTAGATTGTGCCCTGGTCGGTGGTGTCGATCATCATCAAGGCGTAGCCGTTTGGCAGGGGTGTCTCCCAGCCGTCGCCGAGACCTGGGTCGCGATGACGGACGAGACCATTCATGGTGGCGTAGGCGACGAACCAGCAACCAGCGAAGACGACACACGCGAAAGGAAATAAAGCGGAGACGGCGATTGCTCGTCTTCGTTGGTGTGGGGTCTTCTTCGCCGCAAAGGAGGCGAGCATACCGAGCACGACTGCCGCGATCGAAGCGAGGATCGTCAGAGCTATGGCGTAGAAGATCAGGACAACGATGATGCCCATACAGCAGCCATTTTATCTTCCGCGGTTCGGAGCTTAGCCGCGGGTCCGTCATGGGTTACAGGCCGGTGGTGTTGTAGCCGCAGTCGACGAAGGTGATCTCGCCGGTGATGCCGGAGGCGAGCGGCGAGCAAAGGAAGAGGGCGGTGTTGCCGACCTCGGTGGGTTCGACGTTGCGGTGGAGGGGGCCGCGGGCTTCGACGGCGGTGAGGATCTGGGTGAAGTCGGAGATGCCGCGGGCGGCGAGGGTTTTGATGGGGCCGGCGGAGATGGCGTTGACGCGGATGTTCTGGCGGCCGAGGTCGGCGGCGAGGTAGCGGACGGTGGCTTCGAGGGCGGCCTTGGCGACGCCCATGATGTTGTAGTTGGGAAAGACCTTTTCGGCGCCGTAGTAGGTAAGGGTGAGGATGGCGCCGGCGTCGGTGAGGAGCGGGGCGGCGGCGCGGGCGATGGCGATGAGCGAGTAGACGCTGACGTCGTGGGAGACGCGGAAGTCGTCGCGGGTCGTGTTAAGGACGGTGTTTTTGATGTTGGGGGCGAAGCCGATGGAGTGGACCACGGTGTGGAGGACGGGGAAGCGGTCCTTGATCTGGTTGAAGAGGGCGTCGATCTGCTCGTCGGCGGCGACGTCGCACTGCAGGGCGAGGCCTTTCTCGGTCTGGCCGAGGTCGGCGAGGAGCTGTTCGGCCTCGGCGCGGAGGCGCTCGGACTGAAAGGAGAGGACAAGGGTGCAGCCGGCCTCGGCGAGCTTCTGGGCGATGGCATAGGCGATGGAGCGCTTGTTGGCGAGGCCGAGGACGACGGCGACTTTGCCCTTCATATCAATCATTGCGGGGGTGGAGCTCCTGGGTTGATGGCGAGGTAAGGATAGCAGTGCGGTGCGGAGACGGATGTGTCGGGCTTTCAGCCCTTGTCGATTCGGGGCGGGTGTACCTAGGCCTTTGGCCTAGGCTGGGATGTGTCGAGCTTTCAGTCCGGGTGGTCAGCTGGCCTGGGTGTCGAGGATGAGGTCGAAGTCGTCCCAGAGGTCGTCGGAGAGGTGGACCTCGGCGGCGCGGACATTTTCTTCGAGGTGGGGGATGGAGCTGGTGCCGGGGATGGGGCAGATGACGGGGGAGCGATGGAGCAGCCAGGCGAGGGCGAGCTGCTGGAGGGAGAGCGCGTGGTCTGGAAGTCTTTGGGCGAGTTCGCGGGCGAAGTCGCCGACGGCGTGGCCGGGTGCCAAGAGGGCGGTGTTGGACTTGCCGGCGTTGAGGGGGTACCAGGGGAGGAAGGCGATGCCGTGCTCGGCGCAGAACGTGAGGGTGGGTTCGCTTTTGCGCTCGGCGAGGGAGAACTTGTTCTGGACGGAGACGATGGGGGTGATCTTGCCGGCGCGCTCGATCTCGTCGGGGGTGACCTCGGAGAGGCCGATGTGGCGGATTTTGCCTTGGTCCTGCAACTGTTTGAGGGCGCCGAGGGTGTCTTCAAGGGGGACGGTGGGGTCGATGCGGTGGAGCTGGTAGAGGTCGATGCGGTCGAGGCGGAGGCGGCGGAGGGACATTTCGACGGACTGGATGAGGTACTCGGGGCGACCGAGGGGTTTGGACTTGGCGGGCGCGGTGCGGACGAGGCCGCCCTTGGTGGCGATGACGAGGCCGGCGGGGTAGGGGTGGAGGGCCTCGGCGATGAGCTCTTCGGCGAGGTGGGGGCCGTAGGCGTCGGCGGTATCGAGGAGGTTGATGCCGAGGTCGACGGCGCGGCGCAGGACGCGGAGGGCGTTGTCGCGGCCGCGTTCGGGCTCGCCCCAGGCGCCTTCGCCGACCAGGCGCATGGTGCCGAAGCCGAGGCGTCGGACAGGGAGGGCGTCGCCTGAGTTGGCGCCGAGGAGGAAGGTGTCGGAGGGCATGGTGATGAGATGCGGCGATGGCGCAGGTTATGCCCGATCCTGGTTCAGGTGCCCCCTCCCTTATCGATCTTGCGCAGGGCAGCCGAAGTAGATTTTGTCAGGTTTGGCCATTTGCAGACGTTCTATTGTCTGGGAGATTGGGCTGGGTAGCAGGGCTTCAGCTTGACGGCCTAGGCGTGTGGTTGCGCCATCACGGGACGCGTTGGGAGCGGGAGAGGTTGAACCACAGGGGTCCTTCGCGGCGCCCAGGATGACGGCGAGAAGCTGAAGCAACGGCAGAAGCAGGTCCTTCGTTGCGCGCTAGGTCTGAAGGAGCCAGTCGAACTGCTCGTCGGTGAGGGGGACGACGGAGAGGCGGAACTGGCGGAAGAGGATCGAGTCCTGGAAGATGGGGGCGTTGCGCATCTCGGCGAGGGATCGCTCGCGCGGGAGGCGTTTGCCGGCCTTGATGCGGACGGAGGGGTTGCTGGGGTCCGAGGCGTCGACGGAGAGGACCGTGGCGGTGCCGATGGCGGCTTTGCCGGTGTTGGAGTGGTAGAGGATGAGCTTTTCGCCCTTGCGCATCTCGCGGAGGCTTTTGAGAGCCTGCGGGTTCTTGATGCCGTCCCAGGTGGTTTCGCCGTCGCGAAGCAGGTCGTCGAAGGAGTATTTTTCGAGCTCGGTCTTGAGGAGAAAGGGCATGGGGGAGAGTTTAGACGGAGCGGGAGGGTGGGGGTTCCCGGAGGTGTGGGCTTACGGAAGCGGGTCATGTGGCGTGGGTGCGGACCTGCGTGCCAGGCTGCTTGGGGAGTTGGTCAGCCGCCGAGGTCGACGAGGTGGACGGGGGGAAGGGGGCGGCCGAGGAAGTGGGAGCCGAGGCGCTGGAACTTGTCGACGGAGTCGGTGGCGAAGATCTGGAGGTTGGGTTGGGTTGGGGCCGGGGTGCCGGAGGTCGGAGATGGGGTGGGATGGGGACCGAGGAGGGTGAGAACGGCTTGGGCGGTGGCTCGTGCGGAGTCGATGAGGGTGAGGGGGTGGCCGAGGTCGGCGGCGGTGCGCTGGAGGAGCGGGGCGAGGAGGGGGTAGTGGGTGCAGCCGAGCAGAAGGGTGCGGGCGTGAGGGGCTTCGGCGAGGGCTTCGGCGAGGTAGATGCGGGCGACCTCGGCGGTGACGGGGTGGTCGGTCCAGCCTTCTTCGACGAGGGGGACAAAGAGGGGGCAGGCCTTTTCGGTGGCGGCGAGGCCGAGCTCGGCGAGGGCGCGGGTGTAGGCGCCGGAGGCGACGGTAGCGGCGGTCGCGAGGACGAGGACGGTGGGGTTGTGTGCCGGGGTCTCGACGACGGTCCCGGGCCGTTGGCCCGGGGTGTCATGTGTCGGGCTTTCAGCCCTCGGGTTGTGGTCGGAATCTGACCTAGGGCTTCGCCCTAGGCTGTTATGTGCCGGGCCTTCAGCCCTGGGGTTGGTGGCGAGGGCGGATCCGGTGGAGCTGGAGGTGTTGCTAGAGACGCAGGTTTCTCCACTTCGCTTCACCCCAGCGAGCCAAGTACGCTCGCCGGGGACCCCGGGCTTCGCTTCGGTCGAGATAACACCAACTGTGGTGGTGGGGGCGGCTTGGGTGAGGGCGGCCTGGGCGCCGGGGGTGATGACGCCGACGACGGGTGTGGCGGCGACGGCGGCGCGGATCTCATCGAGGGCGAGGGCGCTGGCGGTGTTGCAGGCGATGACGAGGAGATCGGCGCCCTGATCGAGGAGAAAGCGGGCGCTGGAGACGGCGTAGCGGGCGACGGTGGTCTGGGACTTCGAGCCGTAGGGCAGGCGGGCGGTGTCGCCGAGGTAGACGAAGCGGGCGTGGGGGTGGAGGTCGATCAGGGCGCGGAGAACGGTGAGGCCGCCGAAGCCGGAGTCGAAGACGCCGATGGTGGGGGTGGCGAGGGCGGCGGGCATTGGGGGATCCTGGTTTGCGTTTCAGGTTGCGGGTTTCAGTTTCAGTTGCGGGTTTCAGTTTCAGTTGCGGGTTTCAGTTTCAGTTTCAGTTTCGGGTTGCGGGTTAGGGTTTCAGGGTTTCAGGGTTTCAGGGTTTCAAGTTTCAAGTTTCAGGTTTCAGGTTTTGGGTTTTGGGTTCGGTGTTTTGCGTGGTGGGGGTGTGGGCGGGTCAGGGTTTTTGGGTGGGATCGATGGCGGGGTAGGTGCGGGTGAGGTCGGCGTGGCCGGCGAGGGTGTCGCGGTCGCGGCCGTCGACCAGGAAGCGGATCTCGGTGACGCTGGGGAGATCGGCGTGGAGGGTGCCGATAATGGAGTTGAGGGTGAGGTTTTCGGCCTCGACGCCGGAGGGGTGGTTGTCGGCGAAGCTGCCGTGGAGGTTGACGACGGCGAGCTGGCCGGTTTCCCCGAGCAGCGGCGTTGCGGGTGGGGCCATGCCTGAGCGGGTCGGCTTCGCTGGGGGTGGTGTGGCGCCGGCGAGGGGGAGGGTGAGCAGGAAGACGTCGTCGATGGCCTGGCCGCTGGGCAGGGGATGCGGGGAGGCGGGCAGGGCGTAGGTGGCGAGGAGCTGCTCGAGCAGGACACGGGCGCGGGTGGAGGGCTCGGCGGGTAGGGCGATGGGGCGATCTTCGACGGTGATGGCGTTGTCGGCATCGGAGGCTAGGTAGAGCGGGACGGTTTCCTGGCCGGTGGAGGTGGGGGCGGCGATGGGGGTCTCGTCTTTGGGCGCGGCGAGGCGTTTTTCCGCTTGGCGGCAGCCGTAGAGCAGAAAGGCAAGGGCGGTGAGGATGCCGGCGGCGAGCGCCCAGAAGAGATAGCGCTGGTGGCGGGGGATGACGAAGTGAGGGATGGCGCGGCGGGAGATCACGGTGCGGGCGGGCCTTCGCCGAGGCGAGGGGACGCGGTCTCGGGGGAGGTCTCCCTGTGCCAGAAGAGGAGCGCGGTGGCGAGGGTCTGGGCGACGCGCGCCTGATAGCCGGGGTTGGCTGGGCCCTGGGTGCGGGAAAGGGGCGCGAGCTCGATGAGGACAGCGGGGCAGGTCAGGTTGTTGAGTGGGCGGATGGAGGCGTGGCCGCGGTTGGTGGGCAGGCCGGCCTGGGCGAGGGCCTGCGCGATCTCGGCGGCAAGCCGCTCGCTCTGCGGAAGCGCGGCGGCCTGGGCGGTCTCCCATCGGAGCGGCGGGGTGATAGGGGCGCCGGAGGCAGAGGTGAGGGTGATGGGGGGAGGGAGAGAGGGCAGGTCGGCGGTGACCACGTGAACCCCGCTGCCGCTGTCGGTCGCGTGCAGGACGAGGCAGGCGAAGGGGTGGATGTGGTTGGCGAGGCCGGCGCGCTGATCGACCGTGGGAGGCTGTGTGGGGGCGACGGGGACGCCGACCGGTGTAGCCGCGGCAGGGAGTGCTTCGCTTTCGCGGGTGGCTAGGACGGCGACGCCGAGTGAGTCGAGTTGGAAGCGGAGGCGATTGGAGAGTGCCAGGGTGACGTCTTTTTCGAAGAGCTGATCGCGCAGGTGGGCGCCGAGGTCATCTCCCCCGTGGGCCGCGTCGAGGAAGACGGTCTGGCGGCCGGAGGTGGCGCGGGCGGGGGCGGAGGAGGTGCTCGGCTGGGCGGCGGCGGGCGTCTGGGCTCCGGCGAGCGTCTGGGTTCCGGCGGGCGTTTGGGCTCGGCCGTGCAGCAGCAGGCCGGACAGCGTCAGAGCGGCGAGATGGCGGAGAGCGGGGCGCACGTCAACGATTGATTGTACGTGGGTACGGCAACTCGCCCGTTTGTGGAGCGACGCGGGACGAGCGTGGGTCACGCTTATTGGGCAGGAGGAGTTATGCAGCGGATAGCAGTTGCGATGTTGACCATGGTGCTAAGCGGCGGTGTGTGGACGTTACCAGCGGGGGCGCAGACGGCAACCACAACCACGAGCACCACGACATCGACTTATAAGTTGAAGCAGGACGAGAAGGAGCAGAAGGCGCAGGCGAAGGCACACAATGATCAAGCCAAGGCCGACAAGGCGCAACGAAAGGCGCTGAAGGCGCAAAAGAAGGCGGCTCAGGCCGGAGCGAGCACGACCGTAATTCCGGCAGCGACTACCACGACGACAACGCCGGCGACGACCACGGCGGTGACGACCACGAATCCGCAGTAGGCGCAGGATCGAGCAGGCGGCAGAGCTTGGGCCGATTGGTCCGGGCTCGCCTGCTCTTTCGGCTCGCCTGCTATTTGGGATCGAGGGCGTACATGGCGAGGCCGCTGAGGAGCTTGGGGTAGAAGTCGGTGGACTTCTGGGGCATGACCTCGCCGGAGAGGGAGATGTCTTTCATCTGCTCGAGGGTGACGGGCTTGGTGAGGAAGGCGATGTTGGCGGCGCCGGTGTCGACCAGGGAGAGGGTTTCGGCGGCGTCGCGGATGTACTGGATGGTGCCGGTGGCGCGGATTTTGTCTTCGGTGACGCCGAGCAGGTGCTGGAGGATGACGGTGTGGAGCTGGGCGACGTCGAGGGAGCGCTGTTTTGCGGGCAGGGACTCGAGCAGGGGAGCGACGGCGGTGGGCTTTGGCGTGAGCAGGTAGTTGCCGTCGCCGGTCACCGCGATGAAGGCGGTGCCGGGGGTGTGTTGCAGGGTGTGGAGCAGGGATGGAGCGGCGAGGGCGGCGGTGGCGGACTCCGCTGCCGTACCGGTCTCTGTGTCTGCGAGTTCGCGGACGTCGTAGAAGGCGCTGGCGCGGGTGAGGAAGTCAGGTGAGGAGAAGTTTTCCAGGCCGGTGACAACGCGGTGGGTGGGAAGGATGGTGATGCCGGGCGCCTCCATGTTGACGAAGGTCATCATCATGGCGGCTTCGGGGAAGGGCGGCGCGGGAAGCTGCGGGCGTGGCTCGGTGTCGACGAAGTTGGAGGGTGACTCGTCGTTTTCGTCGAGACGCTGATGGAAGGGAAGATTGAGCTGGGCGGAGCGCTCCTTGGCGTAGGCGACGGAGGTCTCGTAGCGGTGGTGGCCATCGGCGATGATGAGCTTTTTGTCGGCCATGGCGGTGAGGATGAGGTTGATGAGGGTGGGGTCGGTGAGGCGCCAAAGGCGGTGGACGACGCCGAACTCATCTTCAATCACCTGATCGGGGGTGGCGGGGGAGCTGCCGGCTGGGTCCTCTGGGCCACCGGCGCCGAAGATGAGCTTTTCGGCGGTGAAGGCGGGGTCGGAATAAAGCATGTAGATCTGCTCGCAGAAGGCGCGGGTGGCCTTGAAGAGGGCGAGGCGATCGGATTTGTGCTTGGGGAAGGTCTGCTCGTGGCGATAGACGACCTTGTCGGCGTAGTCGTAGAGGTGGCCGAGGGCGATGAAGCCGCGGCGTTCCTGGATTTCATTGGTGCCAGGCACCCGGTAGGTCTGGGAGTAGCCGTAGAGGGCGGGCTCGGACTCTTCGGCGAGGACGTTTTCCTCGCGCCAGGTGCGCAGGTACCCGGCCGCGCGGGTGTAGACGTTGTGGGCGCGCTCGTCGGGCGGCAGGAACTCCTGCGGCTCGGTGTCGGTGGGCTCGCGCCTGCCGAGGATGATGCGGATGAGGTTGTAGGGGCTGCGCTCGTAGTAGCGCTGCTGCATGGCCGGGGTGATCTTGTCGTAGGGCTGGGTGACCACGTCTTCCATGCGGACGCGAGAGGTGTCGTAGCGGAGAGCGCGGAAGGGGTAGATGCGGGCCATGGGGTGAGCGGGATCTCCGTGGCGGGGTGCCTGGGACGATTGTATGCGCGGCGTATGGCGGAAGCGGTCAGAACGGGGAAGCGAGGCTGTAGGCGTCGTAGGGGGGCGAGGTGCGCAGATAGCGATAGTGTCGGCGCCAGAGGCGGCTGAAGGCGGGGTCGGCGAGGAAGAAGGCGAGCAGGTCGTCGTGTCGACCGGCGAGCTCCTGGCAGGTGGTGGAGGGGTCCTGACAGCGCTCGACGAGGACGAGGGCGGGGCGCCAGTGTTCGAGATCCTCGACCATCCATCGGCGCTGTTGGGCGGCGAGAGCGGCGAGGCGCGGGGGGGAGAGGCGGTGGCGTGGGGGGACGCCGAGCGGTGACGTGGGGTCGGCGTTGCGCAGGAGGGCGGGCAGAGTCCAGAGATTGTTGGTGCGCTGCGCCCAGGTAAGGTGGAAGCGGGCGACGGGCATCATGGTGTCCTCGACCGAGGTGGACAGGATGGCGACGGGGGTGTCGGGTGGGAGCGCGGCGAAGAAGGCCGGGTCGGGCGTGCGAACAGCGTAGGCCGCGTTGTGGGAGAGCGGCAGGCCGGCGAAGACGATGGTTAGGACCAGGGTGAGGGCGACGAGGGCGGCGGTCGCGGCTGGCAGCCATGCGGGTGGGCATGGCGAGAGGCGGCGGGCGAGGGGCGGGAGCTCGAAGGCGAGGGCGGCGGCGAAGAAGCTGAGGGCGGGGAGCTGCTGGTAGTACCAGCCGGTGCCCTGGAGGTAATAGGCGGCAGTGGCGGCGGTGGCGGCGATCAGGAGAATGGCGGTTGCTCGATGGGCCTCGCGGCGGCGGCGGCGGTTTGTGACGAAGGCTGCAAAGGCGACCGCGGCGAGGAGGTGGAGCTGCGGGGCTTCGGCGAGGAGTCGCGGTGCGGACAGATCGCCGATGGCCCAATAGGTGGAAAGCAGGAGCGGAAGGGTGAGGGTGAAGAAGAGCGGGGTCAGGAGGCGGACCGCCAGGAGGAAGGCGGCGACCGTGGCGAGCAGGGCCCAGGGCTCTGGGCGGGTGAGGGAGGCGAGGCGCTGTTGCTGAGGTCGGGTGGGGGCGAGGGAAGCCGGACGGATCAGGAGGGCGAGCTCGATCGCGAGCGGGACCAGGGCTTGCTGAGGCTTGAGGCAGACGCCGACGCCGGCGAGGGTGCCAGCCGCGAGGCCCAGGATGAGGGCCGGTTGGGGCTGTGCGGCCTCGATGGACGCGGCCAGCAGGTAGGGCAGGCAGAGCAGGGCCGCGAGCTGATCGCGCTGGCCGAGGTCGCGGGCGGGGACGGCGGCGAAGATGAGGACGAAGCAGAAGGCGAGCCAGAGGATGTGAGGGCGGCTGATGCGGGGGTGAGATTGATGCAGCAGGCGGAGGCTGAGGCGGGCGACGGCGGCTTCGAACAGGACGACGAGGAGCTTGGCGACGACGGTGTCGGGGAGGCGCAGGGCGCGCGCCAGCTCGACCGCGAGGGCGGAGAGCCAGACGATGGCGGGGGTGTTGGAGTCGAAGATCTGTGGGCCGTAGAGGGTGGCGCCGGTGAGCCAGCGGCGGGCGACGAGCAGAAACCAGAGTTGGTCGTGTCCGGCGGCAGGCAGAAGCGAGAGCAGAACGGCCATGCCGCAGGCTCCGAACACAAGCAGGCACAGGGTTTTGATGAGGGTGCGTGTGGGCTGGGGAGGGATGGAATCAGGGGTGGTGGAAGCCGAGGTTGCGGGTGTAAGCTGCGAGCGATGCGGTCTGCGGAGTGCGGCGTGACCGGGTCGGCGTGGAACAAGCATGAAGCGGGAACTCCGGGGAGCGGCCGCGATCGCTTCCCGAAGGCGGCCTTGATCGCGGAGCAGGTGCAGGGTCAATTATGCAAGACGGGGACGGCTGTGGGAGTGTGACCGACGCGCGCAGGCTTGGCGTTTTCGGGCGGAGGCTCGGGGAGCTGCGGGGCAGCGTGCGAGGGACGGCGAGACAGCGGGCGGGCTGCTCGGGGGCGGCCGGTGACGCGAGGTCCTGGGCGGGACGGCTGCTGCGGGGTTTGCCGATCGCGCTGCTTGTTTGCTTGCTGCTGCCGCGACCGGCGGGTGCGCAGGAGAATCCGTTGGGGCAGGTGCACACGGATCCGGCGCCACCCGCGCCCAAGACCGAGGAAGAGAAGAAGCCGGTGGTGGACGGCTCGGGCACGGGCGCGGCGGCGCTCGCGACCAGCCGACGCGATGCGCGCATCCGGGTCGACGTCAATATTGTGCTGGTGCCGATGACCGTGACGGACCCGATGAATCGGCTGGTGACGGGGCTCGAGCGCGACAACTTTGAGGTGACGGAGAACAATCTGGTTCAGCCGATCAAGAGCTTTTCGACGCAGGACGCGCCGGTGACGATCGGGATCGTGTTTGACCTGAGCGGCAGCATGAACTCGAAGTTCGCCCGGGCGCGCAAGGCCCTAAGCGAGTTTTTGCGTACGTCTAACCCGCAGGACGAGTACTTCGTGATCGGGTTCAACGATCGGCCGGCGGTGATTGTGGACTACACGAGCGAGATTGACGATGTCGAGGCGCGGATGGTGATGTTGAAGCCGCAGAACCGGACCGCGTTGATCGATGCGATCTACCTCGGCGTGAACAAGCTGAAGCAGGGCAAGTACGACCGCAAGGCGCTGCTGATCATCTCGGACGGCGGGGATAATCGCAGCCGGTATACGGAGAACGAGCTGCGCCGCGTGGTGAAAGAGAGCGATGTGCAGCTGTACTCGATCGGCATCTTCGACCAGTATGCGCCGACGACGGAGGAGCAGCTAGGGCCGATTCTGCTGACGGATATCTGCGAGATGACGGGCGGGCGGATGTTTCGGGTGACGGATGTGGGGGACATGGGCGACATCGCGGCGCGCATCAGCGCCGAGTTGCGCAACGAGTATGTGATCGGCTATCGCCCGGTGAACCTGAAGCATGACGGCAACTGGCGTAAATTGAAGGTGAGACTGCTGCCGCCGCCGGGGTTGCCGCAGCTTTCCGTGCACAACCGCCAGGGGTACTATGCACCATCGGAGTAGAGAAGTTTGGCCGGCGACATTGCTGCTGGTTGCGATGTTTGGATGGGGTGGTGCACGGCTGAGGGCCCAGACACTGACGGCACAGGCGCCCGCTAGGCAGACCTCCGGGGCCCAGACATCTGCGTCACAGGCGCCCGCGGCGCAACAGCCGTCGCTGACGGTGGATCGCGATCCGGTTGAGTCGCCTGACCCGGATGCGCCGGCGGCGGCCTCCTCTTCGCCGGCGAAGCCTGCCGCTTCCGCGCAGTCGATTGGGCGCGAGGGTGGGCGGTACACGCTGCAGACGGATGTGTACGAGGTTCGGCTGAACGCGGCCGTGATCGACGGCTCCGGCCGGCCGGTCGAGAACCTGGTGAAGGACGACTTCCATGTCTATGAGGACGGCACACCGCAGGTGATCAACTCGTTCCGACATGAGGATCTGCCGGTCTCGTTGGGCATTCTGATCGACAGTTCGGGATCGATGTACGACAAGAAGCAGGCGGTCGACCAGGCGTCGCTGAACCTGATCAAGTTGTCGAACCCGCAGGACGAGGCGTTTCTGGTGGACTTCTCGTTTGAGGCGTTTATCGACCAGGATTTTACCGGCGATATCCGCAAGCTGCAGCAGGGTTTGGGCTACATCAAGGCGAGCGGTGGAACGGCGCTGTACGACGCGGTGGTCGAGAGCGCGGACTATCTGGCGAAGAACGCGAAGCGGCCCAAGCAGGTGCTGCTGATCGTGACGGATGGCGAGGACAATGCGTCGAGCGCGACGCTGGAACAGGCGATCCGCAAGATTCAGGATCTGGATGGGCCGGTGATCTACGCGATCGGTCTGCTGTTCGGCGAGGGCACGGACAAGCGCGAGGCGCGACATGCCGAGCGCGTGCTGCAGGCGTTGAGCGAGCAGACGGGCGGCGTGGCGTACTTCCCCAAGTCGCTGCGGGATGTGGACGCGATCACGACCGAGGTCGCGCAGGATATTCGGACGCAGTATTCGATTGCGTATCGCTCGACGCGGCCGCCGAGCGAGGGTGGATACCGACAGATCCATGTGGAAGCCAAGGCCAAGGGCTACGGCCGGCTGCAGGTGCGGACACGCACGGGCTACTATCCGCACGTGGCGACGGCGGACGCGAGCGGCGCGGCGATGACCGTGGGCGGCGTTCGCAGACCGTAACCCGCGTGGTTGCGTTTTGACCGGGTGCGAGAAAAGGAAGTTTCCGATGCGAATCGCGTACCTCGACTGCTTTGCCGGCATCTCCGGCGACATGTTTCTCGGCGCACTTCTCGACGCGGGCGTGGAGGCGTCGGTGCTCCAGCGCTCGGCCTCCGCGCTCGGCCTCGGCGCTGAGTTGCGCGTGCACACGGTGGATCGGTCGGGCATCACGGCGACCAAGGTGGATGTGATGGAGGGCGGCGCGCTGGCGGAGGCTGCGGCGAAGGCGACGTTGCCCTTGGCGCAGAGCTCCCCCTTGGAGCAGGAGGATCGCTCGCACACGCACCAGCCACGGACGCAGCACCTGCACAAGGGCGGCCACAGCCATCAGCACGAACACAGCCATAAACATGGGCACAGCCACGCGCAAGGCGAAGGGGAGGATCACGCGCCGCACGCGCATGGGGAGCACCAGCATGGGCGATCGCTTTCGACGATTCGGACGCTGATTCAGGGCGCGGAGCTGGCGGATGAGGTGAAGCAGTTTGCTCTGCGCGCCTTTACCCTGCTGGGCGAGTCCGAGGCGAAGATTCACAGCGTGCCGGTGGAGCAGATCCACTTTCACGAGGTTGGCGCGGTGGATGCGATGGTGGACATCGTCGCGGCGGCGGCGGGCGTCGTGCATTTGGGCAAGAAGGCGATGGCGGAGACTGGGCAGGAGCTGGCCTGGCACTCGTCGCCGCTGAATGTGGGCGGGGGCATGGTGCAGTGCGCGCACGGCAACTTCCCTGTGCCGGCGCCGGCGACGGCGGATCTGCTGCGCGGCGTCCCGACCTATGGAGCACATGTGCAGAAGGAGCTGGTGACACCGACCGGAGCGGCGCTGGTTCAGGCGCTTGCGCCGAGCTTCGGCCCGCAGCCGGCGATGCAGGTTTCGGCGATCGGTTATGGCGCCGGGACGCGCAATCCGGAGGGCTTCCCCAATGTGCTTCGGCTCTTGATTGGCGAGAGCGCGGGAGTGGACGGCCTGGCGAAGGCGACCGCGACGGGCGAGGTATCCCCGCGCGCTCGGGGGGCGGAGACGGTGGTGGTGCTGGAGACAGCGATTGACGATATGAATCCGCAGGTGGTCGCGTATGTGCTCGATCGGTTGCTGGAGCGCGGCGCGCTGGATGTGATGACGAGCGCGGTGGGCATGAAGAAGGGGCGCCAGGGCGTGCTGTTGACGGTGCTCGCGCGGGAGGAGGGCGCGGACGCGCTCGAGGATGTGCTGCTGCGCGAGACGAGCACGCTGGGTGTGCGCCGGCGAACGGAGACACGGTCCCGGCTGGAGCGGTCGCATGTGACGGTGGCGACGAGCTTTGGGCCGATCCGCGTGAAGGTGGGTGCGCTCAATGGCGAGGTGCTGAATGCGCGGCCTGAGTATGAGGACTGCCGCGCGGCCGCGGGCAAGCACGGCGTGCCGCTGAAGCGGGTGATCGAGGCGGCGATCGCGGCGCACGTTCGCCCATAACCACATTCGCCCATAACCACGTTCGCCTGTAACTATGCTCGCCTGTAACCGCGTTCGCCTGTAACCCAACGCCTGTAACAGCGAGGCGCGAGGAACTTTGTTGGTGGGACGCAAGGGGATGACGGCTTGCATGGCCGGTCGCGCATCGTACCGTCTGTCAGCGCACGAAATCCGGAGGGATGCGATGGAGCGGCGTGAGTTCTTGAGATCGGCGACGGCGGCGGGGGTGACGGCGGCAGCGACGGCCGTGGGTGGAGCGCAGACGAGCGCCGCCGCGGGACAGGGGCCGGTGAAGCGACCGGAGGCGCCGGGAATGGTCTATCGCGAGCTGGGGACCACGGGCGAGCGGGTATCGGCGATCGGCATGGGCGGATTTCACCTGGGCAAGCAGAGCTCGGCCGACGAGAGCATTGCGCTATGCCGGCGGGGGATCGACTCGGGGATCACGTTTCTGGACAATTGTTGGGACTACAACGACGGCCTGAGCGAGGTGCGGATGGGCCGTGCGTTGGCCGACGGGTACCGGCAGAAGGTCTTCTTGATGACCAAGATGGATGGGAGGACAAAGGAGGCCTACAGCAAGCAGCTGGAGGAGTCGCTGGGGCGGCTGCGGACCGATGTGATCGACCTGGTGCAGTTCCATGAGGTGATCCGGATGGAGGATCCGGATCGCATCTTTGCCGAGGGCGGAGCGATGGAGGGGGCGCTCGAGGCGCGTTCCGCGGGGAAGATCCGCTACATCGGGTTTACCGGGCACAAGGACCCGGCGGTGCACCTGCGCATGCTGGAGATGGCGGCGAAGCACAACTTCAAGTTCGACACGGCGCAGATGCCGATCAACGTGATGGACGCGCACTTTCGGTCGTTTCTGAAAGAGGTGGTGCCGGTGGCGCTGAAGCAGGGGACGGGCGTGCTGGCGATGAAGACATTCGGCGACGACTACATCCTGCGCAGCGGGACGGTGCAGCCGATCGAGGCGCTCCATTTTTCGATGACGCAGCCTGTGTCGGTGGTGATTACCGGAATCGACAAGCCGGAGATTCTGGAGCAGGCGCTGACGGCGGCGAAGACGTTTCAGCCGCTGACGGCGGCGCAACAGCAGACGATTCTGGCGAAGACCGAGCAGGCGGCGATGACGGGGCGGTTTGAGCTGTTCAAGACGACAAATCACTTCGATGGGACGGCTGGGAATCCGAAGTGGCTGGGGTAGGTCGCTCGGCTGGGAGCGGGGATCGAAGCCTGGAGCGAGACGCAGGTTTCTCCACTCCGAACGCACGATGAAACCGCGCGTTCTCCGGTCGAAATGACAAATGTGGCTGGATAAGAGATCTTTCGTGCAGTAATTGATGCCGTGAAGAGTGAAGGCTCGGTCGCGGGCGGCCTCATGGCTGAGGTTTGCGGCTTCCGAGGGTGTGTCCGAAGCGGTAGTCGAGCTCGAAAAAGCCGTACTGGGCTGTGTGGTCGCGGGGGTAAATAGCTCCGATGACGGATTTGCCGAAAGCGACGGAGTAGAAGGCCGAGAGCGAGACATGCTTGGTGAGGGCGTAGTCGGCGCTGATGTCGTAGAGCGTGGCCAAGCTGCCGTGTGTGTTGGCGGGCCGGCCGATGTAGCCGAAGACCTTGTTGTCGAAGGCGCCGCCGCCCTGGTACCAGAGATCGCGGCCGGAGGTGAGCTGGAGGAAGTCGAGGTCGGTGCGGAGTTCGAGCTTGCCGGTGGGCTTGTCGATCAGCTGCACGAACTGCTCGCTCGAGTTCATGGTGTTGAAGAAGGGGAAGCGCGCGTAGTTGCGGGGTGTGGGCAGCATCGAGAAGAAGGTGTTGTGGTGGGTGTCCGAGGGGTTGTTGTCGCCTGTGGCGCGAAAAAAGCCGCCGCGCAACCAGGGGCGGGTGGGGACGGTGTTGAAGCGCAGGCCGCCCTCGGCGGCGATGGCACCGGCACGGTGATCGAGCACGCCCCATTGGCCGTTCTGCAGCACGCCCCAGACGAGGAGATCGAGGGTGTTGTGGCCGACGGGAAAGGCGGCGGTGGCGTTGGCGCCGTAGGTGCCGATGCGGATGTTTTTGTGATCGAGCAGGCGAACGGCGAGCGGGCGGTTGTCGGTCTTGGTGACGCCGGTGCGACCGTCGTGATAGCCGGTGGCGAAGCCGCGCACCTGCACGCGCTGCTGGGCGAGGTGGCGGGTAAAGGCGAGGTATTGGACATCGACGTTGAGCTCGGGGTTGGCGTTCATATTGAAGACGCCCTGGTCGGCGCGCGCCGCCATCGCAGTGAGATCCCAGCTCTGCCCGGCGAGGTGGGCGTCGGCGCCATCGAAGCTGCGCTGGCCGTTGGAGAAGCCGAAGTTGCCGATGAGACGCTGGGCGATGCGGTAGTTCTGGAGCCAGAGCAGGGTCGCGTTCTCGGGCGTGGTCTCCGCTCCATCGAAGAACTCGAAGCGGCCGAGGCGGACCGTGTCGCGGTCGTTTCGGAGGTGATAACGGAGGAAGCCGGTTTTGAAGGCGGCGGCGGCGGCTTCGGTGTTGTTGCCGTTGGCGGCGAAGTAGTTGGCGCCCAGGCCGAGCTGGCCTTGCGCGGCGACGGACGAGACGGCGTCCTTGGGGAGAAAGAGTTCGGAGCTTTGCGAGAGCTCGGCCTGCCAGTCGAAGTGGCGAAGGCGCTGGGCGAGGGAGATGCGGAGGAGCGAGTCGACGTGGCCGTAGAGCTCCGGGTTGGGCGTGGCGGCGAACCACTGCGTGGTGTTGACGCGGGTTCGATCGTAGATCGTGAGCGTGATGGGGGTCGGCGGCGCCGGTGTGTTGGGCGTGCTGGCGGGGGCGGCAAGCTGGGCGGGTAGGAACCGAGAGATGAGCGAGAGACTAAATAGGACAGCGGGTGTGCACTTCAACAATGGAGCTCCCAGGCGGCGGCACGGAATTTGAGGGATAGGCCGTTGATGGTCGAGGGTACCGGGAGAAGGAGTGTCGCGCATCGTCCATTCGATGGAGGTCCGGCGCCGGTTGGGATTCGCTCACTCCACGCACACTTGCGGATCAGGGGCGTGATTCCGGGTTGGGGATGTGGGGACAGCTGGAATTGCTGGCGAAGAGGAAGCCGCGGCTGCTAGTCTGGGCGGCGGTCCGGCGTGGGCATGGGCGCGATCCCGAAGGGGATGGGCTTGCGCCGGCTTTGAAGCCGCTCAGGAGGAGATGCGATGCGATTGGCTGGTTTGCTGGTGGCAGTCTGCGGGCTGGCCTGGAGCGCTGCGGCGCAGGAGCCGTCGAGCCCAGCGTTGGCGGCGCTGCCCAAGCTGCCGGCGATGAAGGCATCGCAGGCGAGTGGGCTCCAGATCGTGCGCGATGTGGCGCCGACGAGGCCGTTCTCGGTGGTGGGGCCGCGCGGCGCGCTGCTGGGCGAACAGAGCGGGCAGACGGAGGGTTGGATCTTTCCGTGGAAGCTCTTCAGTGGCTTGCGGATATCGGCGAGGATGCAGGATTACCCGGTGCCGATCGATGTGAACGAGTATGCGTCGGGGATCGATGTGCAACCTGACCACACCACGATCACGTATGCGCATGCGAACTTCACGGTGCGGCAGGTGATGTTTGCCCCAGCGGGGGAGAAGGACGGGCTGGGCGTGGCGGCGTACTTCGAGGTTGAGTCGGTGCGGCCGATGGACCTTACGTTCAGCTTCACGCCGGAGATGAAGCGGATCTGGCCGGCGGCCTCGGGTGGCGCGCCGTCGCCGGAGTGGGTGGCGACGGCGGGGGGAAGCGGGTTTTATCTGCTGCATCTCGATCTGCCGGGGCAGGTGGGGGCGATGGCAATTCCCGGGGCGGAGCCGGGCATACTTGCGCCTTATCAGGAGCGACCGCAGACCTATCCGCTGCAGTTTGTGCTGCACGTTACGCCGAGCGATGGGGAGCCGAAGACGGCGAAGATCTTTCCGTTGCTGATGGCGATGGGCGAGACGGAGGCGACCTCGACCGCTGCGGCGCTGCATGATCGGCTGATGGCGCAGGATAACGGACTGGCGGAGAGTTTCGCGCGCAACCGGGATCGCTTTGCGGCCTTTCTGAAGGAGCACACGGCGGTGGAGACGCCGGATGCGGAGTTTGATCGAGCGTTTCAATGGGCGGAGGTGTCGATCGATCAGCTGCAGGTGCAGTTGATTCCATCCGAGAGGATGCCGGGCAAGGAGACGGCGCTGGTGGCGGGGTTCTTCGGTTCGGGAGCATCGGCGCGGCCTGGATTCGGCTGGTTCTTCGGTCGAGATGCGCTGTGGACGTTGTACGCCGTGAACAGCTACGGAGACTTCCAGCTTTCGCGCGAGGAGATGGAGTTTCTGCTGCGGCGGCAAAGAGCCGACGGCAAGATTCTGCACGAGTGGTCGCAGGCGGCGGAGCTGGTGGACTGGGCGAGCCTGCCGTATGAGTGGGCGGCCGCGGATGCGACGCCAATGCTGCTGATGGAGATGGAGGACTATCGCGCGATCAGCGGCGATCAGCACTTTGTGGACGCGCACTGGGAGGAGCTGGCGAAGGCGTGGAGATTTGTCACCACGCATGATGCGGATGGGGATGGGGTGTACGACAACGCGCAGGGAACGGCTTGGGTAGAGAGCTGGCCGCCGGGCATGCCGCACCAGGAGATCTATCTGGCGGCGGTCGATGAGCAGGCGAGCACGGCGTTTGCGAAGCTCGCGCGAGCGGCGGGGCATGTCGATCTAGCCAAGGAGGCGGAGGCGCGCGCGGCGAAGCTGCGGCAGACGATCGAGCGCGAGTACTACCTGTCGGCGACCCAGAGTTATGCCTTCAGCCATAACGCGGACGGGACGACGGACGCGAGCGCGACGATCTTTCCGACGGTCGCGTGGTGGGATGGGACGTATGCGCTGGATAAGTCAGGGCCGATGTTTTCGCGATGGGCGTCGAGTGAGTTTTCGACCGACTGGGGAACGCGTGATCTCAGTCCGCAGAGCCCGTTCTACGACCCGATCAGCTATCACCAAGGGACGGTGTGGCCGCTTTACACGGGGTGGACGTCGCTGGCGGAGTATCGCGCGGGGCGGCCGCTGTCGGGCTATGCGCACCTGATGCAGAATGCGGGGCTGACGTGGACGCAGGATCTCGGGAATGTGACGGAGCTGCTGTCGGGCGAGTTTTTCCGGCCGCTGGGACGCAGCACATCGCACCAGCTGTGGTCGGCGGCGATGGTGATCTCGCCTGCGCTGCGCGGTCTATTCGGCGTTGGGTGGAATGCGGCAACGGGGACGATCACGCTTGACCCGCATCTGCCGGCGACGTGGGATCACGCAACGGTGCGGCGGTTGCCGATCGGCTCCGCGCAGACGGATCTGGTCTTCGAGCGGGTGGGTGAGGAGATGGTGGTGCGGGCGACGGGCGGTATGCATTTGGCGAGTGCGGTAAAGGGTGCGCGGGCAAGCGGGGCGGAGCTGCGGCTGCCGCTGCCGGCGGTTGAGGTGGCGATCGCGGAGCACCTGCCGCGGGAGGGCGACATGACGCACCAGATGAAGGTGCTCGACCAGACGGCGGGGGATCGATCGCTGACGCTGCGGCTGGCGGCGATGGCGGGGGCGCAGGAGACGATCGCGGTGCGGCGGAACCGGGCCGGGCTAGCGGTGCGGGTGGAGGGAGCGACGATTGCTGGCGGTGGTGCGCTGGAGACGATGACGGTTGAGTTTCCGGCGGGTACGGGGTATGTGGAGAAGACGGTGCGGTTGACATGGTGAGAAGGCGCTGGTGGGGGCGAGCTTCTTCGGTAGAGAAGCAGATCCCTGCGGGATGACAACCAAGAGGGACAACGGCAACGGCAAGGGCAAGGCGAAGGAACGCAACGGCGAAGGCAGAGGCGGGCGATCAGGCCCAGGCGGCCTCGACGGGCGGTTCCTGAAGCAGGACGCGGGAGAGTAGGGCGATGGCGGAGGAGAGACCCTCGTGGGTGGAGGCGAGGGCGTCCTCGTGCTCGATCGAGAGCACGCCGTCGTAGCCGGCGAGTCGGAGGGCGGAGACGATCTGCTTCCAGGCGAGTTCGTCGTGGCCCCAACCCACGGAGCGGAAGAGCCAGGAGCGCTCTTTCATCAGGCGATAGCTTTTGGTGTCGAGCACGCCGTTGCGTGCGAGGTTGGCGGGGTTTATGGCGACGTCCTTGGCGTGGACGTTGAAGATGGCGCCCTCAAGGGCGGTGATGGCGGTGGGGATGTCGATGCCCTGCCACCAGAGATGGCTTGGGTCGAGGTTGATGCCGACCGCGGGGTTGGTGGCGGCACGCAGGCGGAGCAGAGTTTCGGGGTTGTAGACCGCGAAGCCGGGGTGCGCCTCGAGCGCGACGCGGACGCCGGAGCTCGCGGCGAAGTCGGCGGCGTCTCGCCAGTAGGGGATGAGGCGCTGCTCCCATTGCCAGGCGAGGGCGTCGGCGTATTCGGGGGGCCAGGCGGCGGTGATCCAGTTGGGCGTGCGATCCGAGGGCGAGCCGCCGGGGCAGCCGGAGAAGGTGACGACCACGCCGACGCCGAGCTGCTCCGCCAGGCGGACGGTCTTGCGGAAGAGCGCGTCGTCGCGGCGGGCGATCTCCGGCTCGGGGTGGACGGGGTTGCCGTGGCAGGCGAGCGCGCTGATGGCGAGGCCGGCGTCGGCGAGGGGGTGGAGGTATTCGCGCGCGGCCTGCGGGCGGGCGAGCAGGGCGTCGGCGTCGAGGTGCGCGTTGCCGGGCCAGCCGCCTGTGCCGAGCTCGAGCCGGCGGATCTGTGGGTAGCGCTTGAGCTCGGTGAGGAGCTCAGCGAGCGAGAGGTGATTGAAGATGGGCGTGAACAGGCCGAGCTGCATGGCGCTCCTGGGAATCGAGGTTGCCGCGATGTGCCATGGTACCGAGGGTTGAGGCGTATGGCGACTTGGTGCCTTGCGAGTTGAGGGAGCGAAGTTTCCGGTTGACCGTGGAGGCGGATCACGGGAGACTTGAAGTCTTACCAGAAACCTAACTTGCACACGACTCATGCCGGCAAGGGCAGCAGCGTCTTTGCCGCGGTCATGACGAAAGGCGATTCGTGCTCACGGACGTTGCTCCGAAGGTCATGATCGTGGTCGCCGACGGGGGCGAGGCGGCGACCTACGGTCTCAGGCGGCACATCCTGTCGCCGGTCGAGACGCTGGCGCAGTCGGTGTCGACGATTGCGCCGAGCACCTCGCCGACGCTGACCATTCCGCTGGTGTTCGCGCTGGCGGGGCAGGGCACGTGGCTGGCGTATGTGCTGGCGTTGGCCGGGGTGGGTCTGATCTCGCTGTGCATCGCGGTGTTTGCGCGCGAGTCGTCTTCGCCGGGGTCGCTGTATGCGTACACCCGCTCGAACCTGCCGCCGTGGTGCGCGGCGATCGCGGCGTGGGCGCTGTTCTTTGCGTATGCGATGACGGCCGCGTCGCTGCTGGCGGGTTTTGTGAACTACAGCGATGTGTTTCTGGGCGGCTCGGCGCAGGTTGTGCCGCCGGTGGTGCTGCTGCTGGTTGCCGCGGCGTGTGTGGTGTTTATTGCCCATCGCGACATCAAGGTGTCGACGCAGCTGATGCTGTGGGTCGAGGCGGCCTCGGTCTGCCTGATTCTGGTGGTGGTGGCGGCGATCCTTTGGCGGCACGGGCTGCACTGGGATCGTGCGCAGCTTTCCTTGCGGGGCGCGAGCGCCTCGGGCATACGGCTGGGCGTGATGCTGGCGATCTTCAGCTTCGTCGGCTTTGAAAGCGCGACCACGCTGGGCACGGAGGCGCGGGAGCCGCTGCGCACGATTCCGCGGGCGGTGGTGCAGAGCGCGCTGCTGGCCGGTGCGTTCTTTGTTCTGTGCGTCTATGGCGAGGTGCTCGGCTTCAGCGCCATGGGGCAGGATCTTGGCGTGAGCACGGCGCCGATGCGCGGTCTGGCGATCCGCGCGCACCTGCCGATGATCGGGCCGTTGATCGATGCGGGCGCGTTGATCAGCATGTTTGCCGGCACGCTGGCCTGCGTCATCGCGGCGGCGCGGGTGCTGCTGCTGATGGCGCAGCATGGGCTGGCGCACGCGCAGCTGGGCCGGGTGCATGCGCGCAACGCGACGCCCGGGCTGGCGGGGCTGTTTGCCGGTGCGGTCGCCGTTGCCCCGGTGCTTGTGCTGATCGAGCGCGGCGCCACGGCCGCCGACATCTATGGATGGATGGGAACGCTGTCCGTATACGGCTTTCTGACGGCGTATGGTCTGATCGCGGTGGCGCTCCCGGCGCATCTGCGGCGACAGGGTGAGCTTTCGGCGGGAAAGCTCTTGCTGGCGATCGCCGCGGCCGGGGCCACGCTGCTGGCGCTGCTGGGGACGATCTTTCCCGTGCCGCCGGCGCCGTATCGTTACTTTCCCTACGTGTATCTCGGCTATCTCGGCGCCGGTCTCGCGTGGTACCTGTGGAAGGGCGGGGCGGAGCGGGTGCACGCAGCGGGCAGCCGGGTCTAGCTCTCGCCGATGTCTTCGTTCCAAACAGTGGGGTGCTCGCGGATAAAGGCGGCGAGCAGGTCGATGCAGCGCGGCGAGGCGAGGTCGATGACGGTGACGCCGAGTTCGCGCAAGGAGGCGATGCCGCCGGCGAAGTTGTGCGACTCGCCGACGATGACGGTGCGGAAGCCGAACTGCCGTATGAGGCCGGTGCAGAACCAGCAGGGCGCGAGGGTGGTGACCAGAATGAGGTCGCGGTAGGAGCGCTGCCGGCCGGCGCGGCGAAAGGCGTCGGTCTCGCCGTGCGCGGAGGGGTCGTCGTGCTGGACGCGGCGGTTGCGGCCGGCGCTGACGAGCGTGCCGTCCGCGCGAACGATCGCCGCGCCGATGGGGATGCCGCCCTCGCGTTGGCCGAGCGTTGCCTGTTCGATCGCGACCTCGAGCAGCGCGTGGTAGTTGACCAGAGGCGACACGGAGACAGGCTACGGCATTTCCGCTGATGCTGCTGCCGCGATTTCCACGGCGGCGAAGGCGATCTCCCTGAAAACAGTGGAACGGACTCTTGCGGGCTCCCTTTGGGAAAGGTGCTGTGTGGTGTTCTCGAAGCACGGGAGCGGCGTCTGCGCCGGTGGGTTTCAGCTGTGCGTGGCACGAAAGGGTTCTGCGATTTCGCTCGATTTCCTATAGACAGGCGATGAATTTCCGATATGCTCTGCCTATCTGAAATCACAACTGAGCCGGTTGCCTTGCGGCGTTTGCCGCGGTCGCTGCCGTCTTCGGGTATCCCCAGCCATTGGGCTTTCGCGGGCCATGCGGCTGTCCTGCAACGTCGCGTCTGCATCCGGAGAGGGTGCGCGCGCTCAGCCATGTGTGTCTGTGAGGTTGCCTTGGTTGCCTTTGCGCTCGGTCGTCGGTTGGCAGCGGTCTCCGTTGCCGTTGCTCTGTGCGGTGCGGGCGTTACGGAGGCGCAGCAGACGCTTGGTGGGGTGTCGGGCACGGTGACCGACGCCTCGGGCGGCGCGTTGCCGGAGGTGCAGGTGACGATCGTCGATGAAGGGACGCATCTGACGCGGAGCGCGAGCTCGAACTCCGCAGGCGGCTATGCCATTCCGAACCTGCCGATCGGCAGCTACACCCTTACGTTTACGCGGACGGGCTTTTCGACGGCGAAGTTTCCCGGGATCGTCGTTCAGGCGGACCGAACGGTGACGTTGCCGGTCTCGATGGCGCTGGGGTCGGTCTCGGAGTCGGTGACGGTCGAGGCCACGCCGCTGCTGAACGCGGTGGACACGACGAACGGCTATGTGCTCGATCGGGCGCAGATTGAGGCGACGCCGCTGCCGACCGGAAGCTTTACGGGGCTGGCGATTCTGTCGCCGGGGGTGAACGCCGAACTGCCGGGCGGGACGGGCGCGAACTCGGGGCTGGGCAATGCGCCGATCTGGTCCAACGGACAGCGCGACACGAGCAATACGTTTCTGCTGAATGGCGTGGACGCGAGCAATCTGTTCAACGGCAAAAGCACGAGCCAGGTGGAGTCGGCGCGCGTGGTGAACAACACAGGCGTGGGCAACGGCGGCGCGGGCGGGGTGGAGCAGAGCAGCGCGTCGGTGTATCTGGCGATCGGGCAGGCGATTCCGACGCCGGCGCCGGAGATGCTGGCCGAGGTGCGAGTGAACGCCTCGATGTACGACGCGCAGCAGGGATCGACCAGCGGCGCGCACATCGATATGAGCACGGTCTCGGGAACCAACACCGTGCACGGCCAGGCGTACTTCCGGCGCGGGACGGACTGGCTGAACGCGGCGCCGTTCTTTTTCAAGCAGGACGGCGACATTCCCGCCAATGAGAAGCTGCCGCAGCTGCATCGCTTCACCGCGGGCGGGACCGTGGGTGGGCCGATTATCAAAGACAAGCTCTTCGGCTTCGTGGCCTATCAGCGCGTGCACGTGGGCGATCAGGAGATTGGGATCTCGCGGCTCTCGGTGCCGTATGGACTTTCCAATGACCGAAGCGCGGCGGCGCTGGCGGCGGTGGCGAACGACAACTTCGGGACCAGCATCACACCGGATCAGGTGAGTCCGGTGGCGCTCTATCTGATGCAGGCAAAGGCAGCGAACGGAAGCTACATGGTGCCGTCGGCCTCGGGGGTGACGCCGACCTACAGCACGCCGGACACGGCGTCGATTCCGGGCACGGCGTACTTCAACGCCGATCAGGCGGTGGGCGATCTGGACTGGAACGCGGCGGCAAAGGACACGGTGTCGGTGAAGTACTACTACCAGCACGATCCGACGCTGGCGCCGTTTGCCTACTCCAGTGTGCCGGGTTTCACCCAGCACCTGGATGCGGGCAGCCAGGTGGCGTCGATCACCAACACCTACACGGTGAAGTCGAATCTCAGCACGACGGAGATCATCGGCTTCGCGCGCGAAAAGGCCTATGGGTATAACGAGCAGCCATTCACGGCGCAGGACGCGGGGATCAACACCTTCGGGTCGTCTTACTTTCCGGGTGTGACGATCATCGACGATCTGGGCAACAGCTCGCCGCATAATCCGGGCGGGGTCTACAACGCATCGCTCAACATTGGACCGGGATCGCTGACGCAGGCGCCCTTCACCGGGCTGTTTCAAAACCGTCTCATGCCGTCGGCGAACGCGATCTGGTCGCTCGGCAAGCACACGGTCGCCTTTGGCGGGAACTACGCCTATACGCAGCTGAACATCCGCAACGACCGCATCGGCAAGGGGATGATCTCGACGCCGGACTTCGCGAACTTCCTGCTGGGCAATCTTTCCTACCAGAATGACGACTTCACCACGACGTCCCTGATGCTGGGCAACGCCAATCGGTACTACCGGGCGAACCAGGTCGGGACCTATGTGCAGGACAAGTATCAGGTGACACCGACGCTGAGCCTTTCGGCGGGTCTGCGGTGGGACTGGAACGGCGGGCTGACGGAGAAGTACGGCCGCATCTTCAACTTCGATCCGTCGGGCTACGGCTACGACGAGGCGAGTGGCGACATCACGAGCACGGGTTTCATCATCGCGGGCAACAACAGCCTGTACCCGACGCGCGGCGTGAGCAAGACAACGCTGACCGGACGGCAGTGGGGCTTCGGACCGCGGCTGGGCGCGGCGTGGTCGCCCTCGCAGTTCGGCGGCAAGGTGGTGGTGCGCACCGGCGTGGGCATCTACTACGACCGCGGGGAGCTGTTTACCTATCTCTCGCCGGGGTATGCGGCGGGTGAGGTGACCGGCGGACCGTTCGGTGTGACGCAGACGCCACCCTTCGTCAATACCGTGCAGTGCAACAACGGGATCAACACTCCCTCGCCCTCGGTGGTCTCGCCGTGCACCGGGGTCGTCTCTTTGTCGAATCCGTGGGGGACCACGCCGGGGACGCCGCCGACGGGAAATCCGGCGGACATCGCCAAGTACCTGCCGAGCGCAAGCGCGATCGTGAACGGGGCGCAGCTCTTCTCGTTCGCGACCTATGACCGCGCGAACAAGCTGCCGTACACGACCAACTACACGCTCGATGTGCAGTGGCAGCCGCGCAATGACCTGGCGATCTCGCTCGGATATGTGGGCAACGTGGGGCGGCATGAGGTATTGCCGGTGCCGTTCAATCAAGCGGGTATCGCGTCGCCGTCGAACCAGATTCACGGGCAGAGCTATACCTACGGCTACGCGGTGCAGAATGCGGGATCGGACCAGCCGCCGACCAACTGCGACGGCTACTATGGCGGATGTTCGCCGGCGACGCTGCCCAACGGGCAGACGTATCTCTCCACGTATGAAGGCGGCAACATCGACCTGCGCGTGCCGTACGTCGGCTTCTCATCGGAGTCGGAGGCGTTTCGCGCAGCGGGTGTTTCGGCGTACAACGCGCTGCAGGCGCATGTGGAGAAGCGCATGAGCCGCAGCATCAGTTTCGGCGTCTCCTACACGTACTCGCACGCGCTCGATGAGCAGAGCGCGCTCGGCCTGTTCTACAACGGCAACAATCCGGACAACCTGCGCGGGGGCTACGCGTCTTCGGACTTCGATCGCACCCACATTCTGACCTTCAACTACCTCTTTCAGATCCCTGACCTGGTGAGTAAGGCGAGCTTCGCGGGCAAGTTCGCGGATGGCTGGTCGCTGGTGGGGCTGACAGTGCTTCAGAGTGGGCAGCCGTACAGCGTGATCGACTATTCGGGCGCGGTCGGCAGCATCTACTACGGCGTCGCGGATGGCATCTTGAATCCGATTGTGCCGCTCGCGCCGGGGTGCACGGCGAAGAGCGCGAAGACCGGCGCGTCGGGCGCGTTCGGGACGCCGGCGTTGAAGGCCTCCTGCTTCACGCTGCCGCTGCTCCAACCCGGTGGCCTGGGCGGTGCGATTCCCACCAACGACACCTTTGAGACGACCTTCTCCAGCGGCCTGCGCAATATCTTCCGCCAAGCGGCGCAGAAGCGGGCGGACGTTTCGCTCGCAAAGGTGACGACGCTCTACGATCGCTACACGCTGAAGTACACCTTCGATGTCTACAACCTGACGAACACGACCAGCTTCGATATTCCGGGCGACAACGTCTCGCAGAACGAGGGCTATGTTCCGGCGCCGATCGCGGGCACGACGCTGTACAACGCGCCCGCGGGCCTTGGGATCACGAGTCACACCATCGGCAGCCCGCGGCAGATTCAGATGTCGCTTCGCCTTGCCTTCTGATGATTGTGCCGCAGGTCGCGAGCGAGGCGGGGGTACATCCCGTTTGGGGGCGATCCCATCTCACGCATTGATCGCCGCGGGAGAGAGACGCACTTGCACATCGTAATCTTCGGGCTTACGGTCTCGTCGTCCTGGGGCAACGGTCACGCAACTCTGTGGAGATCGCTCCTTCGGGCGATGCTGCGACGCGGTCACCGGGTCTCGTTCTTTGAGCGGGACGTCTCGTACTACGCGGACACGCGCGATCTGCACGACCTTCCTGACGGCGGCGAGATCGTCTTCTACGCCCAGTTCGCGGATGTGCGCGAGCAGGCGCGCCGGCTGCTCGACGGCGCCGACCTGGCGATCTGCACCAGCTATTGTCCGGATGGGCGGGCGGCCGCGGCGCTGATCCTCGGGTCGAACGCGCATGTGCGCTGTTTCTACGATCTCGACACGCCGGTGACGCTCGATGCGCTCGACCGCGGCGATGTGCCCGACTACCTTCCGAGCAACGGTCTGGGAGACTTTGATCTGGTGCTGAGCTATACGGGCGGCCGTGCGCTCGAGGAGCTCAAGAGCCGGCTGGGCGCGCGCGTGGCTGTGCCGTTCTACGGGTCTGTCGATCCCGAGACGCACTTTCCCGTGTCGCCCGCGCAGGGGCTGCGGTCGTCCCTCTCCTACCTGGGCACCTATGCCCCGGATCGTCAGCAGGGTGTGGAGCGGCTCTTTCTGGAAGCGGCACGGCGGCTGCCGGAGAGGCGCTTTCTGATCGGCGGCGCGCAGTACCCGGAGGACTTTCCGTGGGCGGCAAATATCTTCTTTGTGTCGCACCTGCCGCCGCCGCGGCATCCGGCCTTCTTCTGTTCTTCGGAGGCGACGCTCAACGTAACGCGCGCGGCAATGGCGCGCTATGGGTTCTGTCCCTCCGGTCGCCTGTTTGAGGCCGCGGCGTGCGGGACGCCGATCGTGACCGATGTGTGGGAGGGGCTTGAAAGCTTCTTCGAACCGCAGAGCGAGATTTTACCGGTGCGCGATGCGGACGAGGTTGTGCGCGTGCTTCAGATGCCGCCCACGGAGCTTCGGGCCGTTGGCGAGGCGGCTCGTCGCAGAGCGCTGCGGGATCATACCGGCGAGGCTCGGGTGATCGAACTCGAGCGGCTGTGCTTGCCCATGCTCGCAGTGAAGTCCACCGCGTTCGCGGGGTAGCATGGTGTGAGCCGCGGTGCGATGCGCGCGGACTTGCAGGGGAGAATAGACGATCGATGTGGGGCATCATTCCAGCGGCTGGAGCCGGAAGTCGCATACAGCCATTGGCCTTCTCGAAGGAGCTGCTGCCGGTGGGAAGTCGTCTTGAAGCCGGCGGCGAGCGACCGCGCGCGGTGAGCGAGTATCTGGTGGAGCGCATGATTCGCGGCGGCGCGGAGAAGCTTTGCTTTGTGATCTCGCCGGGCAAGACCGATATTCTCGCGTACTACGGATCGCGTGTGTGGGGCGCCGAGATCGCGTATGTGGTGCAGCCGGCGCCGGGCGGTCTGTGCGATGCGATCTTTCGCGCCGCGCCGCTGATTCCCGCGGCGGAGGGCGTGCTGATCGGATTGCCGGACACCATCTGGGCGCCGGAGGATGGCTTCCTGGCGCTGCCTGCCGACGAGCTGTCGTTTTTGCTGTTTCCGGTGGAGCGGCCGGAGCTCTTCGACGCCGTGATCACGCGCGACGACGGATCGGTCGAGCGCATCGACGTGAAGCAGCCCGGCACACCGAGCCACTGGATCTGGGGCGCGGTGCGGATGCCGGGCGAGGTCTTCCACGACCTGCATCGGCTATGGCGTCGGCCGGGCCGCGGCGATGAGTTCCTCGGCACCTTGGTCAACGCCTATCTTGCCGAGGGCGGACGAGCGATGGGTGTGCAAGCCGGTCGATCGTATGTGGATGTGGGGACGCTCCATGGATATCGCTCCGCGATTCGGCTGCTGGAGCAGGAAGATGCGTTACAACAAACGTTACAGACTGTCTCCGGAGGAACGACGACGTGACAAGTACGGACGTGCGGAATGCCGCAGAGATGACGGATGGAGAGGTGGCGGCGCATATCGTCGAGCTCGGACCGTGGTTCCACAATCTGCGTCTGCGGGGTGTGGAGACGGCGCCGGACCATTTTCTAGGGAACTACCCGGAGGTGAAGTTCGATCGCTTCCGGGACAGTTTGCCCGCGGATCTTCGCGGCAAGACGGTGCTGGATATCGGGTGTAACGGCGGGTATTACTCGCTGGAGATGAAGCGACGGGGCGCGTCGCGCGTGCTGGGCATCGACACGGATGACGGGTATCTGCGGCAGGCGCGCTTCGCGGCGAAGGTGATGGGGGAGGACGTCGAGTTTCGCCAGATGGGGGTGTGGGATGTGGGGACGCTCGGGGAACGCTTCGACCTCGTGATCTTCATGGGGGTGCTCTACCATCTGCGGCATCCGCTGCTGGCGCTCGATCTGATACACGAGCACGTGGCGAAAGACCTGCTGCTGTTTCAGAGTATGCAGCGGGGCAGCCGGGAGATCGTGGAGGTGGCGGAGGACTATGAGTTCAATGGACCGGCGCCGTTTGATGAGGCGGGCTACCCCAAGATGCACTTCATCGAGCATCGCTACTCGCATGACGAGACGAACTGGTGGGTGCCGAACCGAGCCTGCACGGAGGCGATGCTGCGCTCGTCCGGATTCACGATCGAGGCGCAGCCGGAGGACGAGGTGTATGTGTGTCGGTGGCGCGCGGTGGAGACGCCGCCGGACGGACCGCACTGCGTGTATCCGGCGCGCAGGTTGACGCAAAGCTGATGGCAGGTCCTGTTTCCGTCACGGACGCGGCGGAGACGCAGCTGCGGCTGGCGATCCGGCTGTTGAACGATCGGCGCCTTTCGGAGGCGGCGTGGGCGCTCGAAGCGGCCGAGCGTATGCAGGCGGACCCGGACGAATGCGCCGGAGCGCGATGGTTTCTCTCCATGTTGCTCGGTGACTTCGCGGCGGCATGGCGGGCCGGCGATGCGATTCTCGAGCGTGGGCGGCCGGATGCGCATCGCTTGTGGAACGGCGAGCCGATTCACGGGCAACGGGTGATGATCCGATGTCTGCATGGCTTCGGGGACGCGGTGCAGATGCTTCGCCTACTTCCGCTCGTTCGTGCCGCGGCGGCGCATGTGATCGTGCAGGTCGCGCCGCGCCTGGTGCCGCTCGCCCGTTGTCTTCCGGGAGCGGATGAGGTGATCACTTGGGGAGCGGAGGCGGAGCAGCGACCGGAGCCGGCGTGGGAGGTGCAGATCGAGGTGATGGAGCTGCCCTTCCTGCTTCGACTCGAGAGGTCGCAGCTCCCTTACGCGATGGCGTACCTGCATCTGCCGACGATCGCCCGAGAGGGTGCGGTGCGGGCCATCGCACACCTGCGCGGGGAACACGCGGCAGAGGTGCGCTGCAACGTAGGCATCGTGTGGGCAGCCGGCAGCTGGAATCCGACGCGATCCATTCCGGTTACAGATATGCGTGAGCTCTTCTCTCTCACGCGCGATCTGCCTGTCCGGTTCTGGAGTTTGCAGGGGCAGACCGCGAGCGCGGAGGCGGATGCGATCTTTGCCGAGGGGCTATTGCAGGATGGATCGAGTGCAACCGACGGTGTTGTCGCCCTGGCGGCGACCATCGCGGAGATGGATCTGGTGATTACGGTCGACACGCTGGCGGCACATCTGGCGGGAGCGCTTGCGGTGCCGGCATGGCTGCTGCTGCAGGAAAAGGCGGACTGGCGATGGATGACGGATCGGGAAGACTCGCCGTGGTATCCCTCGCTGCGCCTGTTTCGTTGCGGGGCGGGAGAGGTGTGGACGGATCTTCTGCCGCAAGTGCGCCGGGAGCTGGCGACGAAGCTGTCTTCGGCCGCGCGCTCCTCCGTGCGCGCAGGCTGGTAGCCTGACGGCATGGGAACTCGAGAAGCAGAGCCAAAGGGCCGAACGCTGGGGACGCTGACGCGAGCGTGGGACCACTATGACGCGTATCTCTTCGATATCGATGGAACGCTGCTGAATGAGACCGATGCGGTGCACTACTTTGCCTTTCTGCGAGGCGCTCGAGTCGATCGCGGGCCGGCCGATGAATCTGGATGGCGTCGTGGCGCACGGCAATACGGATATCGGCATTCTGCGCGATGCGTGCGCGCTCGCTGCGGTGCCCGAGACCGCGTGGCGACCGCGACTGGAGGAAATTCGATCGGGGATGTGTCGCTTCGTCGCGGAGCGTCGTGCCGATCTGCGCATTGCGGTGCTCGCCGGCGTTCCGGAGGTGCTTGAGCATCTCTCCGCGCAAGGGGCCGTGCTGGGCGTCGCCACGGGCAATCTCGCGGGTATCGGTGAGATCAAGCTGGAGGTTGCGGGTCTGCGCCGATTCTTTCAGTTCGGCGGCTTCAGCGACGCCTACGAGTATCGCCGTGATGTGTTTCGTGGAGCGCTGGGGCAGGCACGCGCGTTGGCTGGGGAGGATGCGGTGGCGTGTGTGGTGGGCGACACGCCGGAGGACATTCGCTCCGCGCGGGCGAATGGGCTGGATGTGATCGCGGTGGCGACGGGGATCTACCCGTGGAAGCAGCTCGAGATAGAGGAGCCGGACCTGTGCCTGCACTCGATGACGGAGTTGCCGAACCTACGGTCGGCGGCCATGCTCAGGAGTTAAAGCACCGGCTGACGATCTCCTCGAACTCCGCGGCACGGTGTTCCGCTGTGTGGTGCGCGAGAATGCGCTCCCGGGCGCGGCTGCCGATACGCGTGCGCTCAGCGTCGCTGACCTCGCGCAGTATGTGGACGACGTCGTGCGCATCCGCGGGAAGCAGGATCTCTTCGCCGGGGGTCAGAAACTCTTCGAGTCCGTCCCAGCGATCGGACAGCAGGACCGCTCCGCAGGCGGAGGCCTCAAAGAGGCGAACCGAGGGCGACCAGCCGGCCGCGACCATGTCGGCGCGTGTGAGATTCAACGTAAAGCGTGACGACGAGTAGAAGGCGGGATGATCGCGCGGCGAGACATGGATAAGGCGACGCACGTTTGGCTGGAAGGAGGTGCTCTCCGGATACTGCGGGCCGGCAACGAGAAAGCTGCGTGTTGCATCGAGCGCTGCCGGCGCATCCAGCAGATGCATGAGCTTGGGCTGGCGATCGGCGGCGTAGGTGCCGAGATAGCTTAGATCGCAGCGGAAGCGCTCGTCCGCCGCGGTCGGACGATAGGTGTCGGGGTCGACGGAGCAGAAGAACGCCACGGCTCGGCGTGCGCCGAAGCGGGTTTCGAGCTCCGCAAGCGCGGGGCCGCCGGTGAAGCTGAGGTACGCGGCGTAGGCGGGGATGAGTGAGGCGTCGAGGTACTCCGTGCGGCCGTTGACGCGAAGCTGCGCGAGAGTGATGGGTGTGTCAATGTCGTAGAAGAGGATCGGCTGCTGTGCGCGATCGGCGAGAGCGCGCGTGGCGGTGATGGCGTCGGGGAAGTAGGAGCCGATCACAACGACGTCGGCATCCTCGCTGAGGGCGAGCAGCGCACGCGCCTTGCTCGGCCAGTCTTCGTAGAGATGGACCGTGGCGAAGGTGGGCTCGGGCATATCGCGATTGCTGCGATACCACTCAACATCCTTTTCGACAAAGTGAATGCGATGACCACGGCGCGTGAGCGCTCTGCAAAGCGAGCGATAGGTCGTCGCATGACCGTTGCCCCAGGAGGAGGTGATCGTCAGGCCGTAGAAGACGATCTTCATCGTTAGAGCGTTCCTCCTGATGCTGTGTCGCTGCTTGACGGCGGTGAAGGCCATTTTCTTTGAGAGAAACGGCACGGGCTCATGTGGCCTGTTGTACACCTTCAGGAGAATGCCTAGGCAGTGACTCCGTGCTCCGGGTTCGCTGCCGTGGGCGTTGCGCGTTGGGCGAGGCAGAAGCGAAAGGCTGCCTGTGCCTGCAAGGCACGCTGGGCGTAGGTGTGATCGCGCAGGCCCCGCACACGGAAGGCTGCGCCGATGCGTCTTCGCGCGCCGGCGTCGTGGGAGCGCACCGCGGCCACGACATCTTCGGCGCGCTGGATGACGAGGATCTCGCGGTCCGGCTCGAAGCAATCGTCGATGCCCGGCCAGTCGTCGCAGAGCAGGCAGGTGCCGGCGCCCGCAACCTCGAAGACACGGGTCGGCGGCGAGAAACCGGACATGGCCATGGAGGCTCGATTGATGTTCATCACCATTTCGGCTGAGCAGTTCACGCGATTGTGCTCGGCCGTGGGAACGTGACCGATCCAGCGCACGTTAGGCGGCATCGCTTTGTCGCCCCAACCCTCGCCGCCGAGCAGGAAGCGCATCTCGGGCGCGAGCTCTGCGGCGCGAAGAAAGAGCTCGTCGACGCGCGCCTCGCGATCGGGAAGACGATTGCCGAGGAAGGCCACGTCACAGGCGAGCGCGGGATCCGGCGGCACGGGGAAGTGTGTCTCGGGATCGAGCCCGTTGTACATGCTGAAGTAGGCGCGTGCGCCGAAGCCGCGATACTCGCGCTCGACCCACGGGCCTCCGCCGTAGGTGAGCACGGCGTCGTACCGCGGCATGGAGCGACGGAAGGCGTCGGCGGGGTCGGCGTGCATGCGCGTGAGCGTGGCCGGTGCGTCGACATCCCAGAAGGTTACGGCGCAGCGATCACCGAGCTCATTGATGCGGCGTTCGAGCAGCTCATCGTCGATGCCGATGCCGCTGTGCTTGACGACGACGTCCGAGCGTGAGGCAAGGTCCAGCATGCGGTCGAGATCGACTGTGGGTTGATAGACGACGGAGGTCACGTAGGAGAAGTCGTCGGCGTCGCGATGTTGCTGGCGGCCGTAGGCGTCGGGTTCGGCAAAGGTGATCTGGTGACCGAGGCGCTCGAGGTATTTGTAACAGCCACGGTAATAGGTGGCGGCGCCGTTCCAGTAGGACGAGACGATGCTTGAGCCGAACGCGAAGATCTTCATGACAGCAGCTCCTCACAGATTGCCGTTAGCTCACGCGCGCGATGGTCGCAGGTGTGCCGGGCGAGAACGGTCTCCGTGCCCCTGGCGGCGTAGGCCTGTGCGGCTGCTGGATCGCGGAGAAGCTCGGTCATGGCGTCGCGCATCTTCGCGCCGGTCTCGACGAAGCGCAGATCGCCGGGACGAAACAGCGACTCGGCGTCCTGCCACGGCGCGGAGAGGAGGGGGATGCCGCAGGCGAGCGCTTCGAAGATACGGATGGTCGGGATGCCGACCATCACGGTGCTGTACTGCCGACGAGGGATGTGGACGGTGAGCCGCGATCGAGCGTAGACCGCAGGCGCATCGAGGTTGGGCAGATACCCGCCGTAGCGGACGCCGGCGGCGGACAGAGCGTTGAGGCCGTTGGGCGGGTAGCGCACGCCGTAGATGGTGAAGCGGCGATTGCGGAGCGCGGCAGCGGGGTCGAGGAAGAACTCGCGGATCTCGGCGGAGCGCTCGTCGTCGCCCCAGTTGCCGATCCAGACGACGTCCTGCTCCTTTTGCGCGGCGGGCACCGGGTGAAAGATGGTGATGTCGGCGGCCTCGTGCAGCAGCCAGACGCGCTCCATACCGAAGCGCTCGCGATAGATCGCGCGGAGCACGTCGCCGAAGACGAGCACGCCATCGAAGCTGGCCAGCCGGAGTGCGTCAAAGACCTCCGGCGAGGAGGAGGCGCGGTGATGCGTGTCGTGAAACAGAAGTTTGTAACCGAGATCGCTACGAAGCCCGAGCAGCAGCGGCGCAAGCTCGGGCGGGTTCCACTCATGCAGGATGACGATCTCCGCGGCACGCAGAAGCTCGCGCCAGGTGTCGCGATCTGTTTCGCCGGCGTTGTAGGCGCGAATGCCGAGATCGGGGTAGAGCCGCGCGAAGTCAGTGAGGGAGCGCTGACCGGCAGGCTCTTGGCGCAGGTTGCGGATCGACCACTCGTCCTCGGGCTCGAGCACCTCGACCGTGTGGCCGAGCCGTTGCATGGCCGCCAGCAGGCCGCGCAGAAAGTGCGCGTTGCCGTTGTTCCAGTCGGAGCGGAGGGAGTGGGTGATGTAGGTGAGGCGCAGACTACGCGACATGTCCGCGCGCCTCGATCGCGTGCTCCGGTAGCGTGTGCGCGGGCGCGTGCTTCAGGTCGCGGTAGAGAGACAGATACTGCTCCGCCATAACTGTGCGCGAGAGCTTTGCCGCGCGGTCGTGGGCACGGCGCTGCGCCTCGCATAGGGCGAGTGGGTCTTCTGCGAGTGAGTGAAGTTGTAGATCGAGCGCCGCGGCATTGCTGAAGAAGAGCGCCGCGTCGCTCCAGACCTCGCGAAGTGAGGGGATGTCGTTGGCCAGGATGGCGCAGCCGCAGAGCGCGGCCTCGAGCGGCGCCAGACCGAAGGGCTCGTAGATCGAGGGCGCGATGTAAACCGAGCTCGCCCAGAAGAGGGTGAGTAACTGCGTCTCCGTGAGCGCGCCGACGAAGTGGAGGTTCGCGGATGCGGGAGCCCTTTGGGTTGCGGAGAAGCTCTGCTCGCCTGCGACGACGAGAGGCATAGGAGAGTGGACCTCCGTGAGCAGGCCGATGTTTTTCGCTTCGTCCCAGAGGCGGCCGGCGGTGACGGCCTGCATGCGCCGGCGCGGCGGTATGTCGAGAGGCGGTGGAAGCGAGCGACCGTTCGCGATGATGAGCTGTCGCGAAGGCAGGGTGAAGCTGCGTGCAAGGGCGCGGAGCATGGTGCGGGTGGGCGCGACGACGGCGCTCGCGCCCGCGAGGCCTCGTTGGACCAGATCGCAGTATCGATCGAGCCAGGGCGAGCGCTCGAGTCCCAATGGACGGCAGGCTTCACCCCAGCTGAGCACATCGCTGTGCGCGGCCACGAGCCGTGGCAGCGGGACATCGAGAGCGCCGAAGCAGAACTGATTTGTGTGCAGCAGATCGGGCGCGAAGCGATCGATGATGTCTTGCAAGGCGATTGCACCGTCGGTGAAGACGCGCTCGTTCTCGTCCATCCACTCGAGCGGCAGAGCGTAAGGAAAGAAATGAAATTGCTCCCCGAAGCGAGCTGTTGTGCAGTCTGTCCAGTGAGTCTGCTCCGGTGAGGGCGCCCGTCCGAAGCTCGCGAGCGCGACGCTGCAACCGTGGTGCAGGAGTGCTTCGGTCAACTCTCGCGTGTACGTCCACACACCACCGACTGTGTCGGTCGTCAGCAGGACGCGCATTCGAGTTCCTCGAGCGGAAGCGGCGCCTGCTCTTGAATGTCGCTGAAACCACGATCGGCGAAGAGCTGAAGATAGAACTGATGGGCGCGCTCCCAGGCCTGCTCGTCGGGTTGTGCGCCGAAGGTAGTTACATATTCGGGGCTGCCGGGAAAGGGAAACATCGGCACCGGCTCGGAGACCCAGACGCCGCGCGACTTCAAGCTCGCCTGCCAGGCGGCGACCTCGGCGGGATCGTCTTCAGGCACCTTGATGAGGTTGGCCTGCACCCAGGGGATGCGCTGCTTTGCGTAGACCAGCAGATCGCCGATGCGATCGGTGGTGATCCGGCAGTTCTTGTTCATCGCATCGCGGCCTGCGTCGGTGATGGACTCGATGCCGCACTCGAAGGAGACACAGTGGGCGCGGGCAAGGAGGTCGAGCGACTCCTCGTCCCAGAGGTCGATCCGAGTCTGGAAGCCGATCGAGACGGGGCGCTTGGCGAGCTCTTCGAGCAGCGCGCGCACCTGCTTGCCGACACCGAAAATCTCGTCGATGAAGTAGATGTAGTCGACCCCGCGGGCGAGCAGGGAGTCGATCTCGGTGAGGACGCTCGAGAGCTCGCGCTCACGATATTTGTTGCGGAAGAGGGTCTTGTTGCAGAAGGTGCAGGCGTAGGGGCAGCCGCGCGCGAACTCGACCTCGGCGCCGTGGTGGAGGTGATCGGCGCCGTTTCCCGGGAAGATGTGGTGAAGGTGGTGGTGCCGCTCGACGGGGTAGTCGGTGTAGTCGAGCGGGCCGAGGGCGCGCATGTCTGTCGCCCCCAAGCCGGGCGTGGTGTGCGCCAGGCCGTTGGCGTCGCGCCAGCAGCAGCCGGCGATCATCTCCCACGGTGTGGTGGCGAGCTGCGGAAGCGTCTGATCGGGCTCGCCGCGCAGAACGATGTCCGCGCGGGTTTTGTTGAGTGTAGCGATGGGTGTTACAGATCCGTGGGGCCCGATGACGACCGACTTTGAGGCGCGATCGAGTCGGGCGAGCCACTCGCGGGGGACGCGAAGCTCCGGCTGCGGACAGCGCCAGAAGAGATAGGAGGGCGCGGTCGGAAGAACGAGGAAGTCCTCTCCAAAGCGATCGAGCCGCCGACGGACCTCTTCGACGCTGAAGTCCTCCATCCAGGCGTCGATCAGGAGCACCTGCTGTCCGGCGGAGCGCAACATCTCGCGCGCGGACAGAAGCTCCAGCGGAAGATGCGGCTCGGCGCAGCCGAAGTAGGTCGACCCCTCGAAGCTCCATCTTGGGTTGACGAGTGCAAACTTCACGCGACCTCCTCGCCCACCAGCTCCGCCGCGTTCCTAGGAGCGCGCTCGGCACGAAGCACGCGTCCGTTCGCACAGTAAAAGCTATGGATCGACTCGAGCGTCTCCGCGAGGCTCCGCGAGGCTCTCCACCCGGTGTCAGCGGTGATCTTGCCGGTGTCCGAGATGTAGAGCGGCTGGTCGCCAGGGCGGACCTTGCTGTACTGCAAGCTAGGCTTGCGACCGGTCTCCCGCTCGATCGCGTAGAGCATCTCCTGCACGGAGATCGAGCGATCGAGGCCGCCGCCGAGGTTGTAGATCTGTCCGGCGGTCGATCCGCGATGTAGATACGCCGCGCTCATCGCATCGATCAGATCTGCGACGTGAAGCACATCGCGCACCTGCAGACCGTCGCCGTAGACGGTAATCGGCGAGCCCTCGAGCACGCTGTAAAGGAAGTGCGCGACCCAGCCCTGGTCCTCGTTACCGAACTGCCGCGGACCGGCGATGCACGACATGCGAAAGACCACGGTGGGCAGCTTGTAGATGCGGGCGTAGTCGCGGACGTACTGGTCGGCCGCTCCCTTGGAGCAGCCGTAGGGGGAGTGGAAGTCGAGCTGCTCGTCCTCGGTGACGCCCTGGAAGTTCGGATTGGTGGCCGCATAGTGCGTGCCGTCGACACGAACCGGCACGGCATGGAGCGAACCGTAGACCTTGTTGGTCGAGGTGAAGAGCAGGAAGGGCTTGCGGCCGGAGCGGCGCGCGGCCTCGAGCACATTGAAGGTGCCGAGCGCGTTGACGCTGAAGTCATCGCGCGGCCGATCGACAGAGGTCGTGACCGCGACCTGCGCCGCAAGATGGTAGATCTCCGTGGCGGTTCGCGCGGCGCTCTCGATGGCGGCTCCATCGCGCACGTCGCCGCGAAGGATCTCCAGGCGATCACTTCCAGGAAGCGAGCGGAGCCACTCTACATTGTGCGCCACGCCGCTCCGTGAGAGATCGTCGAAGACGCAGACCTCGGATCGGGGATCGCCGAGCAGACGCTCCGCTAAGTTGGAGCCGATGAAACCGGCGCCTCCGGTGATCAGGATCCTGCGATCTTTGCCGCCTGCTGCCTTTGTCATCGGCCTTCTCTGTGAGGTTTCGTCATCTGCGCTATGCCGTGAGCCCGTACGTGCTGAGCTCTTTTAACATCGTTTCGGCCTTGTCTTCAGCCTCCTGCTGCGTGAGCCAGACGGCAAGCTCGCGAAAACCTTCCTCGTGGGTCACCGTTGGCTCATACCCAAGGAGAGTACGCGCCCGGGTGAGATCGGCGTAGCAGTGGCGGATGTCGCCGGCGCGGTACTTCTGCGTGATCACCGGGGCGAGCTCCTTGCCGAGCGCATGGGCGAGGATCTCGGCCACGCGGCGGATGGTGATCGGCCGACCGCAACCGATGTTGATGACCGCGCCATCCGCCGGTCCAGGCTGCATGGCGAGCATATTCGCGCGAACGATGTCGTGCACGCTGACGAAGTCGCGCATCTGCTCGCCGTCTTCAAAGACAAGCGGCGGCTGGCCGTTGATCAGACGCGCGGCGAAGATGGCCGCGACCCCGGTGTAGGGATTCGAGAGCGCCTGCCGTGTGCCGTAGATGTTGAAGAAGCGCAGCGCCGTCACCGGCAGATCGTAGTTGCGACCGTAGATGAGGCAGAGCTCCTCCTGATCCCGCTTGGAGAGCGCGTAGACGGAGTTGATCTCTGAGGGCTTGCTCTCGTCGGTCGGCACGGGCTTGAGCACGGCGCCGCAGCTGCCGCAGCGCAGCTCCCAATCGCCCGCGCGCAGCTGAGCGACTGGCCGGACCGATGGCGCGGCGAGCTGACCGCAGCCTTCGCAGACATAGCGGCCCTCCCCGTAGATGGACATGGAGGAGGCGACGACCAACTTCTCCGGCTTCACCTTGGCGTCGAGCATGGCTTGCAGCAGCTCGGCTGTGCCCAGCGTATTGACGCTCATGTAGCGACTGATCTCGTACATCGACTGGCCGACCCCGACCGTGGCCGCGAAGTGAAAGACCACGTCGATGTCGCGCAGGACCTCGCGCATCCGATTAGGGTCCCGCACATCGCCGATGACGAGCTCGACTTCGGTGGAAAGGTAGTCGGGTCGGCCGCCGCTATGCACCTGGGGTGTGAGGTCATCGAGGACGCGCACACGGTGCCCGGCGGCGAGCAGACCGTCCGCGAGATGCGATCCGACGAAGCCGGCGCCTCCGGTGATGAGAATCTGCTTGCCGCCGGTCCCGCGGCCGGTCGATGCATCTGTGTCTGGGTGGCTCATCGCGTCAAGGTCTCCTCTTCAGATGGGAGCTGCTCCGGCTCTGCAGCTGCCGGCGGATAGAGCGCTGAGTCGAACTTCACTGCCCGCCCGGGGTCGGCATACCGTTCGACCGCCCAGCGCGCAAAGTCCGCGAAATCCTCGTTGTTCCGGGGAGGGCTGGTGTGATGCTCCTCGAGCCCAAGGTGTTCCGGTGTGAAACACAGCGTGAGGGCGACGCGAAAGGGGGCGAGTGCCACCATCTGCCGGTCGAACCACGCGGTCGCGTCCGGGCGGAAGGCATCTGCCCAGCTGAGGCCGGTGCGCAGGTACTCGACTTTGTGGTCATGCATCCACCGGACTGCAGTATCGAGTCGATGGTCCTCAAAGTGGAACCACTGACAGAGGCCGGCGCTGCCGTTGGTGGGAAAGTGCGAGGCGGCCAGCTTCGGTTCGCCGTCAGCCCGGATCAGACCGAGGTAGTAATGGCGATAGTACGAGGAGCCCTCGGCCTCCTTGTGTCGAGTCTCAGCGGGCCAGCTCGGCGGCAGGTCGAAGAGGCTGTACCAATGGACGCGCTCCGCACCCTTGCCGATCAGCGCGAGCGTGCGATCCAGGCCGAAGACCTGAACCTCCTCGGCTCCGAAGGAGGAGACGCCGACCTCGGTCACCCAGATAGGGCGGCGGGCGACTTCCGCCGCCTCCCGCAGGCGCTCGGGCCACTCCGCGAGACTCCAATGATTCCAGTCCAAGGGGAAGCCGTGCACGCCGACCGCATCGACCGCGTCCATCACCCCATAGGAGGCCATCAGGCGAAGGAAGTCACAGTCGCAGGACGAGACGCCGCCGAGAACGATCGGGACTGTCGGGTTCACCTCGCGGATCGCTGCCGCGGTCTGTTTGACCATCGCCGCAAACTGCTTCCACTCCGGGTCGAGATGGAAGTTCCAGTGCGACAGGTTGTTCGGTTCGTTCCACAGCACGACCGCTTCTACCATCGATGTCCAAATCCTTTCGCCGTCTGTGCGGCAAACAGGGTAGGTGCCTTGTCGCGCCGACAAAACGTGCGGTTGAGCGGAGCGCTCGTGCCGTCGCGGTAACGATCGTTCATTGGATCTGAGAGATGATTGTAGATGCAGCGGTTGCCTTTCCGCGGAGGAAAGTAGGTTTTGGAGCGAACATTCTCGGTCACGGGTCTTCCCGTGACAGCGTGCGCCCGGTCCGGTGGCCCATAAGCCAGTCCGGATCGCGAAAGAATAGCTTGCGATTGCCTTCGGCAGAACGTTCGCCGAGCGGGACAGCCCGATCCGGCGACGGAAACGCGGGCGCGCTCGTCAAAACAGCAGAATGAGACTTGGGCACACCAGAATGAGACTTGGGGACAAACAAAGGATCCTGGCGACGGCATTTGCCGTGGGCGGCGCGCTCGTGCACCCTTCACCCGCCGCCGCGCAAACCGCCATCTACGGCGAGTTCACCGGCGGCAAGCTGTCCGCCCCGAACACGACCTGGATGTTCGGACCGACGGTCGGGCTCTACCACGACAATGGTCTGGGGCTGGTGGCGCTCGGCTACGACGTTCGCGGGTCGTTTCTGCGGCGTGGAAGCACCAACGGCCCCTCCAGCAACGAATCCTTGAACCTGATCGAGGTGGGCGTGCGCGCCGCGCTTACACCCCATGTGCTGCCGGTGAGGCCGTATGTCGAAGCGCTTGGAGGATACGGTGGTCTGACCATCGGGCAGGGTGCGGCGCGTGAAAGCGGCAGCCACGCGACCTACCAGTTCCTGGGCGGCGTCGACCTCACCTTCTTTCCGCGGCTGGATTGGCGCGTGGCGGAGTTCAGCTATGGCCGGCTCTCCGGCCTGGGCAGCACCTACGCTCCCAAGACCCTGAGCACGGGCCTGGTCTTCAGGCTGCCCTGATCGGGCTGCCCTGACCGCCTGCCCTGACCGGCGGGGAGCTGTGACGGACGAGTAAACTGTGAGGTGGTGGTGACCTTGTGCGCAGGCCGGGTCACCACTGCAAAGGATAAACCGGCATGTTGCGGAATTTTCTACGTTCGAAGCTGCACGGCGTGCGGGTGACCGAGGCAAACCTCAACTATGTGGGCTCGCTCTCGATCGACGCCGAGCTGATGGAGCTGGCGGGCATCGCGGCCAACGAGATCGTGCACCTGGCGAATGTGACCAACGGCGAGCGGCTGACGACCTATGCGATTGAGGCGCCGCGCGGGAGCCGCACGATCGGGGCGAATGGGGCGGCGGCGCACAAGGTCCGCCCGGGCGACACGCTGATCGTCTTCACCTTCGCCATGCTCACCGAGGCCGAGCTGCGCGAGCACGCGCCGCGGCTGGTGTTCACCGACGACCGGAACAATCCATACCGGCTGGCCGACGCCGAGCAGCACGGGGAGCTCTGCCTTGCGCACCATGAGCTCTAGTGTGCCTGCGCCCAGTCTCGGTTTGCGTCGGAGGTCGTGAGGGAGAGCGATGCCGGAAGGGGACACGATCTATCGGGCGGCGCGTGCCCTGGGCAAGGCGCTGACAGGCAAGGTTGTTACCAGCTTCGCGACGAACCTGGCGCCCATTGCGCGGGTAAATGATGATGCGCCGGTGGTGGGGCGGGTGGTGGAGCGGGTGGAGTCGCGGGGGAAGTGGTGCCTGCTCTTCTTCTCGGGCGATCTGATTCTGGTGACGCACATGCTGATGAGCGGGTCGTGGCACATCTACCGGACGGGGGAGCGGTGGTGGATGGGGCGGAGCCGGATGCGGGTGGCCATCGGGGTGGAGGGCTATGAGGCGGTCGCGTTCAATGTGCCCGTGTGTGAGTTTCACACGACGCGGTCGCTGGAGCGGAGCTCGCAGGTGCCCAGGCTGGGGCCGGATCTGCTGTCGGACGAGTTCACGGTGGAGAGTGGGGTGGCGCGGCTGGCGGCGTATGGGGCAGAGCATCCGGAGGCGGAGGTCGGGGTGACGTTGCTGAACCAGCGGGTCATCGCCGGGCTGGGCAATGTGTACAAGAGCGAGGTCGCGTTCGCGGCGGGGGTGAATCCATTTCGGCAGCTGCGGACCGTGACGGAGCGGGAGCGGGACCAGATGGTCGCGTTCAGTTTGCGGTGGATGAAGGCGAACGTGGCCGGTGGGGCAGGGCAGGGGATTGTGACCTATGCGGGGAACCGGCGCACGACGCACAGCTCGAATCGGGAGGACCGGCTGTGGGTGTATGGACGGCAGGGCAAGGAGTGCCGGCGGTGCGGGGCGACGGTGATGATGCGCAAGCAGGGCGAGCAGGCGCGCTCGACCTACTGGTGCCCGGCGTGCCAGCCGTGGATTCCGGCCGAGGGGCAGAGCGCGGAGGCGCCGGTGGGCGGGGCGTCCGCGGGGAGCCGGCGGCGGAAGGTGGGCTGCTGAGGGCTTCGAGGCGGGGTACCCCCCCTCCCCTACCCAAGTACCCAAAGTCTTCGATTCAGGGGAGATAGGTCTGGACTTGGTACCCCCAAGTACGAGAGAGTGGGGTCGGGTGATGTAGCTTGTCTCGACATGGCATAACGTCCAGGGTAGGCGCGCGGAAGAGTTATTGCGCCATGGCGCGGCCGGCATGGCGGTGAGTGCGGCCGCGTTTTTTCCGGGGACGGGAGAAGCGGTTCGCGTTCCGCGAAGGCCCATTCATCGCGAGGAGGCTGCGATGAATGGGGCACCCGGCGATACCGGACGATCAAAGCGTAGAGTGCGGAGACCCGTGCGCAGATGTTGCCCACGCCTTTGAGAGGACGTGACCCAGCGGCTAAGTGCTGTCGTGGAACTCGAAGCAGGAGGTCTTACTCCCGCTTTGCACGGATGCGGTCACTTGTTTAAGTCGTGAATGGTGTCTTCGACGGCGCCGGCGACCTTGCCGGCGGCATCCTTGACGGAGCCGACTGCCTGGTCCGCGACGCCCTCGCTCGCGGTTTCGTCATCTCCGGTCACGCGGCCGAAGCCTTCTTTCAGCTTGCCGAGCGCCTGCCCACCGGTGCCTTTGAGTCGCTGCTTCCCGCCCCAGTTGCCGATGTTATCGGCCGCGTCGTCGATGCCGGCTGGACCGCTGTTGTAGGCCGCCGAGGCGGGGGTCTTATAGATGTAGTACAGCAGAGCCGCGCAGACAGCGGTCACGCTCCATCCGAGAGTTTTCATATTGTTCTCCTTGCGCGTGCATGGGACATGGCGCGACTAATAGGTGTTGAGATGCAAACCAGACCGGCACAGGCGTTGCGCGCCATGAGCAAAGAACGATGTCGGGCTTGCGGCGATCGCAGAGCTGTGCTGTTGGCCAGAGCCCGAGGACAACGTGCTGTTATGGTTAAGTCTGTCTGTTTTGCATGCGGTGCTGGGCTGTGCCTCTGTCAAGAGGAGGATTCGACCTCCCCGGCGAGGCCGACCGCGCAGAATAGCGAACCCGAACGAGATCATTTATAAAGCGCAGAGCCGTGAGACTCGCAGAGTGTCCGGAGAGCCGGTTCTCCTCCAAGCATGTTGAAAGGTACGAATTCATTGAGCACTCAAGAGATACCCACGTTTGCGCAGCTTTCTGCCGCCCGCAGAGTTTTGTGGCATCAGGACATCGGCATGGATGGCATCGTTGCGGATGGTGCGGACCGGCCGGCGGAGATGCGGGATGACTCCGCCGTGAGCGCGCCGGACGGTTTGGAGCAAGACGGCGAGGTTGGAGCGGCTTCCGCTCAGGAATCTGCTACTGAGGCGAAGGACGTTTCGGCGGGGGAAAGCTTTGATACGGATGGTGATGCCGGGGTCGACGCGACCGGCGCCGACGATGGCGTGATCCTGTCAAACGCGGAGGACGAGGGAGCGGAGAGCGAACTCCCGGTGCGCTCTGCCGCGGTGCAGACGCTGGAGGCTGCACGGGCGCTGGTGGAGCGCGCGGGATTGATGCCGTTTGCGCCGCACGTTGCGTTGTCGGCCGCGCCCGCGCCGAGTTTTGTGGAGGCGACGCTGGGTCATGCGTCCGCGACGCCGAGTTATGAGGAGAGCGCGCCGGCGCGGTCGTTGCTGGCGCGGCTGATCGCGGAAGGATCGGCTGTGCCGCTGAATCTGCTGGGAGCGCCGGGCACGTCGGGCGAGGCACCGGATTTTGTTGTTTCGACGGCTGCCTTTCCCTACATCTTTACGCTGCGCGGCGACAAGGGGTGGAAGCAGCTGCCGGAGACGAGCGGCGCGAGCAAGGTTTCGCCGCTGGCGGTGAACACGTACAGCATGTTGGTCGAGAACGGTCCGCAGACGGCGTATGCGCTGACCGGCGAGCTGGGCAAGGGGCTGACGGAGGCGGCGGTGTTGCGTGCGCTTTCCGAGCTGTGGCAGCAGCTGCGCGTGATCCCGGTGCCGCAGGCAAATGGGAAGCCGACGGTGTGGGAGCCGATCACCTCGCGACTTCTGCGACAGGTTAAGGCGGGCGCGAATGCGGGGCAGCCGACGGCGCTTTCGGCGTTGATCTCGCTGTATCTGGGACAGGTTCTGCTGGCGACGGAGGATGAGATCGAGGTCTTTCTGTCGACGGTAGCGCCGCGATCGCGGGTGCGCGATGTGGTGCACGCGCTGATGGCGGCACAGCAGCTAGAGTCGATGGCGATCGCCGGCAAGCAGAATGTGTATCTGCCGGGGGAGCTGCCGGAGTTCAGTTCACCGGCGGCGGCGGCGGCTGTGCGGCCGGTGGCACAGGACGGTCCCACACTGGCTGACGATGGATCGCGTATCCGGCGCATGGTGAAGAGCACACGGCCGCCGGGGGATCGGGCAAAGCCGTTTCGGTCGGATCGCGCGGGTGGGCCGGCGCGACCTGTACGGGCAGGCCAGTCTGATCGTCCGGGGCGTTCGGCTCGGTTTGGCGGCGGTGCGGAGCGGCCGAGTCGTGTGGGTCGCCCGGAAGGCAGTGGGCGCGAAGCTCGGCCGGATCGCGGCTCGCGGCCGCCGCGCGGTGACGGGCAGAGCTTCCATGCCGGCGCCGCCAGCCGGAATGGGGCGGAGCGGGGGCCGAGGGCAGACCGCCCGCAGGGGTCCGGTCGGCCACCGAGGTTTGACCGGCCGTGGGAAGAGAACCGGCGAGCACCTGGGGGACCGGGGCTGGATGCAGGCGCCGCGCGGGAGGGTGGCGACCGGGGTGCAGATCGGCCGAGGCCGCCGGTGCGGGAGGGATTTCAAGGAGGCGATCGACCGCGGCGTACGGGCGGGGACCGACCAGCGCTCGGTCGTGGCCGCGAGGCTTCGGGAGATCGGCGGGACGGCCAGCGGCCCTCATTTTCGCGTGCCAGCGCTGGAGATCGAGCAGACGGTCCGCGCGGTGGGGGATTCGCGAAACGGCCGTCTGTCGCCGGGGCGGGGCGCGGTGGTGAGGGTGGGGCAGAGCGCGGCTTTTCCAGGCCGCGCGAGGATCGGGGAGCGGGGGCTGGCGGCGGAGGTGATCGTGAGCGGCGGCCGTTTCGCCGGGATGCTGTGGGCGATCGATCGCAAGGTCGCGGTGAGGGGGAGGCTGGCGCCGCGAAGCGAGATGGCCGTCCGCCCTTTCGGCGCTTTGACGCGCCGCGTGACGGGGACCGGCCGTTTCGGCCGGCGCGGCAGGCGGATGGCGGCGCGGAGAGGCCGCGGCGCACCGGAGCAGGTCCACGGCCTGGCGCCGGATCGCGTGGAGGCGATCGTCCGGCAGGCGGCCGCAGCTTTCGGAGTGCATCAGACGATGGCCGGCCACGCGAGGGTGCTGCGCGACCCTTTCGGCCGGCTGGTGGCGCGCGCTTCGGTTCGAGTGTGGGTCGGCCGGGAGCTGGAACCGGCCGCTCAGAGACTGGCGCGGGGCAGGATCGTAAGGGACCGCAGCGGCCCTTTGCAAAACGTGTGGGGGACTCGGCGTCACGTGGCGCACGACCCGCCGCGCGCGGGGGTGAGCGTGGTGGTGGCTCACCGGTCGGCGGACCGTTCGATAAGTTCAAAGATGGCAACAAGCCGTGGGGCAAGCGACCGCCGGCTCGCAAGCTGAAGCCGGAAGGTCAGGAGAGCTAGGTGGCTGAGGCAAGCGCGGGGCGAGCGATGGCGTCTGACCAGCAGGCGAACGACCTGGCCCAGCAGCAGAGGGGCGTCATCGTGGCCATTGACGGACCGGCCGGCGCCGGTAAAAGCACGCTTGCCGCCCACCTGGCACGGCGCTTCGGTCTGCTGAATCTGGAGACAGGCGCCATGTACCGGGCGCTGGCCCTCAAGGCGATTGAGCAGGATCTGGACTTCGATGATGCGGCGGCGATGGTGAGCCTTTGTCGGCAGACCTCGATTGCGCTGGAGCCGGCGCGGGAGGGGAATCGCGTGCTGCTGGACCGCGTGGATGTGAGCCGTCGCGTGCGCGATGCGGATGTCACGGCGGGCGCATCGCGGGTCTCCGTGCACCCGGCGGTTCGGGCCTGGATGGTCGAGCAGCAGCGTGCGATGGGACGAAAGGGTGGTGTGGTGATGGAGGGCCGGGATATTGGAACGGAGGTCTTTCCGGGCGCCGAGGTGAAGATCTTTCTGGATGCGGATCCGGGTGTGCGGAGCAGTCGGAGGTTTCAGCAGACGACCCCTTCGCTTGATGCGGCGGCAACGCCCGAGGCGGAGCAGGCGATCCGACGCGAGCTGAAGGAGCGGGACCAGCGAGATCGCACACGGGCCGACTCGCCGTTGCGGCCGGCGTCAGACGCCGTCCTCATCGATTCAACGGAGATGACGCTGGAGCAGGTTCTGGCAAAGGCGGAAGCCTTAGTCGGCTCCCGCTTGGAGAAGTGAGCCTTACCCTGCGGTTTGCACCGTGGATGATGCAACTTGAAGATAGGCGAAGTTTTCCACTGAAAAGTTACCTCCGTGTGCTAACCTCGGCACATCGTTAGAAACAGATTGGTTTTCTGCAAGCAGCGCCTGTTGAACCCGATTTGAATCAAGCGGCAAATCAAAGTACTAAGGAATGCACTCAACATGGAACAGGGAACAGTGAAGTGGTTTAACGATGCGAAGGGTTTTGGGTTCATCAGCCGGCAGAACGGGGAGGATGTGTTCGTTCACTACTCCGCGATCAACTCCAGCGGCTTCAAAAGTCTTCAGGAGGGCCAAGCCGTTCAGTTCAACGTCGTCAAGGGCCCCAAGGGTTGGCAGGCGTCGGATGTTCAGCCGCTGTAGGCTGCACGAGAGCAACTGAGCGTACCACAAAGTTTTCGAAGGGGAGCGGCTTTAGCCGCTCCCCTTCGGCGTTTGCGCGGACGAATCCGGATTACGAGACGAACTCATGAGGATGGGACGGGCAGTTCCGCGACCTCTGAAGCCATTGCACCAAGCGCAAGCTGGTCTCCGAGCCGAAGGATCGTCGGAAAGAAGCCGGATGCGCCTTACGATGTCGCTTCCGTGAGCTGATCCGGATCACCTAGTTTTGGTTCATGAGTCTCCTTGCTTCCCCCGCGCCGATCGTCTCGCAGCCGCTTGCGCGATTGGAGGCTTTGTCGCACCTGATCGGCAATACGCCGCTGTTGGCGATCGACTGCCGGTATCGTGGGCAGGCGCGCACCATCTACGCGAAGTGCGAGCAGATGAATCTGACCGGGTCGATCAAGGACCGCATGGTGCTGGAGGTGCTGCGGGACGGCTATACGACGGGTGCGCTGCGGCCCGGCGACTTGATTGCAGAGGCGACGAGCGGCAACGCAGGTATCTCGTGCGCCGCGCTTGGCCGAGCGCTCGGCCATCCGGTGACGATCTTTATGCCGGATTGGATGAGTCGTGAGCGCGTGGAGCTTTTACGGAGCTACGGCGCGACCGTGGCTCCGGTGTCGCGGGCGGAGGGTGGATTTCTTGGGGCGATCCGTCGGACCGAGGAGCTCGCGGCGTCTCGACCTGGTGTATTTTTGCCGCGGCAGTTTTCGAACCCGGCCAATCTTCAGGCGCACTGTGACGGAACCGGGCCGGAGATATGGACGCAGCTGCAGCGATGCGGCCTGACCCCGGACGCCTTTGTCGCGGGCGTAGGGACGGGTGGAACCGTGATGGGGGTGGGACGGGCGCTGCGGCGCCGAGCTCCGGGAGTTCGCATTCATCCGGTTGAGCCGGCGGAGTCGCCGACGCTGTCGACGGGATACAAGACGGGCTCACATCGGATCCAGGGCATCTCGGACGACTTTATTCCGGCGATCGTGGAGCTTGATCAGCTTGACGCTGTGATCGCGGTCTCGGACGGCGACTCGATTGTGATGGCGCAGCGACTGGCGGCGGAGCTTGGACTTGGCGTTGGTATCTCGTCCGGCTGCAACTTTCTTGCAGCGCTCGAGGCGCAGAGCCGGATCGGGGACGATGCGGTGGTAGTGACGGTGTTCTGTGACGACAACAAGAAATATCTGTCGACGGCGCTGCTGGGGAACGAGCCGGTGAAGGGGCACTATTGTTCGCCGGCGGTCGAGCTCACGGGACTGCGATCCCTGCCGCGCTGCGCCTGAAGACTTCTCCTGACGCGCTCTCGACCACGAAGGTCTTGGTGTATTCGGCGAGCAGTGTGGTCAGGGCTGCGTGTCGTCGACCTTGCCGACGCCGGGCAGAAGCGTCGAGGTTGTTTTGAAGCGGCGGAAGTCGGTGTCGACGATGTGGATGTTGCCATCGAAGCTGAAGAGCAAGAGGAAGCGGGCGGCGCCCGTGGCCGTGAGGTCGGTCGGCAGCCAGACATCGTTGTTGATCTTTGCCTGTTGCATGCTGAAGCTGGTGCCTTCGTGGATGTTGGCGACGAGACCGCCGCCGATTTTGAAGGGGCGGAAGAAGCGGCCTTCGGTGCGGACGATCTCGCGATCCTGCTCGTCGATCCAGAGCGTGCCGGCGAGATCGCGGATGACCTCCTCAGCCCGGTTGCGTGTTTTGGCATGGGGATCGCCGGCGTATTCGACCGCGATGGTGTTGCGGCCGTTCAGGCTGACGCGGCGCGGATGGGTGAAGCTGCCGAGCTCGAGGATGCGCGAGACCGTGATCTCCTCATGGCCGAGCGGATCGGTCTCTTCGCCCTTGCTGTCGTTCTTGGCGCGCCGGTCCTTCACCTTTCGCACCTCCTTGTCGATGCGCTCGTCTTCTTTTCGGAGGTCGTCGGCGGAGAGTGGCCGGCCGTCCTTGCTGACCATCTTCTGCACGGGGACGCCGTCGAGCCAGAAGACGTCGAAGGCCCGGACCTCCTGCTTCTTGACGCCGCCATGGCCGTTGGACTGGGCGAGGGTCTGAGTCTGACGGAAGATGTAGTTGCGTAGCCGAGCCTCGTCGTCGCGCTGGTGAGCCTCCACCTGCCGCATGAGGGCAGGGATGTCGGGCAAAGGCGAATCGGCTGAGGGATTGACGGAAGGAGCTTGTCCTTCGCCGGGCAGCGTGAGGAGCAGCCAAGCGACGACACTCAGCCAGTTACGACAGCGACCCATGGTGGTGATGATAGCCGCTTGACCGCCGAGAAGCCGGGGGGAGAAGCGGCGCTGGCCCCCATGGGTTCTGGACCAAACCTTCGGGGGTTCTGGACCAAAGAGGTCATGTGCAGGGCGTTCTTGAAAGGACTAGCATGAATACGAGAGGGCGCTCGAGTGCCCAGATGAGGGTTTTTACATGCCTGCCAAGGTAGGACGGAGTTCCCGTTCCAACGCTTCCGAGACGCATGAGGCACCGACCATACAGAACGCGCCGGCGATTGGCGCCCTGAGCCGCGACGAGGTCTTCGACATTTTCCGGCGCTGGGGCTATCTGCAAGCGACGCTTGACCCGCTCGGCCAATATCTGCCGCCGGAGCCGTTTCCGGCAGCGGTGCCGGAGGGCGAGTATGCACGGGAGGCGCGCGGCTTTTACTGTGGGTCGATCGCGGCCGAGTTCATGCATCTTTCGAGCGCGGAGCAGCGGCAGTGGATCGAAGCGCGGCTCGAGCAGCCGATGCCTCGACCGGATCAGGGCTTGGTGCTGCGGAAGCTGATCCGTGCGGAGATGTTCGAACAGGTTATTCAGTCGCGGTATCTCGGCACGAAGCGGTTTTCGCTGGAGGGTCTGACGGTGCTGATTCCGTGCCTGGACCAGATGCTCGCATCGTCGGCGGAGAACGGGGTGCGTCGTGTGATGTTGGCGATGAGCCATCGCGGGCGGTTGAACGTGATGGTGAATACGATTGGTCGAGCGGCGTCCGAGATCTTCACCAAGTTCGAGGACGTTGATCCACGGTCGACGCTGGGCGGCGGCGATGTGAAGTACCACATGGGCGCGACCGGGACGTACACGTCGCCGGATGGAAGGCGGATCGCGCTTCATCTGGCGTCGAACCCATCGCATCTGGAGGCCGTTGACCCTGTGGTGCTGGGCAGAGCGCGCGCGAAGCAGGAGCGCGATGGCAAGGAGGGCTGGCGACTGACGATGCCGGTGATCCTGCATGGCGACGCGGCCTTCGCGGGGCAGGGAATCGTGGCGGAGACGCTGAACATGGCGACCCTGCGCGGCTACGATGTGGGCGGCACGGTGCATGTGATCGTGAACAATCTGCTTGGCTTTACGGCGTTGCCGGAGGAGTCGAACTCTTCGAGATTTTCGACCGACCTGGCCAAGCGACTGCCGATCCCGATTCTGCATGTGAACGCCGAGGATCCGGATGCGGTGATGCAGGTGGCTTCGCTGGCGGCGGACTATCGCGCGCAGTTCCACGCGGACGTGGTCATCGACTTGATCGGCTATCGTCGGCATGGACACTCCGAGGTTGATGATCCGACGGTGACGCAGCCGCGTCGCTATGCGCTGATTCGCGAGCACAAACCGCTGTTTGAGCTGTATGCGAACCGGATCGGTGTGGATGCGCGGGACGAGGTCGCGCGTGTGCAACAGGAGTTCCTGGAGGAGCAGAAGACGGCGACGGCGGCCGAGCACATTCCTCACCTGGCGGAGCTGCCGGCGTATTGGGATCGGTATCATGGCGGCGATCGGCGACCGGAAGATGATGTCGAGACCGGCCTGCCGGCGGATCGCATCGAGGCGCTGACCAACGCGATGACGCGCATTCCGGCGGACTTCAACGCGCACCCGAAGGTGAGAAAGCTGTACGAACAGCGCATGGAGATGGGGCAGGGCAAACGGGCGTTCGATTACGGCGCGGCGGAGCTGGTGGCGTTTGCCTCGCTGCTGGAGCAGGGGACGCCGGTGCGGATGACCGGGCAGGACAGCGAGCGCGGCACCTTCAACCAGCGGCACGCGGTGCTGGTCGATGTGGAGACGGAACGTAAATATCTTCCGCTGCAGCATCTTTCGCCGGAGCAGGGACACTTCGAGATCTACAACTCTTTGCTTTCGGAAGCGGCGGTGCTGGGCTTCGAGTACGGTTTTGCGCGCGACTTCCCGGAGGCGCTGGTGCTTTGGGAGGCGCAGTTCGGCGACTTTGCCAATGGCGCGCAGATCATCATCGACCAATTTATCGCGGCCGGCGAAGCGAAGTGGGGTCTGCTTTCCGGTGTGACGATGTTGCTGCCGCATGGCTACGAGGGGCAGGGGCCGGAGCACTCTTCGGCGCGCATGGAGCGTTATCTGCAGCTGTGCGCGAACCAAAATATGCAGGTGTGCCAGCCGTCGACGGCGGCACAACATTTTCATCTTCTGCGGCGACAGGTGATGAGCCCGTGGCGCAAGCCGCTGGTCGTCTTTACGCCGAAGAGCATGTTGCGTCACCCGGACGCGAGTTCACCGATCGCCGCGTTTGCCGCGCCGCGCTTCGCCGAGGTGCTGCCGGACGAGGAGGTCAAGGCGCCGCGACGGCTGTTGGTCTGCTCGGGCAAGATCGGGCACAACCTGCGCGTGGAACGGCAGCGACGGAAGGATATGTCGGTCGGCATCGTGTTTCTGGAGCAGCTCTATCCGTGGCCGGAGCAGGCGATGCGCGAGGCGCTCGATGCACACCCGGAGGCGCAGGAGATTGTCTGGGTGCAGGAGGAGCCGGCCAACATGGGCGCCTTTTTCTATGTGATGCCGCTGCTGCGGCGGCTGGCGCGCGATCGCGCGGTGTTGTCGGTGAAGCGCAGCGCGGCGGCAAGCCCGGCGACGGGCTCGGCCAAGGCGCACGAGCTCGAGGAGAAGACGCTGCTGGAGCTTGCGTTCGGCAAGCTGCGCGCCTAGAGAATTTCTTCTGATGCTGGGTCGCGGCGACAGAGGGGAAGGCCTCGGGTGCGCACTCGCGATCAGCCCGGTCGCGCTGGCGCGGCAGACTGCCTTTCTTCTTATCGGGAGCTAACGCTCCGGGTCTCATTGAAAGCTAACGCTCCGGGCGTTGATGTCAGAGCAGGGGCCGCTCGCGTGTTTGCTGTCATCGAGCATCGGGCTATTTCCTCGATCGTGCGCGCTTGGGGTAGGCATCTACCCGGAGATGGAAAGCTCACGGAAGATGTTGGAAGCGGCGAAGCGCATGGCTGAGGCGGGCGTGAGTCGGCGCGATTTTGTACGCGGAGGCGCAGGCGCGCTGGCCGTTGCAGCCGGAGTCCCTGCCGGGGCGCAGCAGGCGGCAAAGCCGAACGCGCAGGATGCGGTGACGCTGCCGCAGCTGCATGCCGCGACGGAGCCGCCGGAGAAGATACCTGGGCCGTTTGACGCATCGGCGCAGCGGACCGGCTTTGCCGTGGTTGGGATTGGTCATCTCGCGCTCGGCCAGATTCTTCCCGCATTTGGAAAGAGCAAGTACTGCAAGGTGACCGCGTTGGTAAGCGGCGATCCGGAGAAGGCGAAGAAGATCGCCGCGCAGTACGGTGTGCCGGAGCGCTCGCTCTATGACTACAAGAGCTATGACCAGATAGCGTCGAATCCGGATGTGCAGGTGATCTACATTGTGCTGCCGAACTCGATGCACGCGGAGTTTGTGCTGCGGGGCGCGAAGGCGGGCAAACACATTCTTTGTGAGAAGCCGATGGCGACCAGCGTGGCTGACTGCGAGCGCATGATCGCCGCCTGCAAGAGCGCCAATGTGAAGTTGATGATTGCGTATCGGCAGCAGTATGAGCCGATGAACCGGGCGATCGTGAAGATGGCGCGGACCGGCAAGCTGGGCAGCCTGAAGAGCTTTGTGGCGACCAACGCGCAGGATCAGGGTGATCCGACGCAGTGGCGGCAGAACCTTGCGCTTGCGGGTGGCGGCTGTGTGCCGGATGTGGGGATCTACTGCTTCAATGCGGCGCGATTTCTCTCCGGGCAGGAGCCGAGCGAGGTCGCGGCGTTCACCACGCAGCCGAAGGACGATCCGCGCTTTCGCGAGGTGGAGGAGAGCTGCACGTTTACGCTGCGGTTTCCGAGCGGGATGTTGGCTTCGTGTTCGACGGGCTATGGCGCGCACGGCTCACAATTTCTCCGGTTGGAGGGGGATCGGAGTTGGGCGGAGTTGAATCCGGCCTTCGCCTACAGCGGGCTGCGTCTGCGGTCTTCGACGACCGAGGAGGCGCATGCTGTCGTTTCGGAGCCGAATATTGAGGTAAAAGATCAGTTTGCGACCGAGATGGACCACATGGCGCTGTGTGTGCGGAACAATGTGCAGCCGCACACGCCCGGAGAGGAAGGCCTGCAAGATCAGCGGATTGTCGAGGCTATCTACGAGAGTGCACGCACGGGCAAGGCGGTGAAATTGGCGCCGCCGCCAGGCCCGACGCGCGGTCCCGAGCCGAAGGATGACTAGGTTAAAGCGGAAGATCCTGAACTAGGACGTTTCCGGAAAAACGGGCGGCACGGGCTCGATCTCCGGCGTGATTTCGCGGACATAGATCTGGTGTGAGATCCGTGGCGGCTCCGGTCCCTCGTGCATGGCAAAGACGCGGCTGCGAACAGCAAAGTCATCCGCGGTGAGGCGCTCGCGGGAGCGGAGATAGTCGAGCCAGGACTCCATGACAAAGCTTTCGATCAGATGTTCAGGGTTGGTGGCCTCACGAAAGATGCCCCAGCGGATGGCGCCGTCACGCAGGCGGACATGGCGAAGCTGGTGGATGGCATGGGTGAACTGGGCGTAGCGGGCGAGCGGAATGTGATAGTCGACGGTGATGCGCACCGGACCTTCATAGGGATCGCTGTCGCCTCCCGGGGCTGGGGTGAGCTCCGGCGCCGGTCGGCGGATGGGCTGCGGGGTGAGGTCCGGGAGCTCGCCCTGAAGGATACGGAAGCGATAGACGAAAGGCAGAGTCGCAAGGAGCCCGATACCGGCGGAGAGCAGACCGATCTCGGTGGAGGCGTGCTCGGCGACGAATCCCCACACGATGGACCCAAGAGCCAGGCCGCCCTGGAAGGTCATCAGATAGGTGCCGAGCGCGCGCGCTTTCACCCACTCCGGCACAGCGAGCTGGACGCTGACGTTTAGCTGGGACATAGTACTGGTCCAAGCGAAGCCGGAGACGACCAGCACGGGCATGATGATCCAGGGCGTGTGCACAAGGGCGAGTGTTGCCAGCGTCACGGACTGCCAGACCGTGGCCACCGCGATCATGTGATCGGCAGAGAAGGAGCGGCGAAGGCGTGGCAGTTGGGTCGCGGCGATGACCGCGCCGAAACCGAGGGATCCGTTCAGCAGGCCATACCCGAGCGCGCCACGTGCGAGATCCCGGCGCGCGACGAGCGCCAGCAGGGACCAGATCGCCGCCACGAAGAAGGTGAAGGTGAAGGCGCGCAGGAGCGAGGACTGCAGGGTCGGGGAATGACGGACGTAGCGCAGGCCCGACCGGATCGAACCGGCGATGCGCTCGGCGGGAAGAGCGCTTTTGAAGAGTGGCTTGCGGCGCCACCGGACAAGCACCCAGATCACGCCGGCAAACGAGGCGGCGTTGAGGGAGAAGACCCAGCTTGCGCCGGTGAGCACGCGGGTAAAGGCGGCAACCATGATGCCGCCGAGCGCCGGGCCGACGGCGCGGGCCAGGTTGTTGCTGGCGGCGTTGAGCGCGACGGTGTCCGGGATCAGCTCGCGTGGCACAAGCTCCGGAACGATGGCCTGCCAGGCCGGATTGTTCATCGCCGAGCCCACGTTCAGCAGAAAGGTGAACGCGAGCAGGGACCAGGGGCTGATGTGTCCGGCGAAGGTGAGCAGAGCGAGGATGGCAACGCTGGAGAGCATCCAGATCTGCCAAAAGATGAGAAGACGACGTCGATCGAAGATATCCGCTGTTGCGCCAGCAAGCAGGCCGAGCAGCAGAACGGGGAGGCTGGCGGCGGTCTGCATCAGCGCGATCAGGAGCGGGCTGGTGGTCAGGGCCGTCATCAGCCATGTTCCGGCCGTGTCCTGCATCCAGGTGCCAACCGAAGAGACCGTGGAGGCGATCCAGCGATCGCGAAACAGCGGAATGCGGAGCGGCGCAAAGCCGGAGGTGTCCGGCGGGGCAGAAAGCCGGCTGCCCAACTCCGACTCGGGTGTCTCGATCTCCGGCACGCTTATAGCGTACTGCCCAGCAGTGATCTACGGAGAGGGTGGTTTGAAGTGGCAAAATCCCAGGCCGAAGTGGAAATCATTTTCCGCGCGCCATGGGAAGAAAATACGGCGCTGACTCAGATCTCTGCAAGAGGTTGGTATTTATGTCCGCTTTCGGGAAATTATGTCGCAGTATTTTGCGTAAGTTTGGCCTTCTGTGTGCTACAACCTCAGACAGAAAGACTCCCCTGTCCGGTGACCCGATGCGTAAGACACTGATCTTCGTTCTAAGCTTTGTGATGGTGGTGATGGCAGCCAGCGGTGTGAGTGCCTCCAGCGACTGTGAGCGGTGGCTCTCCGATTACAAGCGTGCGTTGGCGGACAAGCCCACAACACAGAAGCTTTTGGCGGCCAAACACCGTGCGCATGCCTATGCTCACCGGAAGATCGGTCAGCTCACGTCGTCAGGCGCTCCGTTGCCGCATCCTGCGCGGCTTGCGAGCACACACCCGCACCTGGCACCGGCACAGATGGTCAAGCGCTTCGATCTGCTGTGTGGGGATCTGCCGACGGAGCCGCAGGTGCTCGATGCCAGAATGGCACCGGACGAGTTCATCTCTGAGATGTCGCTGGGCGGCCCCGTCGAGGCGGAGGCAGTGCCGGACGATGCCGTCCTGCTCGCGGAAGATGAGGTGCCACCGTATGACGGACCTAATGTCACTGGCGGTGCGTCGGCGTACGGGCCCAGCTATGGCCCCTATGTGCCGACGTATGGGCCGACCTTGGGGGGTGGAGCGGGGAGCGCGCCGGCTGTGTCCTCGGTCCTACTTCCTGCCGTGCCGGCTTTGCCTGCTCTGCCGCCTGTGGCGGCTGTTCCTGAGCCGAGCAGCCTGGTGCTGCTGGCGACAGGAAGCATGTGCGCGCTGGGCATGGCGCGGAGGCGATTTGGGCGGGGATCGGATGCAACCGCGGTGAGCGCGGAGGCGACGCTCTCGCTTTAGAGAGACTCGTGCTTCCGGGAGAGGGCCCTTAAGCAGGAAACCCACGCAGCGCGGTGGGGGCTGTTGCGTGGGTATTCCAGCAAAGCAACGAAGTGGGTGGACTTCGTTGTGCCCGACTCAACCCGAAGGGAGCACAGGCACTCAGTAAGAGTATCCGGAGCGATGCCGCGTGTCAACGCCGTTGGGACAAAATTCTTGCGAACCGACGCGAGACTTACGACCTGGCAGTGGATGGGTGCACGAGGCTGAGGGTCAGAGCCGGCAGATCAGCAGCTCCCGTTCGTAGATCATCTCGGGTGGAAGGTGATCATGCAGTTGCAGGAAGAGTTCTTCATGGCCCATGACCTCCTGTCGCCAATCGGCGCGGTCAATGCGTTCGAGTTGGGCAAAGCGCTCGGGAGAGAAGTTCAAGCCTTGCCAGCAGATGTCATCGTAGCGCGGGGTCCAGCCGACGGGTGACTCCTGGGCGGGGACGCGACCGTGGACGCGGTCGACGATCCACTTGAGGATGCGCATGTTTTCCGAGAAGCCGGGCCAGAGGAAACGGCCGTCGGCGTCCTTGCGGAACCAGTTGACGGTGAAGATGCGAGGGGTGGCGCGGAGCTCGCGCTGTATTTGGAGCCAGTGCCGGAAGTAGGAGCCCATGTGGTAGCCGCAGAAGGGGAGCATGGCGAAGGGGTCTCGACGGACTCGGCCCGTGGCGCCGGTGGAGGCGGCGGTGGTTTCGGAGCCCATGGTGGCACCGGCGTAGACGCCGGAGGACCAGTTGAAGGCTTCGGCGACGAGGGGGGCGGTGGAGGAGCGGCGGCCGCCGAAGAGGAAGGCGGCGATGGGGACGCCGGCGGGGTTCTCCCAGTCGGGATCGATGGTGGGGCATTGGGAGGCTGGGGCGGTGAAGCGGCCGTTGGGATGGGCGGCGGTGCGGCCGGTTTCGCGGGCGATCTCGGGTGTCCAGAGACGGCCCTGCCAGTCGAGGCACTCGGCCGGGGGCTCGGGCGTCATGCCCTCCCACCAGACGCCGCCGTCGAGGGTGAGGGCGACGTTGGTGAAGATGGTGTTGCGGCGGAGGGTGGCCATGGCGTTGGGGTTGGTGCGCTCGGAGGTGCCGGGGGCGACGCCGAAGAAGCCGGCCTCGGGGTTGATGGCCCGGAGCTGGCCAGCCGCGTCGGGCTTGATCCAGGCGATGTCGTCACCGACGGTGTGGATCTTCCAGCCTTCAAAGCCGGGGGGCGGGACCATCATGGCGAAGTTGGTTTTGCCGCAGGCGGAGGGGAAGGCGGCGGCGACGTAGGTTTTCTCGGTGCGGCCGGTGCTGTCGGGTGGGGATTCGAGGCCGACGAGGAGCATGTGTTCGGCCATCCAGCCCTCATCACGGGCGATGTTGGAGGCGATGCGGAGGGCGAAGCACTTTTTGCCGAGCAGCGCGTTGCCGCCGTAGCCGGAGCCGAAGGACCAGATTTCGCGGGTTTCGGGGAAGTGGACGATGTATTTGGTGTCGTTGCAGGGCCAGGGGACGTCGGTCTGGCCGGGCGCGAGGGGGCTGCCGACGGTGTGCATGCAGGGGACGACGCGCTTTTGGTCGAGATCGATCTCGGCGAAGACGGGGGCGCCGATGCGGGCCATGATGCGCATGTTGACGACGACGTAGGGGGAGTCGGTGAGCTCGACGCCGATCTGGCTCATGGGGGAGCCGAGGGGTCCCATGGAGAAGGGGAGGACGTACATGGTGCGGCCGCGCATGGCGCCACGAAAGAGCTGCTTGAGGCGGCGGCGCATGGTGAAGGGGTCTTCCCAGTTGTTGGTGGGGCCGGCGGCGTCGCGCGAAAGGGAGCAGATGAAGGTGCGGTCTTCGACGCGGGCGACGTCGTTGGGGGTGGAACGGGCGAGGAAGCAGTTGGGCCAGAGGTCGGGGTTGAGGCGGGTAAAGGTGCCGGTATCGACGAGGAGGTTGGAGAGGGTGATGTTTTCGGCGTCGGAGCCGTCGACCCAGTGGATGGCTTCGGGCTGGGTGAGCTCGGCCATCTTTTCGACCCAGCGGATGAGGTGTTTGTTGGTGGTGAGGGGGGTGGAGGTGGGGGAGGGAGTGAGGGTGGAGCTTTTCATGGCGAAGGACCTTCAGGGCTTAATCCTTCGCCACCCCTGGATGGAAGTCAATGCGGGCATAGAAGCGATCGGCATGTTCTTCCGAGAGGTAGGTAGGACAGAGGCTATGGGGATCAGGGACTCAAGTCACTTCCGGAGAGCCAAGTCTGGGGCGATGTGCCTCCCTGCGCTGGAGCGGCACAGGGATTGGATATAGGTAGGGCAAGCGGTCTCAGGCGATGGCGGTGTCGACGAGCTGCTGGGCTTCCTGCTGGATGGCTTTGAGCTGGTCGGGGCCGCGGAAGGATTCGGCGTAGATCTTGTAGACGTCTTCGGTGCCGGAGGGGCGGGCGGCGAACCAGCCGTCGGCGGTGGTGACCTTGAGGCCGCCGATGGGGGCGTGGTTGCCGGGGGCCTCGGTGAGGATGCTGGTGATCTTTTCGCCGGCGAGGGTGTCGACGGTAATGTCAGAGGCAGTGAGTTTGCCGAGCTTGGCCTTCTGTTCCTTGGTGGCTTTGGCGTCGATGCGCTGGTAGACGGGGTCGCCGTATTTTTCGGTGAGGTCTTTGTAGTGGAGGCCGGGGTCTTTGCCGGTGCGGGCGGTCATCTCGGCGGCGAGCAGGCCGGCGATGAGGCCATCCTTGTCGGTGGTCCAGACCTTGCCGTTCTGGCGGAGGAAGGTGGAGCCGGCGGACTCTTCGCCGACGAAGCCGAGGGTGCCGTCGATGAGGCCGTTGACGAACCACTTGAAGCCGACGGGGACCTCGAGCATGGGGCGGTTGAGGCCCTTGGCGACGCGGTCGATCATGGAGGAGGAGACGAGGGTCTTACCGATGCCGACCTTGTCGGACCAGTTGGGCCGGTGGGTGAAGAGGTACTGAATGCAGACGGCGAGGTAGTGGTTGGGGTTAAGGAGGCCGGAGGTGCGGGTGACGATGCCGTGGCGGTCGTGGTCGGTGTCGCAGGCCCAGGCGACGTCGTAGCGGTCGCGGTTGGCGATCATGGAGGCCATGGCATAGGGGCTGGAGCAGTCCATGCGGATGCGGCCGTCCCAGTCGCAGGTCATGAAGCGAAAGGTGGGATCGACGAAGCGGTTGAGGACCTCGAGAGGGAGCTTGTACTGCTCGGCGATGCGTGGCCAGTAGGCGACGCCGGCACCGCCGAGGGGGTCGACGGCGAGCTTGAGCGTGGTGTTGGCGAGCGGAGCGAAGTCGATGACGCTGGCGAGATCGTCGACGTAGGAGCCGAGGAAATCGAAGCGTTGTGTGGTCTGGGCGGCAAGGGCTTTCGAGTAGACGATGCGTTTGATGGAGGCGGTGTGCGGGCCTTCGATGAGCAGGGCGTTGGCGCGGTTCTCGATCCACTTGGTGGCGGAGGTGTCGGCCGGGCCGCCGTTGGGCGGGTTGTACTTGAAGCCGCCGTCTTCGGGTGGGTTGTGGGAGGGGGTGATGACAATGCCGTCGGCCCATGGCATGGAATTGTCGCGTGCAAAAGCTTGCTGGAGAGCGGCAGAGCCGCCCGCGAGCTTCGCGTTCCAGGTGAGGATGGCGTGCGAGAGCGAGGGGGTGGGGGTGTAGCCGAGGTCCTGGTCGATCATGACCTGGACGTTGTTGGCCGCGAGGACCTCGAGGGCGGTGGCGAAGGCGGGCTCGGAGAGGGCGTGGGTGTCCTGGGCGAGGAAGAGCGGGCCGGTGGTGCCTTCGTTGGCGCGGAACTCGCAGATGGCCTGGGTGATGGCGGCGATGTGGTCTTCGTTGAAGGAGGCGGTGAAGGACGAGCCGCGGTGGCCGGAGGTGCCGAAGGAGACGCGCTCGGCGGGGTTGGCGGGGTCGGGATGCAGAGAGTAATAGGCCGTCAACAGACGAGGGACGGAGACAAGGGTTTCTGGCCGGGGGTGTTGGCCGGGGACGTTCTGTACGGTCATCGACGATCTCCCATCTGGTTGCTCTTGCGGTCGAGCTCGTTGCGCTTGCTTGGTGTACTCAGATGCGTTTCCAGCTTTCCGTGTTGAGCGCTCATCGCGTTGACACATCCGTGGGAGTGCGTGGGCGGGCGAACTCGCCTAGGCTGCCGATAGAACATTTCCGGCAGCGAGTCGGTAGGGTTCCAGCGCTGGGTGAGAAGTCTCTCGCGGCAGTGCGCTTCATCGAGGAGAACAGAGCAAACCGACTGCGACACACCTGGTCAGGCAGATCTGGCGCGGGTAACGGGGCGGGGCTCGGATCGCTATGAGTCTGATGTTCTGCCAGCTTCGTTGGGGGGTGTCGTGGGCCCTGGTGCTGGGGTTTGGCGCAGCTTCGGCGAGGGCGATGACCGCAACGCTGGTGGCGGATGCGCATGTCTCGACCGCACAGCCGGCGGTGAACTTCGGTACGCTGACGAACCTTGACGTGGGCAATGGCTACACGGCTCTGTTGCAGTTTGATCTTGGTACGTTGCCGACGGGGACGAAGGCCTCGCAGGTGGCCCGCGCCACGCTGCGACTGTACGCGAACAGGGTTGATACGGCGGGTTCGCTGACACTGCAACCTGTTCTGGGTTCGTGGGGGGAGTACAGTGTCACGTCGGGTACGCTGCCGAGTCTTGGGGCGAGCATGGCGGCCTCGCCGGCGGTCACGAACGCCGGGAGCTATGTGACGGTCGATGTGACGACGGTGGTCCAGGGGTGGATTGCGACGCCGCAGTCGAATCAGGGGTTCGCATTGTCCGCGGCGACGGCGGTGTTGCAGCTGGATTCCAAGGAGAACGATCTGACCAGCCACGGGGCTGAGCTCGACATCACGCTGGTGAACCAGGGGCCTGCAGGAGCTACAGGGTCGATGGGTCCGGCGGGGGCGGCGGGCGCCGCCGGAATCCAAGGGCTGACCGGTGCGCAGGGACCGATTGGGCCGGTGGGGCCGGCTGGTGCTGCAGGCGCTACGGGCGCCACAGGAGCGGCGGGAGCACCGGGGCCCGCAGGCGTGATGAACTACCAGGGCGTCTGGAGCGCTTCGACCAGCTATCCGGCGAACGCGGTGGTGACGTATGGCGGGTCGTCCTATCTGTCGTTGGCAAGCGCGAACCGGGGAAACACGCCCGGGATCTCGGCCAGTGTGTGGGGGTTGCTGGCGGCGGCTGGGCAGAATGGCACCGCAGGCGGCACATCAGCCAGCGGCTCCGGAGCGGCAGGATCGCTGACGTATCAGGGAAGCTATGGGGCGGGGACCAACTATGCGGTGGGCGACATCGTCGTGTACCAGGGTTCGTCGTGGGTTTCGCTGACGACGCCGAACCATGGAAATACGCCCGGTCTGTCGGCCGCGGACTGGGGCCTGCTTGCCGCGGCTGGAAGCAGCGGTGCGGCGACCGGTGTGTCTGGCGCGGTGCAGAGCTTGCAATATCAGGGGACGTACAGCTCCGGCTCGAACTACGGTCTGGGTGACATTGTGCAATATCTCGGCTCTTCTTATGTGTCTCTGGCGGCCTCGAACCATGGCAATACGCCCGATGTGAGCGCGGGTTTTTGGGGTCTGCTAGCGGCGGCGCAGGCCGGACCGATTGGCCCGGCCGGCCCGGCGGGAGTGGCTGGCCCGACCGGAGCGCAGGGGGCGCTCGGCGCCGCTGGTCCACAGGGGCCGGCGGGTGCGACGGGTTCGGTTGGGCCCGCGGGATCGCCCGGTCTGGTCTACCGGGGCGCTTACGACGCCACGACGAACTACGGCCTGGGCGATGTGGTGCTTTGGCAAGGAAGCACATGGGCTTCGCTTGCACCGTCGAACCATGGCAACGCCCCTGATGGTGCGCCCGCAGCCTGGGGGGCCTTGGCGGCGGAGGGGTCCGCGGGACCGCAGGGCGTGCAGGGGCCGATAGGACCCGCTGGACCCATGGGCTATCAGGGCCTGGTCGGGCCGCCCGGGGCCGCGGGGCCGCAGGGAGCGATCGGGCCGCAGGGTCCAGCCGGCGCACAGGGGTTGGCGGGGCCGCAGGGGCCACGGGGCGACACGGGAGCGCAGGGCGAACCGGGCTTGCCGGGCCAGGCAGGGGCGCAGGGGCTTACGGGGCCGCAAGGAACGACAGGCTTACAGGGATCCATGGGACCACAAGGGCCCGCGGGGCCGGTCGGTCTGACGCCGCAAGGGATTTATAGTTCGTCGACGAACTACGCGCCAGGTGATGCGGTGACTTATAACGGCTCGGGATATGTGTCGCTCACCGCAGGCAATCAGGGACACACGCCGGACGGAAGTCCGCAGCAGTGGTCGATGTTTGCCTCCGCTGGAGCACCCGGCGCGGCAGGAGCGCCCGGTGCAGCGGGTCCGGCCGGGTCCACGGGTCTACAGGGTCCGATGGGAATGACGGGCGCGACAGGGGCAACGGGAGCAACTGGTCCGCCGGGTCCGCCGGTAGCAAACTACACGGGGAACTATCAATCGTGCACGAATTATGCCCTGAATGATGCCGTCAGCTATCTTGGCTCTACCTATATCTCACTGATCGCGGGAAATCACGGCAACGCACCGGACCAGAGCGCGCAGAGTTGGGCCATCCTTGCGGCTCAGGGAGCGACGGGGCCGAGTGGAGTGACGGGGGCAACCGGCCCGCAGGGACCGAGCGGAGGCGTTGGACGGCAGGGCCGGCGGGAGCACAGGGCCCCATCGGGCCAACTGGGGCGATCGGAGCCGTTGGGATGACGTATCGGTCCGCATGGGCCGCAACGACCAACTATGCGTTGAACGATGCGGTCACGGATAACGGCTCAACGTGGATCGCCGTGCAAAGCAGCACAGGGGTGGAGCCGAGTTCTGCTTCCGCTGCTTGGTCGCTGCTCGCAAGGGCGGGGAGCACAGGCGTGACCGGGGCAGCGGGCACAGCGGCGACGGTTGCCATCGGGAGCGTTTCAACCGGGGCACCGGGCAGCACAGCGACTGTGACGAACTCCGGGACCAGCAGCGCGGCGGTGCTGAACTTCAGCATTCCCGCCGGGGCGACAGGAGCTAGCGGCAGCGGATCCGGCTCCGGATCGAGCGCTTCAGGAACCAGCGGGGTAACTTACGCGACCGTGCTGCACTCGGTCACCTTCGGCACTGTTTACTACCCAGTGAACGCCGCAGCAGGAGCGAGCGGCGAGACGACGGCCATCCTGACGTGGGTACCCGGAGGCTGCACGGCGACCAAGCTTTCCGTCTACTCGCTCCAAGGAAATCCGATTACGGTCAGTCTGCGCTCGGGAACGCCTGGGGCGATGAGCGCGACGGGGCTTTCGTGCACAGCCTCGAATGCGACGAGTTGCACGGCGCAGGGCAGTGTGACGGTCAGTGCGGGCACGTTTATGGATCTGAGTATTACGGGGTCTAATGGGACCGCATCGCCAGTCTGGACGGCGGTGGCCTGCAACTAAGGCGTTCTCATGATGATGGGGGACGGGCGCACTGCTGTGACGGTCCGCGAACCAAGCTCAGGTTACAGCGGGAGCGATTGGGTGAGCTGCAGCAGCAGAGCGGCGCAGACTGGAACCGTGGGCATCTGCTCAGCGTCGAGAAGCGCTTCGAGTTCGCGCGCGAGGCGGGTGCCCTCGTGATAGCCGAACATGCCGAGCGAGCCGGCGAGCTTGTGTGCCGCGATGGCCGCCTCGCTGCGCAATGGCGTCGTCAGCGTCGCTGACTCAAGCGTGGCGAGAGCGGACCCGAGGACCCCCAGGTGCTCTCGGACCATGGGAAGCTTGCGACGCCAAAGATCGCGAAGCAACGCTTCGGTCCGTTCACGAGCCAAGGCCTGCACTTTGGAGGAATCGCGCACGGCAGATGGAAGGGAATCAACCGGCTGCGGGGGAATGGAGGTTGAGGGTGAGGCCATGTCGCAGTTCGCGTCGACACGGCCGCGATCCGCTGAGGGATCGATCAGTCTCGCCAACCAAGCACCTCGGAGACCTGCTGCGCGAGCGTGAGCGGGTCAAAGGGTTTGAGCAGAACGGCCGCTACCCCTAGGTTGGAGAATCGTCGTTGATCGACGCCCTGTACTTTTGCGGTGAGAAACAGAACGGGGATGCCGTCGAGTGCGCTTTCCTGCTGCATTCGGCGCAGTGCGGTCGGGCCGTCCATCCCGGGCATCATGACATCCATCAGGATGGCATCGGGCTGCGCGGTGATGGCGGTGGCGATGCCATCGCTGCCGCAGCAGGCGGTGAGCACCTCCCAGCCGGCGGTGGCCTCGAGCGACAGGGCCGCGACCTCGCGGATGTCGTCTTCGTCGTCGATGATCAGAATGCGGCGCATAAAGGGCCCAGAACCTCGGAAAGGGCGTTGGTCATGAGGCGACCGTCGCAGGCATGGACGTGCTGGAACGACGGTATCGCCGCGTCATGGAGAGCACAAGGGCTTCTACATCCTGGGGCTGGACGCGAGCCTTGGTGAGGAACTCGGTAGGTCCGAGACGGAGCGCCGAGCGCTCGCGATCGGAGACATCATGTCCTGAATAGACGACGAGCGGCAAGGTGGCAAGGCCGGGCTGATGCCGAACCCACTCCACAAAGCTGAAGCCGTTGCCGTCGGGCAGGGTGAGATCGAGGATGAGCAGGTCCGGACGATGCGTGAGGCAGTGCCGGATCGCCTGCTGGCGCGTTCGAGCGTGGGTCACATTGACCTCTGTATCGGCGAACGAAGACATCACAACAGAGGCGAGATCCTCATCGTCTTCAACCAGCAGGACCTGCACGGGGCCTGTCTCGGGACGGAGCACGCGCGCCAGTTCGGCGAAGAGCAGGTGCTCGTTGAAGGGCTTCTGGATCCAACCCTGGGCATCGCCGGCCATCTCGCGACGGAGCTCCGGCGAGAGGACGCTGAGCACAACGACAGGGATGTGGCTGGTGGCGGCGCTTTCACGAAGGCGCTGCAGGGTCTCCCATCCGCTCAGTCCGGGCATATACAGGTCGAGCAGGATCGCCTCGACGGGTTGGTTGGCGGCCAGCTCAAGTGCTTCCTCGCCGGAGCCGGCTTCGAGGCACCGGTACCCCTGGCGGGTCAGGTGCTCGCAGACAATGGTGCGAATGGCGGCCTCATCGTCGCAGACCAGGACACAACCGTCGCCCACGGGAGAGGCAGGTGGTGGGAGAGCAATGGCATCGGAGGAGCGAGCTGTTCGTGGCAGGAGGATATGGAAGCTGCTGCCCGCACCGGCATTCTGCTGCGCCCAGATGGAGCCGGAGTGCTGGTGAATGATTGTCCGGCAGATGGCGAGACCGAGACCGCTCCCTCCCTTTTGCCTGGCATCGCCATGCTCAATCTGCAGAAACCGGTCGAAGATGGCATCAAGTTTGTCGGACGGAATGCCCCGACCCTGATCGACGACGCGCAGGAGAATGGAATCGATCGTGGCTTCGGCGTGGACGTGCACCACGGATTGAGCGGGGGAGAACTTGATCGCGTTCGATAGCAGGTTGGTAAGTACCTGGACGATGCGATCGGGGTCGCCGTCGAGGAAGAGTCCCTCGGCTGAGCCGGTATGGAGCCGCAACTGGATTTCGGCAGTGTCTGCGACGGGAACCATGGATTCGATTGCGATTTCGGCAAGCTCCTGAAGCGAGCAGCGACGAAGCTCGAGCGGCGCTCGGCCCGACTGCATGCGTTCCAGATCCAGAATGTCGTTAATCAGGCGGATGAGGCGATCTGTGTTGGATACCGCGATGCGGAGGAGGTTGCGAGCCTTGGGATCCACGGCGCCGAGGACCCCGGAGGAGAGCAGACCAAGCGACCCCCTAATGCTGGTCAGCGGTGTCCGCAGCTCGTGCGAGACGGTGGAGATGAACTCATCCTTGAGGGCATCGAGAGCGGAACGTTCGCGCAGCTGCCGATGTTCTTCGGCGCGCTGTTGCTGCATGGTCGCAAGCTCGCGTTGAACTCCGCGAAGAGCGCGGCGACAGCGAACGTAAGCGACCCCAAGGGCCGAAGTGGCAGTCGAAAGAAGCATCGCGAGGATGACAACAGAGGTCATAGACTTCCCAAGGCTTTCGGAATGCTCGGCAATAGTACTGCAAGTGGGAAGATTTTACGCAGGTTGTCGAAAATCTTTCCAACAATTTTCTCAACGAGAGCGCTGCTGCATTAGTGCTCTCTCAGCATGAGGACAGAAGTTGTGTAGAGCAAATGCATCTTTTGTGTTATTTCGAATGTCATCTGCTGTTGAGACGAGATGCTTATCGAATGGCAGTATCCCTTATTGAGGGGGGGACCTGGGCTCAGACGCTTGTGTGGGAGTTCTGGGACGCATCGCGTACGCTTGTCGTGTTCGCTCGTCAGACCATGTGGAACGTCGCTAGTGACGATGGTGCGATCTCAGGTAGTTGTTCCCTTCGATTTTGACGAATACGGATATAGGCTGGATCAGAGTACGAGCTACGGGGCAGCGCGATGAACGTGAACTTCGCTGAGCGGGCGCATAACCACAATTGGAAGTTGGACCCGATCGTCCGGTCGCTGCTCGATACGGACTTCTACAAGCTGCTGATGTTGCAGTTTATCTGGAAGAACTTCCCCGGTGTCCGCGCCTGTAGCGAGGTGCACAACCGGACGGTCACGGTGCGGTTGGCGGAGCGGATCGGGGCTGCGGCGCTGCGGGAGCAGCTGGAGCATGTGCGGGAGCTGCGATTCCGGCGCAGCGAGCTGGTGTGGCTGGCCGGCAACACGTTTTATGGAGTGCGCTCGATCTTTGAACCGGGATTTCTGGACTGGCTGGAGCGCGACTTTCGGCTGAGCGACTACGAGATCAGCGAACAAGACGGGCAGCTGGTGGTGCGGTTTGAGGGGCTGTGGAGCGCGGTGACGATGTGGGAGATCTACGCGCTCGCGATCGTGAGTGAACTGAAGACGCGCTCGGCGCTCGGGGAGTTGACCGAGCTGGAGCTGGACATTGTGTATGCGCGGGCGAAGACACGACTGTGGGACAAGCTCGAACGGCTGCGCGGGGTGGAGGGGCTGCGCATCTCGGACTTCGGCACGCGGCGTCGGCACAGCTTTCTGTGGCAGGAGTACGCGGTCGATGCGCTGAAGAGCGTGCTCGGCGAGCGCATGACGGGAACGAGCAATACGGCGCTCGCGTACAAGCACGATCTGGAGGCGATCGGGACGAATGCACATGAGCTGCCGATGGCGATGGCGGCGCTGGCGCGGACGGACGAGGAGCTGCGGGAGTCGCAGTACCGTGTGCTCGAGTTGTGGCAGCGAAGCTATGGAGGAGCGTTGCTGATCATGCTGCCGGACACGTTTGGGACGACGCAGTTTTTGGAGCACGCGCCGGAGTGGGTGGCGGACTGGACGGGACAGCGCGTGGATTCGAAACCGCCGATGGAGGCGGGAGACGAGTATATCGAGTGGCTGGAGGGCCGAGGGCGCGATGCGCGGACGAAACGGCTGATCGCGAGCGATGCGCTGGACGTCGACGACATCCTGACGCTGCACCGGTACTTTGCGGGGCGGATACGCTTCAGCGCCGGTTGGGGAACGCTGCTGACGAATGATTTTCGGGGATGCCACCCGCGGGGCGACGATACGCTGGAGCCGCTGAGCCTGGTGTGCAAATTGACCGCGGTCGACGGCCGGCCGACGGTGAAGCTGAGTGACAACGCGAGCAAGGCGAGCGGACCGCCGGAGGAGATCGAACGGTATCGCAGGATCTTTGGAAACATGGGGGTTGGTCGGGTGCCGGTGCTGGTGTAGACGGGGCGTCTCGATCGCTATCGAGAGCTTCAGGCGGATTTGCCCGAAGATCGTAGGCCACGGCTATACTCGGCGCATGTTGGGCTTGCGCAAGGCGGAACGACGGGGTCTGCGGTGGGCGGCGGCGGCGTTGTGGCTGTCGGCGGGGATGGTCGAACGGGGTTGGGCGTGGGGGGCAACGGGCCATGAAATGATCAACCGGCTAGCGGCGGCGAACCTGCCAAGCGATGTGCCGGAGTTTCTGCGCGATGCGCGGGCGCAGGAGGCGGTGGCCTACTACGGACCGGAGCCGGACCGTTGGCGCAGTCCGCTGGAGGCGGAGCTGAGCGCGGCGCAGGCACCCGAGCACTTTATCGATCTGGAGTATGCGGACCTGGTGGGCGAACTGCCAAAGCGGCGCTATGACTATGTGCGCGCGCTTGCCGTGGCGCAGTCGGCGCATCCGGAGCTGCCGCTGAGTGTGGAAAAGGTCGGTCTGCAGCCGTATGTGGTCGAGGAGGTTTGGGAGCGGCTGAAGGCGGGGATGCGGGCGTACCGCATGCTGGCGACGGCCAAGGCGGACACGCGGCCGGTTGAGTGCGAGCTGGTGTTCTACGCGGGTTGGCTAGGCCACTACGTGGCGGACGCCGCAAATCCGCTGCACACGACGATCCAGTACAACGGGTGGACGGGGCCGAATCCGAAGGGCTACACGACCGAGCACAGTATCCATGCGCAGTTCGAGACGGTATTTGTGGATGCGGACGTGAAGGCGAGTGAGGTGGCGCCGCTGGTGTCGGGCGCGAAGCCGAAGCTGATCGACGATGAGTGGGTGCAGTACCTGGGGTATGTGCGGCAGTCGAACGCGTTGGTGGAGCAGACGTACGCGCTCGAAAAGACGGGCGGCTTTGCGGGTGCGGGCACGGCGGAGGGAAAGGCGTTTGTCGAGCAGCGACTGGCAGCCGGAGCGATCGAGTTGCGGGATCTGATCTACACGGCGTGGGTGCGGAGCGCGGATCCGGAGCCTACGCCGCCGGAGCACAAGAGCTGAGCCTTTCTCCTGAAGATCTACGAGAGGTCGCATCAGCTCGTGCCATTTTCTCTCAGGGAAGATGGCCTTAACGGCCACGAAGACAGCGGCACGGTTTCAGGAGAGATGCCTTAACGTGGACGATGCGGGACGCGGGCTGAAGGGACACTGGGGACCGACGGCGATCTGGCGACTGGGCTGGCGCGGGGTGTTGGTCGCGGGTTTGATCGGCGCGGCTGTGCTGGAGATGCTTGTGCTTCGTCCGAAGACGCGTCGGGGTCGCGCGCGGTGGACGCAGAGGCTGTGCCGACGCGTGATCCGTGGGCTCGGGATTCCCGTCGTGGTCGAGGGCGAATTTCCGAGCGCCGGGGCGGTGGTGGTGAACCATGAGGGATATCTGGACATCCTGGTGCTGGCCTCGCTTGCTCCCTGTGTATTTGTGTCGAAGGCGGAGGTCGGGCGGTGGCCGGTGGTGGGGTGGATGACGACCATGGCGGGAACGGTCTACGTGGAGCGCGGCAAGGGCGGCAGTGGGGCTGCGGCGAGCGCGCGTCTGCGCGAGGCGGCGACGGATGGTTTGCCGGTGGTGTTTTTTCCGGAGGGCACGACCTCAGACGGCGAGGGTGTGCTGCCGTTCCGTGGCGGGATGCTGGCCGAAGCGAGGGCCGCCGGGTTGCCGGTGACGGTTGGCGTGATGCGCTACGGTCTGCGTGGACCGGCGGGAGCGACGGTAGCCGATGATGTGGCGTTCTGGGGCGATCGTGGAATGCTGGCGCACATGGCGCGCTTTCTTACGCTCGAAGGACTCAGCGCGCGGGTGCGATTTGCGGCGGAGCCGGTTCGGTTCACGACGGAGGATCGGAAGGACGCCGCGGCCGAGGCGCGCCGAGCGCTGCTCCAGTTGGGGAAGGGATCCCTGCAAGGCGGCTGAGCGGCTTCGGCCTGTGACGCGGATCAGAACGGCGACGCGTGTGGGGTGTTGCCGACGCCGGCGAGCCGGCCGAGCGTATGCAGCACGGTGGCGATGGACCAGTCGAGCGACTCTGTGCCTTCCACGGTAACGGAGGCGTGCGCGGCTGAGGGCAGAACGAACTGTTCGGCCATGGGAAGGGTGGTGGCGGCGAATTGCTCGCGCACGGTCTGCTCGGTGCGGCCGCGCTCGCGCACATCGCGGTCGATGCGACGCGCGAGGCAGACGGCGGTCGGCGTGTGAACAAAGACGGAGAGATCGAAACGCCGGCGCAGCTCGGGGTAGTGCAAGGCGAGGATGCCCTCGACGATCAAGACCGGCGCGGGCTCGATGTGTTCGCTGCGATCCGGCACGCGGGTGTGCGTGCTGAAGTCGTAGAAAGGACGTTCGATGGCCTTGCCGGCGGCGAGCTGGTCGAGCTGCCGCAAGAGCAGATCGGACTCGAGCGAGTCGGGATGATCGAAGTTGTGTTGTGTGCGCTTGGCGACTGGAACGTCGCTGAGATCACGATAGTAGAGGTCGAGAGGCAGCAGCCGTGCGCCGAGCTGTGCGGTGAGCTCGCGCGCAAGCGTGGTCTTGCCCGAGCCTGAGCAGCCGGCGACACCCAGGATCAGCGGACGATGGGGCAGAAGAAGTTGCTGCGCGGGGCCGAGATTCACGAGGTCCATTGGATTCAGGAGCGTGCGGCGTGTGCCTGGGAATGGGCGGCGGCGATCTGGCGGTCGATTTGAGGGAGCAAAGCGAGCAGCAATGCGGTCAGTCGAACCTCAGCACGACGACCCATATCGAGGACCTCGTTGTGGTCGATCGGCTCTGCCGAGACACCGGCGGCGGGGTTGGTGACGAGCGAGAGGCCCAGGACCTCGAGACCCATGTGCCGGGCGACGATGACCTCGTGCACGGTGGACATGCCGACAAGCGAGGCGCCGAGAGAGCGGAAGGCGCGGATCTCGGCGGGGGTCTCGAACGAGGGGCCGAGGACGGCGAGGTAGATGCCTTCGGGTAGCGGGAGGCCCTGGCGCGCGGCCTCGGCGAGGGCAAGCGCACGGAGCTGCGGCGAGTAGGCGGTGGACATATCAAAGAAGCGCTCGGCGGCGCCGGGGCGGGTGGCGAAGCGTGGTTCGTTGGGGCCGAGGGCGGCGTTGGAGCCGGTGAGGTTGATGTGGTCGGCGATGAGGACGAGCGAGCCGGGGGTGAAGGCGGGGTCGATACCGCCGGCGGCGTTGGTGACGACGAGCGCTCGGCAGCCGAGCAGCGCGAGCACGCGGGTGGGGAAGACGACCTCGCTGAGAGGGTAGCCCTCATAGGCGTGCACGCGACCCTGCATGACCGCCACGGGCACGCCGGCAACCGTGCCGAGGACGAGCCGGCCCGCGTGGCCGACGACCGTGGAGCGAGGGAAGTGCGGAATCTCAGAGTAGGGGATGGTGACGGCGTCTTCGACCTGCGCGGCGAAGTTGCCGAGCCCCGAGCCGAGGATGACGCCCAGGCACGTAAGGAGGGAGGAACGGCTCCGAACGTGTGCGGCGGCGGCCTGAGCGCGATCGTAGAGGTCGGTCATCGTCGTGGTGGTGTGTTCGGCTTTCAGTGTAAGGGAGACGAGTTGTTTGGTTGCCGAGGCCTCATGACCGACTCCTAGACGCGGGGGCTTGATCGGGAGGTGTCCGGTTGTCCCTATCGTCTGCGACAGCCGGCTTGCCAGCGCATCTCTCCTGTATGGCGCCTGCGGTGAGTGAAGCTCCTGAGTTTGAGCGAGAGATGAAGATGGAGAGCGGCACAGTGCCCTGGCTCGGGCGCAGGGCGATCTTTGCCGTGTTTTTGTGCGGCACATTTGCCTTTGTCGATCTGTACTGCACGCAGCCGCTGCTGCCGTTGCTGCGAGGTGTGTTTCACGCGACAGAGCCGGAGGTGGGCCTGACGATCAGCGCGTCGACCATGGGGGTGGCGATCTCGGCGGCTCTGCTGGCGATCTTCGCGGAGCGGGCGAACCGCAAGCGGATGATCGTCGGCGCGATGGGGGTGCTGGCCTTTGCCACGCTGATGGCAGCTACCGCGACCAGCCTGCCGATCCTGGCGATGTGGCGTCTGCTGCAGGGGCTGGTGACGCCGAGTGTGTTTGTTCTGACTATTGCCTACATCACGGAGGAGTGGCCCGCGTTGCAGGTGCCGTCTGTGATGAGTGTGTACGTCGCGGGAACGGTCTTTGGCGGATTTGTCGGTCGGCTATCGGGCGGTCTGCTGGGAGCGCGGGCCGGCTGGCGTGCGGTCTTTCTGGTGCTTGGGCTGGTCGGCTTCGCGGGCACGGCGCTGACGCAGTGGCTGCTCGCGCCGGCGCGCGCCGCGTCAGCACCGGTGCGCGTTGAATCGCACCTCGCGCCCGTGTGGCGCAACCTGCGGAATCCGCTGCTGCTGGCGACCTTCGGCATTGGTTTCTGCATGCTGTTCACGCTGGTGGCGGTGTTCAGCTACGTCACTTTTTATCTGACGGAGCCGCCGTTCCTGCTGTCGACCGAGCAGGTAAGTTGGCTGTTCACGGTGTACCTCTTCGGCCTGGTGGCTACGTTGGCGATGGGGAGGGTGCTGCCCCGCATCGGGCTGCGGCCCGGCATGCTGATCGCCATCGCGTCGTGCGTGACAGGGGTCGCGCTGACGCTGGCGCCGATGGTGTGGGTGGTGGCGACAGGGCTGGCGCTGGTGGGGTCCGGAGTCTTTCTCGCGCAGACCTGCGCCAACAGCTTTCTGCGCGATGCGGCGCCGGAGGGTCATCGTGTCTCCGCGGCCGGCATGTATATCTGCAGCTACTACATCGGAGGAACTGTCGGTGGTGTGCTGCCCGGGCTGCTGTGGCGGTTTGGGGGTTGGTCGAGCTGTGCCGGGCTTACCTGTGCCATCCTGCTGCTGGCGGGATGGCTGACGTACTTCGGTTGGCGCACACGCGTGCGGCAGCCGATCCCTGTTGATTGATCCTTGTTGATTGGTCTTTGAGCTTGGTCCTTGAGCTTCTTCGGTAAGCTCATCGTATGTCGGGTGGCCTCGCTACGCCTGAAGACCGGATCGTCAGTGGCAACACCCTGGAGACACAACCGGAGAACCGGCTGTATTTTCCGGCGCTCGATGGCGTGCGTGCCGTGGCGTTTCTGCTGGTCTTCCTGCAGCATTACCTGAACCTGCCGTGGGGCTGGACCGGGGTCGATCTCTTCTTTGTTCTGTCGGGGTTTTTGATTACCGGCATCCTGTATGACACGCGGGATCGGCCGCATCGCGTACGCGACTTCTATGTGCGGCGGACGCTGCGCATCTTTCCGCTGTTCTATGGGCTGTGCATGCTGCTGCTTGCGCTGACGCCGGTCGCGCATTGGCAATGGAATCGATACTGGGTCGCGTGGCCGTTGTTTCTCGGCAATGTGCTTCGCTTTCTGCATCCCTTCGACACGGATCCGGGGTATCTGGCGGCGACCGTGGGCGCGCTGACCAGCGGAGATCAACGGGTGACACTCTTTCTTGGCCATCTGTGGTCGCTGGCGGTGGAGGAGCAGTTTTATCTGGTGTGGCCGGCGGTTGTGTTCCTTGTGCGCGATCGGCGCCGACTGGTCGCTATCTGCCTCGCGGTCATCGTGATCACGCCGGTGCTGCGGGTTGTGGCGTTCGATCATCTGCCGCATCGCTTCGCGGAGCTTGATCTAAACTACAGCTTTACGCCGCTGCGGATGGACGCGTTTCTGATGGGTGGGCTGGCGGCGCTGCTGCTGCGCGGGCGGTGGAGCGAGCGAGTGATCGGCGCGGTGCGATGGGGTGGTGGCGCTTTAGCCGCGGTGGCGGCGGTGTTTCTCTCGCTCACGCTGCGGCGGCATGGGTATCTGCTGCCGGCATGGCACTACACCTGGGGTTTGAGTGTGGTGGATCTGCTGGCGATGACCCTTGTGATGATGGCTGTGGTCCCGGGGTCATGGATCTATCGCGCGCTGAGCTTCCAACCGCTGCGGTGGCTTGGGCGGCTGAGCTACGGGGCGTATGTCTTTCACGTGATCGCGGGGCAGGGGATTCGGCATGTGGCGGAAGCCGTGGGGCGATCGGCGCCGCTGATCGCGGCGCATGCGCGCCTGACCTCGGCATTGCTGGCGCTTGTCACCACGGTTCCCTTGGCGTGGCTCACCTTTCACTTCTTTGAGTCGCCGTTCCTGAACCTCAAGCGGCGGTTCGCTCCCATGTAGTTGCACACCGACAACGTCTCGCAAGGGGTAAGTTAGCGGAGCAGCAGACTGACGATGGAGGCGCTCATGAGGTTGGCCATGGTGCCGGCGAGCATGGCGCGCAGGCCGAGGCGGGCGAGGTCGTTGCGACGGTTGGGGATGAGGGCGCCGATGCCGCCGATCTGCATGCCGATGGAGCCGAGATTGGCGAAGCCGCAGAGGGCGAAGGTGGCGATCGAAAAGGTGCGTGGCGCGAGGGAGCTTTTTTGGGCGCCGAGCTGGGTGAAGGCGATGAATTCGTTGAGGACAGCGCGGGTGCCGAGGAGATCTCCAATGGCGTGGGCGTCGCGCCAGGGAATGCCGATCAGCCAGGCGATGGGGGCGCCGATGACGCCGAGGACGGCGTTGAGGGAGTGGGGGAAGCGAATGTGGCCGTGGGCCCAGAGGGTGTTGGAGACGGCGAGCATGATGGCGTTGAGTAGCCCGACGAGGGCGAGGAAGCTGATGAGCATGATGGCGACGTTGAAGGCGAGCCGGCCGCCGTCGATGGTGCCGCGGGCGATAGCGCCGAGGAGGTTTTCACTCTTGTGTTCCTCGTTGGGCGGCATGTGCACTGTGCCAGCGGTGGCGGGGTGCTCGGTTTCGGGGACGAGCATTTTGGCGACGAGGATGGTGCCGGGGGCGGTCATGATGACGGCGGAGAGGAGGTCCTGGGCGTTGATGCCGAAGCTGATGTAGGCGGCCATGATGCCGCCGGAGACATGCGCCATGCCGGAGGTCATAATGCACATGAGCTCGGAGTTGGTAGCGCCGGCAAGAAAGGGGCGGATGGTGAGCGGAGCTTCGGTCTGGCCCATGAAGATGCTGGCGGCGACGTTGGTGCTTTCAGCTCCACTCGTGCCCATGGTGCGGAACATGATCCAGGCGACGACGCGGATGACGCGCTGCATGAGGCCGATGTGGTAGAGGACGGCAAAGAAGGCGCTGACGAAGATGATGGTGGGCAGGACGGCGAAGGCAAGGACGGCGCGGGGCGAGCCGGGGGTGCCGAGCGGGCCGAAGACAAGCGAGGAGCCGTCGACGGAGTGGGCGAGCAGTGAGGTCACGATGGTCGAGGCGGTGTGGAGGATGCGCTGGCCGAGACTCCACTTAATGACGAGGAAGGCGAAGAGGATCTGCAACCCGAGACCCCAGACGACGGTGCGCCAGCGAATGGCGCGACGGTTGGTCGAGGCGAGCCAGGCGATGACGAGAAAGACGGCGAGGCCGAGCAGGCCGGTGAATCGTGCCAAGGAGATCTCCGTGCCGCAGGTGAGGCGTGGTGTGAGCTGAGTGTACCGAGACGAGCACGAAATCGGTCTTGCGCGGATTTCGCTGGGCAGGGGTGCGGTCCGGTCTCTAAGATTTGTAGGCATGACGACAACGGGTGTGGCGGAGGAGCCGGTCTCAGGCGCGCCGGAGACGGACGCGACGGGCGCGTGGAAGGGACAGCGACTTTTGTCGCTTGATGTGTTTCGTGGCCTGTGTGTCGCGGGCATGCTGCTGGTCACGGATCCGGGAACGTACAAGGCGGTGTATCCGCAGCTGCTGCATGCGCAGTGGCGTGGCGCGACGGCCGCGGACATGATCTTTCCGGGATTTCTGTTTGCGGTGGGCGTGGCAACGCCGCTCTCGCTGGGCGGACGGCTGGCACGAGGGGTAAGCCGGGGCGCCGTGTGGCTGGGAGTGATTCGGCGTGCTGTGCTGCTGATCGTACTTGGGTTGGCGCTCAACGCCTTTCCGGCGTTTTCGCTCCACACGCTGCGTCTGCCGGGTGTCCTGCAGCGGATCGCGGTGTGCTTTCTGGCAGTCGCGACGATCTGGATCCCGATGAATGGATGGAGTGCGCCGGCGCGCCTCCGCGGTTTGCTGGTGATGGCGATCGTGCTCTTGTTCGGCTACGGTGCGCTTCTGCTGCACGTGCCGGTGCCGGGCTTTGGCGCGGGACATCTTGACACGCTGCGCAGTCTGCCGGCGTATGTCGATCGCGCGGTGTTTACGATTCCGCACCTGTGGCCATATGGCACGACACCAGGGGTGGGCGTGACGTTCGATCCGGAGGGGCTGCTGTCGACCCTGGGAGCGATCGTCTCGACGCTGCTCGGCGTGGTGATCGGAGAGGTGTTGCGATCGAAGCGGAGGATGCAGGCACGAGGATTAGGGGTGTTGGCGGCGTACGGTGTGGTGCTGATTGCGGCGGGGCTGATGTTGGATCCGGTGATGCCGATCATTAAGAAGATCTGGACACCCAGCTTTACGCTGCTGAGCTCGGGCGTTGTGCTGCTGGTCTTCTTAGGGTGTTATTGGCTGGTGGATGGGCGCGGGGAACGGCGCGGACTGACGCCGCTGCTTGTCTTCGGCACAAATGCGATCGCAAGTTTTACGGTGGGCGGCGTGATTACCTCGACGCTGATTGCATGGCGGATCAGCGGGAGCGGAGCGTACGAGTGGCTCTATGGGCGGCTGTTTTTGCCGTGGCTGCCGCCTTGGTTGGGGTCGCTCGCGTATGCGATCGCGGTTGTGGCGATCGATTGCCTGCTGATCGGGGTGCTGTACCGGCGACGGATCTTTTTGCGGGTGTAAGCGAGAGGCCGGGGAAGAAAAGCCGCCCGCGCAGGATGCGGGCGGCTTCGAGTGAGGATGGAGCAGATGCTACGCGGCGTTGCCGTCGACCCAGGGCTTGAGTACGACCTTGGTGCAGTGGTCAGTCTTGTCGCGGAACATCTTGTAGGCGTCTGGCGCCTGGTCGATGGGCAAGCTGTGCGAGATGACGAAGGATGGATCGATCTCGCCTTTGGCGATGCGCTCAAGCAGTGGCGCCATGTAGCGCATCATGTGGGTCTGTCCGGTCTTCATGGTGAGGCCCTTGTTGACATACGCGCCGAAGGGAATCTTGTCCAGAAAGCCGCCATAGACGCCCGGGACGGAGACGGTGCCGCCTTTCTTGCAGGCGAGAATGGCCTGACGGAGAACCGTAGGGCGATCAAAGGAGAGCCGCACGGCTTGCTTGACCTTGTCGTAGATGGCGAAGGCGCCGTGGCCATCGGCTTCCATGCCGACAGCGTCCATGCAGGCGTCCGGCCCCTGGTTGCCGGTCATATCGCGGAGTGCGTCGGGAATGCTGTCGATCTCGTCAAAGTTGAGTACCTCAGCGCCACCGGCCTTGGCCATGGCGAGCCGCTCGGGGACTTTATCAATGGCGATGACGCGCCCGGCGCCGAACATGAAGGCGGAGCGGATGGCGAACTGACCGACCGGACCACAGCCCCAGATGGCGACGGTATCGCCGGGCTTGATGTCGCAGTTTTCCGCGCCCATGTAGCCGGTGGGAAAGATGTCGGAGAGGAAGAGGACCTGCTCATCCGTTAGATGGTCTGGGACCTTGAGCGGACCGACGTCAGCGAAGGGGATGCGGGCGTACTGCGCCTGACCGCCGGCATAGCCGCCGAGCATGTGGGTGTAGCCGAAGAGGCCGGAGGGCGAGTAGCCCATGATGTCTTCCGCGATCCAGGCGTTGGGATTGGAGTTGTCGCAGCAGCTCCACAGCTTGTCTTTGCAGAAGAAGCAGTTGCCGCAGGCGATGGTGAAGGGGATGACGACGCGATCGCCGACTTTGAGCTTGTCCTTGTCGACGCCGGGGCCAACTTCGACGACCTCGCCCATGAACTCGTGGCCGAGAATGTCGCCGGGCTCAAGGGTGGGCATATAGCCGTCGTAAAGGTGGAGGTCGGAGCCGCAGATCGCGGTCGAGGTGACCTTAATGACCGCGTCGCGAGGGTTGAGGATCTTTGGGTCGGGGACGTCATGCACCTGCATGTTTTCCGCACCCATCCAGCAGACAGCTTTCATGGAAGACTCCTATCGGTGATGAAAGAAAGGGGAACCGCGCCATGGCAGATCGATGATTGCGCAGGCCTCAGATCGTGGCCAGGTCAGGCGGGCTGGAGTTCGGGCTGTTGCTGCTCAGCTAAGGCGCCTGGCGCCTGCGCCTCGGGCGGGTTGCTGGTTTCGCGGTACATAACGCGCTCGATCTTGCCTTTCACGCCGCGGGGACCATGTGATTGGCCCTCGACCGTGGGCATCTCCCCTGTCTCAAGGAGGGACTTAAAGTGCCGGAGATCTTCACGGGCGATGAATGCAGGGTTCTTGCCGAGCAGGGAGTAGAGTGTGTTCGCCAGCGGGCCGGAGGGCAGGTTGAAGCGGCTGGCGGTGCTGACGAAGATGCCGCGGCCGAGAGGGTCGTCGGTGAACTCCACGGAGCCGTCGGTCTGGACGGGCGAGTCCGCGGTGGAGCGCCAGGCGATGCGCTTGCCCGGCTGGTCATCGGTGAGCTCGGCGGTCCAGCTTACAGGTGTCTTCGCCGGGCCTTTGGCTGTCCACCGAGAGCGATTGCCGTCGAGAACCTCGACGGACTTAATGTGGGTCATGAAACGGGGAAGGCCGGCGAGATCGCGCCAGAGCTTGTAGGCCTCCTCTCGTGAGGTGTTGATGCGAAAGCGTGCGGTCGCGGTAAAGGGCTTGGGATTGTCCTGCGACAGGCCTTTATAGGCGAGCACACCACCCGCCGCGGCCATCGCCGTTCCCGATTTCGAGCGCTTCATGAGACCGATTACGACCAGGGCGCCTGCACCAAGCAGGAGCGAGAGCTTTGGAGATTCGGAGAGTGTCCCCTTCTTTTGCGGTGTGGCCATTACTGTCTCCAGTGCGATCGAGTCGCGATGTCGGGTGTGTGGTCGGCTTCGGCTTTCCTGCAATCAGGACGCACACTGCCACCACGGATAGTGGGACGGCGGCAACAGAGGGCGAGATGCTCCCCGGCGACCGACGGCATGCGGTCTACTTGCGTGGGGCTGACGCACTGATGATTTCGTGAATAAGCGGCACCGGAGCGGGGGGATCTGCCGTGAGATGCAGGGCGTCGCGGAGGACCTGCTCGGCTTCGCCGAGGCGATCCCGGTTGTCCGCGAAGAGGGTGATGAGGGGATCGCCGGCGCGCATGGCATCGCCGATCTTTGCGTGCATCTCGATACCGGCGTGCGCGCTGACGGGATCGCCGGGGCGCTCGCGGCCGGCGCCGAGCCGCTGCACCGCCCAGCCGATGGCGGCACAGTTCATGGCAGATACATAGCCGGCACGCGACGCGGTGACCTGGCCGACGGCCGCCGGCTTGTGGTGGGTGAACGGCTCGGCAAAGACGGAGGTGTCCCCACCCTGGGCGGCGACGATCGCCAGCCAGGATCGATAGGCTTGCCCACTTGCGAGGAGTTTCCGGGCGAGTAGCTGACCGGCGTCAGGTGTCTCCGCGTTTGGTATGCCGGCGAGGTGAAGCATGTGCCCGGCGAGCACAAGGGTGAGATCGAGGAGATCGCGGCTGAGGGGATGGATTCGGCCGGCGAGGATTTCGACGCACTCGACGACCTCGAGCCAATTACCGGCAAAGCGGCCGAGCGGCTGGTCCATCGAGCTCAGCAGGGCGACGGTGCGGGTGCCGGCGGCTTCGCCGGCCTCGACCATGAGATCGGCGAGCAGGCGGGCGCTGGCGAAGGTAGGCAGAAAGGCGCCGGAGCCGACCTTGACGTCGAGGACGAGGCCGTCGAGGGATTCGGCAAGCTTCTTGCTCATGATGCTGGCGGCGATGAGGAAGGGACTTTCGACGGTGCCGGTGTGGTCGCGCATGGCATAGAGCAGACGATCAGCGGGGACGAGTTCCGGCGTTTGGCCGATGATGGCGGCGCCTGTGGTTCGTAGGATCTCTGTGAGACGGTCGAGGGAGAGCTCGGTGGCGAAGCCGGGGATGGACTCGAGCTTATCGAGTGTGCCGCCGGTATGGCCGAGGCTGCGACCGCTGATCATGGGAACGCAGACGCCGGGGATGCCGTCGCGTGTTGGATGCGCCAGGCCGGCGGCGGCGAGGATGGGCGCAAGGAGGAGAGAGGTCTTGTCGCCGACGCCGCCGGTGGAGTGCTTGTCGACCAGGACGGTGTCCAGCGTGCTTCGGTCGAAGACCTCGCCGGAGGCGCGCATGGCATCGGTAAGTGTGGCGAGCTCGCGGGCGGAGAGGTGATGAGTAAAGATCGCCATGAGCAGGGCGCCGATCTGGGCGTCGGTGATGAAGGGAGTCCAGGGATTGCGGTCGGAGGCGCGACGGCGAGGGTGGTCGCGGGTGGCATCGTTATTGACCACGGCGTCGACGAAGAAGCGGATCTGCTCTGTCGAGAGCTCGCCGCCGGAGCGCTTGTGGAGGATGAGATCGAGCGCACGGATCGCGGGCGGCTTGCCGGCGCGGTCAGAGGGGAAGGCCTTGAGCATGGGCGCTAGATCGTCTCGGAGTCGCAGGGGTTGGCGCGAAGGCGAAAGGCCGCGGGGAGGAGGTCGTCGACGGTGCAGCGCTGGTCGACGATCCTGCCCGCGGTATCTTCGCCGGGGAAGAGTACGGCAACGGCGGCGGGATCAGGGGCGAACTCGAGCAAGGTTTGGCGGCAGGCACCGCAGGGCATGGACGCGGCCTGATTGAGGTTGGCGATGGCGATCGCGCGCAGGCGGATGCCGGGGCCGAGCTCGGCGACGGCGCGAACGATGGCGGTCTGTTCGGCACAGGTGGTGAGGCGGAAGCTGGCGTTTTCGACGTTGCAGCCGGTGAAGATCATGCCGGCGTGTGGGTCGTCGAGGAGGAGGGCGGCGCCGACGCGGAAGCGGGAGTAAGGCGAGTAGGCGTGATGTGCGGCGACGGCGGCGCGGGCGCGGAGGTCGGCGAGGAGCTCGGGTGACAGGCTTGCGCCGGCGAACGCCGTAGTGAGTTCAGACATGTGTGGTTGAGGCTACGCGGGCAACGGGCGAGTGAGCAACTTGGGCTGCTGCGCTTTGGCGTGTGGAGACAGGATTTGGCGGCAGCCGGGTCCTGTCGTCGATACTGCAGAAGAACGCGTGGGATGAGTGATGGCGAACGGAACAAAGGCAGGGACGGCGAAGCGGGCAACGAAGAGGCCGCGTGTGCCGCCGCAAGCCGCGGAGAACGCGATCGATGCGGCCCCGAGCGAGGCGCCCCCGGGCGAGGTGGCCCCGGGCGAGGCGGCGAGCGAATCTGTTGGTGCCGTTGTGGAGCGTGCGCGGCGGAGGTCGAAGGCAACGCGCGTGGAGCGCACGGGCGAGCAGGCTGTCGCGGTAGAGGTGACGACGGCGGGGCTGCGGGCGGCAGGGGAGGTTTCCGCGCAGACAGAGGCGGCCGAACGGGCCTTGGCGCTGTTCCATCCGGTGACGGCGGGGTGGTTTCGGGCGGTGTTTGATGGGCCGACGGCGCCGCAGATCGAGGGCTGGCCGGCGATCTCGCGCGGGGAGTCGACGCTGATCCTGGCGCCGACAGGGACGGGCAAGACGCTGACGGCATTTCTGTGGTGCCTGGATCGGTTGATGTTGGCGAAGGGTGCGGGCGAGCGCGGGGCGGGATGCCGCGTAGTGTATGTGTCGCCGCTGAAGGCACTGGCGGCGGATGTGGAGCGGAATCTGCGGAGTCCGCTGCAGGGCATCGCGAACATGGCCAAGCGCGAGGGCGTGCCGGTGCGTATGCCCGAGATCAGCGTGCGGACAGGAGACACGCCGCAGAAGGAGCGGGCGCGTTTTCGTAAGCATCCCGGTGACATATTGATCACGACGCCGGAGAGCCTGTATCTGCTGCTGACGAGCGAGGCGGGGGAGTCGCTGCGGACGGTGGAGACGGTGATCATCGATGAGATCCATGCGCTGGTGCCGACCAAGCGCGGGGCGCACATGGCGCTTTCGCTGGAGAGGCTAGAAGCGTTGGTAGGGGCGGATGGGGGTGGGCGGCGGCTGCAGCGGATTGGGCTGAGTGCGACGCAGCGGCCGCTGGAGGAGGTGGCGCGATTTCTGGGTGGGGCAGAGGGTGTCGCGAGCGGGGCTGTGGAGAGTGTGTCTGTGGTGGTTGCAGAACTTGGCTCGGGCGATGCGCCAAACGAGCCGGGGACGACGATGGCGGATGAGGGCGCGGTCGATGCGGCGCTGATGGAGGTGGCGGGAGGCGGCTCGGCGAGTGTGGCGGAGGCTGAGGCGAAGGCGGATGCGGCGAGTGGGGTGCGGTACCGGCCGGTGACGGTGGTGAATGCGGGGGCGAAGAAGGTGCTGGACCTGAAGGTCGAGGTGCCGGTTGAAGATATGGCGCGGCTGGGCGAGATTCAGGAGTTGCCGAGCGGGCCGGCGAGCCAGGGGCCGAAGCGGACGTCAATCTGGCAGTCGATCCATCCGCGGCTGCTGGAGATCATCCGCGAGCGGACCTCGACGCTGATCTTTGTGAATGCGCGGCGGGCGGCGGAGCGGCTGGCGGGGGCACTGAACGAGCTGGCAGAGGAGCAGATTGCGCGGGCGCACCATGGGTCTTTAGCTGCCGCGCAAAGGAGTGAGATTGAGGAGCTGCTGAAGGCGGGGAAGATTCGGGCGCTGGTGTGCACGAGTTCGCTCGAGCTGGGGATCGATATGGGGGCGGTGGATCTGGTGATCCAGATTGAGGCGCCGCCGAGTGTGGCGAGTGGGATGCAGCGGATTGGGCGCGCGGGGCACCAGGTGGGGGCACCCTCGAACGGGATTATCTTTCCGAAGTATCGGGCGGACCTCCTTGCGTGCGCGGCGGTTACAAAAGCGATGCACGAGGGGCATGTGGAGTCGACGCGGTTTTTGCGGAACCCGATCGATGTGCTGGCGCAGCAGGTAGCGGCGATCATTGCGCATCCGCCGCTGAACGTGGTGGATGCGGAGCGGCGGTCGAAGCGGAGCGATGAGGAAGCGACGGCGCCGGGGATTGGGTATGACGCGCTGCTGCGGATGGTGCGGAGCGCGGCGCCGTTTGCGGGAATGAGCGTCGCGGTGTTTGATGGCGTGCTGGACATGCTGGCGGGGCGGTATCCGTCGGATGAGTTTGCGGAGCTGCGGCCGCGGGTGACGTGGGACCGGCAGCGGAACTGGCTGACGCCACGGGGCGGGATCAAGCGGATCGCAATTCTGAATGGGGGGACAATTCCGGATCGTGGGACGTATGGGGTGTTTCTGGCGGGGCAGCATGCGAAGCCGATACGGGTGGGTGAGCTGGATGAGGAGATGGTGTTTGAGCAGCGGACGGGCGACACATTCATTCTGGGGGCGTCGACCTGGCGGGTGGAGGAGATTACGCACGACCGAGTGCTGGTGACGCCGGCGCCCGGGGATGCGGGCAAGATGCCGTTCTGGCACGGGGATCAGGCAGGGCGGCCGATTGAGTTTGGGAGGCGGATCGGCGCGCTGGTGCGGGAGCTGCGTGAGGCGCCGCGGAGTGTGGCGCTGACGACGCTGATACAGGCGCATGATCTGGAGCAGGGCGCGGCGGAGAACGCCTTGCGGTATCTGGCGGACCAGGAGCTGGCGGCAGGATATGTGCCGGATGACCGCACAATTGTAGTAGAGCGGGTGCGGGACGAGTTGGGAGACTGGCGGGTGTGTTGCCTGACGCCGTTTGGCAGCAGGATCCACGCGCCGTGGGCGATGGCGGTGACGGCGAAGCTGCGGGCGAATGGTGGGTCGGACGTGGAGACGATGTGGAGCGAGGACGGATTCTGCCTGCGTTTTCCGGAGTCTGATACCGCGCCGGATACAGATGTGCTGTTGCTGGAGCCGGAGGAGGCGGCCGAGCTGGTGCTGCGGCAGCTGGGGTCGACGGCGCTGTTCGCGGCGAAGTTTCGCGAGAGCGCGGCGCGGGCCTTACTGCTGCCGCGGCGCAGGGCGGATGGGCGGACGCCGCTGTGGCAGCAGCGGAAACGGAGTTATGACCTGCTGAGCGTGGCAAGCCGGTATCCGTCGTTTCCGATTCTGCTGGAGGCGTATCGCGAGTGCCTGCGGGATGTGTTTGATATGCCGGCGTTGATGGAGACGTTGCGGGCGATCGGGAACCGGTCGTTGCGGGTGCACACGGTGGACTCGCGGACGCCGAGTCCGTTTGCGGCGGCGCTGCTGTTCAGCTATGTGGCGAACTACATCTACGACGGAGATGCGCCGCTGGCAGAGCGACGGGCGCAGGCGCTGTCGATTGATCAGGACCAGCTGCGGGAGTTGATGGGCGATTCGGATTTGCGGGAGTTGCTGGATCTGAGTGCGATCGAGGAGACGGAAGAGCAGCTACAGTGCACGGCTGAGGGGTATATGGCGCGGTCGATGGATGGGGTACACGATCTGCTGCTGCGGCTGGGGGATTTAACACGGTCGGAGCTGCGGGCGAGATGTGTATCGGATGAGGTTGCAGATGCGGCGGACCGGTTGATTCGGGCGCGGCGGGTGCTGGAGGTGGGGGTTGCGGGCGAGCGGCGGCTGATCGCGGTAGAGGATGCCGCGCGGTTCAGAGACGCGGTGGGTGTGCCGCTGCCGCCGGGGTTGCCGACGGCATTTTTGACCGCGGCGCCAGATGCGATGCTGGATGTGGTGCGGAGGTATGCACGGACGCATGGGCCGTTTGTAACGAAAGAGGTTGCAGAACGGTATGCGCTGCCCATGGAGAGTGTGGAGGCGGTGCTGCAGCGGCTGGTGGGGATGGGGCGGGTGCAGGAGGGTGGGTTTCGGCCGGGTGGGTTGAATCGCGAGTGGATTGAGGTGGAGGTGTTGCGGGCGGTGCGGCGGCGGTCGCTGGCGCGGCTGCGCAAGGAGGTCGAGCCGGTGGAGCAGCGCGTGCTGGCGCGGCTGTTTACGCGGTGGCAGGGGGTAGTGCAGCCGCGGCGCGGACTGGATGCGCTGCTGGATGTGATCGAGAACCTGCAGGGCGCGCCGTTGCCGGCGTCGATCCTGGAGACGGAGATTTTGCCGGCCCGGGTGCTGGGGTACAAGCCGGCGGACCTGGATGTGTTGGTCGGGGCGGGCGAGGTGGTGTGGGTGGGGCTCGAGCCGGTGGGCGAGCGAGATGGGCGCGTGGGGCTGTACCTGGCGGAGAAACTGCCCGTGCTGTGGCCGCCGGTGCGAGGGGAGCGCGAGCCGCTGCGGGAGAAGGAGGAAGAGGTGCTCCAGTATCTGCGGGCGCGTGGGGCGAGTTTCTTTCAGGAGCTGCACGACGGCGTGGGCGGGGGGTATCCGGGGGAGACGATTGAGGCGCTGTGGAGCCTGGTATGGCGTGGGATGGTGACCAATGACGGAATGGCGGCGCTGCGGGCGTATTGCGACCGGGCGACGAACTCGACCAACCGCTCGCGAAAGCCAGCCAAGCGGGTGCATCATCAGGCGGGGTTCCGCAGTCGGAGGACGACGCCGCCCACGGTGCAGGGTCGGTGGGCGTTGCAGGCGACAGCATTTGTAACGGAAGAAGATCGGGCACGACGACAGACGGAGTGGAGCCATGCGGAGGCGCAGCAGCTGCTGGCGCGGTACGGCGTGGTGTTTCGCGAGACGGCGCAGGCGGAGGGGCTGGTCGGGGGGTTTTCGGCGGTGTATGACGTGCTGAAGGCGATGGAAGAGAGCGGGCGAATTCGGCGCGGGTTCTTTGCGGCGGATCTGGGGGCGACACAGTTTGCGATGCCGGCGGCGGTGGATCTGCTGCGCAGTCTGCGGGGCGGGGCCATGGGCGGAACGACGACAGAAGATGGGCCGGAGATGGTGCAGGTGGCGGCGACCGATCCGGCGAATCCGTATGGGGCGTTATTGAAGTGGCCGGCGCCGGTGGAGGAGGGGACGAGCCTGCAGCGGAGTGTGGGGGCGCGGGTGGTGCTGTGCGATGGGGCGCTGGTGGCGTATCTGCGGCGGGGCAATGCGAATGTGCAGGTGTGGTTGCCGGAGGAGGAGCCGGCGCGAGGGCAGGTGGGGCGGGCGCTGGCGGAGTTTCTGGTGGCGCGGGTGCAGGGCGAGGAGCGGGTGGTGTCGGTGGGGGATGCGGGGTCGCGGGTGGGGATGTTAATTGCTTCGGTGAACGGGGTGGCGGTGGCGGAGTCGGCGATGGCGCGGTACTTGCTGGATGCGGGTTTCCAGGCGGGGGCAATGGGGTTCAATGTGCGGCGGATGTTGCCGAGTCTGCCGGGGGCACGCAGTTTGGCGCGGTGAAGCGATGCTCGGCCGGAAAGAAGTTAGCGGCTATTTCCGGATAAACTGGAGGCATGAGCGAACAGACACTCGCGGAGACAACGGCTACGCCGGTAGCCGGGCACACGTCTCGCTATACGCGCAACAATCCCTACCTCTCTCAGGTTGTGGTCAATGATCTGCTCACGGGCGCGGGCTCTGAAAAGGAGACCCGTCATATTGAGCTCTCGCTTGAGGACGGCATGAGCTATACCCCGGGCGATGCGGTCGGGATTTTGCCGGAGAACCGCCGTGAGGCCGTGGACGAGGTGTTAGCGGCGCTTCGTTTCACCGGAAGCGAGACCGTGCTCGACCACTACAAGGTGGCGATCGATCTGGACGAGGCGCTGCGCACACGGCTGGCGATCGGCAAGCTTGCCCGCGGCAGCGTCACGCAGTATGCCAAGCTGGTGCCGGATCACGCCGGCCTGAAGGTGATGGTGGGGCCGGAGAACAAGGCGCGCGCCGAAGAGTACTGCTGGGGCCGGGAGTTTGTTGACTTGGCCGAGGAGTTCCCCGGTGTGGTGACGGAGCCGCAGCAGCTCTTCAATGTGCTCTCGCGACTTACGCCGCGGATGTACTCGATCGCTTCGAGCCAGGCCATGCACCCGGACAACGTTCAAACGACGGTGCGCGTGGTGCGCTACGAGGCGCATGGTCGTGAGCGGCAGGGTCTGGCGAGCGGACACATGGGGGATCGCTCCCCGGTCGGCTCCACGTTTCCCATCTTTCTCCATGGCAATGCGAACTTCCGTCTGCCGGCGGATACCACAGCACCCGTGATTATGATCGGTCCGGGAACCGGCATCGCGCCGTTCCGTGCTTTTTTGGAAGAGCGGCAGGCGACCGGGCAGACGGGCGATAACTGGCTCTTCTTCGGTGAGCAGCGTCGGGCGCTCGATTATCTGTATCAGGAGCAGTTCGAGGGGATGCACCGGGATGGGTTACTGACCAGGCTGGACACGGCCTTTTCCCGCGATCAAGCCAAGAAGGTGTATGTGCAGGACCGGATGGCGGAGAACGCGGCGGCGCTCTATGCGTGGCTGGAGCGCGGGGCATATTTTTACGTCTGCGGCGACGCGACGCGCATGGCGAAGGATGTGGAGACGGCTCTGCTGGACGCGATCGCCAAGGGAGCGAATGCGGCGCCGGACTATGCGAACGAGTATCTCGCGCGCATGAAGAAGGAAAAGCGCTACCAGCGGGATGTGTACTAGATCCTGCGGTCGACAGTGCGCGTTCAGGGAAGCGGCGGCATGGTGAAGATATGGCGCTCGATGGCTTCATGGAGCGTCCTGCGCTCCTCTTCGCCGAGCGCGGGGGTTGCGCCGGCTGCGTCGTTTGGTGCATAGAGCGGCGCGTTGTGGTCGGGATCGGCAAGGAAGTGACGCATCCCGACCACGAGATAGTCGTGGCGCCGCTCGAGGAACTGTGCGCCGAGCACGGTGCCTGCAAGATAGAACGGCAGGACCAAAGCCATCGCGGCACGCCAGAGGAGAGACTTACGCCTCCGCGACAGCGAGCGCGACTGGCGTATGCGGTCCGCCACGTAGCCGTAGCAGAAGACGAGCAGAAGCATGCAGTAGAGCTTGTAACGGCCGGAGAGGCTTTGCGATACGCCCATGGAGGACCGGAACCAGGCGACGGTAGCCGCGGTGAGAACGGTCCAGGTCGCCAATGCCATCATGACGGTATTTCTGCGCGCATAGCCGGAGAGGGCCGCGTGAACAAACACCGACAGGAGAAGCAGACCGAGCGCAATGGCGGCTCCTGGAATCGGTTGGTGATGCATGTCCTCGACGGCTCCCCCGAGAAAGGAGAGGAAAAAGAGCAGGCGTGTGACGAGCTTCGGTCCGGGAGGATGGGGGATGTGCTGATAGCGGAAGAGATAGATCCACAGCATGGCCGCGAAGCAACCGCACCAAAGGGCGATGGCTGCCCAGCGCCGCTCCGCCCAGAGTATGGCGGCGCCGATCGGTGCTAGAAGGAAGGCGTTCGTCGACGCCGCACACGCCAGCATGAGGGAAGCACATGCCAGGGCCAGGCACACCGGCGATCGGCGCACAAGAAAGTGCAGTGTCAGCAGCACAAAGGCGACTACGGCGAACGCATTGAGGGATGCCACTGTCCAGTTGAGGACCTCCGCATAGGTGAGCTGGCAGGCCAGGTACGCGGCGGGAAGCAGCAAAGGCAGCCGCTCGCGCCAGGCGATCTCAGGGAAGAGGTCCGACGTGAAGACAAACAGGATCGGCAGGAGCAGAAGATTTCCGAGCAGGACGAACAGGCGCAGGGAGAGGTGGCCGGTGAGGCCAAACTGCGCCGCGATCAGAAGATGCTCGAGGAGAAACTTGTACTCCGCTTGCTGATCGGACAGGCAGGCGAGCAGCTTCGGCAAGAAGCCGTGAAGCTGCTGCTGCCGAAGCAGAAAGCCGAGTGTTGCGTCATAGTCGTCCAGCAGGGGCGCGGCGATCGCATAGCGATAGAGGATGGCGTAGAAGACGCCGACCGGCAGCACAAGCGCGCCGAGCAGCAGCGATGTGCGCGCCGTGCTTGCCCGGACTGGGGACCATGACACACACAGAGTATCGCCGGTGCGCCTGTCCGCAGCAAAGCGCCAGGGCAGGCTGGGGTGCAGGTGCGATAGGCTTTAATGATGGCCAAACAGCGGATCGGCGTGCACCTGGGAACGAGCGGGGGATGCTGGACGGCGGTGAACCGCGCGGTGGAGGCGGGTGCGAACACGCTGCAGATCTTCAGCTCCAGTCCGCGGACCTGGCGCGCTTCGGCGGTGAAGCCGGAGGATGGGGCGAAGATGCGGTCCCTTCGCGACGAGTTCGATATCAGCCCGCTGGTGATCCACGCAAGCTATCTGATCAATCTGTGCTCGCAGACGGAGAGCGTTCGCGCCAATGGCGTGACAGCGTTTCGCGCCGAGGTCGAGCGGGCGCTGGCATGGGGCGCGGAGTATCTGGTGCTGCACCCCGGAAGCTGGAAGGGTCTCACGCGGGAGGAGGGCCTCCGGCTCGCGGCTCGGGGGATTGAGCAGGCGCTCGATGGTCTGCCGTGGCAGGACGCGAACCTCCGCGTGCTGATTGAAAATACGGCGGGGGCGGAGTTCTCGCTGGGCGGCTCGCTGGAGCAGGTGGCTGAACTTGTGGAGCGACTGCGCGCCTGCGCTCCGGTCGGGGTGTGTCTCGACACCTGCCACCTTCATGTGAAGGGGTACGACATTGTCTCGGAGGCCGGGTGGCTGGAGACGACGGCGTTGGTCCAAGCCACGACGGGCTTCGATGACGTCAAGGTCTGGCACTGCAACGATGCCAAGGCTGCAGCTGGATCGAAGCTCGATCGTCACCAACATATCGGCGAGGGAATGATCGGTGGGCAGGCGTTTCGACGGTTGCTGCGCGACGCACGGTTTGCCCATGCGGCATTCATTGCCGAGACGCCGGTCGATCAGCCGGGGGACGAACAGCGCAACGTCGCCGTGCTTCGTTCCCTGGCTGCGGGGTAAAGTGTTGCCTGTTGGCGATCAGCGGGTCTGTTTCTTAGTGGGGGTGGATGTGCGACTCATGATTCAGGCTGCGGGCTTGGCAGTATCGATCGCCGGGATGTCAGGACCGGTGCAGAGTCATACGGATGTATCAACCGACGTCGCGCCGGTACCGTCGATCCGATTCCCAGCGGCATGGTATCCAGCAGAGAGTGATGTCGCCTATACGACAGCACCGGTGAAAGGAACTTCGTATACCGCCGTGTTGGTAACCACCACCACGTTAATCACCGACCCGAAGACGGGCGAGGTGGTGAACAGTGCCAGGAAAACGCGGCAGATGCGTGACACGGAGGGACGGACAAGGACGGAGACGTCGATGGGTACGCGATCAGCCGACGATGGCAGCGGGCGCGAGATTGAAATGACGCAAGTGGAGGTGAATGACCCCGTAACGCACTGCGGCTTTCGGTGGGTTGAGCCGTGGGTGGGCAAGCAAGTGCCGACCGCGGGCGTCACGTGCCAGTCGCGAAGACTGCACTATGCGACTCAGACAACGTGGGCTGAGGACTTCAAGCAAGTGTCGACAGAGACTCAGAGTGTGAGCGGGGTAATCAGGAGATCCGAGCCACTGGGTGAAAAGACATTTAGCGGTTTTCGGGCACTTGGCATCAGGCTTACGGGACGGCTGACAGGGGAGACTTCCAACGTTGTCGGAGCAACGGAGATTTGGTACTCGCCTAGGTTGAAGGTGGTCGTCTCGATGCGGAGTAACGAAACTTTGACTTACGAGCTGACTGAGATTCGTCAAGAGGAACCGCGTGCTGACCTCTTCTACCCGCCCGCTGGATCAAGGATTGAGAAAGGGTATTAGGAAGAGGCACCGGAGCCAGCTTGATGTCCTGCGCTGCACAAGCGATGAGCGTCAGCACTGTCGCTACAATCGAGAGGTATGGCTGAGATCAAAGTGACAAACGTGCCGGACGATGCCGAGGCTAAGCGGTACGGCTATGATACTTTGCGATATAATCCCGCGGAGATTGAGCCGCGCTGGCAGGCGCAATGGGAGGCGGACCCGGCGCTCTATGCCGCTGACGATCTGTCGTCCGGCAAGCCGAAGTTCTTTTGTTTGGAGATGCTGCCGTACCCGAGCGGACAGTTGCACATGGGGCATGTGCGCAACTATGCCATCGGCGACGCGCTGGCGCGTTACATGTGGATGCGCGGGCACACTGTGCTGCACCCGATGGGGTGGGACGCGTTCGGCCTGCCGGCCGAGAACGCCGCGATCAAGAATCATAGGCCGCCGCGGGAGTGGACGCTCGCGAACATCGACGCCATGCGGCAGCAGATGCAGCGCCTGGGCCTGAGCTACGACTGGTCAACCGAGATCACGACGTGTCTGCCGGCGTACTACCGATGGAACCAGTGGTTCTTCCTGAAGATGTTCGAGCGCGGTCTGGCGTACAGGAAGAAGAGCAAGGTCAATTGGTGCCCGCTGTGCCAGACGGTGCTGGCGAACGAGCAGGTCGTTGGAGGCTTCTGCTGGCGCCATGAAGAGGAGATGGTCGAGCAGCGAGAGCTGACACAGTGGTTCTTTCGCATCACGGCGTATGCGGACGAGCTGCTCGATGGTCTGCCCGCGATGGAAGGCTGGCCGGAGAAGGTTCGCACGATGCAGGCGAACTGGATCGGCCGCAGCGAGGGCACCCTGGTCGACTTTGCCGTCGAAGGTGAGGACGCGAAGATCACTGTGTTTACCACGCGCGTGGACACCATCTTCGGCGCGACCTCGTTGCAGCTCGCGCCGGAGCACCCTTTGGCGAAGCTCTTTGCAAGGGGCGATGAGCGGCGGCTGGCGGGTGAGATCGACGCCATGGTGGAGCAACAAAAGGCGGCGCGGGATGCGGGCGACCTGGGCGCGGTGGAGAAGTATGGCTCGCCCACAGGGCACTTTGCGATCAACCCGTTCAATGGTGAGCGCGTGCCGATCTGGATTGGGAATTACATCCTTGCGGACTACGGGACCGGTGCGATTATGAGCGTGCCGGCGCATGACGCGCGTGACTTCGAGTTTGCGACGAAGTACGGCTTGCCGATCCGGCGCGTGATTACTCCCAACGTCATCGTGCCCGACGTCATTGGGCCGGACGTCATCGCGCCCGACGGCATCGCTCACAACGGGGACGAGTCCGTGGCAGGTCTCGATCTGCCGTACCTCGGAGAGGCCGAGGCGGTGCTGATCGACTCTGGAGAGTGGACCGGCGAGAGCTGTCTTGAGGCGCAAGAGAGGATGGCGAAGCACGCGAAGGACGCCGGATTTGGAACAACGACGGTCACGTATCGGCTGAAGGACTGGGGTGTGAGCCGGCAACGTTACTGGGGGACGCCGATCCCTATGGTGTACTGCGAGCGCGGACACGCCGGTTTGGAGCCGGGCGGTGTCGTCGCGTTGCCGGAGAGCGCTTTGCCCGTTCTGTTGCCGGAGGACGTCGCAATTACGCAGCAGGGTGGGTCGCCGCTGGCGCAGCTGGAAAGCTTTGTGGCCACCACCTGCCCGGTGTGCGGCGGGCCTGCGCGACGCGAGACCGACACGATGGATACCTTTGTCGACTCGAGCTGGTACTTCTATCGCTACACCGATCCGAAGAATAATCAGGCGCCCTTCTCAAGTGAGCGCGCGGCGCACTGGTTTCCCATCGACCAGTACATCGGTGGCGTGGAACATGCCATTTTGCACCTGATCTATTCGCGCTTCTGGACCAAGGTAATGCGGGATCTCGGCCTGGTTACAAATAGCGAGCCGGCGGCGCGGTTGTTCACGCAAGGCATGGTGATCAAAGACGGCGCGAAGATGTCGAAGTCCAAGGGCAACGTAGTGAGCCCGGACCTGATGATCGACCGCTACGGGGCTGATGCCACACGCATGTACGCGCTGTTTGCCGCGCCGCCGGATCGCGATCTCGACTGGCAAGAAGACGGCGTCGCAGGGGTGAGCCGCTTTCTCTCGCGCGTGTACAGGCTGGTGACGAAGTTTGCTGCAACCTCAACGACCGTCGAGACCGAGCCACAGCCTCGCGATCGCAAGCTGTCGTCTGACGAACAGGCGCTTCTTCGCAAACTGCACCAGACGATTGCAAAGATCTCGCACGACTTCGACGGGCGATGGCACTTCAATGCCTCGGTTGCCTCGATCATGATCCTGGTCAACGAGATCACCGCGCGCGAGGCGGCAATGGAAAGCGGCCAGATCGCACCGGCGGTGATGCGCGATGTTCTATGCGGACTGGTTCTGCTGCTTGCGCCCTTTGCTCCTTTTCTGGCGCAGGAGCTGTGGGCGATCCAGGGGGGGGAGGGCCCGGTTTTTCGGGCACAGTGGCCCGCGGTCGATTTGGAGCTTGCCCGCGAGGACGAGCTTGCGGTGCCGGTGCAGATCAACGGCAAGCTCGTTGTGGTGATCACCGTGCCGGCAGAGAGCGATGAAGACGCGCTCAAGGCGGCGGCGTTGGCCGATGACAAGGTGCAGGCGCGACTTTCGGCCAAGACGCTGGTAAAGACGATTGTCGTCAGGGGCAAGCTTGTGAATCTTGTGGTGAAGTAGATGCCCGAGAGCCGGCTTCTCGAGCGGAGTGAGCGGCGCAAAACTGGGGAGCCGCTGCGCGGCACACAGTCGTTTGTGCGGGTGATGGAGTGGTGTTGGCTGCACCCCTCGGTCGTGGCGCTCGAGGTCCTGTGGCGATGGATCTTTGGCGGCGTGGTGCTGTGGCTTTCTGCGACGCGGGTTGTGCCTGTGGTGCTGGGATCGCTCGGCGGGACAAAGGGCCTGTCACGGCTTGGTCTCGATCGGCTTACCTTGCTCGACCCGTCAGCCTCGGCTGTCCGGCTCACGGAACTAGGTGCGCAGGTGCTTCCCGGAGTTCGCGCGCTCGCCGTTTGGCTTGGGCCCCTGCTGCTGGCGCTATGGATCGTCTTGTCCACCCTTGGCCGTATGGCGGTGCTCCGGCGTGTGGACAGCACCCTGCGGCTGCGGCCATTCACGCTCGCCGGGCTGCAGACCATACGACTGGTAGCGCTTGGCGCAGTGCTGCTGTTGTGGCTGGCGTTCGTGCGCTGGGCAGCCATCGCCACAGTCTCGGCTCCAATGGCACGCGGCGAGGATCCGGCGCTGGTCGCGTACTTTGCCATGGCGATCCTTGGCACGCTTTGCCTCTTTGTTCTGTGGGCCTTGGCGAGCTGGTCGTTTTCGCTCGCGCCGTTGCTTGCCGTTAGGTTGAACATCGGCGTGGCGCAGAGCCTGCGACGATCGCTCGCCGGCGGTCCGGTCCGCATGAAGCTGATCGAGATCAATCTTGTGATGGGCATCGTCAAGATCGCGCTTCTGGTCCTTCTGATGGTCTTTTCGGCTTGTCCGCTGCCGTTTCAAAGCGTGACCACGCCGGAGTTTCTCTTCTGGTGGACCGTCGGCGTGGCGTTGCTGTATTTCGTTGCCTCGGATTTCTTTCATGTGGCGCGTCAGGTCGCGTATCTGGAAGTGTGGCAGGTGTGCCAGAGCGAGGGGTGACCTTGTGCGAGCGGGGACGCCCGAGCCGGTACACTTGGGATCGTGAGCGCCTCGACGATCGTCATCCTTGACTTTGGATCGCAGTACACGCAGCTGATTGCCCGCCGCATCCGGGAATTGAACGTCTTCTCCGTGGTCTTGCCGTGCACGGTTGGGCTGGAACAGATTCGTGCGCTCGCTCCGTGCGGTCTGATCCTCTCCGGTGGACCCGCGTCGGTCTATGACACTGATGCGCCTGCTGCCGATCCGGCGATCCTCGATCTTGCGCTTCCCATTCTGGGGATCTGCTATGGCTTGCAATTCATCGTTCATCATCTTGGCGGCGACGTCGTGCCGTCGAGCCATCGCGAGTATGGCCACGCGCAGGTGGAGGTCATCGAGGAGACGCCGCTCTTTCGCGGGCTGCCGGGCGAACTTGCGGTGTGGATGTCGCATGGCGATGAGGCGCAGCGACTGCCCGAGGGATTTCGTCTGATCGCGAAGACGGCGAACGCGACGGCGGGTATTGCGAATGAGCAGCGACGGATCTGGGCGGTGCAGTTTCATCCCGAGGTCGCGCACACGCGGCAGGGTACGGAGCTGCTGCGGAACTTCGCGTTGGATCTCTGCGGGGCGGCGCCGGACTGGACGCCCGAGCATTTTGTGCGGACCGCCATCGCGCGGGTGCAGGGGCAGGTTGGACCGACAGGCCATGCGCTTTGCGGACTTTCAGGCGGCGTGGACTCAAGCGTAGCTGCGGTGCTGGTGGCGCGCGCCATTGGTGATCGGCTGACGTGCATCTTCGTCAACAACGGCGTGCTGCGCAAGGACGAGTTCGAGCGCGTGCAGAAGACCATGCGGGAGTCGCTGGGGCTCCATGTGGTGGCGGTCGATGCGAGTGCGCGATTTCTCGCGCGGCTTGCGGGCGTCATCGATCCCGAACAGAAGCGCAAGATCATCGGCAACGAATTTATCGCGGTCTTCGATGACGAGGCGGCGCGCATCTTCGAGGCGGAGAAGTCCGCCGGGGAAGAGATTGCCTGGTTGGTGCAGGGCACGCTCTACCCCGATGTGATCGAGAGCTCCAGCGTGCATGGACCGTCGCACACGATCAAGAGCCACCACAACGTCGGCGGCCTACCCGCTGATATGAAGCTGAAGCTGATTGAGCCGCTGCGCGATCTGTTCAAGGACGAGGTGCGCCGGATCGGGCGGGATCTGGAGATGCCGCCCGAGATCATCGACCGACAGCCTTTTCCCGGGCCAGGGCTCGCGGTGCGGATCCTGGGTGAGGTTACGGCAGAGCGCGTGGCGATGCTGCAGAACGCGGATGCGATCGTCGATGAAGAGATCCATCGCGCGGGTCTCTACCGCAAGCTGTGGCAGAGCTTTGCCGTGCTGCTGCCGGTGAAGTCGGTGGGCGTGATGGGGGACCAGCGGACCTATGCGAACGCGTGCGTGCTGCGAGCGGTCGAGAGCGAGGACGGCATGACGGCGGACTGGGCGGCGTTGCCGGATGCCGTGCTGCGGCGGATTTCGAGCCGCATTGTGAGTGAGGTGCCGGGCATCAATCGCGTGGTGTATGACATTACATCAAAGCCGCCGGGGACGATCGAGTGGGAGTAGTTAGAATCCCAATTTGGCTTGCATCTGATGCATAAGTGCTTTCATTTTCGCTAACTCGATCTCGGGATATTCCGCTTGAAGGAACTCTACCGCTCTAAAATCGTCACCTCTCCGACGATTTTGCGGAGGCTCCACACTTTCGATCAGCAAAGCTTCCATAGTGGCGATCAGCAAGGCGCGGTTGTAGTGCTCTCCTCCTTGTTGGAGAACACCGTTTGCGTCCACTGGCAGAACGCCAAACCACGAGAAGTGATCCCAGCGGCTGCTCAAGCGATCAACAGTATGTTGTCGTAAACGAGTTCCGATGCCCTGGTCTATTGCGCGACCGACATAGATAACCAAACTTCTGTCATACAGGAGATAAACACCTCTTTGATCCCCGAAATTAACCGGTTCGCTTCCGACCGTCTGACGCCCCAGTAGTTTCGGGTTAGAGTATGTCCAAAGCACCTTTTCTCGTGACCAGTGCATGCCTAGAGCGTTGATCAGGCCGGTAGCTTCCTTAGCCTCTTCTGAAGGCGAGACGGGGACTTCAGCAGAAGGTTGGGGCTCGCCGTTGAAAGATGGCAGAGTTGGCCGAAGTTGCTGAGACTTTAGCCGATAGTATCCTTTCGCTGTGCGATCAAACGGCGAGTTCACACCATCATCTCGCAGTGAGATCGATATCTGAGCATTAACAGTGTTGGCTGGAGTAGTTCCGATATTTATGCGAAGTTGTCGTTCGATGATCTCGTCGGCAATCTCTGTGTAGTGCATGGCTTCGGATTGGCCTTCGAGGACCTGAATGATAGCGTCTCGCCAACTCTGCTGTTCCAACCGAATGTCCTCCTTCAAGAATGACGATCAAGAGTGGCACTGAGCTCTACAGTCTTCGTCAGCTTGACTAGCTGAGTTCGTCCATGCTGTTCGCGCCGAACTTGAGATACCACGGTGACGCCGCTTCGAGCGCCTTGTTGACGTTCTCGATGTTCTCGACGCCCTTGGTGTTGAGCCAGTCCTCGAATGCCTTGGGACCCTGTTTGCCGAAGATGTCAATGCCATCCTTCCAGGTGGCGCGGCCGCAGAGCACGCCGTTGAATTTGGTGCCGGACTCCGCCGCCAGCTCGAGCGTTTCGATGAACACGGGATTGGAGACGCCGGCCGAGAGATAGATGAGGGGCTTGTGAGTCATGCCTTCCGCGTCGCGAAAGAGCTGCAAGGCTTCGGCTCGGGTATACGCGCGTTCGCCCTTGAAGGACCGTGTGCCCTCGACGAAGCTCATCTCCACCGGGACCTCGCCCTTGAGGACGTCGACCGCATACTGCGATTTGCCGAACTCCGCCATTGAGCCGGAGACGATCGCGGGCTTTTCCTTGGCGTAGGCGAGGGACTTTTCATCACCGCCATTGGCATCGTAGCCGACGCACTCGAGAAAGAAAGGAATGTCCTCGGCGATGCACTCATCACCGATGCGCTCGACCCAGGCGTGCTTCTGATCGTTGATCTCGGACTTTTCGTTCGGCGAGTAGTAAAGGAGAACCTTGACGCAGTCGGCGCCTGCTTCTTTTAGACGGCGCACGCTCCAGTGATCGAGCAGATCCGGCAGCCGGCCGGGGGTCGCGGCGTCATAGCCCGTCTTTTCGTAGGCAAGCAGCAAGCCGGCGTTGTTCCGATGCCGGGCGGCGGGCAGACCGTACTCAGGGTCGAGCAGAATGGCGGACGCATAACGCGTGAGCACGGAGGCGACCAGGATCTTGAAGGTCTCGAGATCCTGTGGGTCCGACGCGGCACCGCGTGCCGCGGAGATGGATTTCTGCAAGGATCCGCGCTGGTCCATGGCGGCTGCGGCGATGACGCCACGCGGGTTTGAGACAGCCTTCAGGCCGGCCAGCTTGCCGGGTGTTATTTGAGTGGGCACAGAAATCTCCTCTAACGCGTTGGATGCCGGACGGAATGATTCTATAGGGGCTCAGTGACAAGGAACTGCGATCAAGGGTGTCAACGGTGGGCCGGAGTTCAAGAAGCCCATGCTGGTGAAGTTCGCGTGAGGACCTCGGACGCGCAGTCCCCAAGCGCCCGATGTGTCTGGAATGGATCGGCTCTTGGAATCTGTGCCATCGTCAACATTCGTCAGGTGGCCGAGGACGATGGCTCCCTCTTGCCAATAGTCATTCGAGAACGCGAGCAGGGCCATCCCCTCGGCTGTCCACCATCATCTCGATGGCATCACGGCCATCCGAATCTCGCAAGGTAAACCGTGGCATGGCGGGACTGCCGCTCATTTCAACTGCTTCCAAGATCCCCAGAGCTTTTCCTTGAGAGTCAATCAACTCGATCCGTTTCGCTCGTACCACGTCGGGGAGCACGCGTTCGCGATGCTTCTCCAAAATGGTCATTATGAGGACGGAAGCGATGACGCTGGTGATCGTCGAAATTGCAAACCAACTGCCCTGACTCTTCGCATGATGGTGTCCCTCGCGAAGAGTCTACCGAGTGCGAAGGCGAACTCGACAGATCAGGTTTATTGTGTGGCTTCGGTGAGTGCGATCTGTTGCAACGTGAGTAGCTCGCGGATGCCGGCTTCGGCAAGGTCGAGCATGCTGTTCAGTTCGGCGCGGCAGTAAGAATTCTTTTCGGCGGTCGCTTGGGTTTCGATCAGGCCGCCATCGGCAAGCATGACGACGTTCATGTCGACGGTGGCGCGGGCATCTTCCTCGTAGGCGAGATCGAGCAGTTGCTGGCCGTCGACGATACCGACCGAGGTGGCGGCGATCATCTGGCGGAGGGGCGAGGTCTTCAAGGTGCCGGCCTGCACCAGTTTGCCAAGCGCAATGGCGAGTGCGACGGCCGCCCCGGTGATGGCTGCGGTCCGTGTGCCGCCGTCAGCCTGGAGCACATCGCAGTCCAGGATGACGGTACGCTCGCCGAGCGCGCGCATGTCGACCACGGAGCGGAGGGAACGCCCGATCAGGCGTTGAATCTCGTGGGTGCGGCCGCCGATCTTGCCGCGCTCGCTTTCGCGTGGCGTTCGGGTGAGGGTGGCTCGCGGCAGCATTCCATATTCGGCCGTGACCCAGCCGCGGCCGGAGTTGCGCAGCCAGGCCGGTACGCCCTGCTCGATGGTGGCGTTGCAGAGCACGCGTGTGTTGCCGACCTCGATCAGCACCGATCCTTCGGGGGCCTGCACGAAACCCGCCGTAAGACGCGTAGGACGAAGCGCGTTGGCCTCACGATGATCGAAACGAAAGACGGCGACGGGCGAAGCTGCAGTGGCGGGCACGCGCTGATTATAGTTGCCGCCGAGTGTGCGACCTTTCCCGACGGTGCCCGGGACGGATGTAGCCTGTTGCCTTTGCTATGCTGGCCCTGGATGTCGAGGGGTGAAGGCGTGTCTGACGAACCAGTTCGAATTACCGTGCGGCCGAATGGTCCGCTTCGCGTTGAGGGTCATATCATTCTGCAGGATGCCGACGGCAAGACATGGGATCTGACGGGCAAACCCGCGGTAAGTCTCTGCCGTTGCGGCGCGAGCGAGAAGCGACCGTTCTGTGATGGATCGCACAATAAAATGGGATTTCAGTGCATGACCAGTCCGGGCAATTTGACAGGGCAGTGATGATTGCTGACTTGATTTCCTGGCTAGGAGAGGTCTGACCAGGATGAGGAGATGGTTCGGCGGCTTGCTGCTCTCGACGGCGCTGGCCGCGCAGGGAACTGCGATGGCGCAGGATGCGGTGGATCGGCGCTATGTGCGATCGGAGGCGATGGTTCCGGCGCGCGACGGCGTGAAGCTGCACGTGGTGATTCTGCGGCCGGCGGGCTCGGAGAAGAGCGGAGAGGCGCTGCCGTTTCTGCTGTTTCGCACGCCCTACGGCGTGGACGGGATGACGTCGGAGACGGTGATGGAGAACAAGCCCGAGCTGGCGCGAAGCGGCTACATCTTTGTGTATGGAGACATTCGCGGGCGGTACGAGAGCGGCGGGCAGTTTGTGATGAACCGCCCCATTGTGGAGCATCGCTCGAAGAAGGATGTCGACGAGACGACGGACACGCGCGACACGATTGACTGGCTGCTGCGGCATGTGGCGAACAACAGCGGCAAGGTCGGGGTGCTGGGGATCTCCTATCCTGGCTTTCTGGCCGCGATGGCGGGCATCGATCCGCACCCGGCGGTGAAGGCGATCAGCCCGCAGGCGCCGATGACGAATGTTTGGCTGGGCGACGACTTCTTTCACAACGGGGCGTTTCGCGAGACGTACGGGTTTGACTATGTGCAGGAGCTTGAGGCGCAGAAGACAGTCGTGAATGTGCAGTCGACGGGAGACACCTATGACTACTTCCTGGAGCATGTGAACTTTGCGGGCGCGGCGCAGGCGGCGGGGATGACGCACCTGCCGACGGCAATGCGGTTTCTGAACGAGCCGGAGTACACCGCGTTCTGGCAGGCGATGGCGGTGGAGCGGCGGCAGACCAAGGTGGAGGCGCCGACGCTGGAGGTGGGTGGGTACTGGGACCAGGAGGACATGTGGGGGCCTCAGGCGGAGTACGCGGCACTGCATCCGCAGGATGCGAAGCACGAGGTATTTCTGGTGCTGGGGCCGTGGAATCACGGGCAGTGGGGGAATGAAAACGGCGCGCGGCTTGGGGACCTGAGCTTCGGGCAGGCAACGGGCGACGTGTACCGGCGGGAGTATGAGTTCCCGTTCTTCGAGCGCTATCTGAAGCTGCGGCCTGGCTTTGACCTGAAGGGAATCGCGAGCTTTCGGACGGGGGTGAATGCGTGGGAGCGATATCCAGTATGGCCGCCGAAGGAGGGCTATGCCGCGCGCAAGTTGTTTCTCGATCCGGATAAGAAGCTGAGCTTCGCGGAGCCCGCCGGTGACTACGAGAAGGTGGCGGCGGCCTATGTGGCTGATCCGGCGAACCCGATTCCTTACCGGCACAGGCCGGTGCAGCCGACCTACGGTGAGGGGTCGAAGTGGGCGACGTGGCTGGTGGAGGATCAGCGGTTTGTGAGCGGTCGCAAGGACCTGGCGAACTTCCAGACCGAGCCGCTTAACGAGCCGGTGACAGTGACGGGCGAGGTGATGGCGGACCTATACGCGTCGACGACGGGCACGGACGGCGACTGGGTGGTGAAGCTGATTGACGAGTATCCGGAGGATGCGGCGGCGCCGATGAGCGGATTTCAGCTGATGATCGCGGAGGAGATCTTTCGCGGGCGCTACCGCAAGAGCTTTGAACATGCGGCGCCGGTGAAGGCGGGTGAGGTGGAGGAGTACCGGTGGAGTCTGCATGGCGCGGACCACACGTTTTTGCCCGGGCACCGGATCTTGGTGGAGGTGCAGTCGAGCTGGTTTCCGTTGTATGACCGCAACCCGCAGACGTTTGTGCCGAACATCATGAGTGCGCCGGCGGACGCCTATAGGGCGGCGACGATCTCCATTCTGTCGTCGCCCAAGTATCCGTCGCATCTTGCGTTTGAGGAGCCTGCGGATGAAACACGGTGAAGGCGCGCCGCCGATACGGACTATCAGCTCGCACGAGGTGTATCGCAACCCGTGGACCCGTGTGCGGGAGGATGTGATTGAGCGATCGAATGGGGTGCGGGGGATCTATGGCGTGATCGACAAGGATCCGGCGTCGATCATTGTACCGCTGGACCGCACAGCAGAGGGGGAGTTCCTGTGGCTGGTGCGGCAGTTTCGCTACACGGTGCAGGGGACCTTTTTCGAGTTTCCGCAGGGGGGATGGGAGAAGGCGGAGGTGGTGCCGGAGGAGCTGGCGCGGGGGGAGCTGCGGGAGGAGACGGGGCTTTCCGCGGGGCGGATGACGGCGCTGGGGGACCTTTGGATCGCGTATGGGGTGATGCGGCAGCGACACCATGTGTTTCTGGCCGAGGAGCTCACGCAGGGCGCGGTGGCGCGGGATCCTGAAGAGCACGATATGGAGGTCCACCGGGTGCGGGTGGAGGAGTTTGAGGAGATGCTGCTGGACGGCAGGGTGCAGGACAACTGCACGGTGTCGGCGTGGGGGCTGTATCTGGTGCGGGAGCGGAAGCGGCAAAGGAGGTAGGTACCCCCCCTCCCCCCTACTTTTGATTCAAAGTCTTGATGCTACATGGGTTAGGTCTGGACCAGGTACCCTACCCGTGCGGGGGAACGGTGTTCGGTGTGCGCGAACGAACCAGCATCTTGATGCTCCCCGGTTCAGGGTAGCGCTGGCTGTGGGTGAATAGCGCCACGAGGTGTGGGTGGGCTGCGAGAACGCGGGAAGAGGGGGAGCAGGGAGCGCCGGAAGAGATATGACGCCTTCCGGCCCGGAGAGCGCTCGTGCCGCCTAGAAGCTGTTGTCGTTGCCGAGGTCGCTGGTGTCGTCGCTGAAGCCGCTGCTGTCGTCGCTGAAGCTGCTGTCGTCGCTGAAGCTGCTGTCGTCACCGGAGCCGCTGTTGTCGAAGCTGCTCGCGTCGTCGCTGCTGCCCTGGTCGGCGTCGGTGAAGAGGTTGTCGCCTGGATTGTTGGAGCCGCTGTCCTGTGCGTCAAAGCGGTTGCGATCACCGCCGTCATCGCGATTGCCTGCATCGTCACCGTAGTAGTTATTGATGACCTCTTCGCGGGGAGCTCCGTTGCCGCCGAAGCCGCCGAGGCCGGAGCCGCCCGACATGGAGCCGCCAAAGCCATGCAGGAGGGACTCGACACCCTGGAAGGCGAGGGCGCCGGCGGCGACACCGGCCGCGGTCTGCGCGGCGCCACGAAGAAATCCGCCACCGCCGCCGGAGGGAACGGGAGCGTAGTTGGCGGGTGGAGGAGGGGCGTAGGCGGGCGACGGACTGTAGGTCTGGACGGAGTTCTGAACGGGTGCGTAACCCTGCGGCGACGCCGGGGGAGCTGGGCGATCGTTTGCGCTGGAGCTGCCGAAGATACTTTCGAGAAAGCCGGTGTGCCTTTGCGGGGGCGCCTGCGGCTGCGTCTGCCGGGTTTGTGCGAGTTGGGACTTGAGAGCGTCCAGCTGCTGTTTGGCCTGATCGAGGGCGTACTGCTGCACCAGAACGGTCTGAGACAGGACGTAGAGGGCGTTGGGGTTGGAGCCGAGGCCCCGCTCCAGGTGCTGCTCGGCTTCGGGGTCTTTGTCCTGGACCACGGCTCCGTTGACTCGTTGGATGAGTCCATCGATCATCTGCTGCTCTTGGGGTGTCATGCTGTGCTCCTCGGCGAGCTGGGCTCGCGCGTCTGGTGAGACGAACGGGACGTGCCTTTGCTGCTCGGTGTTCTGATGCTGCTTGGGCGAGTAGAGCCGTCCCCTTATCGATGTGAGGCAGACTCTTGTGTCGGGCTTTCAGCCCTCAACGGCTCTCTGTATCCCCTGGGGCTCCGCCCCAGGCTGTTTTGTTGTCGGGCCTTCAGCCCTCAAACGGTTCTCCGTGTCCCACCTGGGCTCCGCCCCAGGGCTGTTATGTTGTCGGGCTTTCAGCCCTCAACGGCTCTCTCGATATCGCACCTGGGGCTTTTTACCCCAGTCGCCAGGGTCGGCCACCGGGGACCCCGTCCTAAGGCAGTGGCCAGGGTCGGCCAGCGGGGACCCCGTTCCTACGCCAGTGGCCAGGGTCGGCCAGCGGGGGACCCATTCCACCGGCCCACGCTGTTACGGGTCGGGTCCTTCGCCCGAAGACCGGGAGCTAGACCCAGGTGAGAAGGGCGACTGGAGCGAGCGATGCCTCGCGAGGTGGTAGGCTGCGGCCATGCAGATCACTGTTTTGGGAGCTTCCGGCTTTATCGGTCGGCATCTTGTCGCGTATCTTCGCGGGCGCGGCGACACGGTTGTGACCGGCAGTCTTCGCGCGGGCACGGCCGCAGCCGCGGCGCAGCTGTGTGTGGGGTCGGAGGTCGTGGTGAATCTTGCGGGAGCAGAGGTGGCGAAGCGATGGACCCCGGCGCGGATGGCGGAGATTCGCAGCTCACGGGTCGACCGTACCCGCGAGCTGATCGCGGAGCTGGGGAAGCTTGCTGCGACGGCATGCCCGAAGGCCTATGTTGTGTCTTCGGCCATCGGCTACTACGGGACGTCGGAGACGGCGACCTTTACGGAAGAGAGCGCACCGGGCAACAACTTCTTGGCGGAGGTCTGCGTGGCGCTGGAACAGGAGGCGGAGCGGGTGCGCGAGTTGGGGATGCGCCTGGCGATCTTGCGCATTGGCATTGTTCTGGGCGCGGACGGGGGGACGCTGAAGGCGTTGATGCCGCTCTATAAGCTTGGGCTCGGGGGTTCGATCGCCTCCGGGCGGCAGTGGACCTCGTGGATTCATATTGAGGATCAGGTCGGCTTGTTCGCGGCCGCGATCGACGGCGCGGAGGGTGTGCTCAACGGCACGGCTCCCGAACCTGTGCGGAACGCGGCGTTCGCGAAGGCGCTCGGTCGCGCGTTGCACCGGCCGGCCTTGCTGCCGACGCCGGCGTTTGCCATTAAAATGGCGTTTGGCGAAGGAGCGAGCATCGTGACTGAGGGGCAGCGGGTGCTGCCGGTGCGGACGCAGGAGCTCGGCTACCAGTTCAAGTATCCGACGTTGGACGGTGCGCTGGAGTCGGGGGTTCAATCCACATCCTGATTGCATGTGGACGCCGGGCTTAGTTTTTTCTCCTTTCATTAGCCCCTGCCTATGTGTCGGGCTTTCAGCCCTCTATGCGGGTGTGTTTCCCAACCTGGGGCTTCGCCCCAGGCTGTTATGTTTCGGGCTTTCAGCCCTCGTATGCGCGGGTGTTCCCCAACCTGGGGCTTCGCCCCAGGTTAGCGTTAGATCGGGCCTTCAGCCCGAAAGAGCGGAGACCACACCGAAGGGGTAACTGCTGTTTAATGCAGCAGTTCATGAAGTCCATGAGCAGGTAGCGGCGTTGACTCATTGGATGAGGCTGTCGATCAGCTCCTGCCCCTTGGGGCGTCATTGCACTAGCTTCTGGGCGAGTTGTGGGCTCGCGCTCCATGTAGATAGACGCAGATGAGGAGCTGGGCGTTCCCTGGGGATATGTGGGGCTGGACAAGCAGGTCCTTCGCTGTGCTCGGGATGACGGCGAGGAACAGTCAACGGCAAGAGCAAGTGCAGAAGCAGGTCCTTCGCTGCGCTCAGGATGACAACATGAGGAGCAAGGGCAAGGGCAGAGGCAAAAGCGGCTACAGGGGTCCTTCGCTGCGCTTGCGATGACGGCCAGGAACAGGCAACGGCAAGCAACTGCAGAAGCAGGTCCTTCGCTGCGCTCAGGATGACAACATGAGGGGCAGGGGCGAGGGCAAGTGCACAAGCAGGTCCTTCGCTGCGCTCAGGATGACAACATGAGGGGCGGGGCGGCGGGGGGGATTAGTGGATGGTTTTGACGCGGCGGTTCATGAAGTCCATGAGGAGGTAGGAGCCGAGGCGATCGGGGCTGGTGAAGTAGGCCTTGCCGCGGCACATGGCGGAGACTTTCTGGACGAACTGCATGAGGGCGAAGTCTTCGGCCAGCATGAAGGTGTTGATCATGATGTTGGAGCGTTTGCAGCGGGCGACCTCTTCGAGGGTTTCGGAGATGACGAGGGGGTCGAGGCCGAAGGCATTTTTATAGATGCGGCCGTCGGGGAGGGTGAGGGCGGAGGGCTTGCCGTCGGTGATCATGACGATCTGCTTCATGTCCTTGGTCTGGCGGGCGAGGATGCGCTGGGCGACGCGGAGGCCTTCGCGGGTGTTGGTGTAGTGGGGGCCGACCTTGACGCGCGGGAGCTGCTGGACGGGGATCTCTTCGGCGGAGTCGTGGAAGAGAACGAGGTGGAGCGTGTCGCCGGGGAACTGGGTGCGGATGAGGTGGGAGAGCGCCATGGCGACGCGTTTGGCGGGGGTGAAGCGATCTTCGCCGTAGAGGATCATGGAGTGCGAGCAGTCAAGCAGGACGACGGTGGCGCAGGAGCTTTGGTAGTCGGACTGGTGAATCTGCAGGTCCTGGTACTCGAGGTTGAGGACGCCGGGGTGCTCGGGATCGGAGCTTGGGTCGAAGCCCTCGCGAGCAAAGACGTTCGAGAGGGTAGCCGTGATGTCGAGGTTTAACGTGTCGCCGAACTCGTACGGTTTGGAGGAGCCGTTGGTCTCGACGCCGGCGGCCTCGTGGCGGGTGTCGTGGCGACCGAGCGAGGAGCGGCCGAGGGGGCCGAGGAGCTCGCGCAGGGCCTTGTAGCCGAGGAAGTCCATGCCCTTGTCGGTGACCTCGAAGCGGGCGTCAGTCTCGCCGTCGCCCTGTTCGCCCTGGCCTTGCTGTGGCTGCTCGGCGTTGATGAAGTTCTGCTCCTGCATTTTGGCGATGATCTTGTCGACGAGTTCTTCGATCTGGTCTTCGCTGAGGGTGTCGTACTTTTCCTGGGCTTCGGCATCGAAGAGCTCGCCGGACTCGAGGGCTTGTTTGATGGCGTCGCGCAGATTGTCCATGGTCTGCTCGCCGTCGAACTCCTGGAAGCGGGACATGGGGTCCTGGAAGCCGGAGTCGAGAAAGAAGTCGGAGAGGGCCTGCATGAGGTCGTCGAGGCCGAAGGCGGAGGAGAGATCGCCGTTGAATTTGGTGTAGCGGGTGCGCTTCATCTTGCCTCCTTATGGCGGTAGCTGGTCTAGAGCTGGGGGCTAGTTGAAGCCGCGGCGGGTGCGGTTGCGGGGTTCGTCGCGTACCTGGTCGCGCATGCGCTCGGCGTATTGGGCGGCCTGGTCGGAGCGCTGCTTCTTTTCGGCGGCGGTGAACTCGCGCTCTTCGGAGCGGGAGATACGCTTATGGGCGGTCATGCCTTCGAGGAGGAACTCGGCGGCGGAGACGGCGAGCTCGGGGGAGGAGTCGAGATCGAGGCCGAGCGGGGCGAGTTTTTCGAAGAGGCCCTGGATCTGCTTGAGCTCTTCGTGGCTGCCGGCGGAGGACTGGACGTCCGAGAGCTGGACGGTGCCGCCGAGGTTAAACCACTGCTCGATCTGCTGGGTGTTGGTGTCGGCGAAGTACTGATCGAAGATGCCGGCGACGGCGCCGCGGATGATCTCGCGAATGACGGTGTCGGCGCCGCGCATCTCGCCCTCGTATTCGAGCTCGATCTTGCCGGAGATGCCGGGGAGGGCGGCGTAGATGTCGCCGATGCGGGGGACAATGACGGACTCGCCGTGAATGAGGGCGCGGCGCTCGGCGTTGGAGACGACGAGCTCCATGGTGGAGATGGGCAGGCGCTGCGAGACGCCGGAGCGCTTGTCGACCTTTTTGTCCTCGCGCGCGGCGAAGGCGACGGTTTCGACGACCTGGCGGATGAAGTGGGGGATTTCGATGCGCTGGATGGTGTCGTCGCCGGTGTAGGAGCGGGCGGTCCAGGCCTCCTGCTCGGTGATGGAGATGGCCTCGTCGATGGACTCGGGGTAGTGGGTGCGGATCTCGGAGCCGATGCGGTCTTTGAGCGGGGTGACGATCTTGCCGCGCGCGGTGTAGTCCTCGGGGTTGGCGGTGAAGACGATGGCGACGTCGAGCTCGAGGCGGACGGGGTAGCCCTTAATCTGGACGTCGCCCTCTTGCATGATGTTGAAAAGGGCGACCTGGATTTTGCCGGCGAGGTCGGGGATTTCGTTGACGGCGAAGATGCCGCGGTTGGCGCGGGGAAGCAGGCCGTAGTGCATGGTGAGCTCGGAGCCGAGCTCGTGGCCGGAGCGCGCGGCCTTGATGGGGTCAACGTCGCCGATGAGGTCCGCGACGGTGACGTCGGGGGTGGCGAGTTTTTCGACGAAGCGATCGTGCGGCGTGAGCCAGGCGATCGGGGTCTCGTCGCCCATGCGGGCGATGAGGTCGCGAGAGAATTTCGAGAGGGGGGCGTAGGGGTTGTCACGGAGCTCGGAGCCGGCGACGTAGGGGATGCAGGGATCGAGCAGGGTGGTGAGGGAGCGCAGGATGCGGGATTTCGCCTGACCGCGGAGGCCGAGCAGAATGAAGTTGTGCCGGCTGAGGACGGCGTTGACGATCTGGGGGATGACGGTGTCGTCGTAGCCGATGATGCCGGGGAAGAGCGGCTCGCCGGTCTCGCGGATAGAGCGAAGGCGCGCGATGAGGTTGTCGCGAAGCTCGTCCTTGACGCTGCGGGAGACGCGCTCGTCGGTAAATTCGCTGGCGCGAAGCGCGCCGAGTGTGGATGGGAGAGCCGAGGCGGAGACACCGATTGCCATACCCAAGTATAGAGGCTGGCTTGCGGGTGCACAGTGTCAGCCGCAGCTGGGGTGTGCGTGTGGTCAAGCTAGGGTGGCATGGTGAAGGCGGGAGGAGGTTTTCTGGCTATGCGGGCAGGTCGTCGAGCATGGCCTGCATCTCGCTTTGTGCGTGGGCGTGGGCGTTGGCGGTGCGCTCGCAGGCCGCGAGGCCGGCGCGGAGACGATCGCGTGCGGCGTCGGTTTCCCCAAGGCGGAGAAGCAGTTGCGCGGACATCTGATAGGCCGGGACGTAGTCGGGGTTGTGGGCCAGGGTGGAGGTGTATTCGGCGAGCGCCTGGTCGGTGCGGCCGTCGGCGGCGAGGGCCATCGCCAGGCCGTATCGAGCGAAGGCGTCCGCAGGGTTCTGCTCGAGGATGGCGGTGAGCGCGGCGATCTTGTCCATGAGGGTATGGTGGCAGGGCGGGCGATCGGCGGCAAGTCGACGAGAGCGGTTGGGGTTCCGCGAAGGCTCACTTCCTTCCCGGGGGGTTGCGAGGAATGGGGCACCCGTGAGGGTACGCATGGTGAATGGCCGTTCGCTAGCGGGCGGGTCTGGTCAAGCGTTGGGGACGAGGCACGCTGGTTGCGGTCTGGCAGCGGGCCGTAGGCTTGCCCGCCGGCGCGATGCGCGTGCGGTCGCGGAACAGTACACTAGCCAACATGAGCGAGCCGGCACGGGTCCGCACGGTTGCGGCGTCACAGGCAGAGCGCAGCGAGATTATCTTTCCGAGTGATGCGAACCCGGTGGGCAATCTGTTTGGCGGCCGGCTGATGCAGTTTATCGATTTGGTGGGAGCGACGGCGGCGTTTCGTCACGCGCACGCGATCACGGTGACGGCGAGCATGGATCATCTTGATTTCGTCGCGCCGGTGCGGGTGGGCGATCTGCTGATCCTGAAGGCGAGCGTGAATCGGGTGTTTCGCACCAGCATGGAGGTCGGGGTGCGCGCCATGGTCGAGGATGTGCTGCACGACGGCGGGCTGCGGCATGTGTCGTCGGCGTATTTGAACTACGTGGCGGTGGATCGCACGGGGCAGCGCCTCGAGGTCGCCCAGGTTGTGCCGGAGACGGAGCATCAGCTTCGGCGGTATGAGGAGGCGGGTCGCCGGCGTGAGATGCGCGCGGCGGAGGCGGGGAGCAAACGCGAGCATCGTGCCGCATCGGGTAACGTGTGGAACGTTTGAGCGGCAGGGATTGCTTTGGCGGAAGGCGGCGGAGGGGTGATCTAGCGGCAGAGGTGGTGGGGGACTACAGGGTCCTTTCCCTTCGGCAAGCTCAGGGTCAGGATGACGGCGAGAAATAGCAACGGCGGCGGCCGAAGCAGGTTGTCGGCGGATGACACGCAGAGGGAAGTGAGGGAACACATGGCAGCGGGAGCGCCTCAGGCAGCACAACCACAGCCGTTACCGGGGGTGGATCACGTGATCGCGGTGGGCAGCGGCAAGGGCGGTGTGGGGAAGACCACGGTGGCGGTGAATCTGGCGATCGCGCTGGCGCGGTTGGGTCACTCCGTGGGGTTGGTCGACCTGGACATTTATGGTCCGAATGTTCCCACGATGCTGGGCGCGACACGACAGCCAAACGTAACGGCGGAGAACCGGATCGAGCCGGTGTTGGCGCATGGGGTGCGGTTTATTTCGGTGGGCCTGATCTCGCCGGGCGACAAGCCGATGATGATGCGGGGGCCGATGCTGCACCAGATTGTGCGGCAGTTTCTGACCCAGGTTGAGTGGGGCGTGCTCGATTATCTGGTGGTGGATCTGCCGCCGGGAACAGGGGATGTGGTGATCTCGCTGGTGCAGACGGTGCCGCTGACAGGGGCGGTGGTGGTGTCGACGCCGTCGGATGTGGCGCTCGAGGATGCGCGCAAGGCTCTGGAAATGTTTCACCAGGTGCGGGTGGAGGTGTTGGGCGTGGTCGAGAACATGAGCAGCTTTCACTGCCCGCACTGCCACGAGGAGATCGATATTTTTTCCAAGGGCGGCGCGGAGCGGACGGCGGCGCAGTTTGGGGTGGAGTTTTTGGGGTCACTGGAGCTTGATCCGTCGATTCGCAAGGGCGGCGATCGGGGGATGCCGGTGGCGCTGGCCGGGCCGGAGAGCGAGGTCGCAGCGGATTTTTACAGCATTGCGCGCAAGCTGGAGGTGGCGGCGGAGCGGGTGGCGGCGCAGGGCGGCGGGGTGCTGGAGGTGGAGTAGCCAGACGGTTCTGCTTGGGCTAGACTTGAGCACGAGTCGCTAAGATTATGCTCTGGCGTGGATGTGAGGGGAGGTCGGGTTGACGATGAGTTTGGAGTCCATCACGCCTCGGCAGCATGCCATTCTGATGGGTGTGATTGGTTTGTACCTCGAGACGGGCGAGCCGGTGGGTTCGGGTAGCATGGTTCGGCTGGTCACGGCGGCGGCCACGTTGAGTTCGGCGACAGTGCGGAACGAGATGGCGGCGCTGACCGCGGCCGATCTTTTAGAGCAGCCGCACACCTCGGCCGGTCGGATTCCGACGGCGCGTGCGTTTCGGCTGTATGTGGACGAGCTATCCCGGGGGCCGCGGATTGCGGGGGCACGGCTGTCGGCCGAGTCGCAGCGGCATATCGACCTCAGGCTATCGGGTTTGGGGGGGACGGGGGCGCTGCTGGAGCAGACGAGTCTGATTCTGGCCTCGCTTTCGAGCGCGGTTGGACTGGCGCTGGCCGGGGCGGCCGATGCGGAGGAGCTGGAGCACGTTCATTTCTCCAGGCTGACCACAGGCCGCGTGTTGGCGGTGGTGGTGACCCGGGCAGGCTCGGTGCGGGATCGGGTGCTCACGCTTTCTCGGGATTTCTCTTTGCGCGAACTGGAGGCTGCAGGGAGTTTTCTGAATGAGCGATTCCGCGGCTGGAATATCGAGCAGGTGCGCGCGGAGTTGTTGCGGATGCTCGATCAGGAGCGCAGCGAGTATCAGCGGCTGCTGCAGTCGGTGGAGCAGCTGTGGACGCGGGCGCTGCCGGCGAGCGAGCCACTGACGGTGTATGTGGGCGGTGTCGGCAATCTGATTCGGGCGAGCTCCCGGGAGCAGGACCGGGACCGTTTGCAGGTCGCGATGGCGGCGCTCGAGACCAAGCAAAGGGTGGTGGAGTTGTTGACCGCGTACATTGACGCGAGTGAGCAGAGCGTGCGCGTGGTGTTTGACATGGAGCAGCAGGCGCCGGAGATGGCGGGCCTGGTGCTGATCGCGGCGCCGACCAGACTGAGTCAGGATCGCCGGGGGGCGGTTGGGGTGATCGGAACGACACGCATCGACTATGAGACGACGATGAACGCGGTGACCTACGTGGCGGAGATCTTCAGCCGCATCCTCTAGGGGCGAAACGGAATCTGTAGAGGTGGGCGGCACAGCGGGATGTCGGGACAGGGGATGGCCGGTGGAAAAGCAGACACGATGGGGGCAGCTTCCCCGCTGGGCGCGAATGGGCAACAATACAGGAGACGAGATGACCACGGAGAACACGGTGCAGGAGGAGATGGCGGCGATGCAATCAGAGACGGAGGGAGCGGCGGGGATGCCGATATCTGAGGATGGGGCGTCCGGAGAGATGGAGCAGCTCCGCAACGAGCGGGATCAGTTTCGCGATCGGCTGCTGCGGCTGCAGGCCGAGTTCGATAATGCGCGAAAGCGGGAGAGTCGGGAGCGGCAGGACGCGCGCGACTACGCGGTGCAGAGCGCGATCGAGCCGTTTTTGGGAGTGATGGACAACTTTCATTTGGCGCTGCGCGCGGATGCCTCGGCGGAGCAGCTCAAGGCCGGCGTGGAGATGATAGTGCGGCAGATGGACGATGCGTTGCGTGGCCTGAATGTGCAGGCGGTCGAGACCGTCGGGGCGGAGTTTGATCCGCGGGTGCACGAGGCGCTCGGCAGTGTATCGACGAAGGAGCATCCGGACAACCAGGTGCTGGAGGAGATTCGGCGGGGATATCGTCTGCGCGAGAAGCTGCTTCGGCCCGCGCTGGTGCGCGTCGCGTCGAATCCGGACCAGAAGAGCGAGTAAGTGGCGCGAGAAAGACAGGTTCTCGACCAGGATGCAGCGTGGGTCGGGCGGGATAACGCAGCAGAGACGGGAAGCAGAGATCCGAGAGATGAGCGCGACGGCAAACGTGACCAAGATTGACTACTACGAGGTGTTGAACGTCTCGCGGAACGCAAGCGATCAGGAGCTGAAGACGAGCTATCGCAAGCTGGCGATGCAGTACCACCCCGATCGAAATCCCGGCAATCCTGTGGCGGAAGATAAGTTCAAGGCGTGCAGCGAGGCTTATGGCGTGCTGTCGGACGCGGACAAGCGCGCGGCCTATGACCGCTACGGCCATGCCGCGTTCCAGGGCGGCGGACCGGCGAGTGGAGGACCGTTCGCCGGCAATGCGCAGGATATTGGCGACCTGTTCGGCGATCTCTTCGGCGAGATGTTCAACATGGGCGGCGAGCGAAAGAGCTCGCGCGTGCAGCGTGGTCGCGACATGCAGATCGGCATGTGGTTGGAGTTCGAGGAGGCAGTCTTCGGTCGCGAGCGCGAGATCACGTATCGGCGGATGGAGGTCTGCGGGGAGTGCCGCGGATCGGGCGCGGCGCAGGGGAAGGCGCCGGTGACCTGCCCAACATGCGGCGGGCGCGGGCAGCAGCGATTCCAGCAGGGCTTCTTCTCGGTCGGGAGGACGTGCGCCGCGTGTCAGGGGACGGGAACGCTGATCTCCGATCCGTGCCCGGGGTGCCGCGGGGAGACGCGCGTGCCGAAGGAGCGGACGCTTTCAGTGAAGGTGCCGGCGGGTGTGGAGGAGGGCACGCGCATACGGTACGGGGGCGAAGGCGAGGCGGGGCGTTTCGGTGGACCCGCGGGCGATCTGTATGTGGTTCTGTCGGTCAAGCCGCACGAGTTTTATGAGCGCGCGGGGGATGACCTGCACTGCGTTCTGCCGATCAGCTTTCCGCAGGCGGCGCTGGGCACTGAGCTTGAGTTCCAGACGCTGGACGGGACCGAGGTCATCAAGGTGCCCGAGGGGACACAGAGCGGGCGCGAGTTCAAGCTGCGGGGCAAGGGTGTGCCGCATTTGAACGAACGCGGCAAGGGCGATCTGATCGTGGAGGTACGGGTGCAGACGCCGAGCAAGCTGACGCGCGAGCAGCGGGATCTGGTCCGGCAGCTTGGCGACAGCATGATCGTCGAGAATAAGCCGCATTCGCGCGGGATTCTGGAGAAGGTGCGCGAGATCTTCAGCTAGGCTCGCGTCTGCGAATCTTCAGCTAGGCTCGCGTCTACGGTCGCGATCGAGCTCGATGCGACCGAGCTCGGCGCCGACGATCGCGACGGCGGCGATCGCGGCGGTCTCCGCACGCAGGATGCGTGGACCGAGGGTCACGGGGGTCCAACCGGAGGAGTTGAAGATCTGCAGCTCTTCAGGGGCCCATCCGCCCTCGGGGCCGATGGCAAGCGAGTGCTCGGCCGCATGGAGGTTGGCTCGCAGGTGGCTGGCGAGCGGCAGCGCCTGCTCGACTTCGCTGAGCAGGATGCGGGTTCCTGTGGCGCCGTCCATAGCCTGCTGCGTGGTCCGCGGGTCGTCGATGGTGGGCACGCCGGCGCGACGGGATTGTTTGCTGGCTTCGTGAGCGATGCGTCGCCATCGTTCGGCACGCTTGGGCGCGGCCTGCGCGAGATGCTTTTCGGTTCGGCGGGCAAGGAGGGGCGTGATGCGATCCACGCCGAGCTCGGTCGCCTTTTCGATCGCCCACTCAAGGTGATCGAACTTGAAGATGGCGAGCAGAAGATGGAGCGGCAGTGCGGTGTCTGTCTCGAGCTCCTCGCCGAGGCGGAAGCGCACGCGCTCCTGACCGGGGGTGGAGACGACCGAGGCGATCTCCGCGCGATGTAGGAAGCCACCGGCGATGACGTCGTATGTCTGGCCCGCTTCGGCGCGGAGGACGCGAGCGAGGTGAACGGCCTGCGCTCCGGTCAGCTCCGCTGTGCCTGCGGCGCGGTCCCACTGATCCGCAATGAAACGACGACGCGTCATGGGTGGTTGGATGCGCTGTGGCGCAAGGCTTGGCGACCGATTGCCGGGCGACTACTTCGGGAGGTCCACTGCGATGGGGGTCTGGTGGTACAGATCGATGATCAGGACGGCGTTTTTGCGGTTCTGCCAGACGTCCGGAGCCACCGGGAAGTGCAGAACGACGAAGCCCTCGATGCTTTTTCCGGGGTCAACGCGGCTTTCTCGCAAGAGCGGTGGCGCGGCCTGGGCGGCGGCGACCTTTCCGACCGCGGGAAAGCTGGTGTAGAGGTTGAGCAGATCGCTGCGCTCGACGGCGCTGGTCGCGGGCAGGGATGAGCCGTCTGCCTGGACCAGGGTTGCGGTGAAGTCTTTGAAGAAGAGCGGAAGGCGCAGCTGATCGGTGACCTTTACCGTGGCGATGACGTACAGGGTGTCGATGCTTGGATCCGCGCCAACGACGCGGGACTCGGACTTGAAGACCACGCGGGTCGGAACCACATCCACGTGCGTGATCGCCGCGTCCGCGGTTCGGTGGGGCGTGAAGCGGAAGAGCAGGAAGCCGGCTATGGCAAGAACGGCAAGGGCGAGAAGGATGGGGAGCGCGAGACTGCGTCGCTCGGGTTGCGAGAAGGAGACTTCGGCCATCGCTGTCGAGGATAGCAGCGCGTCGGTGTTTTCGCTTTGCGAGCCATTGACGAGGCGGTCATCGGGCGTTGGGCGCGGATCCACGCCGGAGTGGGCGCGAGGCGGCGAGCGAGGGGCGGAGATGACGGGCGGCCTCTTCGGCGGTTGCGGTGACGGATCGATCCGTGGTGTCGAGGGTGAGGTGGGCGAGTCGGCGATAGAACGGGATGCGCTGATGGTAGCGGGCCAGGGCGGCGGCTGGATCGAGGAGATTCGGCCGCAGATTGACGCCGGATGCGACGGCTTGCAGCGTGCAGCGGTCGTAGAGCACTGGAAAAGGGGCCGTGAGGAGAATGACGAAGGTGGCGGGAGTCTGCTCGACGAGCAGGCGATTGGTGAGGATCTCGGGTGCACCGCCGCCCAGCGCGATGACGGTGGAGACTTGCCCGAGAGCACGTGCGAGCGCGCGCGACTCCTCGCGGCGGAAGTGCGCCTCGCCATAGCGGCTAAAGATTTCAGGCACGGCGAGGCTGGTGATCTCCTCGACGAGGTCGTCCACATCCAAAAAGGACCAACCGAGGACGTTCGCGAGCGCGCGGCCTACCGTGGACTTGCCCGCACCCATGTATCCGGTCAGAACGAGCCGGCGAAGGACTGAAGCAGGAGCGGCGGGCGCATCCGGATTGACTGGAGGACGACCTTGCGGAGAGACGACCATCGAGCTCCAGTCAGCGACCCTCTGCGCCGCGGCGTGCCGGCAGAGGCCGCCGACGAGAAGTATTAGACGGGCTCTTCGCCGCTTGCCGCGAGCTTCAACTTGTTTTGAATGCTGTTCCAGACGGCGTCGCTCGGCTCTGCTTCGACGACCGGATCGAGCAACTGCCGCGCGGCCTCCGCGATGTATTCGAGGTCGCGGACGAGCTCTCCACAGGTTGGGTTCGCAGCTAGAAACTGCGCGTACCTTGGATCTTCGCTGACCCGACCGCTTCCGGCCGCGAAGAGCTCAGGAAGATGATCCTGAAACTCCTGCACCGTCATGGTGGCGGGATCGAGCGGATTGCGCGGGGCATTCATTGCACAACCTCTTTCAGGAGGACGGGTGGAACCATCTGCTCGGATCGACGAAGCAGTTCGCGGAGTTTCAGACGGGCCTTGTGGAGCTGCGACTTGCTGTTGCCGGTCGAGCACTCGAGCATGGAGGCGATCTCGTTATGTTCGAAGCCTTCGACGTCGTGGAGGACAAAGACCATCCTGTAGCCCGGGGGAAGGGAGCCGATGGCCCGCTCGAGGGCGACACGATCGACCGAGCCGGCGAGCTGCGGGTCGCGGGAGCCGAAGTCCCGCTTGGGCGCATCTTCCTCGGAGGGGTTGATGGTTTCTTCGAGCGAGACGAGCTGTAGACCTTTTTTTCGAAGGTGCATGAGCACCAGGTTGACGGTGAGCCGGTGCAGCCAGGTGGAGAAGGCGGACTCGCCGCGGAAGCTGCCGATCTTTCGGAACAGATGGAGGAAGGCTTCCTGGGTCATATCCTCGGCTTCGGAGACGTTGCCGAGCATGCGCAGGCACAGCGTGTAGACACGACGTTTGTGAAGGGCGTAGAGCTTCGAGAACGCCTCGGCGTCGCCATTCTTTGCGCTTTCGATGGCTTCCGCTTCTCCGGCGATCGGAGGATTCCGCTTGAACGAGCCGGGTACTGGTTTTGCCTGATTCATGGATAGACCTTGGAGGATCATTGCGCGACTCCCGCTATAACAACAGTGAAACGGAAACGTGCTGCCCTTAGCCTATCGCAACCGCAGCGCCCACGTGTGAGTAGAGGCGGTCGTTGAGGGAAATGGTTGTGTCGGTAGTTATTTCATTCCGTACCCACGCGAGGTGACTTGCAGAGGCCTTGGTCCTCAGGCACCGATGAACCGGGCGTATAGGCTGCGCGCGAGTGTTGGATCGGTGGTGCCCTGGATCAGGGCGCGACCATCGGGAAAGATGGTCATGGTTTGCGCGCCACGGGTGAAGCGAAGCAAGAGGCTGTTCGCGCGCAGGCCGGTCAACTCCGGGTCGCGTTGGAGTCGCTGCTGGAGCGCGGCGAGATCGAGGGGGCGCCTGTGCTCGTGAATCTGCACCGAGTTTCGACCGCACAGCGTGATCTTGGGCCGGTGCTCGCCTGCCAGATAGCGGAAGACCCGATGGCCGCAGACCTCGCACTCGGGGCGGGGCTCGGTTGCGATCTCGGCATGCTCCAGGCCGTGGCGCACGGTGGGGGTCCAGAGCTCGGCCGAGAAGAGAGATCGGCGGAGGTCGTCGAGGTTTCCGGTCAACAGCTTGAGAGCCTCGGTGACCTGGAGCGAGGCTGCCAGCATCACGGCGGTGCCGAGGATGCCGGCGGTGTCACAGGTCTCGACGGCTCCGGACGGTGGTTCGGGAAACAGGCAGGCCAGGCAGGCGGTGGGCCGATAGGCGGGAGGTATGAGGTGGGCCGCGGGTCTGGGCAGCACGGTCATGGTGGCCGCATAGCCGCCGACCGCTGCCGCGTAGATCCAGGGAACTCCCATTTTTACGGCAAAGTCATTGATGAGATAACGGGTTTCAAAGTTATCGGTGGCGTCGAGGATCAGGTGAACCCCCGCGAGTAAGGTGGCGATATTGTCCGGCACGAGATCGGCGATGTGGGCCTTGACGGCTATCGAGCTGTTAGCGGCAATGAGTTTTCGCCGGGCGGCCTCGGCTTTGGGCAGGGCCTCGCGGGCGTCGGCTTCGTCGTAGAGCACTTGGCGTTGCAGATTGGAGGCTTCAACGAAGTCTCGATCGATGAGTGAGATACGACCGACGCCGGCGCGCGCGAGCAGGGAAGAGCTGACCGCCCCCGTGGCGCCGCAGCCTACGACGGCGACGTGCGCCGCCGCGAGGCGATCCTGGCCGGCCAGGCCGATGCCGGCGAAGAGGATCTGCCGGGAGTAGCGTTCATTGCTGTCGAAGCCTCCATCTGCCTCTGAAGTGGTAGGCGAAGGAGGTGTGGACGGAGATTCTAGGCGCGGTTGGGACATAGCCTGCAGGTAGTATAAAGAGGCTCGGTTCCACCCCTTATCCGTCGTCTTGGAGATAGGGAAGCAGGATCTGGTCTCACCATGTGGTCGAGATCCGGAAGTATGTGCGCGACGCTCGATCACTGGTACGGGACGGCGGGTTAGGACCCCGAAATGACGACCGGAGCGACAACGCGAGGACACCGGACAAGGAGCAGGAGTTGAGTTCAGCAGGATACGCAGGCGGGGCGATGTGGGGAGCCAGCTGTGCTTTGGGCCGGGCAGTCTCGCGAGCGTCGTTCCGGGGGTGGAGATGGGCGGCGACGATGCTTCTGTTGGGTGCAGGGTCGCTGCCGTCGCAGCAGACGCCGAACACCCCCGCAAGCACGCCTGCCGGCAACGTCGGGTCGGCTCCCAGCGCTGGGCAGACCGCGACCCCTGCGCTGGGCTCACCGGCACCCAGTGCCGAGTCGCCGGACAGCGCGACCCCGGTGCAGACCGGTCAGCCAAAGGTGATCGGTGGGCCCGCTGTGCGTGCTCTCAATACCGGCCCCTCGGCCTCCATGGCGCGGTTCAGCGGAAAGCTGGTGGATCGCATCGAGTTCACCGGCGTAACGTTCACCAACGGGGAGACCCTGCCAAGCGAACTCAGCCAAAAGGCCGGCCAGCCACTCGATCCGGATAAGGTGCGGGAGAGCACGCGACGGCTGTTTGCCAGCGGGCAGTATCGCGACATCGCCGTTCGCGGTGAAGAGCACGACAACACAGTTACGCTTTATTTCGCGGGTGTTCCCCGGTTCTTTGTCGGCCGGATCACGATTCTGGGCATCAAGAGCGAGCGTATGTCGAGCCTGCTCGAGTTTGCCACCAAGCTTGACCCGGGAACGGCGTTTTCGCCGAGCCAGGTTCCGGCTGGGACCGAGGGAATCCGGCAGACGCTGGAGCAGAACGGCTACTACGAGCCGAAGATCCAGGCCTCCGCGACGCCTCATCGCGACCACAAGCTGGTGGATGTGACCTACACCGTGGCGCTGGGACCACAGGCGAGAGTCGGCGATGTGGCGGTGCTCGGCACGGATGCCGGTCTGACCGAAAAGGACTTCCGCAAGAAGGGCAAGCTCAAGCGCCGCAGCCGTGTGAACCGGGACACGACGTCGAACGCGCTGGACAAGCTTCGCGCGCAGTACCAGAAGAAGGATCATCTGGAGGGAACGATCACGCTGACGAAGTCGACCTACACCCCCGCAAACGATGAGCTCAATTATCAGTTCACGGCGAGCGAGGGGCCCAAGGTGCAGGTGCTGGTCGAAGGTGTGAAGATATCGAGCGCCCGTCTGAAACTCCTGGTACCGATCTATGAAGAGGGGACGATCGATAACGATCTGTTGAACGAAGGCACCCACAACATCAAGGAGTTTGTGGTGCAGCAGGGCTACTTTGACGCGAACGTGGCGGTCAAGGTGATCGGTGCGAACACGCCGTCCGAACGGATTCTTTATACGGTCGACCGGGGTGTGAAGCACAAGGTTCTGTCGATCGAGCTCAAGGGAAACAAGTACTTCAGCGACGACCTGCTGCGGGAGCGGCTGCGCGTGCAGAAGGCGGATGCCTATGTCCGCAACGGCCGATACAGCCCCGCGCTGGTTGCGGATGATGTGAGTTCGATCGAAGGGATCTATCGGGCGAACGGCTTCAGCCAAGTGAAGGTGACGCCGACGGTGACGGATATCGACGACAGGGATGGCAGGCCGCTGAAGCTGGCGGAGATACGCGTGCTGTACACCGTGGCTGAAGGGCCGCAGCAGAAGTTTGGAACGGTCGAGTTGGTGGGGGTGGACCCGAGCCTTGAGCCGGCGGTTCGCGGTCTGTTGAACTCACAGTCGGGTCAGCCGTACTCGCTGATCAGCCTGACCGGCGACCGGGATGCGGTACAGAGCTATTTTCTAAGTCAAGGCTTCGAGCAGGCAAAGGTCACCGTGAAGCAGACGCCGGATGCGGCGGATGCGGACCGGACGAACGTGTCGCTCAACGTTGTTCAGGGATCGCAGGTGTTCATCGATAGCGTGCTGATGAGTGGGCTTGACCATACGCGGCCGAGTGTCGTTAAGAATCAGATCGAGATCCACGCAAAGGATCCGCTTGATCAGACGGCGCTGCTCGACACACAGCGCAATCTGTACAACCTGGCGCTGTTTAATGAGGTGGTGGCGGCGGTTGAGAACCCGACGGGGCAGATTCCGCAGAAGAACGTTCTGCTGCAGCTGACCGAGGCCAGGCGATGGGACGTGACCTACGGGTTCGGCTTTGAAGCACAGACGGGCACGCCGCGTCGCGGCCAGATCTCGCCGGCATCGGCGATCCTGCTGGGTCTGCCGCCGAACACGTCGGTCTCGCAGGAGGGCAAGCCCGGCGTGAGTCCGCGCGCCTCGCTCGATGTCTCGCGGATCAACCTTCGCGGCACACAGGAGTCGCTGACGCTGCACGCGACCTATGGGCTGCTTGAAGAGATTGCCGCGCTGACGTTCAATAATCCGAACCTGTTCAATCGACCGGCCCTGACGGCGTCAGTGACGGGTGGATATTCGAATGTGCAGAACATCACAACCTTCTCCGCGTCGACGTTGCAGGCCGATGCGCGGCTCACGCAGAAGATCAAGCGCGCGGACACATTGATTTATGACTTCCAGTATCGCCGCGTTAAGGTCGATCCGAACAGTCTTCAGGTCTCGGCAAATCTGATCCCGCTGCTCAGCCAGCCAGTGCGTGTGGGCGGCCCGCAGCTGACGTGGTACCACGATCTGCGGTCGCCGACGCAGCTCGACGCTGTCCGTGGGTCGTACACACAGCTGACGGAGTTCTGGGCATCGTCGAAGTTCGGATCACAGAGCGCGTTCAATCGCATTGACGGCTCGTACGCGACGTATTACCAGTTTGGCAAACATCGCAAGTACGTTATTGCGCGCAACACGCGCTTGGGGTATGAGCAGTCGTTCGGCGCCAACCCGAATGTGGGGAACGTGGTCTGCGCGGGCGTGCTGCTGACGACGAACGCGAGCTGTACGGCGGTGCCCCTACCCGAGCGGCTGTATGCCGGAGGCGCGACGTCGCTTCGCGGGTTTCCGATCAATGGGGCCGGCCCCCGCGATCTGCAGACCGGCTATCCCGTCGGCGGGACGGCTGTGGTGGTCAACCAGCTGGAGCTTCGTCTGCCGCCGCCGACGCTGCCGGTGGTGGGATCGAGCGTGAGCTTTGTGTTGTTCCACGATATGGGGAACGTCTTCCAGTTGGCGAACCAGATGTTTCCGAGTTTTCTGCGCTTTCACCAGCCCAACCAGAATAGCTGCCGTGATGTGTCGAGCGCAGCGGTGATCGCGTCGCACACGGGCACCTGCGACTTCAACTACTATTCGCACGACATCGGCCTAGGCGCACGGTACAGCACACCCGTCGGCCCTCTTCGTGCCGACTTCAGTTACAACCTCAATCCGCCGATCTATCCTGTGCTGTACGACTTCGCGAACAGTCCACCGCACGTGGGCCAGGCGAGCCACTTCAACGTCTTCTTCAGCATTGGACAGAGCTTCTAGGCGATGAGACGCGAGCGGTCGAAATCGAGTGCGGGCGGTGGTCGGACAGCCGGCGTGTGTCTTCTGCTGTGGACGGCGTGCGCCGCGGTGCAGACTTCGGCGAGGGCGCAGCAGGCGCCCGCCGCGACGAGTACGCTGGCGCCTGGCAATATCTCAGAGAAGCCGGCGGCGCAACCTGGAACACCGCAGCCGTCCGCGGCGCGCACGGGCGCGGTTTCTGACAGCTCGCCCGCGGCGGAGGCGGTGGACAGGCAGATGCAGGATACGGTGCCGCATCCGGGAGTGCTGCTCGATCGGATGGTCGCGGTGGTGAACGGAGATGTCATTCTCGAGAGCGATGTGGCCGAGGAACGACGGCTGATCGCCTTTCAGCCAGTGACCGACCCAACCGGCGCCTTTACCCGAGAGAAGGCCGTTGAGCGGCTGGTGAATCGGCGGCTGCTGCTGCAGCAGGCAAAGCTGCAGCCGCATAAAGCCATCACCGACGCCGAGGTCACGGGCGAGATTGCGGGGATGCGGCGAGACATTCCAGCGTGTAAGCGGATGCACTGTGAGACGGATGCGGGATGGCAGCGATTCCTCTCCGAGCAGGGCGTGACGGAGGCGGAGCTCACCAGCTACGTTCGCGACCGGATGGAGGCTCTTGCCTTTGTCGAGCTCCGCTTCCGAACGGGTGCCATCATTACGCCTGCGGAGATCAAGAGCTACTACGAGACGTCCATGCTGCCCGTGTATGCCAAACAACACGTCAAGGCGCCATCGCTGAAGGTGCTGTCGGATCGGATCCAAGAGGTGCTGTTGCAGCAGCGGGTGAGCGGTCTTCTCGCCGACTGGCTGAAGTCCCTGCGCGCGCAGGGGACGGTGCAGATCGTCGCGGACGGAGGAAGCGCGTCATGAGGCAAGCGACGGCTCCAGATCCTGTGCCCGGCCAGACCAGCCCGCACGCGGCAAGCAGAGGACACCGGGTGGCGAGGTTTCTTGCCTGGGTGGTGGGCAGCCTGCTGCTGCTGATCGCGGTGCTTGTGCTGTTTGTGAGCTGGTACTCGACGACGGCGGACTTTGAACGACGGGTTCAGGCGAAGGTGGTCGCGGTGCTCGAGGATTCGACCGGGGGGCGAGTCGATCTGCGCGCCCTCCACTTCAATCTTTGGCATCTGGCAATCGAGGCGGACGGGTTGGTGATTCACGGCACTGAGGGGCCGGGGGAGATGCCGTATCTTTCCGCGAATAGTCTGCTGGTGCGGGTCAAGATCAACACTTTCCTGTCGCACACGGTCGGCCGGGGGCCGCAGTCCCATATCGGCCTGAATCTTCTGCGTGTGGAGCAGCCGCACTTTCATCTGATCATCGACAAAAACGGCAAGACCAATCAGCCGGAGCCGAAGCATCCGACCGCGAGCACAGAGCCAGTGCAGGATACGCTGCTGAATCTGCAGGCCAAGGAGATCGAGGCGGTGGACGGCCTGGCGGTGGTCAACGATCGGGCGATACCCTTCGATCTGGCGGCGCGCGATCTCCAGGCGAACGTTCACTACATTCCGGCAAACGACCGGTATGGCGCGACGATCGACATGAACGATCTGCGCACACGCATGGCGAAGGAGCCCGAGGCGCAGTCACGGCTGCATGTGGACGCGGAGCTCGGGCGCGATGCCGCCGATTTGAAACAGCTCGACTTTCACACCGGGGCGACGTCGGAGCTCACGGCGTCGGCCTCGATCCGGCACTTTGCCAAGCCGGAGTATGAGGCTGCGGTGGACGGATCGCTGGCGCTGCAGCAGATTGCCGTGCTGGGCGGTGTGCCTGGGCTCGATGCGGGATCGCTTGAGCTGCACGTCAAGGGGCACAGCTGCTATGTGGAGCCGCAGGTGGCACAGAAGCAGCCGCACTTCTGGGAGCGGCACCACGCCAAGGACGCCGTGAACCCGAGCACCAAGGAGCTGCCGCCCGATCCGGCGTGCACGGCAGGCTACCTGGTGGTCGGGGCGGTCAAGCTCCATGACGCGGGCTATCACGACGAATATGTGCGGGTGCACGACATCAACGGGAGCGCGCAGCTGCACGTGACGCCGACGGAGCTGCTGTTCACCGCGCTGACGGGGTACTTGCAGCGCGGCGGAAGCGCGGTGGGCGAGCTGCGCATTTCGAACTGGCTGGGCGAGGTCGCGCCGAGCGCGCCGGCGCAAAGCCCGACGACGGTGGCCGCCGCGACGACAGCGAACAAGGCGGCGGCAGGCATGGGCGCGAAGCCGCCGGTCGATTCCGTTCAGCTTACGCCGGTGAATCGGGCGCACGCGATCCTGAACGTGAGTGTCCATCGTATCGACCTTCGCACGATCTTCGAGATTGCCGCGCCGAAGACCAAGGACTTCGGCTTCGATACGGCGTTCACCGGCCCGGTGCGCGCGGAGTGGGGCGGCCCGGCCGCGGACATTGCCGACACCGTCAACGTGGATGCGCAGGTGAAGTTCGCGCCGACGGGCTCGCGACCGAAGGGCGCGGTGGCCAACATCCCGCTGACCGGGGAGGTCGTGGCTCATTATCGCGGGCAGACGCAGGTGGTGAACATCGATCACCTGGTGGCGCGCACGCCGGAGTCGACGATCGAGGCAAGCGGCGTGGTGGGCGTGAACAAGGGTGATCCACTGACGGAGCTTCGCGCGGACGTCAACGTGCATGACCTCGGGGAGTACGATCAGCTGCTCACCAGCCTGGGCGTGGAGGCGAACGGCAAGAAGGGGTCGGCGGCGCTGCCCATCGTGCTCCATGGCTCGCTCGGCTTTCAGGGCACGGCTCGGGGCCGATTGAAGGATCTCGATGTGAAGGGACATTTACAGGCGAACGATCTGTTTGTTCACGCGGGATCGCAGGCGGACGTTCACATCGATTCCGTTGTTGCCGATGCGGAGTATGCCCCGCGGACTGGTCTCGCGGTGGCCAGCTCTACAATTAAGCGAGGGTCGGCCGTTCTGATCGCCTCGGGCGCGGTGACACCCCGTCGCGTGGTTTCGCGCCGCGGCGTCGTCAGCTACGTTATGGACGACGGCAGCACCGTGAATGCGAAGGTGACGCTGAACGACGCCTCGCTCGAAGATGTGCTTGATCTCGCGGGGCAGAAGGGCAAGTATCCGGTCACGGGGACCCTGTCCGTCAATGGCCATGCCGAGGGCGCCCTGAAGACGCTCAACGGCTCGGGGGAAGTGAGTCTGGTGAACGGTGTCGCCTACGGCGAGCACTACAATTCCGTGGTGGTGGACGCCTCCGTCCAGGGGAAAGACATTGAGGCGACGCAGCTTGTGGTGAAGCTGCATGGGATGCAGATCACGGGCAACGGCGGCTACGATCTTGCGACCGAGCAGATCCATGCGCACGTGCAAGGAAGCAATCTGCTGCTGTCGAAGTTTGATCTTTTTCAGCAGCAGCATCTTCCCGCGGACGCCGTGCTGAACGTGGTGGCGGACGCGCGCGGCACGGTCGCGGAGCCCGGGCTAACGGCCAGGCTGACGCTGGGGAACGTAACTTACAACGGGCAGGCGCTGGGGCAGGCCGAGGTCGATGCGCGCACGCAGGGCAAGACCGCCTTTGTCACGTTCGACTCCTCCCTGGTCGGTGCGGAGCTGAAGGGCACGGCGACCACGCAGCTGACGGGCGACTACGACACCAAGGCGCAGCTCTCCCTGCTGCATCTGGACATCGCCAAGCCGCTGGCGATCTTTGCACCGGGCACGACCAAGGTTTCGTCAGAGATCGCGGGCACGGTTTCGGTGAACGGACCGCTGAAGACACCGGCATTGCTGAACGGGACAGCGGTGCTGAAGCCGCTCTCCGGGTCGATCCAGGGCTATGCTTTCCGGGCGGACGGACCGCTTAATATCGATCTTCGCAACGGCACGGCCACGCTTCAGCCGTTGCACATTACGGGGCAGGACACCGAGCTTCGGGTCCAGGGCTCGGCCGAGGTGCTCGGCGCGACAAACCCCAAAGGCGGCAAGCTCGATGTCACTGCCACCGGCCACATCAATGCCACGATCGCGCACACGTTTGACCCGGACGTGATTGCCGACGGCAAGGTGGAGTTCAACGTCGCGGCGGGCGGGCGTGTGAAGGCGCCGGCGCTGACCGGCACGGTCGACTTCGAGCATGTGGACGCGTCGATCGACGGCATCTCGAATGGGCTTACGGATCTCAACGGGCAGCTTGCTTTTAATGAGAACCGGCTCGAGGTGCGGTCGTTGAAGGCGAGCACAGGCGGCGGTCAGCTGAGCCTTGGCGGCTTTGTGATGTACCAGGGCGGTCTGTATGCGGATCTGTCGCTCACCGCGCAGAAGGTGCGCTATCGCCTGAACGGGTTGAGCACAACGGCGGATGCGAGCCTGAAGCTGCAAGGTGGAAGCGACGGCGCTCTGCTGAGCGGGTCGGTGCTGATCACACGCTTCACGGTCGGGGCGGATGTGGACTTTGCGGCCTTCGGGGGGACGGGTGGCGTGAGCGCACCGGCTAGCCCGAACTCCTTGGTCAATAACGTCCGGATGGACATTCACGTGACGAGTTCGCCGCAGCTCGACTTCCAGAACTCTTACGCGAAGTTGTCGGGCGGGGTCGATCTCACGGTTCGCGGCACGGTGGCCGAGCCGACGGTGCTTGGCCGGGTGCAGATCACGGATGGCAGCGCGACCTTTGCCGGAACCAAGTACCAGCTGCAACGGGGAGATATCTACTTCACGAATCCGGTGCGCATTGATCCGGTGATCGATCTGGATGCGACGGCGCGGGTCGAGAACTATGACATCACGATCGGCGTTCACGGGACGGCGAACTCGCTGAAGCCGACCTATCGCTCTGAGCCGCCACTGAGTGAGGCGGATATCTTCAACCTGCTGGCGTTAGGAAAGACGCAGGAGGAAGCGGCGATCAGCAATCAACAGCTGACGCAGGCGGGCACGGACCCGACGACCAATGCGCTGCTCAGCGGCGCTTTGAATGCCGGCGTGAGCAGCCGTGTCTCTAAGTTGTTCGGCGGCGGCAGCGTGAAAATCGACCCGGCCTATGTCGGTACGTTGGGCACAGCGGGCGCTCGGATCACGATTCAGCAGCAGTTGTCGCGGCAACTTTCTGTGGTGTTTGCGACCAATGTGAACTCACAAACGGAGCAGCTGATTCAGGTGAACTACGCGCTAAGCGAGAATCAGTCGATCTCTGTAACGCGGGATGAGACGGGTGTCTTCAGCATTGTGTATAAGTTGCGCAAGCGATACCGCTGAGCCGCGGCAATATCATGCCGAACGCAGTTATCCTCTTTCGCGTTCTATGCGTCCTATGTTCGTGAAGCGGGCCCGAAGTACACGCAGCTCAGGAGAGCATCGAATGATAGAGCAGAAGAGATGGGTGGTTCTCGCCGGCGGAATATTGAGCGTGCTAACGTCAGCGCACACTTTACAGGCGCAGGCTACGGCCGGAACGGTTGCAAGCGCGCCGGGCGATGCGCAGTTGCAGACGGAAGTTTTGAAGAGTCTCGACAACAAGCGCTACAGCGACGTCAAAGTGGATGTCAGCAACGGCATCGTGACTCTGAGCGGGAGTGTTCCGATCTACAGCATTAAGGAAGATGCGGATAAGAAGGCTCACCATCGCAAGAACGTGAAGGGCGTGGAGAACGAGATCCAGGTCAGCGGGCCCACGGTCGAGGACGCGACGCTGCGGAACAAGCTAGCAGAGAAGCTGGCGTATGACCGCGTGGGATATGGGACAACGGCCTTCAATGCTTTGACCATCGGTGTCCAGAACGGTGTGGTGACGCTTGGCGGCGTGGCCTATGGACCGGTCGACAAGGATTCGGCCGTCAGCCTGGTGTCGAACTATCCCGGTGTGAAGGATGTGATCGACAATATTGAGGTCGCGCCTGTCTCGCCCATGGATGATCGCATTCGCGTGGAGGAGGCTCGGGCGATCTATGGCGCGCCGCAGCTGAACAGGTATGCGATGGATCCAGCAAAGCCGATCCGTATCACGGTCGTGAACGGCAATGTGACTCTTTCGGGAGTGGTCGATAGCCAAGGCGATAAAGATGTGGCGAATATCCGGGCAAATCAGGTTCCTGGGGTCTTCAAGGTGACCAACGACCTGCAGGTTGCGGGGAGTTCGGCAAACCGCTAGGACCGGCGGTGCTTCGCGGACTTCGGGTCCGCTACGATAGCTCATGGCCTCTGTCTGGAAGAATACGGCGACCACGCTGGAGATGATCAAGTGGGAGCATTCGATCTTTGCGCTGCCGTTTGCGCTTACCGCTGCTGTCCTTGCAGCCAATGGCTGGCCCAGAGTGCAGGTGCTGGGTTGGATTGTGCTGTGCATGGTGTCCGCGCGATCCGCGGCGATGGCGTTTAATCGCTGGGCTGATCTGGAGATTGATCGAGCGAATCCGCGCACCGCGAGTCGGGCATTGCCCGCCGGCGATCTTCAACCCGCGTTTGTGTTGTGGTTTGTTGTGATGGCGTGTGTTGTCTTTGTCGCTGCGTCCGCGATGCTCAATCGCTTGACCGTGATACTCGCGCCAGCGGCGCTGGCTGTTCTTCTGCTGTACAGCTACATGAAGCGCATCACGCGCTGGTCGCACCTGGTACTCGGCCTGGCGCTTGGGATCGCACCTTCGGCTGCGTGGATCGCGGTCCGGGGCTCGCTCGATCCACGGATCATCGTGCTGACCGGTGCGGTTTTGTTATGGGTGGGCGGCTTTGATGTGCTGTACGCGTGCCAGGACTTTGAACACGATCGCGGCGTCGGGTTGCGAAGCGTTCCACAGGCCTTCGGGCTAGACACGGCGTTCCACATCGCCCGCGCCATGCATGTCGCGATGGTAGGTCTACTTCTCTGGCTCGTGCACTTGTTTAAGATGGGCTGGATCGCGGAGGCGGGAATCGGCATCGTGGGAGCTTTGCTGCTGTACGAGCACCTCATGGTGAATCCCCGCGATCTCCGTCGAATGAATGCAGCCTTTTTCACGCTGAATGGAATGATCTCAGTCGTCTTTTTTGCGGCGGTGATCCTTGACGTGTTTATGCGGCCGGCGTAGGTGACAACGTTTTGTGGCAAAACAGGCGCTGGCTAGGAATCATGCCGAGCGCGGAATTCGTCGACCTTCTGTTCGACACTGTTCTTTGCCTTGTCCGCGGCCTGAACGACGTTATCTCGGGTTGTATTCGCGGTGCTCCCGGCCTCGCTTGTGGTTCGGTCGGCCGAGGTATTCGATCGATTGCTCACATCCGCCGCGGCATCTTTGACGTTGCCCCAGCTCTCCTTGGCATCACCCTTGACCTGATCGGCTGCGCCTGAGTTTGCAAGTTTTTCGTTGCCGACTGCCTCGCCGACACCCTGCTTCACCTTGCCGACAACCTGATCCAACTTCCCTGATGTGCTATCTGTGCTCATATTCGGCTCCTTGCGTGTGCTTACCTGGAAGTTAGGGGACGACCGCGAGGAGTTATAACGCGCGTCGCCCTGAGAGAAGATTGAAGATCAAAACGATGATCGCAAGGACGAGAAGGATGTGTATCCATCCACCCAAGGTATAGCTGCTGACCAGGCCCACGATCCACAGAATGAAGAGAATGATAGTAATGGTCCAAAGCATGACGTAACTCTCCCCGGCGCGCCCAAGGCAGCGGCGTGTAACGCCGTCGGGGCGACCTTCGTGTAAGGTGCGAAGGGCCCAATCGAGGTTGCCAATGATCAAACGAAAGGGAGGTTCTGTGCGTGAGATAAGCACATGTGTGAGTTGGCCACGCAGCAGCGAGCACCCATGAAGCTTGCGATCCAGGGAGAGCTCGGCTCGAACAGCCACATGGCGGCGCTGGGGATGCAGCCGGGTGCGGAGGTGGTGCCGTGCTCGGTCTCTGAGGAGGTGCTTCGGCGCGTGATCGACGGGACGGTGGACGGGGCCGTGCTGCCGATCGAGAACACATTGCACGGCTCCGTGGTGGAGCACTACGATCTGCTGTTCCGGAGCCCGGTTCTGCTGATCGGGGAGTGTCGCCTGCGTATCGGTCATTCGCTGTTGGCGATGCCCGGAACCTTGCTTGAGCACGTACGTTGCGTGCTCTCGCATCCTGTGGCGTTATCGCAGTGTCGGCAATGGTTGGGAGCACATCCGGAGATCGCCGCAACGCCCTTCTATGACACGGCGGGCAGTCTGAAGTGGATCGTGGAGAAAGGCTTGCGGGATCGAGCAGCGATCGCTCCACGGCTCGCGGCGGAGGTGTATGGGGGCGAGGTTTTGGCGGAGGGGCTCGAGGACCACGCGGAGAACTTCACGCGCTTTCACCTGATTGCGCGGGAGCGGGATGGGTGGAAACATGGGGAGAGGAAGGCGTGGAACAAGATGACGGTCGCGTTTGCTGTCGAGCACCGGCCGGGCACGCTGGTGGCGGCGCTCCAGGCGATGGCGGGAGCGGGCGCGGACCTGACCCGGATCGAGTCGCGGCCGGTGCATGGGCGACCGTGGGAGTACATCTTCTATGTGGATCTTCGCTTTGCGGAGCCTGGGCTGGCGGACGCGATTCTGGGTTCGCTGGCGGGGCATTGCGGGATGGTGAAGGAGATGGGACGGTATGTTGCGGCGGCGTGAAGGATCAACTGCCCGCGGTTTGCGACTTCCCCGGTCGGGTTGCATCTGATAGAAGGAAATATGACAGAAGGACACTCATGCCAAGCGAATTCGTTAGCGTTATCAAGCCGACAGGCAGCAAGAGCACGGGGGAGGCGTCGACGGCAGGACCGCACGCGATCCCGGTGCTGCCGGTTCGGGACACGGTGCTCTTTCCCCATGCGGTTCTGCCGTTGACGGTGGGTCGGGAGAGCTCCATACAGCTGATTCAGTCCCTAGGGGAAGAGAAAACGATCCTGGTGGTGGCGCAGCGGGATGCGCGGCAGGACGCGCCGGAGCCAAACGATCTGCATGCGGTAGGCACCCGCGCGACCGTCCACAAGGTTGTCAAGATGCCGAATCAGAGCCTGTTCGTCTTTGCCGAAGGCAACGAGCGTGTGCGGGTGAAGGACTATGTGCAACGCACGCCGTTTATGACGGCGGAGGCGGAGGCTCTGGACGACACGGAGGCGACGCCGTCGCCGGAGTTTGAGGCGTTGCAGCGCAGCGTGCTGGAGCAATTTCAAAAGATTGTCGCGGCGTCGCCGACGCTTTCGGACGATCTGCAGACGATCGCGTTGAACATCGACGAGCCGGGCCGGCTGGCGGACTTTATCGCGGCCAACCTGCCGTTTCTGACCACGGCCGACAAGCAGGAGCTGCTGGAGACGACGGAGGTGATGGCGCGGCTGGGGCGGCTCAACAAGCATCTGGCGAAGGAGCTGGATGTGCAGCAGCTGCGGCAGAAGATCCAGAGCGAGGTGCAGGACTCGGTGCAGCAGTCGCAGCGCGACTATTATCTGCGCGAGCAGATGAAGGCGATCCAGAAGGAGCTTGGCGACCAGGACGATACGCAGAAGGACATTGCCGAGCTGAAGGAGAAGATCGAGAACGCGGGGATGCCGGAGGACGTGAAGAAGGACGCTCTGAAGGAGCTGGGGCGGCTGAGCCGGATGAACGCGATGGCGGCGGACTACAGCCTGACGCGGAACTATGTCGAGTGGCTGGCGGTGCTGCCGTGGGGGAAGACGAGCGCCGGCGAGGTCGACATCAAGAAGGCCAAGCAGTTTCTGGATGAAGACCACTACGGGCTGAAGAAGGTGAAAGACCGCATTTTGGATTATCTGAGTGTGCGGCGGTTGAAGCCGGACATGAAGGGACCGATTCTGTGCTTTGTCGGGCCTCCGGGCGTGGGCAAGACCTCGCTGGGGCGGTCGATTGCGCGCGCGCTGGGACGGAAGTTCAGCCGGATCTCACTGGGCGGGATGCATGACGAGGCGGAGATCCGCGGGCACCGGCGGACGTATATCGGCGCGCTGCCGGGGCAGATCATTCAGCACCTGAAGCGGGTGGAGGTGAAGGATCCGGTCTTCATGCTGGACGAGATCGACAAGCTGGGGCGCGACTTCCGGGGCGATCCGGCGAGTGCGCTCTTGGAGACGCTCGACCCGGAGCAGAACAACACCTTCCGGGACAACTACCTGGACCAGCCGTTTGACCTGAGCAAGGTGCTGTTTATCTGCACGGCCAATCAGCTGGACACCATTCCGGCGCCGCTGCTGGACCGCATGGAGATCATCGAACTCACCGGCTACACGGAGGAGGAGAAGGTCAACATCGCGGAGCGGTATCTGATTCCCCGGCAGGCGCGGGAGAACGGGTTGACCAAGGAGGTTGCCGTGCAGCCGGAGGCGCCGACGACGGAGAATGCGCAGGATGCCGAACCTGGCCCGGCGACGACGGTGGAGACGGTGCCGAGCTTTGCCGAGACAATCGAATTTCCGACGGAGAGTGTGGCGCTGATCGCGCGGCACTACACGCGAGAGGCGGGCGTGCGGCGGCTGGAGCAGCTGATCGGGACGGTGTGCCGGAAGGTGGCGCGACGGATTGCCGAGGGCGAAACGGCGAAGGTCGTGGTGACGCCGGAGCTGGTGCACGAGTTTCTGGGCGGCATCAAGGTCCGGGTCGACACGGAGATCGCCGAGCGGACCAAGCGGCCGGGTGTGGCGGTCGGCCTGGCGTGGACGCCGGCGGGCGGCGACGTGCTCTTTATCGAGGCCAACAAAATGAAGGGCAAGGGCGGCTTCACGATGACGGGGCAGATTGGCGACGTGATGAAGGAGTCGATGCAGGCGGCGCTGACGTGGGTCCGGTCGAACGCGGTGTCGCTGGGTCTGGACGAGGATGTGCTGAAGGATATCGATCTGCACATCCATGTGCCGGCGGGCGCGATTCCGAAGGACGGGCCGAGCGCGGGCGTGACGATGGCGACGGCGCTGGTGAGCCTGCTGACGGATGTTCCGGTGCATCCTCTGCTGGCGATGACGGGCGAGATTACGTTGAGCGGCAATGTGCTGCCGGTCGGCGGGATCAAGGAGAAGTTTCTGGCGGCGAAGCGTGCGGGCGTGCGGGATGTGATTCTGCCGATCGACGTGAAGACGAACGTGGAGGAGGATCTGACGAAGGAGCAGACGGACGGCGTGACGATCCACTATGCGTCGCGATTTGAGGATGTGCTGGCGGTGGCGCTGCCGCAGACTCGTCGTGAGGCGGCGCGCGACGAGAGCGTGCGGGACGAGGTGCTGGGCCTCGCGGTCTGATCTGGTGTGCGTTGATGGGAAGGGAGCTGCGAGAGGTCGTCGCGGCTCCCTTTTGTTTTGGTGCTGTGGAGTGACGCGGAGAACGGAAGTTCTTCCGGCTATGCTGAGGCGATGCGGATACGGGTGCTGTTGTTCGGTGTGTTGCGGGAGCTGGCAGGGCAGGCAGAGCGCGAGATCGCGGTGCGGGACGGAGCGAGTGTGGCGGAGGTCGTGAGCGTGGTCCAGGCAGAGATGCCGGGCCAGACGACGATCTGGCGATCGCTGGCGGTGGCGATCAACCAGGAGTACGCAAGGCGCGAGGACAGGGTGCACGAGGGGGATGTGGTGGCGCTGCTGCCGCCGGTGAGCGGGGGATCGACGGACGATGCGTTTCGGAGCAGGTGCGCGTCTAACGAGCGGGTATGTGTTCGCCGATGATCGCGATCGTACGGGAGAGGATCGACGCGGCGTCGGTGAGTGAGGAGCTCAAGGCGGGCGCGGATGGCGCGGTGTGTGTGTTTGACGGCATTGTGCGCGACAACACACGCGGGCGACGAACGCTGCATCTGGACTACGAGGCGTATGAGGCGATGGCGCTGGGGCAGATGCAGGCGCTGCGTGAGGAGGCGATCGAGCGGTTTGGGGTGCGCGAGGTGGCGATCGTGCACCGGTTGGGGCGGCTCCATGTCGGGGAGACGAGTGTGCTGGTTGCGGTGGCGAGTGCGCACAGGGGGGCGGCGTTCGAGGCATGTCGGTGGGTGATCGACACGCTCAAGAGGCAGGTGCCGATCTGGAAGCGGGAGCAGTTTGAGGATGGCGCGGTGTGGGCGGATGGCGAGCCGTTTCCGGAGTCGATCGTTTCGCAGGTGGACGGTGAGGCGGCGCGGTGAGATCTCGGGCACTGGCGCTGGCCTTGGTTGCGCTGTTGGAGATGGGGCGAGCGCAGGCTCCGGTGGTGCGGAGGCCGCCGCCGGCGGCCGGCACAGGCGCGGCTCAGGGTGCGGAGGCGCCGCAGGGGCTGGGTGACGATATCCCGACGATTCAGGTGCAGACGCGGCTGGTAAACGTTCCGGTGACGGTTGTCGATGCGGGCGGTCTGCCGGTCGGCGGTTTGGCGCGTGGTGACTTCGCGATTCAGGAGGACGGGCGGCCGCAGACGATTGCGATCTTTGAACGGGAGTCGGCGACGCCGCTGTCGATTGTGCTGTCGATCGACGCGAGCGAGACGGTGCTGACGAGCGATCGGCTGGAGCGCGAGGCGGCGAAGCGGTTTGTGCGCGCGCTGCTGCGGGAGCAGGACGAGCTGGACCTGATGGAGTTCGCGGATAACGTGCGGGAGATCGTGTCGTTCACAAACGATCGTAGGCGTATCGAGACGGGCTTGGGCGAGCTCCAGCACGGAAGCGAGACGGCGCTCTACGACGCGGTCTACCTCGGCGCGCAACGGCTGGGGCAGACGCGCACGGAGGATGGGCGGCGGCGGGTTCTGGTGCTGATCAGCGACGGCGGCGACTCCAAGCACAAGGCGAGCTATCAGCAGGCTGTGGAACAAGCAGAGCGCGCGGGCGTGACCGTTTTTTCGATCATTATTGTGCCGATCGCGGCGGATGCGGGGAGGAATACGGGGGGTGAGCACGCGCTGATTCAGATGTCGGAGGACACCGGCGGCCGGTACTACTATGTTGAGGACCCGCATGAGCTGGAGGCGGCGTTCAGCAAGGTTTCGGACGATCTGCGGACGCAGTATGTGTTGGGGTATTACGCGCCGCGAGGGAGTCGGGACACGAGCTTTCGACGGCTCACCGTGTCGCTGACGGACGTCTCGCTCGCGGCAAAGGACACACTGCGATACCGTAAGGGCTACTACGGCGACGGCCGCTGACGATTTGAGCGTGCCGGGCTGCGAGTGTGTTGGGGGACGACGTGGCGGAGTTTGTTTGGGCAGGTATGGCAGCGGAGATCGCGCGGGAGGCGGGGGCGCTGCTGAAGGGCTTCTACGAGCGAGGTGTGCGCGCGGAGTACAAGGGCGAGGTGGACCTGGTGACCGAAGCGGACCGGGCGAGCGAGGCGCTGATTCGCGAGCGGCTGACGGGGGCTTTTCCCGGGCACGGGATCTACGGCGAGGAGGGGACGCGGGACGGCATGGACGCGGAGTTCCGCTGGTACGTGGATCCGCTCGACGGGACGACGAACTTTGCGCATGGATTTCCGGCGTTCTGCGTGGTGCTGGGCTGTGAGCATCGACCGGCGGGACTGGCGGCGGAGGCGGACGGCGAACTGGTTTCGGGCGTGATCTACGATCCGCTGCGGGACGAGCTGTTTGTGGCGGAAAAGGGACGCGGCGCGTGGCTGAATGGGCGGTCAATCCATGTGTCGGGGACGGCGACGCTGCAGGAGTCGCTGACGGCGACAGGATTCCCCAGCCAGAAGCGGCACCGATCGCCAAACATCCACTTCTATCAGCAGATTACGTTGCGATCGCACGGGGTACGGCGGGCTGGGTCGGCGGCGCTCGATCTGGCGTACGTGGCATGTGGGCGGCTGGACGGCTTTTGGGAGTTCAACCTCAACCCGTGGGACACCTCGGCCGGCGTGCTGCTGGTGCGGGAGGCGGGCGGGCAGGTGACGCGCTTTGAGGGGGATGCCTGGACCCTGGACAGCCGGGAGACGCTGGCGACGAACGGCCATCTCGGTGGGGAGCTGCAACATCTCTTTCGCGAGATGTTTGCCGGCCGCGAGCTGGACCCGATCCCCACACCGGCGGAGTTTGCGGCACGGCGAAAGACGGAGCGATAAGGTTCCGCCACACCGCCGCCGGATGAGGAGTGCGTGGTGGCCTGCTGGTATGATCGGGGTCTGGACGAACAAGATCAGCGGTAGATTCCGAAGGAGTTTGAGATGGCGTATGTAATCGCGGAACCCTGCATCGGCACCAAGGATACGGCGTGTGTCGACGCCTGCCCGGTGGACTGCATTCACCCGAAGAAGGACGAGGGCGGGTACGACGGGACGGAGCAGCTATTTATCGATCCGGTCGAGTGCATCGACTGCGGGGCGTGCGTTCCGGTGTGCCCGGTGTCGGCGATCTATGCGGGGGACGATCTGCCGGAGAAGTGGGCGGAGTTCCAGGTGAAGAACGCGTCGCACTTCGGTCGCTGACGCTTCCTTCGCGAAGCAGCATAGTTTGACGCGCGCAGCTCTTCGGGGCTGCGCGCTTTCTTTCGCGAGGCAGGATGAAGACGATGGCTCGAGAGCGCGACGTGATGGAGCTGCGTGATCGCCTTGCGCGCCTGCGGGAGGCCGACGAGCGGAGATGGGGCAAGATGTGCGCGGGGGAGATGGTGTGGCATGTGCGCGAGGCCTTCCGTCTGGCACTGGGCGACCGACCGCCTGTGCGTCGGTCTTCGACGATGCCTCGGCGAGTGATGAAGTTGTTTGCGCTGCACCTGCCGTTGCCCTGGCCGCACGGCGTGGCGACCGTCCCGGAGCTGGAGCGCGTCCATGCGAGGACGGAGGAGTTTGCGGTGGATCGGGCGGGGTTGCTGGACGCCATGGAGCGGTTTGCGCGCAGGCGCGAGAATCGGACGGAGCATCCGATTTTGGGCCGGATGACGCCGAGCGACTGGATGCGCTGGGGGTATCTGCACACCGATCACCATCTGCGGCAGTTCGGTCGTTGAGGCGATGGGGGCAGAGGGGCGGGTGATCTCGCACGTGGGCGCGGCGATTGTGCTGCGCAGCTGGCCGTTTGAAGAGGCGGATCTGCTGGTGAGCCTGTTTACGCGGGAGCGGGGAAGGGTCAAGGGCGTGGCACGGCATGCGATGCGGAGCCGACGGCGATTTGGCGGTGCGCTGGAGCCGATGACCGTGGTGCTGGCGCGCTACACGGAGCGGCCGAAGCAGGATCTGGTGCGGCTGGACGCCTTTGAAATTATTGCGTCCCCGCTAAGCGACGCGGTGGACTGGGAGCGCACGGCGGGGCTGCAGCTGCTGGCGGAGGTGATCGAAGAGGCGATGCCCGATCTGGCGCCCGAGGACGCGGTGTTTCGCCTGACAATCGCGGTTCTGGGGGAGATGCGGACGGCCCAGGTGGTGCTGCCGGCAGCGTATTTCTGTCTGTGGATGGCGCGCCTGATGGGGTGGATGCCGGCGCTAGGACACTGCGCGGCGTGCGGTCTGGATCTGCGCGGGCAGACGGTGTGGTGGTCGCCTACGGGCGATGGGGTGACGTGCGCGGATGACCGTGCACGGGACAGCGTGCGATTGTCCGCGGAGGCAGTCGCGGCGGTGCGAGTCATTTTGCGTGAGGGGATCGCGGAGACGGTGGCGGAGGTGAAGGGACGCGAACTCGCAGGGGCGCTGCTGGGGTTTGGGGTCGGTTTGCTCGAGCGGCACCTGCAGCGGCGATTGCGGAGCGCGGCGGCGCTGCACCGGTAGTGGCTTATAAAGGTATAGGGCAGGGCACGCAATAACGAGCAAGGTGGATGGTTTGCAGGTCGACAGCAAGACAGGAAACAAGACAGGGAAGAAGGCGCTGACGTTTCAGGAGCTGCTGTTTACGCTGCAGCGGTTCTGGGCGGAGCGGGGGTGTGTGCTGCAGCAGCCGTATGACGTGGAGGTGGGCGCGGGCACGATGAGTCCGGACACGTTTCTGCGGGTGCTGGGGCCGAAGCCGGTGCGGATTGCGTATGCGCAGCCGTCGCGCAGGCCGGCCGATGGGCGGTATGGGGAGAATCCGAACCGGCTGTACCGGCACACGCAGCTGCAGGTGATCTTGAAGCCGCCGCCGGAGCGCATTCAGGAGATCTATCTGGAGAGCCTCCAGGCGATCGGGATTGATCTGCGCGAACATGACATCAAGTTCGAAGAGGACAACTGGGAGTGGCCGGTGGGCGGGGCGTGGGGCGTGGGCTGGCAGGTGATGCTGGACGGGCTGGAGATCACGCAGTTCACCTACTTTCAGCAGTGCGGCGGGATGGATCTCGATCCGATCTCGGGCGAGATCACGTACGGGCTCGAGCGGATCGCGGGATTTCTGCAAGATGTTGACTCGATCTATGACATTGTTTGGGCGATTGAGCGGGGCGAGCATGGGCGGCCTGATCGCGCGGTGACCTATGGCGAGATGCGGCTGCCGGAGGAGGAGCAGTTTTCGGCGTACAGCTTCGACTATGCGGAGGTGGACGCGCTGTGGGAGCATCTGCGGCTGTATGAGGCAGAGTGCCTGCGGCTGCTGGAGCGAGGGAAGACGGTGCTCGTGATGGGCGATGTTGGCAGAGCGCGTGACCAGCTCGAAATCAAGCGGTTTCCTGTGCTGGGGGCCTACGAGCTGGCGTTGAAGTGCTCGCACGTGTTCAATCTGCTGGATGCGCGCGGGGCGATCAGCGTGACGGAGCGGGTGGGCGTGATGGCGCGGATCCGGACGCTGGTGGTGGGCGTGGCAAAGATGTATGCGCGGCAGGGCGAGATGTTGCACGGCGAGGCGGCGCGGGCTTAGAGCGGTTCGTCGGGATAGCGGCGCGGGTGCTGTGCGAGGGATTGGGCGAAGCGAGGGGATTGGGCGAAGACGGATGGCGGAGTTTTTGTTTGAGATCGGGTTGGAGGAGGTGCCGGCGCGCATGATCGCCGGGGCCGAGGCGGAGCTTGCGCGGCGCGTGGTGGCGATGCTCAGGCGCGAGCGATTGCTGGCGGTGGGTGGCGAGGTCGGTGTGCGCAGCTTTGCGACGCCGCGGCGCCTGGCGGTGCTGGTGAAGGAGGTGGCGGAGCGGCAGGAGGATGTCGCGGAGGAGCTGCTTGGACCGAGCGCGGCGATCGCCTTTCGCGATGGCGCGGCGACGCCGGCGGCGGTTGCCTTTGCGAAGAAGGCGGGTGTGCGTGTTGAGGCGCTGACGACCGTGGCGACGGCCAAGGGCGACTATGTGCGGGCCGAGGTGGTGCGGCCGGGACGCAGCGCGGCCGAGGCGATTGCGGCGGAGCTGCCCAAGGAGCTCGCGGGGCTGTACTGGGCGAAGAGCATGTATTGGCTCAGCCCCACCAGGCAAAGGTCACCCGGCGGGGACTCCGTATCGCCCGGTGAGGGCCCTGTTCGGCAGGGCAAGCCGGAGCGATTTGTGCGACCGGTTCGCTGGCTGCTGGCGCTGTTCGGCGAGACGGTGCTGCCGATAAGTTTTGCCGGCAAGAGCTCGGGCAATCTCACGTACGGGCATCGCATCTTGCACGGCGACGAGCCTGTGGTGATCGAGCGGCCGGCGGCGTACGAGCGCGTGCTCGGCGAGGCGTTCGTGATGGCGGACGTGGAGACGCGGAGGCACAGGATTCGCAAGGGGCTGGACCGGGCGTGCCGCACGGTGGAGGGTGCGCGGTGGCGTGAGGATCACGAACTGGTCGAGACGGTGACGCAGCTGACGGAGTGGCCGACGGTGCTTCTGGGTGGGTTTGAGCGCGACTATCTGGAGTTGCCGGAGGAGGTGCTGGTGACGGTGATGCGCGATCACCAGAAGTACTTCGCCGTGGAAGACGCCGGCGGGGAGTTGGCGCCGCACTTTCTCACCGTGCTCAATACGGCGGTGGATGAGGCAGGGGAGCGGGTGATCCGGCACGGCAACGAGCGGGTGCTGCGGGCGCGGTTCAACGACGCGCGCTTTTTCTGGGAGTTCGATCAGCGGACGACCTTGGTGGACCGCGTGCCGCTGCTGGACAAGGTGGTCTTCCAGAAGGACCTGGGAAGCTATGGGGCGAAGGCGGAGCGCATGCGGCGGGTGGCGGCGCGGCTCGCGGAGGGGGTCGTCGAGGCAGGTGTCGAGGTCGATCGGCGGGCGTTGGAGTGGGCGACGATGTTGGCCAAGACGGATCTGACGGCGGAGCTGGTGAAGGAGTTTACCGAGCTGCAGGGGATCGTCGGCGGGCTGTATGCACGCGCGCAGGGGCTGGGCGAGACGGCGGCGACGGCGATCTACGATCAGTACCTGCCGGCGAGCATGGAGGATGAGGCGCCGCGCTCGACGGAGGGCGCGCTGCTGGCGATCGCGGACAAGGCGGACACGATCGCGGGCATGTTTGCGGTGGGTATGGAGCCGACGGGATCGAAGGATCCGTTTGCCTTGCGACGCGCGGCCAACGGGGTGGTGAAGATCCTGGGAGAGACGGCGTTGCCGTTGACGCTGCGACAGGTCGTGGACGCCGCGGCGGAGGGACGGGGGGAGCTTGGCGCGAGGTTGATGGCCTTCTTTGCGGAGCGGCTTGACTTCTATCTGCGTGAAGCGAAGGGCAACGCCTACGACGTGGTGGCGGCGGTGCTGGCGGTGGATGCGGACGATGTGCGCGATGCAGTGGCGCGAGCTGAGGCGTTGAGCGAGGTGCGCGGAGCGGGCGATGTGGGCGGCGATTTCGCGGCGGTGAGCGCGGCGTTCAAGCGGATGAGCAATATCCTGGAGCAGGCGCGGGAGAAGGGGCTCGTCGCTTCCTCCGCTGTGGACGCGACGCTGTTGCTGGAGCCGGAGGAGACGGCGCTGGCGGAGCGCGCGCGCGCAATGGCGCAGGAGATGGAGGAGCTGCACGCGGGCCGACGCTATCGCGAGGCTCTGCGCCTGGTGGCTTCGCTGCGACCGCAGGTGGATGCGTTCTTCGATGCGGTGATGGTGATGGCTCCTGAGCCTGAGCTCCGCGCGAACCGGCTGGCGCTGCTTGCCCAGGTTCGGCAGGATCTGTCGCGCATTGCGGACTTCTCGAAGATCGTTGTGGCTGGGTAAGGGCGCGCTAGGTGATCCACGCCGACGTGCGCGACGTCAGTTCAGGCGCTGCAGGCGGGCGATCAGCTTTTCGGCAAGGGGTTCGCCGGACTCGGTCCAGAGCAGACGACTGGCGATGCCGCAGTTTTTTTCGACTGAGAGCGTGAAGGCGAGGAGGAGCTCGACGTTGCGCTTAATGTACACGGCGGCGTCAGAGCTATCTTGACCCTGGTCGGCGCGAAAGCTCAGGACGTTGCTGGGCGCGCTCCCCGTGCTCTCGAGTTCGTCGTCCTCCTCGTTGTCTTGATCCTCGTCGAGCACCCACGGGTAATCAGGACCGAAGTCGACGCGGATCTGGCCGTTCTGCTCGAAGCTGGAGCTGTCGAAGGCGGGGCCGAAGCCGAGAATGCGCACGGTGCGCTGCTCGAGGCGCCAAAGGGTGTCCAGGCGCGAGGAGAGGTCGCGTGATTCGTCCTGATCGAGCTCGTAGGCGTTGCTGCCCGGGCCGGAGTCCGGCGCCCACAGCCGCCACTTCATCTCGAACTCGTAGGCCATGTCGTCGTGGAGCTGTTCGGTCGCCTCGGCGACGGCGTTCTCGATGATGGAGGCGGTGGTGTCGCGATTTTCCTCGGCGCGCTCATCGGTGACATAGAGCCGCTGGAAGGTGGGGGCTTCGGAGAAGCTAAGGGGATAGGCTGACGCGGCCTGGACCCGCTTGCCCTCCGGTGTGCTGCTGAGCTGCGCAAGCTGGCGCATGACACCGGTGAGCGCGGCAGGCAGCGACTCGAGCCGGAAGTTGGGAAACCAGAGACTGAGATAGAGCTGGTCGGCCATGCCTCGATTGTATCGACTTGCGTTGGGCTGGCGCGGGCTGGGCGCAGGCTGCTGCGGGGTGAAGACCGAGAGCGGGTGAGAAGATCAAGAGGCAGATGATGCGCCTTACGATCGAGCGGCTGCGGGCGGGTGTTGTGGCGGGTGCCGCGCTGCTGTTGGCCGTGCTTGCCGGAATTTTGCTGTACGCGCGTTCCCGGACGCACGAGTTGCTGCACGATCTGCCGTCGCGGCTGGGCGCGGACATTCAGAAGCAGACCAACGGCGTGACCTACTCGCAGACGGTGCAGGGCCGGATCGTCTACACGGTGCATGCGGCGAAGGCGACGCAGCGAAGGGATGGCGAGGCGCTGCTTGAGAACGCCGGGCTCGTGCTGTATGGGGAAGGAAATGGACGGGCGGACCGGATCTACGGCAAGAGCTTCCGGTACAACCAGACCACGGGTGTGGTGCAGGCGCTGGGTGTGGTGCAGCTCGATCTTTCCGCGCCCGCTCCCGTGAGTGCCGAGGATCGACTGTTGTTTGCAAGTGGCGAGCCACCGCAACGGGCGCAGACAGCGAAGATGGCCGGTAAACCACCGATCCATGTCACGACGAGCGACTTGGTTTACTCCCAAAAGCTCGGCGTCGCGACCACGGGCGCACCCCTCCACTTCGAATACAGCGGCATGGCGGGAGATGCGACGGGAGCGAGCTACAACGCGAAGACTGGATTTACCACGCTCGAACACGATGTGCGCCTTTCGGGAATCGAGGCCGGTCGCAGATTCGTCCTGACCGCGGCGCATGGAGAGCTGGACCGGGTGGCCAATCAGATTCTGCTGTCGTCGGCGCGGCTGAAGACGCTGCCCGACACAGGGGCGGAGCAGCAGGTGACGGCGGCGCAGTTAGTGATCCACCTGGCGGCGGAGGGTGGAATCGAGCAGGTGGCGGGTTCGGGTGGGGTGCAGATCGAGCAAGGTGGAGATAGCGCACGTGCGCCATTAGCCGATCTGGTCTTCCGTCGTGACAAGGCCCCGGAACGAGTGCAGATGCGAGGTGGCGTCGACTTTCTGCGCAAGGGCGATCTCGCAGGGACGAACGCGGTCTCTGGCTCCGCAGCCGACGCAGATGGCCGTTTCGATGCGAAGGGCGCCCTTGCGGATCTGCTGCTCACCAGAGATGTGTCTATCCAAGCAGTTTCGGGCGACAAGGCCGATGTGCGGCGATTGACGGGGCATCAGGTTCTGTTGGAGATGGTGGGCGCCGCGAACGGTCGTCGATGGGTGCGACAGATCACCGCCGACGGCAACGCGGAGATCCGGCAAACGCAGTCCGGGGCGGAGGCGAGCACCGACGGGCTGCTGGCCGATCGCTTGCAGGCGCGGATGCGGCTGGAGGCGACGGGAGTCGCACGACTCGATGTTGTCACGGGAACGGGGCACACCGTGCTGCGTCGAGCAGCGACGGGTCTCGAAGAGACCAGCCGCGCCGACGCGATCGAGGCGACCTTCGCTTTGACGAGCGAGACGGCCTCTTCGCGGAGCGACACGACGCGCCTGGTTTCAGCGGTCCAGCATGGCGGTGTGGTGCTCGACCGCGCGGAGAAGAAGAGCGATGGATCGGCGACAAGCCTGCACGCCACGGCGCCCGAGGCGAGCTACGACGGCGCAGCACGGCAGGAAACGCTCAGCGAAGGAGCCACTCTCTCGCAGGGAGGTCGGACCGTTCGAGCGGATCGCGTTCGCCTGGCGGAAGAGACGGGAGATGCGGAGGCGAACGGCAACGTGGAGGTGAGCCTGCCTGGAGCCGGGCAGCCGGCGCGAGCCGGGGCGAGCACGAGCCCGCCAACGGACCCTGTGCACGCGGTGGCGGCGCGGGCCGTGCTGCATCGCAGCGAAGACACGGTCACGCTCTTCGGGTCGGCGGATCGGGATGCGCGAATGTGGCGGGGAGCCTCGCAGGTCCAAGCGCCTGTCATCGCCGTGCGGCAGCGGGAGGGGATGCTGGACGCCTCGGGACCTATGGCGCCGGGCCGCGTCGCGGTGCATACCATTCTGGCTTCTGAACGGGAGAAGGACCCGGTTGCCGGGAGTAAGCAGCAGGAAGACGAAGCGAGAGTTGTCCGCGTGGACAGCGAGCGGCTGCACTACACCGATACGGAACGGCGGGCGGATTTTCTTGGGGGCGTTATGTTGCGCAGTGCCGAATGCGTTGTTCGGGCGCAGCAGGCGCAAGCATTTCTGAACCGGGTTCCGGGTTCCGGAGGGGTTTCGGGTTCCGGAGGCGGAGCTTCGGGCGCCGGGGGTGCGGCAAACCGGCCGGCGCCGCGGCGGACCGAGGGGACGACAGAAGCCACCTTTCTCAATGGAGGACTGGAGCGGGTGATCGCCGAGGGCGGCGTCGACCTCCAGCAGCCTGGGCGATCTGCTACGGGAGCCAAGCTGGTCTATACGGCCGCGGATGGGATCTTCGTGCTCACCGGAACACCCACCGTTCCACCGAAGGTCGTGGACGAGGCAGCGGGCGTGGTGACGGGCGCTGTTCTGCGCTTTCGTGCGGGCGATAATAGCGTTGCGGTCGAAGGCGGCTCACCAGATCGCAACCATGGTCGCGTTCACACGGAGCTGGAGTTGAAACGGTAGGTCAATGAGAACGCTGACAGCAGAGCGGATCGGCAAAAGCTACGGCGGCCGGCAGGTGGTTCGAGGGGTCAGTCTGGAGATTTCGCAGGGCGAGGTGGTTGGCTTGCTCGGACCAAACGGCGCCGGCAAGACGACGTCGTTTTACATGATTGTCGGTCTGGTGCGACCGGACACCGGCTGCGTGCTAGCGGACGGAAAGGACATCACGCAGCTGCCGATGTACCTCCGCGCACGGCATCACGGGATCAGCTATCTGCCGCAGGAGCCATCGATCTTCCGCAAGCTCACCGTGGAGGACAACATCCTTGCCGTGCTGGAGGCGCAGGATCTTAGCTGGGAGACCCGACGTACACGCACCGAGCGGCTGATTGAGGATCTCAATCTCAACCATGTACGGAAGACACGCGGGTATGCGCTCAGCGGCGGTGAACGTCGCCGGGTGGAGATTGCGCGCTGTCTGGCGATCGAGCCGCGCTTTATTCTGCTGGACGAGCCGTTTTCGGGCATCGACCCGATCGCTGTGCTCGATTTGCAGGAGATCATTGTTCGTTTGAAGCGAAGTGGAATCGGAGTCCTGATTACCGATCACAATGTTCGCGAGACGTTATCGGTTACGGACCGCGCGTACATCATCAACGAGGGAGCTATTTTTCGCACCGGGACACCGGCTGAGCTGGGGCGCGACCCCGAAGTTCGGCGAATCTACCTGGGTGAAAAGTTCAGAATGGATTGAGGTTGCGACCGAGTTGGTGCGCCTTCCGGCTCGTTACAACTTATGTGGCAAAGCAACATTCTCACCGGGGGCGGGTGTGGGCGTTAGACTGGCATCAAGCGCCGGGGCCGCGTGTAAACTGAGGGCCACTTCGTTTAGGCTCTTTGCGCGACAGCTGTTGACCGAAGATGCGATTCCAACGTTTGATCTCATAGAGAGAAGGATCTGCAAGCAGTGCTACTCCAACCCAAGCTGAATCTGAAGGTCTCCCAACGGCAGGTACTGACGCCTGGGCTGGTCCAGATGGTCAGCGTGCTTGCGTTGAACAAGCTTGAGTTGAAGGAGATGATCAACACGGAGCTGGTCGAGAACCCGGTGCTCGAGGAGGTTGAGGAGATCGGGATCAGCTTCGAGGAGAGAGCGGGGCGGGAAGGCGATCGGGAGCGATCGGCCGAGGACGTCGCTGTAGATGGGGAGCGCGCCAAGGAGAAGGATCCCTTCGATGAGATCGACTTCGGCGAGTATTTCAAGGAGTATCTCGACCCCGGCTTCAAGTGCCCATCGAACTTTGAGGAGTACGACAAGCCCTCGTTCGAGCACTTTCTTTCACAGCCGACGACGTTGAGCGATCACCTGCTGTGGCAGCTCGGCTCGCTGAGTCTCCGGCCGGAGGTGCGTGCCGCCGCGGAGCTGATCGTCGGTAATCTGGAGACCAACGGCTATCTTCTGATCACGGATGAAGAGTTGGTGGAGATCCTGCTGCAAATGTCTGCGCCGGCGCGCTCCGGCCTAATTCCCTTTGAGCGCGGGATCCGGATGCGGGCTGCGAGCCGGGCCTGGCAGGAGCAGGGCAGCTCCTCGGCGACGGAGTACGCGAGCGAAGCCGAGCATCGCGCCGAGGCGCAGCAACGGGAGCGGGCGCGGCTGCTGCAGGCGGTGATTGAGGCGCGCTCGATTGTGAGTGGATTGGATCCGGTGGGGGTGGGTGCACGCGATCTGCGCGAGTGCCTGCTGGTGCAGATCTGCTCGCAGCAGAGAGAGGCGGAGATGCTGCGACGGCGCAGGCGGACGGAGGCGCGCGAAGGCATGGCGCCGGGTGTCGTGGAGCCGCTGTTCAAGACCGCGACGCACATTGTGTCGAACTGTCTTCCCCTGCTGCAGAAGAAGGATATGCGAGAGCTCACGCGGAGTTGTGGGCGATCGGCGGAAGAGGTGATGGCGGCCGTCGAGTATATTCGGACGCTCGATCCGCGGCCTGGGCAGCGCTATAACGAGGCCGAGACCCGATTGATTGAGCCGGACGTCGCCTTTGTGAAGCGCGATGGCCTATATGTCGTGGTAATGAATGAGGACGACATGCCGGCGCTGCGGTTGAATCAGAGCTATCGGCGCATGCTGGGCACGGAACAGACCGACAAGCAGGTGAAGGAGTACGTCAAGGATCGGTTCAAGTCCGCCATTCAGCTGCTGCGAAATATCGAGCAGCGCAAGAACACGATTGTTCGCACCTGCGACGTGATTGTGCGACGGCAGACAGACTTTCTTGAGAACGGCGTTGAGGCGCTGCGGCCGATGATGATCAAAGAGATCGCGGAGGAGATCGGCGTTCATCCGTCGACCGTCAGCCGGGCGGTCGCGAACAAGTATGTGCACACCAGCCAGGGTGTCTTCGAGCTGCGCTTCTTCTTTTCGGAGGGTGTGAACGGACCGGAGGGCGGCGATCTTCCCCTGCTGTTGCTCAAGCGCAAGGTGAAGAAGCTGATCGAGGAGGAGGACGCGCGCAAGCCGTTGACGGATGACCAACTCGCCGGTGCGCTGAAACGGCAGGGCATTCAGGTGACGCGGCGGACCGTGGCCAAATATCGCGAGGATATGCAGATCCCGAGTACCCACCAACGCCGCGTACGGTAGAACACACATCCGGCAGAAGCGATCTAGGCATCGTATCCACGAGGTGCAAACGATGAACGTAGAGCTGACTGGACGACAGACGACGATCACCCCGAAGCTGAAGCAGCAGGCGGAGGAGGGTCTTCAGCAGATTGCGAAGATCGTCGGCAAGACGGGGAGTTGTCACGTCATTCTGACCGAGGACAAGTACCGCAAAATCGCGGAGGTCACGGTGAAGGGAAAGCTTCATGAGTTCGTGGCTGTAGCCGAGGGGCAGGAGATGTCGATCGCTCTGCACGATGCGCTCGCCAAGGTGGAGCAACAGTCGATTCGTCACAATCAGCGACAGGCGACAGTCCGCAGGCACGTCAAGGCCGATGCGTCGCCGTTGGACACAGTCGACTTACAGGATCAGGTGCCGGGCGAACTCTGAAACGGCGCACGAGCAAAGCCGCGATGCTAGGATGCGACCATGCCCGCGAAGCGGACGAAGAAGGCCAAGGTCTCCGAGACCAAGCCGGCGCCACAGGCGGAAGATGCGCGTGAGCTGGTGATTTTGACGGGCTTGTCGGGTTCCGGCAAGCTTTCCGCGCTCAAAGCATTCGAGGACCTCGGCTTTTATTCGGTCGATAATCTGCCGTTGGATCTTATCCCGCAGTTTGCGGAGTTGGTGAAGGGATCGCAGTCGATTGCCCGCGCGGCGCTGGTGATCGATGTCCGAGAAGGGATGCGGATCGAGGAGTTTCCCGCGATCCTGAGCAAGGTTCGACGCAAGCTGCCGACGCAGGTGGTCTATCTGGAGGCCTCGGACGAGGCGCTGATCCGGCGCTTTTCGGAGACCCGTCGACCGCATCCGCTCAGTCGGGAAGAGACCGTGGTCGAATCAATCCGCGCGGAGCGTCTGCGCCTGGATCCGGTCCGCAACGTAGCGGACGTGATTCTTGATACCACGCGGTTCAACGTGCACGAGCTTCGGGCGCACATCAATGCGCAGTTTGAGCAGGAAGCCACGGCGCGCAATCTCACGGTGTCGACGGTCAGCTTCGGCTTTAAGAATGGCGTGCCGGCGGACGCCGACCTCGTATTTGATGTTCGATTTCTGCCCAACCCACACTTTGTTCCGGAGTTTCGCAAGCTCACCGGGCGTCATCCGCGGGTGGCGAAGTACGTTCGGGATTTTCCGCAGACGGCGGAGTTCCTGGACAAGATCACGGACCTGCTCGACTTCCTGCTTCCGCATTACATCAAGGAGGGAAAGAGCTATCTGACGGTGGCCTTCGGCTGCACGGGCGGGCAACATCGATCGGTCTTTATCGCGGAAGAGATGCAGAAGCGTTTGGCGAAGCAGGGCTATCGGGTTAAGACCTCGCACAGGGACATGCCGCGCACGCGTCGCTGAGGCCGGGACGGGGCAGCGCGCGCCTACAATGTCAGGATGGCAGGCGCGACCGGCTTGGAGCGATGGACTTGAAGCAGATCTGGCGGTTGCTTCGCTATCTACGCCCGTATCTGCTTCCGTCGCTGGCCTCGGTTGTGCTGCTGGCGGTGGTGGGGGCGATGGCTGCGCTCCGCGTTCTGCTGGTAAAGCCGATCTTCGATAACGTGCTTTCGTTGGACGCGCCGACGAGCGACGTTCTTGTGTTTCATGTGCCGCATCTCGCGCGACCGCTCGATCTTCATCTGCTGGTTCCCAGTCACCTCCACAATGCGTGGACGGTGGTCGCCTATGTGCTGATTGTTTCGGCGATTATCAAATCTGTTTGCGACTACTGTGGCACCTATCTGGTGAACTACGCGGGATTCGGCATGATAACGGATCTGCGCAACGATCTGTACGACGCCATGCTCCGTCGATCCGTGGCGTTCTTCCAGAAGCACACCACGGGAACGCTTGTTTCGACGCTGATCAACGATGTCGACAAGGTGCAGCTTGCGATGTCGAGCATTCTAGCCGAGTTTCTGCAACAGTCCTTCACCCTTCTTTTTTTGACCGCGGTGGTGGTGATGTACGGTGGCAAGCTGGCGTGGCTTCTGCTGCTGTTTGTGCCTGTCATCGTTTCGTCGGCGCGGCGCATCGGCAGCCGCGTTCGACTGACGACGCGACGCGGGCAGGACAAGCTGGCGGAGATCCAGAACCTGCTGCACGAGACCATCTCCGGCAATCGCATCGTGAAGGCCTTTGGGATGGAGCAATGGGAGATGGGGCGGTTTCGCCGCGCCGCCCAGCGGCTGCTTCGCGCCAATCTGCGATCGGTCAGTGTGCAGGCGATCAGCTCCCCGCTGATGGACGCGCTGGGCGCCGTGGCGATCGCGCTGCTGCTCATGGTTGGGCGCGACCGGATTAAGCACCACATGATGACCACGGGCTCGTTCATTGCCTTTCTGGTGGCGGTGTTTACGCTCTACGATCCGGTGCGGAAGTTTGCTCTCTTCTATAACAGCTTTCAGCAGGCCCTGGGGGCGAGCGAGGCGATCTTCCGCTTTGTGGATGCGCAGGACGACGTGACGGAGAAGCGGGGCGCTCTGGCGCTACAGAGCTTTGAACGGGAGGTGGCGCTGGAGCATGTCGGCTTTGCCTACGCGAGCGAGGGCGAGCGCGTGGCGGTGCTCGAGGGCATCGATCTTCGCGTCAGGCGGGGGGAGGTCGTGGCGCTGGTCGGACCGAGCGGCGCCGGCAAGTCGACGCTGGTTAACCTGCTTCCGCGCTTCTTTGACGTGACGGACGGCGTCATCCGTGTGGATGGCCATGATGTGCGCGATCTGACGATCGCTTCGCTTCGTCAGCTGATCGGCAAGGTCACGCAGGAGACGGTGCTGTTCAATGACACGGTTCGTAACAACATTGCGTACGGCCGGCCGGACGTGCCGCTGGAGCGTGTGATGGTGGCGGCGCGGGCAGCCCTGGCGCACGACTTCATCACCCATCTGCCGGAGGGCTATGAGACCTCGATCGGCGAGAAGGGAGCGCGCCTGAGCGGTGGGGAGCGCCAACGCATTGCGATTGCGCGGGCTCTGCTGAAAAATGCGCCCATTCTGATTCTTGATGAGGCCACGTCGGCGCTGGATGTGGAGAGTGAGCGCGCCGTGCAGACCGCGCTCGGGAATCTTATGCGCGGCCGCACCGTGTTTGTGATCGCGCATCGACTTTCCACCATCCACCGCGCGGATCGCATTGTGGTGCTCGAGCACGGACGCATCGTCGAGAGCGGCACACACGAGGAGCTTCTGCGAACAGGGGGAACCTACCAGCGCCTGTACCAGATGCAGTTTGCCGAGGATCAGCCGACGGAAGCCTCGTTGAGCTCGGTCGAGGGCTTCGCGTGAGCGCGGTGCGATCGATGACCGGCTTCGCGAGTGCGGAGGCAACGCTTGGGGATGGCGTACCCGCTACGCTCACGATGAAGGGTGTAAACCACCGCTTTCTCGATCTGCATGTCCGTGTGCCCAGTGGGTGCGAGCCTTTGGAGACGCAGCTTCGGCGAAGGATCAAATCTGTCGTGGAACGTGGGCATATCGAAGTGGCGCTGGAGCTTGGTCAGGCCGGCTCCGGCGGGGGTGACGCTCAAATAGACGAGAGCCTTTTCGCCTCATTGACCGAGCGCCTGCAGTTGCTTGCTCGACAGCATGGGCTGCGCACGGAGTTTGATCCGGTCACACTGCTCCGCGTGGCTGGCGTGTTGGTCCAGCCGAGCAAGCATGGACGGGTCTCGAGCGATCTGCTGCAAGCGCATCTGCCGCCGATGATGGAGGAGGTATTGGCTTCGTTTCAGCAGGTGCGGCAGGCCGAGGGGGAGGAGCTAGCGAAGGAGCTGCGGGCCGGGATGTCTCGGCTAACGGCGCTGCTTCGCTCCGTGCGTGAGCTGCGGGCCGGGATGCGGCAGGCGCAGTTCGATCGACTGCGCGAACGCCTGCGACAGCTGCTGCTGGAGATCCCGGTCGACGAGAATCGATTGCTGATGGAAGCGGCGATGTTTGCGGAGAAAAGCGATGTGGAGGAGGAGATCGTCCGTCTGCAAACCCATACCGATCGCTTTGTCGGGATCCTCGATGAGGGTGGCGCGATCGGCAAGCGGCTCGACTTCCTGCTGCAGGAGTTTAGTCGTGAGGCGAATACGATTTTGTCAAAGTCAGGCAGTGCGGCCGGGGCTGCCGGCACGCAACTGGTCAGCCTTGGCCTGGAGATGAAGACCGAGATTGAGCGTGCGCGGGAGCAGGTGCAAAATCTGGAGTAGACGCGGCGCGTCGCTATAGACTCAGGTGGAGACGGGGAGTGTACGGCACGTTCTATGGCAGGGATCCTGTTCATCATCTCAGCGCCTTCGGGGTCCGGAAAATCGACTCTGGTCAGCCAGCTGCGCACGCTGGTGGAGGGTCTTGATTTTTCCATCTCCTACACCACGCGCGCGCCCCGTGGCTCCGAGGAGGATGGGCGGGAGTATCACTTTACGACGCGCGAGGAGTTTGAGCGCATGATGGCCGCAGGCGAGTTCCTGGAATGGGCCCAGGTTTTCGGCAACTACTATGGAACCTCCCGGAGGGCGCTCGACCACGCGCATTGGGCGGGCAAGGATCTGCTGCTGGACATCGATGTGCAGGGCGCGCTGCAGGTGATGCAGTCCACGGCCGAGGCGGTTTCGATCTTTGTGCTGCCGCCGAGTCCCGAGGTTCTGGAGCGCCGTCTGCGCAACCGCAGTCAGGCGGAACACGTGACGGAGGAAGCCGTGATTCGGCGGCGACTCTCGCAGGCAAAGCAAGAGCTGCTGCGGGTGTGGGACTACAAGTACGCCCTGGTGAATGATGTGCTGGATCAGGCGGTCGCGGAGCTCCGAGCCGTTGTGCTCACGGAGCGGGGCGAGGGCGACGCGGATCTTCAGGCCGAGGCCGGTCGATGTCGCACGGACCAGGAGCGAGAGACGCCTGGATTACAGTCCGTGTTGAATCGGTTCCTGTGAGTTGGCGGACGTTCTGTGAGTTGGCGGACGCCGATGGCACGAAGGTGTGAGCGCTACGGCTTGGCGCAGCACCGCCGGTGCGGTAGAGTCTGACCAGGGGTGACGCGTGATAAAGAACAGTGTGCTTCATAACAAGTACAGTCTGGTGAAGGGTGCGGCGCGACGGGCGCGGCAGTTGCAGGATGGCGCCGTGCCGACGATTGTGTCGAACTCCATGAAGGCGTGCCGCGTGGCGCAGGATGAGATTCGGCAGGGTCATGTCAGCTACACGCTGTTGGCAGTCGTCCCGACCCCGGCTCGGGGCATGGAGCAGGTCGAAAGCTTGCCGAAGCTAACGGACCTGTAGCGCCCGAAGAAGATGGCCGTCAATCCGACGCAGCTTCGAGAGTTTGTGGAGTACCTGCGCGATCTCGGCATTTATGACCTTTATCGCCGGGAGGACGCGCTTCCGATCGTCCTTGAGTCGGTCTCCGCGCTCGCGAATCCGTCTTCCGGTGACGTTCCTTGGCCGAAGGAAAGCGCGCTCCTCGCCGGTCGGAGCGTCTCCGCTGCATCCCCTCAAGCTGCTGTTGTTCCGCATGTGCGCTCTTCCTCGCTGGGCGGAGCTGTTGTCCCAACCCCGGAGGCGTCGATTCCACGGCCGATCTCGTTTGACCAGCTTGCACCATTGCCGGAGGCGCGGGTGCGACCGGCAGATCGGGCAGCGGCGCTCGACCTTCTTCGGCAACGCCTAGGCGACTGCACGCGATGTCCGCTGGCGTATGCGGGACGGCACACGATTGTCTTCGGTGAGGGCGACCCGACGGCGGAGCTGCTGTTCGTGGGTGAAGGACCGGGAGCCGACGAAGATGCGTCAGGGCTTCCGTTTGTCGGCAAGTCGGGTCAGCTGCTGACCAACATGATCACCGCCATGGGCCTGCGTCGCGATCAGGTCTACATCGCCAACATCGTCAAGTGCCGACCGCCGCAGAATCGAGCGCCGGAGCCGATCGAAGCCAACACCTGCTCGCAGTTTCTGCTGGAGCAGATCGACATCGTGCAACCGCGCGTGATCGTGGCGCTGGGGGCAACGGCCGCGACCTATCTATTGGGCGTGAGGCAGTCCTTGAGTTCGCTGCGCGGTGTGTGGCAGAGCTGTCGCGGGGCCAAGGTGGCGGTAACCTTTCATCCGGCGTATCTGCTGCGCGACCCGCGGCAGAAGGCGGAGGCTTGGAAGGATCTGCAGCGGGTGATGGTGGAGTTGGGTCTCAAGGCGCCGGCGAAGGCGTGAGCCGCTGAGCTCAGCTTGGGCCGGCCGATCCGCGAGGGACGATGCGAACGATGTTGGCACGGCAGCTCCGGACGTTGCAGGCAATGGCGCTCAGGTCCTTGCTGAGGCAGACCTGGACTGCGGTGAGGTAGTTATTGCCGCAGCTCAGGGCCAGGCTGCTGGCCGGGATGCCGGGATTAATCGAGGTGAACTGGCCGAGGATGGCGTCCGGCGTCTCTGAGGTCTGCTGCGTAAGGGCGTTGAGCGCCGGTGGTGTGTGCAGGCCTTGAAATGCGCGCCGCGCAAGTTGGAAGTAAGCGTCAGGCGCAAGACCGGAGCAGGTGCCGTGTGTGGACCACTCGTGCTGCAGCAGGCCGGCATCGGGAAAAATGTCGCTGTACTGCGAGGGATCGGCAGGCCCTGAAGCATCGGAGCAATGCTCCGGGTAGGTCGAGTCGGTGTTTTGCGGCCAAAGTCCATGCAGAACAAAGCCGGCGTGGGTGGCGCATTCCGCGGCGGTCGCGTGGGTGGCGCAGAACTCCGGTGACCACGACAGCGTGAGCAGGAAGAAGTCGAAGTCTCCGGGCGAGCCGGCACGGGGTCGCGCCCTTGGCGCCCGGCCCTGCTCCGCGTGTGGAGGCTGTGGAGAGGCGCGCTCCTGTGGTGGGCCGGTCGTGGGTTGGGGTGCGCGCGTGCAGGCGATCGGAAGGAAAAGAACGAGACAGAGCGGAAGGAGGTGGAGGCGCATGGCGTTTGCAGAGAAGATACAACGCCGGCCAAGAAGGGTGCGCCAGGTCGGGCGGCTCGCTTGTGTGACTCGTGCTCGCCGGCGCGGCTAAGCTGGGGAGATGGCAGTGTTCTGTGACGTGGCGCTCCCTGTGCCCCTTGATCGCACCTTTACCTACGCCGTCGGCGAGCAGGCGCCTCCCGTGGGTGGGCGCGTGCTTGTGCCGTTTGCCGGACGCCGGCTTACGGGCGTTGTGCTTCGCGTCCACGATGAAGCTCCACCGGAGGGGGTGGAAGCCAAGCCGGTGCAGGCTATTCTTGATCGCGAGGCGTTGCTGCCCGAGGCGCTGATGGAGCTGGCGCGCTGGGTGTCGAGCTACTATCTCGCGCCGCTGGGCGAGGTGCTTCGGGGCATGCTGCCGCTGACCGCGGAGGTGCGCCAGCGCTGGGTGTATCGCATCAGCGAGCAGGGGCGTCGCGTGCTCTATGCGGGCGCCGAAAAAGGAGCGTCGCGGCGATCACGACTTGCCCCTGAAGAGCAGGATCGCGAGTATGCCGTACTCAATTATTTGGAAGCGGGAGAGAGTGCCACGCCGACGGCGATTCGGTCCGCGACCGGCGCCAACAAGGCGCTGCTGACGGCCATGCTGCGTAGGCGGTGGCTCACGCGGGAGGCCGAGGCGGAGCAGCGCGATGCCCGACGGCTCAGCAGAACTGCTGTGCTGGTCGAGGATGTGCGGCTTCCACGGCTGAATGAGAACCAGACGACCGTGCTGGCGGAACTGGCGGCGGCCGGGGGTCGCGAGCCGATGCACGATCTTCAGCGACGGCTCAAGCGAGGCGGCTTGCCCGCGTCGACGATCGGAACGCTGGTGCGTCGCGGGCTGGTGCGGTTGGAGGCGGAGGAGACGGCGCTCACCTTTTCCAGCCTGGCGTCGAGCGGGAAAAGATCGGCGCATCAGCATACGCTCAATGCGGTGCAGCGGGACGCGTTTGCGGCGATCTCCGCGGCGCTGGATCGCGGTCGATTCCAGGCCCAGTTGCTGTGGGGTGTCACAGGGTCGGGCAAGACGGCGGTCTATGTGGCGGCGATGCAACAGGTGCTCGCGAGCGGTCGCTCCGCTCTGCTGCTGGTGCCGGAGATCGGGCTCACGCCAGCCACCGCCGGCGAGATGTTCGCGGCGTTCGGATCAGACGTTGCTCTGCTGCACTCCGCCCTGACGCCCGCTGAGCGTGCGCAGCAATGGCATCGTATCCGGCGGGGTGAGGCTCGGGTCGTGGTGGGGACACGGTCCGCCATCTTTGCTCCGCTGCCGCGCCTGGGGTTGGTGGTGGTGGATGAGGAGCACGACGGGAGTTACAAGCAGGAGGAGACGCCGCGCTATAACGCGCGCGATGTCGCCGTGATGCGGGCAAAGCTCGAGGGCGCCGTGGTGGTGCTTGGATCGGCGACGCCCTCGCTCGAGAGCTGGGCCAATGCGGAACGCGGCCGCTATGAGCGCCTTGAGATGCTGGAGCGCGTGGCGAATCGACCGTTGCCGGTGATCGATCTGGTCGACCTGCGCGCGGAGTTTCGCGAGGTGGGCCGGGAGGAACTCTTCTCCCGACGGCTGCTGGCGGCGACGCAGGCGACGCTCGATCGAGGGGAGCAGGTCATCATTCTGCTGAACCGTCGCGGCCACTCCGTCACGGTGGTCTGCCGCGGCTGCGGCGAGCGGCTGGAGTGCGAGAACTGCGCCATCGCGCTCACCTTTCATAAACAGGGCGTCAGCGAGCTGCAAGCCGCGGCCGGGCAGCGGCTGGAGTGTCACTACTGCGGGTACAGGCGATCGGTTCCGCAGCTCTGCCCGAAGTGCGGGAGCGAGCACCTTTTCTTTTTCGGGGCAGGCTCACAGCAAGGGGAGGAGCGGTTGCAGGAGCTCTTTCCCGGCGCGCGGATCGGTCGCATGGATCGTGACACGGTGCGCGGCCGTGCCGATATGGAACGTCTGCTGCAGCGTCTGCACACCGGCGAGATCAACCTGCTGGTCGGAACGCAGATGATCGCCAAGGGCCATGATATTCACAACGTCACGCTGGTCGGCGTGGTGGGTGTGGACTTTGCCCTGGGGCTGCCGGACTTCCGGGCGGCCGAGCGCGTCTTTCAGCTGCTGACGCAGGTCGCGGGACGCGCCGGTCGAGGCGAGCGACCGGGCCAGGTGCTGGTGCAGACGCTTCATCCTGAGCACTATGCGATCCGGAGCGCACAGCAGCATGACTACCCCGGCTTTGTTTCTCGGGAGATGCAGTTTCGTCGATGGATGCACTACCCGCCGTTTACGGCGCTGGCCAATCTTGTAGTACAGAGCGAACAGCTGGAGCAAGCAGCGGCGTGGGCCGCGGCGTTAGGACGCTGGTTTACCCAAGAGCCGCGGGAGCACCTGCGCGTGATGGGGCCGGTCGCCGCGCCGATCTCACGCTTGAAGCGAATCTATCGGTTCCACTTTGTGCTGAAGAGCGAGTCGAGGCAAGCGCTGCGTGAGGCTCTGCGGGCCGTGCGGGACCAAGCCGACGTGCTGGAGATTCCGCGACGCGCCTTGCTGATCGATGTGGACGCACTCCGTCTCTCGTGATCTTCCACGCATGGAGGGACGGGAGCAGCGGCAAAGACAAATGAGTTTGCGTAGCAGCAATCATGAAGCGCGACGGCGTGGATGGGGCAATCTCGATCGATGCCGTCGGCGGCGGGCCGCTGTTACTGTAGAGCAACCGAGCTTATTTGCCGGACACCGGACTGCGTGGTTGGGACGCAGGCGGCTGTCTTGCGCGTTTGTTCCGGGAATGCTGTGCGGGAGTGAGTGGAGCAGATGAATCGGTCGGAAGCCATGCTGACGCTGGAGGAGCGATTCGACGGAGTCGCGGAGGATGGGGCGACAGGCGCTCCGATGATGACGATTCCGGTGGCGACGCCGGGCGTGAATATGGAGCGACTGATTGGCAGGCCGCACCTCTTTGCGCGCATGCGGCCGTTACGCGATGGCCTGTTGGTGGAGCCGATCGGTGTGCTGACGGTGCAGCTGGGGGGCAGGGTTTCGGGGCACGGACACCCGAATGAGGGAAGCTGGATTCCGTACCGGCATGGCGAGGTGCCGGAGCAGGAGGCGTTTGCGTTTGTGACCGCCAAGAACAGCTGGATCCCGAGCTCGACGTGGACGCAGTCGATGGGCGATATCCCGGTGGGCTTTTTCTGTGACGAGCCGGAGATCGTGCACGGGGCACAGCGGATGTGCCTGATTCCGCAGCAGGGCCTGCCGCGGGAGACGGTGCTCTGCTACGTTGTGGCTTCGTGCCAGCCGTTTTATGAGCGGACCGTGCCGGTGCTGCTGGCGCAGCTGTTTGCCGAGGGGATCACACCGGACCGGATCAAGGTGGTGGTGAACGGGTGCGCGAGTGACAGCATGCGGACGATCGACGGGATCTCGCACGCGTTCAGCACGCACAATGCGTGGGAGTGGAGCGCCCTCTATGAGGCGCCGCTGCGGTGGAAGTTCGATTACTGCTTTCTGCTGCATGACACGAGCGTGGTGTTTCCGGGGTTTCGGCGGAGCGTGGAGGCGGTGAACGGGCATGTGCGGTGGGACCACATGCCGGCGTCGCCGATGGCGCGGTGTCTGTTGGGGCTGTATTCGCATGAGTTTCTGCTGCGGTGTAATGACTGGCTGAGGGAGACGGATGGGATCGACAAGAAGAACGGCGTGATCGCGGAGGCGGCGGGCGAGCTGTTGCTGCGGGCGCGGTCGGCGCTGGTGATTGGGGACCCGGAGATCAACAGCGGGGCCCGGTCGGCGGAGTGGCGGGAGATCGTGGACTACTTCAATACGGGGTCCCCGCGGGTGCGGCGGGCGTTTCCGGCGATTAAAGTGCATAAGTTCATCCATACGGGGCCGACCAATCCGGAGAAGCTGTAGGGCGGGTGGTGAGGGTGGACGATTCTTTGTGGAGTGGCCTGCGCGGGCTTCGAAGGGGAACGTAGGATCGACCTGGCGGTCGATGGCCCACTCATGACGTAGGGATGTCATGAATGGGGCACCCGCCTTCGGGGTGGCTGGCGAAGGCCTGGCGGCTCTGGAGTTTTGCTGTTCTGCCTTGGCGCGGTGTCATCCTATTGGATATGGCGACGGTGAAGAAGGCGGCGGCGGCGAAGCGGGGGGAGCGGGTAGACTCCGGGATGACCAGTGTGGCGGAGGCGGCGAGCGCGGCGGCGGTGGCGCGGGCGCGGGCGGACGGGGCGAGTGGGAGGCCGCCGGGCGGGAAACCTCCCATCTACCTGCTGGACTCGATGGCGTTTATCTTTCGGGCGTACCACGCGATGCAGCGGTCGCGGCCGATGTCGACCAGGACGGGAATCCCGACGGCGGCGACGTATGTGTTTGTGAACATGATCAACAAGCTGCGAAAGGACTTCGCGCCGGAGTATCTGGCGGCGGTGTATGACGTGGGCGCGCCGGTGCACCGCAACGAGATGGCGGCGCAGATGAAGGACGTGCAGAAGTTCAACATCAAGACGCAGCAGTTCGAGACCATCGAGTATGGCGGGTACAAGGCGAACCGGGTGGAGACGCCGCCGGATCTGACGCAGCAGCAGCCGTATATCCGGCGGGCGCTCGATGCGTTTCGGATTCCGATCCTGAGCTATCGGGGGTTTGAAGCAGACGACGTGATCGGGACGCTGAGCTGCAAATTATCGGCGCTGGGGCATAAAGTTTTTGTGGTTTCGTCCGATAAAGACATGATGCAGCTGGTGAATGAGAGCGTGTCGATCCTGAACCCGACCAAGGACAACCTGATCCTGGACGCGGCGGGGGTGGAGGCGGCCCTGGGCGTAGCGCCGGAGCGGGTGATCGATGTGATGGCGCTGCGGGGGGATGCGATCGACAATATTCCGGGGGCACCGGGGATCGGGGACAAGGGATCGGTGGAGTTGATCCAGCAGTTTGGGAGCGTAGAGGCGGCGCTGGACCGGGCGGAGGAGGTGAAGCGAAAAACGTATCGGGAGTCGTTACAGAACAATCGCGAGAATATTTTGCTCTCGAAGGAGCTGGTGACGATCGATACGGCGGTGCCGATCGAGTATTCGATTGAGGAGATGCGGACGCAGCCGATCGATGTGGCGGCGTGCCGGATGCTGTTTGCGGAGCTGGAGTTTACGACGCTGCTGAAGGAGCTGGCGCCGGTGGAGGATACGACGGCGGTGGAGCTGGTGGCGAGGCCGACCGAGCAGCAGATCGCGGCGGTGCTCGGGGAGGCGCGGCGGCCCGGCGGCGGACTGGCGGTGGCGATTCTGGCGGATGCGCGGGCGATCGCGGAGGAGACGGCGGCCGAGCCGGCGGAGGGTGGCGAGGAGGAGGAGCGCGAGCCGGAGATGGCGGTGCCGGAGACGATGGCGTTATTCGGAGCGCCGGCCGCGGAGGTGGTGCCGGAGGTGGTGGGGGAGGCGACGGCGTGCCGGCTGGGGCTGGCGGCCTCGCCGGAGATGGGGATTGAGGTGTCGCTCGAGGCAGAGGGGGTGCGGGCGGCATTGGCGGACGCGGCGCTGCCGAAGCATGTGCATGACCTAAAGGCGGTGGAGCGGGCGCTTGCGCGGCAGGGCGTGGTGCTCGCGGGCGCGGTCGAGGACGTGATGCTATACAGCTATCTGGTGAACCCGACGCATGGGTCGCACACGCTGGCGGATGCGGCGGCGCGGAGCTCCAGCCGGGCGCTGACGCATGTGCCGGGGACCGAGCTGGCGGAGGCGGCAACGGCGGTGGAGCGGCTAATTACGGCGTTCCGCGGGCAGATGCAGGATGCGACGGAGGCAGATGCGGGCCGGGTGGCGGAGGGGGACGCAGCGCGGGTGACGCTGGCGGATGTGTACCGCGACATTGATCTGCCGCTGGTGCCGGTGCTGGTGCGGATGGAAGATGCGGGAGTTCGGGTGGACCCGGAGTTTTTGCGGCAGATGAGCTCACGGCTGGCGGTGGATATGGACACGCTGGCGGAGCGGATCTACGAGGGGTCGGGACACCGGTTCAACATCAATTCGCCCAAGCAGCTGGGCGATGTGCTGTTCAACAAGATGGCGTTGGCGAAGCCGATCAAGTATGGCAAGGGGCGAGTGATCTCAACGGCGCAGGATGTGCTCGAGGAATTGGCGGAGAAGCATCCGGTGCCGGCGCAGGTGCTCGAGTACCGGCATCTGGCGAAGCTGAAGAGCAACTATCTCGACCAGCTGCCAGGGCTGGCCGATGCCGAGGGGCGGGTGCACACGACGTTCAACCAAGTTGGCACGTCGACGGGGCGGCTGTCGAGCACGAACCCGAATCTGCAGAACATTCCGACGCGGACGGCGCTGGGGCGGGAGATTCGGGCGGCCTTTATCGCAGCGCCGGGAAATCTGCTGATGAGCGCGGACTATTCGCAGATTGAGCTGCGGCTGATGGCGCATTTTTCGGGCGATCCGCTGCTGGTGGACGCGTACCGCACGGGCAAGGACATCCACACGCTGACGGCGGCGGAGGTCTTCGAGGTGGATCCGGAGACGATGGACAAGGAGACGCGGGCGCGGGCGAAGGCGGTGAACTTCGGGATCGTGTACGGGATCTCGCCGTTTGGGCTGTCAGTGCAACTTGGGATCGACCAAAAGACGGCGCGGGAGTATATCGAGCGATACTTCGATCGGTACAAGGGGGTGCGCGCGTTCATCGACGAGACGCTGGAGACGGTGCGGCGCGAGCAGAGTGTGCGAACGTTCTTCGGGCGGGTGCGGCCGATTCCGGATATTCAGTCGCGCAATCCGAACATGAGGGGGTTCGCGGAGCGGACGGCGGTGAACACGCCGCTGCAGGGAACGGCGGCGGACCTGATCAAGCTGGCGATGATCCGGCTGGATGCAGCGATACGGGAGCGCGGACTGAAGAGCCGGATGACGCTGCAGGTGCACGACGAGCTGCTGTTTGACGTGATGCCGCAGGAGCGAGCGGAGATGGAGGCGCTGGTGAAGCAGACGATGGAGAACGTGGCGAGCTTCAACGTGCCGATCGTGGCGGATGTGGGGGTGGGGCAGAATTGGCGGGATATCAAGTAAGGGCGCGGCGGGCCGGTTCGGGATGTGCGGGGAAGTGGGAGCGCTGGTAAACTAGACCGTCGGGCCCGTGGCGGCGTGGATCGCCTCTGGACCCCGGCAAGATCTTAGATTGGTGGCAAAGGACAGCGATGCGCGTGGATCAGCAGACAAGGGCGGCAGTGAAGCAGATGGAGTACAGCCCGTTTCCCGAGGGTGGGTTCGATTGGTCGCCGGCGCGGCGCCGCGCGGCGATCGTTGTGGGCGCTGTTTTGCTCGCCGTGATCGCGGTCGTGGCGATTGGTATCGCGATCTACAACAGCCGGTCGGAGAAGGCATCGTCGGCGTTCGGGGCGGCGATGCAGACCTACCAGACGCCGTTGGCGGCGGCGGGCCAGCAGGTGCCGCCGGGGCTGAAGACGTTCCCGACGGCGGCGGACCGGGCGCGTGTGGCGAGCGGGCAGTTCGCGCAGGTCGCCAGGCAGTACGGGATGACGCCGGACGGAAAGAACGCGCGGTACTTCGAGGGGCTGTCCGATATGGAGGCGGGGCAGACGGCGACGTCCGAGGCCGTGCTGAAGGAGGTAGCGGGCGGTTGGAATCGCGAGCTGGGAAGCTTGGCGAAGCTGGCGCTGGCGCAGCTGTATCGCGGCACGGCGCGCGACGCGCAGGCCATCGAGCTGTATCAACAGCTGACAAACAAGCCGACCACATCGGTGCCGGCGGGCGTGGCGCAGCTACAGCTGGCGGAGCTGTATGAGACGGAGAACAAGCCGGACCAGGCGCGCAAGATCTACGCCGCGCTGAAGGACAAGGACGGGAAGAGCGCGGCGGGGGTGATCGCGGCGCAGAAGCTGAATCCGTCTGCGGCGCCGGCCGGGCCTTCGCTCTAATTCAATAAGCCGAGCTTCCGTGCTCTCCCTATTGAGAAGCAGCGTGGGGCTAGAGGCCATGTCGTTCAGCGTCGCTGAGCTTCGCGGCGGTCGAGCGATTGCTGAGATGAGTCCCTCCGGCGAGCACGGCCGCGAAGCTGTCAGAGCGGAGGCGATCAACGGTGCGCCACTGGTCGGTGGGCTTGGGATTGGCGATCCACGGCGGCAGGGTCAGGCACATGTGGTTGGAGAGCGCGATCACCTGCGGCTCGTAGAGTTTGCGGATACTTTGCAGGCGCTCGTCGGTTCGGTCACTGGAGCAGAGGGGAACACCGCTGATGCTCATGTCACGGCAGAGCCTGTTGTAGGCTTCGGGCGGTAGCCGGTCCTGCGTGGGGTCGCCGGCGATGGCTTCTGCCGACGGGTCGAGGCCGAAGACGTGCACGAGATCGACGGCGGTGTGGCGCGCGATAGCGAAGGTGAGCTGTGCCTGACGCGAGGCGGGTCCCTCGACGGCGGTAATAAGCAGGGCGCAGGTATCGAGGATGGCGGTCAAGGCGGCGAGCCAGCTTTGGTTGTCGTGCTGGGAACGGTAGAAGCAGAGGATTGGGTAGCTGATGTGCGACTCGAGGATCTCGGCGGACCAGCGCTCCCACTCGGCGAGCAGATCGATGAGCGCGACCTCTCCGGCCGCGAAGCTATGGCGTGCGAGCAGCTCGGCGGCGGTCGGGGGAGAGCCGGCGCGGGCATCGAGCAGGGCCACTGAAACCTCTCGGCGGCTAAAGGCCCCATAAAGCACGGGGACGTAGCTGATGACGAGCGCGAAGAAGCCGAGACCAGTACCTGACTCGGCGACCATAATCAGGCGGGCCGCTTGGCTGCGGGGGACGACGTCGCCCGGCCCGAGTGTGGTGAGGGTGGTGCCGCTGACGTAGAGGTCGGTGCGGAGACTTGCGGCAGGGTGGGCGCTGGTGGTGAGCGAGCTGTCGAAGTACGGTGTGCCCAGGCCAAAGAGGATGAGGGCGAAGCCGCCGATGAGCAGCACGGCCCAGAAGATAAAGAGGCACAGCAACGAGGCCGGGCCGAAGACGCTGTAAATCTGCTCCCGAGACTTGGGATTCGAGACCTTTGCGGCGGCTGCTCTCCAGGGCTGCCAGGTGACGAGGTAGAAGAGCCGGGTGAGGCGGAAGCGACCCTTTGGGCGACGAGGAAGGATGATCGTCTCAAAGGCGTCGATCATAGTGACCGCGCAGAACAGAAGGCCGGTCGTGAGTGCGATCGCGTGCACCTAAGCTCCTAAACTCCGGGTCAGTGTATCGGGCCGGTGGAGGGATAACATCCGACGAAAAAAAGCGGTAAAAGTGTTGTATGGCGGATAGACTCCGGTGTGATCGTAAGAGTACATCTTGAATACCCGCACTGAGGGAGATCGGCGTGTGTCGCACGCGGAGGAACATCCATGTATCGCATTCTGATCGTGGACGACGAGCATGTCGTGGCGGAGACGCTGCGAATGGTCTTCGAGAAGAACGGCTTCACCACCTGTACGGCGTACTCCGCCGATGAGGCGATGGATCGTGCGAGCTCGTTTGCGCCCGACCTGCTTCTGTGCGATCTGAACATGCCGGAGAAGGATGGGGTGGCACTCATCACGGAGATGGATGGCGTGTACCCGTCCTGCCGGATCCTGGTGCTGAGCGGAGCGACTGCGGCCGGGGGATGTGTTTCAGAGCTCTCGGGCAAGCTGCGCCGACGATTGTCGGTGCTCTCCAAACCGTGCCCTCCGAAGGAGTTGCTGCGGGTTGCCGGCTCTCTGCTGGCATAACACCCCGGTGTAGACTCGGTCGGTATGGCGGATGAAGATTCTACCCCGGCGACACTTGCCAGCCTCCGCAGCCGCCCCTCCCGGCTTGGTCGAGGCTCCCGTGCAGACAAGCTGAACGGTTCAGCGGAAGGGACCTCCGAGACGGGTGCTCGGCAGCAAATGGGTCTATCCTTTGCCCCCGTGTGCACCGAGGTCGCGGCAGACTTACAGGCGGAACGGAATCTGGTCCCGCAGGCGGAGCGAGAGAGTTCTGGGGCGGGTATCGGACCGATAACACGCGTATGGCCGGATGTGGGAACTCCCGCATCGCTGGTCGCGTCGCCGCACCCCATGCCGGCGCGATCTTGGTCCGCGGCTGCGGAGAGGGCTGGGCGACGTGCCTTGGATACGGCTCAAGCGCCGACGAAGATCTCTCACGAACCCCACATCTGGGGTGTGCGGGCGATCGTGTCCGATCTGCGTGAGCGGGTAGAGGGCGCGTTTCGCGAGGTCCTGGTCGAAGGCGAGATCTCCACCTGCCGGCCAGCCGCTTCGGGACACCTGTATCTGACGTTGAAGGAGGGCGAGACCCAGCTTTCCGTCGTTCTGTTTCGCCGGCAAGCGCAGCTGCTGCGGTTTCGGCCGACAACGGGCATGGCGGTGCTGGCGCGCGGTCGACTGTCGGTCTACGAAGGGCGGGGTGAGCTGCAGCTGGTGGCCGAGACGATTGAGCCACGCGGCACGGGAGCGCTGCTGCTGGCATTTGAACGCTCGAAGGAGCGGCTGGCGGCGGAGGGGCTGTTCGACGCGGCGCGGAAGCGGCCGCTGCCGGCGTTTCCGCGAACGGTGGGCGTGATCACGTCGACAGCGGGAGCGGTGCTGCACGATGTAATAAACGTAATTCGGCGACGGCATGCGCGACTCAATCTTCTCGTGTACCCGGCGGCGGTGCAGGGGCCCGGCTGCGCGGCCTCGGTCGCGGCGGGCGTCCGCTGGTTTAACCGCCACGCAGGAAGGGTCGATGTGATTCTGCTCGCGCGCGGTGGCGGCTCGCCGGAGGATCTCTGCGGGTTCAACGACGAGGGATTGGCCCGCGCGATCGCGCGATCGGAGCTGCCGGTGGTGTCGGCGATCGGGCATGAGACGGACTTCACGATCGCGGACTTCGTCGCGGACCTGCGCGCGCCGACACCCTCTTCCGCGGCCGAGATGATCACGGCGTCGCAGCACCGGGTGGAGGAGCGGCTGGATGCGTTGGAGCGCGGCTTGCGGCGATCCGGCCGGCTCCGGATGCTGGAGGCGCGGGAGCGATTTTCGCGCACCTCCGCCGAAGCTGTTCTACGCGGGGTACAGGCGCTGCTCGATCGGCGGTTGCAGCATCTCGATGAGCTGGAACGGCGAATGGTGCGCGCGCTGGAGCTGCGACAGCGTGCTGGCCGGCTTCGGCTGGAGACGCTCGAACGAGCGTTGGAGCGGCAGCAGGTAGGTGCTCGGCTCACCCGGAACCGCGACCGGCTGGTGGGGCTGGAGCGTCGATTGGGTTCAGAAAGACCGCTGCTCGTGGCGAAGCGCCTGGGCCGCGTGGAACGTACAGCGTCGCGGCTGGAGGCGTTGTCCCCCCTGGCTGTGCTGTCGCGTGGCTATGCGCTGGTGTATGCCGTGAACCAAAGTAACGGGCAAGGCGAAGAAAAGGCGATGAATGGGCAGGCTCAGCTGGTACGCTCATCACGAACCATGGTGCCAGGGCAGCGGTTGGTCGCTCGCTTGGCGGAAGGATCGGTAACTGCCGAGGTTACGGAGATTGATCCGCGATGAAGAAGCTGTTTGGAACGGACGGAATTCGCGGCGTTGCGGGACAGCCGCCGCTCGATCCGCCAACGATCTATGCGGTGGGTGTGGCGCTGGCGCAGTCGCTTTCTGCCGGGCAGGCGTCCCCGCGGGTTTTGCTGGGCATGGACACGCGGGAGTCGAGTGGCTGGATCGCCGGTACGTTGACGGCGGGCCTGCGCGCGGGTGGAGCTTCGGTTGAAAGCGCCGGTGTGCTGACGACACCGGCGATCGCCTATCTGGCGCGAAGGCGTGGGTTTGCTACCGGAGTGGTCATCTCGGCCTCGCATAATCCCTGGGAGGACAACGGCATCAAGCTGTTTGGGCCTGACGGCTACAAGCTGCCGGATGAGACGGAGATAGCGATCGAGCAGGAGATCTTCCGGATCCTCGCGAATAGCGGAGGGGCAGGCGATGCGGTCGAGGACGAGGCGCCGGCGATCAATGAGGCTGATCGCGCGGAGTATGTGCGCTTTCTGCTGGCTTCGGTGCCGGGATTTTCGCTGGATGACCGGCGGATCGTAATCGACTGCGCCAATGGAGCGGCGAGCGTGGTTGCCGCGGAGCTCTTTGCCGGGATGAACGGCGAGGTGCGGATCACGCACGCCTCGCCGTCGGGTCGAAATATTAACGATCACTGCGGCGCGCTGCACCCAGAGGTGGTCGCTGCGGAGGTGGTGGCGCAAAAGGCGACGTTTGGTGTCACGTTCGACGGCGACGCGGATCGATGCCTGTTTGCCGACGAGCACGGCCGGGTGGTAAACGGCGATGCGGTGCTGCTGCTTGCGGCGCGCGATCTGAAGGCGCGCGGAAAGCTGGCGGGCGATCTTGTGGTCGCGACGACGATGTCGAACATGGGCCTCGAAGCGGCGCTGAAGCGGTCGGGGATCTCAATGCTGCGGGCGCCGGTTGGTGATAAGTATGTGCTCGAAAAGATGCGCGAGACCGGAGCGGCGCTGGGCGGAGAGCAGTCCGGTCACATCATCTTTTCCGGGCAGTCGACGACGGGTGATGGCTTGCTCACGGCGCTGCTGGTGCTGGATATCTGCCATCGCGCGGGAAAGACGCTGGCGGAGTTGACGACGGATCTAAAGGTTTATCCGCAGACGATTGTGAATGTTCGCGTGCGGGAGCGCCGGCCGCTCGACAGCATCGTGCCGGTAGCGGCGGCCATCCGCGCGGCCGAGACGGAGCTGGCGGATAGCGGGCGCGTGGTGATCCGTTACTCGGGCACCGAGGCGCTGGCGCGGGTGATGATCGAAGCGGAGAGCGAGACGGCCATGCGCACCCACGCGGATATGATCGCTGCGGCCATTCGGGCAGAGATCGGGGCATAGTGCATGAGAGGAGAGGATGAACAGGTTACGTGTTGCCGCTGCACACCTCGTCGGCTAAGATCACGCCATGTATGAAGATTTTTCTGTGAATGACCGGTGGACCGGCGAGCCCGTGCATTGCACCTGGAAGGGCACAATCGTGGCGATCGCGACGCGACATGCGGATGCGACGGATGTGCGTTTCGCAGTAAATGGACAGTCACTTTATATTGCGTTACCGAACCAGGCCTGGGTCGAGCAAAAACGGCGTAATGGCAAGGTGATCACGGACTACCTAGCGGCGCAGATCGCCGGGCGGTATCTGAAGCAGGCGATCGAGACCGGGTACGACAACGGTCGTGACCTGTACACCATGACGGTGGATGAGGTCCTGGAGCACGCGGAGGCAATTGTGCACGAGGCCGGACGGACGACCAATCTGCCGAGCTTGCCGGTGATCAGCGACGACATCAAGCCGGAGAGTTTTCTGGGCGAGCTGCCGGGGGACCCGGGCAGAGGAGAGTACACCGGCGGACCCCAGCCGACCGCGAGTGACAAGGTTCGGCTGTAGTGCGGACGAGTCGTCGTCGCCTGCTTTCGACCGGTGCGCTCCTGCTAGCAAGCCGTGCATTTGGGCAGTTTAGGCGAGCCAAGGTAAAGCCGGTGACGAGCTATGCGGTGTTGATCGGGACGGATACCAGCAAAGGAGGGAAGGGGATCTACCGGTCGAGCTTTGACGTGATCACAGGCCAACTGTCTCCGCCGACGGTGGCGGCGGAGACAGTGCAGCCGTCGTTTCTCGCGCTGGGAGCGGCGGGCGTGCGGCGCATGTTGTATGCGGTGAACGAGGCGCCGGACGCGAGTGCTTCCGTAACCAGTTTTGCAATCGATGGACGAACGGGCGCCTTGCGGGAGGTGGGCAAGGTGGCGGCGGGGACGCCGGGGCCGTGCTATGTGTCGGTTGATGCGACCGGGCATGCAGTGTTCACGGCGAGCTACAGCGGCGGCGGGGTGAGCAGCTTTCGGGTGCAACCGGACGGGACGCTGGCGGGGCCAGTGGAACAGGTGAACTTTCATAAGGAGCGGTACGGGACCGATGGGCCGGAGAAGGATCGGCAGGATGGGCCGCATCCGCACTCGGCTACATTTTCGCCCGACAATCGGTTCCTGGTGGTCAATGACCTTGGGCACGACACCATCGTGATCTTCGCAGTCGATACGGTCGGAGCGAGGCTCACGGCGGGCGAGCCGTCGGTGTTTCACACGCACCCGGGGGCTGGGCCACGGCATGTGGCGTTCCATCCGAACGGTCGATGGGTCTACGGAGTGAACGAGCTCGATTCGACGGTGAACCACTATCTTTGGACGACGACGCACGGTGCGTCGGCGCAGGCGTTGCTGGTGCGGGCGAGTGCGCCGCAGAGCACGACGGACGCGAACTTCCACGGGAAGAACACGGCCGCGGAGATCCTGGTTTCACCGAACGGGGCGTTTCTGTACGTGAGCAATCGCGGGGAGAACTCGATTGTGGTGTTTGCGATCGCACCGGGGGACGGGTCGCTGAAGACGGTGCAGTGGATCAGTTGTGGGGGCAAGACGCCGCGGCAGTTCACGCTGGACCCGACGGGGCGCTGGCTGCTGTGCGGAAACCAGGGGTCGGACAGTGTGACGGTGTTTCGCCGGGATTCGGCAAGCGGCCGGCTGGATGGGCCGGTGCAGACGATGACGGTGCCGGCGCCGTACTTTGTGCTGTTTGCCTGAGCCGGGGTCGTACCTTGCCTCCAGCCTGGGTACCCCTCCCCCCCCGTACTTTTGATGCAAAGTCTTCGAATCGCTGGGTTTAAAGTCCGGACCTTGGTTTAGTTCGGACCTTGGACTAAGTCCGGACCTTCGATTCACGGGGGCTACGAGTGCGGGGCCTTGCGAGTGGTGAAGTTGTCTGGGCCTAAGCTGCCGCGATCCGGGCCGGGATTGATTCTATGCCTCACTATTAGAGAAAAGTGCCACACCGTCAGTTTCAGGGGGCTTGCCGGCGCACGCTGATTTCGTCGTGGCTTGCGGGACGGACTCTCGCTAGCGCGAGATCGGTCAGTTAGCGATACCGGCGCGGAGGGGGGCGAGGCGGGTTTGCTCGAGGTCGTCACGGTAGAAGAGGTTGTAGGTGTCGAAGGGGATGAGGCGTTCGGCGTCGGGGTGGGCGATGTGGATGCAGGTCTTGCGTATGGAGCGGAGGTCGAAGCTGTCGGCGTCGATGAACTGGACGATGAGGACGCGGAAGAGGTTTTTGTAGGTGAGGTTGGCGGGCTGGAGGACCTGCGGGAGACAGCAGAGGAGGTCGCGGAGGGTGGTGGCCTGGGACTCGGGCGAGTGATGGGTGGAGAAGAGCTTGAAGAGGCCGTCTTTGACCGGATTGCGCGAGGGTGTGGTTGTGCGCTGCGCTGGGCGGATTCAACGTTGTCGAGGAAGACGCAGGTCTTTCCGCTGGGCCTTCGGCTTCGGTCAAGGTGACACATTTTTCTGGAGAGGGCCGGTCCTCCTGTGCAGAGTTTGCCTTCCGGCGGACCCACATCTCAGGAGCGAGATGTGGGGCACCCGGCGGATTGGATGTGGCGGAGGAGACGCAGGTCTCTCCGCTACGGCTTCGGCTTCGGTCAAGGTGACACATTTTTCTGGAGAGGGCCGTTCCTCCTGTGCAGAGTTTGCCTTCCGGCGGACCCACATCTCAGGAACGAGATGTGGGGCACCCGGCGGGGCGGGAACGACACTCGTTGTGGGACGGGAGGGTTCGGTTCCGATGGGGGATACGGGGTGTGAGGCGAGGGCGGCTTTGGCGAGGAGGGTGGGGTGGTGGGCGAGGTGGGCGCGGATGCCCTGATCCTGCTCGAAAATGATGGTGTTTGCGGCGCCGTTGATGAGGACCTCGGGCGGGATCATGGAGGTGAGGGGGGTGACGCGGACTGTGCCGTCGGGGCCGGCGAGCTTGAGGGCGTAGCCCATGGCGAGGGAGTCGGGGTGGCACGGGACGGGGATGAGGTCTTCGGGGGCGAAGACGGAGGTCTGCTCGAGAAGGCGGCGACGGACCTCGGTGAGGGTGAGGCGGTGCTGGGCGGCGGTGTAGTTGCGGTGGCGGCCGGCCAACTGGACGGGCTGGAAGGTGACGCCGCGGACGCAGGGCTGGGTGAGGGGCGAAGTCGACGATGGCGCCGAGTGTCCGGCTCGCACTTCCACTGCCCGCATAGTTTCTTAGATAACAGAGCGGACGAAGATCTGCTGTTCCGATACTCTGGTCGCAATGCGCACCCTATCCGAAGCGCACACCATTCTTCACGTCGACGGCTTCGAGGTGCACGTCGGCCACGGGCTCTTCACCGAGAGCGGCGGGCGCGTTAAGCTCCAGCCGCAACCGCTCCGCGTCCTCGAGCACCTGCTGCTGCGGGCGCCCGCGCTCGTGAGTCGTGACGAACTTCGCGAAACGGTCTGGCCGGAGGTCCACGTGGACTTCGATCAGAGCCTTAACTTTTGCATTCGGCAGATTCGCGCCGTCCTGAATGACAGCGCGACCAAACCCCGGTATATCGAAACGCTTCCCAAGCAGGGCTACCGCTTTATTGGCACCATTTCTACATCTTCCGGCCGCCCTTCTCCCGCCAACATGGCCAATATTACGGAAGAGATTGCCGCTGCCGCGGCAGCAGTCGAGCTGCTGATATCGGCGGCGCCAGCGTTGCCCCGCCTGGGGATGAGAGCGGCCCGAAGTGGGTCTCGTCGCTCCTTCGTTCTTGCTACGGGCGTAGTTCTGCTGCTCCTTGCCGTCATCACCGCGCTGCTGATCGAGCAGCAGGCACACGTGGGCCAGCAGTCCACCGGTTCGATCCACTCTCTTGCCGTCCTTCCCCTTGAGAACTTCTCGGGAGATCCTGCGCAGGACTACCTCGCCGATGGTCTGACGGATGAGCTCACGACGATGCTCGCGAAGAACTCGAGCCTTCGCGTGATCTCCCGCACCTCCGTCATGCGCTTTCGAGATGTGCGCGAGCCGCTTCCCCAGATTGCCCGGAAGCTTGGCGCGGACGCCATCCTGGAGGGCTCGTTAGCCCGTAACGGCGGGACGGTGCACATTGCGCTGCAGCTGATCCAGGCTTCGACCGACGGGCATCTGTGGGCTGAAAGTTATGATCGCAACCCTGGGGACTCTGCCGCTCTCCCGCGCGAGGTGGCGTTAGCCATCGCCCAACGCACCCACAGCTCGGTCGCGGTCACGCTCGCGCCGCGTTTTGTCAGCCCGGCGGCACACGACGCCTATCTGCGTGGTCGCTATCTGTGGTTTAGCGGGCTCAACCAGGAGGCTGGTGAGGCCTTCCGTCACGCCGTTCAACTGCAGCCGGACTATGCGCTTGGCTGGGCCGGGCTTGCCAGCTACTACGGCGCTGGCACCATCTTTGAGCAGCACGAGCTCGATCCTCGCGAGGCTCTTCCCCTTGCGGAGCAGGCCGCCCGCCGGGCCGTCGAGTTCGACGACTCTCTCGCGGATGCACACCTGTCGCTCGGCGCTGCCCTCTACTTTGGCGAATGGAACTGGCCGGCGGCACTGCAGGAGATCGACCGTGCCATCGAACTCGACCCTCATGCCTACCAGGCGCTCCATTTTCGTGCCAAGATTCTTGCCAGCCTCAGCCGACACGATGAAGCGATCCAGATCGAACGGACGGCGAGCGAGAGGGACCCCTTCGCCCGGCCCTGGGCTGTGGGCTCCATGTTGCTGCTGGCGCGCCGGTACGACTCTGCCCTCAAAGAACTGCTCGAGAAAGCGCAGGCTGAGCCGGCCAACGTCAACATACTCCAAGCCTTGATGGATACCTATGCGTGCATGGGACGACATCAGCAGTTTGCGCAGACTTTCGCTACTTGGCTTGAACTCACGGGCAGGCCGGTGGCAGGCTCGCAGGTGCGCACCGCCTTTGCTCGCGGTGGCCATATCGCCGTGCTCGAATGGGAGCTGGGCGACCTCAGAGCAAGGTCCGCCTCGGGATACGTTTCCCCTGTCGACTTTGCCGATATCGAAGCCGCTCTTGGCCACCGCGAGGAGGCTTTGACCCATTTGGAAGCGGGACTTGAGCAACACTCGCCCTTGCTCCTTTGGCTCCAAGACAATCCCGTCTATGACTCCCTTCACTCCGATCCACGCTATCGTTCCGTGATCGCGCGTATCGGCCTGCCGCCCGCGTATTGAGGGAGTCCGGCGAAGAGGGAAACCGGCGCTCAAGCTGCCGTCCCTCCTTGCCGGACTGCTGGCTGTTCGCGGGCGATCTACTGCGAGTTGATGGCGGTGTCCACGCGGATCCGTTCCCCCGTGACCTGCCCCTTGAACTCCGCCAATTGTGTGTGTTGCGTATCGTAGATGGTTACGGTGAACGAGCCGCGGTACGTGTTCCGCGAGGAATCCACCGTCACAAGCTCGCGAATGCGGACCACATTGGTCAGATGCACGTCATCGCCGAACGCCAGCGCGAAGTGATTCAGTTTGTACTGCGATCGCCCGACCTTTGCCCACACTCCCTGGCATACCGCGCCCCTGGAGGGCGTTCGCTCGGAGTTCAGGAACTCCGTGTGATCGCTATGCCAACTCGTGTATCCCTTGTCTGCGTAGCCCTGCGCCGGATCACTGAGCTCCTGCTTCCACAGACCCACAATCGGCTCCATCCCGTACTCGTCCCGCTCGTCGCCCCAGGCCTGCTCCGGTGCTGTAACGCTGAGACTTGCCAGGCGCAGTCCAGCGTTCGACATGGCTCGCGTCGCTCGTGCTCCGACCTTCATTGGTCCGCCACACTGTGCCTGTGCACCTGTGCTCACGATGGATCCAAGAAAAATCATTCCGAGAGCACTCACCAACAGCTTTACTGTTCGCATCATCGCTTCCTCCTCAGGCCGGCTCTTGCCGACAGGACGAAAGCTAGCACCGCACCCTCGCACGGCGTCCTGAGTTCCCGCTGAGAGCTTCCTCATTTCGTCTGAGGGCTCGGATTGCGGCAAAGTATGAGTGACAAAGAGAAGCGACTACCTGAGAGCAGGTGGCCGCCCAATTGTGCGTGTGGAGCTGGGCTAGGCGTTGAGGGTTTTGAGGTCGAGGACGAAGCGGTATTTGACGTCGGCTTTGGTGACGCGGTTCCAGGCTTGCTCGATCTGGTCGAAGCTGGTGAGTTCGATGTCGGAGGTGATGTTGTGTTCGCCGCAGAAGTTGAGCATCTCCTGGGTTTCGGCGATGCCGCCGATCATGGAGCCGGTGAGGGTTTTGCGGCCGAGGATGGAGAAGGCGCTGACGCGGAAGGGGTCTTCGGGGGCGCCGACGCTGCAGAGGACGCCGTTGCGTTTGAGCAGCTGGAGGTAGGGGTTGATGTCGTGGGGGGCGGCGACGCAGTCGAGGATGAGGTCGAAGGTGCCGTGGTGCGGGGCGGCCCAGCCCTCTTCGCGGGTGAGGATGACGTCATCGGCGCCGAGCTTTTTGGCGTCGGCGAGCTTGTTGGCGGAGGTGGTGAAGAGGACGGTTTCGGCGCTGAAGGCGTGAGAGAACTTGAGGGCCATGTGGCCGAGGCCGCCGAGGCCGACGACGCCGACCTTTTTGCCGGGGCCGGCGTTCCAGTGCTTGAGCGGGCTGTAGGTGGTGATGCCGGCGCAGAGCAGGGGGGCGACGGCGGCGAGGTCGAGGTTGGCGGGAACGTGGAGGGCGTAGGCCTGGTCGAGGGTGATGTGGTCGGCGTAGCCGCCGAAGGTGAGGTTGCCTTGCTTGTCCTTGGCGTTGTAGGTGTAGACGGGGGCCGGGCGGTCGCAGTACTGCTCTTCGCCGGCAGTGCAGGAGGGGCACTCGCGGCAGCTATCGACCATGCAGCCGACGGCGGCGAGGTCGCCGACCTTGAAGCTCTTGACCTCGCTGCCGACGCGGGCGACGTGGCCGACGATCTCGTGGCCGGGGACCATGGGGTAGAGGGCGTTGCCCCACTCGTTGCGGGCCTGGTGGATGTCGGAGTGACAGATGCCGCAGAAGTCGATGTCGAGGGTGATGTCGTTGGGGCCGGGCTCGCGGTGTTCGAAGGTGAAGGGCGCGGGGACGTCGGTGGCGGCGTGGACCGCGTAGCCGTGGGTGGGGATCATGGAATCTCCTTTGCGGAGATTCGATGCCTTCGAAGAAAAGCGGATGCGCGGTAAGAAGTTGTCAGTGCCCCAGGTTGAAGTTGACGGTGATCATCGTCTCAACCTCGGTGGGCTCGCCATTCAGGAGAAATGGATGGTAGGTCCAGGTCTTCACGGAGTCAGTGGCGGCTGTGGCAAGGTTGGGGTCGGGCGCCCAGATGACGTCAGTCGAGTGGATTCGTCCGTCCTTGCTGATCACCGCACGCAGGAGCACGGTGCCCGAGACTCGCTGGAGTTTGGCAATGTCGGGGTAGACGAGTGGAACACCGCCGATCCTGCTCCCAGCCACGACACCGGCGCCAATGTGGGGGACGATGGGAGTGGCTGGCATGTCGGCGGGGGGGACGAAGTTGGCGTCGTCCGTCGCGACGCTTTGAAGCTGATCGATCTTTGCGCGTAGGACAGGGCGTTGTGCCATTTGGATAGAGAGATCGAGCGCGACGAACTTGCCATGGAAGGTTGCTGCCCGATTTCTGGAGATCTCTTGTAGGCCGTAGTCCATGGAGAAGCGCAGGCGTGGTTGCTGCTGCTCCAAACAGAAGGTCTGGGCTATGCCGAAGGCGGCTCCGACGGGCTGTTTGGCTAACTGGACTACAAGGCAATCGAGCTGGACCTGGCCGAAGCTCTGGGTCTGTTGTGTGATGGAGTGTGTTGCATCCGTTGCGGTCTTCGGAATTGGATGGAGCACTTGCTCGATCAGAAGGGTGACAAAGTATGGCCGGTGCGCGGCAGGCGCTGTAAAGGATTGTTCTCCGACGCGAAAAGAGTCCCAGTTGAAGGATGGGGATGCAACGTGCTGGTGCCATTTATCAGGGGCGGCCCACCACTCTTCGAAGGTGCCGTGTTGGGTGACGGCGCCTTTCGGATCGAGCAGGTCGAAGCTCGCGACAAGGTGCCAGGGTTTTAGGGTGGGGTCGGTGAGGTCGGTTGCGTCGCGGGCGGCGTTGAGGCGGGCAAGGAGGTCTGCCTGACTCGGAGACTCAGCGCGGGCGAGGGCGGGGTGGGGAAGGATGGAGGCGAGGAGCAGGGCAGGCAGAAATCGTGCGCAGATGGACATGATAGGCAGAGTCGAGCAGGACGTCGCCGACCAGCTTAGCCAACTTTGCGATCTCTGGGAACAGCATTTTCGGCGATGGGAGTTACCGCGGTTCTCGCCGGCTTCGCGCAGTCCGGTTGCCGTGGCAGCACAGGCCGGACCGCGGAAGGGGCTCCGTGAGGGGCAGAGGTAGTGGGTTTAGGAGTGAAAACGCCGTCGGCGCAGGACACCGATGGCTCCGAGGGCTCCCGTGCCGAGCAGCGCCAGACTGGCCGGCTCGGGGGTAGACGCGGTGGTCGCGGTCAACCCACTTACGTCATCGACGTTGTTCAGGTCGAAGGTCACGGAGTTGAAGATCCCGGTAAGGGTGTCTGCGCTGGATGCATAGCCACTGAAGCCTGGGCAACAGATACTGAACTGCTCGGTCGCGACCAGGGTCCCGTTTTCGTAAAGATACGCGTTGCTGGTGTATCCCTCAAAAGCAGAATAATCAAAGCCGAGCGAGGAGAGATTCTGCGAGAACGAGACGCTGAAGGTGCCAAACGACGGATAGATGGTCGTATCAGAGACTTGTACAAACTGTCCCGGCGGCGTGGAGAAGTTTCCGGTTAGGCCATTGCTGGTGACACTGAAGCTGGAGATGGGGTCTTGCGTGATGTTGCTGAAGTCAAAGGTTGTGGTTTCCGCAACGGCGAGGCTGCCGCAGGCGAGCAAGGCAGAAAGAGGCAGAAGAGCACGAAGCATAAAGTTCTCCTAATACGGGGGTGGAGTAACAGTACAGGAGCCTAGGAAGACACCAATATATTTATTGGTCTTTCCGGCGGGCGCTTCGTTATAGGTGATCGGTGGCGCAACCTTGCGCGACGGACAGGGTGGGGTTACTCGTCGTAGTGGAGGAGGCTGAAGACGTCGTACTCGGTGAACTTCCGGCGGCCTTTGAGGAAGTCGAGTTCGATGGCGAAGGCGAGGCCGGCGATTTCGCCGCCGAGCTGGCGCACGAGCTGGACGGTGGCCTCCATGGTGCCGCCGGTGGCGAGCAGGTCGTCGACGATGACGACGCGGTCGCCCGGCTGGATGGCGTCGAGGTGGATCTCGAGCGAGTCGGTGCCGTACTCGAGCTCGTAGCTGACCTTGGCGGTGGGAGCGGGGAGCTTGCGCGGTTTGCGCACGGGGACGAAGCCGGCCGTGAGGCGATAGGCGAGAGCAGGGCCGAAGATAAAGCCGCGCGCCTCGATGCCGAGAACGAGATCGATCTCCTTGCCGATGTAGTAGGCGGCAAAGCTGTCGATGAGTTGGGCGAAGCCGGTCTTGTCCTTGAGCAGAGTGGTGATGTCATAGAAGAGGATGCCGGGCTTGGGGAAGTCGGGCACGGTGCGGATGAGGGCTTTGAGGCCTTCGGTGTTGGCGTAGATCTGGGCTTTGGTCTGGGGCTTGGTCTGGGCTTTGGTCTGGGGTCGTGTGGGGGAGATCGGGTTTGAGGACATGCGGGGTTTACCAGGCTCCTTGGATGGTGAAGGGGCCGAGGCTGTCGGCCTCGTGCGGATCGAGCTCGTGCTCGACGATCCGATCGACGCGACTGCCGCGCGATCCTTTTTTGATGGCGGCGCGAAGCTCGGCGAGCTGGTCGGGGGTGCCGCTGGCGACGATCTCGACGGCGCCGTCGTCGGTGTTGCGGACCCAGCCGTCGAGGCCGATCTCGGCGGCTTCACGCTGCACGTACCAGCGAAAGCCGACGCCCTGGACGCGGCCGGTGACGAGCGTGTGCTGGACCATGGAGAGATCAGTGTCGCAGAGCATTGCCGCGGTCGCAAGCGAGCGGAAGCTAGAGCGAAAGTGACGTGGGAGTGGTGAAGCTGAAGGCGTTATCGCGGGCTGTACCGCTTCCGCTATGACAGGCGCGAGTCGGCGCGGAAGCTCGCTCAGGCGCGGGACATGTAGGCGCCTTCGGCGGTGTCGACGCGGATCTTTTCGCCCTCGTTGATGAAGGGCGGGACCTGGACGACGAGGCCGGTCTCGGTCTTGGCGGGCTTGGTGACGGAAGACGCGGTAGCGCTCTTGATGCCGGGCTCGGTCTGGACGACGGTCATTTCGACCACGGTGGGAAGCTCGATGCCGACGGCCTTGCCGTCGTGGAAGCTGACGGAGATGTTGAGGTTGGGCAGAAGGTATTCGACGGCGTCGCCGAGGGTGTCGCGGGTGAGCATGGTCTGCTCGTACTTATCGTCCATGAAGTAGTACTCGTCCCCGTCGTTGTAGAGGTATTCCATCTTGATTTCGTCGACGATGACGCGGTCGATGGGGTCGGGGGAGCGAAAGCGCTCGACGAACATGGCGCCGGTGCGGACGTTGCGGAGCTTGGCCTGGATGAAGGCGCGCAGGTTGCCGGGCGTGCGGTGCTCGACCGAGAAGACGAGATGAAGATCGTCCTTGTACTTGATGATCATGCCGGGGCGCATCTGCGTGGCGGGGATCGACATAGCGGAGAGTCCTTTGGGGGTCGTAATAGATCGAAGCGGTGGACGCTGAGGTCCAGAAGAGCCGGGGTGCGCCGCTTGATTGTAGCCCAGGCGATGGTGACGGCTCCGAGGGGCTAGTGAGAGGCGCGGCCGAAGAGGTGGCGAAAGAAACCGCCGATGCCGTGCAGCAGACCGTGGGGGGAGGGAGCGGGCGGAGGCGGGGGAGCTTGCGCGGTCTCGCTTAAGGTTTGGGGCGGGGCGCTGGATGCAGGGGCGTTTGATACAGGGGCGGTCGATGTGGGGGAGCTGGATGCGGGAGGAGCTGGAGACGGGCTGGTGTTGGTGGGGGGGGCAGGAGCAGCGGGGGCGGCGGAGGCGCTGGGTGGGTTGGCGCCGGGTGCGGCACCGGTGCCGTCGAAGCTGGAGCCGTCGCCGCTATAGCCGAGGGTGGCGGCGATCTGGGCATGGGGCTCGCCGGGGGCGGCCTGGGGGACGGCGGCGGCGGGGGGCTGCGCGGGGGTGAGGCCCTGGCTTTCAGCGGCAGGGAAGGGGTGTTGCGTCTCCGCGGGCGAGCCGGGGGTAGCGATGGCGGCGCCGGGGCGGGCGGCGTGGGCGGGGTCGGTGGCGACGCCGGCGTCGGCGACGGAGAGGGCGGGCGCGGGCGGGCAGCCGCAGGGAGAGCTCTCGTGGTCGACGACCTCGCGCAGGCTGCCGTGCTCGAAGAGAAGATGCTGGCCGGGGCGGACGAGGTAGAGTCCGGCGCCGAACTGCTCGGCGACCTGCAGGGTGGGGGCGGAAGCGCCGCGGTTCTCGACGCAGGTGTCGCCGTTGCCGGCGACGCGAAGGCGGAGGTCGAGCGGGCCGGCGGAGCTGCCGGCGGGATCGATGGTGAAGCGGAGGTCGGGGGTCAGGATACTGTCGGCGGGGTTGACCTTCATGTGGAGCTCGACGGCGCCGCGGTCGAGGGCGAGCAGGAGCGGAGCGGGTTCGGCCGAGGCGGAGCCGCGCGCGGCGTGCAGGGCGGAGGTGGAGCAGACGAGGATCTCGCCGCCGCGGGCGAGTGCGATGGTGGCGGTGCGATCGCGGGCGGTGACGACGGCGTTGCCGCCGAGCGTGGCCTTGCCCTCGGTGAGCGAAAGGGTGCCGGAGACGGTGGCGGAGGCGGCGTCAACGGTGCCGATGGGGGTTTGCGCGCGGGCGTCGGCAGCCAGGGCGAGAACCAGCAACTTGGGGGCGAGTGTGGGGTAGGGCGGCATGGTGCACTTCCAGAATGCCATTATTGGGTGGAACTTACGACTTCCTAATAGACGGGGCAACCGAAAGAATCATCTGTCGCCAGGTCTGCTGGCGAGGGTGGCCAACCCTCGTCATCGCAAACGACGTCAATGCGCACGGTCATATGCAGACGTGTGCTCATGCTGTCCGTTGCTGATGTTTGGGTGTCTGCCTCGCCGTAGCGAATTTCACGTCCCACCACTTCGCCGCGGTATGTCTTGGTATTAACTTCAAAGATGAGCCAGTCACCCGACACGGGCATGTTGATCGTAGTTGCGAGCGCCCAGATCCTTTGCTCAGCGCGACAGAGTAGGCCACCGCTGCGTCGATACGCTGAGATCTGCAACTCAGCGCTCATCTGCGTCCAGTCGTATTGAAATCGCTCTTCAACTGCATTGATACGCGAAACCACTGTACCTATGAGCGATTCGGTCCTGATCAAGATGAAGACTAAGAGTACGAAGATGCACAAAGCGAAGTAAAGCCACATGCCTGAATCCTCTATCGGTTGCCTTTGCGGAAATCACAACACACAAGCAGTAAGGCAACTACAGCTTAGCGTGCGAGTTATATATTCTATAGCGCCAATTCCGCCAGAACAGAGCTACAAGCCGAGCCATCTGCCTAGGCGAGATTGCCGGTCGAAGCAAGATGCAGGTTTCTCCGCTGCGAACGCACGATGCGCGTTCTTCGGTCGAAATGACAGGCGTTTGTGGGGCTCGCTACGGGATTGCACCTGGACGAGGTGTGCCCGGAATGTTGGTGAAGGCGTTAGAGCTTGAGGAAGTTGGCGATCATCTCACGGCCGTGGGTGGTGAGGACGCTTTCGGGGTGAAACTGGACGCCCTCGATGGGGAGGGAACGGTGGCGCAGGCCCATGATAAGGGAGCCGGAGATGGCGGCGGGCTCGGGGGTGTGGGCGGAGATTTCGAGGATGGCGGGGAGGGTGTCTTCCCGGACGATGAGCGAGTGGTAGCGGGTGCAGGTGGTGGTGGAGGGGATGCCGGCGAAGAGGGTGCGGCCGTCGTGGGCGATCTCGCTGGTTTTGCCGTGCATGAGGCGTGGGGCGCGGATGACCTCGCCCCCGAAGGCGGCGCCGATTGCCTGATGGCCGAGGCAGACGCCGAGGATGGGCATTGGGCGGTGCGTTGGGTCGGCGACGTGCGCGGTATCGCGGGCGGCGAAGTGACGGATGAGGTCGACGGTGATGCCGGCGTCCTGCGGGGTGCAGGGGCCGGGGGAGATGAGGATGCGATCGGGGTGGAGAGCTTCGATCTCGGCGGGGGTGATCTCGTCGTTGCGGCGGACGACGACCTCCTGCCCGAGCTCGCCGAGGTACTGGACGAGGTTGTAGGTGAAGGAGTCGTAGTTGTCGAGGACGAAGACCATGCCGGGCTTCAGTTTACGACCATTAGAGGCGCGGCGAAGCGTGTGGGCAACGTAAGGGCGGCGGCTGGGGTCCTAGGGGCTATGTCGCAGAGGAATCCAAGACGCGTTGAGCACTTTGTGGCCATGGCCCTGATCGGCGATGGCGTGATGGCGCTGGTTCACCCGAGTCGCGATGCGCATGCCTGGCGAAAGGGGCCGAAGGTATGGCAGGAGCTGATGCATGCGTTGGCGGATCGGCCGGGGCTGACGCGGGTGATCGGAGCGGCGCAGGTGGTGGGCGGGGTGTGGTGGGCGCTGCGGCAGACGAAGCAGTTACCCTGATTTCAGGGTACGGAGCGCCACACGATTCGATCTTGGAGTTACTGCGGAATTGCTTGCGCTGTCTCTGGAGCGGTCATTTTTTGACTGCCCCCGCGGGCGGGTAGGAGGCCCCGGCGGGTTCGACGCTGATGACGGGGCCGCCTTGTTCGAGTGGACCGATCTCGCGGACAAGTCCAGGGACCTCGCCCTCTAAGATCCAGACGAATACATCCTTGGGTTGTTTGCCAATCACGGGGGCGATCACGCCGGCGACCCCGCCCAGTTCGGGGTGAACGCGGAAGACGGTGGCCTTACGCCGAACTCCCATCACGGGGAAGAACGGCTCTTCACCGGCGAGGTCGATGGAAAGTTGGATGAGACGTCCCCTGCCGATCGGCGCTACCAGCGCGAGTTTGAAGGGCCCGGACTTTGGGGACGCGTTCAGGAGCATGGTTCCAGTAAAGCCGTTGGAGACGTCGGGAGGAAGATCAATGTGACTTGTTTCGACCTTCTCCTTGCCATCCTTATCCACGGTACGGATCGTGACAGCGCCGCTTTCCTCAAGCAGGACGTCGGTGTCCTTGGAGAAGAAGGGGCCGTGCTGAACATGGTGGTCGCGGATGAGGTGAAAGTCGGTTCGCTGGGAGAACACGGTGGTGTCGTCGTCGATCGAGCCGTCACGAAAATGGTACGTCAGCCGAGAGTTAACGCTGTCGCCATGGACGAGCTGAAAGAGCTCGCCGTATCCCAAGACTGCGCCGGACTCCGCGCGGAGCACGAGAAAAGCGTGGCTGGTGCCCTGCTTGTGGTGAACAGGCACGGCTTGCGGTTGCTGCGCAAGACAGATGGGGCCGAGGGCTAGCGAAAGGAGCAGGGCCGGAGAAAGAGCGGCGAGAGAGGAGGCGTGAATGGCATGACGAAGATTCATGGGCCCTTGCGATGCTATCGGATCGTACCCTTTCCCAGCGTGGAGGAGGAAGTAAATACCGAGGGTGGAAATGTAGGCAGCGAGGACCTTGAAGGTGCGGGCGTGGTTGATGGAGCCGGCTATAAGGTACGTGCTCGCTCGATCGCTCGCACGACGGCTTGGGCTTTGTTGCGGCACTCGTCGTATTCGGATTCGGGGACGGAGTCGGCGACGATGCCGGCGCCGGCCTGGATGTGGCCTGCTTCGCCGTGCATGAAGAGAGTGCGGATGGCGATGCAGGAGTCTAAATTGCCGGAGAAATCGGCGTAGAGCACAGAGCCCCCGTAGACGCCGCGGCGGGTGGGTTCGAGTTCTTCGATGATCTCCATGGCGCGGACCTTGGGGGCGCCGGAGAGGGTGCCGGCGGGGAAGCAGGCGCGGAAGGCATCGAGCGCGGAGAGCTCGGGGCGGAGGCGGCCCTCGAGGGCGCTGACCAGGTGCATGACGTGCGAGTAGCGCTCGACGAACATGAGGTCCTTGACCTCGACGGAGCCGAAGGTAGAGACGCGGCCGAGGTCGTTGCGGCCGAGGTCGACGAGCATGATGTGTTCGGCGACTTCCTTGCTGTCAGTGCGGAGGTCAATTTCCAGGGCGCGGTCGGCGGCTTCGTCGGGGTCGCGGCGGCGCGTTCCGGCGATCGGGCGGTACTCGACGCGATCGCCTTTGACCCGGACCAGGAGCTCGGGGGAGGAGCCGACGATGTGGCCGGTGCGAGGAGACGCAGGTCTCTCCACTGCGCTTCGCTCCGGTCGAGATGACACCTCTTGAGACTGGGAGATGTCCTCCGGGGTATCTAGGTTGAAGCGGAGGAAATACATGTAGGGCGAGGGATTGATGATGCGGAGGGCGCGATAGATGCGGAAGGGGTCGACGGCGGGGGTGCAGTCGAAGCGCTGGGAAAGGACGCACTGGAAGACGTCGCCCGAGCCGATGTAGCTCCTGACGCGATCGACGGCGGCGAGGAAGTCGGGGCGCGGGGTGCGGGGGGTGAGCTCGAGCGGGACGGGCGTGGCGGGGGTGTGGCCGGGCACGGCGCCGGCGGGGAGCGGGCGGGCGAGCAGGCGCTCCAGGCGGTTGAGGCGGGTGAGGGCGTGGTCGAAGGCGGCCTCGGGCTCGGGAGGGGATGTCGCCGGTTGGCGGGTGAGGTCGGCGGTGACGATGAGGTGGATCTCTTTGCGGACGTGGTCGAAGGCGAGGACCTGGTCGAAGAACATGAGGTGGCCATCGGGGACGTCGAGCTCGGCGGCGGCGAGGGAGGGGAGGCGCTCGATCTCGCGGACGATGTCGTAGCTGAAGAAGCCGACGGCACCGGCGGTGAACGGCGGCAGGCCGGGCAGGCGGGCGGGGGTGTGAGCGGAGAGCTCGCGCTTGAGTTCGGCGAAGATGTCGCCGTGAAAGCGGCGGGTGCCGACGGCGGAGGTGTGGGTGATGTCCTGATTTCGGACGGTGTACCGCTGATACGGCTCGATGCCGATAAAGGTATAACGGCCGACGCGTTCGCCGCCCTCGACGGACTCGAGCAGAAAGGCCTCGGCGCCGGTGGAGGAGGGATCGGGTTGGGTAAGGCGAAGAAAGGCGCTGACGGGGGTTTCGAGGTCGGCGACCAGGGTGCGGAAGACGGGCACAAGGGTGTGCGCCTGGGCGAGGCGAAGGAACTCTTCCCGGGAAGGCGATGTGGCCGCCGCGGAATTCATCATGGTGACGCCATCATACGGTCGGCGAGCGTCATCTCATGGTGGGGAGCGAGGCTCGCGCAGGCGAGGTCGAGGCTGCCCGAAAGGTGGTAGGGACGGCGGTTTGGGGTGGGTTGCCGAAGGTTTTCGGGCTTGCCTATACTCGCGAAGGTTTGGCCATCGACCGGTCTGGCCAGCCTGTAAACGCGATTCCAAGAGGGATCCAGATGGCCGGAGATCAGGTGTGAGGTGTGCCGTTGCTGGTGGGCAGCGAGCGATCTCCACCATGGCGTTCTTGCGCGAGCACGCGTGGCGAGAGACGAAGAATAGGAACTTGAGGAACTATGCAGCAGACGATGGCAGGGGTAGCGGCAGGGGTAGAGGCAGTTGGGAGTGAGTCGGAGCAGACGCAGTCACTGGCGAAGGAGACGAATCCGTGGGAGGCGCAGGCCTTTCGTTTCGATGAGGCGGCCAAGCGGCTGAAGCTGGATCGCGGTCTGTGGACGGTGCTGCGGCAGCCTGCGCGCGAGATCATCGTGCACATTCCGGTGCAGATGGATGACGGCTCCATCGAGGTATTCACGGGGTATCGCGTGCAGCACTCGATGGCTCGCGGACCGGGCAAGGGCGGGATACGGTTTGCGCCGGATGTTTCGCTGGACGAGGTGCGCGCGCTGGCGAGCTGGATGACGTGGAAGTGCGCGGTAGTGAATATTCCGTTCGGTGGCGCGAAGGGTGGCGTGATCTGCGATCCGCGGCAGATGAGCCAGGGCGAGCTGGAGCGGATGACGCGACGGTACACGGCGGAGCTGATGGAGTTTCTGGGGCCGGAGAAGGATGTGCCGGCGCCGGATATGGGGACGAATGAGCAGACGATGGCGTGGATCATGGACACGTACTCGATGCACATGCGGCAGACGGTGACGGCGGTGGTGACGGGCAAGCCGGTGAACATCGGTGGATCACGCGGGCGTCGCGAGGCGACAGGGCGCGGGTTGCAGGTGATGTGCGACGAGGCGATGAAGTTTCTGGGAATGCCGATTGAGGGCTGCCGGGTAATCGTGCAAGGCTTCGGCAACGTGGGATCGAACGCGGCGAAGCTGTTGGCGGAGCGGGGCTACTGGGTGATCGGGGTCGCGGAGTATGACGGTGCGATCTGTGTTCCGGAAGGGCACAGGGGCGGGCTGGATATTCCAAACCTGCTGAGCCATCGGCAGCGCACGGGATCGATCGTGGGGTTTGCCGGCGCGGAGGCCGTGGACCGGTACGAGTTGCTGACGCGCGAGTGCGAGATTCTGATTCCGGCTGCGACCGAGAACGTGATCACCAGCCGCAATGCGGGAGAGCTGCGATGCCGCGTGCTGTGCGAGGGAGCGAACGGGCCGACCACGGTGGCGGCGGACGCGATCCTGGCGGAGAAGGGTGTATTTGTGATTCCCGACATTCTGGCGAACGCGGGCGGGGTGACGGCGAGCTACTTTGAGTGGGTGCAGGACCGAATGGGCTACTTCTGGACCGAGCACGAGGTGAACCAGCGGCTGGAGCGGATCATGGTGGATAGCTTTGCGGACGTGATCTCGTACGCGACGTCGCACGATGTGGACAACCGGATGGCGGCCTACATGCTGGCGATCGATCGGGTGGCGTACACGACCAAGCAGCGGGGGATGTACGCGTAAGGAGAGGTTTGCAGGTCCGCTCCGAACGGATTTCGGGGCGGACGCATTCGGCCGGGCAGACCGCGCGCTTCAACGTTCAGCGCGGACTGTGTTTTCGAGGTAATTGGGTGAAAGATAGGTCTCCAGCTAACTCCGTCTGATACCGAACACATCCAATCGTCATCCACCGAGGTGAACGATGACCAGCGGGGCACGAATCGCGTTATGGACGGGTGTCTGTCTTGTGGTGTTGGTCGTTGTAGCCATCTTGTCGCTGCCGCTGTTTTTGAACACGAGCGCGTTTCAGCAGAAGATTGTGCACTCTGTCAGCCAATCCACGGGGCGGCAGGTGACGGTACGGAATCTGAAGCTGTCGATCTTCTCGGGTGGGCTGCTGGCCGAGGGGGTGACGATCGCGGACGACCCGGCGTTCAGTGCGCAGCCGTTCCTGCAGGCCGAGAGCGTCAAGGTGCATGTGGCGCTTTGGCCGTTGATCACGCGGCGCGACGTGCAGGTAAGTGGGTTTGTCCTGGACGCGCCGCACGTGAACTTGCTGCGGAATGCGGCGGGGGTGTGGAACTACAGCACGGTCGGCAAGACGGGGAACCAACCGGCGCATGACGCGGAGACACAGTCGACCTTTCCCGACCTAACGGTAGGCGAGGTGAAGATCACGAATGGGCAGATTACGGTGACGACGCAGCCGCTGACGGGAACGACCGACGCGCCCGCGACGCACGTCTATGAGCAGGTTGAGCTGCAGGTGAAGGACTTCGGGTTTGCGAAGGCGTTTCCGTTTACCACCTCGGTGAAGCTGCAGGGTGGCGGGAGTGTGGACGTGAAAGGGACGGCGGGACCGATGAACCAGGCGGACGCGTCGGCGTCGCCGTTCAGCGTGCACATGGATGCTAAGCATGTGGATCCGTTGGCGGCGGGGATGGTGGAGCCGAGCTCGGGGATCTCGGGGCAGGTGGACGGGCTGACGCTCGATGCCGCTTGGAGCGGGCAGCAGATGCACATCACGAAGCTGGTGATCGATGGACCGCACGTGACGGTGGTGCAGACGAACAAGCCGGAGCCGGCAGCGGCGGCGCCGAAGCCGCACGGCAAGTCGATGATGCAGAGCCTGGCGATTGACAGCCTGGAGCTGAATAACGGGTCGGTGACGATGACCTCGGCGGGGCAGACGCAACCGACGGTGTATCAGAACCTCCATGCGACGCTGACGAACCTGACGCCGACCACCGCCTCGCCGTTTACGGCTTCGGCTCAAGTGCCGGGGGGCGGATCGGTGAGCGCGAACGGGACGGCTGGACCCTTCAACACGGAGAATGACGCGGCGACGCCGGTGAGCGCGCAAGTGGCACTGCGGCACCTGGATCTCCAGACGAGCGGGATGATTGCCCCGGGTGCCGGCATCGGCGGACTGGCGGACATGGATGCGAAGATCGTCTCGAACGGCGAGACGCTCAACGCAAATGGCACGGCGAAGGTGGATGGGCTGCGACTGGCGAAGACGGGGACGCCCTCGCAAACGCCGGTCGGCTTGCAGTTCGCGGTGGCGCAGAATGAGCGGGCGCTTACGGGTGAGGTGCAGCGGGCGGTGATCACGATCGGGCACGACGTGGTGAACGTGAGTGGGACGTATCAGAAGAGCGGGCCGACGACGGCGGTGGATCTGAAGGTCAACGGACAGTCGATGTCGATCAACGATCTGGAGGCGTTTCTGCCGTCGCTTGGGGTGAAGCTGCCGAGCGGGTCAAGGCTGCAGGGCGGAACGTTGACGGTGAACCTGACGGTCTCGGGCTCGACGGCGGAGCCGGTGATCAGCGGCCCCGTGAGCCTTTCGAACACGGAGCTGGCGGGCTTCGATCTGAACTCGAAGCTTGGGCCGCTCGCGCAGTTGACAGGGGCACGGCCAAGTTCAGGCACGCCGGTTCGCTCGTTGAGCATGGTGGTGCGGAGCCAGGGGAGCGATCTGCGCACAGACAATATCGCCCTGGACGTGCCGTCCTTAGGTACGGCGACCGGTGCTGGAACCGTGAACAATGGTGCGCTCGATTTCCATGTGGTGGTGAAGGCGCTGCTGCTAACGAAGGGGTTGGGTGGGGTCACGGGAGGTGGGTCAGCCGGCGGCGGCGGTGGTATTGCCGGGCAGCTGATGGGCTTGATTCCGGGAGGCGCGGGTAAGGCTTTGGGTGGCGGCGTATTGAGGGGAGGCATTCCGGTCGCCATCGGAGGCACGACGACGAATCCGACGTTTGTGCCGAACATGGCTGGGGTGGCGTCGAGCCTGGGCGCGAGTGTCGCCGAGCGGGAGCTGGGCGGCAAGGGGACGAGGTCGAAGTCGGGGACGCAAGACCAGCTCACCAATGCTCTGGGGGGGCTGCTGGGCGGGCATCACTAGAACGGCGAGCCGCTTGCGGGCTGTGGGAGAATGACGGTGTGGGCGCGTCCGTTTGCGCACACCGTTCGGCACGGACGTGCGATGAACCTCCCCAACTCCATCACGCTGAGTCGCATTGCCGCCATACCGCTCTTCTTGTGGGTGCTGAGTCCGGTGTCGCCGATCCGGGCTCCTGGTCACCAGGAGCTGGCGGCGGCGCTGTTGTTCTTTTTGGCTTCTGTTACGGATGGGCTGGACGGGTATCTGGCGCGGCGCCGGGGGCAGATCACGACGGTGGGGGTGCTGCTCGATCCGCTGGCGGATAAGCTGATGGTGAGTGCGGCGTATATCGTGCTGGTGGGGTATGTGCCGGAGATCGTGCCGGCGTGGATCGCGACATTGGTGATTGGGCGCGAGTTTCTGGTCACGGGTCTGCGGTCGATCGCGGCGGCCGAGGGATTTGCGATCCAGGCGAGCGAGATCGGCAAGCTGAAGACGGTAATTCAGATTGTGAGCGTGATCGCGGCGATCCTGGCGCACCGGTGGGCGTACTGGAATTGGGGCGGTTTCATTGTTGGGGTGCGGCTGATTGCGTACACCTCGATCTACTGGATGGCGGTGGTGTCGATTATCTCGGCGGTGGACTACTTCCTGGGCTTCTGGAACAAGGTGAACCGGGCGAGCGACAGCCGGCGGGAGCGGCCGAGCTTTGTGCTGAACGCGGCGAAGCCGAAGACCGGGGTGGCACCGGTGCCGGGGCCGATCTCCGGGCCTGGGCCGGTGGTTCGGTAGCGCAGACGGCAGGTACCCTCCCCCCCGTACTTTGTCGGTAAAGTCTTCGGAACAGGGAGGTTAGGTCTGGACAGGTACCTCGCGTAAGGGAGGCGCTTCGGGTGGGCCTGCTTGGACTGTAGCGGCTGGTGGGAGGTGATTACGCCATCCGGTTCAGTGGCTCCAAGCGACTGGTTTCCTGCGAGCTTGTTAGGGGCAAGCCCATAGCCGTAGGTCGAGCAACTCTATGTAGCTACCTTCGCCAAAGGTGGTTCACTCACTGTCACCATGCTTCACGAAGGCATATAGCCTCGCTCGAACGCCTTCTGACGAACGTAGATCAATTCAGGTGAAAACAGGACTTCTAAAATCTTGTATGCAGGAACGATTAGCGAAATTCCCATGTTCACGCTCCGACCTTCCGGATCAGAAAAGTCAGGTGGAGCATCCCAATGTCCGAGCATTAGACCAAGCAGATGGAATGTGCCAAGATCTGACAAGTTTGCGAGCTCCCCGTCCTGCGTTCTAACTGGAAGGTGGACGGTATTGCGAACAAAGACGGGCGATCCGCTCAGGCCGCCGATCGAGCGACCCTCCGCCAAGTAAGCTTCGACGCTACCGTATTTCGGATGTGGCAGACGTCCTTCGGGCATCATTGCCAGCGTTCCTGTCCGCACGATTGGCGTCAAACGACGGCCGCCGATGAAGGGCGTGAAGAGGCCAATATTGATGATCTCGTCCCCTAGTCCAATGCCGTATCTATGGAGTCTTTCCGCTGTGGCGAATTCATTTACGGGAATGTCTTGGTACTCGTATTCTGGCAAACGAAGCGAAGCCATAGGTAGAACAGCGACGTCGACGGATTGATCGTCAGGATGAAAAAACCAGCCCTTTCCTTCATTCTTCATAAATAGTGGCAGACCATCTTTCCCGTTCATCGCTACCACGGCTTCCCCGTTCTGGAGAGCGAGAGCAACATGTTTAGCAGTAACCAGATGGAGGCACCCGGAATGATCATCGAACGGCACAGATACCACGAAAACCGTTCCGCGGTAGTCAAGAATTTCCTCGTCTCGACTGACAAACCCTATACATTTCAACAGCTGATCGGGAATTCTCATATGCCAGGTTATCTGGAGATCTCAGTTCTAATCAGAAATCGCTATTCGGCCATTGGTGCGACCGATTAAAGTTTGCGCCTGCAAAGGAGCGTGCGGAGTTTTTCCGAGACGGCATTGGCATCGCTCTCCTTCATTATTTCCTACTGGCCGAGGATGGGGGTGTTGGCTAGGGATAGGGTTTGGGCGATGTGTTGTTGCCAGTGGGCGGGGCCAGTTTGGTGGACGCTGGTGCCGTCGGCGGAGACGGCGACGGTGACGGGCATGTCGACGACGGTGAACTCGTAGATAGCTTCCATGCCGAGGTCTTCGAAGGCGAGGAGCTCGGAGTGGCGGATGGCTTTGGAGACGAGATAGGCGGCGCCGCCGACGGCCATGAGGTAGACGGCGCCGGTGTCGCGGATGGCCTGGATAGCTTCCGGGCCGCGCTCGGCTTTGCCGATCATGCCGAGCAGACCGGTTTGTTCGAGCATGTCGCGGGTGAACTTGTCCATCCTCGTAGCCGTTGTTGGGCCGGCAGGGCCGACGGCTTCGTCGCGCACGGCGTCAACGGGGCCGACGTAGTAGATGAAGCGGTTATGGAAGTCGACGGGGAGGGGCTCGCCGCGGTGGAGCATGTCGGTGAGGCGTTTGTGGGCGGCGTCGCGGCCGGTGAGGAGTTTGCCGGAGAGGAGGACGATTTCGCCGGGTTGCCAGGTGCGGATGTCGTCGCGGGTGACGGTGGCGAGATCGACGCGGCGGGCGTGGTCGACGTGGTACTCGAGCTTGGGCCAGACGGAGAGGGAGGGGGGTGGGAGGGTGACGGGGCCCTTGCCTTCGAGGGCGAAGTGGGCGTGGCGGGTGGCGGCGCAGTTGGGGATCATGGCGACGGGGAGGTTGGCCGCGTGGGTGGGGAAGTCGAGGATTTTAACGTCGAGGACGGTGGTGAGTCCGCCGAGGCCCTGGGCGCCGATGCCGAGGGCGTTGACCCGATCGTAGATCTCGATGCGGAGCTTTTCGAGGTTGGTGAGGGGGTGGTCGAGGCTGACATTGCCATTGCTGCGCGCGCGAGTCTTGAGCTCCTGCATGTCGATCGGGTCCATGAGGGACTGTTTGGCGAGGAGCATGGCCTTTTCGGCGGTGCCGCCGATGCCGATGCCGAGCATACCGGGGGGACACCAGCCGGCACCCATGGTGGGGACGGTCTTGAGGACCCAGTCGACGATGGAGTCGGAGGGGTTAAGCATGACGAACTTGGATTTGGCTTCGGAGCCGCCGCCCTTGGCGGCGACGGTGACGTCGATCGTGTTGCCCGGGACGAGGGCGACCTCGACGACGCAGGGGGTGTTGTCGCCGGTGTTCTTGCGCGAGAAGGCGGGGTCGCGGAGGATCGACCCGCGTAGCTTGTTGTCGGGATCGAGCCAGGCCTGGCGGACGCCGGCGTCGCAGATCTGCTGGAGGGATTGGGTCGGGGCGTTGCCGTTGGGGCCGGTGAGGCGGACGTCCATGCCGAGCTTCAGGAAGATGGTGACGATGCCGGTGTCCTGGCAGATTGGGCGGTGGCCTTCGGCGCACATGCGGGAGTTGACGAGGATCTGCTTGATGGCGTCCTTGGCGGCGGGGGACTCTTCGAGCTCGTAGGCGCGGGCGAGGTTGGTGATGTAGTCCTCGGGGTGGAAGAAGGAGATGTACTGGAGGGCGTCGGCGATGGACTGGATGAGGTGTAGCTGGGGGATGGTGGTCATGGGAGTGTCTCCTGCGGGGCCGAGGCCGACAGGAATATTTTAGGCGCGGGGCGGGGCTGCTGACCGGCATCTGAGGTGGGATGGGCGGATCATTGCTGGAAGAAAGCAAGGTGGTGATCGAGTATCTGGCGCGGGGGGTGGAGTTCGCGGCAGCGCTGATCATCGGGGTGGCGGCGGTCGAGGCGACGATGAAGAGCGCGGTGTTGTTCTTTCGGCCGGGGGAGCCGCAGCGAAAGCTGGAGGTGCGGCTGACCTTTGCGCGGTGGCTGGCGGTCGCGCTGGAGTTTGAGCTGGCGGCGGATATTTTGAATACGGCGGTGACGCCGACGTGGAGCGATATTGAGAAGCTGGCGGCGATCGCGACACTGCGGACGGCGCTGAACTACTTTCTCGAGAAGGAGATTGACCAGGAGTCAAAGCCCGGGCAGAGGATCGCGGAGGAGACGACGCTGGGAGCGAAGGCGAGCGTGGCTCATGACCTCACTGCTCACGATTGAACGTGTTTATGTAAGCGCGGCGGCGTCGCTGATCGAGGTGGCGGCGGCGGTGGTGGTGGCGCTGCACGCGGGTTGGGCGCTGGGGGTGATTGCGCGGGGCCGATGGGCAAGCGATGTGGTGTATCGCGCCCGGCACGTGATTACGGATGGTGTGCTTGCGGGGCTGAGCTTCAGTGTGGCGGCGACTCTGCTGAAGACAATTGCGCTCGAGGACTGGACGCAGATACGGATGTTAGCGTTTGTGCTGGTTTTTCGGACGTTGCTGAAGAGGTTATTTCAGTGGGAAGAGCGGACGGTACGGCAACGGCGGAAGGCGGTGGGCGTGAGGGATGCGTGAGCACCCTGCGGGGCGAGGTTGCTGGGGCCCAAGATCGTGGAGGGAACGGCGGAGGCTACAGGGCTAGCGGCGGACAGGGCTAGCTGCTTGGGGGGTAGCGGGGTTCTTCGGTCGGTGGAGCGCGGGGCGGGCGCCGCAGAGCAGGGAGGTTGCTAGGTCGGGGTGGGGCGGGCAGGCGGCTGATAGCGGTAGCGTGTGAGGGCGACTGCGAGGAGGGTGGCGAGGCAGAGGACGCCGGAAAAAAATTGGCTGCGCAGGATGGAATGGGGGCCGATGGTGATGTCGACGACGTCGGTGGCGAGAGGCGGGAGATTGAGCGCGAGGATGAGGGCGCTGGCGAGGGCGAGGGTGAGGCTGCGGCGGCGACGGGCCTCCGCCGCGAGGACCATGAGGGTGGGCATAAGGACGATGAAGTAGTGGGTCCAGGCGATGGGGGTGAAGATGGTGGCGGCGATGAGGGTGAGCAGGGCGCCGAGGGGAACGGCGATGGGGGATGGGGGGAGGACGGCGGGGGCTCGGCGGCGATCGAGCAGGCCGCCGAGCAGGGCGGCGGCGAGGGTGAGGGCGGTGCCGAGGAGGCGAAGGGCGGGGGGAAGGGGAAGGATGCGGAGGTGGGCGACCTCGGCGAGGGAGTAGAGGTGGCCCATGAACCAGGCGGCGAGGGACTGGTTGTTCTGCGACAGGAGCAGGGTGTGGGAGACGCGGTCGAGGGTGGCGAGGTAGTCGGCGAAGAGTGCGGGGCCGGTGGTGAGGTGGGCGGCGGCGAGCAGAAGGGCGGAGACGAGGACAAAGGCGCCGGCGGCGCGCCAGCGGCGGGTGAGGAGCCAATAGACGAGGAAGATGGCGGGGGTGAGCTTGACGGCGGCGGCGACGGCGAGCAGGGTGCCGGCGGAGACGGGGCGGCGGCGCTCGGCGAGCATGAGGGCGGCGAGGGTGAGCAGGAGATAGAGAACGTGCGTCTGGGTGAGCATCATGGCGTACTGGAAGGGTGTGGAGAACCAGAGCGCGAGCAGGATGAGGGCGATGGCGAGGGGCGAGCGGAGGGTGGGGGTCCAGAGGCGAGCGACGAGCGCGACGATGGCGGCGAAGGAGAGCAGGGTGAGCGCGATGAAGAGGCGGTCAAAGGCGGGGAAGCGCAGGTGGGTGCAGAGGGGCTGGAGGGACCAGGCCCAGAGGGGGGTCTGCACGTACGGGTGGAGCCAGCTCTCGAAGCCGCCTTCGTCGGCGGCGGTCTGCCACTCGTCATCGTCACCGATGGCGGCGAAGTCGACGGGATCGTGGGCGTAGAGGTGTCCGGGAGCATCGCCGGTGGCGACGAGGCGGCAGCCGAGGAAGGAGGAGCCGAGGTCGTCGCCAGTCTCCTCGATGTTTTGGGTGAAGCGGAAGAAGCCGAGGGCGACGAAGAGGGCCAGCAGGACGAGGGTGAGCCAAGAGTTGCCGCGCCGACTTAGTGAGAAGCGGGATTTCACCTATTGATCTTCGCTGATGCGGACCGAGTGTGCCTGTGAGTTTCGGGAGGTGCGCTGCTTCGCGGGCCTCAGCACTCGATGATGTTGAGGGCGAGGCCGGCGAGGGAGGTTTCCTTGTAGCGCGACTGCATGTCGAGGCCGGTGCGGTACATGGTTTCAATGACCTGGTCGAGCGAGAGCTTGTGGGTTTCGGTGTCGGCGAGGGCGAGGCGCGCGGCGTTGATGGCCTTGACGGCGCCCATGCCGTTGCGTTCGATGCAGGGGATCTGGACGAGGCCGCCGATGGGGTCGCAGGTCATGCCGAGGTTGTGCTCCATGGCGATCTCGGCGGCGTGCTCGATCTGTGCGTTGGAGCCGCCGAGCGCGGCGACGAGGCCGCCGGCGGCCATGGAGCAGGCGACGCCGACCTCGCCCTGGCAGCCGACCTCCGCGCCGGAGATGGAGGCGTTCTCCTTATAGAGGATGCCGATGGCGGCGGCGGTGAGGAAGAAGCGGAGCAGGGCGGAGCGCTGTTGTTCGGTGAGGTGCTTGTTGGCGGAAGGAGAGGAGAGGTTTGGGGCGGTGAGGCTGCGTTCCTCGCGGCGACCCCAGCCGTGGCCGTCCCAGTTGTCGCCGAAGGAGCGGGTTGCCGGGCGCGGGGGCGGCGGCGCGGGGGCTAGGCCAGCGTGGTGGAGGAGGTAGAGGGCGATGGCGGGGAGGACGCCAGCGGCGCCGTTGGTCGGGGCGGTGACGACGCGTCCGCCGGCGGCGTTTTCCTCGTTGACGGCCATGGCGTAGACGGTGACCCAGTCCATGGGGGCGAGGGGGTCACGCGGGTCGTGAGTGCGGAGGCGGGCGGCGAGATGTGGAGCGCGGCGACGGACGTGGAGGCCGCCGGGCAGGATGCCCTCGGTGGCGAGGCCTTGATCGACGGAGTGCTGCATGACGGCGAAGAGGGCGAGGATGCTTTGCTCGATCTGCTGCCGGGGCGTTTGCTGGGCGGCGCCGGCGGGCAGCGGAGGGCGGGGCACGGCGGGGTCGGTGAGGAGGGCGAGCTCATTCGCGAGCATGAGATCGGCGATCGAGAGGTGGTGGAGGTCGGCGGTGGCGAGGAGCTCGCGGGCGCTCAAAAACGGGTAGGGGACGGAGCGGGCCGCGGCCGGAACGTGGGTGTTGGCGAGCTCGTCGGCGGAGACGATGAAGCCGCCGCCGACGGAGAAGAAGGTTTGCTGGAGTAGGATGGCGCCGGTGGCGTCGAAGGCGGTGAAGCGAAGGCCGTTGGGGTGAGCGGGGTGGCCGGGCGGCGGGGACATCTGGTCGCGGTGGAAGAGCAGATCGGTTCGCTCTTGGAACGGAATCGGCTGCTGACCGAGGAGCGAGAGGGTGCCGGCAGAGCGGATGGTGGCGAGGGTGTCGTCGATCGTGGCGGGGTCGATGGACTCGGGTGAGCAGCCGGAGAAGCCGAGCAGGACGGCGCGGTCAGTCGAGTGGCCTAGGCCGGTGAGGGCGAGGGAGCCGTAGAGCTCGGCGAGCAGGCGTGTGGCGCGGGGGAGCTGGCCTTGGGTTTCGAGCTCGCGGGCGAAGCGAAGGGCGGCGCGCATGGGGCCGACGGTGTGCGAGCTCGAGGGGCCGATGCCAATCTTGAACAGCTCGAAGAGGCTGGTGTTCACGGAGTAATTGTAGGCGCGACCAGGGAGGGGGCTAAATGTATCGGCGCCGGAAGATTGCGTCTTCATGCAACATCCGTGGGAGAGGTGGGCGAGCGCGTGGATGATATGGTCGAGCCGTTGATGGGCCTGCGGAGTGAATCGGGTGGGCTGGATCGGGCGACCACGGGATGCTGTTCAAGACGCAGACGGCGGCGGTGTACGGGATCGACGCGAACATCATTGATGTTGAGGTGGATTTTTCGGGCGTCAAGCTGTCAGAGGAGATCTTCAATACGGTGGGGCTGCCGGACGCGGCGGTGCGGGAGAGCCGGGATCGGGTTCGGTCGGCGATCAAGAACTCGGGATTTGATGTGCCGCCGACGCGGATCACGATCAACCTGGCGCCGGCGGACCTGAAGAAGGAGGGGTCGGGGTTCGATCTGCCGATCGCGATCGGAATCTTGGGGGCGTATGGGGCGCTGCACACCAAGGAGCTGGGCGACTTCCTGATGGTGGGCGAGCTGGGACTCGATGGGGCGCTGCGGCCGGTGCAGGGGATGTTGCCGATTGCGGTGGCGGCGCGAGAGCGAGGGATCAAGAACCTGCTGATTCCGGCGGCAAATGCGCGCGAGGCGGCGGTCGTCGAGGGCGTAACGGTCTATCCGGTGCGGCACCTGTTGGAGGTGCGGGAGCTGGTGAACTCAGTATCGCTAGGCGGGATCACGGCGAAGCCGCTGGAGCGGGAGGCGGAGGACCTCTTGCAGGCGGCGGAGCGGGTGGGGCCGGACTTCAAGGATGTGCGCGGGCAGCATGTGGCGAAGCGGGCGCTGGAGGTGGCGGCGGCGGGCGGGCACAACATCCTGATGATTGGGCCGCCGGGCTCGGGCAAGACCATGCTGGCGAAGCGGCTGCCGTCGATTCTGGCGCCGCTCGAGTTTGAGGAGGCGCTGGAGACGACGAAGATCCATTCGGTCGCGGGCGTGCTTGATCGGGAGCAGGGGCTGGTGCGACAGCGGCCGTTTCGCTCGCCGCACCACACGATCTCGGACGCGGGCATGATCGGCGGCGGGGTCGTGCCGCGGCCGGGCGAGGTGTCGCTCGCGCACAACGGCGTGCTGTTTTTAGATGAGCTGCCGGAGTTTCCGCGCAATGTGCTGGAAGTTCTGCGGCAGCCGCTGGAGGATGGGTCGGTGACGATCTCCCGGGCGTCGATGAGCCTGGAGTTTCCCGCGCGGTTCACGCTTGCCGCGGCGATGAATCCGTGTCCGTGCGGCTACTTCAATGACCGTAACCGCGAGTGCATGTGCACCCCGCCGATGATCCAGCGGTACGTGAGCAAGGTGAGCGGGCCGCTGCTGGACCGGATCGACATCCATATCGAGGTGCCGGCGGTGGAGTACAAAGAGCTGCGCGGCGGCCAGGCGGGCGAAGCTTCGGCGACGATTCGCGAGCGCGTGCTGCGGGCGCGTGCGGTGCAGCGGGCGCGATTTGCGGTGTCGGCGGAGCGGACGCGTGGGTCGGCGAAGGCGGCGTCACGTGCGGTGTACGCGAATGCGCAGATGAGCTCGCAGCAGATCCGGATGTATTGCGAGTTGAACTCGGACGCGGAGCGGATGCTGGAGCGGGCGATGCAGCAGCAGGGGCTGAGCGCGCGGGCGCATGACCGGATCTTGAAGGTAGCGCGGACGGTGGCGGATTTGGCGGGAGAGCCGGAGATCGGCGTGCGGCATATCGCGGAGGCGATCCAGTACCGGACGCTCGATCGAAGCTACTGGGCGTGATGGGGCATGTGGTGCCGGGGCCATGTGGTGCGGGTACTTGAAGCAAAGGGGTGGGCTAGAGGCAGTGTGCGTGGGTCAACAGGAAACGATCAGGTGAGCAGTTTCCATTTTTGGTACTTCGGCGCGCTATTATCTGAAAAAAAGTATTGACGTCGGGTGAGCAGCCGGATATCTTGCATAAGGGCCGAGGTTGGCGTTGCGTTTCCCAGCGTTCGGCTCATGATTTCTAGTGCAACATGCACAATGCAGGCCGCTTATGCCGAGAAGTTGAATCCCTTGAGCGATTTGGGAAGAACTTGCCGAATGGATCGAAAGCGCGCCGATTATTTGGATGTAGCTACGGAAATTTGTTATCTCTCGCACGTTGGGTGTATCGTCGCTGCCCTTTTGTGCGTCTAAACTGTCGAACTCTTGCACGTAACTAAGAGTCTATGTGCTGGTGTCGTCGGAGCTCCGGCTTGGGAGCCGCCGACGGCCTAACCCGCTTTGCGGGAGAAATAAGGAGAAATGATGCGCTCAGACCTGATCTTTGGAGCTCTTACCCACGTCACCAACCGCTATGAGCTTTGCCAATTGGCTTCCAAGGCCACCCGCAAGCTGCACAAGCCCAACACGCGTTTGCAGGACACGACGAACGAGGTTTTGGACCGTTTCAAAGACAGTCTGCCGAAGCAGGAAGAGATGTTGGCGGCCCCGGACCGGAATGTGATGCAGGAGCGCCGCGCGGCCTAAGGGCCCGCGGTAGTTCCACTTTGCCTTTGCCGATTTAGTGTTGCCATAGCACATTGGTTGCAGAAGATTTCTTCCCTGAGTCGCTTCCGATCCGATAAGATCGGACCATAGCTTTACCGACGTGGGTCGCCCGATCCACGTAGAATCTCCTCCCTTTGGCACATCGTTTGGCCTTCCGCTCGACCCTCCGCGTCACGCAGAATCCCGTCTCCTCCTCTCTGCTTTACCCTCCGCAGGACCAGGTACACCTATGACTATCTCCGAATTAAAAGAGCACAATATTGCCGAGTTGGGTAAGCTTGCCCGCGGTCTTGATATTGGCGGCACGAGCGGCCTGCGCAAGCAGGACCTGATCTTTAAAATCCTCCAGGCGCAGAGCGAGAAGGAAGGCCACATCTTTGCCGAGGGTGTGCTGGAGATTCTGCCGGACGGCTACGGCTTTCTCCGATCGCCGGACTACAACTACCTGCCGGGGCCGGACGATATCTATGTTTCGCCGTCGCAGATCCGCAAGTTTGACCTGAAGACGGGTGACACGATCAGCGGCAATGTGCGGCCACCGCACGAGGGCGAGAAGTATTTCGCGCTGGTAAAGATTGAGGCGATCAACTTCGAGTCGCCCGAAGAGACGCGCAACAAGATTCTGTTCGACAATCTGACGCCGCTTTACGCGCAGGAGCGCGTGAAGATGGAGACGGTGCGCGATCACCTGTCCGGTCGCGTGATGGATTTGCTGACGCCGGTGGGCAAGGGGCAGCGCGGGCTGATTGTGGCGCCGCCGCGCACGGGCAAGACGATGCTGCTGCAGTCGATCGCGAACTCGATCACCTCGAACCACCCGGAGGTGGTGCTGATCGTTCTGCTGATCGACGAGCGACCGGAAGAGGTTACCGATATGCAGCGCTCGGTGAAGGGCGAGGTGATCAGCTCGACCTTTGACGAGCCGGCGGCGCGCCATGTGCAGGTGGCCGAGATGGTGATCGAGAAGGCGAAGCGGCTGGTGGAGCACAAGCGCGATGTGGTGATTCTGCTGGATTCGATCACCCGTTTGGCGCGGGCGTACAACACCATTGTGCCGCCGTCGGGCAAGGTGCTCTCGGGCGGTGTGGATTCGAATGCGCTGCAAAGGCCGAAGCGCTTCTTCGGCGCGGCGCGCAATATCGAAGAGGGCGGCTCGTTGACGATCATCGCGACGGCGCTGGTCGACACCGGCTCGCGCATGGACGAGGTGATCTTCGAGGAGTTCAAGGGCACCGGCAATATGGAGGTGATTTTGGACCGTAAGCTGGTCGACAAGCGAGTGTTTCCGGCGATCGATATTCAGCGCTCGGGCACGCGCAAGGAGGAGCTGCTGATTCCGAAGGAGGACCTGCAGCGCACGTGGATTTTGCGCAAGGTGCTGAATCCGCTGTCGCCGACCGAGGCGATGGAGCTGCTGACGGACAAGCTAGCCAAGACGCGAAACAACCAGGAGTTTCTGCACAACATGAGCTCGATCTAGGTCTCGTGGGAGATTTGGGCAGAAGCGCAGCCGACCTTGGCTGCGCTTTTGTGTTTTGGGGGAGGGTGTTTTGCGCAGCGCGAGTGCATGGCGGCCCCTTGCGCGCGGATCGAACCTGCGGGTGAAGACGCGGATTGTTGAAGCACATGCCGCCCGAGGTGCAGGGTAACGCGGCACCGGTGCCGGGAGCGCGCTCCTAATGAAAGGCAGGCGCAGCTTTCCGGGGGCGCCAGGGCGGCGGGTGCGGTAGGCTGTTGGCGAGGCGCCGCCATGCGGGGATGGATTCGGTTGGGTTTGGTGATGGGGATCGGTGGGAGCTTGGGGTGGGCGCAGGATGCGGGGCCCTCGCCACGGATGCCGCGCGCGTACCGCGGGGTGGAGACGGTGGTTGGGGGGATCTTTGTGACGCCGGTGGCGGGCGCGCCGTTTTCGGCCACGGTGGAGATCGTCTCGCACGAGAAGCTGCCGGACGGTACGGAGCATGTGACCACGACGCGGGATCACATTGCGCGCGCGTCTTCAGGACGAATTTATAACGAACGACGGCGGATGATGGCGGCGGGGTACACGGGCGAGCCGATGCTGTTGTCGGGGCACATCTACGATCCGTCGAGCAGGCAAAGCATTTTTTTAAATCCGTTCCGGCACCTGGCACAGGAGGTCACGCTGCGGGCGCCGGAGAAGACGCCGGCGCGGGCACTGCCACCGGCGCAGACCCCAAAGGCGGAGGGCGAGGTGGAGACTGCGCTGGGGACGAAGTCGATGGATGGCGTGGAGCTGAGTGGGACGCGGCGAACGCGGGAGATCGCGGCCGCCGAGAGTGGGACGGGCAAGCCGATCGTGGTAACCGACGAGTACTGGTATTCGCCGGCGCTGTCGATCTACATGATGATTCGGCACGACGATCCGCGGACGGGCGAGCAGCTGGTGGCGGTGACCAAGGTGGAGCGGACGGAACCGCCGGCGGAGACCTTTGCCGTTCCCGCGAACTACAAGGTGGTGGACGAGACGACGGACGAGGCCCCGATGGCGGCGCAGTAGGTGTATCCGCGCAGGGTGCGGCGGGCCGACCGAATCGCGCACGCAGTTGTTCACCTTGCCCAAGGGAGTGTTGTGGCGCCGGGGCAAGCGTTGTGCTCGGCTGCATCTGAACCCGGAGCAGGATTCGGGCGAGGAGCTTCAGTGGACACGACACGGCGGCGGTTTGTGATGGAGGGTGCGGGAGCGATGGCGATTTTGGGTGTGAGTGGTGGGTCCGGGGCCGCGGCCCAGGGCGGGGCGGCGAAAGGCGGCAATGCGGGCGCGGATATCGGGCAAAGGATCGAGGCGCAGACGTGGCCCGGCCAGAGCTTTCAAGGGCTGCTGTCGGGCAAGGTGGCGATTGTGACTGGGGCGGCGCGGGGCATTGGACGATCGATTGCGGTGGACTTCGCGGCGAACGGGGCGGATGTGGTGGGGATCGACATCAACGCGGAGGTTTCGCCGATCGTGCAGTATCAGCCGGCGACCCCTGCTGAGTTAGAAGAAACGGGCAAGCTGGTACGGGCGCACGGGCGGAAGTTTCTGGCGATTACGGCGGATATTCGCGATATCGGCGCGCTGCGAGCGGCGGGCGACAGGACGGTGGGTGAGATGGGGCATGTTGACATTGTGGTGGCGGATGCGGGGATTCAGACCTTCAAGCCGCTGCTGGAGATGGAGGACCGCGACTGGCACGACACCGTGGACAACAATCTGAACGGGTCGGCAAATACGCTGCGGGCGTTTGCGCCGCTGCTGGTGAAGAACGGCAAGGGCCGGATCATCTTTATCTCGTCGATGCAGGGGCGGTACGGGACGAAGAACGGGGCGGCGTATTCGGCGTCGAAGTGGGGGATCATCGGGCTGATGAAGTCGGCGGCGCTCGAGCTCGGCAAGCACAAGATCACGGTGAATTCGATCGAGCCGGGGCTGATCGATACGGCGATGACGCGCAACGACAAGCGGTGGAGCGAGGCGGTGGGCGAGACGATGACGACGCCACCGCCGGAGCACCCAACCGAGCAGCAGACGGAGCAGGCGCGGCTGCCGAAGACGCCGTTGGGTGTGCCGTGGCTGCAGCCGGAGCAGGTGGCGCCGGTAGCGGTGTTTTTGGCGAGCGATGCGGCGGAGATGGTGACGGGCGCGTGCTATGACGTGAACGGCGGGGACTCGGCGCACGATCTGGGGTGAAGGGCGCTAATAACCGTTGGCCAGGAGGTAGGTGGTCGTGAGCCAGGCGGCTTGCGGCCGCTTCGCTGTTTGTTGGGCGGCGTAGCGGGCGAGGACGTCAGTTTCGATGTTGACCGGGTCGCCCGGCTTGAGGGTGCGCAGGCTGGTGGCCTTCCAGGTGTGGGGGATGATGGCGAGCTCGATTTCGGCGCCGCCATCGGGGGTGGGGCGGAGGAGGGCGACGGTGAGGGAGATGCCCTCGACCGTGATGGAGCCCTGGCTGACGACGTTTTGCGCGAGGGCGGGGGGAAGGCGGAGGGCCATGCGCCAGTCAGTGGAGTGGAGACGGCCGGGGTGGAGGGCGTCCATGGCGAGCAGGGTGGCGACGCCGTCGACGTGGCCCTGGACGACGTGGCCGCCGAGGGGCGCGCCGGCGGGGGTGGGGAGTTCGAGATTGACGGTGGAGCCGGGGGCCAAGCGCCCGAGGGTGGTGCGGTTGAGGGTCTCCTGGGCGAGGTCGGCGGTGAAGTGGGTGGGGGTGAGATCGAGCGCGGTGAGGCAGACGCCGGAGACGGCGACGGAGTCGCCGAGACGAAGGCGGGTGGCGAGGGAGGTGGGCGCGTCGACGAGCAGGCGGGTGCCGCCGTCGGTGGGGGTGACGGCGCGGACGGTGCCGGTAGTCTCGATCAGGCCGGTGAACATGGAAGCACGCTACAGGCAAGGGCTGGGGGAAGGCAAAGGCGTTTCAGCAAAGGCGTTTTAGCAAAGGCGTTTAGGAACAAAGGCGTTTAGGAGCAAAGGCGCTAGGAACAAAGGCGCTAGGAACAAAGGCATTTAGGAGCAAAGGCTAGATAAAGGCAACGGCGTAGCTAAGGGCAACGGCAAAAAGGCGAAGCTGGGTCAAGGCCACGGCTTACAGGCAGGGCTAGCTAAGGGCAAGGGCGAAGCAGGTCCTTTGCTGCGCTCAGGATGACAAAGGAAAGGGGGCGGCCCGGGATGCGCGCGGCGGGGCGCGGGCTTACGGGTGGATAGGCCAGGGATTGTGGAGGAGGCCGGTGATTTCGGTGTCGGGGCCTAGCTCGCGTTCGGTGACTCCGGTGAGGCGCTGGCGGAGGAGAAAGGGCGAGGGGCCGCCGGCGGCGAAGGGGACGGCGTCGATGCCGAGTTCGCGCTGGGAGAAGAAGAGGACGGCGCGATCGACGAGGTCCTGGTGGAGGAAGGCAGCATTGAGGGTGGCGCCAGCTTCGACGAGGAGGCTGAGGCACTGGCGCTCGGCGAGGAGGTCGAGGGTGGCGGGAAGGCTGAGGTGGGTCGGCCGGCGAAGGTCTGGGGGGAGGCCGAGGTGGGTCGGCCGGCGAAGGTCCGGGGGAGGGCCGAGGTCGGCAGGCCGGCTAGGGCTTCGGTTTGCGCCTGCGGAGCCGGCGCTGGCGGGGATGGCGAGGATCTCGATGCGGTCGGGGGCGACGCGCTCGAGGGCCTGGCGGCGAGCGTGGAGGATGGGATCGGCGAGGGCGGACTCGGCGCAGAGCAGAAGGAGGTCGGGCTCGGGGGCGGTGGCGGGGGAGCGGAGAAGCTGGCTGGTAGGTGGGGTGCGGAGTTGGGGGTCGAGGACGACGCGCAGGAGGGGACGGCGACGGGCGAGGCCGGAGCGGTCGGTGAGGGTGGGGTCGTCGGCGAGGACGGTGCCGATGCCGGTGAGGATGGCGTCGGCGCTGTGGCGGAGGCGGTGGACCTCGGCGCGGGCGAGCGGGCCGGTGAGCCAGACGGGGGTGGCGGCGGTGCGGGTGTGCGGGGGCGGGGCGAGGTGGCCGTCGACGGACAGGGCGGATTTGAGGATGACAAAGGGGCGGCGGTGCTGGATGAAGTGGGCGAAGGCGAGATTGAGGGCGCGGGCTTCGGCTGCGCCAGGGCCGAGGGTGACGGTGACGCCGGCGTCGTGAAGAATGTCGAGGCCGCGGCCGCTGACGAGGGGGTTGGGATCGGTGGTGGCGACGACACAGCGAGCAATGCCGGCTTGGACGAGCGCGACGGCGCAGGGGCCGGTGCGGCCGTGGTGGGCGCAGGGCTCGAGGGTGACGAAGGCGGTGGCGCCTCGAAGATCGTGGCCGAGGGCGACGGCTTGCTGGAGGGCGACGATCTCGGCGTGATCGCGGTTGGCGTAGAGGTGGGCGCCTTCGCCGATGATTCTAGGTCTGGGGCCGGGGGAGACGAGAACGCAGCCTACGGTGGGGTTGGGGCTGGCGAGGCCGGCGGCAGCGCGGGCGAGCTCGAGGGCGAGGGCCATGAAGTGGCGGTCGATTTCGTCCGGGCGGGCTGCGGGGCGGAGGTCGGCTGCGTTGGGGGCCACGAAGGAGAGCATAGCGTGCGCGAGGGAGACGGGAGCTCAGAGACGGAGCTAAAGCATGAAGCTAAGGGCATGAAGCTAAGGGCATGAAGCTAGTACGCAGTCTTGCCCGACGCAGGTGTTGCAGACCGAGGCAAGATGCAGGTTTCTCCGCTGCGAACGCCCGATGAGGCTGGGCGTTCTTCGGTCGAAATGACAAGCTCTTGGGGTCTAAACGACAGCGCTTTGGGTAGAACCGACAAGTTCTTGGGTATACGCGAGATCGTTCGAAGTCACCTGTCTGTTGAACGCGAGATGATTAAAGTATCCGCAGGATCCGCCGATACAGGCTAGAGATGGCGTTGGAGGAAGCCCCCGACGGAGAGGAGCAGGCGCATCTGGGCGGCGGGGGAGAACCAGTGGGTTTCACCGGGGAGGATGTCGATCTGGTGCGGGATGTTGTGGGCGATGAGGAGATCTTGGAGGTGGCGGGCTTGCTGGACGGGGACGACGGTGTCGCGATCGCCGTGGATGACCAGGGTTGGGGCAGTGGTGGGGGCGAGCTTGGTCTCCCAGCCGGGCGGGATGCCGCCGGAGATCTCGATGGCGGCGCGCAAGCGGGGTACGGCGGTGGAGGTGGAGCGTTCGGCGGCGAGGGCCATGGCCAGGAAGCCGCCGAGCGAGACGCCGAGGACGGCGAGGCGGTTGGGGTCGACGCCGGGGCGGCCGGCGATCCAGGCGAGGGCGTCCTCCACGGTGTGCAGCCAGAGGGGAAAGTGGTGGCCGTCGAGGATGAGTTCGGGGGTGGCGCGCTCGGTGCCGGTGCTTTCGAAGAAGCGCGGGGCGTAGGCGGCGATGCCGGCCTGGTTGAGCAAGGGGGCGAAGCGCTGGAGCCAATAGGAGCCGGCGCCGCCGGAGCCGTGGAGAAGAAGAATGGCGGGATGGGGCCGGGCGGAGGCAGGCTCGACGAGATCGATGGAGATGGAGCGACGGTCGGTGGCTGGGCCGCTCGGAAAGGTGGTCATAGGGTGAGGGATGCGGCGTGAGGGAGGAGAGGGCTCAAGGAGCCACCAGCTGGAGCCGAAAGCGAAAAGCCGGAAGCTGTACGGGGGAGTGAAGTCGGCGCTGCATTTGGTCACTGATTGCGGGCGCGCAGGTAGGGGGAGTACGGATCGACCTTCGGTCGATGAGCCCATTCATGGCTCTGATCACCCCAGCGAATGAAATTCGCCGGGGACCCCGAGTAACGCTGCCATGAATGGGGCACCCTTTCAGTGGGAAGTGGAGTTCGTAGGTTGGGTGCGGCCTGGATTGGGTGCAGGTCGAAGTGGGCGCGGGTCGAAGTGGGCGCAGGTCGGCGGGTTAGAAGGTGCCTAGGTGGATGTGGACGGCGGTGGTGGTGTTGTCTTTGAAGATGAGGCCGCGGTCGGTTTGATCGCCGTTGAGGAGTCTTTGGGGGTGCCAGGCGTCGTTTTGGTAGGTGCCTTCCTCGGCGTGGAGGATCTGCATGCGGAGGCCGGGGAGTCGGCCGGGAAAATGGAAGGCGACGCTTGCGTCGAAGCCGGTGACGAGGAAGTCGTCGGGGCCAAGCTGCGCGACGAGGACCCGGCCGGTGCTGTGCGGGGTTCCGGGCGGGCGCCGGCCGTCGGGCTGGGGAAAGCCGAAGCGGATGGCTGCCTGCCATTTGCCGAAGTCGAGCTCCTGCTCGGCACGGCCGGGGGAGTCGACAGCGGTTTGGAGGTGGCCCTCGAAGTTGAGCTGGGCGAGCTCGCGGCCCATGGGCTCGAGCAGCGCGTAGTTGGCGGTGTGCAGGATGGGGCCGGTATCGCCGGTGTAGGTCCAGCCGGTGCGGTCGATGCCGAAGGGCGAGAAGCCGATGGCGCCGTGGCCGAGGGCGACAAAGAGGAAGCGGCCGAAGCTGTCGCCATTGCCGGTCTCGGGAATCCAGAGGGGGTTATCCGGGCGGGCGTAGGCGTCAAGGACCGAGGTGTAGAAGGGGAGGTCGTCGGAGTAGATGTCGGGTCCGATCATGTCGATGGTCGGCGCGAAGGCCTTCCAGAGATCGATACGGTCCTGCACGGGGCCGCCGGAGGGGTAGCCGATGCCGGGGTTGGGCACCTGGCGCTCGGGAAGCTCGGCGAGGGGGTACCGGAGCCAGACGTTGCAGTAAAGCGGAATGGGAAAGGCGGCTTTGCCGGCGGCGGCGACGGCGTTGACGTAGCGGGCCTGCGCGTAGGCCTGGAAGATCTCATCAGCGGCGCCGCCGAAGACCTCGCGCCAGGTGCCGGGGCGCTTGTTGAGGGCATGAAGGAGGTCGGCGGGGACGGCACCGTCGAACTCGCGGTTGGAGGCGGGGGAGAAGTCACGCGGGGAGCCGATGTTGCCGGATTCGTTTTCGACCTGGACCATGAGGACGGTGTGGGCGGCGGCGTCGATCGTGGCGAGGTGCTGCATCAGGTGGGTGAAGGCGGTGCGGTCGGCGTCGAGGTTGGAGGGGGCGTTTGCGGAGAGCACATCGATGGGCTCGCCGGCGGCGTTGATGACGCGCGGAAAGGTCTTCGGGTCGGATTTGATCCACTCGGGAACATAGTGCATGTTGCCGTTTTTCCAGGTGCCGAACCAGAGGAGGACGAGGTGGAGGTGATGCTCGCGGGCGCCGTGGACGAGCAGATCGACGGTCGAGAAGTCGAAGGCGCCGCGGGTGGGTTCCAGTTGCTCCCAGTAGACGGGGGCTTCGACGGTGTTGGCGTGCATGTCAGCGAGCGCGGGCCAGACTTGGGAGAGCGTGGAGGGCCAGGAGCTGGAGTTGTTGATCTGCGCGCCGAGGACCAGAAAGGGCCTGCCGTCGACCAGAAGCGCGTGTCGGCCGTTGCGCGTGACCAGATGCGGCGCCTCGGAGCTTTGTGACCGGGCGGAGACGGCGCCGAAGAGCAGGAGAAAAAGGGCAAGCGAGCCGAGGTGTGATGCGCGCCGGAGATTGCCGGAGAGCGATTGCGCTGCGGAGGTGGAGTCTGGTCGAGGCACGAGGGGATCGTATCGTAGACCGGGCAGGGTTGTGGAATCGATCGCGTGCGGTTGGGTGCGACGGGCAGCCTTGCAGCTAGGCTGAGGCAGGGGGGCGGGCGAGGGATGCGGGGAGCGATGCTTCGGCGGGCGCGGCACTGGATCGCGAATCGCGGGTGGGGCGGGTTTGGGCGGGAGATAGGCCGGCGGTTGCGGTTAGCCGCTCGGCGAGAGACGGCACGAGAGCTGCCGGACGCTGGGCTTGCGGTGCACCCGTTTGATCGGCGCTATGGGGTGGATACCGGCGGGCTGATCTGGGGTGAGCAGATCCGGTGGGGGGATGCGCTGCGGACGGAGGCGGAGCGCGAGGGGGCGTTCTGGGCTACGGGGTACTACGGCATCGCGCCCTCAGTGTTCTGGGCGATGCTCGATGCGTTGGGGCTGGACTGGGAGCGGCACAACTTTGTCGATATCGGCTGCGGCAAAGGGCGGGCGCTGCTGCTGGCCCTACGGCATCCGTTTCGAAGCGCGCTGGGAATCGAGCTGTCGCCCGAGCTGGCGGGGGTGGCGCAACAAAACTTGGAGCAGCTGGCGGCGCCGTGGCGGCAGCGGGTGCCGGTGCGGGCGGTCGTGGGGGACGCGACGAGCTTTGCTGTGCCGGATGGGCCGCTGCTGGTGTATCTGTACCACCCGTTCGCGGCGCCGGTGATGCGGGCGTTCTTGGACCATCTGCGGCGATCGCGGACGTGGGAGCCGGGGGAGCTGTGTCTGCTGTATGTGAATCCGGAGCTGGACGGACTGGTGATGACGGAGCTGCCCGGGGTGGAGCGGCTGTGGGAGCGACCGTTCTCGTTGTCGGCGGAGGACGCGGCGGCGGATCGATTTGGATCCCACGATGAGCACGCGGTGGCGTACCGGTGGCCTGCTGGACGGTTGTCCTGAGGCGACCTGCTCGAGCTCGGGACCGCCGGTGACCGGGCGGATGTGATGGGCGCGCTCATGCGGGCTGCTGGGTGAGGGCGGTGTAGTCGGCGATCTGTTGCAGGGTGAGGGCCTGGAGGTCGTCGCCAGCGAGGGCGGCTTTGTACCAGCGGACGAGCCACTCGAGGGCGGTTTCGAGACGGAGGCGCGGCTGCCAGTTAAGTTCGGCGCGGGCGCGGGAGGCGTCGAGCTTGAGGAAGCCGGCTTCGTGCGGGGTGGGGGCGGTGTCGAGCTGCCAACAGGCGTTCTCGCCCCAGAAGCGGGTCATGCGCTCGACGATCCACTGGACGGGCTGGGCGTCGTCGTCCCAGGGACCGAAGTTGAAGGCGGTGGCGAAGCGGGCGGCGTCGGGCGAGAGGAGTTTTTCGGCGAGGAGAATGTAGCCGAAGACGGGCTCAAGCACGTGCTGCCAGGGGCGGATGGCGCGGGGGGAGCGGATGAGGACGGGTTCGCCCGAGGCGAAGCCGCGGATGAGATCGGGCAGGAGGCGGTCGGGGGACCAGTCGCCGCCGCCGATGACGTTGCCGGCACGGGCAGTGGCGATGGCGGTGGTGTGGCCGCCGGGCTGGTGGAGCTTGGAGGGATGGAAGTACGAGGAGCGGAAGGCGGCGGAGACGATCTCGGCGCAGGCTTTCGAGGAGGAGTAGGGGTCGTAGCCGCCGAGGGGGTCGGTTTCGCGGTAGCCCCAGAGCCACTCCTTATTTTCGTAGCACTTGTCGGTGGTGACGGAGACGACGGCCTTGACGGACGGGCAGCGGCGGACGGCGTCGAGCACGCGCGCGGTGCCGATGACGTTGGTCTCGTAGGTGCCGATGGGGTCCTGGTAGGAGTAACGGACGAGCGGCTGGGCGGCGAGGTGGAAGACGACCTCGGGCGCGAAGGGGAGCATGGCGGCCTCGAGAGCTTTGGCGTCGCGGATGTCGCCGCGGAGGTCCTCGATGGCGGAAGGGATGCGGGCCTCGGTGAGGAGGTTGGGTTCGGTGGCGGGGTCGAGGGCGAAGCCGCGGACTTCGGCGCCGAGCGAGACGAGCCAGAGGGCGAGCCAGCCGCCCTTGAAGCCGGTATGACCGGTGAGGAAGACCTTGCGACCTTGCCAGAGGGAGGGGGTGAGGGGCATGGAGATCAGGATAGCGCTCTCCCGGAGGACTGACCGAGGACCGGAGAGCGCGGGCCGACCAGCGGCTTACTTCTCGGTGCTGGGTGGGGCTATGCCTCTTAGGCGCATGTAGAGGGCGAGGGCGGCATATTGCTCGTTGTCATGCGAGACGTTGCCCCAGGCGAAGCTGATGCGGGCGCGCGTGGCTGGGCCTACGGTGATGGTCTGGAGCAGGTTGTTGTCGTTCAGGGAGGCGTAGGCCTTGTCGCACTCGGCGAAGGAGGCGCGGAGGGCGGAGACGATGGCGGCTTTGTCAGCGGTCTCGGGTGGGACTTTGGCGAGGGTGTCCGGCGCGGTGTGGTTGAGACCGCCGCAGGAATGTAGCTGGGCTTCGGTGATGTGATTGACGACGCGGCCGAAGGTGCGGATGTCGGCTGTGGGACGGAAGGTGTAGGCGTCGGCGGGGGTGTTTTCGGCGGCTTTGAGGATGTTGGCTTTGAGCGCGGCGTAGCTGTGCTGGACGTCAGCGGCGGGTGTTGTTGCGGGAGCGGGAGACGCTGTCTGGCCCTGGAGGACAGCCGAGGAGAGAGCGAGTGCAAGACAGAGGGCGGCGGCATAGGGGATGGTTGCGGTGTGTCTCATTCGACTCCTTGCTGCTTATTAGATGCTTCACGCGATCGATCATTCGTGGTCGAGGGCTGGCCAGCGCAGATGGTGTCGAGCACAGACGAGAGCAAGAGCAACCAGATTCTTTTCGGGAATGACAACAAAAGAGGAAAGCCTGCTTATCAACTGACACCTTGTTCTCAACTAGTGCGAGGTTTACGCGCGCGGTTACGGGGTGAATGCGAGCGAGAGCGTGGTGGCGATCTCGTGGAGTCTCCAATCTCGCGTCCAGAGGGATGTTCCGGGGGTGAGCTGGGTGGCGGCGAGGAGATGGGCGTCGATGTATCCGATGCCGGTGCCGAAGAGCTTGTGGCCCGAGACGAAGGCGAGAACCTCATGGTCGTAGGCCACCAAGGCTTGCTGCAACTTTTGAATAAAAGGAAGGAAGTTGCGCCTGTTTCCGAGACCACCCATTGCCAGTTCGCCTACGACGAACGGATGGACTAAAACGGAGTCCTGGTCGAGAAGATGAATTAGACCCCGATTGGGCTGACGTAGATGGTCGATCCAGATCGATGAGTCGACCAGGATCACCAGGTTGGGCGACGCCGCGGGATGTCTTTTAGGTTTGGCTCAGAGCCGCCGAGCCGAATGAGTCTTTGGGCGGCTTCTCGCCTGATCAGCGTGCGAAGCGCTTCACGAATCAGCTCAGCCTTTTCGTTGATTCCTGTGAGAGAAGCAGCTTCTGCCAGCAGATCGTCGTCGAGGTTAATGGTGGTTCTCATCCAGCGCCTCCGGACAGCATCGATCCTAGCATCAATTGATGCCGAACTGGGTTCCTTCCGGAGGGCAGGTGGATCTGTCAAACATTGTGCCGTCTACCAGGTTTTCCAGGGTGCTTTGTCTTTGGCCCACAGGTCTTCGAGGTGGGTTTTGTCGCGGAGGGTATCCATGGCCTGCCAGAAGCCGTGGTGGAAGAAGGCGTGGACCTCGCCCTCCCTGACGAGGGATTCGATGGGCTCGCGCTCGAACATCTGGAGGTCGTCGGTGACCGCGTCGATGGCGCGGGGTTCCAGGACGAAGAAGCCGCCGTTAATCCAGCCGCCCTCGTCCTGAGGTTTTTCCTGGAAGGAGTAGATCTGGGTGTCCTTGAGGCCGAGGGCGCCGAAGCGGGCGACGGGCTGCACGCTGGTGAGGGTGACGGCTTTGCCGTGCTGCTTGTGGAAGTCGATCAGGGCGGCGATGTCGACGTCGGCGACGCCATCGCCGTAGGTCATGCAGAAGGGCTCGCCGGGGGTGAGGTACTTGGCGACGCGGCGCAGGCGGCCGCCGGTGCCGGTGGCGTCGCCGGTGTCGACCAGGGTGACGCGCCAGGGCTCGGCGACGGAATTGAGGACCTCCATCTTGTTGTCTGTCATGTCGAAGGTGACGTCGGAGGTGTGGAGGAAGTAGTTGGCGAAGTACTCCTTGATGACGTAGCCCTTGTAGCCGCAGCAGACGATGAAGTCGTTGATGCCGAAATGCGAGTAGATCTTGAGGATGTGCCAAAGGATGGGGCGTCCGCCGATTTCGACCATGGGCTTGGGGCGGAGAGAGGTTTCTTCGCTGAGCCTGGTGCCGAGGCCGCCGGCGAGGATGACTGCTTTCATGGGAGGCATTCTTTCTGGGTTGCGGGCGGGCGCCTGCGTTTGTCCCACTAAATCCTACATGGACGTGCGGGCGCTTTTTTCAGGTGAACGGGATGCTTGGCGCCACACCGTTGTGGCGGTTTGTGGGCCTCCCGCGAAGGCGAGGCGATGTAAAGTTGATGGTATGAGTGAGCGGGCAGAGGAGCTGAAGCGGCAGATTCTCCAGTTGACGGCGGAGTACCACGCGGAGGCTTTTCCGCGGCGGGTGTTTGCGCCGGGGGTGAGCCCGGTGCCGGTGTCGGGCAAGGTGATTCGGGCCGATGATATGAGCGCGGTGGTGGAAAGCGCGCTTGATGGGTGGTTCACGACGGGGCGGTGGGCGAAGGACTTTGAACGCAAGCTGGCGCGGTTCTTTGGGCTGCGGTCGGCGAGCCTGGTGAACTCGGGGTCGAGCGCGAATCTGGTGGCGCTGAGCGCCTTGACCAGCCCCAAGCTGGGCGAACGGGCGTTGAAGCCGGGCGATGAGGTGATCACGGTGGCGGCGGGGTTTCCGACAACGGTGAACCCGATCTTTCAGAACCGGTGCGTGCCGGTGTTTGTGGATGTGATTCTGCCGACCTTTGAGATCGATGTGACGAAGCTCGAAGAGGCGCGGAGTGAGCGGACCAAGGCGGTGATGATCGCGCACACGCTGGGCAATGTCTTCAATGTGAAGGCGGTGAGCGAGTTCTGCAAGAAGCACAACCTATGGCTGGTCGAGGACTGCTGCGACGCGCTGGGGGCGAGCTACGAGGGGCAGAAGGTGGGCACGTGGGGCGATATCGCGACGGTAAGTTTTTATCCGGCGCACCACATCACCATGGGCGAGGGCGGCGCGGTGTTGACGGACAAGCCGGCGCTGAAGGTGCTGATCGAGAGCTTTCGCGACTGGGGCCGGGACTGCTGGTGCGAGCCCGGCGTGGACAACACCTGCGGCAAACGGTTTGATTGGCAGCTGGGTGAACTGCCGTGCGGCTATGACCACAAGTACACGTACTCGCATGTGGGCTACAACCTGAAGGCGACGGATATGCAGGCGTCGCTCGGTGTGGCGCAGATCGCGAAGCTGCCGGAGTTTATTGCGAGGCGCAAGGCGAACTTTGCGTACCTCCGCGAACGGCTGACGGATCTGGAAGAGTTCCTGATGCTGCCGCTGGCGGGGAAGAACGCGGACCCGAGTTGGTTTGGCTTCACGATCGGGGTGAGGGAGGGTGCGCCGTTTACGCGCGACCAGCTGACGCGTGCGCTCGAGGCGAAGAAGATCGGGACGCGGCTGTTGTTTGCGGGCAATCTGCTGCGCCAGCCGGCGTATGAGGGGTGGGAGTATCGCGTAGTCGGCGAGATGACGAATACCGACTATGTGATGAATCACGTCTGCTGGATCGGGGTGTTTCCCGGGCTTACGACGGAGATGCTGGACTTCATGGTGGTGACGATTCACGACTTCGTGGCCGAGGCAAAGGTCGGGCTCAAGGTGCTCGAAGCGCAGGCGACGGCATAGAGCGCAGCCAGATCTAGGAGGCGGGGTAGCCGTGCCAGGCCGCGGTGCGGCGGAGGGCTTCGCACAGCGGAATGGTCTGGATCAGGCCGAGTTCATCGCGGGCGCGCGCGGTTGAGGGCACGTAGGAGTTCATGGGCGCTGTGAGATCGGGGGTGCCGTCGATCTGCACGCACAGTCCTGGACGAAGGGTGTCCGCCGTGATCTGGGCGGCCTCGGCGATGGTGTGCGCGTCTTCGCTGCCGACGTTGTAGGCGTGTGCCGGCACGCCGCGGAGAAGCAGGTGCCAGAGCCAGATCGCGAGGTCGGCCATGTAAAGCCAGGAGCGCAGGGGTGTGCCGTCGCCGCGAATGTGGATGGGCGTTCCGGCGATGGCGGCGTTGAGGAAGTTGCCGATAGCGAAGTGCTGGGCTAGAGGCAGGTGCGGCCCCACAAACGCGAACGGTCGCGCGATGACGGGCTCGAGCGCCGTGCCGTGCGCGTACGCGACGCACAGGTGCTCCGACATGCGTTTGGCCTCGTCGTAGGAGGAGCGCAGCAGCAACGGATCGGGCGCGGCGGTGCTGGTCTCGGGAATGTGGGTCTCGGTCGCGGAGGAGCGGCCGTAGACCGCGCCGGAGGAGACGTAGAGCAGGCGACGCGTGCGGCTGTGTTGCGCCAAGGCGAGGACGCGCCGTGTGCCATCGAGGATGCTTTCGGCCAGGGCATGGGCGGGCTGCTCGGCCTGCGGGCCGCCGGAGTCCGTCGCGGCGTGGAGGATGTGCGAGAGCTCGCCGGCGGGAAAGGGGAAGTCGCGGATATCGCCTTCGAGCAGCGTGACGGCGGGATGGTCGGCGATGTGCGGCGAGCGCTCGCGAAAGCGATGGGCGGAGCGGGTGAGCAGGGTGAGGTGGAGATTGAGGGCTAGCGCGCGGTCGGCGTGCAGCAGGGATTCGGCCAGCCAGTGGCCGAAGAAGCCGGTGCCGCCGGTGAGGAAGATGCGGGCGTGACGCAGGGCGGGGAAGACGTCGCGAGTGTGGGCGAGGATGTGGTCGAGGTCGGTTGGAGCGAGTGGGCGAGAGGGCGGCATTGGGGTGATTGTTTCATCAGGTGCTGGGGCCGTCGAGGCTGCGCAGCGCGTTGGGGGTACCTCCCCCCTCCCCGTACTTAAGTACTAAAGTCTTCGATCGGAAGGGGTTAGGTCCGGCCTGGGTAGCCCGGGTACCGGGCGCGAGTTGAGCGGTTAGGCGTCACTTGGTCCAAGGTAAGGGGATGATAGGGGTGATCGCGCCATGGGTGGCGGCTTCAAGGCCGCTGACTGTTCGGCGCTCAGTCAGAGATGCTGCTACGCCGATGGCACTTTGGTTGGTGACGAGAACGGCAACTTCAGGCCCTACGCAACGAAGATGTTCTCAAGTCAAGCGCCTCTTGCGAGTGGATGGTCATTGTCAGCGACTCGCTCCGTCTCGGGCCTTTGGAGTCCAGTCAGACTCTGGCGTCTCGGGTGTCATTTCATAGCACTTCTGCACTTGAGCTGCACGGGTGCCGAGGCCATCTTTCACGGTCTTGGTCCAGGGTGCTTCAATGTTTTTCTTGGTTTCCTCGAGCATCGATTGTGGTTCGAGGTTCCGGTAGCTGTCGATTTCGCCTGCGACTACCTTGTCATCGTCGCGATCATGAGGGCTGGATCGAATTGCGGTCTCGGGAATGCCAGCTTTGCATAATCGAACAGCCTTTCAGAGGGCTCGTCTTCCCAGCTCTCCCATGTCTCGAAGCCTCGATCGTTAAAACCGGTTAGGAACGGCCCTGGATTGATGGTCGCTACCTCGATCCCGAACTCCTGCAATTCCATGCTCATCGTTTCTGCGATGGCCTCGATGGCGTGCTTCGAAGCTGAGTAGATGCCGGTAAAGGGATTGACGTTTAAACCTTCCCGCGAGGAGACCCAGACGATCCGCCCCTTGCCACGCTTCACCATCTGCTTGACGATGCCCTGCGTAAGGAGCAGAGGTCCAATCACGTTTGTCTCGAATTCGTGACGCATGTTGTTTCCGGGAATATCGACAACAGAGCCACCTTCAAGAACGCCCGCATTGTTGACCAGCACGTCGACGTTCCACGCGAGGGCCTTTCTGCGATCTCCCGCAATGGTGACGTCGAGTTTCTCGACCTGGACCTTCAGCCTACGTGCTGCAACGTCGCGCTTGAGCGGCTGAACCTGTCCATAGATCTCGACCGCGGCGATCACCTCAAAGCCTTTCTCTGCAAGTTGGATCATCGTTCCGTAACCGAGACCGGTCGCCGCGCCTGTGATCAAGACTTTCTTCATGCTCTGTCCTTTTTCCTGGTTGTAGCAAGCGTGTAGTTGAAGCCATACGTTGCAATGCCTGCGAGCTTCGCCCAACATGTCCGATGGCGATCACAGGTTGTCGCGCAATCTGATCCCATCTACGGAGAGACGGCCGGTTCATGCAAGCTTTTTGAGAAGCAGCTCTGCAGCGGCAGCCGAAGACTTAGGATTCTGGCCGGTGATTAGAAGCCCATCCACAACTACGTGTTCGGCCATATCCTCACCTTTCGAGTAGACGCCGCCCAACTTCTTGAGTTCGTCTTCGAGCAAGAACGGGACGACGTCAGTGAGCTCCATCACAGCTTCCTCTGTGTTGGCGAAGCCAGTAATGTTCCGCCCAGAGACTAGGGGCGTTCCGGTCGCCGTCTTTACATGACGGAGCGCGGCCGGCGCGTGGCACACGAGGGCAACCGGCTTCCCCGCTGCCAGAAAGGATTCGATAAGGACCTTTGAATGCTTGTCTTCCGCGAGATCCCACATCGGCCCATGCCCGCCCGGATAGAAGACCGTATCGAAATCTGACTGAGAAACGCTATCTAACCGTTCCGTGGCTGCGAACTGCTCTTTGGCTGCAGCGTCAAGCTTAAAGCGGAGTGTCGCTATCGTTTGAAATTTGATTTCATCGCTTTTTGGGTCGACTGGAGGCCGACCGCCCTTTGGTGAGGCGAGAACGATGTCTGCGCCCGCATCCTTGAATGTGTAGTACGGAGAAGCGAACTCCTCCAGCCAGAGACCCGTCTTTTTGCCCGTGCTCCCTAGTTCGTCGTGCGAGGTAAGCACCATCAGAATCTTCATTAATCGATCTCCTTGAGACAAAGCCTAGGTCTTAAGCGGGTCGATTGTGAATGCCCAAGGCTACCGAAGAAATGCCTAATCCTGCCTTGTACAATTTGCCCTATGCCAAGCTGCGCAGATAAGAACACATCGTACCTGGCGGAGTTGACCTCACGTATAGATCGATACACCGACGCCAAGCGGGAGAATAGGCTTTATGCGACTGCAATCGATGGTGTGTCGACCCTGCGCTCGGACCCGCTTACGCAGTCAGCCCAATGCATGATCAAGCCTGCTTTGTGCATCACTGTGCAAGGGGAGAAGGCAGCCAAGTTCGGTTCCAATCTGTACGAGTACGGTGCAGGACAGGGGCTTGTCGTGACGGCTGAGATGCCGGAGCGGGGTACAGTTTGCGCTGCAAGCAAAGAGAAGCCCTACCTGGGGCTCGTGTTTGAGCTAAATCTCCAGACACTGCAGGAATTAGTGGAAGTTAGGTCCGTTGAGGCAAGAACATACGCGAGGCGAAAAGGCGCAGGGCCTTTCACCCTCGAACTGAACGGCCAACTGCTCGATTGTGTTCTACGCACGGTGCAGCTGTTCGACATGCCAGACGCTATTCCCGTTCTGTATCCCGGCATCATGCGTGAGATTTGTTACTGGCTCCTGAAAGGCCCGGGTGGAGATCAGCTTGAGCGCATCATCATCGTGGCGAATGGTCAAGACTGCAGAGTTATGCTGGCGGTCCAACACCTTCGCAATCGCTTTCGCGAGCCCGTCCATGCTGAGGAGTTGGCCAAAGCGGCTCATATGAGTCCCACAACATTTCATAGACAATTCCGAATGATAACGTCGATGGCTCCTTTGCAATATCAGAAGCAATTGCGCCTTTTTGAGGCGCGGCGTCTGATGATCTCGGACCACGCAACGGTCGAAAGCGCTGCCTTAGAGGTGGGCTACGCGAGTGTTTCCCAGTTCAGCCGAGAGTATGTACGTACGTTTGGCAGCCCACCGCGACGTGAAGTCTCCGGTTGGAGAACTCCGGCCTCGGCGGAAGAGCGCACCAATTAGGAATTGACTTCGGTCCGTCACGCCAACCACTACCTGTTCAAGGCCTGACACGTCGGAAAACGAGTTTACTTCCTTCAGAATAGGTACTGCTAAGTCGCATTGTCGTCAGTAATGCTGCGGAAGGTGGGCTGGGCTGGGGGCCGACGTTCAGGCTAGCCAGTTCCTTACCGGCTAGCGGGTTGCGGCTGGTGGCGGCGCTCTGGGTGTAGGGCGGGGAAGGGGTGTTGGGCAGGCTATCGGGGGAAGAGGTTATTCGGCGAGGTGTTGGGGTTTGGCGCCGAAGTCTTTGCCGAAGAAGCAGCGCTCGACCACCATGCAGAAGATGTGTTCGAGGGCGACGTGGGACTCCTGGATGTTCATGGTGGTGGGGGAGGGGATGACGACGTTGATGTCGGCGAGGGGCTTCATGGCGCCGCCGTCGTTGCCGGTGTAGGCGATGGTGTGGACGCCCATCTTCTTGGCAAGGGCGAGGGCCTTGACGCAGTTCTTTGAGTTGCCGGAGGTGGAGATGGCGAGCAGCACATCGCCGGGGTTGGCGAGGGCTTCGACCTGGCGCTCGAAGACGTTGGCGTAGTCGTAATCGTTGCCGATGGCGGTGAGGATGGAGGTGTCGGTGGTGAGGGCGACGGCGCGGAGGGCGGGGCGGTCGACGGTGAGCCGGGAGACGAACTCGGCGACGAGGTGCTGGGCGTCGGCGGCCGAGCCGCCATTGCCGCAGACCATGAGCTTGCGACCATCCTTCATGGCCTTTGCCGTGATCTCGCCGGCGCGGACGACGGCGGCGTGGAGGGCGTCGTCGGCGAGAACCTTTTGCATGGTGTCGATGGACTGCCGCAGCTGCTGCTTGACGAGGTCTTTCATCGGGTGAGGGGGCTCCGGAGTGGGATGGGGCGTCAGTAAAGCGCGGTGGCGGGGAGATCCCCCGGGGGCGGGATGCCGAAGGTCGCCAGCGGGAGCACAACCGGCCCCGTCTTTGGCCGGCCGAAGCCCTTGTCGAAGTTGAGGCGCTCGAGCTCGACCGCATAGGGCCGCTTCTGCACCTGGGTGTAGATGGCGCCGACATACTCGCCCATGACGCCGAGGAAGACGAGCTGGAGGGAGGCGATGAAGAAGACGCCGATGAGCATGGGGGCGAGGCCGAGCTCGAAACTCGACCAGAAGAAGAGCTTCAGCAGAAGGTAGACGAGCGCGATGAGAAAGGCGATGACCGCGCCGCCGAAGCCGGCGAAGGTGGCGAGACGAAGGGGCACCTTGGAGTGGTTGATGATGCCCAACATGCCGATGTCGTAGAGCGTGTACCAGTTGTTTTTGGTGATGCCGAACTTGCGGGCGGGCTGGTCGTAGAGGAGCTTGACGGTGGGCAGACCGATCTCGGCGATCATGCCGCGGAAGTACGGGTAGGGATCGTCGAAGGAGCGGACCAGATCGACGACCTTGCGGTCGTAGAGGCCGAAGCCGGTGTAGTTCTGGATGGTCTCGATGGAGGAGAGGCGCTCGGCGATGCGGTAGTACTGCTTGCGCGCCCAGAACATGAGCGAGGCTTCTTCGCTGGTGCGCTTGATGCCGAGCACGCAATAGGCGCCGTTTTCCCACTCGCGGATCATGTCGGCGACCATAGGCGGCGGGTCCTGCAGATCGGCGACGATGCCGAGGACGGCGTCGCCCCGGGCCTGGAAGAGGGCGTGGATGGGGGAGCGGATGTGGCCGAAGTTGCGCGAGTTGACGATGACTTTGACGTTCGGATCCTGGGCGGCGATCTGCTTCAGGATCGCGACCGTGTTGTCGCGTGAGCTGTTGTCGATAAAGATGTGCTCGTACTCGTACTTGCCGATGCCGGCCATGACATCGCGAACCTGGGTGTACAGATTCAGCACGTTGTCCTGTTCGTTGTAGCAGGGAGTGACGATGCTTATGGTCTTCACGAGCCCTCAGTGATCTTCGGTCCGATGCGGTGTTCGGCAGGGTACCGGAAGTGTAGCGGATCGATCGACGTGAACACGCGCATGCATGTGCGATGGGTTTAGACGGTCGCGAGCGAGCGGTGCGCCCAGGCGGCGACCCCCGCGTCCATGCCCGACATGAAGTTCTCGCCCAGGACCGATCGAAGCTTGTCCGTGAGCAGGCCGGCGTGGAGCGGTCGCGGGGCGCACTGCTGGAGGGAGGCCGTGGTGATCGGCTGAATCAGACGGTCGTCCAAACCAAGCAGACGCGCGGCGCGGACGGCGAACTCGAAGCGCGTGAGCAGCTCCGGCCCGCAGACGTGGAAGGTTCCCGTCCGCTGTTGCGCGAGAAGCGCCAGGGTCGCGGTGGCGAGATCGATATTCACGGTCGGGGTGGAGACCTGGTCGGTGACCACGCGCACCGTTTGGCCGGCGGAGAGCTGGCGATGAAGGAAGTAGAGGAAGTTCTTGCGCGCCGGATCCACGCCGTAGACCACCGTGGTGCGCACGATGAGGGCGTCGGGACGGATGGCACGAACGAGCTCCTCGCCGCGCAGCTTGCTTCTGCCATAGGCGGAGATCGCGTGGGTCGGACTGTCTTCGGTATAGGGTCCACGGGAGGTTGTGCCGGTCACGCCACCGTCGAAGACATACTCGGTGGAGAAGTAGACGAAGGGGATGGACGGCGGCGTCGCGGCGGCGAGCGCGGCGGAGCCGTCCGCGTTCACGGCCATGGCCAACGCAGGCTCCCGCTCACAGCGATCGACGTCTGTGAGGGCGGCGACGCAGATCACCGCGCCGAGCCCGGGTATGGCGGACAGGGCTCGCGGAGCGACCGCGTCATCGATCGCCAGACGCTCGAGGTCCAATTGCAACCAGGGCACGCCGGTGAGGTGCGTCGGAGGGGAGGAGAGACGGCCGGCGCCGACGGCGCGGTCCGCACCGAGCTGTTCGATGAGCTGGGTGCCGACCTGGCCGGCGGCGCCGACGACGAGGATGGGAGCAGAACGGAGGAGGGCGTCTGGCATAGGTGGTCAGGGGGTGGGGATGGCGGGTTTAGGGCGGAACGAGAATTTACGGTGGCCGACAAAGGAGGAGACCGTGGTGAAGCCCATGACGAGTGCGCCGGCGATATAGCCCGCGGCGGCACGGGAGTCGGAGGCCTGACGGAGAAGGGAGACGATCGTCGGATGCTCGGCGGCGGAGCTTTGCAGCTGCCCGAGGGTGGCCACCAGCGGCGTCCGGTGCAGATGAAGCTCGGTCTGCAGGAGGCGCGTGAGGGCGGAAAGGATGAGCAGGCCGGGAAGCATGCCCAGACCGTAGACCGCGAAGCAGCGCAGCCACTCCACCAGATAGTTGCCGACGGTGCGGAAGACGAAGAACTTGTAACAGAAGTAGGCCATCGTGATGTTGATCGGCGTGGAAACGAGCGACGCGACCACCACGGCAAGATACAGGAGGCGCTGCGGCAACAGGTGTGAGAAGAGAAAGAGAAATGCGGCGAAGGAGGTGTAGCCCCACACCGTATTCCACATCCCGACGGCGATGTAGCGGACGAACTGCTGCTTGGGAAAGCGGCGTACGAGGCGCGCGAGCCGGCCGGTCGGGATGTCGGGGTTCTGCGGAATGGGGACGACGGGCGGCGGTTCAGGATGGACCTCGGCGACGTTGGTGGGCGTCGCGGAAAGCGCATCGTCAATCGACGCCGACCGGAGATCGCTTGTCTCGCTAAAGGACACTGCGTCCTCCGTCGACGATCAGGTTTTGTCCGGTCATGTAGGAGCTCGCGTCCGAGCAGAGAAAGAGCACGGCGCCCTGATACTCGTCCTTGTGCGCCATGCGCGCCATGGGGATGAGGGCGTGGAGTTTGTCGGTGAACTCAGATGGCTGGCCGTTGAAGACGCCGCCCGGCGAAATGGCGTTGACGCGGATGTTGTGCGCCGTCCAATAGGTGGAAAGATAGCGCGTCAGGCCGATCAGGGCGGTTTTAACGACCGAGTAGGTCACAGGCTTGACCGGCTGCTGGTGTTCGGGCAGACCTTCCTTGCGGTAGAGTCGCTGGTCGGGAGCGATGACGCCGAGGTCGGAGGCGACGTTGAGGATGACGCCGGCGTTTTGCTTGACCATCTCGGCGCCGAAGATGCGCGCGCAGAGAAAGGCGCCGGTGAGCCCGACGGCGATATCGGCGTTCCACACCTCGAGGGGGAAGTTTTCGAGCCGCGACCATTGTTGGCCGGGTTTGGCGTCCTCGACCTTGGGGTTGTTGGCGGCGTTGTTGATCAGGATGTCGACGTGACCGAACTTGGCCAGAATGGTGTCGCGCGCCTCCAGCAGCGAGGCCTCGCTGGTGATGTCGGCGGCAAGCCCGAGGCACTCTGGGCCATGGGCGATCTGCAACTGGTCGGCGCGCAGGGACGGGTTCGCCGCGGCGAGATCGAGCAGAACGACGTGCGCGCCGGCGGCGGCGAGGATGGCGCCGTGGTGGTAGCCGAGCAGGCCGGCGCCGCCGGTGATGACGGCGACGCGTCCGGAAAGATCGAAGAGCGAGTGGGCGCGATTGGGCAGGGGCACCATGCGATCGTCTACAGTATCGCAGAGTGGGACCTCAGACAGAACGGGTCTGGCCGCCGTCGACGACAAATGTGCTGCCGGTCACGAACGCGGCTCTCGGTGAGCACAGCCACGCGGCGAGCGAGGCGATCTCTTCCGGGGTGCCGAAGCGGTTCTGCGGCACCTCGCCGGCCAGCATGGCCTCGACCGCCTCGCGGCGGTTGGCCAGGTGTCGCTCCCAGGAGCCACCCGGAAAGTAGATGTTGCCGGGACAGATCGTGTTGACGCGAATGCGCTCGGGCGCCAGCAGCCGGGAGAGATTTTTAGCGTAGTTGGTGAGCGCGGCTTTGGCGGCGGAGTAGGGAAGCGGCGCGGGCGTGGCTTCCAGGGCGACGATCGAGCTGAGAAAGAGGATCGAGGGCGAAGGCCGGCCTTGCAGAAAGGGCACGGCCGCCTGCGCGAGGCGGACGGAGGCGAAGAAGTTCGCCTCAAACAGCCGCAGCCACTCGCTTTCCGCCTGCTGCCAGCCGGGCTTGCCTGAGCCTGTGCCGAGGTTGGCGATCATGTGATCGACCTGCCCGAAGTGGCCGGCGGCCAGGTTGAGGGCGTCCTCGATCGTCTCCGGGAGGGCGAAGTTCCCGGAGATGGAGAAGACCCGCTGACGATCGCCACAGAGAGCCGCGAGTTCGGTGTGTGCGGCAAGGAGCGACTCCGCGTCACGGCCCGTGAGCACGATGCGCGCGCCCTCGGACAGGAGCGCGGCGGCGATCGCGCGACCGATGCCGCGGGAGGAGCCGGCGACGAAACAGACTTGATCTTTGAGCGCGAGATCCATGGTTAGACCGCCGTCCAACCGCCATCGACCAGCAGATTCTGGCCGGTGATATAGGTGCTCCCGTCCGAGGCGAGGAACAGCAGCGCGCCGCAAAGCTCGAGCGGCCGGCCGATGCGGTTTAGCACGGTGTAGCCCTTGAGCCGCTGCACAAAGGGCGAGTCTTCCGTGACGGAGTTTTGTCCGGCGACGTCTTCTGTGTTCGAGAACGGCCCGGGCGAGATGCAGTTTGCCCGCACGCCCTCGCGGCCCCAGAAGCTCGCCGTGTAGCGGGTAAAGGCCGCGAGCGCGGCTTTGGATGCGGAGTAGCCGGGCGGGTTCAACGAGGCTGTTCCCTCGTAGAGCTGCGGGCGTGGGGCGACGGTCGCATACATGGTGGCGATGTTGATGATCGAGCCGCGCCGAGCTTCTTTCATGCGCGGGCCGAGCCGCTGCGTGGTCTGCACCGCCCAGTAGACACCACCCTGCAGGTTGCGCTGCCACTGGTCGAAGGTGGAATGTTCGAGCGATCCCTCGGGCACGTTGAAGCCGGTCGCCGCGCCGAGCTCGTGCGCGTTGTTGATCAGCACATCGATCGATCGCTCCTCGGCCGCGATCGTGGCACAGAGCTCGTTGAGAGCGGCGACGTTGTACATATCGATCTGGTGCACGGCGATCTTGTCGGCGCCGAACTGGTTTGCCCAGGCCTGCGCCTCGGTCTGCAGGCGCTCACTGCGGCCGAGCGCGACGACGCGGGCGCCATTGGCAAGGAGCGCCAGCGCAAACGTGCGGCCGAGGAAGCCCGAGGCTCCGGTAAGGACAGCGGTCTTGCCCTCGAGCGAGAAGAGCGACGTGCGCTCGAGATCGGCGGCGGTGATTGGCATGGGGGCTCCAAGTGCGGTGAGTCAGAGGTTCGTGCAACATATCAAGCAAGGAACATTCGCGCTTTCTTCAACAAAAAGCAGGTCTCTCCACTTCGCTGCGCTCCTGTCGAGATGACACACAGTTTAACTAAACTAGAGGTTCACCGCGCTAGATGGGTGGGGAAGTCAGTTCCAGCGTGCTTTGACAAAGGCGAGCTGGCCACGGATGAAGTTAACCTCGTCGTTGTTCGCGCCGCGCGCGACCTGCAGGGTCATGCCGCCTTGATAGCCCAGCCTGCGCAGCGAGGAGAAGACATAGTCGAAGTCGGCCGAGCCGGTGCCGAGCGGCCGAGTTTCGATGCCGCCCTCCGGCTTGCGATAGCGGTCCTTGATGTGCACGGAGCCAAGGCGGTCGCCGTAGGCGGCGAACTCCTCATGCGCGATGTAGCCGAGACCGGAGGAGTTTCCCGAGTCCCAGTTGACCTTGAGCGAGGGGTGCGGGAGCTCGGCGAGAAAGGCGGCGAAATCGGCGGGGTTGAAGTCGGCTTCGAGGTGCAGCTCGACGCCGTTCGACTCCGCGACGGGGAGCGCACGCCGCAGCACATCGAGCACGGCCGCTTTTTCCGCGGCGGTAGTCATGCGCGAGTTGTCGACGAAGGGAAGCACGATGCGGACGGCGCCGATCTCGCGGGCGATGGGGAGGAGCTCATGCAGATGCTGCTCGCGTGCCGTGCGCTCGTCGGCGGTGCACCGGATCAGCGGGAAGTCCATGAACCAGTCGCCGCAGAGCGCGGGCGTGGCGATGCCGTGCTGTTGCTTTAGCGCGGCCAGCTCGCGCCGGCCTTCGGCGGTGAAGATGGGGTTCGCCGTGCGGCCGTACTCATCGTGGATCCACTCGATGTAGTCGAGGCCGGCCTCTCGTGCGCGCGCGATCTCTTCACGCCAGGCCGCGCGCGGAAAGGATTGGAAGCGGCCGTCCTCGGGTGGCGAGAGGCGGCCCTGCATAATGCCGTACTGCTTTTCTCGCGCCATGGCGGGCAGCTCCTCGGAAGCTCCGGTGTGCGTTGCTGTTTTGGTGTAGTCGAGCAGCAGCGAAGCTACTCCGGGAGCGGCTTGACGATCATGTTTGCGAGGAACTCTTCGCGGTCGAGGAAGGGGAAGAGGTCCTCGAGCGGTTTGGAGACAAAGGAGCCGTCAGGCTTCTGGTAGGACTGCAAACGGGGAGCACGGACCTCATCGGGCAGCACATTGACGTCGCAGAGGACAGGGCCCTTCATGTCGAGGACCTTGCGGACCTCATCGCGAAGATGGGTCTGATCCTTGATGACATAGGTGCCGAGGCCGTAGCTCGCGCCGACCTTTGACAGGTTTGGGATGGTGAGGCCGGTGTTGCGATCGGCGCCGATGCTGGCCTTCTGGAAGTAGGCGGTCTGCGAGGCGCGGATAGAACTGTAACCATCATTGTTCAGCACGAAGAACTTGATCGGCAGCTGGAGACGATGGATGGTTTCGAGCTCCTGGATATTGAACATAAAGCCCCCGTCGCCGTCGACCGCTATGACCTCGCGGCCGGGGTTAGCGATCGAGACGGCGATGGCCATGGGGATGGCATAGCCCATGGAGCCGAGGCCGGCGGTGTGGAAGAGGCGCTGCGAGTGCAGTGTGGGGCAGGCGAGGAGATAGATCTCGATGCCGGAGCCGCTGTTGCCGACGACGAGGCGGTCTTGATCGCTCACCTCCGTGCCGAGCACCTCGGCGAGGTTGAAGATGGAGACCAGGCCCTCGGGTTTGCGGTGCTCGTCGGTGACGACGGGGTAGCGGGTCTTCCAGTCGGCGCAGCGGTCGAGCCAGGGCTTCAGGTCGCGTGGCTTGAGCTGCTCCTTGTGGGCGAGCAGCTCGGTGAGGAAGGCCTTGGCATCCGCGCAGACGGGCTGCTGGAGGTAGGGGTGGAGCTTTTGTAACTCCGCGGGGTCGATATCGACGGCAACCTTGTGGGCCTCGCGCGCAAGGTTCTGCGGGGCGTAGCCGGTGATGGCGAAGTCCAGCCGCACGCCGATCGCGAGCAGCAGATCGCAGTTCTGCAGGGCGAAGTTTGCGCCGCGGGCGGCGACCGATCCGGGGCGGCCGACGTAGGTGGGGTCGTCGGAGGGGACGAGGTCGGCAGCGCACCAGGTGGCGACGGTGGGAACGCCGAGGTATTGGCGAAGCTCCTCGAACTCGGCTTCGGCGCGGGCGAGGCGGATGCCGTTGCCGGCGAAGAGCAGCGGGCGCTCGGATTGATTGAATGCCTCGATGAAGCGGGCGACCTCGGTGGGGACGTTGGAGGTACCGGTCAGGTTGGACAGTCCGGTCAGCTCCTTGGGATCGAAAGAACGCAGAGTGTTCTCGTCGATGGGGCTGGCCTGGACGTCGAGCGGGATATCGATCCACACGGGACCGGGGCGACCGTGCAGCGCGAGATAGACGGCCTTTTCGAGCTCGTAGCGGATGTCGGTCGGCTCGAGAACGGTGACGGCGTACTTGGTGATGGGCGCGATGATCGAGCAGATGTCGACCTCCTGCACCCCGAGCTGCCGCATGCCGAGCGGCTTGCCGGTGAGCGGGTCGAACATGCGATCGGGGCGCTTGACCTGGCCGGAGATGAAGAGGGTTGGGGTGGAGTCCAGCCACGCGCCGGCGACGCCGGTGACCGCGTTGGTGCCGCCGGGACCGGTGGTCACCATGCAGACGCCGAGGCCGTTGGTCGCCTTGGCGTAGCCCTCCGCGCAGATGGCCGAGGCCTGCTCGTGCGAGTTGCAGATCGGGCGAATACGGGTCTCGGTGGCGAGCGACTGGTTGAGGTGCATGGCGCCGCCGCCGGTGACGAGGAAGAGGTCTTTGATGCCGAGGTCCGCGACGAATTTGAGAACGTAATCCGAGAGCTTCATGACAGGTCCTATGGTACGGGGTGGGGAGGAGAGTGGGCGGCTCGGGCCGAGACACACGTGATGGCGTGCGGGTTTACTCCGGCGGTCGCAGCAAGAAGACGTCCTGCCCGCGAAGGCCGCGCGCCCGCAGCATGGCGTCGACGAACTCGCGGACGGCGCCCTGGCCGCCGGATCGCGTGCTCAGGAAGCCTCGGTTGGCGACGTAGTCCCGGACCTCGGTCGCCGCGTCGGCGGGGCAGGCGCAGTGGCCCACGAGCTCCATCGCGAACAGGTCGTTGACGTCGTCACCGAAGAAGCAGATGCGCGCGGGGTCGAGGGCGAACTCGGCGGCGAAGTCGCCGACGGCGGTCGCCTTGTCGCGGCAGCCTTTGCGGACAAAGTGCAGCTTGAGTTTTTCGGCGTAGCGGGCGACGTGCGACGAGGGCTCGCCCGAGATGAGCGCAAGCTTCAGGCCGAGCCGGCGCGCCAGCGAAAGGCCCATGATGTCGGTGAAGTGAAAGCTTTTGAACTCGTCTCCGCTGGGGGACCAGGTGAGCCGACCGTCCGTGAGCACGCCATCCACATCAAAGGCGATGGCCTGGAGCGTGTCCAGGCCATCGGTGCGTTGGGTCGAGGCCGGCATGGGCCTAGACGGCCGCTCCGACGCGGCGCAGCTTCTTCATGACCGGGATCTCTTCCTCGTAGACGCGCTTGACGCCATCGCCCATGGACTGCTCGCACAGGCGGATGTCGCGTACCAGCCGGCCGATGCCGTTCGGCTCGAGCGAGGCGGCCTGGTCCGAGCCCCACATCGCGCGATCCATGGTGATGTGGCGCTCCACCGCGCAGGCGCCGAGCACCATGGCGGCGACCGTGGTGGGAATGCCGGTCTCGTGACCCGAGTAGCCCACCGGCACGCCGTACCGCTTGCGCATCTCCGGGATGGCGCGGAGATTGAGCTGCTCGTATTTGGCGGGGTAGGTGGAGGTGGTGTGCATCAGGATCAGGTCCTGCTTGCCCAGCACCTCGACGGCGTGGTCGATCTCTTCGTAGGTGCTCATGCCGGTCGAGGCGATGATCGGCTTGCCGGTCGAGCGCACATGCCGCAGGAGGTTATCGTCGGTCAACGACGCCGAGGCGATCTTATAGACCGGCGTGTCGAACTTCTCCATGAAGTCGACGGCCTGCTCGTCCCAGGGCGAGACCAGCCACGGCATCTTCAGCTGCTTACAGAAGCTTGCGATCTCCTCGTAGTCGTCCGCTTCGAACTCGAGGCCGTGCTTGAGATCGCCGTTGGTCTCGCCGAACGGATTCGGCCGGGGCTGTGCCAGCTCCTTGGCGGTGTACACCACTTCGACGGTGCGCTTCTGGAATTTGACCGCATCGCAGCCGGCGGCGACAGCGACCGAGATCAGACGCTTGGCCAGATCAATGTCGCCGTTGTGATTGATGCCGATCTCGGCGATGACGTAACAGGGCTGACCATCGCCAACCTGTTTGTTTCCTATCTGAACTGTGCTCATGTGGCGCTCCGGGGAGAATCTGCGTTGCTGCGGGCGCGAGCGGACGCGCCTGTACTGTACGCCCTTCATTGTGTCAGAGGGCGTGATGGGCGTCCATTCCGCGCGGCCATCCCCCGCAGGCCAGGAGAGTTCCGCGCTGTCGATCGCGGGCAGGAACCACGCGCAACGCAATAGGCTTCTGTTTGGGGGCGCTCCCGTGTACAGTAAGCGGAATCGAAGACCTATACGCCTTTGCTGTCCGGAGTTGCGCATCCGGATAGTTCCAGCCCGCCCTTGCCTCTTGAGCGCGGGCCCATGGGCTGACTGTCTTCGTATCTCTCTCAAACGGGCGGTTGCGGGATGCGATCTCTGTTTCTTCGGAAGTGGTTTCTGGCGTGGGCGGTTGGCGTGGGTGGGCTGTTGCTGACCACGGCGGTGTGGGCGCAGATGCCGGCGAGCTCGCAGACCGATCGCCTGGCGGCGCTTGAAAAGCAGGCAGGCGACAACGCCACCGCGATCGCCGCGGCGCAGACCGCCGGGGACAACGGATGGATGCTGGTGAGCGCGGCGCTGGTGCTGATGATGAGCGGCCCGGGGCTGGCGCTCTTCTATGGTGGCCTGGTGCGGCGGAAGAACGTGCTCGGCACCATGATGCAGACCTTTGCCATGATGGGCGTCATCACCGTGCTGTGGGCGCTGCTCACCTTTTCGCTCGCCTTCGGCGACGGCAATGCCTTGATCGGCGGCTTGCACAACATCTTTCTGCACGGGGTCGGGCTCGAGCCGGATAAGACCTATGCCGCCACCATTCCGCTGCAGACGTTTATGGTCTACCAGCTCATGTTCGCCATTATCACGCCGGCGCTGATCGCGGGCGCCTTTGCCGAACGCATGAAGTTTTCGGCCATGCTGGTGTTTATGATTCTGTGGGCGATCTTGGTGTACAGCCCCATGGCGCACATGGTGTGGGGCAAGCACGGTCTGCTGAACGCGAGCCTGGGCGGGCGCTTTCCGTGCCTGGACTTCGCCGGCGGCACGGTGGTCCATGTGACCAGCGGTGTCTCGGCGCTGGTCACGGCGCTCTATCTCGGCAAGCGCTTGGGGTATCCCGAGGTGCCGATGCCGCCGCACTCGGTGGTTCTCAGCTTTATCGGCGCGTGCCTGCTGTGGGTCGGCTGGTTCGGCTTCAATGCGGGGTCCGCGCTCGGCGCCGGGACGCTCGCGACCTCGGCCTTTGTGGCGACGCACTTCGGCGCCGCCGCCGCGGCCTGCGGTTGGAGCGCCGCGGAGTGGCTTCGGCAGGGCAAGGCCTCCGCGCTGGGCGCGATCTCGGGCGCGGTTGCCGGCCTGGTCGGCATCACCCCGGCGGCGGGCTTTGTGACACCCATGAGCGCCCTCTGGATCGGGCTGATCACCGGCGTCTTCTGTTACTTCATGGTGGTCAAGGTGAAGCAGATCTTCGGCTACGACGACTCGCTGGACGCCTTCGGCGTGCACGGCGCGGGCGGCACCATGGGCGCGCTGCTGACTGGCGTGTTTGCCAGCAAGGCGATTAATCCCATCTTCGGAGTAGGCAAACCGCTCGGTCTGCTGGAGGGCAATGCGCACCAGGTGCTGAACCAGGCGGTTGGCATCGGCGTTGCCTGGATCCTCTCGATCGCGGGAACTCTGGTTATTCTGTTCGTGGTCGATAAACTGATCGGTCTGCGCGTCAGTGAAGAGGCGGAGCGCGAGGGTCTGGACCTAACGCAGCATGGCGAGGACGGCTACGAGTGGGCGCACTAAGCTGTATCGAGAGAGAGCGTCGCTTTCACCTACGGATCCAGATACGCCGCCGGCGGCCATGCCGGGTAGAACGCTTGCGGAGGATGTGCGATGCACAAGATTGAGGCAGTGATCCAGCCTTCCAAGCTGGACGCGGTCAAGGATGCCCTGGTCGAGATCGGCGTCGACGGCATGACGATTCTCGAGGCACGGGGGCACGGGCGGCAGCGGGGCCACACGGAGTTTTACCGTGGCCGCGAGTACTCGGTCGATCTGCTGCCCAAGATCAAGCTCGAGACCGTCGTGGCGGACGATCTGCTGGAGCGCGCCGTGCAGGCGATCGCGACGGCGGCGCGCACGGGCAAGATTGGCGACGGTAAGATCTTCGTCTCGCGAATCGACGAGGTCATCCGCATACGCAACGACGAGCGGGGCGAGACCGCGCTCTAACGGCTGCACGCGCCGCCTCGCGGCAAGGTTCTCCGGCCCGGGTTGCCGAGCGGGACGGTCGTGGAAGGATCAGCTGAAGCGCGGAGGCGGCGCAGCGATGGACGAAGCCGGAGCAGCAAAGGCCGGGGGCAGCGGGGAGCAAGCGCGCGAGCTCTACCGCATCGAGTTGCTCCGGCTGCGCGCCGCGGTCGAGAGCCGGGAGCTGTCGGGCGCCGGTTTCGTGCGGGCCCGCTCCGCTGCCGTGGATGATCTGGTGCGCGCACTTTGGCGAACGGCCACGGCCGGCTCGGAACGTCTTCGCTCCGAGGTGGCGCTGATCGCGATCGGCGGCTATGGCCGTCAGGAGTTGTTTCCGTTCTCGGATGTCGATCTGCTGTTCGTTATCGCAACCGAGGCGGCCGAGGCTGAGGCCAAGCCGGCGATTCGCTCGCTCGCCCAGCAAATGTGGGATGTGGGGAACCGCTTTTCGCCGGTGACGCGGCGTCTCGCCGACCTCGATCGCGTGGACGCCGGCAATCTCGAGTTCGCGGTGTCGCTGCTGGATCGTCGCCCGCTCACCCCGGAGCTTGAGCTTGCGGCCACTTGCGAGCAGAAGGTGCTTGCGCGGGTTCTGCAGAAGGATGCTCGGTTGCTGAGCAAGAGCATCGTCGACCTCACGCGGCAGCGGCACGCCAGGTACGGCAACACGCTGTTCCATCTCGAGCCCAACGTCAAGGAATGTCCCGGCGGTCTGCGCGATGTGCACGTGTGCCGATGGCTGGCGTCGCTCGCGCTGCTGCAGAGCGAGGGCGAGCACCAGGCGAGGCCGGTCGTGCCGGATCTGGGCGGAGACTTTGCGGAAGCCGCCGATTTCATGACTGGGCTGCGCTGCTTTCTGCACCTCCGCCACGAGCGCGACGACAATACGCTGGAATGGCGCGCGCAGGACCTTGCCGCCGAGCAGCGCATCGGTATGCCTCCGGTGGAGCCCGACCTTGCCTCCACGCGTCCGGTGGACGCGGCTTACTGGATGCGCCTCTACTTCCGTAATGCCCGGACCGTCGAGCGCGCGGTGACGCTTGTGCTCGCCGGGGCGCGGCCGCGCCGCACGGTGCGCCAGGCCCTGAACCGGCTCGGCACGAAGCGCCGCGACCGCGCGCTGCCGGTTGGATTTGAGACGCAGGATGGCCAGCTCGGTCTGCGGCCCGATGCCGCCGGCACGGTGACCTCGGATCCGGAGGCGGTTCTGGGTCTGTTTGCCGCGGTCGCGCAGGCCGGCACGCCACCCACGGCGCGGCTCGAAGCGGAGCTGGGCCACAGCCTGCCCCTGCTCGCGGCAAGGCTTGAGGACGGCCCCACGCTGTGGCACCATCTGCGCGCCATCTTGCTCGGCCACCACGCCGGCACGGCCCTGCGCAGCATGCATGCGGTCGGCCTGCTCGATCTGCTGGTTCCCGAGTTCCACGGCATCGACGCCTTGGTCATCCGCGATGCGTACCACCGTTACACCGTGGACGAGCACACGTTTGTCGTGATCGACACGTTGCATGAGCTTGAGGAGCGACGGATGGCAGCCGACGACGACTGGGCGGCGCGCTTCGGGCAGCTGCTCTCGGAGCTGCCGAATCCGGGGCTGCTTTACCTTGCCGCGCTGATGCACGACACCGGCAAGGGACGGAGCACGGGCGCGCACACCCTGGAGAGCGCGCGGCTGACCGAGAGCCTGCTGAGCCGGCTCGAACTCGATGCGGAGGAGAGCGCCGCGGTGCTCAGCCTGATTCGGAACCACCTTGAGATGTCGCTGACGCTGCGTCGCGACATCTTCGACGCGGAGACCATTCGCGACTTCGCCGGGACGGTGCAGACGCAGGATGCGTTGCGCTCGCTCGCGCTCTTTACCTATGCCGACCTGAACGCCGTGCACCCCGACGCGTTGTCGCCCTGGAAGGCGGAGAACCTGTGGCGGCTCTATATCGCGACGGCAAACTACCTCGACCACAGCGTGGACGATGAACGTGTCAGCTCCTCGACGGAGTTGGTGGAGCGGGTGGCCGCGGTGCTGCCGGGACAGAGCGAGGCGGTGGCCGGCTTCCTGGACGGCTTTCCCGAGCGCTACGTGCGCACGCGCAGCTCGGAGCAGATTCGGCAGCACTTTCGCATGGCGCAGCAGCTCGCCGAGGACGCCGTGCAGCTGGACTTTCGGTATGCCCCGGCGCTGAGCGAGGTGGTGCTGCTCACGTTGGACCGTGAGTCGCTGTTTGCCGACGTCGCCGGCGCGCTTGCCGCCTGGGGCATGAACATCGTGACCGCGGACGCGTTTTCGAACGGGCGGGGCATCGTGGTCGACAGCTTCCGTTTCACCGACAGCTTTCGCACCCTGGAGCTGAATGAGAGCGAGCGCGACCGCTTCACGCAGTCGATTCACGACGTGGTCAGCGGCAAGGTTTCGGCGGAAAAGCTGCTGAACGGCAGGCGCCGCAACGCGCGTCGCGTGCTCAAGGAGCCGAGCGAGCCGCGCTTTCTGGTCAACAACACGGCCTCCTCGCACAGCACGCTGCTTGAGGTCGTGATGGACGACTCGCCCGGGCTGCTGCGCGCGCTCAGCCTCACCTTTGCCTCGGAGGGATGCAACATCGAGGTCGCTCTGGTGGACACCGAGGGCGAGACCGCCGTCGACGTCTTCTACCTGACGCGGCACGGCCGCAAGCTGGAGGCGGCGGAAGCCGAGTCACTCGTCGCCGCGGTTGCCGATGCAGTGAGGCAGAATGTCGCTATTTAGTCGCGCCCGCGGCAACCTTCGCCGAAACAACGCCGGTGGCCTCTGGTACCCACTGCTCGCCGGAGTTTTGCTGGCGATGGGCGGGGATGCGACGCAGATGGACGCTCAGTCGCACAGACATGAAGGCGCCTTGTTTGCTGTGATGGCCGATGTCACGGTGCGGAGCGCGCGAGCAGGTGGGTGTCCCGTCGTGATCGAAGGCGAGGTGCAGGCCGGAGAGGCGTTTCGCCGGTCCATGGGCAGGGGACTCGATCTTTTGCTCGATCCGACGCCGCGCGGCTGGATCGTGCGCGTGCTGCCCTCTACGGGTCCCAGGCCGCCGGAAGATCTAGCAGAGCTCGCGACACCGCCCTTTCACTCGATCAATCCTCTTCTGCTGACCACGGACTTCGGCTTTCGCGCGCAGGATGTAGTCGGATGGAACCCGAGGCCGTTCCGCTATCTTCGCCGCGCCGACCTTCCCGCGGCCGAGCAGGCGTTTCGGTCCATTGTCGCCTCGCCGCACCCCTCCGCAGAGCAACAGCAGGCGGTTGTGCGGATCGCGGGGGCAGCGGCCGAGGGCCGGATCGAGATTCTGGACGCGCGGCTGGTGCCCGGCACAGGGGACCAGAGCGCGGCCGCCGGTCTGGTCGCCACTCACTTCCTCAGCACGGCCCACACCATCGTCGCCCCGGAGGCGAACAACGCCGGTCCGCTCGGGCGGGTGGAGATGCTTCGCTTTCGCGCCGCCCTCGCCACCGGCCGCGCACCCGCCGCACGCTGCCGTTGACGGATCAGAGCAAAAATCCCGCCGTCGTCGGCGATGTTGCGGAGTTGAAGGGCACATCCGTCTGCCCATCCGGGGCAGAGTCGGTCATAATAGGTGGATGAAGACGGCAGATCAGGGGAACACCAGCACCGGCCGGCCGACCGCGACACCGCAAGGAGAGGATCGGTACTTCTTCGGCGCCGTGGACAGCATGGCCAAGAACCAGGCCAAGCTGAACGAGGTGAACTGGGGCTACGACCAGCCGGAGGGCATTGTTCTCGCGTCGCTCGACGCGGCTGTGAACTGGGTTCGCAAGAACTCGGTCTGGCCCATGACCTTCGGTCTCGCCTGCTGCGCCATCGAGATGATGTCCATGGGCGGATCGCGCTACGACATTGCTCGCTTCGGGGCGGAGGTCTTCCGTCCTTCGCCGCGGCAGAGCGACCTGATGATTGTGGCTGGCCGTGTGTCGCAGAAGATGGCGCCTGTGATTCGCCGCCTCTATGAGCAGATGCCCGAGCCGAAGTGGGTCATCTCCATGGGCGCGTGCGCGACCTCGGGAGGAGTGTTCAACAACTACGCCCTGCTGCAGGGCGTCAATCAGATCATTCCGGTAGACATCTACGTTCCCGGCTGCCCACCGCGGCCGGAGCAGTTGCTGTACGCGATCACGTTGCTGCAGGAGAAGATCCAGGCAGAGCGCGGCACGATCCGCAAGACGCTCAACCTGGCCTGACCACCCTGCGGGCCGACGCTTGTAGCTTGCAGTGTCTCTCGTAAGGCTGCTATACCTTCCGGTGCGCTGTTGCGGTCGGTGGTAACGCATTCGATAAGAGCGGCAGTACCTCCGTTACTTTGCAGGTTCAAGAAGATATTGCATCCTGCGCGGCAACTTGTAGAGTACTCAGAGAGAGTGAACTCGATTTCTTCGCAACATGCATTGCAACTGCAATCGACTTTAGCGAATCGAAGAGCAACATATCCCCGTGTAAGAGAAACACACTTAAGTTCTAGTAGTTCTTGTGGAGGAAGTGAATGGTTTATCGCCCGATGTCAACCCTTGGCCGGTTTGCTCTGGCTGCATGCGCAGTCAGTCTAGGTGCCGCAGGCTTGAGCGCACAGACTGCGTCCAGCGCCCCGACCGCGGCCAGCGCCCCGGTCCCCTCCGGGCCGAACGCCTCTCGGTTTGATCTGTTTTTGGGCTACTCGTACTTTGGAGCCCACGGCACGGTAAAGCCGGCCAACATCAACTACTCCTCGGTGGACCTTGGCGCGGCGGGCAGCGGAGCCTATTGGTTCAACAAGTACGTCGGCGCGGAGATCCTCCTTACTGCCCATCCCGATGGGCAGAATGATGGTGTTTATACCGGCTCCGCTGGACCGATCTTCCGGGCGCCGATGCAGAACTTCACCCTGTTCGCGCATGGACTGGCCGGCGCGGCTCGTATCGGCGGACCAAACAACGACAGCTACCCGTACTACCACGAGCCGTATCAGTGGGGACCCTCGCTGGCGGTAGGCGGCGGCATGGACTACGATCTGCCGTTCTTCAATCACCGCCTCGGCATTCGTCTCTTTGAGGCGGACTACCGCTACATCCACGCGGACTTCGGCCCCTACACTCCCCCGTCGACCGGTGGTGTCATGGGTGGGCGCGCGAACATCGGTTCCGCGGAGTTGAGCGCCGGCCTCTTGGCGCACTTCGGCAGCATCGTTCCGCCGCCGCCAGTTACCTTTGCCTGCGTTGCCGCACCTGATACCGGCTATCCGGGCGACCCGATCACGGTTACGGGAACGGCACAGAACCTGAACCCGAAGAAGACCCCGACCTATACGTGGACCACGGATGGCGGGACCATCACCGGCGCGTCCAATGTCGCCAACATCGACACCAAGAGCTCGAATCCCGGAAGCTACACGGCGAAGGGTCATGTCACGGAAGGCAACAAGCCTGGCCAGATGGCGGACTGCTCGGCCCCGTATACGATCAAGGCGTTTGAGCCACCGACCATCAGCTGCTCGGCGAATCCCTCTTCGGTCAACCCCGGAGACTCTTCGACGATCACAGCGAACGGCGTGAGCCCGCAGAACCGGCCTTTGACCTATAGCTATAGCGCGACCTCCGGATCTGTGACGGGCAGCACCTCGACCGCAACGCTCAGCACAGCGGGCGCGGCAGCCGGAACCATCACGGTCACCTGCAACGTCGTCGACGACAAGGGTCAGACTGCTTCGTCCACAACCACGGTCACGGTCAACGCACCGCCGCCGCCGCCGGCACCGTCCACCAGCAATCTTTGCTCGATCAACTTCGATCGTGACAAGCGTCGTCCGACTCGCGTGGACAACGAAGCGAAGGCCTGCCTGGATGACATCTCGCTGAACCTGCAGCGCTCCTCCGACGCGAAGCTCGCGGTGGTTGGTAACGCCGCCAGCAGTGAGAAGATGGGCAGCAAGCTGGCAGCAGAGCGCGCGGTCAACACGAAGGACTACCTGGTCAAGGAGAAGGGCATCGATGCTTCCCGCGTCTCGGTCTACACCGGCACGCAGGACAGCAAGACGGTGAACGACATCCTGATCCCGGCCGGCGCAACGATGGACAGCACCGGCGTGACTGCGGTCGATGAGTCGGCAGTCCAGGCTCAGCCGCGACACGCAGTGGCTCACCGCCGTCATCACAGCCGATAGGTGAACCGAATCGTTCCACTCGGGGCTGACTGGGTGTTCCCCAGTCAGCCCTTCTTTCGTCCCTTGCCGTTCATAGTGTTCAGGGTCCAGACCTCCTCGTTGTCGCCCAAGAAAGTCTTTGCTGCATGCCTGCCTTGCTGCTGAACAGCCTCTTTGCCCGTGTGCGACGCCAGTCCGCGCTGATTCCGATGGCGCGCATTGCCGTACTCGCGCTTCTCTGTTGGCCGGCGAACGCCGTCTCTTGGCTCCCCTTTGGCCCGTTCGGCGGGGACGCTCGGAGCTTCGGCGTCGATCCGGCCGATCACACTCACCTCTACCTGGGCACAACAACAGGTTGGATCTTCGAAAGCAGGGATGAGGGGAAACAGTGGAGTCGCCTGGCGCGCATTGATCAGCGAGACGACTTGGTAGTGGACCATATTTTGGTCGATCCGAAGTCTCCACAACACTTGGTCGCTGGTGTTTGGGTGCTCGGCAGCCGCGGCGGTGGTCTCTATGTCAGCACCGATGCCGGCAAGAGCTGGAGCTCGAACGCAGACATGAACGGCGAATCCATCCGCTCCCTCACCGCCGATCCGGAAGACTTCCATCAGCTTGTGGCGGGAACACTTCGCGGCGTCTTTCGATCCACCGATGCCGGCGCGCATTGGAAGCTGATCAGTCCGCCGGACAGCAATGAGATTCACGAGGTGCAGTCTGTCGCGGTTGACCCACATGACCCCAAGACGCTCTACGCGGGGACATGGCACCTTCCCTGGAAGACCGACGACGCCGGCGAGCACTGGACCAACATCAAGGAGGGCATCATCGATGACTCCGACGTCTTCTCCATCATTGTCGATCCAAAGTCTCCGCAGATCGTCTACGCCAGTGCGTGCTCGGGCATCTACCGGAGCGACGACGCGGGCGGCCGCTTTGTCAAGGTGCAGGGCATTCCCTCAACGGCTCGACGTACCCGCGTCCTGAAACAGGACCCGGAGCAGCTCGACACGGTGTTTGCCGGAACCACGGAAGGCCTGTTTCGAACCCGGGATGGTGGCAAAACCTGGAATCGGACCACCGGACCCGAGGTGATCGTCAATGATGTGTATGTGGACCCGACAGATTCAAAGCGCGTCTTTCTGGCTACGGAACGCGGGGGGGTGGTCGCCAGCGAGGATGGCGGCGACAGCTTTCGCCCGGCGAATGAAGGCTTTACCGCGCGGCAGGTGGTGAGCTATGCCGTGGATCGGGACCACCCCGCCCAGCTGTATATCGGCATCATCAACGACAAGGAGTGGGGCGGCGTCTTTTCGAGTGAAAATGGTGGGCTGACATGGGTGCAACAGAGTACCGGTCTCGCCGGTCGTGATGTCTTCGGCCTTGCGCAGGCGATGGATGGCACGATTCTGGCTGCCACCTCGCATGGTCTCTTCCGGTTCAAAGACGCAGTTTGGCAGCAGGCCGGGGCTGCCCCGGATCCTTCTCTGCACCACGCTGCCAGCGCCGGACCGCGGTCGAATGGATCGGGTCACACTGGCGCTGCCGGTCACACGCCCGTGGCCAAGACGAAGCCCCAGGCGCCAGCGGTTGCGTCAACGAGCGCCAAGGGCTTGCTGGAGGGTGGCTTCTACGCCCTCGCGGTCGATGCCAACCAGCTCTATGCGGTCGGCAGTGGCACCCTCTTCACCAGCGACAATAGTGGCGAGGCCTGGCGCGCCGTTCCCGGTGTGCCTGCGGGTGAGTACCGCGGGGTTGCCGTCGCAAAGACCACAGTTGTCGCAAACACGCTGACCAGCATGGCGCGATCCACCGATGGAGGGGCAAGCTGGTCCGACCTGCCCAAACCCGGGGGTCTCACGCAGATCGCGGTTGTGGCCGTCGATGATGAGGGCGATGTGTGGGCCGGAGGCAGGGAAGGCCTCTTCGTCCAGCGTGGTGGCGCGGGCGACTGGTTGACCCCGCCCAACTTGCCCATTCGCGACGTCAACAGCCTCTACTTCGATCGTCGCTCCGCACAGCTGCTGGTGACGGTGAATACCGCGAGTACCCTCGCCTTCGCCCTGCAGCTTCCCTCATTCGCGCCCAAGGCCTTTGACACCGGCTGGCACATGCGGTTTATCCGGTCGGTCGGCGACCACATGGTCGGCGCCACGCTGTATGACGGCGTCGTGATACAGCCGAGGATGGTGGATTCGGCGTTCGCCGAGGGAAAGTAGTGGAGCTCAGCATCTCTCCTGAAGGTGTACAGGAAGCCACATGAGCCCGCTTCGATTCCTGTAAGGAAATCGGCCTTCCCCGCCCGCAACACCGGCGCAGAGATAGAAGAAGCGCCTAGCGGCGTAGAATCGCTGCATGAGCTCCCTTGCCGCCGCATCGCGCCATGGCTTCCAGACAGATGATCCTGAACTGACGACGATCGCGGAGAAGGTTCAGGCAGGGCAGCGGCTCAACTTCGAGGATGGCGTCGCGCTCTACCGTTCGGGCGACATTCTCGCGGTCGGCTGGCTGGCGAATCTCGTGCGCGAGCGGTTGCACGGTGATGTTGCGTACTTCAACGTCAACCGGCACATCAACCCCACCAACGTCTGCGTCGCCTCCTGCCGCTTGTGTGCCTTTGGCCGCAAAAAGGGCGACGAGGGAACCTATACCATGGCGCTCGAAGAGGCCTTTGCGACGGCCGCCTCCGGGTATAGCGAAGCGGTGACCGAGTTCCACATCGTCGGTGGCCTTCATCCCGATCTTCCGTTCGAATACTTCATGGATCTCGTTCGTGGACTGAAGCAGCGCTTTCCCAAGGTGCACATCAAGGCCTTCACGATGGTCGAGGTCGCGTTTCTTGCCAGGCGCGGCAAGATGACGATCAATGAAACCTTGGAGCGAATGAAGCAGGCGGGCGTCGACTCCATGCCGGGCGGGGGCGCCGAAATCTTTGCCGATCGGGTCCGGCACATCATCTGCGATCACAAGATTGACGGCGGGGAATGGCTGGAGACGGCCAAGGCCGCCCATCGCATGGGACTTCGCTCGAACGCCACCATGCTGTACGGGCACGTCGAGAACGAGGAAGACCGGGTCGATCACCTGCTGCGCCTGCGTGCCGCCCAGGATGAGACGGGCGGCTTCCAGACCTTTATCCCGCTTGCCTTCCACCCGGACAATACCGCGCTCGATCACATCCCGCGCACCACGGGCATGCTCGACATACGGCAGATTGCCGTCAGTCGCCTGTTGCTGGATAACTTCAGCCACATCAAGGCTTACTGGCAGATGATGACGGCCAAGATCGCGCAGATCGCGCTCCGCTTCGGGGCCGACGACATCGACGGCACCGTGGTCGAGGAAAAGATCTATCACGACGCCGGTGCCACGACACCTCAGGGAATGCGCCGTGCCGATCTCGTGCGGCTGATTACCGAGGCTGGCCGCCGGCCGGTGGAGCGCGACACGATGTATCGTCCCGTCACGCGAACCGAGGATAGCTTTACCATCGCCGTCTAGGTCTCGCCTCGCCGGTGCAGATCCGTGGGTAAACCCCGATGGTGCCCACAGCAACCCAGTGGAACTGATTTTCCCTGACCTAAGAACTCCCATTCTCCATTGGCTGCGTGCGTCGACCCCATCGAGGGGACAGCGGCCTGCTGCGCTTGGCCGTGTTGGAGCAAATGCCTGAAATCCGCCCTTTTTGCGTATGTGCAAGAAGTTGCTTGGTTTGGTATGCCGCTTGCAAACATAACAAATGTCAGGCAGTACTCGACGCCCGAAGAAGCACCGGCAGGGAAGAGGGCCTTCAACCTTGCCGCCAACAAAACCGAAGAGACGTTCTCACCAGACCGGAGCAGACCGATCCGGCGGCACGAAAGCCGCGCTCTTCCTAACCGCTCCCATCAACGAACCACGGAGATCTGCCATGCGTAAATTGACCACCTGCCTTGTTGCTCTTTTCGCCTTGATTCTCTCCACCCGCCTCTCCTCGGCCGATACGTTGCAGCTGATGTCGACCGGCGGTCAGGCCGTCGACAACACCTATGTGTACCCGTACAACTTCAGCATCAACGGCGCTTCCAGCCTCACCGCGCTCATGTGCATGGATTTCAACCGTGAGATCACGGTAGGCGAACAGTGGAACGTCTCCATCGGCAAGATCGGCCTGGATAACTCGACGCTCTCGACGGAGTATCGCGAAGAAGCCTATCTCTTCTCGCAGCTGGGCTCCGCCTCCAACAGCGATGTGCAGTTTGCCGCGTGGGACGTCTTCGATAACGGCGACATTAACGGCATGTCCGGCTTCACCTCCGCATCGAGCGCTCTGGTGCAGCAGGCCGTCACCGCCGCTTCCAACCAGACTCTCATCGCAAGCGGCTTCTTCAATGGCTTCCGTCTTTATGTGCCCACCAGTGATCAGACCGGCTGGACGAATGGCATTCCGCAGGAGTTCATCGGCGTCTCCCAGGCTCCGGAGCCCTCGAGCTTCCTGCTGCTTGGCTCGGGTCTCGTCGGCGCCGTCGGCATGCTTCGCCGCAAGCTGGTTCGCGCATAGCTTTCAGTAACGAACACCGAAGACAGGGGACGCCGGCCGCGCACGTTGGCCGGCGTTTCCTCGTGTGGTGCTCGCGGCCGCGGCTAGCGCTTGGGAAAGATCTCACCCATGCGCCGAATCTGCGCCCCTACCCCGCGCAGCTTCTCCTCAAAGCGCTCGTAGCCGCGATCGAGGTGGTATACGCGGTCCAGGATCGTCTCCCCCTCCGCGACCAGCGCCGCCAACACGAGCGATGCGGAGGCGCGGAGGTCCGAGCACATCACGGCCGCCGATTGGAGCGGCGCTCCTCCACGTACCGTCGCAACCCGACCACTGACCGCGATACTTGCGCCCATCCTGTTCAACTCGCTCACGTGCATGAAGCGGTTCTCGAAGATGTTCTCCGCGATTGTGCTCGAGCCCTCGGCTTGCGTCGCCAACGCCATGAACTGCGCCTGCATGTCGGTCGGAAAACCCGGGTACTCCTCGGTGGAGACGTCGACGGCGTGCAAGGTGCCATCGCCGCGAACCCGGATCGAGTCTCGCCCAACGTCAAGCCGTACACCGGCCTGTTCGAGCTTGCTCAGCAGAGAGCCCAGGTGCGCGGGGTTGCAGCAGTCTACGTTGAGGTCTCCTCGCGTGATCGCGCCGGCGATCAGGAAGGTGCCTGCCTCAATACGATCCGGATTTATCCGGTGGCGTGCTCCGTGCAGCTGCGACACGCCCTGCACCCGGATGGTCGAGGTGCCGGCGCCCTCAATGATCGCCCCCATGCCAATGAGCAGAGCCGCAAGATCGGTGACCTCGGGCTCGCGCGCGCAGTTCTCGAAGAGCGTCTCCCCGTCGGCCAGGGTCGCCGCCATCAGAAGATCTTCGGTGCCGGTCACGGTGATCTTGTCGAAGACGATGTGGGCTCCCTGGAGGCGAGTCGCCCGCGCCTCCAGATAGCCGTGCTCCTGGGTGATCTCCGCGCCCATGGCCTCGAGACCCTTGATGTGCAGATCGATGGGCCGGCCACCGATGGCGCAGCCGCCGGGCATGGCAACCCGCGCCAGCCCGGTGCGCGCGACCAGCGGTCCGAGCACAAGCGAGCTCGCCCGCATGGTCTTGACGATCTCGTACTTCGCCACGGGATCCGACAGCACGGCGCAGCGGATGCGGGTGCGATGCTGCGCTCGTCCGTAGCCGAGCTCCACCTCCGCGCCCATGCTCTCGAGCAGGCGGCGTTCGGTCTCGATGTCGCGGACCTGAGGGATGTTTTCGAGGATGACCTCGTCTTCGGTCAGGATGGCGGCGGCCATGCAGGGGAGCGCCGAATTCTTCGCGCCGGAGACCTTGATCGTGCCGAGCAGGGGATTCCCGCCACGGATGACAAACTTATCCATGGCTCAAGTCTACGGAAGTCAGCCGAGGAATTGAGGTACCGGAGGAGGTGCAGGCCCCTGGAGAGAGTTCGCGACGCGGTTAGAGCTCGAGACGCGAGTCCTCTATCGCCAGGCGGACGTTGCCGTCCGACTTGGTAAGCCGTCGAACCGCCCCATCTTATCCACCGTGGCGCGGTTAAAGCTCGAGACGCGAGTCTTCGATGGCCAGGCGGACGTTGCCGTCCGACTTGGTAAGCCGTCGAACCGCCTCCATCTTATCCACCGTGGCGCGCAGCATGACTACCGCGATCGGAATCGATTTGCCTGCCGATTTGATGGCGCGGATGGCCGTCTCGCGATCGATGTCGCATACCTTCATCAACACCCGGATGCCGCGCTCGACCAGCTTCTCGTTCTTCATGTGCACGTTGACCATCTGGTTCTCGTACACATACCCGAGCCGCGTCATGGCGCCGGTGGTGATCATGTTGGAGATCATCTTCTGCGCCGAGGAGGCCTTCATGCGCGTGGACCCGGTAATCACCTCAGGGCCAACCTCCGCCACGATGGTGACGTCCGCGACCTGCGAGAGGTCCGTCCGATGATTGCAGGTGATCGCCGCTGTCTTCGCGCCACGGGCGTGGGCATACTCCACGGCCCCGACCACATAGGGGGTTCGGCCGGAGGCAGAGATGCCGATCACGATGTCCTTGCGGGTCGGTCGCCGGCGAGCGATATCGCGCTGCCCGATCTCCGGGCTGTCCTCATTGACATCGGATGCGCTGGCGAGCGCTTTGGGTCCACCCGCCATGATGTACTGCACCTGCGATGGCGCCGTCGCAAAGGTTGGCGGGCACTCCGAGGCATCGAGGGCGCAGATCCGCCCGCTTGATCCGGCGCCGACGTAGATCAGCCGACCGCCATCCCGCAGCGATCGCGCGACCAGGTCGATGACGATCGCCACCTCCGGAAGTGCCTTCTTCACCGCAATCGCGACCTTGGCATCCTCGTGATTGATGATGCGCGCAATCTCCAGGGCGGACTTGGTGTCCAAACCTTCGGAAGCGGCGTTCTCCGTCTCGGTGAGTAGGTTGTAGAGGTGTACTGGGTTGCGGCCGTCTGGCCGCGTGGGGGGAGTTTGCTCGAGCATGGAGATCGAAGCCATTTGCGCCTACCGTCTCACCCATTCTAACGTATGGAAGCAGCACCAGGCTACGCGTATCTCCCGCGGCAACCTACCACTTTTGTCGCAGAACGTGGCACCGGGGCAGTACCTCCGTTTAGAAGCGAGTGTCGTCCGTGTGTTACAGATCGCATATCACTCGTTCCGGCGACACGTGTGACGACACGCTGCCAAGGGCAAGTGACATGTCACCAGAACAGGGCAACCCATCTTGAACCAGAACTTTCCCGATCCGCGACCGCAAGCGCCGGCGTCCCCACCGGAGACTGATCCGCGTGCCGCAAGACGATCTTCTCTGCGCGCGTGGGGGCGCGATCTCGTGCTGTCGGTCGTCGTCTCCGTCTTCATCATCGTCTTCCTCTACCAGCCTGTCAGGGTCGAGGGCACCAGCATGTTGCCCCGGTTGGAGGATCAGGATCGTCTCTTTATCAACAAGCTCGCGTATCGCGTCGGTGACATCCATCGCGGCGATGTGGTCGTGTTTCAGTACCCGCTCGATCGCCAGAAGAGCTACATCAAGCGAGTGATCGCGTTGCCCGGCGATGACCTCCGCATCGACCACGGTCGCGTCTACGTCAACGGCGCGCGCGTTGTGGAGGCCTACGTGCCCCCGCGCTTTGCCGACGACCGGTCCGAGCCGGAGGAGATCATTCCCGCACACCAGTACTTCGTGATGGGCGATCACCGCTCGATCTCAAGTGATAGCCGGGAGTTTGGGCCCGTGAATCGGGACCTCATCTACGGCAAGGCCGCGTTCGTCTACTGGCCCTTTGATCAGGTCGGGGTCGTCCGCTAGCTATTTGCCCGGATCGAGAGATCGTGTACGACGTCGTTGATGCGGAAGTGGTAGATCGCTCCGCCCGGTGTGGCGATACCCTGTGTGCGTTCCGGTTTGAGGGAGGAAGCCTATGCGCCATCGATGTCCTCACCTTGTGCTGTGCACGGCCATGGCTCTGAGCGGTCTCGTCTCTCCTGCCTCCGCGCAAAGCGCCTACCATCGCTTCCGGCCGCCTTCCACCGTTCGGCATCGATCCGCGCGACTGCCGGGACATCTGCTCCGCAAGCATCCTGTGCGACGAGGCAGCTAACGCAAAGCGTCCGCTAAGAATCCTTCGGCGCGGATCGACGCACCAGCTGCGCAAAGACAACTGGATCGAGGCTGGCCCCGCCCACCAGCACGCCATCGATCTCCGGCTCCACCATCAAGGATTCGATGTTGTCCGGCTTGACTGAGCCGCCGTAGAGGATGCGCAGCCCATCCGCCACCTCCGCGCCGAAGCGCCGCTGCAGCTCGGTGCGAATGATCGCATGCGTGTCGTTCGCGACCTCGGGCGATGCGGTCGATCCCGTCCCGATGGCCCAGACAGGCTCGTAGGCGATGACCAGCGTGTGCGCGCGATCGCGCGGAAAGTTCGCCAGCGCCGCGCCCATCTGCGCCATCAGCGTGTCCGCGGTGTAGCCCTCCTGTCGATCGGTGAGCATCTCGCCCAAGCAGAGCACCGGCGTGAGCGAGTGCGCGACCGCCGCCTTGATCTTCAGGTTTACGTGCTCATAGCTCTCGTTGGCGTAGAGCCGACGCTCCGAGTGCCCCAGCAGGACATGCGTGGCCCCGATCGAGGTGAGCATGGTGGGCGAGGTCTGGCCGGTGTAGGGTCCCTCGTTCAGCCAGTGCATCGTCTGCGCGCCCGCGCGCACACGCGTCTCCTTGACCGCATCAATCACGGTGGCCAGCGAGGTCGCGGTCGGGAACAGGAGGATCTCGCACTCCTTCCGATCCCGATCCTCGGACACCAGCGGAAGGAACTCGCGAATGAACCTAAGGGACTCCACGGGAGTTTTGTGCATCTTCCAGTTGCCGGCAATGATCGGTCGTCGCATGTCGCACATTGTAGCGAGCGTTGGAGATAACGCGCTCGGCCGCGGACGATAACCCCGGCCCGGGCTCTCGGTTCGACTACTTTTCCGTAAGCGCGGCGACGCCGGGCAGCGTCTTGCCCTCGAGAAACTCGAGCGAGGCGCCGCCCCCGGTCGAGATGTGCGTGATACGGTCCGCGACCCCGGCCTGCTCGATAGCGGCCACAGAGTCGCCTCCCCCGACGATCGTGGTTGCGCGCTCATTCGCGGCCACCGCCTCCGCGATCGCATTGGTTCCCGCGGCAAAGGCCGGCATCTCGAAGACGCCCATCGGTCCGTTCCAGACCACCGTCTCGGCGTCGCCGATCGCTTGGGCGAACAGATCGATCGAGGCCGGCCCAATGTCGAGCGCCATTTTGTCGGCAGGGAAGGGCCCATCGCCCGCGAAGATCTCCGTCGCAGCATCGTTCGCGAAGCGATCCGCGAGCACATGGTCGACGGGCAGCAGAAGCTTCACCTTGCGCTTCTCCGCCTTCGCCAGCGCCGCTCGCGCGACGTCGATCTTGTCCGTCTCGACCAGGCTCTTGCCCGTCGTCTGGCCCTTGGCGTTCAGAAAGGTGTAGGCCATCGCACCGCCGATGATCAGGGTGTCCGCCCGCTCCAGCAGGTGGTCGATCACCTCGATCTTGTCCGACACCTTGGCGCCGCCGATGATGGCAACGAACGGCTTCACCGGGTCGGTCATCACGCGGCCGAGATAGGTGAGCTCCTTTTCGAGCAGCAGCCCGGCGGCCGCCCGCGGCACAAGGTGCGTGATGCCCTCGGTCGAGGCGTGTGCCCGGTGCGCGCTGCCGAAAGCATCGTTGACGTACAGGTCGCACAGGCTCGCGAGCTGCTTGGCGAACTCCGGATCGTTCGCCTCCTCGCCAGGATGGAAGCGCAGGTTTTCGAGCAGCAGCGTCTGCCCGGACTCGAGCTTGCCCGCCATCTCGGTCGCGATCTCACCCACGCAGTCCGGGGAGAACGCCACGTTCTCCGATGGTCCGAGCACATGATCGAGCAGCTGCCGCAGCCGATCCACCACCGGCCGCAGACTCATCGTCTCGACGCGCGTGCCCTTGGGCCGCCCGAGGTGCGAGCAGAGGATCAGCTTGGCCTTGTGGCGCAGCGCGTACTCGATGGTCGGCACGGTCTCGCGAAGGCGCGTGTCGTCGATGATCTCGCGACCGTCCTTCGAGAGTGGAACGTTGAAGTCGACGCGCAGCAGCACGCGCTTGTGGGCGAGATCGAGATCGCGAATCGAAAGCGTGGGCATGGTGTCCTAACATCAGTGCTGGAGCGGAACAGGATATCGATCTTGGACGCGCCCTGCTCCGCGCCGGGAAGCTGGTGACCGAAACCTAGAGGCCCTTCTTCGCAAGAAAAAGCACAAGATCTTTGACGCGATTCGAGTAGCCCCACTCGTTGTCGTACCAGCTGATGACCTTGCCCGTCTGGCCCACGACCTTGGTCAGCTTGGCATCGACGATGGAGGAGAGCGGGTTGCCCTTGAAGTCCGAGCTGACGAGCTCTTCTTCGGTATAGCCGAGGATGCCCTTCAACTCGCCCTCGCTCGCCTGCTTCAGCGCCGCGTTGATGCTCTCGGCGTCGATCGGCTTTTCGGCGACAAAGGTCAGATCCACGACCGAGACGTTCGGTGTCGGCACGCGGATCGCGAACCCGTCCAGCTTGCCGTCCATCTCCGGGATCACCAGCTTCAGTGCCTTGGCCGCGCCCGTGCTAGATGGAATCATCGAGAGCGCGGCGGCGCGGGCCCGTCGCAGATCCTTGTGCGGCGCATCCAGCACGACCTGGTCGTTGGTGTAGCTGTGAATGGTCGTCATGATGCCGGACACGATGCCGAAGGTGTCGTTGAGCACCTTGACGATGGGCGCCAGGCAGTTTGTCGTGCAGCTCGCGTTCGAGATGATGTTGTGCCGCGCCGGGTCGTACTTGGTGTCGTTCACGCCCAGCACGAGGGTCAGGTCCTCGTTGGTGGCGGGCGCGGAGATGATGACCTTCTTTACGGTCGATCCCCCATCCGATCCCCCATTTGATCCAAGGTGCGCCTTTGCCTTGGTCGCGTCCGTGAAGAAGCCGGTCGACTCAATCACGACCTGTGCGCCAACTGATGCCCAGTCCAGCTTCGTCGGATCGCGTTCGGCAAAGACCTTGATCGTCTTTCCGTCCACGGTGATGGAGTCGTCGGTCGCGGAGATCTCGCCCTCCAGATTGCCGAGAATCGAGTCGTACTTCAGCAGGTGCGCGAGCGTCGCCGGCGTCGTGAGATCGTTCACGGCAACGATCTCGATCTCGGGATCGCCGAGCGCGGTGCGAAAGACGTTGCGGCCGATGCGGCCGAAGCCATTGATGCCTACCTTGACTGCCATGCGATGCAAGCTCCTGTGTGTGTTCAAACACTGTGTTCCCTTGCATTGTAAAGCGCGGTCCGCCAGCGAACGTGAGACCGCCGGCGACGGAGCGAGGCGTCCGCGTTCGCGCGCGGCTCGTTTGCGAGGGTATCGGGGCTGTGTTACAAGCGAGCTATGCGCGACTGGCGCAGATGGATAGAAAACACGATGAGACGACGCTCGCGGCGGCCCCCGAACGACTCTGAATCCACCGGGAAGATCGGGCAGGAACTGCCGAGCAATCAGCTGGCGCCACTGCGACCCAGCTATCCGGAACCGGTCGTCCCGCACGCCGAGCAGGTGGCGGCTGAAACGGCGGAGAGGCAGCCGGAACCGACGCAAGACGCAACCGAAGCGCCTACCCCCGAGCGTCGCATCGAGGTTGAGACGCAGCCGGAGAACCTGGGTGTGCCGCCGGCCGAAGCCGTTGCCGCCAAGTCGCCGAAGGGCTATGTCGTGCTGGCGATCGGCCTTCCCGGCTCTGGCAAGACCACCTGGTACAAGCGCCGCGGCGTCACCCCGCTGTCGAGCGACATGCTGCGCTCTATCCTCTTCGACGACATCACCGAGCAACGCTATCAGGGCCTTGTCTTTTCGACGCTGCGCAGTCTGTTGCGCGCGCGGCTGATCGCTCGCATGCCGTGGAACTACGTTGACGCCACCAACCTTTCGCCGCACGAGCGCCGGCAGTGGATCAAGATGGCCAAGAGCTTCGGCTACGAGGTGCAGGCCGTCTTCTTCGATGTGCCGCTCGCGGTCTGCATGGAGCGCAACTCCAAGCGCGAGCGCGTCGTGACCGACGAGGTCATGCAGAAGATGGCCGAGCGCCTGCGGCCGCCGACCTTCAAGGAAGGCTTCGAGAAGATCACCGTGGTTCGCGTCAAGGGCCAGCCGGGCACCGAGCCCGCCTCCGCCATCTCGCCAACGACCGCGATCGAAGAACCGGCGGCGGAGACCCCCGACCCGACGCAGCGGCAGAGCGGCAACGAAGCCGAGGACGCGTCGACCACCTTCTAGGTAGAGGCTCAGCGACCAGGCCACAGTGCGTCAGGACGCCCACGGCTCGCACATAGGGCCGCGAACGGTTCGCACATAGGGCCGCGAACCCAAGCCGCACAGGAAAGGATCTCGGGCCGATGGCGGACGAGGCGATCAGCTTCCACCAGCTTCGCCTTCGCCTCCCCGATGGTCGCGAGCTTTTGCGCGGCATCTCGCTCGCGATCGCTGCCGCATCCGTCACCGCGCTGCTCGGTCGCAGCGGCTCCGGCAAAACCACGCTGCTGCGCACGGTCAACGGCCTTATCGTCCCGACCGCGGGCAGCGTCAGTGTGCACGGCGAGAACGTCGTCGCGGCCGATCCGATCGCACTGCGTCGCGGCATCGGCTACGTGATCCAGGAGACAGGGCTCTTTCCGCACATGTCCGTCGCGCGCAATGTCGCGCTCAGCTATGAGCTCGCCGGCCGTTCTCCGGCAGACGCGCGTAGACGTGTGGACGAGGTGCTCGCTCTGACCGGTCTGCGGGCGGAGGAGTTTCGCGATCGCTATCCGTGGCAGCTCTCCGGCGGCCAGCGACAGCGTGTCGGGCTCGCGCGCGCGCTGATGAACGACCCCACGCTTCTGCTGATGGACGAGCCCTTCGGCGCGCTCGACCCCATCACACGCACCGAGATCCAGACCATGCTGCACGATCTGCTCCGCCGCGTGCGAAAGACCGTCCTCATCGTCACGCACGATCTGGAGGAGGCCCTCTACCTTGCCGATCGCGTGATCTTTCTTGATGCCGGCGAGGTCGCGGCCGATCTGCCGACGGCCGAGGTTCGCGCCAGCCAGCACCCCGTCGTCCGGCAGTATGTGCAGGCTGTGCGACACGCCGCGGCCGCCCAGCCGAGTGCAGCCGGGACCACGGCGTGAGCGGCCTTCGCACATTCCTCGCGCGCCATGGCTGGGAGATCGCGCGGCTCACCTTTGAGCACCTCTGGCTCACCGGCAGCGCGATGCTCTTCGCCGTGGGGATCGGTGTCCCGCTCGGCATTCTGCTCACGCGCTACCACCGCCTCGCGAACCCTGTCCTCACGGTCGCCAACATCATCCAGACTGTCCCCAGCCTCGCGCTCTTCGGGCTGCTTCTCCCCGTTCCGTGGCTGGGGGAGAACGCGGCGCGGCTGGCGATCGTGGCGCTCACCGGCTACGCGCTGCTGCCCATCCTCCGCAATACCTACGCGGGGATCGAGGGCATCGATCCCGCGCTGCGCGACGTCGCCAACGCGCTCGGCATGACCGGCGCGCAGCGGCTGCGCAAGGTGGATCTGCCGCTCGCCGCCGGCTTCATCCTTGCCGGCATCCGCACCGCCACAGTGATCTGCGTCGGCGTCGCCACGATTGCGGCCGCGATCGGAGCGGGCGGCCTCGGCGACCTCATCTTTCGCGGGGTCGCCAGCGTCGACAACGGCCTGGTGCTCGCCGGCGCGATCCCGGCGACGCTGCTCGCGCTCGCGGCCGATACCGCCCTGGGCGGGGCGGAACGCTGGCTCAGCGTGAAGGGTCGATAGATGCCGTCGGCGCGAAGGCAAGCCCTCCGGATCACTCTGCTCGGCATCGCGCTCGGCTGCACCGCGTGCGCGCCGCCGCGATCCTCACGCATCGTCATCGGCGCAAAAAACTTCACCGAGCAGACCGTCGTCGGCGAGCTGCTCGCGCAACAGATCGAGGCCATGGGCGGCGGTCGCGTCGATCGCCGCTTCTACCTCGCCGGCAGCTATATCTGCCAGCAGGCTCTGGTCGGCGGCCGCATCGACGCCTACGTCGAATACACCGGCACTGCGCTCACCGCCATCCTCAAGCAGCCCATCGACCGCGACGAGCAGCGCGTCTTCGCGACCATCTCCCGTCTCTACGCCGAGCGGTACCACGTGCGGGTCGGCCCATCGCTCGGGTTCAATGACACCTTCGCCATGGTCGTGCGCGGCGACGATCCCGCCGCGCAAGGCATCACGACCCTGAGCGAGTCGGTCGCGGCGGCCAGGCACTGGCGCCTGGGCGTTGGTTACGAGTTTGAGGAGCGGCCGGACGGTCTGAAGGGCATGGAGGCGGCGTACCACCTGCAGTTCGCCGATGCGCCGCGCGTGATGGACCTGGGCCTGCTCTATCGGTCGCTCGTCGCGCATCAGGTCGAGATCGTCGCCGGCAACTCCACCGACGGCCCTATCCAGGCGCTCGGCCTGCGCGTGCTGGCCGACGATCTCCACTACTTTCCGCCCTACCAGGCCGTGCCGCTCGTGCGCGAGCAGTCCCTCCAGCAGCACCCGGCCATAGGCCGCGCCGTTGCGCGTCTGGCCGGACAGGTCTCCGAACAGGAGATCCGCTCCATGAACGACGCCGTCGATCGCGAACACCGCGACGTTGGCGAGGTCGTGCGCGAGTTCCGCAAGAGCAAGGGGATGGGATGAACGAGAAGGACGTGCCATCGGCGGGTACTCCGCCGTCGACCAACACCGCAGCGGAGCCGTGGATGCGTGGGACGCACACCGACCTCGATCCGCTGCGACGCGCCGTTCTGCATGCGCTCGAGTTGGTCGGAGAGGACGCGGAGCGCTGGTGCGCACAGCTCACCGACGATGAGATCCATGCGCGCCCGAGCGGCCTGCCTTCCGTCGTGTTTCACCTGCGCCACATCGTGCGCTCGCTCGATCGCCTGCTCACCTACGCCGAAGATGGCTCTCTCGAGGAGAGACAGCTCGCTGCGCTTCAGTCGGAGATGGAGGCCGGCGAACCCGGTGTGAGCGTGCTCGCGGAGCTCCGACACGGTCTCGTTGGCGCGCAGGCGCGTGTGCGGAGCTTCGCGCCGGAAAGCTTCGGTGAGGCTCGCGGCATCGGTCGCAAGCGCCTGCCCACCACCGTCGGCAGCCTTCTGATTCACTGCGCCGAGCACAGTCAGCGGCACATCGGCCAAGCCGTCACCACGGCGAAGCTGTTGCTCGCGCACCGCGACGCTGTCTAGTGTTCTGTTCAGATCGCCGAAGATCCGGAGGGCTTGCGCGTGAGCAGCACGATCATGCCGATCATCCCGCACAGCGCGACCATGCCCGCAATGCTGAGCACACGCAGGATCGAGACCGAGTAGCGGCCCACCACCGGGCTGTAGCTGCAGCAGTAAAGGATCAGCAGGTCGACAGGATTGCTGATCTTCTTTGCCGAGGCCTCCAGCAGCGCCATGCGCAGATCGCGCGCCGGGTAGTCGATCCCGGACAGATACTTCGACAGCTTGCCCTGCGGCGTGGCAAACATGATCACGCTCGAGTGCGCGAACTGATCCATCTTGCCGTCGGGCCCCGGTACCTGCACATAGTGAAAGCCTGTCGCCTCCGAAAGCGCGGCGATGCTGGCCGGTGGGCCGGTCAGGAAGTGCACCGCGGCCGACTGGGCTGCGCTCGCGCCCATCTCGGAGACGAAGAGCCGCTTCTGCGCGGCGCCGTCGGCGGCGGTATCCGCCGGATCGATGCTGGCCACGATCACGTCATAGTCCTTGCCCAGCGTCAGCGTCGTCTCGCGCAAACCGGTCGCCAGCCCATGCTGCACCTGCGGGCACAGCATCGCGCAGTGGTAGTAGACCAGCGCCAGCACAATCGGTCGGCCGTTGAACCACGAGCCGAGCGCGGCCGTGCGCCCCGTCGCATCGGTAAAGCTCTTCGAAAGAGGCAGCGTCTGGCCGAGCCTCTGCTCCACACCCGCGTGCGCCAGATACGCCGGCATCTGCTGCGCGCTCATGCCGACCGGCTTGTCCGCCGCATACCCCTGTGCCACGGCCGCGGCCGGGAGACCAGCTGCAAACGCAACCGCCATCAGCAGCGCGCAGCACAGGCGCACGAAGGAAAGTCGCACGAGTTTGCTCCGCTCAACCAACGAGGTGCCCCATCTTTTCGCGCTTGGTCTCGAGGTATCGCGTGTTGAAGTTCGACGCCGGCACCACAGCCGAAAGTCGCTCGACCACCTCGACCCCGTGTGCCTCAAGCGCCGCCACCTTCTCCGGATTGTTGGTGATCAGTCGCACCGCGTGCACACCCAGTAATTGCAGGACGCGCGCGGGCAGCTCAAAGACGCGGCAGTCGGCCTTGTAGCCCAGCTCCAGGTTGGCTTCGATCGTGTCGCGACCCTTGTCCTGCAACTCATAGGCGCGCAGCTTCGCCAGCAGACCGATCCCCCGACCCTCCTGCTGCTCATACAGAACGATCCCCGTGCCGGCCTTGGCCACCATCTCGAGCGCCAACTCAAGCTGCTGTCGGCAGTCGCAGCGAAGCGAATGAAACACGTCGCCGGTGAGGCACTGCGAGTGGATGCGCGTGATCGGCGGGCCGGCCTGCAGATCGCCCATGACCAGCGCGACCGCGACCTCAGTCCGCGTCGCGGGCGCGGGCTGCAAGGCGTTGCACGGCTCCGGGTTCTCCGTTCTGCCCTCAAAGCCGAGAATACGAAAGTGCCCCCACGCTGTGGGGAAATCCGCATCCGCGACCTGTTCTACGTGCATGGAAGCCATCTCAGCATTATAGGATTCCCGCCAACACAGAACGGTGCGCCTCCAGGGTCAGCCCCTCCGACGAGCGCGGCGTAGAGTGAAGAGGTGGTCCAGCCTGATTCCAAGCTGATCCTGATTACGCTGCTGGTGGAGCTCGGTGTCGCCGCCGCCGTGTCCAGCTCGCTCGCTCGCTCGACACGCTTCAAAAATCTGTTGCTGCTTCCGAAGCGATCCACGCGCCAGATCCTGACCCTCGTGGCCATGCTGTGCATCCCGCTTACGCTTGGCGTCTGGATCCGGGTCTCGGTGCCCAACTTCCTGGCCGCCGATCTCTCCTTTGAAGCCACCATCCTGCTCGGTCTTCTGTTCGGGCCGCTTGCCGCGCTCATCGGGGGCGCCGCGCTGGCGATGCCCGCCATGCTGCACCACGAGCTCTGGTCGCTGCCGGTGAATCTGCTGGTCGCCGCCGTTGCAGGCGGCTTTCGCCACTTCACCGACCTCGACGACGTCTGGTCGTTCTCGCCCATGATCGATCTCAGCGTCTATCGCTGGATCACGCGCACGCTGCAGCGCCCGAAGCTCGATCGCCAGATCCTCCTGCTGCTGCTCATCACGGCCATGCAGTTCGTCATCAGCTTTCTGTCCGCGCTCAACCCGCGCCGCCTCTTTGAGCTGCACGCAAGCTCGTGGCTGGTCGAGCTTGCCATCTGCGCGACGGCCCCCATCGTCGTCGGTATCTTTCTCAAGATCTGGAACGCGGTCCGGGTGGAGCGCCAGCTCGAAGAACAGGGCCGACTGCTGCTCGAAGCGCGCCTCGATGCCCTGCAGCGCCAGATCAATCCGCACTTCCTCTTCAACACCCTGAACTCCATCACCTCGCTGATCCGGGTGCAGCCGGAGCTCGCCCGCGAGATGATCGGCAAGCTGGCGAAGATTCTTCGCGTTCTGCTCAAGGATCGCGACGCCTTTGTGCCGTTACGGGAAGAGCTGGAGCTGATCGATAACTACCTCGCGATCGAGGTCGTGCGCTTCGGCGACAAGCTGCGCGTCGACAAGCAGATCGCCGACGACACCATGGAGCTCCTGGTTCCCAGCATGCTGCTGCAGCCGCTCATCGAAAACAGCATCAAGCACGGCCTTGAGCCACGCATCACCGGCGGCACCGTGACCCTGCGCAGCCGGCTGGTCGGCGACCGGCTCCTGCTCGAGGTCGAGGACGACGGCCTCGGCGCTCTGGTCGATCACGCCGCGACCGAGTTCGCGGGCAAGGACGTCGCGCGCGCGGGGCTTGGCGTCGGCATGCGCAACGTGCGCGAGCGCATGCGGGTCCTCTATGGCGGGCTCGCCAAGGTGGAGATGAGCAGTCGGCCCGGCCGTGGAACCCAGGTCCTGCTCTCCATGCCGGTGCTCGACCAAGACGCCGATCAATGGGCACGAGCCGCGCTTGCCGGGGTTCAGGACGCCGGCATGCGCATGGCCGAGGCGCTGCGCGGCATTACGGCGTATCTTCCCGGAGACGCCGGCCCGGCCTCGCTCGACCCGATGAGCGACCTGCAGGGCGAGCCGTCGCCTCAGACCCGCGGCGAGCGTGAAAGCACTTCGTTGTAGTAGCTCTCGTACAGCGGAATGATCCGCGACGCGCAGAAGTGATCCTGCGCCGTCCGCCTAGCCTGCTGCGCCATGGCTGCCAGCTTCGTCGGATCGCGCAGCAGCTCCATTGCCGCGCCGCTCATCCCTTCCACGTCGCCCACCGTCAGCAGGCGGCCATTCTCCCCGTCCGTGATCAGCTCCGGCACGCCGCCAACCCGTGTTCCGATCGTCGGCACACCGCAGGCCATGGCCTCGAGCGCCGCCAGGCCGAATGACTCCATCTCGCTCGGCATTAGCATCAGGTCCGCCAACGGCAGCAGCTCGTTGACGTTGTCCTGCTTTCCGAGAAAGATCACACGGTCCTGCACGCGGTGCTGCCTAGCCAGGTGCTCGGCAAGCGATCGGTCCGGCCCGTCGCCGATCATCAGCAGCCGCGTCGGCAGCTCGCGCGCCACGCGGGCGAAGACTTCAACCACATCGCCCACCCGCTTCACCGGTCGAAAGTTCGACAGGTGCACCAGCAGACGCTCGTCCGGCGCGGCGTACAGCGGTCGCATCGCCGCGTAGCGCGCCGGGTCGCGAACGTACACATCGCAGTTCACGAAGTTGCGGACCACCTCGATCGAATTTCTGGTCGAAAACGCAGCGAGCGTGCGCTCGCGCAGGTGCGCCGAGATCGCCGTCACGCCGTCCGACTGCTCGATGCCGAATCGCGTGATGGGCAGATAAGACGGATCCATGCCGACCAGCGTGATGTCCGTGCCATGCAGCGTCGTGATGATGGGCAGATAGCGTCTGCGCTCGCCCGGCGGCGGCTGCTGCAGCATCTGCCGCGCCAGCACGGCGGAGACCGAGTGCGGAATCGCGTAATGCACATGCAGCAGATCGAGCGCGTAGAACTCCGCCACCTCGGCCATGCGGGTTGCCAACGCCAGATCGTAGGGTGGGTGCTCAAACAGCGGGTAGTTCGAGACCGCGACCTCGTGAAAGTGAATGCGCGCCTCGCGCCCGGTGAGTCGGAAGGGCTGCGAATAGGTGATGAAGTGGACCTCGTGCCCGCGCGCGGCGAGCTCGATCCCCAGCTCCGTGGCCACAACCCCGGAGCCGCCGTACGTGGGATAGCAGGTGATACCGATCTTCATGGTGTCGAGCCTCGATACAACAGGGCAGCGTTCTATCAGTTGCGAGACATTGGTCAGGACACGCGGGCGCTGGCGGCGCTCTGCGTCGCCAGCGCGGCAAAAGAGACAAGCTCCAGATCGGGTGCGCTTCGCATGGCAGACGGAATCAGCGCGAGCAGCGCCGCGTGCTCCACCTCGCGCTCCGCCCGCAGACGGGTTCGCACGCGATCGAGGTCAGGGTCGTGGTAGCCGGGATGACAGACGAGCTCCCATGTTCCACCCGGCAGGGCAGCGAGTATCGCGGAAAGAGCTGCGGCGTCTAGACTCCCCGTCGCGGACACGCCGACCGTCCCTTCCGTCGTCCGCATGGTTCCGTTGCGCAGCGGCGCCTGCGCGTGAAAGCTCTGCTCAAAGCCGCCAAGCACCCGCATCTGCAAGCGCCGCAGCACCCCGCCTCGTCCAAGGTCCATCGTCCACCGCGGCTCAAAGGGATTGCGAATCGCCGGCACGCCCAGCCGCTCGGCCGCGCGCAGCACAGCGCGCAGCACCACCGGAAAGAGATGCGTGTGCTTGTGGGTGTCGACGTGCGTCGGTTGCACGCCGACGTGGAGCAGGCGCGTGATCTGCATCTCCGCCTCGCGTTCGATCTCCTCCTCGCGCAGTTGGCCGAGCAGCGCCGCGCGTGCAAACGCCGCCAGCGACGGCCGAAATCGTGCTTCGCCACCCGTGGATGGACCCAACAGCGAGCGGATCGTCTCCGGCGGAGAAAGCGGAGCGCCGTCCGTGAGCACGACATGACATCCGACACCCAGCCGCGGATGGGCGCGCGCGGTGGTCACCGCGTCGTCAAACGCAGGGCCATTCGCCATCAGCGTCGCGGAAGAAAGCGCGCCCGCCCGATGCAGCTCGGCAATCGCTCGATTAATGCCCGGTGTGAGCCCCAGATCATCGGCGTTGATGATTAGGCGGGTCAGCATCGGGGCAGGACAGCATTGGCGAGCACAGCTCATTGTAGCGAGCCGAATCTGCGGCGACACTGCGGGAGCAACAACGACGGCCCGAACGCTGCAGGCCCACGACAACAAAGCGCGCCAAGATCACATGGGTGACCGCGGTTACAAGCTTGCGTCATCGTAGAGGGCGCGGGAAGGGAATGGTGGGCAGTGAGGGACTCGAACCCCCGACATCCTGCTTGTAAGGCAGGCGCTCTAACCAACTGAGCTAACCGCCCACTCCGTGCCTCTGGTCTCAGTGTAGACAGCCACCGGTCCAGCGGCAACAGGTCCGGCCCGCAAACACCGGACTCGCCAGCGGGGACGCCGGTGTGGAAGGATGCTAAGGTCCACTCGCGAGGCTTGTCCCATGCACCATCCATCCCGCACTCTCAGCACCGCCGTTGTGCTCGCCACCGCGATCCTCGCATCGTGCGCGATCGGCCAGGCTCTCCCCGTCGGCGGACCGCCGCAAGTCGGTATCGAGACCTACATCCACAACAGCTGGGACGTGCTTTCGCGCTCGATGGAGGCGTGCAGCTCCGTCAAGGACGTCAAGGTCTCGACCGCCCCCGTGCTCTACCTTCCCGCCGATGTGCCCGAGCCGCCCAAGGTCACCGCCCTTCGCTCCGCCTGCGGTGTCGAAGTGCTCCGTCTGCCACGGCCCATTCATCACCTCGGCGAGGTCATGCCACAGGAGCTCGCGCGCCCCGGCCTGCTTTATCTGCCCAACCGCTACGTCGTCCCCGGCGGCCGCTTCAACGAGATGTATGGCTGGGACAGCTACTTCATCCTGCTCGGCCTCATCGCCGACAACCGCACCCCGCTCGCCCGCGGCATGGTCGAAAACTTCTTCTACGAGATCAACCACTACGGCGCTCTGCTCAACGCGAACCGGACCTACTTCCTCACGCGGTCGCAGCCGCCTCTGCTCGCCGAGATGATTCGCGAGGTGCATCAACGCGATCTCGCCACGCACTCGGCCGAGGCGCGACCGTGGCTCGCGACCGCCTACGCCACCGCAAAGGTCGACTACGCCCTTTGGACCTCGCCCGAGCATCGCGCCGGCTCGACCGGGCTCTCACGCTACTTCGACATCGGGGAAGGCCCGGTGCTCGAGATGGCCGACGACTCAAGCTACTACCCCGACGCGATCCGGTGGATGCTCGCCCACAAGCAGCAGGGGCAGACCTATCTCGTGCCCGCCTCCGCCGGTGACGGCGCAAGCTGCGATCAGGCGCTTACCGCCGTCTGCCGGCACGCGGAGGTCGACGGCATGAGGCTGTCCCGCGCCTTCTACAAGGGCGACCGCGCCATGCGCGAGTCGGGCTTCGACACCAGCTTCCGCTTCGGGCCGTTCAGCGGATCGACCGACCAGTTTGCGCCCGTCTGCCTCAACAGTCTGCTCGTCCGGTATGAGATGGACATGGCGAGCTTCGCCAAAGAGCTCGGCAAGCCGGCCGAGGCCGCGCAGTGGCGAGAGCGTGCCCAAGCGCGCATCGCCGCCATGAACCGCTATCTCTGGAGCGAGAGCAAGGGCGAGTTCGTCGACTTCAACTTCGTCACCGGCAAGCAATCCGACTATCTCTACTCCACCGTCTTCTATCCGCTCTGGGCCGGCGTGGCCACACCCGCGCAAGCCGCACGCATCGAGCACGCACTGCCCGCGCTCGATCTGGCGCACGGCCTCACCATGAGCGGCGACATCTCCGGCATGCAGTGGGATCGACCCTTCGGCTGGGCGCCGGAGGTCTGGTTCGCCGCCGAAGGTCTCCGCGCCTTCGGCTTCACCGCCGACGCCGATCACCTCGCCCAGGACTTCCGCTCGGTGGTGGCGGCGAACTACGAGAAGGATGGCACGATTCGCGAAAAGTACGACGTCGCCACCGGCTCGTCCGAGGTGCGCCTGTCGGCCGGCTACAAGGCAAACGGCGTCGGCTTCGGCTGGACCAACGGCGTCTATATGCGGCTCGCCCCGGCAAACTCGGCGAGCGCCGCGCCGACCCCTATCGCGCAGCGCTCGGCTCTAGCGCCGAACCGATAAGCAGCAACACCGGCGCCGGTCCGCAGTCGCTGGACCGCAACTCTTCGAGCACGGTGGTGTGCGTCTGCTGCGCCGGCAGCGAGATGCGCGACACCGCGATCACGGGCGTTCGCGCACCGATCCCGCTCGCGATCAACTGCGCGGCCAGCGCCTCAAGGTTCGGCCCCGGCATATACAGCACCAGCGTCGCATCCCTCGGCAGCGGCCCGCTCCACAGCGGTTGCGGATCCGGATCGAGCTCGAGCTTGTTGGCGGCATGGTGCGCCGTTGCCAGAATCAGCTTTGAGGCGCTCGTGCGATCGGTCAGCGGTGTTGCGACCGACGCTGCCGCCGCGAACGCCGCTGTGATCCCGGGCACGATCTCGAACGGAACCCCGGCCGATCGCAGCGCCGCGATCTCCTCGCCCGCCCGCCCGAAGACCAGGGGATCGCCCGACTTCAGCCGCACCACAGACGCGCCCTCACCCGCCAGCCGCACCAGCAGCGCGTTGATCTCCGCCTGCGTCACTCGTGGCTGCCCGCAGCGTTTACCCACCGGAAACACAGTCGCGGCGGCGCTCGCGAGCGAAAGAATCTCCCCCGAAATCAGACCGTCAGGCAAAACATGCGTTGCCGTTTGCAGCAGCCGCTGCGCCCGCACGGTCAGCAGATCCGGGTCGCCCGGTCCCGCGCCCACCAGGTAAACATGCCCGGGCGCGGCGTCCCTGTTCACTCCCACGGCTCCACGGCCAACCTTGGATTCGTGCGCGCATGCTGCCGCGCCATGGTGCGCGAGGGGCACGCGTCATACGAGCACACGTCGCGGCTCGCCAGCGTGTGCAGCAGCCGCTTGCGCTCCTCGTTCAGCGGCTCCATCTGTAACACCTCGCGTCGCAGATTGCCGAGCTCCTCCAGCCAGTCGCCGGCGTCGAGCGGCAACAGCGCATTGATCTCCCTGCGCAGGCGCTGCGCCAGCGCGGGCGAGTGCCCGGCGGTCGAGATCGCAATCTGCAGATCGCCGCGCCGCACCACGGAAGGGAAGTAGAAGTCGCAGAACGGCGGATCGTCGACCGCATTCATCAGAACGCCCGCGGCCTCCGCCTCGGCAAACACGGCGCGGTTCACCGCCGGATCGTTCGTCGCCGCCACCGCCAGAAAACACCCGGCAATGTCGCCGGCCTGGTACGGCCGCTGACGCCAATTAATCTCGCCTGCCTCCGCCAGCTCCATAAGCCGAGGACTCGCCGCCGGCGCGACGACCTCCACATGAGCCTGTGCCGCCAGCAGCGACTCGATCTTCGACTCCGCCAGATGGCCCGCGCCGATCACGACCGTCGGTCTCGCCGTGAGCTTCAGAAAGATCGGAAACAGCGACATCGCGCCTCCCAAGGCAGTTCTTCTGATGCTGTGCCAGTATTGACGGCGGTGAAGGCCATCTTCCTTGAAAGAAAATGGCACGGCCTGCGGCTTCCTGTACACCTTCAGCACAAAGGCTCTAAGCGTCCGGCGCGGATCGTCCACCGGCAGGCGGCGCGTCCCGCTGCTCGGGCGGCGGCAGCTGATCCGGCGTCGTCCCGGAAAGCTGTGCGCGCAGCAGCTCATTCGGCATCCGCCCGAAGTACGTGCGCAGATCCTCGCCGGGTTCGCGCGCGGCAAGATAGGCCCGCAGCATGCGCTCGATCGCCGCCGGCACCTCGTCCGCCGCCGCGCGATAGCCGATCGGCCGCCCCGCGCGCGCATGGCGGCCCACCGCACCGCCCACGCAGAAGAAGAACGCATCCACCGACACGCCGTCCCGTTTGATCTTCTTGCCCTCGAGCCCAATATCGGCGATCCAGTGTTGCCCGCACGAGTTCGTGCACCCCGTCACGTGCAGCTTAATCTGCTGGTCGAAGGTCGGCAGACGCTCCTCGAGCTCGGCCACCAGCCACCGCGCAAAGCCCTTCGTCTCCGTGATCGCCAGCTTGCAGAACTCCGTTCCCGTGCACGCGATCGCCCCGCGCCAGAACGGCGTCACGTCCACCTGCAGATCGATTGCCTTGAGCTCCGCGATCAGCGCCTGCACACGCTCGTTCGGCACGTTCACGATCAGGATGTTCTGCATGATCGTCGTCCTCAGCTCGCCCGATCCGAACTCCTCGGCCAGCGTCGCCAGCCGCTCCAACTGATCGCCGGAAAGCCGCCCACGCAGCACGGACGCGCCGACGGACGATCGACCTGCCTGCCGCTGCGCGGTGACGCCGATGTGATCGCGATAGATATCGTCCGGCACCAGCTCCTGCTGGTGGATAGCGGTCTCCGGCGCCGCATCCAGTTTGTAACCGAGCTTGTCCTCGAGCGCCGCGAGAAAGCTCTCCGCCGTCCAGCCATGCCGCATAAAGAGATATTTGATCCGCGCGCGCGTACGATTCTCGCGCAGCTCGCTTTGCTCGCGAAAGATGCGACAGGTCGCCTCGGCCACGGCGTACGCTTGGTCCTGCCGGATATACGCGGGAATACGCACCGCCATGTGCGGCTCGGTCGAAAGCCCGCCGCCGACCCGAAGTGTGTAACCGATCTCGGTCGAGCCATCGGGCAGCGTGCGCGGCGTGGCCGTAAACGACAGATCATTGATCTCCGGGTACGAGCACCACAGCGGGCAGCCCGTCGCCGAGATCTTGAACTTGCGCGGCAGATTGTAGAACTCCGGGTTCGCCGTCAGCCCGTGCGCGATCTCCTGCGCGAGCGGGCTCGCGTCCAGGATCTCGTGCCCATCGAGCCCCGCCAGCGGACAGCCCGTCACATTGCGCACCACATCGCCGCACGCGCCCTTGGGCGACAGCCCGATCGCGGACAGCGCGTCGACCACCTCGACCAGGCTCTCGATCGTCAGCCAATGCAGCTGAATGTTCTGCCGCGTTGTGATGTCGGCCAGGTTGCGCGCGTGCTGTCGCGTCAGATCGGCGATGACGTGCAGCTGATGGCTGGTCAGGATGCCGTTCGGCAGCCCGATGCGCAGCATGAAGAACTCCGACGCCTTGCCTTCCCCGCCCACGCCGCCGGTCACGCCCACGCCGTCGCCCTGCGTGTACACCCCCCACCACTTGAAGTAGAGCCCGGCCCACTCCGGCAACACCGACGCGCGTCCACTACGCGCAAAGGCGCGCACCTCATCCCACGCGTCCCACGGATTTTTCTCGTCCTTCAACCGTTCGGAGCGCTGCGCCTTGGTTTCCTTCGGAGCGGCGGCAGAGGACGTGGCAGGAGCGGCAGGGACAGTCGAATCTGGCATGTGTCTCGATCCTTCGCGGGGGAGGGAATAACTTAGGCTCGCGTTCGGCGGGCGCGGCGAGAGAAGCGTGCGGCTACCGCGCTCGGCACGCGCGCGCGTGGGAGGCGCGACAACAGCGTGAACACAGCATCGTTGCCCGCAAGCCCAGAGCCAGACCCACAGCAAAAGGCTACGTGCCGGGCACCAGCGCGTCAAGGCGCGCCGCCCCCGCGCCGTTCAATTCTCACCGCCGTACGTGCCGAATCGATCTCCGCCGCTCAGACAGTGGAGCCAAAAAGAAAAGCAGAGCGCCAGGCATCAGCGCTCTGCTTTCTGCAACGGGTTAGTCGAACTCTACGGGATGTAGTACCGCATTCCGGTGAAGATCATGTTGTTCGTGGCTGTCGGCGCCCCACCCACACCGGACCAGGCCTTGCGCGTGAGATAGCTGTACACCATCTGGTATTGCAGCCGACCGTACTTGGGACTCGACGTAATGCGGTAGGTGAAGCCGCCGGAGGCCTCGCCCACCAGGCGCGTCGCGCCCAGGCAGCCGCTGGTCCCACTCGGACCGAATCCGGTGTTGATCGTCGGTGTGTACTCCGTGCCGCAGCCGGTGTTCGTGCTGGTGGGTGGGGCGTACCCGACCAGAACGCCCGCCGCGTTTCGGTACACCGTTCGCTGCGCGTACTCCGCGCCGGCATAGGCGTAGACGTCCAGCTTCTTCAGCGGGTGCGTCTCCAGCGAGAACAGCCCTTGGCCGTTGTGCAACAGGGCGAGTGTGCCGTCCGGGTGAACTGTCGTGTCCGGCAAGGTAGACGTGCCGTAGCGGCCCGTGCCGTCGCCATACACGGCGTGCAATCCGATGTCCGCATAGCGCGACAGCGAGAAGCGGGCATTACCGATCACGCCGCCGCCGAACTTCGTGTCATTCGATGCGCCGACGGCCGGAACCGGAGTCGTCACACCGGCAGCTACCGTGCTCGCGTTCGCGTAGTAGCGATCGCGGAAGAACCGGCCCACGCCCGCGAGCTCATAGTGCCCATGACGTGAGTCAAACGCCGCCTTGACGATCATGTCAGGCGCCACGTTGTTGGTGTAATTCGCCGTCGGATTGAACAATCCCCCGCCGGTGCCGGCCGAGCCGAAAAAGAAGTTCGTCGGCGCATTGCTCGCGGAGAAAATATTCTGTGCCTCTTCCAGCGCCACTGCCATCGTGAGGTTCGGACTAAACCTCTGCTGGAAGCGAACGCCGTACTGCCGTGCCCAGGAGAAGCCCACGTGGTACTGCGGATCCACCGTGTTCGGCAGAACCTCCGTCCGATTGTCCGTGCCCACCTTGGTTTCGGTGACCAGCGACCACATCTGGCCACCTGTCACCGTGAAGCCCGTGTTGGTCGCCGCCTGTCCCCAGATCTGCCGCTGGCGGAAGCTGTAACTGTTGGATTGATTCTCGTTCGACGTCGTGCCCGCCGACAAGAAGTCGCCCTCAAAATAGCCCGAAAGCTTGAAGGGGCCTGCGTCGCCCACGATCAGTGCGGCCAGGCGACTCTGCCGACCCGTCCCGTTGAACTCGCTGGTGTGAGCCTCCGCCGCGCCCGGATACGGCGTGGTGTTGAACGGCGTGTTGATGTCGGAGTTGATGGCCCGCGTGCGATACACCGACTCCGCCGCGAAGAAGCCGATGGGCGTGATCGTCACGCCCTTGTAGTGGATCGTCAGCGGCGACTCGATCTTCTCGTTCAGATCGCGCGTGGTCGTCACCAACGTGCTCGCCAGACCGGCGTTCGCCAGCTTCAGATCCGAAAGATCGCTGTTCAGCGTGTCGATCCGGGTCTGGTTGCTCTGCACATTCGCGAGCACCGTCTGCGCCTGCTGGTTCGCCTGCACCGCGCTCGCATTGGCGGCCGCCGCATCCGCGCTCGCGTCGGCGATGCGCCTGTCCTTGTCCACCAGCTGCTGCTTCAGCGCATCGATCTGCGCCTGCTGGCTGACCATCAGATCGCGGATCTCGCGCAGCTGCCGCGACGTCTCGCTCTCGACCGGTGCCTTGCGCGCGCGGGGTCTGCGTCGGGTTGCGCCGCCCTTCGCCGCCTTGGACTTGTCCGTGGTCACCACGGTCGTCTTGGTTGTGTTCGGCGAGGTCTTCTTGGTTGTGGTCGTGGTGCTCAGCTGCGCCCGCACGGAGATGGTCGAAAGCACCATCATCGCCGCCATGGTCGCTTGCAGTTGCTTCGTCATGGAACCTCTCTGGGAAAAGGTCGAGCAAGTGGCGCCGACGCGGCAAGACCGCCCCAGGGCACCGAACTCGTCTCGCTTGTTCTGTATGCTTGCAGCAATCGATGAATGCTTGAAGAATCCTGGACAGGCAAACGCTCACAGTGCCTCGTGTGACACCGCAACGAGGGACAGCCAAGGCCGTCAGCACCGAAACGCAACCGGAGCCGAAGAAAAATTCATGAAGCTTTCGCAGAAGCTCTTCGCGACTTGCCTTGTCGCCGTGGTAAGCAACTCCACACCGGTGCTCGCGCAGCAACTCAAGCTGATCCCTCTCCCGCGCGAGATACACGGCGACCAGGTGCTCCCACTCGCGAGCGGCGTGCACCTCAGCTGCACAGGCTGCTCGGCCGAGGATCACTTCACCGCGGACGATCTGCGCGACACCTTCACCGAGCGAGGCGTCGCCTCCGCAAGCGCCGGCGGTGTGTCCGTCGAGCTGGTGCACGAGACCGCCTCCGCCCTGCCGCCCGGCTTTGAGCCCGCGATGCGCGCCGAAGGCTACCGCATCGATCCCACGGCGTCCGGCATCCGCATCACGGCCCTCACCGGCGAAGGCCTCTTCTACGGTGCGCAAACCGTAAAGCAGCTCGTCACAACCAGCAACGGCGCTTCGGTGCTCCACGCCGTCACGGTTCGCGACTGGCCCGCCATGCGCTATCGCGGCCTTGACGACGACCTCTCTCGCGGTCCCGTGCCCACGCTCGCCTTCCAGAAAAAAATGATCCGCACGTTGGCGGCCTACAAGCTCAACCTCTACTCGCCCTACTTCGAGCAGACCATGCAATATGCCGGACAGCCGCTACCCGCGGCGCCGAACGGCAGCATGAGCGCCGCCGATGCGCGCGAGCTCGTCCGCTACGCGCGGCAGTTTCACATCACGGTCATCCCGGAGCAGGAGGTCTTCGGCCACCTCCATCACACCCTCACCTGGGAGCAGTACCAGCCGCTCGCGGAGACGCCGCACGGCGCCGTCCTCGCGCCCGGGCAAGCCGGCTCCATCACCCTGATCAAACAGTGGTTCACTGAACTCGCCGCCATCTTTCCCGGTCCGTTTCTCCACGTCGGCGCGGATGAGACCGTCGACCTCGGCCTCGGTCAGACCAAGGCCGACGTGGACGCGCGCGGTCTCGGCGCGGTCTACCTCGAGTTCCTTAATCGCATCGTCCAGGCGCTCGAGCCGCTCCATCGCAAGCTGCTGTTCTGGGGCGACATCGCCATGAACTCGCCCGACCTGGTCAAGGCCATGCCCCAGAGCTTCAAGGATCAGACCATCGCTGTGCCGTGGGAGTACGGCGAGCAGCCCAAAGGCTTCGATCGCTTCATCACACCCTTCACCAACGGCGGCTATGAGACCTGGGTCGCGCCCGGCGTCAATAACTGGTCGCGCGTCTATCCCAACTACAACACGGGCCTCAACAACATCCAGGGCTTCCTTCGCGACGGCCAGCGACTCGGCGCAACCGGCGCCATCACCACCATCTGGAACGACGACGGCGAAGGCCTCGTTAACATGGACTGGTACGGCATCCTCTTCGGCGCCGCCGCCGCCTGGCAGCATGGCGAAAGCTCCACCGCCGCCTTCGAAGACAGCTACGCGCAGGTCTTCCACGGCGACCGCACCGGCGCGCTCAACCAGGCGCAAAAAGAGATCATGGCCGCCCACCTGATCCTGCACGACCAGGCCAAGACCGGCGACGCCTCCGACGGCCTCTTCTGGATCGATCCCTGGTCCCGCGACGGCATCACCTTCGCCGACAAGATCCGACCCTACACCCACGAGGTCCGTCTCCACGCCGAGCGCGCCCTCACCCTGATCGCCGAGGCCCGCGCCGCCGCGCCGCCCACCTCACCGCCGCCGCCGATGCCTGCTGGGTACGATCCCGCCAACGCCTACCCCTCGCCCCCAACCTCACTCCGCGAGACCGACGCCATCGACGCGCTCGAGCTCGGCGCGCGCCGCCTCGACTTCCTCGCCCTCAAGTTCCAGCTCGCCGACGAGATGGAGCAGAGCTACGCGCAAGCCTTCGCCGAGCAGGGAAGCACCGACAAAAAGGTCCGCTCCGAGGTCACCCACAACCTCGGTGAGATCAACAACGGCGCCAACGGTCGCCTGCAGGATCTGCGCGACGGCTACTCGCTCCTGCGCGACCTCTACCAGCAAGCCTGGCTGCGCTCCAATCGCCCCTACGCCCTGCGCCCCGTGCTCGAGCGCTACGACGGCACCGTCCAACTATGGATCGCGCGTTCAGACAAGCTCAGGGCCGCCCAGCGCCAATGGAGCGACAGCCACACGCTGCCCTCGGCCGCGGATCTCGGCATCCCCCCCGCGCCCACGGTGACCCACTGATGCAGATCCTCACCGCGCGCCGCCTCCTCACCGACATCGGCTCCGTCGAGTACCCCGTGCTGCGCCTCGCGGACGACGGCCGCATCGCCGAGATCGAAAGCGATCCCTCGCTCACCGGCGCCGACACCCTCACCGCGGGCTTCTTCGATGTGCACACCCACGGCGCGGCCGGCCACGACGTCATGGACGAGAGCCCCGACGCCCTTCCGCGCATCGCTCGCTTCCTCGCCTCGCGCGGCGTCACCCACTTCCTCCCCACCACCGTCACCGCCCCGCTCGACGCCACGCTCCGTGCGCTCGATCGTCTCGCCCACGCCATCGAGACCGCCGACCGCTCGCCCGCCGACCGATCGCCCGCGCCCGCCGAAGCCCGCGAGCCCCCCAGCCAGCTCTCGGCCCAGCCCCTCGGCATCCACCTCGAAGGCCCCTTCGTCTCGCACGGCAAACGCGGCGTCCATCCGCCGGCTCACATCCTCGCTCCCAGCATCCCCGTCTTTGATCAGCTCTGGGCCGCCGCCCGCGGCCACATTCGCGTCATGACCCTCGCCCCCGAGGAGCCCGGCGCCATGGACCTCATCGCGCACGCCGCGGCGCTCGGCGTCCGTGTCTCGATCGGCCACAGCATAGCAACCGCCGCCGTCGCGCGCGAGGCCATCGCCCGCGGCGCCGTCAGCGCCACCCACACCTTCAACGCCATGCGACCGCTCGACCATCGCGAGCCCGGCATCCTCGGCGTTGTGCTCGACGACCCCACTCTCTTCGCCGAGCTCATCTGCGACGGCGTGCACGTCGCAGATGAGGCCGTGCGCCTCTGGTTTCGCGCCAAGGCCCCCGACCACGCCATCCTCGTCACTGACAGCATGGCCGCCACCGGCATGCCCGACGGCGACTACACCCTCGGCGGCCTGCCCGTCACCGTCGTCGGCCCCGTCTGTCTGTCGGGCGGCGTCCTTGCCGGCTCCGTCCTCACCCTGGAGCAGGCGGTCGCCAACCTCCAACAGATCGCCCACACCGATCTCGCCACCGCCACGCGCGCCGCCACCGCCAACCCCGCGCACATGGCAGGCTTCGCCGACACCCTCGCCCTCCGCGTCGGCAACCTCGCCAACCTCAACCGCTTCGACGCCCACGGGCGCCGCACCGCGACCTACGTCCGCGGACACCGGATCGCCGCCGTCCCATGACGCTCAGCCTGCTTGCCGCTGCCATCACGCGTCTCTCCCCGCTCGACCTCGCCATCGTAGTCGCCTACCTGGCCGGCATCACGCTCTTCGGCCTCCACTTTCGTGGCTCGGGCGATCGCTCCCTGCGCGGCTACTTCCTCGCCGGCCGCACCATCCCCTGGTGGGCCATCGCGCTTTCCATCGTCTCCGCCGAGACCAGCACCCTCACCATCATCAGCATCCCCGGCGTCGCCTTCGCCGGCGACCTGGGCTTTCTGCAGATCGTCTTCGGCTATCTGCTCGGTCGCGTCGTCGTCGCCATCCTCTTTCTTCCGCGCTACTTCCAGGGCGAGATGCTCACCGCCTACCAGCTCATCGATCGCCGCTTCGGCGCCCTGCTCCACCGCATCACCGCCATCCTCTTTCTGCTCACCCGCGCCGCCGCCGAGGGCGTCCGCGTCTTCGCCATCTCCATCGTCATCGGCATCGCCATCGGCACCGGCGACACCCTCTCGATCGCCATCATCAGCGCCCTCACCCTGCTCTACACCTTTGAGGGCGGCATGGCGGCCGTCGTCTGGACCGACGTCGTCCAGATGGGCATCTACCTCGCCGGCACCCTGATCGCCGTCGCCACCCTCGGCGCGCGTGTGCCCGGCGGCTGGACCACCATCCACGCCACCGGCCTTGCCGCGGGCAAGTTCCACGTGCTCCACTTCGCCCTCAACCTCTCCCAGAGCTATACCTTCTGGGCCGGCCTGCTCGGCGGCACCTTTCTCACCATGGCCTCGCACGGCACCGACCAGCTCATGGTCCAGCGACTGCTCGCCGCCCGCAACCTCGCCGAAAGCCGCCTCGCCCTGCTCAGCTCCGGTGTCGTCGTCTTCATTCAGTTCTCCCTCTTCCTCCTCATCGGCGTCGGCCTCTTTGTCTTCTATGGAGCGCACCCGCAACTCCTCGTCAGCGGCGCCGGCGTGCCTCTCAGCGCCGACCGCATCTTCCCCACCTTCATCGTCCAGCAGATGCCGCGCGGCGTCGCCGGTCTGCTCATCGCCGCCGTGCTCGCCGCCGCCATGTCCAACCTCAGCGCCGCCCTGAACTCGCTCTCCTCCACCACCGTCGTCGATCTCTGGATCGGCTGGCGACCCGCCGCCGGCGACACCGAACGGCAGCGCGTCGCGCGCGGCTCCACCGTCTTCTGGGCCCTCGTCCTCTTCGCCATCGCCCTTGTCAGCGTGCGCGCCGGCGGCAAGGGCCACGTCGTCGAGATCGGCCTGTCCATCGCCTCGGTCGCCTACGGCGCTCTGCTCGGCGTCTTTCTCCTCGGCACCCTCAACCGCCGCGCCACGGAGCCCGGAGCGATCCTCGGCATGATCCTCGGATTTGTCACCAATCTCGTCCTCTGGCAGCACCCCGCTCCGCTCTCGCTCGGCCCATTCACCCTCCCGCACATCGCCTTCACCTGGTACGTTCTGATCGGCTCGGCCATCACCTTCGCGGTCGGCAGCCTCGCCAGCCTCGTCCTCCGGCAGACTCCGCGCGTCCGCGCCATCACAGCCCTGCTTCTGCTCGTTGCGCTATGCTCTCCCGCGCGCCTCCTCAGTCAGGCAGCTCCCGCTATTCCCAATATCGGCAAGAAACCGCCAAACTTTAACGTCCCAGACTTCAGCGCAACCGACCGGCTCATCACCGACGCCATCGCTGCACAAAAGCTCCCCGGCGCCGTCCTCCTCGTCGGCCACAGCGGCCATGTCGTCTACCAGAGGGCTTACGGCAATCGCGCCGAAGACCCCACCGTCGAGCCGCCGCACGTCGAAGCCATGACCCTCGACACCCTCTTCGACATGGCCTCGCTCTCCAAGTGCCTCTCGACCGCGACCGCCATCATGCAGCTCTACGAGCAGGGCAAGCTCCACTTCGACGACCCGCTCGTCACCTACCTTCCTGACTTTGCCACCGCCACCGGCTCCACCGGCAAGCCGGACCCCCGCCGAGCCGAGGTCACGATTCGTATGCTCCTCACCCACACCTCCGGGGAAGCGCCCGACGTCGACCTTAAGGACCCCTGGGGCCTTGCGCACCCCAACCAGGCCGAGGGCATCCGGCGCGCCCTCACCAACCCCCTCCAGAACGCCCCCGGCACCGTCTTCCGCTACTCCGACATAAACTTCATCCTGCTCGGCGCCCTCGTCGAAAAACTCAGCGGCCAGCCGCTCGATGAGTACGCCGAGGATCACATCTTCGAGCCGCTCAACATGCTGCACACCCGCTACCACTCCTTCGATAAGGCCTGCGGCCTGCACCGCATGAACGGCTCAGCCGTCCTTCCCGCGCCCGTTTCGCATCCTCTCGCCGCTCCGCTCTGCGGCGAGGGCGGATGGCTCCCGAGCGACATCGCCAACACCGCCCCCACCGCCCACGACAGCGAAGGCACCCCCACCACCAACCCCAACTTCGACCAGATGCTGCGCGGCACCGTCCACGATCCCACCACCCGTCGCATGGGCGGCGTCGCCGGCCAGGCCGGTGTCTTCTCCACCGCGCAGGACATCGGCCTCTACGCCCAGGCTCTGCTCGATCGTCTCGCCGGCCGCCCCAGCGCCTTTCCCCTTAAGCAATCCACGCTCGAGCTCATGACCTCCCCCGAGCAGCCCGGCCACACCCCCGCCGACCTCACCCAGCCCGCCGCCGCCCCCGTCACCTATCCCAGCCGCAAGGGCCATGACGTCCGCGGCTTCGGCTGGGACATCGACTCCGCCTACTCGCGCCCGCGCGGCGTCGCCTTTCCCATCGGCAGCTTCGGCCATACCGGCTATACCGGCACCACGCTCTGGATGGACCCCGGCTCGGACACCTACGTCGTCCTGCTCTCGAACGCCGTTCACCCGCGCGATCGCCGCGGCCCCATCTCCGGCCTGCGCGGCGACGTTGCCACCGCCGTCGCCCGCGCCCTCGATCTCTACCCCGCGACCACCTCCGCCATCGCGGCAGCCCCGCCCGCCCACGCCGCAGCTCCCGCAACCTCGACCGGCCCCGAAGCCGTCCTCACGGGTATCGACGTCCTCGAAGCCACTCACTTCGCCGCCCTCCGCACAGCCGCCGCGCGCCACAACAATCACCTCCGCCTCGGCCTGCTCACGAACCAGACCGGCGTCGACCGCAACGGCCGGCGCACCGTCGACCTCCTCGCCCAAGAGGCCGCCGCGGCCGTCCCCGGCCTCACCCTCGTCACCCTCTTCTCGCCCGAGCACGGCCTCGCCGGCGCGAAGGACTCGACCGACATCGCCGACGCCCGCGACCCCGCCACCAACCTCCCCATCCGCTCCCTCTACGGCGCGCACGATGCCGACCGCCGACCCAAACTCGACGACCTCCGCTCCCTCGACGCCGTCGTCATCGACCTCCAGGACGCCGGTGTGCGCACCTATACCTACGAGACCGTCACCGGCTACTTCCTCGAGGCCGCCGCCGCCGCCCACATCGAGATCATCGTCCTCGATCGCCCCGCCCTGCTCGGTGGCGTCGCCGTCCAGGGCCCCGTCTCCGATCCTGGCCTCGAAAGCTACACTGACTACATGCCCCTGGCGCTGCGCCACGGCATGACCCTCGGCGAGCTCGCCCGCCTCTTCAACGGCGAAAAACACCTCGGCGCCAACCTCTCCGTCGTCCCCCTCCAGGACTGGAGCCGACCGGAGTTCTTCGATCAGACCGGCCTGCGCTGGATCAACCCCAGCCCCAATCTCCAGAGCGAGCGCGCCGCCATCCTCTATCCCGCGCTCACCCTGCTCGAGCAGACCAACCTCTCCGTCGGTCGCGGATCCGCCACGCCCTTCGAGATCTTCGGCGCCGGCCCCACCGCGGCCGACCCGCAACCGTGGTTCCACGCCGCCGACGTCGTCCGCGCGCTCACCGCGCGCAACCTCCCCGGTGTGCGGTTCGAAGCCACCACCGTCGACATCCGCGACGACGCCAACCATTACCCCTTCCACGGCCAGACCATCGCGGCTGTCCGCGTCGTCGCCACCGACCGCACCGCCCTCGACTCCCCCGAGCTCGGCGTCGAGATCCTCAGCGCTCTCCACACCCTTTACCCGCAAAAGTTCGTCCTCACCCGCGCCGCGCACCTCCTGGCCAGCGCCGACACCATGCAGGCCCTCGACGCCGGCGTCGATCCCCGCGCCATCGCCGCGCGCTGGAACGACCGCCTGCAGCAGTTCCGAACCCGCCGCGCGCTGTACCTCCTCTACCCGTAGCGCCGCGTTAATTTGTCGCTCCCTCCAAAGTGGTACCGATCTGTCTACCGGAAGCAACGAAGCATTAGGTCAGAAGCGCCGGCTGCGTGAGAATAGAGGTGCTCCTCATCCCCAGAGGTACCCTCGCCTATGCCGCGCATCAACTTCCATAAGCAGCTCGACGCGCTCAAGGACAAGCTGCTTGCCATGGCGGCCCTGGCCCAGCAGGCGCTCGAGTTCTCGCTCGAGGCCTACCTCACCGGCGATACCAGCCTGTCCCAGCACGTCCATGAGATCGAGCTCGCCATCAACGCCGCCGAACGCGAGGTCGACGAGATGGCGCACGACCTGCTCGCCACCGAGCAACCCATGGCCATCGACCTCCGCTTCATCCTCTCCGTCATCAAGATCAACGGCGACCTCGAGCGCATCGGCGACCAGGCCAGCAACATCGCCCAGCGCGGTGACACCATGCGTGACCTGCCGCAGATCTCGCTGCCGATCGACATCCCCGACATGGGCGAAAAGGTGCGCGTCATGATCCGCCGCGCCATCCAGGCCCTGCTCGAAGCAAACGCCAAGCTCGCCGAGTCCGTCATCACGCTCGACGACGAGATCGACGCCATGAACCGCGACGTCCAGCGCGAGCTCGTCGAGGTAATGCAGCAGCACCCCGTCGTCAGCAACCAGGCGCTGAATGCCATCATCGTCTCGCGCAACCTCGAGCGCGCCGCCGACCATGCGACCAACATCGCCGAAGATGTTATCTTCTGGGTGCGCGGCTCGGACGTTCGCCATCAGGTCTCGCTGCTGCAAGCTGAGTGATGACCGATACCCCAAACCAAACCGCCCCCGCTGGTCAGCCCAACCCCGCCGATCGGCTGCCCGCGACCACCATTGCCGTCCTTATGGGCGTCACCGGCTCCGGCAAAACCACCATCGGCCAGCTATTGGCCAGCCGCACCGGCCTCCAATTCGCCGACGCCGACGACTACCATCCCGAAAGCAACAAGCAAAAGCTCGCCGCTGGACAGCCGCTCACCGATGCTGACCGCGAGCCCTGGCTCGAGCGCCTCAACCATCTTCTGCTCGACTGGAATGCTGCGGCCGCCGGCGGCGCGCTCGCCTGCTCCGCGCTCAAGACGAGCTATCGCTCCACGCTCTCGAAGTCGTTACCCGCCGACGCCGTCCGCTTCGTTCTGCTCGAAGTGCCACGCGCCCTGCTGCAGCAGCGGCTCGCCCAACGCCACCATCCCTTTATGAACCCCGACCTGCTCGACAGTCAGATCGCCACGCTGGAGCAGCCGGGCAGCGGCGAGGCTCTCGTCATCTGCAACGACCGCTCGCCCGATCAGGTCGTCACGGAGCTCATCGCCGGCCTTCGCGCCGCGCCGGCTACGCCCGCAAGCTAGCCGCTCGCGCGATCAACACCGCCGAATACGCCGCGCCAAAGCCGTTATCGATGTTCACCACCGACACATTGGGCGAGCACGAGTTCAGCATCCCAAGCAGCGCCGTCACGCCGGCAAACGACGCGCCATAGCCCACCGAGGTCGGAACCGCCAGCACCGGCACCCCCACCAGCCCGCCCACCACCGAGGGCAGCGCCCCCTCCATCCCCGCGCACACCACCACCGCCTGCGCCGTCCGCAGCTCGTCCCGCACCGCCAACAGCCGATGCAGCCCCGCCACGCCCACATCGTAGAGCCGCGTCACCTGCGTGCCGAAGATCTCCGCCGTCACCGCCGCCTCCTCCGCGACCGGCAGATCGCTCGTCCCCGCGCAGAGCACCGCCACATGCCCCCGCATCTCCGCCGTCGCACTCTGCCGCAATGTGATCGCCCGCGCCACCGGGTGCGTCACGGCCTGCGGCACACGCTCCAGCAACGCCGCCACGCTCTCCTCCGGCACCCGCGTCGCCAGCACATCCGACCCATGCTCGGCCATGCGCGCAAAGATCTCCGCCGTCTGCTCCGCCGTCTTGCCCGCGGCGTAGATCACCTCGGGCAACCCGTTGCGCAGCGCCCGATGGTGATCGATGCGCGCGCTCCCAATATCCTCAAACGGCAGGTCCACCAGCCGCTCGGCGGCCGCATCAGCCGAGACCTCGCCGCGCTCCACCGAGGACAGCAACGTCAGCAGCGCCGACCGGTTCACGCGAGCGGCGCCGAGCCGATCGCCGAGGCCGGCAGCACCGCGTTCATCGACCCCGACCGATACCCCTCCGCATCGATCGCCACAAACGTAAAGCCCAGCCCCTTCAGCGACCGGCTGATCGTCTCCATCCGCTCCATCGAGAGCACCCCCGCCATCTCCTCGCGATCGAACTCGATCCGCGCCAGCGTGTCGTGATGCCGCACGCGCACGCGCCGGAACCCCAGCCCATGCAGCACCTCCTCCGCCCGCTCCACCTGCAGCAGCCGCTCCGCCGTCACCGGCAGCCCATAGGCCAGCCTCGACGACAGGCATGCGCTCGCCGGCTTGTCATGGAGCGCCAGCCCGGCCTCCCGCGCCAGCTCCCGAATTTCGCTCTTCGATAACTCCGCCGCGACCAGCGGCGCCAGCACATGGTGGTTCCGCGCCGCCGTCTGCCCCGGCCGATGCTCGCCGCGATCGTCCACGTTCATCCCGAACGCCAGAAACGCATACCCGCTCTGCACCCGCAAGATCTCCATCGCGGAGAACAGCTCATCCTTGCAGAAAAAGCAGCGATGCGCGTCGTTGCGCTGGTAGTCCGCCCGCTCCAGCTCGCCCGTCCGCAGCACCCGCGTCGGAATCGCATGTTGTTCAGAGAACGCCAGCGCGTCCGCCAGCTCCTTGCGCGGCAGCGACGCCGAGTCCGCGATCACCGCCAGCATCCTGTCGCCCAGCACCGCGTGCGCCGCATACGCCAGATACGCCGAGTCCGTGCCGCCCGAATACGCTACCAGCAGCGTCCCGCACTCCCGCAACACATTCTCCAACCGTGCGCGCTTTGTCCCAAGATCCACGCGTCCATTGTAGGCGAGCCCGCGCCATGCAGGCTAAGCACACACACTATCGGTTGCGACAGGGTGCAAACTCTTCCAAAGCACCCGTCGTCCGAAAGCGCCCGTGTCTCCCGAACGGAGCCTACGCGCTCGGCCGCGTCACCCACAGCAGCGGCTGGCGCACCGGAAACGTCGCCAGCAGGGCAGCGATCGTCGGCTCGGCCGGCGTCAGCCCGCGCCAGATCGTCGCATACTCCGGCCGGCTGTACGCCCGCGCCGCAAACAGCAGCGCCGGCCGCCGGCACGGCAGCTCGTGAAAGTACATCGAGTCCGCCGGGTACGGCCACGTGTTTCGATCCGCGATCCACGGCGCATACTTTGCTACCGCCACCCGCATCCCCGGCCCATCCTGCAGCTCGTACTCCCACAGACTCTCAAACTTCGTCGACAGCAGATCGCAGCTTGCCGCCAGCAGATCCAGCGCAAACAGCGAGTTGCGGTACGGATCCCGTGTCGTCAGCTCATGCGGAAACACACCGTCGCCGCGAATCTGCGCCCGCACCGTCGCCGTCTTGAACTGGTGCCGCAACGCCGCCATCTGCGCGTCATCCCCGGTCAGCCGCGCGCACGCCGTCGCCACCAACAGCCACACCCCTGCTACATGATCGCGATGGTCGCGCGCCAGCCCGCCCGTCCGCGAGCTGTTCATCGACAGGAGCAGCCCCGCAAACCAGCCCCGGAGCGCCGTCAGCTCCTCGGCCGTCATCGGCCCCGGCTGCGCCGCGAGGAAGGGAATCGCCTGCGCGATCTCCGCCAGCGACGCCAGTGCCAGCAGGTCCTCCGGATGGTTCGTCTCCGCAAGCTCGTTGTTCAACCGACTCGCCGGCGCGAGAAACGTCAGCCGCAGAAACTCCGCCGCATGGCTTCGGTATCGCTCGGCTCGCCCCGCATCCGTAACCCGCATCCGCACAAATCCAGCCGCCAGCGCCGGAATCGCTCCCGAGGCAAGATCGAGCGTCGGCGCAAGCGAAAGCGCGTGATCCGCCGTAGCCAGGATGTGCGCCTCGTCCACTGCGCCCACATCCGGTCGCGCTGTCTCCCGCGTCGTTCCCGCAGCCGGGCTCTGCCCCCGGAGCACGCGCACGGCGGAAAAGCCCAGGGCTGCTCGGCAAACCTCACGGCGGTTCAACATGGGCAAAGCCCCTTCCCAACCCGGCGAGAGTAGCATGCGGTCACCCTCACCCGCTCGTGCGACCTACGGCTGCAACGTCCCCTGGATCGCGTCCTCGAGCTGAATCCCGTTCTGCTCCAACAACCTGCCCAGCGAGTGGTCGAGCGAGATCCGCGCCTTCTCATAGTTGCTTCGCGCCGCGATCTCCGTCGAGCGCGCCTGCGCCAGAAAACTCTCATCCTGGATGATCAGCAGCGGCGTCGATTGCCCGACCTCCAGCTTGTCGCGCTCCGCCTGCAACAGAATCGCCTGGTAGTCGCGGCTCTTGGTCGCCGCCGTGTACGCCGCGAACGCCGTCTCCACCGCGATCACCGCGTTCTCGATCTCCTCGCGCACCTGCTGTTGCAGCTTGATCCGCCGCGCCTCCGCCTCGCGCACCTGAATCATGTCGCGCGCCGCATCTGAAGCCGCAATGCGATTCCGTACCGGCAAGGTCAGCTGCACCCCGGCCTGGTAGATCGTCGACGTGCGCAGCCCGCCCAGCGCCAGCTCCTGCGGCACCGTCGGCACACCCGTGCCCGGCGACCCCAGAGGCTCATAGCTCTGCTCCGACGAGCCGCGTGTCTCCGCGTTCGCATACAGATTCAGCTGCGGCAACACCTGGTTTCGCGCCGCGTTGGCCGACACCTGATCCGCCTCAACCTGCAGCCCGGCCTGCGAGATATCCGGTCGTCGCGCCAGCCCCTCCTGAATCAGACGCGGCACATCGAAGCGCTCCGCCGTCGCCGGAACCACAATCCGGTCCGTCGGCACGATCTCCGTAAAGCTGCTGCGAAACACCGCCGATCCCGTGCGGATCAACTGGTTGCGCAGGATCACCTCCTGCTGCCGATAAAGCCCCTCCGCCTGCACCAGATCGAACTCCGACGAGGTCGCCAGCGCGGAAACGCGCGTCAGCTCGATCGGCGCCAGCGTGCCCTGCTCCACCTGCGCCGCGTCGTCCTGCTCCAGCTTGCGCGCCGCCCGCAGCGCCTCGCGCTTCACGTCCACGTTCTCTCCCTGGCTCACCAGGTCGTAGTACAGCCGCGAGATCCCATACACCGAATCCAGCACCTGCTGCTCAAACAACAGCCGCGAGACGCGCTGGTTCAGATTCGCGATGCGCAGATACCGAAGGTTGACCTCCCGCCCGCGCCCACGCAGCAGCGGCTGCGTCAGCGTCACCGAGGTGCTCGGCCGATAGAACGGATTGCTCTCCGACACTCCGCCGTAGATCACCTGCGAGTCGTTGTTCGCGATCGCCGTTAGCTGCGTTCCCGTGCTCCAACCCTGGAGGTACGCCAGATTGGCCGCAATGTAGTGCAGCGGCTGCGCCTCGGTCACCGCACCCGTCCCACCTGCCCCCGCTGTTCCCGTCCCGCTCGTCCCTGTCCCGCTCGTTCCCGTGCCGCCGGAGCTCACCAGGGTGATCGTGTCCGACCGACGCAGGTATCCGCCCGTTAGGATGAACTGCGGGTCGAACAGCGGAATGTTATTGCCCGGCTCGGCCACCGGTCCCGCCGGCGCGAGCGAAAGATTCAGCACCGAAGGCGTCGTCGAGTTCAGCGCCGTAAGGTCCGTCACCGCCGGCGTAATCGGGTTCGGCGAGTTCGCCGTCGAGTTCAAGAGCGGAGAGCCTGGCCCACCCACGCCCGCCGGCGTTTCGTTGATCGTGTAGTCGATCCCGCGCAGCGAGCCGCCACCCGCCGCGCGCAGCCGGTCGGTGTCCGCCAGCGCCAGGTTGTAGCGCGACACCTCCAGGTCCGGGTTGTTCTCAAGCGCCAGATCGATCGCGTCATGGAGCGACAGAAACAGCTTGCCGTCCCGCACCAGGCCGGTCAGCCGTGCGCCCGCGCCGGGGAAAAGCTCCGGCGCCGACGGCCGCCGGTATGGGCCCACCAGCCCGAACACCCCGAAGCCAAGCCCCCGCGGAGCCGTCCGGCTCGCCGCCCGCGCCGTCTCCGCCAGGCGCACCGAGCCGGCAGTCGGCGGTGCGGCCGGGGCAGGCCCCGTGATCGGCGCAACCTGCGGATCGGGCGAAAGCGGCAGATCCGCGGGCGTCGTCGAGAACGGCGCCTGCTGCGGCGAAAGCGGCTGGGTCTGCGCGCCGGCACCCGGCACCGTGGCCAAGCAGATTAGCTCCAGCACCAGGCAAGCCATCGCCCCGCATACCACCACCGAGGGGCGAGCACTCATTGCTTGCTCTCCCCCTTCGACGGCGGCGAAGACTGCGACGGCTGCGACGGCTGCGACGGCTTGCTCCCGCCCCCCTTCTGCTCCGCCTTGCCCGCGACCCCCTGCATGTTCTGATCCGTGATCGACTGATCGCCGTACTGCGTCGATCCGCCCGGCGGCTGGTTTTGCGCGGTCTGCGGCGCACTCCCCGTTCCCGGGGACTGCTGCAGCTTGGCGTCCACCTTGCTTCCGTCCCGCACCTCATCGGTAAAGGTCTGCGCCACCAGATCGCCCACCTTCAGCCCGCTCAGAATCTCGATCGCCGGCCCAAAGTCCCGCCCCACCTCCACCGGCTGCACATGCACCACACCGTCCCGCACCACGCCCACCACGTTGCGCCCGTTGCGCACCGCGATCGCATCCCCCGAGATCGTGATCGGCCCCTGGCCCGCATGACTCGGCGGAAAGCTTGCCACCGCATACATCCCGTTCAGCAGCTTGCCGTCCTTGTTGCCGACCTGAACCTCCGTCAGCATCGTTCGCGTGTTCTGGTCGATCGAATCCGCCGTCCGCGTCACCGTGCCGGCAAACTGCGTCGTCGGGTACTCCTGGAAGTGCAGCACCGCCGGCACCCCCTTGCGGATCGAACCCGCATACCCCTCCGGCACCGACACCAGAATGCGCAGCCGGTCCACCTGCGCGATCGCAAACAACGGTCCGCCGTTGTTGCCGGAGTTTTGCGGCGTCACCGCGCTCGGCCCGCTGCCGCTCGACCCACCCGTGTTCGCCGCCGCCTGCGAGGTCGTCCCGCCGGTCGGCGCCGACATCGGCGTCGTCTCTCCCTGCCCGTTGCCCGACGCCGAAATCAGCGCGCCCACATCTACATTGCGCTGGGTCACAATGCCGGCAAACGGCGCCGTCACGTGCTCATATCCCTGCAACGCGATCACCCGACCCAGATTCGCCTGAAAGGCGTCCACGTTGCGCTGCGCCGCCGCCACATTCGCCAGCGCCGCGTTGTAGTTGGTCGCCTGCTGATCGCCCTCCTGCCGCGAAAAAACACCTTTCCCCACCAGCACCTGGTAGCGATCGTTGGTCACCTTCGCCAGCGCCAGCTGAGCCTGCTGCTGCACCAGCTGCTGCTGCGCCTGCCGCACCTGCTCCCGCGCCTGGTCCACCTGCTGATCCAGGTCCGGCGAGTCAATCACCGCCAGCAGCTGCCCGCGATGCACGTGGTCGCCGATATCCACCAGCCTGCGCTTCAGGTACCCGTTCGCCCGCGCGTAAAGAAACGCCTCCACCAACGGCGTCGTCGTTCCGGGCACCACCAGCGGCGTCCCCGCCCGCGGCTGCGACACCCGCAGCACATCCACCACCGGCGTCGCTGTCTGCTCTTCGCGCGCCTCCTCCGCCGTGCGCTTGTTGCGCGCGTGCCGCGGCAGAAATCCTGCAAAAAACACCACCACCAGCAGCAGCGCCAGCCCGCCTAGCACCAAATAAAAGATGCGCCGGTTCGGCCGCTGCCCGGTCGTCTCGGGCTTGGGCTTGCGCTTGTGCGAGGCGTTCGCCTCGGCAAAGCTCTCCCCTATCTTGGTGTCGTCGAGCGAGTTCGGATCGGCAAAGCTCTCGCCCAACCGACGACCGTCCGCCAGCGAGGGATCCGCGAACTGACCTCCCAACGTCGCCGCATCCCCTCGGTCATCGGACAGCCGCTTGTGTTCCGTCAATCCCTCGGCGCTCCGGCCGAGCAGGTGGTTTTCCGGCAGGTCAGGCATCAGGCGAGCTGTTCCTTCTGAGGCACGGCATGGCCGGCGTACTCCTCGTCGATCTCCCGGTCATAGTCGACCGGCACGTTTTTCTTCAGCAGCGAATAGATCACGGGAACCACAAACAGCGTCCCCACCGTGGCCACCATCAGCCCGCCGATCACCGCGCGGCCGAGCGGCGCATTCTGCTCGCCGCCCTCACCCAGCGCCAGCGCCATCGGCAGCATGCCGATGATCATCGCCAGCGCCGTCATGCACACCGGCCGCAGGCGCGTGAAGCCCGCGTTCAGCGCGGCCTCGTGCTGATCCTTGCCCGCGATGCGCTCGTCATTGGCAAACACCACCATCAAAATCGAGTTCGCCGTCGCCACCCCGATCGTCATGATCGCGCCCATCAACGACGGCACGTTGAACGTCGTCTGCGTCAGAAACAGCATCCACAGAATCCCGCAAAAGCCGAACGGAATCGCCATCAGAATAATCAGCGGGTCCAGCCAGCTTTGAAAGTTCACCGCCATCAGCAGGTACACCAGCGCCAGCGCCAGAAACATCCCCAAACCCAGCCGGGTGAAGCTGTCCGTCATGGTCTTCACCTCGCCGCGCAGCTCGAGCGTGGTGCCCACCGGCAGCGACGGCCGCGCCTGGTCGATGATCTTGTTGATCGCCGTGGCCACGCCGCCCAGATCGCGCTGATCCACATCGGCATACACGTCAAACACCGGCTGGATGTTGTAGTGATCCACGATGATCGGGCTCGCATCGCGGCGGAAGTCGGCAAGATTGCCCAACAGCTGCGACGTGTCCCCGCGCGGCGACGTCACCGGCGTCCGCGCCAGCGACTGCAGCGAGTCCACACGGTAGAGCGGCGTCTGCACCACCACCTGGTAGTTCACCCCGTTCACCGGATTCAGCCACTCGTTCGGCGCCGTCTGCGCCGTCCCGGTCAGCGAGATCAGCGTGCTCTGCGCCACGTCCTGCTGCGTCAACCCCACCTGGCTTGCGCGCGATCGATCCACATTGATCTGCATCGTCGGATAGGTCACCTGCTGATGAATGTGCACGTCCACCGCGCCCGGAATCGCCGCGATCTGCTTCATCAGCTTCTGCGTCAGCTCGTAGTTGCCCTTGCCCCGGCCCACCACCTGCAGATCGATCGGCGCCGGCAGACCGAAGTTCAGAATCTGATTCGTGATATTCGCCGGCGTAAAAAAGAACGTCCCGTCCGGAAACTTTTTCGCCAGGTCGGCCCGCAGCAGCCGCATGTAGCGCTGTGTCTCGCGCTTGCCCGGCTTCAGCGAGATCAGCACATCGCCGTCCGTGTTCGAGATCGTCGCCGTATTTGAAAACGCCAGATTGATGCCGCCGTTCGGCAGCCCAATATTGTCCAGAATCAGATCAACCTGGTCCGCCGGCAGCACCGCGCGAATCTCCTTCTCCACGGCCGCGAAGTACTGCTCCGCGTCCTCGATTCGCATCCCCTCCGGTGGATTCACATGCAGCCGCATCTGCCCCGAATCCACATACGGAAAGAAGTCCCGCCCGATAAAGAAGATCAGCGGCAGCGACACCAGCAGAAACAGGCCGAACGCCGTCAACATCAGCGCCGGATTCGCCAGACACCACTCCAGCACCCGCTTGTAGCCGTGTCGGAACCGCTCAAACTGGTGCTCAAACCGCTGGTGCCACCGCCAAACAAAGTTCCGTTGCTCCTCCCGCTTGGAGGCGCCCTCGTCCTGGTAAAGCGGCAGCTCCGCCGGCAGCAGAAAGTGCATCATCGTCGGCACCAGCGTGCGGGAAAGGAAGTAGCTCGCGAGCATCGCAAACGCCACTGCCATCGCCAACGGCGTAAACAGAAACTTCGCCGCGCCCGTCAACAGCACCACCGGGATAAACACAATGCAGATCGACAGCGTCGACACAAACGCCGGCGCCGCCACCTGCTGCGCCGAGTCCAGAATCGCCCGCACCAGCGGCTTCTTCTCCGCCATGTTGCGATGCGTGTTCTCGATCTCGACCGTCGCGTCGTCCACCAGAATGCCCACCGCGAGCGCCAGGCCGCCCAGCGTCATCACGTTGATCGTCTGCCCGATCGCCCACAGAATCGCGAGCGAGGTCGCGATCGACAGCGGAATCGAGGTGCACACAATCAACGTCGATCGCCAGGACCCGAGAAACAGCAGAATCATCAGCCCCGTCAGCAGCGCCGCGATCGACGCCTCCCGCACCACCTCGCTGATCGACTCCCGCACAAAGATCGACTGATCAAACAGCGGTGTAATCGTCAGCGCCGGCGGCAGCCCCGCCTTCACCCGCGGCAGCGCCTTGCGCGTGTCCGAGACGATATTCAGCGTCGATGTCTTGCCGTTCTTCAGCACCGTCAGCAGCGAGCCCCGCCGACCGTTCTGCCGCACCACATTGGTCTGAACGGCATACCCCTCACGCACCTGCGCCACATCCTTGATGAACACCACGGACCCATTCGTCGACCGCACCGGCAGATCGTTCAGCGCGGAGATCTCCGTCGGCGAGGAGTTCAGCTTCACAATCCACTCGCGGTCACCCAGCCGCGCCGTCCCCGCCGGCAGAATCAGGTTCTGCTGATTCAGGGCCAGCGAAACATCCGTCGCTGAAAGGTGCTTCGCATACAGCAGGTTCGGGTCGGTGTCGACCATGATCTGTCGCACTTTGCCGCCATACGGCAGCGGAATCGACGCGCCCTGCACCGTCGCCAGGCGCGGCCGAATGAAGTTTGTGCCCAGGTCGTATAAATCCTGCTCGCTAAGCCCTTCCCCGCTCAACGAAAGCTGCACGATCGGCACGCTCGACGCGTCGTACTTCAAGATGTTCGGCGGAAACGTGCCCGGCGGCATAATGCGCAGAATGGTCTGCACGACGGCTGTAATCTGCGACACCGCGAGCTCAACCTTCACCGTCGGCTGGAAGTACACCCGAATCACCGAGACACCCTGATACGACTCGCTCTCCGAGTGCTCGATATCGTTCACCGTCGTCGTCAGCGCGCGCTCGCACACCGTCACGATGCGCCCTTCCATCTCCGTCGGCGTCAGCCCCGTGTACGTCCACACAATCGTGACCACAGGGATGTCGATGTACGGAAAAATGTCCTTCGGCGCCTCCACGGCCGAGCCGATGCCCAGCAGAAGCAGCAGCACCGACACGACAACAAAGGTGTACGGTCGCCGAAGCGCCAGCTTCACAATCCACATGCGTCAGATATCCCTCAATCGCCTGAGCCTAACGGAGAGACGCTGCTGATGCGGTGAAAGACCGGTATCTGTTTTGCGAGATGGAAAAGACACACAACAGCAGCTGCCGCGCCGTTCTTCAGCACAGCACGCCCCGCGCGAGACCCTACGCCTGTTTGTCCTGAGGATCGGCCGGCGTGGCCGCGCTCCCTGCGGTCGCAAGTGCACCTTGCCCCGGTCGGCCCGCGTTGCATCGCCGCATAATCGCCGTGTGCAGACGCTCTTCAAACTCCGTCGACAACGAATAAATCTCGTTGTCGCGGTAGACCTCAATCGTCTGCCGCGTCGTATCCAGCACCACCTCGCAGTGGTGGCATCCGGAGACGTGCTCGCGAACCTCATCCAGCAGAGCGGGGCTGATCTGCCCGTCAAAGTAGTCCGTCAGCTTGCTCAGGAAGTCCGTGCAGGTCATGCGAGTTGCTCCTGTGTGGTCCGCGTTCGGAAATGCCGGCTCAACCGCTCCCGTAGCTGCAGGCGCGCCCGAAGCAACCTTGATTTTACCGCCGGAACGCTCAACCCAAGAGCCTCCGCGGTCTCCTCGGTTGACAGATGTTCGATGTCGCGCAGGGTGAAGACGGTGCGAAAACCTGGCGGCAGACCGCCGATCGCCTTGCGCAAGATCTCCGACAGCTCTCCCTGCCCGTAAAGCTGCTCCGGGTTCGGCCGCCACTCCGCGAAATCCCGCGGAATGTTCCCGTCCTCGGTGTGCACGTCCTCATCCATCGACACCGTCTTGCTGGTCTTGCGCTTGCGCAGCCGCATCAGGCTCTCGTTCACCGCGATCCGCGTCAGCCACGTCGAAAACTTCGAGTTGCCCTGAAACTGCTCCAGCTTCTCGTACGCCTTCAGAAACGCGTCCTGCGTGATGTCCTCGGCGTCCTCGCGATTCTGCGTAATGTGCTGCGCCACACGAAAGATCTGCCGCTCGTACTGTCGCACCAGCTTCTCAAACGCCGCGGTATCACCCTCTCTCGCGCGCGCCACCAGCGCCACATCGGGGTGAATCTCTTCGGTTCCGGGTATCTCGATCGCAGGCATAGGCAGAAAGGCGTCAGCTCGTCGGCCGATCTCCTCGGCGCAGGTTCCATACTAAACGCCCGCGTCATGGCCTCCAACTCCGCGCCGATCCACGGCTTATGTGTGCCGCATCGCCGATCGCAGCCACGGTGTGCCAAACCCATCCGAAGCGGCGTCGAAACCGTACCTGCAAGGATTCCACCTCCTCCGGCCCCTTCAGACATCCCGGAGGAAGCGGCATACTGAAACTGTGCCGGATTCTGCTGATACGAGATCGATCTGATGTCCTGGAAGACTTTGCCGCCTGCGCTCGCGCTCGTTCTTACGTTGTCGCCCCTCCATGCCCGGCCCGCGCCGATCCCGGCCCCGGCAAGCTCCCACGCCGCGCCCGCCCAACACCAGACCGCCCCGCCCCCGAAGTCCAAAGCTCCGCGCGCGAGATCCAAGGCCGCGCCCGCGAAATCCAAGGCCGCTTCCCGCGCAAGCGGCGCCTCGGCCTCCCATGGCCGGCAAACCGCCGCCGCCCCACAGCATGGCCGCGGCAAGGGAGCCACCGCGAAATCAACCCGATCCCGCGCCACCGCCCATGGCAAGGCAGGCACCCACGGCCGGGCCGCCCGACAGCCGCCCTCGCCCCGTACCCTCCATCTCGCCAGCGCCTTCCGCGCCTCCGCCGAGCTCCGCCCCATGGCCCAGCAGCTCGCCCTCACCCGCACCCCCGCCGCCTTCGCCGGGGTGGAAACCTACGCCGCCGCGCACCCTGGTGAGGCCGCCGCCGCCGCCCACCTCGCCCTCGGTCATGCCTTCGCGCTCGATCATCACTACCCCGAAGCCCTCGCCCAGTTCCGCCTCTCCGCCTCCAGCGAGGCCCTCGGCGACTACGCCGACTTCCTCGGCGCGCAGGCCGCCATCCGCGCCAATCAACTCGCCGACGCCGCCGCCCTGCTCAACGGCTTCGACGACCGCCATCCCGACAGCATCTTCATCGCCAACGCGCCCGTCCTGCTCGCCACCATTGCCATCCAGCAGGGAAACGGCGCCGAAGCCCTGCGCGTTCTCGAGCCCCTGCGCTCCACCCCCGTCGCCAACAGCGCCGACTTCCGTTACGCCCTCGGCCGCGCCTACCAGACCTCCGGCGCCACCACGCAGGCCGCCGCCGTCTATCGCGAGCTCTACGCCAAGCTCCCCCTCTCCGGCGAAGCCCTCCAGGCGCAGCAGCAACTCCAAACCATGGGCATGCCGCTCTCCGCCGCCCTGCGCAAGATCCACGCCGACCAGCTCTTCAACGTCAAGCGCTACGCCGACGCCGCCGCCGAATACCAAAGCATCGAGCGCAACGACGCCTCGCTTGCCCCCGCGGATCGCGACGCCCTCACCATCTACGCCGCCGTCTGCGATCTCCGCCTCAAGCGCGCCAACCGCCGCGAAATCGAGCGCCTGCCCGTCACCGACGACGACAGCGCCGCGCTCAAGATGTACATGCTCGCCGAGATCTCGCGCAGCGAGGGCGATCGCGCCCAGCACGACACCCTGATCGCCCAGATGGTCGAGCGCTTCCCCCACAGCCGCTGGCTCGAGGAGGCCCTCTACTCCGGCGGCAACATGTACCTCCTGCTGCACGACTCCACCCAGATCCTCTACCACTACGGCCTGCTCGTCCGTATGTTCCCCGACAGCGCCTACGCGCCCTCCGCCCACTGGCGCATGGCCTGGACCAACTACCGCATCCGCCAATACCCCGAGGCCGCCCGCCTCATGGAAGAGCAGATCGCCCGCTACCCCGGCGGTCAGGAGATTCCCTCCGCCCTCTATTGGCGCGCCCGCATCTACGAGGACGAGGAGCACAACCTCCCCGCCGCCGCTGCCTTCTACCGCAGCATCACCGACACCTACACCAACTTCTACTACGCTCTGCTCGCCCGCCGGCGGCTTGCCGTCCTCAGCTCCCAAATCGGTTCCCAAACCGGATCCCAAACCGGCCCGCAGCGCGAGGCCCCCGCCGCTCCCGACATCCTCGCCAACGTCCATCGCCCCGAGGTCCCCGAACTCACCGGCGAGCTCCCCGAAGACGACCCGCACCTCATCAAGGCCCGCCTGCTCGCCAACGCCGCGCTCAACGAGTACATCGGCCCCGAGATCGACGCGAGCCCCGACGCTAACGAGTGGGGCGCCCTCGCCCAGGCCGAGATCTACAGCTCCTTCGGCGAGATCACCCGCGCCCTCCAGTCCATGAAGCACAGCGGCATCTCCTTCTTCGCGCTGCCCATGGACCAGGTGCCCGTCGTCTATTGGCGCCTGCTCTTCCCGCGCCCCTTCTGGCCGGAGATCGCCGGCAACTCCGAGCGCAACGGCCTTGACCCCTTCCTCGTCGCTTCGCTCATCCGCCAAGAGTCCGAGTTCAACGCCGGCGCCATCAGCCGCGCCAACGCGTACGGCCTCATGCAGCTGCTTCCCTCCGTCGGCAAGGCCATCGCCAAAAAGCAAGGGCTCAAGGGCTTCAACGCCAACCAGCTTCTTGTGCCTGCGGTCAACCTCCAGCTCGGCGCCATCAATCTCCGCCAGGTGCTCGATCGCTTCGGCGGCCAGCCCGAATACACCCTTGCCGCCTACAACGCCGGCGACGTCCCCGTCCGCCAATGGATGTCCGCCGGCGACTACAAGGACACACCCGAGTTCGTCGAGTCCATCCCCTACACCGAAACTCGCGACTACGTGGAGGCCATCCTCCGCAACCGCGAAATGTATCGCGCCCTCTACGCCCCCCACTAAAAAAGGCGCAAGTTACGAGCCTTCAATTTGTTCGATTACTTGTCATCTCGACCGGAGCGCGGCGAACTATCTGTCATCTCGACCGGAGCGCGGCAAAGTGGAGAGACCTGCTTCACTTCGTTCAACTATCTGTCATCTCGATCGGCGCTCGGTGAAGTGGAGAGACCTGCTTTAGTTCGTTCAACTATCTGTCGTCTCGACCGGAGCGCAGCGAAGTGGAGAGACCTGCTTTTCTCAAGTTAGGGAGCATGTTCATCACTTCTATTGTTGCAAGGGACCTCTGACCTCACCACACAGGATGCCGAATATCGCTGTACGGAGAGGCACGGGCTTCAGCCGTGCACAGCATTGGCCGCAAAGCGGCTGAAGCGAGCCTGGGCGTCGTCCGCGAGATACCTGCCCGCAATCGCCCGTGTGCCCGGTGCGCTAGCATTTCCCCTGAAGGTGTAGAAATGGTACGTGAGTCCGTGCCATTTCTCTCAAGGAAAATGGCCTTCACGTCTGTCGAACAGCGGCACAGTATCAGGAGAAATGCTCTAGCATGGTGTGCACACGCCCGGATGGTGAAATCGGCAGACACAGCGGACTTAAAATCCGCAGACCCTAACCGGTCGTGGGGGTTCAAGTCCCCCTCCGGGCACCAAGAAATCGCTTAGCAATCTCAGGCGCGGGTGAGTTATGCCTGCCGAACCAACTAAGCCGAAAAGCGCCGTCGCAGAACACCGACCGCGCCAAGCGCTCCCGTGCCCATCAACAGAAGAGAAGAAGGCTCCGGCGTAGGAATATAGGGAGGCGGGGTCGGTTGCTCCTCCGTAAACCACTCTCCTGTAAAGGATGTCGGAGTCGCACCGTCGAAGTAGATGGTCGAGTCCCACGGCAAACTGTCGAGATTCAGATATGTAGTAAAAAATATGCTATCGGGGCCAATCTGGTACGCTGTGCCGGACTCGTGGTGTTCTTCTGCGCAGAAGCCCGTACCATGATCGCCAGCATCTACGAAACAGTAAGCGCCGTCGTTGCCTAAGGCAATGGATGCTGCGTCAATTGGCCCACCGCCATCGAAGGTAAGAGCTAGACCGTACCCGTTCGGCGTCGTTGGGTTGACGTGGTCATATAGGCCGCCCCCGAACCAGTCATCGAGATAACCCGTCTGTGCGGCCCCGCCAAGTTCGTTGAAGGCCCAAAAGAAACTTGAGTGAGTTGAAGACCCGGCTTGTCCCGAACCACTGAAGAAATAATCCGCACGGGCGGTCCCTAAAAGAATTGCGGCACAGAACACTCCGGATACGGCAGAAGGATAGCCTCGCATCTAAGCTCCAGTAAGATGATATGAACTCACGTCACCTTATCGGTCGACCGATAGCTCGTCAATCTGCATTTCTCTGCAAGGTAAAGGTCGAAACCTAGCTAGGGCCAGACAGAGATCGCAGGTTCAGCCGTGTTCCTCCTCACGGGCACGCTCACTATCAAAATCCGTCAGGCCGACAACCGTGCCCTCCACAAAGGCATTCCCCTTGAAGATCGCCGACGCCGCGGTACCTTCAAACCCGAAGAGCTTCGGGATCGCATAAGACACCGGGGCAAAGCCGGCGTCCATCTTGCCATGGGTCTCAAAGGAGAACACCGGACGTACGCCCAACGCGTAGTCCGTCAGCAAAGATTGCACCAACACAAAGCTGCCGGTCAGCAGAGCCGCCAGCGCCGCTCGCGGATTCTTCTTTCGGCAGATCAACGCCATGCTGAGGAAAAAGGCCGCGTGGCCATAGTCGATCATCCCGTGGGTTCGCGCGTCGATCACTTTGGGCAGACGCTTTTCCAATTGGTTGACAGCAGTAAGAGCGAGCGGCGGCAAGGTTCCTCCTATGAAGTCCACGTGCATCATTTCTCTGTTCCGATCCTATTCCGATCCTGGATGCGCTCGCTTCGAACCTCGGTTGGCTCCTCCATCGAGTTAGCTTTGGCCGCACGGACAGTATGTAAGAGAGCACCCCTCGGCGACCGATCGTCTGACGATTCCGTCCCCTCCCCGCATCACCAAGGCATCTCTCCGAAACTCGGGGCAAGCTCGTCTTAAGCTTGCGTCAAGCTTCGCTGTGCCATCCTTGTGAGCAGCGGGGAAGCAGCCTGGCTCTTACCTGGGAGGAACGTGCGTGCGCGCCCTGGTCGTCGAAGATGAGTTGCGCCTGGCGGAAAATATCGCGAACGGTCTCCGCGAAGGACCGGGCTACGCCGTCGACGTCACCCACGACGGCGAAGAGGCCATACGCCTCTGTTGGACCACCGAGTACGACCTCATCGTGCTCGATCTGATGCTCCCGCGCAGGAGCGGCGAGGAGGTCCTGCGGCAGCTTCGCGGAGCGCGAAACCAAACCCCCGTGCTGATCCTCACCGCGATCGACGAAACCTCCAAGAAGATCGATCTCCTCAACCTCGGCGCGGACGATTACCTGACCAAACCGTTCGACCTCGGAGAACTCATCGCGCGTGCGCGCGCGCTGGTCCGTCGCGGCAAGGGCGTCAGCCAGCCGGTGCTCGAGGTCGGCGAGCTCCGCATCCACACCGGAGAGCAGGCCGTCACGCACGGTGACCATCGTATCGAGCTCTCCCCGACGGAGTACCGCATCCTCGAATACCTCATGTTCCGCCCGCGCATCATCGTCTCCAAGCGGGAGCTGCTCGAGCACCTCTACGACTTCACCTGGGAGCACCACTCCAACGTGATCGAGGCCCACATCTCCAACCTCCGCAAGAAGCTGAAACTCAGCACAGGCTTCGATCTCCTGGAGACGCTGCGCGGCCGCGGCTACCGCCTGCTTCAGACGCAATGAGGCCGACCGTGAAGACTCGCTCCCTGGTTCGCCACGTCGTGAGCATCGTGCTTCTGGCCCAGATCCTCTGCGCCGCTGTGCTCTCCACCGTCGCGCTCATGCAGGAGCGGCATGTGCGGCTGCGAGCCTTGGACGTCCGTCTGCGCGGCCGTTCGGACTCGCTCCTCGGCGCCATCCAGGACGCCGAAGATCCGGCAGACAATGTGACCATCGATCCCGCCGAGCTCAAGCTTCCGGCCGACGATCTGTATGCCGTCTACAACCAGGACGGTCGACGCATCGGGCCCTTCGACGCAAGACTCGCCGAGCTTCTCCAACCAAGACGCAGCGGCATCCGGGAAGAGCGTCTTCACGGCAAAAGCTATCGCGTCTATCAACGCGACGCGCTCCGCATCATCGACCGCGCGGAGCATGCGGGCATCGGTCTCCGCCGTCCCGTCACCATCGTCTATGCCTCGCCCGAAGGCCCTCTGTGGCACGAGATCTTCGAGGCCACCGGCTCCTACCTGCTCACCATTTTGGTTGTGGTCGTCGCCACCGCCGTGGTCGTCGTGCTTCTGCTCCGACGAGCTCTCGTGCCGCTGGTGGATCTGGCTTCGGCCGCCGGTCGACTGTCGGCGCCGGCGCTTGTCTTCGTTCCTCCGCCGAGCGTCCTCGGTGTTCAGGAGCTGCGCCCCCTGGCCGAGGTCCTGACCCACGTCGTCGATCGTCTGCGCGAGGCCTTCGCCAAGGAACAGCGTTTCATCGGCGACGCCGCCCATGAGCTCAAAACCGCCGTCGCGGTCGTGCGCTCGACCGTGCAGGTCCTTATGCTCCGTCACCGATCGCCCGAGGAACATGTCGCCGGGCTCAGGCGCATCCTCGAAGACACAAACCGCGTCGAGCTGCTGGTCGCGCAGATGTTAAGCTCGGCGGCCGTGGAGGCCAGCGCACCGGCAACCACAGCTCCTCTCGATCTTCAACAGAGCGTCACGGAGGTTCTGCAGCAGCTGGGCTCCATCGCGGAAGCGCACGGTGTCACGCTCGCGTATGGCGACCGCTCCCCGGCAAAGGTGCGGCTGCTTCCCCAGCAGGCCTCCGTGCTTGTCTCCAATCTGGTTCTGAACGCCATCCAGCACAGCCCTGCCGGCTCCTCGGTCCATGTCTCGACCCGACAAGAAGGCGGCGGAACCGTTGTGCTCACGGTGGCGGATCGCGGATCGGGCATAGGTCCGGAAGCTCTGCCGCATGTCTTCGAACGCTTCTACCGTGAAGACGCCTCGCGTTCGCGGGAGACCGGTGGCGCCGGCCTCGGTCTTGCCATCTCCAAGTCCATCGTCGAGGCAGTCGCCGGCACGATCCAGATCAACAGCACCCCCGGCAAGGGAACCTCCGTCACCGCCACATTCATCGAGAATTAAGGGTTATGCCGGAGACTGGTCGAGGAGAACACATGCACATCCCTTCCATCCGCTCCCTCGTCCTTGCCGCGTGTCTTGTCCCGACCGCCGCCGTTGCGCAGCAGCCCTACCACGTCGTCAACCAATGGAAGGTCGGCGGAACCGGAGGCTGGGACTATCTGCTCGCCGATCCGCAGGCGCATCTGCTCTACCTCACGCACGGTCCGCGCGTCGATGTGGTCGACACCGACACCGGCAAGGTCGTCGGCGCCATCACCGGTCTGAAGGGAACGCATGGCGTCGCGCTCGACCCGGACGGCAAGGTCGGGTACATCAGCGATGGCGGCGCAAACGCCGTCGTCGTCTTCGACCGCAAGACCTTCGCCACCTTGGCCTCGATCCCAACGGGAACCAACCCCGACGGCATCGCCTACGAGCCGGTCACGCGCACGGTCTGGGCCTTCAATGGCCGGAGCCAAAACGTGTCCGTCATCGACACGGGCACGCGTGCCGTGGTCGCCACCATCGCCCTGCCGGGCAAGCCCGAGTTCCCCCAGGCCGACGGCAAAGGAACGGTCTTCGTCAACATCGAAGACAAAAACACCATCGTTCGTCTGGATGCCGCCAACAAGACCATCACGGCCACCTGGCCGGTCGCCGGCTGTGAGTCACCCTCCGGTCTTGCGCTCGACCAGGAGCATCGACGCCTGTTCGCTGTCTGCGACGGCGGCAAGATGGCCGTGGTCGATGCCGACAACGGCAAGCTGCTCGCCCTGCCCGCGATCGGCGATGGCCCGGATGCGGCCGGGTACGATGCCAAGAACCAGCTAGCCTTCAGCTCCAACGGCGAGGGAACCCTGACCGTGGTCGATGCGAAAAACAATTACAAGCCAATGGAGACCCTGCCGACCAAGAAGGGCGCACGCACCATGTCCTACGATGCCGCGAACGATCGCGTCTATCTCGTCACCGCCGACCTCGGCGCGCGCCCCGAACCGACCAGCGCGAACCCACGTCCGCGGCCTGCCATCCTGCCGGACACCTTCACCGTACTCGTCGTCGGCCGAAAGTAAGTCGCTTCGCTGTGCCTCCCCAGAGCCCGCCGATCCGGCGGGCTCTATCGCGTCTCTCTGTTGCTCCCCGGACCCCGCGGGCTCCGTCAGCTCGCGACAACCTCCATCTCCGGAGCGTCGTGCCGCGTGAGCAGGAAATACACCGCCGGCGTCACGATCAGACTCAGCAACATCGAGATCGTCAAGCCGCCGATCACGGCGATCGCCAGCGGTTGCAGCATCTGCGAGCCGGCGCCAAGCGCGAGCGCCAGCGGCAGCATGCCCGTCACCGCCGCCAACGCCGTCATCAGAATCGGTCGCAGCCGGCGCTGCGCCGCCTTCACCATCGCTCCCTGCGCGCTCAAACCCTCATGCCGGAAACGTTCGTCGGCATCCAGCAGCAGAATGCCGTTCTTCGCCACAATCCCGATCACCATGATCAGACCCATGAACGAAGCGACGTTGAAGGTCGTACCAGTCAGCAGCAACGCCCCGACCACGCCTGAGATCGACAGCACCGAGGAGACCAGGATCGCCACCGGCGCGGCAAAGTTGCGAAACTCCGTCAACAGCACACCAAAGACCAGAATCAACGCCAGCACCAGCACGCGCAGCAGCTCGGCAAAGGACCTCTGCTGCTCCTGATACGTGCCCCCGTACTCCAGGCGAACGCTCCCCGGAAGGTGCATCCCCCGCACCCTGGCCTGCACCTGCTTCACGGCCGTTCCCAGGTCCGTGCCCTCCAGCCGTGCCGTCACCACCACCAGCCGCTGCAGGTTCTCGCGGCGAATCTCGTTCTGCGGCGGAAGCTCGGTGACCTGCGTCATCGATCCCAGCGACGCCGTGTGTCCCGTGCTCGAGTTGAAGACCGTGTCCCGGATCGTCTGCAGATCCTTGCGTGTCTCGTCGCCCAGGCGAACCCGAATGGTGTACGGCCTGCCGTTCGCGATCAGCGGATCGTTCGCCGTCAACCCATCCAGGATCGCCGTCGCGTCCTCGGCGACCTCCGTCGGCGTAAAGCCGACCCGCGCCGCGAGCTGCGGGTCCACCTGAAAGGTCGTCGCCGGCCCACTCACCGTGTTGTCGATCCCGTTCTCCACATCGACCACACCCGTGACCTTCTGGATCTCCTCCGCGACCCGCGGCGCGAGCTGGTTCAGCAGCGCCGCGTCGTTCGAAAACATCTTGATCTGGATCGGCTGCGGCGCGTTCGAAAGATCCCCGATGTTGTCCTGCAGCACCTGCGTAAACTCCACATCAAGCTCCGGCTCCGTGCTCTTGATCTTGCTTCGCACGTCCGCCATCACCTCGTCGATCCCGCGATGACGATCCTTCTTCAACATGACCGTAATATCGCCATAGTTGGACTCAGTCACCTCGGCGAATCCCATCTGCAGCCCCGTCCGCCGGCTTGTGGTTCCTACCTCGGGCGTCTCCTTCAAAATCTTCTGCACATGCGCCATCACGCGATCGGTCGCTGGAATCGAACTTCCCGCCGGCATCACGTAATCGAGGATGAAGCCGCCCTCGTCCATCTCCGGCAGCAGGTCGGATCCGAGCGAGCGATAGCCGACCAGGGTTCCCACAATCAGCAGCAGGCAAAGCCCACCCAGCCACAGCGGTCGGGCGAGCGACCAGCGCAGCGCTCTGCTGTGCCACTGCAAGATGCGGCCCAGCAGAGGACCGGCCTCACCATGCTCGCTCCCGCGCTGCGCCTCCCCGGCCGCTCCCGTGCCAGTCCGCCGCTCCCTCAGCACCAGCAGCGCCAGCCCCGGCGTAAAGCTCAGCGCCAAAACCAGCGAGGTCAGCAGCGACACCGTCATCGTCACCGCCAGCGCGCGAAAAAAACTGCCCGTCACGCCCGTCACCGCGACCAGCGGCAGAAACACCACCACCGGCGTGATCGTGGACCCGATCAGCGGCCGAAGGATCTCCCGAAACGCCTTGCGGACCGCCTCAACCCGCCCTTCTCCGGCATCGCGATGCAGCACAATATTCTCGACCACCACGATCGCGTCATCGATCACCAGACCGATTGCCGCGGCCAGCCCGCCCAGCGTCATCAAGTTGAAGCTCTCGCCGATCAGCCAAAGCACCAACACCGTGGTGGCCACCGTCACCGGAATCACCAGGCCGGCAATCAGTGAAGACCGCCAGTCGCGCAAAAAAAGAAAGAGAATGATGCAGGCCAGCACCAGACCGATCAAAATCGCGTCCCGCACGCTCTGAATGCTTTCGCGAACAATCTGCGACTGGTCGTAGAAGGGCTTGATCTCCACACCGTCGGGCAGCTTGGAGCGAAGCGCGTCCATCTCCGCCGCCACGCCGTCCGCGACCGCGACGGTGTTGCTGTCCGGCTGCCGGGCAATGTTCAACAGCACCGCCGGCTGGTCGTCCGCTCGCACCGCCGTGTAGACCGGCATGCTCGCCTCGATCACCGTCGCGACATCGCCCACACGCACCGGTGCGCCGCCCGTTGTGGTCTTCACCGTCAGTTGCCTGAGGCTCTCGATGTCATGCGCCTGCGCGCCCACCAGCGCCAGCACAAGCTGATGGTCCTGCTGGTAGAGACCTGGTGAATCGATGATGTTCGAGGTCTGGATCGCGTTGGTGAGATCAAGAATCGTCACGCCCGAGGCCTGCAGCTTGGCCACGTTCGGCACAACATGGAACTCGGGAACCTGCCCACCCTGGATCGTCACCGTGCTGACGCCGTTCACACGGTTCAACGGTGGCTTCAGCGTATAGGTGGCCAGCTCCCAAAGATCGCTCTGCGATACCGTGCGCGAGGTCACGCTGTATCCCAAAATCGGAAACGTCGCGAAGGTGAGCCGATTTGTCACCAGTCTGGCGGTCGAGGGAAGGGTCTGCTGCGCCTTGCTCAACGCCGAATCCACCAACTGCAACGTGCGAAACATGTCGACCGACCAGTCGAAAAACAGACTGACCTCCGCCGAGCCGCGGCTGGTGGTCGAGCGCACCGTCGTCAGCCCGGGAACGCTGTTCACCGCGTCTTCGATCGGCTTGGTGATGGTGACCTGCATCTGCTCGACCGGCATCACTCCGTTCTCCACCCCGATCACCACGCGAGGGAAGTTGGTGTTGGGAAATACCGCGATCGGCGTGCGAAAAAAGGCGTATGTGCCCGCGGCCGTCAGGGCAACCGCCAAAAACAGCACCGATCGCACCGAGCGCGCCAGCCAGTAGCTCTGCGCCACGGAAGATTCGCGAAACCGTTCGCCTCGTGGCATCAGTCTTTGTCCTCACCGGCCTTGGGTTTGCCCACCGTCACCTTGGTGCCGTCGTCGATCCCGTAGCCGCCCTCCGTAATCACCGTGTCGCTCGGCGATAGACCCGACGTCACCTGCACGGCCTCCTCGGTGCGAATGCCGACCTTCACACTCCGTCTGTGCGCCAGGCTGTCCGCGCCCACCAGCATCACCGTGGTTCCACCATCCTGCGCGGGCAGAATGGCCGCCGGCGGAATCTGTACCGCGTTCGGCACCGTGCTGCCGGTAATCACGGCGTGCACCGGCGTGCCCACCTTTAGCCTCCCGTCGGTGTTCGGCAGCTTCAGCCAGACCTCGACCGTCGTCGACCCCGGATCAAGCGCCGGGCTGATAAACGAGACCGTCGCCGCCACCGGCTCCTCCACACCCGGCACCCGCACCTCTGCCTTGTGCCCCAGCGTCAGCTGCTGCGCCGTCGCCTGCGCCAGGTGAAGCTTCGCCAGCAGGGAAGAGGTATCCATCACCGTCACCACGGTGCTGCCGGCCGACGCCGTCTCGCCCGGAAACAGCGGCCGTTCAGTCACAATGCCGTTAATCGGGCTGCGAAGATTCGCAAACGACACCTGAGCCTCCGCGCTCTCCAAACGGCCCTGGGCGGAGCGCAACTGACCCCGCGCCATCGCCGCCGTCGTCGTGCGCGTGGTCGCCAGCACGCCTTGCTCATGCTTCACCGCGGCATCGTAGTTGGTCTGCGCCTGCACCTCCGCCGCAAAGGCCGTGTCCGCGTCGCGTCCGGAGAGCGCACCCTCCCGGAAGAGCTTGCGTCGCTCCGCGGCGGTCCGCTGCGCAATGTCGAGAGCGGCCTTCAGATCCCGCACATCGAGCTCCGCCTTGGTGACCTCCTCGGGAATCGCCGCCTGCACCGTCGCCGTATAGCTGGCCTCGGCCGCCGAGGCCGTGCCCTGGCTGTCGAGCGCGCTGCCCCGCAGATCCCTGTCCTCAAGCGACATCAGCAGCTGCCCCCGATGCACCCGCGCGCCGCGCTCCACATACTCCGCGCGAATCGGCGCGCTGATCCGCGGCGCAATCGCCGCCTGCGACAGCGGTCCCAGAATCGCGTCCGCCGCAATCTCCTCCGAGATCGGCCCCTCGGTCGGGTGCGCCGCCTGCACCGTCACCACGACCTCGGGCACCGCGTCCGCCTTCTTCGCGCAACCCGCAACGCCCGCCAGCGCAACACCGGCCGAGAGCACAAACCAGACACCGGGTCGAAACCCACCCACCGTTATCGCCATATCAGAATCGCCCCGTCAGTGTCTGAAGATCGGCCAAGGCCAGCCGGTACCGGACCACTCCATCAATCTGCGCCGTCTCCGCCGTAATCAATGCATTCTGCGCGTCAACCACTTCCAGCACCGTGCTCTCTCCATCGACATACCGCAGATTCGTCAGCCGCAGGCTTTCCCGCGCCGTCGACACGCTCGCGTCCAATGAGGCAAGCTGCCGATGGGCCGCGCTCGCCTCCGCGTAGAACTCCGCCAGATCCGCGAGCAAACGGCGCTCCGCCGCCGACAGCGCCACCTTCGCCGCGCCCTCGCGCAGACGGCTCGCCTTCACCCTGCGTTCGGTCGCCAGCCAATCCCATACCGGAATATCCAGCTGCGCACTCATCGCATAGCCCAGGTTGCGAATGCCGTCCGGCCCATTCACCCCAAGGTTCGTCGCGTCGATACCATAGGTGAAGTTCAGGCCCAACTCAGGCAGCAGGGCGGCCCGTGAGGTGTAGGTCTCCGCTTCACTCGCCTGCAACGACGCCAGCGCGCGGCGAAGCTCCGGATTGTTCTGCCGCGCAAGCTCCTCAATGCCCGCCCGCTCCGGCAGCATCGGCACACCGCCCTCCGCGGCCAGCACATACGGTGTAGAGGGGTCGGGGTACAGCAAAACACCCAGCTCCAGCCGTGATCGCTCGGCCGCCAGCTGCAGGTCCGCCAGCTCACGCGCCCTCTGTTGTTGCTCGAGCTGCGCCTTCAGCACGTCCGCGTGCGCCGCCTCCCGCGCCGCCTCCCGCTTCTCCGTGATGCCCACAAAGTGATTTGCCTCGTCCAGCCCCCGCTCCGCCACCACCAACCGCTGCTCTCCCGCCTCGAGTCCGTAAAACAGCCCCACCACACTCGCCGCCAGACCTCGTCGCGCCACCTCCAGCTCCGCCTCCGCGCGCGCCGCGTTCGCATCGGCCAGACGAATCGCACCCACCTGCGCTAGGCCAAGCGTCTCGTTAAAAACACCCTGGCTGGCATACTCGCGAACCGCATTGTTCGCGATAAAGATCGGCGATGGAGCGGAAGCAACCTGGCCGATCCGGCTCGCGGGCACACCATTCGGTTGCGTATAGACGGCCTGGTTGTGATACACCGCCGTCGGCAGCAAGGCCGTGCGCGCATCGGTCCGCTCCAGCCGCGTCGCGTCGCGCTCTGCCTTGGCGGCGGCGAACGCGGGTTCGTTCGCGGACGCGAGCGAGATCGCCTGGTCCAGCGTCAACCCCGCCCGCGGTGGCGCGGCGGCGGCTCCGCCCTGGCCAACAAGTTGCGCCGCCGCGATCACCATCAGCAGCATCCCCGTCGCTGGCATCCCCGTCGCCCCAGCTCTCACCCCTCGGCCCTCTCTCATCGCCCCATCCTCGCAGCAAAGCGTTAAGAGCGGCTGAAGATAACCGTCCCTATCCTTCCCCCTGCCTCGCCGCTATCTCGCCGTCCTCGGCCGAAGCGCCTCAACCCAGACCGCCTCAACCCAGACCGCCCGATCCCTCAACCCAGACCCAGGCACGGTAAAAGCGGACGCGTTCAGCCACCCTTAAGAAATCTCCTGTACGGTTAAAGCATGGGTCGGACGCTTGGCTGTGCGCTGTTGGGTCTCCTGGTGCACACGGCGTATAGTCAGGCCGGCACGCCGGCGGACGCAACCACACGGGCCGAAGTGGCCTCCGCTCGCACCCTCCCCGCGGGAACTCCCTTATCGCTTGAGACCACCGCCAACCTCCCGCAACGTGCGGGCGCCGTCATCTCCACCAAGCTGCTCTACCCGCTCTTCGTCGACAACATCTTGGTCGTGCCCGCCGGAACCACCGCGCTCGGCCGCGTCACCAGTCTCACCCCCGATCGCAGCCATCGCTTGAACGCCCGTCTGCGGGGAGATTTCACGCCCTTCCGCACACCGGTCGTCGTCTTCGATCAACTCGTCTTCGCCGACGGAACCACCGTGCCCATGGCAACGACAGCGGTCACCGACGGCGCTCCCATCCTTCGTCTCAACCCCGTTCCGCCCGTGCACGGCGGCTTCCTCAAACAGCGATTCCACGAAGGCGTCCAGATGTTGAAGGACCGCGTCGCTGTCATCACCGGGCCTGACAAAAAAGATCGCCTCGTCCAACTCCTCTACACCCAGCTGCCCTACCATCCGCAGCGCATCCAGAAGGGAACCGCCTGGACCGCCGAGACCTCCAAAGACATCGCCCTGCCCGCGACCGCGACCGCGACCGCCCCGCAAGCGCCCGCGACCGCCGCCGCGCCCGCCACGACCGCCGCCTCTGATTCCATCTCCAAAGACCCCGACGCCTGGACCCTCCAGGCCTATCTCAAGGAGCCCCTGTCCTCGCAGAATGCGCACTCCGGGGACCCCGTCCACGCCGTCGTCGCCGCCCCGATCTTCACCGCCGATCACCAGGTCGCCGTTCCCCAAGGCGCTGTGCTCGAGGGGTCCGTCACCAAGGTCCGACCGGCTCGCTGGTTCGCCAGAGCGGGTGTCCTTCGCTTCGACTTCCGCCAGATCACCTTCCCAAATAGCGCACAGACCGAGCGTGTGCAAACCAACCTGGCCGGCATCGATGCCATCGGCGGCCAGAACCTCGCACTCGACTCCGAAGGCAACGTCCAGCCGAAGCCGCAAAGCAAGATCGCCGTTCCGCTGATCCTCTTCGCCCTCGCCGCTCGACCGCTCGACCGCGACGGCGGTGACAATGCCTTCGGCAAGGACGCCGTAGCCTCCAACAGCCTCGGCGTCGTCGGATTCATCGTCGGCACCGCCGGTGGCTGGGCCAACGTAGCCTCCGGCATCGGCTACTACGGCACAGCCCTCGCCTTCTACAATCGCTGGATCAAGCGTGGCGCGGAAACAAAATTCCCCCTCGATACGCGCGTCGTCCTGCGAACCTCCGTGCGGCGCTCGAGCATGTTGTCCGCTCCCTCGAAGTAGAAAGACGGTGACGCCGTGGCTCGCGAACGGACTTCTCTCCGAGTCGGCCCCAGATTCACCTTCCCCGAGGTGATCGCCCTCCCTCTTCTCTTCCTCCTTCCCGCCGCCACCGCCGCGCAGCAGAGCCTGCTCTCCCAGCAGAATCTGCTCTCCCAAATGGCCGCGAACGAGATCGCCGCCCGCTCGCAAAACATCCTGTTCGCCTACACCTCCGAAGAGCGCTCCACGCGAACCGGTGGCCAGCTCTGGCGAGAAAGGGTTGTCGAAACGCCGGACGGTGTTGTCCGCCGTCTGATCGCCAGGGATGGCAAACCGCTCACCGCGGAGGAGGCAAACGCGGAAGAGCGTCGGCTGGCCCAGATCGCCGCCGATCCAGCGGCCTTCCGTAAGCAGAATCAGGAGCGCAGAGACGCCGAAGCCCACGCCATCCGCCTGCTGCAACTCCTGCCGAAAGCCTTCCTCCTCTCCCCGGCAGGTGTCCAAAATGGGTGTACGCGGATAGCCTTCAAACCCGACCCGCGCTTCACACCCTCGTCGTACGAAGAACGTGTGATCCACGCGCTGGCCGGCACCGTCGCCATCAAGGAGCCCATGGATCGGCTTTGCTCGGTCCACGGCACAATCTCGACTCCCGTGGAGTTCGGCTTCGGGCTGCTTGGCCGGCTGGACCAAGGTGGCGAGCTCGGATTGGAACGCATACAGGTCGATGCTCATACCTGGAAGACAGACCGCATCCTGATCCACATCGTCGGTCAAGTGTTTCTGCTCAAGAGCCTCGTCCGCGAGCAGGAGGTCGTCCGCACCGACATCCGCGTACTCAACCTCACACCCAGCCTCACCCAAGCCATCCAACTCACACGGCCGTAGCCCGCCCATCTGGGTCACGCCTGCGCGTCCAATGCCCACATCCTGTGCTTGCCGCTGGCACATCAAACAGGTACGTCGCCTTCAAGCGAACCTGCAGGTGAATCCTGCATCACAGACAAAGGCGCAAAGTAAAACAATAAGAATCCATCTACGTCCGAGATAAGCCTCAACTTCCAGCGCATGAAGTAGTCGGCATCTCCCCGACGATCGGGCCCCCTATGGAGCTCACCTATCTTCATGCGCCCGCGCCAAGCTCGACCTATGCCAAAAACCCTCACCTACCTCGATAGATCGAAGCCTATATCGCAGCATCACACTGCAGGCGCGCACCAGCCAGCTATAGTACCTAGATAAGAGTAAATTCCATGACCCTGACTGAAATAGCTGCTGAGCTCGATCTGCTGATCACCCGCCTCCGTGAAGCCCGCAATATTCTCGCGACCCTGGAACCCGAAAACGCTTCCCAACCGAGTCGTAAGTCGGCGCGAAAAAACCCCGCTCTTCCGTCCTCCGACCTTGATCCCGAGACCACACCCGAAAGAGCGCCTGACACCCCGATCGCCGCTTCGCCGTTCACCGCGACCGGCAAGCTGTCCACGACCCGCGCCCGTGCGCCCCGCAAGCCCCGCGCCCCGCGCATCTCCCCACCTTCGAAGGAGATCACTCCCTCACCACTCCATGGCGCGGTCCCGCAAGGCCCAGTCGTCGTCTCTGCCGCGGAGGTCGTCCGCCGACGCACCACCGCGGAGCCGGAGACGCTCCCTCTCCCTACCCTCGATATCGGCCACTCGCTCGATGACCTGGTCCGCGAGCTGACCCACCGCGCGGACCCGTCCTCCTTGTCGCCCCGCGTATAACCATCCCGCCGCTCGCACTCCCATCTCGCGCCCGCGCGGGCGCTCTCCATTTTCGCGCTCGCCCCGCCGCCGATTCACAGCTCCTCCCCTCTGAATGGAGATAATCAGACGATGAAGCGGCGCGTCATCGAGCAGTACGAGCTTGTCCGAAAGATCGGGGCGGGCGGCAGCGGCGTCGTCTACCTCGCGACCGACACCCTGCTCCAGCGCCCCGTCGTCATCAAGCTCCTCAAGCGCGGCAATCTCACGCCCGAGCAGATGCGCACCACCCAACTCCGCGAAGCCCGCCTCGCCTCCGCCATCGATCACCCCAACGTCTGCGCCATCTACGAGGTCGGCGAGATCGACGACGAAGCCTACATCGTCATGCAGTACATCCCCGGCAAGAGCCTCGACAAGGTCATCGTCGAGGGCCCGTCCACCCTCGAGCTCATCCTCTCCGGCGGCATCCAGATCGCCGACGGCCTCGCCGCCGCCCACTCGCTCGGCATCTTCCATCGTGACCTCAAGCCCGCCAACGTCATGCTCACCGACGGCGGCCTCATCAAAATCCTCGACTTCGGCCTCGCCCGCCGGCTCACCCCCGAAGATGCCGAGCCGGATCCCAGCCGTCCCGGCCGCAGCCTCACGGCCTCCGGCGGCGGCACCTACACCGCCCGCGGCGGCACCATCGCCTACATGGCGCCCGAGCAGTTCGTCACCGGCCGCTCCAGCGCGCAAACCGACGTCTTCGCCCTGGGCCTCATCCTCTACGAGCTCGCCACCGGCCGCCATCCCTTCCACCGCCCCGAAACCCCCGAGTTCCAGACCATCCGCTCCATCCAGTTCGCCGATCCGCCACCCCTCCGCGAGGTCGCCCCCAACCTCCCCGTCGAGCTCGAAAGCGTCATCCTCCGCTGCCTGGAAAAACAGCCCTCCGCCCGCTTCGCATCCGCCGCCGACGTCCGCGAAAGCCTGCGCACCATCATGCGCACCATGCAGCTTGACTCCGCGCTGCTCCCCATCGAAGCCCGCTCCACCCTTCCGCCCGCCCGCACCGGCCGCAGCGAAGCTGAAGAAGAACGACGCTCCACCGGCATCCTCTCCATGCTCGCCGAGCGCTTCCGCGAGCCCGCCGCCAACGCCACCCACCGCCAGAACACCCTCGTCGTCCTCCCCTTCATCGACTTCAGCGCCGTCAACACCTCGCCGCTCTACGGCCACGCCCTCGCCGACGCCATCGGCGCCCGCCTCGCCCGTATGCCGTCGCTCGTCGTTCGCCCCACCAGCACCCTCATGGCGATTCAAAGTCAGCAGCTTGACCCCCTCGCCATCGGCCGCAAACTCGTCGTCCAGTTCGTCCTCGCGGGCAACTTCGTCCGCTCCGAAGGTGGCTTCGATCTCAACTGGCAACTGCTCGACGTCGCCGGCGAAAGCGTCCGCACCGGCGGCTCCATCAGCGTCGCCAGCTTCGATCTCGTCGCCGTCCAGACCGAGATCTGCAACGAGGTCTTCAGCACCTTGCAAAGCTTCAGCGGTCTGCTCGGCCACGTCGACGCACCCCGCGGGGGCCGCCCCTCGCTCGCCGAAGCCCTCTCCGAGGACTACCTCCAGGCACGCGCCATCCTCTCCTCTTTCATGACCCGCACCGGCTCCCGTGACGACCTCAACCGCGCCCGCGAGCTCTTCGAGTCCGTCGTCACCGAGCGCGACGACTTCGCCCCTGGCTGGTCCGGCCTCGGCATCACTCACCTCCAATACGCCCTCAACGGCCTCGGCGGCCAGAAGCACGTCCTCGAAGCTCGCCGCGCCTTCGATCGCGCCCTCCAGCTCGACCCCGAGGCCCTCGAAGCCAACCTCTACCGCGTCTACATGCTCCTCTCCCGCGGTGAAAAAGAGTCCGCCCGCTACGGCATCGAGAACCTCCTCCAGACCGCCGCCAACGACTGGAACGTCCATCTCGTCGCCGGCACCACGCTCCGCACCGACGGCATGTACGAGGACGCGCTCGACCAGTTCAACCTCTCGCTCCGCCTCAACCCCTCCGCCGCCGCCCTCATCTACAACCACCGCGCCCGTGTCTACCACTACCAGAACCAAATGGAGCTCGCCGCCGATGAGATCGCAAAAGGTCTTACCCTCGAGCCGCGCCACCCCCTCCTCCGCCTCTCGCTCGGCTATCAGCAGATGCGCACCGGCGACCTCGCCAAAGCCATCGAGACCCTCGAGGCCGCCATGCACGACGACACCTCACTCCGCATCGTCTTTCCCACCGTCGCCCTCTGCTACCTCCAGCTCGGCGAACGCGAAAAAGCCGCCGGCTTCATCGTCGACGAAACCCTCGCCGCCGCCGAGGCCGACGCCGAAATGGCCTACCGCCTGGCAACCTACTTCGCCGTCGAAGGCGATGAGTCCGAAGCCCTCCATTGGCTCCGCCGCGCCATCTATCTCGGCAACGAAAACTACCCCTGGTTCTCCATCAACCCGCTCTGGCGACGACTCTCCGGTCACACCGACTTCGAACGCATCCTCGAAGACCTGAAAAAGAACTTCCGCCGCAACCAGAAAAACTGGAAGCGCCTTCTCGCCCAACTCCGCGACTAGCCCCGCTTACCCCATTTCCCTGTCACGCCACGTCACCTCGCCAGTCGACCGGCTAACACAACCCGGTGATTGAGCAACTGCCCTCGGGATGGCACGGTAGAGAAGCCGAACGCATGCTCGGCGACTTTCAGCTGGAAGCAGAGCGTCGTGACACTCTCGTTCCTCTCTCTACGGGAAACAACATCGGGACGGGCCTCTCCGTTTCTCTGGGTCGTCGTGTCCACGGCGCTTCTTCACCTCCTGCTCATCGCGCTCGATCCAAACTGCCTCATCCCGTCCAACATCCTGCAGACAGTCGCCATTGCGCTAGCGCTGGGGCTGAGCATCCATCGGTTCCATTCTGAGCTCGCGCCCGCACCCCGGCGTGCGTGGGGCTATCTGGTCGTTGCCTTCGGCCTCTTCGTCTTGGCCCAAAGTCTCTATCTCAAGGCAGCAGTACAAACCGGCGCGGCGCCCAGCTTTCCCTCGCCCGCGGATGTACTGTGGTTGCTCTTTCCCCTTCCCATGCTGCTCCTGGCGACGACTTCGGCAACCGAGGACGATCCGATCATGGCCAACTGGCTCGATATCTGCCAGGCCGCCCTGTTCACCCTTCTGCTCTTTACTCTGGTCTTCTCCAGGTCTCGCGCCATCTCCGTCACCTTGGCCTACGATCTGCAAAGCACCGCCCTCCTGCTGGCCTGTTACATGCGCTATCGGAATTGCCCACCAGGACCCGTCCGCACCATCCTCCGCAACGTCAGCATCTACCTAGTGGTCTACGCGGTCTGCTCCTCCGTCGGAAACAGACTCGCCACCAGTCATCTCAGCACACGTCCCTGGGCCGATCTCTGCTGGAGCTACCCGCCCTTGATCTTCTGCGTGGCCGTGCTCTGTACGCCGCGCAACGACGAGCAGGCAGCGCCCGACAGCCCCTCGGACAAGCGCTCTCCAGGCTCCATGCCCCTTCATCTCCAGGCCGCCAGTGTCATCATCCTCACACTCCTGTCCGGCGTCACCGCGGCCTATGTCGCTCTCTCCCATCGATTGCTCGGCATCACAGCCTGCTTCGCGGCGCTTGCGATCTTTGTCGCCCGCACCGGCATCCGAGAAGCACAACTCCACAAGGCCCACACGGACCTCGAGCACGCGGCACACCATGACGCCCTCACCGGGCTCGAAAACCGGACCTCGTTGACCAGGCACCTCCGAACCCTCAAACAGCAACCCACACGCCCCGATCGGCGGCTGGCACTGCTCTTTCTCGGTCTCGACCGCTTCAAAGCGATCAACGATAGCCTGGGACATCACTTCGGAGACCGCTTGCTCGTTCGAGTCTCCGAACTCCTGCGGCAACAGACCCGGGAGGACGATCTCATCGTTCGCTTCGGCGGTGACGAGTTCATCATCCTCCTTCGCGCCACAACCCAGGACAAGGCGGAGTGTCTCGCCGAGCGCATCGTCCAGTGCCTCCACGCGCCGCTCTTCCTTGAAGGCAGAACCATCCACATCACCGCCAGTGTCGGCGTCGTCCTCGGCGCCCCGTCGCAAACCGCCGACGAGCTGATCCGCGATGCCGACTGTGCGATGAATGCCGCCAAAAAAGCCGGAAAGGACGGCATCCGCACCTTCTCCGCCGGCATGCACCAAACTACAACCGAGGCCCTCGAGCTGGAAATGGATCTCCGCCACGCCATCAGCCGCAACGAGCTGCTCGTCTTCTACCAGCCCATCTTCTCCGCATCCCGAAGGTCGGTCATGGGCTTTGAAGCGCTCAGCCGATGGAACCACCCTTGCTTCGGGCACATCGCGCCCACGCGCTTCATCCCGGTAGCCGAAGAGACAGGGCTCATCCTCGAACTCGGTCGTCAGGTCCTCGAGCGGGCCACCACGCAGATCAACCTCTGGAATCAAGAACTGGGTCTGCAGCTCTACGCCAGCATCAACGTCTCGGCACGCCAGTTCGCCAACCCGGACTTCCTCAACGAAGTCCTCGGTATCCTCGGCAAGACCGGTCTGCCCCTCAGACTTCTGAAGCTGGAGATCACAGAGTCTGTCTTCCTTGACGGACAAAACACCGTCACCGAAACCTTGAAACGCGCTCGCCACCTCGGCATCACCATCTCGATGGACGACTTCGGAACAGGCTATTCCTCGCTGTCATACCTCCAGCGACTGCCCTTCGACACCATCAAGATCGACCGGAGCTTCGTTCATGCTCTCTGCCACAACCCCGTCAACACAGCACTGGTCCGAACCATCATTGAGCTGACACAACAGCTCGGCAAGGAGGTCGTCGCCGAAGGCGTCGAAGTCAGGGAAGAATACGAGCGTCTGGTGGGGATGCGTTGTGATCTCCTCCAGGGTTTCCTCTTCTCCAAACCAGTGCCCGCGACCGAAGCTGTCCTGCTGCTCTCGCAACCGGCGGAGTACCTCTTCGCGGATGCGTGGAGCGCCTGTGACAACAGCACAAACGCCATGGAAGGCCAGGATGGTCTCCCCCTCTTCGCTGGAGCATAGGAGCTCCGCAACAGAGCCCGTACCCCCTCCCGCACGCTGCCCGCCGCAACGGAGCCAAGCGGGCGCGTCTCCCTACTGATCCACCCCCACCACCATCCCATCCGGATTCCCGCTCACCTTGCCGGCATGTGCGCTGGCCATCGCTGGCGTCTCACCCTTCGACGTCAGCGGCAGCGCCCGCGACAGACTAAACACCAACAGCGCATGCTCCGGCACCACCTCCTGCCGGTTCTGCTTCAGCCACAGCACCGTCCCCACGCCCGCGCCGATCCCCGCGCCCACGCCCGCGCCCACCGGCCCCCCCACCACACCACCCGCCGCCGCGCCGCCGCCCGCCGCCAACCCCAGCACTGCCAGCGTCTCCTTCGGGTGATCCCGCCGCACCAGCGATCCCTCGCTGTCGATCTTCGTGTTCCGCAGCTGGTCCGTGTCGATCAACTGCAGGTGCGTCGCGTACACCGTCCCGTTCGGCAGCGTAATGCGCTCCGCCTCCAGATGCAGCTCCGCCGCGCCCGAGATCCGCTTGCCGCCGTGCACGCTCGTCACGCGCCCGCTCACCACCGACCCCACCGGCAGCGCCACGCGCCCGTCCTTCTCCACCGGCGTCACCAGCTCGGCCGAAAAGCGCGATCCCTCCTCCGTCGTCACCGTCGACAGCCGCTCCCGGATCCGCGCCTGCAGCAGCGTCCCCTCGCGCAGCTCGCCCGGCCGGTCCTCGACCGTCATCACCACACTCCCGTCCGCCTCGTCCTCATCCATCGCCCGCGACGCCGTCGTCGCCGCCGCCCCGGTCTTCGCCCCCGTGTACGGCATATACGCCCCATACGCCTCGCCACTGCCTGGTGTGCTCGGCGCCGGCATCGTCATCGGCACCGCCGCCGAAGGCTTCGCCAACGCTACCGGCGCCGCAGCCTCCGGTGTCGCTTCAATCGCCGCCTCATCCGGATGCGCCACACCCGTGCGCGCGTCCTGCGCCACCAGCCTCGGCGTGCCCGCAAACGGCAAAGCTCCCGCCAGGGCGGCAAGGGCGGCAAGGGAAAGAAACGATCGGGTCGATGTCATGGGCAGGATCCTCAGCGGGCAGCCATCGCGTGGCCGCTCCATCTCCGAGCCTAGCCCAACCCGCATCCCCGCACCTCCTCTCCACCCAGCTTTCCTCGCGCGGGAATCGAGGGAGTGACTACACGCCACACCGCTCTCCCCCAGCCGATCCCTCCGCGCGCCTTTGCTAAAATCCAGCTCGTGAGCGAGCCGCGCCCAGCGTCGTTTGTTCAGACCATCGTCAGCATCGCCGGCGTCTCAATCCCCGTGGGGGGGAGTCCCGACCGACGCCCGCGCCTCACGCACCGCATCGTCACCGCTCCGACGACTCCGACGACCGCGACGACCGCCGCCCCTAGAAGGAATCACATGACCGAAATCGCCTCCATCTCCGCCCGCGAGATCCTCGACTCCCGCGGCAACCCCACCGTCGAAGCCGATGTCATCCTCGAGTCCGGCGCCCGCGGCCGCGCCGCCGTCCCCTCCGGCGCCTCCACCGGCGAGCACGAGGCCGTCGAGCTCCGCGACGGCGACCCCTCCCACTTCCTCGGCAAAGGCGTCCTCAAAGCCGTCGACAACATCGAGTCCATCCTCGCCCCCGAGCTCGCCGGCCTCGACGCCGCCAACCAGCGACTCGTCGACGCCACCATGATCCAGCTCGACGGCTCCCCCAACAAAGCCAACCTCGGCGCCAACGCCATCCTCGCCGTCTCCATGGCCACCGCCCGCGCCGCCGCCGACGCCCTCCATCTCCCCCTCTATCGCTACCTCGGCGGCGTCAACGCCTGCGTCCTCCCCACCCCCATGATGAATATCCTCAACGGCGGCGCCCACGCCGACAACAACGTCGACTTCCAGGAGTTCATGATCATGCCCGTCGGCGCCGAAACCTTCGCCGACGCCCTCCGCTGGGGCGCGGAAGTCTTCCATACCCTCAAGTCCGTCCTCAAAAAGAAGGGCTACAACACCGCCGTCGGCGACGAAGGCGGCTTCGCCCCCTCCCTCAAATCCAACGACGAAGCCATCGACGTCATCCTCGAAGCCGTCGCCCTCGCCGGCTTCACCCCCGGCGAGCAGATCGCCCTCGCCCTCGACCCCGCCTCGAGCGAGTTCTTCAACGCCGACTCCGGCCGCTACCTCTTCAAGAAGTCCGATCGGCGCGAGCTCTCCTCCGCCGAAATGGTCGACTTCTACGCCAACTGGGTCCGCCAATATCCCATCGTCTCCCTTGAAGACGGCCTCGCCGAAAACGACTGGGACGGCTGGAAGCTCCTCACCGAACGCCTCGGCAACCAGATCCAGCTCGTCGGCGACGACCTCTTCGTCACCAACCCCGCCATCCTCCAAAAGGGCATCGACCAGGCCGTCGCCAACTCCATCCTCATCAAGGTCAATCAGATCGGCACCGTCACCGAAACCCTCGAGGCCATCGAGCTCGGCCGCCGCCACGGCTACACCGCCGTCATCAGCCACCGCTCCGGCGAAACCGAAGACACCTTCATCGCCGATCTCGCCGTCGCCACCAACGCCGGACAAATCAAAACCGGCTCCGCCTCCCGCACCGACCGCGTCGCCAAATACAACCAACTCCTCCGCATCGAAGAACAACTAGGCCCCGCCGCCCAATTCCTCGGCAAAGCCGCCATCAACTGCACCGTATAGGTTCCTGCTTAAGAGTTGGACGCTTCAGCCTCGGCACCAAGCCGGCCGCTAGGTAGGCCGAGGCTTCAGCCTCGGCATCACGGCCTCCAACGATGGGGCTTCAGCCCCCTGGGGCGTTCCCACCATCCCACGCTCGTGGCAGCCCCGTTCCCGCACACCCGCGCTATCCTCCCCATCGCATGCCCACGCTGCGACAATCCCTCGCGACCTACGCTCTGACGATCGTCACGTGGCAACGTCGCCGCATCCTGCAGACCGACCGCAACGCCTCCCTCGCCATCGCTACCCTCTTTCATCATCGCGACGCGGGACACTTCTCCCTGCACGCCTTCGTCGTCATGCCGGACCACCTTCATGTCCTCGTCACACCCGCCATCGACCAAGCCACGGCACGCTGCGCCCAACTTATCAAGGGAGCCACTTCCCACGCGATCGGCAGACCGTCCGCCGGCAAACTATGGCAGGACGGCTACTTCGATCACCGCATCCGCAGCCTGGAAGACTTCGGGCACCAGAAGAGCTACATCGCCAACAACCCAACTCGCGCTGACTTTCCGCACGTACACACGCACCCATACTATGTGGAGCGGCTAGACGGCTTGCCTCCCCAGTTCTCACCACTCACCGTTCCGGAGATGAACACGAACAGGTAGATCAGCCAGCGACGTGAGACTGCCACCAGGTTGCCTTTTTGACAAAAGATTACCTGTCCAGGTACAGCTTTGAGCTTGTTGATAACTCTAGTAGGGTACCAAAATTCGCGTCTGCATCAGGCTTGCCGGGTGCCCCATGTCTCGCTTTTGAGACATGGGTTCCAACAGCTATCCCCGATGGTCATAACCAGTGGACTCCCGATGTGGTCGGGTATCAGCCGGGCCCTGTGCGCTACTATCAACAGCAACGGCCTAAACTTAGCTTGCAATTGCCTTGCGGTTTCCAGCTCTTAAAATATTACTTACAAATATAGCAACAATCGAACTTCACTAATCGACGCGACTGGAATCAAGAACTGCCGCAGTGGAGGCCTGCTCTCCGCATTTTGCATACCAATAAACTTCAGAAACTGTTGAGTGAACTTAGGCAAGTAAAATGGATCGCGGTGCTGGCATGTGCTCAAATGTTAGGCCAAAACAATCAATGCACTATGGCTGCGGAGAAGATTGGGAGCGAGGTGGTGCTGTCCGCACAGGGCAGTTACCCAATGCGCGAAATAGTCGAGCAGGTCCGAACGGAGTACGGATGGCTCGTCAGCTATGAAGATCCAATCTTCAGCGAAGCGAAGCTCATCGACGTCGCCGATCCAGGGTGGCGACATGAGCATCCCCATGAACCTGGCGTACTTGTTCCCCGTACACAGGCGCTTTCGGTTCGATTCAATGCGCCGCGAACTGGCACAACGAACGAAAAGAACACACTGGAATGGATTGTGGCTCAGGCTAACGCAGAGCAAACCACGATGCACTACGGAATCGTACAAGGAACAGGTGACCGCTACACGATTTATGCCGAGGACGGCTACCAAGGAACGAGTGGAGTAGCCGGGGCAAACATACTTATCAGCGACACTCCAGGGGTAGGTCCAGCATCGGAGGCCAGCAAGGTTCTAGAAGCATGCTCCCAGCAGAGTCCTATACCCTTTGAGGTTGGGACGGTAAACCCGAACGCGCTCGGTCACATCTCCGTACCGCTGAAGCACGAGCCCGAGACCTGTCGTCATGGGATAGAGCGGCTTGTGAACGCAATGGGTCAACCGGCTGTGTACGAAATACGCGAAGACACAGGAAACAGGATCATGGTCGTAAACATCATCAGAAGTAGCTATCGTGACAGCAGTGGAGATTGTCCGACAGGAACAAAACTAACGCCGGCAAAGATCGAGCCCCACAAATGATTATTGGCGTACTTCCATTCCTGGTTCCACTACTCTGATAAGTGCAAACCAACAGCCCGGCCTTCGGCCGGGCTTCCCTTTTACCCTCGAAGCCCAAAACCCGAACCCAAGCACAGGAAAGGGCCACCCATGCCCGCCAAAGTCATAATCCACCAACCCGACATCGTCACCCACCTCCCCGCCCACGAGCAGGCCGCCCAGCGCCGCCGCGCCCGCACCGGCGCCACCGTCGCCCCCACCCCTCACAAGCATCACAAGCGCTCCACCGCCGCCGCCCCCAAGCCCAACCCCACCGTCGCCCCGCGCACAACCATCAAGTACGTCTCCCACCTTCCCTTGTCCTCCTGAGCCACCGTTGCCGTTGCGTTGCTTCGCGTCTCACCGTCGCCGGTACCCCGTACTTCCATCCAGCCTTTTCAAGACTTTAGGACCAAAGTACCCCGGGGGAGGGGGTACCCATGCCAGACACCGCCACCCGCCGCTTCCAGTGCCGCCACATCTTCACCGACGGCCACCGCTGCGGCAGCCCCTGCCTCCGCGACGAAGACTTCTGCTTCTACCACAGCGCCCGCCGCGCCCGGCCCATCCCCACCCTCGACCACTCCCAGGGCGAGCACCGCAACTCCGCCTTCACCCTCCCCCCTCTCGAGGACAGGAGCGCCATCCAGCACGCCATCGGCGACATCCTCAACAAGCTCGCCTCCAACGAGGTGGACGTCCGCCGCGCCGGCCTCCTCCTCTACGGCCTCCAGATCGCCTCCCTCAACCTCCCCCAACCCAAACCCGCCCCCGCCCGCGCGCAGGAAAGCCCCATAGAGGAGATCGTCGCCGACCCCGTCCTCGGCCCCATCGCCCCACGCTCCGAGCTCTCCTCGCCCGACGCCCCAGCCTCCCAGCCTACCTCCCTCGTCGGCCTCCTCCTCCAGGAGCTCCAGCGCAAACCCGCCGAGCCGGCCGCGGCCACACCCACGCAACCCATCCCTCCGCCCGACCCCGAGCTCGCCGCCCTCATCCCCTCCCTCCACGCCGCGGCGCCCCCCGCCGCCGCTCCCGGCCAACCCCCAACCGCCGCAAGCCCGGTACGCCTGGCCGCCCCATCCTTCGCCGCCCCACCGCGAAGGCTGTGCCATCAGCCCGCAAACCGACCAGCGCGGTTGACGCCCTCTCCAACCCCTTCCTATACTTCTCCCACCCGAACAACCCACCCCGGAGGAAGTCCATGCTCAAGCGCGCGCTGCTCGCTCTTCTGTTCACCGCCATCGCCGCGCCCCACGGGCACGCACAAGAGGAAGGGAAGCGCCACCAACCCACCCTTACCCCGCAGACCAGCGGCACCACCCAGCTGCTCATCGCCGTCAGCCCGGTAAACTCCCGCGTCGTCTGGGCCTCCGGTGCCGGCGGCACCTACGTCGTCACCACCAACGGCGGCAAAACCTGGAAGTCCGGCGTCGTTCCCGGAGCCGAAGCCCTGCAGTTCCGCGACGTCCAGGGCGTCAGCGACAAGGTCGCCTACCTCATGTCCATCGGCAATAACACCGGAGACTTCCGCATCTACAAGACCGAAGACGCCGGCGCGCACTGGACCATCCAATTTACAAACAAAACCGCGAACGCCTTCTATGACTGCTTCGCCTTCTGGACACCCGACCGCGGCATCACGCACAGCGACTCCGTCGACGGCGTCTTCCCTGACATCCGCACCACCGACGGCATCACCTGGCACTCCATCGCCGGCAACATGCCCCCCGCCCTGCCCGGCGAAGCGTCCTTCTCCTCCAGCGGAACCTGCATCGCGACCCAGGGTTGGGACAACGCCTGGATCGCCACCGGCGGCTCCACTATCGCGCGCATCCTCGCCACGCGGGATGGCGGCAACACCTGGAACGCCTATGACACGCCGCTCGTCAGCAACCCCAACGCCGGCGGCTTCTCGGTCGCCTTCCGCGATCCCGTCCACGGCATCGTCGGCGGCGGCGACCTGACCTCCAACAGCTCCGCGCAGGCCGCAACCTCGGACGACGGCGGCCAACGCTGGACCCTCACCGCCAAGCCCCCCACGCCCGGTGCCATCTTCGGCCTCGCCTACGCGCGTGGCAAGGAGCACAACGACGATCGGCGTGAACGGGAGCACAACGATGATTGGCGCGATCGAGATCGCTTCGGCCATGACCATGACCGAACCGTCGTCATCACCACCGAGACCCAGCCAACGTTCAAATCCGGCGAAGCCGCCTGGTCCCCCGACGAAGGTCACACCTGGTTCACACTTCCGCAGGTCAGCGGCTACTGGGCCGTCGCCTTCGCCAACCCGGAAGCCGGATGGTTCGTCGGCAACAACGGCCAGATCCTGAAGATCAGCTTTTAACGCCAACGCATGGCGTAGTTTCTGACCTAAATCACTAAACTTTAGACCAGAGCTAACCCCCCGCAAAGCCCGGCCTTCGGCCGGGCTTTGCGCATTTGCTCCCAACCTTCCTTGCCGCAACGCACACCGTCGCGGCTACAACCAGGATCATCCGAGGCCCAGTCATGAAAGAAGTCGTCAAGATCAATACCCCCAAACCGGAAACCCACCTCGTCCCCGAAGAGCAGGCTGCCCGCGAACGCCGCGACGCGACCGTTCGCCCCGCCAACCTCCCCGGCACCCGCCAGCCCACCAAGCGCCGCGCCAACGCGCCCACCGTCCGCCACACCCCTGCCCCTACACAGAAACTCTCCCGCTAGCGGCGTCCCAACCGGGTCCGGGCCCCACAAGTCCGGACCTCTCTCTCTCCTCATGCAGATACGCTCGCACAAGCCGCTTCACGTCCGTCCCCGGCCGCCTTGCTATCCTCACCTCAGCATGTCCAGGCCAACCTCCCGACCCATCGTCCTCACCATTCTTGACGGCTGGGGCTACCGCGCCGAGACCCACGGCAACGCCATCGCGCTCGCCCGCAAGCCCACCTACGATCGCCTCCTGCGCGACTACCCCAACACCCTCCTCCGCGCCTCCGACCACTTCGTCGGCCTACCCGACGGCCAGATGGGCAACTCCGAGGTCGGCCACCTCAACCTCGGCGCCGGCCGCATCGTCCGCATGGACATCTCCCGCATCGACCAGGCCATCGCCGACGGCTCCTTCTTCACCGACCCCACCCTCCTCCATGCCATCCGCACGGCGCAGGAGCGGGGAACCGCCCTCCACCTCTGCGGCCTCCTCTCCGATGGTGGCGTCCACTCCCAGCAGCGCCACCTCGCCGCCCTCCTCCGCCTCGCCGCCCAGCACCACCTCCCCCGCGTCTTCGTCCACGCCTTCCTCGACGGCCGCGATACCCTGCCCACCTCCGCCATCGGCTTCCTCGATCAGCTCGCCCACACCGTGCGCGAGCTCGGCGTCGGCGCCCTCGCCAGCGTCTCCGGCCGCTACTTCGCCATGGACCGTGATCTCCGCTGGGAAAAAGAGCGCCAGGCCTTCGACGCCATGGTCACCGGCAACCCCGCCGGCGGCCAGTACACCGACCCTATCGCCCGTGTCCGCGATCTCTACAACTCCGGTGTCACCGACGAGTTCGTCCCGCCCTTCACCCTCGTCGACCAGCTCGGCGCCCCCGTCGGCCCCATCCGCGACCACGACGTCGTCCTCTGCTTCAACTACCGCGCCGACCGCGTCCGCCAGATCACCCGCGTCCTCGCCCGCAACGCCGATACCTCCACACCCGACGCCCCCGCGATCCCCGATACCCTCCCCAACTCCGCCGAACTCGAAGCCGAAATCCCCCGCTTCCTCGTTCCTGCCGACCTGCACTTCGTCTGCATGACGCAGTACGACCGCAACTTCCGCCTGCCCGTCGTCATCCCCGCCGAGTCCATGGACAACCTCCTCGCCAACCTCATGGCCCAGGCCAACCTACGCAACCTGCGCGTCGCCGAGACCGAAAAATACGCGCACGTCACCTACTTCTTCAACGGCGGCATCGAGACGCCCTTCGCCGGCGAAGACCGCGCCCTCATCCCCTCGCAGAAGGTCGCCACCTACGATCTCGCGCCCGAGATGTCCGCCGCCGGCATCGCCGACGCCGTCATCAAAGCCGTCGACGACACCGCCTTCGACGTTATCGTCGTCAACTTCGCCAACGCCGACATGGTCGGCCACTCCGGCAAGATCGAGCCCACCGTCCGCGCCGTCGAAACCGTCGACACCGAACTCGGCCGCATCTACGCCGCCATCAAGCAGCGCGGCGGCTCGCTCCTCATCACCGCCGACCACGGCAACGCCGAGCTCCTCATCGACCCCGTCACCGGCGGTCCCCACACCGCCCACACCACCAACCCCGTCCCCTTCATTTACGTCACCGACCAGGGCACAAACCCCCTCCTTCGCTCAGGCGGCAGCCTCCGCGACATCTCGCCCACCATCCTCCGTCTTGCCGGCATGGACAAGCCGCGTGAGATGTCCGGCGACGACCTGGTGCAATCGCCGAGCCCATCCTAACCTCGTCATCACCCGCGCTCTCGTCATCGCTCACGCACATCCCGCATTCCCCAGTGATCCGTACACTCGTACCTGGCCGCGATAGCGCAGAAGAAGGCACCGACAGCAACAGTTGTAAGCCGCGGTTCACTCCAACTAGGCCATAACCTCTATCCGGCGCGACGTCATCGCCTCCCCACTCGGGCGGCAGATGGTTGTACGCTGGCATTCGCCATAAGGAACACCACCCATGCCGCTACGAAGACCTTTGACCCTCGCCATCCTCCTCACCTCCATGGCCCTGAACGCCCAAGCTAACGCCCAGACCAACTCCCAGGCCAGCCTCCACAACGAGCCCTTTCGCTGGGGAGCCGCCTCCGCCGCCTATCAGGTGGAAGGCGCGTCCACGGCCGACGACAAAGGTCCCTCCATCTGGGACGTCTACCTCGACGACGACCACCTCGCCGGACCCGGCATCTCGGGCAGGGTGGCCATTAACTTCTATGATCGCGAGCAGTACCTCAAAGACATCGCCCTGCTCAAAACCATGGGCCTCACAAGCTACCGATTCTCCATCTCCTGGCCCAGAATCATCCCCGACGGTCTCGGTCCCGTAAACCCCGCCGCCGTCGCGCACTATCGCCAGTTCATCACCGACCTCAAAGCCGCCGGCATTCAACCCATGCTGACCCTCTATCACTGGGACATGCCGGCCTCGCTGGCCGCCGCCGGCGGGTGGGACAACCGCGCCTCCATCGATTGGTTCCGGCACTACGCCGAGGTCGTCTTCGCCAACTTCGCCGATCAGGTCGACCTTTTCGTGCTCGTCAATGAGCCGCTGATCGAGCGCGACGTCAAGACCGTAGCCGAAGAGAGACTCGCCGGCGGTAAGGGCGACCTCCACCTCATCCCCGACGGAGCCCACCTTGCCGTCTCTCTCAAGACCTACAACCACGTCCTGCTCGCGGCTGCGGCGGCAAAGGAGAGCTTCAACGCAAAGGGATACAAGGGACACCTCGGCATCGCCCTTCCTCTTCTGCCCACGATCACGGCGGATAACCCCACCGCCGCCGACATCGCCTCAGCCAGATTCGCGGACGGGGTGCTGAACCGCTGGTTCCTCGATCCGATGTTCAAAGGAACCTACCCCGCGGACATCCTGGCGGTCGCACAGGCCCGCGGCCTCGCGATCGATGTGCAACCCGAGGACGCGGCCAGAATCCACGCCGTCCACTTCGACTACCTCGGCATCAACTACTACGCGCCTGTCTTTATCCGTCATCCGCAGCAGACCCCGCAGCAAACTCCCGACCCCACCGCCACCGAAATCTTTCTGCCCAAGGGCACCGACACGGCGTTCAATGGCCCAGTTCGGCCAGATCAGTTCAAGGCGCTCCTCGATCGCATCCGAGTCGAATACGGCAACCCGACCGTCTTCATCACCGAGAACGGCGCCGGATTTCCGGGCGAAGACAAGCTCGTGGACGGCGCCGTGCACGATGTGCGCAGGTGCCGTTACCTCGTCGAGCACGTCGCCGCCATGCAGCAGGCCATCGCCGCCGGAGCCGATATTCGCGGCTACCACGTCTGGTCCAGCCACGACAATCTGGAGTGGTTCAGCGGCTACGGCAGCCGCTTCGGTCTGATCTACGTCGACTTCAACACACAACAGCGAATCCCTAAGCTAAGCGCCGGCATCTACAGTCGACTTATCAACGGCGAGAAACTCTCCCCCGCTGCCTGCGGCCAATAGGTGCTCCCGCACAACAGCCTCACAGCTCCCGCCGTCCCTCCATCGCCCGCGACATCGTCACCTCATCGGCGTACTCGATATCGCTGCCCGCCGGCACCCCCGTCGCGATCCGCGTCAACCGCACCGCAGCGCTGATGCGCCGGATCTCCCCCGCCAGATAGCCCGCCGTCGCCTCCCCCTCGGTCGTCGGCGAGGTCGCCAGAATAATCTCCCGCGCCGTCCCCACGCGGGAAAATAGATTGCTCAGCCGCAGCTGCTCCGGCCCCACGCCGTTCACTGGACTCAACGTCCCGTGCAGCACGTGATACACCCCGCCGTACCCCCGCGTCTTCTCGATCGTCGCGATGTTGGTCGGCTCCTCCACCACACAGATCACATCGTGCTCCCGCACCCCGCTCGAACAAAACAGGCACGGATCCACATCCGTCACGTTGTTGCACACCGAGCACAGCCGTAGCTTGGCCCGCAGCTCCAGAATCGCCGCCGAAAGCGACCGCGCATCCTCCTCGCTCGTTCGCAGCACATGGAACGCCAGCCGCTGCGCGCTCTTGGTCCCGATTCCCGGCAGCTTGCGAAACTCATCGATCAGCCGCGCCATGGGCTCGGCAAAGCGCGTCGCCACTACTCCAGCCCGGGCAGCGTCATCCCGCCCATCATGCCCGCCACGTTCGACTTCATGGCCTCATCGGCCCGCCGGCCCGCCTCGTTCACCGCCGCCACGATCAGGTCTTCCAGCAGCTCCAGGTCACTCCCTGAGCTCCCGATCGCCGACGGCTCAATCTTCAGCCGCAGCACCTCCTTGCGCCCGTTCATCCGCACTGTCACCACGCCGCCGCCGCTCTGCGCCTCCACGACCGTCGCCGAAAGCTGCTCCTCCATCTGCCCCTGCATGGCCTGCGCCTGCTCAAGCATCTCCTGCATCTTGCTGAAGTCCATCCCACGCTCCTTCGCCTCTACGTGCGCCAAACATTTCCGTTCCACTTTCCGTAAACCCGATGCTACTTGCCGTCGCTAAGGTCGATCACCTTGCGGATCTCGGCGTCGAAGAGCTGCTGCGCCTGCTTCACCATCGGATGCTGCTCCGCCCGCGCCTGCGCCGATCCGCTGCGCGCCGGCCGCTTGCCCGTCCCCTTGCGCTCTTCCGTCGCCGTCGCCGTCGCCGTTGCCGGAAGCCACTCGATCGCCAGACCGTCACCCCCCGCCGCCCACACCGCCGCCCGTGCCACCCGATCCGCCTCCTGGGTCAGCACCATCGGCAACATCGTCTTTGAAAGCGTCGTCTGCACCCGCAACGATCCATCGCGGACCGTCCACTCCGCCTCCTCCATGGCCTCGCTTGCCGAGGTCTGCTTCGCCCGCAAAAGTGCCTCGACCGCCGCCCCCTGCAGCTCTGCCGCACGCTCCCCGTCGGCTGCGGCAGCGGTCGCCACGGCTTCGCGACCGCGCTCCACCGCCTCGCTCGCCCTCGCCGTCTCCTGCGCGCCCAGCCCGGTCCCCGTCGCGGCATCGGTTGCCACCGTCAGAGTCGCCGCAACATCCTCTCTGCCGTGCTCCGCCACTCCGCTCTTTCCCGCAGGGGACGAGGCCGGCTGCGCTGCCGCGAAATCCACATCCGCCGGCGAAGCCGTTCCATTGCTCCCAAGGTCGGACGCCTTCGTCGGTTCAGGCAAAATCGCAGCCACCGGCTCGCGCGTGGCTACGGTCGGCCCGACAGGCCCGGTCGGCCCGGCCGCTATCCTCACCACAGGATCGGCAACCTCCACAGCGGCCCCGCGAGGCTCTTCTCGCCTCACCGCCGCCGCCGCGCTCGCCTCCAACCGCGCCAGCGTCCCTCCCCCATCCCCATACCGCCCCGGCACCCTCGCGAACGGCGAAAATCCCGGCCGTGTCTCGTTCTGCCGTGTCTCATTCGGCCGTGCAGAAGTGTCCGTGCCCGCCTCTGCCGCCCCAGTCCGCTCCTCACCTACCTGCCGCGAAGCACCCTGCCCCGTCGTCGTCAACCGAGCCGGCGTTCCCGCGCCGGCAGACACCGCCTCCGCTCGTCGCCCCGCACCCGGCAGCCCGCTCAGCAGCTCCTCCACCGGCAGCAGACGCCGCAGGTGCACCAGCTTCAGCAGCCCCAACTCAAAGTGCAGCCGCGGCTCCTGCCTGTACCCAAGCTCGTCAAACGTCCGCAGCATCACCTGCAGATTGCGCGTCAGCTCCTCCTCGGTGAACAGCGCCGCCGATCGCGCCGCCCGCCGCCGCTCCTCGGGCGAAATCTGCAAGATCTCGGCCCCACTGCCATTCGTCGCCCCCGCATCCATCGAGACCCCGGCGATCTTCGCCATCAGCACGTTGCGCAGATACTTCACGCACTGCCGCGCCAGCTGCGACGGGCTATTGCCTGTGTCCAGCAGCTCGTTCGCCAGCGTCATCACCTCGGCGCTTCGGCCCCCGTCCACCGCCTCCAGCAGCCGCTCAAACCCCGCATTCGACACCGTGCCCATCAGCTCACGGATCTGCGCCGCGCTCAGCACCGCGTGCCCGCCCTCCATCGGCGCGCTCGCGATCGCCTGGTCCATGATGCTCAGCGCGTCCCGCATCGAGCCGTCACCCGCCTCGGCCAGCAGACCCAGCGCGGCATCGTCCGCCTCCACACCCTCCTGTGCCGCGATCCCGCGCAACTCCTTGAGGATGTCGGCCATCTTCACCGCATGGAAGCTGAAATGCTGGCAGCGCGACCGCACCGTCTGCGGTATGTCCTCCGGCTGTGTCGTCGCCATCATAAAGACCACGTGGTCGGGCGGCTCCTCCAGCGTCTTCAGCAGCGCATTGAACGCCGCATCCGTGATCTGGTGCGCCTCGTCCAGGATGTAGATCTTGTACCTGTCCCGCGCCGGCCGGTAGCGCGCCGCGTCCCGCAGCTCGCGGATCTCATCGATCCCGCGATTCGTCGCTGCGTCGATCTCAATCACATCCACCGCATTGCCGGCGCGGATCTCCGTGCAGCTCTCGCACACCTCGCACGGCTCCGCCGTCTGCCGCGCCTCGCTTCCAATCGCGTTCCGGCAGTTCAGCGCCATCGCCAAAATTCGCGCAATCGTCGTCTTCCCGATCCCGCGATGCCCGCTGAAGATATAGCCGTGCGCGATCCGCCCCTGCTGGAGCGCATTCATCAACGTGACCGTCACATGCTCCTGACCCGCCACGTCCGCGAATCGCTGCGGCCGATACTTCCTCGCTAGAACCTGATACGCCATAAGCTGTCATGGCGGGCTCAACCCCTCCGCCCGCACCTTCCATTCTACCGCCGCGTACCCCGGCGCCCTGCATCCGCGCCGCCCCCCAAGCCTGGCATCTCCATCATGCCGATGCAGCCCCGCCCCACCCGCAACCTCGCCCACCTAACCGGGAGCATCCACCCCTACCCCTTCGCCGCCTTGCGCGCCGCCGCCCGTTCCCGCCGCGCTCGCCGCTTCAGCTCCTCCTCGCTGAACATCGTCCCCCGGCACCTCTTCGCCCCGCAGTGGCACACCCCCGGTTCATCGTCTGAGTCATGGAGGTTGTACTCATAGGTCAGCTCCTCACCGGCCGCGATATCGCGGATCGCTACAATAAAGATTCGCCCCTCCTCCTCCTCCGTCTCGCAGTTCGGCTCGCAGCAATGATTCAGAAACATCGCCGTCCCGAAGCCATCAATCACCGACCCGTCCGCGCCAAAGCTAAAGAGATAGGTAAGGTTTCGGTCTGCGTATCGGTCATCCGCAACCTCCTTTGGAAATCTGGGCCCGTTATACTCGCACACCCGCGCGCCCCGCCGAATCGGTCGCAGGGTATAGCAACCCGCAGCGTGAATCGCCGATGATCGAATCATCAGCCCCGAAGATCGTCCCATCGGCATCAGCCCACCTTCCCTTCGCACCAGCCGAGCATACCGCGCGCCCGCAGACCACACCCGGCGACACCCGCGCTACAGGAGCTCAGCGTAAACTCTCAGCATGGCTTCCCGCTTGGACAGCCCGCGTCGGCACTCACCCTCGCTCGCTCTGGCCGCCTTCGCCGTCTTCGCGCTTCCGTCCGCCGTCTCCGCCCAAACCGGCAGCCAGCCCGCGGCCCCCAAGCCCGCGCCCCCCTGCTCCGCGGCCGACGCCGCCGCAGGGAAGTGCACCGCCGCCCCCGCCCCGAGCGCCAAGCAGCAGTTCCCCTACCCCGGCGACCATCCCGGAACGGCGGACCCCGACGATCCCATCGCACCCGCCGCCGCCTCCGCTCCACATGCACCCCCATCCACAAAACCAGCCTCTACCCCAGGCGCGGGCCCAGGCGCGGGCAAGCAGTTCCCGTACCCCGGCGAGGCCGACCCGAACGCCGGATCGTCCTCAAGCTCTTCCGGATCGTCGTCTTCCAGCTCCTCCGGATCGTCTTCCTCCAGCGCCGCCGATCCCGACGACCCGCTCGACACACCTTCAGCCACTGCCGCCCCAACCGGCAGGCGCAAGCTGCCCAAGCCCACCCATCTCCAAAGCGACGACGAGCGCGAAGCCGAAGACATCAAAGTCGCAAAGTTCTACCGCGATGACGGCAATGCTCTCGCCGCCTATAATCGCGTCCGCGACGCCGTCAAACTGATCACCGATGACGCAGACGCCTGGTTCCTCCTCGGCGAGGTCGCGACCAAGCTGCACAAGACCGATGAGGCCGCCGACGCCTATCGCAAATTTCTCGCCCTCGAGCCAAACACCCGTCGCGCCAAGGCCCTCGCCCACACCCAGCCGGAGCTCACCGCAAAGCAGTAGAGTGTGCCTTCGCTGCGTCCAGCACAAAACCTCTCGGCATAGTCGGTCAGCGCATAGCCCAGGAGCCGTGCATAGACCATCAACGACTCGTTCTCGATGTGTCCGTTCTGCTCCACTCCAATCGACCGCGTGGTCGCGCAAGCTGCGGCCGAGGAACCAGCCGAATCAGTCAGGCCTGCAGCGACGGCAGCTATCTCAAAGCCATGGCCTGGTCACAGCTCACCTTCGCCGGCCTCATCTTCGTACTACCTTTTGCTGCGGCTGCCGTCGCCATTAGCTTCCTGCTCGTCCACTTCTCTGTCACTTAGAACCACCTAAGGCAACCCAGAAAAACCCTACCTCACCCTCGTACTTTCTTTGGCCACCCGGAGAGTACGCCCATGCCACCCCGCCTCCTCCACGCACACCAAGGAGGCCCTTCAATTCACACCGACTTCCCAAAGTTGTAGTAACGTTACGATACTTCGGAAAGGAAGTCCTTCCATGCGCCTCATTCTCTGCCTTGCCCCAGCTCTGCTCGCCGCCTCCACCTTCGCCGCCCACGCCGACACCGCCAACTTCAACTTCAACAACGTTCCGGGCGACGCCACACCACCCTTTGTGCTCACCGACAATGGTGTCACCGCCACCGTCAATATCAGCACCAGCTCGTACTACTTCGGATCCGGCCCCGACAGTCCGGAGGTCTTCCTTTATAACGAAGACCTCACCCCGATCGACATTGGCTTCAGCTCCGCTCTCTCCTCGCTCGCCCTCGACTTCGCCACCTTTTCCCCGCTGCAGACGGTCAACTTTCACCTCTTCCGCGACGGAATCCAGGTGGGATCGCAGTCTGGCAGCACCAACTTGAATAGCGGCGGTCCAAGCACCGGCTCCATCACCCTCACCGGCGACTTCGACGCCGTCGTCGAAAGCGTAAACGACTTCCCCGGTCTGGGAAGCTTCACCGCGACCACCATCCCGACGGCGACGACTCCCGAACCATCGAGTCTTCTGCTGCTCGGCTCAGGTCTGCTCGGAGCTGTCGGCATCCTGCGCCGACGCCGCGGCCTCTAACCCTGTCCGGACCAGGCGGGTCTCGAGCGCAGGGCCTTACACTCCGCGCACGCGACCCGCACCGCGCACGCGACCCGCACCCCGCACAATCTGCTTCAATTCACATTGACTTCTTCGAGCGCCGTAGTAACGTTACTGTGCTTCGGAAAAGGAGTCCTTCCATGCGCCTGATTCTCTGCCTTGCCCCAGATCTGCTCGCCTCCACCCTCGCCGCCCATGCCGACACGGCCGTGTTCGACTTCGGAACCCTTCCGCCCACCACACAGGAGACGCCCTTTACCCTGGCCAACAATGGGATCTCCGCAAGCTTCACCAGCACGACGACCTTCTTCTACGACTCCTCGTATCTCGATAATCAGTTGCAAGGGCCGCTCAATGTCGTCTTTTCCCAGAACCTCTCCGCACTCTCCTTCGCCTTCGATACCTTTACGCCGGCGATGAACGTCACCTTCGCCCTGTTCGAGAATGGTGTGCCTGCGGGCTTTGAAACCCTGACCTCAAGCGGCACAGGTTTCAACGGACCCGGCTTTGGATACGCTCACCTTTCAGGCGTCTTCGACTCCGTCACCATCAACAGCACGGATCTGTTTGGCGTCAATACGATGACCGCGACCACCATCCCGACGGCGACCACTCCCGAACCATCGAGTCTTCTGCTGCTCGGCTCAGGTCTGCTCGGAGCCGTCGGCATCCTGCGCCGACGCCGCGGCCTAACCCTGTCCGGACCAGGCGGGTCTCGAGCGCAGGGCCTTACACTCCGCGCACGCGACCCGCACCGGCACGCGCTACACTTCCGCCGCGAGGCCTAGGCCTCAACCTCTTCCTTCTCCTCCTCATCTTCCTCCTCCGCCACCCCGGCCAGCGCCTGCTTGTTCACGCTCTTCGAAACGCCGGTCAGCTTCTTGTCCGCGTTCTTCTCTTCGTCCAGCGTCTGCCCCAGCAGCTGCGCGATCTCGGTCTCGCCCATTGCCTTTGCCAGCGTCGCCACCGTGCCGTACGCCGCGATCTCGTAGTGCTCCATCCGCTGAGCCGAGGCGATCAGCGCCACATCCCGCACCGGGCCACCCTCGATCTCCTCAAGGATCTCTTGCCCTTCCTCGACCAGCCCCTTCATGGCCGCGCAGGTCTTGCCGGTGCCCCGTTTGCCCAGAATTTCAAACACCCGCTCCAGCCGCGCGACCTGTCCCTTGGTCTCTTCCAGATGCGTCTGCAGCGCCTCCTTCAGCTCCGGCGACGTCACCGCCTTGGCAAGCTTCGGGTACGCCCGGATCGCCTGCTTCTCCGCCGAGTAGATATCCTTCAACTCATCGATAAATAGGTCCTTCGCCGTCTTGATCGCCATCGCTTACCTCATTGCCTCTTGGGCTTGGAATTTGTCTATCGATTGTCAGATGCCATCGCTCAATTCTTCGCTCTCCCGCTCCAAATTTATCTTCACGCGGCGCAATGGTCTTTCAGCGTTGCCTTCCGCGTGTTGCCCTAGATGCTCCACTCTCACTCGCCCGGCACGCGCTATAATTCCGCGACACCGCAATCTGCTCGGAGGCTCCCGTGAAAACGCTCGTCACGCTCACCGCTGTTGCTCTCTCCCTTGCTTCCACCGCCGCCCTCGCCGAGACCATGACAGGCTGGGTCGCGGACGCCATGTGTGCCAAGGACCCTGCCTCCGTCTCCAAGGCCGACCACGCTGCCTGCGCCAAGAAGTGCGTCAAGGGTGGAGAACCCACCGTCTTCGTCGTCGGCGACAAGGTCTACAAGGTCGCCAACGCCGACAAGCTCGCCCCCTTCATCGGCGACAAGGTGACGGTCGACGGCAAGCTCGCCGGCGACACGCTCACTGTCACCTCCGCCACCCCCGTCGGCACGGCGAAGTAGACGCAACTCCATCCTGTCCGCCTGGCGCGCAGGCTACCATGACCAGCATCGCGGGTGCGCTCTCGTGTAGGAGCTGGCGGATGTCAGCATCGTCACTCGCGCTGCTGCGCGCGGGTTTGGGCCTCCGTGCAGCTGCCCGGAGGGGGGCGCTTTAACATGTCCGCAAAGCGGGTAAGAAGTCCGTTTTGCGCACCCAAATGTAACTTCTGTCCACCCGAAATCACAGCGATTCTGACGGTTCAGCGCTCCAGGATCGTTCGCTGTCGCTCCATGCGCCAGCACGCCCCCGCGCCGCCCCACGGCAGCACCGACCGGCTGCACGGCAACGTCTCTGTCCCGTCCGGGTAGTACTCCTCGCGGTTCCCCTTGAGCGGAGCCACGACCGTGCGGGTGACGGTGACCGCCCCGATTGGTCCGCCACGCAGCTTCCAGATCGCCCAGTCCGCTCCCGTAACTCCAATAGCGGCAACAAGGACAAAGACGAGCGCCTCCTCCGCCAGAAGGAGCAGCGACCACCGCCCATTTGCTTGCCCGATGGTCACACCCCACCTCCCCGTCCGTGCACACAGACTTGCTTCACGGCGTCAGCGATGTCGTCTAACACCATAAGATCGCAGCAGCGTCATTCGGCGAGGTCTGTATTGAATTATCTCTCCCCATCTCCGCGGAGCGTGCGAAGGATCCTCGCGTTGCTTGGCTTGAGTTTCCTTTCCCAACTCTGTGCGTTGCACGCGCAGACCGGTGCGACCGCCGTGCAGCAGCTGCAGATCTCGGCGTTTGGCGCGGGCACCGGCACATGGACCAATCTAGCGGGCGGCCACAATCTGAGCGTCACCGCGGGCGGCGACGTCGCCTTCCTTACCTTTCGCCGCCTGCGACCGGTGATCGAGGTTCGCGGAACCTACCCCGTGCACGGCGGAACCGTGGACTCACAAAAAGACGTGCTGGGCGGGCTGCGGGTCGAACGCGAGATCGGCGTCTTCCGCCCTTATGTGAACTTTCTGGTAGGGCGAGGGGCGATCGACTTCCAGGATGGCGGCTTTCGCAACGGGCCCTTCATCTATCTGCGGACCATCTCCACGGTGTACTCGCCCGGCCTGGGGGTCGAGTACGACGTCTCGCACCATTGGTCGGCGATGGCGGACTTCCAGTATCAGCACTGGGATACAGCGGCGGTGAGCTCCGGTATGATCAATCCGCGCGTGCTAAGCGTTGGGGCGGTGTACCGCTTCGACTTCAACCACCACTACAAGGAACCCAAGGCTCGACGGCGCTAGCGCCTGCAGCTGCGCGGTGGGAAGCCGTGAGCACGGCTTTTGGAGCGTGCGATCAGAGGTTGAACAGATCGCGAAGGCGCCGGGTCTGCGCTCGGCTGACCGGGATCTCGGTGCGCTTGGGATCATCCATGCGGAGCTGGTAGCTGGACTTGAACCACGGCACGACCTCACCGATGTGCTGGAGATTGACGACAAAGGAGCGATGCGCGCGCCAGAAGGTCTCGGGGTCCAGCTGGTCCATGAGCTCCTCCAAGGTGCGGCAGTTGGAGAGCCCCTGCACGGTCGGCGTAACGACCCGAATGGCGCCCTCCTCGATCGCGGCGAAGCAGATCTCGCTTTGGTCGACGAGCAGCAGCCGGCTTTGGGCGCGCACGACGATCTTGCCCGAGGAGCCGTGGGTCGATCCTCCGCCACGGATTCCTGCCGTTCGCTCTTCCATCAGGCGGAGCAACGCATCGAGCTTCGCTTCGGTTCCGCCCTCAGGGTGCGCGATCTCTTGCGTGCTGAGCGCGGGGAAGCTGGACGGGGTCGATGTGGGGGCGATTGGATCGCTTGCCAGGGCCAGGCGGGCTTGAGCCTTTCGGAGGCTCTGCAGGACGCGCTTTTTTTCAAACGGCTTGAGCAGATAATCGACCGCGTTGACCTCGAAGGCGCGCACGGCGTACTGGTCAAAGGCAGTGGCGAAGACGACCTGCGGCATGGGGGCTTTGCGATCGAGCAGACGTTTGAGCACGGCAAAGCCATCCAGGCCCGGCATCTGCACGTCAAGGAAGACCAGGTCGGGACGGTGCCGGCCGATCAGCTCGACGGCCTCGATGCCATTGCTGCCCTGGGCGAGGATCTCGATGCCGCCGGCATCCTCCAGGAGAAACTGCAGCTCCTGGCGACTGAGCGCCTCATCGTCAATGATCAATGCGGTCAAGGTGGTTGCAGTTGCCTCAGGGCTTTGACTGTGTCTCGATCTGTGCTGAAGGGTCGCGAGAGGAACGGCAGCGGTGCCATGTTGTCCTAGTCACTGTACGCCCGCAGCCGGGCCGGCGCGCCGTCCTCGGCCAGATCGTGGCCACACTGGGTGCAGAAGATATCGGTGATGCGGACCCCGCGAAAGCACTGGCCGCAGACAGGGGCCATCTGGAACTGGCACTGCGGGCAGAAGTGGAAATTTGCCGAGATGGCGGTGCTGCAGTGCGGGCAACGCTTCTGCACGGGCTGCCGCAGAAGGAAGTAGACGACGGCGCCGATGCCGCCGGGAAGGAGAACAACGATGAGCATCCAGAGCTTGGCCGACATATCGCGCCGGCGGACGTCGCGGCTGACGTAGCCGACGAGCAGGGCATAGCTGGCGAGGGCCGTGCCCCAGGAGTAGCCCATGAGCAGCCGCAGCGGCAGAAGCTCGTGCTTGTGGTGGGGCATGACGACGTGGAAGAGATACTGCACGGCGACAAAGACGACCACCGCGAGGATGACCGACCAGGCGGGAATGATGCTTAGATCGTCCTCCCGGCCGACTCGTGCATTCATCGGATTCGGGACGTTCTGGACATCGTTCTTCACGGCATGGGCTCGCGATCAGCCCGCGCGCGATGACGCAGGGCAACGGCCAAGATGGCTGCGGAGACGGGCAGGAACCAGAGCAGCACGACAAGCAGCTGGCTGCTGGCATCGGGGATGCCGGTGGGGTTGAGTTCGTACTGGTCGAGGAGGGACCAGATGGCACTGCAAAGGATGACGACAAACGCGGCACAGAGCCCCATGGGGAGCCACAGGCTGCGCCCGTGCGAGCGTTGGGCGTGGAGGTCCTCCGCGCGCTCGCGCACGACGCGGTGTGTGCGATTGACGAGCGCCGCCCGGGCGGTCAGCGAGCCATAGGCCAGCTTGTCGGGCGCGGGGGGGCTGTCGGGTGTGGAAGGGTCGGGTGTGGGAAGCGGCATCAGCGAGCCTCCGAGCCCCGAGCAGAGCGAAGTCGCGCCAACTCGGGCTTGATGGAGGCAAGGCCACGATACAGGCGACTCTTGACGGTGGAAAGAGGCGCGCGCGTGATTCCGGCGATCTCTTCGAGCGAGAGCTCCTCATAGAAGCGCAGGACGAGGACCTCACGGGAGTTCGACTCCAGGCCGACGAGCACCTGGTGCACCTCGGCACGATCTTCGCCGGTCTGGAACTGCTGAAACGGTGAGGGCTCGTCGTCCGCGATCTCGAAGGGGCGTTCGTTGTCTCCGGCCTCGCTCATCTCGTCCAGGCTGGCCATGGTGCGTTTGCGGGAGAGATCGATGACCAGGTTGCGGGCGATGGTGAAGAGCCAGGTATCGAAGCGGGAGCGCCCATCGAACTGCGCGCCCCGGACCAGAACGCGAATCCAGGTCTCCTGGAAGAGATCTTCGGCGACTTCACGGTTGCCGGAGAGGAACAGAAGATAGCGCAGCAGGCGGTGCTGGTACTCCTCGATGAGGCGGTCCAGCAGCTCCGTATCGTGCAGCTTGAGGCCCTGAGCGATGACGAGGTTCTCGGCCTGGGTAGCGGATGCGCTGCCGGCCTGAGCGCGGGAGAGAGCAATCGAACGCATGTGCATTTGACGCGGCTTTGTCCGAAAAAGACTCGGGAAACCGGCAATCCGTGAGGTCAGTCGGCGGCGAGTTTGGGAGACCGGGGCGGGGTAGACTGGGGTGATGGACGTGCTCTATGGCCTCCACCCGGTGGAGGAGGCGGTGCGAGCCCGCTCCCGGCTGCTGGACCATGTGTTGCTGGCGCGGGGGCGGCAGGATGAGCGGCTGGAACGCCTGTTGCGGCAGTGCGGCGAGGCGGGCATCCGCGTAGTGCTGGAGTCGCGCCAGCAGCTGACCCGACTGGCGAAGACGGAGATGCACCAGGGCGTGATCGCGATGATGCGCGAGCGGACGCTGCTGTCGCTCGAGGACCTGATCGACCGGCCGGGGCGGGCGGAGCACCGGCTGCTGCTGGCGCTGGACGGGGTCGAAGACCCGCATAATCTGGGAGCGCTGCTGCGAAGCGCGGACGGTGCGGGAGCGGACGGTGTGATGCTGACCGAACGGCGATCGGCGCCGCTGTCGGCGGTGGTGGCGAAGAGCTCGGCGGGGGCGATCGAGCATGTGCGCGTGGCACGGGTGGTGAACCTTGTGCGGTCGCTCGAGCAGGCCAAGGAGCGGGGCTTCTGGATTGTGGGGCTCGACGAACGAGGCGAGCAGGACTACATGGACTTTGACTGGAAGACGGACGCGGTGCTGGTGCTGGGGCGCGAGGGCGCGGGCATGCATGAGCTTGCCAAGCGGACGTGCGATCACCTGCTGCGGATTCCCATGGCGGGCGCGGTGGCGAGCTTGAATGTTTCGGTTGCGGGGGCGGTGGTGATGTTTGAGGCGATGCGACAGCGGCGCGCGCCTGCGGAGGAGAGGGTCGCGCCCGTGGCGAAGCCGGCGCGGCCGAGGAAGGGGCTGGGCAGTTGAGGTCTCGGGGGCGACGACGCTGGCGCCGGCTGGCGGTGCTGCTGCTGTGCGGTGTGTCAGTGGGCTTTGCGGGGCAGGGCGACGCGGGCAAGAGCGCCGTGCAGGGGGAGACTGGGGCGGCAGCGCAGGCGACAAGGTCCGGGTCGGCGAGTGCGGGGAGCGAGGCGGAGGCGATTACGGATGAGCAGCGCGGGGCGCTGACGGTGACGGCCTACGATCTGCAGCTGCACCTCGAGCCGGCATTGGCGCGGGTGAGTGGGGTGGCACGACTGCGGATACGGAACGACGGGGCGGTGGCCTTGCCGAAGCTGGCGTTGCAGCTCTCTTCGACGCTGCGGTGGGACGCCGTGTCCGGACGGAGCGGGACGGCGACGCCGGCCAAGCTTCCCTTTGACCAGCACCGCGTGGACACGGACGCGGACCACACGGGGGCGGCGAACGAGGCTGTGGTGACGCTGCCGACGGCGCTTGCGCCGGGAGGGTCGGTCGAGCTGGCGATCCTCTACTCGGGCGCGATCGAGCCATCGGCCGCGCGACTGGTGCGCGCCGGCGAGTCGATCGATCAGGCGTCGGCGGCGGACTGGGATGCGATTGGGCCGGAGGGAACGGCGCTGCGCGGCTTCGGCAACGTGCTGTGGTATCCGGTCGCCTCGCCGCAGATCTTTCTGGAGGATGGGGCACGGCTGGCGGAAGCGATCGGCGAGCAGCGTCGACGGCAGAGCGCGGCGACGGTGCGGTTGCGGCTGGAGATCGAGAGCGCGGGGGCGGCGGAGGGGGCTGTCGTGCCGAAGCTGCCAATGGCGGCGTTCTTTTGCGGTCGCGCGGCGAGTTTCTCGGTGGTGAATGAGGGTTCGGCGCGGGGCGGGGAGGCGGATACCGCGAGCACGCCGGTGATTGCGACGGCGGAGTGGCCCGCGGCGGCGCTCGGCTTTGGGCCGCTGAGTCTGTTTGTGAGCGGGAGCGCGCCGGTTGCGGTCGGCGGACCGATCGCGGTCGCGGGGGCGTCGGCGGAGGATGCGGCAAGGGTGGAGGCGGTGGCGAGCGCGGCCGAACCGCTGGTGGCGGAGTGGCTGGGGACGCCGCGGGAGCGCGAGCCCGTGCTGCTGGCTCATGCGGGGGAGCCGTTCGCGCAACGGGCGCTGCTGGTGGAGACGACGCACGAGGCGGCCAGCATGTTTCCCATGACCCATCTGGAGAGCCACGCGTTTTTCAGCTCGCCGGAGCTGTGGCTGGATGAGGGGGTGGCGCAGTTTCTGCCTCTGGTCGCGATCGAGCGTGCGCAGGGACGGGCAACGGCGGTCGCGCAGCTGCGCGACATGCAGCCGGCGCTGTCCCTGGCGGATGTGGGCGGGGAGGCGAGAGCAGGGGGAGCGCCGGTGGCGAGCGAGGCGCTGGTGGAGGCGAGCCGGGAGGTCTTCTTCCGGAACAAGGCGGTGGCGGTGCTGTGGATGCTGCGGTCGGTGGTCGGGGATGCGGCGCTGAAGACGGCGCTGGCGGGGCTGCGACATCTGCCGGAGCGGGATCGTACGGCGAAGAGCTTCGAGGCGGCACTCGAGGCGGCCTCCGGCAAGGAGCTTGGCTGGTTCTTTCGCGACTGGGTGTATGCGGATCGGGGGCTTCCGGACCTTTCGATCGTGAGCGCGGCGGCGCGGGCGCTGCCGGGGACCAAGGGGCAGCCGGACGGCAATCTGGTGGCGGTCGAGGTGCGCAACGACGGCGGGGCAACGGCGGAGGTGCCGGTGACGGTTCGATCGGGGACGCTGACGGCGACGGAGCGGCTGCGGGTGCCGGCGAAGGGATCGGCCTCCGTGCGGATTCTGTTTCAGGGGACGCCGGAGCAGGTGGAGGTCAACGACGGCACGGTGCCGGAGGTGGTCGCGAGCGAGCACCTGCTGCGGCTCGGCGACCGCTCGCGGGGGAGTGGCGGCGAGGCGGCGGGGGGCGGACGGTAGAGCGTGTTTGGAATGGGTGGCTCAGGGGGTACGTGCCCCTCCCTACACTGGGTCGGATTTCTTCGAGAATGCTTATCACTCTTGAGAGGGACTTACTGTTTGCCGGAGACGGGTACTTGCAGCCCGGAGCAAAACGCAGGTTTCTCCACTTCGAACGCACGATGAAGCTGTGCATTCTTCGGTCGAAATGACAAGCTTGGAGGGCAGCGCATCAGGATCGCCGCAGGTTCGCGGGTAGAGTAACAGGGCTTGGAGAACGCGAGATCGGTCAACACCTCTACCGGCGATGGTGGCGATGGGGGTGGCGGGCGGATTTGGTGGGGGAGGGTGGGGGTGGGGCGAGGTTATCGGTCCAGCGGGCGGTGGCTCCCCAAGAGCGGCGAACGGCGAGATCGACGCGGGTGGGGCCGGAGGCACGGTTGCTGGGGAGCACCTGCGCGAGGTTGCCGGCGAAGCCGGGGAGGTCGGCACCGAGGGCCAGCAGACGGCTGAGCGGCACCAGACCGGCGAGATGCGCGGTATAGCCGTTCGTGTCGGCCAAGCCGCTGAGCATGGCGGCGCCGCTTTCGGGCGGCGTGGAGGCTTGGTCCTCCGGCGCGGAGGAGGGTTCGGTGGAGGCCGCGGCTTCACGGGCAGCCGCGGGGCTGAAGGCGGCGGTGGTGGGCGCCAAGGAAACAGAGAGGCCGCCGAGGGAGCTGGCGCGCGGAGTTGCGCCGAGTAGATGGATGGGGCCGAAGCGGACGGGGATGGCGCCGAGATGGCCACCGGAGAGGGCGAGGCCGGTGAGCGCGAGCTGCGCTCTGGCGGGCGAGGTAGCGCCGGGATAGGTGAGGGTTCCGGAGAGCTCGCCGGCGGCGCGGAGGTCGGGCGCGAGATGGCCGGTGGCGGCATGCGCCCAGCGCAGGAGAGACTCGGCAGGGATATGGTCGGCGGCGAGCGCGAGGTCTGCGGTCGAGGGCGCAAGGAGGTTGGGGACGCTGCCGTCGAGCGTGAGCTGCCCGCCCTCGCTGCCCGCCAGGGGCCATTGGCAGCGCAGCGCGGCGAGCGAGTGCAGAAGACGCGCCGTGGTGGCGCTGCAATGGAGGTCGACGTCGACGGGGCGGTCGGGGACGAGATCGATGCGGTGCAGGCCGTTGAGCTTGAGCTCGAGCTCGAGGGCGGCGTGGTCCAGGGTGCCGGCGAGGTGCGAGGTGAGGGTGAGGCCGCCGCGCAGTCCGGCGTCGCTGCCGGTGAGGACGCGACTAGCCTCGCCGAGCGGGACCCCGGTCCAGCCCGCGTCAAGGCTGAGGGGGACCTGACCGGCGGAGCCGGCGCGCTCGAGGGTGGCCTCGGCCTGGAGGATGCCGGTGTCGGACGCGCTGGTGTCGGTTCGAGCGGGGCGGCCCCGGAGGCGAAGCCTCCACTGCTGGGGCTGCGGCAGCCAGAGGGCGAATGCCGCCTCGGTGAGGGAGAAGGGGGTTTTCTGCCGGTCGAGTTTGAGATTGACGCGGGCACCGGTGGCTTCGATGTAGGGAAAGCGGGGCGGACCGCCGGCGCGGGGCTGACCGGTAGGAGCGGCGTTGATGCGAGCGGCCTGGAGGAGGACGCCTTCGAGGTTCCATCGGCCGTCGGGGTTGCGGACGAGGTTGACGCTGGGGTCGGTGAAGGTGATACGGGAGAACTCGACACGATGACGCCAGAGCGAGCTGACGCGCAGACGGGCGCGGACGGTGTTGGCCCGGATGATGGGCTCGGCGCCGAACGGGGGGAGTTCCTCAATGACAAGGTTTGTGATGGTGAAGCTGGGCAAGGGAAGGAGGTTGAGCGAGACGTGGTCGAGGTGGACGGGACGTCCGAGCACATCGGACATGCTGGTGACGATGCGTCGCTGGTAGCGGCTGAGGCTGAGAAAGGGCGGCAGGATGACGAGAAGGAGCAGAACGAGCAGGACGACGCCGACGGCCCAGAGGCGCCGACGGGGCCGCGATTCGGCGGCGGGCGGCTTGGGCTTGAGAGGCTCGGCGTCGGGGAGCGGGGCTGGGAGTGGAGGGGCGACGCCGGATCTCTGTGATTGCGACATGGGCAGGGGATCGGACGTCAGAGCAGGGATTGCGGGTTCGTGGAGCAGGCCGGAGCTACGGCATTTCTGCTGATGCTGTGTGGCGGCGGTGAAAGCAGGTCCTTCGCTTCGCTCAGGATGACACTCTTTTGTGGAGCGGATAACGACTGCGATGCTAGCGGATGCGATGGAAGGTGCGGCTCCAGCGGGTTTCATCGAAGATGTGGATCAGGATGTGGCCCATGAAGCTGAGGCGATCGCCGAGGGTCTGCTTATCGATCTGGCCGGCGGGTGTTTTGAAGGACCAATAGACGAAGAGGGGCCGACCGATGATGTTTTCGCGAGGGACGAAGCCCCAATAGCGGCCGTCGAGGCTTTCGGTGCGGTTGTCGCCAAGGGCGAAGACCTTGCCGGGGGGGACGACGAGGTCGTCGCCCTGGATGTTTTTGGGCATCTCCTCGGCCCAAAGGGCGGTGACGCCGTTTTGCGTATCGGGGGAGATGGAGGGGAAGTCGTCGCGATAGGCGTTGAAGGCGTGCTGCGGGTCGCCGTCGTCGGCGGGCTTGCCGGCCTGGGGCTCGTTTTGGGCGACGCCGTTGAGGTAGACGATTCCGTTGCGCAGGTGGATGCGGTCGCCGGGAAGCGCGATGGCGCGTTTGACCAGGTACATGTCCGGCGTTTCGGAGTTGGGCTTGTAGAAGACGATGACGTCGCCGCGGTGGACGTCGCGGTAGTGCATGAACTTGGCCCAAAGGGTGGCGGGCGCGAGGGTGATGCGGTCGACGAGGACGTGATCGCCGATGAGCAGCGTCTTTTCCATCGAGGCTGAGGGGATCTCGAAGTTCTGGAAGACGAAGGCCATGACGAAGAGACCGATGGCGAGCACGGTGCAGATGGAGGCGAGGGATTCGAGGGGGGTCTCGGTGTGTTCTTCGAGTTTGGGGTCTGCGGGGGATTTCGGGTCGGCGAGGAGGCTCGCGGGCGCGCCGGTGACGGCTCCGGGATCGGCCGGGGATCGAGAGGGGGTGGGGTCGGACAGGGTGGTGGACATGGCGGCTCCGGGTCGGTGTCCAGTGTACCGCGTGCGATGCGCGGGGCCTCGCTTGCTGTGCTGCCCACGACAAACCCCAGGTTTCTCCACGGCGAACGCACGATGAAGCCGCGCGTTCGCCGGTCGAATGACAAGGGTTAGGAGATGCGGGGGCTAGCGGACGATGTGCAGGGCGCGCTGCCAGCGGGCGAGGGAGCGGAGGTTGGACCAGAGATCGGCGGGGCGGGCGGCGCGGTTGCGGTCGTCTTCCGCGGCGGTGTTTTCGGGTTCACGCAAGGAAAGGTAGACGAGGAGCGGCCTGCCGACGACGGCGCCGGCGGGAACGAGGCCCCAATATCGGCTGTCCTCGCTGTTGTTGCGGTTGTCGCCGAGGACGAAGTACTGGTTGGCGGGGATGCGGAGTTCACCGTGGTCGACGAGGTGACGGAGCTCCATCCACCAGTGCGAGTCGACATCGGGATCGGTCGAGGTGAGGCGTGGGAAGTCGTCGCGATAGGGGTCGGGGGGCGAGGGGCGATAGATGGCGTAAGGCTCGGCGAGGGGCTGCCCGTTGATGAAGACGTGGTCATCGTGGAGCCGGACGCGCTCGCCGGGCAGACCGATGACGCGTTTGACGAGGTGGACGGCGGGGTTGGGCGGGTAGTGGAAGACGATGACGTCACCGCGGCGCAGCTTGCCGGGGGCGAGGGGGAGGTGGTCAAGGGTGGCGGTCTGCTTGTCGACGAGGAGGAAGTCGCCGACGAGCAGGGTCGGGACCATGGAGGCGGAGGGGATGCGGAAGGGCTGGACGGCGAAGGCGACGATGAAGACGGCGACGATGATGAGGAGGAGGAGAGCCTGGATGGAGAGCAGAAGGCCGTGCGGGCTGGGGGTGGCGTGGATGGGCGCGGACGAGGTTCGAGGCGGCCGAATGGGGGATACGTGCTGTGCCGGCGGCGCTGTGCCGGCGGTCTGGGTTACGGATTGGATGGCGGTCTGGGTGGCGGGCGCGATCGGGGACGTGTGGCTCATGGTCGCTCCGGGCGGGGGGCGGGGCGCTGGGGGCGGGGGGCGGGAAGGGAAGGCGAGTCGGAGCGGGCGGTGGATGCAGGGCTGAGGCGGGCGACGAATGCGGGGTCGAGGCGATTGAGGGCGAGCTGGGCGGCGCGCTGCTGGGCCTGTTTTTTTGTGGTGCCCTCGGCTTCGGCGAGGGTAGATGTGGCGCCGTCGGGGGTTTCCACGGCGACGGCGATGCGGAAGCGTCGCTGGTGATCGGGGCCAGTCTCCTCGAGGAGGAGGTACCGGGGCTGCTGGCCGGCGGCTTGGAGTCGTTCCTGGAGCGCGGTCTTGTAGTCGCCGACCATGGCGCCCTGGGCGAGGGTCTGCTGGAGCGCGGGGAGAGCGGGGTCGACGATCTGGCGGCGGACGAAGTCGGCGACGGGGGCGAGGCCGCCGTCGAGATAGATGGCTGCGAGGACGGCTTCCAGGGCGTCGGCAAGGAGGGCGGGCTTACGGCGGCCGCCGCTGCGGTCTTCGCCGCGGCCGAGGCGGAGGAAGCCACCGAGCTGAAGGCGACGGGCGACGCCGGCGAGGTGCTCGCGGCTGACGATGGAGGCGCGGAGGCGGGTGAGGTCTCCTTCCTCGGCGGTGGGGAACTCGCGGAGGAGGATCTCGGCGGTGGTGAGGCTGAGGACGGCGTCACCTAGGAACTCCAGTTGCTCGTTGTCGAGCGCGCGCGCTTCCCCGACGGCGGTGTGCTGGTGGGCAAGCGAGCTGTGGGTCATGGCGGTGCGCAGCAGGCTGGGGTCGCGGAAGCTGTAGCCGAGGTAGAGCTCGGCCGAGGAGGACGGGGTGCGGGTGTCGGTGTCGGGAACGGTGGGCGCGACCGACGCTTCGGTGGACTCGGGCGAGTCAAGGGGCGAGCGGCTCATGCGGCGATCCGGGATATGCGGGTTATCCGGGCGATCGGGGGGAGAGTTGAGCGGAGGGGGATCATCGGCGGCGGGCTCCCCCTTGAGTTTAGAGCGGATCGGCAACTTGCGTTCACCGTGGTGCTGTAGGAGCGGATACCGAAGGGGAGATGACTGGGGTCTTCCGGACCTTGTGTAGCGCGGGGTTAGGGGCGGTGCGTCGCCTCGTGTGGCGGCGCGGGTTGCGCGCGTGCAATCTGGTGGGGATCGACCTTTCGGTCGATGGCCCACTCATGACGGTACGGCTGTCATGAATGGGGCACCCGCCTTCGGCTTGGCGGCGATTGAACTGGGGTCGGGTCGCAGCATTTGGAGCCGATGAGCGATTTTTGGGCGGTGTGGGTTGCGCTGGGGCGGCGGTGGAGCGTACGCGCGGGAGGTGGTGGAGCGTGCGCGCGGGAGGCGGGCTTACTTGCTGGGGGCGGGCTGGTAGGCGTCCTTTTCGGCCTTGCCGCTGAGGTCGACGGAGTCGTCGTCGTCTTTGGCCTGGGATTGGACGGGTTCCTGGGGCTGATCGCGTGCCTGGGGCTGATCGCGGTGGGGAAGGGCGAAAGGGGCCTTGATGCCGCTGGCGGCGGCCGCGCGGGTGTCGGGCTGCGGATCGTTGGCGGCGAGGGCGGCCTGGTACTCCTGGACGGCGCGCTTGCGGTCGGGTTCGACGTCGTAGAGGCGGCCGAGATAGATGTGGGACCAGGCGGTGGTGTGGGGATCGCGCGCGACGGACAGGGCGGCCTCGAAGTGGGCGCGCGCCTGCTCGGGCTGCTGCTGAAGAAGATCGATGCGGGCGAGGAGGTAGTTGGCCTCGGAGTGGTCGCCGGCGGGGTCAGCGAGCGCCTTGTCGGCCATGGACTTCGCGGTTGTGGTGTCGCCCTGCATGAGCTTGAGCTCGGCGAGGTGCAGGCCGGTGAGGGCGGGGGTGGCGCGGTGGACGACCTCAGTGTTGTTGTCCGGGGTGAAGGTGAGCTGCTGCGCGGTGTGGCGCTGGCGATCAACATCCATGCCGTAGACCATCTGGCCGATGTTGTCGCGCAAGCTCATGTTGTTGCGCTCTTCGGTGATGAGCTCGGCGTAGAAGTAGTCGGTGAGGATCCAGCCGTGGTGGGTGGAGGCCTCGGCGGCGTTGCGGCGGACGGCCTCGACCTGCCGCTCATAGGCGCTCATGGCGGCGTCGTAGTGTTCCATGTCGGAGCGTTGATGGACGGTGGTGGGCTTGACCGGTTTGGCGATGCCGGTGTCCATGGTGCGGGCTTCGATGGCCTTGATGAGGCACTCGGTGATGAGCGCGACGATGTCGGATTTGTAGCTGAACTCGATCGGGGCGTCCTGCACGGTTTTGAGCAGGGGCAGCAGGCGATCCATGGCGGTCGCGCGCGCATAGATCATGGGTTCGACCTCGTAGTGCAGAAAGGTATGGCGGATCTGCTCGAGGTGGAAGGAGCCGGCCGCGGTGGGCGAGACGGCGATGATGTAGTTGGAGCCGTAGATGCGCGCGTTAACGGCGGCGGGCGAGAGCATGGGCTCGACGAGCACAAGGAAGCGACGGCCGTCGTAGCTTGAGACAGGGAGGTGAAGGTAGACGTTGGTGTCAAGGATCATGCGGCTGAGCGGATCGTGCAGCTTGTCGGTGAGCGCGGTGTAGTCCGGGCGGTGCTCGACCCAGATGGCGTGGAGGTGCGTCTGCTCGGAGAAGGTGCGCAATAGCGGGAGGATGTTGACGATCTGGGTGGAGTCGGGCGGGAGCTCGGTCTCGTCGACGGTGGGCATGAGCTCGGGCGAGGTGTAGAGGGCGAGCGAGACGTACTGGGCGAGGTTGCGGCCGGGGTCGGCGAGGGTGTGCTGGCGGATGTAGGCGCAGAGTGCGTCGCGGCTCTTTTGCGCGGCGGGTGAGGCGGTCGAGGCGGTGTCGAGCTCGGCGCGGATGATGGCGCGGACGGGGGTGGAGTCGGCGAGGTCGGCGTTGTAGCCGCAGGTATTGAGCGCGGCGGCGAGGGCGAAGAGCGGCTCGCTGGTTTCAAGCGTGATGGCAGAGCCCGCGACCTCGGCCTGCGCGATTCTGGGGGCGGAGGTGGTGTCTTTTGTGGTGGAAGGGGCGCCCTCGCTCGAGGAGGAGGAGGCCTGGGCGGCCAAGGGCGAGGTGAGGTTGCCCAGGGGGGTGCAAAGCAGGAGCAGAAGGCCCGCTTTGCGGAGGCTGAGGCGGGGGGTGGGGCAGACGGGCACGGGGGTTCGAAGCACGTTGTGAGTGTAGGAGAGGGTGAGGACGACCCGCAAGCAGGAGTCCATCCACGGCGGGACTCCGCGAAGGCTCAGGCCTGGACGGAGACGCCGGAGAAGGTGATGACGACGTGGCCGCGGACGGGCAGGCCGAAGACGCTGGCGGGCTGGAAGACGCTGGAGGCGAGACGTTGGACGACCGCATCGCGGACGGCGGGATCCTGCGCGCCGGAGACGATGCGGAAGTCGTAGACCTCGCCGCGCGCGTCGATGGCGGCTTCGATGACGATGGTCTCGTCGTGCGGGGTGATGACAGGGCGGACGCCGTCGATGGAATAAAGGTAGTGGGGCGCGGTCATGGCGCCGAGGGGCTCGTCGTTGGCCATGACTGGGGTACCGGCGCCCATGGCACCGAGCAGGGAAAGGATGGAGCCGAGAAGCAGGACGGCGCAGGCGAGGCCGGCCGAGGCCTGGAGGACGAAGGGGCGGATGGCGTTTTGCCAGCTGAGGTTGAGCTGCTCGATCGAGCTGCGCCAGCCGCGGGCGCGCTCCTGCGAGATGGCGATGCGGAGCTTCAGGGCGAGGTCGGTTGGAGCCTTCACGGTGCCGAGGGTGACCAGGGTGTGCTGGAGGCGAGCGGCGAGGGCAAACTCCGCGGCGCACGGCTTGCAACAGGAGAGGTGATCGGCGATGTGGCGCATCTCGACGCCGGAGACGGCACCGTCCATGTATTCGGACAGACGGGCCTGAATCGATTGGCAGGCCTTGGCCGAAGACGCGTCGTGCCGGGGATCTTCCTTCGCAAAGCGGGTGATGGCCCGGTCGTCCTCTGGGTCGATCGATCGGCGGATCATGCGGACCTCCGGATATTGGATTCAGCTCGGGGGCGCGTGGACGCAGGTTGCGGGCGAAGCAGGGTGCGCAGCATGGCGCGGCCGCGGGTAAGGCGGCTCTTAACGGTGCCGAGGTTGGCGCCGAGGACATCAGCGATCTCCTCGTAGGCGAAGCCGTCGATCTCGCGCAGGATAACCACGGTGCGGAAGGCCTCGGGGAGCTGACGGAGCGCGGTCTCGATCTGGGCGCGGAGTTCGCCTTGCTCGGCATGGTCAAGGGGGGAGCCGTGAGGGTCCGCGAGGAGCGACGCAAGGGTGGGCGCGTCGTCCTCCTGCTCGGTGGCTGGGGTGTCGAGGGTGATCTCGCGTCGGCGATGGCGAGACCACCAGCGGCGCTGGTTGGAGCTTTCGCGCAGCGCGATGCGATACAGCCAGGTGCGTAGGCTGGAGCCGCCGTGGAAGCCGCGGATGGAGCGGAAGACCTTGAGGAAGACCTCCTGGGTGATGTCGGAGGCTTCGGAGGGATCGTCGAGGTTGCGGGCGATGAGGGAGAAGAGCGGTTGGTGGTACTGCGCGATCAGGATCGCGAAGGCGTCCTCGGATCCGGCCTTGAGGTCGGCGATGAGGCTGGCCTCCTCGGTGGAGAAGCCGATCGCGCTGGTGAGGTTTCCCAAAAGAGTGCCCGCCTGCATGGAGTGCCCTCTACGTTACGACGCCGTGTGAAGGATGCGCAATGAACTCAGGGACCTGGCTTGCAGCAGCCAGGCATGGACGAGAGAACTGCGCCGCCGGCGGCCGAGTGCTCGCTCACTCTAAACAACTTAGACACCGAAGGGGAGCGCGTTGTTCCCGGGAGATGACCGGAGGTAACGCGGTGGGTTTGACGGATAGGGGCGACTCCGCGAGAATAGGAGGGTCCCTCGAGAGTGTGGGCCTGTGGCGCAGCTGGGAGCGCGCTTCCATGGCATGGAAGAGGTCATCGGTTCGATCCCGATCAGGTCCACCAATTCTTTTCAAGCATTTAGCTTGCTCCCTCCCAAATCGTTTGCCCGCATTTTGCCCGCAAATTGCAAGAGCTTGCCGCGAGGCGTCGCTTCGATCGTCGTTTCCTCTCCTTCCTTCGTGTCCTGCCGCTCCGTTCTTGAGGAGCGGTCTTGGCCAAAGCCGCTGAGATCTCGCTCGTCCTGTGACCTCCCGGTGGACGCTGCCAATGGCGGATGAGGTGTTGTCCCCTCAGTACCCGTAGCTATCAACTCACCATGAATTGAGTTGATCGCCGTGCGCACCTCCTTCTCCAGCGACTGCATGTAGATGTCCATCGTCGTTGCCAGCCGGGTATGCCGCATCAAGCCCTGGATGTCTTTGGGGTGACCCTTGGTCTTGCCGAGCGTAGCGATCGTGCGGCGGATGACCTGGAAGTTCAGCTTTGGGAAGCCAAGCTCTCTGGCCAATTTGTGCAAGACGCGATGCCGATAATTGCTAGAGTCCATCGGGCCTCCGAAGCGGCCCGGAAACATAAAGCCGCCTGGAGAGGTGTCCTGTCCTTTTCTCCGACATTCCTCTCGGTAATCAACGATCTCATCCGCCAACACATCAGCGATCGGAACCTTGGTCAGACTTCCCTTGGTCTTGCCGAAAGAGCGGATCTTGCCCTTGTAGACCGTCTCCTGAATGTCCAGGGCATGTGTCTCCTCAAGCAAGCATCGCCACCGGAGTGGAAACAACTCGCTTGGCCGAAGAGCGTTCGACATATCCAGTTTCATCAAGATCCAGTCGCGAAGACTGAGTTCATCCAGCTTTTCCAAAGCTGCACGCAACTGATCCCACGACAACGTTGTCTTATCGACCTCCCGCAAGTTCGTGGGAGTCTTCACCATTCGCGCAGGATCTTTTTCGAGATAGCCCTGATCGACTGCCTCCGCGAAAATGGCCCGCATGTAGGATCGGATTTGCAAGACTCTGTCCTTGGAACGACTCTTCGCCAGCTTGTTGAGGTGAGTCTGCAGGATGAGTTTGTCGAAGTTCTCCAATCGGTAGTCATGGAACGCATCGACGAGATCCGCCTGAATCAGGTACTTCTTCACCTTGGCAGTCTCCTCTCTCCAGTCCCCCTCCTTCAGAGGCAGGTAGCGGTGTTTGACGAACCATTCGAAAGTGGCTGCTCCATGCGGAACAACTTGATCCCCGCTCGAGCGTCCACCCAGTTTGGCAAGTTCAGCCTCTAATCGTTCCCGGGCCTGAGACTTCGACATTTCAGCTCGAAGCCCAAGGACGATGGAAGCTGTGATCGGCTTTGGTTCATTCGTTGTAGGGTGAAGCTCGGTGCGGCGGAAACAGCCATGCCATTTCTTACCCCGCGCTCTGACCCATCCTTTTTGATATGAGACTCCCATTTGCTCCTCAATTTCTGTGTGGAGGAAACAAGTGGCCATTCCCAGTTTACCGGCGTTTCCGGTGCAAATGGGTAGCCTGTTCCCGCTCGCTGAGGAATGCTTCGATCTGGCTGGACCGATAGCGCAGCGCCCCGTCGCTCATGCGAATAACCGGGAGGTAGGGCAATCTCCGGGACGAGTGATCCCAGACCCAATCCCTTGTTACGTTCAATCGCGTCGCGACATCCTCGGCTGTAAGGAGAGGATCGGTATGTTCCGCCCGATCCTGCATCTGCAGTAACCCCATATCTGTTCTCCTTCGTTTTTCTTGGTGCACCGGCATAGCCGGCGAACAGAGGCATCTTGGGTCTCTTGCTGATCTCGGTCAAATCCAGGTGATCGGAGCCGGACCTGCACAGTTTTGGTCGGCGAGCATGAATTTGACTGAGTTTCGGTTCGACGCCATGCTGGCTCCACTTGACAGGAGCGAACATGAAAGATCGAGCATCGAGACTCTGGGTGATGGCGGTCCTAATTACAGCAATGGACTCAGCCGTTTTAGGTCAGCTTGTCGGCGGGATCTGGCCTGTTTGGTCCGAGAGCGCGTGGATTCGGTCCGTTCTGATCCTCACAATATTTTTGTGGACGAGCTCAGCCGCTATTCTCTGGCTCCATGTTGCGTTTGACTTCCTCGCCTGTCAATTGGAACGGCGCGGCGCTTCTCTCCGCTCATGCGGAGCGCTCCCACATGAGGGGCAGAGGCCCACCAATGTTTGATTCACTCGATGAGTTGTCACAGAAGCTCGCGGCGACGGGGTACTTTGTTGACCCAGTAATGACGCAGGTCGTCTTTCTTGCGGCCCAGCTAAAGAAGCCACTGCTGCTTGAAGGCCCGGCCGGCTCCGGCAAGACACAGCTGGCGATCTCGGTTGCCGCTGCTGCGGGCACCCACGTGGAGCGGCTGCAGTGCTATCGCGGGGTCAGCGAGGACAAGGCCATTGGACGCTTCGATGAAGGTCTTCAGCGCCTCTACATGGAGTTCTCGAAGGGACAGCATGAAAACTGGCAGATCCTTCAAGCGAACCTGAAGGGCCGCGACTTCTTCCGTCCAGGGCCGCTGATGCGGGCTCTGGAGTGCGAACGGCCGTGTGTCCTGCTCATCGATGAGCTCGATAAGGTAGACGACGGCTTCGAGGCGATGCTTTTAGAGATCCTGTCCGCTTGGCAGCTCTCAATCCCGGAGTTTGGGACCGTGGAGGCCAGGAGCATTCCCTTTGTGGTTCTCACGAGCAACGAGGAGCGGCGGTTGGGTGATCCGATTCGCCGGCGCAGTCTGTATGTGCGTGTCGAGCACCCGACTCCCCAGCGCGAAGCTGACATCATCGCTAGCCGCACTCCGAATGCCGACGCCGAGTTTCATCGGGAGATGGCGGGCATCGCGCTCTCTTTCCGGAATTACTCGCTCGAAAAGCCACCTTCAGTGTCCGAGATGATTGATTTCGCGAACGCGCTGCAGCTTCTCGGCACGGATCATGTGACTGAGGAACTGCGCGATGTATTGCTGCCCTTTCTGGCGAAGACGGAGAAAGATCGCCGTCATCTCCTGCTTCGCGAAGGTTTTAAGAGCCTTCTCGATGATGGCGCGCGATTTGCCGAGAAGATGGCGCTCGCGGGAGGCCACAAGCGATGACACGCTTTCTGTTCGGGCTCTTGCTTGTGCTGTCTGGGATGGCGCATTGCCAAGCACCTCCTGCAATAGCGGCACGCTGTGTGCAGCGGTACGCCGCGCAGTACCGGGTGCCGCCCGAGCTAATTGCCGCGTTTATCGATGTGGAATCGGGATGGAATCCAAGGGCGGTCTCTGACAAGGGAGCGGTCGGACTGATGCAGCTTATGCCGGCAACCGCGCGGCGGTTTGGCGCCTATCAGCCATTCGATGTAGAGCAAAACATTGCCGCGGGAACGCGATATGTGACGGCTCTGATGTGGGAGTTCCATGGCGATCTGCGTTTGGTGGCTGCGGCCTACTACGCGGGCGACCACTGGGTCGCGCGAAAGCAGTTGAGCTACCGCAATCCTGACGTAGTTGCCTACGTTCAGGCCGTCCGACGGCGGTATATGAAGCGAAAGAGCGCGGCTGTGCAGCCGCGAAGGAGATAACACGATGAAGCTTCGTTGGTTCATCCCGCTTGCCATCCTACTTCCCATGCGAGTCGTCGGGTCAGGACAGACGACGAACGCACGGGTCGCTACGGCCACGATCAACCCTTCCGAGATCACGATGCTGCATCTGCGACCAGAATTCGAATCGACTATTCACATGCCCGAGGAAGTCACCTCCGTCATCCTGGGCAGTCCCGGCTCGTTCAAGGCCGAGCACAACGAGGGTGAACCTGAGTACGTCTACGTGAAGCCGATCACGAAGGAGCCGGCGCAGTCCAACCTCCTGATTGCAACCAAGTCGGGACAGCACGTGTCGCTGGAACTGATCAGTGATGGAGCGGCGAACAGCTCGGAACAGCCTGTCGATTTTTTTATCGAGTACCGTGCCGCGAGGAGCTTCCTCATCGATTCGGACGCCCCTCTGTCTTCGCCTACGAAAGTAAAGGCTGAGGAACACGGGCGCTCCGGAACGGACGTACAGGCTGGATTAAGAATGGTTCCGCCGTCTGCTCTCGATGCGGAGTTTGAGCAACAGCAGCGAATAAACGCTCCAAACTGGACCCGGTGGGATCGGAAAGAGATTGAAACTTCGATTGGAGATGTGCGGCAGTTGGACAACAAGACGATGCTCGCCTTCTCCATCTTGAACAGTTCCGACCACCCCGTGGAGATCGTTCCGCCGCAGATCCAGATCACCGGGCATAAGGTCGCCAAGAAAAAGAAGAAAGAGGGAAAGGGCATCATCTCCGATCAGCTTGAGATTCGGAGCTTCAGGCTGAGCACGACCCGGCTGGAAACCGGAGCGCGGGCTGACGGCGTAATCGTCTTCGACCGGCCCAACTTCAAGGAATCCACAGAAAAGCTGTTTCTGCAAATCGCCCAGGCGGATCAAGTGGACCAGCCGATCCTGATCCGACTACCCTTCACACCTCCCATTTCGGCAGATCGACGTTAGAAAGGATTTTGGTATGACACCCAACAATGTAGATGGCAGAAATGGCCGACGCAGTTTATCTGAGATCGTCGAAACGATCATTCCGTTCGCGGTTGACGAGCAATCGCCCAAGGTGGAGACCAAGCAGGAACCAGCAACCGACGCCACGCCTCCGTTCGCAACCAGAGCCGGTGTAAGTTCGGTAGCAGGTATCGGCAAGAATAAGGTCCTGCTTCTTGGTGGCGGGTTGGCGATAGCCGTCCTCTTCTTCGTTTTCACTGCGCTCGTCGGGAAGTCCCCGAAGAGACAGACAGCAGCAAAGGCCCTCACGCAGCAAGGCAAACAGGAGACGACGCAGCAAACAAAAGGGAGTGTGACTCCTTTAATGGAAACAGTTCGCAACCCTACCCCGGAGAATTCGGGTGGGCAGCTCGGACCGAATGATATTCGGCGTACGCGTTCCTCAGAAGCAAAAATGCCCTCCTCGACGAACGCTCCTTTGCCTGCAAATCAGGTTCTTGCAAAGCAGACACCCGCCGCATCGCTAGCGTCAGTGCCTTCTTTCGCCGATACGCAGCAGAAATGGGAGGAACCGCGGCCTTATGGAACGGCCGCGCCTTCACCTGCACCATCGCCGCAGCCTCAGTCTCAACTGCAAAGCTCCCTGAAAGAGCCCTCCCTCATCTTCGTTCGCAGCGAGGTTCAAAATCGAGTGGCGGCCGCAGTTGAAGCTCGTTCCGGCGCGGGTGAGTTTCCTGTACTGGATATGGCGCCAGGATCTCGGATTCAGGCCAAGCTACAGACTCAAGTCTCGAGCGCGGTGCAGGCTCCGGTCGTCGCGATTGTTGAGTACACCTACATGGTAGGTGACAGGATCGTCGTGCCTGCGGGAGCACGCGTCTACGGAGAGTTCCAGCAAGCAGACCCGAGTGGGCTCGTCAGCGTGAAGTTCTCGGAGATTGAGTTGCTGGATGGCGCCCGGGAGAAGATTGACGCCATCGGTACGGGCCTCGACTTAGGACCGATCAAAGGTGGGGTGACGGGAAAGAACACGGGCAAAAACCTACTGGTGCGTGGTGCCGAGGGGATGGGCTCCCTATTAGCCGAAATCGCTGGAAACAACACCAGCTCGGCTTTTTCCGAAGGCGACATGCTCCGAGAGCGGGTGGCTCAGAACATCGGGACGGCTGGTAACTCGGAGATCATGAACCTGAATGCCAAAAACCATGTGGTGGTCTCTGTGCCCGCGGACACGAAGATCTATGTCGTTTTCACGAAACACGAAGCCGGATCGAGCGAACTGCGTCGGGTAACCTCAGCTAAGCCGTAAACCAAAGCCCTATCCCTTTACAAGCCCTGGCCAGACTGGCTGGGGCTTTTCTCTTGCGACTTGCGACGGAAGATGGAACAGGGCGGATTCTACAGCTCGCGCATCCGCTTGGGGGTTCTCTGCGCCTAAACCCTCGTCGAGGTCCCACCGCCACTGATCGCAATGATTGACGGAATTGCGCGTTGAGCAACGGACGGTCCGGTTGACCCATCGTGGAGAAGGGCCATCAGCAGTCCACTATTGTTCACAGGAAGAGCGACTACCCTGGTCTTATGAATCAACATCTTTTTCGGAACCGACAATAGTGCCACATAGCGAGATTATCGACACACATACCCGTAAGTTGCTGGACGCACTGCAAGAACGTCTGCACGACACTGTAGCGGTCTTTATGTGCAACCACCCAGAGGTGCCGCCGGCGCTCGTCGGCCTCGCGGTCGGGCAGCTGTTCCTAAACCACTACCGTATCGCGTATCCGGAAGATTTTGCCTGTGCCGCGCGAGACACCTTCGCTTTGCTGCTGAAGGACGCGGAGGGAAATTCATATCCGAATTAACGAGCGTCCGTCTGCAGAGTCGCCGACCTACTTTTCCTAGGGCTATTGAGCCGGGAACGATCCCCATCACCCAAAACGCGGTGAGGGCACAAGAGGTCCCGATAACCCAATCTGCGTACGAGCAACAACCGGTCCCTTTGACCCAATACGCCGTTGAGGACAAATCATTCCGTTTGCCCCAATCTGCGTTTGAGGCAAGAACGCTCCGAAGAGCCCAGTTCGCCAGTGGGGCGTAAATGGTCCCGGTAGCCCAGAGTGCCGCGTGAGTAGTTGTCTGAACAGGCTCACGTGACCCGGAATCTTAGCCAACACAAGCTACTCAGAAATGAGGGTTGAGTTTCCGCATTTTTGACAGATGTAAGTATTCTCCCAATCCCGAAGGAGTTGAGGGAAGACCTCGCGATTGTAGCGGGTGATTTGTCGAAGACTCCGCATAAGGCCGCCAAGGAAAACAGCACCTAGCAGTAGCAGCAGCACATCCGCGATTTCCGTCTTTGCAGTCGTTTGATGTTGAAAGATCGTGCTCAGAACCGAAATTCCCCAAAAAAAGCAGAAGCAGAGCGGGAATGCCCAACGGAGGAGCGGTCCCGCATTGCTCTTCCGCCGAGGTGGGGCTGCCAGCTGCGCGGAATGAGTCTGGCTCGTTCCCCACCGGAACATACCGGAATAGGTGCGCGTTCCCTGTTGAAAGAGCACGGGTGCGGCGGTGATATCCCGTGTGCCACACCGACCGCATTGATAGGGATTCTGCTTAGGTAAGGTTGCCATCTCATCCCCCTTGACGCGCATCGACAACCGGGTCGACAGCTCGAAGAAGTCCGAACTGATTGAGATTCTAGCGCTTTGGAGGAGAACCCAGCCACTTCCCAGACGCTGGTCTCCGAGCTTGGGAATCCCTCACAGAATAGCCGCGGCCGTTCCGGGTTAGCCCGAATTGTGTCACTGCCAATCCTCGCGACCGTTTTGACCGAGTTTTCGTTTGAACCCATTCTCTTCCTTGACACGGAGGCCTCGAGCAGCCGAGTCCAGGAGAGAACAACACATGAGAACCGCACCAGCCTTCTGGCGGGGCTCCCAAGGGATCCCCACACCGCTAACTACAGTCTTTCAACGTCCAGCCGAAATCAACTGGCTTCGCGCCTTCCTGATGTTCGCTTTGGGTCTCATCGTCTTTGCCAACGTCCTGGCTCCTGCCGCAGCAACTGCACAGAACTTGGGAACCGCCCCCGCTTTCGGGCAGGCGGTTCAAGGTCAGCAGGCGACCACAGTTGAAGGCACTGTCCTCAACATCGTGAACTGGTCTTGCAACGTGATCGCTCCTGTGATCGCGGTTGCCTGCCTCGGTGTCGCTGGCTGGCACTTCAAGAGCGGTCGCGGCTACATGGGTTGGGGCGTCTCCGGAGTCGCACTCATGGTGATCTCCGGTCTTGGACGCATGGCCGAAGGCTTCATCACGCAAGCCCAGGGGATCCAGTAGGAGCTTGACCCGATGCCTGTGCCGCAATTCCTTCTCGATCTTCTTCAGCTTCTGCTCAATCTTGCCGTGCCGGCTGCGTTCTGTACGTTGGCAGCGGCGGGGGTGAATTTGCGGCATGAAGGAGGGACCAACTTCCACGTGAACGGCCGCGTTGGCAAGTGGGTGTTGTGGACGGTGATCTTCCTGACACTGCCGCAGCTCCTGTCGTGGATTGCGGCACAAGGCATCACTGTCCCATCCGGGAGTGGCTCAGTTGGCACACCGTGGCTGGCCAGCATGCAGAATGTGCTCACCAACTTTGTAAACCAGGTCGTAGTTGCGAAGTTTGTGCCCATAGTCGCAGGCTACTTCGTGCTGAAAGCGACACTTGATGGGGCTGCCGGTGAGAACCCTCTGGCCTCAATAGTCGCAGCACTGTTTTTGATGTCTTTGTCCGGAACCGTGCAGCTTCTTCAAGGCTGGAACTCCGGTGGGCAGTATGCCACCACGGACATGCTTGCTTCGCTATGGAACTACATCGTTGGACAGATTATGCCGGCAGCAGCAGGGCTAGCGTGCGTTGGCGCCGTGATCAACTTCGTGCGGCACAGACCATGGACGCGCCTTGTCCTTGCCGCGATTTCCTTCTTCTGTGTGAGCGGACTGCTCACCCTTTTCAGGGCCATGGCGGCCTAGGAGTCAAAGATGAGCTTGAACGGTGCGATCACGAACTTGGCATCGTGGGCCGGCAACACGATGATGCCCACGATGGCCGGCATGTTCTTCGCCGGAGCTGTTTACCGGTACAGCAAGAGCAGCCCGTTCGAGCACCTGCTCTACGGCGGTTTCGCTTCGCTGATGTGCTCAGGCATCCTGCGCGCGATCGAGGGCTTCGTGAAGCACGCAGGCGCACAGAATGCGGATGGCTTCTGGCTCGCAACGATGAGCTTGGTGAACTGGACCGCGAACGTGATCCTGCCCGTCTACGCGCTCACGCAAGTGGCGGCCATGGCGCTGCACATGGGCGGGGTTATGACGGAGATTTACCCAGGATCGACGTGGATTAGGAAGTTCATTGCTGCGGTCGCCGCTCTGATGGTGTCCGGTATTGTCCGGTTTGCAGAATCCATGGTCACACACGCACACGGGGTTTAGGGGAAACGCGATGAGCCTTGAGATCACGCCCGTTCACCGCAATCTGCACACGAAGGTGTCTTTCCTCGGCTTGGAGTTCGAAGATTTGATCCTCGTCCTGGCTTTAGCTGCATTGATGAACCTGTTGGCTCACTTCGTAGGAGACAACACCCGTGTGTTCTGCATGCCGCTCAATGTCTTTATGGAGTTCGTGGTGCCTGCACTAGCGGTCCCGTTTCTGATCCTGTTCAAATATGGCCGCCCTCGAGGCTATCTGACGGACCTGGTGCGCTCGTTCTTTTCACCACGGGCGTGGTGCGCACTTGAGCGAGATGCGGAGTTGACGCATAGTTACGTTGCTGAAGAGGAGGCGTGAGTCATGCAGGCATTCGTTGAAACCAAGGCGGACGGGTCGGTGGTCATGCAACTCGATCACGAGGCTGCGCGAGCCATGTTTGCGAGTGTTCTCTTCACCTCCCGCTTTCATGCGGGCGTCGCGCAGCTGGCCAAAATGGCCGAGGAAGGCTTGCGCGACGAACCCAGCCGAGCAAGGACGGAGAACTGACATGCCGACCACCTATACCGAACACGAGAAGAAGCTGAAGGCATCTGCAGTGTGCGAGCTGTTACCTCTGCGAGACCTGCCGGACGGCGACAACGTGATGATCCGTACCAATGGCGCGTTTGTCGCGGGGTACGAGCTACGGGGCGTCCTCGCATACTTCGCGACCGACGGCGATCGCAACCAGACCAAGTCCATGCTCGAAGCACTCTTCCGCAGCGTGCCAGACGTGAGTATGCGCCTCCAGTTTCGGTACGAAATCTCGGAGCACTTGGGTGAGCTCTTCGACGGCTACGCCGGCGAGCAACGCTCAGTGCAGTCGGAGGTCCTGGCGCTCGATACGCACCGGCTCAGAATGTGGCAACAAAAGGAGAGCGCCGGCTACTTCTTCGAGAACCGGCTGCATGTGTACCTGATCTGGGACGCTCGCATCCACGCGAAGCTGTACCATTCCGCGCAGCGTAATCGCCAGATCGGCGGGTTCACCGTTAGCCAGAAGAAGGCGATCCAGCGAACAAGGCGAGAGCACGAAACCTACCTGGCTGAGTTCGAATCCATTCTGCGCGGCATCGAGGGATCGATGGAGGGCGCCAACCTGGGACCGCGGCGGCTTTCCACTCAGGAACTCTTTGAGGAACTGAAGCACTCGCAGCACCCGACCCGGCGCGATCACCGGTCCTTTGTGCCAGGCGAGGAGATGCTTGAGTACCGCAGCGCGCGGGAGCAGGCAACGCAGGCAAGCATCCTGCACGAGTCCGAGACCTACCTCAACGTCGATGGCTATCTATATTCCGTTGTCAGCCTCAAGGAGCTGCCGGACGCTACCTTTCCCGGCATGCTGCAGAACTTCTCCACTCTGGGTTTTCCGGTTGTGATCAGTGGGCAGGTGGTTATTCCCGACCAGGTGAAGGTACTCAAGGGATACAAGAAGCGGCTCCAGAAGATGACGGCGGCGCAGAAGGACGCTAACGGCAACTTCAAGTCGAACCCAGAAGCGGAAGTAGCTCAAGCCCAGCTCATCCAGGTGCAGCGGGACATCATTTCGTCGTCCCTGAAGACGGCGAAGCTAAGCCTGTCTGTCGTGGTGCGGACCTCACAGCCGGCGGTCACGGTGAGTGATCTGGAGCGAGCCGAGCGGGAGCTCGCGAACCGTACGCAGGAGGTCTTAAACGCCTTCACCCATATGAACGGGGCAAAAGCTGTGATGGAGACGATCGCGAAGCGGCGTATCTTCCTGGGCACACTGCCGGGTATGGCTGAGCCCGACAAGCGAGATCAGGACATGCTGACCTCGAATGTAGCCGATCTCGTGCCGGTCGAGATGCCGTGGACCGGAACACGGCGAAGCCCACTGATCCTGTTTGAGACGCCCTATCGTCAGCTCATCCCGTTCTCCATGTTCGATCCGGATCTGTCCGACGCCAATGGCCTGCTCATGGCGAAGAGCGGTGGCGGCAAGACCCTTGCCGCACAGCAGATGTTGCTCATGACGGCGCGTGCCAACCCCCTAATCTCGATTTTGGAGCGTGGCGACTCCTACCAGCCCCTGGTCGAGTTGATGGGCGGCGAGATGATCGAGATGTCGCTCGACAGCGATCAGACGATTAACCCCTGGGACCTGCCGCGTGGCGAGGCTAAACCCTCTAACGATCAGATCTCGTTCCTCAAAAACCTCACTCGCCACATGCTCGGCGAGAATACGCCTCCGGACCTTGATATCGATCTGCTCGATAGTGTCCTGCTTGAAGCGATTGCTTCTACCTACAAGAGGTGCAGCGCAAAGACGTCCAACCCGATCCCACTCTTCGGCGATCTTGCGGCGGAGTTGGCTCACTGGCAGGACCGCGACCGTAACCAGAAGATCAACGCGATGGCGCAGATGGCCGCGACCAAGCTCCGGGCCTGGGTCGACGAGGGGCCATACGCGCGGCTCTTCGACCGGCACACGACCGTCCAGCTAAACAATCCGTGGCTTTACTTCAACGTAGAGAAGCTGAAGGATGATCCGCGGCTAGAGCGAGCGATGAGCCTACTGATCGCACATACCGCGACCTATCGCGCCTCCGGTTTCACAGGCCAGCCGAGTATCGTCTTGTTGGACGAGTGCTGGGCACTGCTTGAATCGCCCATCCTGGCCAGCGTGGTTGTGCAGCTTTTCCGCACAGCACGCAAACGCAATGCCAGTGTATGGGGTATCAGCCAAACCCCGGAAGACTTCGTCGGCACGAGCGACCGGCCAAATGTGCATGGAGCCGGCATCGTCAAGAACGCCACCACAAAGATCATCGGCAAACAGCCGGGCGACATGACGGCATTGCGCGAGCACGTGCACCTGAATGAGACAGCGCTCAACCAGATCAAGACCTTCGCACACCCCAAGAAGGGCCACAGTGCGGAGTTCTTGATTGCCATAGGTGAGAAGGCGGAGTCGACGCATGCCATCCGCATAGTGCCGAGCGCGGTTGATTACTGGATCACAACGACCTATGCGCGCGAACGCAATTACCGGAGTTGGTGGTTACGCCGGCAGCATAAGCTACCGCTGATCGAAGCCTACGAGGCGCTCGCGGGACAATACCCGCGCGGCCTGGCGGAGATTCCGCCACTTCCCATTGAGCTGTCAGGAGAGATGCAGGAGGCATTCGCAAGATGAACGAGGCGAAACATCGACCAATCGAACCAGTTTCAGTAAGCGACACTTCACCGGCGCTCCAAACCTCGCCATCCCGGCGGCAGCGCTGGCGCAAGAGGGTTACGACAGCCGTACTCATTGCAGAGGTATGCCTAGCAGCGCCGAAGCTGGCACATGGACAGTTCTTGAACGTCTTCGACGCCATCTTCATCTCGATTCAGGACGACATGGGCGGCTCGCTTGATCAAATCAACCAAATTCAGCAAGGGGTGCAGCAGCTCTATCAGACGACCGTGTGGCCGCTCGCGGCGATTAACCAAGCGAGGGGCTTCGTCTCGAACTCGATCAACACGTATCGCAACGCCATGAGCCAGATGTTCAACACGCACATCTCCAGCGCTACGTTGGCTGGCCCGCAACAGTTCGAGAACCTCTTGCACAGCCGGCTCTCATCCCATATTCCATCACTGCAGACAAGCTTCACCGCGAACTACGGTCCCGTTCCGGCGTTGAATAAGGCGTCGCCGCAGGACCGCGTGATGATGGACATCGATGACGCTTTGGGCCAAGCTGCCGCACGTCTTCGGAGCTTTACTGTGGCAAGCGGTGACGGGCTTGCCGTAAGCCTCCGGGTGAGAACCGGTCGATAAAGTTGCTGATGACGGCCTTCCAGATGTCGTCGTACCCTTTGGTCGAGGTGGAGATGCTCACCTCGCACGCTTGCCCAGGAAGCACGCGTTCCAGCAGCACCTCGAGATTACCGGAGGCAACTACACCCACCAGGTCCAGGGACCTGCTGCCGGGCAAGCGTTTCTTCGCGGTGTACTTCAGTTGCAAATTCTCCATGATCGTCCTCCTTTACCAGTTGCGGAACTTGTTCGGCGGGTCATACAAGTTTCCGGAGGCATGCATCAAGTCCTTGATGGACCGAGCGGCCAGTAAACTCGTCTGTGCATCCAGCGGGTTGATTCCTAGGTCTTCGGGCCGGCGGATGATCTTGCGCTCGCGCAGCTTTTCCACCATCTTGAGATCCCGTGCCCGGCCAACGTCTGTAAAGCCGGCGATGCCTCGGATGGCCTGTTCGCGCTCTTCAGGTGTCCTGCATAGCAGCAGGTTGGCAATGCCTTCCTCGCTGATGATGTGCGTCACATCGTCGCCATAAATCATGATCGGGGCCAAGGGGAGGTTCAGTTTCTTACCCATCCCCACGCAATCAAGCGTTTCGACAAAGGTGGGTACCATCTTTTCGCTGAAGCTTTCTACCATTTGCACGACCAGTTTGCGTCCACGGACTAGATTAGGGTCGCTGTCGCTGGCCTCCTTGCCCGCTTTCAACCAACAATCGCTGCCGTGCCGCCGTGCGCGCCGTGCAACTCGACCCGGTCGATCTACGGGGACTCCCCAGGATCAGTGCGGACCAGACTGAATGGGTTCCACCCAAGTTTCTTCCGAAGTTCGGAAAGGGCATCCTCTTTCTCGATGAACTGACCTCAGCGCCTCAAATGACCCAAGCCGGCTGCTATCAGTTGGTGCTGGACCGCAGACTCGGCGAGTATGCGCTTCCAGAAGGCTGGGTCGTCATCGCGGCCGGCAATCCCGCCTCCGAGCGCGGCGTTCACTTTGCGATGCCGCGCCCATTGCGGAATCGATTTGTGCACCTTAAGCTTGAGGCCGATCTCGATGATTGGTGCAAGTGGGCAGTGACGGCCAGCATCCGACCCGAGATCATCGCCTTCCTTCGCTTTAAGCAAGACCTGTTGCATTGTGCGGAGACGACGTCTGATGCGAACGCGTGGCCCACCCCCCGGTCCTGGGAGATGGCTTCGAACGTTCTGAGTGGTATCGCTCGACGGCAGAACACGGCCTTCATGTCAGGAGCAAGCGAGTTTGAGTCGCAACTCCTGGACGGAACCGTAGGAGCCGCCGCCGCCAACGAACTCTTGGCGTTTCTGCGCCTGTTCCGACAGCTGCCCTCGGTCGACGAGATCCTGCTGAACCCGGACGCGGCTCCGGTACCTGCGGAGACTTCAGCCCAGATCGCGGTCGCCACAGCCGTAGGCCGCGTGATGACCGACAGCTCTATCGCTCGAGCACTCACGTACCTCACTCGAATGCCAACCGAGATGCGTGTCATGGCTATGCGAGACGCTTCGATGCGCGACAAAGCGGTCACGCATACGCCCGAGTTCATTCGCTTCGGAGTGGAACACCAGGAGGTCCTCCAATGATCACAGAACGAGCAATGCTCGCAGCCGTCCACATCAGTATTTGGACGGCTACTAAACACGATCGCAAGATCAGCCGCGATGTCGCGAACCAGCACGGAGCCCATCAAGCTGCTGGCAGGTACAACAAGCAGCTTCTGCACGGTGCCGACAAGCTTGATGAGCTGCGCACGCTCGCGGGTCAGATCCGGCAGTACTTCTATGAGATCACGCTGCCTTGGTCGGACGAGGGCTTTCGCCTGCTGCCGTCGAACTTCTACTTCGATCTTATGGGCCGAATGCGCGAGTTCGAGGCTAGCTTCGATCAAGGCGTGAATAGCTTTCTCACTGTCTACCCTCAGTATGTCGACCAAGTTCGGCCGGAGTTGAACGGACTCTTTCGTGAAGAGGACTACCCTTCCGCGGAGAAGCTGCGATCGAAGTTCGGCATCAAGCTTGACATTCTCCCTATCCCGTCCGGGGGAGACTTCCGTGTTGAAATGTCGGCGGAGGAGCACGCTCGTGTCTCGCGCGAGATCGACGCCAATGTTCGTCAGTCTCTTACGCGTGGCACGGAAGATCTGTGGAAGCGGCTGAGGGAGGTCGTGTCTCACATGGTGGACCGGCTGAATGAGCCCGAGTCCCGGTTCCATGGATCACTGGTGACGAATGTCTTTGATCTGGTCGAGATTCTCCCGCGCCTCAATGTCAATAAAGACGAGGATCTGAACCGCTTTGCTGAGCAAGTCAGGCAGCGGTTATGCAACCACTCGGCTGCTGACCTTAAGAAGCAGGAAGCTCTTCGCTTCGCCACTGCCGGCGATGCCGCCGACATCGTCTCGCAGATGGACGACATTTTGAAGGACCGTGAACGCAGGAGTTTCTTCGAGACGGAGGCAGCGCCAAACGTCGATGAGATCTTTGCCCGTATGTCCGCGTACATGGAGGCGCCCGCCGCCTTATGAATTATGACCTGTTCATTGAGCAGCGCATCCAGAAGGCTCGGACTGCGCTGCTGCTGGACCATCCTTTCTTCGGGTCGCTGTTGTTTCGGCTCAAGGGCAAGGAGAGTCGATCGATTGCGACTATGGCGACGGATGGCGTGTCGCTCTTCTACAACCCTGAGTTTGTGGTCACGTTGAATACGGCGACCCTTGCCGGAGTGTTGGCTCATGAGGTCATGCACCCAGCGCTTCACCATCATGTCCGGCGCTCAGGCCGAAACCCCAGGCGATGGAATGAAGCTTGCGACTACGCGATCAACCCACTGCTGCTGAACGACGGCCTGCGCTTACCGGAAGGCGTTTTGGTCGATGTTCGTTTTCGCGGAATGAGTGCAGAGCAGATCTACAATCTCCTGGATTCGGGAACGGAGGAGGAGGCAAGTGGGTCAGACCGAGAAAACCAGGAGAAAGGAACGGTAGATGACGACCGAATGGACTCTGCGGACGACTCGGATCAGCCGTCGGCGCCGATCAGTGATGGTGGGATTGGGCAGGTCCTCGACGCCCCACCGCCTAGTGAGAACATTCCCGGCCCTGAAGAGCAAGCTCGGGATTGGAGCATCGCGGCCAGCCAGGCGACAACTCTGGCCGTACAGGCTGGCAAGGTGCCTTCAGGACTTGCGCGAACTCTCGAAGGTGCTGCGAAAGCCTCACTCGATTGGCGAGAGATCCTGCGCCGGCTTTGGTCGGAGACAACGCCGGCTGACTACAATTGGACGCGTCCGAACCGACGTCACATCTGGACAGGTCTTTACCTGCCCGGAGTTACTCGTGAGGGTGTCGGGGAGATAGCAATCGCGATCGACTGTTCGGGTTCTGTGAACCCTCGACAGCTAAGCCTCTTCGAGGCTGAGGTGCGTTCCATACTCGAAAGCCACCGACCGGAGCGCGTTCATGTCCTTTACTTCGACTCGACCGTGCAGAAGGTAGCAATCTATGGCCTTGGCGAACGAGTGGACCTCACCCCGCTCGGAGGCGGAGGCACTGATTTCGGACCTTGCTTCGCCTGGCTTGACGAACATGGAATCGTGCCTCAGGCATTAATCTTCCTAACGGATCTGTATGGCAATCTTCCCGCATCAGCACCGTTGTACCCAGTCCTTTGGGCTTCGACCGGGAACCAGCACGCTCCCTTTGGGCAGGTCATCCCTATGCAGGCCGCTTAGGTCGTTTCACTGACAAGTACACGAGACTACCTTCGCAGGCACGCGCCCTCCGCCGCAGGAGGGGATGTGCCTGCTTGAGACGTTGTCACGGAGGAAGAGATGGATAACAAAGTGCGGATTTTCACAGATGGCTCCGCCATTGGCAACCCTGGACCGGGAGGCTGGGGTGCCGTCTTCCTGCAAGGGAAAGAGCGTTGGGAGATGTCAGGTGCGTTGCCCTGGGCCACAATCGAAGCGATGGAGTTGCTAGCGGCAATCAACGCGTTGAAGTCGTTGCCGACGAGTTCGGTCGTCGAGCTTCGCTCCGACTCTGAGTACCTCGTCTTCGGAATGAGGGTATTCGTAACGCGATGGCAGACTCAAGGGTGGCTGAATAGAACGGGTGACCAAGTGAGTCATCGTGACCTGTGGACAAGTTTGATCCAGCTGAATGCCATGCTCCGAATTCGCTGGATCTGGGTTCGAGGCCACAGCGGGCATCCCATCCAATGCCGGGCTGATGCCCTGGCCTATAGGGCAGCAAAGACCCTGTGGCTTGAAGAGCGTATCGCAGCGTGATCTCATCGGCGGGAACACGCCTCGCTCACTGGTGGTATCTGAGAACAACAAACAGACAGGAGCATGTCGATGAACCTCATTGCCTCATCGCACTCGCATTTCGAAATTGACGCTGAACTGGATGCGCTCCTCGATGATGTCCAGGAAGAACTTGAGCCGAGAGGAGAGGCGTCCAAAGGCTTGACAGACCGGTTGCAACAATTCTGCCAAGCTCACGATGAGAAGGTCGACCGTCTCGGCCGGTTTGTACGAGTGATGGAAGCTCGCGAGCAGTTCTGTCGCACGGAGGCCGCACGCTTGACTGATCGAGCACGAGCAGCCGCAAACAAAGCCGATCGGACCAAATCAATGGTTCTCTATTACCTCATTAGTCGTGAACTGCGGAAGGTTGAAGGGCGAGAGTTCACGTTACGCATGCAGAAGAACAGCGTAGACTCCGTGAAGATCGTCGATGAAGCGGCTCTTCCAGTTGCCTGTTGCCAAATTGACCTCCGACTGGATGGTGTCCTTTGGGAAACTGTTCTCTCCTCTCTTCCTGAGAAGCTCGCGGAAACTCTGCAAAAGTCAGTGCGAGCCAAATGTCCAAACGGGGACGCAATCAGAGATGCCATTTGCGGCAATGTGCACGTGCCTGGGGCCGAGATGCATCGTGGGTCGCACCTCCGGGTCATCTGAGAGGCGCCGCACCTAAGGAGGCTGCCTAAGCTCAGCATTGTTGTTTTGTGGAATGGAAAGGAATGGTTTGTAGCGCTATAGAACTCACTCGCTCCCGGCACAACTGTTCGTAGCACTCTGCGTCTATACCGCTAGAGACCTCGATCGGTCGGAGGACTCGCAATACGATAGAGCCCGATGAGATCCTCCCGTCTGACGATCGAGATGCTCGAAGGTGTCGTCTCACTCCTGCGGAACAAGACCTTTGAACGGGCAGGGAAAGAACTGGGAATTTCGAGCTCAGCACTTCACAAGCGAATTGACCATCTCAACGACATTTTCGGCGTCGAACTGTTTAAGAGCACGAAGTCTGGGATGGTTCTCATCGAGCAAGCCGAATCCCTTGCTCAAGACAGCGTCCGCATTATCGAGTACGCACTCTTAGCTGAACAGAGAACGATCGCCTCGGTGTCGCCTCTAGCGGGCAGAGTTAGAGTGGGTCACTCAACCTATCTTCCACCAAAGCTCCTCGCGGTTGTGACGCGGATCATTTCAGATCGGTCCTCCGGTATGACAATCGAGAGCAAGGGCGATCTAACGCTTAGGATACGGCAGCAGGTTGTAGAAGGGGACCTCGACGTGGGTATTGGCTTCTTACCTGTCGATCATCCTGATCTCTTGGTGCATGTACTGGCCCATGATCCCGTGGTCGTTTGTATGCCGCCCGGCCATCGTCTGACGCCTCAGTCTTCCATTGATCCTCGCGATCTTGAGGAAGAAGCAATCATCGCAGTGTCGCGGTATTCCTTTCCCGCAGCACATGAGGAAATTGGAAGCTTTTTTGGCGACCTTGGGATCGCATTGAAGATTCGGCATGATGCGTTTGGTCCTCCAGAGGCGCTGACCCTAGTACAACAAGGTCAAGGCGTTTGTATGGTCGGTAGCTCGTCGATCGGGGCTCACAATGTAGTCGCAAGACCGCTCAGTCCGAACGTTCTCACTCGCAGATCTGGATTGTTCATGCGGCAAGACAGTGCAAACGCCAACGCCCTGCTCTTTGTAGATCTGCTACTGCGGAGGTCTGGGCGCCGTCCACGGAGTCAGCCGCCCGATAAGAGTTCTGCTGGAGACCTCTTGTAAAGCTCGGCGAAGTCGAGAAACTCCATCAGATCGATTGTGCGATCTCCGGTCTCACATTTGGAGACAAAGCTGTTGCCTCGGCCTAACATTGCCGAGACCTCCCGCTGATTGAGGCCAAGCTCTTCCCGAGCTCCAATTAAGCGCGTCAGAATCGCGTCATATCTCGCTTTGCGAGGCGCGATGCGTCCCCTTCTCGATTTCCTGGTCTCTGCCGGCTCTCGCCTACTCACATATGCAAGTCTCAAGAATCCGCAGCACGTATCCTTAACAAGGAGCAGAGCTTGCGGTATGCTTGGGGTGTTTCATTTCACCCCTCCCCAAATCGAGGTAAAGTGCATCGTTCATTCCTGGAATTGTCGGAAGCAAATGGCAAGGTGGTCGAAGCGTTGCGCGTCTACGATGATCCCCCATACGGACGTGAGGTCTACATCGAGTTCAGTGATGGGACGCGAATATCGATAGACGTCGCGATCGAGACGAGTGTCTGCTCGAAGCACTACACTGAAGAGCAAGGTGATCTGAGAATACTTTCGGAACGTCGCGATCGCCCAATGCCCAAGAATGCGTAGCTTGTCTTTGGAAGAAGGGGTGATTCAAGCGCGTACCAGCAGCCGGGCACCAGATCGCTTTGCTCTGTCGTCCGTCCTCTGACGGAACCCAATCATCAGGTGATTGGCAGGATAAATTACGGGCTGGACGGCACTCACAGCAGATCACCCCTCCAGTGCCGGATTCCAGGTGCGGGCAAGAAACACCGGTTCGATCAGGCAGCAGCAAGTGCAGCGTGGGCCCACGTCAAGACGCCACGCTTACTTAGCTTCCGCCGTTCCGAGCTCGTGCCGGCGCACGAGAGAAGGCAGCGGAAGATCGAGCGCAGGTGAGGCGCGCCTCCAGCGATGGGCGGATTTGGTCTCATGTTCTTGTTCGCGTACTTGGCGGTTGTTCCACTCGGCGCATTTCATGGTCTTTCGCTCGCTCTGCTTCGATATGGGCTCAGTCAGGGGACGCGGGCTGTAGATTGTTGAAGAGTCTAAGCGGAGAGATCGCAGAATTTGACCTATCCGAATGACTCAAGACGTCCCTCCGTTGAAGCGATTGTCGGAAGTAAGAGTGTGTTGCCGATACAGCAAACGCTGCCGCCAGGTTAGAACGAAGCCAACCAGAACCAGAGCGACGGTGGGAGCCAAGGCGTGCCGTTGATCGTGCCGTGTGTACAGGCCTCCCAAGAGAGCGCTAGCGAGAAAGCAGATGAAGATCGTGAAGGACACGACGGCTTGCCCGCGGTTCTTTTCAACATCCCGTCCCATCATCAAGAACACGACCGAGGAGGTGCCATTGCGTAGGTTGCCTGTGGTCATGGCATTGTTGAACTTCCATGGACCGAGGGCCCCGAAGCTGGCGTTTTGCAGCGCCGCACAGAATGCGATCAAAGGAATTACCCATTGGCTGGAAAGGTTTGCGCCGAACAGAGTGAGAATAAACAGAACCGCACCTTCCAGACCCTGGCAGAGTAGAGTTGCGCGAAAGGTGTGCTTCTTGGTTTGAACGCCGAGGAGTCTGGCGACCGCTGTGCCTACGACAAAGGCTCCGATGGGCGGAAGGAAATGCATGGCATGTGCCCAGTCGTGGCCCGAACCATACACCCCGAACTGAATGACGTCTCCTGACACGCGGTCGAGAAGACATGGTCGTGGGTGAGGTAGGAGTAAGCGTCAAGCGATCCGCCGGCCAGGGCGAACAAGATAGCAACTAGAAACAAGCCTGCGACGGAACGGATTGAAGGCGGCTGGTCGTTGTTCGGATTCTTGTCCGAACTCCCGTACGGCTTATGCTGATCCTGGTCCAGAGGCCCGGGGGTGGGCGCAGCGTCCGGCTTCAACGAGGGATGGATTGGCGGATTCACTTGATCGTTACTCGGCCGACGTGTCTCCGCCAGTGTATGTCCTATGCAGTTCTTTAATTGATCTAAAAGAAGGTACCATCCGGCGCAATGGGGCTTGCGTCAGTTTGCCGATCGCTCCAGGTGTGCACGAGAACTGCTTACGCGTGAAAGAACCCCTGGAACTCTGCCTGAACGCCCTCAGTTGTTCTTCCTGAAGTAGATGACCACAGTGCAGGTACTTGCCCGTGATGGAGTTAACAGCCTGATGACGCCAGGTTGCAAATACATCCCAAAGCTCGCTCACGGCGCCCTTGGTCCCCGACAACACAAGCAAGGGGCACTGGATGTTCTGGTCCTTGTTCAGCGACTCCCGGTCATCGTCGAGATCGATGCCGGCAGCGGCACGGTAGTCTTCGCAGATCGCGCGGATCGTACTCTTACAGCAGTAGCACCGTAAATACTCTGCCAGTGTTTCTGGCGTAACCGCGCCCGGCGTCTTGCCAGTGACCGCCAGGTTATCGCGCAGGAAGTAAGCTGGGTCAAGACCGATCAAGTGTTCGGGCATGGGTTTGGGCTGAACGAACAGGAACCACCAGTAATACTTTGTAGCAAACAATTGGGATGTGTCCTGGTACATAGTTAGGGTTGGAGCTATGCCGAGGACGGCAACCTTTTCCACGATGTCCGGATAATCCTGGCACAATCTTGCGGCAACTCGACCACCGCGATCGTGGCCGGCGACCATGAACTTTGTATGCCCTAGCTGCTGCATGACCTCGACCTGATCTTTTGCCATGGCCCGGAAAGAGTAGTTCTCGCTTCTCGGTCCGCCCGGAGGTTTGCTCGAATCGCCGTACCCCACGAAGATCTACCAGAACAAGGGAATATTGCTCTGCGAGTTGAGGAGCGATTTTGTGCCAGGTAACATGCGTCTCCGGGTCTCCGTGGATTAAGAGAAGCGGCTGGCCTGTGCCTTTGGTCAGAACGCAGATCGTCGCTCCCGATGTTTTCAGATATTGGGTTTTAAAACCCGGGAACAGCTTTTGACTGACCGCTTCTGAAGGAGGCGCCGGTAATTCCGGCAAATCAGAGCATGGTGCCGGCGACGGCCCCGCGCTGGGTAGGACCTGTTCCAGATTGGCGGGGGTGGCGGAGGGCGGATTGATCTGGGCGGAAGTGGGATCGGCCAAGGTAGCGAGCGCGGTACTCAGCCCGATAAGCGAAAACGTCCTTCGATTCATAATGGCCGCTCCAGAAACTGGTTTGTTGCGGTAGATCCCATCAAGTGAGCTAACCAGCTAGACGTAAATATTAGCGGGAAATCACGATTGTGAACATCTATGAGCTTGCCGCGTTGTCCAATTAAATTGCAATGTGAGCTTGCAGCATTTGCTACTAGGTTTGCTTTCTCGGCCACATCATCTTGCATTATGAGCAACACAACGTCCCGTTGTTGCGGTGGCGTCAAATCCTGTATTAGGCGCTATAGTCCGTGCGCCCATAGTTGTATCGAGAAACGCAGGATAACCAGAACGAGAGGTTTCTATGCCACAACAAAGCTTGCGCGAGAACATCGCTGACCTAGAGAAGGCTGGCCTGCTCATCCGTATCAAGGATGAAAAGCGGGTCGATGAGCTGCCGATGATTATGGAGAACAATCCCGACCAGGCAATTCTTGTCGAGAAGGTCAAGGACTCCCCCTTTCCGTTCTACGCCAATGGCTACGGCGTCAGGCCACAGTATGCCTTAGCTCTCGACTGCGACCCTAAAAAGGTTGGGCTGGAGATCGCCAAGCGATTCGAGAAGAGCTTCGAGCCCGTGATGGTCGATTCGGCCCCTTGTCGCGACGTCATCGTCAAAGGGGATGACATCGACCTCACGATGTTTCCGCTGTTTCAATATCACCCCCACGACGGCAATGCTTACTTGAACGACACCAATGTGGTAAGCCGGAACCCGGAGACGGGCGACATCGATCAGGGCATCTATCGGTTCATGTACCGGTCCAAGAACGAAACTAACGTCGACATGCGGAACGCGACGCACCGCGCCCGCATTGCCGCGGAAGACTATGCGGCCAAGGGCAAAGACATGCCCATCACGGTCTTGATTGGCGGACCGACGCTCGACAAGATCGCCTCGATGATGAGCAACCCAAACAGCGATGACTGGGCGGTTCTAGGCGGGTACTACGGCGAGCCTGCAAAGTTGGTGAAAGGCGTGACCAACGACCTGCCGATTCCGGCCAACGCCGAGATTGTCCTTGAAGGTCGCATCATCACCTCGGAAGGTTGGACTCACGACGAAGGCCCGTATGGCGAGTACACCGGCACCTATGGCGGCGGTCTGCCCCACAACAATCGCTTTGTGGTCGACTGCATCACTTATCGCAAGGACGCCATCTACCAGTACGCAACCATCGGTGGATTGCACCCGGGGCGCACGGATATGTTTGCGTTCATGCCCGCGATCGAGGGCGATCTTTACAACGCCCTCTACAAGGCCGGCATCCTGGTGCAGAACGTCTACCTTCCTGAGGGCGGCTGCTCGAACATCGGATACTGCTGCATCAAGACCCGCTCCGGCGGCGATGCCAAGCAGGCACTCGGGATCATGCTGACCGGCTCCCGGCAGTGGATGCCGAAGACGGCCTGGGTCTTCGATGAGGACATCGACATTTACAACGACGAGCGCGTGAAATGGGCGCAGGCGTGGCGGTTCAATCCGGCTACCGGCATCGTCCCGATGCCTGGGCAAAATATGCTTCCGCTCGATCCCAGCCTGAACGCGGATCATCCGCCCAACGACGTGACGAAGGTTGGATTCGACTGCACCATTCCGCTGGTGGGCAAAGTCGATCCGTTCTCCTACGCCGCCGCCACCGTTGCGGAACCGCTCAGAGTCGATCCGAAGGCCAAGCAAATGAGCGATGATGAGATCGCCGCCGAGATGGAGAAGATGATTCGGGAGAAGCCGCGGAGCTGGAACGAAATTCTTAGCCACTTCGCCAGTCAGAACTACAGATCGCTTTACCGTGCTTTCGGCAAACTCCGTCCCAAGCTTGGCCGCATGGCGGACCAACGGCCGGATTACCCGTATGTCTTCTCCGATGACAACTTCGTGTATTCGGATAAAAAGCCGCAAGCGTGAGGGTTCCATATGAAACTCGGTGCATTCCTCATGCCGTCGCATCCGCCCGAGCGGAGCCTTAGCGAAGGACAAGCTCTGGACCTGGAGGCGTTGGGACGTCTCGACTCCTTCGGGTTCCAGGAGGCTTGGATCGGCGAACACTTCACCTCCGCGTGGGAGCCTTGTCCTGCGCCCGATCTCCTGATCGCTCAAGGCCTGCAGCGCACCGCGAACATACGGCTGGGTTCACTTGGACACCTGCTTCCTTACCATCATCCTGTCGAGCTTGCTCATCGAGTGGCCTATCTCGACCACCTGGCAAGAGGCCGCTACAACCTGGGCGTCGGCATCAGTGCGCTGCCCACCGATCATCAGCTCTTTAGTCTGGACACCGCAGGCGGGCGCAACCGCCGCATGACCTTTGAAGCTCTAAAGATCATGACCACTCTTTGGAAGGACGGCGCACAAGACTTCAAGGGAGAGTTCTGGAGCATGGGCCGAACAGACTCGACGTTCCGAAGCCTTGGCTATCACATGCAGCCGTACCAGCGCCCTCATCCGCCAATTGCTATTGCGGCGCTTACGCCTGGCTCTGCGAATCACAAGCTGGCCGGCGCGGAAGGCTACCTGCCGGTAAGCCTAAGCATCAGTCCCGACCCCGCCGTAACCGCCGCGCATTGGGCGGCTGTGGCATCGGGCGCGGCCACGGCGGGACGTGCGGCAGACCGGCAACAGTGGAGAATCATTCGCGATGTGTATGTCGCGCCCACCGACGCCGAAGCGCGCTCCTGCGCGATCGACGGCATGATGGGCCGTTGCTGGAGGGAGTTCCTTCTGCCCCTATACGTGGAGCTCGGTCTAGGACCGCTCTTCAAAGAGCATCCCTCGGTGCCTGACGAGGCAATCGACCTTGAATACCTTTGCGACCGGCTTTGGTTCGTTGGTTCCCCTGACACGGTCAGCCGACGGATAGGCGACTTCGACGCAGCGGTTGGCGGCTTCGGCCACTTACTCATCGTTTGCTACGACGCGCAAGACGAACGTGCGGCGTGGGAGCGGAATCTCGATCTGCTTACGCGGGACGTCCTGCGGTTGTGTCAGAAAGGCACACCGGCCTTCACTGCGGCGGAGGCTCTTGCATGAGCTACATCGCCTTCGCCACCAACGCCTTCGATTCTGTCGTTGCGTTTTACGGTGGCTCACTGGGATTCCCTGTCGTTGCCGCCTGGGATCGCGCCAACGGCAGAGGTCGTCGCTTCGATCTCGGCGGCGGTCTTCGGCTGGAGATTCTCGACAATGCCCGGGAGCGGGATCCTTTCCGGCTGGACGTAAGCTCGCGCGTCCATGTCGTCATCGAAGTGGAGGATATTCAGGCTGCCTGGGAAGCGATGACCGTTCCCGCGCCCGCGCCAGGGGAAACATCCTGGGGCGCGCAACTCTTTCAGATCCAGGATCCCGATGGCGTTCCTGTCACCTTCTTGGAATGGACCAAAGTCGCGAGGGCTGAATGAAAAAACGTATCGTTGTCGGGATTTCAGGTGCGAGTGGAGCCATCTACGGCATTCGCCTTTTGGAAATTCTTCGAGAAGCGGCCGAGATTGAAACGCATCTTGTGCTTAGCCCCGCCGCACGTCGCACGATTCCGCTCGAAACCGAGTTCTCGGTCGAGCAGGTGGAGGCTCTGGCGTTTAGAAACTACAAGGCAGCCGACATCGCTGCATCCATCTCCTCCGGCTCCTTCCGAGCCAACGCCATGATCGTTGCGCCCTGTTCCATGAAGACGGTCTCGGGCATTGCCTCGTCGTATTCGGACAACCTGCTGCTGCGGGCGGCCGATGTGATGCTGAAGGATCGCCGTCCGCTCGTGCTTCTGGTGCGCGAAACGCCCTTGCATCTTGGACATTTGCGCCTGCTCGTCCAGGCTACAGAAATAGGGGCCATCATCATGCCTCCCGTCCCGGCCTTCTACCACCGTCCCACAACGCTGGAAGAGGTGATCGATCAAACGGTCAATCGTGCGCTCGATCTGCTCGGAGTGGAACTCGCCCAGGATTTGTTCCCGCGCTGGAACGGTGCCGGCAAGCTGGATGGCCAGCAGAAAAACGGCACACCGCAGGGGCAAGTAAACGGCCGGGACCGCCTGGTCACCTCGACCTCTCACTCGGCGTAGTCAACACGAAACCGTCAATCTTACCCGCACTCTCAAAAGGAGAAATACCATGAAGAAATCCGAGCACAAAGCCACCGTCGAAGCTCCCACAAATGAAGTGTTCAAAGCCATTACGACCACCGAAGGTTTGAAAGGCTGGTACACCAAAGAGGTGAAGGGCGAGCCCGGTAAAGCGAACGGTGAGTTCACCCTTTCCTTCACAAAGCATGACGGGCCCTTCTCCTGGAAGGTGACCTCCATCAAGCCGGATTCCGAAGTAGGCTGGGAGTGCACCGCAGGTCCTGGCCAGTCGAAGGGGACGAAAGCAGTCTTCCGGCTCGCGCCAAAGGGCGAAGGAAAGACCGCGGTCGATCTTGAACATGACGGCTTTGAAGACACGGACGAGAAGATCAAGACCTGCAACACGCTCTGGGGCGGCCTTCTCTTTCACCTCAAGGAGTACGCGGAAAAGCACCAGCCGGAACCGGCATTCAAATAGCTTCGAAGGCAAGAAAGAGGGAGGAGCCATTTGGCTCCTCCCTCTTTCATTGTCGTGGTACTAAATATTCAGAACGATCTTGCGTCGATACAGCCAATGCATGAGAACCCAACAGCCCGCCGTGAAGAGAAGGGCATACAGCAGCGAACCGACCCCCTTCGGTCTGATGGCGGAGAAGTAGTTGCTGTAAAGAATACCGACAGTGTTCTCTCCATCGACCGGCACCGAGGCAAAGCACGTACTCACGGCCGACGCGAGGATGAAGCTGGCCATCGCGTTGGTTCCAAAGACAAGCAGAATCGACCAGCCGCGTCCTCGCACCTGAAGCACATCCGCCAGGGTGAACAAGGCGGCAAGCACAAAGAAAGTCCAGCCTCCCGCCCAAAGGACATACGAGCTTGTCCACAGCTGCATGTTGATGGGAAAGGTCAAGTTCCAAAGCCCGCCCAGCGCTAACGACACGCACCCAACGGCAACGAGGCCAAGAGCCTTCTGGCGCTCCGTGTACCCGCTCATCAGCCAAAGCCCAGTCAGCATTCCCGCGATAAACGTCCCGGTGGCGGGAAGGGTGCTCAGAAGTCCGTTAGGGTCGAACGTTTTGTGGAGGAGATGACCCGCGAAGAGCCGGTAGTCGATCCAAGCGGCCAGGTTATGCGCCGGATCCAGCAGCGGGATGTCCCGTCGGGGAACACCATAACCAGGAACCGGGACGAAACGCATAAGAAGCCAGTATCCCACCAGACAGGCTGCGAAACTGCACAGCAGGACGATGCGCCGGGGCCAGGGCCGGCGTGCACCGGCAAGCAGAAAACTTCCGCAGGCCAGGCACAAGCCTACGCGCTGCAGAACGCCGAAGATCAGCAAATGACGCCACGGATGAAGGAACAGGGCATCGAGAAACAGGCCAATCGCAATGAGATAAATCGAACGCCACAACGCCGCGAGAAGAAGCGAGGTCTGCGATTGCCCTGCCTCTTCCTTTTCGACATGGGCGATCGTTGTTCCCACGCCGATCATGAAGAGAAAAGCCGGGAAGACCCAGTCGGCGGGTGTAAACCCATTCCAGTGAGCGTGCTTCAATACAGAAAAAGCCGATCTGGCATCACCTGGGTTGTTCACGATCATGACGCTGGAAATCGTGAGGCCAGGCATAAGAGAGAGCGACAAGAACTCGGGTTTGTAGGTGGGGCGCTGCATCGCTTCAACACCGCTCATCGGTCAATCTCCTGATCTGCTTGTGGTCACTGCAGTCTCCCGGATGCGCTCTTCGGCTGAAGTGTTTGCAAATTTCAAGACTTATCTTGTTGGCCACAATTTAGCCTGATGGGCAATCTATTGGTTGGTTGTTCACACGCTTGCAACCGCAGCTATACCTTCGGGCCCGACCTAGTGATCGAAGACGACCCTAAGCGCCAGGACAGGCGCATTGGCCAGTTTACGTTCTCCACTTGGCTTCCAGACATACTGAAAATTGGGCCACACGCTCAACCAACGGCTCAGAACGAATTTGTAATTTGCTTCCAAGTTCGTTTGAGAGGTTCTGTCCGGCATACCATTGAGCGCAAGATCACGTCTGTAGTCTCTGCTGTAGTGGGTGTAGGTAAGTCCTACAGCCTGTATGTCGGCGGGCCTGTGAGGGACCACTCCTACAAATCGAACACCACCTAGAGTTTGTGCATCGACCTGATTCAGGGCCCTCGGTGCGGTGCTGATGCTGAACTGGCCGTCTATGCCGGCGTGAGAGTACGAGCCGTCCGCCTTCTTCATGCGCCAAAGCGCTTGCCCTATGTCAATGAATGGAATGTCGTCTCCGTGGGTATCGCTATGCGTCACCTGCCGCTGGTAGGTGCCGAAGTTGTGGAGCAGGCCGACTTTGTAGATACCGGGATGAGCCAACGTCTCGTCGCCACGATGCCACCCGAGTGTCAAGCCGAGCAATGGGGCGTCACGCAGATCAAACCGGATGCCGCTCTCATCTCCCTTGTAAGGGGAGTGTGAGGCGTCATAAACGCCGACCTTGATAAGAAGGGATTTCGAGGGATCGGCAAGCACGAGAAAGCCCGGTTTTGCCACAGGCGGAAACGGCGCAAAAACCTGCCCGGTTATCAGCGGATGGCAGGCAAGCGAGAGATTGACCCAAGTCTGGATAGTGCTCTCCTTGTCGTCGAAGCCGATTGCCTGATTGTCGAACTCCGTGGTCGCCGTAAGTTGACCTGCCTCCAACGTCAGCTTCTTCGAAAGCAGCGTCTGCTCCAGGTAGTACTCGTTGAAGCGGAGGGTATGTGTGCCTGCGACTGAACTGGTGTAGGCGTACGCTTCGATGTAGGTTAAGGCGAGGTCAGATCCAGTCTGAAAAATTCCGCTTGCATTGATCTTGGCGCCCTTCCAATGAACCAGCTTTTGTAGGTCAAGGTTCATGATTCCGGTCGCGCGCCCATTGACTGTTCCCATCTGTGTGCGGCCGCCGGATGGGTTGCCTTGAAAGTCGTAAATCTCGTCAAAGACGAACGTGATCCCACGTTTTTCCGCATCACTTCTCCAGGTGGGGCGAAGAACCTTCGGTTGTGGTGGATACCCGTTCTCGTCCAAAACGGGTGAAGAGCCGGTCGGAGTCCGACCTTCCTGAGCCCCAATTTTGGTCGCAGCAATAACGAAGACCGCCAGCAATACAAGGCAGACCATACCGGTGCCGCGACGGTGTGCCGAAATCATAGCGTCTTTCGATCCTCGCACCGCGTGTTTCCAGGGGGTGTCGGTCGGCTCCGCAAACTCCACTATCCACCAGCGACTAGTCGCCCCTGCCGCTAGGACTGATAAGCCGCTACTTGTACGAGAGATGCGGAACGCGCTGTTCATCCCTGAGCCTCTTTTCAAGGGAGACACCTGGAGGTAGCTCATGAGTGTTTGTGGAGCTTCTTCGGGGATTGAAATAGCCGCGGCGGGCGAAGGAAGAACTTAGACATAGCATTCCCCTGTTTTGTTCTTTCAGGGTTGTGTGTGGTGGCTGCTAAAGACAAGTATTGCGTTGACGCACGGTACTGCAACACCGAGCTTCTGCAACGGCACCGTTCGTCTCCGTTGTCGTTCATATGTTCTTGACCTCATATGTTTATACGGCTACAAGCTCCGTCCCGCTACTGCGCGGAATGCAATAATCGTTTGCACGGCGGGAGCATGTACCATCATTCCATTCCTCGTAGGTTTGGGTATAGCCCCACGAGACAACGCACACTGACAGAAGGATGTGGCGTAAGGATTGCGATTTAACAAGGGGCGCTAGCCAAAGATTGTCTTAGGCTTATCTGACACCCGGCGGCGATCACCATGATAATGAGCGCGTGGGGTAGGGCAAGCAAAGGACGCTGTATTGCTGATGCTGTAGATGGTCCGCCGCTTGCTTCCTTTGCCGTTGCAGAGGATTGCAGGTTCAGGAGGGTTATCGCTATGCAGATTCACTCCGTTGGCATCGACCTGGGCTAGACTAGCTTCCACCTTATGGCGCTCGGAGCGCGGACAAGGTGTTAATGAAGAAAAGTTCACGCAAAAGTAGCTGTTGGGTACACGGCCAACTTGCAGACTTCGCTGATTAGGCGGATGCCTGCGCCGGAGTTCATTTTCTAGGTCGGGCTTTGCGCAAGAGAGGCCACGATGTGAAGCTGATTCCAACTCAGTTCGCAAGGCCGTTCGTAAAGTCCAAAAAGAACGACTTCGTAAACGCTGAAGCCATTGCCGAGGCCGCCGAGCGCAAGAACATGCGCTTTGTGCCGATCAAGACTGATGACCAGCTGGACCTGCAAACCATTCATCGCGTCTGGGACAGGCTGGTCTCAGGAGGCGCAGCGGTGATCAACCAGATCCATGCGTCCCTGCTGGAACGCGGCATTGTATTCGCGAAAAGGCGGGCTCAGCTAAGAGCTGCCATGGCAGACATCCTGGAGAAAGCAGAAGCTGACCTCACGTCGATGAGGCGCGACTTCATCAATATGTTGCGGGATGAATGGAAGATCGTCGAAGGTAGATAGAGGAGTTTGGTGAGGAATGGAACGCATCTCGGGACGGACGCCGGCTGCACCCGCACTCGGCAGATCCAGGCGTAGGACCAGTTTGGCCACAGCGATCGTGGCGGCGATCGGCAACGGCGCGGCCTTCCGTAAGGGACGGGACTTCGCAGCATGGCTGGGGATCGTTCCGCGGGGACGGCGGCAGAGAGACTTCGCGGCTGCCCTCCGTTTTTCTGATTGGCTGGATTGAAGATGTTGTAAAACTCGGGGTGCGCAGCAAACATGTTCCCGTAGAAAGTACGTGTGATCGTCTCACCGTGCTGACGCAATGCTGGCACTGTAGCTTTGACTAGAGCCGCCTGTTGATTAGAAATCATCGTTGATGAACTCCTTTAAGTTGTCTATCTGCAGCCCACCTTGGGGGAAGGTACCCGGATCGCGATAAGATGGATTGGAGAAACATCTTCTGTAAAACAGCTCCGAGAGAAGATGTATCCAGCATACACCTTATGTGGATCGGAGAAGCGCATGCGGCTGACAATTTACGCCGATTACTCACTCAGGCTGCTGATCTACCTGGCGGTCCGAGGAGAGGATGTAGCCACGATTCCAGAGATCGCCACCAGCTATGGCATTTCACGGCATCACTTGGTGAAGGTGGCTCATCAGCTTGGTGTCAAGGGCTACATCAGGACGTCGCGCGGAAAAAAGGGTGGGCTCCGGTTGGAGCGTTCGCCTGTCGACATCAACGTGGGAGAGGTGGTGAGGCAGATGGAGCCGGACTTCGCCCTAGTTCCATGCTTCCATCCGGTGAACGCAAACTGCCCAATCGTGTCGAGTTGCCTTTTGCGTCAGGCAATTGAACGAGCACGCGACGCGTTTCTATCAGCGCTGGATGGCTACACATTGGAGGACCTCCAGAGGCCACGCGATGCGCTTAGAGTCTTGTTAAGTATTCCAGAATCGAGTTCTGTTGTATTAACACGATTTAAAAAGCCGGAGTAGCTCTTCTGAGCGTGACGGCAGTTCTCCCCGTTTGGCTGGGAGCACATGTATCGCACCGGCGATTTCAACTTGCATAGTGATGAGCGGGTAGCTAGGGTCACCTAAGGCCTCTCCGAAGCGTCAGGTGCCCCGGACTCCCAGCCAGCCTCAACGTGCTTCCGCCTATCTGACTACTTCAAGTCTGTAGGCTTCCGCGAAACGTGTTCCCTTGAAGTATTTGAACAGTTGCGTTATCGCATGAGGCGAATGAAACAGTTCTGTGAACGCGATAGTCATCTTTGCCGCTTTGGCCACCCGTTCTCTCATCGTTGCTTCGCAGAACGCGATGGCAGAGGTGGTATCAGTACATCGATTGCTCAAGAGAGCGTCGGACGAAAACACCACTTTTCTGCAACAATCTTGCAAGGGCCAATCCCGCCGGACCGGCACCGATAACCGCAGTTCGCTTCTTCTACATCGATCCCATGGTCGGCGCTCCCAGATAGCAGGTCTCAGCACAGTATCTACAGAAGACCATGCTACCTAAAGGGCTCGGAAAGACCTAAACGGGGCCGAATAATACGAAGGAAAGGCTCTTAGTGGCCCTGCAGGTCAGTCATAGAATGCTGAGTACACAAAACTCTAACGGGGCTTCTCTCTTTCCATGCTGAGATTTTCATCGGCTTTGGAGAACCTGACCTAGCTGTTGCGAGCTGGACGAAGCAAACAAACTCTGGCCTTCATGACTTCTGGACTGGGTGTCTTCTGGGACTGGACGAATGAGGTTGCATTGTCGGAGTCCAGAATATAGGGCCGTGAGAATGCCAGAACGGTATAAAGCACGAAACGACAAAGCCGTTTCCCGCCCTTCCCCGTGCTCCTTGGGCCTTGCCCTAGAATCCCCAGCCCCAGCGGATTCTTGCTCTTCCGGTTCTCGGTGATGGCCGTGTGGAGGTGAGGGAATCTGAAGGCTGGCGAGCTCGTCGATCACACCAGACATGCCGCTGTGATGGCTGCGGGGCGGAGAGGAGCCGCATCACCAGGGCTTCAAGCCTGAGTACAAGGGGCAAATGGAACTCTACCTGCGTTGGCTCGCACGCTACGAGAGGGAAGATGGGGAAGCCTGACCGCTCGGAATCATCCTCTGGACCGGCAAGGAGTCCGAGCAGATAGAACTGTTGGAGCTTGGAACTGCGGGGATTCACGTCGCGGAGTACCTGACCATCCTTCCCGCCCGGCACTTTCCTAATCGGAGACTGCACGAGGCGATCGTGGCCGCGCGACTGCGCTTCGAGAACGGCGGGCCGAAGTCAACTCCTTCATGAGCACCGGTCTGATCCACGTTCCCAAACAGCGTGAGCCGTGGCCCGCCTACAGCCGCTTCAACGAGTTGCGCCGGACGGTGCTGAACGGCGCAACTCGGAAAACTCAAAGCGTAACTACGCCTTGGCTTTGGATTAAGTGGCGGCGTTCTGCGCACAGCAGCGGGAGAGCGGTCGCTAATGACGGTGCGCTAGGAAATCACGTTTCGCTGCCCGGCCTGGAACCCCGGGGCGGTGGGCGCGACCAACCCGCCGTGAAGCCGGAGACCTTATCTTCGCCGCCAAGTTGCGCAAGTTCCGCCCGCTCGGCGTCGTGCTGGGTTATCGCTACGAAACTCGCCGATATCATCAACGACAGTTCCGAGCTACCATCCGCTAGCACCATAATCTACCGTCCCTTCGCTTACCCTGGGGGCGCCTGGCGCCGCACTCTGGCTCGAAGACGGCTCCTCGCTTTCGATCATCTAGGTGAAGATTGGGACTTTAGCTGATGGCAAAACCCGGCACCGGCGAAGTGGAAGGGGCGTTGCGGGCGGCCGCAGCCCGGGAAGTCCCATTGAAGATCTTTGAACCCGAAGCCTCCCGCCTGCTTCCGCATTATCGAGCCCGGCTCGCCCTTATCCGTCCGACCACGTGGCGTGGAGCGGAGACGCTTTCCCCTTGACATGCGGGACCTGCTCGGAACGAGCATCGAATGGGAGGCAGGAACCCTTTCAGAGAGAACAACCCCGCCACTCTGATCGTTGATGACACATGTCGCGCGCAAGGCGAAAGTTTGCCGCTCAGAATCTGTCTCAGCGCAGGGCCGGTTTGCACAACCAACGTGACCAGCCTTTACCGGTACTTATCACAATGGTCCAGCAACGCCGTAACTGCTGCTCTAACGGAGGTAAGATCAAAGTCGTTTCGTGGCTCATCCTCCAGGTGCTCAGATAGCTCATCCAGGCCGAAGAGAGCACGAGGAAACCTTGGGTGGATCACTTGTCCGAGCAGTTCTTGTGCGGCTTGTAGATTGCCAGCAGAGGAAAAATCAAAGGTCTTCTGTAGGTATTCACTCAGGGCTCGATGCGCCTCGGAAAACACCACATGGAAGTATTGTGAAGACCCTTCTGGAAATCTCTCGGCCTCCGTGATGCAAAGGCGACACATCTGGATCGTTCGCGTATAAAGCAGAATTTCCAAGAACCTCCCGCAAAATCGGGTCACGGCTTCCGCAGGATCAGCGGCATACTCGCCGGGCTTCTTAAGCCTGCTCAGCAAAAGGCCATGGGTCAGTGATACTACCCCTAGATACAGTTTCTCTTTGTTTTCAAAATGCGCGTAAAGGGTACGCTTTGACGCCGATGCCCGCGAGGCAATCAGGTCCATGGAAGCCCGCTCGAAACCTAATTCAAGAAACACGTCTTTGGCGATGTGAAGGATGTGCTCGCGGAGTGGATCTCCTCTCAACGCCATGATTCCATTCTCTCCTACTTCCCTTGCCTAATTGTAGACGGTACTGTACCGTTTACATATTGAATCAAACAGGAGAGCACATGATTGTCATTACAACACCCACTGGGAAGATTGGATCGCAGATCATTCCTCATCTTCTTGCCGCCAAGGAAACGGTTCGCGTCGTAGTTCGCGATGCATCTAAACTTTCACCAGACATCCGGGAGAGAGTAGAAGTTCTCACCGGATCGCTGGACGATGAAGCCATCATGCAGCAGGCCCTCAAGGGCGCTGAAAGTGTCTTCCTGGTCGTGCCGCCATCGTTTTCCGACAACAACGATGCAGCATATTACCTTCGCTTCACCCGTCCTGCACTGAACGCAATCAAGCGCCAGGGTGTGAAACGGGTAGTAGATGTTTCCGTGCTGGGCCGTGGCACTGAACTCTCCAAAAAGGCAGGGCCGATTACAGCGTCCCTGGCTAAGGACGAAGAAATCGAGAAGAGTGGGGTTGATTATCGTGCTCTTTGGTGTCCTGCCCTGATGGACAACATGCTGAACAATGTGCAGAGCATCAAGCATCAGGGAATGTTCGTCTCGCCGAGTCATCCCGATGTCAAGACCCCCCAGGTGGCCACCAAGGATATTGGGGCTATGGGTGCCAAATTCCTTCTGGATCGCAGTTGGACGGGACAGGGCGGATGTGCGGTACTCGGGCCGGAGGATATCTCCTTCAACGGCATGGCAGCCGTCATGTCTGAGGTCCTGGGTAAGCCGATCCGCTTCCAGCAAGTGCCGGGAGATGCCTACAAGGCCCAGCTGGTCCAGTACGGCGCCAATGAGGTCTTCGCGCAAGGCATCGTTGACATGCTGATCGCCAAGGACAATGGCATGGACAACGCCGAACCGCGTACGGCTCAGAACACGACCCCGACTAGCTTTCGCCAGTGGTGCAAAGACGTGATGAAGCCAGCCGTACTTAGCTAACCTTTACGACATGCCTCAGTTGACGCGGCTAGAAAGACTGCCGAGTGAGGCGATTAGAAGGTGGAGTTTCAATGATTCAGCTTAGAAACGCAGGTCCCCTCAAGCCTGCTCCTCAGCTACAAGATGTTGCGCAGGACGTCTCAACCGAACTGCAATCATGGCCGGCAATAATAGCGGCCACGCACTGGCAATTAGGCGATTCGACCCGCGTGGATGGAGCGGAGTTCCACGTCGAAGAGGGCGGCGAACTCGGTCATATTCACCTCGACGGTGAAGTTCACATCGCTTTTACGAAAGCGCTTCGTGACCAGCTGGTTGGGCTGCATCTTGCCCAACCGCTAGTTTGGGATACGGCCTGGGTGACTGCTCCGGTTACCTCGCCCGAAGAGGCGCAAGAAGCAATATGGCTCTTCAAGCTGGGGTATGACCGTCTTCGTTCAACACCTGAAGAGATTCTATTCACAAGAATCAAAGAACACCTCAAGTGACCATTGGGCCGCATGAGTCCCGTGAAGTCGCATTGTGTTGACTAGTCCGGTCCGGTCGATCCCGGACCGACCCAACCTCCGCCTACTGCGTTTATAAGGACTATCCAGCCCGACTTTGCCAGGTCGGACCTTCCTCGGGTTTCTACTCCGAACACGATACCTTGCGGCGAGTAATGATTCGAAAATCTGTGCTTGGCCGCAGCACTCATCCATTTCGAGCAAAAAACGAGGGGAGCTTCTTGGGAGCTACCCTCGTGAGTGGCAAAGTCGTTGTGTTCGTTGCCACTTAGGCGAGCTTCTTCAGAAGCAACTCTGCAGCGGCAGCCGAAGACTTGGGATTTTGGCCAGTGATTAGAAGCCCATCCACAACGACGTGTTCGGCCATATCCTCACCTTTCGAGTAGATGCCGCCCAACTTCTTGAGTTCGTCTTCGAGCAGGAACGGGACTACGTCCGTGAGCTCCATCACGGCTTCCTCTGTGTTGGCGAAGCCAGTAATGTTCCGTCCAGAAACCAGTGGCGCTCCGGACGCTGTCTTTACATGACGGAGCGCGGCCGGCGCGTGGCATACGAGCGCAACCGGCTTTCCCGCAGCAAGAAAAGACTCGATAAGCGCCTTCGAATGCTTGTGTTCCGCGAGATCCCACATCGGCCCATGTCCGCCCGGATAGAAGACTGTATCGAAATCTGACTGAGAAACGCTATTCAACCGTTCTGTTGCGACGAACTGCTTTTTGGCTGCGGCGTCAATTTTGAAGCGGAGCGTCCCTACCGTCTGAAATTTGAGTTCATCACTTTTGGGTCAACCGGAGGCTGACCGCCCTTTGGTGAGGCGAGAACGATATCTGCGCCCGCATCCTTGAGAATCTTCATGGATCGATCTCCCTCCGACAAAGCTTAGGTCTCAAGCGAGTCGCTTGTGAATGCCCAAGGCTGCCAATAAAATGCCTGATTCTGCCTTGTACACTTGGGCAATGGCAAGCCGCGCAGAGCAAAACACGTCGTCCCTGGCGGAGTTGACCTCGCTGGTAGATCGATACACTGACACCAAGCGGCAGAATAGGCTTTATGCGACGGCAATCGAGGGTGTGTCGACCCTGCGCTCGGACCCGCTTAGGCAATCGGTCCAATGCATGATCCAACCCGCTTTGTGCATCACGGTGCAAGGGGAGAAGGCAGCCACGTTCGGTTCCAAGCTGTACGAGTACCCTGCCGGATATGGGCTTGTTGTCACCGCTGAGATGCCCGAGCGGGGTACAGTTTGCGCGGCAAGCAAGGACGAGCCTTACCTTGGGCTCGTGTTTGAGCTAGACCTTAAGGTACTGCAGGAGTTAGCGGAAGCAACGTCCGCCGGAGCGAGAACGCACGTTAGCGGAAAAGGCGTAGGACCTTTCACCCTCGAGTTGGATGATCAACTGCTCGATTGTGTTCTACGCACGGTGCGGCTGTTCGACATGCCAGACGCCATTCCCGTGCTCTATCCCGGCATCATGCGTGAGATTTGTTACTGGCTCCTGAAAGGCCCGGGTGGAGAGCAGCTTCAGCGCATCGTCATGGTGGCGAATGGTCATGACCGCAGAGTTATGCAGACTCTTCAATACCTCCGGGACCGCTTTCGCGAGCCTGTCCATGTCGAGGAATCAGCAAAAGCCGCTCACATGAGTCCCACAACCTTTCACAGACAATTCAGAATGATCACGTCGATGGCCCCTTTGCAATATCAGAAGCAGTTGCGCCTTTTTGAGGCGCGGCGTCTGATGATCTCGGACACGCAACGGTTGAAAGCGCTGCCTTCGAGGTGGGCTACGCGAGTGTTTCCCAGTTCAGCCGCGAGTATGTACGTACGTTTGGCAGCCCACCGCGCCGTGAAGTCTCTGCTTGGAGAACTCCGTCGTCGACGGGAAGGCGCACAAATTAGGAATTGAATCGTTCCATCACGCCAAACGCAACGTGTTCAAGCCCTCAGGAGCTGCAACTCAGGAATGTATTTTCACGCTTGATAATATCCTTGATTCGAGTTGGAGCCAAACTGACTGAGCCCTCAGAGATTACGAATCCACAAGGCACGGGCGCTGAGCTGTACCGCTGTGGCGTCAGGATTGGGGATGAATGCGAACCGTTGAACTTCTTCAACTGAATCCAAGTTGATCGGGACTTCCTGGACTGGAGAGCCGGGATGCTGGATTGTGAGCACTATGACAGAACCAGGGGCGCGGTCAGATATGCTGGAGACGGCGAATGTTCGGGACGGAACACCATCGATTGCGAGCACGTCATCGTTCACTGCCACGCCGGCTTTTTCCAATAGCGTGCTCACCTGCTTCAAAAACAGCATGCCGTTTTCGCGCCGACCGAAAACAGCCGGTCCCAGTGTCGCCTGTTGTTTACCGGTGTTCCAAGTGGAGACAAAGTTAATACCGATGGGACTGAAATAGGCCTCAAACGGCAGCGGTTCGGCCCCTTGTACATAACGTCGAAAGAAGTCCCAGATTTCGGGATAGGTGAGAACAGTGAAATCTTCAAAGAAATGAGCTTCCCGAAAAGGCCGGTTCGGGCCATATTGCTTTTCGAGTTGTAGTATCACCTCGCGCAAGCCACGGGTGCCATGGCTAAGCTCCAGTAGTCGCAAATCAAGCAGGGTGGCTGTTAACGCTCCCCGCTGGTAGACGTTTGCGTATTGCTGCTGGCCTTCTTCGGAATAAGCGTTGAGCCCAAGACGGCTTAAGGTGTATGTTGTGTCGAACTGAGTTCGGTCAGCCAGCGTCTCGCGATGAAGGATAGCCAAGTACTGGTCGATCGAGATGAGGCCGGCGCGCAGTTGCATGGCATAAGCCGCCCACTCCGTGACTCCTTCGTAAAACCAGAGGTGCTCCGAGGCAACCGGGTGCACAAAGTTGAAATGGGCGATGACCTCGGAATGAATGTTAAGTGGAGTCACGATGTGGAAGAACTCGTGGGCTACCATGTTGGAGATGGATGCGGCGAAAGCAGGCGTTAGCGGCTCCTCGTTGAGGACATACTCCGAACTGTACGAATGCTCCCATGCGCCAGAGACCTGGCTATTCCGATCACTGAATAAGAAGAGAAAAGCGTAGTGCTTGACGGGTAAAGTACCGCCTAGAAACACTTGAGCGGCTTCCAGCGTTGATTTTATGTAGGCCAGCAACGTAGCAGCCTGCACTTTTTCAGTCAAGGAGTAAGAGAAAAGTGCAAGGTCTGTTTTCCTAACTTGATCGTCGAGCTTGTAAGGTGCCCAAGGAGAAAAGGCGAGTCCACAGCTTCGTCGTAGGTATGCGCGTGATAGTAACCTGCGGAATCTAGTTTTAAACCTGTGCCCACCTGCCACGAGCCAGGGTAGACAAGCTTGATTCGTATAGGCTTGCTCTGCCAGCCCTGGGGATAGCCGAGAACTGTTTGCCCATTTATCAATGCATGATCAGATTCCAGAGACGATCCAAACATGGGCCCTGGCCGCGCTCCGCTCATGGGGGTGACCCAAGTTTCTGCTACGGTGTAGCGAATCTCCTGGGTTTTCTCAGGCTGGGCAAGCTTCCATTGATTGGGACCGATGTGACTAGTGGGCAGCAAACGACCTTTGGCATCGAATGCCCTAAAGTCGCTGACGTACCTACCCATATCTACCACAACGTATGTACCGGGAGCTGTAGCCGCGAATTGATACACGGCTTGCGCTGAACTGAGCTTGGGTGTGAGGAGGCGCACCTGAAAGACATGGGAGAACCTCGCCGGGTTCATCGAAATCGTATAGGTCAGTTCGGCCGGTCGCCGCGTGGCATAGGCTGTGGTGGGCATAAGGAGTAAGAGCAGGCTCAGCAAAGATTTCATTCGTCGCTCCGTAGACATCTAAACGGGTACGGTATACCGTGGTGGGTCGTCATGCAGGTTCGGCATCATGTCGACGCCAGCCAGCAACCTTTGGGAGCTTGCGGTGCGTTTTCTGCTAAAGCGCAAATAGGCAAGCAAGTCAGAGATCTATCTTTTATCAACAAAGCCGCGCAACCGCTGTGCCGACTGCTTTCCGAATCGCAGCGCGATGTTTCACCGCCTCGGGATCGATAGAAAGTCCGAATGGATTCACTGCTGTCCAGGATGAAGAAAGTGCAACAACAAAGGTGAGAAGAAACGCCGGTGTGAAATCCTTCCCAACAGCTCCGTTCCGTTGAGCCTTCGCGATGGCCTTGAGCTTCACATCAAAGGTGGCCGATGACTCCAGGGGCCATTCATTTTGTTGCTCCAACCCAAACCATGTCAACAGCCTGAGCAGAGCGGGATGATCCATGGAAAAGTCAAAAAGGCCCATAGCGTAGGCGGGCAGGTCTTCCGGGGTGAATGGGACGTTGTCGTAAACGTCTTTCAGATGACGTTCAAGAACGCTGGTGAACAGGCGCTCCTTGCTGCCGAAGTACACATAAATCAGGTTCTTGTTTGCTGAAGCATTCTTTGCGATCCGGTCAATGCGTGCCCCCGCGATTCCGAAAGCCGCAAACTCGGCCGTTGCGGCCTCTAAAATCCGCTCTCGCGTCGCTTCTGCGTTTCTCAACTACTCCCCCGTATAGATCATCTCCCAAGATAGCAGCTCACGTTTTTGTAACCATACAGTTAGTTATTGCATCCAACACCGCAGAAGCGGAAACGAAACCGAAAGAGGGCGTTATGACAAAGCAGAAGACGGTTCTAATCACTGGCACTTCCAGCGGCATCGGCAGAACGACAGCCAAGTTGTTCCAACAAAAAGGTTGGAACGTCATCGCAACGATGCGCAAGCCGGAGGATGAAAAGGAGCTGAACCAGCTTGGCAGCACACTGGTCACACGCGTCGACGTGACCGACAGTGCTTCCATCGAAGCCGCCGTAAAGGCGGGCATTGAACGCTTCGGTGCGATCGATGTTCTCGTGAACAACGCCGGCTTCGGCGCCTATGGTCCTCTCGAAGCAACACCGATGGATAGGATCAGGCGTCAGTTCGATACGAACGTCTTCGGAGTGCTCCAAACGACCAAGGCCCTGCTACCCCACTTCAGGTCGAATCGCAGCGGCACGATCATCAATGTCTCCTCTATAGGCGGCAAGATCGCTTTTCCGCTCGGGACCCTGTACCACGGCACAAAATTTGCCGTCGAAGGTCTTTCCGAAGCATTGAGCTATGAAATGGCAGCCATCGGCGTCAAGGTCAAGCTCGTTGAGCCGGGTGCAGTGAAGACGGAATTTGGCGGCCAATCTTTCAACTTCAACAACGACGAGAGTCTCGCTGAGTATCAGGAGATGGTGGGTAAGACCCTAGCCGGGTTCGTCCCTTTAAACGAGAAAGCTTCAGATCCGATGGTTGTAGCCGAAGTGATCTACACGGCGGCGACCGACGGCAAGGATCAACTGCGCTACATCGCCGGCGAAGATGCGAAGTCGGTTCTCGCGAATCGCAAAGCTGCTGACGACGAGAGCTTCATGAAGGGTATTCGCGAGATGTTTTCCCTCTAAGTATTTGATTCGCTTGCTGCGAGCGGACCACTGGAAGCCAGGGAAGACTTTCTGCCGAATAACCTGCATTGAAGGAGAATAAGATGTCGAATCGCTTCTCAGACCGCAACGTTCTGATACTGGTGCTACCGGGGCACTCGGTGAAGCAATGGTCCGCGCCTTTGCCGAGGAGGGTGCCAATGTTGTCATCGCCAGTCGACACGAAGAGGAGGGTGAAAAGCTCGCTGAAGCCATCCAGGGCAAAGCCATGTCCGTGTCCCTTGACGTAACCGACGAAGACAGTTGGAGAGCAGCAGTGGCGCAAATTGAGAAGCAGACAGGACCCATTTCCGTACTCGTCAACAAAGCGGCTTACCTCGCCATTGGCGGCGTCGAAACGATTCACCGACCGAGAATCGCGAAGTATGTCCTCTTTGTCGCGTTTGATGATGCTGCATTTTCGACAGCATCCGAATTCGTTGCCGATGGAGGTTTTGGACTCGGACCGATTACGGCATAAGCGCCTAATTTATACCGTTCGGTCAGCCGAAGAGAACCCTTCAGTAACACTGCCACTCCCATTGCGAGAGACCCCTGCTTAGCCCGAGTGCTAATCTACAAACCCTGCCCCCCCAACCGGCCGCAACTGATCTTCAAGACTGCGCGTTTTGTCGGTCTGTTCGATACCGGTGTGCAGGGTGGTGACGGTTTCGATAAGGGCAATCCAGGTCTCTTCGGCTGCGCTGGTGTTATGACGGAGACCGCGTGGAACCACGAACACTTCTCCGGATTGTACGGTAAGGTAACCACCATCTGCTTCACTGCGTCCGATGGTAAGCGCCCCTTTGATAACGAAAAAGAGCTCGTCTTCGGATTCGTGTGCGTGCCAGGGAAACTCGCTCCGAACCTTCACCACCTTCAGGTATTGATCATTGACCTGGGTTAGCACGCGGGGGCTCCAGAATTCTGTGAGAGATGAGGCAGAGGCGGCGAGTGAGATTGGCTTGACCATAGGGATCATCGGGAAAAGGACTAGCACGATGGGCTCCTTGCGAAGAGAGCGAGGCTAAAGCCCTTGTTGAATCTGCTGTATTCAGAGGAATGTTTAATTCTGTTCTGATCGCTGCTAGGCTTAATGAGTTTCCGGTCCATACAGGACTCTCTCTAGCCGGTCGGGAATCGAACCAAAATTCGTCGAGTAGCGCCTTGAACTGCCAGCCGACCCTCTAAAAGCTGACACTGATGCGTCATGGCCATACCGACGAGGACCTGGCATGGATCGCGCTTCTGGTCGGCATCTCGTGCTGCTTGCCGCCTTTTGTGGACCGCAATAGGTCTGAGATCTCACACCCCGAAGCAACGTTCAGAACCTTCACAAGAGGACAGGGGTGATTTAGTGCTTTGCAGCAATGATCGGCTTTATGCAGGGAAGGCGACTGCGCCCATGTCGGGGCTAAACGTCTGCCCTTCTCGATTGTCGCTTGACGTGCGCGATTGTATATTTTCCTGATGCGACCCCCCGGTAAGCCCATTTCTTCGCATTTCCCGACAGGAAACGTCGTGGAAAAGGATTCCAGCGTCGCAGCCCCAATAACGTTTAGCTTTGCAATCACCGGTGGCCGAGAGTGCTGCTACGCAGGAGAGAGTTGGGACGGGCTTATACACCAACCGGACGTGTACCTGAACCGCCGATCTAGTTCCTCTTGCGGCAACCCTAATGAAGTTCTCTTGACATCTGCCGTCACGGAGCGGCACACCAATGAGGACGTACATCTTTCGTCTGATAAGCCAAGATCACGAGGACGGGCATTGCCGAATGTTTGACGTCCGGACAGTCAACATGACCTAGGCTTCTTCATCGAAAATCCACTACAACGAACTCGCCATAGATTGGAACCTACTATGGGCACCTTTAACCGATTGTCAGAGCAGCCTTCGACCTGGAGTAAAGAAGCCTTCGCGATGGCTGCACAAGCCAAGGTCTTGTCCGGAAACAAGCTGGAGCAGCTCGTTGTCAGACTCCAACGGCACTCGGGCCGAACCAAAGAGGCTTGTTGGCGGTTCATCATTCAACACGGTCTCAAAGGCAAGGTAGACCACCGGCGCTGGACTGAAGCCGAGTTGGAGACAGTGCGTGAAGAACTGATTAAGCGATCCGTTGAGGAGGTCGCCAAAAAGCTCAACAGAACACCAAAGGCCATCAGAAATATTCTTAGGCGGAACAATCTTAGCGTACGTCAGATTCGCTGCGATCTCTTCTCCGTGGAGAGTCTGGCAAGCGCTCTGCATGTCAGAAAGGCAGAAGTCGTCTACTGGATCGAACAGAAGTGGCTGGAGGCTACTGTCGAGAGCCGCGGGAAACGACGCGCTTACATCATCACGCCCGACGCTTTCATCAAACTTTACAAGAATCACCAGAGAGACCTGCTGAAGAGAGGACTGCGAAATCAGTCCCTGTTTGAGGCCTATGTGCAGTACTGCTTTTCTCCGAAACATACCGTAGGCGAACAGCTGCTCGATGTCCGGCGCGATAAGCGTGAGCGCGAGGCCTATGCAGAACTTGACCAACGAACCGACAACGACGAATCACAAGAGGAGGCTTACCATGGCCTTGCCGAAGATGACTTTGGCTTCGAGGCAACAGTTTCAGAAGAGTCGTTCGGAGAGTCAGAGATCGACTCCGAATGACACCTGCTCTCTTTGCGGACGTGAGTCTGTACAAACCCGGATGTCTTTCAAAGAGGTCACCATAAACACGCTTTGTCTGTGCCTGTTGCTCACCTTCCTCATCGGCGTTTGGCCGTTAGCGAGTGACTGGATGGAACAGCAGGAGCACAGAGTATTGAATCATCTGATCTGGCATGAGCCTATGAATGATTGGATCTAACGCAGTACGTTGTAGGCCCGCTGCTCCGGCCAGAGCTTACCTTTGTTTTGGGCCTTCCAAGTAAACATACGGGCACAGAGGCGATTGGGACAGATCATCTTTGAGTAATCGGACGGGGTCAATCGGAAGCTCTTGGCCGCAATGTGCTCATCGCAATATGGACATTGCCAAGCAGTGATGAGCCGATTAGCGCGACTCGACCGCATCATGGCTCTTCTTCCTGCAGGTTCCTCTCGATCTCTTCCCAAACAATGCGGACGAATTCAACGCAGTCGCGCATCTGCTCTTTGAGTGGAACGGTATTTGCGCTGATGTACTTGTTCTGTCTCAGCCGGAACGCGGCAATACGGCAGGAGTTTTCTAGCCACCAATCCTTCGGAGGCTGTCTGTCACCGGGCGAGGTCATCGGTTCACTCATATCGACCTCTAATGAAAATCATGGGAGACCATGGGAGCTTCAGTAACGTTTAGCCCTTCGATGTGCTTGGATCGAATGTGAATCACCTTGTCGACGTTTTGAAGAGTTCCTTCGATGAGCAGAACCTTTCCGTATGTGACCAAGGATCGATTTGCCTCGTAAAGATCTGCGTCGACGATGGCGTTGGTGATGCCGCTCTCATCTTCAAGCGATAGGAAGATAAAGCCATGCGCTGTTCCCGGCCGCTGCCTGGCGATCACACAGCCCGCGACACGAGCAGACACGCCGTGCCGAAGGAGCTTGAGATCGCTGGCCCGCAGAATGCCCATTTGCCGTAGTTGCGTGCGACAGTGCGCCATTGGGTGACGGCCTACTGTGACTCCGGTCCCGGCATAATCAGCGACCAGCCGTTCTTCTGGACTCATTGCCTGGAGCGGTGAGTACTTCTCCTCGTCGTGATCCAGTTCCGAAAGAAGCGGTCCGGCCTGCCGTCCAGCCCGACTTACCTGCCAAAGCGCATCCCTGCGGTGAACCTTGTCCCCTAAAGAGTTCAGTGCTCCTGTTTCCGCAAGGGTATCTAGTTCGACTTGCGAGAGGGCCGGCACACGTCTCACAAACTCTTCAATACTGGCAAACGGATGGAGGGCCCGCACTCGTTCGAGTTCTACAGCTACACTCGCTCGCAAGCTCCAGATGTACCGAAGCCCAAGCCGAAGGGCGTAGGCGCCTTCCGGCTCAGGTTCCAGCGTGCAATTCCAATCAGAACACGTGACGTCGACCGGCTTTACTCGAAGGCCGTGCCTCTGCGCATCCTTGACGAGAACGGCCGCGCTATAGAACCCCATCGGTTGATTGTTCAGAATCGCCGCTGTGAATACCGGGAGGTAGTGAAACTTGAGCCAAGCGCTTGCGTAAGCAATCAGCGCAAAGCTGGCAGCGTGGCTTTCTGGAAAGCCGTACAGCGCAAACGAACTGATCGCGAGGATGATCTCCTCTTGCGCTTTCGCGTCTACGCCGTTAGCGTCCATGCCGGCACGGAGCTTGATCTCAAGAACTCGCATCTTGTCGGCGGAGCGCCGGCTTCCGAGCGCACGACGCAATTCCTCTGCCTCTCCGCCGGTAAAGTTAGCGATCACCATGGCGATGCGCAGTAGCTGTTCCTGAAAGAGTGGCACGCCCAGCGTCCGGCGTAGCACTGGTTCCAGCAGCGGATGCGCGTAACGAATCTCCTGGCGTCCTTGCCTTCTCTCCATGTAGGGATTCATCATCTGCCCGACGATTGGGCCGGGTCGGATGATCGCTACCTGGACCACGAGGTCGTAAAACTTGTCGGGGTTGTTGCGTGGAAGCGACGCCATCTGTGCGCGGCTTTCCACTTGAAATAGCCCAACCGTATCTGCGGCCTTCAGCATGTCGAAGACTTCGGGATCATCATGAGGGATCTGCGCGATGTCGATATCTTCGTCGTGATAACGCGAAATCAACTCCACGCAATCTTTCAGAACTGCCATCATCCCCAACCCAAGTAGATCTACCTTGATGAGGCCCATGTCGGCGCAGTCTTCTTTATCCCACTGCACGACCGTACGTCCCGGCATACTTGCCGGCTCGAGCGGAACGACGGAGGCGAGCTGGTTCTGCGCGATGATCATGCCGCCCGAGTGCTGGCCGAGGTGTCGCGGCAGGTCAAGCATACGGATGGAGAGCTCAAGGTACTTAGCAATGCGAGGATGATGCAGATCGAACCCAGCCTGACGAAACTGGTGTTCCATCGTGTCCGTGGGACCTTTCCACTCCCAGGAGCCGACTAGCCGGGTCAAGCGTGTCTGCATGTCAGCGTTGAAGCCGAGTGATTTTCCGACCTCGCGGGCGGCGGAGCGCCCCCGGTAGGTAATTACATTGGCGCACATAGCGGCACCAAGCTGGCCGTAGCGCTCGTAGACGTACTGGATGGCACGCTCGCGGTCATCGCCAGAAGGCAAGTCCAGGTCAATATCGGGCCACTCGCCACGCACCTCGGACAGAAAACGCTCGAATAGAAGCTCCATGCCGACTGGATCAACAGCGGTGATGCCGAGCGAATAACAGACCGCGGAGTTGGCGGCCGAACCGCGGCCCTGCACCAGGATGCCGTTCTCGCGACAGAACTCGACGATGTCCCACACGATCAAAAAGTAGCCGGCAAGACCCAGTTTCGCGATCAGTGCTAGCTCCCTATCGACTTGCTGGTGTGCGCGGGAGCGCAGCTTTGCGCTGGCTTTTACGCCGTATCTCCGCGCCACACCTTCGAGAGTCCGTTTGTGCAGGAAGCTATCCATGCTTTCGCCATCTGGAATCGGATAGCGAGGAAACTCGTATCCCATGTCGTGCATTTGGAATGTGAGCCGGTCGGATAGCGCAGCGGTGTTGCCAATGGCTGCGGGTACATCGCGGAAGAGAGAGCACATTTCCTTTGCGGAACGCATGTGCCGTTTACCGTTTTGCTGCAGCAGCAATCCGGCTTCGTCAAGCGAGCAGCCGTGCCGGATCGTCGTGAGCACATCGAGGATTTCTCGCTCAAACTCGGTCGCCATACAAACGCCGTTGGTGGCAAGCACAGGGAGCTGGAACTCCTGCGCGAGTGAGATTGCAGCCTGATTGCGTGCCTCTTGTTCGCAGATGCCGTGCCGCTGCAACTCGACATACACACTGCTCTGCCCGAAGGTTTTCACCAAGCGCGCAAGCACAAGGCGTCCTTCATCCATCCCTCCGCGATCAAGCGCTGCAGCGAGTGGACCTTCGTCGCCCCCGGTGAGACAGACAAGCCCTTCGGCGTGCTCCTCCACTTTGCGAAAGGATGCAACACCGTCTCCCTTAGTCTTCTGCGCGAGCTTGTACCCGGAGATAAGCAACGAAAGGTTCTGATACCCGCGTTGCGACTCGCACAGCAACGAAAGGCGCACAGGCCGGCTCGGGATGCCATGCGGCTGCCACGAAGGCGGTAGACGCTGCTTACCGAAAGCATCGACTGAGACTTCAGCGCCGATATGGGAACGCAGTCCGAGTTTCTTCGCAGTCGTGTACAGCCGCGGCGAACCGTACAAGCCATCCCGATCCAGGATTGCCAGCCCGGGCAGCTCAAGGTTGGCCGCCTGCTGTGTCATCGCTTCAGGCAGCGACGCTCCTTCGAGAAACGAAAATGCGGAACGCGCATGCAGCTCCACGTGTCGGTCAGTCATAGAGACCCATCACAAACCAGGCCTTCGTGGCAAGGTCCTGCCGTAAGCGCAGCACATGCCGAGGCTGCGTGGTTACGACATCCCAGAGATCGTCTTCCCACAAGTTGCTGTCCCACCACGACCCGGACGAGTGCCATGGGCCGGCGCAAGTCTGAACCGGCACTCGCGTCCCCTGCCAGAACAGCATCTGCGGTCGATCCTCCAAGCATGTGACCCGGATCGCCTGCGGCGGCCGGAACACTCGCATGGCAACGCGTGAAGGCCGGCTCATCTCCTCTGTTAGATCTACGATCTCAGGCTCAAAGGGAGAGATCGTAAAGGCGTCTTCGCGATGGCTGTTCTCCAGGCTCGGCGAACCGACGTTCTCATCCCCCGCAATCGACCGCAGTCGGGCAAGCAGCAGGTCTAGTTTGTCAGGCTCCGGAAACTGCGCTTGGAATAGACCGCGTTGGGCGGTCTGCGGCTTTGACGGCTCAGCCTCAAGCGTCACCGTCAGCACGCCTGCTGGTGGCGGCTTCGCCTGCAACTCCAGATTCAGCAGCTTCAAGAGAGCTTCCCGGTTCTGAGACGGCGTCGCAGGGCGAATGCCGATCGCGTGGGGTTCTCCGCGTTCGAGTAAGAGCGTTAACTGGAGCGAACGGATCGCATACGCTCGCTCCATCGCTTTGGTCAGGATCGTCTCCAGCATGGGCGAGAGGACAAACAGTAATGAGTCCAGTACCTCCAAAGGACTGTCGAGCATAGTCGTTACCGTGAGGGTGAATGCTTGTTCCTCCGGGATGAGGAGATGGTCTGCCTCTCCACGGGCCAGAGACTGCAAGCGTCGACCCTGCTGTCCTAACCGGCTCACAAGCGCAGTGTCGGGAAGTGCGGCCAACTCGCCTAAAGTGCGAATGCCCCATCGTGACAAAATCGAGAGCATGCGTGAATCGCACGGAAGCAACGTGACCGGAAGAGACCCAAGCTTAGCGCGAATGTTGGCGCGATCTGCGTGGATGATGCGACGTGTGCTTCGGGCCAGCATGAGCGCCGCTTCCGCATTTCGAGCAGTACCGATGCCTGCCGGGAAGCCCTCACCAATCAACTCTTGATGCAGTTTGCAGGTATAGCTCTCGATCGTCCCAAAGAGTGTTCCCATCCCTGAGCTGTCAAGTAGCAGCATCGCAGAAGGGTGTTGCGCCCCGCCGTAAGCGTTAGCCGGTGAGCCGATGGCTTGGAGCCGCGGCGTGAAGCGCTCTCCGATCCGCCATGCGACCGTAAAGGCGTCTTGCTCCTCCGCCTTATCACGAGCCCGATACAGAGCGTCACATGTGGTTTGAGCTTGCACCTTGGACATGCCATGCTCGACTCCGAACGCGCGAGCCCTTTCGCAACGTGCGGCTACTTTCTCTTGAGGCGCTACACCGTCGAGCAAAACTAACGGCTGCCGATGCGGACCTAGCGTGCGCTTCCAGGCGCAGATCGGAAACTCCGGGATATAGACGGCTGCATAGGACACGCTACCTACCCGCCGCTTGCATCCAAAGGGGACTCGCATCCCAGATTGCTACCCGCCCTGGTGCTTTCTTGCCGAAGGCTGGTCCGCTCCTCTGCCGGGAGATCTGGGCGGACTGAGTGGTATTTGCGAGAACACCCTGCACGACTGAATCCGCTTCTGACACACACTCCAGCACGCACGCTGCGGTCGAGCGGGCGCAAGGATCCTTGGTGAGCAGAAGAAGAATCGCATCACCCAATTGCGCGGCCTTTTGGAAGCGCCACCAGGTTGCTGACTGAATGCGCAACGCCTGCTCTGGAGGTACGGATGCGAGGTCCAGGACGACAATCCGGAACCCGCTTGACTGAAGCACCTGATCGGTCGCCCGCAAAGCTCGATCCAGCCGCGTCCACGGCTTCTGCTCTCGAGTCCTCTGAGGTCCTTCGCCGGCCTGAAAGGTCGCACGTTGGCGAGCAACCTGCGCTGCAATGCGATCCGCTTGGCGCAATGGATCGCCCTCGTCGACCCGCCGAATGTTGAACTGTTCCCATTCCACCTGGTCTTGCGAGGCGGTATGCAATCCGAGCGGCTGATTCGGGTGGCCCGGCGTGCCCTCCATCTTGCGTCGGCGCCGTTCCTCTTTGTAGAAAAGCATCTGCTCCAGCGCCGGTGCCAGATCCTTGGTCTCGCCACGCGGGTGCAAGATGCCACAATGCTGCTGCGTCAGCTGCTGCTGCTCTCTTCGCGTATCCACTTCCTGCGTTGGTGCACTCACCGCCGGCTTCGGTGCCGCCGCGCCCTGGCGGGTCTCGGCAAACCTGATCCAGAGAAGATTCTGTAGCTGTACGCCGGCAGCAGCCGCGCTTCGTGGGGACAAGGCGTCATCGACATCGATATAAGCGCAAGCACCCTCACGGGACGCACTTGCAAGCAAAGACAGAGCGATCGAGCTTCGCCCGGAACCGTCCACGCCTGTGGCCTCGCAGACCGACCCAAGAGGCAAGCCGCCATTCAGAAGAGCGTCCAATCGGGCGATTCCGGTCGGCTGCAATCGCGGTACCTGCTGCACACTCGGAGAGAGCGCTCCGGGGATGCGGTGGACCAGCTTCGCTTCGATCTCCCGCCTGAGTACGGCTGCTTGTGCGTTCATTTGTATTCGCCTTATCTTCGCTTCAGGTAGTCCAATGTAGCGCATCCCAGGGTCAGGATTCCACCTTGCACTCATTTTGGTGCAGCTCCTAAACTGCGCAATACGCAGTGCTGCCGGGATCTGATGGCGCGGATCCGAGAATGTTGACTTTGCGACAACACAACGATATCGTTGTGTTGTGCCGCTACCGTCAAATCAGTCTGATGGATTGTTGCCACCGGGAGTGCACATATGCACCTGGGAGGAGCTTCAAGCTCGTTTCGGAGCCTCCGCCTACCGGTCTAGCTTGCTTTCTGGCTTTCTGGAAGCGGCAAGGTTCCTAGCGCGAGCTGGTTGCAAGGTACTGTACGTTGATGGGAGCTTCGTCACGGCCAAGCAGTTCCCCGGCGATTTTGACGCCTGCTGGGATGCCACCGGCGTGGACTCTAGCCTGCTCGACCCGGTCTTCTTTGATTTCGCGAATAAGCGAGCAGCGCAGAAAGCGCGCTTTAAGGGCGAGCTCTTTCTGGCGAATGGCTTCGCCGCACCGGGTGTGACGTTCTTCCATTTTTTCCAGAAAGACAAGAACACAGGCGTGCCAAAAGGAATTATCTCGTTGGATCTTGGGAGCCTACCGACATGATCCGGAATGAACGGCAGTACAGAATCACAAAAGCGGAAGCAGCGCGTTTTCAAGAAGCTGTTAATACGGCTCGGAGCGCAGCGCCCGCTCCTGGGGTGGATCTGCTTTTTTTGCGCGCCGAACTCGATGGGCTTCAGAGCCAGCTCGATGAAATGCTTGAAGACATACAGAACTATGAGAGTCTTCGGGCTGGTGCACAGGAATTACCGGCGGTGCTATCGGTGCAGGACATACCAAACGCTCTGGTTCAGACCAGGATTCGAGCAGGCCTGACGCAGGAGCAGCTTGCTGAGAGGGTAAATCTCAAAACACAGCAGATACAGCGCTACGAGGCAACTGACTACGCCTCGGCGAGTCTTACGCGTGTTGCCGATATAGCGCGGGTCTTGGAAATCAGCCTTGAGAACAGCAACGCCCTGATACCGGATTTCAAGCTTGCCGTCATGATGAAGCGGCTCAAAGCAGCAGGTTTGGGGCCCCAGTTCGTTTCTAATCGGCTTTTGCCAAAGCGTGCTTTTGACATAGCGAGCAATGGGACCGAAGACTTCACACTGGAGGCTGCGCAAGCAATCGAACGCGTGTATGGCTGGCACCCCAGTGTGCTTCTTGGTGGTGAAACCCTGGACGTCTCGCGCATGGCAGCTTCGCAGGCACGCTTCAAGATTCCAGCGAAAGTTAACGGCCTCCAGCTTGGCGCCTACGTCGTATATGCGCATTACCTAGCATTGCTGCTGCTCCAGGCTACGAAGACCCAAGGCGTTCCTCTGAGCAGCGATCCAGGCGAGGTGAGGCGTTCCATTCTCACGAGATATGGCGCCATCACCTTTAATTCTGTCTTGCGCTTTGTCTGGGACTGTGGAATTCCCGTGATCACGTTAAACGATCGAGGCACGTTCCATGGAGCTTGTTGGCGGCACCAGGGCCGCAATGTGATCGTGCTTAAGCAGCAAACTCGCTCAGCGGCAAGATGGGTGTTTGATCTCCTTCATGAGTACTTTCATGCTGCTCACAATCCAGAACTCGAGCAGCATCCCGTTATCGAAGAGGCAGAGAACTCGGAGTCTAGGCGCAAGTCAACAGAGGAGATTGCAGCAAGCTCGTTTGCTGGAAATGTCATGTTAGACAACAAAGCAAACACGCTGGCTGAGCGTTGCGTGGAACTGGCCAGAGGCAGTGTTGAGCGATTGAAGGATGCCACGCTAACGGTCGCAGCGGCAGAATCGGTCGACGTGGGCGCACTCGCGCAATACATGGCGTTCCGATTGTCCGCACAAGGTGTCAACTGGTGGGGAGCTGCCACGAATTTGCAGGCACCGGTAAGCACGTCCGCAAGCCTTCCACGTGAGTTGTTGCTTTCTAATGCGGATCTCACTCAGCTGAATCCTGTCGACCGAGGCCTGCTGCTGCGAGCTCTTGAACCGCAAATCATCGCTTTTGCCGGCCAGCGAGGCAGCGGAAAAACAACTGTTTCTGAGGGTGTGGCAAAAGTACTGAACTGGCCACGGGCAAGCTTTGGAGAGTATTTGCGAGCCGCCGCGAGGCGACAAGGATTGGCCGATGCCACAGAAAACCTCCAGGAGCTTGGCGCTGCTTTGGCCGAGGAACCAGATCGGTTTTGCGATGCCGTGCTTACCTTTAGCAAATGGGAAGCCGGAGAGCCGTTGATTGTGGAAGGAGTACGCCACGAGACAATCCTGGAAAGTCTTCGCCGTAAAGTAGCACCTTTGGAAGTACGGCTGGTGTACCTGGACATTGATGAAACAGAGCGTGTCAGAAGGCTATCTCAGCGTGAATTCTCGACCGAACAGCGCATTACAGCAGTCGAGAATCACTCCACTGAAAGCCAGGTAAAAAACGTCCTATCGGATGCGGCTGACTTCCATATATCCACGGAGGAAAGTACCGATATTGTCGTGGGTAAGATCGTCGACTGGATTCAATCTGGAAAAGCTTCACAACTTATACAAAAGGCCAGGTAAAGCAATGGATCAGATCCCTGAACTTCCGCTGTTGAAGATCAAATGCACAAGCACACGCTGTGATGACAATTTGCACTGCTTCCGATTGAATCAACGCATGAAGCGAAGTGGCCCGGAAGGACGCTGCCGGGAGTGCGGTGTCGAACTAATCGATTGGTGCAGGATCAAAAGCCGCAACATTGAGGATGTTGACCATACGATAGCTGCACTGCAACTTGAGCTGATCCGCCACCACTTCTGGCATCTTGGCTTATCTGATTACGCTGCGAACTATGCAATCCGAAAAGGCAAGGTCGCGCTGCGGGCGGCGGTGAGACATCAGCTTGAGAAGGCGATCGGGTCTCCCCATCATCCGCGCCAAGGGCGGCAGACTCCGCGCGAGAACTCACGAACTGCGACAGTGATTCACTATGCACAACACGCAACGGCGACGTGCTGCCGCGCATGTCTCGAAGAGTGGCATGGAATTGAAGGTGGCGCCGATCTGACGGTCGCGCAGTTAAGCTATCTTGCCAATCTTGTGATGAAGTATGTGGACGCCAAACTACCGCAACTAGAAGACGAACCGCACAAGCGGCCGCGACTTGCGGCACGCCGGTCCGTGAGGAAAGAGAGCACAGGAGAGTACACCCTTGCCGGTTGATACAGTACGCGCATCCAGCATCTATCGGGATAAGACGCTGGATGCCGCAAACCAGCGCATTCGAATGACGCGCGTTCAGGGCAGCACACAAGAGTCCGACCTGCAGAGTCCTGTGAATTGTAATGGTTTCGGCCGCATTCGTCATTTCCGTCGCATGACATCAACAGGCTGGCCGGCAAATCCGCTTCCCATCGATCCGGCGGCACGGGCGTTGGGGCTGCCTGAGAACTTAGCTGGGATTGAAGCACAGGTGTTCCAGAATGCAGCGTGCAACTGGAGGTGCTGGTACTGTTTCGTTCCTTTTAACTTGCTTAGTGCTGATACACGATATTCCGACATGATGTCGTTGGAAGATCTCGTTGAAGGGTACGCTCAACTGACACAACGGCCGTCGGTGTTGGATTTGAGCGGCGGACAGCCAGACCTGACGCCCGAATACATCCTCTGGACAATGCGCGCTTTGCAGTCGAGAGGTCTGTCCGAGACCACGATGCTGTGGTCTGACGACAACCTTTCCACAGACTATTTCTGGTCCAAGCTCAGCGACGAGGAACAGGTCGAGGTAGCGTCATATCGCAATTATGCGAAAATCGGCTGTTTTAAAGGCTTTGATGAAGACTCTTTCGCATTCAATACGGCGGCGGAAGAAGGCGGCTTGAGCAGACAGCTCGCTTTTATGGCTCGCTCGATCGACAGCGGGATCGACATGTACGCATATGCAACTTTCACAAGCCCATCTTCGATAGACGTTTCAGGAAAGATGGAACACTTCGTAGATCGGCTTCAAACGATCCACCCTAATCTTCCTCTCCGAACCATTCCTCTGGAAGTTCAGGTATTCACTCCCACCGCAGGACGCCTGCGGCCAGAACATCTACTAGCTATGCAAGTTCAGAAGCTGGCCGTCGATCAATGGTCAAAGCAACTTCATCAGCGATTTTCGGCACAGGAACGAACGGCCTCGATATGCGATATTAAAATTTCAGGTAAGGCTTCAGAGTAAAGCTATGAGCTGCGACCTAGTCAGACGCGGAGTAGGAGGGTTGTCACTGTGGACAGAGGGCCTGCTCCCTATGGCACACCTCCTAGATGCAACGTGGTGGTTCGATCGTCAGACAATCGAGTCGTTCCGAGCCACTACTAGCCAGCTCCCGCCGGAAGCAACGATTGCATTTCTAGGAACGCCTTCCTTGTTTCTGGATACATCGCAGCATAGTGCGTTCAGGACAACTCTGCTAATCGATAAAGACGAAACCATTCGCGCATGCTTACCAGAACAGCTGCGGCGGCGCTTTCGTTCTTGCGACCTGCGCGGCGATTTACCAGACCACCTAGGGGCAGACCTCGTCATAGCAGACCCTCCTTGGTATCTGGAAGAGATGATGTCCTTTCTGGCCGCAGGGCAAGCGGTGGCTAAGATTGGGTCTGAGGTTCAGGTGTGCCTTCCGCCGAAGGGAATCCGTCCAGGCATAGAGCAAGAACGGCAAACTCTGTTCTCTTGGGCTGGCAAGGGCGGCTTGAGATTGGTCGCCCTTCTTGAAGAAAAGCTTCACTATGAGGCTTCGCCCTTCGAGAAAAATGTACTCCGGGCTACCGGACAAGATCCCGAAGAAGAGCCACGTAGTGGCGATCTCGCTATTTTTGCAGTTGACAGCGCAGAGGGACTGACGCCGGTGGGATTGGGCACGAACTCGAGGTGGACGGATATCACCATGCTTGAGACCCGATGGCGAGTTCGACAAGGCTCGGCAGGTTCTGGGAGGGCCATTGAGCTGATTGCACTAGGGTTCGCCGATGATGTATTTCCTTCCTGCAGTCGCCGCCACACTGACCACAACAGGCCGGATGTCTGGACTTCAGGTAATCGAGTATTCTGCTGCGAGAATCCACAAGGTTTCCTGAACCTTCTCCGAAGCTTAAAAGGTGACACTATAAGCAGGATCGCGGAGTGCGCAGAAAGCCTCTACCCTGGCCGGGCCACCAGCGAAGCAAAAACTGCAGCTCAGATTCTGGCTCTGATCGATGTGGAACAACGTGAAGTTGAGGCTTTAAAGCGATGCCTGAGTGGGAAAGGAACGTAGTCGACGAAGTGGCTCTCCGCCTAGCCGAAGACCCCTATTGGGGTGAAAAGCTTGCGCCATGGAGAGCAGGAAAGGCAGTGCCCTTCGCTTGGCACTTAGCCGTCTTCGTTGAACCCTTTCTCTCTTACGTTTTGGATGGGACAAAAAGGGTAGAGTCGCGGTTCTCCGTGAACGACGCCGCACCGTATCGAAAAGTTGAGCGAGGAGATGTCATTCTTATCAAGTCTTCTGGCGGCCCGATTGTCGGTGTAGCCGAAGCTGAGGACGCGACCTCCTATCAAATCGATGCCGAAGGGCTTGAGAGCATCCGCGCAAAGTTCGGACAGGCACTCTGCATCGAGGGTGAGGAGTTTTGGACGACGAAAAGAGACGCGTGCTACGCCACGCTGATTCAGCTCTCGAGAGTCAGCGGTACTGTGCATATTGAATGTGAGAAACGTGACAAACGGGGTTGGGTGACGTTGCGCTACCAACCGGTGCTGCAATTCCTCTAAACCACCGGTGTCAGCTTGCTCGTGCATCCCAATCGTTTAGCGCTATGGCGTAGCTCGCAATTCTGCGATGACGCAGTTCTTGGGAGCTGGTCGTCGCATACTTTTGTATGACACGGAATTGTGTGACCATACCTCACGTTAGCTGACACGCATCTGACTCTACGCCGTCTGATTGCGATCAGACGACGCCGGTAGACCTGAGATGCAACGAGGAGCATCTATCTGCACGAGATCGTTGGGCCGATCCCACACGGATCGGTCCAACTGGCCACTTGTTGTAATCTTGCCCGTATTTTGCCCGCAAATAGCGCCCATTGGGCCGGTTTCGCCGATTGTGCCGACTCATAAATGCTTTGCCGTCTACTATTTGCGGTTTGATATACTCCATGGCATGGAAGAGGTCATCGGTTCGATCCCGATCAGGTCCACCAAACAACTCAACAACTTAGTTAGCCCTCTTTCTGCCTGCGGCACACGATGTGCAGGCGTCGGCTGGCCTTGTCTTCGATGTTCACGGCGAGCTTGCTCCACTGTTTCGGCAGATGGAGCAGCACGATGTGGCGGCCGAGAACAGGCGCGTGGGTGGATGCGGTCTGCTCTTCTGTTCCGTCGACCGACCATCGCACGGTGGCGCGTTCATTGAAGTCCATGCGGAGGTCTCTTCCGGCGGTCACCCAGCGGCGCGGCGCGTGTTCCGTCCAGATCTCATAGCTGGCCGGGGTCTTCTGTTCCTGATAGCGTTTTACGGTTTGCGGGGGCAGGTCGTAGATTTTGCCTTCTTGCACGGAGCACAGCAGTTTCACGTACTCCGCGTGAGCCCAGGCGAGCGGCATACCGGAGCCTGCAGGGTGGCCGTTGAACAGCAGGTGCGCGGGAATATCCGCGGCGTCCCATATCTGTTCCGGGATCATGCCACAGGGACTGGTCTGCCGCGAGATGGCGCGAAGCAGATCGTTGGCCATCTCCGCCCGACCGGAGGCCAGTTCAAAGTGGCCGCGTTCGCCGGCCAGCAGCGGCCAGCAGCGGCCGATCCCATGCCCGTTATAGGGTGAACCGTCGGCGTGTTCGCCGTAGCCATCGTCGGTGGAGCGCGTCCAGCCCGGCCCGGTGGCGAGCTCCTTTTTCAGCTCCGCATCGATGACCTTTGCCGTGGCGATCATGCGCGGATCGTCCGCGGCACGGAGGCCGAAGCGCGTTAGAGCGAGCGCATCGGGGCTGAGCACGTTCACTACCTTGTGCAGGCCACCGAGCGCGATGTGATTTTCAAGGTGGATCCAAAGGCTGTGCAGCGGGCTATCTTCGATAATTTTGTCGGGTGCGATGCGCAGGTAGTAGCCGTCCACGCCATGCTTTTTCGCCAAGTCGGTCCCTTGCGCATACAGGAAGCGGTCCACGGCCTCGTTCCAGGCGTCTGCCGTGCAGCGGAGGAGATCGGCCACCACTGACTCGCCGGCTGCTTCGGCGAAATCGGCGGCGGCCAGCAGGGCCGCGATCTCACAGGCCATGGTGAAGGAGGCGTAGCCGGCCAGGGCTTCCCAGCGATCCTGCTGCGAGGTGGGTCCCATCTTAAGCAGGAATTCGGTGGCCTTCCGGATCATGGGCCAGGCGTCGTAGCCGTTCAGCTTGTCTTCGCGGCGCAGTTGATCGGCCAGCAGCACGGGCATGGCGATGCCGTCCATTTGGATGGCGCCCCAGTGCATGCTGCCGTCCAGCCACATGTTTTGGTTCCAGCTGCCATTGCTTTCCTGTGTGCAGGCAAGATAGAAGAGCGCTCGGCGCCCCGCGAGATCGTCCCCGCACGCCATGAGGCCCAGGGCTGTTTCACAGAGATCGCGTGGCCACACGACATGGTAGGCTCCCGTGTCGTTATCGCCACGGGAGAAGCCCCAGGGAAGCGACAGGCTGGCGACGAATGCGCCGGGAAAGCGTTTGGATTCATGGCACCTGAGCACGGCGGTGGAGATGCGATACAACTCGAGGGCGGAGCCCTGCGGCGCCTGCATGGGTCGCAGGCCAGCCTGGAACTTTTGCCAATCTTCGATGAAGTGGCGCTGCGACTCGTCAAAGCCGCTCAGCACACCCGCCCGTGCCTGCTGCGCGGCCTCGGCGGGCTCTGAGCCGAAGGCGAGAGCCAGAACAAAGGTGTTGCCTAGGCTTAGATCGAGCTCGGCGCAGAGCGCGAGATTCCCATCCTTGGCGAGGTTGAAGTGTTCCGTGAATTTGCAATTCTTTTTGATCTGGCGGTAACCGTCGTTGACGCCCACGAAGCCGACGACGGCTTCGCCGAAGGGAACGGAGGCAAAGGCCGCGAAAGCCTTTTCGCCGTGCCGCGCCGCGAGCATACGCAGGCCCTTGTAGGTCGCAATCCAGGCGGTGTTGCCGGCGCCCTGATCCCCCAGGTGCGGCTCGATATCCAGATACAGCTTCAACCGTGAGCCGTCCAGCACCTCAAAGCTGACTTGCAGCATGAGGGTGTCCCGTGCGGATTCCGCGGTGACCACTTTGCTGAGCCGATAGCGGCCCTGTTTGCAGGTGGACACGATGCGGTAGCTGGGGACGCCTTCGGCGACGAACTCTACATGGTGTTCGGCGTCGATCTGTTCGTCGGAGAAGAAGCTTTCGCCGTCCGCGATCAGAAAGCGCACACGCCGCGTGTTCGCCTTGTCGAGGTCCGGGAAGTAAAGTTCGTTCAGAACACCTTGCCCAAGGGTGAACCACACCCGGCTCTGTTGCGAGATCGCCGTGCCGACGCCCATCTTTGCGCTGGAGGTCCAGAGAGGCTTGTCGCCGGGGCCGCCCGGCGCTGCGTTCCCGTCCTCTGGGAGTGTGCTGTCGTGCTTTTCAACGGAGCCGTTCATCGCTGGTTTCCTTAGGGCTGCAGAGGTGAGACACGGTGACCCAGAGGGGAGACTTCAGCCGGATTGCGGCCATGGAGCAGACGAGCGAGCAGCACGACAGCGGGCAGCAGAAAGGCGATGGAGCCGAACACCCACATGATGCAGGCGCCTACGGTCTGATCCGTCAGCGGGTCCAGCCCGAGGCTATTGCTGTGACTGAGGTAGAAGGTGTACAAGGGGCGGCCGGAAAAGGCGAGCAGGGCGGACAAGAGGGTGTTCACAAAGTCCGCCGTGACAAGGTAGGGCAGGGCAAGCCACCCGAGCGGTTTGGCCCGAGAAGGCCAGGGACGCAGCAAAACCCACCAGAACAGCAGCGAGCTGGCGAGAAAGCACACATGCTCCAAGTCGTGAACGCCCTCATGCTCGAGGGCGTAGTCGTACGCCGAAGGGATGTGCCAGAGCAGAAACGTCAGGTTCATCGCCAGCCAGGCAACGACCGGGGTCACCAGCAAATCCTCGAAGCGACGGATGGACCGGGAGCGCAGCAGGGGAGCCACGGTCCAACGGCGCAGCGGCGCAGGGAGCCCGCGTAGCAGCGGCACCGTCGGCCAGCCCACCAGAACAAGCGGCGGAACGGCGGACATGAGCAATAGGTGCTCGATCATGTGCGCCGTCAACACTGTATCCGCCAGCTCCTCCAGCGGCGACGCCAGCGCGATCCAGAGCACCGCGACGCCACCGGCGAAGCACCACGCGCGCCACGCCGGGAACTCCGGCCGTGTGCGCCGCAATCGACGCAGGCCCGCAAGGTAGAGGAGCAAGGCAAGCACGCAGCCAAGGGTGATGAGCATTGGCGGGTGCCAATCTGCAAGCAGGTCTTTCAGGGAAAGCTCCTTGTTTTCTTTCCATCATTGCCAAGGGAATCTATGTTGGGAGGCGGAAAGCCAGCAGGGTTTTCAAGACACTGAAGAGCATGGCTGGCCTTGTTCTACGGCTTATGACTCCGCGGTGTCGTGGGCAAGTCCAGCGATGGGTCGCCGTGATGCGGGGTCGGCAGATCGTTTCCGTCTCGCCCAAGCTGCATGGCGGGCGCCTCCGCGCGCCAAAGGCCGTTTTGCCCGTCCATGGAACGCAGAAAGGCTACTAGCGCCGTTGTCTGCGGCGGCGACAGGGATTTGCCGAAGGCGGGCATGTTGCCGCCGCCCTGGAGGACTTGGCGGATCAGCTGATCGTGGGTCATGCGGGTGGCGATCAGGTCCAGCGCCGGTCCGCGTTCGCCGCCGACGCCGCCGATCTGGTGGCAGTTGCGGCACTGCTTGTTTTGGAACACAAGCGCGCCCTGATGCTCGAGCGCGGTCTTGTGCACGAGATCGGCAGCCGGCACCGGGTCGCTTGACCACGCATCCATGATTGGGCTCCAGGGCGTATAGGTGCCCAGGCGGGTAAAGATGCCGAGGGTCAAGGCGATTACGACCACCATCAGCACGGCCACGGGCCGGCGCGACCAGTGCTTTTCGCCTTGACCGGCAAACAGCGGCAGCGCCAGCATGCCCAGGATGATCAGCACGGGCGTGATCAGGATCACGGGGGTTTCGAGCGCCGGCGGCATCAGTGCCAGCAGAGAAAAGATCCACAAAAAGACGAAGTCGGGCTTGGGGGACGTTTGGATGATGGTGGGGTCCGGTGTGCCGTTCGGTCCAATAGGCCCGAAGAAGACGGCGACAGCGAGCACGCCTAGCACAACCGCCGCCGCGAACATGGCGTCCTTCCACCCGGCGTCCGGCACGAAGGGAACGCCGGTGCGTTGGATCAGCTGATGGTACTGGCGATCATAGGTGCGCTTGCGCACGAGGCGGCCCGGCATGGGCCAGTCATTGATGCCCAGCTTCAGCACCATCCAAACGTGCAGCCCGACGAAAGACAACAAAATTCCGGGCAGCACAAAGACGTGGAGCGCAAAGAAGCGCGTCAGCGTGGGGCCGCCGATGATCGGGCCGCCCAACATCACGTGAACCAGCCGGCCGCCAAGGAGCGGGATGCGCCCAACGATGGCCACACCGATGCCCAGACCCCAGTACGCGTCCTGGTCAAAGCGCATCACCTCGCCGGTAAAGGCCATGCCGAGGGTGAGCAGCAGCAGCAGCACACCGACCATCCAGGTGAGTTCGCGCGGATACTTGTACGCGCCGAACAAAAACACCTGCGTCATGTGGATCAGCACGATGGCGATCATGAAGTTCGATCCCCAGCCGTGCAGCGCGCGAATCAGCCAGCCGAGCGCCACCTGGGTATCGAGTAGGTTCAGGCTTCTCCAGGCATTCGAGGCCGAAGGCGCATAGACCAACGCGAGCAGGATACCGGTCATGACCTGCAGCAGCAGAAGCACGGTGGCCGCGGAGCCGAACACATACCACCAGCTGCCTGTGTTCTCCGGCACGCTGTGTTCGGACATGTCCACCGCGGTACTGATCAGGCCGGTGCGGGCTTCCAGCCAGCCGGTAAGCCGCCAGGTCGCGCGCTCGGCTCCGGCTATCGCCTCCTTGGTGAGCTTCTGGTCCAGATCGACGACTTTGTGCTCCACCGCTTCGATCTTCTCTTCGAGGTTCGATTCCATCACGCCTCCTGTCCATCGGCGCCCCGTGGGGGCAGCAGGTTGTGGCCGATTCGGGCCTCCGCCGACGAGGCTGCCGGATCAATCTGAATCAGCCCAGGACCTTTGGATCCCGAGCAGGCCACATTGCGCAGCGTGGGCAGTTCGCCGGCATGGATCAGAACCGTGTCGCCCTCCATGCGCACCTGGTACTTGTAGAGACCGCGCGGCGGAGGGCCAGCGGCGACCTCGCCGGTGGAGTAGTAGGCGCCACCATGGCAGGGGCAGAGGAACAGTTGCGATTGCTCAAACCAGCGGACCGGACAGCCCAGGTGGGCGCAGTTGATGGCGAAGACTTCGTACTGCGTGGGCGTGACGCGCCGCGCCCACACGGGAATCTTGGCCGTTTCCCCATCGGTGGGCGTGCGTTCGGGATTGAGAAACTGCAGCAGGCGCGTTGCGCCGACCGGCATCGCATCCAGTTTCGCGATCGGCACCCACGCATTGTAGGAGCCGTTCTTGCGAAACATCGGGCTGATCAAATAGCCCACCAGCGGCACCGCCAGCACCGCGCCGACCAACCCGTTCAGACCGATTGCCAGTTGGAAGAGAAAGGTGCGGCGGGAGTGCCTGTATTTGTGTTCGGCGGCCGCAGGCTGGGCGGCGGAGGAGGGCGACGGCGGGCGGTCCTCGGAGGGGTGCCGCTCCGGTTCTGGGGGAAGCTCGCAGTATTCGCTCATGGCAGGGGCCTCATGGGGTGCTTCGGTGTGGATGTGGGTATAGGTGCGCTGCTGGCCTTGGGACCGCCGGTTGCCGGGCCGGCCTGGATTGCCGTTTGGTTCTGTGCCTTGCCCTCCGCGGCTGCCGCCGCGGCGTTGGCAGGCTGTGGGGCGCCCTGCGCATTGGGAAACGGCTGACCGGGCGCCGGCGTTCGATGGCTGACCAGGAAGCTGACCAGATCGGAGATCTTCTGATCGTCCAGCGGACCGGCTGGATAGCCCTGCCAGTCGGGCATACCCTGGGTTGGCTTGCCGGCCACGATCAGGGTGCGCAGACCGCCGTTGCTGACCAGGGCCAGATAGGTCGGGTCCAGGATAGAGGAGGCTCCGGGAGCGTGGCAGTGCAAGCAATCCGTGCGATACAGCGCCTCGCCTGCCGCCGCGTTCCCCGTCGCCCGGCTTTCATACGGCGGCGGAGTGGCTCCGTGCAGCGCGCCGGAGTTCCCCCAGTGCGAGACGATGCCGTCAGCCACAATTCGAACCTGCTGGTCGGTCAGCATGCCACCGCTGTTGCCGGCAAAGCCCGGCATGAGAGAACCGTCGATGCCGTTGGCCGTGATCGCGGCGATGTGCTGCCCTCCGGCATAGGCGATGTAGGCAGGATTGGCCAGGGACACCGCCGTGCCGTTACGGCCGTCGGCGCCATGACACGCCTGGCAGTTCTTGGTGTAAAGCAGATTGAAGTCGCTGACCTGATCCGGACGCGTCGGCACGTGATCGGGCCCGGGTCTTCCGGGCAGCCGGCAGCCGATGCCTTCCAGCGCCACCAAGCCCAACGCCAACGTGGGCCACAGGGCGGCGGAGCGCCTCACTGACCACCATCCTTTCCGCGATCGCTCACGTCGGACGCCAGCCCCGCGCGTTCGGCCAGGGACAGCTTCTGAAACTCCGGCGAGCGCAGATGGATGGAGCGATTGACCACATAGCCCGCAACAAAGCCGAACGCGAGCTGCGAGGGGATAAACCACAGCCAATCGATTCGCTGATTCAGGATCGGGCTGACCAGCCCGAGTACGCTCCACAGAAGGGCGGTCCAGAACAGCGGGATGAGGACGCCGGCGGTCAGGATCGGACGTTTGGGATAGATCGGCAGCAACGCCGCATAGAGCAGCCCTACCAGGGGCGCGGTGACGGATTGAATGATGATGGCGGCCAACAGGCCCTTCCAATGGAAGGCGGCGAAGAAGCTGTTGGGCTGGCCGGCCCAGGAAGGAAAGCCACCCGCGGCCAAGAGGTTCACCGCATACCAGATGCTGTGATATCTGATCAGACCGTATAGGAGGGCAGGCACGATCATCGCGGTTCCGCCCGCGAGGCCACCGTACAGACCGGACAGCAGGCTGAAGGTTTCGACCGGCTGCACCTGCTGGTGCCCGGCGCTCGGGGAGCGTGCCACCTCCTCGTCGGACCTCGAGATCTTGACCTGTTCGTGCGAGATCGGCAGCAACTCGTGCTTTTCTCGGGGCAGCACCTGATGAAACCAGCCGCGGGCGGCAAACATGACCAGCACGATGCCCACGGCGGTGACATACCCCTCGGTCACCATGCCGGCGACGGAAAGCATGACGCCGAGGGCCAGGACGATGGGCCAGGCTGTCGGCGCGGGCATTTCGATCGCCGCGCCAGCATGGGGCAACCGCGTTTCAATTGATTCCGGCATGGGGCAAACCTCCTTTAGCGCCCAAAGACGTACACCACGCTGAACACCACAACCCAGACGGCGTCGACGAAGTGCCAGTAATACGAGAGGACCTCGAGCCGGGTGGTGTCCCTTGCTTTGAGATCGCCGAACAGGCCAAAGAAAGCGGCGAACGAGAGCAGCAGCAAGCCCACGCAGACATGGGTGGCGTGCAGTCCCACAAGGGAGTAAAACGTCGTCCCGAACAGATTGGTCTTGATGGTCAAATGCTGGTGCGCGATGAGGCCGTACCACTCAAAGGCGGTAAAGCCGAGAAAGATGATCCCCAGCAGCATCGTCGCCGAAAACCACAGGCCTGCGTCCAGGCTGCTGCCGCGGCGGAGCGCGGCCGTGGCGCGGTGCACGGTCCAGCTACTTGATAGCAAGCAGACCGTCGCCGGAATGGGTAGCTTGAGCACCTCGCGCGGCGTGGGGCCGCTCAGGCTCCGACCGATGTAGTAGACATACGCCACCACAAAGATGATGAAGAGCGCGCTTTCCGCCAGGATGAGGCAAGCCATCCCAACTTTGCCTTTGTCAGGCCGCTGGCCATAGGTCTGCGCATAGCTGATGGAGTCGGTGGTCAATGCCGAACTCATGGGTTTTCTCCTAGGCTGCGGGCTTTACAACTCGTAGTCGGTATCCGGGTCATCCGGGTGTTTCAGGTCCCACAAGGGGCGACGGCTATGCACCACAGGCTCTTCGGCGAAGTTGTAGGCCGGTGGTGGCGAGGTGGTCGACCATTCCAGCGTCCACGCATCCCACGGGTCCGGTCCCGCCATGGCGCCGCGGCGAAGGCTCGTGACAAGGTTCCAGAGAAAGATGGAGACGCCGGCGATCTGGAAGAGGACACCGATGGAGGTAAACAGGTTGAGAAACGCCCAATGGCGGTCGGCCTCGTAGGTAAATATGCGCCGCGGCATGCCCATCAGGCCGGTGAAATGCATGATGTCAAAGGTGAGGTGAAAGCCGAACAAAAACAGCCAAAAGTGCCAGCGTCCAAGCCGCTCGTTCAACATGCGGCCGCTCATCTTGGGAAACCAGAAGTAGAACGCGGCGAAGATCATCATTAAGATGGCGCCGACCAGCACAAAGTGGAAGTGCGCAACGACGAAGTAGCTGTTGCCCAGCTGCCAGTCGAAGGGGGACACCGACAGGATGATGCCGGTCAACCCGGCAAGCAGGAAGTTGAACAAAAAGCCGGCGGAAAACAGCATCGGGCTGGCGAAACGGATGCGACCGCCCCACATCGTCGCGAGCCAGTTGAAGAGCTTGATGCCGGTTGGGATGGCAATGATCATGGTCGACAGCGTGAAAAAGGCGTTCGGCCCGGGGCCCAACCCCACGGTGAACATATGGTGCGACCACACGCTGAGGCTGATGAACCCGATGGCCATCGTTGCCAGCACCATGGCGGGGTAGCCGAAGATCACCTTGCGCGAGAAGACCGGGATGATCTCATTGGCGAACCCGAAGGCAGGCAGCACCAGAACGTAGACCTCGGGGTGTCCGAAGATCCAGAAGAAGTGCATCCACATGACGGCGGAGCCGCCCGCTTGGGTATCGAAGAAGTGCGCTCCCAGATAGCGGTCAAGGCACAGCATGATCTGTGCCGCCGTGAGCGGACTGACAGCGACAAGCACCAGGAAACAGGTAACGGCATACAGCCACACCAGCAGCGGCATTCGCATCAACCTCATGCCGCGGCAACGCAGGCAAATCGTGGTGGTGAGGATGTTGAGCGCGGTGCCGATGGAACCGATGCCGCTGAGCAGAACGCCGAGCGTCCAGTAGTCCGTCGCATGCCCCGGCGAAAACACTTTGCTGGTGAGAGGCGCATAGGCAAACCAGCCCACGTTCGGGGCCGTGCCCGTACCGTACAGGCCGTCGCCGCCCAGGACGCTGTAGTACAGCAGCAGACCGCCAAAGAAGCTGACCCAGAAGCTGAAGGCGTTTAGCCGGGGGAAGGCCATATCCCGCGCGCCCAGCATGAGCGGGATCAGGTAGTTGCCGAAGCCGAACAGCACCGGCATGCCCACAAAGAAGACCATGGTGGTGCCGTGCATGGTGAACAGGGCATTGAACGTCCCCGCGCTCACCACATGGAGGCCCGGCCAGGCCAACTGCAGGCGTATCACCGTCGCCTCCAGGCCGCCGATGACCAGAAACAACAGCGCGGACAGGATATACAGGATGCCAATGCGCTTGTGATCGGTGGTGGTTACCCAACCATGCAGGTACTCGACGACAATGAAGCTTCGGGGCGTATCCGCTGCATACGCTTCGCCGGCCTCGATCTCGGGAGCTGGAGCCTTGGTTGCCATGCTGTGTCCTTTGGGCTGCTTGAGGCAGCTAGTGCAAGGATTCCAGGTACGCTGTTACACGGGCGATCTGGCCATCATCCAGGTGCATGGCCGGCATCAGCGCGCCTTCTTTGTAGTGTGCCGGTTCTTTGATCCACTGCGCCACGTTGGCCGCCGTGTTCGGGACCGTGCCCGCGGCCAGCGTGTCGCGGCTGGCAAAGTGGGTCAGGTCGGGGCCAAAGCGCCCATCGGCCACCGTGCCGCGGATGCGATGGCAGTTCATGCAGGCGTTCTGTTCGAAGACGGCTCTGCCATCCTGCACGTTGGCAAGCTGCAGAGCGGGCGCCTTCTGATTCGTCAACCAGCGCTCGTATGCCGCAGGCGCCTGGGCGTAGACGCGAATCAGCATCTTGGCATGCTGTGTGCCGCAATACTGGGCGCACTGGCCGAGGTAAAGATCGGGCGTGTGCGGGTCAAACCACATCACATTGATCTTGTTGGGAATCACGTCCAGCTTGCCCGCGAGCCGCGGCACCCAGAAGCTATGATCCGTATCCGCGGAGATCATGCTCAGGTACGTCGGGTTTTGATGCTGGGCGTCCACCACCGGTATATGCAGTTCGTTCGCGGTCACCACATCGCTGCCTGTGTAGCGGTACTCCCACCAGAACTGATGACCGACGACCTGCACCTGCAATGCGTTGTCGGGGATGTGCGATCTTTCTGTCGCGAGGATGACGCGGGCGGTCGCAAGAAACAGCACCAGCACGATCAGGATCGGGATCACGGTCCACGACAACTCGATCTGGTTGGAACCGTACGTCTGCATCGGCGCGCGCGTGTCTTGTCCGGGACGCTCGCGAAACCGAATGATCGCCACCGCGAGCAGCGTCCCCACAACAAGGAAGATGGAGCCTGTGACTGCCAAGGCCAGGACCGACAGCTCGCGTATGGCGTGGGCCGGCGTCGCGGCATCAGAAAAGATATTCGTGGGAAAAACGAGGCAAATCAGACAGGGCGCAAGCCCCCGCAGTTTCCTTGGAGAGAAGTAGCTCTCAGAGGGGATAATCACTGAATCTCCCTGAACTCGCGCATAAAAAGGACTTTAAGCCTTGCCGAGCATCGCCGCAAAGCAGCGAAGTCGCGTGGGGTAGGTAAACAGGCTGGCTCGGCTGGGCATAGGGCCTTTCTCAATGACGGTTGCGGTGCTGTTGAGGCTAGTGACAGGAGCTCTTCGAGACCAAGACTGCTCAGCAGCCAAGGTGTGAAGGAATGAGCTCTTGCGCATAGATAACACTGTTAGTGTGGACGCGAACTCTGTGAAGGAAAAGCACATCCAAAGCGAGTCGAGTTTGCATTGCGGGCAAGTGAGCGTTTCTGCCCGCGCCTTTGGGTTATAGAGGTTTGATTGCAGGGTCCGAGTCTTGCCAACTTGACCCAGCGTTGGGTCGAAGGGTCCCGGTGGCGGGTGGTAGCAGAGGATCGCTATGGATTGGTGGTGGGATCGGATGCGCTTTTCCAGGCAAATATCGTCGCGGCAAGGAGAGGTGCTTCCAGCAACCAAAGGGCATGCGCGCCGAAGTGATGAACAGCAAGCTCCGCGATGAGTGCGCCGACCGCGAAGCTGGGCCAGATGACACTGAGTACGGTCACCGTGGTGCCTTTGTTTGGCGACTTCTTGGAGGAGCCAGCGTCGGGCCGTCGCAGAAGTGCGCCAAGCAGGGAGGTAGCATCGCCGGTGATATAGGTGGCGTGGACAGAGACACCTTCGCTCTTACTGAACGTTCCATTTTGGAGGCCAAGCGCAACGCACAGGCAGAGGAGCATGAACAACTTGGTAGGGGAGCCGTGTGTGATGGTGGGTAAAGGCGCGACCCCAACCAACGCCGCTTCCATGAAGAGCGCGAGCGCGAAGGTTCCATTCTTTCCCAATCCCAGTCGCGGCAGCAGGATGCCTGCACCGGTTGCAAGCAGAAACGCCACAACAGCCGTGAGCCGAAGCCAGAACGCATCGATCTTTCCGGCGCCGAGCGCAATGGCGCCGAGCACGGTGTTCCCGGTGATATGACCGGTAAAGCTTCCTACAAGAAGGTACGCGGCCGCATCGGCAAAGCCCCCGGCGAGGGCCAATGCGATGAGAACGACCATCGCATCGGCGCCATCCGGGCTTGTTGGGGAAGCGTGGTTGCTTTCAGTTTGTGGCGGCATAGGCAGGTTCAGCGGCAGGGGTTGTCGTCGGTGCCTTGGGGTACTCGGGCGTGTACAGGGATGAGGTGACCATACCCTTGACGGAGGCAGGGCGCTTCACGCGGGCTAGGCCCAGGTCGAAGATCTTTTCCGCCGACTTGGTGGCCGTATCCACGCAGCTTGCCAGGATGTTGCCCTGTGGGGGGAAGAGGATGCCCTTTTCCAGCTGATCCGGTGTGACCTGGTCGGCCAAGGCGCGCGCGGCCTCGATAAAGATCTCGTTCGGCACATGCTTGGCTTCGGTGACCACGATCGCCAGGCCAACCGCGGGAAAGATGTAGAAGTTATTCGCCTGACTCGGCTCATACGTTTTGCCGTTGATCTGGACGGGATCGAACTGCACACCGGCGGCAAAGATGGCTTTGCCGTCCGAGTGCTGGTAGGCCTCCTGCGCGGTGCATTCGGCATGATCGGTGGGGTTGGACAGCGCGAAGATAATGGGCCGCTTGTTCTGCTTGGTCATAGCTTCGATCACCCCCTGCGTGAAGGTGCCCTTGACGGTGCTGACACCGATAAGAATCGACGGCTTGATGGTATTGATGGCCTCCACGAGGTCCTTGGTGGGGGGATGCGGGTGCGCGTACTTCTTCTGCTCCGGGGAAAGATCCTTTGTGTCGGGTGTGAGCAGGCCGTCGACGTCGAACATTGAGATCTGCCCTTGTGCCTGCTCATCGGTAAGACCTTCGAGCTTCATAGCCGCGGCAATCATATTGCCGATGCCGATGCCGGCCGAGCCGGCTCCCAGGAACAGCACACGCTGGTCCTTGAGCGCGCCCTTGCTGATCTTCAGCGCGTTGTAGAGGCCGGCGACCGTGACGCTGCCGGTGCCCTGAATGTCGTCGTTGTAGCAGCTGATCTGATTGACGTAGCGGGCCAGCAACCGGATGGCGTCGGTACCCTTCCAGTCCTCGAAGTGGATGCAGCACTTCGGATAAAGGTCCTGCACGGCATCGACAAACTCCTGCACAAAGGCGTCGAGCTCGTCAGTGGATGGCCGATGCTGCTTGAGGCCGAGGTAGAGTGGATCGTCCAAGAGTTGCTGATTATCGGTGCCGCAGTCGAGCAGAATGGGCAGCAGGATCTCAGGGGGTACGGCCGCGCAAGCGGTGTAGAGTTGCAGTTTGCCGATGGGAATGCCCATGCCGTTGGTGCCGAGATCGCCGAGGCCAAGGATGCGACCGCCCGTGCTGACGCAGATCACCCGCACATCCTTCACCGGCCAGTTCGCAAGAACTTGCTTCACCTTGCCGCGTTGATCGATGGAGACGTACAGGCCGTTCGGCTTGCGATAAATGTGTCCGAAGGCGAGGCAGGCTGCACCGACGGTGGGGTCGTACACAATCTTCAGGAAGCGGGCCGGATCGGTCGCGAGCACGGCGTAAAAAAGGGTTTGGTTATCGTCGCAAAGCTGGGCAAGGTAGATGTATTGCTCAAGGTCGTTGGGCTTTTTGCTGAGCTGTAATAAGCAGCGGTCTATCTGTTGCTGCAGGGTCTCCTGCTTGGGCGGCAGAAGGCCGATCAATCCTTTCTCTTCGCGTTCTTGCTGGGAGAAGGCGGTCGATCGGTTCGTCTCAGGGTTGCGCAGAAGTTCCATTGCGTTGTTGGTGTCGAGGCTCATCGTTTGCTCCTTGCTGTGAGTGAGGTGCGCTTGGTTGAAGATCTGGGTCGGGACAAAGGGGGCACTCAGATCAGAAATCTACTTTGGAGCGAAACCCGAAGACGTTGCTGGCTTTGGAGTTCCACCGACATTGAGAAGCCGCTGCACCACGGGCTGGAGGGTGATGGCGCGTGTGACGTCGAGGAGGCCGTTCAACTCCAAAACATCTTCTGTTCGGCCGGGCATGCTGGGCCGTTCGTCGGGAAATGAATCGCTGATGGAACTGCGCACATACCCAAAGGTCAGCGTGTTGTGTTGCCGCAAGGGCAGCGGTTCGTCGAACCGAATACCCACTGTCGTTTGCCGAGGCACGCGACTGCGATCGGACGGCGTCCAGTCCGTTGCCGCGGTGAGATCGAGCCCTACACCGGACTTAGGGCTTGTACGCCATACAGCCTGGCTTGCCATGAGGTAGACCAGATAGTTCCCGGAAACGGTTTTTACCGGTCCCGTCGACTGGAATTTGCCCGGATTGTAAGCACTCCCTATCTGGTATAGCCCGGAGTAGCCCTTGCGTTGCGCGACTGTATCGAACGCACGAACGGCAGTGGCCGCCTGTCCCGGGGACCAGCCGATCTCGGAGACGTTGGAGGCTGCTCCGCGAAACTGGGGCACAAAGCCGGTCTGATTGTGGGCGTATGGTATGCGATCGGCGGCATAGACCATGGATTTCACGTAGAGGTGTTTGAGCGGGATAAGACGCAGCTCCGCGGCTGGCGTCGACGGTGGATCGAAGGTTTCATAGGTAGCGTTTAGATTGCCTAGCGCATAATCCAACGGCTCCGTAATAAACGATGCCCCGAAGTGCTGTGTGCCGTAGAAGTCCTGGGCCGCGAATTGCCCGAGGCGAAAGACGATACGCTCTTTGCTCACGCGTTCTTCGAACCACCATGAGTCCAGGCGAAAGCTATTTGCGCTTGCCATGCCGCTCGGCTGTGCGATGGTTCCGAGGTAAGCGCCAAGGTTGCCGCCTGTCTGCCACGGTGCCGTGATGTGAAAGAACAAGCCGGGCGTGTGCGTCAGCTTGCTGAAGTCGATATCGACGGTCCCACGGACACGATTCCAGCTCGCCAATCGTTCTTTCTGGACCGACCGCACATTCCAAAGAGAATCGGAGATGTACTGGAGGTCGATGTCGAGCCCACGGTCCAATAGCCGTTGGCGTTTACCATCCCACTCGCCGAAGAGATGTCCTCGGTCCTTGGGGGCCTGCTCATGCGCGTCAGGTCCGCTTAAACCTTCGCCCCCTTGCTTTTCCTGTTGCGCGCGCACGGGAAAGGCAAGGGAGCAGGCGATGCATGAGACCAGCCCAATAGAACGGCATGGAAGAAACATAAGCGCTCGCAAAGGACCGGGTAAGAAGATCTTGGAGAGGTGAACTTAGCCGACTTTGTTTGAGATCATCTTGCTTGGGTCGACTACTTCGTCGAACCGTTTGCCATCGATGTAGCCGCTCTTGATCGCCGCGTCGCGCAACGTGGTTCCTTCCCGTTGCGCCGTGTGCGCGATCTCGGAGGCCTTGTCGTAGCCGATGACCGGGCTGAGCGCGGTGACGAGCATGAGCGAGTTCTTGACGTACTCCGCCACCTTGGCCTCATTGACTTCTGTGCCTTCGACGGAGTAGATCCGGAACTTTTCGCAACCGTCGGCCAGGATGCGGGCCGAGTGCAGGAAGTTGTTGATGATGATGGGTCGCATCGCGTTTAGCTCGAAGTTGCCCTGTGAGCCTGCAAAGGCGACCGCGGCATCATCACCGATCACCTGGATACAGATCATGACGATGGCTTCGCACTGCGTGGGATTGACCTTGCCCGGCATGATGGACGACCCGGGCTCGTTCGCGGGCAGGATCAGCTCGGTGATCCCGCAACGCGGACCGGAGGCAAGCCAGCGCATATCGTTGGCGATCTTCATGAGCGAGACCGCCAGGCCGCGAAGCGCGGCGTGCGCGGCCACCATGGCATCCAGCGAACCTTGGGCTTCGAACTTGTTGGGCGCGGTGACGAAGGGCAAGTTCGTCAGATCGGCGATCTCCTTCGCGATCTGCACATCGAAGTTGGGCGGCGAGTTCAGTCCGGTGCCCACCGCCGTGCCGCCGGCCGCAAGCTTGTACAGACCTTCCAGCGATTGCTCAATGCGAAGTAGCGCATTGCGAACCTGGGTGCTGTAGCCTGACCACTCCTGCCCGACTGTCAGCGGCACGGCATCTTCGAGGTGAGTTCGTCCGATCTTGACGATGTGCTCCCACTGATTCTGCTTGTTCTCGATGGCGGTGGCGAGAGCGCCTACCTTGGGCAGCAATGTTTCCTTGATCTCCTTCACCGCGGCGATATGCATGGCCGTGGGGAAGGTGTCGTTGGACGACTGCGACATGTTCACGTGGTCGTTCGGATGCACGGGCTCCTGCGCGCCCAACGTTCCTTTTGCCATCTGGATGGCGCGATTCGAGATCACCTCATTCACGTTCATGTTGCTCTGTGTTCCGCTGCCGGTCTGCCACACGAAGAGAGGAAAGTTTTCGTCAAGCTTGCCGGCGATCACCTCGTTTGCCGCAGCCACGATCAGGTCGGCCTTGTCCTTGGGAAGACGCCCCAGCCGCTCGTTGACGAGCGCCGCGGCCTTCTTCACATAGCCATAGGCGTGATAGACCTCGGTGGGCATATGGTCGTTGCCGATGGAGAAGTGGATAAGCGAACGCTGGGTCTGCGCGCCCCAAAGGCGATCCGCGGGCACCTTGACCTGGCCCATGGAGTCGAATTCAACGCGTTGCTTGCCGTCCTCGAGCAGGGTTCCGGGTTTGTTGTGTCCATCTTTGATCTGGGTGTCTTCGACGTACGACATGTGAGGCTCCTTGCGTGCATTTTCGTTCGGTGCTCATGGCGATGCATCATGCTGCGCCACGCAGCTCACGCCTTGTAGTTGGTGTGTGTTGCGTCCGGTGAGCGCACACAAGAGACCCAGCCCGGTTCAGACCGGATTCAGTTTTCGAGCAGCAGCACGGTGAGGCTTCTGGCGCCTTGCGCTCCATGGATGATGACGCCTTCGATGTCACCGGTAGCGGACGGGCCTGCCATAAACAGGCCATAGGGGTGAGCCTGGAGATCGAGTTTGCCTCCATAGGCTTCGTGCAAGGTCGGTACGATGTCTTCGGTGGCGAGGAGGACAACGAGGTGCTGCGAGAGGACACCGAGAGAGGGCACGATGAGATCGTCGCTGCTGAACCACAAGGCGGCCGCCTCCGCGACCGCAAGCCGAGTTCGCAAGATGGCCACATCGACGTCGGCGAAGCTGTGAGGATCGTCCGCGGCCTGTACCGGGCGCGTCCCTTGGATGCCGGGCACGGTGGAGCACCGGACCTTTGTGTCCGGGAAGAGCTCCAGCACCTTTGCCTCGGCTTCCTGCATATCGTGAACGAGGAAGGATCGTCCCCCCATGGCGGTCAGCTGCTTTTGGAAGAAGGGCACCAAGGACTCACCGGGCCCGGGGAAGCCGTCCACCTGCTCAAGACCCGTCAAGCTTCCGTTGTAGCCGACGCCGCCGCGCATGCCTGAGGCGCCGGCCTGCAGCGCCGCCCCGGGCAGTGGCACAGCGGGTGTCGGTAGATGGGAGCGGACAGCACTGAGGATCGTGTCACGCGCGCTTTGCGGCTGGACGGCGGTGCTCATGCATCACCTCGGCTTTCCTTGTGCCACTCGCGAAACGTTTTCTTGGCGGGGGTGGGCATGTCGCGATGATTCGTCCAGGGGTTGAGTGGATTGTCCATCACGGCGTCCGGGAGGATTTTGAGCGCGTTCAACCCCAAGTCTTCGGCTGCGTGAAAGATCGTGGGGTGGGCCAAGGTTTCCCCCAGCACGCTCATACCGGCCGATTTGACCACCGGCAGCTCACCGTCCGCCGCGACGACACGCCGCCACTTATAGATCTGGTCGGAGATATCGATCTTGACCGGGCAAACCTCGGTGCAACTGCCGCATAACGAGGAGTGGAATGGCAGCTCGCGGTATTTGTGCACATCGAAGCCGGGATCGAGAATCACCCCGATCGGACCGGAGTAGGTAGCGCCGTAGGACAGGCCGCCGCTGCGGCGATACACCGGGCATGTGTTCATGCAAGCGCCGCAGCGTATGCACTTCAACACATGCCAAAAGTCCGCGGAGCCCAGACGTTCGGATCGCTTGTTGTCGACCAGGATGAAGTGCAGCTCTGCGTCGTGGCGCGGCCTTTGCAGGTGGGTCGTGTATTGCGTCATCGGCGGCCCGAGCGCACTGCGAGAAAGCATGCGGAGGAAGATGGCGAGGTCGGCGGCTCTTGGAATCAGCTTCTCGATACCGATGCTGCACACCTGCAAGGGCGGAACGGTCGCGCCGATGTCGGCATTGCCCTCGTTGGTGCACACAACCACGCTGCCTGTTTCCGCTATGGCGAAGTTGGCTCCGGTCATGCCCGCGCCCGCCTTCAGAAACTGCGGCCGCGCATCGTTGCGCATGGACTCCGCCAGGTAATGCGGGTCTGAGTTGTTGCGGTCGGTGCCGAGGTCCTTCGCAAACAACTCCGCCACATCGGTGCGCAATTGATGGATGGCGGGGACAACGATATGGCTCGGCCGCTGGTGCGAGAGCTGCTGAATGCGTTCGCCCAGGTCCGATTCGCGCACCTCGATGCCCTGAGCCTCGAGAGCTTCGGTCATGCCGCACTCTTCCTGCAGCATCGACTTGCTCTTGATGACCAGCTTCACCTTGTGTTCTTCAAATATCTGCGAAACGATGGCGTTGTGCTCGGCTGCATCGCGGGCCCAGTGGACATGCACGCCATGCTCGATGGCCTTGGCCTCGAACGCTTCGAGGTAGTGGTCCAGGTGCGTGAGGGTGTGTTCCTTGATGCCGGAGGCGATGTCGCGCAGCTCCTCCCACTCGGGCAAAGCGGCAACGGCTTTATCGCGGTGTTCACGCATCGCCCACACCAGGCGGTCATGCGTCTCTTCGTGCTTGGGGTCGTCGATGAAGCGCGCTGCCGCAGCTTCCGGGTCCACCGGCTTGTTGCCGGGATGAAGTATGTTCACAAGGTCCATGCGAATGGACCTCCGTTCAGAATTTGGGCGAGGTGGATGACTTTGAGCGGGAGTTTTTCGCGGTCGATCACGCCTTTCATCTGCAGCATGCAGCTCATGTCACCGGAAGCGATGTACTCGGCTCCCCGACGAAGGAAGTCCGCGGTTCGGTCCTGCCCCATCTTCGCGGAGACGGCGGCGTCGGTCACGCAGAAGCTGCCGCCGAAGCCGCAACACTCGTCGATTCGTTCCGCATCGATGATTTCGAGACCCTGGACTTTGGCGAGCAGGTCGCGGCTCTTGGAGAAATAAGGAGCGGTCGCCAGTTCCGAGGGTCGCGCCTGCTTGAGCCCGCGAACGGCGGTGCAGCTGTCATGCACCCCCACCTTGTGGGGGAAGATAGCTTTCGGAAAATGCTCCACCTTCAGATCGTCGTGGAGGAACTCCGTGAGCTCCCGCACGGCTTTACGCACGTGGGTCACCTCGGGCGTCTGCTCACAGGCATCGAGGTGGAAGCGGATATGGTGGACGCAGCTGCCGGATGGCCCGACCACCAGATCGAAGTCGCGGAAGCACTTGGCGAAGTGCGCTTCTGTCGCCGCCGACGCGGCCTGATCCCCGCTGTTGGCCATAGGTTGGCCGCAACAGGTCTGCTCCCGTGGATAGCTGACCTCGTGCCCGAGGCTTTCCAGTAGTTCCAATGTGGCGACAGCAACTTCCGGATAGAACGCGTCGATGTAACACGGGACAAACAAGCCGATTCGCATGAGGTCCTTTCCGTTGTTCCTGCCCTGGTCATTTACTGTCGGGGGACCTCAGCAAACGGCTGAAAACATCGCTTAGTGACTTCGCTCACCCAGGCAAGATTCTGTCCAGCAAATTTGTCTTGGCAAGATCCAGGAGAGCGTCACCTCGCCCGTTCAGGACGCATTTCGCCATATACAGGCTGAACCCCTCTGCCTGCTGCACCGTGATGGTGGGAGGCATGGACAGCTCGCGCCGATGGACCAGGACGTCGACGAGGGCCGGGCCGTTATGCCGGAAGGCCTGCTGCAAGGCCGGCTTCAGCTCCTCCGGCTTGCTGACCCGGATGCCGAGAAATCCGCACGCCTCCGCGACCTTGCTGAAGTCGGGATTCTTGAGCTCCGTGCCGAAGGGCACGATCCCGGCTGCGACCATCTCGACTTCGACGAACGCGAGCGCCCCGTTGTTGAAGACCACAATCTTCACAGGCAGCTTGTTTTGCACGGCCGTGAGCAGCTCTCCCATGCCCATTGCGAGTCCACCGTCTCCGGAGAGCGATATAACCTGCCGCGCTGGGAACGCGGCCTGCGCTCCAAGTGCTTGTGGCAACGCACCGGCCATGGAGCCGTGCGACCAAGAGCCGATCAGGCGGCGCTTTCCGTTGAAGCGCAGGTATCGCGCCGCCCAGATGCACGGCGTGCCTACATCCACGGTGAAGACTGCGTCCTCATCTGCCGTCTCGTCGATCACGCGCGTCACATACTCTGGGTGAAGGGGCGAGCTGCCGCGCTTGCCGACCGCGAGTTCGTCCAGATCCTTGCGCGAGTCGCGGTAGTGCTTAAGGCTGTGTTTGAGGTGGCCGCCGTCTTTCTTCTTGAGCCGGGGCAGCAGCGCGGCAACTGTCTCCTTGACCGTTCCGATCAGGCCCACGTCGACCACGGTGCGCCGGCCGATCTGCTCGCCGCGCACATCCACCTGAATTTTTTGGGCTTTTTCGGGGTAAAACTGCGGATAGGGAAAGTCCGTGCCCAGCGCCAGCAGCGCATCGCAGTGCATCATCGCGCGATACCCTGAAGCAAAGCCGATCAGCCCGGTCATGCCGACGTCGTACGGATTGTCGTACTCGACGAACTCCTTACCGCGATAGGCGTGCACGATGGGCGCCTGCAGCTTTTCCGCAATTTGCATGAGCTCGGTGTGCGAGCCCTCACAGCCCGCGCCTGCCAGAATGGTCACCCGCTTGGCATCGTTCAGCAACGAGGCCGCGGATCGGAGATCGCTCTCCGGCGGCAACAGGCTAGAGTCGTTGCTGAGAAAGCCCAGGGGCGCTGCCGCGTGCGGGCACGATTTGCTGGAGATGTTGCCGGACAACACAATCACCGCCACGCCTCGTTTGGCGATTGCGGTACGCATCGCGATCGCAAGGATGCGCGGCATCTGCTCCGGATCGGCGACGACCCCGCAGTACTGGCTACAGTCCTTGAAGACCTGCTCCGGGGAGGTCTCCTGAAAGTAGGTGGTCCCTATCTCCTGGCTGGGGATCTGCGATGCGATGGCAAGCACGGGAACGCGGCTGCGATGGCAGTCATAAAGCCCATTGATGAAGTGCAAGTTTCCCGGACCGCAGCTGCCGGCGCATACTGCCAGTCGATTGGTCAGGTGTGCATCGGCGCCTGCCGCAAAGGCGGCTGCTTCTTCATTCCGGACATGGATCCACTGAAGCTCAGGATGGGTTCTGATTGCATCTGTAACTCCGTTCAGCGAGTCACCCGGCAACCCATAAACACGCTTCACTCCGGACAAAGCAAGTGTTTGTACCAGAACTTCCGCAACGCTTGCCATTCGGTTCTCCGTTCTTACTCACATTTGCTAAAGCGCACATAGACACGAAGTAGCAAAGGTGTAAATGACCCATAACTGTCATGATTACTTATGAGAGGCCGTTGCATCGACCTGCGTTGGTTGCGCAAGGAGCAATACGCCCATGCGCTTAAGGCAAGCTACCTAAAGCGGCGATCTAGCGCTTGCTTGCTCACAGCACCTACTAGCGCTCGCTTGCTCATACACCTAACAAAAAGTACCATCCAAACCTATTTCTTCGAACTGATACGCAGGTGGACCGAATCAGCTTCGAGGGCCATCGGGCGACTACGGTGCACTTGGTTGGCGAGGAGACGGTTGCGGCCGGCGAGATTGTCTTGTCTGCGGGCGTGTATGGCAGCCCAGCTATTCTTTTGCGTTCCGGGGTAGGCCCGGCGCGACACCTGCACCAACTCGGCATCGACGTTGTCGCCGATCTGCCGGTGCGAGAACGGCTCCAGGAGCAGCCCATGTACTCGTTGGGCTACACCTTGAAGCCATCGACCGGAGCTGTTCCGCCGGGTGGGAGCGGTCTTCTCTGGACTCAGTCGACCGAGGCAGTTGGAGATGAGCTTGATCTCGAGCTTTCAATCTCGGTTCAGCCGGACCTCGACAATCGAGGAGAGACCATCCGTGTGCTTCGCATTTGGGCGGCGGTCGTCCTGCCTCGATCCATCGGTACGGTCCGGCTTAAGAGTCGGGATCCACAGGTCACGCCACGGATCGACTACAAACTTCTATCAGACCCGTCTGATCGCCGTCGGCTTCTGGAACTCATCAAGGTGGCCCGAAGGCTTGCAAACACAGAGCCGATCGCAAGTTTGATTTGATTGTGAGGTTCTGCCCGGACCGAATGTCAAGACTGAGGTGCAGCTTGAAGCGGCGCTCGACGCAGGTTTATTGACGTTCTATCACGGTACAGCGACCGATCCCATGGGAGGCGAGAACGATCCGAATGCGGTGGTGGACGAAGTTGGTCGAATCCGCCGAATGGAGGGCTTGCGTGTTGTTGATGCATCCATTCTTCCGCAGGCGCTTTCTACCCCAATCAACCTCACGACCATCATGGTGGCGGAACGAATCGCCGCGACCTATGCCTGAAGACTGAGCATTGTGCGTGCCGGTTGCGAGCAGACCGCAGGACCCCAAATGGTCCCAACCGCGCTAGCTGCTTGGGGGATTGCGGTGTGGCGGAGAGTGAGGGATTCGAACCCCCGATAGCCTTTCGGCTATGTCCGATTTCGAGTCGGGTGCATTCAACCGGGCTCTGCCAACTCTCCGTAGCTTCAGTTTACAACAGCGTTTCCCGGTGCTGGATAGCCCGCGGAAAGCGGTACCCTGTGGTGAGCGGGGTGGCCGTGGCGCAGAGTTGGACAGGCGAGCACGTCCGTTGGTTACGCGAGTGCGCCATCGAGTGTGGATTTACGCTGGCGGGCGTAGCGCCCGCTGAGGGTGGGACGGAGCTCGAGACAGCCGACGGACAGCGGGTCGAGACCTGGATCGAGGCAGGGTATGCCGGTGAGATGGACTACCTCAAGCGGCGCGATCCGGAAGACCGTCTGCTGCGATCCGCGGTCAAGGTCGCGATTCCGTGGGCGCGATCCGTCGTACTCTGCGCACTCAACTACCGGACGGCGGGGCCGCTCTCGATTGACCCGGCGGCTGCAGGCGCGGGGTGGATTGCGCGCTATGCGTGGAGCGGCGCCGCAAGCGCGAGGCCTGCCGCAAGCTCGATACCGACTGACGGCGGAGCAGAGCCGTCGCTTCGAGCGACCGACTACCACGATGTGCTGCTGTCGCGACTTCGACGGCTGGAGGCGGAGATCCAAGCTGTGCTTCCGTGCGAAAGCCGCTGCTATGTCGACACTGGACCCATTGTGGAGCGTGCGATCGCCACGCGCGCCGGCGTTGGTTGGATCGGCAAGAACACTACGGTTCTGAACCAGAAGGTCGGGTCGTGGACGCTGCTGGCTTCGATCGTCACATCGCTTCCGGTTGAGCAATCTGGTTTGGCCATCGAGGCAGTCGACCGATGCGGCAGCTGCACACGGTGTCTCGACGCCTGCCCGACGGACGCGCTGATCGCACCGCGGCAGATGGATGCGCGCCGCTGCATCGCCTATCTGACGATCGAGAAGAAGGGCGCGATCGATCCCTCGCTCCGCGAAGGCATGGGGCGCCAGATCTTTGGCTGCGATATCTGCCAGGAGGTGTGTCCATGGAACCATCGTGCGCCGATCGTTGCAGACCGCGAGATGCTGCCTCGCAGAGAGCTGATCAATACTGATCTCGAGGCGCTCGCCGTGATGACTCCGGCAGAGTTCCGCGAGCGCTTTCGCGGTTCCCCGCTGGAACGCACCGGGCGAAGACGTCTTCTACGCAACGTAGCCATTGCCATGGGGAATAGCCGGCTGGAGCGATTTCGCGCGCGGCTCGCAGCGTGGGCGGCCGGGGAAGACGCTGTCTTGGCCGAGACGGCGCGGTGGGCACTCTTTCAGCTGCCTGCCGCGGATGATGCTGAGACTCGGGCACCGACTGCTGCCGCCGACGGGTCACCACCGGTCGGATAAGGCTGTCGGCTCTGCTCTGCTAGCATTCGGGGAAGCCCAGATCGAGGTGTTCGGGCTTGCATGCTCATGTTTTCGAAGCCCCCCACCACTGCATCGATGCCTGCCGGCAATAGACAGACCGACCCGGACACCTGTGATCGCACCGTTGCTGCAACGGACGCGTCGAAGCCGGTAGAGGAGATTCGACCGGCGCTGCCCGAGGACGGTTTGTGGCCGCGACTGGTGGCGCTTGGCTGTTATCTGCTGCGGACCGAAGTCCACACGTATGCCTTCAGCGTCGCTGCAAACGCCATTCTTGCCCTGTTTCCGTTTATTGTCATGCTGCTCACACTGAGTCGTGTGATCTTTCACTCGCCTCGCATCGAGCCCGTCGTGGCGGATCTGATGAAGAGCTTTCTGCCGACAGGGCAGGAGTTCGTGATGCGAAATATGCAGCTGCTCGCGCATCCGCGGAAGGGAATGCAGATCTTCTCCCTGCTTATGCTGCTGGTGAGTTCGACCGGGGTCTTTCTGCCGCTTGAGGTCGCGTTGAACCGCGTGTGGGGGGTGCGCGAGAATCGGTCCTACCTGCACAACCAGATTGTCTCTCTGGGACTCGCGTTTGCGGTGGGCGCCTTGGCGATGATCTCGGTGATGCTTTCGGCGGGGCAGCAATCGATTCTTCGGCTGCTCTTCTTCGGCCACACGCAGAATATTGTTTTTGTGCTGATCTCGCGCAGCTTTATGCATCTGGCTGCCGGAGTGGCCAGCGTGCTCCTGTTCTTCCTTATTTACTGGATTCTGCCGTATCGGAAGATACCTGCGGTTGCCGTGCTGCCGACAGCCTTTGTGATCGGACTGCTGTGGGAGCTGGCAAAGGTTCTGTACATTCGTGCGCTGCCCTGGCTGGACTTCCAAGCGGTGTACGGCCCCTTTTACATCTCGGTCGGATTGATGATGTGGGCGTTTCTCTCCGGTCTGTTGTTGCTGGCCGGAGCGCATTTTTCCGCGACGCGCTACACGCTGCGGCTGGCCCGCCATGCGGCGGACGAGGACCGCACACCGTGAGCGGATTGGCAGCTTGGCTGGACCGATTGCGGTCGACCACTGGCTGGACGGATCGACGGCCGCCCCAGGGCATGGCAGGTGTGGCTTTCTGGTGCGCGGTGTGGTTGGGTGTGCTGTCTCTGCTGCGACTGCTTCCCGGGACAGCCGGTGTGCTCAGCGCCGTCTTGCAGGCTGTCGCGGGCGGGGTGTTGGTTGTCGTGGGCGTCCCCTTGCTGCTGCGGTTTGTTCGAAGCCATCTGCTCTGGAGTCTGCGCAACAAGCTGGTGCTCACGTATTTGCTGGTCGGCCTCGCGCCGGTGGTCCTGCTGGTCACCTTGGTCTCGGTGTGCGCGTACATCGCGGCAGGCCAGTTTGCAATTCACCTGGCGGAGATCCATTTGCAAAGCCGGCTTGACGAACTTAATGGATGGAACTGGCTCGCGTGGGAAACTCTAGATCGGGAGACGGGCGGACATTTGCTCGATCGGGTCAGCCAAGGAACGCCGCTGCGCTGGGAGCCCACGCTCGAATCGCGGGATCAGACGATGCAGTCGCGGCTCGGCGCCTTTATCGGCGGCGTGCCGGTGACGATAATGGAGGCACCCGCGCAAGGGCAGACCCCGCTTGGTCTGCCTCCCTGGGCGACGCAGCTGTCGGACAACGAGATGCACGGCATTGTGCTTGATGCCGAGCATCTGTTTCTGGTGGTGGTTCGACAACGATCCTTGCCCGACGGCCGCCGGTTCAGTCTGGTGAGCAGCGTGCCGGTCGATCGCGAGATGATGCAGAGCATTGCTCAGGATCTTGGGCGCGCGGGTCTATTCGGCGTGCCAACTGACGAGCCGGCGAGTTCGCTGCCTTCTAGTCAAAAGGCCACCAAAGAGCAACGCGGCACAGCCCGGCCGAACGGGCTGGGGGTCAATCCCATGCAAGGGAGGAGCTCGGAGGAGCTGCAGCGCAGAATGGTGTTCGGTGGAGCGGAGCCGGTGAAGGCGAGCCTGCTCGATCTTCAGGTGCGCTTTCTGTCGACGCTGCCCGCGGTCGATTGGGATTCGGGCAGGAAGAACGACGTTCCGATCGAGGTTGATTCGCGGCCGTCGCGTCTCTATGAGCAGCTGTTTGGATCCTCCGTCACGGGGATCGTCACGCGCGTGCTGCGCATCAGCCTGCTGGTGCTGTGTGTTCTGTTCGCGATCATTGAAGCTCTGGCACTGTGGATGGCCATGCGGCTCAGTCATACTGTAACCGCCTCGGTTACAGAGCTTTATGCCGCGACGCAGAGGGTCGATCGCGGCGATCTTCAGCACACCATTGCCGTCGAGCGGGAGGACCAGATGGCCGAGCTTTCGCGATCGTTTAATCGAATGACAGGATCCTTGCAGCGGCTGCTTGAAGAGCAGAAGGAGAAGCAGCGACTGCAGAATGAGCTTTCGATTGCACAGGAGGTGCAGGCCAATCTGTTTCCACACGCGATCATCCATCTGCCCACGCTGGAGCTCCATGGCATCTGTCGGCCGGCGCGCGCGGTCAGCGGAGACTACTACGACTTTCTTTTGTTTGGGAACGAAGACCCGAGCCTTGGCGCATCCACGGCGGACGGGGCTCGCCCGCGAGGTGGCGCGCGGCTCGAAGGCGGGCTGGCGGGTGTGGCGACCGGTGTCGGCATCGCGGTGGGGGACATCAGCGGCAAGGGCATCTCGGCCGCGTTGCTGATGGCGACGCTGCACTCTGCCGTGCGTGCGTACCAGCTCGCGGCCGAGGAGCTCCTGCTGACGGCAAAACATGCCATGGCGGGCGCCTCTGTTCCGCAGAGCGCCGTCGAGCTCTTTGAGTCGCCGGGCACCATCTTATCGCTGCTCAATCGCCATCTCTATCGCAGCACACAGCCGGAGAAGTACGCCACGCTCTTTCTTGCGCACTATGACGCGGAGACGGCGCGCCTGACCTACTCCAATGCGGGGCAGCTGCCGCCCTTGATCCTGCGCGCGGACGGTTCGATCTGCCGGCTGGACGTTGGCGGAACGGTGGTCGGCCTGATGGATGGAATGCGGTACGAGCAGGAGAGCATCAACCTGCGGACGGGAGACATCCTGGTCGCGTACTCGGATGGTGTGACCGAGCCCGAAAACGACTTCGGCGACTTTGGCGAGGAGCGTCTGATGGATGTTGTACGGCGCTACCGCGATCAACCGCTGCACCTTATTAGCACCCAGGTTATGCAGGCACTGAGTGCGTGGATCGGGGCTGAGGAGCAGCCGGATGACATAACCCTGGTTCTTGCGCGGCAGATCTGAGTCGCCACAGCCCTGCTGGTGGTCCGGGATGAGTGCACCGGAGTGAGTGGTCCGGAGTTAGTGCTCCGCGGTGAACGAGTGAATCAGGACGGCAACCGGTGTCGTGCCTGCCGGCAGCATGGTAAAGAGTGCAGGAGCACCGGTGCCGCGAGTTCGGATGACACTGACGTCCCCCGACCGGAGGTTGGCGGCGAGCAGGAGATGCTCGTCCGCGGAGAAGGCCAGAGCGTCTGGACCCGAGCCGGTGCGCACGCCACCGACGAGCCGGCCGTCGTCGATGGAGTAGATACCCACGGAGTCGCTGCCCGTGTTGGCAATCCACAAGGTGCTGTTGTCCGCGCTCACGATAGCGTGTCCAGGATGATCGGCGATGGTATAGGTCCCGCCGACTTCGTTCGTCGAGGTAGCGACCTCAGAGATGGAATTCCCGTCGACGTTTGAAACGAACGCCTCACCGCCATCCGGTTTGAGCGCAAGGTACTCGGGATCGTGACCGACCTCGAGCAGTGTGAGCATGTGATCGCTGAGCAGCGACGGGTTGGTCTTGGCCGCCCAGCTGTTGGGAGCCACGGCGAGCGAGATCACCATGACGCTGTGGGCGGAAGAGCAGGCGACGAAGAGCTTGGACGAGTCGGGGAGGATGACGGGCGAGGTTGCTCCCCTGCACCCTGCGATGCTGGCGCGAAGTTCGATCGGTCGATGGCGTGGTTCGGGGATGGTTGGTTCTACCGCAAAGAGCGAGACCGTTCCCATGTCGCGGCTGAGCACGGTTAGGGTTCGCGCATCCGGAGCGAGGCGAAGCTCCGTGGGAGAGGAGGAAAGCGCGATCACGTTCAGCTCGCGACGTGTCTGCAGGTCGACGATGGAGATGGAGTTCGCGGCGGTGTTGGCCACGTAGGCGCGGACGCCGTCGGGCGCGACCACGATCGAGCTTGGTCCGCGACGCACGCCGATCGTCGCTTCGACCTGATTGGTCTCACCACGGATCACGGTGATGGAGGACGAACCTTGGTTGACGACGTAGATCTCATGGCGTACCGGATTGACGGCGAGCGCGACCGGATGATCGCCCACCCGGAGCGTTCGATCCGATCGCATATACACCAAGTCGAGGACACTCACGCTTCCAGCGCCGGCGTTGGCGACATAGGCGAACTCGTGAAAGCCGGGCGCTACGTCGGGAAAGCCACTCCGGTGACAGGCCAGCAGCGCCGTGAGCGGAAGCAGCAGCAGCCAATGTAGGCGGAAGGGGCGCAAACCAGTTGCATGATGGGATGGAAGCACTTTGGGGAGTCTATCGCGCGAAGCGAACGCAACCGAGACAGCGCACCAACCTGCGCTTACCGGCGAGTGGGATCCGAGGGGGAGCGAAGAAGACCACGCAGAACCCAACCGAAATAGCCGCCCTGCGCCGCGATCACGAGCACATACGCGAGCAGCAGATGACGGTGCTCGATGGTCGTCAGGGTGAAGAGCTGATGCAAGCTCACGGGCCTACCTCCATCGTTTGGTCAAGGGCACGCAGGGCTTGATGCTCCGCCTCGTGCTGGTGCCGCCGCGCGAGCGCATAGCGGACGGCAAGCAGCAGCAGGCCCCACATCGTCCATCCGAGGAGATTCCAAAGGAACGCCACGCGCATGGATGGGTCGAGCTGTCCTCCGCCTGTGAGCACGGGGGCAGGATGCTGCGTGCGCCACCAGCGAATCGACATAAAGGTGATCGGCACATCGATCGCGGCAAAGACGCCGAGGATGGCCGCGACGGTTGCGCCCTCGCCGGTTGCCGAAAAGCGTCGCAGCATCAGGTAAGCGACATACAGCATCCAGAGCAAGAGATAGGTGGTGAGGCGCGAGTCCCACGTCCACCAGATGCCCCAGACCGGCCGTGCCCACAGTATGCCGGTCGCGAGGCCGAGTGACGTAAAGAGCACCGTCAGCTCAGCGCCGGCGATGGCGATCGCATCCGCGATCGCAGCCTGCCCCGGGCGCGTGTTGCGAACGGCCAGCAGCCATACCGATCCGACAAGATTGACATAGGGAAAGAGGAGCGCAACGCTTGCCAGCGGCACATGCCAGTAGAAGATGCGATAAACGTTGCCCATTGTGGCTTCGGTTGGGGCGACAAAGAGGGCAAGCCGCAGACCATAGCTCAGGATCGCGACAGAGGCGACGAACCAGAGCAAAGCTAGCAGGCGAATTGGCTGTGGCCGGGACACCGTATCTAGAGTTTACCGCGCGAATTTCTAAAGAGGGAGCGCGGCATGGCTCGATTTCCGTGGCACAAGAAGCCACGTCCCTACTCTGCATGAAGCGCGGGGCCGAAGAGCAGGAGGCTGGCCGCCGTGAACAGGAGATCGTAGGCGAGCAGGAGCCGAATCCAGGAGTTGATGTAGAACCGGTCGAGTTCGCCCGTGAGCACGCCGGTAGTCGCCTGGATGGACGCGAGCAGCGCAGGGACGACGATGGGCAGCAAGAGCAGCGGCAGAAGGAGCTCTCGGGAGCGAGCGCGCAGCCCCAGTGCGGCAAAGAAGGTTCCGTTGACGACCAGGGCCCAGGTGCCGAGCGGAAGAATGAGCAGGAGCAGGCGTGTGTCGCCCAGCGGATGGAGGTTATAGAAGACGGCAAAGACCGGGGCGAGGACGAGCTCGACCAAAGAGACGAAAAGGAAGTTCGCGACGGCTTTGCCGAGAAAGAGCGCGGCCGGGTGTGCTGGGACGAGGCGTTGGGCGTCCAGCACACCGTTGCGCTGCTCCCGTAGCCAGGACTGGTTGAGCGCGGTCACGGAGGCGAAGAGCAACGCGACCCACAGCACGCCGCCGGAGATCTCTCGTGCCGTTGTGGGGTTTGCGGTGGGATCGAAGGCGAGTGAGAAGACGACGACGACCAGCAGCGAGAAGAAGAGCGTGCTGTTGAGGGCATCGCGCGACCGCCACTCAAGCAGCAGGTCTTTGCGGAGGTGGGTGACGGTGTGACGCAAAAAGGTCACGTTGCGGGAGCTGCCTTGGTGAGGTCGGCTAACGCGCAACCGGTCGCGCGCAGATAGTCGCCGGGCGCGAGCACAAGCTGCAGCCCGCGCTGCCCCGCGGAGATGCTGATGACGTCGTGGAACTCGAGTGTCGTGTCGGCGAAGGCAGGAAAGGCCTTTCGCGCGGCGAGCACGGTGACGCCACCGCGAATGTACCCGGTAAGCGGCTCCACCTCCTTCAACGGCGCAAGCTCGCAGCGTTTTTCTTTGCTCACGACGGCAAGCTTCTTGAGGTCGAGCTCGGCATCGCCGGGCACGACCGCGAAGAGATGGGCGCCAGAGTGTCCACGCGTAAGGAGCGTCTTGAAGACCTTCTCGGCGGGGAGTCCGATCTTGCGTGCGACCGATGGCGCGGAAAGTTCGGTCTCGTCGACCTCGTAGGCGCGAAGTTCGTAGGCAAGGCCAAGCACGTCGAGCGCCCGGGCAGCATTGGTCTTGTGCGGATCCTTCACGCTGAACCGATCCGCGCACGATAGCGGTCGGCGGGGTCCGCGGCGAGGACGCCCTTCTCGAGCGTGAGCACGGTGTCAGCAAGGGGAAGCGCAAGCGACGCCTGGTGCGTGGTCAGCAGAATGGTTCGCTGCATGCCGCTCTGCACGCGGGAGGGCCAGGTACAAAAGTCGGCGAGCAAGTTGAGCATCTGTTGCACGCCCACCACGTCCAGGTTCGAGAAGGGTTCGTCCAGCAGCAGGAGGTCGGGGTCGCTTTCGAGCGCGCAGGCCAGGGCAACCCGTTGTCGCATGCCTTGCGAGAACTGTCCCACGGGACGGGAGAGCGTGAGGTCGAGACCGACCGCGCGAAGGGCCATCTCGGGCGATCCCGAACAGGCGCAGGCAGTGGGACCGAAGCGGCGGAGCGACGCGAAGTAGCGGAGGTTCTCCGCGGCGGAGAGCTCGTCATAGAGCATCGAGGCGTGGCTGACATAGGCGATACGGTTGCGAACCGTTCCAGGGTTGTTCTCGCGCGGATCCTCACCGAAGATGCGCACTGAACCACGCGAAGGCATAGCCAGGCCGGCGATCATCCGCAGCAGGGTGGACTTCCCGGCGCCATTCTCGCCGAGAAGAACAGTGATCGATCCGGGAAGGAGCGTCGCCGAGACGCGACGAAGAACAGCGACGTCGCCAAAGATTTTGGCTACATCCATTAGCAGGACCGCAGGCTCGAACGCAGGAGCTGTGGCGGCAGAGATCGGAGCGGGATTGGTTTGAGTTTCCATCGCTGCGACGGGGCGCTACGGGGCTGCTGGCGCAGGTGTGAGCGAGGCCACGGTCGGAGACGACGATCGCGCAGCTTGAGCGGAGGTTTGCGGCTTCTTCATATCGGCGGGGGCATATTTGCTGGCGCACTTGGCTTGAATCTGAGTCGCGTGAAAGACACCATCGCGACCGTAGGTACCGACCGCAAGCGCCTGGGCTTCGTCCTTGAAGGTGTCGGGTGGGGGTTCGGCGCCGCGATAGTCTACCCGCAAGGTCCTGCCTTGCTCGAGCAGTGTGAACTGGGCGTTGGTGCCGACGCGCGCGATCGATCCCGGAGCTACATTTCCGGCGACTCTGAGATGTCGTGTGTAGGCTTTGTTGCCGAGACCCTGGAGCTCCCCGATCGTCACGTAGTAGCTCTTGTTATCGCGCACACCGGTGAAGGCAAGCCAAGCCACGGTAGCGAGCAAAATGACGGTCGCGAGGGTGATGCCGGTATAACGGTTGCGGGGTGCGCTGGGCATATGTGTCTTTGCCAGTGTACGCGTTTGGATGAAGCGGGCGCGAGCGGAGCGGGCCTCCGTCTCGCGCCTTCCGATGCCGAACTAGGCTGCGCTTTGATAGTTCACGCGGCCGGCAATCTCGGACAGCAGCTTGTCCGCTTTGCCCTCTTCCGCTTCGATCGTCTTCAATACGGCCGCATCCTGGGTTAGACCGAGGATCTCCGCCCAGCGACGCAGCGCGCCGTAGACCGCAATCTCATGATGCTCTACCTGCTGGCCGGCGCAGATAAGGGCGATATCGCGGACAGAAGGATCTTTGACGTCCTTAATGGTCTCCGCAGCTTCGGTCGTCAGGCCGTTGATCACGATACAGGTCTCGGTGCTGTTGCTTCCGGTATTGGCCTGCACAAGCGATGCCACCTTGGAGGCATGTTCCTTTGTCTCTTCGAGATGGGTGCGAAAGGCCGAGGCGAGCTCGGAGTCAGTGGAGTTCTCGATCAGATCAGGCAGAGCCTTGGTGATCTTCTGCTCCATGTCGAGCGCCTTTTTCAGCTCGGTGATGTAAAGGGTTCGTAAGTCTTCGATATTTGCGGAGAAGAGCTTCATGGGTTGGTATCTCCTTTTGCATTGTGGGTTCCGTGTCAGCATAGGAACCACGTGTGGAGGGAAGGATCTATGACATAGCGGCAGGTGGACCCGCTCGAGGTTCGTCGTTTGAGCGTGGTGCAGTCTCATTGGCACAGATGCTGTTTAGCGGGCAAGGTTTGCCATGTGTGCTGGGCAGCCGAGCAAACAGCTTTGCTGTATGGCGGTGGAATCGACCTCTGGCGGAGATGGCGTGCCCCAGGTGGGATCGACGGCTCCGCCCCTTCTGACAGCCATTCGGCGACTGAAGACCGGGTATACTCGCCCCAGACTGACCGACAGCAGAGCACGCGATCAGCAGGGGGTAAGCGCATGAGCGGCAATGGCAACGGGTTGGCGGGGCAGGGAGGCAACGGAATGCGGGCGGGTGATCACATGCCGAGCACGCCGGCCGGCAACGGATACACCGTCCCGGCAGGCCGGGCGGAGTGGATCGTCAAGCGCAAGGCCGAGGCCATGCGGACCGGCGATGAAAACATGAGCCAGATGCACTTTGCGCGCAAAGGCCTAATTACCGAAGAGATGGCGTTTGTCGCCCAGAAAGAAAAAATCTCAGCGGAGCTGGTGCGGAGCGAGATCGCCAAGGGAACGATGATCATCCCGGCGAACATCAACCATCCGGAGCTGGAGCCGATGGCGATCGGTGTCGAGAGCTTGTGCAAGATCAACGCCAACATCGGTAACTCGGCGCTTGTGTCGAACGTGGATGAGGAGCTGCGCAAGTTGCACACGGCGGTGCACTACGGCGCGGACACGGTGATGGACCTCTCGACCGGCGGTGACATCCCGATGATTCGGGAGGCGATCCTTCGCCACTCTCCCGTGCCGATCGGCACCGTTCCGCTCTATGAGGCGCTTTCGCGCGTAAAGCGGGTGGAGGATCTGAATATTGATCTCTATCTTGAAGTCATTGAGGAACAGGCACAGCAGGGAGTGGATTACTTCACCATCCATGCCGGTGTGCTGATTCAGTATGTGCCGATGGTGTCCAAGCGGATCACCGGCATTGTGAGCCGTGGCGGAGCGATTCTGGCGCAGTGGATGACCGCGCATCACAAACAGAACTTCCTTTACGAGAACTTTGACCGCATCACGAAGATCATGGCGAAGTACGACGTGAGCTACTCGCTGGGGGACGGTCTGCGCCCGGGCTCGATTGCGGACGCCTCGGACCAGGCGCAGTTCGCCGAGCTGAAGACGCTCGGTGAGCTGACCCGGCAGGCGTGGAAGGACGATGTGCAGGTGATGATCGAGGGTCCTGGGCACGTGCCGATGGACAAGATTAAGGAGCAGGTCGATAAGGAGGTCGAGCTCTGCGACGGCGCGCCGTTTTATGTTCTCGGGCCGTTGGTGACCGATATTGCTCCCGGATACGACCACATCACAAGCGCCATCGGCGCGGCGATGATCGGCTGGCATGGAGCGGCGATGCTCTGCTACGTCACACCGAAGGAGCACCTCGGCCTGCCGAACGAGAAGGATGTAAAAGACGGCATCATCGCCTATAAGATCGCGGCCCATGCGGCGGATATCGCACGGCATCGGCCGGGGGCACGGGACCGGGATGACGCGATCAGCCATGCGCGCTACACCTTTGACTGGGGCAAGCAGTTTGCGTTGTCGCTTGATCCGGAGACGGCGCGCGGTATGCATGATGAGACCTTGCCGGATGACTACTACAAGGAAGCGGCGTTCTGCTCCATGTGTGGACCGAAGTTCTGCTCCATGAACTGGTCGAGCAAGGTGGATAAGTTCAACGAGGAGGTCCACGGGCTCAAGAAGCCGGATCTCACGCAGATCTTGACGGAGCAGATGGCAATGCGCGGGTAGATCCTTGTTCAGCGAAGCCTTGAGAAAAGGGCCGCACCGGCGACGGTAGCGGCCCTTCTTTATTCAGCTCGCCATGGCGGTCTGAATTGGGAGAAGTGTATCAATGGAGCTCGATCGGGAACGTGTGATCTTGCGCGGCTGTTGAAGGCGTGTCTCTCCTCCAGACAGCAAGGCGAACGCGCGGCGCGGCGGGACGGAACTGAAGTTGAACGCCATGCCTGGAGCGCGTTGAAGAAGGCGATAGGGGGTTGGCAGGCTACAGGTGTCCCCGGCCGGAACCAGTGGACGCGGCTGTCTCACAGGGCGTCTTTTTCCTCCCGGCCAGAACGCATGGCGAGCAGCGCGGGGGCGATGATCATTCCGAGGAAGACGGCGGCAAGAACGAGATCGTGGACCATGGACGGGAGCTCCTTGTGTGGGCGGCTCGTGCCGCCTCTGGAACCATCATCGGCGCAAGCGGTCCCGCGAGACATAGCAGAAAGGAGCGGCCTGCTGTCCCCCAAAAGTTGTAGACCCTGTGCCGAGTTCGGTACGGCGTCTGCCCTCCCACACGGAGGCTACTTCGCCACACCCTCGAGCGTCTCGGCAGCACGATTTAGGGCGGCCGTAAGCGCCGCAAGCTGCGACTGTGCCCGTGAGGCATCCTCGGCGGAGATGGCCTCTGTTACGCCCGGGATGACCACGGCCTCGTACCCTGTGAACTCGCCTGGAGCGTAGATGGTGTGTTTGAACCACGGCCGGCGGGGCAGGCCGGCGTCGTTCAGAAGCGCGGTCTCCGCATGGCGCAGGGCCAGATTGAGCGCAACGGCGTCGGCGGGCATCTTTTGCTGGCGCGCCAGCACGGCTGCGCCGGCCTGCTCAAATCGACGCGCCGCGGCTCCTGAAGGCGCGAAGTCGAGCTGGAGGCGTCTTGCACTTGCGTCTCGTTGGGCCGTGGCAAGGTAGCCGATGATCTCCGTCCCATAGCTCTTGTCGTCGTACGGCAGGATCTCCGCGTCCGCCATGTGCAGGATTTCGAGACCGAAGACACGCGCCTGCTGTTGCTCGTAGACGAAGGTCGGGTCTGCATTGCGGATGAACCAGTTGTAGTTATCAAAAGCGGAGTGGTAGACGCCATACAGTCCGTCCGAGCCGATATCGGTCGAGGGCACGCCGAGATGCTGGATGAAGGGCGTGTAGTCAGAGCCGGAGCCGAGGTCGCCGACACGGACCGTACCGGAGATAGGCGAGGTTCCGGCGGCTCCGTGGATGATCAGACCTTGACCCCGGCGCGAGCGGTCCTCTGTCTGTGATCGAAGCCACTGCTCGTAGACAGTGCCGCCTTTGGGACTCGGGACCTGCATGGTGACATCGCGAACGAACTGCTTCAGTGACGGGACGGCAGAGGCGACAAAGTCCGGTCCGGCGACACCGACGTCCGTATTGAAGTAAGCGACGGCGTGGGCAAGATGGTCGGCGTTCTGCTCCGCCCACTCTGTGGAGCCGATTAGTCCCTCCTCCTCGGCGTCCCAGGAGCAGACAACGATGCCGCGGCGCGGCTTCCATCCTGCTTTCAGCAGCTCGCCCAAGCCGTGCACCGACTCCAGCATGGCGGCGGTCCCGGAGTTGGGGTCCACCGCGCCGAACACCCAGGCGTCGCGGTGATTGCCTGCGACGACCCAGTCTTCCTTTTCCACGGGATCCGTTCCGTCGATGACGCCGATCACGTCCCAGATGGTACGTAGGCGTGTGTCTTGCACCAGAGCCATATGGGCGGTCACGGCAGGCGATCCGCCGAGATGATAGGTAAAGGGCAGACCACCTTGCCACTCGTGCGGAACGGCCGCACCGGAGAGCGCCTGAAGGATAGGGCCGGCGTCCTTATACGACAGCGGATTGGAGGGTATCGACGGCTGATCGCCGCCGGGGAGCTGACGCGTCTGCGCCTCCGTCAACCGGCTGGCAGCGATAAGTTCAGAAGTTGACGCGACGCCAGGGGTCTCGGGATCGCCGGGATAGATGGGCAAAAATTGAACAGATCCGCGCTGTACGGCGGACTCCGGTCGCATCGGTCCGCGCGGGTACATATCACCACGGGCATAGCCGTCGTCCGCCGGATCGGAGTAGATCAGCACACCGACGGCGCCGCGCTGCTGCGCGAGGTAGACCTTGACGCCGCGGAAGTTGTCGCCATACCGCACAAGCGCGATCTTGCCTTTGATATTGACGCCGAGCTTCGCGAGTTGATCGAAGTCTTCGCGTCGGCCGTAGTTGACGTAGACGACCGGCGCGGTGATGTCGGCAGAGGGGCTTGAGCCGTTGAAGGCGGGTAGGATTCGCGGGTCGTCCTGGAACGGATCGCCGCCGTAGGCCTTGGGATCGACGTGCTCCGGCGTGGGCCCGTTCAGGAGCACGTGATGTTCCGCGTCGAACGCTTCAATGTGAATGCTGACCGGCTTGTTCAGCAGCACCTGATAGGGAGTGATCGTGGTCTCGAGTCCGGCCGCCTTGAACTTCTCCGCCACGTACTCGGCCGTCGCGTAGTCCTCTGGGGAGCTGGCCCAGTGCGGCGCCGCGGTAAGGGTTTTCAGGTGTTCGCCGGCGAGTTTTGCGTCAGGCACCTTGAGAAAAAACTCATCCCACCGGAGCTGCTCGGCGGCATCGCGAAAGCCGAAGATCTCGGTGGTGGAGGCGTTGGCTGGCGGCGGAGCAGTCGGCCGCTGCGCGAACGCGAAGGACGGAAAGGCGCTGGACAGAGCGAGAAAGGTAGCTGCGATCCGGCAAACGGACAAGGGCGCTCCTTGGAATAGATCCTCTGGAATAAATCTCTGGAACAGAATCTCTTGTGAGTGGGCGTGCCCAGTATACGGTCGTCGTTCCCGGAGCACGCTCCGCGGCGCGGACGGCGATCCACTAGACTGAGAAGGACATGATTCCCACACTTGAATGGCTTCCCAACGGCGTCAACTTCCTCGACCAGACCAAGCTTCCGCTCGAAGAGACCTATGTGCTCGCGACGGACTACAAGGAGGTCGCGCGTGTGATTCGTGACATGATCGTGCGCGGCGCGCCGGCGCTTGGCGTCTCCGGTGCGATGGGTGTGGCGATCGGCATCGATCGCAGCACGGCGCAGACCTTGCCTGCGTTAACGGCCGAGGTCGCTGTGATCTGTGACACGCTGGCCAACACACGGCCGACCGCGGTGAATCTTTTCTGGGGTATCGGCAAGGTACGCGATTTGTACAACGAGCTTGCCGCGAAGGCCACGCCGATTCCCGAGATCAAGCAGGCGTGTATCGATCTGGCGCGTCGCATGTACGACGAGGACATCGCTGCTTGCAGGCAGATGGGGGCCTTCGGCGCGGATCTGCTGCCGCGGAAAGGCACGGTGCTGACGCACTGCAACGCCGGCGCACTCGCGACCTGCGGGTACGGTTCGGCCCTGGGCGTGATTCGCGCCGCAGTCGAGCGCGGACACGAGATCGATGTCTTCGCCGACGAGACACGGCCCTTTCTGCAGGGCGCGCGCTTAACCGCGTGGGAGCTGATGAAGGACGGGATCCCGACCACCGTTCTCTGCGACAACATGAGCGCGCACCTGATGAAGGGTGGCCGCATCCAAGCCGTGATTGTGGGCGCAGACCGGATTGCGGCGAACGGAGACACGGCCAACAAGATCGGAACCTATGGCGTGTCCATCCTTGCGCGTGAGCACGGCATTCCGTTCTATGTCGCCGCGCCATGGGCGACGATCGATCTCGCGACCGCGCACGGCGATCTTATTCCGATCGAGCAGCGTGATCCGCGCGAGGTGACACATTCGAACGGCAGACAGATGACCCCAGACAACGTCGGCATCGAGAACCCGGCGTTTGATGTCACGCCGGCGAAGTACATTACCGCCATCATCACCGAACGCGGTGTGCTGCGGGCGCCGTTCTCGGAATCCATTGCGGCGATGGGCGCGTTGAACTCCACGTCTGAGTTGGCTGGAGCTTTCGCCGAGTAGCCGGGCGCAACGCGAGCCGCAGGCGGCCAAGGCGCGGCCGTCGTCAATAATTCCGCGCGGGAGCGTGATCGGCTGCAACTTTGGGAAGAAGGTTGCTCCCCTATACTCTCCGGACGGAACTATTCTGGTGTATGTGCAGCTACCCGCGATCTTGAACCCGCAAAACCGCTCGCTTGGTCGAGGCATCTGCATGGTTGCGGTCAGCTTTGGCGTCGCGCTCGTTCTAGCCGACTTTCCCGCAAATCGCGCGAATCCCTGGCTGGTTCTACCGCTCTTGACCGCAGTCGTGGGCACCGTGGACACCGCACGCAACATGCGCCAGAGATGGAGCTGGTATCACGGCGGAGTTCTGCTTTGCCTGTATGCCGACCTGATGGTGCTCAGCATGATCGGCTTTTTCTTGCTCTACCCTTACGCGACTTGGCTCTCCGGGACACATTAGAGCACGGGCTTGCAAGGGAACACAGCTGACGCGTCCTCCGCGCAGTGTATGCTTCCCGTATTCCCTAATTCGTCTTTCAGGTGTCTCCATGCTCAAAGGATTTCGCGATTTCATCTTGCGCGGGAACGTGATCGATCTTGCGGTCGCGGTCATCATCGGTGCGGCGTTCTCGGCCATCACGAATTCACTGGTGACAGATGTTATCAACCCGTTGCTCGCTGCAATTGTAGGAAAGCCGGATTTCTCGGCTCTGACATTAACAGTCCATGGCGGCGTCATCAAATATGGCAACTTCCTGAATGCGCTGATCTCGTTTTTGCTGATCGCCTCGGTCGTGTATTTCCTCATCGTGCTGCCGATCTCGAAGATGTTGGCTCGCATAAAGGGACCAATTGTGGTGTCCACCAAGGCATGTGCCCAGTGCCTATCTGACATCCCATTGGCCGCCACGCGTTGCAAGTTCTGCGGTCAACCGGTCTAGCAATTAAGGCGCTCGATCAGAGCGAATCCGACTTGCACTCGCGCACTCATTAGCGAGCCTCCGAGGCACGTGCTTTGTTTACCTGATCGGCGATTAAGCCTGAAACGATGCGGGCGCCCTCCGCGGTGTAGTGTCGCATGTCGGCGAACTGTGTGATGGGCAGACCGCGGAGGGTATTTGACGTCAGGCCGGCGAGCTGTTTCTGGTAGGCCGGCAAGTTCTCATCGCACACGGGGATGGGCGCGACGTCCAGCAGAACAACCCCGGCGCGTCCGCGATACCGATCGCGAAGGTCATTCAGGAAGCTGCGAGGGAAGGCGCGGTCGCTTGGGTCGATGTGGTGCAGGGGCACCTCGCAAGCAGTGATTGGCGGACTGGGAGGCGTGAAAAAGCCGTTGCGTATCAGGATGCGTTGCTCCGCTGCCGACTTGTGAGTCAGATGCTTCCATACCCAGCGCAGGCCGTGATAGGCGGTGTACCCGGCGACGTATCCCGCGAACGCGATGGTCTCGCGTGGATGAGTCAGAAAAAGTGTGCGAGTCTCGGCGGGCGACCCGTGGCGCAACTGCTCGAGCAGACCCTCGGCATAAATGGTCTGCGTCCATACGTGACTCTCCCGCTGGAGATCGTCTGGGCTTAGCTGTACCAGCAGGATCCCTGGCCGTGCGTTGTTCGCCAGAAAATGATCGAGCGGAAGTTCATTCGTCACCGCCAGCACAGCGTTCGTGACGGCGATGTTGCATGTGTGAAGGCCGGTTGCCGCGTCAATCTGCTGCGGATCGATGCCGGTCATCGCCGTCGAGTCGCCAAAGACCAAGACGTCGCACTGACGACCACGCATGGCGAAGGTGGCGTCGTTCGCCTGCACCCAGACACTCGCGCTATGGCGCATAAAGTAGTCTGAGCGGCCGAGCGCAAGCATGGCTGGGGTCATGGCCAGTGGAAGCGCCAACAGAAGCACGCAGTACGCCACGGGAGAGAGGTGGGCGCGACCTGAACCGATCTGTCGGTTTTTTTGTGGAATGGGCACAGGCTATCGCAGGAAAACGCTCAGCTCGTTTGCAGCCGAGCGAAGCACGGGAAGAAACCGCGATTGCATCTCAAGTGTGGAGAGCCGCGGCGCCGACCCCGAAAGATTGAGCGTGGCGATGGCACGCCCGGAGGGGGCATGAACCGGCACGGCGAGGGAGCGTAGACCAGCCTCGAACTCCTGGTCGCACAGTGCGTAGCCATTTCGTCGCACCGCGCGCAGCAGCATGCGAAGCTTCTCGACCGAGGTCACGGTCCGCGGGGTGTGGGCCACGAGATCAACGCGCCCGAGATACTGCTCTATCTGATCCAGCGGCAGATAGGCAAGCAGAACACGGCCCATGCTGGTGCAGTACGCGGGCAATCTTGATCCGATGTGGAGGTCGACACTCATCACCCGAGCGACCGTCGTCCGCGCGACGTAGACAATGTCATCACCGTCCAGCGTCGCCACAGAGAAGCTTTCATGGTGCATTGCCGAGAGCCGTTCAAGAATCGGTTGTGCCGCGCTCGAGAGGGCGCTCGATGCCGTAAAGGAGTGGGAGAGCGTCAACATACGCGGCCGCAGACTGTAGCGCGAGCCATCCTCTGTTCCGGCGAAGCCGAGCTTGGTAAGCGTATAGAGGCAGCGGCGCACGGCGGCGCGCGAAAGCCCGGTCTTGACCGAGATCTGGGAGATCGTCATCTGCTGATGCTGGGGTGTAAAGGCCTGCACGACGGACAGACCGCGCGCAAGCGACATCATGAAGTTCGGATCGCCGGCGAAGGTGTCGAGCCCTGCTGCCAAAGGTGCGCGCGTCACAGGCGCACCTTCGCCGGGAGCCGCGGCGTCCGTCAAGGGGGAGGGTGACACGGGCATGGTGTTGTCCTCTTGAGCGGCAATGCCGGCGTTGATGTCCGGTTGTGCGATAGCCGCTCACGCATTACGATAAACGCACATCCGTCGTTCGGCAAACCTGACCCTGCGAGGAGGTGGAGGCGAGGCCACGCTCTTGCGAAGTAACATTCAGTTGCGGGTCAGCGCCACGCTCGCAGTCGAGACGCTCTACACTGTCTGCGTACGCGGAACGACAACATGGGAGAAGACGGAATGACCTTCGACAGGACACCGCTGACCGACCTCGATGCATGGAAGGCGCTCGAGCAGCACGCGCAGGCGATTCGTGCGACCACCATCAGCGAGCTCTTCGCGAACGATCCTTCGCGCGGCGATCGATTGACTCTCGACGCTGTTGGTCTGCTCTTGGATTATTCAAAGAATCGCGCCACAGACGAGACGTTCAGCCTTTTGGTGAAACTGGCAGAGGAATGCGATCTAAAGCAGAGGACGGAGGCCATGTTTACCGGGGAAAAGATCAACCTCACCGAGAACCGGGCGGTGCTGCACGTGGCGCTTCGCGCGCCGGCAGAGGAGAAGATCATCGTCGACGGCGAGGACGTTGTGCCGCAGGTGAATGCCGTGCTCGATAAGATGGCGACCTTTGCTGAATGTGTGCGCAGCCGTGAGTGGAAGGGGCACACCGGCAAGCCCATTCGCAACGTCGTGAACATCGGCATCGGCGGCTCGGATCTCGGGCCGGTGATGGCGTACGAGGCGCTGAAGCATTACAGCCAGCGTGACCTCACCTTCCGCTTTGTCTCCAATGTGGATGGAACGGACTTCGCCGAAGCCGTGCTTGATTTCAAGCCCGACGAGACGCTGTTCCTGGTGGCGTCGAAGACGTTTACGACCCTGGAGACGATGACCAATGCGCACACGGCGCGTGAGTGGGCGCTTAAGGGCCTGGGTGGTGATGAATCCGCGATCGCCAAGCACTTCGTCGCGATTTCGACCAATGCGAAGGAGGTCGCCAAATTCGGCATCGACACGGAGAACATGTTCGGCTTCTGGGATTGGGTGGGCGGACGTTATTCCATGGATTCAGCGATCGGTCTGTCGACCATGATCGCCATTGGCCCCGAGCAGTTCCGCGACATGCTTGACGGCTTCCACGAGATGGATGTGCACTTCCGGACGACGCCGGTTGAAAAAAATCTGCCCGCGCTGCTTGGTCTGCTCACCGTCTGGTACACGGACTTCTTCGATGCGCAGACCGTGGCCATTCTGCCGTACGAACAGTACCTGAAGCGTTTTCCGGCCTACCTGCAGCAACTGACGATGGAGTCGAACGGCAAGCATGTGACGCTTGATGGCATGCAGGTCAACTATGAGACCGGTCCGGTCTACTGGGGCGAGCCGGGGACGAACGGACAGCACTCCTTTTACCAGCTGATTCACCAGGGGACGCGGCTTATCCCGTGCGACTTCATCGGCTTTGCGAAGGGCCTTAATCCGCTCGGACATCATCACGACATCCTGATGGCCAACGTCTTCGCACAGGCGGAGGCGTTGGCCTTCGGAAAGACGGCCGAGCAGGTGCGTGCGGAGGGCACGCCCGACTGGCTGGTACCGCACCGGGTTTTTGAGGGCAATCGCCCGTCCAATACGATTCTCGCGAAGGTGCTGACGCCCAAGCTGCTGGGAACGCTGATTGCGCTGTATGAGCACGCGGTCTTCACCCAGGGCGTCATCTGGAATATCGACTCGTTCGATCAGTGGGGCGTGGAGTTGGGCAAGGTGCTGGCACAGCGCATTGTCGGCGAGCTCGAGAGCGCGACCGAGCCTACGCTCACTCACGACTCCTCGACCAATCACCTTATCCGCTGGTACCGGAAGGAGAAGTAATCCCTGTTCGAAAGGGAGGGCGCGCCTCCGCCGTCGCGCGGCATCATCGTCTTAGCGTAGCGATCGCGGCAAGAACGTCCGCGGGCTCGGGGCGGACGCGGACGTCGGCGTGCGCCTCGGCGAACTGTAGCGAGCCGTCCGGACCGAGCACAAACGTGGCGGGCAATGGCAGCTGCCAGGCGTCCTCAGACGCTTTGTCGTAGCTCTTCCCCGAGTTTGCCAGCGGGATGTTGACGAGGATGGATCGGAAGTAGCTTCGTTGCTCCGGGGAGACGGTGTAGACGATACCGAACTGGGCCGCGACGGCCGCGCCCGGATCGCTCAGCAGAGGAAACGGCACATTATGCTGCTCCACCGTGAAGGCGTTCTGACGGCGTGTCTGCGGCGAGATGCCCACCAGCAGAATGCCTTGCGCGCGAAGCGCGGGATACAGATCGCGCCACGCCTCGAGCTCGGTCATGCAGTACGGACACCAGCGCCCGCGAAAGAAGCTGATGACGAGCGGACCAAGAGCCAGCAGATCCTGCGAACGAACCATCGCGCCAGTCGAACCATCCTCAAGCGCAAACGTCGGCGCGCGCGCTCCGACGTTGAGCAAGCGTTGCTCGATGCCCGTTGCGAAGAGATCTTGTGTCGCCCGCTCGGAGATGGCGAGGCGATCAGCCTGCACCAGCGTGCGCGTACGCGCCGTGATCCCGTCCAGACGCTCCTGCAGGCTGCTCACACGGCACGCTCCCCAACCCTGATTGTAGGGGAGCTTCTCTTTAGAGGAACGGCTAGGGCATTTCTCCTGCATCATTGGACAGCCAGGGCACGGCCTGAGCCGAGCGAATGGGCGATCTTCTCGATCGAAGTTCATCAGGCTCGCGCTGAAGGCGGCGCAAACATCAGAAGGAAGCAGGAGCAAACATGATTGACATGCCGATGATCGCGAAGAGTGGCGACGACGAACTGCGGCTGGAGCCGGAGATGTGTAACCGCCACGGTCTGGTGGCGGGCGCGACCGGCACGGGCAAGACAGTGACGCTGCAGGTGATGGCAGAGGCGCTGAGCGCGATCGGCGTCCCCGTCTTTGCGGCGGATGTGAAGGGCGATCTGTCGGGCATCTCGCAGCCCGGCACGGGCTCGTCGAAGTTAAACGCACGCCTTGCGGCGATGGGGCTTGGGCCGATGGAGTTCCGTGGCTGCCCGGTCGTCTTCTGGGACCTCTTCGGCAAGGAAGGTCATCCCATCCGAGCAACGGTCAGCGAGATGGGACCGCTGCTGCTCGGGCGCATCTTGAACCTGAACGATACGCAAGCGGCGGTGTTGACGCTGGTGTTCAAGATCGCCGACGATCATGGCCTGCTGCTGCTTGACATGAAGGATCTGCAGGCTATGCTGCAGCACGTGAGCGACCATGCGGCGGACTACAAGGGTGAGTACGGCAATATGGCCGCGGCGAGCCTGGGGGCGATCCAGCGCGGCTTGGTGCAGCTGGGCCAGCAAGGCGGCGAGTGCTTCTTCGGCGAGCCCGCGCTCGATATCAACGACCTGCTGCAGACGCGGGACGGACATGGTGTGGTGAACCTTCTGGCAGCCGATCAGCTGATGAAAAGCCCGCAGCTCTACGCCACCTTTCTTCTGTGGCTGATGAGCGAGCTCTTCGAGAAGTTGCCGGAGGTGGGCGACCTCGACAAGCCGAAGCTTGTCTTCTTCTTCGACGAGGCGCACCTGCTCTTCTCTGATCTTCCTCAGGCTTTAGGCAGCCGTATCGAGCAGGTGGTGCGTCTGATCCGATCGAAGGGCGTGGGGATCTTCTTCGTCACGCAGAACCCGATTGATGTGCCCGACGTGGTGTTGAGTCAGCTCGGCAATCGCGCGCAGCACGCCTTGCGGGCGTTCTCACCGCGAGACCAGAAGGCGGTGCGTGCCGCGGCGGAAACCTTCCGCACCAACCCGAAGTTGAACGTCGCCGAGGTGATCACGCAGCTCAACGTGGGCGAGGCGCTGGTCTCTTTTCTCGACAGCAAGGGAGCGCCAGGCATTGTTGAGCGCGCGATGGTGATGCCGCCGCACTCGCAGATCGGACCGATCACGCCGGAACAGCGCCGTGCGATTCAGGCCGGATCGGCGGAGCTCGAAAAGGCGTATGGCACAACCGTTGATCGTGAGAGCGCGTACGAGTTATTGAAAGGCAAAGCTGGCGCGGCGCCGAACGGGACCATTGCACCAGCAGCAACAACCTCCCCGGCGGGCACGCAACCGGGCGCGCCATCCCAGGGCACGCAGGGGGCTGGGCCGAGCTGGATGCAGGAGGCGATAGGTGTGGGTGGCTCCGTCCTGACCGGCCTGGTGGGTGGCGGCACGCGCGGTCGCATGACCCCCGCGCAGGCGATGGTGCAATCCGCGGCACGCACGATTGGAAGCACGGTCGGGCGACAGCTCATTCGTGGTGTGCTCGGCAGCCTCATGGGCGGTGGCAATCGGCGTTAGAAGAGATCGCGGACGTCGGCGCTCAGGCGAACTGCTGCAGATTCATGCCGAGCTGGTAGGTCTCGCCATGAGCCAGCAAGTCCTCCCACGTGATGCTCCGGCCCTGATAGCCGGCCATACGGCCAAGCATGCAGCTGAGAGCTGTTTCGACCCCGGCGCCGATCTGATTCTGGGCGTGGCCCGAGGTGATGCTCTCGATTACGTTGCGCTCCTTGTCGCGATCCGCGAACCCGAGATTGTCGGTGAAGCTGCCGTTCGCCGCGAACGTGCCCGAGCCTGCGGTGGTCGCCTCGGAGTCCTTCCACGCCCACGCGTTCTTGCCGAGGATGTGCACCGGACCGCTGTACGGCGCGGTCGCCATGCCGTCGGCGCCGAAGACCTTGAGCCCGGCGTCGAAGCCTGCATCGCCAAACTGCGTCGAAGAGAAGCTGACGTGGACGTTGTTGGGGTAGGTGTAATCAACCTGGTAGTTGTCCCAGCAGTTGCCGGGGTGGGTCAGGATATTTCGTCCGCCGGTAGCCGTCGCCGAAGTCGGGTGCGCGCCCAGGATCCAGTTGCACAGGTCGATGATGTGGATGTTCTGCTCCACCAAGATGTCACCGGAGAGCACGCGATCCCACAGCCAGTTACGCAGGCGGAACTCGTCCGGCGACTCGCCCGCGCGGACCTTCTCGGTCGAGGCCGGAGCATCATAGTTCGCCGAAAGGCAGGCAATCTTGCCGAGCGCGCCTGCCTGCACGCGGTGGATCACCTCGGCGATGGGCGGCGCATCGCGCACCTGAAAACCGACGGCGACGGTCTGGTTCGCGCGCACGCGCTTGCTGATTTCGAGCGCCTGCCGCGCCTGCGCCACATCCACACCCACAGGCTTCTCGCAGTAGACATGCTTGCCGGCGTCGACCGCCGCGGCCAGGTGCTGCACGTGAAAGAACGGCGGCGTCGAGATTTGAATCAGGTCGACATCCGTGCTGTTCGCAAGCTGCTGAAAGGCATCAGGGCCGTGAAAGAGCAGATTGTTCGCGATCGCCGGCTTGCCCAGGGTTGCGTTCAGCTGATCGAAGTGAGCTTGGCCCTTGGCGAGGTTGTCCAGAAAAATGTCCGCGAGTGCCACAACCTGCGCCGAGGTGTTGCGCGCAAAGGAGCTTGCAACCTCCGTGCCGCGATTGCCGCAGCCGAGCAGGCCAAGCCGAACGGCTGAGTTGGCGGGATAGCCAAAGGCGGTGCTGGGCTTCAGCAGCAAAAGACCAGCGCCGGTGCCTGCAGCGGACTTCACAAATTGACGTCGATCCATAGTTCTCCTGGTGAGCTGATGATGCGCCGGATAAGCTCTTCCATGCGCGCCAGATGAGTGCGATCTCAGGCCTGCGTGGTACGGAGCACCTGTTCGAGGAAGCGCTTTTCCGTGCGAACATCCTCCACCTGCTGTGGCCCGTTGGTCTCGCGCTCGATCGTGATAGTTCCACGGTAACCAGCCGTGCGCAGCTTCGTGAACACTGCATGGAAGTCCACCAGGCCGGTGCCGATCAGGACCTCCTCGCCGAGCTCATTCGGATTGGTCGGCCATCGGCCGTCCTTGGCGTGCACGCTCTTGACGTGAGGCCCCAAGATATCGAGCGCATCCGTCGGTCGAGCCTTGCCGTAGAGAATTAGGTTTGCTGTGTCGAGCCCGACGCCGAGGTTCGCTTCGTTCACGTCATGCAGGGTGCGCGACATCGTCGTCGGCGTCTCCTGTCCGGTCTCCATCAGAAACTGTTGCCCGTTCGCCGCGCAGTGCCCCGCGATCTCACGAATGGCCACGACCACCTGAGCATACAGCGGGTCCGCCGGGTCTTCCGGGATGAAGCCACAATGCGTTTGCACCTGCGCGACACCAAGCTGATGCGCGAAGTCCGACACCTGCCGCAGCGCGTCGAGCCGTGCGGCGCGCGTCGCCGGCGGGACCAGTCCGATCGTGGCCGGCCCGTGCAGAAAGTTCCACTCGAGCGGCGGCGGACCGACCACCTCGACCGTCGTCGCCACCACGCCATAGCGATCGAGCAGCGTGCGCATCTCTGTCACGAGCTCCGGCGTAAAGTGTCCGATGTAGCCGTCCAATGAAAGAAAGCACGCACGGAAGCCCAGATCATGCACGCGCTTGATCGTTGCCTCCGGTGCGCCGAAGGGTGTCACCAGAAGACCGAGCTCCATCGGCTGTGCCGGAGGCGGCGTGGACTGACCGATGATCCTGGGCGCGGCCGACGCGAGCGCAGCGGAGGCGGCGACGCCGAGAAAGCTTCTACGATGCATGCAACACACTTCCTTTCCAGTCCTGCCATTAAGCAATATTCGAAGCACCTTGCGCCAGTGTACGCACGCGATCTCTACTCGGTCGATCGACGAACCGGCGTTGAGGGCAACGTTGGTAGCCGTTTCTTGACACGCGGGGCAGCGCTTGGCGGTCGTTGCTTGCCGTTGCGCCCGCGCTTGTTCGGCTCCGTCACGGCGCGCATCCAGTAGTTGCCCTCGGCATCCGTTTCGATGCCGTGCACCTCGCGTTCGAAGCCCGGGAAGCGACGACCGAACTCCTCCATCGCGAGAATCAGTTTGATCACCGGGCTCTCCGGCGCGCCCAGGCGCTCGCCCGGCATCGACATCGGAATGCCCGGCGGGTATGGCACCAACATCACAGCGGCGATGCGGCCTGCCATGTCGGCAAAGCGTATCTTCTCGGTCTCGCCGCGGACCAACTTCTGATACGTCTGCGATGGCGTGAGCACAGGATCAAAGTCCTCGTCGCACGCATCGTTCACCAGAGACGCCAACCGCAGCTGCACCATTGCGGCGTTCATCTCGTCGGAGAGCTCCTTCAAGCTCATACCCCGATAGCGCACTGGAAATCGCTGCACCAGTTCGGGCAACGCCTCTGTAAGAGGAGCCTCGGTGTCATATAGCCGCTTGAACTCGAACAGATTTTCGAGCAGCGATCCCCATTTTCCCTTCGACGTGCCGACCGAGAAGAGCACCAGCACGGTATAGTCGCCCGTGCGCGCAATTTCAACACGGCGGCTGTCGAGGAACTCCGTCAAGATCGCCGCGGGGATGCCCCAGTCGCCGATCTTGCCCTGCGCACTCACGCCCGGTGTCAGGATTGTGACCTTCGCCGGGTCGAGCATCGAGTACTCGTCCGCGATATCGTCATCGTTGTAACCGTGCCACTCTTCGCCCGGCTTCAACGTCCAGCAGGATGAGCTCGATGCAAGCAGCTCGTCCTCCGCGTCTTCGAAGAGGATGCGATCGCCGGTTGCCGGATCTGTGACCTGCTCCGGCTGATATATCCCAAAGAACCAGCCCTCGCCGTTCTCTGAGCTCTGCCGCAGCCGATGTGCAATCGATGCCATCGCCTGGCGGAAGCTGATCGCATCGCCGATCGTCTCATCCATCAGCGTCGGTCCGGCCGGCTCGTCCATCATGGCTGCCGCGACGTCGAGCGAGGCGATCAGCGGGTAAAACGGAGAGGTTGTGCCGTGCATCATGAACGCCTCGTTGAACTGGTCGAAGTCGAGCGGCGCGCGGGGGCTCAGCTTGATGTGCACCATCGATCCCATGGAGAACGCCGCCAGCATCTTGTGTGTGGACTGCACGGAAAAGATCGCCGGCCGGTTCGGCATCTCGTCCGGCACGCCCATGGCGAAGCGATGTTTATAGATCGGGTGAAACTTCGCATAGGCATACCAGGCCTCGTCAAAGTGCACGCGCGGCACGGACTTCGCCAACTCCGTCACGACGCGGTCGACGTCGTAGCAGAGCCCGTCATAGGTCGAGTTCGTCACGACGGCATAGGTCGGCTCGAGCGAGCGCGCGCCTTGCGCAAACGGGCTGCGCTGAATCAACTCGCGAATGTTGTCCGGGCTGAAGCGCTTCAGCGGCACCAGGCCGATCATGCCGTAGCCGTTGCGGGTCGGCTTGAAGTAGACCGGTCGCGCCCCGGTGACCGTCAGCGAGTGAGCGATGGATTTGTGGCAGTTCGCGTCCGCGAGCACGATGTCATCCTGCGCGATCACGCCATGGCCGATGATTTGGTTCGAGGTGGACGAGCCCCCCAGCACATAGAAGGTCCAGTCCGCGCCGAAGATGCGCGCGGCGTTCCGCTCAGAGTCGCCCGGCGGCCCGAGGTGATCGAGCCAAGAGCCAAGCGGCGCACTCGAGATGCCGAGATCCGATCGCAAGAGGTTTTCGCCGAAGAAGCGATGGAACTCCTGGCCGACGGGATGCTTCAGAAAGGCGACGCCGCCCATGTGGCCGGGCGCGTCCCAACTGTAGGCGCTCTGGTCGTTGTACTTCAGCAGCTCGCGAAAGTACGGTGGAAGCAGCTGCTCATGGTATCGCTCGACCGCGGTGTCGAGCCGGCTCGCGATGAAGGCCGGCGTATCGCCGAAGAGGTGGATGTACTCGTGGACCTGCTTGATCACCTCGAGCGGCAGCTCGGAGACCAGCGTGCGATCGGCGATCAGGAAGATCGGCACTTTCTTGTTGCGATGACGCACGCCGCGAATAATGTCGAGCGCCGCCCGCTCTTCGAACTGATTGTCGCCCTCGAGATCCCAGTCCAGCAGGATCGCTGAGTAGGATGGGTCCGAGGTCACCAACGAGAGTCCGTCCTCCGGCGTCGAGGTTCGCACTACCTCGTACCCCTCCGTCTGAATGGCTTCGACCAGTCGCTCCATCGCGCGGTCCGAAACAGAGTCGGTGCCACCGACCTCGCTGGCGATCAACACGACCCATCGACCTTCGTTCATCACACCTCTTCGCTGGGATCAGGTCCGCGATATGGACAGCCCTCCGAGAGAATACAGAATCGCTGCATCAAGCGCCGTGAACAGACGCGCGACATCTAATCTCTATTGCGTGCGGAGGTTGACGTGATTCGATCGTGTAACAACTGCGGGCAGCGAAACCGGGTGGGGGCAGATCACCTGGCCGATACCGGTCGGTGTGGGGCGTGCAAGGCGGTGCTGCCGCCTGTCAATGAGCCGCTTGCGGTTACGGCCGCGGAGTTCGATGAGATCGTCGGCAAGAGCCGGGTGCCGGTGCTGGTGGACTTTTGGGCGGCGTGGTGCGGGCCGTGCCGGGCGGCGGCGCCGGAGGTGGCGCGCACGGCACGGGAGATGGCCGGCAGGGCCGTGGTGCTCAAGGTGGATACGGAGCGGGAGCAGGCGCTCGCCGGGCGCTTCCGCATTCAGGGAATACCGAACTTCATGGTCTTTGCCGGGGGCGCGCCCGTCCGGCAGCAGGCGGGTCTGGTGAGCGCGGACGTGATGGAAGGTTGGCTGCGGGAGGCGGGTGGCTGATGCTGAGAGGGGCCGCAGCTCGGCGAGCGAGGCTAATAAGCAGGTTTCCGGGGTACCCTCCCCCCCGTACTTTTGGCCCAAAGTCTTCGAAGCATGAGACTTAGGTCTGGACTTACGGCGAGATATAAGACACAGGCAAATGCGGAGGAGGCTCGCCTGCCTCCAGAGTAGGCCTCCCTGTGTGGTGTTTGTGACAGGGCGATAGGGCATTTTGGGAGGCGGACCGGCGCGGGTAAGGAGAGAACGGATGGGAGAAGCGCGGGGAGTGCCGCGGGTGGGGACGGCGGGGTGGTCGATTCCGCGGGCGGAGGTGGGAGCATTCCCGGGGGAGGGGTCGCATCTGGCGCGGTATGCGCGGGTGATGCCGTGCGCGGAGATCAACTCCTCGTTTCACCGGCCGCACCGGATGTCCACGTATGCGCGCTGGGCGGCGGCGACGCCGGAGGGGTTTCGCTTCTCGGCGAAGGCGCCGAAGACGATCACGCATGAGGCTGGGTTCTGGAAGGGCTCCGCGGCTGCGCTTTATGCCGCGCGGCAGGGAATGCGGACGTTTCTGGAAGAGGTGGGCGGCTTGGGCGAAAGGCTGGGGCCGCTGCTGTTTCAGCTGCCGCCGAAGCGGAGCTTCGACGCGGCGCGGGCGCGCGAGCTGCTGATGCTGTTTCGCGAGCTTTATCCGGAGGGGACGGCGGTGCTGGAGCCGCGGCACGCCAGCTGGTTCGGGGCGGAGGCGGAGGCGCTGCTCGGGGAGTTCCGGATCGGGCGGGTCGCGGCCGACCCGGCGGTGGTACCGGAGGCGGCGGCGCCGGGTGGGTGGCCGGGGGTGGCGTACCACCGGCTGCACGGGTCGCCGCGGATGTACTACTCGGCCTACTCGACGGAGTTTCTGGACGCGCTGGCGGCGGCGCTCGAGCGGGAGGCGGAGACGGCGGCCGAAGTGTGGTGTGTGTTCGACAACACGGCGTCGGGGGCGGCGGCCGGGGATGCGCTGCGGGTGAAGAGCGCCACCGCCCGAGCTCCCTTGTGATTGGGAGGTGACGGGATCGCTCTGCGGATCAGGAGCGGCGATGCAGCAGGATACCTGTCACGACCGGGGCCAGGAACATGATGATGACGAACGGCAGGGTATGACGGAGAGAGTAGCCGTGGTGCATAGCGTGGGCCATCTGATAACCCGCGGTGAAGACGCCCAGGACGAAGAGGGCGATGCCCCAGGTAACGGCGGCGGTCCAGTAGTACAGAAGGGAGGCTGTCTCGACCTCCTGGCCACGCTGTCGGAGGATGGTGTCGGCGATGCGCTCGATGGGTGTGATCCGTTCGGGGCGTTTGGAGAGCAGGATCTCAAGCGAGAGGCTTTCGCGAGGTTTGAGCAGCAAGGGCGCGATGCGGATGAACGCGGCTTCGTGGGTGAGAGTCACAGGGAGCGCGTCGGGAACGGTTGAGAGGACGCGCGAGGAGAGGACAGAGGTGTCTCCCTCGAAGCGGAACTGCAGGGCCTCCTCAAAGTCAGATTTGCGGACCGGCAGATCGCCCGTGTTCCTGAGCGCCAGGATGACCAGCGCGAGGCCGGCGACGATGTGGCCGTTGACGGTGATGTTGTAGGGGTGGGTCGAAGCGGGGGCGGGTTCGAAGATCTCCGCGTTACGTACGATTTGGTAGGAGAGGCGCTTTCGCTTTCTGCCGAAGAAGAAGGTGAGGATCGTGAAGGTAAAGGAGCAGAGCGCGAGGGCTCCCATGAGTACGCTGGAGCTGAGGAGATGGGCGATGTTCATGAAGGAAGACCGGGTTCTGCTTCTGTCGGAGGCGCTGGATGGAGGGTTGCGGGGTGGCCTTCATGGTACCTTGTCCCTCCTTAGAGCCCGATAGCGGACTTCTGGAGATCGCGCTTTGCGCGATGGCCCACTCATGACAGTGAGGCTGTCATAAATGGGGCACCCCGGCTCCGTTGGCGTGGACTGACGGAAGGCATTTGGCCGCCTTGACACTCCGGGGCAGATTCAAAGTGTTGCGACACCTGTAGTGGTTGCGGCTTTGAGCAACGCAGTATCCAAAGTCGCGAGGGGCAGGCTCATTCGTAACGCGAGTTCAAGGTAGGTCCCGTCGTAGAAGGTGAGGGTGTGCTAGAGCAGAGCGCAAGACGGCCTTGGCTTGCTTGAAAGAGAGTGGGGGTTCTACGACGATGGGAAGGGACGCGAGTTGATCCAGAACGAGCTCCGCGTGTCCCAGTGGGATACGTTTTCTGCGGAGCGCCATCAAGAGCGCGTTCGAGACCTCGATGGGCCAATGCGCGGGTGCGAAGCCCTGCTCACCTGCGCTGAGACGGTTAAGCAGGCTTTCGGTCCAGAGGGTGCTTTCGTCTTCAAAGCACCAGGGCAGAGTTGCCGAGGCGTCGATGACAAACGGCATCAGTACCGGCGGCCTTCGCGTACCAGGCTGGCGAGGGCGAGGTCTTGGAGCCGGATTCCGTTGCGAAGTTTCCGAATAGCTGCCGCGGTCTCGGCGGGAGACTCGGTCTTGTGCCGCTCGACGGGTCTGGCTTCGATGATCTGCTCGATGTAGCGGTCGAGCTCGAGGCCGCGCGCTCCGGCTTCGGCGGCGAGCTGGGCTTCGAACTCGGGCTGAAGATGGAGGTGGATCATCGCACGAGCAGGCTCGCAGAGTGGGTGCCGGGGTGGAAGCGGATCGCGCTTTGCGCGATGGCCCACCTCATGACGGAGGAGCTGCCATGAAGGTGGCACCCGGCGTTTGGCGTGGCGTGGCGGGGGATGGGTGGTCCAGTGGGAGGCCAGGTGGATGGTGCCGGGGGTGCCGGTGGCGTAGTGGTGGGCGCTGGACCATGGGTAGTCTTCGGGGCGCTGGGTAAGGCCGCGCTTCAACGGATTGCGGTGGATGTATTTGAGCTTCTCGATGCGTTTCGCTTCGGTGCGGACGTTGAAGTCGAAGTAGCGGTCCTGCCAGAACTTGGCGCGGGGGCCGAGGAGGTGCTTTGCGGTCTCCTGCTTGAGGATCTTGAGGGTGGTGGTGAGCGGGTGGTGGGTGGGTTCGGAGAGCAGGAGGTGGACGTGCTCGGGCATGAGGACGTAGCCGTGGAGGTCGAAGCCGTGGGTTTGGCGGAGGTGTTCCAGGTGCTGCTCGAGGAGGTGTTTCGGATCGGGGGTGGTGAGGAAGGGGAGGCGGTGGTGGCAGCTGAAGGTGATGAAGTGGAGCTGGTTGATTTGCTGGAAGCGCTTCAGACCTTGAGGCATGGGTGGAGGGCAGTAGCGGATCGACCTTTGGTCGATGCGCCCTTCGGGGTGGCTGGGTGAGGCGGTGGATAGGGACTGTTTGTTGGGCTTTGCGGTGTCGGATGCCCTTTGTTTTCTGGCGAAGTTGCTGTGGGCGGTTGTGATCTCGCCAGGCGTGGTGGGCAGCTTGTATGCTGACCCTCGCGGAGCGCGTGGACGGGAGTTGGTGCTGTGCGACCGTTCGGGAGGCACCACCTCATGTCGTGTTGTCAGGAGAGACCTTGATCTCTGTTCAGGAACCCATTGCCCCACACCCGCGCGTGGGTATTGATCTGGGTGGCACAAAGATCGAAGGCGTTCTGCTGGATGCGAACGGGACGGTGCTTGCGCGAGAGCGGATCGCGACGCCGCGGGAGGACTACCCGGGGACGGTGCGGGCGCTGGTCGACATGGCGCGGCGACTGGGGAGTGAGAACGCGGAGCAGGCGACGGTGGGGGTCGGGATTCCGGGCAGCATTGTGGCCTCGACCGGGCTGGTGAAGAACGCGAACTCGACATGGCTGAACGGCCAGCCGCTGGAGCGCGATCTGTCGGCGGCAATGGGGCGGTCGGTGCGGTGTGCGAATGACGCGAACTGCTTTGCGGTCTCAGAGGCGACGGATGGCGCGGCGGCGGGCGCGGGTGTGGTGTTTGGGGTGATCGTGGGGACGGGGTGCGGTGGAGGCCTGGTGCTGTACGGGCGACCGCACAACGGGCCGCACGGGCTGGCCGGGGAATGGGGGCACAATCCGCTACCCTGGCCGACCGCTGACGAGCTGCCCGGGCCGCAGTGCTACTGCGGCAAGACGGGGTGCCTGGAGACGTGGATCTCCGGCACGGGGCTGATGCGTGATTTTTTGCGGGTGACGGGACGGGCTTTGGATGGGCCGGCGATTCTGGCGGCGAGCGAGGCTGGAGACGAGGAGGCGGAGGCGGCGCTGACGCGTTTGGAGGACCGGATGGCGCGGGCGCTGGGGACGCTGGTGAATGTGCTCGATCCGGACGTGATTGTGCTGGGGGGCGGGCTTTCGAAGATGAAGCGGCTCTACCGTAATCTGCAGCAACTCGTACAGAGATATACGTTTGGACCGGCGGCGGATGTTCGCATTGTGCCGCCGATGCACGGCGACGCGAGCGGGGTGCGGGGGGCGGCATGGTTATGGGAGTGACGGGCGGGGCTGGCCCTGTGCCGACGAGCAAGCATCACAAGGCCATGCGAACGAGCGGCATTACAGTCGGTATGGTAGCTGGTGTGTTGGTGAGCGGATGTCTGGTGAGCGGATGTCACGGCGCGTCGGAGGCAAGTCCGGCCAACTTTTCAAAGGGCATTGCCAAGTTTTTGGTGGATCATCCGGACTGCCTGTACAAGGCGGGGCTGCGGCTGCCGTATGAGACCTCGGATGCGGCGGAGATCAAGCAGCTGGACACGCTGCTGGCGGCGAAGCTGCTGGCGAAGGGGACGGAGCCGGCGATCCATGTGGCGCGCTACTCGGTGACGGACTATGGGCAGAAGTCGGCGCCGCGCTTTTGCTATGGGTTTCGGCACGTTTCGGGGATTGAGGGGTATACGGCCCCGGCGAAGGCGGCGGATGGGTTCAATGAGTCGCGGGTGACGTATCGCTATACGCTTGAGGACGCGCCGGTGTGGGCGAAGGATGCGGCGGTGGCGGCGGCGTATCCCGAGATGGCGAAGGCGCTGGCGGGGGAGTCTTCGGCGACGCTGACGATGGCGCAGACGGGGGTCGGGTGGCAGGTTCCCGATTGAGAGCTTGCGTGCCGAAATGAGACGCCGCTATGTTCGTTTGGCGATCTTTGCCGCGGGTCTGGGTTTCGTGGCGATTCTGGCGGGGATCGGGGCGGATCGGATGATCCTTCGCAATGTGGCGACGGGGCCGCCGCAGCGTTTGGCCGCAGCCATGGGCGGGCTGTTCACGGGTGGGATTGTGCTGCTGTTAGGGATTATCGCGGGCTCGCGGCAGCGAGGAGCCGAGTAGAGGGGGCTCGGCTCCAGGCACGGGGGGCTGGATGTAGACCTAGTCCTGAGGGAAGGTCACGATCATGGCGCGCGCGGTGGATTGACCGGATACGGTGTATTGGCGTTTAGTGCGGGCGTCGATCCAGCCGACATCGCCGCCGTCCAGCTGCTGCCGGTCGGTGGGCGTGGCCAGGCAGACCGAGCCTTCGAGGACATAGACGAACTCGATGCCGGCGAATACTTTAGGGACAAACTCGCAGGTGTGACCTTCAGGCTGGAACTCGGCCAGGCAGGGGACCATGCGGCTGTCCGGGACGAGCGAGCTGAGGCTTTCGGAGATGAAGCGGGATCCGTCCTTGAGTTGACGGGTGAGGCGGACGCGATCGCTTTGCCGGAGAGAGCGGAAGCTGATGTTGCGCTCCTGTTTGAAGAAGTAGGCCAGGTCTTTTTCGAAGACCAGGGCGATTTTGGCGAGGTTGCGGATGGTAGGAATGACGCGGCCGGTTTCCAGCTGTGAGAGGAAGCTGGCGGAAAGGCCCGTGCGTTGACCGAGTTCAACCAGGCCCATGGACCGCTTCAACCGAAGCCGGCGGATGCGCTCGCCGATGGCTTTATCATCAATGGTTTGTTCGACTTTGGTCGCTTCTACAGCATCGATCTGCGTTTCGCTTGAGGCAGCCTTCGCCATCGTGATCTCCGATTGACAGCTATGCCCACACTTTCTTCGGGTCAAAACATTTGATGATGAGAATGGATCAGAGGCTTCTTTCTATGTTGGGTGGAGGGCCGGATGCTATGCGAAATCAAAATCTGTTGTGCACTCTTGCGTCCTGTGGAAGGCGGATTCAAGAATCGGGGCCTGAGTTCATTAGACGGGGCGCGTGGGCGCGGGCGGGCGCTTGCCGAAGATGGCGGTGCCGATGCGAACGGCGGTCGAGCCCTCCTCGATGGCGACGGTGAAGTCGTTGGACATGCCCATCGAGAGGTCTTTGAGGGTAGGGAAGATGGGGGCGTGCAGGTCGCGCAGGGAGCGGAGCCGGCGGAAGAAGGGGCGGGCCTGCTCGGGATCTTCGGACCAGGGGGGGACGGTCATGAGGCCGCGGAGATCGAGGGCGGGCAGGCTTGCGACGATGTCGAGGAGCGCGGGGAGGTCATCCGGCGCGCAGCCGTGCTTTGCCGGCTCGTGGGAGAGCTTGACCTCGATGAGGACGGGGAGCTGCTTGCCGAGGGCGGCGGCGGCGTCGGCGAGGCGGTGGGCGGTCTTTTCTTCCGCAAGCGTATCGATGGCGGAGAACAGCTCGGCGGCCGGTCGGGTTTTGTTGTTCTGCAGGGGACCGATGAGGTGAAAGGCGGCACCGGCGAGCGAGCGAACGGCCTCAGCCTTGGACTGCATCTCCTGGACGCGATTTTCACCGAAGTGGCGCTGGCCGGCAGCGTAGGCCTCGACGATGTAGGTGGCTGGATGGACCTTGCTGACGGCGATGAGGGTGACTTCGGACTCCGCACGGTCGGAGCGCCGGCAGGCCGCCGCGATCTCCTCGCGCACACGCAGGAGGTTCTCGGCGATCGTGGTCAAGGGTGCGTTTCCTGGGCGGGGGCGAGGGTGGGAGAGGGGGAGGGGAAGCGTCGACGGACGAGGGGAGCGACGGCTGTGCCCAGGAGTTCGGTCGCGCTCATGAGCTCGGCGTGGGTGAGGGTAGCGGCGGACATTTGGAAGTTGAGGCGGGCAACGCCGCCAAGCGCCTCGTCGACGTAGGCGATTTTGTCGGCGAGGGTCTCCGGGCTGCCGATCATGAGCGCGCCGGTGCGGCCGAGCAGGGCGTCGTAGTGGGGGCGACGGACGGGTGGCCAGCCACGCTCCTTACCGACTTTGGTGAAGGCGTGAGCGTAGCCGGGAAAGAAGGTATCGGCGGCGAGCTGGTCCGTCTTTGCCACGTAGCCGAGCATGTGCAGGCCGACCTTCAGGGCTTCGGGGGCATGGCCCGCGCGGCGGCCGGCCTGGCGGTAGAGGTCGACGAGCGGACGGAAGCGATGCGGCTCGCCGCCGATGATGGCGATCATGAGCGGCAGGCCGAGCATGCCGGCGCGGGCGAAGGAGGCGGGGGTGCCACCGACGCCGAGCCAGATGGGGAGCTTCGGCTGGATGGGGCGGGGGTAGATGCTTTGGTTGTCGAGCGGGGCGCGGAACTTGCCCTGCCAGGTGATGGTGGGGTTGTCGCGGATCTGCAGCAGGAGGTCGAGCTTTTCGGCGAACAGGGCGTCGTAGTCCGCGAGTTCATAGCCGAAGAGGGGGTAGGCCTCGACGAAGGAGCCGCGGCCGGCGATGATCTCGGCGCGGCCGTTGGAGAGCAGATCGAGGGTGGCGAAGTTCTGGAAGACGCGGACGGGGTCGTCGGCGCTGAGGACGGTGACGGCGCTGGTTAGGCGGATGAATTTGGTGCGCGAGGCGGCGGCGGCCAGGATCATGGTGGGGGCCGCGTCGACAAACTCGGCGCGATGGTGCTCGCCGACGCCGAAGGCATCGAGGCCGACCTGATCGGCAAGTTCGATCTCTTCGACCAGATCCTGGAGGCGCTGTGCGGCGGTGGGAGCCAGGCCGGTGCGCGGATCGGGGTAGACCGCGGCGAAGCTATCGATGCCGATCTGCATGAGGGGTGGGCTTTCTGGCGAGTGGGATGGGCAATCGCGTGCTGGGTGTGATGCGATCGGCGGGGCGGTCGATGCAGCGGGGGGTTAGGAGCGCGGGACTTTGTGCCAAAACAGGCGGTAGGGGACCGCTGGGCAGAACGGATCGCGGCGTCCTCGATCGCGCATCAGATGCTTTCGTGGGTCAGGTGACGCCACCGGTGCCACAGGCTGACGCGCGGAATCGAGCCGGCAAGAGGCAGGAGAACCCTATGCGGATCAGTCGAGTGGGAAGCAAGGCTTCGAAGCCGGGGCCGGCGGATTGGTTCACGGGAGCTGTTCGGATCGACTCGCCCTTTCAGGCGGAGGAGCCGTCGCACGTCAATGTTGCGACGGTTACGTTTGAACCCGGGGCACGGACGGCGTGGCATAGACATCCGCTGGGCCAAACCCTCCTCATCCTTTCAGGGCTGGGATGGGCGCAGCGTGATGGTGGACCGGTGGAAGAGGTGCGTCCGGGCGATATTGTCTGGTTTTCGCCGCAGGAGAAGCACTGGCACGGTGCGTCGGCGGAGGCGGCCATGTCGCACGTCGCGATACAGGAGTCCCTGGACGGCAAGGTGGTCGACTGGCTGGAGAAGGTCAGCGACGAGCAGTACCGTAAGTGACCGCGGAGGGTATTGGTATGGGCGGACGGTCGCGTCGGGAGTTTGTGCGCCGAGCTTTGCTGGCGGGGACAGGGATGGCTCTGGCACCGGTGAGGCGGATTTGGGCGATGGGGGGAGAGGTTGTGGTGACGACGCCGAGTGGGCGGCTCGCAGGAGGGATGGAGGGGGGCGTGCGGGTGTTTCGCGGCGTGCCGTTTGCCGAGCCGCCGGTGGGGCCGTTGCGGTTTCGAGCACCGGTGAGCGTGAGGCCGTGGGTGGGGGTGCGGGAAGCGACGCAGTTCAGGTCGGCGGCGATGCAGGAGCCGCATGGCGGGATCGCGTTGAGCGAAGACTGCCTATATCTGAATGTGTGGGCGCCGGTAGGCAACGGCCCGTTTCCCGTGTTTGTGTGGATTCATGGCGGCGGGTATACGGGCGGGGAGGCGTTTGCGCCGATCTTCGACGGCACGGGGTTCGCGCAGTCGGGGATTGTGCTGGTGACGGTGGCGTACCGGCTGGGGGTGTTTGGGTATATGGATCTGGAGCCGCTGCTGGGGGCGGGGTATGCGGACTCGGCGAACAACGGAACGCGAGACATGGTGGCGGCGCTCGCGTGGGTGCACGCCAATATTGCGGCGTTTGGGGGCGATCCCGGGCGGGTGACGGTGGGGGGTGAGTCAGCTGGGGCGAAGAGCGTGGCGGCACTGATGACGATTCCGGAGGCGGCGGGGCTGTTTCAGGGGGCGGTGTCAGAGAGCGGAGGCGGGGAGCGGGTGTTTCCGCGGGCGGTGGCGGCGCGGGTGGCGGGGGAGTATGCGGCGGCGTGGACGGCGGATGGAGGAGCGGTGGAGGCGCTGCGGACGGCGGAGGCGGCGCGGTTGATCGCGGTGCAGGAGCGATACCTGCAGGGGACGGCGCTACACTTTCCGTTTCGGGTGGAGGTGGGGGCGCTGCCTGGACGGGCGCTGCTGCCGGAGAGCCCGATCGCGGCGATGCAGGCAGCGGGGTGGAAGGGCAAGCGGCTGCTGATCGGGACGAACCGGGATGAGAGCGCGTTGTTTGTGGGGTCGAAGCCGAGTGGGGTGGTGACGGCGAATGAGCTGGGGAATCTGCCGCTGGAGGTGTTTGAGCGGGTGTATGCGAGGTACCCGGCGGTCTATGGGGCAAGTGCAGGTGGCGCGGGGGAGATGACGGTGAGCCAGCGCGAGATACAGGCGCTGACGGCGGAGGAGTATTGGGTACCGAGCGTGCGGGTGGCGGACGCGAATGCACGGAGCGGCGGGGCGACGTGGATGTATCGGCTGGACTTTGCGCGGACGGAGGGGAGGATGGCGGGGGAGGCGTTCCACTCCGAGGATCTAGGGTTTTTGTGGGACAAGCTTTCCAAGGAGGAGCGAGGGGAGGCGGGGGCGGTGGGGCTGGCGCGCGCGATGCACGCGGCGTGGGTGGCATTTGTGAAGGGTGGGGCGCCGGCGGCGGAGGGTCTGCCGGAGTGGCCGCGGTATGACGCGGGAGAGCGGCCGACGATGATCCTGAACCGGGCGAGCCGGGTGGAGCGGCGACCGGCGGAGGCGGAGCTGCGGGTGTGGGATGGGTTGCTGGAGTAAGTTGCCGGCACAGTACCTTCATGCGAAGGAAAGGCGAATAAAGCTAGCTCGCCCATGGAGGGCGAGCTAGGATGGCGTTCAGGGAGGAGAGGCAGGTCTGAGAGGGAGTTAGCGGCCTTGTTCTTCGAGATACTTTTCGACCTCAAGGGCGGCCATGCAGCCGGAGCCGGCGGCGGTGATGGCCTGGCGGTAGCGGCGGTCCTGAATGTCGCCGCAGGCGAAGACGCCGGGGAGGATTTCGCCGTTTTTGGTGGTGTAGACGTCGTCGCGGGTGAGGATGTAGCCATCGTCATCGAGGTCGAGCAGGCCCTTGAAGGCGCGGGCGTTGGGCTCGTGGCCGATGCCGAGGAACATGAAGGAGACGGGGATTTGCGTGGTCTCGCCGGAGGCGCGATTTTTGAGCAGCAGGCCTTTGACGTCCTTTTCCTCGACGCCGAGGACCTCTTCGACGACGGTGTTGGACATGAACTTGATTTGCGGGTGGGCGACGGCGCGCTCGAGCATGATCTTGGAGGCGCGGAAGCTTTCGCTGCGGTTGATGATGGTGACCTTGGTGGCGAAGCGGGTGAGGAAAAGGGCTTCTTCCATGGCGGAGTCGCCTCCGCCGATGACGGCGATCTCCTTGCCGGAGGCGAAGAAGCCGTCGCAGGTGGCGCAGGAGCTGACGCCGTAGCCGATGAGGGCCTGCTCGGAGGGGAGGTTGAGCCAGCGGGCGCTGGCTCCGCTGGCGATGATGAGAGTGCGGGTGCGGACGGTGTCGCGGCCGATCTGGAGGGTGAAGGGCTGCTCGGAGAGGTCGATGGCGTCGAGGTGGCCCATGCGGAGCTCGGCGCCGAAGCGGGTGGCCTGCTTCTTCATGTTCTCGATGAGCTCGGGGCCCTGGATGCCGTCGGGCCAGCCGGGAAAGTTTTCGACCAAGGTGGTGATGGAGAGCTGGCCACCGGGTTCATGGCCTTCAAGGACGAGGGGCTTGAGGTTGGAGCGGGCGGCGTAGATGGCGGCGGTGAGGCCGGAGCAGCCGGAGCCGAGGATGACGAGGTCGCGTATGGGGGTTTCCGGGAGTGCAGACATAGGAGTGACCTCTAAGTGTAAATGCGCGAGTTGGCGGAAGGATGCAGGGGGAGCAGGGGATGAATGGCGGGCGGAGGTGGTGCTGGAGACGGCGCGGATGGTGCTGCAGACGTGGGCGGCGGAGGATCTGCCGACGGCGCGGGCGCTGTGGGGCGACCGGGACGTGGTGCGCCTGCTGGCGGGCCGATGATGGAGGAGGCGATCGGGGCGCGGCTGGAGCAGGAGCTGCCGAGGTGGCGGGAGCGGCGGTGCAGTACTGGCCGATGTTTCTGCGCGAGAGGGGGGAGATGGCGGATGCGCGGGGCTGATGCCCTGGGGGGAGGAGCCGGGGGTGCATCTGTACCGGGCGGTGTGGGGCGGCGGCTGGGCGAGGAGGCGGCGCGGGCGGTGCTGCGGTATGGGTTTGAGGTGGCGGGGGCGCGTGTGATTGTGGCGGGGCACTATCCGGAGCACGAGGCCTCGCGGCGGCTGCTGGTGTCGGGATTTCGGTATAGCGGGGATGAGCTTTGGCCGCCGACGGGGTTGATGCACCCGATTTACCGGTTGGAGGGGAGTTTGTATCAGGGCTTTGGAGTAGGGAGGCGATGGAGGGAGTTGGTTACCGGCGCAGCGGAAGCCGACGTTGCGGTGGCGGAGGCCGGTGACGGGGGTTTCGCGGTTGGGGACGCGGAGGTCGCGGGCGAGGTTTTAGAAGGAGCCGTCCTTCATGAGGCGGCGCTGCGGGTCGACAGGGTAGGGGTCGGCGATCCACTCCCAGACATTGCCGAGCATGTCGTAGAGACCGTACGCGTTGGGAGTTTGGTGGCGACATCGTGAGTTTGGTCGGCGCTGTTGCCGTCGAACCAGGCGATGCGGTCGAGCGGGCCGTAGCGTGGTGCGTCGAAGCCACCCGCGGCGGCGTACACCCACTCGGACTCGGTGGGCAGGCGCATGCCGACGGAGGCGCAGAAGGCTCCGGCGGCGGTCCAGTCGACCTGCTCGACGGGCCGGTTGGGACCGCGATAGCGGCTGGGGTGCAGCCGGCGATGCACTGGAAGGCGGTTTGCGGGAGCTCGGTCTGGGCGATCAGAAGCCTTGGCGTTATCCAGAAGCCTTGGGCGGTCCAGAAGCCTTGGGGTAATTAGGACTTCCTGGCGGGGGCGCTCCCAGCGATGCAGTCGGTGTCGGCGCGGGCGCAGCCGGTGTGATAGCGGCAGGGTGGGAGCCAGAGATAGCGCTGGCCGTCGAGCGGGTGGATGCGCGGAGCGGGGGATGGCTGGGCGGTGGCGGGGCAAGCAGAAGGACGGTGAGGAGGAGAGCGGGGCGGGTCGGCATGGGTGGGGCGGGCTCGCGGTGAAGGGTTGGTGGTGAGGGTGGGAGAATGGGGGATGGCAAATCTGACATTGGTGTATGGGATGAGACTTCTGCCGGCCGACGAGGTGGCGGAGGTGAGCGAGGCGCCGATCCGGCTGAAGAACGGCAACGAGGCGCGGGTGACGATGCACGTGCTGGAGGGCAGCCGGGAGCAGATCGAGGCGCAGCTTAAGCTGAGTTTGGACGCCTTCTTCGATTTTTATCCGGAGATCTAGTTTGGGCTCGCTGGGCGCTGCTCCGTGCGTGCCGTAACCTGCATGGCGTAGCGCCCGGCGCGTGATTGAGCCAATCGTGCGTGTGATCGAGCCCAATCGTGCGAAGTTGCCGTGCCTCTCCTGTGCTATTTCCGCCCGCGCTGCCGGTTGAGAGAGTGGGACCGTAGCCCCGATCTCCGATGTGTGGGAGCCGGGGACGGGAGATGGGCGGTATGGCGGGGCGAAGCGTGGGCTGCCGGCGGCGGCTCGGGCGATGGGCGATCGGTTGTCTGCTGGTGACGGTGTGTGCCCCGGCGCAGGTGCGGGCGCGTCCGCTGGCGTATGACGGCGTGGATGCGGCGGGCGATGTCGTGAGCGTCGCAGCCGCTCTGCGCACCATGGCGGAGCAGGCGGGTGTGATCTTTGTGGGCACGGTGCGCTCGGTGCGGCGGGTGGATGGGGATGGATTTTCCGGCGTGGGTGTGCTGGAGGTGACGTTTCAGGTCGAACAGGCGGTTCGCGGGGTTGCCGGGCCGAGCTATGTGCTGCGGGAGTGGGGCGGTCTGTGGCCGCCGGGGCAGGCGGGCTTTGCGGTCGGAGATCGTAGGCTGATGCTGCTGCACAGCCCGGGGGTGACGGGGTTGAGCTCGCCGGTGGGCGGGGCGCAGGGGGCGATTCCCGTGGTGGGGGCGGGGATGCGCGTCGGTCGATCGAGCGGGGTCACGGCAAGTGCACAACCGGTGGTCGATCTGCGGTGGATTGCGGCGACGGTGGCGCACCGGGTCAGCTTTGCGGGCGGTGTGGCTGCAGTTCCGTCCGCAGAGGCGACGGCTCTGCCTACGGAGCGGGCAGCGGCTCTGGCAGAGGAGAGGACAGATATCGCGGCAGGCTTTCCCGGTCGCGCGGAAGGCGTTGCCGGGCGGGAGCAGACGACGCCGATTGTGCTGCGGGGAACGGAGCACGGGAACAGACCGATGCCGGCTCCTGTGATGTTGCCGGCGGGGGCGAAGGAGCTTCCGCTGACGTCGGTGATGGCGCTTTTGCAAGAGTGGCAGGGAAGTGGGAATGGTGGGCGCTAGGCGATTTCGGTTCTGGCCTGGCTGCCTGATGTGGCTTCAGGCGCTGGCGGCGCTGGTGGCGGTCTGTGTGCCGGCGATGGCGGGCGGACCGCGGTGGGTGAGTGGGCCGCCGTACTTCTGGCCGGATGGCATTGCGATTGCGTGGTACACGAGCTCGCCGCTGTACTTCACCGATCCGGGTGACCTGAGCGCGTCGGTGAACCACGCGGCGGCGGATGCGCTGGTGGCGAGTGCGGCGGCGGTGTGGAATGTGCCGACGGCATCGCTGGTGCTGGCGCAGGGGGGATCGCTCGACGAACATGTGACGGGCGCGATGATCTCCGTGGGCGGCGTTGGATCGCCGGTGCTGCCGGCGGATGTGCGGAGCGCGAACTGGCAGAGCAAGCCGATCGCGATCGTCTACGACAGCGATGGGTCAGTGATCGACGCGCTGCTGGGGGCGGGTGGTAGCGATCCGAGCGGATGCCTGCAGAACGGCGTGGTGGAGAGCGTGGATCTGTTTGGGACGGGGTCGACAATCGAGCACGCGCTGCTGATCCTGAATGGGCGCTGCACGGGGCCGGATGCGCGGCAGCAGACGCAGCTCGAATACCAACTGGTGCGAGCGTTCGGGCGCATTCTGGGGCTGGGCTGGTCACAGACCAACGACAATGTGTTTACGGGCTCGCCCGCGCCGACGTACCAGCAGGCGCTGTATTGGCCGATGATGCACCCGATCGACATCATCTGCGGACCGTACACCTTTCAGTGCATGCCGAATCCGTTCACGCTGCGACCGGACGATCTGTCCGCGATGGCGGAGCTGTACCCCATCTGGCCGGGCCAGAGCGCGACGATGCCGGGCAAGCAGGACACGCTGGCGAACGCCTCGGAGCTGGACGGGTGGGTGTACTTCCCGAGCGGGCAGGGGATGGAGGGGGTAAACGTCACGGTGCGGCGGCACAAGACGGCTTCGACCTATGTGGAGCCGTGGCAGACGATCTCCGCTGTGAGCGGGTTCAGCTTTCGCCGGCAGACGGGGACGCCGATCGCGGGGCAGGACGGCTCGGCGATGGCGAGCATCGGGACGTACGAGGGCTGGCGCGAAGGCTACTGGCGCATGGAGCGAGTTCCGATCTTCGACACCGACCAGCTGCAGACGATGATCGTGACGACCGAGCCGGTGAACCCGCTGTACGCCGGGCCGTATGCGCTGTCGACGATGGCAGCGGGTTCGGCGACGTTTGGGCCGTCGGGATCGGCGGTGCAGATGGAGACGGATCTGGCGGGACGCTACTACCAGATGCGATATGCGCTGACGGCTAGCGATGCGGTGGCCAGCTGCGCGGCGACGGCGGACGGCACGGAGGGGGAGCCGGTTGCCATGCCGGCAAGCGGGTGGTGGACGGGTGTGCTGTGCGGGTATGGGCACAGCGCCTGGACGCGCCTGGCGCTGAAGCTGAACCACAGCTTCAGCGTGGAGGTAACGGCGCTGAACGAGAGCGGGGCGGGGAGCGCGGTGAAGGCGATGCCGATGATCGGTCTGTGGCAGGCGACCGACGCCTTGGGGCAGGGGCCCACGGTGGCGTCGACGCCGGTGGCCTTCAACAGCGGCGTGACCGGGATGTCGACGGTACGGCTGTCGAGCGCGCCGACGGCGCAGATGCGCATGGTTTTTACGGACCAGCGCGGGGCGGGGCGACCGGACTTTGCCTATCAGGCGCGCGTGCTGTACGCGGACGCGATTGCGCCGGCGAATGTGGGGGCGTATGGCGGGACGGTGGTGATCTCGGGGAGCGGTTTTCGTCCTGGGATGGTGGTGACGATCAACGGGTATGCGGCGGTGGTGACGACGTCGACGGCGACCAGCCTGACGGTGATGGCGCCGAGTTTGCGGGCGATCGGATCGGGGCAGGCGCTCCTGGCGCCGGTGACGGTGACGGACCCGACGACCGGGGGATCGACGACGATTCTGGAGGGGTTGGGCTATGGGTCGCCGCAGGAGCGGCTGGAGCTTGCGAGCTCGCCGACGGGAACGGTGGTCGAGGGTCGTGTGGCGGCGGTGCCGTTCGCGGTGCGGGTGCTGGCGGCGGATGGGGTGACCCCGGTTGCGGGCGAGGCCGTGACCCTATCGTTTACCGCGGGGTCGGGGACGCTGGGCGCGTGCGGGGCGGCGAGCTGCACGGTGCAAACGGATGCCAGCGGTGTGGCGTCGACGACGGTGACGGCGGCGACGGTGGGTGGTGTGGCGTTGCGCGCGAGCACGACCCTGGAGAGCGTGCGCGCGAGCTTCACGGCGATTGCGGCGCCGGATGTGTTGACCTTGGTGAGCGCGCCGGCAAGTCCGGCGACCGTGGGCACGGCAGCGCCGGTGGTGTTCGCGGTGCGGCTGACGGCGGCGGACGGAACGACGCCGCGGGTGGGGCAGACGGTTGCGGTGTCCGCGGACAACGGCACGGCGCAGATGACGGCGTGCGGGGCGGCAAGCTGCAGTTTGCAGACGGACGCGAACGGTGTGGCGTCGAGTCCCGTGCTGCCGCTGGTGGCGGCGACGATCCCGCTGACGGCAAGCACGGCGGCGGGGACGGTGCACGCGAGCTTCAGCGCGGCCGCTGCACGGCTGGTGCTGGTGAGCGCGCCGGCGGGTCTGGTGACGACGACAAGGCTGATCGCGACGCCGTTCGCCGTCAGGGTGGTGGGCGGGGACGGGGTCACGCCGACGGCGGGGGCGGCGGTGGTGTTCAGCGGGGTGGGCGGTGGTGTCAGCTTTGCCGCGTGTGGGGCTGCGACCTGCACCATGATGACGAATGCGCAGGGGATGGCGGCGAGCGGTGTGGTCGCTGCCACGGCTGGGTCGGTGACGCTGTCGGCGGCGGCCGCGAGTGGCTCGGTATCGGCGTCGTTTACCGCGGGCAAAGAGAGCATGCAGGCGGTCAGCGTGCCTGTGGGAGCGTCTCCGATTGGGGTGATCGCGGGGACGCCGCTGACGGTGCGCGTGCTTGCCCCGGACGGCGTGACGCCGGTCGCGGGGGAGCCCGTCAGCTTCCATGTGACGAGCGGGTCGGCCCTGGTGGGGGCGTGTGGGGCGGCAACCAGCTGCGGCGTGCTGACGGACGCGCAGGGGCTGGCGTCGACGACGGTGACACCGGAGTCGATCGGGGCGATCACGATGGTCGCAAGCTCTGCCGGAGGGACGGTGAGCGCTAGCCTGACGGGCCAGGCTTTGCCGGATGTGCTGGAGGTGGTGAGTGTGCCGGCACAGCCGGTGTACACCGGGGCGCTGCTGTCGCCGGGGCTGGTGATGCGGCTGGTATTGGCTGACGGGACTACGCCGGTGCCGGGGCAGGCGATGACGTTTACATTGGCGAGCGGCGCGGCAAGTTTGGGGGCCTGCGGCGGCGTAAGCTGCACGGTGGTGACGGACGGGAACGGCGTGGCGGCGACGACGGTGACCCCCGCGCTCGCCGGTGTGGTGGCGATCGCGGTGAACGTGCCAAGCGTGGCGCAGGCGACGCCGCAGGTGGTCAGCTTTGCGGTGCAGGCGCGGGAGCGGACGCTGGTCGCCGTGCAGCCGGTGCAGTATGTGGCGGAGGGGGTTTCGGCGAGCTGGACCGAGCAGGTGGCGGCCGGCGATAACGCGGGTTCGACGGAGGATGTTGCCGTGATGTGGGGCGGGGGGCCTGGGCTGCAGCTCGGGTTGGGGAGAACCGTGGTCTCGGGCGGGCTGACGACGGAGACGGTCGGCATCGCCGGTTTGGGGGCGGGGGTGCGCGCGAGCGGATCGGCGTGCGCGTGGTCTACGGTGTGCGCCGGCTTCGCCGCGGAAGGGGTGAGTGCCACCGAATGGCAGATTGAGGCGGTCTCGGGCGCCGGGCAGCAGGGGAGCGCGAGCGGCGTGTTCGGTCCGGTGGTGCTGCGGGTGACGGACGGCTTGGGACATCCGGTGCTGGGCGCGACGGTAACGGTACGTCAGCAGGTGACGGCCTGGCAGCAGGCGTGTCCTGATCATGGCCGATGTCCGGGTGGAACGGTGCTCGAGAGCTCGGTCGCGACGACCGTGTCGGATGTGAATGGGCTGTTGACGCTTGCGCCGTTGCAGCTGGCGGGCGTTGCCGAGGTGACAGAGATCGCGGCCAGCGCCGGCACGGCCGGGATGGCGACGCTGCTGCTGGAAGCGCAGCCTTAGCGTCTGGTGCGTCTCCCCGTGAGGCGCGGGCCTGTGCGGTAGCATCCAATCCACACAGCAAAGAATGGAGTGTGTATGCAGGGTGCCGCAAGGTCCGATGTCCAGGGGCGCAGTCGGGTGGTGATTATCGGCGCGGGCTTTGCCGGCATTCGGGCCGCCGATACGTTGGGTCATTTTCCGGTCGATGTGACCATTGTGGATCGCAAGAATCACCATACCTTTCAGCCTCTGCTCTATCAGGTGGCTCTGGCGGTGCTGTCGCCGGGCGATATTGCGCAGCCGATCCGTTCCATCCTCAGGAACAACCGCAACACTGAGGTGGTGATGGACGAGGTGACGGGCGTGCACCTCGATCAGCGGCGCGTGCTGCTGAAGTCCGGGGCGGAGCTCGAATACGACTACCTGATTCTGGCGACCGGATCGACGCACTCCTACTTCGGCCATGATGACTGGGCAAAGCTGGCTCCGGGGCTGAAGACGGTGGAGGACGCCATTGAGATTCGCCGCCGTGTGCTGCTGGCCTTTGAGCTGGCGGAACGACAGATGCTCGAGACCGGATCACACCCGCCGCTGAACTTTGTGATTATCGGCGGCGGGCCGACGGGCGTGGAGCTTGCCGGAGCGATTTCGGACATTGCGAAGCTGTACATGGCTCGGGATTTCCGTCATATCGATCCGCGCATGGCCAAGGTGCTGATTTTGGAGGGGTCGCCGAAGATCCTCGGGGCGTACCCGGAGGATTTGCAGAAGAAGGCGATGGAGCAGCTGGCGGTGCTCGGTGTGGAGATGCGCACGGGGGCGCATGTGACGGCGGTGTGCCCGGGGTACGTGATGGTGGGCGACCAGCGGATCGAGTCGGTGGTGACGCTGTGGGGGGCAGGGGTGCAAGCTTCGTCGCTCGGCAAGATGCTGAGTGTGCCGCTGGACAAGAAGGGCTGCGTGATTGTGGATGCGTACCTGAATCCGCCGGGGTATCCGGACGTGTTTGTGTGCGGCGATCTGGCTCACTTTGAGCAGGACGGCAAGCAGGTGCCGGGGGTGGCGCAGCCGGCGATGCAGATGGGGGTGTATGCGGCGAAGCGGATCGGCGGGTTGCTGGCGCAGCCGAGCGCGGAAGGAAAGCCGGCCAGGGACAAGGGGTTCCGGTACTTCGACAAGGGGGATATGGCGACGATCGGGCGCAAGGCGGCGGTCGCGAATATCAAATGGCCGTTTCATGGGCACTGGAGCGGATTTCCCGCCTGGATGACCTGGCTGGTGGTCCACATCTTCTTTTTGATCGGCTTCCGCAACCGCGTGGCGATTTTCTTTCAGTGGGCCTGGACCTATCTGACCTTCAGCGATGGGGTGCGGCTGATCACGGGAAGCCAGGACCTGCCGGGGTGGGGCATGCAGGAGGTCACGACAGGTGCGCCGGAGCTTGCTGAGAAGCAGATGGGGGCTTGATTCACGGAAAAGGAGAGACTCATGAGCATCTTTGGGAAGAGCAATGAAGCGAAGAGCGATGCGCAGATCAGCGTGATCGCGCAGATACGGGCGAAGTCAGGGCACGAGAGCGAGGTGCGGACGATGCTCGAGGGGTTGGCCGGGCCGTCGCAGAAGGAGGCGGGCTGCCTGAAGTACCACGTGTTTGAGGACAAGTACTACACGGGGAGCTTTTCCACGTACGAGGAGTGGGAGAGCGAGCAGGCGCTCGAGACGCATCTGGCCGGGGCGAAAGATGCGCTGAACAAGGTGAAGCCGCTGTTGCGCGAGGAGATGACGATCAGCGTGCTGCGGCAGATGGCCTGAGGGATTGCGCCACATCGCCCACGTCTCAAGGCGAGACGTGGGGCACCCCGCAGGCTTCCGGCACGGCGATCGGCTATTGCAGGAGATCGAGGACGTTGGCGATGAAGAAGGTGATGGGGTCGTAGACCACGACATAGCCGTCGAAGTAGCCGACCTGATAGCCGGGCGGGGGTGGCGGCAGGTAGCCGTAGAGGTTGGACGGAACCGGGGTGAGGTAGCCGATATCGCCGTAGGGGAAGTAGCCGCCGATGGAGAAGATCGGTCGGCGAGAGCGGTTGATGTAGCCGAAGTGGGACTGGTAATAGCGGCGCAGGTAGGCGCGGTCGTTGGGGCGGAAATTGTAGGAGGGACGGTTCTGCGGCGGCCGACCCCACTGCGGTGGGCGGTTACCGGGTCGGGAGGGTGGCCGGGTGCCGGGCCGGGGACGAGAGGCGCCTGCTCCGGGACGGTTTCCTGCATTGGACCCACCGCCTGGGCCGGGGCGGTTGCCGGGTTGGGGCCGTGCGGGTTGGGGCTGGGGTCGACCCGAGTTGGATGAGCCACCGCCGGGTCGGTCGCCGCCGGGTCGACGATAAGAGCGGCCGTTGTCGGACTGGCGTCCCGAGCCTTGCGGCGGCTGCTGCGAGAGGCTTGGGGTGCTGGCAGACAGGGTGGCGCCGAGACACAGCAGAAGGCCACCGACGAGGAGCCGCGACGATCGATCGTGCAAGGTGTGCCTCCGCAGAGCGTGCCATCAAGCTATGCGGTGCAGCGCAGAATGGCAAACGTGCGGGCCCGAGATCTCCGTGGCGCACAGACGGGGTGGTCGAGCTTTGCCGTCCGCAGCAGCTCGCCGGCTGTGGCGTTTGAGGCATATCGCCTGATTTTGTCCACTGTTCGACGGCGATGAAGGCATTTTCCTTGAGAGAACATGGCACAGGCTTTATGCGGCCTCCACTACGCCTTGGGGAGAAATGCTCTGGTCTATGTGGTGAGTCTTGCGACTCAAAAGCAATGAATACTCTCGCTACTTCGAAAAGCAGGTCTCTCCACTTCGCTGCGCTCCGGTCGAGATGACAAATAATTAGGTTATTAACGCCTCACCACATTAGGCGTTCACGGCTTCGGCGGCCCGAACCTTGACGGGGGTGAGCCAGTTGAAGCGATCGGGCTTGAGGCCGTGGACGAGGGCGAAGAACTCGTCGTGGAGGGCGGTGGTGATGGGGCCCATGGCGCCGTCGCCGACGAGGATGCGATCGACGGAGCGGAGATGGGTGACCTCGGCGGCAGTGCCGGTGAAGAAGGCCTCGTCGGCGATGTAGAGCAGCTCGCGGGGGAGGGCCTGCTCGACGACCGGGATGCCGAGCTCGCGGGCGAGAGTGAGGATGGAGGCGCGGGTGATGCCGTTGAGGACGGAGTTGGCGAGCGGCGAGGTGTAGAGGGTGTTGCCACGGACGAGGAAGAGGTTTTCGCCCGAGCCCTCGGAGAGGTAGCCGTTGGTGTCGAGGGCGATGCCTTCGGCGTAGCCGTTGATCTCGGCTTCCATGCGGATGAGCTGCGAGTTCATGTAGTTGGCGCCGGCTTTGGCGAGCGAGGGCATGGTGTTGGGCGCCAGGCGGTTCCAGGAGGAGATGCAGACGTCGGCGCCCTGGGTGCCGGGCATGTACTTGCCCCAGGGAAAGTTGGCGATGTAGACCTCGACCGGGGAGCGGAGCGGGTTGACGCCCATCTCGCCGTAGCCGCGGAAGGCGATGGGCCGGATGTAGCAGGGGGCGACGCCGTTGGCCTCGACCACATCGACCACCGCCGCGGAGAGCTGCTCGACGGTGTAGGGGATGGGCATGCGATAGATCTTGGCGGAGTCAAGAAAGCGTGCCATGTGCTCGTCGAGGCGGAAGACGCCGGCCTTGGTCTCAGCGCCGGCTCCCTGGGTGTAGGCGCGGATGCCTTCGAAGACCGAGGAGCCGTAGTGCACGACGTGGCTCATGACGTGGATCTGGGCTTTCTGCCAGGGAATCAGTTCGCCGTTGTGCCAGATGTGCTCGGTGGTTTCTAACGCCATGGTGTGCTCTCGCTCCTTAGGGATTATATGTCGGGCCACGGCGCCGCCGGCCACAGGATCGCAAGCGGGGCTACGGTAGCCTGTAGGTCTGGAGTTTTTCATACGCGCCGGGTTTTGCCGAGGGAGAAGAGATCCACACGATGCGAGATGGCTTGAGCGCGCCGCGGTACCAGTACCTGGCGATTCTGCTATGCGTGCTGCTCGGCGTGGCGATGATCCTGAACAACCAGATGGGCGGGGAGGCGATGTGGTTCTGGTATGCCACGACCTTTCACCACGGGGCGCGGCTGTATGCGGATCTGCATATCGCGCTGCAGCCGCTGTTTGTGCTGCTGACGGATGGCTGGATGACGATGTTCGGCCAACGGCTGTGGGTCACGCAGATTCCCTCGCTGCTGGAGATCCTCTTGATGTGCAGGGGATTGCTTCTGGTGCTGCGCGAATCGACGTTGCGGGACTGGCAGAAGGCGATTGTGCTGGTGGGGGCGTTTTCGCTGACGGTGTCGGGCCACTCCTACCGGTTCGACGACTACCACGTGCTGACCGAGAACCTGATTCTCTACGCGCTGCTGCTGCTGCTGGTGCTGGCGCGGACGACGGTGGTGCGGCGGCAGATGGGGCTGGTGGCGGCGCTTGGCGTAATTGCGGGCCTGAGCTTTACCACGCGGGCGACGGACGGGGCGGCGCTGGTGAGTTCGGCGATGCTGCTGCTGTTGCTGCTGCTGCGGGAACGGCGGCCGGCGAGCGTGGCGCTGTTTGTGGGGGTGACGGCGCTGACGGTGGTGGCGGTTGTGGCGCTTACGGGCGACACGCTCGGGGCGTACCTGAGCAGCAGCATCTTTCGCGCGGCAGGCAGCAAAGGGGGCACGGGAAGCATCTTTGCCGCGCCGTTTCTGGTGCTGCGCAACACCCTTCCGGTGCTTCTGCTGGTCGGCAAACGCGCGCTCGGCAAGCTGCTGGTGATTTTGGCGATCGGGCCGTTGGTGGCGCGTCTCTGGAAGCCCGGTCTGCGCTACCTGTTCGGCGTGCAGATGCTGGCGGCCGCGCTGCTGTTTCTGCCGACCACGCATCTGGAGCACGAACTGCTGCTGAAGGGCGTGCTGATCTCGACGGTAGTGCTGGTGACCACGCCCCTGCTGTATGTGCTGACGCCGCTGTCGCTCGGCGAGTATCTGCGAACGCGGGGGCGGATGGATCGGCGATGGCTGCTGGTGATGCTGCCGCTGGCGGAGTGGGCGTCCTACTCGGCGGGCGCCGCGGCGGAGCCGTTGACCAACTACTACGCGCCGGTGGCGCTGTTTCTGCTGCTGCTGGCGGTGGTGTTGCCGTTTGGACGATGGGCACGGTGGGCGAACACCTCGCTGGTAACGCTGTTGGCTCTGCTGGCGGTGTCGACCTTTACCTCGAAGGCGCTGATTCCGTACTCCTGGCAGAACTATCGGGTGGCGCCGATGTTTCGGGACCGTGCGTGGTATCGGCATCCGGTGTACGGGGAGATGTACATCGATCGGGAGCTGCTCGTGTTCAGCACCCGTGTATGCGCGGATATCGGGGCCAAGCCGGGGGTGACGCATCCCGAGATGCTGTCGCTGCCGTACCCGTTTCCGAACTTCTTTTGCGATACGCCGCCCTGGCACAACTATGTGCAGACCTTCTTCGATACCTCGACGCGAGCGACGATCGAGCAGCTGATGCGCGAGCTTAACACGGCGCCGCCGCAGTGGATTGTTTATCAGCGACAGATGCTGATCCTGGCGGGAGCGGAACGGCTGTACAACCATGGCCGGCCGTTGGCACAACGCGACCTCGATACACTGATCGCGCGGAAGCTGGCCAGCGGACAGTGGACGCTGGTCGATCAGAGTGACTATCTGGGGGCGGAGAACGGCGGAGGCTGGTTCGTTATCCGCACGCATCCTTAACGGCGCACATCTTTAACGGCGCACGCCATCCGCAGACTGCACTTCGACATAACGGCTCCGCCAGTCTCCATTTCGAGGTCCTCGGCGCTCCCCAGACAGGCCGAAGCACCGACGCAGCACAGAAGGGAATTCATGCACCTTGCTCCATTTGTCGCGCTTACCAGCATGCGGAGTTCGATTTATCTGCGGTTTTCGCTGTTGGCGCTGAGCTCGATTTTTTTTCTCGTGGACCCGTTCGCGGCGCTGCCGACCTTTCTTGCGGTGACGGAGGGGGAGGATCGGGAGCGGCGGAGGAGGACGGCGCGGAAGGCGAGCCTGACGGCGTGGATTGTGCTGACGGCCTTTTCGGTCGCGGGCAAGTATCTGTTTCAGCTGTTCGGCATCTCGTTGCCGGCGTTTGAGATTGCCGGCGGGATTATTTTGCTGCTGATCGGGTTGGACATGCTGGCGGCGAAGCGATCGCCGACCCAGGAGTCGAGCGCGGAGGTGGAGGAGGCATCGGAGAAGGAGGACGCCGGCATTGTGCCGCTGGGGGTGCCGATGCTGGCCGGTCCGGGGTCGATCACCAGCGTGATGGTGCTGGTGGGTCAGGTGCAGGTGTGGTGGCAGATGGCGGCGATTCTGGGATCGATCGCGGTGACGGCGGTGATCTGCTACTTGGTGTTGGGCAACTCGGACCGGGTGGCGCGGGCGCTCGGAGAGACGGGCATACGCATCTTGGTTCGTGTGATGGGCCTGCTGCTGGTGGCGCTGGCGGTGCAGTACTTCGTGAACGGCTTTGCGGACCTTGGGGTGATCACCAAGCCGGCCAGCTGAGCGCCGCCCATGGGATGGGTGTCAGGAGGATGAGGTCGATGTGGAAGACCAAGCAAGGGCGCTCGATGGGCGGTGGCTGGTCGCTGCCGTTCTGCTGACGGGGAGTTGCCGCGTGGGCCGGATTTGAGCCGGTCACATGCAAGAACACCTTAAGCCAGGCGCAGGAGATCGCGGAGGAGGACAAGGTGGCGCGGCAGGTGTGCCAGACGATGCCGGTGCTGCCGGACAGCGATCCCGTGGCGGGCTACGTGCAGGGGCTGGGAGCGCGGCTGGTGGCGGTCGCACCCTTGGCGCCGGGTGTGACGGCGCAGTGGCCATTCCGCTTTCACGTGGTGGCGAGTGCGGAGATCAATGCCTTTGCGCTGCCGGGCGGAGCGATCTTTGTGAATCTGGGAACGGTGCAGGCGGCGGAGACGGAGGCGCAGCTGGCGGGCGTGATGGCGCACGAGATCGCGCACGTGGTGATGCGGCACTCGACCTGCAATCTGGCTCGGCAACAGCGGCGCGGTCTGCTGTACGGCCTGGGGGCGATCGGGTCGGCGGTGCTGCTGGGGGACAGCGCCGCGGGCGGGCTGGCCCAGGCAGGGATCGGTATGGGCCAGAATCTAGAGTTTCTGCACATGTCGCGGGCGGACGAGCAGCAGGCGGATCTGCTGGGGGTCGACATCCTTTACGACGCGGGGTACGACCCGCGAGGTCTGCCGCAGTTCTTTGAGATTATCCGGGCGAAGTACGGCGCGGGCGGGGCGCAGTTCCTGAGCGATCATCCGAACCCTGGCAACAGGACGGAGATGGTGAACCGGGAGATCGCGACGCTGCCGGCGCGGACGACAGCGGTGACGACGACGCCGGAGTTCAAACGGGTGCACGGGATCGCGATGAACGAGACGGCGCTTGATGCGAAGGCGATCGCGGCGGGAGCGTGGCGGCAGGGTGGACCGTATGCGGCGCCCCCGGCGGATGCGGCGCCGCGATAGCGAGGCGTCAGGCGGGGTGGACTGGGCAGCGTTATCGCAGCGGAGGTTCGGCGTCGGCGGGTTGCAGACCGGGGAGGGGATGACGCAGCAGGAGAACGGAGGCCCAGAAGAGCGCCGCGGCTTTGATCATGCCGTTCAGGTGCAGGCCAAGGTAGAAGAGGCAGTTTTCGGACGCAAACAGAAGTGTGAAGCACCAGAAGAGCGGTTTGAGGCTGGAAGTCTGCGCCGGGTTCCGGCGATCAAGCGAGAACAGCAGAAGCACCAAAAGGGCGAAGGCCGGGTAAAGGTGCAGCAGCGTGTAGTCGTAGGAGACCGGCGGCAACGAGACCATGGCGATGACGACCAGGATGTACTGATTGAGAACGGGCAGGCGGCGGAAGCGAGGGAAGAGCAGGACCACGGCGAGGCCCGCGACAACGAAGTAGACGTGGCTGAGACGGCTGACGTCGGAGCTGAGGTGGAGGTGCTGGACGGCAAGGGGCGCCTTGAAGAAGGCGAGGTAAGAGTGGTCGTGCATGAGCTCGTCGTGGCGGGAGTGCGTGGCATAGCTTCCGACAAAGCCGCTGATGCCATGCAGGGTGCCGCGCGCGGCGATCGCGATGGTCGGGCCGACAAACCAGAAGCTGAGCAGAAGGGTGAGCGCGGTGGTGCCGAGGCCGACGGCCAAGGCGCCGATCTGCCGGCGATGGAGGAAGAGCACGAGCAGCACCAGGGGGTAGATCTTCAGGGCCGCCGCTAGGCCCCACAGGGCGGCGGCGGGAACAGGCCGGCGATGCCAGAAGAAGACCGAGCCGAGCAGGGTGAACAGGATGAGGAGCGCTTCGATGTTGCCCCGCTCCAGCAAAAACAGCAGGGGCCACGACGTAAGCAGCAGACAGGAGAGGAAGAGAGTCGCGGGGCCGGAGCGAAGACCGCGCTCGATCAGGGCTTTGGCAAACAGGGCGGCGGGCACGATCGCCAACAGGAGCGTAAGAGTCAGGAAGGCGGCGAGGCGCAGATGTCCGAGGTGGAGCAGACCGTCGTAGACGACAGCGGATGGCGCTGGGTAGGCAAAGCGTTCGGCGCCGGTGAAGAAGCGGAGCCGATGCAGATAGGGAAAGACGGCGTCGTAGTGGGTGAGATCGGTGAAGCGATCATCCCAGTGCATCCACATACCCCCGTCCTCGTTGCCGCGGACGCGCCAGACAAGGATGGCGACGATCCAGGAGGCGAGCGCGAGCAGACTGGACCAGAGGCAGAGTTGCCGAAGCGGAGCCGGCAGGGGCTGTGCGGGCGTATCGGCGGCGCGGGGTTCAGGGCTGGGTTGTGTCGGAGGCAAACGGGTCCTTTCGGGAGAGTCGCGTTTATATTGCCATTGGACGACAGGAGTGATCTTGACCGTCCCTGCGTCTGCTGCGTTTGCGGGTTTCGCGAGCAGAAGAGGGCAGATAAGATTTTTCTCATTGCACGTCATTTTCCACTTGCGCGGACAGCGATCGATTGTTATATTCAAGAAGTCGCAGCGAGTGGCAAGCAAGACATAGCGAGCGACGGAATAGAAAGTAAGCTTCTTCCTGGCGGTATGTGGAAGTAAAGCGCAGTCCAAGCGTTTGACCGCGATACGAGCTTCTGGCCGATCGCCTCCCAAACCCAAGCAACTGCAAACTTAGGGCTGAGAGCCCGTCGCCGGTCCGCTGGCGATATAGATATTTGGTTTCTGTGCAGCTGCGATCCGCAATCTGGTCCCACTTTGGGCGATCCCAAGATCCCAAGATCCCAAGATCCCAAGATCCCAAGATCCCAAGATCCCAAGATCCCAAGATCCCAAGATCCCAAGATCCCAAGATCCCAAGATCCCAAGATCCCAAGATCCCAAGATCCCAAGATCCCAAGATCCCAAGATCCCAAGATCCCAAGATCCCAAGATCCCAAGATCCCAAGATCCCAAGATCCCAAGATCCCAAGATCCCAAGATCCCAAGATCTCCCAAGATCCCAAGATCCCAAGATCCCAAGATCCCAAGATCCCAAGATCCCAAGATCCCAAGATCCCAAGATCCCAAGATCCCAAGATCCCAAGATCCCAAGATCCCAAGATCCCAAGATCCCTGAGTCTGAGTCCTCTCCCCGCCGCTTGACAGCAGCGGGGAGATTTGGTACTCTGGGAAAGTTCGCAAAAAAAGCTTCCGAGTGTGTATAAGCCCTTGGAGCACGCGCACAGCAGTTCGAGGACACGCCGTTGGGTATAACCTCACGGACGTCCTTGATCCAACGCTAGCCGCCTAGGCGGATCTAGACCTGGATCTTTGACAACATAGTTGAACGTGCCAGTCGTGAGAGCGAGACGAACTTCGGTTCGATCCATCTCACAATATATACCCCGCAGCTCTTTCGAGCAGCTGCGGGTGCTCGGTCGGCCAAGGACCCCTGTCCTGCGGCGCGAGCAAACCAAGATTAAACGAGAGTTTGATCCTGGCTCAGAATCAACGCTGGCGGCGTGCCTAACACATGCAAGTCGCACGAGAAAGGGGCTTCGGCCCTGAGTAAAGTGGCGTACGGGTGAGTAACACGTGACTAACCTACCCTCGAGTGGGGAATAACCTAGAGAAATCTGGGCTAATACCGCATAACACTTACGAGTCAAAGCAGTAATGCGCTTGAGGAGGGGGTCGCGGCAGATTAGCTAGTTGGCGGGGTAATGGCCCACCAAGGCAATGATCTGTATCCGGCCTGAGAGGGCGCACGGACACACTGGAACTGAAACACGGTCCAGACTCCTACGGGAGGCAGCAGTGGGGAATTTTGCGCAATGGGGGAAACCCTGACGCAGCAACGCCGCGTGGAGGATGAAATCCCTTGGGATGTAAACTCCTTTCGATAGGGAAGATTATGACGGTACCTATAGAAGAAGCCCCGGCTAACTTCGTGCCAGCAGCCGCGGTAATACGAGGGGGGCAAGCGTTGTTCGGAATTATTGGGCGTAAAGGGTGCGTAGGCGGTTTGACAAGTCTCATGTGAAATCTTCGGGCTCAACTCGAAGTCTGCATGGGAAACTGTCGGGCTTGAGTATGGGAGAGGTGAGTGGAATTTCCGGTGTAGCGGTGAAATGCGTAGATATCGGAAGGAACACCTGTGGCGAAAGCGGCTCACTGGACCATAACTGACGCTGAGGCACGAAAGCTAGGGGAGCAAACAGGATTAGATACCCTGGTAGTCCTAGCCCTAAACGATGATTGCTTGATGTAGCAGGTACCCAATCCTGCTGTGTCGAAGCTAACGCGATAAGCAATCCGCCTGGGGAGTACGGTCGCAAGGCTGAAACTCAAAGGAATTGACGGGGGCCCGCACAAGCGGTGGAGCATGTGGTTTAATTCGACGCAACGCGAAGAACCTTACCTGGGCTCGAAATGTACAGGAATACGGTAGAAATATCGTCGCCCAGCAATGGGTCTGTATATAGGTGCTGCATGGCTGTCGTCAGCTCGTGTCGTGAGATGTTGGGTTAAGTCCCGCAACGAGCGCAACCCTTATCTCCAGTTGCTACCATTTAGTTGAGCACTCTGGCGAAACCGCCTCGGATAACGGGGAGGAAGGTGGGGATGACGTCAAGTCCTCATGGCCTTTATGTCCAGGGCTACACACGTGCTACAATGGCCGGTACAAACCGTTGCAAACCCGCGAGGGGGAGCTAATCGGAAAAAGCCGGCCTCAGTTCGGATTGGAGTCTGCAACTCGACTCCATGAAGCTGGAATCGCTAGTAATCGTGGATCAGCACGCCACGGTGAATACGTTCCCGGGCCTTGTACACACCGCCCGTCACATCACGAAAGTGGGTTGCACTAGAAGTCGGTGGGCTAACCGCAAGGGAGCAGCCGCCCAAGGTGTAATTCATGATTGGGGTGAAGTCGTAACAAGGTAGCCGTAGGAGAACCTGCGGCTGGATCACCTCCTTTCTAAGAGAGAATCGGAAACCATGCATTGCGTCTTGCGAAAGCAAGTGACTTCGGTCAGGCAGTGCACACGGTGCCACCCGGCAACGGGTTCAGGTCGAGCCTCCTCTTTGTTTGTCCTCGCATGGCGATTGTCAGTATGGGCGTAGCCTGTACGCACGTTCAACTGTGTCCTCGAATCATCTTCGAGAGATGGATAGCTGCTTCCGTGGAGACCCTATTTGGGCTCACCCTGCGGGCCTGTAGCTCAGTTGGTTAGAGCGCACCCCTGATAAGGGTGAGGTCGGTAGTTCGAATCTACCCAGGCCCACCACCTTATGTATGGGGCTGTAGCTCAGTTGGGAGAGCACCTGCTTTGCAAGCAGGGGGTCAACGGTTCGATCCCGTTCAGCTCCACCAAAGTCAGTTCGCAGGAGATCCGCATTAGGCGGATTTCCCCTGGGTTGACACCTAGACCACGTTCATAACGCGGTGCCGGTTATGGCGGATCCTTGACAACTGAATAGATTGGGTAAATATAACTACAAGGCGCACCATTCAGCGCGGGTTGATTCTGCGCTGGGTGGTAGCAGCAAGAGTGTCTTAGGAAAGACGACGAAAGTCGTCAGGCGAATGGATCATGTACACACAATGGTTGCTACTGCGTGTGAGTAAATTCTATGGTCAAGCTACTAAGGGCGCACGGTGGATGCCTTGGCAGAGACAGGCGATGAAGGACGCGGCAAGCTGCGATAAGCTTCGGGGAGCCGCACACAGGCGTAGATCCGGAGATTTCCGAATGGGGAAACCCACCATGGCAATACCATGGTATGTCCTACTGAATACATAGGTAGGAACAAGCGAACGGAGGGAAGTGAACCATCTCAGTACCTCCAGGAGAATAAAGAAACCTCGATTCCGATAGTAGTGGCGAGCGAACTCGGAACAGCCCAAACCCAGAGCATTTCGGTGTTTTGGGGGTTGTAGGGCCTGCAATAGTAGAGTCAAAAATCTGGTATGTAGCCGAAGTCCCTGGAAAGGGACCCGATACAGCGTGACAGGCGCGTAGGTGAAACTCACCAGACTCGAAGCAGGTACCTGAGTAAGGCGGGGCACGAGAAACCCTGCTTGAATCCACGGGGACCATCCCGTAAGGCTAAATACTCGTCTCTGACCGATAGTGAACCAGTACCGTGAGGGAAAGGCGAAAAGCACCCCATTGAGGGGAGTGAAAAGTACCTGAAACCGTGTGCCTACAAGCAGTGGGAGGACTATGCCCGCAAGGGAATGTCTGACCGCGTGCCTATTGCATAATGAGCCGGCTAGTTATTCTTGTCAGCAAGGTTAAGCGTGAGCGAGCCGCAGCGAAAGCGAGTCTGAATAGGGCGTTAAGTTGGCAGGAATAGACGCGAAGCGGGATGATCTACCCTTGGCCAGGTTGAAGGTGGGGTAACACCTACTGGAGGACCGAACCGGTGTTTGTTGAAAAAAGCTCGGATGAGCTGAGGGTAGGGGTGAAAGGCTAATCAAATTCCGTGATAGCTCGTTCTCTCCGAAATAGCTTTAGGGCTAGCCTCGGGTGATTTGGATCGGTGGTAGAGACATGGATAGACTAGGGGGCTTTCCGGCTTACTGAATCTAACCAAACTTCGAATGCCGATTACAACCAGCCCGGGAGTCAGACTGTGGGGGCTAAGCTTCACAGTCGAGAGGAAAACAGTCCAGACCGCCTGCTAAGGTCCCCAAATTACAGTTAAGTGGGAAAGGAAGTCGGAACGCTCAGACAGCCAGGAGGTTGGCTTAGAAGCAGCCATCCTTTAAAGAAAGCGTAATAGCTCACTGGTCAAGCGGTCCGGTGCCGACAATACAACGGGGCTAAAACTGTATACCGAAGCAGCGGATGCACACCGATGGTGTGCGTGGTAGGAGAGCATTCTCGCGACAATGAAGTCAGACTGAGAAGACTGATGGAGTTTCGAGAAGAGACCCTGCCGGCATAAGTAGCGATAATGAAGGTGAGAACCCTTCACGCCGAAAGTCTAAGGTTTCCTGAGGAAGGTTAATCCGCTCAGGGTTAGGCGGCCCCTAAGTCGAGGCCGAAAGGCGTAGACGATGGATATCCGGTTAATATTCCGGAGCTCCCAATACCTCGTTATCACGATGGGGTGACGCAGAAGGATAAGCAGGACCTCCTATGGCTATGGGGTTCGATATGCGCAAGCTGGTCTCTTTAGGCAAATCCGGAGAGGCTTAACAGTGAGGCATAAAGCAGTAAGCCGAATGGCTGAAAGCTGCTGAGTTCACGCTGCCAAGAAAAACCTCTAAGGAGAGGGATTGGGAACCGTACCACAAACCGACACAGGTAGACGAGGAGAATATCCAAAGGCGCTCGAGTGAAAGCTTGTTAAGGAACTCGGCAAATTAGACCCGTAACTTCGGGAGAAGGGTCGCCACATGAGGTTCATAGCTTCAAGTGGCCGCAGTGAAACGCGTACGGCGACTGTTTAACAAAAACACAGGTCTCTGCAAAGTCGAAAACGACGTATAGGGGCTGACTCCTGCCCGGTGCCGGAAGGTTAAAAGGAGAGGTTAGCCGCAAGGCGAAGCTTTGAATTGAAGCCCCGGTGAACGGCGGCCGTAACTATAACGGTCCTAAGGTAGCGAAATTCCTTGTCGGGTAAGTTCCGACCTGCACGAATGGAGTAACGATCGTACGACTGTCTTAACGAGTTGCTCGGCGAACTTGTAGTACCGGTGAAGATGCCGGTTACCCGCAGCTAGACGAAAAGACCCCGTGCACCTTTACTATACCTTTACTATGAGTTACGGCTCTTGCTGCGCAGGATAGGTGGGAGGCTTTGATATCGGACTTTCGGGTTCGGTGGAGCCAACGGTGAGATACCACCCTGCGAGTGTTGTGATTCTAACCTGCTCCCGTGATCCGGGAGAGGGACATAGTAAGGCGGGTAGTTTGACTGGGGCGGTCGCCTCCTAAATTGTAACGGAGGCGCGCGAAGCTACACTCAGGTCGTTTGGAAATCGACCATCGAGTGCAAAGGCATAAGTGTGGTTAACTGCGAGACTTACAAGTCGAGCAGATGCGAAAGCAGGCCTTAGTGATCCGGTGGTTCTGTATGGAATGGCCATCGCTCAACGGATAAAAGGTACGCCGGGGATAACAGGCTGATCGGAGCCAAGAGTTCATATCGACGCTCCGGTTTGGCACCTCGATGTCGGCTCATCGCATCCTGGAGCTGTAGAAGGTTCCAAGGGTTAGGCTGTTCGCCTATTAAAGCGGTACGTGAGCTGGGTTCAGAACGTCGCGAGACAGTTCGGTCTCTATCTGCTGTGGGCGTAGGAGATTTGAAGGGGGCTGTCCTTAGTACGAGAGGACCGGGATGGACGAACCTCTTGTGTTCCAGTTGTCCTGCCAAGGGCACGGCTGGGTAGCGAAGTTCGGTTGTGATAACCGCTGAATGCATATAAGCGGGAAGCACGCCCTAAGATGAGATCTCCCAACCCTTAAGGGTAACGAAGGGCCCAGGAAGACGACCTGGTTGATAGGCTGGAGGTTGAAGCGCAGCAATGCGTGTAGCTTACCAGTACTAATCGCCCGTTTGGCTTGACCATAGAATTTACTCTGCGCAGTTCTATTCGCAGCCACTCTATGTTGGCCATGAGTTATATAAGCGTCTACTCAATCTATTCAGTTGTGAGGGATCATTTGATCTTTCTTTGTATTGCGTCAGGTCGCTCCATGCGATCGAGGCGTCATAGGTTTGCCGGTGAGTCTACCGCGAGGGTCACACCCGTTCCCATCCCGAACACGGAAGTTAAGCCTCGCTGGGCCGATGGTACTGCACGCGTAAGTGTGTGGGAGATTAGGTAATCGCCGGCATAATATTGAAAGGCCCCACCCTAAAAAGGTGGGGCCTTCTACATTGGTAGTCCAAGTGTCCGGGTAGGTTGCAGAGTCCTCTCGACAAGAACTCCCATTCTTCTCTCGCCAGAACGTGACCTCGGTATGAGGTGTCTCGCCTGTTCGGTGCCGCGGATGCTGCGCCGGCGTGCTTTCGTGCAGTGACGGCGCTGAGGGAAGTGGGGCAGCGGGCGCGAGAGGGGCAATATCCGCACGCTGGATGGAGAGATCTGCCTGCGTGGTTGCCAGGTGTATCGCCGGCCCACCGCCGCTGATCGTGCCTTGAAGACGGTTGCCATCGTGCTCCTCGGTGGACGTCAACCCAAACTCGTTGGTGAGGTCGCCATCGTGAGTGGACGCGTCGAGGATGAAGCCGGAGTTCGCGGGAAGCGTGACCTCGACCTCCCCGGTCTGGTTTTCTATGCTGATGCTCCGGAGCGGTGGCGCGGCGGACAGGGTGACGGATCCATTTCGATTGGTGATGGTGACCTCTCCAGAGACGCGCTCCATGGTGATGTTCCGATTGCGCGTATTCAGCACGACCGGTCCCAGAATGCCGTCCGCGGTAAGGTCGGCAGTTTCACTGAGCTCCAGGTTACCCACAACACGGCCCACCTGGAGGTCGATCCGGCTGGTGTGGAGCTGGAGCGGGCCGTTCGATCGCTCCAGGTGAATGGTGCCGAAAAATTCTCCGTTCAGTGCGACCAGCCCCGTGGTGTCTGAGAGCGTGAGATCCATGCTGCGACCCTCGACGGTCACGCCACCCTGGTCGTTGTGCCCGGAGAAGGAGCTGTCGCCATGGTTGATGTGCACGTTGATCGGGCCGGAGATGTCGTTGGCTTCCACGTCTCCATGATTGGCGATGATCGAGACGGTCGCGTGCTGTGCTCGGACGCTGACATCACCTTGGTTCGCATGGGCAACAACCGGGATAGTGGCGGGCACGGTAATCGTGAGATCGACCCGTGCACCCTCGACCGCGGGAACGGCGACCATGAGCTGAGTTCCGACATGGCGCATCACCGGGGTCAGTTTACCTGCTTGTTTTACCGCTTCGGCGTCGTTACGTGTGAAGACGGTGGTGTGGGCAGCGAGGTGCATCTGTCCGTCATTGCTGGTTCCGGAGACGGTGATATCTCCGTGGGATAGATCGATGGTGAGCGTTGTGCCGTCCGGGCAGGCCTCGAGCAGGGTCGCGTCACTCTCGTGCTTATCGCCGAGGAACTCGCTCCAGTTGTCCTCATTGAGGGCGAAGTCGTGTCCGAGCGCATGCGGCAGAGTGCCGTGGGACAAGCGGTTGAGTACGCCCGCCGCAATGAGCGCGAGCAACAGGAGAACAACACCGCCGCTGATGGAACGCGGAAGGTACGGCTGACCGAGGGCCACAGCCTCGCGCCGGCGGCTTCGGTCGCTGGTCCACTCCGCCAAGCGCACGCAGCCGGCACCGACCAGCAGGAGCGGCCACCAGCGCCCGAGCAGATCCAACACGTACGGCATGCGTAGATGGCCGAGCTCAACCAGCAACGCAACCACACCGATGGCGATCAGCAGGACGGGTCCCAAGATGGAGGACGGGCGCAGGGCCTGCGCTTGCAGTTGCTGCAGCTTTGCCTGCTCACGCAGGAGCCGTCGTTGGGCCCGTCGGTCCTGTTCAAGTGCGCGCCAGTCCTGGCCCGGTGGAGGATAGCCGGCCATGGTTAGGGACGCTCCGAAGCGCGATCCGTGCTTGCCGGAGCATTTGCTTCCGGGCGGCCGGCAGCCGGAGGCGGCGGCACGACGGACGTCACCGCACTCTGCGCGAAGCGAATCGCGGTACTTCGCTGCAGGAAGATCATGACGCCGGCGACGATGATGAAGAGCGGCCAGCTATGGGCCCAGGACAGGATGCGAAGGCTGTCCAGCAGGAAAAGCACCCCGACCAGCACGACCCAGATCGAGCCTTGTAGGGCGCGCAGAACGCGGAGGCGGTAGGCAGGGCTACCGTCATCGATCAGCCCGGTGCCGAAGCGGGTCATGCGACGGACAAAGATCCAGACGCCCACGCCGATCAGAAGCGCCGGCAGGAGGATATGGGTTGGCAGACGACCGAACCAACTGGAGTTGCCCAGCAGAAAGAGCGTGCCCAGGCCGATCAGGACCAGAGCGCCAATGGGCAGGGGGGGCGTGGTAGGGATGACCGGAGGCGGCGCGCCCTGGGTGAAGGCCGTCGCAGCCGGGCCGGCTGTCCGGTACGGCTGATTTGCTCTGGAGCCCTCTGCTGCCCCGAACGGCTCTGCTGCGGGCGGCTGTCCAGGATAGGGCGGCGCACCAGAAAAGGGCGGCTGTCCAGGGAAGGGCGACTGTCCTGGGAAGGGCGGCGCGGCGTAGCTGGAGGTGGCAGTCGGCTGGGGGACTGGGGCGCCAGCGGAGGACCAGGGCGGGGGAGCGGGGTACACAGGGTCTGGCGAGGGCGCAGCCGCCGGGCTGGAGGTCGTGGAACCGGGCCCGGGCCATGCTCGGCCGAACCCGAAGCGTTCTCCGATATCATTCAGACCAAAAGGGTTGGGCTGCGGGGTGCCATCGCGGCGAGCGCGCGCTGTGTGGTAGGCCTCGATCGCCTGATAGAAGATCCAGGCGGCGACAAAGAGGCCGAAGATGCCATTCTGGTGGGCGAGCGAGACAAGCACCGCAAAGACGATCAGATGGACGATGCCCTTGGCGTACTGGCCGTTATACATGGCGCCGACGCCGGGAACGAACCCGAGCAGAACAGCGATCACAGGGTTCGGCGTACCTGGCCGGGGCGGCACGCCACTGACGGAGTAGGGAATGCCCTCAACCGTGCCGGTGGCGCGATAACTTTGGCCGCTGCCAGGAACGGTCTGGTAGTGCACGGAGCCGGTGGTCGGACCGGCGCCGAAGGTGCTGCTATGCGGGTCGATGGGCGGCGGGGTCGCGGCGTTGGCGGCGGCGAGTCGAGCCTCAAGGCAGGGCTCGCAGAAGACAGCCTGCCCCACGGTTCGAGCGCACTCGCGGCAGAGCGGCTTGCCGCAGTTCTGGCAAAAGGCCAGGCGTTCCCGATCGGGATGATTGGCGCAGTTCATGCCACGGACCCTCCCCTCCAGTGCAGGTTGCCCCCGCGATACGACACGGGAAGCGTGGTACCGGGAAGATCGGTGGTCGGCAGCGGCCGCCGGGCCAGGCGTGTCCCGGCGGGGGCGGGGGCGCCGTGGGTTCCGGAGGTTGAGCTGCTGCCCGGGTCACGGGAGGGAGCGGCCTTAGGGGGGGTCCTGTCCGGGGGCTGGGCGCGCTGTGGGTCATTGGAGCTCGGGCGAGCGGAATCGGGAGCAGGATCGAGAGATCGCGGCGGCTCGGAGTCACCGTTGTGTTGCAGATCGCGCACACGGGACTCAAGCTCGTACACAACGCGAAGGCTTTCGTAGTATCGGATCACGTGCGCATTGGCCTCTGAGACGTTGCGCCGGAGGCTGGACGGCCGCAGATCGCGTGCCCGGAGCGCGGTGACATGGGCGCCCAGCAGATTGAGCGTGAGAGCGACCGAAAAGAAGGCCATCGCCGCGGTCATCGCCATGCGTGTCTGCAACAGCGCCCCAAGGGTCGGTCCGACGGTCTCACGAAGGCGGGCACGGAAGGGCAGCAGGCGGCCGCGGCTGACCGACGGAGAGCTCGCTATGGCAAACGCGCTCGCGTCGGCGGCGCTCGCGGCGAAGGCTGGTCGCCACGGCTCGGACAGGGCACCGCCGGCCGACGCAACCGGCTCCGGCTGCAGAGCCAAAGCAGGCCCGATCGCGGAACGAACGCTGGTCGTGGCGAGGATTCGGTTTACCAGATCCGCGGGCGGCTGTGGCGGATGCCGCCGAAGCATCTCCAGCCAGGCGGCGCCGCGTTGCGCGTCAGCGAGCATGGCCGCACAGCCGTTGCAGCCGACGGCGTGCCGGTCGAACCGCGCCTGCTCCTCCGGCGAAAGCGCGCCATCGAGCACGTCCGCCAGCATCGCTTCGAGCTCCAGGCAGTCGCGGTTCGGGCTTTCGCCCTGCGCGCCGCCACCGAACTGACTGATCTCCGCCACCTTAAACCACCTGCCCTTCTGTACGCTGCAGCAGCCGTGCAAGTTCACCGCGGCCTCGACTGATGCGGCTTTTGACCGTCCCTTCCGGGATGCGAAGCACCTGCGCGATCTCGCGGTAGTCCAGGTCTTCGAGATCGCGCAGGATGACGGCCTCGCGAAGCTCCGGAGAGAGCTGCTTCAACGCCGCCTGCACGCGGACCCGGAGCTCCTGGCCGGCGATGTGCTGCTCCTGCCCGGCGCGCGGGTCAGCCAGCTGGTCGATCATCATCGGCGAGTCCGGGTCGCCGTCCGCGCTGGCGTGCAGTGAGTCGGTCGCCCGCTGCAGCCGTGTGCGGCGAAAGTGGTCGACGAGCAGGTTGCGCGTCAGCGTCATGGACCACGTCTGAAAGCTACCCTTCGCCTGGTCGAAGCTGGCGAGATGAGTGTAGATCTTCAGAAACGCCTCCTGCGTCAGATCCTCGGAGTCCGCGGCCGAGCCCGTGAAGCGGTAGCAGACCGCGTACACCCTGCGATGCTGTGTGCCCACCAGCTGCTGCCATGCCTCCGCATCGCCCGCGAGACACCGACGGATCTGGCGCGCGATGGCATCCTGCTCGGCGAGCTGTTCGGGTGTGCGATGCACTCGTCCCCCGGCAGAGGTGTGTAATGGCGGCGTGGTTAGGGTAGCAGCCGACCCGCTGGGTACGGCGCCCGCTCCGCGCAGGCCCGACTTGCCGGGGCCAAGTTGGCCGAGGTCAGGTTGGCCGGGGTCAGGTCCGGCGACGCCAAGTTCGGCGACGCCAAGTCCTTGCGGAGGTCCAGCAAAGCCGTCGCTGCGAAGCTGACCCGTTGCGACGGCGGCGGCCTCGCATCGCGGCGGCGTCTGCCTTCGCGGCGTCGCGAGGGCTGCGGGGTAGTGCCGTACCGGCGGGGGAAGCGCTATGGAGGCAACGCCCATACACGACCATACGCAGCTTCCCCGGCCGTGGTTCCTTCTTCCGCAGCCGGAGGCCTGGACCCAGTTAGGGCTTGGCGATCACGCCGCAGGCGATCCGGTCACCCGAGTTTCCGGACGGGTCTGTCTTCATGTCGTCCGCCTTGGCATGCACCATGAGGGAGGTGCCACCGTTCGCCAGAAGGGAGTCCATGGCGTCGGGAGCGAGCGACAGGTCGTGCACCAGGAAGCTCGCGCTCCCTTTGCCATCGGCCCCGACGTTAACGTTCTGCGGCAGGTCGCCGTTGTGGTGGCCGCCAGGGTTGGCGTAGCCGTGCTGCTTGCCCGCGGGATTGAAATGACCGCCGGAGCTCTTGAAGTCCGGAGCGTCGCAGACTCCCTTGGCATGGATGTGGACGCCATGCTCTCCGGGCGGCAGGTTTTCGAGCTTGAGCTTGATGCTCACGGCGTCCGCGCCCTTCTGCTGAAAGGTCGCTGTGCCGGCGTCTTTGCCGTCGCTGGTGTGGAGGGTCGCTGTCGCGCCGGGCTTGCCTTTGCCCATGTGAAAGCTCGGGAAGGCCGGCGACTGGGTGGCGAGCAGAACGACGAGAGGGAAGATAGGGACGTACTTCGCGCGCATGGTGGGCTCCTGGGGCTTCCGTGAGCATAGCGCGTTGCGTTGATACCGTAACCGCCGCGAGCTGGAGGAACGCCGCACAGGAGGATGGGACGGCGATCTCAGTCCCGGCGTCGGCCTCTATACCTGTTGCTCGGTGGCGCGGGGAGCGACCACGACGGCGGTGCCGTAGGCGAGGATCTCGGTGACACCCTGCATGACCTCGGTCGCATCGTAGCGGACACCGATCACGGCGTTGGCGCCGAGTTCAGCGGCGTGCTCCAGCATCAGGGTGTAGGCGTCGTGCCGTGTGCGTTCGCCGAGCTCGGTGAACAGGCTGATGTTGCCGCCGAGCAGTGTTTGCAGCCGTGCGCCAAAGGTCCCAAAGGCGTTTCGCGAACGGACGATCAGGCCGCGCACCACACCGAGGTTACGGACCAGCGTATGGCCTGGGAGATCAAACGCGGTGGTGACCTGCGCCGGATTGATGGGGGCAAGTCGAGCGGGAGAAAGCGGCGGCGGAGGGAAGGATGGTGTTGCGATGGGCGTCCTCCTTGCTGTTGGAACCCGTTGCGAGCAGATCAGAGCTGCAACCACGGAAGCAGTGCCTGCCCAGTATGCACCGCCTACGGCGTGCGCTGAAGAGCTTCGATCAGGCGGCTGACGGCACCGGAGTCGATGGCCTGGGCGGCGAGGGCCATCCCTGACAACAGGTCCGCCGCACAGCCGGCGGTGAGCAGCACGGCGCCGGCGTTCAGCACGACGATGTCGCGGCGGGGCCCTGGCTCGCCGGCAAAGAGGACGCGCAGCAGCTGGGCGTTGACCGCGACGTCGCCACCGCGCAAAGCGGCGAGCGGTGCGTGCCGCAAGCCGAGATCTCTGGGATCAAGCACGGTAGAGGCGGTCACGACGCCGTCGCGCACCTCGGCGATTTGGCTGGGGCCGCTGAGCGAGAGTTCGTCGATGCCTGGGGAGGGCCCTGCGGCGAACGATCCAGCACCATGCACCACGAGGGCGCGCTCCGTGCCGAGCAGCGCCAAAGCGTCCGCGACGATGGGAACAAGGTGCGGGGCATAGACGCCGACGACCTGACGCCGGGCCCCGGCGGGATTGGCGAGCGGACCGACGACGTTGAAGATGGTCCGCACACCGAGCGCGCGGCGCACCGGCATGACGGCGCGCATGGCGGGATGGAGTGCGGGCGCATGCAGAAAGGCGAAGCGGTGCAGGCGCAGGGCCTGGGCGGCAGCAATGGGTGTGAGGTCGACGGCGATGCCGAGCGCCTCCAGCACATCGGCCGAGCCGGAGCGCGAGGTCACGGCGCGATTGCCATGCTTGGCCACGGTTGCGCCCGCGGCGGCGGCGACCAGGGCGGCGGCGGTGGAGATGTTGAAGGTGCCGCTGGCATCGCCGCCCGTGCCGCAGGTGTCGATCAGCGTGGAGCGCTCATCCTCGGTCAGCGGCAGGGGCACCGCGGCTGCGCGCATGACGTCGGCAAAGCCGGCGATCTCGGCGGCGGTCTCGCCCGCTGCCGCCAGCGCGCCCAGCAGCGCCGCGATCTCCACCTCGGGCGCCAAGCCGGTGAGCAGCTGCGTCAGAACCTCGCGCGCATCGTTGCGGCTGAGCGGATGGCGCGTCTCCATCAGACGCCTAAGGTAGGGCTGGAGCGACATGCGGCCAGCCTAGCAGGAGAGATTGCGTGATCGCCGACGAAGACCGATCGGCGCGGTAGGCAAAGCTCGGCGCGAGCCGGTTGCGCCTGGTTTCCGCGCTCCGCTACACTTCACGAGCGAAGAAAAGAGCGGGGTTCCTCGACGATGAAGATTCACGAGTACCAGGCGAAGGAGATCCTGCGCCGCTACAACGTGCCGGTGCCGAGCGGCGAGATGGTCACGACGCTCGAAGAGGCGGACACGGCGGCGAAGAGCCTCTTTTCGGCCGGTAACACGGCGGTCGTGGTCAAGGCGCAGATTCACGCGGGCGGCCGCGGCAAGGGCGGCGGCGTCAAGGTGGCGAAGTCTCTCGCCGACGCCGAAACCGCGGCGAAGGCGATTCTCGGTATGCAGCTGATCACGCACCAGACCGGCCCGGAAGGCCAGCGGGTGCAGCGGCTGCTGGTGGAGGCGGCGAGCCAGATCGACCGCGAGCTCTATCTTGGCCTGGTACTCGACCGCGCGACCGGCCGCATCGTCTTCATGGCGTCCAAGGCCGGCGGCATGGAGATCGAAGAGGTCGCGGCCAAGACCCCGGAGGCGATCTTCAAGGAGGAGATCGATCCCGCGGTCGGCTTTCAGCCGTTTCAGGCGCGCAAGCTCGCCTTCAAGCTGGGCCTGCAAGCGACGCAAATCAATGCGGCGGTCAGCTTTATGACCGGGCTCTACAAGGCGTTCCTCGACACCGACTCGACGCTGATGGAGATCAATCCTTTTATTACGACCAAGGACGGCAAGCTGCTTGCGCTGGACTGCAAGATCAACTTCGACGACAACGCGATGTTCCGCCACAAGGATCTTAAGGAGCTGCGCGACATGGCGGAGGAGGATCCGCTCGAGGTCGAGGCGTCGAAGTTCGCGCTGAACTACATCAAGCTCGACGGCTCGATCGCTTGCATGGTCAACGGCGCCGGCCTGGCCATGGCGACGATGGACATCATCCAGTACGCCGGCGGCTCGCCCGCGAACTTCCTCGATGTGGGTGGCGGCGCGACGCAGCAGCAGATCGAGCAGGCCTTCGGGATTCTGCTCAGCGACCCCAACGTGAAGGCGATCTTCATCAACATCTTCGGCGGCATTCTGCGCGTGGATGTGCTGGCGCAGGGGGTCGTCGCGGCGGCGAAAAACCTCGACGTGAAGCTGCCGATTATTCTGCGGCTCGAGGGCACCAACGTCGAGGAGGGCCGCAAGATCCTCAAGGACAGCGGGCTCAACTTTCAGGTCGGTGAGACGATGAAGGAAGCCGCCGACCTGGCAGTCGCCGCGGCGAAGAGCTAGGCGGCCGAGGGTGCCAATGCCCCTGCGCGCAATTCTCTTCGATACCTTCGGCACCACCGTCGATTGGCAGGGCTCGATGACCGCCATGGCCGAGCGGCTCGGCGCGGAGCGCGGTATCAACGCCGACTGGGTCGGGCTGGTGGAGGAGTGGCGCGCGCACTACAAACCGGCCATCCAGCCGGTGCGCGAGGGCAAACGGCCGTGGACCGGCTTCGACGAGCTGCATCGTGAGGAGCTCGACAAGATCGTCGGCGACTTCGGCGCAAAAAAGCTCAGCGCTGCCGATCGCGATCTGCTCACTTACGGCTGGCACTTTCTCACGCCCTGGCCCGATGTCGTCCACGCGCTGCATCGGTTCAAGAAGCACTTCATCATCGGCCCGCTCTCCAACGGCACGCTGCGGCAGATGACCGATCTCGCGAAGTTCGGCAATCTGCCATGGGATGTGCTCTTCGGCGCGGACCTCTTTCGCACTTATAAACCCGATCCGGCGATGTATCGCGGCGCGGCGTGGCTGCTCGAGCTCAAGCCGCAGCAAATTCTGATGGTGGCGGCGCACAACGAGGACCTGCGGGCGGCGGCGAAGCAAGGGCTGCAGACGTGCTTCGTCGGACGACCGACCGAGGATGCCGAAGCGATCGGCAGCTACGACTTCGTGGTCGACAACTTTGAGGATCTGGCACGGTTGCTGAACGCGGTCTAACGATTTACACGCAAGAGCAGGCAGGAGAACACATCGATGGCAGTGCTGGTGGACAAGAACACGCGGCTGATCGTGCAGGGCATCACCGGGCGTGAGGGGACCTTCCATGCGAAGGGCTGCGCGGAGTACGGCACCAACGTCGTCGGCGGCGTGACGCCGGGCAAGGGCGGAACCATGCACGAGGGCTGGCCGGTCTTTGACACGGTGGAGGAGGCCGTGCGCGAGACGGGCGCGAACGTCAGCATCATCTTTGTGCCGCCGCCGTTTGCCGCCGACGCGATTCTGGAGGCGACCGCGGCCGAGCTGCCGCTGGTGATCTGCATCACGGAGGGCATACCGACGCTCGACATGGTGAGGGCGTGGGAGGTGGTGCGCCAGGCCGGCTCGCGCACGAAGCCGACGCGGCTGGTCGGGCCGAACTGTCCAGGCGTGATCTCACCGGGCAAGGCAAAGGTCGGCATCATGCCGGGGCGCATTCACAAGGAAGGTTCGGTCGGCATCGTCTCGCGCTCGGGTACGCTGACCTACGAGGCGGTCTACCAGCTCACCACGCGCGGCATCGGGCAGTCGACGGCGATCGGCATCGGCGGCGACCCGATCATCGGGACCAATCATGTGGATGGTCTGCGCCTGCTCAACGATGACCCCGACACCGAGGCGATCATCCTGATCGGCGAGATCGGCGGCACGGCGGAGGAGGCGGCGGCGCAGTTCGTGAAGGACCATGTGCGCAAGCCGGTGGTGGGCTTCATCGCCGGGCAGACGGCGCCGCCGGGCCGCCGCATGGGCCATGCGGGCGCCATTATCTCCGGCGGGCAGGGAACCGCGGCCGACAAGATGAAGGCGATGGAAGACGCGGGCATCCACGTGGTGAAGTCGCCGGCCGAGATCGGCGAGACCATGGCGCGCGTGCTCGGGAAGGCCTGAGACGGGCACGTACGCCGGTGAACTAACGCCGTTGTCCGCGATAGAGCAGACCGGCTAGCAGGAAGACGAGCGCCACCAGGAACGCCAGCTCGGCGTGTTGCCAGGAGTGCAGGCGCACGCTGATCAGGCCATTGACCACCCAGACGATGCATCCAACAAACCAGATCCACACAGATCGGTGCATGGGTGTTTGACGATCTCCATGACGCGTCAGAAGCTGAGCCCTCCTGGCCTCGCTGAGTTTCTTCGGTGATGAGGTGCAGCTATGAGGTCCAGCTACCAACCGGCTCACAAGTCCGGGGTTCGTCGATGGCATGGCTCGCGCCGCGGCGGTCAGCGATCTTTATTTGCCCGGCCCGGAGGCCTGGCCAGGCATCGTTCCGCGGTCGACAGGGGTTGGATGACGGGGCCGATCGTTTGCGCTGCTCGCGTCCACGGCCGCGCCGGCTTCCGCTTCCAGCCGCTCCAGTTCAGCGCGTCGCTTGTCCGAGATGCCGCCCTGGCCATCGTGCTCCGCGATCAACCTGCCGCCCTCATGCGAAACTCCCTCAACTCCTTTGCGTGGGGTGCCAATGCTTCCTGCGCCCATGGTGTCTCCTTTGCTGTCTAAAGCTGTCTGCATGATGATGCTCTCTCTTCGATGCGGGGAGGGGAGATCGCGCCTCTTCTGCCGCACAGGCGGAGCCGCTCCGGTTCGACAGGAACGCAACGGGTGTGGGCTACACTGAACGACGGAGCATCTCCAGAGGAGACAGACGGTGTCACAGCGCACATTCAGCATCATCAAGCCGGACGCGGTTCGCAAGGGCGACGCCGGCGCGATCCTGGCCGAGATCCAGAAGGCCGGATTCAAACTCGTCGCGATCAAGAAGATCTCGATCTCGAAGGCGCAAGCCGAGGGCTTTTATCACGTGCACGCCGCGCGCCCGTTCTTTGGCTCGCTCACCGAGTTCATGTCGAGCGGTCCCATCTTTCCCATGGTGCTCGAAAAAGAGAATGCCATCGCCGATCTCCGCAAGCTGATGGGCGCGACCAATCCGGCGAACGCCGAGGAGGGCACGATCCGCAAGCAGTTCGCCGCGTCGATCGAGGAGAATGCGATCCATGGATCGGACGCCGAGGATACGGCCACCTTCGAGATCGGCTACTTCTTCGCCGACTACGAGCTGCAGTAAGCGCTCGCGATCAAAAGGCGGCGGCCGTGTGAGACTCCAGCCGCCGCTCACCTCTAAGGCTTCTTCGGCGTAAACAGCTTAAGGTCGATGGCATTGCCCATCTGCTGGTAGCCGGCGTCCTTCGGGTGGAGGTGGTCGCCGGAGTCTGCCGCCGCGGAGAAGACATCCGGGTTGGCAGCGTCGCGCGTGGCCTGCTCGAAGTCGATCACGCCATCAAAGGCGTTGCTGGTGCGGATCCACTGGTTGACCGCCTTACGCACCTGCTCGCCGGCGGGTGAGGCGTAGGTTGCGCCGACGTACGGCGTCAGCGTCGCCCCGAAGATCTGCATGCCGTGCGCGTGCGCGCGCTCGATCAGCTGCCGATAGCCGACGATGAGGTCCTCGGCCGTGGGCGGCGTCGCCACGGGCCGCTTCAGGTCGTAGCCGACGCCGATGTCGTTGATGCCCTCGAGCACGATGACGTACTTGACGCCATCCTGCGCGATCACATCGCGATCGAAGCGGGCGAGCGCTGCCGGACCGGCGCCCTCGGCGAGCACGCGATTGCCGCCGATACCCTGGTTGAGCACGCCGATGCGGGCGGTCTTGCGGCTGTGCTGGAGTCGCTCGGCCAGGATGTCGGGCCAGCGCGCGTTCGCGTCCTTGGTGCTGAGCGCGCCGTCGGTGATGCTGTCGCCGAAGCAGATCACGGCGCTGTCCTCCCCTGAGACCCGGGTCTCGAGTCCCTTGACGATCGGCCAGGAGTCGATGGCCGTCGCGCCGTCCAGACTCACCTTGCCGACAACGTTGCCCTGCGCCATGTAGCCGGTCGCATCCGCGAAGGGATGCAGGCTCAGGTGACTGACCGTCTGCGCCGGAACGAAAAGGCTGACCGCGACGCTCGACAAGGGCTTTAGCGCAAGCCCGGCCGGATCGCTGACCACCAGTGCGCCCGGCGGGATCGTCACCGAGGCGCGGCCGCCGAAGGTGAGCGCATTTGCCGACAGCAGCGAGATGGAGCTTCCGCCGGCCGACGCCGCGATGTGCGCCGCGCCGATCTCGAGCGGCTCCGTGCCGAACTCGTTGCTCAGCACGACGCGCACCAGCGGCCCACCCAGCGAGACATGCACGATCTCGCGCAGGGTCGTGTCTTGCGCAAACAGATGCTCCTTATTCTCCGCACCGAGCGGAGCCGCGGCCCATGTTCCGACCCAGTGATCCGGTGGTGGCGGCGTCTTCGCCGACAGCGATGGGACGGAGAGCGCTGCGGCCAATGGCAGAAGCGCGAAGAGCGCATGGCGGATCCGGTCCATGGAACCATCCTGAGGTGAGGGTGTGCGCGACGGCGGCGATGTTCGCAAACAGCACCGTGGGCGTGCGCTCCATCGTAACCCGGGCCGCGATGCGGCGGCCGGGAGGCGCTTTCCTGATTCTGTGCGGCTGTTTGACCGGCGGTAGAAGCCGTTCTCTGGAGACGGCAAGCAGGGAGGCGTGCCTAGAGCACGAGCATGCAGTCCCCATAGCTGAAGAACCGATATCTGGCCTGGACGGCATGACGGTAGGCCGCCAGCACCCGCTCCCGCCCGGCAAACGCGCTTACCAGCATCAGCAGCGTCGACTCCGGGAGATGGAAGTTCGTCAGCAATCCATCCACCACCCGAAACCGATACCCGGGCGCAAGAAAGATCGATGTCTCGCCTGAATGCCCGCGGAGCTCGTTCTCGCCCGCGCCATCCGTGCCTTCCGCGCCCTGCGCGGCAAGCGCGCAGTGCTCCAGCGTCCGTGTCACCGTCGTCCCCACCGCGATCACACGTCGCCCCTCGGCGCGTGCCCGATTCACCGCCGCGGCCGTCCGCTCCGGCAGCGTGTACCGCTCCGCATGGAGCCGGATCTCCGCGACCGTCTCCATCCGCACCGGCTGAAACGTCCCCAACCCCACATGCAAGGTCACCCGCTCCACCTCGACCCCGCGCTCGCGCAGCCGCTGCAACATCTCCGCCGTGAAGTGCAGGCCCGCCGTCGGCGCCGCCGCGGAGCCCGCAACACGCCCAGCTCCGTCTTTAGCCCGCTCACCAGCCCGCGCATACACCGTCTGATAGCGCTCTCGGTCCTCCGCCGTGTTCAGCGCCTCGCGCCCGCGCCGGATATACGGCGGCAGCGGCAGCGACCCAACCCGCTCCAGCACCGCCAGGAAGTCCCGCACCGGCTCAAACCGCAGCCGCCGCTCGCCGAACTCCCCCGCCCCCACCACCTCAGCCTCGAGCACGACGACCCCATCCGCCTCCGCGAACAACAGCCTCTCGCCAATGGCTACCTTCTTCGCCGGCCGCACCAGCGCCTCCCACTCCCACGCGCCCACGGCCGTCGTCAGCACCACCTCGACCGCCCCCGTCGGCCCCGGCGACGAAGGCTGCGTCCGCAGCCCCGCCCGTCGTGCCAGCAACCGTCCCGGCAGCACCCGCGAGTCATTCAGCACCAGCACATCGCCCGGGCGCAGCCGCTCCGGCAGGCTCGCAAACACATCGTCCGCAAACGCCCCCGTCACCCGCTCCATCATCAGCATCCGGCTGGCCCCGCGCACCGCCGGCGGCCGCTGCGCGATCAGCTCCTCCGGCAGATCGAAGCCAAACTCCGCCACCCTCATGCGCCCGGCCTCGCCATTCGTACCGCCTCTTCCAGCGCCGCCTGCACCTCCGGCAGGCTCACCGCCGCATGGGCCGGCCAGGCCACCCGCACCCGCGAAAACGGCTTCGGCACCACAAACCCGTCCCAACTGCCCAGTCGCCACGCGCGCTCCGCCCGCAGCTCAAACGCCCCCACCCACCCCGCGCCGCACAGCGCCGCCAGCTGCACCGCGCCCGGCTTCGCCACCTCCGCCGGTCCCTTCGGCCCGTCCGCCGTGAAGGCGCAGATCCGCCGTTCCTCCGCGAACGCCCGCTGCATCCCGCGCAGACCCACGCTCCCGCCCCGCGTGCTTGACCCGCGCACCGCCACAAACCCCAACCGCTCCACCGTCCGCGCGATCAGCTCGCCATCAAAGCTCCGACTAATCAGAATCGCGATCCCCCGCCCACGAAACCGGTACGCCGCCAGCAGCAGCGAGCGGTGCCAGAACGCATACACCGTCGGCCCCTGAATCTTATCCCCCACCGCCACACCCGGCGCGCAGATCTCTTGAAACCGCAGCGTCACGCCAAGCAGCCGAATTACGCCCGCTACGATCCTTGGAACGACCGCGAGCGTGAGCTTTTGCCTCGTCGTGAACCGTGCGTCGCCTCGCGCGCTGGCCTCGTCCACCCTAGCTGTACTTCAGCCAGCGCAGCACCTCGGCCACGTTCGGCTTCTTGCCGTACATCAGAATGCCCACGCGATAGATCCGGCTCGCCACCCACAAGATCGCCACGATCGTCAGCGCCGTACTGACGATCGAAAACGCGATCTCCCACGCCGCCGGCATCTTGATCGCGATCCGCATATACATCATCAGCGGCGCAAAGAACGGAATCAGCGACATCACCCGCGGCACGATGCCATCCGGATTCGTCACCACAAACCCCAGCCCGAACATGCACAGCGCCAGCGGCATCACCAGAAACATATTGAGTTGTTGCAGCTCCTGCTCGGAGTTCGTCATCGCGCCAAGCGCCGCCGCAATCGACGAATACAGCAGATACCCCAGCAGGAAGTACACGACGAAGTAGACGATCTGCGAGGCGCTTAGCGCGATCGCCACATGCGTCCCCGTCAGGTGCGCCACCAGCGGCGTCGCCGTCAACAACACCGCCGCCGTCAGCCAGATGCCAACCTGGGTCAGCCCGACCGACCCCACCCCGATCACCTTGCCGGCCATCATCTCCTCCGGCCGGATCGTCGCCAGCAGCACCTCAAACACCCGCGACGTCTTCTCCTCGATAATCGAGCGCGCTACGTTCATGCCGTACAGCATGATGACGAAGTACATCAGAAAGAACAGGATGTACGCGCTGAAAAACGCGCCCTCCGAACTGTCGTTCTTGCCGGCTTGCGAGCTGTCGAGCGCGACCGGCGCCATCAGCGCATCCACATCCGCCGTGCCCATGCCGCGATGCGCCAGACCCTCGCGTGTGATTACCGTGCCGAGCGCCTCCTTGAGCGTGCCCTGGGTCATGATGTCGGCGCGCGATCGCGGCGTCCACACAAAATGCGGCCGCGCCCCAGCCTCGGATCCGGTAGCCGGCGTGATCCATAGATAGCCGTCCAGCTGCTTGTTCGCCAGCTCTCCATCGAGCGTCGCCCGCGTGTCGGCCACCGGCGGGGACACAATATCCACCACCATCTTGCTGCTCCGGCCGTTCTGTAGCTCCTTCTGCAGATCCGTCGCCAGGTCCAGATCCTTGGACACGATCGTGATGTGCGACTCCGACCGCGCCGTCCGCCCGATGATCGCCGTACCCAGAATTCCGCCGCCCATCAGCAGCGGAATCAGCACCGTCATCACCAAAAAGCTCTTTGTCCGCACCCGCTCCAGATACTCGCGCCGCGCGATCAGCCATACCTTATGCATGCGCTCGCCCTCCCGGCCGCTGGCTGTCGACCGACTCCCTCGCGTCTTGCCCCACGCGCTCGATAAAGATCTCCTCGAGCGTGGGCTCGCGCACCTCAAACCGCAGCACCCGCGTGCCGCGCGCCAACGCCTCCATCAGCAGCGGCTGCGAGTCCGCCGCGCGCCCATTGATTGTTCGCAGCCGAATCTCCGCGCGCCCGCCCCGCCCCGCCCCGTCGCTGGCAAAGGTCTGCGCGTGCTCGATGGTCGGATGCGACAAAAATCCCGGATCCCCCTCAAACACCACCTCCACGCGATTGTGCGGATATTGCCCCTTCACCTCGCGCATCGTCCCGTCCAGCACCACCTGCCCGCGGCTGATCAGCGCGATCGCATCGCACATCCGCTCCACCTGATCCATCCGGTGGGTCGAAAACAGGATCGTCCTGCCCTCCCTGCGCAGCTCCAGCAGCGTCTCTTGCAGCAGCGCCGCGTTTACCGGGTCCAGCCCCGAAAACGGCTCGTCCATGATGATCAGCTCCGGCTCATGCAGCAGCGCCGCGATGAACTGAATCTTCTGCTGCATTCCCTTGCTCAGCTCTTCGGTCTTCTTCGGCATCGCTTCCGTGATCTCCAGTCGCTCGCACCACGCCCGCGCCCGCGTTGTCGCCGTCTTCTCCGAAAGCCCGTGCAGCTGTCCCAGAAACACCAGCTGGTCAATCACTTTCATCTTCTTGTACAGCCCGCGCTCCTCCGGCAGATACCCCACCCGGCGCACCGCCGCGCGCGTAAACGGCCTCCCAAACAGCCGCACCTCCCCCGCATCCGGCACGGTGATCCCGATCATCATCCGGATCGAACTCGTCTTGCCCGACCCGTTCGGCCCCAGCAGCCCGAACATCGTCCCCGGCGCAATCCGCAGGCTCACCCCGCGCACCGCCTTCTTCGTGTCATACGTCTTCGACACGTCCACCAACTCCACCGCCGGCGCCGATCCGATACTCATGCGCTCACACAACCCTTCCAGCAATCTCGCTCACAGAAAAGTCTAGCAGCGACACCCCCGGAGCCCACGCCCGCGCCTGGCCGCTCCATCCACCTGGCGAGAGCCGGCGTTGGCGCGATCAAAGCACAGCCAAACAACTCGCAACAACACAGGCCGCACTGCTCTTCACTTGGCCCACCTGGCCTGCGGAAGCCCCGCCCAAAATGGATCGTCTCACTCGCCGAGCAAATATCTTCGAGCGCTTGCCCCCGCTCGCGCGTCTGGCCTTTCAGAAGGAAACGTATGGCGGCGAGCGAGGGCTGGAGCGGGGTGTACTTTGACGATCGAACCGCCGCACGCACAACGACCGATCTCGCCTCCCTGGTCGAGCTCTACGCCAGCCTCCTCTTCCGCGTCGCCTTCTCCATCGTCCGCAGTCGCGCGGAGGCCGAAGACATCGTGCAGGAGGTCTTCCTCCGCATCGTCGAACACCCTGACCACCTCAAGGAGATCGCGGACGTGCGCCTCTGGTTGGTACGCGTCACGTGGAATCGCGCCATCGATCATTGCCGTCGGCGTCGCCCCGAGCAGATCGACGACGCACTCGCCGACGAACTCATCGCCCGCCCCCCTCCCGCGGACGAGCTCTTCCGCGAACAGCAGCAGATGACCGCCGTGCTCCGCGAGATGGAGCGCCTGCCCGCAAAAGAGCGCGCCGTCCTTCTCCTCTCCGCCGTCGACGAGCTCAGCACCAAGGAAGTTGCTCTGGTGCTGGGCCGGTCCGAGTCCGCAACCCGATCGCTTCTCTTCCGTGCCCGCGCCAGGTTGCGCGAGCGCCTGGACAAAGGAGGTGCCTGGTGAACCCGATCGACGATGACACCCTCAGCAAAACCCTCGCCCGCCTCAACGCCGTCGAGATCCCCGCCGGCCTCGAGCAGCGCATCCTCGCCAACCTCGCCGCCCAAACCACCCTCGCTCCCACCGCTGCCCACCGTGCCGTCACGGATACCCGCGCCCACACCGGCCTCTCGCCCATGCAACCACCACCGGCCGCCCGGCTCTCTCGGCTCTGGCTCGGTCGGCCACGCATGCCCGCAACCCTTGGCCTCTCCGGCCTTGCCTTCGCGGCTCTTGTCCTGACCGTCACCCACCTGCCACCGAGCGCCACTCACTCCGCCTCCACGCCACATCCACCAGCCCTCGCCGCACAGCCCCGGCTTTCGTCACCGCGGCCAGCCCTTGCCTCACCACCCACCCAGGCCCTCTCACCTTCAAGGGGCGAAGTACAGGCAGCGGACGCACAAGCGGCGGAGGCGTTGGCCTCTGCTCTCGCATCCAGCCCACCCCGAAGTAGCCCAGCGGCCAGGGTCAACACGCCGTCCGACCGCAACGACATCCACCGCGCCGACAGCCATGACGCAGACACCGCCCTTGCCCTCGCCGAGACACGCGCTCCCAGCCAGCTCGCCCCACCGCTCCCCCTCACCGAAGACGAGCGCACCCTGCTCCAGCTCGCAAAAAACCGTAGTCCCGACGCCATCAACGCCCTCGACGCCACCCGTCGCGCCGCGCAGGAGGCCGACGAGAAAGCCGCCTTCGACGCCTTCTTCACCCCACCCACCCCACCGCATAACGAACTCTCAGGAGAAAGCGAATGACCCCACCCTCAACCCAGCTCCGCCCCGCACGCCGCGGCCTGCAATTGATCCTGTGCGCCTGCACACTCGCAGCCAACTGCCTTGCCCAGACTCCGGAGAAGACCGCGCACGGCGTCGAGGAGATCTTGCAAGATCCAATCCACACCTTTTACCTGACCAACGTCACCAACCAGAACGACGCCATCGAGCTTGTGACTGCACTTCGGAATGTGGTCAGGGCAGAGGACCGGATCTGTTTCGTTCCTTCGAAGAATGCCATCGTCTTCCGCGGCAGCCCAGACGATCTCGCTCTCGCCCAACATCTCATCACGGAGCTCGACCGCCCTAGGAAGGTCTACAAACTCACCTACACCCTCGCCGAGCTCGACGGCGGCAAGCGCGTTGGCGTGCAGCACTTCGACGTTGTCGTGCTCTCCGGTCAGAAAATCCTGCTCAAGCAGGGGAGCAAGGTCCCTATCGTCACCGGCACCATTGACAACGCCGGCAAGGGTCCCTCGAGCCAGTTCACCTACCTCGACGTCGGCATCAACATCGACGCCGAAATTATCCAGGGCGGCGACCGCATCACCCTCAAGACAAAGGTCGAACGATCGAGCGTCGCCGAGGAACCCTCGGCCTTTGGCGCACAGGATCCCGTCATCCGCCAGGCCTTGGTCGAGGGCGAGGTCAACCTCGAAGACGGCAAGCCCCTCATCATCGGCTCCATGGACGTCGTCGGCAGCACCCGCCACATCGACGTCGATGTCGTCGCCCACACCCTCCCCTAAGCTCCTCGCCCGCTCGCAAGGGAGGACGTACGCCGCCGGCACGTCCTTCTCCCTGCACGTCTTCACCGCCTCTATGCCAAGCCGATCTACCGTTTCAGCGCGACCACCGCAAACATTGCCCCCTGCGGATCGATCCCTTGGACGATCCAGCTTCCGCCCGGTACCTCGTGCGGTCCTGTCATCACCTTGCCCCCAGCCTCGCCGATGCGCGCCGCCGCCGCGTCCGCCGCATCCACATTGATGTAGTACAGCCAGATCGGGTGCGGCATCTCCGGCATCTTGGTCATCATCCCGCCACCGCTGCCGCTCGTCTGAAAGACCTGATACACTCTCATCGGCCCCATGTTGATCGCCACGTCCTTGGTCCAGCCAAACAGACCGGAGTAAAAGGCAAAGTCGGAGTTCACCTCTCCCCCGTGCAACTCGTTCCAGCCGATCCGGCCCGGCATGTTGGTGGACTCTTCCGGAGGCATCGACCCGTTCGGGTGGAAGAGCAGAAAAACCGCCCCGTGCGGATCCTGCGCGACGGCGAATCGGCCGACCTCCGGAATGTCCTCCGGCGCGCGCAGGATTTTTCCTCCGGCCGCAACCACGCGTTCCGCCATCGCATCCACATCGTCGACGCCGATGTGCCCCATCCACATCGGTGGCGCGCGCATCGCCCTCTGCTCGTCGGGCATCGGCATCAGACCGGCGATCGCGGCCGACCCCATCGAGAAGATCCGATACGGACTATCGTTCATGCCCGCATCCGCCGCCGTCCATCCGACCACCGCACTGTAAAAGGCCTGGGCAGCCTCCACATCGGTCGTCATCAGGTCATACCAGACAAACCTTGCCTTCGTTGTAGCCACCCGCACACACCTCCATCGATCGAGCACGCCGCGTAAGACCGCGATCCATTTCGCACCCAATAACTTAGTCGACACCGATCCTCTGTGCAAGACAAACGCCGGCGAAACCGCAACCGACGTTCCTCGCGCTACCATCAACCAAGGTGATCGAGCTCTCCACCCCGCTCCGCTTCGTCAAGCGCATCGGCGACCGCGTCGCTGCCGAGCTCGCCCGCAAGGACCTTCACACCGTTGAAGACCTCCTCTACCACCTGCCCTTCCGCTACGAAGATCGCCTCAACCCGCAGCCCATCGCCGAGCTCCAGCCCGGCGCCACCGCCTCCGTCATCGGCGAGGTCCGCGGCACGGCGCTCCTCCGCTCTGCCCGCATGCCGCTCTTCGAGATGACCGTCGGCCAGGGCGTCTCCACCATCAAGGCCATGTGGTTCAACGGCGCCTACCTCAAGGACCGCTTTCCGCTTGGCAGCACCGTTGCCCTCTACGGCCCGCTTGAGGCCTCCCGCTCCACCGCCGGCCGGCTGAAAATGCTGCAGCCGCAGTTCGAGATCCTGCCCGCGCCGGATTCGCCCGGCGCCCGCGGCCAGTCTGGCCGCCCTCGAGACCAGTACGCCGCCCTCGAGGTCGGCCGCATCGTCCCCGTCTACGAGAGCCTCGGCGGAACCACCGCCTGGGGCGCCCGCCTGACCTCGCGCTGGCTCCGCCGCGTCCTGTGGCAGCTCTTTGAAGAGCTCGCCGCCGCGCCGGCAAGCGCAACCGCACCCGCACCCGCGGTACGAAGCCATCTGCTCCCCGATCCTGATCCCGCCCAGACCCTCACCATCACCGGCCTCTCGCGCGAGGAGCTGCGTCACCTCACCCAGCCGTCGCCCCCATCGGGGCGCAGCGAAGACGCGCTGCAGAGAGCTGGGTCCGCCCCCGCACAGGCCCACACCGCAGCTCCTGAAACCCTCCCCACCCCGCTCCTTGCCCGGCTCGGCCTACCTTCCCGCCTCGACGCCCTGCGTGCCGTGCACTTTCCACCCGTCGGCACCTCCATGCTCGACCTCATCGCGAGCAACACCCCGGCGCACCGTCGCCTGATCTTCGAGGAGTTCTTCTATCTCGAGCTTGGCCTCGAGCTCAAACGCCGTCGCCTTCGCGAGCGACAGGGCACCGCCTTCGTCACCGACGCCAACGTCCGCGAAGCTCTCAAGCGGATTCTTCCTTTCCGCCCTACGAATGCGCAGAAACGAGCATTAGCCGAGATCGCCGCCGACATGCGCGCGCCCCGCCCCATGCGCCGCCTGCTGCAGGGCGACGTCGGGTCGGGCAAGACGATTGTGGCCATGCAGGCCGCGCTCATCGCCATCGAGAACGGCTATCAGGTCGCCCTCATGGCCCCGACCGAGATCCTCGCCACCCAGCACTTCCTCTCCGCCCGCAAGCTGCTTGCCGACGCCATCAGCCCGCGCACCGGCAAGCCCTACCGGGTCACCCTGCTGACCGGCTCGCTCGACGACCGAGCGAAGCGCGAAGCCCGCCGCCGCCTCGCCGGCGGGGAGACCAACCTCGTCATCGGCACCCACACCCTTATCGAGGATCGGGTCGACTTCGCCAACCTCGGCCTCGTCATCGTCGACGAGCAGCACCGCTTCGGCGTGGAGCAGCGCTTTCGCCTCATGCGCAAACCGGGCGCCGACGGTGTCGCCTCCGAGCCCGACACCCTGGTCATGACCGCGACCCCCATCCCGCGCACCCTGGCCCTCACGCTTTACGGCGATCTCGAGGTCAGCGTGCTCGACGAGCTCCCGCCCGGCCGCACCCCCATCACGACCCGCCGGACGTCTCATGAACGTTCGGCGGATGTCTGGGCCTTTGTCCGCAAGCAGGTCGCCGCCGGCCGCCAGGCTTACGTCGTCTACCCCATCATCGAGGAGCCTAACGAGGACCAGGCTGCGCTCGACTTCGCGGGCGAAGAGGAGACCGCAGAGGAGGAATCCGCTGTTTCCACCCGCGCTACTCACCCCGCACCCGATCCCCTGGCCGCCAAGCTCGTCGCCTCCGTCCGCGACCGCAGGGGCGCCAAACCTGCGCGCGAAACGTCATATAAAGCGCCTTTAGGCGCACCGAAAGCGCGTTCCGGGGCAGCAAAACGCACCCCAAACTCGCCCCCTCCGCTGTTTCCCAAGCCCAAGCTCCGCGCCGCCACCGACATGTTCGACGAACTTCGCGCCGGCCCGCTCGCGGATCTGCGCCTCGGCCTGCTGCACGGCCGCCTTTCCGCGGCCGAGAAAGATGCCACCATGCAGCAGTTCAGTCGCGGCGAGATCGACGTTCTCATCGCCACCACCGTGATCGAGGTCGGCGTCGACGTTTCCAACGCGACCCTCATGGTGATCGAGCACGCCGATCGCTTCGGCCTGTCCCAGCTGCACCAGCTTCGTGGCCGCGTAGGTCGTGGAAAACACAAGAGTTACTGCCTGCTGGTCACGGGGAACCGGGTTTCCGCCGCCGCCGAGGCCCGACTTGACGCCATGGTCTCGACCACTGACGGCTTCACGCTGGCCGAGATCGATCTCGAGCAGCGCGGCCCCGGCGAGTTCTTCGGCACACGTCAGGCCGGCGCGCCGGAGCTTCGCGTCGCCAGCCTCCTGCGCGACCGGAGCTTGCTCGAAGTCGCCCGCGCGGAGGCCGCCCGCTTCGCCGCCGCTCCCGATCCCGCGCTCACCCGCACGGAGATCGACGCCGTCTGGACGCGTCTGCGCGAGGTGTGGCAGAGGCGCTATGGCCTTGTAGAGGCATGACTTAGCGCTTATCTGCAATCGAGCGCCGCGGGGCTTCCACGGAGCTCGTCGCATTGCTAGAAGCCTGTCGCAGACGCCGTACGCAGCCCGGCTTCCACCGCCGTGGCCTGCTTCTTCGGCCCTCGCTTGCGGGCCACCAGCACCCGAATCCGTTCCATCATCTCCGCCGGAGAGCAAGCCCCCTTGGGCAGAAATACGTCCGCGAACACCGCCCGATCAAAGGCGCTCACGGTACCGGAGACGATCATGGCGGGCAGCTCGGGATGCAGGTTCTTGGCACGCCGTACCAGTTCGTTGCCGTCCATGCCCGGCATCAGCAGATCGCACAGCAGCAGATCGATCTGGCCGGGCAGCGCACGTTCGAGCGCCTCGATCGCGTCGCCAGCGGTATGTGCCGAAAGCACGCGGTAGCCGCGGGTTTCCAGCAGAAAGGTTCGGACGCTGAGCACCTGCTCGTTGTCGTCCACACACAGGATTGTCTTCTTCGGGCGCATGCGGTCTCGCTTCTGCCGGCGTACGCTGTTCGGGCGTGTGCCGGCCGATGGCTCCCCACCGCCCGCGACTGGTCGGCCGCGTGGCGGGAGAAGGTCGTGATAAGCCTTCCCGCGAGCCTTTGCTCAACGCAGGCATGAGAGATCGTTTGTTCGCGAAACGAATCTCCGGCGGCGATTGCCACCAAAGACGCACATCGGGAACAGCGCCACCATGCCGACGGAGTACGCCGGATCGCGGGCGAGAGACGCCGCTCGCTGCCTGGCAGGATCGTGCGGCTCCCCTTGTTGGCCTCACCTCGGCTTTGCTCGAGCGGAACGAGATTTCACGGCTCATTGTCCGCAAAACCGCGACCGCGACGAGGCTGCGCTCGGGCGGAAACAGGAGGAACTCGCCGCCTTCAGGAAGCGAAGCGGTGCCCCTGGCTCAGATTGTCTGTAACTCAGGCGAAAGAAGGTATGGAAGGCGGCGTTGCGCCGTCCTTCCCACTCGAGAGTCAGCCTACGAACGCCTTTGGACGCGCGCAACGGCGAAGATAGAGCGAAGAAGCAGTCCATCCCTTCTTGCGTATCCACCGCGACCTGGGGAAGTCCAACGCCGCGGCGGGTTTGCGGCACCGCCGCGTTGTGCATTTCGCGTGCATCACGGCAGGAAAAGGCGGCCGCTTGCCACAGCAATGGTGCGGCCGCCGACGAACACGTCGGTGATCCGGCCGGCCGATCGCGTTGCCCGCAGAACCAGACGACTCGGCCGCTGCATCTCGATCCCTTGCTCGAGCTCGATCTCCGTGCCGCTCGGGGCGAGGGCGTGCGCGACCAGCCATGCCGCCACACAGCCGGCCGCCGATCCAGTGGCAGGGTCCTCGCCGCCATCGAACTGCATGCGACCTCGCCAGGCGACACCGTCCTGTCGGCCGGTGGGTGCGAGACAGAAGAAGAAGCGAGCGCCGAGGCGATCAAGCAAGGACCGCGCCCGCCCAGGCAAGAGCTCCAAACGCCCGAGCGCCTCCAGGCTGCGCACCGGAACGATGCAGAAGGGGTTGCCTGTGCTGACGGTCTGGATGGGCGCTTTCTGCTCCATGGCGAAGCCGAGATCGGCCGGTGCCAGGCCGAGCGCCTGCGCGATCGCGGCTTGGCCAGGCATGGACGGAGCGTCGTGAGGGCGAAACTCCGGGTCGTTCTGGCGCGTGGTGGCGAAGCGCCCCGGCCGCCCCTGCTCCGCCGCGCGGAACTCGACAGGGATGGTGCCCACGTTGAGCTCCAGACGCACCAGGGAGCCGTCGCGCAGCGACGGGTGATGTTGTTGCAGGAAAGTGGCTGTGCCGAGCGTGGGGTGGCCGGCGAACGGCAGCTCCTCGGTGGTGGTGAAGATCCTGACGCGCACACCGCGCTCCCGCTCGATCTCCGCCGGCCGGGGCAGAATGAACGTCGTCTCGGACAGGTTCATCTCGCGTGCGATCGCCTGCATTCTGGCGGTATCGAGACCGCTTCCATCTGCGAAGACGGCGAGCGGATTGCCTTCGAGCGGACGCTCGGCAAAGACGTCGAGCACGGCATATGGCAGATCCTGCATGGAAGCTCCTCCCCTGGTTGGCAAGGCAATCCGGCGCCTAGGTGGTTTGACACCTCCGGAAGCCTCGTCGTATGGTTCAGGCAGGTCGCAAATGGGGCAACGGCTCTAACTGGCCACAGCCTGCGCGGCACACCTCAGCTTCAGATGCCTATGCTTACGCTCTCTGCTCACATCCTCGCGACCTCGAAGTTGATCGGCAGACAATGCTGCTGTCGCTGTCTTCGCGCGCGGGTGCAGGTCTGAGCCGGTCGGAGTAGCTTCCCCTTCGATAAAGATCAGATCACCCACCCAGAGCGAGCCGCCGGGTGGGTTTTCTTCGCTCCCAATTGCCCCCACACTCCTCTCGGCTGCCGGTTGTGCCGAGAAAGAAAAGACCAAAGAGGAAACCATCATGTCGCTTCGCATCAACGATATCGCTCCCGACTTTTTCGCCGAGACGACCCAGGGCCCGATTCACTTTCATGAGTGGCTAGACGATAGCTGGGCCGTTTTGTTCTCGCACCCGAAGGACTTTACCCCGGTGTGCACCACGGAGCTCGGCGCGGTGGCCGGCCTGGAGAGCGAGTTTGCCCGTCGTGGCGCCAAGGTGATCGGACTTTCGGTCGATCCGGTCGAAAGCCATGCGAAGTGGAGGCAAGATATCGAGGACGTGGGCGGCTTTCCGGTGAACTACCCGATGATCGGCGACCCGGAGCTGAAGGTGGCGAAGCTCTACGACATGTTGCCCGCCGACGCCGGCGATACCTCGGAGGGCCGTACGCCGGCCAATAACGCTCCCGTGCGCACCGTGTTTGTGATCGGCCCGGATAAGCGTATCAAGCTGCACCTTGCCTATCCGATGACGACCGGTCGTAACTTCACCGAAATTCTGCGCGTTCTCGACTCCATGCAGCTGACCTCCAAGCACAAGGTGGCAACGCCGGCGGACTGGAAGCAGGGCGACGATGTGATTATCACGGGCGCGGTCTCGAATGAGGAGGCGAATACACTATTTCCGGGCTATCGCACGCTGAAGCCGTATCTGCGCACAACGGCGCAGCCGACCGAGGTCACCCAGGACGCACCCGCGGAGACAGCGGCGGCAGGAAAATAGCCGGGAACATCCACCACCTTCCCGCAAACGCGCATGGCGTACGTTGCGGTACGAGCACCGATGGCGAAGTGGCTAACGCGCCGGTCTGCAAAACCGGTATTCATGGGTTCAAATCCCATTCGGTGCTCCAGCTTATTAACTAGGATCCCCGTGTCAGAAAGAGAACTTCGCCGCTAGTTGGAGCAACCGTGGAGACGCGACGCTGACGATGGACCCGAAGTTCGGATCTTCAATCTGGCCATTGACAGAAGCGGGTCCAAAGAACTGCGCATGGTTGAAGAGATTGAAGGCTTCCAGCCGAAAGGTGACGCTTTGCATGTCACGAAGGTGAACCTCTTTTTGTAGGTTCACGTCATAGTTTTCGATACCCGGGCCGTAGAATATTCTTCGCTTGGCATTGCCAAGTTCCCCGACGGTCTCCTCGGAAAACAGAGCCGTGTTGAACGCCGACCGTCCGTTGCGACCGTTGGTGTTGATCTTCAGATGGCCCGACGTGTACCGCGGCGTATCCAGGAGATAGTTGTTGGCGCCGTTGCCCAGAGATCCAAGAAGCGAATTGTCGGAGTTATCGAACAAGGTCACGGGTAGCCCAGTTGAGAAGCGCGTTGTGCCGGACAGGCTCCAGCCGTCCGTTGCGCGATTGGCATGGTGAACGACTTCGGCGACAGGCAGTTCCACGCTGTAGCTGGCGACAAGATTGTGCTTCAGGTCGTAGGCGGAGAGGGTGCGCGACTGTCGTGGATCGAGTGCGTCGAGTTGCTCCCCGAGGTTGGATCCTTGGTCGATCGACTTGGCATAGGTGTAGCTGAGCAGGAACGATGCGCCGCCGCGCTGAAACTTCAGTGAGGCCTCGAGTGCGTTGTAGTTGGAGTTAGCGACGGAGCTATCGGCTGTGTTCTCTCCATACTGTGGACCTTGACCCACCCGTGTTCCATGCACGGTCTGGCCAGCTGCGTTGGTATAGGTGGCGTCTTCCCCGAAGGGTCCGCAGCCGGGGAGGGACAGACACAGGGCGGGGCTGCCGAGATTTACCGGAACAAGCGTGAGTAGCCGATGGCCCTGATTTCCCACATAGCTGGCAGTAAGCACCATATCGCGAGCTATCTCACGCTGAAAGGAAAGCATGTAGCTATCGATGTAAGCTGTGCGGTTTCGTGTATTGAAGAAAGGGTCCCCAGAGATAGGGACGAAGTCCGCCCAGTTGACAGCACTGTCCGGATGACGCGCGGAGACGGTATGCGATGGAAAGCTAAACGGGAAGCGCTGGCCGTTGTCGACTCCTGTGGACGCTGTAATAAAGGGCGTCTCCAGCAGCGGTGGGGCGGGGCTGAGATAGTTATGGCCGAAGGGTGGGACGGCATACATGATGCCTGCAGCGAGCCCTGGAAATGCCGTATAGAAGATGCCGTAGCTGGCGCGAATGCTGCTTTTGGCGGAGTCGCCGAAGAGGGCCTTTCCAAATCCATGGGCGAGATGCGGCGCGTAGGCCAGACCGATCCGGGGAGCAAGACTCAGATAACTCGTAGGCGCAAGCGTGCGAGGGATGCCTGGATCGCCGGCCACGAGCAATCCTTCCGGCGCGCCCGGGTAGAGCGTCGACTGTGCCCCGGCGACGTAGGTCTGCAGTTGATCGTACTTCTCCGACCAGGGCCGAAGAACATCCCAGCGCAATCCGTAACTAAGGGTGAGATCGCGACCGACGCGCCAGCTGTCCTGCGCATAGATCCCGAGATAGTGATTGCGCAGATAGAAGTGCTGACCGGAGGACTGGGTGTAGTTACTGGGGGTGCCAAGCAGAAGGTCCGCGTAGGGCGAACCAGTCTCCGTACCATTGATATTGAACGTGCCGTTGAAGGTTCCGTTAGGATGCTCGTTGACCTGATCGACATAGAACTGGCCCCCGAGCTTGACGGTATGGACTCCAGCAAGAAATGTAAGATCACTGGCGAGGAAGTATGTATTGTTTACCTGCGTTTCGTTGGTGATAGGGACCCCCATAACGAAGGTGGGGAAGGTGATATTTTGAACGCCCTCGAACTGGGGCGCCTGGACGTAGATGCCGGGGGTTCCAGCTCCAGTCGTAAAGCCCTGAGAAGCAAGCGAGACGCCGAGACCTCCCTTCGGCTGACCGATTGTATTGGCGTAGCGAAGATAGCCGACGTTCAACACATACACAGCATGCGGTCCCAGCGCCTTGGTGTCGGAGAGGGACACGAGCTGCGCGCGACCGATGGTGAGAGCGTCGAAGCCCGGGATGGAAGCTCCACCCTGTTGGCCGGGGTACGGATTGTCGAGCTGATAGTTGTCCACAAAATAGAAACCCGAAACCTGACCGACTCGAGTATTTATGTCGAGCCGCAACGAGCCCTTATCGTCACGATTGATCTGCGGGAAGGCGGAGGTAGAAAACTGGCTCGCGCTTACGTTCGGCGCAGGGATATAGGAGAGCAGATGTGTGGCGGGTGCGCTGATCGCACTTTGGGGGATGACCCCAGTGGGGAAGACGTCTCGGTACGCCTCACCGGAGGTGATCTGCTGCCCCAGCTTGTTGGTGAGCAGCTGCGCCAGATAGGGACCACTTACAGATCCGGTCAGGCTGGTACGGCCCGTCTGCGGATCAGTAAAATCGCCCGCTCGCTCGGCCAGTGTCGGCACCGAGACGTCGCCCGTAGAGATACCCTGGGTGGTCCGTGTGCCCTGGTAGTCGCCGAAGCAGAAGAGCTTGGTGTGGCGGACTGGACCGCCAAGGGTGCCGCCGAACTGGTTCCGGCGAAAGACAGGTCGTGTGGGATCGAAGTAGCCACGGGCATCTAGCGCGGTATTCCGTAAGAACTCGAACGCGTTGCCGTGCAGATGCTGTGATCCGGACTTGGTGATGACGGAGACGATGCCCCCGTTATAGTTTCCGTACTCGGGATCGAAGCTGCTGGTGAGCACACGAAACTGCTCGATGGAATCGAGGTCGGGAACAACCGAGGTGCCACCGTTCATGTGCTCCTGGACGTCAATGCCGTTCACGAGAAACCCGTTGGCGCTTTCACGTTGACCGTTGATCGACAGATTTCCGGGGTTGTCCTCGCCCGAAGGGGAGATGCCTCCCGTCACTCCAGCCATGATGACGGAGCTGGGTAGAAGGGTGGAGGCGGGAGCGACCCCGGGTTGGATCGCGAGCAGATCCGTGTAGTTTCGTCCGTTGAGCGGCAGCGCTGTCATCTGCGAACTGGAGACGGCCTCACCCAGAGTCGCCGACGATGTGTCCACCTGCGTCCCTGCGTCACTTCTGACTTCGACCACCTCCGTCTGCGCACCCAGGGTCAGGGCGCCGTTCACGCGAAGAGTCGTCTCCGCGTCCACAGCGAGGTTGGCGAAGATGCATTCGGAGAACCCTGGCGCGGAGAGGGTGAGCCTGTAGTGACCGACGGGCACGTTGGGAAGGGAGAAGAGGCCCTGGCTGTCGGAGACGATGCGGTACACCGTCTGCCGGTCGAGGTTGACCAGGGTGACAGAGGCGCCCGGGATAACAGCACCGGACGGATCGGTCGCCGTACCCGAGATGCTTCCACTCGCGGCGGCCCATGAGAGCGCGGGGGGACACAGGACCGAGATCGACAGCAAGACGACAGCCATCCCGGCATGTCTGGCCCAGTTTAGCTTGGGCAGGTGCAAGGTGCTCCCGAAGACGTGTGGCGAGCAGGAGAGCCATATAAGGCTGGGCAGTCGGGTCCAGATCACGTCACGAGCATATCAGACTGATATGGTCCTAGATTGCGCTCTAGTTGCTCAGGCGAGTCATCTCAGCATCGGAGCGGCCTCAGCTTGGCATACGATTGCTGCCCGAGCTGGGCGATGGCTGCGGCTCACCTCTTCCAGTGGACCTGGCCCGGACGGGTGAGACCGCTCTCAAACGATCTTCATCTGCTTGGGATCCCAGTGGACGATGGTGTCCTGTTCATAGCTGACGTTGCTCAGCAGGGCGGCACCCGCGGCACGGAAGCCGAAGGTCGCATCCTCGGTCACGGGCTGGCGGGATCGCACCGAGGCGAAGAAGGTGCGGAAGTGGTCGTAGCTGTCGCTATATTCAGGCGGCGCGACGAAGCGCTCGGAGCCCAGGGACGGCGGACCCTCCGGATGGGTGACAGGGTACTTCTTACGGTAGGCCTCGATGGTCTTTTGCTGCATGGCGTCGGCAAAGGTCCCGACGGTGAAGCCCGGCTCCTTTTCGCGCGGTGTGCGACTGACAGTGACCGAGTTGCCGGCGATCTCCATGGTTCCTTCGGAGCCGGTAAAGATCAGGCCCTCGCTTTCCTCGCCGCCGTCGACGAAGTTGACCCGGCAGCTGAGGTTGAAGCCCTCCGCATAGTCGAACAGGGCAAGCATCACATCGGGCACATCGCGACCGTCTTTCCAGAAGCGCAGGCCGCCGGTCGCCATTGCGCGCGTGGGCCCGAGGGTGTTGGTGACGAAGTGCGTGCCGCTGAACAGGTGCACAAAGAGATCGCCCGCCACGCCGCTGCCGTAGTCCTTCCACTTGCGCCATTGAAAGAAGCGCTCCGCATTCCACGGAACCTGCGGCGCGGTGCCGAGAAAGCGGGGCCAGTCGCAGGTCTCCGGACAGGCGTCGACCGGCACTGTGTAGTCCCACGCGCCGATGGCCGAGTTGCGATCCCAGCGCGCGGTGACCATGTTGAGCTGGCCGATGGAGCCGCTGGCCAGCAGCTCCTTGGCCTTGGCATAGACCACCGAGCTCACGCGCTGGCTGCCGACCTCAACGATGCGGCGTGTGGACCGTGCCGCCGCGATCATCTCCGGCCCGTCGCTGTAGAGATGGATCATCGGCTTTTCGCAGTAGACATCCTTGCCCGCCTGCATGGCGTCAATCGCCGCGGTCTTATGCCAGTGGTCCGGTGTCGCAATAATGACGGCATCGATGTCCTTGCGCGCGAGCACCTCACGGTAGTCGCGCGTGGTGAAGAGGTCGGCGCCCCACATCTCCTTGGCGTGCGCCAGCCGGCCGTCGTAACAGTCGGCCACGGCGACCAGCTTCACGCCCGGTACCCTGAGCGCGACCTTGGTGTCGCCCTGCCCCTGACTTCCCGCGCCGATCAGCGCGATCTGAATGGCGTCGTTCTTGCTCTTGGGCGCCGCCAATGGATCCGCGGCGGCGGACGATGTAGCGGCAAGCAGGTGCAGATGCGGTCCGATCAGCGACCCGGCGGAGAGCAGGCTCGCGGAGCGAAGAAAGCCGCGGCGATTGCGGAAGGGCATGATGACCTCGTGGAAAACAGGGTGTGGATGAGCCGTGGAGCTTGTAACAACAACGGTAACCTACTGCTTTGCGGGACCGTTCTCCTGCTGCACCTCTTTGCCTTCGTCGGGAAAGGGCCAGTTTCTGTCCAGCAGAATCTGCTGCTCGCGGGTGGCCTTCGGCACATGATCTACGGTCAGATTTTCAAAAAACGTGATGCCCGTCTTGCCCGCAGTCGCCACGTCGATATCACCATCGCCGTCTAGGTCCTCCGCCACAAACTGCGTTCCCGCCCCGGCCAGGCCATTGACGTACATGCCGTATCGTGTGAAACGCCCCGTCTTCTGATCGATCTTGTAGTAATAAACGACCAGCGGATCGTAGCTGCCCGGATCGTCGCCGGAGTGTCCACGGTAGCGCTTGCCGGCCAGCAGCTCCGGCACACCATCGCCGTCCAGGTCGACGAGCTTCAGCGCGTGAACCTGCGAGTAGGACTCATCGATCGTGTGCTTTTCCCAGTGCCGCGCCTCCGCCGCTCCGGTCTGCTCAAGCCAGTAAAGACCGTAGCTGTGACCCTCGCCGTAGATGACATCCATCTTGCCGTCGCCGTTCACGTCATAGCCGACGATGGGAAAGCCGGCATCGCCGAGCCTCCAGTCCGGATGCCACTCCCATTGATCGTGATCGGCGTCGATGTTACGCAGCCAACCGGTCGGCGTGAGGATGTCGGCCTTGCCGTCGCCGTCGACATCCGCGATGCCGACGCCGTGGCCATCCTGCTCCTTGCCGGCGACATGGTGCACCTTGGGCTCTGCGCCTGCGAAGTCGATCCACAGCAGACCGGAGTGGTTGTAGTGCGCGAGGATCAGATCCGGCTTGCCGTCGCCGTTGATGTCCCCCATCGCCCCGCCCTCGGTGTCGAAGCTGTCCGCGATGCGATGCGGGGTCCACATCACGTCTGCCTTGCCGGGGTTCTCATACCAGGTGACGCCGTTGGTGATCCAGCCGGCTGTCACCACGTCCGGCCGACCGTCGTGATTCACATCGACGGTCCACTCGCCGCAGTCGGAGACGAACTCCTTGTGTATTCCGACGGTGCGGTACTGATGCCGCTTCCACTCACCGCCGTTCGGGCCGGGGTTTTCATACCAATAGGCACCGCTGAGCAAGTCAGGGCGACCGTCGCCGTTGACGTCGACCGTCGTGATGCCCTCGGCATGATCGGTGCCGAGGTGATGCGCGAGGAACGTCGTCTGCGGCACACCGTTGGGACCCGGACCTGGCGTCTCTCGTCGATCGTCGCGCCCCTGCACGGCCGAGGCGTATACAGTTACGAGGCTCAAGGAAACAAGACCGGCGATCCGCATGGAACGGGACCACGGTTTTAAGGCAACGGCCAGAGACATGAAACTCCTTTTTCTTCGTACGGCAGATGGGCGGACGACGCTCGCTCCATCCTGCAACCCACCCAAAACCTTACTCCTCCGCTGTGCGGCAAGGATAGATGGCGGCTGCCGTCTACGATGCACGAGCGGGCCGGGCCAGCGGCTTGCCCCCAGGGTTAGGGCGTGGGATCAGGGCGTAGGCTGCGGCCGAGCACCAGCCTCGCGCTTTGCCGAGGTAAGCGGCAACGTATACAGCCTGTTGTACCGCACGCCGCCCGCGAGAGAGTCCTGGGGCGGAGCAGGCGGATTCGCCGCTTCCGTTTCGGTCGTGGCTCGACTGTCCGGAGCCTGGAAGAGCACGAGCTGATCGGCCACGAAGACGATCGGCGCCCACACGCCGGACCAGCGCGCGAGCTCCGCCTGGGGAACGGCTCGGCGCACGCGCGCCAGTGTCACATGCGGATGGAAAGGCCGCAGATCGCGTGCAAAGCCGCGCCAGGCGAGCGCCTCGTTCAGCGCTTCGGCGAGTGCGGCGAGCTCCAGGGAGGGCGCCAGGGCCGCGAAGATTGCGCCTACGCTGCGAAAGGCGTCGACTCCGACCAGGGTGAGCGGGAAAGCGGGCTGGTGCAGGGTGTCAAGCGCGCGCTGCATGTCGCCCACGCGAGACTCGTCCACCGCACCGAAGAAGCGCAGCGTGAGGTGGAGGTCTTCGGCCAAAGGGAGGCGGGCGCGATTGAGCCGCGCGGGCGCCTGGGCCGTCCGCTCGACCAGCAGGTGCGCCACCTCGAGCGGCACTGGAAGACCGAGAAACAGCCGCATCATGTCACGCGCTCCCTTTGCACGTCGGCTTTGCGGGAAGGTTCTTTTTGAATAGTAGATCCGACGGCTGCACGCCGCTATCTCACGGGCGGTCCGGCGTGGGCAAGCTCAGGACTGCGGCATGCCAGCCACCAGCAGCACCAGCAGCACACCGGCTCCAACGCACGCGAGCTGAGCGGCAACCCGGCTGCCGCGACACTCCACCTGCACCTCCGGCAGCAGATTAACCAGAGCGATATAGAGAAAGCTGCCCGCGCTGATCGGCAGCAGCCAATACACGGCATGTTGCCTGGCGGTGCCGAGCAGCATCACGGCAAGCGCGCCAAGGAGCGCCGGCAGGCCGGCAATCGCGGCGAATCGCAGGGCCCGGCCGAGCGGCACGCGAAGCTGCACCAGCAGGGCGAAGTCGCCGATGCGATGCGGCACCTCATGCAGCGCAACGGCCAGCGCCGTCAGCCAGCCGGTCCGCGGACCGGCCGAGAACCCTGCGACGATCGTCGCGCCATCGACCGCGCTGTGCAGCATGCTGGCGAGCAGCAGGTTCCCCGGCCGTGCGTGCGCGCCGCCGTGGACCACCGTCGGGACGGCAGATGCTGTGTCGATGGAGGGGTGATGGTGAATGCCATGGTTTCGCGCTTCGTGTTCGCGCAGCAGCGCCGACGCACCCGGCTGTTCGGCCGGGGCGCCTGTGACCGCGTACAGAATGCGCTCCGTGGCAAACAGCGCCAGCATACTGCCCCCGATCAGCAGGTAGACCGGCATGCCGTTGCCGAGCATTGTCACGGACTCGGGCAGCAGATGCACGATGGCGGTTGCCAGCAGCACACCCACCGCGCAGCTGACGAGGTAAGGGAGCCAGCGCAGCAGCAGATGTTCGCGCCGACGCAGGGCCCAGGCGGCCGCCACGGCGAGCACCTGGACGCCTACCACGGCCGCCAGCGCCGGGATCACCGCGATGCGCACGGGCGCTCCCGCTGCTGGTTGACCGATGCGAATCGGCTTGTTTCTTGCGAATGCATGTGCAATTAGCGTAACAGCGTCTCGCGCGGCACGTGATAAACGCAGGCGAGCAGGGTGTGCTAGCGGTCGTAGGCCGAGAGCTAGTACGCAATGGGCAACGACGATGCAGGAGTTTGCGTACACGGCAGGAACTTGCCGCGCTAACTGAAGCGCCTGGTCTCTCCCGGCAGCCCCTTTTCGAGGTCTTGCTCCGGGGCGAAACGGACGTCCACTCTGCCGAGGGTGGCGAAGGTCGCCTCAACGACGGCGCGCAATTCGGCGCGGATGCTTCCGGTCCAGCTGCCGGTGGTGATCCACTGACCCGCCCGCAGGCCGCCGGTGCGCGAGGCGCCCTCATTGGCGAGCCAGGGGAGAAGGCGGAGCAGATCGCCGGCAGTGTTGGAGCCGGTCCGCTCCAGTCGCACCACACCGCCAATGATCAGGGTGACGCTTTCCCGGGCGAAGTCCAGATCGCGCCAGCCGGCGAAGGCAGGGCCGTAGGCGAAGCCGCCGTGCAGCTGAAGATCGGCGATGCCGCTGAGGCGATCGACCGCGGTTGGGTCCTCAAAGGCGCTGTCGAGGATCTCGATGGCGGGATGGCAGCTGGCGACGGCTGCCAGTACCTCGGCGCGCGCGTAGGGGGTCGCGCGGGCGGGAAGATCGGATCCGAGCAGGAAGGCGACCTCCGCCTCGACGGCTCGGTATTGGAGGGCGCGGAACTCGGCACCGCTGGCGGCGGTCCAGGCGACCGGCATGGGAGCGAAGAGGGGTGTTGCCTCGGCGGAGGGGGCGCCGATCTTCCAACCGCCAATGGCGCCGAAGGCAACGGCGAGCTCGTCCTGGATGATGTAGGCCTCAGACTGTGAGGTGGGGCGAAGGGCTTCGGGAAGGCTGACGATCGTGGTTTTGGTGCGTCGCGCGTCGGCCAGGGTGTTAGCGGCGTCTAAAAGGTCGCTGCGGCGTGCGGGTGCGACACCGTAGTCCACCAGTCCTGTGGCAATGGTCTCCATGTTGGCCTCCGGTCGCGTTCCCTCGACGGGGAACAGCGCCCTTTGGCGGTTGGATGCAGGCGTGGCGGGCTCCGTCGGATGCGGGGTGGTGCGGGTCAGCGAGGTCTGCGGCCGAGGCTTACCAGATTTGCCAGCAGGCGATAGGCGCCGGGAACGCCCTCCGGCAGCTGGCGATAGAGCGCGAAGGCGCAATAGACATACACGCCCTTGCCGACCGGGGCCACCAGCAGACCGCCCCGCTGCGGATCCTCGCCGGGGTCGTGCACCTCGGTGAGGGCGGCGTATTCCGGCGCCCATTGGCCCATGAAGCCGTGTCCACGTTCCTCAGTCCAGCCGTCGAAGTCGTGCTCGGTGATGCGGTTGGGCCAGCGGAGGGCCTGCGCCTCGGGCAGCAGCAGATGCACGGGATCGGTCTCCTCGACGACGCGCTCGTTAGCGCCGAGCGAGAGCGGGTAGGGCGCGTCGGCGGCGGTGTACTCGGTGGTGTTGTACTGGGCGAGAACGGTTCCACCGGCGCGCAGGTAGTCGAGCAGCTGCGGGGTTGCGGCGGCGAGCTCGGGATGGGCGGCGTAGGCGCGGACGCCGAGGACCAGCGCATCGTAGCCGGCAAGGCGGCCCGCGGCGAGGTCGGCGACCGAGACGGTGGTGGTCGAGACGCCGATCTCGCGAAGGGCGGACTCGACGGCGTCGCCGGTGCCGGGCAGATAGGCGACGCGGAGGTCGGGTGGGAGGCGCAGATCGACGCCCTGGACCCGCGATCGCGCGGGCTCATAGGCCACGTCGCGGATGAGGCCGGGATAGCCGACCGCGTGGAAGCTTTCTCGGTAGTCGACCGGACCGACGGAGACGATCGCGCGTAGATCATGGGGCGGACCGCTGAGCGAGGTGGGCGTGACGGTGAAGGTTTGGTTTGGGTGAGGGTCGCCAGCGGGCCAGACTGCCTCGGCCGGGGAGGACGTCCAGCCGGGGGGTGCGAGCACGCGCAGACTGCCGGCCGGCGCGGGGGCGCTCTGGTCGATGCGGGCGTGAAGGGAAAGGGCTCGATCGGTGAGGGGCAGGGCGGCGACGGCCGGCGACAGGCTGACGTTGACCGGGGGGACCACGGTGGCCGGTTGCAGGACTCCCTCAGCGGGTTGCGCGACGGCCTGCTCGAGACGCACGCGGGCCGATCCGTACTGGACATCGAGGAGGACGACGATGGGCAGGGGCGCGGTGGGAGCGTTGCGCAGCGCGGGGTCGGGAACGGTGTAGAAGGGCTGCTCGATGCTGTCGCGGAGGAAGGGTGGGCGCTGCCCGCGCGCCGCCGTCGGCACGACGGCTTGGGCCTGGGCGGTGGCGTGCGCGGGGAGGTTCGCGGGCGGCGCCGGCCAGCACGCGGCGTCGGCGGTATGGACCCACTTGAGGGGGGTTTGGAGCTGTTGCCGCAGGGTGCAATGGGCGAGGTTGAGGGATTGGGCGCCGGTGTGCTCGAGCGTGAGGCTGACGGTGAAGTGTTCGCCCGGGGTGAGCGCGACCGGCACACCGCCGAGCGGTGGCGCGGACGGGCCGGGGCTGGGCTCGAGGCGGGCATCGAGCGTGAGGCCAAGCGCGAGCACGAGGGCGTGGTTGAACTGGACCTGCTTGACGCGCAGCTCATGGAGGATGTTGAAGCGCTCCGTAGTGGAGAGAGTCTTTGCGGCGGAGACCTCGGCGATCAGGTGTTCGGTGGCGAGCAGACCGTCACGCAACGTGGGCGCGATCCGAGCGAGATCGTTCGGTTGAAGCTGCGTGTGGGCGTCGGCGACGATCGCGGCCAAGGCGTGCAGCTGCGCGACCAGAAAGGCGGGACGGCTCGACGTAAGGGCGGCGACGCCCTCGAGCGAGATGTCGATGCCGTCGAAGAGGCTCTTTTCGGGAGCTGTAGCGGAGGCAGGGACGCGCGATCCGTAGAGGGTATAGCCGACGTCAAAGGCGCCCGCCGGGGCGAGACGGGCGGTGCCGCCGATCTGCGTTCGCTGAAGGGCGAGACCCTCGCGCGCGAACTGGACGTAGCTCTTGCCGAGCGTGGCGCTGAATTCGCCCTCCGGGATGATCACGTCGGCTTTGGGCGCGGCGATGGAGATCTTGCCGGTGACGTAGTTTTCAAAGCGGGTGGGCACCCACTTCGAGGTGGCGTAGTCAAACATGCCGCGCTGGTCGATCTGGGCAAACGGGACGCGGCCGAAGACTTTGGCGGGGGCCCAGGGTGGCAGGCCCATCTCGGGGAAGAGCTTGGGGTCGGCGGCGGCGGTGAAGACCTCCTGGGTGATCTCACCGGAGACTTGGTGCTGGCCATGGCCGTCGGAGGGCGCGCCGACGAAGACACTGGTGAGCACGAGCGGGCGGTAGAGGCGCACGGCACGAACGGCATCGTAGAGCACGCGCTGATGCGTCCACTGCGCGAACGCCTCTTCCTTGGTCTTCGAGAAGCCGAAGTCAACTTCGGTGCCGAACATCTGGTCGGCGGCAAAGAAGCGATCGGCGGCGAGGAGCTCGCGGGTGCGGACGAGGCCGAGGGCGTCGTTGAAGTCGGCCGACATGAGATTTTGGCCGCCCTCGCCGCGAGTGAGGGTGAGCATGCCGACGCGCGCGCCGACGCCACGAGACTCATAGGTGAGCATTCCGCCGTCCTCGTCGTCCGGGTGGGCGACGATCATGAGCAGGCTGGCGCGTGTGCCGAGTCGACGCAGCATCTGCTCGAGGCCGGGGGCGCCGCGATCGGCGGAGAGTGGCGGACCGATGGCGGGTCGGACCTGCTGGTCGGCGAGGTCGGCCGGGTCGGTCTGGTCGATGTCGCCTGTCGGCGGATCGGTCGGCGTGCTGGGAGAGCTCTGTGACGCCTGGCGGCCAGTCGGTTTCGTTTGCGATTCCTGTGAGCCGGTGGGCGAGGGGTGCTCCCGCCGGGCACCGTTGCCTGTCGCTGTTTGGCCGAGCGCCGGCGCCGCGGTGAGGACGCCAGAGAGCAAGAGCGCCATGGAAGACAGGACCCAGCAGCTCCAATGTGCCATGTCGTCTAGGCTCTCACAGGAGGTCGCGGGTAGCCGAGTCAGGGGTGGCCGGCGACGCAGCGGGCTGGAGGAGGGACGAGGGAGCAAGGGAGGTTCGGGCGCTCTACACTGGGCACATCGTCTCCTCTCCCCAACTTGAGCGGTCGCTCTCCCTGCGCGGCGCGGTGGCGTTGAACCTACTGGACATGATCGGGGTGGGGCCGTTTATTACGTTGCCGCTGCTTTTGGGGAGCATGGGCGGGCCGCAGGCGATGCTGGGCTGGATGATGGGCGCGCTGCTGGCGCTGTGCGATGGTCTGGTGTGGGCGGAGCTGGGGGCGGCACTGCCAGGGGCGGGCGGCACCTTTCATTTTTTGCGGAAGATCTTTCCGGGCGCGCTGGGTCGCTATCTGTCGTTTCTTTTTCTACTGCAGCTGCTGTTGTCGGCGCCGCTCTCGATTGCCTCCGGGGCGATCGGGCTCAGTCAGTATGCGGGTTGGCTGGTTCCGCCGCTGGGCGCGCGAGCCGGCAGATCCACGGTGGACGGAACGCGCTCGGTATCGATCCACACGGGCTGGCCGACGGTGCTGGCGATGGCCGCGATCCTGCTCGCGGTGGTGCTGCTGTTTCGGCGGCTGCGGCACGTGGAGCGGATCTCGCTGGTGCTGTCGGGGGTGGTGCTGGGCACGATCGGGCTGGTGGTTGTGTCGGCGCTGGCGAGTCCGGCGGGACACCTGGGACGGGCGCTGGTGCTGCCAAGGGGGGCGTTTACGCCGGACGCCCAATTTTTCAGTGGGCTGGCGGCGGCGATGCTGGTGGCAACCTACGACTATTGGGGCTACTACAACGTGACCTTTCTCGGCGCGGAGGTGCGCGACCCGGGGCGAACGATTCCGCGAGCGATCGTCGGTTCGATCCTGCTGTGCGCCGTGCTGTATCTGGCGCTGACCGTATCGGTGCTCTCGGTACTGCCGTGGCAGGGGATAACCGGCGGCGGGGATGCGGTCGCGAACCGCGCCATCATCAGCGCCTTTGCCCGGGCGGCGTGGACGCCGATGGTCGGCGAGGTGTGGGCGCGTCGCGCGGGGCAGGGTGCGGCTCTGTTGGTGATGCTGACGGCCTTTGCCAGCATCTTTTCGCTGCTGCTCGGCTACAGCCGTATCCCGTATGCGGCGGCGCGCGAGGGCGCCTTCTTCGCTCCGTTTGGCCGGCTGCACCGGACTCGCCAGCTGCCGTACGTCTCCTTGCTGACTTTGGCCGGTGTGGCCATGTTGTGCTGCTTTCTGTCGCTGGCGGAGGTGATCGCGGCGTTGGTGGTGATTCGGATTCTGCTGCAGTTCCTGCTGCAACATGTGGGCGTGTTGTATCTGCGGTGGTCGCAGCCGGAGCTGCCGCGACCGTTCCGGATCTGGCTGTACCCGTGGCCGCCGGTGCTCGCGATTTTGGGCTTCACCTATATTCTTGCGGAGCGACCGAAGAGCGGGTCGGTGCTGGGGTTGGCAGTGGCCGTGGTGGGGGTTGGCTCGGCGCTGTTTCTGGCCGGCGCCGGCCGAAGGCGACGACCGAGCGGAGAAGACGCCTGAAACGAGACTGCAAGATGCTGTTCCGGCGACGCATTCGTTACCAACGATTTGTTTGGCGTGCGATTGCTTGCTCCATGCCGGGGAGCCGGGCGTCTAATTCCCAGTAAGACACAGGATGCACCGTCATCATGACTCTGAGAGAGAGCAGGACAGGACGCGAACCCAGATCGTCCGAGATCACGCTGGAGAGCACGTTTCGGCGTGGAGGGCAGAGTCGGCGGAGGTTTATGACTGGCGTCGGATACATTGGCGCAACGGCTGCGCTCGGCTACCTTGGAGCGAAGAGCGCGCCGGGGCTTCTGCCCGCGACGGTCGAGGCCGCGGAGACGCCGCCGCTACGGACCGTGCCGAGCCGGTACACCGTCGGTGACGCCGAGACACCTGAGGCGAAGGCGGAGGCTTACAACAACTTCTACGAGTTCGGCACCGACAAATCCGACCCCGCGCACAACGCTCACACCCTGCGCACGCGTCCGTGGACGGTGAAGATCTCCGGCAAGGTCGCGAAGCCGCAGACGGTCGATATTGATGCGCTGATGAACTATCGGCCGATCGAGAGTCGGGTCTATCGGCACCGCTGTGTGGAGGCATGGTCGATGGTGATTCCATGGGACGGGTACTCGTTGTCGGAGTTCATCAACTTTTGCCAGCCTCTGCCGTCGGCAAAGTATGTCCAGTTCTTGACCCTGCTCGATCGACGGCAGATGCCTGACCTGCCGGGCGGCTACGACTGGCCGTACAGCGAGGGTCTGCGGATGGACGAGGCGATGAACCCGCTGGCGCTGCTGTGCTTCGGCTGCTACGGCAAGGCGCTGCCCAACCAGAACGGAGCGCCGGTGCGGATCGTGACGCCATGGAAGTACGGCTTCAAGAGCGGAAAGTCGATCGTGGAATTTCACTTTACTGATAAGCAGCCGCGGACCACATGGAATGAGCAGGCGCCAAACGAGTACGGCTTTTACTCCAACGTGAACCCGCAGGTGGATCATCCGCGCTGGTCGCAGGCCCATGAGCGGAGGATCGATTCATCGGCGTTTCCCCATTCCGTGCCCACACAGATGTTTAACGGGTACGCGGACCAGGTTGCCGGTCTGTACAGCGGCATGGATCTGCGGAAGAATTTCTGATGGGGGCATAAGGAGGATGGATTTGAGATGGATATGATCGGATCAGCCTCCGATGACTCCACTGCCCCAAGCGCAAGCTGACCTGCCGGCGCAGGCGGCGCGACGCAACGCCGCGAAGTCGGTGAGGCCGTGGCCCAAGGCGGTGACGAGGGCGGCGAAGGTTGTGCTGCACCTGGCACTCCTGGGGCCGGCGCTTTACCTTGCGCAGAGATACCGGACAGGCGGGCTTGCGCTCGATCCCGACCCGGTGAACACCATCACGCACTTCACGGGCGATTGGGCGTTGTGGATTCTGCTGGGCTCACTGGCGATCACGCCGATACGGCGACTGAGCCCGCGTCTGGCGCCGTTGGTCCGCTTTCGCAGGCTGATCGGGCTGTACGCCTTTTTTTACGCGACATTGCATTTTGCGACCTATGTCTTTCTATTCTCAGGCTTTGATCTGCCGGGAGCGTTCCATGCGGGCGCTGCCGGACGCTTGGGAGACCTGGTGGCGCAGTGGCGCCAGGTGTGGCCGACGATTCTGGATGATCTGAGAAAGCGACACTTCATTCAGGCAGGCCTGTTCTCCTGGGCGATCCTTCTGGCGCTTGCGATTACGAGTCCATCGGCGGTGATGCGGTGGATCGGCGGCCGCGGCTGGCAGCGCCTGCACCGTTTGGTGTATGTCGCCGGGGTGTGCGCCGTAGTTCACTTCTGGTGGCTGGTGAAGGCAGGCAATCGCGCGCCATGGAAGGTGACAGTAGCGCTAATGATTCTTCTGCTGGCGCGCCTATTCGTGGCCTGGTGGAAGCGCCTTGCGCGCCGGAGGTGAACGAATTTCGAACGATCTTTCTCTTCAGTGCCCTAGCGGCCCTTGAATTGCAACTCTCAAGGCCAACTGCCCGGGAAGAGCATCAGGAGAGCCATAGTGTGCAAACATCTACCCAATTCCAGAGAGAAGCGTTTCCACGGTACGGAAGGCACCCTCTCTCCGTACAAAAGCCGTTGGATCCCAGTCCGCCGCCCTCTACACTCGAAGGACGCCCGGTTGTCTGAGATCGTGGCCACGGGACCGCTGCTGGGATCGAGCGGACGTGCGCTTACATCCGGGCTTCCGCAGCCTGCGTCACCTTTACGAATGAGAGTACAGAACCCATTCCGCTCCTTGCTGCTTTGCTGCCTGATGGTGGCGCTGGTGTGTCCGTCCTGGGCGCAGGATCACCAGCTCATTGTGCGGCAGCCGCCCGCGGTCTCCGAGTACATTCTGGGATCGGGCGATCAGCTGACGATTCACGTGGTCGACATGGAGGAGATTCCGGACCATCCTTTGCGGATCGACCCGAACGGCTTTATTGACCTTCCCATGGTGGGGCGCATTGAGGCCGGCGGCCAGACGATCGAGCAGCTTCGCGAGCAGCTTCGCGCCAAGCTGAGCCGGTACATCAGCTCGCCCCAGATCTCGATCAATCTGGTGGAGAACCAAAGCCGATCCGTGTCGGTTGTGGGCTCCGTCAACAATCCTGGGGTACATGCGCTCGAGGGGCCGCGGCGGCTGCTCGAGGTGATCTCGCTGGCGGGCGGGGCTCGCGCCGACGCCGGCTCCCGCATCGTGCTCACCCGGCAGGCGCGGTGGGGCGAACTGCCGGTGACCGGCGCACGCATGGATGCGACCGGCGGCTACAGCACGGCGACGCTTTCGCTCGAGGGTCTGATGTCGGCCGCCAGCCCGGCCGATAACATCCTGATCGATCCGGGCGATGTCATCTCGGTGCCGAAGGCGGAGGTGGTCTACATTCTCGGCAATGTGAAGAAGGCGGGCGGCTTTCCCCTCGCCTCCAAGGACTCGATGAGCGTGCTGCAGACGCTCGCCCTGGCCGAGGGGTTGGCGCCGAACGCGGCGGCGGGCAAGGCGCAGATCCTGCGACCACCCCCCGGCGGCGAGGGCAAGGTAAAGGAGATCCCGGTCAACATCAACGCGATCGAGCGCGGACAGGATCCTGATCTTGCGCTCTACGCGAACGATGTCTTGTACGTGCCGAACAGCCTGGCAAAGGCCGGCGCGAAGCGATCGGCAGAGGCGATCCTCCAGGTGGCGACAGGGGTTTTGATCTATGGTCGCTAGCCGGCTCTCTCGGATCGGCTGACACACGGGCCAGATGTTCGCTTTGGGCCGAGCTTGCAGACCTGCACCACGTGACACGCGCTTCCAGGAGTTCTGTGAAAATGAGTCAACTCACCCCTATCCCCCTTCGCGACCGAGAGTTCTCCCGCACCGGTATGCTGCTGTCTCCGGAGGTCGAGGAGACGGCCGGATTCCGTCCCGGTCGAACGCAGCCGGCGCCGAATCTTCTGGGCGACTATCTGCGGACCCTGGCTCGCTGGCGCACCGGCATCCTGTTGTCGGCGCTGGCCGGCGGTGTGTTGAGTGTGTCGCTCAACCTCGGCGTAATGCCTTTGTTTGAGGCGCGCACCTCGCTCGACATCCAAAGCCTGAACAGCGACTTCATGAACATGCGGGATGTCTCGGCGACCGGAGACACGACCGCCGCCTCGAGCGAGTCTTATGTGCAGACGCAGATCAAGCTGCTGCAAAGCTCGACACTGCTTGATCGCACGGTCGACCGGATCAAGGCAGAGTCGCATCCCCAGGCCATTGATCGGGACGATCTGATCTCGCGTCTCAGACGAACGTTTCACCTTTCGCATGGGCGCGACCTGCCGTACAACGAGTTGGTGGATGACGCGGCCAAGCGGGTCAAGGTGAAGCCGCTCGGCATGACGCGGCTGGTCGAGGTCACGTGTGACTCCTACAACGCGGAGTTTTCCGCTCACTTTTGCAATCGTCTGGTGGCCGAGTTCAAGGCGCTCGATCTCGAAACCCGCGGCAATGAAGCGCAGAAGACGAGCGAATGGCTGACGCGTCAGGTCGCCGACGTTCGCGAAAAGGCGGAGGACGCGCAGCGCAATCTCGAGGCCGCCACCGGCGGCGATGGATTGGTGTTGTCGCAAACGAGTTCGAACATCGGCGAGGACCGGCTGCGCCAGCTGCAGGGCGAGCTGGTGCGCGCGCAGGCCGAGCGCATGGATCGCGAGGCGCAGGCGCGCATCGCCGCGACCGCGAACCCGGACTCCATTCCTGCCGTCCGGGACAGCCCCACCTATCGGGAGTACCAGCAGAAGCTCGCGGACCTGAATGCGCAGGTCGCGGCCAAGGTTCCGCCGCTCACCGAGGAAAATCCGCAGGTCATCCATCTGCGATCGCAGATCCGCGAGGTCGAGGCAGGCATGGCCGAGGAGCGCGCGAGCATTCTTGCCCGCGTGCGCAACGACTTCGACTCGGCGCGGCACCATGAGGATCTGCTGACCGCGTCCTATGCCACGCTCGAGAGCAGCGTCTCCAACGAGATGAGCAAGACGGCGCGCGTGAATCTCCTGCGCAGTGAGGTGGCCGGAGAGCAGCAGCTCTACCAGACTCTGTTGCAGCGCGCAAAAGAGGCCGGCTTCGCCTCCGCGATGCAGGCATCGACCATACGCGTGGTCGATCGGGCGACGCCGCAGAAGACGCCGGTCTCGCCGCGGCGCGGGGCGGCGGCGGGTGTGGGCGTTCTGCTCGGATCGCTGTGCGGCCTCGGCTTTGCCTTCTTCAAGGATCGTAGCTCCAGCGTCTTTCGCGGTCCGGGCGAGGCGGAGCGTCATCTGCATGTGCATGAGCTGGGCGTGATTCCGTCGGCCTCGATTGGGGCACGTCGGCAGATTCTTCCGACGCTGCTCGCGCGATCGGGCGATGGCATTGCCGGACAGGAGGACGAGGCGGAGCCGACCGCGCTGCTGTGCTGGAATCAGACCTTTTCGATTGTGGCCGAGGCGTACCGCAATACAACGCACTCGATCCTGCTCGCGGGCGCGACCCCTCGCCGATCGCGGGTCTACACCGTTACCAGCCCAAACGCGGGCGAGGGGAAGACCACGGTGACCACCAACCTGGGCGTGGCACTCAGCAAGGCCAAGCTGCGCGTCGTGCTGGTCGACGGCGACCTGCGCAAGCCGGGGCTGCACCGCTCCTTGCTGGTGGACAACAGCTTCGGTCTCCGAAACATCCTGCGCGAGGAGATCGATGTCGCCACGGCGCCGATTATGGAGATCTGCCAGCAGACGTTGATGCCGAACCTGTTTATGATCCCGTCCGGTACCGGGCGAGAAGAGGTTGTTGAACTGCTCCATGCCGGCAGCAGTGCGACCAGACTGGTCGAGCGACTATCGCGCGAGTTTGATGTGGTGTTGATCGATACCCCACCGATGCTGCACATGGCGGATGCGCGCATTCTCGCCGCGAAATGCGACGGGGTCATTCTGGTGTTTCGCGCAGGCCGAACCAGTCGCGATCAGGCGGCGAGCGCGTGCGACATCTTTGAGAACGACCACGTCTCGATTGTGGGCACCATCCTGAACGACTTCAATCCGGTCCGCGAGGGCCGGACCGGATACTACGAGTCCTACTATCGCTACAAGGATGCCATCGAGTCCACCGAGGCAGCCGGCGTCCGATGAACTCCGCTCTGTTGCCCGATCCTTCCGAGCTTGAGGCGCTGCCACCGGTGCCGGCCTCGCCGGTGTCGGCCGAGGCGGACGCGGTCACGACGTCGGAGACCGGCCCGGCGGACAAACTCGCGCCGCCCGGAGCGACCGTCCCGGGAACGGTCACACGGCATCTGCTGGGTGGCACCTCGGCGCTCGGTCTGGGTGTGGTCATCGAGCGGGGATCGGGTTTTTTTGCCAACATCTTGGCGGCGCGGTTGGGCGGCGCGGCGACCTTTGGCGCCTATTCGCTCGCCATCGCGACGGCCAACAACATCGCGACCTACGCGGCCGCGGGTATCGGTTCCACGGCAGCTCGGTTTTCAGGCAAGTACCGGTATGGCACCGCTTCGTACACAACACTGGCGCGCGTCCTCGCCATCGTCTCTCTCGTCTCGGCTGCGGTGGCCGCCACCGGCCTTTGGCTCGGTGCCGTGCCCCTGGCCCATCTTCTAGGACAGCCCCGGCTTACAGGTCTGCTGCAATGGGCCGCCCTGTCTGCGGCGGGGATGGTTCTGCTCGAATGCGTGCGCGGCTTCTTTGTGGGGCAACGCCGCCTTTTGGCGTTGGTGGTGCTATCGGTTCTCGTGGGGGCGGGGATGCTGTCGCTTCTGCCGCTCGCCGCTCATCATCACAGTCCGGTGCGCATGATCGCCTCGCAGGGCGCGATTACGGTGGGCGCTGTCCTGCTGTGCCTGCTGCTGTCACGACGGCTGGGACTTCGCGCCCCGTCCACGATCGAGCAACGTGGCAGCTTCGGTCCGATGCTGCGTGAGATCTGGGGCTTCGGCTTTGTGCAGTTGGCGGGCCTGGTCGGCACCAACCTTGCCGGTTGGTGGCTGACAACGCTGGTCGCGCGCGGCGACACAACGCTGGTGCAGATGGGATTTTTTGGCATCGCCAGCCAGCTGCGCAATATCGTGGGGCTCGCGCCGGGTCTGCTCACCGAGGGAAGTTATGCGGTGATGGCCGACCCGGACGGCGAGCATCAGCGTACGCCTGAGTATGTGCTCGGCCTGGCGACCTTTGCCTCGTGCTTCCTTGCGCTGCTGCTTGCCGGCGGCGGCATTCTGTTAGCACCGCTTTTGCTGCGGCTCTTCTACACGGCGGCGTACAGCAACGCCGCCGTCACAGTCGCCGTTGCGCTCGCGCTGGCGGTGGTGCACATGGCCAACGCCCCGGCCGCCGCGCGGCTGAGTATTGTTTCGATCCGGACCAGCGGCGTCATCAATTCGGTGTGGGCCGTGGTGGTCGCGACCGCGGGCACTCTGCTGATGCTCCATGGCGGCAGCGCGGCTTTGGCGATGACCATCTACTTTGCCGCCCATGCCCTGTCCTCCGGGCTGGTGCTGGCGGTGCTTGCCCGGCGCAAGGCGCTTCCGCGAGGTCTGCCGTTGAGCTTCGGCTTGGCTACCGCCAGCGCCGCGATGCTGGCCCTTCTTGCGGGTCTGCGCGCACGGCACCCTGCGGCGGCACCGGCCCTTTCCGCCGGCATGCTGCTGCTGCTGTTGACCGCGCTGACCGCGCTCGCGATCGAGGGCCGACGCCGTGGCTGGCTCCCTCGGCGCGAGGCCATCGTGCGCCTGGTGCACTACGGTATCGAGACGCTTCAAGCGCGACGCGGAGGACGGGTTCGCGAGGCTGGGCGACACTTCCGTGAGTGAGATTTGTGGGATTTTACGAATCCAACTGGTCACCAGACGTCCATTGGTCTTCCCAATCCGAGAGGAAATGCTGCGAGATTGGGGTGCGGTTGCCACAGCCAGCGATCCGAGCAATCCTGAACTTGGGTGTTTTCGATCATAGATCGACGCCGTCCTGTCACCTCGTGATCAGGCCGCGGCTCTACCTCATGTCTATTTCTCCTTCGGAAGCCGCCATGACTTTGTCCAGCTTTCGCTGGCCCAGTCACAGTGACCAGCAATGACGTGGCCCGTCAACATTGGAACGAATCCAGCTAGGCTTGCGTACACCGTGGATTGTGCCTCATATCCCCTCGCCGCAGACTCTCTCGTTCGCTGCCAGCACAACGCACACGCTCGGGACCACCTCTCCTTCGCCCCGAATGGCAGCTGCGTCAGCTTGGAAAGTGGCTTCACCGCATCCGATCTGACGCTGAACGGATCGGCGGCCCTGAATGGAAATTAGCTTGTGCTGACCCGCAAGGGCGATCAGTCAGCAGCGCCTATGCCAGTGCGGCTGTGAACGTGCAGTCATTCACTAACGACTTCACCTTAGATCACTCATTCGTCCCAGACGGAATGGCCCTTTGAACTGCACAGCGACAACGCCTCCACGCGCACATGACCTACGACGGGACCACGCTCGTCGTCACCATCACAGAACAGCGCGCGGGCGTGAGCACCATGCGTCCAGCCAGCCTTGACAATCTTGCGGCCGGCCTCAAGGCCCGATCCTTGTTAGCCTTCGGTAACCAGGACCACCTGCATTATTTCTTGCATATATTTTTTCTAAAACCGATTATACGAAGGAAGGTTCAGGTTTGCCTTGCCATGCCCAAGACAGCTTTACTCAAATCGCAGCCAAGACATATGCCGCAACAGAGCCGGTCTGTCGCTACGGTCGAGGCGATTCAAGACGCAACGGTTCAGGTTCTGCTGAAGAACGGGGCGCACCGGCTGACTACGGTACCTGTGGCGCAGCGCGCCGGTGTCTCCTGCCATGCGCTCTGACCTGCTTCACGAGCCCTCGCCAACGGCAGGGGAGAGGGTGTCTTCGGCCCAAGGCGCCACCCCTGCCGGCGAGCCGCGGGCGGTCGAGCCGTTGCGGCTGCTGGCGTATGTGCACCTGCGCAACATCCACCGCTCCACCGGGGCCGGCCGGGTGGCGCGTCAGCTCACCGAGCACCTTGCCCTTCGCGACGACATGGACGTGCGTGTGCTTGCGGATCGAGCGGATCAGCAGCGCATCCTGCCCCTGGTGGGCGAGCCTTGGCAGAGCTTCCGCTATCACACCTTTGCCACCGATACCTCGCGTCAGCAGGTGCTCTGGTTTGCGACCGGCCGCCCGCGAGCCGAGGACCTGTGGCCCGAGGCGCAGGTGATTTTTTGTACCGGCGAGTCGTATGTGCCGACGCGATCGGCCCGGCTGGCGGTCACGGCGCACGATGCAGCGTACTTTGAGCCGGGGGCGCACCGACGCGATCGCGCCTTTTGGAGTCAGCAGCTCAGGTGGAGACTTTTGTTCCATCGTCTCAGCGCGCGCGCGGACATGATTCATACCGTGTCGCAGTTCTCGGCCGATCGTCTGGCGCACTTTTTCCCTTCGCTCACAACGCGGTTGCGCGTGGTGCCGAATGCGGTCACGCCACACTTCTTCGCCCCGCCAACCGCTGAGAGCGTGTCGTTTCTGCGCGCCCAGGAGCTCGATGACCGGCGGTTTGTGCTGGTGCCGGGCGGCCTGCACTTCCGCAAGAACGCCGATCTGATTCTGGCGACGGTTCCGAGACTGCTGGCGCTTGACCGTGATCTGATCGTCGTCATTGTGAACCACTCCGATCGCGCGTACGCCGACCGCGCCCAGGCGTTCGGCAGGCGCGTTCGCCAGCTCGGCTTTGTGGAAGAGAGTGCGCTTCATGCACTCTACGCCGCCGCGACGGTGGTCTGGTTTCCGTCGCGCTATGAGGGATTCGGCCTGCCGGTGCTGGAGGCGATGGCCGCCGGGACGCCGGTGGTCGCGAGTGATGCGTCGTCGCTGCCCGAAATCGCGGGCACGGCGGCGCTGCTTGCCCGACCGGATTCCCCAGAGGCGCATCTTGAGGCGCTGGAGGCCTTGCTGCGGAATGCCGGTCTGGCCGAGCAGATGAGTTGTTTGGGGCGGCTACGCGCCGCTCAGTTTACGTGGGCGCGGTCGGCGGCCGAGCTCGGCGGCTATCTGCGGGAGCTGTTGTGATGCCGCGGTCCAGGGAAGCTTCCGGCGTCTGGTCGCGGGGCGTCCGGTCACCGATTTCGGCCGACCGCGGGAAGCAAGGTGTGGTGCTGGTGCAGAGCGGCGCGCGTGACGCCTATCAGGTGGCGCTCGCGCTCGAGCAGGCGGGGCTGCTCGAGCGGCTGGTCACTGATCTCTTCTGGCCGATCGATCGGCCGTGGGCACGCCGGCTCACGCCGCTGCTGCCGCGAAGCGTTGCCGCCATGCTGCGGCAGCGCAGCGAGCCCGGTCTGCCAGCGAGCCGCCTCCGGATGTGCGCCGGCAGCGGTCTGGCGACGCTTTTGCTTGACAAGCTGCCAGGGGCGCCGCTCGGTCTGCGCCGGCACGTGACCCGGTATGCCGACCGAATGCTCGGCCGCGTGGCCGGCCGCACCGCCCGACAGCGTGGGGCCGCGCTGCTCAGCTACAGTTACTACGCCGCGGACGCCTTCCGCGCGTACGGCGACGCGGGAATACTGTTTCAGCTGCACCCGCATCCGGCCAGCATGCGCCGCATCCTCGCCGCGGAGCTGCGCGATCACCCCGAGTGCGCCCGGTCGCTCGAACAGGAGTGGGAGCTGGCGCTTCCGGAGCGCGAGTTTGCGCGGCTGTGCGCGGAGCCACGCATGGCGCGCAGCTTGCTTGCCGCATCCTCGTTCACCCGCGCAACGCTGGTCGAGAATGGTACGCCGAGCGAGGCGGTCCGTGTGATTCCCTACGGCGTCGAGTCGACGTGCTTCGTCCCGGACCGGTCCCGGGAGGCGGTGCCCGGCAGCCCCCTGCGCCTACTATTTGTCGGCCGCATCAACCAGCGCAAGGGAATCAAGTATCTGCTCGAGGCGCTGGAGCTGCTGGGCACGCGCGAGGTCGAGCTCACGGTGTGTGGCCGGGTGGTGGACGATCTTTCTCTGTTTCGGCCCTTTGCCGATAGGGTCACAATCCGACCGGACGTCAGCGCGGCCGAGCTTAGGGTGGCGTACCAGAGCGCGGATCTGTTTGTCTTTCCGTCGGTCGCCGAAGGTTTCGGGCAGGTGCTTCTGGAGTCGCTGGCCTCGGGGCTTCCTATCCTATCGACCACGCACACGGCCGCTCCCGATCTGATCACGCCGGGACGGCAGGGCTTTATCGTCGAACCGCGCCGACCGGACCGGCTTGCAGAGCGGATCGAGTGGGCGCTCAGCCATCGCGCGGAGCTCCGGGCCATGCGCGCCGAGGCGCGCCAGCTGGCCGAGGAGTTTACCTGGGCCCGCTTTCGCGCAGGCGTGGTCTCCGCGGTTGAGGACGCCATGTCCGACACGGCTACGTCCGCATCGCACTCTGCCCAGGCCAGAACGGAGGCGCAACATGCTGTTTGAAGCTCTTCTGCTGCTCGCGGGCATGATCGCGCTCGGGGGCGCGGTGATCGCGCTCGACGGCAGTCGTGATGTGTTTCACCCGCTGGTGTTTATCGGCCCGATGCTGGCGTTTCTTTACGCCTGGATGCCATGGAAGCTGATGAGCGGCGGCGGCCTGTCCCAATATTTGGACGAGGATCAGCTGCTCTTTGTGCAGCGGCTGTTTCTGCTCGGCGTGCTCGCGTTTGTGGCGGCGTGTCTGGCGGCCGGGGTGCGATCCGCCGCAGCGCCGTCGGCCCGGCACGGCCGCGCTCGTACTCTCTTGACCACACCGGAGGCGGCCCGGCGCCTGCTGGCAGGCGGGTCGGTGGCGGGGGCGATCGGTTTGCTGTGCTGGGCGATCACCATCATCAACGTAGGCGGGTTTGTCAACGCGTACAGCACCTCGTACGCCGGCGGATGGGATGACAGCGGCTACGTTCGCGATGGAAGTCTGCTGCTGCTGACGGGGATTCTGCTCGCGGTGACCGCGCTCTCGATGGGGGCGCCGCGCCTGTGGAGTCTGGGGGTGATCACCGTCTACAGCCTGCCATGGCTGTCGCAGGCGCTGCTGATGGCGCGTCGCGGACCGACCTTTGCCTATGTGTTAATCGTGACGATGGGCTGGTACTTCAATCGCAAAAAACGGCCTCCAATCCTTGCCATGGCGCTGCTCGGCGCCTGTCTGGGCTGGCTGGTGCTGTTTCTGGTGACCAATCGAGGGGCGATCTACCTCGGTTCGAGCTTCGATGTGCAGACCGATGTCAGCGAAATCGTCGAGAAGCCGGACACGGGCAATGAATACATCTACGGTTCGGGGACCGTGCTCGCGAGCGAGCGTCGGGATCACTACTTCTGGATGCGTCGGTATCTGGCGCAGCTCATGGTACGGCCGATTCCGTCGGCGATCTGGCCCACCAAGTACGAGGACTTCGGCGTGCCCGAGCTGCTGCACAACGCCGGGACGGGCGAGGGCTTCGGCGACGCGCTTGGGTGGGTGGGCGCGGCGGGATCTGCCCCCGGCATTGTCGCCGATCTGTGGGTCGAGCTCTGGTGGTTATCCGTTCCGGCGATGGCGCTGCTCGGCTACGGCTATGGCTGGGCTTGGCGGCGAGCGGTGAGCCGTGGCGGCCCATGGACCAGCCAGTACGTGATCTTGTCGGCGCTGTCGATCTACCTGGTGATGCAGACCATGGAGGCGGTCATCTTTCGCACGATCCTGCTGAGCGTTCCGTGCTGGATCTCGTGGATCTGGGCGATGCGTGCTCAGGCCCCGGGCAAAGCTTCACGTCGAGAGTCCCGTCTTGAAACCCGTTTGGAATCAGTTCCCGTCGGCCGCCCGCTCCCGTCCAAGCCGCGCAGGTTTGAGCATGTCTGAGACTTCAAGGGCAGCGCGTGCTCATGGAGGCCGGTGGGCGTTCGCGGCGGGGCGATCCCGGCCGGTTCGACTAGCCGTGATCTGGATTGATTGGTACGCGTACCATGTTGCCCGTTTTCGCGGCCTGGTCGAGTCACCGGAGCTCGGGGGCAAGGTGGCGGGGATTGAGCTGGTGGGGGGTGTCGGCGTGCACCAAGGGCTCAAGTTTCGCGAGGAGCTTCCCCCCGATCTCGGGGTGACGACCCTTCTGCCACAGGCGAGCTGGCAGACGACGAGCCAGCCTCAGCTGGCGCGGCGGCTCTGGCAATGTCTCGGTCGGATCGATCCGGGCGCGGTCCTGGTCCCCGGCTATTACACGTTGCCGGCGATCGCGGCAGCGCTTTGGGCGCGCGCGCACGATCGTCCGAGCCTGCTGATGACGGAGAGCACGGCCTATGATCACCGACGCACGAGATGGAAGGAGTGGGCAAAGGGATGGCTGCTGCGTCTGCTTTTTGACGGCGCCGTGACCGGCGGAACAGCCCATCGCCGCTATCTCGCGATGCTGGGATTTCCCATGGCGAGGGTTCGCGGATGCTATGACGTCGTCGACAACGACGGCATCGCTCGGAAGACAGCAGATCTGCGGCGCACGCGATGTGCAGCGGAGTTCGGCCTGCCCGCCACACCCTATTTTCTCTATGTCGGCCGGCTGGCGCCTGAGAAGAATCTTGCCATGCTGCTGACAGCGTGGTTTGCCTACCGTGAGGGGGGTGGGCGATGGCCGCTGGTGCTTGGGGGCGATGGGCCGGAGAACCAGCTGCTGCGAGCGCGTGCGGCAGCGTCCGGCTTTGCGGAGCAGATTGTGTTCACGGGGCATCGCAGCGCTCACCAGCTTCTGCCCCTGTATGCCTTTGCCGGCTGCTTTGTGCTGCCGAGCACACGCGAGCCCTGGGGCCTGGTGGTCAACGAGGCGATGGCGGCGAGCCTCCCGGTGCTGGTCTCAGAGCGCTGCGGATCGTGCGAAGATCTGGTCCTCGACGGCGAGAATGGCGAGGGCAAGAACGGCTTCCGCTTCTCTCCGGACGACTCCGGGCAGCTTACGGCGCTTCTGGAACGGATCTCTTCCATGAGCCAGACGGAACGGGAACGCATGGGTGAGCAATCCATCCGTCACGTTACCTCGTACTCTCCACAGCGATTTGGTTCCGAGATTGCAAGTCTCCTCCGTGAGCAAGACGCTCCCCTGCTGAAGCACTAGAACGACCGTCGAGAAAGTCTTGGTACGCAAGTAACACGTGCCTACTTCCTTCTGGTCTTTTGGCGGGCTGCTCTGAGCTCTTCAGGTACTTGGAAGATCCATGCTGACGACGGCACATAGAACCTCAGATATCCGGCTCGATGCGGTCTCCTCGCCGCGCGAACGCGTTCGCTGGCTCAGCGTGGTAACCCATCTGGATCCGCGCTTCGGTGGTCTCAGCGCAGCGGTGCCGCAGCTCAGCAGTGAGATCGCGGAGCGCGAGTGCATGCACATGGACCTGGCCGCATTTTGTTCGCCGGGTGAGTTGTTTTCGACCTCTTCGTTTCCTCAGCTAGCCATCTCCGAGTGGCCTGCAAGTCGCGCTAAGTGGTTCCGTAAGAGAACGTTACGGGAAGACTTCCACACTCTCGTGGACCATGCGGACGGGGTTCACATTCACGGGATCTGGGAGGTGAGCACATGGGTCGCCGCACAGGCCGCGCGTTCCCGGGGCGTGCCCTATGTTGTGTCCGCGCACGGGATGCTGGAGCGCTGGGCGTTGGGGCAGAAGGCGCTCAAGAAGGCGGTGTATGGAGCGCTGATCGAGCGTCCCACCCTTAAACGAGCCGCGTGCCTGCATGCGCTGACCCAGGCCGAGGCGGAAGATTACCGGCGTTTCGGCTGCACGGCGCCGATCGCCGTGATACCGAATGGAGTACGCGTTCCGTCCGTGGTTACCTCCGATCTCTTTCTCAGGCAGCATCGTGAGCTCGAAGGGAAAAGAATTGTCCTTTTCCTAGGAAGAATTCATGCCAAGAAGGGACTTGACCTTCTTGTGCGGGCATGGAGGGAGGTCGCTGACGAGCATCCGGAGGCTCACCTTGTGTTGGCAGGCCCCGACTTTGAAGGCACGCGGGCCCGCATTGCTGCATTGATCGAGGCAGAGGGGCTGGGCGATCAGATTCTGCTGCCTGGAATGCTGCGCGGAGAGCAGAAATGGAGCGCACTGGCCGCAGCCGAGTGTTTTGTGCTGCCATCCTTCTCCGAAGGCCTGAGCATCTCCGTCCTGGAGGCGATGGGGGTCGGTGTTCCCGTCATCATCTCGACGCAGTGCAATCTCCCGGAGGTGGCCGAGGTCGGGGCCGGCTGGGTGATTCCAGCTGAGGGGAAAGCGCTTGCGAGCGCGCTTTTAAGTATGTTGGGACAGTCGCCTGCAAGCAATCAGGAGACTGGCGGGCGTGGCCGGGTGTTTGTCCGGGAGCGCTACAACTGGGGCACGGTGGCGGGCAAGATGGGCGAGGTCTATCGCTGGGTGACAGATGGCGGCAACGCGCCGGCGTCGGTTCAGCTCGCGGGGGGGAAAGAGCGGTGAACCAGGTCGATCTGCGCTCGTATGACAACTCCTGGTACGACCCGGGCCGATCCGTCCTGGTTCGCAGTCTGTGGCTGTTCGCCGGTCTGCCGCTGCTGCGATCGCCGTGGTTTGCGGTCTCCTCGTGGCGGGTCGGGTTGCTTCGTCTGTTTGGCGCACAGATCGGCAGGCGTGTCGTCGTTCGCCAGCACGTGATCGTGAAGTATCCATGGCATCTGGTGGTTGGCGACGATTGCTGGATTGGCGAGCAGGTGTGGATCGACAACCTGACGGCGGTCACGATCGGCGACGATGTCTGCCTTTCGCAGGGGGCGTACCTGTGCACCGGCAACCATGACTGGACGGACCCGACGTTTGGTCTGCGGGTTGCGCCGATCAGCATCGGGAGCGGTGGCTGGGTGGGAGCGCGCTCGATGGTGCTGCCCGGGGTTCAACTGGGCGAGGGCTCTGTCGCTGCGGCTGGAAGTGTGGTTACGGGCTCGGTTCCGGCGTGGCAGATCGTGTCGGGTAATCCTGCGACGTTCCTTAAGAAACGTGTGGTTCGCGAGCGGAGCCCGCGGACGGCCTCTGTCGTGCAAGAGGCAGTGCTATGAAAGTTCTTCTGCTCAATCAGTTCTTCTGGCCGGACTCTTCGGCGACCAGCCAGTTGTTGACGGATCTCGCTCGCGGCTTGGTCGCGGAGGGCCACGAGATCACGGCAATCAGCTCCGGTGCCGGTGGGTACGCGGTCGCCTCCGCGCCGAGCGGCGCCCCGGAGGTGCGCAATCTGCGTGTACAGGCGCTTCCGTTCGGCCGCAGTCGCGTCGGCCGGCTGCTCTCGTACTTCAGCTTTTATCTGCTGGCGGCGATGCGTGGACTTTCCCTGCCCCGACAGGACGTGATTGTGACGCTGACCACGCCGCCGCTGCTTCCGCTTCTCGGCACGCTGCTGAAGGCTGTTCGGGGGTCGCGCCACGTGCTTTGGGAGATGGACATGTATCCGGACGTGGCGACTGACCTCGGATACTTTGCTCGTGGCGGCGTGGCCGATCGCATCGTGGGTAGGTTGGCGGATACCTCACGACGTAACGCCGACCAGATCATCGCGTTAGGGGAGTGCATGCGCGATCGTCTGCTGGCTCGCCATATCCCGTCCGAGCGCATCACGGTGGCGGATAACTGGGCGGACGGCCGTGCGATCACGCCGCTGCCGCGCCTCGGCGATCGATCGGAGCTGGTGCTGCTCTACTCCGGCAATCTGGGCTTGGCACACGACCTTCGCACCATTGCCGACGCGATGACGGCACTCGGAGCGGACTCGCGATTCCGCTTTATCTTTGTCGGCAGCGGCGGTCGTCGGGCGGAGCTTGCGGCCATCGTCGCTGCACAGGATCTCGGCGGCGTCGAGCTGCGACCCTATGTGCAGCGCGAAAGCCTGAGTGAGAGTCTGGCGGGCGGCGACATCGGTTTGGTAACCCAGCGCGACGAGTGCTGCGGTTCGGTGGTGCCGAGCAAGGTCTATGGTCTGATGGCGGCCGGTCGACCGATTCTGTTTATCGGGCCTCGGGCGGCGACACCGGCGCGCATTATCGAGCGCTTTGGCTGCGGTTGGCACATCCCTGTCGGCGAATCGACGCAGCTGGTTGCGCTGTTGGATCATCTCGCGGCGCATCCTGACGAGGTGGCAGCCGCCGGCGCGCGTGCTCGTCAAGCGCTGCTGGATCACTTTGATCTTTCCCACGGCGTTGCGCGCATTCTCGCCGTGCTCCATGCCGCGTCACCGGCGATCAGGCCGACCGCGGTCCATGCCAGCGATGTTTCCCTCCCGCCGGTTCCCACAACACATTCCACGTTAGGCCCTGTACCACTCCAGAGCGCGCTGCAGACCGCAGCTGGCCCTTCCACCCCGAGAGGAGACCGATACTCATGCACGCATTGATTGCATTCTGGGCCCTCGCGTTTGTGTTTTGCCTTGTTCTCACGCCGCTCTGTCGTGACCTGTTTCTTCGTTACGGCATTGTGGATCATCCGGACGCCCACCGCAAACTCCACGTTCGGCCGATTCCGCGCATTGGCGGTGTTCCGATCGTTCTTTCGTACGCGGGTGCGCTGCTGGTGATGCTCTTTTTTGCGCCGCATGGTGCACGGCTGTTTGTGCAGCACAGCCGACTGCTGCTGGAGCTTCTACCGGCCGCCTCGGTCATCTTTCTGACGGGGCTGCTCGATGATCTTCTGACCTTGAAGCCGTGGCAGAAGCTTGGTGGTCAGTTTTTGGCGGCGGTGCTGGCCGTCTCACTGGGAGCGCGGATCTCGCTTTCGAACGGGCATTCAGTGTCGCTGTGGATCACGGTGCCGCTCAGCCTGGTGTGGCTGATTGGGTGCACCAATGCGATCAACCTTATTGATGGACTCGATGGTCTGGCGACCGGTGTCAGCCTGTTCGCGACGGTCACTACGGTTGTGGTCGCCATCGTGCAGGGCAATCTCGGGCTCGCCATGGCGACCGTTCCGCTCGCCGGCTGCCTGCTTGCCTTCCTGCGCTACAACTTCAGCCCCGCCTCGGTCTTTCTAGGCGATAGCGGCAGCCTGACGATCGGCTTTCTGCTGGGTTGCTACAGCCTCATCTGGAGTCAGCACAGCGGAACTCTGCTTGGCATGGCTGCTCCGCTGATGGCTCTGGCGCTGCCGTTGATCGATGTGGGGCTGTCGATCGGCCGGCGCATGCTGCGCAACAAGCCGATCTTTGAAGGAGATCGCGGGCATATTCACCATATGGTGCTGGCGCTGGGATTCAAGCCGCGCGATGCGGCGCTGATTCTCTATGGTGTCTCCGCCCTTGCAGCCTTTCTGGCGTTGTTGCAGAGCTTTACGCATTATCAGTTCCGCGGGCTTGTTCTGGTTGTCTTCGTGGTGCTGGTCACGACGGGCGTCAACTACCTCGGATATGTGGAGCTGAGCGCGGCGAGACGAACGCTGTCCCATCGCATGGTGTTGCGCGCCGTGAAGGAAGAGATCTACCTGCAGGAGCTGCGTCGCTCTTTGAGCACGGCCGAGACAGTGAGCGACTGCTGGGCGGTGGTGCACACGGCCTGCCACGATCTCAGCTTTGCCTCGGTGCAGATGCTGTTGCATGGGGAGTCGTTTGAGGCGAACTTTCTCGCGCAGCTGCATGATCCGTCCTGGACATTAACTGTCTCGCTCGGTCGACGTGGACATCTCACGCTGACGCGCACGCAGGAGAGTCGTTCTCCGGGCTTGATGATGGCGGTTCTCGATCATGTGGAGGGGTTCGTGCGGGAGCGGGAGCATCTGCTGGTTGCCTCGTCTGAGTCGGTGGTGGCGAGCGGCGCGGCTTAAAAGCCGCTCCGTCCGCTCCGTCCGTTAACGCCTTGCGCCGCCGTGGTGGTCAGTGCGTGTCCGGTGCAGCGGCCGCGTCGGCGTAGATCTCGAGGACGGCTGGATTGTTTGCCTGCCAGTAGTCCGCGTGGACCATGAGGATGTCCCCATGGCGGACCGCGTCTGTGAGCGCGGGCTGAGCCGCCGCGAGCTTAATCGGATCGACGTCGTTCACCAGGACAGCACTGAAGGCCTTCGGATAGAACGCGTAGATGCCGGGATTCGTGCCGGTCTCGCCATGGAAGAGAAAGCTCCGGAAGGGGGCGGTGTAGGCGTAGAACTTGGGGGAGGACTCTTCCGGGATGAGCAGCGAGTCGGGAAGAGCCTGTGCGGCGGTGGCGAAGATGGAGGGCGGAAGTGTGCCGCCGTCCGCCGCGACGGTCGAGTCGAGATAGAAGATTGTGATGCCCCAGCGATCGTGGGCGTAGCGCATCTTGCGAAGCAGTTCGGCGGCGACCTGCGCTTCAGGAAGGGACTGCTGCGAGGCGGTGCCGTTCGCTGCTCGTGTGAACTGTTGTGGGCGTACACACAGGCCCACGCGAAAGCCGGCGTCGCGGATGGTTTTGAAGTAGGCGTCGTCGAGGCGCATACCGGCGTAGGGTGACGCCGCGTCTTTGACGACGCTCTCCATCTCCGGGGCGATGGCGGCGATCTGATCCGGCGAGCAGACGTAGCTGGTCTGCTGCGGGTACTGCTCGCCTTCGATGTCCCATGTGATGACGCCCTGTGCCTTGAGCTGACGGAGGTTTTGTACGATGTTGGTCGCCTGCGCCAGAATGCGCTTTTGAAAGAGCGCGAGCCCTTCGGCCGTGCGGACGTCGAAGTCACTGGCGAGGCTGTCGTTGAAGTAGCGGCGGGGATTATTGGGATAGCCGGCGGGCAGATGGGGGTCGCCGCTTGGAGAGCTGGCGAGGTACGCCGTCCCGAGAATGCGGCGATCGGTCCAATGCAGTGTCATCGGCCATGTCTTGGACCAGTTAGTGTAGGCATCGCTCGCGACCTCCGTGAGGGGGGTACCGGAGTTCGCGAACCGAAGAGAGACCGTGAAGTGATCGGTCTGCCCCGGAGCGACGGGTCGATCGAGGTGAGGCTGAAAGCTGGCGAGACCGTCCGGCGCCGTGCTGCTGATGAGCGGTGTGTAGGCATCGCTTGCACCGGCTGGGAGAAAGCCGCTATACAGCGGACGCGCGGCATTTGTGACCACGGTCGCGACAAGACCGGAGCCAAAGTCCGCCAGGACGACGCCGGGAGCTGTGGCGTCGTCGCTCAGGCGGGGATAGGTGTCGGCCCCAAAGCCCGCCGGCAGGGCAGGAAGGTGAAGTACAAGCGGGTAAAGCGTGGCCCCGGCGAGGATGACGCCCGAACCTGCTTGGTTGATCTCTGTAACGTTCAGATCAAGTCGATCACCAGTGGCGACATACTGGAGCTTGATCGAGCCCCAGGCAAAGGTGTAGGTCCAGCTGTGTTCGACGGGATCCCATTGCCGACCGAGATTGGTCTCACCCCATCCATCCTGCGACAGGAGGTTTCCTTGAAGATCGGTGACCTTCATGTGCCAGATGTGGAAGGCGTCAGAGGGATTTTGCTGGACGTCTTCAAGCACCATGCCGCGCCAGCTCAGCTGAGCTAGACCGGTGGGACCAAAGCTCACGCGCAGACTGGTCTGTGGGGCGAGACGACGCTCCACAGCGAAGCCCGCACCGACGGCAAGAATGGCCAAGGCGATGAATACCCGCGCACCGATCGAACGCCAACGCTTCTTGGCGGGCTGTTTCCCTGCGGGAGGGAGGATCGGCAAGGGCGTGAGCGGGGTTCGGATCATTGACGGGGAGCTGCGCGACGGGCTGGGACGCAGCAGGGGAAGTCTACGTCAGCCGCGACGATCCGGAATGACCGAATTGAGGTACGCATGAACAATAAATCGTTTCGGCGCGGGGCCGACGTAGTCGAAGGGGAAGCATGTGATTAAGGTGAGCGCCGGCCGCGACTGAATGGCGAGCACCTCTACCTGTTCGGGGGTGACGATCTCGGTGGAGTCGACTGTGTAGTGGTAGACACCGGTCCCGTCGACAACGCGGATATCCATGCCCACAGCGACGCTGCGCAGAGCGCGGAGGTAGGTGTCGCGGTGGCCCGCGAGCCCGATGGTGCCAAGGCCGCCCGGCATCGCCGTGCCGTTGATGTGACCGACACCATGGAGCAGGCTGGAGGGCTCAATGCCGGTGGTCACCGGAACAGAGAGGTGAAGATCGGGTATCTCCAGTCGCCCCATAACCGAGCCGACGTCCGAGGAGCCAGCAGTGGAGATGGACCGATCATAATCCGGGGTGGTGGGAGGAGAAGCTTGGGCCGAGGTTACGGACGTCGACGGGAGGCTTTGGGCTGCATGGGCCGAGGAGAATGCTCCCACGACGATGACGCAGACGGTCCCCAGGCAGAGCGCTGCTGTAAACCACAGCAGCGCCTCCGCTCCTCGGGCGAGGCTTCCTGAGGACCGATTCTCCGGCATGGCTAGAGTGCCCGGCTGCCAAGGGTGCGTCGCGTCCAAAGTGCGCCCGCGCCCAGCAAGGAGAGCAGACCGGTAAGCAGAACTGCGGGCAACTCACTCGCTGTGTGCGGCAGTTGGCTGATGACCGGCTTCACCGGACGAGCCGAGGCGACCTGCTGATACTTCTCTGCCTTGATCTGCGGCGCGCTATCGTTGGGGCCGACGCGTGTCGCCGAGAGTAGCCAGAGCGAGACGATCTCCATATCGTCCTTGGAGAGACCGCTCAACTCCGCGGGTCGACCTTCTGACGCGGGATCGATCGCGGGGACCTTGCTGTCGTTCAGCTTGGCCAGAGCGACCGCGTCTCCTTTGGGGTAGACGAACTCAAGCGCGGGCGAACCGATGCCGAAAGAATATCCGCGGATCGCCGAGTTTCCTTCCGGGGCGGAGTCCCAGGGAACAACCCCCGTGCTGGCGATCGACTTCAACTTGAGGTCCTGCACACCGATAAAGGTGGAGTGCGTGGAACCGCTTGGGTTGTCCACACGGACGATATAGCGATCCTGGAGGTGATCGACAATGTGAATCGTGTAGGTGCCCGGCGACAATGTCGTGCCAGGAATCATGGTCTGCTGAGAGACGGTGAAGTTGCCGGAGGAACTATCTGCGGCAACGGCGGCAAGTGATCCCGGCAAAACCATCAGAACTGCGGTAAACAGGGCGGACTTCAGGCGCATCTCTCTTCTCCTTAGCTTTCGATCGAGCGAGTGCGGGGAGGGACCACGCGGGTCAATTTACAAACGCGCGCGGATGCTGCATTGGATTCAAGTGTGCACCTGAACGGCCACGAGAGCTTCGCTGAATTCCAGCAGGGAAGAAGGAACTCTGCACACGTGCGCAAGGACCTGCGCAAGAAAGTGAGATTTCTTTTCTTCCGGCGAGGAGCGCTCACCTTTTCAAGGGACGCTGGGAGAGTCTGTCTTTGAATAGCCGCCGTAGGGTAGCCGTTGTAGGGTAGAGCCGAACTAAGGATAGAGCCGTACGGCGTGCCAACCGGATTCGGCGCGGGTGTAGAGAAAGCGATCGTGCAGGCGATCCTTGCCGTCCTTCCAAAACTCGATGCGTTGCGGGTTGAGGCAGTAGCCGCGCCAGAATGCGGGCCGGGGCACCACATCCGGATGCTCCGCTCCAAAGGAGCGAACTTGCTGCTCGAGCAGCTCGCGATTCGGTAAGACACGGCTCTGTGCGGAGACCGCCGCGCCGAGTTGGCTGCCGCGCGATCGACTGTAAAAGTACTGGTCGACCTCAGGATCGGGCATGGTCGTAACGTTTCCCTCCAGGCGGACCTGTCGGCGCAGGCTTTTCCAGTGGAAGCACATGGCCGCATGGGGATTCGTCGTGAGCTGCTCGCCCTTTTCACTCTGCTCGTTAGTGAAGAAGCAGAAGGAGCCATCGGTGACGCGCTTCAGCAGCACCATGCGGACGCTGGGAGTGCCGTCCTTTGTCGCCGTGGCGAGCGCCACAGCATTATGGTCGTTCGGCTCCGTCTTTTCCGCCTCACCCATCCACTGGTGGAAGAGCTCGACGGGATCGGTCGTGGCCATCTCTTCCTCGTTCATGGGAGCACCTCAGCCAACACCATAGGCGTGTGCGATGGCGGACGGTGTTCGTCCGCTGACCAGAGTGAACGCGCAGCGACTCCCTTATGGCCTGACCAATACGGATCGAGCGAAGGGGGCCTGCGGCGCGGAACGGCGTCAGAGGCCGGCAAAGAGGTCGTCGGCGAGCTGAACGACCTGCGGTTCGGGGGCGGCGGCGAGGGAATAGAACTCCGCGCCGCCATGCTGCTCGAAGAAGTCGCGGGTGCGTTCCATCAGCGGCGCCTGGGAGATATGGGCGCGGAACGCCTCGCTTTTGCGCGAAAGCACGCTGGTGATGTCCAGGCGGACGCTCCAGGGGGAGGGAAGGGTTGGCGGGCGATCGGGCAGGAAGACGTCGGTTGTGAGCAGGAACAGGCGACGCGGCTGAAACGTCGGGGCGAACTCGGGGTAGCGTTTGGCCCGACCTGCCCAGTGAAAGGCGGCCGAGGTCAGCATGGACACCATCATGTGATCGGCGTGCGCGTTGAGACCGCCGTCCAGACCGAAGCTGAGGACCACATCTGGCTGAAAGCGGCGCATGCGGCGCACAAGAAGGCCCGCTGTTCGGGGGAAGTCGGCGGCTTCCAAGCGACCGTCCTCGAGGTCGAGCATTTCGTGGTGCGTGACGCCGAGCACGGCGCAGGAGGCGACGAACTCCGCCGCGCGAGTCTTGCCGAGCTCCGCTCCGCTGCCGGCCGAGCCGCGATGGGTGGCTGCCTGTCCATCCGTGAGGCAGACGACATAGGTCTCGATGCCGCGATCGGCCGCAAGCGCGAGGGCGCCCCCAAACGCGAAGCACTCATCGTCCGGATGTGCGACGACGCACATCAGCTTTAGGCCCAATCGTCCTCCTCCGGCGCGGCACCTTCGAGGTCGGTGAGGTCGAACAAGAGCTCAAGGGGAGCGAGGTCGTCGTCTGCGATGACGTGAAGCGGCGCGGTCTCGGGGTCAGCGGCGGCGACCGGGGCGAAGCTGCGGCGATGCAGCCCGGTGGGACCGTGCAGCTTGAGCGCCCGACGATGCTCCGGGGTGGCGTAGCCCTTGTGGGAGGCGAGGCCGTACTCAGGATGCAGGTGGTCGAGCTCACGCATCAGCGCATCCCGATGCACCTTGGCGACGACCGACGCGGCGGCGATCGACAGGCTGAGCGCGTCGCCGTAGAAGAGACGGGTCTGAGCGCAGGGGTGATCGAGCCGCATGGCGTCGATCAGGAGGTGATCGGGGCGGACCGCCAGCGCCTCCACCGCCTCCCGCATAGCGCGGCGTGTGGCCTGGTAGATGTTGATGCGATCGATGACCGCGGCCTCGACCTCGGCGACGGCGACGGCGAGGGCGACCTTGCGCACGCGTCGATCGAGGCGCTCGCGGTCCTCGCGCGAAAGCTGCTTGGAGTCTTTGAGGCCGGCGCGCGCGAGCGCCCGAACCCCTTTGGGCAGGATCACGGCGGCGGCGACGACGGGGCCGAAGAGCGCACCGCGTCCGACCTCGTCGATGCCTGCAATCGTCTGGAAGCCGCGATAGCGCAGTGCCTGCTCCGGCGCATCACTGCAGATCAGCTGTTTGAGCAGCTGCTGCTTTGCGGTGGCTTTGGTGACGGGGCGGGCCTCGTTTGATGGAAGCGGCTTGGAGGAGGTCCTCGCAGGCTCACCCCCGGTCGGCACGGTGGAGGATCTCGCAGGCATGATCTTTGCTCAGTCTAATACCCGCTGCGGCGGGGGTTGCTGCGGGTATGGCAGCAACGAAGAGCCCCGGCCGAAGCCAGGGCTCTTGCGCTCGGGTGAGCGGAGTTTAAGCGGTGCGCTCGACCTCGCGCAGACGAGCTGCCTTGCCGCGAAGGCCACGAAGGTAAAAGAGCTTCGCCCGACGGACGCGGAAGGAGCGTATCTTTTCCACCTTGTCGACGACTTTGGAGTTGTAGGGGAAGATGCGCTCGACGCCATAGCCGAAGCTCATCTTGCGCACGGTAAAGGTGCCTTGCGGACCTTTGCGGGTGGCGATCACAAGACCTTCAAAGGCCTGGAGGCGTTCTTTTTCGCCTTCCTTGATCTTGACCTGAACACGAACGGTGTCGCCGGCGGCGAACGGAGGCAGATCGGTCCGATCGAGCTTGGTGGCGAGTTTCTGCATGATGGGGTGAATCGACATGATGCGGTTTCCTAGGTTGGACTCAATCTGTGAGTTTACACCAAGATGGCGGGCGCATCACCTCGAATTGAGGGCATGCTCGCGGCGGAGCTCGGCGAGGATGCGCTGATCTTCCGGCGTGAGCGGCGCGCCTTCCAGCAGCTCCGGTCGGTGCAGCAGAGTTTTTTGCAGGCTCATGCGGCGGCGCCACCGCCGGATTGCGTCGTGGTCGCCGTTGGCGAGCGCCGCCGGTACGACGGCTCCGCGAAAGCTGTGCGGTCGGGTGTAGTGGGGATAGTCGAGCAGGCCGCCGCTGCCGTGCGTGGATCGGGGGACACCGTCGATCGTATTCGGCGCCGTATCCTGTTCGGCCACGCCGAAGCTTTCAAAGCGCGCCGAGTCCGGATTGCCGAGCACGCCGGGCAGCAGCCGAACGACGGCGTCCACCACGACGGCCGCGGCCAGCTCGCCGCCGGACAGGACGTAGTCGCCGATGGAGAGTTCGCCGTCGCACAGCAGGTCGCTTACGCGCTGGTCCACGCCCTCGTAACGACCGCAGATGAGCACGAGCCGGTTCAGCGTCCCCAGCTCGGCGGCGAGCGTCTGGCGGAAGGGCCGACCCTGTGGAGAGAGCAGTAGGACACGCTCGCGATGCGTGTCGCGGGATGGTTTGGGTGCAACCCCGAGTGACTCGACCGCGGCGAAGATCGGCTCCGGCTTCATCACCATGCCCTCGCCGCCCCCGTAGGGGCGATCATCGACGGTGCGATGGCGATCGTGCGTGAACAGCCGCAGGTCAGTCGTCTGCACCTGGACCACACCTTGTTCGCACGCGCGGCGCAGCACGCCGAACTCGAGCGTGCTTTGAACGAGGCCGGGAAAGATCGTGACCAGATCAAACCGCATGGCGGGGCTCCTTCCGTCCCACCGACGGGGCATCGGCAGAATGCGCTCGGGTTGGTAGTGTCAGCATGTCGTCTGTCCGTCCCGCAGCCTGGTGTGCTGGACGGGTCCGACCTGGAGAGGTTGCCGCTTGGCGCATCGTCGATCTGCCACTCTGCTCATTATGCTGCTGGCGATGGTTCTGGCGCAGTTTGCCGGACCGTTCGATGCTGCAGCGCAGATGACACCGGTGGCGGACACGACAGTGGAAAGCCTGGGGACGGCGGGGAAGCTGTACGTATCCGGGGAGACGGTTCCCGCGACGATGGCAGGTCCACTCACAGAGGGTTCGGCGGCTGCAGCGGCGCCCGCGCCGGTAACGCTGCCGCCGCCAACCAAGCGGGTGCACGATCTGCCGGATCTGCGCCCATTCGATCGTGTTCGACCGTTTCGATCGGTCGCGTTCGGGGTGAAGGTCAGTACGCTTGGGGGCGGCGCGGAGATGGCCGTACCGGTTGCACGGAAGTGGAACGTTCGTTTCGGCGCGAGCTACTTGAAGTTGCAGTATCCCTTCAGCACGGATGGTATTGGCTACTCTCCCGGGCTCAAGTTCACGTCGGGCCAGGGTACGGTCGACTGGTTTCCTAGCCACAACGGCTTTCACGTCAGCCTGGGTGCGCTTTACTTCCGCAACAGCATTGCGGGCACCGCGTCGGTTGCAGAGGGACAGAGCTTTACGCTGAACAACACGACTTACGTCAACAGTCCGGATGACCCGGTGGAAGGAACGGCGAGTGTGGCGTACGGCAAACGGATCGCTCCGTTGGTGCTGCTGGGCTTCGGCAACGTCCTGCCTCGGAGCGGTCGCCACTTTTCGGTGCCGATCGAGTTCGGCGGAGCGTACCTCGAATCGCCGCAGATCAATCTGCAACTAGCCGGCACGGCCTGCACCAGCGCGGGTTGTTTCAATGCGGGGGCGGATCCGCAGATGCAGGCCAACGTGAAGGCAGAGGCGACGAAGTTGCAAAACGACCTCCGCTTACTTTCGGTGTATCCGATCGTTTCGGTTGGGCTGGCCTGCCGCTTTTAGGGCAAGCGCACCAAGCGTAGAGCGTCGTTGCTCTTCTTTGTCCTTCCCAAAGGGATCTGCCTTGACGCGCGTTTAAAGCTACGGGTCTCTCCACTTTGCTTTGCTTCGGTCGAGAGGACACTTTAGAGCTGGAGCGTCTCGTTCTAGCGCCGGTGTGCGCGGGTCAATGCTGGGGAGGTTCGGTCGAATCGGCCGCCGCGGCTCATGAGCCAGGGCGCTGCAGATCGAGAAGGCCGACCGGCAGGCGCAGGTGCAGCTCCTTCGCGGCTGTATCGATGCGGTCGACCTGTTCGCGGACAAAGGGAACGAGCAGCTCGTCTGCTCCCGAGACCACGACCAACAGAGGAGCGACGTTCTCGAGCCGGCGGCGACCATCGGCGGTGGTGGGAAATTGCACATCTCGCACCGGGCCGATCGGCTGATCGCCGTCAAAGACGGTGCTGCCGACAAGGTCACTGATGTAAGCGGCACCGTCATCGAGGAGCTGACGGTGTTCGGCGCGCACGACAAGTTCAAGACCGCAGAGGGCTTGTGCCTCGTCGATGCTGCTGACACCGCCAAGTGCGAGAACGACGCGTCCCTCATTGCGACCTTTGGGCAGCCAGGCGGTGAGCACGGTGCATGGATTGGCATCCGCTTCGCCTTCCGCGAAGTCGGCGGGCGCGAGATAGAGGCCGGCGCGACCGGCCAGACTCTCGGGGAAGTCGGTGAAGGACTCGGCGAGGATCTCGCCCTTGCGGCCCTGCGGTCGAAGCAGGGTGGCAAGCAGCACCCAGGAGCTGTTGAAGGTTGTACTCACGGCAGGCCCGCGGCGTGGTGGAGCTGGGGGTAGAAGGTGATCTGCACGGCGCCGATCGTGTCGCTCTGAAGCCCTGTCTTGTAGATGGGCGCCTTCCACCGCTCGTACTGGACCCAGGCGTCCATCTCGATATCCGGGCGCAGACGCTTCATCACGTCGACCTTGAACTGGTTCTGTGTGGTCGCGTAGAAGTCCTTGGCGTTCTGCTTGTTGAGGTAGTAAAGCTGCACCCACTCGTTGGCGCTGAGATGGTAGGTAAGCCAGGCCTGACCGCCTTTGGCCTCGCGTCCCATCCAGTCGCCCATGATGAAGCCCTTGTTGGTGTAGGCCTGGCGTTGGATGGTCTCGTAGTAGTTGAAGTAGCCGCCGAGGCTTCGCTGCACGGGCTGGTCCGTCATGGACGCTTCGGCGCGAAGGTCCAGGCGGCGCAGGCGGGGGAATTGGGAGAGGTAAAGCCCGGTGCGGAAGGCAGCCCGGCGTGGGGCGCTGATCGGGGTCACGTCATCGTGGCTGATGGAGTCAAGGGTGAGCGTGGCGTATTTGCGCAGAAAGGGAAGTCGATAGGAGAAGGTGAAGTCGCTGAAGCGCGCGCCTGGGTCGTCACGCGAGTACTTTTCGGCGGCCGTGGTGTCGTTGATATCGAAGAAGCCCTTGAGGAAGGTGTGCAGGGTGACCGGCTCATGACCCTTGCCGCCGAAGACGATCGTGCGTTGGAAGCCGAACTCGAAGTTCGCGGTCGGCTTGAACGCGATCATCTCCGAGTGGGTCCAATCGTCGTTCGGATAGGTGTGGCCCTGCAGGCTGCCGTAGAAGAAGTCGTAGCGGATGGGGCCGAGCACGGCCGAGACGTAGGGAATGTAAAGCGGCTCGACGCGATTGACGCGGAAGGAGTAGATGTCCTCGGCGTTGTTGGACCAGGCCATGGCGCCACCGAAGCCGGGGCCAAGCCAGGCGTCGGATTTGCCGAGGGAGATCTCGTGGTTCGCGAGATGAAACGAGAGTGTTGCTTCCTGTAGACGGAAGGGATTTTGCGACGCGATGGGACCCTGGGGAACGGTGTCCTGGGGGATGTTGTAGCCGATATAGGGAATAGCATCGCGACCGGAGATCACGCCCGCGAGGGCGGTCGAGTAGCCCGGGCCGGAGGGCGCGTGCTGGTACTCGCCGCGCACGTACAGCGAGAACCGCCCATACTCGTTCACGGAGGAGAAGCCGGTGATGTTGTTGAAGCCGCTCTGGTAGGGGCGGCCGTAGTCGTTAACCAGCGTCTGGCCAAGGTGGTAGCTATCGCGCAGCGTGGGTCCGCCGACGCCCATGAGGCGGGTGTACGCCGAGTAGAGCCCGAAGACGGCTCCGCGCGGCTCAAGGTTGTCGGGGACCTCGGCACGGAGCTCGTCGAGCATGGTGGCCAGGATCTGCTGTGCCTCGGTGTCGTCGCTGTCCAGGATGTCGTCTTCAGAGACCTGGAGCATGTGCAGGACGGAACGACGGGTCCATGGGCGCATGCTGAGGAACATGGTGTCGACGTACCCAAGCGAGTACAGCCGCAGCATGGCGGGGTAGATCCAGCTGTCGACCGGGATGTAGGTCGAGCCGTAGGTGTCGTTGAAGCGCGGCGGGATCTGTGTGCCGTATTTGGTGTACCCGATGAAGGGATTGTGTGTGCTGGGTTGCGCGGGCGCGATCTGCATGGGCGAGACCGGCTGCGGCGCCGGGATGGGCGTGCCGGGGGTCGGTGCCCCGTCGTATGCGGGCATCTCGGGCTGGGTGTCGGCCGGAGTGGGGGATGGCGCGGGTGCCGTGCCGGGGGTCGCCGATGGCTGGGGCGTTGCGGGGTTGGTTTGCGGAGAGTTGGGCGTCGGGACGGTGGGGATATCCGGAGGCGGTGGGGAAGACTGGGCGATGCCGCAGGCGGCCACGCAGACAAGAACGCCCGCGGCGAAGAAGGAACCTCTGGTGCGCACTGAAACCTCGTGGCCGGGTGACGCCAGCCCCTCCAGTGTAATCATTCGCTGCGGTGGCGCTGCGCGGTCGGGCGTTGGGAGGCAGACGGGCGGGAGGTGCGGAGAGGCGCATCGAGCAGACCGCGCTGACGCAGGAGCTGCTGCATGGTTCGCAGCGGGTCGGCGGCCTGGCTGGACGAGCCGTCGAGTGTCCAGGCGATTGGCTCAAGCAACGCCGGACCGTCGCCGTGGCGGGCACGCAGAGCGCTCTCCTGCAGCACACGATAGAGCGCAACGGCATCGGCGAGATCGACGGGAATGCCGGGAACGCCGAAGCCCTGCGCGTGGTCGCTGAGCCAGCCCTGGCCGACGAGCGTTTTGCCGGGAAGAGCGATAAAGAGAATGGGCAACGAGGAGGCGCCGGCGAGACCGAGCACCTCCTGCCACTGCGTTCGCTTAAGGTCCGCTGCTCCGGCAAAGGCGAGCAGAACGGCACCGGCGGCCTGGGCCCGAAGCGCGGCGGCTGCGCCGACGGCCAGCAGCAGGCGTTGGTGTGGGGAGGTTGCCCCGATGGGCAGGGGGGTCGGAGCGGCCTCGAGCTGAAGGGCTTGCACTACGGTCTGCGTGAGCGCACGTCCGGGCAGATCAGAGACCAGATCCCCCGCGCGCAGGGTGAGTAGGGCACTGGTACAGATCGCCTCCTGCCCGCGCGGACAGCGGGCAGAGGTCGCGCCGCGCGACGAGGATCGCCGCAGCGCCTGGATTGCCGTATGCATTTGGCGGAGCACGGCGTTCGGCACCAGGGGGTTCTCGCCGGGTTGCACAGCGTCGAGGATCTCCACTAGGCGCGGGCTGGGTCGGGCGCGTCGACGTTGAGGCCGAGCTCGGCAAGCGCTGCCTGGGCGACCTTGGGATCGAGGGCGCCCTCGCGGGCGAGGCGGCTGAGGGCGGCGGCGACGATGGCCTCGGCGCTGACCTCGAAGTGGCGGCGGAGGTGCTCGCGGTTGTCGGACCGGCCGAAGCCGTCGGTGCCGAGGGAGACGAGGCGGCCGGGGAGCCAGGGGGCGAGGCCGTCCGGGATGGACTTCATGTAGTCGGAGGCAGCGATGATGGGGCCGGGGGCGTCGCCGAGCGCTTCGAGGAGGAAGGGTCTGCGCTCGGGTTCGGCGGGATGGAGGCGGTTCCAGCGTTCGACGGCGAGGGCGTCGCGGCGGAGTTCGACGTAGCTGGTGACGCTCCAAACGTCGGCCTGGAGGTTGAACTTTTCGGCGAGGATAGCCTGGGCGCGGAGGGCTTCACGGAGGATGGGGCCGGAGCCGAAGAGCTGGACTTTTGCTTCAACTCGGGCGTTGCCCGAGGCGGCCGGACCGGAGGCGGCGGGGCTGACGCGATAGAGGCCGCGGAGGATGCCTTCGGCCGCGCCCTCGGGCATGGGCGGCATGGGGTAGTCCTCGTTGTACATGGTGAGGTAGTAGAAGCGGTCTTCGCCGAGCTCATACATCCGCCTGAGGCCGTCCTGGACGATGGTGGCGAGCTCGTAGACAAAGGCCGGGTCGTAGGTGACGCAGGTGGGAACGGTGCCGGCGAGGACGAGGGAGTGGCCGTCTTGGTGTTGCAGGCCCTCGCCGAGCATGGTAGTGCGGCCGGCGGTGCCGCCCATGAGGAAGCCTTTGCCGCGCGAGTCGGCGAAGGCCCAGATCATGTCGCCGACGCGCTGAAAGCCGAACATGGAGTAGTACATGTAGAACGGGACGGAGGGTACGCCGTAGTTGGCGTAGGCGGTGCCCGCGGCGGTGAAGGAGGCCATGGAACCGGCCTCGGTGATGCCCTCTTCAAGGACTTGACCCTCTTTTTCCTCGCGGTAGCTGAGCAGCATGTCGGAGTCGTGCGGGGTGTACTTTTGGCCTTCCGGGGCGTAGATACCGACCTGCTTGATGACGGACTCGAGGCCGAAGGTGCGGCCCTCGTCGGGCACGATGGGGACGATCAGCTTGCCGATCTTGGGATCCTTGAGCAGGCCGCGCAGCAGGCTGACGAAGCCCATGGTGGTCGAGACCTCGCGGCCCTTGGAGCCGCCGGTCCACTCGGTCATGCTGCTGAGCTCGGGGGCTTTGAAGTTGAGGGTGGCGGGGGCGTTGCGGCGGGGGAGGAAGCCGCCTAGCTCGCGGCGGCGCGACTGGAGGTATTGGATCTCCGGGGCGTCGTCGGAGGGCTTGAAGAAGGCGCCGTTCTTGGCAGCCTCTTCGGGAATGGGGATGTCGAAGCGCTTGATAAAGGCGGTGACGCCGTCATCGGTGAGTTTTTTCTCCTGGTGCGAGGCGTTGCGCGCCTCAGTGGAGCCGAGGCCGTAGCCCTTGACAGTTTTGGCGAGGATGACGGTGGGGCCGCCCTTGTGCTCGAGGGCGCGCTTATAGGCGTTGAATATCTTGGCGGGGTCGTGTCCGCCGCGGTGGAGGCGGATGAGCTCGTCGTCGGTCTTGTCGGCGACGAGCTCGAGGAGCTCGGGGTACTTGCCGAAGAACTCACGACGGAGATAGGCGCCGCCCTTGGCCTTGAAGGCCTGGAAGTCACCGTCCACGCACTCTTCCATGCGCTTGAGCAGGAGGCCTTTGTGGTCGCGGGCGAAGAGCTCGTCCCAATCCGAGCCCCAGATGACCTTGATGACGTTCCAGCCGGCGCCGCGGAACATGCCTTCGAGCTCGTCGATGATGCGTTTGTTGCCGCGGACGGGGCCGTCGAGGCGCTGAAGGTTGCAGTTGACGACGAAGATGAGGTTGTCGAGTTTTTCCCGCGAGCCGAGCGAGATGGCGCCGAGGGTGTCGACCTCGTCGGTCTCGCCGTCGCCGACGAAGGCCCAGACCTTGCGGTCGGATTTCTCGATCAGGCCGCGGTTTTCGAGGTAGCGCATGAAGCGTGCCTGGTAGATGGCGTTGAGCGGGCCGATGCCCATAGAGACGGTGGGAAAGCGCCAGAAATCGGGCATGAGCCAGGGGTGCGGGTACGAGGACAGGCCGGGGGTGTCGCGGAGCTCGTGACGAAAGTTCTTGAGGCGGGATTCATCCAGGCGGCCTTCGAGGAAGGCGCGGGCGTAGACGCCGGGGCTTGCATGGCCCTGGAAGTAGATGAAGTCGCCGGGGAGCTCGGTGTTGTTTTGGCCGGGGTACTGGGCGCGGAAGAAGTGGTTGAAGCCGACCTCGAGCAGGGTGGCGAGGGAGGAGTAGGTGGAGATGTGGCCGCCGATGCCGGGGTCTTTCTTGTTCTGGCCGTGAACCATGGCCATGGCGTTCCAGCGGATGAGAGCCTCGACCCGGCGCTCGAGGTCGCGATCGCCCGGGTAGGGGACCTCGTCGTGTTTGGGGATGGTGTTGAGGTAGGGGGTGGTGAGCTCACTGGTGACGGGGACGCCAGCCTCACGGGCGCGTTGCCGGAGGGATTCGAGGATGGCGGAGGACTGCTCCCAGTCCTGGGCGACGAGTTCGTCAAAGGCCTCGATCCACTCGGCCATCTCGGCTGAAAGATCCTGTCGTACGGTTTCGTCAACCTTTGTGGTCATGATGTGATCCCCGGGTGAGCTAGGTCGGCGATGCGCGGTGGCGTCGGGCGCGTGCAGAGCCGATCGGTCTAACGATATAGAAGAGGTGCGTGATTCGTCATCTGGCCCCCCTCAGACGCGGGCAAAGCGGCGGCAGTGATGTGGCCGACAAAGGATGGCAATGACGGCGGTGGCCAGAAGAATCGCCACGAAGAGCCAGCCGGAGGGTCGGAGCAGGCCACATGGCACTGGGTGAGATGGGCGCGGGTTAGGTGGAGTAGTCGGCGTTGATGCGGACGTATTCCGCGGTGAGATCGCAGGTGAGAAAGCGGCACTCGGCTTCGCCTCGGCCCAGGTCGAGGTCGATGGTGTACACGGGGGCCTGCATGGCGGTGTGTGCCGCGATCTCATCGTAGTCGGCGACGCGTTGGCCGTGGCGGAAGACCTCGACGCCACCCAGGGCGATGCGCATCTGCTCGGGGGCGATGGGGACGCCGCTGCGACCGGCCGCGGCGAGCAGACGTCCCCAGTTCGGGTCGGCGCTCGACCACGCGGTCTTGCAGAGGGGTGAGTTGGCGATGGTGCGGGCGACCTGCCGCGCTTCGGCGACGGTGACGGCGCCTTGGACGTGGAGTTCGACGACATGGCCCACGCCCTCGCCGTCGGCCACAATCTGTCGTGCCAGGGATTGGCAGACCAGGTCGAGCGCGTCGGCGAAGGCTGCCTTCACGCGCGGCTCGGCTTCGATGCCGCTGGCGCTGCTCGCCAGGAGCACGACCGTGTCGTTGGTCGAGGTATCGCCATCGATTGAGATCGAGTTGAAGCTGCGTTCGACCGCGGGCTCGAGCATCTGCCGCAGGGTGGCGGCGTCAGCGGAGAGATCGGTGAAGAGATAGACCAGCATGGTGGCGTGGGGTACGGCAGGGCTGCCCACGGGGGCGCCGAGCAGGGGCGCGATCATGCCCGCACCCTTGCAGATGCCGAGCAGCCGGATTTCCGCATCGTCGACGTCGACCACGGCGCGCGCGATCTTGCGGCGGGTGTCGGTGGTCAGGATCGCGTCCGCGAAGGCCTCGGCGTGCTCGATGGTGTCGCCCATGGCCTCACGCAACGCCGGCAGATGTGCGATCAGGGTGTCGATCGGGAAGGGGACGCCGATGATGCCGGTCGAGGAGGGCAGGACCTCATCGAAGATGCAGCCCAGGGCTTCGGCCGCGGCGACGCAGCTTTGCCGGCAAGCGGCGAGGCCCGGGGCGCCGGTGGCGCAGTTGGCGTTGCCGGCGTTGACCAGCAGCGCGCTGACCTTGCCGCTGGTGACGGCGAGGTGCTCGCGGCCGACGGTAATGGGGGCCGCGACGACGGCGTTGCCGGTGTAGCTGACGGCCGCCTGACCGCGACCGGTGACGAAGGCGGCAGCGAGATCGAGGCTGCCGCTTGCCTTGATGCCGGCGCGGACCGCGCCCCAAAGAAAGCCTCGGGGCAGCACGTGCGCCGGATCGGTGGGGGAGGTTGGTTCGGCCGCGGTCGTCACCTGGTCAGAGAAGGCGGGCTCGGCCGAAGTCTCCGGAGGGCCCTTGTCGCCGGTCACCGCTTCGTTGCCGATCGGTGTCGCCGGCTCATTCCATCCGCTCGCCATGGCCTTACTTTAGCAAGCCGCACGGGGTGTCAGGACGGAGGCGTCAGGACGGGGTTGAAAACGGGGGCGACAGATCGACGCGGAGAGTGCGTTGTTCTTGAGAGCTTTGCCGTGCCAGCTCCAGCAGGCGGATGGCGCGCCAGGCGTCTTCCGGCGAGACCGGGAGAGGCTGCTCGCCGCGCACAGCGGCGACGACATTGTTGTAGAAGCCGCGGTAGTCGCCGGTCTGTGTTTCGGGGCGCGTGTGAATCAGCGTTGTCGGCGCGTTGGCCGGGTCGGGTGCGATGGTCAACTCGCCGAAGTGCTCTTTGGGTTCACGCAGCCAGAGCTCCGCCGCGCCGAGTTGCGGCACGTGCGCACCGGCCACGAGCGCCGGCTCCTGCGGATCGACGCCGAACTTGCGGAAGCTGCCATGGGTTCCGTGCAGCAAGAAGCGTGGCGCCGGCTCCGCCGCGATCACCGTTGCCCCGAGCAGGGCTCGGAGGCCGTCGGGAAACTCCAAGGTGAGATCGAAGGCGTCCTCGATCTCCGTGCCGTCGCGCTCCCGACGCACGCTGGCTGTGAGCGTGTCGGGTGTGCCGAAGAGGGTGAGCGCCTGATCGACGAGGTGCGGTCCGAGATCGAAGAGGATGCCGTTACCGGGGTGGCTCGCCTCCTTCCAGGTGCCGGAGCGGGTTACCGGGCGGAAGCGATCGAAACGGGAGCTGAAGGTGACAAGGCGGCCGAGGGTGCGATCAGCCAGGAGCTGCTGAACGGTGAGGAAGTCCCCGTCCCAGCGCCGGTTGTGAAAGGGCGCGAGCACCCGGTTCTGCCGGCGCGCGAGCTCAATGAGGGCAGCAATCTCGGCGCTTGAGGTGGCGAGGGGTTTATCGACGACGACGTGCTTGCCGGCGCGCAGGGCGGCCAAGGCGAGCGGGAAGTGCGTTTCGTTGGGGGTGCCGACGACGATGAGGTCGATAGCGGGATCTTCGATGACCTCCGCCACGGAGCGCGCGACACGGACGCCGGTGGATGCCTCGGGATAGGCCTTGGACGCCTCGTCGCCGTGACGCTGGACGATGGCAGCGAGGCGGAGACCGGGCACAGCGCTGACGAAGGGCGCGTGAAAGACACGGCCAGCGAGGCCGAAGCCGAGAACGGCGACGGAGATCTCCTGTGGGGGCATTAGGCGACTCCAGGAAGCTGGGGGTGGGAAGGGGATTCGACGGCGCGGAGGGCAGGGTAGAGGCGACGGAAGCGGGCGTAGGCGCGGTCCATTGCCTCGACGTCGCTCGGCGCGAGCGTGTCCGCGACCTGGACCGCGGCGGCGCAGGCGGCCTCGACGCTTGGCCAGAGGCCGACGCCGGCGCCGGCCAGGAGCGCCGCGCCGAAGGCGCCGCCCTCTTCGGCCGCGAGCAGCTCGACTGGTCGACCGTAGACATCGGCCTGAATCTGCCGCCAGAGCGGGCCGCGAGCGCCACCGCCCCCGAGCCGGATGCCCTGGACGGGGATGCCGAGTTCGGCGAACAGGGTGAGGGTGTCTCGCAGGCTCATGGCGACCCCCTCGAGGACGGCGCGAACGAAGTGCGCGCGGGTGTGGCTGGCGGTGACCCCGACAAAGGCGGCGCGGGCGTTGGGGTCGAGGTGGGGTGTGCGTTCACCGAAGAGATAAGGCGCCCAGAGCAGGCCATCCGAACCTGCCGGAACGTCCGCGGCCTCGGCCAGGAGCGCGTCGTAGCTCTCGCCGGTGGCGAAGGTGTCGCGGAAGAAGCGAAGGCTCAGCCCGGCGCCGTTGGTCACGCCCATGACGTGCCACAGGCCGGGAGCGGCGTGACAGAAGGTGTGCAGACGGCCGCGTGGATCGAAGGTGGGGGTGTCGGTCGCGGCAAAGACGACGCCACTGGTGCCGATGGTGGCGGAGACGCTGCCGGGAGTGAGAATGCCCATGCCGACCGCGCCCGCGCCCTGATCGCCGGCGCCGGCGACAACGGGCGTGCCCTCCGCAAGGCCGGTGGCCGCGGCGCCGGCGGCGCTGACGCGAGCGCAGACCTCCGGGCTCTCAAAGAGGCGTGGCAGCCAGCGCAGGGGGATGCCGGCCAACTCGGCCAGCTCCGCGCTCCAGCGGCGATGGGCGACGTCGAGCAGAAGGGTTCCGCTCGCCTCCTGCACATCGATCGCGTACTCCCCCGTGAGGCGGAGGCGCACATAGTCCTTGGGGCAAAGGACGTACTCGATGCGGGCGAAGATCTCGGGCTCGTGCCGCTCGACCCAGAGCAGCTTGGTGAGGGTGAAGTTGGGAAGGGCCGGGTTGGCGACGAGCTCGATCAACCGATCAAAGCCGACCCGGTCGGTCAGCCAGTCACACTCCGGCTGGGTCCGCTGGTCGCACCAGATCATCGCCGGGCGGAGGAGTTCGCCGGCGGCGTCCAGCAGCACGCAGCCGTGCATCTGGCCCGTAAGACCGATGGCCTCCACGCGAGTGTCAGGGCCGGCCTGCCGGAGGACGGCGGTGATGGCCTCGCGTGCGGCGCGCCACCAGTCCGCTGGATCCTGCTCGGCCCAGCCGATGAGCTCGGAGCGCATGGGCTGGTGGTCGACTGAAGCAGAGAAGACGACGTTGCCCGCGCGCGAGACAAGGACCGCTCGCGTTCCTCCGGTTCCTACATCCACACCGAGCAGCAAGCTTTTGTCCATGGCGCCTGTTCTTTTTGGGGCTAGATCTTGTTTGCGGGCTGGTCATAAAGGCTCTAGAGGCTTTGTGACGCCGGCTTAATGTCCGACCGTAATCAACGGGGCAGCTTTTTTGAAGAAACCATTGCCGTTTGCGCATCTTCACAAGAGAGAGGAAAGATACACGGTTCAGATGGGTTGCGTCTGCCGGTTTCCTTCCCAGGACACTTTTGTCGGAGCAGGTACGATTACACGTATGAGTCAAAGTTTACCCGCATGGTGTCGCTCGCGGCTTCGCGTCCTGTGGGTTCTGTTTGCGGTGGTCGGTGTTGCGTTCGGGCAGGGCGGGTCTTCTTCGGGCGGATCAGGCCAGGCAAGCAGCGGCGGGGGGTCCATGACGACGGGCAGCAGCAGCGGCTCGGGCACGCAGGTCGGACCGAATGCCCTGCTGCCGACGGCGCAGCAACAGCTCTATCAGGCCGGCACGCAGGGCACCCCTTCGGGAACGCAGAGCGGCTCGACCACCGGTCAGAGCCCGTATAACGGATCGCTGATCGAAGGGAGGTCGACGGGCACAATGATCGACCTGCCGCTCGATGAGGCGATTCGACGTGGCCTGCGGAACAATCTCGGGATCATTCTCCAGAACCAGAGCGCACGTACATCGAACGGGCAACGGCTGGAGCAGCTGCAGACGTTGCTGCCCACGGTGACGGGCGATGCCTCGATCGAGGTGCAGCAGGTGAATCTGGCGGCCTATGGGCTGAAGTTTCCCGGGCTGCATCCGATTATCGGTCCGTTTCAGGTGGTGGACTTTCGCGCGTCACTGACCTACAACCTGCTGAACCTGCAGGCGCTGCAGAACTACATTCAGGCGAAGCACAACTTCCAGAGCGCGCGGCTGACGGCGGAGGACGCGCGCGAGATGGTGGTGCTGACGGTCGGCAATGCGTATCTGGTCTGCATTGCCGACGGATCGCGGATCGATGCCGTCCAGGCGGAGCTGGCCACGGCGAAGGTGACGCTTGACCAGGCCATTGCCTCCCACGACGCGGGCACAAGTCCACGCATCGACGTGCTGCGGGCGCAGGTGGACTACCAGAACGAGCAGCAGACCCTAATCTCGGCGAACAATCAGTTGGCAAAAGACAAGATCGCGCTTGCCCGCGTCATCGGCCTGCCGCTGGACCAGCAGTTCCGTTTCACGGACACGGTGCCGTTCAAGGCTTTGGATGCGATGAACCCGGAGACGGCCTTTGCGCAGGCGCTGAAGGCACGCAAGGATCTGGCTGCTGCGGCGGAACAGGTGCGTGCCGCCGAGGCGGGTAAGAAGGCGGCGTTCGACTATCAGCTTCCGTCGGCGCAGATCACGGGCGACTTCGGGGATCTCGGCACGACGCCGGGGCACTCGCACGGAACCTACACGGCGACCGGCGAGGTTTCCGCTCCGATTTTGCAGATCGCGCAGGTGCGTGGGCTGAAGGCCGTAGCCGATGCGCAGTACGAGACTGCCAAAGCGCAGCTCTCCGATCAGATACAGCAGGTCAACGCGGACGTGCGCGACAGCCTGCTCGACATCACAGCCGCGGCGAAGCTGGTGGACGCCGCACGCAGCAATCTTGATTTGGCGACCGAGGCCCTGAGCGAGGCGCAGCAGCGCTTTCGGGCAGGTGTCAGCGACAATCTTCCGGTTTCGCAGGCGCAGAGCCAGACGGAACAGGCGAACGACCAGTACATTAGCGCGCTCTACCAGCACAACGTCGCCAAGCTTTCGCTGGCACGTGCGCTCGGGGTCGCGGACACGAACTACAAAGAGTTTCTGGGAGGGAAGTAAGCGTGGCAGACCAGACTGATCAGCAGCAGGGCAGCGGCAGTGGTGAGCATGGACAGACCGCGCAGATTACCGGCACCGTTCAGATCAAGCCGCAGGGCGGCGCCTCGGGCGAGAACAACCAGGGCGGGGGCGATCAGTCCCAGGGCAAGGGAGATGCCCCGAGTAACGGTCACGATGACGCCAAGGAGGACAAAGACAAGCAGACGCCGGCAAAGAAGAGCCGTCGGCGGTTCCTCATTGTCGCTGTGGTCGTACTTGTTGTTGTGATTGCGGGTCTCTTTTACTGGCATTCGACGTATACCGAAGACACGGACGACGCGCAGGTCGACGGCAACATCTTCCAGGTCAGCTCGCGCGTCTCGGGTCAGATCACCAAGGTTTATGTGGAGGACAACGTAAAGGTCGAGGTAGGTCAGCCGATCGCTGAGATCGATCCACGCGATCAGATTGTGGCGCTGGAGCAGGCGCAGGCGTCGCTGGCTTCGGCAGAGGCAACGGCCAATCAGACGACCACGAATGTGCCGATCACGACGGTGTCGACCACCACAACCATCAGCACCAGCGGCGCTGATGTGCAGAGTGCCTTGGCGGGGGTCGCGCAGGCGCAGAAGCAGGTGCAGGCAGCCGCGGCGAACGTCGATCAGGCAAAGGCGAACGCGATCAAGGCGCAGCTCGACGTCGATCGCTACACCCCGTTGGTGCAGAAGGACGTTATCTCCAAGCAGCAGTATGACGGCGCCGTGGCTCAGGCCGCGGCAGACAATGCGAATGTATTGTCCGCGCAGGCCACGTTGGTCGCGCAGCAAGAGGCTGTGCGGCAGATGCAGCAGAAGCTGCTGCAGGCGCGTTCGCAGGCGAATGAGGCGACGAAGAACAGGCCGCAGCAGCTCGAGGCACAGCGCGCGCGCGCCAGTGCCGCGCTTGCCGATGTAAAGCAGGCCCAGGCCAGGGTAGATCAGGCGAGGCTGAACCTCAGCTATACGCATGTGGTCGCGCCGGTGTCGGGCGTTGTGAACAAGAAGAACGTCCAGGTCGGGGCCAACGTGAGCGTCGGCCAGAATATGCTGACGATCGTTCCACTGGTCAATCTGTGGGTCACCGCCAACTTCAAGGAGACGCAGCTCAATAGGATTCGGCCGGGCCAAGACGTTCACATCAAGGTCGATGCGCTTGGTGGACGCCAGTTTTCCGGAAAGGTGACACAGATCGGAGGCGCGACGGGATCGATGCTTTCCTTGTTCCCGCCGGAGAATGCCACGGGCAACTATGTGAAGGTTGTGCAGCGGATTCCGGTTCGCATCGACTTCACGAACCTGCAAAAGGAGAACGGCGATTATGCCTTGCGGGCCGGCTTCTCGGTAACCCCCAAGGTCGAGGTTAAAAACTAGGCTGAACCTTCGGCCACGCATACCGTAGTACATGCAGCTCAGAGTGAGGCCTATCGCATGCCTATCGCACTTGCCTTCTTCGTTGAATACGCGTACGGCATACTCTTTCTCTGGGTTCTGATCGAGCAGTTAGGCATACCCATTCCGTCCGTTCCGCTTTTGCTGACCGCAGGGACGCTTTCTGCGACACACCGTCTGCATGCCTCGCTTGCGCTTGGTGCAGTGGTTCTGGCGTGCCTGGTGGCGGACAGCATCTGGTACTTTTTGGGCCGTCGCTTCGGAGGAGCTGTGCTTCGCCTACTTTGCCGGCTGTCCCTCGAGGCCTCAACCTGCGTGGCCAAGACGGAGGGCTACTTTACCCGACGCGGACCGGTGACGCTGCTGTTTGCGAAGTTCGTTCCGGGGCTGTCCACATTGGCGGCTCCGATTGCAGGGCAGACCGGCATGCCGTATGCGCGCTTTCTGCTGTGGGATCTGGCGGGATCGATCATTTGGGGTGAAAGTTATCTGCTGGCCGGCCGCTTCTTTGGCGACATCGCGAAACGGAGTGCCCCCTTCTTCCATCTTCTGAGCCGGTTCGCCTTCGGAATCTTCTTGTCGCTGGTTCTCGGCCTTCTGCTCTGGCGCGTTTGGAAGAATCGTCGCTTCCTGCTGGAGATGCGGGAGTTGCGGCTGGAGCCCGAGGAACTGAAGTTCATGCTGGACACGGCGGAGGCGCAAGGAAACACGCCCCCATTCATCGTGGATCTGCGGCATCCGCTGGATTACCTGCCGGATCCGCGCGTGCTTCCCGGCGCCGTCCGCATCAGCCCTGCCGATCTTGTGACACAGAGCAAGCTTCTGCCGCGCGATCGTGACGTGGTGCTTTATTGCACCTGCCCCAGCGAGGAGACGAGTGCGCGTGTTGCAAAGCAGCTGCTGAAACTGGGCATCTATCGCGTTCGACCGTTGCGCGGAGGATTTGACGGATGGAAAGAGGCGGGGCTTCCGCTACAGGCTTATGTTGAGCCGAAGCCGGTCGCCGACCCCCTGCTTGAAGCTAGCGCAATGGCGAGTTAGGTCCGTTCCACGAGAGCGCCCTCTTTGAGCAGGATCGAAGCTGTGGCGGCTCGGAGACGCGCTCGGACTAGACGACGCATACCATGGATCAAGTTTAGATTCGCCGGAGCCACGCGTGCCCTATACCGATTTACGTGAGTGGATCAAGCGCCTCGATCGCGCGGGCGAGCTGCGCCGCATCACCGCAGCCGTCTCACCGTATCTTGAGATGGCCGAGATCGCGGATCGCACAGCCAAGCTGCGCCGTGACGGTGAGCCGTGGGGCGGCCCCGCGCTGCTGTTTGAGAACGTCGCCGGCTACCCTGGCGCGCGAGTGCTGATGAACCAGTTCGGCTCCGAAGCTCGTATGAAGCTGGCGCTCGACGCCGAGTCGTTTGATGCGATCGCCGAGCGCATTCGCACGCTGATTCATCCTGAGTCGCCAACTAGCCTGCTGGATAAGCTGAAGCTGCTGCCGAAGCTCGCCGAGGTCGGCAGCTTCTTTCCCAAGGTCGTTTCGGCGAAGTCTGCTCCGTGCAAGGAGGTCGTTCTGCGGGGGGAGCAGATCGATCTTCGGAGGTTGCCGGTGCTGACCACGTGGCCAGGGGATGGCGGGCCGTTTCTCACGCTGCCGTGCGTGATCACGCGAGACGCGAAGACGGGCAAGCGCAATGTCGGCATGTATCGCATGCAGGTCTACGACGGGCAGACCACCGGTATGCACTGGCAGCGGCAGAAGGTTGCCGCCGAGCAGATGCGGGATCGCCTGCGCGCCTCGGCCGGGTCGCTCGCCGAGGCCGTGGATCTGATGGCATCGACCTCGGGAGGCACGACGGCGGTGGGCAATGCGGGGCAGCCTGCGGCCTTGCGGTTGCACACGATTGCCGCGATTCGCGGTCAGCGGTTGGAGGTGGCGGTCGCCATCGGCACCGATCCCGCGCTGACCTTTTCCGCGATTGTGCCCGCACCGCCGGAGGTCGAGGAGTATCTGATCGCAGGGTTTCTTCGCGGCAAGCCGGTCGAGTTGGTCAAGGCGGAGACCGTGGGGCTGGAGGTGCCCGCGCACGCCGAGTACATCCTCGAGGGCTATGTGGATCTTGCCGAGCTGCGCAGCGAGGGACCGTTTGGTGACCACACCGGCTTTTACACCATGCCGGACGAGTACCCGGTGTTTCATCTGACGTGCATCACGCACCGCCGCCAACCGATCTATGCGGCGACCGTCGTGGGCAAGCCGCCGATGGAAGACGCGTGGATGGGCAAGGCGGTCGAGCGCATCTTTCTGCCGCTGATGCAGCTGACGTTGCCGGAGATCGTGGATGTGAACCTGCCGCCGGCGGGGGTGTTTCACAACCTGATGATTGTGTCCATTCGTAAGTCGTACGCCGGGCATGCGCGCAAGGTGATGAGCGGCATCTGGGCACTGGGGCAGGCGATGTTCACCAAGTGCATCATCGTGGTGGACGAGGACTGCGATGTGCATGATCTGAATGAGGTGACGCTCCGGACGGCGAACAATATCGATCCGGAGCGCGACATTCAGTTCACGCTGGGGCCGGTGGACTCGCTCGATCACGCGAGCCGGTTGCCGAACTTCGGATCGAAGATGGGGATTGACGCCACCAGGAAGTGGGCGGCGGAGGGGTTTACGCGACCGTGGCCGCAGATGCTCGAGATGCCGAGCGAGGTGAAGGCGCGGGTCGATGGCCTCTGGTCGAAGCTGGGGATCGGCTAGAGCGTCGGCTGAGGGAAGCGGTCGTTGGGGTACCTCCCCCCCTCCCCCCGTACTTTGTGGCCAAAGTATTCAATAGGCACGACTTAGGTATGGACTTCGGTACGCGTGTACCGATCTTGGCACCCACTTCGAAGGTCGGTAAAGGCCCGCTGCGGTCGTTCGGGGGCAGGGGCCGAACGGGCGGAGTTGGATCCCGTTCCGTGCTCAGTATAGCGGGCCTGGCGGCTGGAATGAGCCAACCGTTTGGGCGAACTGCCTCAGCCCTTGACCACAGCCGAGATCGCAGGCGGAGAGGTGACGGAGTCCTTGATCTGCTGATCAGTGGCCATGAGATGCAGCATGGCCTGGGTGATGCGGTCGTCGGTGGCGGCGGCGTCGCGGAGCTCGACCGGGTAACGGACCCAGAGTTGAAGGCCGCCCTCGACCAGTTGGAGGTGCGACTCGATCGCGGGCTCGGCGATGGGTGTGTCCATCCAAGCTTGGAGCTGGCGGTACTGCGATTGGATGCCGGCCTTGTAGCTGTTGTAGATCTCGGTGACGGTGCTGAGCAGGCGATCGGAGACGGCCTTGTAGTCGGCGTTGGGGGTGAGCTTGACGGTGAGCTCGTGCCAGGCGTACTCGGTGCCGGGCATCTGCTTGTAGAGCGGGGTGCCGGCCTGAAACAGGATGGCGTTCGAGAGGACGGCGACGCGGCCGGTGGGGTGCAGCTCCGTGCCGCTGCCGGCGAGCTCCATGACGTAGAAGCGCACCAGGCCGACGTCGATGACGTCGCCGGTGACGGTGGAGACGGAGATGCGATCGCCGACGCGGACACCGTAGCGCCCGATGATGAAGAAGTAGGCCGCGACCGAGAGCAGAATGGTCTGCAGACCGACGGCGAGGCCGGCGGTGATGAAGCCGGCGAAGGTCGCGAGCGAGTTGAACTGGGTGACGAAGCCGAAGATGAGAACAAGGCCGCTGAGAAAGGTGATGACGAAGCGGCGCATGATAAGCAGCTGACGACGACGGCGGGAGTCGTGCACATAGCGGGTCGTGGCGCGGCGCCACACCTCCCCGAGGAGAAAGAGCCCGGCGAGGGCGAAGGCGATCACGGCGAGGCGAATCAGCAGATCGCGCAGCACCTCGTTGTACTCCGTTGCGACCGCCATGCGCCATGCCAGAAGATTGGCGCGACTCTGCTCGAGGGTGATGATCTCCTGGCTGAGCGGGACGGTGGCGGCGGAGACCACATTGAAGGTCGCGGTGACAGAGTCGAAGCGCCGGCGCACGGAATCGGGAGAGACGCTCGCACTTGCTGGGGAGTGGGGCGGCGAGGGCGCCGCTGCCGGGGTGGTCGTCGGCGAGTTCGGCGTCAGGGCGGTTTGCGCCTGCTGCGACAGTGAGGCGCTGCTTTGAATGAGGCCGCGGACGATGTTGGTGAGCGGTGTGCGGAGCGCGAGCGCCTGGGTATGGAGCTCGCCGTTGTCCTGCAACCATTGGTCGATCGCATGCCGGGTGTTGAGCAGTTGGAAGAGCACGACGGCCTGGCTAGCGACGCCGGAGGAGCGCGCGACGCTGAGATTGGTGATGGGCGCACTGGCAAGGGGCTTGGTGGCGTTTGTGGTGAGCTCGGGCGCGCTGCGTTGCAGACGTTCTATGTCCGCGGCCAGCCCGGTATTGCCCTGCGTATCCGAGAGGCTGATCGTCTTGTTGAGCGCATCCCCCATGGCTTTGTTGAGCTCGATCGCACCCTGGACCTCTTGCCGTTGATCTTCCAGCGCGCCGCGGTCGCGTGGACGCGCCTTCGCGAGCTGGGCGGTGAGGGCCGCATCCTGCGCCTGGAGGTTGGTGAGTTGCTGGGCGACTGTGGCTCGGTAGCCCTGGAGCTTCTGGGCTTCACCCTCCGCGGGCGCGGCCGTCTGGGCGCCGGAGCGCTTGCTGTAGGCCGACAGCAGGGCGGCTTCGGCCTTGGCGGATTGAAAGGCGAGGGCGGCGATCTCGGTGACCTGCGTGAGGGCCTGGTCGCGATAGAGGGCATCGCTCGGCTCACCGACCTTCTGAATGGGAGTCAGATGGGTGCGAAAGTAACGGACGATGGCATTCAGGTGGTTCAGGATCTCGGTCGATCGCGCCTCGGTGTCGAAGCCGGGCGGCGGCGGCTGCAGCGGAACGTTGCCGGGGAGCTTGCTGAGGTTCGATTCGACCGCAGACGGACTGCCGGACGGGGCTGCGTTGGACGGGGTCGCGCTGGACGGGGTTGCGCTGGACGGGGTTGCGCTGCCGACCGTGACCGTGTGGCTGACGCGGGTCGCGCTGCTGACAGGGGTCGCTGTGCTGCTGGGGGTCGCCGGATGCTTCACTTGCGCGCGAACGCTGGGCGCGCGCCAGAGCAGCAGAAATACGATGAGGGAGGCAAGAGGCTTTACAAGGTTAGGCATGGCGTGGGGGTCCGCAGATCCCTGTGCGGCGCAGGTTGGTACGGGGAGTGTGTGGCGACACACGAGCGACGGAGATGACTTCCGCACTGGAGCGAGGCGCCGATCAGTTTACGGTGATGAAGTCGAGAAGGGTTAGGTTCCGCACCCAGCGTGCCGGCCTGGTGTCTTCGGTTGAGACCAGCTTGAATCTGCCGTCGGTGGTCAAGGGCTGTCCGTTGAGACGCAGGGCCACGAGGACGTTGCCCTTGTGCAGGCCGCTCTCGACCTCAGTGCCGGAGTAGAGCACGAAGTAGTTATCGGTGCCCTGCGCGCGGAGATAACTGTGAAAGAGGCGCTGTTCCTGGTTGGGGTCGCGGTGCTCCTGATTGGGGTCGCGGTGCTCCGGGCTTGGGTCACGGGGCACGCATTGGCGGCAGGGGCGGCATCGGCGCGCGCCAGCAGGTCGCTCAGGGCGACTCCCGTGTACTGTTCGTCCTGTTTGGTGTGCGCGTTGTGCACGGTTACGGTGGTCTGCGGCATGGCCGCGAGCTCGGCAGGGCTTAGATGGAGGGAGCGGCCGTCGACCGTGAGGGTGAGCATGTCGGAGAGGGGTGCCGCAGGGTGATCGTGCATGCCTTGCGCGACGCCGGCTTGAACCGTGGTGGAGAAGATGACGGCGAGGCAAAGCACAAGGAGACCGGTTTTGGGGAGCGGCGCGGGCCTCGGTGTGAAACGGATATCCATAGTCTCTATCGTAAGCCGGGGCGAGCTTGCAGCCGCGAAGGAATGCGGTTTCGCGACGGGTATACTTCCTATATGTCCATCGTCAGCAACACCGCAGCGATCGCCAAGGGGCTCAGCATCACGCTTAAGGAAGCGTTTCAGCCGACCGAGGTTGAGAACTATCCGGACGGCAAGGGGCCGATGCGTGGGGCGAAGTTCCAGGAGCGGTTCCGCGGCAAGCACCAGTTGCAGCGGGACGAGAACGGGCTCGAGAAGTGCGTGGCGTGTTTTCTGTGCGCCGCGGCCTGCCCCTCGAACTGTATCTACATTGAGGCGGCCGAGAATACCGCGACGGCGCGAATTTCCTCCGCGGAGCGGTATGCGAAGGTCTACAACATCGACTACAACCGTTGCATCTTTTGCGGCTATTGTGTGGAGGCGTGCCCGACGGACGCGATCACACACGGGCATGGATTTGAACTCGCGTCCTTGAATGCGACGAATCTGGTCATGCGCAAGGAGGATCTTCTGATTCCAGTGCGGATCCTGCCGGATGATGTTCGCTCCAACAAAGACGTCGCGGAGATGCTGGCCTGACCAAGCGCACGGCCGACGCGCAGCATGTACCAGAGATCACATTTCCGATACGCGAGGGCAGCAATCGTTACTGAAGATGCCATGTCCATGATGAGCGATACCGCGGTCCAGCCCTCGATTCTGCACATCTGCCGACGGGAGATGTTGCGGCCGCTGCGCGATCAGATTCTTCGCCTGTCGGGCTTCACGGTGGATTCGACCGTGAGCCCGAGTGAGGGGCGGTTGATGTTTTGGGGAAGGCACTATGATCTGGTGCTGATTGACGTCGAGGGAGAGCAGGGGATCGGTGAGGCGGAGCAGCTATGCTCAGAGATCAAGACGGCTCAGCATCTGCAAAAGGTGGCGTTTGTCTGTAACTGGCGGATCGCTACGCTGACGGACTGCCCGGATGAGATTGTGCGGACGGAGTTTGATCCGGAGGCCTTCGTGGCTGGGGTGCGGGGGACGTTTCACAAGCACTGAGCAACGGCTACGTGCCGGTGGCGAAGCGTTTGCTGTAGGTTGCGTCGGAAGTTGCGCGATCAGGTCGGCTGTGCCACAATCGAGTCACATTCCGGTCTGCCGTAGGGCAGATTTGAATTTCATGCAGAGTGGTCGAGGGACGAGCCCTGTGACGCCACGACAACCGGACAGATTTTTCGTACCGGTGTCACCTCTCTCCTGGAAACAGGGCACATGAGATTCGGAGTCAGAAGCTATTCTTGCTCTGCACCCCGCATTTCCCTGTCCCTGGTGCAGCGCTTTCCTAGAGAGAACCGGCGATCGCAGAGCCAGCCCCCTCCTTCACTGGAGAGTGCAATGGCTTATTCCTGTAGGACGTACGAGCTTCGCTGTAATGAGTGTGGCCGGTGCTTCGGCAATCAGCCACTGTCGGCGTGCGACGTCTGCCTGGCTCCCCTGGAACTTCACTACAACCTGGATTTGATTCGTCCTCAGGTGAGCCGTGCGAGCATCAGCGCGGGTCCGGCGAGCATGTGGCGCTATCGCGCGATGCTGCCGATTCCCGAGGGCTTCGAGCCTGATCTGCCGGTGGGCTTCACGCCTTTGCTGCGGGCACGGTCGCTCGGGAAGCGGATCGGCGCGAACCAGCTCTACGTCAAGAATGATGCGGTGTGTTTTCCGACGCTGTCGTTCAAGGACCGCGTGGTTTCGGTCGCGCTGGCGAATGCGCAGGCGTTCGGGTTCACCGTGGTGGGGTGCTCGTCGACCGGAAATCTGGCGAACTCGGTCGCGGCGCAGGCGGCTCGGCTGGGGCTGAAGGCGACGATTCTGGTGCCTGCCGATCTGGAGCCGGCGAAGATTTTGAACACGCTGGTCTATGGCGCTCGACTGGTTCGGGTGGACGGCAACTACGACCAGGTGAACCGGCTCTGCACACAGATTGCGGACGAGTATCGGTGGGGCCTGGTGAACGTGAATCTGCGGCCCTACTATGCCGAGGGGTCGAAGACGGTGGGGTATGAGATTGCCGAACAGCTCGGCTGGCGGCTGCCGGACAACATCATTTGCCCGATGGCCGGGGGCAGCCTGATTCGGAAGATCCGCAAGGCCTTCCGGGAGCTGGTGGAGCTGGGGCTGGTGGAAGAGAAGCCCGTCCGCTTCTTTGGGGCGCAGGCGACTGGGTGCTCGCCGATTGCGCAGTCGGTGAAGCAAGGGTTGGACTACATCGAGCCACAGCGGCCGAACACGATCGCGCGCTCGCTGGCGATCGGCAATCCGGCGGATGGCCCGGCAGCCTCAACAATGATCCAGAAGAGTGGCGGCTATGCCGAGGACGTCTCCGATATCGAGGTGATCTCGGGCATACAGGAGCTGGCCGAGACAGAGGGAATCTTTACCGAGACGGCGGGCGGGGTAACGACGGCGGTGACGGCTCGGCTGTACGCGCAGGGCCGCATTCACGCCGACGAGACGACGGTCTCTGTGATCACGGGGAATGGGTTGAAGACCACGGATGCGATTGCCGGATGCTATCCGCTGGAGGTCGCGATTCGGCCTCGGCTGGCGGAGTTCGCGGAATATGTTGCCCGGCTGGATGCCGCGGCACTGGGCGAACCGGAGCTTGTCTCTGTGGGAGGGCGATAGATGACGATCAACGTGACGCTGCCAACGGCATTTATACGCCATACCGATGGAAAGAAGCAGTTCAGCTCCGGTGCGGAGAACCTGCCGGGCTTGTTGAGCGATATTGGTACGAACTTTCCCGCACTAAGCACGCAGATTCGCGACGAAGCGGGCCATCTGCGGCGATTCGTCAATATCTACGTGAACGAAGAGGATATTCGCTTCCTTGGCGGCGACAGCTACGCCTTCCAGGACGGCGACGAGGTGATGCTGATTCCGTCGATTGCCGGTGGTTGCTGAACGGTGACACGGATCGTGTGATCTAAGCAACGATCTTCGGCCATTGTCTCTCTTACGAGGGAGAAGGCGGAGATAGAACCGTCGTCGCTCTACTCAGAAAGAGGAAGCATGTTTCTTATACTCGCGGTAGTTCTGCTGGTTCTATGGATTGGCGGTTTCTTCGTTATGCATATCAGCAGCTTTGCGATTCACCTGCTGATCATCTTTGCCGTCATCTCTTTGATTATGAACTTTGTCGTGGGGCGACGGGCCTAGAGCCGGAGAGCACAGCTAGACGAAGGTAGTCGATTACAGCAAAAGACCGAGCCCGAGGCTCGGTCTTTTGTGCTGGGCGGAGGTGATGGTTACTGACGCGCCTGCTGCTGTGGGGCATCGATGACCGGCGGGGGGATGACACCGGAGAGAGCCTCGGGCGTCTCCTCCTCGAGGGTGGGGAGCGACGCCTCGAGCGCGAGCTGCAGGACCTCATCCATGCCGTCGACGAAGTGGAGCTTGACGGTGTTGCGGAGCAGCTCGGGGAGGTCGGCGAAGTCCTTGCGATTCTCCTCGGGGACGATGGCTTCAAAGATGCCGGCGCGATGGGCCGCGAGCAGCTTTTCCTTAAGGCCGCCGATGGCGAGCACCTTGCCGCGCAACGTGACTTCGCCGGTCATGGCGATGTCGCGTCGGACCTTGATTTTGGTCAGCGCGCTGGCGAGCGCGGTGGCGAGGGTGATGCCGGCGGAGGGACCGTCCTTAGGGATCGCTCCTTCGGGCACATGGACGTGGATGTCGACGTTGCGGTAGAAGTCCTTCTTGAGACCGAGGTGATGCGCCCGCGAGCGGATATAGCTGAGGGCGGCCTGTGCGGACTCCTGCATGACATCTCCGAGCTGACCGGTGATGGTGAGCTTGCCGCGACCGTCGAGGACCTGAACTTCGATCTGCAGGATGGTTCCGCCGACCTCGGTCCAGGCAAGACCCGTAACGAGACCGACCTCGCTCTTTTCTTCGGCGAGGGAGTCGCGGAATTTAGCAACGCCGAGCAGGTCGGTGACGCTGTCCGCGGTGATGGCTTCGGTGTGCTCCGCGCCGTTCTTGACCACACGCCGCGCGACCTTGCGATTGACGTTGCCGATCTCGCGTTCGAGGTTGCGCACGCCGGCTTCGCGAGTGTAGCCACGAATGATCCTGCGCAGAGCGTCGTCGTCGAACTGGATCTGCGCCTCGGTCAGGCCGGTTGCCTCGCGCTGTTTGCGCACGAGGTACTGCTTGGCGATCTCGAGCTTTTCGATCTCGGTGTAGCCGTGCAGGCGAAGGATCTCCATGCGGTCCTGAAGAGGGCCGGGGATGGTGTGGAGAACGTTTGCCGTGGCGATGAAGAGGACCTGCGAGAGGTCGTATTCGACGTCGAGGTAATGGTCCTGGAAGGTGGTGTTCTGCTCGGGGTCGAGGACTTCGAGCAGCGCGCTGGCCGGGTCGCCGCGGAAGTCTGAGGCCATTTTGTCAATCTCATCGAGCATGATGACGGGGTTCTTGGTGCCCGCCTTCTTCATGTTCTGGATGATCTGACCGGGCAGCGCGCCGATGTAGGTTCGACGGTGGCCGCGGATCTCGGCTTCATCGCGCACACCGCCGAGCGACATGCGAACGAACTTGCGGCCGGTCGCCTTGGCGATGGACATGCCGAGCGAGGTCTTGCCGACGCCGGGAGGGCCGACGAGGCAGAGGATGGAGCCCTTCGGGTTTTTGACGAGCTGACGGACGGCGAGGAACTCGAGGATGCGCTCTTTGATCTTTTCGAGGCCGTAGTGATCCTCATTGAGGATCTGCTCGGCGTGGTCGATGGAGCGGATCTCTTTGGAGCGCTTGCGCCAGGGCACGGCGAGGAGCCAGTCGAGGTAGTTGCGCGAGACGGTGGACTCGGCCGACATGGGCGGCATGGCTTCGAGCTTCTTGAGCTCCTGAAGGCTCTTTTCGAGGACGTCCTTGGGCATGCCGGCGGCGTCGATCTTCTTTTTGAGTTCGTCGAACTCGCTCTTTTCGCCGCGGCCGAGCTCCTTCTGAATGGCCTTGATCTTTTCGTTGAGGTAGTACTCTTTTTGCGCCTTCTCCATCTGGCGCTTCACGCGGGACTGGATGGTGCGGTCCATGTTGAGCTTTTCGATGGCGACATCGAGGGTGTCGGCGACGCGCGAAAGGCGCTCCTCGACGTCGAAGACCTCGAGCAGCTGCTGCTTTTCTTCGATCGAAAGCTGAAGGTTGGCGGCGATGGTGTCGGCGAGCTTGGCCGGTTCATCGGTGCGCACACTGGCGGCCATGGTCTCGTAGTTAAGCGACTGCTGCAGCTTCACGTATTGCTCGAAGAGCGAGATGACGCGCTGCATGAGCGGTTCGATCTGCGCGGCGGGAGCGGTGGAGACACCGGCGGTGCGGACGGTAGCGACAAAGAAGCCGTCGTCATCGTTGACCTCGCTCGCGCGGGCGCGTTCCACACCTTCGACCAGCACCTTGATGTTGCCGTCCGGCATCTTCACGCTCTGGACGATGTTGCCGATGGTGCCTGTCTCAAAGATATCGCTCGCGGTCGGCTCGTCGACCGAGGCGTCATGCTGGGTCGCGAGAAAGATCTTGCGATCTCCGTTCAACGCCTCTTCGAGGGCGCGCACACTGGACTCCCGACCGACGACGAAGGGCGTCATCATGTACGGAAAGATGACCATGTCCCGGATGGGCATCATGGGCAGCTTGCGAACGTCGCCGCTCAACACTGCTTTCGATTGATTCGTCATACATCTCCTTCCAAATGAGACGCTCGCCAGGTGAGAACGACGCGTAAGTCAGGACGCTCCGTGATTGTACTTCGTCGGCCATCTTCCATACGGCTGAAGAGTGAGGACGAAGCGGCACACGGCTGCCGTCTGCTTGACGTGGTCAACGCTGAAGTTGCGGCCTGAAATGGCCGTGTGCCATGGCGGTACGCCGATCGGAACAGGGAGAAGGGAACAGGAGTGGACCGAAGCTCAACCAGCCTTTTCGAGGAGAGTGTGCAGGGTGAGGGATCGATTCTGCACCATCTCCGCGGTGATCGAGAGCTCCTTGACCTTTTTGTTGCTCGGCACGTAGTACATCAGATCGAGCATGAGCTCTTCGAGGATCATGCGCAGGCCGCGCGCGCCGACCTTGCGATTGAGCGCTTCGCGGGCGATCTCTTTCGCGGCGTCTTCGGTGAACGAGACCTTGACCCCCTCGAACTCGAAGAGCTTGCTGTACTGCTTCAGGATGGCATTGCGCGGCTTGGTGAGAATGTCGATGAGCGCCGCCTCGTCCAGCTCGTCGAGCACGCCCATGACCGGCAAGCGACCGACGAACTCGGGGATGAGGCCGTACTTGAGCAGATCCTGCGGCTCGGCCTGACGCAGCAGCTCCGAGTCACGCTGGGCGCGGATCGGGGTGACCTCGCCGTCTTTGGTTTCGATCTCGCCGAGGGTCTTGAATCCGAGAGCTTTCTTGCCGATGCGGCGACCGATGACCTTTTCGAGGCCGACAAACGCGCCGCCGCAGATGAACAGGATGTTGGTGGTGTCGACGGCGGTGAACTCCTGATGCGGATGTTTGCGACCACCCTGCGGGGGAACGTTGGCGACGGTGCCTTCTAGGATCTTCAGCAATGCTTGCTGCACGCCCTCGCCGGAGACGTCGCGGGTGATCGATGGGTTTTCATCCTTGCGACCGATCTTGTCGATCTCATCGATGTAGATGATGCCGCTTTGGGCGCGCGCCACATCGCCCTCGGCGGCCTGGAGGAGCTTGAGAATGATGTTCTCGACGTCCTCGCCGACGTAGCCTGCTTCGGTGAGGGTCGTCGCATCGACAATAGCGAAGGGGACATCGAGCATCTTGGCCAGCGTGTGCGCGAGCAGCGTCTTGCCGGAGCCGGTTGGCCCGACCAGAAGGATATTGGACTTCGCGAGCTCCACATCGTTGCCGCGCGTCTTGTTCATCTGGATTCGCTTGTAGTGGTTGTAGACGGCGACGGCGAGCTTTTTCTTGGTCTGCTCCTGGCCGATCACGTATTCGTCGAGAAAGGCTTTGACCTCCTGCGGTTTGGGCAGGTGAGCCGGTGCGTTGCCGGGCTGCGTTTCGCTCCGATCATCTTCGAGGATGGAGTTGCAGACCGCGACGCACTCGTCGCAGATGTAGGCGCGTGGGTAGTCGGAGGGGGAGGAGATCAGTTTGGCGACCGAATCCTGCGACTTATGACAGAAGGAGCAACGGAGGGAATCGTCGGAACCGCGAGATGTTTTCATGGCGATGGTCTTGCTCCCCGGATAACATGCTGCTGCTGCCCTCTGCTTGAGCAGTTTACACCTTGCACACAACCAAAACGATGAGCTGCGTACCCGCGTTGGGTACTCAGGGCTACAGCCGTCAGGTGGGTCTAGCTGCGAGGGCGATCGATGATGTCGTCGATCAAGCCGTATTCCTTGGCCTGGGCCGCGGTCATGCTGAAGTCGCGGTCCGTATCGCGCTCCACCTGCTCAACGCTTTGGCCGGTGTGGGCGGCCATGATTTTATTCATGAGCTCTCGGATGCGCAGGATTTCGCGGGCGTGGATATCAATCTCAGTGGCCTGGCCGCTGATGCCGCCGCCCATGATTAATGGTTGATGAATTAATACGCGCGCGTTAGGCAGGGCAAAGCGTTTGCCTTTTTTGCCGGCCATGAGCAGAAAGGCGCCCATGCTGGCGGCCTGTCCGATGCAAAGCGTCTGGACATCGTTCTTGATGTACTGCATGGTGTCGTAGATGGCCATGCCGGCGGTGATGGAGCCGCCGGGGGAGTTGATGTAGAGCTGGATGTCCTTTTCCGGATCTTCGCCGCTGAGGAAGAGCAGCTGGGCGATGATCACGTTAGCGATGTTGTCATCGATCGGCGTGCCCAGAAAGATGATGTTGTCGCGAAGCAGACGGCTGTAGATGTCGTAGGCACGCTCGCCGCGACTCGTCTGCTCAATCACCATCGGTACTAATCCCATCGTTGTCTCATTTCTTTCTCAGCCGTTGGCTGGGTTGACATTGTTTCTCGCGGTGATCCGGAGAGAAGCGAAGAACAGTGCTTACGAGGTCACGAACGTTGCGGGGGAGGTTTGCCGCGACGCGAGGCTCAGGAGGCGAGCCTTTCGTAGACCGCCGTTCCGGTGCGTTCGCGGCGGATCTGCTCGCGCATGCGATCGAGGCCGCCATCCCGGGCCAACCGATCCCGCAGGGTCTCGAGCGGCTCGCGTGATTGGAGGGACAGCAGGAGCAGCTCGCGATCGAGCTCCTCGTCGCTGACGGTGATCGATTCCATGTTGGCGAGTTTGTCGAGGATCATGGATGCCTTGACCTCGTTGATGGCCTGGTCGCGTTGCGCGTCACGCAGCCGATGGAAGTCGAGCTGGCGCATCTGCTCGGTGGTCATGCCCTGCTGGGCGAGCGCGCGCAAGCCGCGCTCGAGACGCGCCTCGATCTGCTGCTGGACAAAGACCTCGGGAACGGGGAAGGGAAAGCGCGCGATCATGCTTTCGAGCATTTCGTCCTTGGCCCGGCTTTCGAGCGCGTCCTTCTTGCGATGCTCGGCCATATCGTGCAGCTTGGTTTCGAACTCCTCGAAGCTGTCGTAGTTGCCGAGCTTTTTGGCCAACTCCGCATCGCGCTCCGGGTAGGTCTTTCGCTTGATGCTCTTGACCGTGACATCGTAGCTCACGGTTCGACCGGCAAGCCGCGGCTCGCCGAACTCCTTGGGGTACGAGACCTCGAAGCTGAGTTCCTGGCCCGGCTTGGTGCCGCGCAGCGCGTCGGTGAAGGCGGGGAGCGTGTTGGTTCCGCCGATCTCGAGCAGCACGTCTTCGCCCTGAATGGGCTCTTGCTCGGACGCGGACGCGGCGCCATCCTCGCTGCCTGCCGGCGCGGGATCTTGCATACGGCCGGTGAACTGAATCTCCGCCCAGTCGGTGTCGGCCAGGGGGCGGTCTTCCTCGACGGTCTCGACGGTCGCATAGCCGTCGAGCACACGGGCCAGATCTGCCTGGTACTCCGCGTCGGTCAACGCCGCGTCCGGCCGGCTGACGGCAACTGCGTCGAAGCCGGTGAGATCGATCTCGGGCAGGATCTCGAACTGCGCGGTGAAGCGAAGGGGCTGCCCCTCCATCAGCTGCAGATCCCGCAGCTGGGGCTCGGAGACCGGGTTGAGCTTCTGCTGCTCGAGCTCGGCGCGGAAGCGCTCGGCGACGAGGCTCTCGAGGACCTCCTGGCGAACTTCTTTGGCGAACTTGCGCCGGAGTAGCGCGTCGGGAACCTTGCCGGCGCGAAATCCGGGGATGTGCGCCAGGCGCTTGTACCGCTTGGTCACCTGCTGAAAGGCGCGATCGACCTCTTCCGCCGGGGCTTCGACGCTGACTTCGCGGACGAGCTCCGGATTCATCGCGGGCGCGTGGGTGTGCTGGTGCTCCGCCGGGGTCATCTCGCCGGCCTGGGGCTGCTGATCGTCGTTACCCTGCCGACCGCTTGCCGGCTCTGCCGGTGTCTCTGTCTGTTCCACTGCTTCGGTCATCTCGCTCACTTCTGGTCTGTGCCTTCCGTCTTGTGTGTCTGGATTCGTTCTGGGGCTCGCGGGCCGAGGGTTCGCCGCTGTTTTGAAGGTGAAGGTGATGGTGATGTTTCCAGCGGAGCTGTCGGGGAGGACCAGAATTCTATCTCCCGGATTGCCCTGTCTTCACTTTACGAGCCCTCGGTGGGAGGGTCAAACGGCGCGTCGCGGGCGGGTTCGCCTCAAAGCGGAGCGGCGTTGTTGGCGGAAAGAGCAAAGAGCTCAAAGCGCACGCGCCACTGAACGGTCCGCCCAGGTTCGAGCACGTACATGCTCCCCTCTTCGTCGGATTTCCAGGCGTGGCTGAAGGGATCGTCGTAGTTGGTCTGGAAGCCGAGTCTGATCACGCCGGGCTGATCGCCTGTTTGGACGTGCAAGGCATGGATCTGCGGCGAAAGGGCGGTCATGCGAAGGCCCACGCCACTTTCCGTATCGCGGAGTTCGAGAACGGGTCCGTTGTCGAGAAAACCGGTCTTCAGGTGAACCAAGGTGGCGTCCAGGGATGCCGCGCCGAGCCGCCGGCCCAGGCGTGAGGTGTAATCGAGTGAGGTGCCGGCCACCTCCGACAGACGCCCTGTCGCGTGGCCCCCGTGCTGCTCCTCGACCTGGTTGGCAGGAAGGTAGAGGGTCGCGGCCGATCTTGAACCGCTTGGCAGCAGCAATCGCGGGATCCAGCCGATGCCGACCGGCTCGGGCTCTTTGCCGACGTTGCGCGCCACGACACGGAGGTCGAACGCTCGGCTGCTAAGCAACGCGGCGACGGAGACGTGGGTCTGGGCGGGCCAGCCGACGCCGAAGTCGTGGGCATCGAACTCCCCCTGTACGGAACCGCCGTCCGGCATGACGTTGCGATCGAGGCTGTCCGAGGCGATGCTTGACAGCAGACCGCCCCGGCTGAGGTCTCCCATGCCGGCTAACGGAAGGTCGATGGCATGGCCGCGCCATTCGATGACCGATGGCTTACCCACGCCTGAGGGAGAACCGACGAGAGTTCCAGCCCAGGGGAGCTGGAAGGGAGCGCTGAGCTGTTGCGTGACCAAGCCGCTGCGATCCGCGTTGTTATCGGGGATCAGCTTTGCGGCCTGATCGAGCGTGCCGCTATCGAGCAGCAATACGACACCATGGCCCGGAATCGAAGCAGTGAGTTGGAGCACGCTCATGCCGCGTCCGGGCAAGAGCGTGGCCGACAAGAACTCCGGGAGGGAGCCATCGTTCAGGGGAGATCGTTCGAGCAGAACGGGTTCTTGACCGCCGACCAGCAAGGTGGTGTCTTGGGGCTTCGCACGACTGGTGTGCAGGTCGGTCTTGAGGCGATGAAATCTGCCCTGCAGATGGGCGTAGTAGCCGAAGGTCAGGCCGAAGACGATCAAGGCCGCGGCGATCCAGCGCAGCGACCCGCGCCGTTGTTGCAGGCGTTGGGCACCGCGACGGCGCAGGGACGCGAGGCCCTCGGAGAAGGCCCGTGCGTACATGGTGCGAAGTCTTGGATCGTCCATAGGCTTTCGCTGGTGAAGTCTACACGGTACAGGGGCGTCGGGGATGCGACACGCGGAGCAAAGGGAGACGTGGGCGGACACAACTTCCGAAGCGGTGCTTGAATCAGACCGATATCACAAACGAAAGCGAGGTACAGACGATGAGCGCAAAGGGCTATTGGATTGCTTTCTCTATCGGCGTGGCAGCGGGGGCGGCAGTGGCTCTTCTGTACGCTCCGCAGACAGGCGAGTCGGCACGCAAGCAGCTGCGAAATAAGCTTGACGATGCAACCGACTACATGACCGATGCCGCCGACTATCTGAAGATGCAGGCGGAGCGGTTGAGCCGGGAGGCGCAAGCCTTGGTGGAGCGAAGCAGGGGCCAGATCGACGACGCGATGGATTCGGCGGCGGACTATGCCGGCACCGCGGCGAAGCAGGTTCGCTCCATGGTTTAGATGTGGGTTTAGGTGCGGCGCAAGACGGGAAAAACAAAGGCGGCAGGCCATAATGGCTGCCGCCTTTGCGTTGCTTGAAGTTAGACCAGGCTGAGTGCCAGGCCGCCAACCTGCTGCTCGCCATCGGACAAGATCGGCCGATAGAACAGCTGGTTGTTGTCGAGATAGACCTCAAGGAAGGCCGGCCGCTGGGTGATGCCGCCGGCGATCAGCGCCTCGGAGAGGGGATCTTCGATGTACCGCTGCAGCGCGCGACGAAGCGGCCGGGCGCCGTAGTTTCGGTCAACCAGAGTCTTTTCAAGGATCCACTTCTTGGCGTCGTCGTTGACGCTGAGGGTGATCGCCTTGTGGACGAGGTTGACGTTGAGCTGCTGGACGAGGAGTTCGAGAATCTGCATGAGGTCCGCGTCCGAGAGCGCGGTGAAGATGATGACCTCGTCGAGACGGTTGAGGAACTCCGGGTTGAAGGTGCGCTTGACCTCACCCTTGACGAGTTCTTCGAGTTTCTCGAGCACAGCCTCTTCCTTGGAGGACTGGAAGCCGAGCCCCTCACGCTTCATGAGGTGCTTCGCCCCGATGTTCGAGGTCATGATGATGATGGTGTTTTTGAAGTCGACCGTGTTGCCGAGACCGTCGGTCAGCTGGCCGTCTTCAAAGACCTGCAGGAGCAGGTTGAAGACGTCCGGATGTGCCTTTTCGATCTCGTCGAGCAGGACGACGGAGTAGGGGCTGCGCTTGACGCGCTCGGTGAGCTGACCGCCCTCCTCGTAGCCGACGTAGCCCGGAGGCGAGCCGATCAGCTTGGAGACGGAGTGCTTTTCCATGAACTCCGACATGTCAAAGCGGACAAGCGACTTTTCGGAGCCGAAGAGGAACTGGGCCAGGGTGCGGGCCATTTCGGTCTTGCCGACACCAGTGGGTCCGAGAAAGAGGAAGCTGCCGATGGGGCGGGCAGGATTTTTGAGGCCGGCACGGGAGCGACGGATGGCGCGGGCGAGGGCGGAGATCGCCTTTTCCTGCGAGATGACGCGCTTGTGCAGCTCTTCCTCGACGCGGAGGAGGCGCTGGGTCTCCTCTTCCTTGAGCGAGGTGATGGGGACGCCGGTCCAGCGGCTGACGACATCCTCGATGTCCTCGCGCGTGACGATACCGGCGGAGGAGTCGTCGAGGTGGTACTTGTCGCGTAGAGCGCGGAGGTTTTCGCGCTCCTTGCGTTCCTCGTCGGAGTAGAAGCGCGCCTTCTCGAACTCGTGGTTCGCAATGGCGTTTTCCATGCGATGCACGATGAACTTGATGCGCTTCTGGACTTCGGTGAGCTCCTCGGGAAGGGAGGTTTGGCGGAGCTTGACGCGGGCGCCGGCCTCGTCGATCAGATCGATCGCCTTGTCGGGGAGGAAGCGATCCGGGATGTAGCGGCTGGAGTGCGAGACGGAGAAGGTGATGGCGTCGTCGGTATAGCTGACGGCGTGGAACTTCTCGTACTTGTCCTTGATCCCCATGATGATCTTGATCGCGTCCTCCTCGTTGGGGGGCGGGACCTTGACGGCCTGAAAGCGACGCTCGAGGGAGCGATCCTTTTCGATCGACTTGCGGTACTCGGCCGGTGTGGTGGCGCCGATGCACTGGATCTCGCCGCGGGAGAGCGCGGGCTTGAGGATGTTGGCGGCGTCGAGCGAGCCCTCGGCCGAGCCGGCGCCGACGAGGGTGTGGAGCTCGTCGATGAAGACGATGGAGTTTTGGTTCTCCATCAACTCTTTCATGATGGTTTTAAGGCGCTCTTCGAACTGGCCGCGATATTTGGTGCCGGCGACGATGAGCGAGAGATCGAGCGCGAGGACGCGCTTATCGGCGAGAAAGCTGGGGACCTCGCCGTCGGCGATCTTCTGCGCGAGGCCTTCGACGATGGCGGTCTTGCCGACGCCGGGCTCGCCGATGAGGACGGGGTTGTTCTTGGTGCGGCGGCAAAGGATCTGGATGACGCGATCGACTTCGGTATCGCGACCGACCAGGGGGTCAAGCTGCTGGTCGATGGCGGACTGGGTGAGATCGCGGCTGAACTCGGCGAGCATGCTTTGTTCTTGCCGTCCGCCGCTGCCCTGCTTGCCTGTTGCGGGCGCCTTCTCCTGCGTGGTGCGCTGCAACTCCTCGCGGATGGCGGGGAGGCGCAAGCCGCGCTCGGTGAGGATTTCGGCGGCAAAGCACTTTTCTTCGCGGAGCAGGCCGAGCAGCAGGTGCTCGGTGCCGATGTGCTTGTGGCTGAGCCGCTCGGCCTCTTCGGCCGCGTAGGCGAGCACACGCTTGCACTCATTGGACAATGGCAGATCGACGGAGGTCGAGACCTTTTCGCGGATGGTGGTATGTTGCTCGATCTGTTTGCGGATCGATTCAACGGAGGCGTGACTGCGCAGGAAGCGGTTGGTCAGAGCCTTGTCTTCGCGCAGAAGACCCAGCAGGAGGTGCTCGGTCTCAATATAGGGCGACCCAAACTGGCTCGCCTCATACCGCGCGAAGAAGATCACGCGTCGCGCCTTTTCGGTATAGCGTTCGAACATATTCTCCCCTTCCAGCCCACAGCAGGACGATCAGACGATGGTCCCCACCTTACTGACGTTGCAATCCCGGATATGGTTCAGCGGCATCCCTCCCCGATCCGGGTCCGAGGCTGCTCCGGCGGAGCAGCCGTACCCATGCTTCCAGTGTAATCGCCTCGGCCGCACGGTGATCGCCCGTGAAGTTACGGTCACAGTACCGCATCGCTGCCCTGTTCACTGTGCAAATATGGGGGCCATTGCCGGAACGGTGGCCAACATGGCACCAAAGTGGTAGGGAGAACGGGCCTTTTTCGGAAGCGGGCCGGGAGGGGCGTCTCAATCGGCCGCGAGCAGCTGCTGGTTGCGTAGGGCGAGCATTCGGTCGCAGCGACGGGCGAGGCCGAGATGGTGGGTGACCAGGACGGCGGCCAGGCGGTGCTCGCGCTGGATGCGCAGGAGCAGACGGAAGATGGCCTCGGCGGTGGTCTCGTCCAGGTCGCCGGTGGGCTCGTCGGCGAGCAGGACGGCGGGCTGGGTGACCAGCGCCCGGGCCAGGCTGACGCGCTGCTGCTCGCCGCCGCTGAGCTCGCCCGAGCGGTGCTCGGAGCGGCCGGCGAGGCCGACGGTGGAGAGCCAATCGAGAGCCGCTTGGCGGGCGGCGGCGGGCGGGGTTCCACGGGCGAGCAGGGGCATGGCGACGTTTTCGGCCGCGGTGAACTCGGGAAGCAGGTAGTGGAACTGCCAAAGATAGCCGATCTCGCGGTTGCGGAAGACGGCGGCCTCAGCGGCGGACATGCCGGCGAGCCGGCGGCCGCGACACCAGACTTCACCGCTGGTCGGGCGATCGAGCGCGGCCAGGAGGTGCAACAGCGAGCTCTTGCCGGCGCCGCTTTCGCCGATGATCGCGACCATCTCGCCGGCGCGGACTTCGAGGTTGAGATTGCGGAAGAGCTCGACCTCGCCGGCTCCGGCGACCTGGCCGCGACCCTTGATCGCGGCGTAGCGCTTGGTCAGGCCCTGGGCGTGGAGGATGACCTCGCCCATGGCTTCGGCCGTGTTGCGCGAGAGCGGAGCGGGGTTCGGGCGGTCGTTTATCGTCGGAGGCAGTGAGCTTGCGGAATAGCCGCGGGGATCACTCATAGCGCAGGGCCTCCGCTGGAAGGATGCGTGCGGCGGCGCTGGAGGGGTAGAGAGTCGCCAGCAGACTCACGCCGAGGCTGACCAGGGCGACGAGGAGACCGTCGCGCAGCCGCGCCACGAACGGGAGGTAGTCGATGGAGTAGACGGCGGCGTCAAGCCGGATAAACCGGAAGTGGCCGCCGGCCCAGCTGGCGAGATAGCCGACGGCGAGGCCGAGCGTGGTGCCGAGCAGCGAGATCAGCACGCCTTGGAAGAGAAAGATGCGGCGGACTTGGGCCGAGGTGACGCCGAAGCTCATGAGCACGGCGATGTCGCGGGTTTTTTCCATGACCATCATGGTGAGGGCGATCAGGATATTGAGCGCGGCGACGCAGACGATCAGGGTGAGGACGATGAAGGTGGCGACCTGCTCGAGCTTGAGGGCGCGGAAGAGCTCGCGATTCTGCTCCATCCAGTTGGTGGTCGCAAAGCCGCCGTGTTGCATTTCGTTGGCCACGCGGGCGATATCGTCGGCGGTCTCGCGGGCGAGGTAGAGGTCGTCGAGCTTGAAGGAGATCAGGCTGATGAGGTCGGGCTCGGAGAAGAGGCGCTGTGCGTCGGCCAGGCGCGTGAAGGCGTAGCTGGCGTCGTACTGGAAGAAGCCCGAGCTGAAGATGCCGACAATGCGGAATCGTTGGTAGCGCGGAACCAGGCCGAGGGGGGTGAGCTCACCCTGCGGGCTGGTGACGAGCACGGTGTCGCCGACGGTGGCGCCGACGGTCTCGGCCAGCTCGCTGCCGATGACGATGGGCGGGATGACGGCGGCGCTGATCTGGATGGCGGGCGAGGTGGGTTCGAGTTCCTCGGCGCTGCCACTCTTGATTGACTGGAGGAGGTCGCCGACCTTGCGCTGATCGCGCGGGAGGATGCCTTCGATGAGGGCGCCGCCGCTGCGCGCGCCGTGCGAGAGCAAGACTTGACCGTAGAGGCCGGGCGCGGCCGCGACGACGTGGGGAACGTGCCGGAGGCGATCGAGCAGGGGGCGCCAGTCGCGGATGCCGTCGGCCTGGACGCGCATGAGTTCGACATGCGAGGTCGAGCCGAGCAGGCGCTCCTGCAGATCGCGGCGCATGCCGTTGGTGATGGCGAGCGCGATGACGAGCGAGGCGACGCCGGCGGCAACGCCGATGACCGAGATGGCGGTGACGACACCGACGACGGCTTGCCGGCGCTTGGCCCGGAGATACCGCGCGGCGATGAAGAGCTCGAAGCGCATGGTCGCTAAGGCATTTCTCCTGATGCTGTGCCGCTGTTCGACGGCGAAGGCCAGTCTCCTAGAGAGAAAAGCGCACGGGCATATGCGGCTTCCTGTACAGCTTCAGGAGAAAGGCTATAGCGAACCACAGTCATGGAGACCGCGGTCATGGGCGCTCTCGCACCACGGTCTTGACCGTGGCCATATTTTCCGAGCGATCGTAGACCCGCACGGCGAGCACGTGCTCGTTCGGCTCCGTCAAGCCAGGCAGCCTGCCGAGGGAAGCCGGCGGTAGATCGACTGTTGCGTCGTAGCGCTCGTTCTGGGCGTCCGAGAGACCGCCGACCGGATCGACAAACTGCCACGGACCTCCGTCGAGGGCATATTCCGCGTGCGCGATGGGGGAGACGGCATCATGGGCATCGAGGGTCCAGTGCACCTTGCCGTTTTCCAGGCGCGCGGCGAGCGGACCGGGCACGGGTGGCGTGGTGTCGATCAGGAAGGCGGCGCTGCTGCGCTGGCCGGTGAGCGTGTCGGCGTCGATGTGCGTCGGCGCATCGCTTGCGATCACTCTGACCTCATAGCGCCCATCCGGAAGGAGCGAGGCGTCGAAGCTAAAGAAGCGCTCGGAGAGGTTGTCCTTGAGCAGACGCCAGTTCGCCTCGCCGAGGCCGCGATACCAGACCGAAAAGAGCAGATCGTCGCCGTTGTCGTCGTGCGCCGCCCAGCGCACGGTGACGGCGTTGCGGTCCTTCTGCGCCGTCAACGGACTGGAGCCGGTGTCGGCTTGCAGGACCGCGATAGCCTGGGCGGCGCTGCCGGCGTTGGGAAAGAGGACCTGCACAGTGGAGGGCTGCGTGTTGGCGGGGGTCGGCTGCACGCGCGCGCCGGGCGCAACGACCAGATCATCGACTACTGGAGCGAGGTTGCGGGGGAGGTAGTTCATGGTGACGGCGTCGAGCTCACCGCCGGGGCGCATGGAGGCGCGCCACTGCGCGTACCGGCCGGCGGGAAGGCCGTTGGCTGTGCCGTCGGGCGCGACGGGAACCCAGTCGCTCCAGGCCTCGACCGCGCTTGGGACGTTGCCGGTGCGGGCGGAGAGGGTAAAGCCGGGGGCGTCAGCCTCGGCGCTGACCCGTCCCCAGCGCGAGAACTGCCCGGAGTCGAAGACCTCGCTGGTGTAGGTCGAGGTGGCGTCCGGCGCATCGCTTAGACGGATGATGCGACCGCTGTTACTGGTGCCGATCAACGTGCCGCGCGGTGTTCCGATCATCGCGGTGGCCTGCCCGGCCTCGAGCCGCGCGGTTTCGGTGACGCGTCCCGGCACGGCGGGGTCGACGCGGTACACGCGGCCGCGATTGCCGGTGGCGACCAGCAGCTTGCCCTGGCGAACGGTGAGGCCATAGACGACATCGTTGGGAAGCGCCAGGAGACGCTCTGGTGTTCCGTCAGGCGCCAGACGATCGATCTCCGAGCCTTCCGGCACGATGCCGCTGGAGCCCGCGGCGCTGGTGGAACCGGGCTGCACAAAGGTGACCGTGATGCCGACGGTGCCGGTGACGGGAATGGGCGGAAGGGAACCGGGCGACTTCGCGCCGACCGCCGCGGCGAAGAGGCTGCCTTGGGCATCGAGGGCGAGCGCGGTGATCTCGCGTCGGGCGGCCGCATAGGCGGCGAAGGGCTTGGCGGCGGCGTGGCGGGTGTCGAAGCGGTAGATGACGCCGGCGCCATCCGAGCCGGCCCAGAGCGTGCCATCGGGGGCGAGCAGAAGGGAGCGGATGTGCTGGTCGGCGGTGTGGAAGAGGAGCTCTGCGGTGCCGCCGCCGGCGGGCACGCGGAAGACGGCGGCCGGCGCGCCGGTGGCGACGTAGACGGCGCCATCCGGGGCGATCGCGAGATCCCACAGGTACTTCGGCTTTTCGGCCGTCTGCGCCGGGTCGAAGAGGACGCGCTCCGCGCCGTCGGTCGCGCCCAGGCGGTAGACCTTGCCATCGGGCGATGTGGCGGCGAAGAGGGCGCCGTCGGCGGCGGATCGCAGCGCTTGCACGCCAAGCTCCTTGCCGGTGAAGATCGTCTGCTGCCGACCGTCGGCGCCGACGCGAACGACGGCCGCCGAGCCGCCCGTGCTGCCGCCGACGCCGGCGTAGCTGACCGTGCCCGCGGGATCACTGGCGATAGACCAGACGTAGGCGGCGGCGAGCGTCGCCACCGGGGTTGCGGCCGGTCCCGCCTCGAGCCGGCCGTCGCTGCGGATGGCGACATGATCGGCTGTGCCGCGCTCCAACGCATCGAAGCGGTCGACGGTCCACTGCTTCGTCGTCTGCGCGACAAGGCCGCGACCACTACCGGGCAGGAACATGCCCGTTCCCATCAACATCAAACCCAACCACGATCGTCGCAAGCGTTCTCCTGGTGCTGTTGTCGGCAACTTTGCCGGATAGTTTTCCTTTGCCGGCCCGCATATGCGATTTACCCGCATACGCGATCTACCGGACCGTGAGCGACAGGACCTGGGAGCCCGAAAGGGCATCCCGTGCGGGCATGGAGCCGAGCTCGAGGATACTTTCGCCGGTGAGCCGGAGGCGCTGTGATCCTTTGAGCGGCTCAAGCACGTTGGCCATCGAGAGCGGCACGTCGCTGAGCGCCGCGGCATCGAGCACGGCTTGCGCGTTGCGGTCGAGCAACGTGACGTAGAGGCGATCGTTGGCGTGGAGGGCGTTGAGCCGCGAGATGGTGTCCGCCAGACCGATCGGATGCGGGGACGGCGGTTCGAGCAGGCGATCGAGCGTCGCGCCATCGCTTACCAGGAGGCGGAGCGGCCCGGGATCGAGAGTCTTCGGTAGGACAAAGCTTTGGCGCAGCGTCTCCGCGGGTCGCTGGAAGGGGCGCAAGACGGCTTCGATCTCAATTGCGTCGCCGGGCTTTGCCTCGGGCGTGAGCAGGCGGGCGCCTTCGAGCTCGGCGGATCGTCGCTCGGGGCTGACGGCGAGTTCGAGATCGACACCGGTCATCACGGGCTGCTCCAAGGGATTGGCGAAGAGCTCGCTGAAGCGCGTGCCGACGGTGATTGCCGCGGTGACCGCACCGGGGCTGAGATCGCTCGGCGCTGCCCAGCCGACGAGATGGACGGCCGGAAGCGGCGCACCCGACGTACCGTCGGGCTGCCGGGTGGAGAGGCGGATCTCGCCGCGCACGCGATAGCTCGCGTCCGCGCTGCCGGTCTCGCCCTGCTGCATGGTCTGGAAGATTGAAACGAGCATGAGCTGTGGGGTCAGCTCCCGGTGGTTGGCGACCTCGAAGTGCATGGTCTTTGCGGTTGCCGGATCTCCGGTGTCGAGCTTCACGGCGACCGGGATCATATGGGCGCGCGCGCCGATGCGACCGAAGATCGCCGAGGCCCGGTCCTGCGTGAAGGCGCCGACGATCTCGGTTGCGTTGACGATTTTGAAGGAGTTGAGCGGGCTGGAGAGCGTGGCCAGCACCTCGGCCTTGGCCATCGGCAGATCGACGTCACCCGCCTGGGTGATGGGGTGGCCGCAGGCCATCAGTCGGTTCGCGTCCATGTAGGAGACGGTACAGGTGCCGGTGATCGAGAGATCGCCGTCGACCAGAACGGCGCTGACGGCGCTGCCGGGCTCGAGCGGCGCCGGCTGCTTTTGCGTCTGGTCCATGGCGCCGAGTCCGGGGACGGGCTCGAGACCCATGGAGCGAAAGGCGCCGCCGAAGCGGGTGATCGCCTCCGGGCTGAAGCCGCCGAAGACGAGGGGCTCGGCCATGGGGCGAATCTCCGGCATCTCCGAGGCGGGCACCGCTTGGGTTGCAGGGAGGTGTTCGGGAGAGCTCGGGTGCGTTGCGCCTTGTTGCACCTCGAGCATCTGGGCGATCGGGGTGATGCCGGCGATGGGTTCCTTGCTGAACTGTCCGATGCGATAGCTCAGGGCACCCAGCAGCTTGCCGTCGATGTAGACGGGGCTGCCGCTCATGCCGGCGACGACGCCGGTGTACTCGGGTCTAGATCCGTGCAGGCGGGCGAGGATCATGTCGCGACCGGGACCGAGGGCGTCCTTGAGCCGCCCCAGGATCTCGACCTCCATGGTCTCGGGTCGGACGCCCTCGAAGACGGTATAGGCCACACCTTTGAGGCCAGGTCGGACGTTTTCCAAGGGAAAGATGGAGGTCGAGGGCGGGGGAGCGGTGGGCGGGGGGATGCTTTGGCCAGGCGCGTGACCAGATAGCCCGACAAGGACCGCAGCCAGGGCGGGAGCAAGTGTGCAGCGACGCGTCCTTTTGCTCGTGATCACGTCTCTAGACTAGAGCGTCGAGCCGCAGGCGCAAAGCCGGCTCGGTTTGGCCGCGCACCGACCCGACTCCTGCTACGGAGTTTCGTTAGAGAATGCGGGCGGGCGAGTGCTGGTGTGAGCTCTTGGCCGCCGGAGTAGATTGACAGAGATGGGCTTAAAGGTATCCATGGCTCGCATCGTGTTCGCCGCTGTGGCGGGGGCTGGGCTCGTTGCCGGCGCCTTCGCGCAGCAGACGGCGCCGGCGTCTCCGCAACCCGCGCAGCAGACGCCAGACTCTGGCCAGGCGGGGCCGGAGACCGATAACGGACCGATCATTCTGCGGAAGAAGACCGAGCCGACCGAACCGCCCCCGCCGGTTGCGCCGGCTGAACCCAAGGTCAAGAACCCAAACAACGAGACGTATTCGATTCGCGTCGATGTGCCGATCGTGAACCTCGATGTGAATGTGATTCTGGATAAGTCGCACCAGTTCGTGCCCGGCTTGAAGGCGGGAAACTTTCGCGTGATCGAGGATGGCGTCCCACAACAGGTGCAGACGGTTCGGATGGCGCAGACACCGATCACGGCCGTGATGCTGCTGGAGTTTGCCTCCAACAGCTATTACTTCATCTACGATATGCGAAACGCCGCGGGAGCGTTCTTTCGCACGCTGCGACAGGACGACTACATCGCGGTCATTACCTATGATCTCCGCACGCACATCCTGACCGACTTTACCAATAACAAGGAGATCGTCGCCCAGGCGCTGCAAACGCTCTCGATCCCCGGCTTTTCCGATACCGACATGTTTGACGCGCTTTATGAGACGCTGGACCGGGTCACACGGATTGACGGCCGCAAGTACGTGATTCTGATCGGCACCGGGCGCGACACGTTCTCGAAGATCAATCTGGACAAGATTCTCGCCAAGGTGAAGGCAACGCCGAATGTGACGATCTTTTCGATCGGGACCGGGGCCTTTGCGAGCGAGATGGCGGACGCGCGCGGACGCATGGGCGGCATTCAGCGCATGGACTATCTCCAGGCTGAGAACCAGCTGAAGACCTTTGCACAGCTGACGGGTGGCATGTACTTCAATCCGATGTTTCAGGGCGCGCTTCCGGACATCTTTAGTGAGATCAACAACTCGATCCGGAACCAATATGTTCTGACCTACCGGCCTACCAATACGGCCAATGACGGCGGCTATCGCCATGTCCAGGTGGAGCTGGTGGACAACGAGGGCCACCCGCTGCGGATGCAGGATGAGAAGGGTAAGCCCTTGAAGTATTCGGTAATTTCGCGTGACGGCTATCGTGCGAAGCTTCCGGTCGAGTAGAGCATGTAGGGTTCGCGGTCGCGGCACACCTCAAAGGCGCACCTCACAATAAAGAGCGGCGGCCGAAGCATCTCGACCGCCGCGGACGTTCCGCGAGAGCAGGGCAGACCTATGGGTTACTTGGGGTCTGCGGGTAGCCGGCGAGCGGTACGTCCGGCGCGCGCAGGAAGCCGGCGGCGTCCACCGATCCATTGCCGAGAACGCGGTTGTAGCCGGTCGGCGTGGTCGAGTAGAGGCCGTTAAAGCCCTGGATGCCTTCGTGGAAGACCTTGTTCGGCAGAGCGCCCGCATGCTGCTCAGCGGCGAGGTTGTAGATGTAGTAGTTCGCATTGCCGAGTCGTGTGCCCAGGCGCTCGATCAGCAGAGCGGTCAAGCCGGCGAAGTCGGGTGCTGAGGCGCTGGTGCCAATCACGCCGTAGCGCAGGCCGCCTACCACTTCGATATCGTTGCCGTCGTCCGGCTGGCAGTGGATGGCTTGCTTCGGACAGCCGCCCATGTTGAGCGCGAGATCCGGAACGGTGCGCGCGCTCTTGCTTCCCGTGTTGACCAGCTGTTGATAGGCCGGCTTGGAGAAGATGGTGCTGTTGCCGCCGCCTGAACCCCAATACCCCCCGACGGCCGCGGTGTCGTAGAAGATGTCCGTTGCGAGAGGATCCGCGTACGCCGACTCGCGGATGTACTTCGAATCGAGGTCTCCCGGCCGGTAGGTGGTTACCAGATCCGTGCCGCCGACGGCAGTGACGTGTGGGCTGGAAGCGGGGTAGTTGACGCCGGGGAGGAAGCTTCCGCAGCTCTGGCCGGCGGTGTTGAAGCAGTTGAGCGGCACAAGGGGAAGCGCTCCACTGTCCCCTGAGGACGCGATAAACGTGATCCCTTGCGCATTTCCTTGCGCGAAGAGATCTTCATACTCCTGCAGCATGTACGTCAGGTCCTCACCGTCGTTGTAGTCGGCGGTATAGAACTGCTCCACTTCGCTGAAGGACATGCTCGCGACATCGACGGTGTTGTCATAGACGAGCTGCAGCAGGCCGCCCATGATGTCCTGGTCGAACAGGCTGGGAATGCTGTAAAGGATGATCTCGGCTTTGGGCGCCATCCCACCGCTCTGTTGGAGATCAAGGTTGGACTCAAGGGTTCCGCCATTGCCCGGGTCGTAGGGAGAGCCGCCATTGACGTTGACGACGGAGTAGTTTGGCGTGGTCATTTTTTCGTGGGAGAAGTAGAGGTCCATGTCCGAGGCTTGATACCCGCCGGCCATGAGAATTCCGATCTTCGCTCCCTTGCCGGTGAGGACCTGGTAGCTCGGGAAGTTGTAGGCCTGCTTCAATTCGTCGAACCAGTAGCCGCCGTTCGGACTCTCGCGATTGTCGGGCTGAGCGGCGGACAGGCGGGCGGAGGAGCGAAGAGAGCCCTTGCCGGAAAGTCCGAGGACCATGGCCGAGGCGGTCTTCATGGACGCCGGCCCAGACCGGGTAGAGGTGGCGATCACAGCCACTTTGCCGCTGCTGTAGGTCGCTTTCATCAGAGTGGTTCCGAGGGCGTGTTCGACCGCTGCCGCGGTGCCGGAGACGTGTAGGCGCTGCCCCACGGTGTGAGTGACGGTGAGTCCCTCGGCGCGCAGCTCTTCGGTGATCGCTGTCATGGCCTTGGGATCAGCTCCAAAGCGCGCCTGGAAGTCAGCGGGCTTGAGCCATTTGTGATAATGTGCGGAGTTCTTGTCCTGCTGCTGGCGAAGCAGCGTTTCGAGCGCGTCGCGATGCTGGAGGGGGAGGTAGATGTCGAAGGAGACGGCTTGTGCGGCGTCCGCTGGACCCTGGATCTGGGCTCGGCCGGCGGCATGAACGGTGCGGGGAAGGAGGGGAGTGGCGGCGACGGCGGCGAGGGCAAGCGTGCCCAAGCCTCGTAGGAGGCGGTGTTTCTGAACTTTCATAAGAACCTCGGCAAGGAATGAAACAAAGGTGAAGACAAGGGTGCGCAGGGTGCGGCAATCGCCCTCTGTGTGGCTGCGATTCATGGCGAGCGGTGTGGTAAGCGTGCGGCGAAGGACGGCAGAGCAAACTAACGCCTTGGAGAGGCGAGAAGAACGGCTAGCCGGCGATGCGACCGGAAAATCTGAACCGTTCCGCGAACAAACCTATTTGCTTGCGGAGGATGCTATCACGCGACCGCAAGCTGCGGAGTAGTTTTTTACCCGGCTGCCAACTCCCTGGCGCGCTGGGTCGCGCGCTTGACGGCTTTGATCAGCGTGACGCGGAGGCCGCCCTTTTCGAGTTCGAGGATGCCGTCGACCGTGCACCCGGCAGGTGTGGTGACCTCATCTTTGAGGAGAGCGGGATGGGAGCCTGTCTCGAGCACCATTTTTGCAGCGCCGAGCGTGGTTTGCGCCGCGAGCAGGGTGGCTACGTCGCGCGGCAGACCAACGTTGACCCCGGCTTCGGCGAGCGCCTCGATGACGATGTAGAGGAAGGCGGGTCCCGAGCCGGAGAGCCCCGTGACCGCGTCCATGTGTCTTTCGTCGACGATGACGGTTCGACCGACGGTCGCGAAGATGCGCTCCGCAAGTTGCATAGCGGCCAGGGTGGCGTGTGATCCGGCAGAGAGCGCGGTGGCGCCTTCGGCGACGGCGGACGGGGTGTTTGGCATGGCGCGGATGACGGCGAGCGGAAGGCTGGCGGCTTGCTCGATCGCGGAGGTCCGCACCGAGGCTGCGAGAGAGATCAGAATCTGTTCCTCACGGAGCACGGGTCGAATTTCGCGGATCAGGTCGATGACCTGCCCGGGTTTGACGCCGATGAGAAGGATGTCTGCCGATCGCGCGGTCTCGAGGTTGTCGGTAACGACCTCGACGCCCCACCGTCCGCTGAGCAGGGCGGCGCGTTCGGCGTGACGCACGGTTGCGGTGATGTGGTCGGGCCGCAGCAGATGGTTGCGGACAAACGCGTCCAGGAGAATGCCGCCCATCTTACCCGCGCCAAGCACCGCCAGTCGGCGATCGCCGATGCCGTGTGCGCTCCCGACCTCATGTGCATTGTTGTTCGCTCTCATCGGGGCAGGCTATCAGAGAGAGAAAGGGTGCTCGATGGGCGCGTGTCGGGACGTTACTTTTATTGCGGGACGGCGGTGTTTGACGCGGGCTGTACCTGCCTTTCTGGGTGCGCGATCGCTTCGAGCATGCGATACAACGTGGAGCGGCTGATGCCGAGCATCTCTGCCGCACGAAATTTGTTGCCGTTGCAGCGCCGAAGGATCGCGACCAGGTGCCGATCAGTAACGTCCTGGAGGCGTACGGGGACGTCTTGGAAGCGTACCGGCAGATCTGCCGCAGGTTCGTCGGCTGCCATGGGCGTGGGTGCACTGCCTGACCTTGCACTGCCCGATCTCGCGATACCTGAGCTTAGGACGGCGCGAATCCGGTTCGCGTTGATCGTCTTTCCACTGACTTTGCCGTCGGGTTGAAGAACACAGGCGCGCAGCACAGCGTGGAGTTCCGTTGTGTTTTCTTGCCAGGGGTGAGCGCGCAGCGGCTCAAGTGCCTGTGCCGAGATGTTGGGCGGCGGCACACCGGATTCGGCGGCAAGGCTCGCGAGAAGCAGTGCTGACAGCTCCGGCAGATCCTCCGGACGATCTCGCAATGGCGGAACTCGCAGGATAACCGCTGCAAGGCGTTGCAGCAGATCGGGAAGCAGCGCACCTTGATGGCGGAGTGTCTTGAGCGGAACGCGTGTGCCGGCGATCCAAAGCGAGGGTCGGCCGGCGCTGTTGTCGGCCAGGAGCTCCGTCACGGCGTGCTGCGCTTCACGGGAGAGCAGGTGGATCTCACCCAGATAGACCGCCCGACCTTGAACCATGGTCAGCAGCTGTCGCAAACCTTCCAGGCCGCGCTTTGCTGCGGCGCAGTTGACCGCGGTGGGCTCGAGCCGCGTTAAAGGACGGTTCGAGCTTTGGCGTGCGATCTCGGCGACAATGGCTTCCTCGCCGAGACCCGACTCGATCTCCAGAAGGGCGGTGCGTAGGTGCTTGCCCATCGTCTGTATCTGCATCCGCAGAAGCCGCATAGGGCTGCTGTCTCCGGCGAATGCAAGCTCTCTGGCCAGGTCCTTATGCGGGGCGAGGCCAGCCGGGGTGGGCGATTGCAGCGGCGGGAGCGGTTCCTGTGCGAGCAAGAGCTTCATATCCGCTGTATCGGCAATTTCAGCGCAGACTTGAGCCTTGCATAAAGTAAAAGGCGAGGGCGGGCGAGGGGGAACGAGAAAAGGGATGCCCGCTGGGCACCCCCTTTTCGTCTGTTGCTGGAAGGATCCGGTCGAGAGAGCGCTACGCTGTTGTCTTGGCGCAGTAGGTGTCGAAGGCTCGCTGCAGCTCCTGTGCGATTGCCGGCGCGGTCGAGGTCTCGATGGCCGAGCGCTGCATGAGATAGACCAGCTGGCCGTCGCGGAGGATACCGATCGAGGGCGAGGTTGGAGGATGGCCGCCGAAATATCCGCGGGCTCGGTCGGTTGCCTCGCGATCCTGACCGGCGAAGACGGTGATCGCCTGATCCGGCTTGGTGGTGTGCTGCAGCGCGAGCCGCAGACCCGGCCGCATCTTGCCGGCGGCGCAGCCGCAGATGGAGTTGACGACCACGAGCGTGGTGCCCTTGGCCTGAACCGCCTTATCGACCTCCGCGGCAGTCCGCGTCTCTTTCACACCCGCGCGGGTCAGCTCTTCGCGCATTGGAATGACCATAATCTCTGGGTACATAGCCGTGTCTCCATCGCGGGACGTGGAATCGCCCCGAATACTGATTGTATCGCCCTCGGGAGCCGACCGTGGGATTGCCTTGCGATAGCCTTGGAGGGGTGAGCACTCTGCAAATCCAGGAGCATGTTCCGCTCGGGCCGATGACGACGATGGGCGTCGGTGGCGCGGCTCGATTTTTTGCGGAGATTCGATCGGAGGATCAGCTGGTCGGGGCGCTCGGCTTTGCCCGCGAGCAGCGCGTACCCGCCATTGCGATAGGCGGCGGCTCCAATCTGCTGGTGCGGGATGAGGGATATCCGGGCCTGATTCTGCGCCTGTCCCTCGAAGGGGCGACTGTACGGGAACAGGGGGGAAGCGCGGTCGAGCTTACGGTTCCGGCGGGCGTATCGTGGGACGCGTTTGTTCTCGAGATCTGTGCAATGGGGTTGAGCGGGGTCGAGTGTCTGGCAGGCATTCCGGGGCTGACGGGCGGTACGCCGGTGCAGAACGTGGGGGCCTACGGGCAGGAGGTCGCGCAGACCATCACGGCGGTGCGCGCATTTGATCGCGAACAGCAGCATTTTGTTCGCCTGAGCCGGGAGGAGTGCGGCTTCAGCTATCGATCGTCAATCTTCAACACGCGATTCCGCGACCGCTTTCTCATCACGGCGGTGACCTTTGCCCTGGAGCCGAATGCGGCGCCGAGGATACGGTATGAGGATCTGCAATGGCACTTTGGCGAGGACGTGCGACCGAGTCCGATGGCGATCTACCATGCGGTACGCGCGATACGGCAGCGCAAGGGCATGCTGCTGGTCCCTGGGGAGCCGGACTGCCGTTCGGCGGGATCGTTTTTCAAGAACCCAATTGTGGACCGTTCGAAGCTTGCGGCGATCGCCGATGCTGCCTCGATCTCCGCGGAGCGAGTGCCGCACTGGCCCATGCCGGGGGAGCTCGGGGCGGGCACAATTAGCAAGGAGAGGGCAACCGAGCCACGGGTGAAGCTGGCTGCCGCGTGGCTGGTGGAGCAGGCGGGGTTTGGCAAGGGGTTTCGCCTGGGGGAGGCGGGGATCTCTTCGCGTCACAGTCTGGCGCTGATCAATCGCAGCGGGCGGGCGAGCTTTGCCGAGATCGCTCGTCTGCGCGATCTGATCCGGGAGGGCGTGGCGGCACGCTTCGGCGTGCGACTGGAGCAGGAGCCGATCGAGCTCGGGGCGGGTACGGAGGCTCCTCTAAGGACAGAAGGGCGCGAATCGGCAGTGGCTTCTTCGGTCTAGAGCCGCCGTCCTTAGGAGTCGGAGGATAGGGCTATGCGGCGCAGCATGGCCTCTCGCTCCGCGGCAAGGACGACCGTCGCCGGGCCTGTGGCCGTCACGCGACCTTGCTCGAGACGTACCACGGTTGCCCCGCCGGCGAAGACCTCGCCAAGATCGTGCGTGACCAGGAGGACGGGGGTACCCCGCAGATCGAGCCACGCCCGGAGATCGCGGATGAGGCCGTCGCGCAGCTCGGCCGGCAGACCGGTAAACGGCTCATCGAGCAGAAGGAGGTCGGTGGCTTCGGGCATAAGCGCTCGCGCAAGCGCGACGCGCTGGCGTTCGCCGCCGGAGAGACTGGCCAGACTCCGCGTGAGCAGGGCTTCGATCCGGCACAGCGCGGCGATCTCGGCGATGCGGTGGCGATCGCTCTCGGAGTGATGTCGGCCGCGCAGACCGTAGGTGATGTTGCCGAGCACGGAGCGGTGAGGGAAGAGCGCGGCACGCTGGGCTACCAGGCGCACTCTGCGATGATGCGGGGGAATGTAGATGCCGCGATCTGTGTCAGTCAGGACGATGGAGTCGGAAGAAGGAGATCCTGTCGCGGGATGAATGGTGATGCGGCCGGAGCGCGGGCGATCGAGGCCGGCGATCAGTCGCAGCAGCGTGCTCTTGCCAGAGCCTGAAGGGCCGAACAGGACGGTCCAGCCAGAGGTGAGGGTCAGCCTTACGTGGAGGGAGAACGATCCGCGCGTGTCCTCGATGGCGATCTCGATCGTGACCTGCCGCCCTTGGATCGAGTTGGGGCGCGGATTGGCGATCGGTTCAGACAACGGATCTTCGGTTCGGCGACTGGTTCCCCCACGTGGTGTAGAGAAGGAGCAGGGCCGTGAGGGCGAAGCCGGCCAGCAGAAGGGCCGTGCGATTGGCTTCGCCATAGCGTCCGTCTTCGACAAGGTTGTAGAGAGAGATGGACAGGGTGCGTGTGCTGCCCGGTATGTTGCCGCCCAGCATGAGGACAACGCCGAACTCACCGACGGTGTGCGTAAAGACCAGCACAGCGGCCGTGAGCACGGAAGAGAGGGAGAGCGGCAGCGTGATCTCGACAAAGCGGGCGAGCCGGCCGGCTTCGAGCAGGCTGGCGGCTTCGAGCAGCTCGCGGTCGACAGCGCGGAAGCCCGACACCAAAGGCTGGACGGCAAAGGGCAAACTGTATAGCACGGAGCCGAGGACCAGACCGGGGAAGCTGAACGCGAGTGGATGACCAAGCAGGCGGATGATCTCGCGACCGATCGAGGTTCCCGGTCCAAGCCCGACGAGCAGATAGAAGCCGAGCACAGTGGGCGGGAGGATGATGGGCAGTGTGACCGCGGCTTGAAGGACGGTACGCAAGAGTCCCGATCCACTACTGATCCACCAGGCCAAAGGCAACGCGAGCAGAAGCAGCAGTGCCGTGGTCGTACCGGCGAGCTTCAGGGTAAGCAACAGAGCGTCGCGATCCATACCGGCAGTCTACCGTTTGCGCCAGAGGGACTACTGGGCTGGGCGGAGTCCCAGGCTCGGCAGTTGGGACTGGACGGGGGCGGAGAGCAGCCAGTTGAGGAAGGTGTGTGCCGTTGTCGTATCGCCCTTGCTGAGGACCACGGCACACTGCCGGATCTCGGGGTACTGCGATGCGGGGACAAGCACGAAGGTGCCGATCTGCCGGTAGGTTGGCGAACTGGCCAAGGTGAGCGAGATGAGCGCGAGCTGCGCATTGCCGGAGACAACGAACTGTCCAGTTTGGGAGACGTTCTCACCGATGACCAGACGGGATCGAAGGGCTTCCATGTAGCCCATCTTGGTTAAGGCGGCGACGGCGGCCCGCCCGTAGGGCGCGTGCGCCTCATCGGCGATCGCGATCTTCTGCACACGGCTGTCACCGAGCCGGTCCAGGGTAAGCGGTTGGAGGACAGAGTCCTTTCGCGCGAAGAGCACAAGGGTTCCGCGAGCATAGGGGGTGGGAGCCTTGCCCTCGGTGAGGTTATCGGCGACTAATTTTTCGGGAAAGGTAAAGTCCGCGCCGAGGAACAGATCGGCTGGAGCGCCATTTTCGATCTGCGTGGTCAGGATGCCGGAGGCGCCGGTGGTCACCTTCAGGCGTACGCCTGTCGTTTGCTCGTACCGTTGCGCGAGCACGGGCATGACCGGCACGAGATCCGCCGCGGCGAAGATACGGAGCTCCTTGGCCGCAGGCGCCTGCTGTGCGGAGAGTGGCCTTGCGCCAAGGGAAAACGCCGCGCAGAGCAGCAACACGGAGCTGACAAGGGGGCGGATATGGCTGCGGGAAGATACCAAATTGCGATACCCTGAAGCTCTACATGAACGTGTCATCACACCAGTTACGATGCATTCTGTGCGCCTCCCGGGTAGCCGGCGAGGAGGCTCCAACAGACTTCCGGTGCGAGCGCTGCGGCGGGCTGTTTGAGGTCGTCTATCCCTGGTCCAAGCAGTCGGCTGCCGAGAGCGCAGCGGCTTCGGCGACGGCAGAGGGATGCCTTGCCCCGACCTGCCCGCCAAACGCGAGCGCACTTCGCTGGCTTTGGCAGGAACGCCGGAGCTCGACGTTGCCGGCGGATCAGTCGGGTGTGTGGCGCTTTCGGGATCTGCTGCCCATTCTCGAGAATCTGGAGCGTCCCGTCACCCTGCGCGAGGGCAACACACCGCTTTATGAGCTGCCGCGCGCGGCGGAGTCGGTCGGGGTCGATTGGCTGCTGGCGAAGCATCAGGGGATGAATCCGACAGGCTCCTTCAAGGACACGGGCATGACGGCCGCGCTTTCGGTGGCGGCGGAGCGAGGCTTCGAGTGGGTGGCTTGCGCCTCGACGGGAAATACTTCAGCGGCGATGGCGGCTTACGCGGCGCGCGCCGGCCTACGGTCCCTTGTGCTGATTCCCGAGGGCAAGATTGCCTGGGGCAAGCTGTCGCAGTCCATGGATTACGGCGCCGTGACGATTCAGCTGAAGACGGACTTTGACGGCTGCGTCCGTGTGCTGACCGAGCTGATTCGCAGGCTGCCGATCTATCTGCTGAACTCAGTGAATCCCTACCGGCTGGAGGGACAGAAGACACCAGCCTTTGAACTGATGGAGCAGCTGGACTGGCTGGTGCCCGACGATGTGATCGTGCCCGGCGGCAACCTGGCGAACAACGCCGCTCTGGGCAAGGGTTTTGCGGAGCTGCTGCAGCTGGGGTTTATCGCGCGTGTGCCGCGCATCTCGGTGGTGCAGGCCGCTGGAGCGAACCCGTTGGTGCGGAGCCTGCAGGAAAACGGCGGCAGGGAGCTGATTCCGGTCACGGCGGATACGCGGGCCTCCGCGATCCGGATCGGCAATCCGGCCAGCTTCCACAAGGCCGTTCACACGCTGGCGAGCACGGGCGGCTTTGTCGAGGAGGTCTCCGAGCAGGAGATCGCCTATGCCAAGGCCGAGATCGGCGCGGAAGGGATCGGCTGTGAGCCTGCCTCGGCCGTGACCTTAGCGGGTCTGCGCAAGCTGGTTGCCGGGGGAAAGATTGGTCGAGAGGATCGCGTGATCTTGCTGCTGACCGGCCACACCCTGAAGGATCCGCAGTACACCATCGACTTTCACCGCGGCGCGCTCTTGACCGCAGCGGAGAATGCCGAGCTTTCCGGGGAGCAGCTTCTTGCGCACCAGGCACTGCGGCACGATCCGATGGTGCTGGCTGCAGAGAGCGACACCGTCTTGCGCGCGCTCGAAGGCGTAATGCGGTTTGGCGAGCGGTCTGGGAAGCGGTCTGGCGCGCCCGTGCCGGCATGAGCGGTGCGCCAGCGTCGGCGGACGCGGGTGAAGACTCACGCGAGCATCGCACATCCACCGTGAATGACGTGCTTCGCCTCCGCTTGCCGGCGACCTCGGCCAACCTGGGACCTGGATTCGATGCTGTTGGTCTGGCCATCTCGTTGTGGCTGACGATCGAGGCGCGCGCCGCGGAGCAACACTCGATCCACGCCACGGGGCGCGACGTCTCTCTGACAGGGGCTGTGGCCGACAATCTCATGCTGGTGACCTATCGTGAGGTTCTCGCTGCCGCGGGTGTGGCCGCACCGCCGCTGGCGATTGCTCTGCACAACGAGATCCCGCTCGGCATGGGCTGCGGGTCGTCTGCGGCGGCGCTTTGCGCGGCAGTGATGCTGGCGAATCACTTCGGCGGGCTAGGGTGGACCGAGACGCAGATCCTGGATGAAGCGGCGCGGCGCGAAGGCCATCCAGACAATGTTGCCGCCTGCCTCCGGGGTGGGCTGACCGTGTCCCGCACGTTATCGTCGAGCTCGAGCGCCACGCCGCACACGGTGGCGGCCAGTCTGGGACACGAGCTTCGCTGGCGGATCCTGCTGGCGCTTCCCGCACAGGCTCTACCAACCAGCAAGGCACGGGCTCTGCTGCCCGCAAGCTACACCCATGCTGACGCGGTGCTCAACGTACAGGCGACCGCACTTCTGGTGAGCGCCTTTGCGCTCGACCGGCCGGAGCTGCTCGTCGCAGCCACGGAGGATCGCCTTCACCAGCCTTTTCGGGCGGCGGCGTGTCCCTTGTTCGCGAGGCTGCTCGAGCTGGTTGGGACGTCGGGCGTCCACAGTGTCACGCTGTCCGGCGCCGGGCCGTCCGCCCTGCTTGTGGTCAGGGAGGAGTTTCCTGAGGCAATGGTTCGGGAGGCGGCCGGCTCTGAACTTGCTGAGCTGCTGACGGTCTCTGTCGCGTCCGGCGCCAAAGTGGAGCCGATGTCTTCGAGGGCCGATTGAGGGCTGCAGATGGAGCCAATGCGGGCGTTCCGGCGAGGTAATCAACTGAAAAGTTACCTAAGAGTAGTTGCCTCACGGAAGCTTCTTCACTAACCTCCGGTTTGTAGACAGTTCTGGGGAGGGCTGCTACAGCGCCCGTTGACCTCTTTACGGAGGTCCGGGCGTTTCCGCTTTTTGGGGCCGGCTGTTCTTCGTCGCACCTCTCCCCTCCAGACATCTTCCCTACAGATAATTTGGCCTGCCCGTTTGCTCGGCACATTGCTGCCCTGTGAATCGCAACTGCGCTGGTTGCATCACATACTTGATGCTTGATGATGGGCGCGTTGGCGAGCGTGCCTCGCCAAAGGGAGACTGAAGATGGCCGGACAGTTCGTGAGCGCGGTGAATGATGCAACCTTTGAGCAGGAGGTGCTGCACTCGGAGCAGCCTGTCTTGGTGGACTTTTGGGCGGCATGGTGCGGCCCCTGCCGTGCGCTTGCACCGATCGTGGATGAGATCGCGACCGAGCAGCAGGGCAAGCTTAAAGTGATGAAGATGGACGTCGATGCCAACTCGCAGACACCTGCACGGTACGGCATCCGCGGGATTCCAGCGCTTCTGATCTTCAAGGACGGCAAGGTGGCGGAGCAGATTGTTGGGTACGTCCCGAAGGACACCATCGATAAGACGATCACGAAGGTAATGGCGTAGAGAAGCTGCACTTAAAGTCCGTGAGCCGTGTGGCCCGAAGCGAACTTGCTTCGGGCCGTTTGCTTTTCTGGGGCATTCTGCCGGCGAGTGTTCCCGTTCCGCATGGGCGAACAATGGTAATGGCGTGGGAGTGGATACTTCGTGCTGTGCTGTACCAGCGATTGCTACGTTCCAGTCATGGATTGCTACACTCCAGCCATGTTGGAGTGGATGCTCTTCCGCCTTGCCATGGTGGCTGTTTTGATTTTGGCCAACAGCTTCTTTGTCGCGGCTGAGTTTGCGCTGGTAAGCGTGCGGGAGACGCGCATGCAGCAGCTTCTGGCGCAGGGGCACACCGGAGCGGCGGCCGTGCTTGACCTAAAGCGCCGGGTCGATGAGTTTCTGCCGGCCGCGCAGCTGGGTGTCACTCTGGTCGCCCTGGCGCTGGGCTGGCTGGGGGAGCCGGTGATTACCGAGATGCTGCTGCGTGCGGCGCATGCGGCGCACCTGAGCGCGTCTCCTCGCGTTGTGGACCCGATCGCGATCGCGCTCGCCTTTGCGGGGATAACGTACTTCGAGGTCCTGCTTGGCGAGCTGGTGCCGAAGTCCCTGGCGCTCCAGCGCGCGGAGCGGATTTCGCTGGCCATCGCCGCGCCGATGGATGTCTTTATTCGCATGACACGCCCTGCGGTTCGCCTGATGAATGCCTCGGCGGCCTTTGTGCTGCACCTGTTTCGCGCGCCGTTGCAGGCCGAGGGCGCCGCGCACTCGCCGGAGGAGCTGAAGCTGGTGGCGACGGCGACCCGCCGCATGGGTCTGCTGCCCTCCTTCCAGGAGGAGATCATTCATCGCGCGATCGAGCTGACGCACGTGACGGTGCGGGAGATCATGACGCCGCGGGCGCGGATGGTGCTTCTGCCGGCGGATCTGTCTCTCGAACGGGCGAGCGCCCGCATCGTGGAGGAGCAGCACTCGCGGGTGCCGGTCTTCGATCCTGTCTCGCGTCCAGATGCTGTCGCGGAGCAGGACCGGATTATCGGGGTCGTGTACTCAAAGGATATTTCGCGCCTGATGCACTTCCGCTCGCTCGGGCGCTCGGAAGGGCTCTCCGGATTGACGCTGCGGCAGGTGATGCGGCCGGTTCCGGTCGTTCCGGAGACCAAGCTCGCGGCTGAGCTGCTGCAGGAGTTTCAGCACGATCGACGGCAGATCGCCATTGTGGTCGATGAGTTCGGCTCGGTGACGGGCCTGGTCACGGCGGAGGATACGCTGGAACAGATTGTGGGCGAGCTCGAAGACGAGTTCGATGTGGCGCCCCGGCTGCTCTCGCAGCCTGCCTCGGGCGAGCTGTTGCTGGACGGTGCAACGACCCTGCGCGACCTGTCGGTCCAGCTGCATTGGGAGTTTCCGCGCGAGGCCGGCGTGGAGACGCTGGCCGGCTTTCTGCTCGCGCAGCTTGGCCACCTGCCGGACGCAGGCGAGCACGTGGTGTTCGGCAATCGGCGCTTCACGGTGGACGGCATGGATGGTCGACGGATCGCCCGGGTGCGCGTGGAGGCGCTGCCCTCTCACTCGCATGGAGAGGAGTCGGCGGAGCGCAGCGGATGAGCGCCGAGGTGATCCCTCCCAAGACGCAGACCGCGGACAGTGGGCAGGCGGTGGCTCTGGCGCGTCTGCTGCGTCGCGCCCTGTTTACGGTTCCCGTGTTGTGGGTGGTGGTTTCAGTGGTGTTTCTGCTGATTCACCTGGTACCTGGGGATCCGGTCGTGCAGATGCTGGGCGAAGGGGCGACGCCGGCCGACGTGAACGCGCTACGCCACAGCTATGGGCTCGATGTTCCGCTCTCCGGCCAGTATCTGCACTACTGGCACGGTGTGCTCCAGGCGGATCTCGGCCAGTCGCTTCGGCTCCGGCGTCCTGTGTTGTCGCTGATTCTTGAGCGCTACCCCTATACCATGGCGCTGACCGCGGCGGCCCTTCTGCTTGGCGCGGCGCTCTCGCTGCCCGCAGGTGTTGCCTCCGCGGTGCACCGTGGCAGGACCGCGGACCGGGCTCTGGGCGTGGTGTCGCTGGTCGGGCTTTCCTTTCCGAACTTCGCGCTCGGCCCCATCCTGATCCTGGTTTTTTCGATCCAGCTGGGATGGCTGCCCGTCTCGGGTGCGGGCGCGACCGGTGACTCGATCGGTATTGTTCTGCTGCACCTTGTGCTTCCGGCGGTGACGCTTGGACTTTCGCTGGCCGCGATCCTAACGCGCATTATTCGGTCGGCTCTGCTGGAGGAGCTGTCGCAGGACTATGTCCGAACAGCGCGCGCCAAGGGACTGACGGAACGTCGAGTGATCTATCGTCATGCTCTGCCGAACGCGCTTCTGCCGATCCTGACGGTGCTTGGGCTGCAGTTCGGATCGCTGCTCGCGGGGGCGATCGTGACGGAGACCATCTTCAGCTGGCCGGGTCTGGGACGGCTGACACTTTCGGCGATCAGCAATCGGGACTACCCCCTGGTGCAGGGATGTCTGCTCGCCATTGGACTGAGCTATGTGCTGGTGAATCTTGTGACCGATCTGGCGTACACGATAGCGGATCCGCGGCTCCGTCGCCGATCCTGACGCCTTGTCATCGCGTGCGGGGCTACCTGGCGTTGCCAGCGCGGGGCCAAGCGCCTAGGCTAGTGGGTCAGATGAAGCCTATTGTGATTGCTTTGGCATGTCTGGGCGCAGTGACGGCGGGTTCGGTGCGGGCGCAGCAGGTGGTACCGGTTCCCCCACTTCCGCGGTTGCAGCCGTCGCCCGAGCCGACGACGCCTCCGGCGCAGCACGTTCGCGATGCTCGCGGCCATCTCTCGTTTGATCTTCCGGCCGGCTGGAACCTGGCGCGCCACGATGGCGAGCTCTCCACCTTCGCGCTGGATGCGCGATCGGCCACGGCGCAGACCCAGATGCAGGCGGTCGCAAGTTTGAACTTCAATCCGTTTCCCTATTCGACCTTCTCGGGCGCGCTCTTCTATGTGGCGGCGACACCGCGCTCGACGGCGGAGGCTTGTGCCCGGCAGGCGTCGACGCCGGGCTCGCGTCGACCGGAGACCATTGCGATCGACGGCGTCCCGTTTCAGCACGGGTACAGCGAGCTCGGACGAAGCTGTGTGGAGAGTCGCGACGAGGTCTACACGGCCATGCGCGCCGGAAGCTGTGTTCGCTTCGATCTGGTGATCAACACCTTCTGCGGCGAGTCTTCGGGGGCACGCGACATCACGGCGGGGGAGCTTGCGGCGGTGCAGCATCGGCTGGAGGGTGTATTGCACTCGGTTCACTTTGAGGGCGATCATGCGCCGGCTACAGCAGCAGCAGCTGCAGCAGCAGGCGGTCGCGCGCGGGCACCCACCTCAGCCCACTGAGGTGGGTGTTAGGGAGAGGGTGTGGATCTCCGCGCGGATCGACGGACCCTCGACAAAGAGCGAGGCTATGCTGACGGGCAGCCGAAAGCGTCGTGGGCCGGCGCTGCCTGGGTTTAGAAAAAGCACACCCTTGTTATGTGAGATTGAGGGTTGGTGTGAATGGCCCGTAATGACCGCGCTTATGGAGGCCGCAACTGGATCGAGATCGAGATCCGCGATTGCATGCACGAGGTAAAAGAGATGTCCACCGAGCTCTACGGCTTCCGTGACGGGCAGATCGCTGCAGGGAGGCTTGCGATCGATGTTCCCGCGAATGGCCCTGAGCGGAGCTAACTCCTGCAGCTGAATAAGGATGTCTGCGTCTCCCACATCCCCTGCATGAAGGATATGGTCGCTTCCGCGCAGGTAATCGAGCGCCTCTGGGCGGAGCAGGCCGTGGGTATCCGAGATGACGCCGATCTTCATCGCTCGACCTGGAGGCGGGGATCGAGCGCGTCACGCATGGCGTCGCCGACGAGGTTAAAGGCGAGGACGAGCAGCATGACCGCGGCTGCAGGAAAGGCGACGAGGTGTGGAGCGTCGAAGAGATGGGAGCGGGCGTCGTTCAGCATGGCTCCCCAACTGGGCGCGGGGGGCGGGACACCCAGGCCGAGGAAGCTCAGGGTCGCCTCCGCCAGGACGGCGCCGGCCATGCCGATGCTGGCCTGGATCAGTAATGGCTGCAATGAGTTCGGTAAGACATGTAAAGCTATGAGACGAAGATCGGAGGCGCCCAGGGAGCGCGCTGCCTGGACGAACTCGCGCTCGCTGACCGTGATCACCTGCGCCCGGGTCAGGCGCGCGTAGTTGACCCAGCCCGAGATGGCGAGCGCCAGGATGACGTTGCCGAGGCCGCGCCCGAGGAAAGCGACAAAGGCGATCGCCAGCAGAATGCCGGGAAGGGCAAGAAAGGCGTTAGTCAGGTAGACGTTGAGCAGGAGGTCGGTTGCACCGCCGTAGAAGCCGGCCAGCGCGCCGACCACGCCACCGAGCAGGAGCGACAGGCCGACCACGGAGACGGCGACGACCAGCGAGATCCGTGTGCCGAGCAGGATGCGCGAAAGGATGTCGCGCCCGAGCTCGTCGGTACCGAAGGGATGTGCCGCAGCCGGTGGCGTGAGGCGGTGTGTCAGATCGAGCGCGGCGGGATCGTAGGGGGCGAGGATGGGTGCGAATAAGGCGATGAACGTAAACAGGAGGAGCAACGTCGCACCCAGGATGGCGAGGGGGTTCCGGCGCAGCGCTGCGATGCTGGACCGGACGCTCCGATCCTGCGTACCTGCCGTCTCGGTGCCGGGACCCATTCCATGAGGATGCGCGAGAGTGCGGATCCGGCGCAAATGGGAAAGAGCGCCAAGTCTCAGGCTCGCTATCATGGGCGAGGAAGCATTCCGTGGCTCCGAGAGGCAGACTCTGCGTATCCTGCTGTACGGCCTGAACTTTGCTCCCGAGCTGACTGGCATCGGGAAGTACACGGGAGAGATGGCGGCATGGCTGGCGGCGCGGGGCCACGAGGTCCGTGTAGTCACGGCGCCGCCGTACTATCCGGCTTGGCGGATCCGCGACGACTACCGTGCCAGGCGACTCCGAACGGAGCGACCGATGGCTGGTTTGACCGTCTATCGCACACCGCTCTATGTGCCCGCTCGCCCGACGGGTCTGAAGCGCATGGCGCATCTTGCCTCCTTTATGGTGGGAAGCATACCGACGATGCTGCGACAGGCGGCGTGGCGGCCGGACGTGCTGTGGACGGTGGAGCCGACGTTCTTTGGAGCGCCGCTCGCATTGGCGATCGCGCGCGCGACCGATGCCCCGGCGTGGTTGCACGTGCAGGACTACGAGGTCGATGCCGCGTTTGATCTTGGCCTGCTTCCGGCGGAGGGACCGGTGCACGCGATGGCCCTCGCGTTGGAGCGCCTGTTCACGCGCGGCTTTGATGTGGTGTCGTCGATCTCGTCCCGGATGGTGGAACGTGCGGCGAGCAAGGGCGTGCCGGCGGAGCGCGCGGTGCTCTTCCCGAACTGGGTCGACGTGGCGGCGGTTCAGCCTGCGCCGGAGGGAGCGAGCAACCTGTATCGGCAGGAGCTTGGCCTGGAAGGGAAGATCGTGCTGCTCTACTCCGGCAACATGGGGAACAAGCAGGGTTTGGAGCTGCTGGCGCCGCTGGCTGAAAGCTTCGAGGAGGACCCCTCGGTACATCTTCTCTTCTGCGGCGACGGTGCTTTTCGACCGCAGCTGGAGGCGCTCGTCGCCCATCGAGCTAATGTGACGCTGCTGCCGCTGCAGCCTGTGGAACGGCTGGGGGAGCTGCTGAACGCCGCGGATATTCATCTGTTGCCGCAGCGGGCCGGCGCGGCGGACCTGGTAATGCCCTCGAAGTTGACGGGGATGCTCGCGAGTGGGCGGCCGGTGCTGGCTACCGCCGATCCTGGAACCATGCTTGCGGAGGTCATTTCGGGCGGTGTCGCCGGCAACGCGTTGGGGTGGGTGGTCCCGACAACTGATGCCTCGGCGCTGCACGATGCGGCGCGCGCGCTGGTAGATGACCCTGCGCGGCGACGGGAGTTCGGTCGGAACGCGCGGGCCTATGCGGTGCGGGAGTTGGGCAGGGAAGAGGTTCTAGGGCGATTTGAGCGCGAGCTGGCTGCCGTCGCGGGTATAACTTTGGTGCCATGGCGGAGGGAGGCCGAGCGGGTAGAATCGTCTCCGCAAGCAGAGGAGCTATTGCATTGAAGAAAGCTCTCATCACCGGTGTGACCGGCCAGGACGGCGCCTACCTCGCGGAGTTTTTGCTGAACAAGGGGTACGAGGTCCACGGCATCAAGCGTCGCAGTTCGCTGTTCAACACCGCGCGCATCGACCACATCTACGAGGATCCGCATCAGCCTCACCAGCACTTCATCCTGCACTACGGTGACATGACGGATTCCTCGTCGCTGATCCACATTGTGCAGAAGGTGCAGCCGGACGAGATTTACAATTTGGCCGCGCAGTCGCACGTGCAGGTCTCGTTTGAGGAGCCGGAGTACACGGCGAACTCGGACGCGCTCGGTGTGCTGCGATTGCTCGAGGCAATCCGCATTCTCGGGCTCGAGCGCAAGACGAGGTTCTACCAGGCGTCGACCTCGGAGCTGTACGGCTTGGTGCAGCAGATCCCACAGCGCGAGACGACGCCGTTCTACCCGCGTTCACCCTACGCCGTGGCGAAGCTGTACGGCTACTGGATCGTTGTGAACTACCGGGAGGCGTACGGTATCTACGCCTGCAACGGTATTCTCTTCAACCATGAGAGCCCGCTGCGCGGGGAGACATTTGTGACGCGCAAGATCACGCGCGGTCTGGCCCGCATCAAGGTCGGTCTGCAGAGCGAGTTATTTCTAGGAAATCTGGACGCGAAGCGCGATTGGGGACATGCACGGGACTACATCGAGATGCAGTGGATGATGCTGCAGCAGGAGAAGCCGCAGGACTTCGTCATCGCGACCGGCCAGCAGTACTCCGTGCGGGAGTTCGTGCAGCGCTGCGCGGCTCTGCTGGAGCTCGACCTGACCTGGCAGGGTGCAGGCGTGGACGAGAAGGCAGTGAATGCGAGCGGCAAGGTTGTGGTGGCGGTTGACCCGCGCTACTTTCGACCGACCGAGGTGGAGACGCTGCTCGGGGACCCGACGAAGGCGCAGCGCGAGCTTGGCTGGACGCCACGGACCAGCTTCGACGAGCTGGTGCGCGAGATGGTCGAATCGGACCTGAAGGCGGCCCAGCGCGATGCCCTGGTACGCGAGCATGGTTTTGCGGCATATAACGTGCGAGAGACCTAGACGATGGCTGAACCCGCGTACATGAAGTTGGATGCGCCGATCTTTGTCGCTGGTCATCGCGGGCTGGTGGGCTCCGCGATCGAGCGCGAACTGCGGCGGCTTGGCTACACCCAGATCCTCACACGCTCCCGCGCCGAGTTGGACCTCCTGGACGCGGCAGCGGTCGAGCGCTTCTTTGCGGCGACGAAACCGGAGTTCGTTGTGCTGGCCGCGGCAAAGGTGGGGGGCATTTTGGCGAATAACACCTATCCGGCTGACTTCATTCGCGACAATCTCGCCATTCAGAACAACGTCATCGACACGGCGTACCGCAGCGGTGTGGACCGGCTGCTGTTTCTCGGCTCCTCGTGCATCTATCCGAAGCTGGCGCCGCAGCCGATGCCCGAGAGCTGCCTGCTGACCGGACCGCTTGAGCCAACCAACCGGCCCTATGCGCTGGCCAAGATCGCCGGGATCGAGATGTGCTGGAGCTATAACCGCCAGTACGGCACACGGTTCGTCGCGGCGATGCCGACCAACCTCTATGGACCGAACGACAACTTCGATCTGAACACCTCGCATGTGCTGCCCGCGCTGATTCGGAAGACGGCGGAGGCGCTTCGCTCCGGTGCAGAGGAGGTCGTGGTTTGGGGGACGGGCACACCGCGCCGGGAGCTGCTCTACTCGGACGATCTGGCGCGCGCCTGCGTGTATCTGCTCAACCTGGACCAGGGGCGGTATGGCTCGCTTCTGACCGAGGAGGGGCCACCGCTGATCAATATCGGCACGGGCGAGGACGTGACCATTCGTGAGTTGGCCGAGATGGTGACGCGCATTGTCGGCTTCAAGGGGCGTCTGCACTTCGATACGGGCAAGCCGGATGGCACGCCGCGCAAACTCCTGGATGTCTCGCGTTTGCACGCCCTGGGTTGGAGGCATTCCGTCGAGCTCGAAGAGGGGATCGCTCTCACCTGGCAGGCTGTTCGCGATCAGTTCGTCTAAGTTCGCGAAGCACTCGGCGTCCGCGAAGCACTCGGCAGGCAGAGCTTCGATTGTGGCTGGCTGCCTCGCGCTGACAATCTCAGCAACGCTGCTTGCAGCTCCGTGTTGCCTCTCTTTTGGAGGTCTGTGGTGCTGAGGATGCAGCGGAATACCCGAAGGTGGCATTAACCGACTCCATTCGCTTTCCTAGAATCAGCAGCATCGCAGCCCTCCCCGGAGCAGCGGTCGTGGAAGCGGAGCACACATGCACTTTTGGAATTTCTTTGCAGCACTGCAGGCTGTTGTTGCACTTTTTTTGTTGACCCCGCCCGAGGCTCATGCGCTGACGCGTGGAGTTCCCACGGTGCGAGAGGCCGAGCACATGCTGTTGGAACAGGCGAATCAGGACCGGGTATCCCGCAGTCTTGCGCCAGTTCGGCAGGATTCATTGCTGGCGCAGGCAGCGCTCTTTCACGCCTTGCAGATGGCTGACCATCAAGATATCTCGCATGGCTTTGCGGGCGAGCCGGACCTTTCGCAGCGCGGGGCCACGGCCGGTGTGCACTTTTCCCTGATCACGGAGAATGTCGCCGAAGCACAGGATCCGGGGGTGATCCACAGTCTCTGGATGCAATCGCCGGGGCATCGCGCCAATCTGCTCGACCCGGAGGTGAACGTGGTCGGCATCGCCGTGGTGGAACGGAACCAGGAGATCTTCGCGGTGGAAGACTTTGCCTCGACGGTGGACGCTCTGTCGCTTGAGGAGCAGGAGTCGACCGTCCTCTCTGTGCTGAGCGGCACGGGGCTCAAGGTTGTAAATCCGGATCCGCAGAGCCTGACAGCGGCGCGTACGACGTGCAGCATGCCGGCCGGCTACGCTGGTGCGCGGCAGCCGTGGTACATCATGCGGTACACGGCCTCCCGGCTAAACACGCTGCCGTCGCAGTTGGCAACTCGCCTGCACACGGGGAGGTATCACGAGGTTGCGGTCGGCGCATGCTCCGCGACGGAGGCCACGCCGTTTGCCTCCTACAGCGTAGCGATCCTGCTTTATCCCTAGTTTTGGCAACTCCGTGTCAGGGCTTAGGACTTTGATTCTCCTGATGCGGAATGTTATAAAGAGTCAGTGAAGCGTCCTCCGCAGGGAGGCGGCTCACAGCGATCGATCCTCAGTAGCTCAATGGCAGAGCATTCGGCTGTTAACCGAAGGGTTGTAGGTTCGAGTCCTACCTGAGGAGCCATCTTGTACAAATCGCTGCTCATGGCTTTTGGTCCGCGTATATGTGTTGTGGTCATGCCTGATATCCGAAGAGCATGACCGGACCGAAGAGAGAGCCAAGCGCGGCAGTGTTGGTGATGCAAGCGGAGATCCTCTGCAGCACAAGCTAGATCAGATTCGGGTCTGCCATGCGATGGGTAAGATGAAGGGATCGCCGTCGACTTGGGTGACGTGGCAATGAAGGAGTCTGGTGAAGGCACTTGTAAAACGTTGCAGCGAGGCAGGTCTCTCCCTCGAAGAGGTCGATGAACCGCAGGTTGGCATTAACGATGTGAAGATCCGGGTGCTGATGACCGGCATCTGCGGAACGGACCTCCACATCTACGATTGGGACAGCTGGGCGCAACGAACCATTCCGCTCGGCCTGACGATCGGGCATGAGTTTGTCGGCGAGATCGTCGAAGTAGGATCGAACGTCAGCGACTTTCATGCGGGCGATTTAGTCTCCGGCGAAGGACATGTTGTCTGTGGCCGATGCCGTAACTGTTTGGCGGGGCGTCGTCATCTCTGCGCCCACACCCTGGGCACCGGCGTACAGCGCAACGGGTGTTTCGCCGAGTACATTGCCCTGCCGATGACGAACGTGTGGCGTCACTCGCCGGGCATCCCGCTGGAGGTTGCGGCGATCTTCGATCCGCTTGGAAACGCCGTGCACACAGCACTTGCCTTTCCCGTGCTTGGCGAGGATGTGGTGGTGACCGGCGCCGGTCCGATCGGCATCATGGCGGCCGCGGTGGCCCGGCACGCGGGTGCGCGGCACGTGCTCATCACCGATCCGAACCCATATCGACGCGCGCTCGCGGAGAGAGTCGGCGTAACGCGTGCCGTGGATCCGCGCATAACGCCGGTCCGCGATCTCATGCCCTCCCTGGGCATGACCGAGGGATTCGATGTCGGGCTGGAGATGTCGGGCAATCCCCTGGCCTTTCGCGAGCTGCTCGGCAGCATGTGTCATGGCGGGCGAGTGGCGATGCTGGGAATTCCGTCCGAGCCGATTGCGATCGACTGGAACCAGGTGATTTTCAATCAACTTACGTTACGCGGCATCTACGGTCGCGAGATGTATGAGACCTGGTACAAGATGACGGTGCTGCTCGAGAACGGACTCGACATCGGGCCTGTGATTACGCACAGGCTGCCATGGCAGGAGTACGAGGCCGGCTTCGCGGCGATGCGATCCGGAAACTCCGGCAAAGTGATCCTTGACTGGACAACACCTTAGATCGCTGTCCAGCATCGAGGTGGAGCTGTTCCGAATAGGGGAACGAAGCCGGTACAATGAGATGGGCTTCAAGCTTGGCGCAGAGCGGTGGGCGGGTGTTTGGGAGACGAGATGATGCAAACCACCGCCGAGCAGCCTGCCTGTTCTGCCCCGGTACGATCGGATAGTCTCTTCGAGCGTGTCTCTTGGTTCTATGCGCTCTGCCGAGAGTATCTTTTCCGGGACCATACCGAGGAGATCGCTCGCTCTCTGTTTCCTCCGGAGGGTCCTGCGCCGGAGACGCGGCTGCTTGAGCTTGGCTGCGGACCGGGGTTCTATGCGTGTCGCCTTTCGGCCGAGTATCCGGTGCTGCGGACAACCGGAATTGATCTCTCCGTGAGTCTGATTCGTCGTGCGGAAGGCCGTGCGGCGGCGCGAAATCTGTCGAACTGCAGCTTCCAGCATGCGGACGCGCACTCTCTTCCGTACCCTTCGGGGTCGGTGGACTGCGTTGTGGTCTCGCGCCTCTTCCTGATCGTTCCGGACAAGGAAGGCATCGTGCGGGAGATCTTCCGTGTGCTGCGGCCGGGAGGTCGATGCTTTATCGCAGAGCCGACCTCCGGCTTCCGAACGCGCCTTCCATTGGCGGTTATGTGGCTGCTTGCTCGGCTTACCACATCGCCCGCCGGCAAGTACCGCGAGCCGCAGCAGGCGGAGGTGCTCAGTCGCGAGGCCTTTCAGGAGCTCGTCCGATCGCAACCATGGTCCTCCACCGAGCTCGCTTATGACGGTTGGTACCAGTATGCGGTGTGTGTGCGCTGAGAGAGCACATCGGTGTAGGTGCGTCGCAACGAGTGCGGCCGGGCTACGGTTTCTCCTGCTAGGCTCACATCTATATGGGCTACACGCTCTTGGATCCACAGGCACCGACCGATCGCAGTCACCGAAGCGTGTTGTGCGCGCTCGCTGTTATGGCAAAGGCGCCTCGTCCCGGCAAGGTGAAGACGCGGCTTTCGCCGCCCTTGACTCTCGAGGAGACGGCTGCCCTGAACATCTGTTTTCTGAAGGACACGGTCGAGACGATCCGCAGGGTCGAGGGGGCGGCGGCGTTGATCTGCTATACGCCGGTCGGCGACGAGGCGGCGTTTGATGGCCTGCTGCCGCCTGAGTTTTCGCTTATTCCGCAGCGCATGGGAGACTTTGGCCAACGTCTGCACGCCGCTGCGATCGATATCCTGGCGTGCGGCTACGGAAGCGTCTGCTTGATCGATTCCGACTCGCCAACGGTGCCTGCGGAGGCCTTTCGCACGGCGGTCGCGGAGCTTCGGCGACCTGGCGATCGCGTTGTGCTCGGGCCGTCGCACGATGGAGGCTACTATCTGATCGGCCTGAAGCAGGCGCATGCGGCGCCGTTCGAGCGGATTACCTGGTCGACAGGATGTGTGGCCGAGGAGACCCGCGAGCGCTGTCGCGAGGCGGGGCTGGAAGTGATCGAGCTGCCGTTGTGGTACGACGTCGACGACGCCGCGACGCTTGCTCTCTTGCAGGAGGAGCTGCTGCGCGGGCAACGTCCAGAGTTTGCCGGCGTGCGAGGCGGTGATGCACCTCACACCCGTCGCTATCTGGAGCAGCGGGCGGAGCGCGAGATACAGCCCGCGACCGCTGGCCAAGGAATGACCTCTGCATGACGCGTGAGGTAGAGGCCTCAGCGGTGGATACGAGGGGCGCGCGGCTAAGGCGGCAGGGCGCGCGTCCGTGGCAGATGGCTCGGCCATGGCAGACCAACGCCGCGCTTCTGCTGCTGGGCGCCCTGCTGTTCTTTCTCTGTCGCCACCTTCCGTTTGAATACGACGAGTTCACCATTGGATTTTCGGGGACCTCAGGCTGGTCCGTCTGGTGTTACGTTCTCGCGGTCTTTGTGGCCCTGACGCAGCGGGCCGATCGGTGGACCTTTCCGATCATCCTCGGCGTGGCGGTGGCGTGTCGGCTTTCCACTCTCTTCACCGATCCCTTCCTTTCATCCGATGTCTATCGCTACGTGTGGGACGGCATTGTGCAGCATGCGGGCATTAATCCGTACCGGTACGTGCCTGCGGATCCCGCGATCGCGTTTCTGCGCGATGCCTCAGACGGCAACATCTACCCGTTGATCAATCGCGCGACCTACGCGCACACGATCTACCCGCCCTTTGCGCAGATGTTCTTTTGGCTTGTCACCCTGATCTCGCCCACGCTGTGGATGATGAAGACCGCCATGGTGCTCTGTGAGGGGGTCACGGTGTGGGCACTCGTCTGGCTCCTGCGAGCGCTGGGGAGGCCCCGCGAGCAGGTCATCCTGTACGCCTGGGCGCCGGTGCTGGCATGGGAGATCGCCGGCTCCGGGCACCTTGACTCGCTCGCCATGGCATTGATCGGTCTGGTGATGGTTGCCCGTTATCGCCAGCGTCCCGTGCTGACCGGTATCTTTCTTGCGCTTGCTGTTCTCAGCAAGCTGTACCCCCTGGTTCTCTTTCCCGCGCTCTATATGAAGCACCCGCGCGACCGCAGGACCGGTCTGCCGTCGCGCTCCCTCGACTGGACAATGCCGGTCACGATGCTTGCGATCATCCTCGTGAGCTACGCGATGTACGCCTCGGTCGGCCGCGGCGTGTTTGGGTTTCTGAGCGGCTATGCGCAGGAGGAGGGCATGACCACGGGCGCACGCTACTTCCTGCTGGATCTGGCACAGCGGCTGCCTGGCCTGCACCGGCTGCAGGCCGGAGCCTTTCTCGCCTTTGCCGGCCCGGTCTTCGGCGCACTCTCGCTTTGGGCTTGGAGGACGGCCTCCCCGAACGACACGGTGCAGCCGGCGGGCGACTCGGTGTCGCAGCAGATCCGTCCGGGTGGGCGCGCTGCCTTTCTGCCACCGGCGTTCGCGCTGGCATTTGCCCTGATGCTGCTGTTCAGCCCGCACTATGCGTGGTATGTGGTGTGGTTAATCCCCTTCTACACCCTGCTGCCGAACCTGCCGATGCTGCTCTATGTGATGGGCTTCTGGTATCTGTACACCACGGCACTCGGCACGCCGGGGCCGCCGATGTTTCTCGCCAACAAGATCCTCTATGCGGGTGTTGCCGTGGGAGCGGTGCTGATGTGGGCCTCGCGCTGGGTGCTTCCGCTGCGACTCAGCTTCTGGCGCTCGCGCGATCGTATCGGGTGAGCGCGGCTACTTCAGCTTGCCTGCTGTGCGTCGCGCGGCGACCCAGCCGGGTTTCGTGACCTGCCGACTGCGGCCGAGCGCCAGGGACTCCGGCGGCACATCGTCGGTGATGCAGCTGCCCGCGGCGACGTATGCGCCTGCACCGATGGTGAGCGGGGCGACCAGCGTCGAATCGGAGCCGACAAAGCTGCCGTCCCCGATGACCGTCTCGTGCTTGTGCACGCCATCGTAGTTGCAGGTTATGGTGCCCGCGCCGATGTTGACGCCCGCGCCGATCTCGGCATCGCCCAGATAGCTCAGGTGGTTTGCCTTGGAACCCTTGCCGACGCGCACCTTCTTGGTCTCGCAGAAGTTGCCGATATGCGCGCCTTCGCCGATGTGACTCTCCGGCCGCAGGTGAGCGTAGGGGCCCAGCATCGCGCCGCTCTCGACGGTGGCGCCGTCCAGGATGCAGCCGTTGCGCAGCAGGACACCGTCACCCAGGGTGGAGTTCTGCACCACGGAGAAGGAGCGGATGCGGCACTCCGTACCAATCTGCGTCGCTCCAAGCAGCTGCACGAACGGCTCGATGACCGTGTCCGCGGCGACGCGCACACCGGCGTCAATGACGCAGGTGTCCTGTCGAAGGATGGTGACACCCTCGGCCATCAGCCGCTTCGCTGTGCCGGCGCGCATGGCCGCGTCGAGGTGCATCATCTCGGCAATGGTGTTCGCGCCAAGGACCTCGTCGACGCTCTCCGCCTGGACGGCGACGACGCGCTCGCCATCCGCAACCAGCATCGCGGCGACATCGGTTAGATAGAACTCCCGCTGCGCGTTGTCGGTCGAGAGCAGATCGAGCTTGCGAAAGAGATCTGCGGTTTCGAAGCAGTAGATGCCGGAGTTGATCTCAGGCGCGCCGAGCTGCTCCACGGTAAGCGACTTTTGCTCAACGATGGCGAGGACCTCGGGCTGGCCCGGGCGCGCGCGGAGCACACGGCCGTAGCCGGTGGGATCGGGCGGCACGGCCGTGAGAATTGTCATGGCGGCGTGCTCTCGGAGATGAACGTCGCGGATCATGGCAATCGTCTCCGGCCGAATCAGCGGGACGTCACCAGACAGAACCAGCAGGTGCTCCGGTATCGGGATGGAGGGGTTCGCGGCAAAGTACGCCTTGACCTGCTGCAGCGCGTGGCCCGTGCCCTTCTGCTCCGCTTGTAGGACGAAGCGAACGCCGGTGGAGGCGACGGCGGCCTTCACACGCTCTGCCTCGTGGCCGACGATGCAGAGGATGCGCTCGGGCGCGACGACCGCGGAGGCCGCCGCGACGACATGCAGCAAGAGAGCTTTGCCGCCGATCTCGTGCAGCACCTTGGGGCGTTTACTTTTGAGCCGCGTGCCCTTGCCCGCGGCCATGATCGCGATCGACAACTCCGCTGACTTCATTGAAACCGATCCTCTCACGCGATCGCGCATCTTTGCTCTGGCAGGAAGGCAGCCAGCCGAAGCGCGGCACGACCACTGATGGCTACTGCGCTGGACCCTGCTCGGCTGGACCCTGCTCGCTATGGGGCGGGGGTGGAATGGTCACGTCCACCGGCGTCACAGTGCCGAGCTCGGCCAGACCCGGCTTGATCTGCTGCTCATTGCCGACGACCACGACCGCGAGTCGAGGCAGGTTGATGTATTTGTTGGCTACCCGGGAGACATCGGCCGCGGTCACCTTTTCGACACCCTCGCGATACTTCTCGAGGAAGTCGAGCGGGTACCCGTAGAAGGCGAGTGTGACCTGCTCGCTCAGGATCTTGTCCGGCGAATCGTAGTGGAAGATAAAAGAGTTCAGCACCTGATCCTTCGCGCTACGAAGCTCCTCGGGCGAGGGCGGCACGGTCTTCAGCTTGCCGATCTCGTCGAGCACGGCCTTGGTCGCAGGCACGGTGCTCTCGCTTTTTGTGCCGACGCCGACGACAAAGAGGCCGGGATGGTCGTACGCCGCGCCGTAGCTTCCGCCTATCGAGTAGGCGAGACCGAGTTTGGTGCGAACGTCCTGCACGACGCGCGAACCGAAGCCGCCGGAGAAGATCTCATTCATGACCGCGAGCGCGTACAGATCGGGGTTGTTCCGTTCCGTTCCAAGGCCGAAGACCGCGACACTCGACTGGTTGATGTCGCTCTTTTCGACGAAGTAAACGCCAGGCTTCGGACCGGGGAAATCGGCCTTCACCGGCGGGATGGGCGTTCCGCGCGCGATAACGCCAAAGGCGGCGCGCAGCTTGGTCTCCATCTGCGCGTTGTCGAAGTCGCCGGAGATCGAGACGATGATGCCGTTCGCGATGACGGTGCGATCGTGCCAGGCCTTCAGATCGGCGAGGGTAACGGCATCGACGGTCGCGTACTCCGGCAAACGGGAGTAGGGGCTGTTTTTACCATAGGCGATCTGGGACACTTCGCGGTTCTCAATGCCTTCGGCATCATCATTGCGGCGCGCGATGCCGGCCGCCATCTGCTGCTTGGCGAGATCCAATTTGTCCTGCTTGAAGTCCGGGTGCAGCAGAAGCTCCGTCGCTGAAGCGAAGACGGAGTCGAAGTCTCCCTTCAAGCTGGACCAGGAGAGCGAGGTTGAGGCGAGGCCGCCGCCGGTTTCGATGTGAGCCGCTCTGTTCTCGAGCTGGTCGTCCAGCGCATCACCATCGATCTTGGCCGAGCCGCTGGTGCGCCACGCCTGTCCATACAAGGTCGTCAGACCGGCCTTGTCGGCGGGCTCATCGCGTCGACCGCCACGGATCAGGACGGAGCCGTCGATAAAGGGGAGCTCGTGATCCTCCTGCAAGAAGAGCACGACGCCATTGGGCAACTCGACGCGTTTCGGGTCCCGTGGATGAAAGGCGTTCAGCGGCGGAATGGGGATCTTCAGCCAGGGCTTCGATGTCTGTTCGGCCGAGGAGCCGGTGGCGATATCCTGCGCGGGAACTGTCTGCGCGCGACCAACAAACGGCAGCAGCAGGACTGCGGCGAGCAGAGAGGCGGCGTGGCGAAGTGCGATCACTGCGCACCTCCCGCAGGCGCGGTCGCGGGGTGTTGCGCGCCGGGTTTGTCCGCGCTCTTGCTAAACTCGATGCGCGCGCTGGTGCGATTGCTTTCGAGGAAGATCTTGTTCGCCACGCGCTGCACATCGGCCTTGGTGACCGCGTCCACGCGGTTCAGCTGGCGAAAGAGTTCACGCCAATCTCCGTACCGCGTCTGATATTCCGCAAGTTGCATCGCCAGTCCTTCGTTGTTGCCGAGACCCCGCAGCAGGTCTGCCTTGGCGCGGGTCTTGTAGCGCGCGAGCTCCTCATCGGAGATCGGCTGCGACTTCAGAAGCTCCAGCTGCTTGTGGATCGCCGTGCGCATCTGCTCCGGCGTGTGGCCGGGAAGCGGAACCGCGTAGACCGCGAACAGCGACGGATATTTGTCACCGGGAAAGCTGGTAAAGCCTTCCGCTTCCGCCGCGATGCGTTGATCGCGCACCAGCGCGCGATAGAGCCGGGCGGTGCGGCCGTTGGAGAAGAGGTCCGTGATGGCGTCATAGACGGCGTCGTCCGGATCGAGGTAGTCCGGCCGGTGATAGGCCTCGATATAGAACGGCTGCGTCGGCTCGCGCAGCACGACCGATTTCTCGGCGATCTGCTTGGGCTCCACGGTCGCCAGCTCCTCCGGCTTCGGCCCTGCCAAGATCGGCGCGAAGTAGCGTTCGAGCATCGGCATGACCGCAGCTGCCTTCACATCGCCGACAACGGCGATCACGATATTAGCTGGCGTGTAGTACGTGCGATGGAAGGCCTCGGCCTCGGTCGCCGTATCCTTGCTGATCTCGCTCTCCCAGCCTACCGTCGGCACGCGGTAGGGATGCGCCGTGTAGGCCGTCGCTAGCAGCTGCTCAACCATTCGCCCTGTCGGCGAGGAGTCGATGCGCATGCGACGCTCCTCCTGCACCACATCGCGCTCCTTGTAGAACTCGCGAAATACCGGCTGCGCGATCCGCGAACTCTCGAGGTAAGCCCAGAGCTCAAGCCGATTGGACGGCATGCTCCAGAAGTACTGGGTTGAGTCCTCGCCGGTCGAGGCGTTCACGCCGGTCGCACCGTTCTGCTCGGCGATCTCCGAGAACTGGTTGGGGATCACATACTGCTGGGCGTCTTTGACCGCCGCGTCGAAGCTCTGCTTCAGGCGGGCGAGCCTGGCAGGGTCCTGGCCGACGCGCTTGCGCAGCTCCACCTGGTAAGCGGCCTCGGCGGCCTCGACTTTTTCGAGCGCGACCTTCTCCTTCGGGTAATCTGTGGTACCGATCTCGGTCGTGCCCTTAAAGGCCATGTGCTCGAACATGTGGGCGAGACCGCTTTCGCCACCCGGATCATCCGCACTGCCGGCATTGACCAGGGTGTAGAAGCTGAAGACCGGCGCCTCCGGTCGCTCAAACACGATCAGCGTAAGACCGTTCGGCAGGACTTTGACGGTGGTTCGCTTTTCAAAGCTCGCCAGGTCCTGCGCGCGGGCCAGGCCACCGACAAAACATGCCATGGCCGCGGCTAGCACTACCCATCGGCGCGCGCTCCGGCCGGACCACCGTGTTGCATTGTCGCTCTGCTTCGGCTTTTGCACCTTGCCCTCGTCTCCTCGATCTTCCGCCTGCTACCCGCTGGGTTTTCGGCCCTGCTATCGCGCTTCGCCTCGACGGGACGCACCCAGCCGATGAAGTTCGCCTACTATGATTGCCGTGGCCGCCGCAGCCGCGAAACCGCTGATGGCGCCGAGCAGAATCGTTCCCCAGGCACCTTGTCGCGCCTCGGCCTTTACCGTCGCCAACGCCGTGCTTGCCGCGTCAAGAAACTGCTGGCGTGTCCACTTGTTGCGCGCAGCGGAGGGGCCGTGACGTAGGCTGGCGATCGCCGCCGCTTTCCAGTCACTCCGCGAGATGGCGTCGATCAGATGTTTGTACTCCGCGAACAGCTTGCCGGGACCGAGGTTATAGCTCATATCGAGCAGTGCGATCTTGGCCGCATCTGGCAACGCATCGTATCCCGAAAGATGGGAACGCAGATAGCCTTCAAAGCCCAGGAGGACACGGCGCAGGCGGTCGTTGATCGCCTCGTCCGACAGCTGCAAACCGTCTGCTTCCCGGTAAAGCTTCGCCAGTTCGCCCGGCTTCATTGCGCTCACCCGGGCAAAATCTCGTGTGATCTCGGCGGCTGTCGCGGGCTGGGCCCCTTTCAGGAAGGGAAGAGACTGGGCCGCCTCCTGGGTGGACAGCATGAGGCCCACGCCGACCGTCACCTTGCCAGCCGTGTCGAGATACATCCATGGTACGGAGCCTTCAAACCGCCGCAGTATTGCAATGGCCTGATCGAAATGATTCGCCATGACACCCACCGTAGCACGGGAGCCGCGCCCGTATAGGAGGTCTTCCGCTAAGGTTCGCGCCGCTGTGATGCGAGCGGGGCGGTTTGTCAATACCTCGAACGGTGTGGACCCTAGGGATTAGTTGCCGCTGAGGTGTTATTGCCTGGGCAGTAACTCGCCTGCGACCATCAGCCCGACCATGGCCTTCCCTCCAGCTCGGCTGATTCGTCTTCGTTGTTCCTCCTGGTTGCGCATGGGCCGGCAGGCCGGGGCGGCCGCCGTCTGTTTGAGTCTATGGGGGTGCGGGTGTTTGGGCGCGGTGGCCCAGCGGACTCCAATCGCCAGCCGAACGGAGCAAGCGCTCCAGAGCTCGGAGGCCAGGGATGCAGGCGCTCTCCCCGGATCACAGCCGTTGACGCTCACGCTCCGACTCGCCCCGTCCCCGGCGCAGACCTCCGCGCTCGACGGTCTGCTGGAAAAGCAGACCGATCGCACCTCCGCCGAGTACCATCGCTGGCTCACGCCGCAGGCCTTTGCGAGTGAGTTCGGCGCGAACGAGCAAGTTGTTATCCGGCTGCGGACATCGCTGGCCGCCTACGGGCTGAGCCTCAACGAGCTTTCTCTCTCGGGAACGCGGCTCACGGTCTCTGGAACCGCGGCGCAAGTTCAACAGGCCTTTGCTGTCGATCTGCGTCGCATGGCGACCGACAAGGGGATGTTCTTTGCCAGTCGCGGCGCACCCACGTTGCCGGACGACCTGGCCGCGATGGTCGCCAGTATCGCTGGTCTCGACGATCTCTCTTCCGCGCTGAATGGTCGGCTAGATTTCATCCAGGATGACGCCGACGGCAGATCGGCAGCCGGCACCCCAGGCGTGCTCAGCGAACCAGGCGTGCTCCGCGAACCAGACGTGCTCCGTGAGCTGGAGTCCGCCATCGAGGCGAACCTTTCTCCGGTGCTCACGCTGAGCTCGTCGCTGTGCTCGGCCGACCTGGCCGCCTCGGAACGGGACAATCTTCGCGCGTTGCTGCGACAGGCGCAGGCGCAGGGTATGACCATTCTGGTCGCCGGCAGCTGCGGTGATAGTTCCGCTCCGCCGTTTCCCGCAGCGCTCGCCGCGGTGACAGCCGTGACGCTCGCACCGGATGCGGCGGTCGCAGTCGCCGCAGCTGGCGTGGACCCGCGGCCCAGATGGCAGGCGGCCACGGGTCTTCCCGTGGACGGGCTGCGGCACGCGCCGGACTTCACCACGCCATCGCTCGCTGCGTTGGCCGACATTGTGCGGACGCTGGTCCGGCAGAATGGCGACCGCGTCGGCAACCTGAGCCCGACCCTTTACACGCTGGCCAAGGCTCCCGGCCTGTTCGCCCAACCGGAAGAGGCAAAGAGCGAGGAGGCCAAGAGCGAGGAGGCCAAGAGCGAGGAGGTCAAGAGCGCGGAGGCCAAGAGCGAGGAGGTCAAGAGCGCGTCGGCGAGTAGTGTCGGCGACTGGCAGGCCGCGAGCGGCCTCGGCGCCATCGATCTCAAGGCGCTCCTCAAGCTCTATCCGCGGACGACGGCCCCCATCGCGACCACCACCTCGCTTGTGTCCTCCACGTATGCCCTGAAGTATGGTGACAGCTTGACCCTGACCTCCACCGTGCAGCCGGCCAGCTACGGCGCGGCGAGTCCGTCAGGGGCGGTGACCTTCAGCTCCACCTCGCAAGGTGTGCTCGGCAGCGCGAGCATCAACTCCAGCGGGACAGCGACGCTCACGCCCGAGGTGCTGCCGGTCGGCACGTACACCCTTACCGCAACCTATTCGGGCGATGCGAGCTACGCGGGTTCCAGCAGCACAAGCACGGTGATTCTGACCATCAGCATCGTGAACGCCAAGGTCACGGCCACCGTTTCGCCGCAACTCAATATTCCTTATGGCGCCACGGCGACGGTGACTGCCACCGTGGCACTTCCCGAAGCAAGGGCAACACCGAGCGGCCTGGTCAGCGCGCAGATCGAAGGCGTTACCGGCGCGCTCTATACCGCTATGCTCAGCCCCAACGCGGGCGGCAATACGGCAACGGCCAACATCGTCGTCTCGATGCCGCCCCCCGGCACGTACACGGTACAGGTGAGCTGTCAGGGGAACAGCAACTACCAGTGCCAGTCGCCCGCCAATCTCACCGTGGCCACGGTGAAAGGAAACACCATGACGAGCGTCGCGGTGTCGCCTGCGGCGCCGCAGGCGGGACAACCGATCTCGTTGATTGCGACGGTCGCCAACGCCGGCAATGGGAGCGGGACGTACACCTTTACCGGAACAGTCACCTTCTACGATTCGGGAAAGCTATTGGCCACGGTGCCGGTCGCGACCAATCAGGCGACCACGACGGTGACGCTTTCCGGCAATCGCACGCACAACATCATTGCCCTCTACAGCGGCGACTCGAACTGGACTACAAGCACCTCGGGCGCGGCGGCGGTCTCGCCAATGATCCTGCCCGATCTGCTGAACATCACCTCGAATGTAGCTGACGGCACGTCGCTGGCCGGCGTGAGCATCATCTTTACAGGCACCGCGACCACCACCGTCACGTATGGCGTCGGGCCCACGGGAACGATCACCTTTTTCGACACGTTTGAGGGAGCTGTGGTGCAGCTGGGCACTGCGGCATCGATGGCGCCGAACGGGCCGACCGCATCGATCGGTCTGTTCTCCACCACCGGCCTGCTCGCCGGGACCCACCACATCTACGCCCAGTACTCCGGTGATGACAACTACGCCCCATCGATCAGCCCCGTACTCGCACTCACGCTTTCTGACTTCAGCCTGAGCCTGACGCCGACGTCACTCGACATTGCTCAAGGCAAGAGCCAGGCGGTCACCGTGCTGGTCGGCGCGAGCGGCGGCTTCACAGGTACAGTGAGCCTCGGCTGCCTGCCTCCCGCCTCCAGCGAGGCTACGTGCAGCTTTGCCCCTTCCTCGACGACGGGTGGCGGATCGACCGTGCTCACGATCGCGACGACGGCGGCCAGCGCCGCTGCGCAGCAGAGCTTCCGGAGGCAGCCCGGCCTGCCCACGGCCTGGATCGGCGGCAGTTCTTTGGCCGCTCTGCTTTTCCTTGTTCTGCCGCGACGGCGACAGAGCCTCCCTTGGCTGTTGGCGTTTCTGCTGACAACATCCATGGTCATGGGAACCCTCGGGTGCGGTCTTGGCACCCAGAGTTCGAGTAACGGAGGTTCGTCCGGCACGAGCAACGGTGGATCCTCGGGGGGCGATCCAGGTACGCCCCTCGGAACACAAAACTTCACCATTACGGCAGCGGCCTCCGATGGCGTCAACATCGTTCGGCACACGTATCAGTACCAGGTCACGGTGCAGTAGATCGACAGACTTGGAGGCTTCAAGGGAGACTTCAAGGGCCAGTATCTTCGATCTTTAGGAAACATTTCTCTAACCCGGGTCGTCAGTCGGAGGGACCAATGAGAACGAAACATTTCCCGCCGGAGTTGGTCTAAGCATGCAGCGAATGATGGTTGCCGCCATGGCGCACGTGGCGGCTGCATCCATGTCTGCGGTCCGTTTGACGAAACGCCTATCCACACCTGCATGTGTTTCGGCAAACGAAGGTGAACTTTTGATCAAGCCAGCCTCTGCTGCTCGAGGGCTGGTCATCTCTGCAAGAAAGCTGCTCATGCCTATCCGCGTCCCCTCCCCGCTTCTACGCCTCTTTGCCGTCACGACCACCTTGCTCAGCTCTGTTGTCTGGGCCGCGCCGCCTAACCGCGTCGGAGCCATTGGGAGTGTTGCGGACACGCCGCTCTCGCACAGTGTCTCCGGCCGTGCCCGCCAGGCAACCGACCTCGGGCAAGCTCCGCTGACTCGTCCGCTGGAAGCGATCACGCTGCACTTCGGTCGATCGGCTGCCCAGCAGACCGCATTGAGCCAGCTGCTCGCGGACCAGCAGAACCCGAGCTCGCCGCGCTATCACAAATGGTTGACCCCGGCGCAGTTTAGAGATCAGTTCGGACTGTCGAACGCGGATGTGGCCAAGGTGTCGTCCTGGCTTACGTCGCAAGGTCTGACCGTGACCCAAAGCTCGCTCACGAACACATTTATCGTCGCGCGGGGAACGGTGGCGCAGGCGCAGAAGGCCTTCGCCGTGTCGATTCACACTGTGTCGGCCGGTGGAGTGCAGCACATCGCCAATGTGACGGAGCCCCAGCTGCCATCGGCGATTGCAGGTGTGGTTGCCGGCATCACGGGACTCTCCGACTTCCTGCCCAAGTCCCGGGCTGTGGTGCGCACAGTCTCTAAACCGGAGTACACCTCGTCAACGGGAGACCATTACATCACGCCCGGCGACTTCAACACGATCTATGACCTGAAGCCGCTGCTCGCGTCTGCAATCAACGGGACGGGGGCCACCATTGCCGTGATGGGACAGACCGCGATCTCACTGTCGGATGTCGCGGCGTTTCGATCCGCCGCGGGTCTTGCGGCCAATGTGCCGCTAGTCTCGTATACGCCCACCACGCTCGGCATCTCGACCGGCGATCTTCCCGAGGCGCAGCTCGATGTGGAGTGGTCCGGCGCCGTCGCCCCGAACGCCACGATCGAGTTCATCGCGGTTGACGCCACACAGGGCGGGGCTTTCACGGCGTTGACCAACTCGATCGCGAACACGACAACCCCGGCTCCTATCCTGTCCATCAGCTACGGTCTGTGCGAGCCGGAGGTCGACGAGAGCTTCGTCTATAGCTACGATCAGTACTTCCAACAAGCGAATGCACAGGGGCAGACGCTTATCGCGCCCGGGGGGGATAGCGGCGCGACGGATTGCGACTTCAACACCACGATCGCGGCGGACGGTTTGGCCGTGGACTTTCCTGCCAGCTCCCCCAACGCGACCGGTGTGGGCGGCACGATGTTTGCCGAGGGCACCGGCACGTACTGGAGCGCATCGAACGGCACTGACATGAGTTCTGCGCTCTCCTATATTCCGGAGACGGTGTGGAACGAGACTGCCGTGGCCGGAATACTTTCCGCAGGCGGCGGTGGCAGGAGCATCTTTTTCGGCAAGCCTTCTTGGCAGACCGGCACGGGTGTTCCCGCGGACTCGGTGCGGGATGTTCCAGATCTTGCGCTCAGCGCGGCCGCCAACCATGATGGCTATCTGATCTGCACCTCCGGCTCGTGCACAAGCGGATTTGCCGATGCCTCAGGCAATCTCGCAGTCTATGGGGGAACCAGCGTCGGCGCTCCCACCTTTGCCGGCATGCTCGCCCTGGTGGAACAGAAGATCGGCAAGACGGGAGGGCTCGGCAACATCAACCCGACGCTCTACGGATTGGCGGCGACCTCCGCGGCCAGCGTCTATCACGACATCACCACCGGCACCAATGCCAGCACCTGTGCCGTGGGTTCGCCCGACTGCCCCACCAGCACGCTCTCCCAGGGCTATACCGCCTCGGCCGGCTACGATCTGACCTCGGGGTGGGGATCGGTGGACGGCAGCAACCTTGCCGGTCTTTGGAGCACGGCGACGCCGACTGGCACGTCTACCTCGACCACCTCCCAGATGTCCATCATATCGGTGAGTCTGCCGAGCGGTGTCGCCCCCTGCGGCGTCAGCTCCGGCACGCTGACTCTGAACGTGGGTGTGACTCCGTACTTGACCACAACGGTGACCACTGTTCCGACAGGAACGGTCCAGCTCTTTGTGGACGGGGCTGCGGTCGGATCGCTCGTGGCGCTCAGCAACGGATCGGCAACCCTCACGGTAAACACCTCCTCGCTGGCTTCGGGTGGTCACCAGATCGCTGTGGCCTACTCGGGCGACGCGACCTTTGCAAGCTCGCGCGGGAACCTGGCGCCGTACCTTTCTCCGCTCGGCTCAGGCGCGCATCCGACTTACGTTCCCTCGACGATCGATGTCGTCTCAACCACCGCGCCGGACTTCGCCCTGACGCCGTGCCTGCCTTCGCTCAGCGTCGCGGCGGGCAGCAGTGGATCGGTGACGATGACGGTCACCTCCCTGAATGGCTTTAGCGGGCCGGTCAGCTTCACGGGCAGCGTCGACGGTAGCCTGGGTGCCACCGCCAACTTCTCCGTCTCGCCGGTAACGCTTTCGGCATCCGGGACAGGGACCTCGGTCTTCACCCTGGACGCGTACTACACCACCGCGACCAGCAGCCTCCGACAGGGTGGCGGCGCCCCTCGATCGGGCGGCGGCCTAGCCCATCTGTCCCATCGTCAGATGTACGGGACTGGAGCCGGGACGGCGGCGCTAGCCTCGCTCTTGTTCCTGGTCCTGCCGCGTCGGCGACGCTACGTTGGGCTGCTCGCCCTGGTCCTCTCGGTCGCTGCCTTCGGGGCGGCGGGGTGCGGATCCGGTACGTCGACCATCCCTGCAAGCACAGTCCCTTCGGGGCCAACCGGCACAACCACCAACTCGGCTGCGGGAACGTACATCCTCAACATCACCGCAACCGGGGCCAACAGTGCCGGAACGACTCTGGTGCATACCTCGAGCCTGAGTCTTACGGTGCAGTAGAAACCAGCTACCTGCGCTTTCGCGCCGAGAGCAACAGAGGCCACGGGCAGACATGTCCGTGGCCTCTGTTGTGTTAGGACAAGGGAGAGACGGCGCTTGCGTTTTCCTGCTGCGACTGCGCCATGAACTCATCCTGAGCAGAGAAGGGTTCGCCGATCCGCGGCGCTCGGAGGTACTCGCCGTCGGACTGCAGCAGACGTGCCTTGACGTTGTCACGAAGGTAGGCAGGTAGAATCTCGTCCCGCAGACGCCGACTAAGGTCAGGCTCCGTGACGGGAAAGACGACCTCGCAGCGCTCGTAAAGATTTCTCGGCATCCAATCGGCGCTGCCGCAGTACACCTCCGCTTGACCGCCGTTCGCGAAGCTGAAGATGCGGCTGTGTTCAAGAAAGCGGCCGACGATGGATCGCACGCGAATGCGCTCACTCAGGCCGGGCATGCCTGGACGAAGCGAGCACATGCCTCGGATGATGAGGTCGACCTCGACGCCGGCCTGACTGGCTTCGTAGAGCGCCTCGATGCAGCCGCGATCGAGCAGGGCGTTCATCTTGGCGACGATCGCGGCAGGTCTCCCCGCTCGTGCATGTTCCGTCTCGCGACGAATCAGCTTCTCAAGATCGGCAGCTAAGGTGAGCGGCGCGACCAGCAGGGGCAGATACGTCTCACTTTCCGCCTCCGCAGTGAGATAGTTGAAGACTTCTTGCACAGCCGAGGTGATCTCCGGACGAGCCGTGAGCAAGCTGATGTCGGTGTAGAAGCGAGCCGTGACCGGGTTGTAGTTGCCCGTGCCCAGATGCGCGTAACGCCGGACAACTCCGTCGGCGTCACGGCGGACGAGCAGGGCGAGCTTGCAATGTGTCTTGAGACCGAAGAGGCCATGGTAGACACCCACGCCGGCGTCCTCGAGCTCGCGGGCCCAGCGAATATTGGAGGCTTCGTCGAAGCGAGCCATGAGCTCCACCACGACCGTCACCTCCTTGCTCTGGGCAGCCTCGATCAAGGCACGAAACATGGAGGAGTCCGCGCTTGTGCGATAGAGGGTCTGCTTCATCGAGACCACCGCGGGATCCACCGCGCCGGCCCCGACAAACGCTTCGACGGTCTTATAGCTGTCGAAGGGGTGGTGGAGCAGGATGTCACGGTGCCGGAGCTCGTCGAAGAGGTCAGTAGACTTCGGGTCCAGGCGGTACTCGCGTCCGGTAAAGGGCGGGTACTTGAGGTCCGGCCGCTTGATCTCGGAGTAAAGATTCATCAGCCGTGACAAGTTGACCGGGCCGTCGGTCTTGAAGACCTGCCACGCATCGAGCTCGAAGTTGGTCCGCAGGCGCTCGACCATCTGATCAGTCGCCGAACACTCGATCTCCAGGCGGACGGCATCTCCCTTGCGCCGGTTGTGCAGCTCCTCGCGCACGCTTTCTAGCACGGAGCGCGACTCCTCCTCCTGCATGTATAGATTGCTGTTGCGCGTCACGCGAAAGGCGACCCGCTCGAGGATCTCGTAGCCTCGATAAAGCTTCTCGACCTGCGCCTCGATCAGCTCATGCAGCAGAAGAAAGCTCACCACACCGTTGATCGTGGGCAGACAGATGAGCCGGGGAAGGGAGCGCGGCACCGTCACCACGCCGAGCGCCGGCACCGTCTTCAGACCGGCAGTGTGATTGCGCTTGTGCCGCAGCAGAAGCGCAATCGAGAGCGCTTTATTGAGAACGCGGGGAAATGGGTGCGAGGGGTCGATGGTCACCGGCGTCAACAGAGGATCGATCTGATCGGCGAAGAATTTGAGCGCAAACGCGCGCATCTCCTCGTCCAGATCCTTCCATCGCAGCACGCGAATGTTCTGCGCGGCGAGCGCGGGCAAGATCTGCTTGTTCCAGCAGCGATACTGCGCTCGGACAAACGCGTCCAGTCGAACCTTCAGCACGTCCAGTCGCTGCAGGAGTGTGAGGCCGCCCTCGTCTGGCGCCTGGGCCTGGGTATCGCCATCTTCAATGCGCTGCAGCATGCCGGCGACACGAATTTCGATGAACTCGTCGAGATTGCTCGCCGTGATGGCCAGGAACTTTACCCGCTCGAGCAGGGGATTGTTCTCGTCCTGCGCCTCTTCAAGAACACGGTGATTGAACCTTAGCCAGCTCTCGTCGCGGCTGAAGAAACGCGTCTGCGGAGAGAGCGTCTCCGCTGTCGCGCTGGAGGCTGAAGGACGCTCCTTCTTAAGCTTTGCTCTTTTGCGCTTCGGAGAGGCGCTCGCATCGGCGTCGTTCCGCTTGGAGGCGGACTTGTTCGGTGCTTTGGGGCGGCTGGCGGCGGAGTTCTTGGTTTTGCTCATGGAGACGGTTGAGCTTACATCAGATAGGTTAAACCGTCTTGGTACATCCACGAAGTGGAGACCGCGGCACCGAACGGACGGCTCCTTTGCTGCATCGATCTAGCCCTTGCCTGGCCGAAAGCGAAGGGCGTAGAAGCCGCCAAAGAGCGTGAGCAGGATACCCCACCAGAAGGTGGCATGAAGGCGCGCCAGCACGACGTGCGGCGGATGGCTGAACTGGTAAATCCCAAGCGGAAGCAGCACCAGGCCATACATCAGGCACAGCGCGCCCACGAAGAACCAGATGGACAGATTGAGCTTGTGCTTTCCTTGTGGGTCGACATCATCTGACGCGGGATGTGACTTGACGTGAGGATGTGGCGTGGACATCGCGGACTCCTACCAGAACATGAGGTTGGCAATAAAGAACACGGTGGCGACGACAATGGCCCAGAAGATCGGCTTCTGCCAGATCGTGGTTGCGCCGTCGTGCGGAATCACGGTCGCTCCGTAGACAAGGCCGTTGAGCTCGGCATCCGTCTTCGCCTTCGTCACCAGGCTGACCGCGATCGTGATCAGCACGCAGATGATCCAGCTCCACAGCGCGCGGTAGAGGTTCTCGGCCATGGGCCTCGCATCGGGGCTGAGCGCGATATAGCGCAGGGCGCCGGGATCGCGCTGCACCCAGATCCACATGCTGATCGAGGCGATTGTGCCGCACAGCAGACCCCAGAAGCCGCCCTGTCGCGTAGCCCGCTTCCACAGCATGCCAAGAATGACCGTGCCGAAGAGCGGCGCGATGAAGAAGCTGAACAGCGCCTGAACATAGTCCATGATCGAGGCCGCGTTCGCGACCAGGTACGCCGTTGCGATGCTGAGCAGCATGCCGACAACTGTCGACATGCGGCCCATGAAGACGTAGTGCGAATCGGTCGCCTTCTTGTTCAGATACGCGCCGTAGATGTCGTAAGTCCAGACTGTGGCGAACGCACTGACATTGCCCGCCATGCCGCTCATGAACCCGGCAACCAGCGCCGTGATCCCAAGCCCGAGAAGACCGGGGCCGCAGTAGCGCACCAGCATCAACGGCAGCACTTCGTTATAGCTGTGCAGACCGGTCGAGGCCACCATGCTCTCCGGAACCAGCTTCATCAGCGTGCCATCCGGGTTGCGCAGAACGACCAGCGCGAGCAGACCGGGGACGATCACGATGAAGGGAACCGCCATCTTGAAGGCGGCCCCGATAACCGGCGCCATCTTGGCCGCGCGAAGATTGTTGGCGCTGAGGACGCGTTGGACCACCAAAAAGTCGGTCGTCCAATAGCCGAAGCTCACCACGAAGCCGAGACCGAAGACAATTCCCGTCCAATGCACGCCCATGGGGTTGGAGCTGAAGTGCCCAAGGTCGGCCCACATGTGCGTATAACTTGAATTGCCGACGTTGTGCAGGATCTGCGCCTTCAGATTGGTCCAGCCGCCGGCCTCGATCAGACCGAGGATCGGGATCAGCGCCGCACCGGCCCAGATAAGAACGAACTGCAGCACCTCATTGATGATCGCGGAGCGCAGACCGCCGAGCATGACATAGAGGCCGACCGTGACCGCGCCTACCCAGATGGAAAAGCTGATGTTCCAGCCAAGCACGACCTTCATCACCAGCGCCATCGAGTACATGTTGACGCCGCTCATCAGTACGGTCATGAAGGCAAACGACACCGCGCTGACACCGCGCGCGCCCTCGCCATAGCGGAGCTGCAGATAACCCGGCACCGAGTGCGTCTTTGAGATGTAGTAGAAGGGCATCATGACAATACCGAGAAAGAGCATCGCGGGAATGGCGCCGATCCAGTACCAGTGCGTGGCAAGAATGCCGTATTGATACGCCGCGCCGGCCCATCCCATTAATTCAAGCGAGCCGAGGTTGGCTGAAACAAAGCTGAGGCCGGCGATCCACGCCGTCATCTCGCGGCCGGCTAGAAAGAACTCCTCGCTCGTTGTCGCCGAGTCCTTGACATAGAAGCCGATGAAGAGCACAAGGACGAAGTAAAGGGCAAGGATCAGGATATCGATCGGGGCGAGGTGGGTGAGCTGCCTGTTGGCGCCTGCGGCCAGCAGAACCGTCGCGATGAGACTCAGCATCTCGTTCTATCCTGCGAGCGAGGGAGCCCGCATCTTCCTTTCAAAGTCAGTTGCCGTGCGTTTGTGGCTCCGCACAATCGATGACGCCGTACAACGACGCGCCTTTCGGTCCAGACGAAGTGGTGAAACTATAGCAGGGCACTCCATCGACCTGCTTCGCCATACAGACACGCCGAAGCAAAACGGCATCGGGACCCTTGCGGATCACCGACGCCGTTTTCTTTCCGCCTGTGGAGCTCTGCTCCGCCTGTGCGCTTCGCTTAGATCGCCTGTCTCGCTCGGCTCAGCATGTCCTTGCCTCGCTCGACCAGCCCGGCCGCAGTGCCGGAAGACTGTTCCTTTTCGCCAAAGGTGTCCGGACGACCGAAGCCGAGGTTGGGCTCGCCGGCGCCGAACAGAGGCTCCGCAATGAAGGGTTCAAACTTGCCGTGACCGTCCGGAGCCGTGCCGCTGGTCCAAGCCTGATTCGCCTGGTTGCCGACCTGCCGGTCCGTGGTCTGAATGAAAAACTTATACGAGTACTCCTCGGCTTCCTTCGACTGCGGAAAAGAGTTGGGCACAGGCAGATGCGATGGCCCAAGCTCTTCGAGGACGGCCAACCATTGCTGCTGATGCATCGTGTCGCGGGCGATGTTAAAGGCAAGCATCTCCTTCATCCCTGCGTCGTCGGTCGCGTTATAGAGCCGGCAGGCCAGGGTGCGACCGGTCGCCTCCGCGGCCACGTTGCAATACATGTCGCCCGCAATATTTCCACTCGCGTAGATATGACTCATGTTGAACGGAACGCCGTTGGCGTTGGCCGGATACGCAGAGAGTCCGGTGGAAAGAATGTGGCGCATATCCATGCCGTTGAGGACCGACCCGGCGATAGGATCGGCAGAGATCTCCTCCTGAAAGGAGACGGGCGCCTTCTCGAGATTGAGTGCGACCGCCGTGGCCAGAAATTCAATATGTGAGATCTCTTCGGTGGCTGTATTGAGCAGCATATCGCGATACTTGGCTGGCCCGCGGGAGCCCCGGGCCTGGAAAAAATACTGCATGCAGACTCGGATCTCACCCTCCACACCGCCGATAGCCTGCTGCAGCATGCGGGCAAAGATCGGGTTGGGCTTCTCAACGCGGATGGGAATTTGCAGCTTTTTATCGGTGTAATACATAGATCTCCGTTGGCGTAATGCCGAGTGTTGTAGCCGAGCGAATTTGAAGGTGCACAGACGAGGAGAAAAGCGCACCGACAGAGGCACAGACGGGCGGCGCAAGCTGTCTTCCAGGTGAGAAGCGATCAGCAAGAAAGGCGCTGCGTGCTTTTCGTCCGGAGAGTGGCTATGTCAATAAATGCGTCCGAAAATCCAGCGTCGGCAGACTCGGCTCAAGAGGCGCTGTGCGGTAGGCCGCTCGGCCGAGCCAGGGTCTGCAGGGAGCTCGCGACCAGCGTGATCCAGAAGATATCCGCGCCTGCCAGATGCAGCAGTTGCAGCCAGACGGGAGCGAGCAGAAGCACGTCGGCGATGCCCAGAACAAACTGCAGCGCAAGCAGCGCGGAGAGTAACCGTACCAGCCGGCCCAGACCGCGCCGCCCCGCGACGACCGCCAGCCAAAGAACAAACGTCGCGGCAAGAACGGCGCTTGCCGGATGCACCCACCGAACGCGCAGAAGCAGCGGCGCCGCGTGAGACAGATCCTGAGCGAAGGCCGCGCGAAGCGAGGTCGACGGAAAGAGCGTGTCACCCAGCGCCGCGAGGCTGCCGCTCACGCCGACCATCAAGGTTGCAAGCAAACCCAACCCCGCCCAGGCGACCTCAGTCGAGTGTTCACGGAGCTGCTGCCAGCGCACGTCGCGGCCTAGAGCGACCGCCGTGACCGTCAGTACACTGAGCAGAAGAAGCGTATTCGACAGGTGCACCGAAAGCACGACAACGCGACCGAGACTGCGATTGGTTGTGACGTATCCCAGTTTGACCAACAGCGCGCCGAGAAAGGCCTCGTTCAGCAGCAGTACCGCGGAAAGGGCGGCCGCCCACCGCGCGATCGATCCTCTGCGTTCGAGGGGCGCGTCGGTGGTCGGCGGGCGCGTCGCCTGAAAGGTCCACACCAGCAAGCCGAGCACGGCGAAGGCGGCGCCCCCTGTCATGCAGCGGTGAGTGAACTCGATCACGGTGTCAACGCGCGGCGCGAGCGGGATCACCTCGCCATTGCACAGCGGCCAGTGATTGCCGCAGCCGGCGCCCGAGCCCGTCGCACGAACCAGCGCGCCCCAAAGAATGACGAGCACATTCCATCCGACCACGGCCCAGGCATAACGCGCGGCAAGCACAGGGGAGCGCGTCCATCGCGAACGCTCGACCTTGCCTGCGACCACCGTTGCCATGCATTGATTCTAGACGTGCATGATCGGGGCGGAGGTTTGACCCTCTCGATAGCTGCCAGTACACTCACAAAGTCGGCGGCGAGCTCGATCCGCCCCTTCTCCGAAGCTGTTGCCCCCTCGTTCAATGGTAGGACAGTCGGCTCTGAACCGATCAATCGGGGTTCGAATCCCTGGGGGGCAACCAACGCGCGCGCCCGCTGCCCGGTCGTGCGGTGCGCTCGCTGATGGCGGCTGTCGCTAGTCGATCCAGGCTGTGCGCAGCCAGTCAAAGCTTCCGCTGGCGTTGGGCACAACATCGTGCAGCCTTGTTGTGTGCACAACTTCATTGTCGGGATACCAGAGCGGCAAGGTCGGCAGCTGTTCGGCGAGGATCTGCTGCACCCGCATGTAGTCCTGCTTACGCTTGGCCAAGTCCGCCGTCGCTGCGGCATCGCTTAGAAGCCGATCGACCTCCGGATTGCTGTAGTGCCCGCGGTTGCCGCCCTTGGGCGGAGTCATCCCACTCGCAAAGCAGTAGCGGAAGATGTCCGGATCCTCATTCGATCCGATCCACCGCAGAGCATAGAGCTGAAACGCGCCGCGCGTGATGTCGGCGTAAAAGGTGCCGAACTCGGCCGACCGGATCGCAAGATCGATGCCTACCGCACGCAGCTGCTGTTGCAGAACCGTCGCCATCAGGCGCGTGGTCTCGTCCGTGCTGGTCTTGATGGAAAGGCGCAGGCGTACGCCATCCGCGCCAGGGTGATGACCGGCGGCATCCAGAAGCGCCATAGCTCGCTGCGGGTCGTGGGCGTACTGTGGCAATGTCGAGGCGGCGGCACGCGCCCAATGCCCCGGGGGCAACAGGCTATCGGCAAGGTGAGCCCGCCCGCGCCACAGGGCATCGATGATCGCGTGTCGATCCATGGCCAGGGCGATAGCCTGTCGGACACGCACATCCCGCAGCGAAGGGTCCGTCACGTTGAAGGTCAGGTAGATGACCACGGAGCTTGGGCCCGTCTCCGTCCGCAGATTCGGCCGGTTGCGCAGCGCGTGCACCATGTCCAGCGTGATGCCGTTGCTTTCGGCGTCAGCGGATCCTTTCTCGAGCTCAAGCGCGGTGGTGATGGCATCCGGCACGACGGCAAAGCGCACCCCGCTCAGCCGTGGCACGCCGTCCCAGTAGGCAGGATTGCGTGCGACCACGACCTCCTTGTCCTCAGTGGCGCGCACAAATTGAAACGGGCCGGAGCCGATCGGCTGCTGCGCCAGCTCCCGGCCGGAGCCGCGCGGGACCACGCCGAAGAGACCGTCGCTTAGATTGAAGAGCAGAGCCGCGTCCGGCCGGCGAAGGTGAACAGCGATCGTCAGCGGATCAATCACCTCTACACGCTCGACCGCGGCAAAGGCGCCGGCCTTCGCCGTGATCAGCGCGCCGTTGATCATGGACAGAATCGTCCATGCGACGTCCTCGGCTTCGACCGGCCTGCCGTCGTGGAAGCGAACGCCGGGGCGCAGATGAAAGATCCAGGTGCGCGGGTCAGACTGCTCCCATTGCATGGCGAGCGCGGGCCGGAGATGGAAGTGCTCGTCCTTGCGCACTAGCGGATCAAACAGCAGACCGTCAATGCGCTCGGATTGGGCGTCGGTGCCGACCCGGGGATCGAGGCTTGCCGGACTGGATTCGATCGTCATGACCACGACGTTCGGCTGGACGCGAGCGCGATGGCAGCCACTCGCAAGCAGGCCGACAAGACCGAGCGAAGAGAGCCAAAATCTAGAGGAGAGCCAGGATCTCGAGGCGAGCCAAGATCGCCGCGAGCGCCGCCTTCGGCAACGCCGCTCAGCCAAGGCTCACCTTGCCGAGAACGACCGGACGAGCGGCACCGGTCGCCGATGGGACGTTATTGGGCAGGCGCCACCAGCTCATCCAGGCCAGCAGCGCAAAGGCAGCGGCCTCCTTCGCCTCCGACGCCAGACCGAGCTCTTCCATGCGGCGCACACGGACGCCGCGTTCGCCGAATGCGCCCGCAAGCATGCCCATTAGGGCGGGGTTGTTGGCGCCGCCCCCCGCCACAAGGAGCTCAATCTTGCTCTTGTGTGTATTTGTGCCGTGCAAGTGATCAGCGAGAAACATCTCGTACGCCTCGACCATCGAGCTTGAGGTGAGGGCGGTGGCGGTTGCGACAATATCGGCGTCGTCGGCGCCCGCCTTGCGACATCGAGCGATGAAGCTCTCGCAAAAGCTGTCGCCGAACTGCTCGCGCCCACAGCTTTTCGGTGGGCGCGCGGCAAAGTAGCCGGTGCGCATGGCCGCCATGACCTCGTTCGCGAAGACGCGCCCGCGCGCAGCAACAATGCCGTCACGGTCGAACGGCTGATCGAAGAGTCGGAGCATGCAGCCGTCGATGACCATGTTGCCCGGACCCGTGTCAAAGGCAAGAACCTCGGTCAGCGGCGCGGCCCGGCCGATCGCCGTCACGTTCGCGATCCCGCCGAGGTTGGCGAGCACGCGAGAGATGGTGGCCGAGCGAAAGGCGATCCAATCGAAGAGAGGCACCAGCGGCGCGCCCTCCCCGCCGGCGGCCAGATCGGCGGGACGAAAGTCGCTCACCACCGGACAACGCAGCAGCTCGGCGATGACGGCGGGCTCGCCGGTCTGCCAGGTGGCGCGCACGGGCGCTCCGAGATACCGTTCCGGCCGCGGCTGGTGAAACAGTGTCTGCCCATGACACCCCACCAGATCGACGGTGTGGCCGAGCGCGTGCGCGGTCTGCTCGACGGCGTCCGCGAACATGGCGCCGAGTCGCCAGCTTAGCCTCGCGAGCTCCGCGACAGCGATGGCGGGGGCGTCCATTGCGGCCAGGATGGCCTCGCGGACGGGCGTCGCGAACGGAAAGGCGCGATGCTCCAGCAGCTCCCACTTCGGCACGCCCTTGCGGCCCGGGGCGATGCGGCAAAGCGCCACGTCGATGCCGTCGGCCGAGGTTCCGCTCATCACACCGGCAACGGTCAGCGCACGCGGAAAGACCGGGCGCGCCGGGTAAGCGGAGGATCTCTTGGGAACGGCGTCTTGCTCACCTATCTCACTCTTGCCAGTGCTCAATTTGCTCATGGACCCTTTTCTCAGCCCTGTAACTCTGCCTGAAGTTCGGCCAAAAGCGCGAGGGCCTCGCGCGGTGTCATGCTGTCGACGTCGAGCGCGGCCAGTCGGTCCACGATGCGTTGCGACAGAGGCGTGAACATGGTCATCTGCAACGCTGGCTGTGGGACGTCGCCGGCGGATCGCGCCCGATCATTGCGCATCTGCACGGTCTCGGCGCGCTCGTGGAGGACCAGCACCTCGCGCGCACGTTCGATCACGCTGCCCGGCAGACCCGCGAGCCGCGCCACGTCGATGCCGTAGCTCTTGCTCGCCGCGCCGGCTTCGACGCCGTGGAGAAAGACAATTCCGCCGCTGGTCTCTTTCGCGGTGACGCGCAGGTTGGTGAGGCGGCCGAGCCGCTCTGCCAATAGGGTGAGCTCATGGTAGTGCGTTGCAAAGAGGGTCCGTGCGCCAAGCTGCTCATGCAGATACTCGACCGTTGCCCAGGCGAGTGAGAGGCCATCGAAGGTCGCCGTGCCGCGGCCCATCTCATCCAGCAGAACGAGCGAGCGGTCGGTCGCGAGGTTCAGGATCGCGGCCGTTTCGGTCATCTCCACCATAAAGGTGGATCGGCCGCGCGCAACATTGTCGCTCGCGCCGATGCGGGTGAAGATACGGTCCACAAGACCGAGGCGCATGGTGCTCGCGGGAACGAACGATCCGGCCTGCGCCATGATGACGAGCAGTGCTGCCATGCGCAGAAACGTGCTTTTTCCCCCCATATTAGGGCCGGTTATGAGCGCGATTGAATGGCTTTGAAGCGTGTTTTGGTGCGTTTTGCGTACTTCCTGCGCGTGAAGGGAGAGGGAGTTCGGGACAAAGCGGCCGGCGCCGGTCTGCTCCAGGCGGCGTTCCACGACGGGGTGACGACCGGCAACGATCTCGAGGCCGCCCGAGCTGTCCACGGTCGGCCGGACCCAGCCATGGAGCGCGGCCTGGTGCGCGTGACTGGCCAGCAGGTCGATTTCCGCCACCCGCTGGGCCGTCTCGCGCAGGCGACCGGCGGCGGCGAGCACCGATCCGCGGAGGGCGGCAAAGAGCGAGCGCTCAAGCTCGAGCGAGCGCTCCTGGGCCTCGAGGATGCGGACCTCGAGCGCCTTGAGTTCGGGGGTGGTGAAGCGCTCGGCGTTGACCAGCGTCTGTTTGCGCTCGTAGTCGGGAGGAACCGAGCGCGCGTGGGTTCGGGTGACCTCAAGGTAGTAGCCGAAGACGTTGTTGAAGCGGACCTTGAGGCTGCCGATGCCTGTGCGTGCCCGTTCGCGCTCCTCGATTGCGGCCACGGCCTTTCGGGCATCCTGCCCGAGGCCGCGCAGCTCGTCGAGCTCGGGCGAGATGCCGGCGCGGATGGCGCCACCCTCGGCGAGGGTCGCCGGCGGCTCATCGACCAGACCGTCGCTGATGGCCGCGGCAAGATCGTCCATCGGATCGAACGCATCGCCGAGCTCTCTCCAGCGAGCACTCTTAAAGGTTTGAACGGCGGCAAGGATCGCAGGCAGACGGGCGAGCACGCGCGCCAGCGCCAGCATCTCGCGCGGGCCGGCGGAGTCCAGGGCGAGGCGGCCCAGCAGACGCTCGAGATCCAGCAGGCCATCGAGGGCGCGGCGCAGCTCCTCTCGCCGTCGCAGCTCCGCGACGGCCTCGGCGACCGCGTCCAGACGGGCCGCGATGCAGGCAAGATCGCCGGAGGGTCGAAGCAAGGCGCCGCGCAGCAGGCGTCGACCCATAGGGGTAAGGCAGGCGTCCAGCGCGGACAGCAGCGTCGTGCCCGGACCGTCCGCCGCGAAGAGAGGGTCGACCAGTTCGAGGTTGCGCACGGTGACGGCGTCGAGTTCGAGCGATCCGGAGCGGTCGTAGAAGCGAATACGGTCCACATGCTCGAGCGCGCCCTGCCGCGTGCGGAGAAGGTACTCGAAGATCGCGCCGCAGGCAGCGGTCGCGGCGTCGTGTCCGGCGAGACCCATGCCGTCGAGCGTGTGCACGCGGAGGTGGCGCTCGAGCAGGGGACGGGCGTGCTCGGGGTGAAAAAGATAATCCTCCAGGACAGAGCGTGTGCGAAGGAACTCCAGGCCCTCGATGCTTGCGACCCGACCGAACCCGGGTTTGGAGGTGGTGGATCCAGGTACGAGGGGCCCGGGTAAGAGGGGTCCGGGTAAGAGGGGTCCGGGCGAGAGCGGCCTGGGCGAGAGGGGGGCGCGTGAGGCGGATGCGCCTTCGGCGAAGGGGATCACAGCCTCCGGCAAGGCGAGGGCGTCGCTGGTCAGCAGCTCGACGGGTCGCATCCTGCCGAGCTCATCGAGGGCCTCGGCCCAGGCGGTCTTGCCCCTCCGCTCCGTGGCGCGGAACTCGCCGGTCGAGAGATCAAGGAAGGCCACACCGACACAGCTCTCCTGTCGAGCGGGAAGGACGGCGATGGAAGCCAGCCAGCAGCTTTCGCTCGTGTCGAGCGCGGGGTCGAGCACAGTGCCGGGGCTGAGGACGCGGGTGACCTCGCGTTTGACAACGCCTTTGGCGAGCTTGGGATCCTCCATCTGCTCGCAGATGGCGACGCGGAAGCCGCGCCGCAGGAGCCGCTGCAGGTAGTTCTCCGCCGCGTGATAGGGGACGCCGCACATGGGCACGGCTCGCTGCTTGTCGCGGGCGGTCAACGTAAGCTGGAGCTCGCGGGAGGCGACGACGGCGTCTTCAAAGAAAAGCTCGTAGAAATCGCCCATGCGGAAGAGAAGAAGGGCGTCGGGGTAGGCGTCCTTGGCGGCGCGGTATTGGCGCATCGCCGGGGTCAGCGCGCCTTCGGCGGCCGGCGTCGCCGCTTTATCCTCAGTCGGTGGGAAGTGCATCTGAAGCTGTCAGCATACGATAGCGTGACCCGGATTGGCGCAGCGCAAACCCCGAGCACGTTGTAACCGTCTATATAGGACAGGTTGAGGGAAAGTTCGCGCGGATGGTGATGGTGCACATGACGGACGCGGAGTTCAAGGCAAAGGCGGCCGAGTTGCGGCAGCAGGGGATCAGCCTTCCCGGTTCGATCGGAAAGGTCACCAAGGATGGCGTAACCGCGGCGTACACCCATGCAAACGATACCTTGACGGTACACATTTTGGATAAGCCCGCCTTTATCTCGCGTGTGTATTGTGAGCGGCGGCTGGAGGATTGGCTCAAAGCGTAGCTCGCCGCGCCGGCAACCGGCTGCCTGTCAAGCGATCTGGATGGCTATACTGGGAAGTTGGAGACCGTTTCCGACGGTTTTCTGGTCAGCCCATGTCCCTCCTCTGGCTTAGGATCGCGGTTCTGCTCTACGCTGTGGCGGCGCTCGCCGTCTTGCCCGCGGCGCTCTATGACCGGCCGCGCTGGCGACACGTGGCGGTTCCGGCGACGGTTCTGGCCGTTCTGCTGCACTTCGTCTCTTTGGCCGAGACCCTGAATGCGGCGCATCACACGTTGCCGGTGGATCGGCACGAGACGCAGAGCGTGCTTGCCCTGCTCTTGGCGGCGTCGTTTCTGATCACCTACAGGCGATACCGCACCGTCGCCCCCGGCATGTTTCTGCTGCCGCTTACGGTGCTTCTGGCGATCGCGCCGGCCTTTCACCCCGGGACCGAATCGATTCCGCTGGCGCACTCGGGGTGGATTTTTCTGCATATCGCATTGCTGCTCGCGGCTTACGCGGCGCTGGTGCTGTCGCTGCTTGCCTCGGTGTTGTATCTACTCCAGGAACGGCGACTGAAGCACAAGCTGGCGGGGCTGCGCGGTCTGCCGCCGCTCGAAACGACCGACCAGATCGGTCTGCGGGCGCTGCTCTTCGGTCTTCCCTGCATGACGGCGGGGCTGCTGATCGGATCCACGCTGGCCGAGCAGACGGTCGGCTTGAGCTACTTCGCCGACCCCAAGGTTCTGCTGTCCTTTGCCCTGTGGATCGCCTATATCGGCATGATTTACATACGGCGACACTCTGGGCTGCGTGGCCGTCGGGCCGTTTATCTCTCCGGATTCGTCTTTCTGGTGGTGCTTGCGGTGTGGGCGGCCAACCAGTTTTCCGCGGTGCATCGGTTCGCCGCCCCATGAGTGAGACCGGGAAGCTTCCCGAGCATCGGACGAAGATGAAATCGCCAATGGCGACGGGGATGGGATCAGCAGACCCAGCGGAACGGTCGTCGACTTACGATCCGGATAGGCCGAAGTTGGTTCTGCTAGGGGTGAACCACACGACCGCGCCGCTCGATTTGCGGGAGCGGTTGGCAATTCCGAGTGCGCGGCTGGCGGAGGCGACGCGTGCCTTGGCGCGGCAGCCCGGGGTGCAGGAGGCTTTGATCCTTTCGACCTGCAACCGCGTGGAGCTCCTGGCGAGTGTCGATGCTGTGCCGCGTGTATCGGCCCAGGTGATCCCTGAGGATCGGCCGCGGCTGACCCATTTCCTGGAGGAGTTTTGCTCCGTGCCGCCCTCGACCCTGGGGCCTCATCTCTACGAGTTTCGCGAGTTGGAGGCGGTGCGTCATCTGTTTCGGGTGGCGTGCTCGCTCGATTCGCTGGTGGTCGGCGAGGCGCAGATCCTGGGGCAGGTGAAGGAGTCTTGGACGGTCGCGCGCGAGGTCGGCGCCGTCTCGCAGAGGCTCGATCCGCTGCTGCAGCGCGCCTTTTCGGTGGCCAAGCGGGTGCGCTCGGAGACTCGGATCGGCTCCACCTCGGTGTCGGTGGCCTCGGTCGCGGTGGAGCTGGCGCGAAAGATCTTCGGCACGCTTGCGGGGAAGCAGGTGCTGATCGTGGGCGCGGGCAAGATGGCCGAGCTGGCAGCGCGGCACTTGCTGCAGCACGGGCTGTCGACGGTGCTGATCAGCAATCGGACGGAGGAGCGGGCGCGGCAGATGGCGCAGAGTCTCGACACCCAGCTGCCGACGCAGATCATCCCGTTTGATCAGCTGCTCGAGCACGCGCACCGGGCCGACATTGTGCTGACCTCGACCGGGGCGGCGGCGGGTGCAAACGGCCATCGAATTTTTACGGCGGCGGCGGGGCGGCACTTTCTCGAACGCCGGCGCAACCGGCCGATGTTTTTCATCGACATTGCGGTGCCGCGGGATGTTGATCCGAGTATGAACGAGGTCGACGGCTGTTTTGTCTACGACATGGACGATCTGCAGCAGGTCGCGTCGTCGAACCTGGCGAACCGATCGCGCGAGGCGGAGGCGGCGGAGACGATCGTGCGGTGGGAGGTTGAGCGCTACCAGGATCGGCTGGGCGAGCTCGATGGGGTGCCCGCGATCCGCGCGCTGCAGGAGCGGGTGGAGGCGCTGCGACGGGCGGAGCTCGAGCGATCGGCGGGCCGTCTGGCAGATCTGACACCGGGGCAGCGAGAGGCGGTCGAGGCGTTGACGCGATCGCTCGCCGCCAAGCTGCTGCATGGACCGATGGCGGCGATCCGCTCCGCGGCCGGGGCGGGGGATGTGCGGCGGATGGAGGAGTTGCGGGCGATGTACACGGGCGAGGGTGTTCGCGAGGGCAACAGAACATCGCCAGACCAGCGTCGTGATCGTCCCAAGGACTGAGCTTCTCAGGACGATGTGGAGCTGGAGGTCAGAGGTGGGGGATGGTTGCCAGGGTGGGGAACTGGAGGCGCTCGCCCGAGCGGAGCTCGATCTCATGCACCTGGGCGGTGCCGCGGACACCGTTCGCCATCATGAGCGCGACGGCGTGCTCAAGGTCATGTTCGGTCAGGTTGCGCTCGCTGACCAAGCCACGGTGCAGCAGGCGGCCGCGAGCGACCCCGGGAAGAACGCCCGCCTGGAGCGGTGGCGTGACCCAGGCGCCATCGAGCAGAGCAAACAGACTGCTGATTGCACCTTCCGTCAGATCGCCGTGCTCGTTGCGGAAGAGTGTGTCGGCGAAGCTGTCGCGGCGTGCGCGGGCAAGCTCGCGATCGTAGATCGGGCGATAGGTCGTCTTGTGGCGAAGGAAGCTGTCGCCGGACCACACGGTCTTTTCCGAGACACGGACACGAAGCGGATCGGGCCATCGGTCCAGAGCTGTGGGCTCGAAGCGGAGCTGCCCGGCGCGGTCGAGCAGCAGACGCACGCGGCTCGGTCCGGGCAGTGTCGCGGCGCAGTTGTCCAGCGCTGCGCGGATCGCCGTGCGATCGAAGCGGAAGCCGAGGCGATTGGCCGAGCTTTCGAGTCGATCCAGGTGATCCTCGATCCAGGCGTAGGCGCCGTCCCAGCAAAGCGTTTCGACGAGCTCGAAGGGATGGGAGGCACGATGGAGGAAGCCGCACTTCAGCCAGCACTCGGCGAACTCGTCCTCGGGGTGGGAGTCGGCGACGATGCCGCCGCCGACTCCCATGCGGAGCTTCTGGTCGGCGAGGACGAGGGTGCGGATCGGGACGCTGAAGACCGCCGAGCCATCGGGCGCGGCGAAGCCCATGGCGCCGCTGTACACGCCACGCGGCTGATCTTCGAGCGTGCGGATGAGCTGTGTCGTCCGGTGCTTTGGGGCGCCGGTCATGGAGCCCGGCGGCAGCAGCGCACGGAACAGATCGCCGAGCGCGACGCCTGGGCGGAGCCGACCCGCGACGGTCGAGGTCATCTGCAACAGCGTGCCGTACTGCTCGACGTGGAGCATGGGATCCACGTGCACGGAGCCGGCGGTGCAGACGCGATTGAGATCGTTGCGCAAGAGGTCGACGATCATGACGTGCTCGGCGCGACTTTTGCTGTCATTCCGCAGGGAAGCGGCGGCTGTGATGGCGTCATCGTCTTGTGCCGTTGTCGCTGTGCCTTTCATGGGGCGCGCGGCGATGCGGCCGTCCGCCTCCACACAGAACAGCAGCTCCGGGGAGAAGGAGAGGATGTGCCGGTCCGCGGCGGTGTGGAGCAGGGCGGAGAAGGCAGTCGGTTGCTGCGCGGCGAGCGCGGTGTAGAGCGCGTCAGGATCACCGCGAAAGGAGCTCTCGACGGCGGTGGTGAAATTGATCTGGTAGGTGTCGCCCGCCGCTATCCAGCGCTTTGCCTCACTCACACGGCGCAGGTAGGTGGAGCGATCGAGTTGGAGCGCGAAACAGAGAGGAAAGGTGGTGGCCGATGTGGCGCGCGAGGCGGTCGGTGGATCGTCGGTTCTTTGGGCCGCGGTGTTGAGGTGCTCCGGCGGGGCGTAGATGCCGAACCAGGCGAGCGGCTCACCGGGGAGTTCACGCCCTCTTGCGTGCTCGAGCACACAGGCCGCCTCGTAGGTCAAGTATCCGGCGACGTAATGGCCCTCGGCAAGGGCGACTTCCAGGGAGCGGAGCAGACCGGGAAGTTGCTCGGCGGTGTCGGCCACAAGGATGGCGAGGGGGCTGCGAAACAGCAGCGTGCGGCGCTCTGCCGCGTCCTGTGTTGTGGCTTCCGTGTCCGCCGCGGTGCATTCAAACAGCAGCGTGCCGGGCGTGGAGGCCGCCTCCTGCCGCCACCTTTGGCGTATCTGCTGGAGGTCGGTCGCGGCTTCCTCCGTATTCATGCGAGAACTCTACGCCTTCTGCCGTATTCTTGACCTGGCATGGCCACGATACGAATCGGCACACGAGGCTCGCAGCTGGCGCTGTGGCAGTCCCATCATGTAGCGGAGCGGCTGCGACTGCTGGGCCACACGGTGGAGGTCCAGGTGATTCGCACGACGGGCGACCGGATGCAACAGCCCGGCTTCGTCGCTCCGCCGGAGGCGGACGGCGTGTCGCTCGATCGCAAGGGCATCTTCATCAAAGAGATCGAGGAGGCACTCGCGGTCGGCCAGATCGACCTGGCCGTGCACTCGCTGAAGGATCTGCCGACGACGATCGATCGCCGCTTTACCCTGGCCGCGATCCCGGAGCGGGCCGATCCTCGGGACGCATTTGTGTGTGAGCCGTTCTGGGGCCTGCACACCTTGCCGGCGGGGTCGCGGGTCGGAACTACAAGTCCGCGGCGCAAGGCGCAGATACTGGCGCTGCGGCCGGATCTGGCGTTTGTGGAGGTTCGCGGCAACATCGACACGCGGCTGCGCCGGCTGGACGAAGGGCGCTGCGATGCCCTGGTGCTGGCGGCGGCGGGTCTCGATCGGCTGGGCCGGACCGAGCACGTGCATCAGCGATTCGACCCCGAGGAGCTGTGTCCGGCGCCGGGGCAGGGGGCGCTCGCGCTTGAGACGCGCTCGCCGGAGCATCCGCTGGATAGCGACGACGGTGGTCGCGATCCGGCGATCCTTGATGCCGTGCGTGCGCTCGACCATGCCGGCTCTCGCTATGCCGTGACCGCCGAGCGAGCGGCGCTCGATGCGCTCGGTGGCGGCTGCCTGTTGCCGATCGGCGCGCTCTGCGAGATCCAAGCGTCTCACGCGACGCTGTTGGTGCAGGTTGTCGCGCCGGACGGTGAGCGCATGATTATAGAGCGCATGGAGGCGCCGCTCACGATCGCGGCCGAGCTGCTGGGCGAGCGCGCAGGGACGGTCTTGATTCAACGCGGCGCTCTTGAACTGCTGCCGGATCCGTTGCTGGAGCTGGCCGAGTGACGTCGCGTCACTCTACTCCAGCTGCACGGTCGTGACGCCTAGCAGATCGCCGAGCGCGTGCACAACCATCGCGTGATCGTCGCGCTGCGGCAGGCCTGACCACGATCGCGCCGACACAACCGGTGTTCTGAAGCAGGATCGGGAAGCCTCCGCCGTGCGCGGCGAAGTCGCCGGCGTGCAGACCATGCTTGTCTTCGAGGGTCGATCCGCCGCGAGCGAGATCGAGGCCGACGCGAAGCGAGCTCTGGCCGAAGCGCAGCACGGTATTGCGCTTGCGCCGCAGCCAGTCCTCGTTGCTGGCTGTGATGCCATTGGTGCCGGTGTAGAAGAGCATCTGCCCGGCGAGCCAGATGCCGACGGCGACAGGCTTCGGGGCCAGGAGGGCGAGTGCGCGGAGGCGGCAGCCGAGCTCCCAGGCAGACGCTGCGTTGAAGCTCGGGAACTGCAGCGCTTGTTCCTGCTGTTCAAGAGCGGTGAGATCATCTGCGAGCGCCATGTCGTCCTCTGCGTTCGGCGACCCAGAGGCCGTCACCGTTACACTGTTGCTCAATCCGTCAGCGTGCTTTTTTGCCGACAGTTGCCGACCTGCCCTGGAGCTTCGATGCGCCGTGACGTTCGAGAACTTGCAGGGTCGCTCGCCGTCGCGCCGACCTTTGCACGCCAGACCGAGCTGGCAGCAGTTAGGGCGAACGGAGCACGCCGTTGAAGAACGCGGCCCTCCGTCGCGGGGACGGTCTTTGGGGCGATCGCCTTGCCGATCTGCTTCGCATCGTGTTCTTCGTTTGTCTACTGAGCGCTGTGGCGTACTTTGTCTACTTCTCATGGCAGTGGCCGATTCTTCGCGACACCTCGATCATGCACTACGTGAACTTCCTGATGGATCACGGCATGCAGCCCTACGGGGAGATAACGGACAACAATTTACCTGGGGCCTACCTGGCCGAGCGCTTCGGGATGGTGGTCTTCGGCACGGGGGACCTCGCGTGGCGGCTCTACGACTTTTCGCTGCTGGTCGCGATCACGCTGGCCATGGTTGTGATTGCGCGGCCCTCCGACTGGAGGGCGGGTGTCTTCGGCGGGGGCATGTTTGCGCTGTTGCATGGCAGCGAAGGACCCGATTTTCCAGTTGAGCGCGAGGAGGTGGTCACGGCTCTGTTGGTTCTTGGCTTTGCGTTCCTGTTTGCCGCGATTCGTAGCCGAAGAGCATGGGTGATGCTCTTTTTCGGCCTTTGCACCGGCATGGCGGCGGCGATCAAGCCGACCACCGCGCCGTTCGGTGTTCTGCTGTTGCTGCTCGCCATGTTTCTGTTCCGGCGTGAGGTCGACCGGGTCTGGCCGTATCTGGCGTATGGGTTTGCGGGAATGGCGATTGCCGGTGCCTTCGTTGCGGCGTTCCTCCTGCGACACCAGGCGGTGACCCCGCTGCTGTTTATCTTGCGCAAGGTGCTGCCCTCCTATGTGTCGATGGGCAACCGGCCAATCGGCGAGCTGCTGCGCATGATGATGCCGCGCAACCTGCTGCTGCCGACGGCGATCGGTACGGTGCTGGCGCTTTGGCGACGGCAGTGGACGGCGGAGCGTTGGCTTGTGCTGGGCGGTGTGCTGTTTGGCGCGGCGTCGTTTGTGGCGCAGCGCAAGGGGACGATCTATCACCGGTACCCTTTTCTCGCGTTTCTGCTGCTTCTGCTTGGCCTGGAGTTTATGACGGCTCTCCGAGGGCGGGGCTGGCCACGTGCCCTGGGCGCGGCCGGTCTTGTGTCGACTATGGCGCTGAGCATCCCGCACTATGTGGTGCAGCTGCGCCGATCTCCGCCGAACAGCACACTGCCGTTTGCCACGAGTTTGAGCAGTGATCTGCGTGCGATGAACACAGGAAACGTTCTCGATGGGGAGGTGGAGTGTCTCGACCTCACCTATGGATGTTTCAGCGCGCTTTACCATTTGGGGCTGGTCGAGAACAACGGCTTTACAGGAGACCTGCTGCTGTTTTCGCCTCGGCCGAGCCCCGCGGTCGACTTTTATCGCGATTGGTTTTCGCGCATCACGCTGGCCCACCCGCCGACGATCTTCATTGTGAGCAATGAGTGGTTTCCTTTTGATGTGAGTTTCCGGAAGCTTCAGACATGGCCTGCTTTCGCCAGCTACCTGGCGCAGAACTACCAGCAAGTGGAGGCGCGGAGCTTTCCTTCAGGAGTGCCGTCGCCGCCCAGTGCGGACCCCACTTCCCCTGTTCCTGGCTACCGCATCTATGTCCGCAAGGGAAGTACGCTGTTGGCGACATTTGGGGCCCGTTTTCCGGACGGTGCCCTGCCTCGATAAAACCTGCTCGCTGAGAGTGCGAGCTTTCGGGCGTGCGGCAGCAGAATAATGTTTCTGCTTTGTTCGGTGTCGAGCGCTGGAAGCAGGTCCGCACTTACCCCCACTGCCATGTTTGTTCGGCGGGGGGCTGTGCTCTCCATAACAACTGGCGAACTCTTATAATTGGTAGCACAGGAGCTTCCCATGGCAGATCAGAACGGCAATGGCTCGAACGGCAATCAGATGAACCAGGGCGGCAGCGGCAAGTTCGGCAGCCAGTCCCCCCTAGGCGAGGGCTCGCAGGGTCCGTTCCAGAAGGACGCGGGCGCAACCCATACCAATCCGCTGCTGACCACAAATGCCGGTCGTCCTGTGGGCGACAACCAGAACTCGGTGACGGCAGGGCGTCGTGGACCGGTCACGCTGGACGATTTTCAGCTGTTCGAAAAGATAGCTCAGTTCAATCGCGAGCGCACGCCGGAGCGCGTGGTGCACGCGAAGGGCACGGGAGTGCACGGCAACTTCGTGGTGACGCACGACATTACGAAGTACACCAAGGCAGCCCTGTTCTCGAAGATAGGCAACACGTGCGAGCTGTTTGCCCGCTTCTCGACCGTTGGCGGTGAGAAAGGTTCGGCGGACACGGTGCGGGATCCGCGCGGCTTTTCGGTGAAGTTCTACACGGAAGAGGGGAACTGGGACATGGTCGGCAACAACACGCCGATCTTCTTCGTTCGCGACGCGATCAAGTTCGGCGACTTCATCCACACCCAGAAGCGTGAGCCGGGATCGAACCTGAAGTCCGCGACGATGATGTGGGACTTCTGGTCGCTTTCGCCGGAGTCGCTGCACCAGGTGACCATTCTGTTTTCGGACCGCGGCATTCCGGACGGCTATCGTCATATGCACGGCTACAGCTCGCACACCTTCTCGCTCATCAACGACAAGAACGAGCTGACCTACTGCAAGTGGCACTTCCTCACCAATCAGGGGATCAAGAACCTGCCGGTCGCGGAGGCGGAGCAGCTTGCAGGCAGTGATCCGGACTACTCACAGCGAGATATGCATCATGCCATCGATCGCGGAGACTTCCCGTCGTGGACGGTAAAGATCCAGGTGATGCCGGCGGACCAGATCGACAATTTCAAGTACGATCCGTTCGATCTGACCAAGGTGTGGCCGCATGCGGAATATCCGCTGATCGACGTGGGGGTAATGACCCTGAACCGCATGCCGGCGAACTACTTCGCGGAGACGGAGCAGGCGGCATTCAATCCGTCGAACATCCTTCCGGGCATGGGCTACTCGCCGGATCGCATGTTGCAGGGCCGGCTGCTGAGCTACCCGGATGCGCATCGCTATCGCATCGGAACCAACTACGACCTGTTGCCGATCAATGCGCGCAAGAACGGCGGCTACACGTACAACCGTGACGGCTCGATGCGCTTTGACGGCAATGGCGGGGACTTGCCGAACTACGAGCCGAACAGCTTCGGGGGACCCAAGGAAGATCCGAAGTATCGCGAGCTGCCGTACCGCAACACGGCAACGACCAACGAGGTGGGCCGTTATGACCATCGCGAGGGCAACGACGATTACACGCAGACGGGCGATCTTTGGCGGCTCTTTCCTGAGTCTGAAAAGCGCAACACGGCCAAGGCGATTGCCTCGTCACTTGGCCAGACACCCATGCGCATTCAGAAGCTGCAGCTGAGCCACTTCAAGAAGGCGGATCCGCAGTATGCGTCGTACATCGTCGAGGCGCTCGGTACCAACGAGCATCCGGAGTATCTGCACGCACCGGATGCGGCGGAGCTGGTCGGCGCGGCTCGTATCCCGGAGAAGTAGGATTCGCTTCACGTTGCGGAGGGGAGCTGCCGCGCGCAGCTCCCTTTCTCTTGCAGTACGTCCATTCACCGAGCGAGGGCAGGATGGCTGCAATGTATGCTTGAGGGACAACAGGCAGATCTCGCCCGTCGCGTGTTTCGGCGAAGCCGCCATCCGTGACAGGTTGTGTTGCGCGTGATCCTGCCCCCGTATTTACCCCCGACGATCTTCACTCAGAGAGGAACGATTTAGATGCCATCGCAACAGCTGTCCACCGCGGTCCTGGGTTTCCCCAGGATCGGCCGTCGCCGCGAACTCAAGTTTTCACTCGAAGATCTCTGGCGCGGCAAAGGCACCGAAGAGCAGTTGCTGGCGGTGCCGAAGGAGCTTCGTGAGCGGCACTGGAAGCAGCAGCAGGCGGCAGGTATTGATGTGATTCCGTCGAACGACTTCTCGTTCTATGACCAGGTGCTCGACGCTCTGGTACTGATCGGCGCCACGCCGACGCGCTTCGGTTCCGGCAAGGTGACGCTTGATCGCTACTTCAAGATGGCGCGGAACTCAAAAGAGCAGACCGCCATGGAGATGACGAAGTGGTTTGACACGAACTACCACTACCTTGTGCCGGAGTGGACGGCGGACCTCGCATTCACGCCGGATACGACCAAGGCTGTGTCGGAGTTTAAGGAGGCGAAGGCGCTGGGGATCACGACGCGCCCTGTCCTGATTGGCCCGGTGTCGCTTCTGTTGTTGGGTAAGGCCGCTGAGGGCGTGAAGCCGATTGACCTGTTGCCGAAGCTGCTGGCTGCCTACAAGCAGGTTCTGACGGAGCTGCATGAGGTCGGGGCCGCGTGGGTGCAGATCGACGAGCCTTGTCTTGTAACCGATCTTGATCCGGAATCTATTCCGGTGTTTCGCGAGGCCTACTCCGAGCTGAGCAAGATGTCGGTGAAGCTGATGTTGACGACGTACTTCGGCGGTCTAGGGACGAACCTCGATCTGGCGACTTCACTCTGCACGGCGGGACTGCACCTGGATCTGGTGCGCGCGCCGGAGCAGTTGGCGGAGGTGATGACGCGGCTCGGAGGGGCGCAGGTGCTGTCGCTTGGTCTGGTGGAGGGTCGCAACATCTGGCTGAACGACCTTGGCGCCTCCTACAAGACGGTGGCCGAGGTCGTGGGCAAGCTGGGAGCGGATCGCGTGCAGGTGGCGACCTCGTGCTCGCTGCTACACGCGCCGTACACGACGGAAGATGAGCACGAACTCGACCCGCGCATCAAGAGCTGGCTGTCGTTTTCACAGCAGAAGCTTGAGGAGGTCGCGGCGCTCGCGAAGGGACCTGAGGCGGCGAAGGACGTCTTTGCGGAGAATGCTAAGCGGCACGAGGACCGGCTGAAGGCGGAGTCGAGCACCAACGCGGCGGTGCGCACGGCGATCGCGGCGCTCAATGAGGAGAGCTTCCAGCGCCAGGCGGAGTACACGGAGCGGGCCAAGGTGCAGCGCGACGAGCTTGGTCTGCCGCTGCTGCCGACGACGACGATTGGATCGTTCCCGCAGACGGCGGAGGTCCGGTCCAAACGCGCGGCACATAAGAAGGGGCATCTGTCGGACGCAGAGTACAACGACTATCTCGCGCAGGAGATTACGGCGTGCGTGCGCCGGCAGGAGGCGATCGGTCTTGACGTGCTGGTGCATGGTGAGTTCGAGCGCAACGATATGGTCGAGTACTTCGGCGAGCATCTTGAAGGATTTGCGTTCACGGAGAACGGCTGGGTGCAGAGCTACGGCTCGCGCTGTGTGAAGCCGCCGGTGATCTTCGGGGATGTGTCGCGACCGGAGGCGATGACGGTGAAGTGGTCGAGCTTCGCGAAGTCCGTCACGGACAAGCCGATGAAGGGGATGTTGACTGGGCCGATCACCATTTTGCAGTGGTCGTTTGTGCGCAACGACATTCCGGAGAAGGACACGGCATGGCAGATCGGTCTGGCGCTGCGCGACGAGGTCACCGATCTGGAGAAGGCGGGGATTCGCATCATCCAAGTCGATGAACCGGCGTTGCGTGAAGGGCTGCCGCTGCGCCGGAAAGACTGGGCGGAGTATCTGGAGTGGGCGGTCAAGGCCTTTCGGCTGGCGACGAGCGCGGTTGAGAACGGCACGCAGATCCATACGCACATGTGCTACTGCGAGTTCGAGGACGTGCTGCCGTCGATCGCGGCGCTCGATGCGGACGTGATCTCGATGGAGAGCGCGCGCTCGAAGATGGAGATGCTTCATGCCTTCCGGCAACACGGCTATCCGAACGAGATCGGGCCGGGCGTGTATGACATTCACTCGCCGCGGGTGCCGTCGACCGAGGAGATGAAGTCGCTGCTTGAGCTTGCGCTGAAGGTGTTGCGGCCGGACCAGGTGTGGGTGAATCCGGACTGCGGCTTGAAGACGCGGCAGTGGCCCGAGACGACCGAGGCCCTGACGAATCTGGTATCGGCGGCGAAGGAGCTGCGGCCGGGTCTCGAAGCCCGCTAGAGTATTTCTCCTGATACTGTGCCGCTGTTCGACAGACGTGAAGGCCATTTTCCTTGAGAAATTGGCACGGACTCACGTGGCCTCCCCTACACCTTCAGGAGAAATGCTATAGATCGCACGATCGAGGGAATAAAATGGCTGCCCTACGTGGTAGCCATTTTCTTTTTCTGTGGGAGCGGGCGCGTCGGTTATGGCGAGGGCGACTCCCACTGCGGGAGGGCGCGTTCGCCCGTCGTGCCGGCGTCGTAGTGGGCCGGTTCACGGTAGACCACGGGAATGACCTCGCCAGCGAAGAGGCCGGGCATCCACTCGAGCGTGGTCGCCTGCCATGGATCAGCGCCCGATCGCTCGCCGCGGCGAAGACTCCAGAGGAGGTTGGCCAGGAAGACCAGCTGCATCGCTGCCAGGAAGAAGGCTGAACCGGTGATGTGTCGGTTGAGCGGGATCGTTGCCGCGAGGAGATGGTCGGCGGCGGAGTTGGGAAGACCGGAGAGCTGGGCGTAGTGGCGCGGTTCGCCGGCAAGGCCGGTAAGGTGCATGGGCAGAAAGGTTGAGTAGGCGCCGACGATGGAACCCCAGAAGTGAAGCTTGCCGAGGCGCTCATTCATCAAGCGGCCGGTCATCAGCGGGAACCAGTAGTAGGTGGCGGCGAAGAGACCGAAGACGCCGGCCATCGCCATGATGAGGTGAAAGTGGGCCACAACGAAGAAGGTGTTATGGAGGTACTCGTCGAGGATGGGCTGCGCGAGGACGGGGCCGGTGACGCCACCGGTGATGAAGAGCGAGACGAAGCCGAGCGCGAACAGAAGCGCGGTGGTGTAGCGCGGGCGTGATCCCCAAACGGTGATGATCCAGGAGAGCACCTTCGCGGCGGCTGGGATGGCGATCGCGATGGTCGAGATGGAGAACGCCGTTCCTGCGAAGGGGTTGAGGCCGGCGACGAACATATGGTGTCCCCAGACAAGGATGCCGAGGCCGCCGATGAGCAGGGTCGTCGCGATCATGGTGCCGTAGGCGAAGACGCGGCGGCGAGCGAAGTTGGCGAGCAGCATGGAGGTGAGGCCCATGCCGGGAAGGATCGCGATATAGACCTCGGGGTGGCCGAAGAACCAGAAGAGATGCAGCCAGAGCAGGGGAGAGCCGTTGCGCGCACCGGTCGCACGAAGGGCGCCGTTGACGAGGTCACCCGCGGGTAGGTAGAAGCCAGTGCCGAGGTGGCGATCGGAGAAGAGCAGAAGCAGCGCGGCGAGCAGAACGGAGAAGGCCAGCAGCGAGAGCATGGCGGCTACAAGCCATCCCCAGACCGTGAGCGGCAGGCGCGGCCATGTCATGCCCTCACAGCGTAGGCGCGCCACCGTGACCAGGGTATTGATCGCGCTCATGGCCGAAGCAACCGCGAAGAGCGCGATGCTCGCGAGCCACAGGTCCATGCCCATCCCCTGGCCGGGGCCGGCGGCGGCGACGGCGGAGAGTGGAGGATAGGCCGTCCAGCCGGAGATAGCGCTCCCACCGGGGACGAAGGTGGAGGAGAGCAGTGTGAGCAGGGCGGCGGCGGTGATCCAGAAGCTCGCTGCATTGAGGAGAGGGAACGCCATGCGGCGGGCGCCGATCTGCGCGGGCAGGATCAGGTTGCCGAAGCCGGCCTGGGGAGCGGTGGTGAGGACGAAGAAGAGCATCAGCGTGCCGTGGATAGTGACGAGCGCGAGATAGTCTTCGGGCAGGATTGGGCCGTGGAAGGGAAGCACGCGACCGGGCCAGGTGAGGTGGAGGCGCATCACCAGCGAGAGCACGGTGCCAATCGCGACGCTGGCGAGCGCGAGCAGAAGATACTGCACGCCGATGACGCGGTGATCGGTCGAAAACAGCTTCATTTGCACGGGGCGCAGCTGCATTGTGCGTGATCCTCCCCTGGGTTGCGTGGGGTTTTGTGAGGGGATCGAGCTGCGGGGGGTGGGGTTTTGTGAGGGGATCGAGCTGCGGGGGGTGGGGGTCATGGGGTGACGCTCCGCTCGCGCTGCACAAGCCAGCTCGCGAACTCGCTCGGCGGGAGCACGCGAAGGCTGGCGGACATGCGGTAATGGCCGAGGCCGCAGAGCTGGGTGCAGAGGATGGCGTAGAGGCCGGGGGTGGCGGGGGTGAAGTGGAGGTGGATGGTCTCGCCGGGAACCGCGTTCTGCTTGAGGCGCATCTCGGGGATGGCGAAGCCGTGGATGACGTCCTGGGCGTGGAGGCTGAGATCGACCTCACGGCCGGCGGGGAGGACGAGCTCGGAGGTGACGAGGTCGTCGTGGGCGTGGCGGTCGGCGGGGTCGATGCCGAGGGGGTTGCCAGCGCCGGCGTCGACGAGGGCTGGGTTGGTGCGCCCGAAGGTGCGATCGGCTCCGGGGTAGCGGAAGTACCAGGCGAACTGCATGCCGGTGACCTCGACCTGCATGGCCGCGGGGGAAGCTCCGGTGTATCGGCTGTCGGCCCACAGGCGCTCGGCCCGCAGCGCGAGCGCGAAGAAGAGGGCGGTGAAGAGCAGAAGGGGAAGGAGCTCGAGCCGGAGGGTGCGCCGGCGACCGGAGACGCCGGCGGTGGCGGAGAAGCGACGGAGCAGACCGGCCGCGAGCAGACCGTGGGTCAGGGCAGCCAGCGCGAGGACAATCCAGAGGTTGAGCAGGAGGTGGCGATCGATAGCGCCACCGTGCAGGTTCGCTTCGCGCGGCAGAGGCCACGCCAGGGTCGCTAGCGGAAGAGCGGCGGGCTGGAGCAGAGCACCCAGGGGCACGGTTCAAGGATACTGCGAGCGGAGGGGCGGAGTGTCACGGCACAGCGCGGTGCGGGGTGTCCTGTTGACGATGTTGGGCGACGAGGTCGAGGAAGAGCTGGTGGATGCGGGTGTCGGTCGAGAGCTCGGGATGAAAGGTGGCGGCGAGGAGATTTCCCTGGCGGACCAGCACGGGGGAGTCCCCGCGGCTGGCGAGGGTCTCGACGGAGGCGCCTGTGTTGACGATGCGGGGGGCGCGGATGAAGACCATCTCGAGGGCTCCGCCGGGGAGGGAGGTGGGTTCGGTGAGGATGGTGGAGTCGATCTGGCGGCCATAGGCGTTGCGCTCGACGGTGATGTCGAGCACGCCGAAGGAGCGCTGCGGGGGGTTGCTGACGGACTTTGCGAGGAGGATGCAGCCGGCGCAGGTGCCGAAGGTGGGGTGGGTCTGGACGAAGCTGTGGAGGGCGTCGAAGAAGCCGCCGCGCTCGAGGTGTTTGAGGAAGGTGGTGGACTCGCCGCCGGGGATGATGAGGGCGTCGATACAGGCGAGCTGGGCGGGGGCGCGAACGAGGACGACCTCGGCGCCGAGCCGGCGAAGCATGGCGGCGTGAACGTCAAAGGCGCCCTGGAGGGCGAGGACGCCGACCGTGGGCGGGCGGTTGCCGGTGCTCATTCTGGTGGTACCCCTCCCCCCGTACTTTGTACTCAAAGTCTTCGATGCACATGACTTAGGTCCGGACTCGGCCTGTTGCAGGGCGGCGGAACACCCCCCGTATGCGGTGGCGGGTTGGGCGACTGCCTGCCGAAGTTTACGTGGTCGGCGCAGCGTGATGCGCCACGCCGGGCTCACGGGGGTACTGTTCGGCCACACCATTGTGGTACGGCACATGCAGCCGCGGCGCCCGTGGCAAAAAAAGATCGGAGCCAGAGCGGCTCCGATCCAAGTGAGTGCAGGTATGGCTTAGCGGCTGTGTTTGAGGAGAGTGAAGTCGAACAGGCTGAACATGTCGCCGATGGCCGGGCTGTTGAGCGGGACGTAGGGGTTGGAGGAGTCCACGACGGGGTTGGGGAAGTTATCGCGGCTGCGCGAGGTGACGGGTTCAAGACTCCAGTTACGCTCGATGAACTTCAGGATGGAGACGTGATCGGTGTACTCGTGCGAGATGTGGCCGGCCCGGGTGTAGGGGGAGACGACGATCATGGGGATGCGGGTGCCGTCGCCGAAGTAATCGACCGGCTGGACGTAGCCGGAGTCGTAGTAGCCGCCGCCCTCGTCGAAGGTGACGAAGATCGCGGTGTCCTTCCAGACCTCGGGGTTGCTCTTGACGGCGTCGACGATCTTTTTGGTGAAGCCTTCGAAGAGATCGAGCTTGGAGGAGGCGGGATGGCCATCGACGAGGCCGCTGGGCTTGACGATGGAGACGGCGGGAAGATCGTTGTGCTGGATGTTGGCGTAGAGGTCCTGCATGTCGCGGATGTGCGCCTCACGAACCTGCTTGTTGCTCATGATGGAGGTGTCGTACTGAAAGGGGTTGCAGATGTTGCAGTACTCGTCGGTCTTGGCGCCCACGGCGCCGTAGTTCAGCTGGTAGCGGTCAGGCACGTAGTTGTTCCACTGGTCGCCGTAGTACTTCCAGGAGACTTCCTTCGCGATCAGCTCGTCGCCGATGCTGCGCACCGAGGAGGGCGGGATGGTGAAGACGGTGTTGTTGGGGTTGGTGTCGGTGTAGGCGTTGTTGCCGTTGCCGAAGTAGCCCGGGTTGTAGTTATTCAGCAGATAGTAGTGGCCCTTTTCGCAGTTGCTTGCGATGGCGGGGGAGATGCTTTTGAGGTAGTTGTCAATGGCTTTGACGCCCGGCTGTGCGAGGTCGGAGCAGTCGGTATAGGAGCCGCCGCCGAAGCTTGCCGAGCCGTAGGAGCCGCCGCCGTAGCCGTCTTCGAGATACCAGTTATTGGTGCCCTGAGCTGGGTTGGGATTTTCGACCTCATCGACGACGCCGGCGTTGGCGGTACCAGCATCGACCAGCTGCTTGTGAGGCGGTGTTGCCGGATGGCCCTTGCCGTCGCTGAACCAGATCATGTCGCCGTGGCCGAGCATGATGTGGTTGGCGCCGGTGCCGCCGTTGACGGCCTGATGGAAGTTGTCGCTCATGGCGTACTCATCGGCGAGTTGCTTGAGGTAGGGCGCGTCACCATGCTGCACGTTGTAGAAGCCCATGGCGGTCGAGCCTTCGCGTGTGGTGGTGACGTCAGGACCGTAGTCGGTGCTGAAGGTGGCACCCTGCGGCAGACCGTTGGTGCCGGCACCCACGGTGGTCTCGACCCAGGGGAAGAGTGAGGCATCGCACCCGGAAGGGTTATCCGAGGTGGCGCGGTCCGCGCTGCAGTTCAGCTGCTGCCACATTTGATAGAAGCGATGCACGGGGCTGGCGGAGTAGGAGTCATAGGTGAACTCCTTGCCGTTGGTCAGCTGAAACGGGCCGGGCGGGAGTGTGGTGACATCCTTGATGCGTTTGTCGGGCGTGGCTGAGGTCTGCCCTGTGCCGCCGGTGAGGAGGTACTGATAGTAGTCCGAAGGGAGGCCGGTTTCGCTTTCCTTGGCGACGGTGAGGCTTTGGTTGGGGACGTAGGACACCTTTGGGCCACCGACGAGCGGCGCGGGGAGCAGATCGTTTTTGAAGGCGTTCTTCGGAGGATTGAGGGTGAAGGCGTCCGGCGCTTCATCCTTGGCGGCGCGCTGGGCGTAGTAACGGAAGTTGGGTCCGGGTGTGCCGTCGGCGTCGACGATTCCCCGAGAGAGCAGGTTCCACACGGACTCTTGCCGGTGTGTGGGGACGTAGGTTGCGAAGACATGGTCGAAGCTGCGGTTCTCGCCCACGATCACGATCACGTGCTTGATGGGGGTTACGGTGTCGTTGTTGTGTGCCTCGGAGCGGAGGTGTGACTGTGCTGAGGCCGGGGTCGCGGTGATGGCGGAGCCGAGCGCCATTTGCGCCATGGTCGCCAACGCCAGCCCTTCTCGCGTCGATCGCAGGGCGTGCCGCGCAATCTTCTTAACTTTCATGATGCCTCCTGAAAAAGCTAGACATAAGCTTTGGCACCATCAAAGAGGAAGGGGTTTGCGGCCCCGTATCTACCCCGTGAATCGACCGTGAATTCATTTCATGGCCGTGCGAATCGCGGAAGATATTGTCGCGGGCGCTTTGTTTGGAGCGGCGGGGAGGACCTTGATGAGGCCCATCATGCCCCTGTCCTCGTGTTCGAGCAGATGGCAGTGGTAGGGGAAGGTGCCCACGATATTGGGGTCGCGAAAGTCCATGCGCACACGCACGCTGGGGTAAAGGAGCGCGTGGCCGCTGTCGAAGGGGACGTTTACGGTATCGCGGAGGAAGTCTTCCTCGACGGGGTTGCCGCGGTATTCCATGACCAGGAAGTGCAGTTGATGGATGTGGAAGGCGTGGAGCTCGTTGGAGCGGTTTTCGATGATCCAGTCCTCTACCGTTCCCTGCTGCGCGACGATGTTGGGGAGGTCGTCGTTCATGTTGAACATGCGCGGGGTTTGCCCGTCGACTGTGAGGTAGAACTCGACGGCGCTGGTGGGATTGTTGGGATCGGCGAGCTTTTCGGAGAAGTAAAGATGCCGAACACGGGTGGGGGCGACCTCACCGAGCCAGGGTTCGGTGGGCTGTGGACGAACCGCGGCCGTGGATGGAAGACGAGACGGCGGGTCGGGAGCATCGGCCGAGACCGTGATGCGCGCCAAGGCACGATTAGGATCGTTCTCGCCGCCGGGGCCGGTGTCGACCGTGCGCGTGACGAGCAGGCCGGTTTCACCGGCGGGCGGTGCTTCGACGATGAACTCCATGCGTGCGCCCGGCGGAAGTCCGAGGTGGGTTTGCAGGGTAGGCGGGGAGGACACGGTACCACCGCGGCCAAGGGCGCTGCCATCGACGGCTAGCAACTGCAGGGGCTGGGGCGCGCCGCCGAAGAGAAGCGCGAGATTGAGATAGGTGATGGCCGAGGCGTTGAGCACGCGCCATACCTCCCGCTGCCCGGGATGCATGCGCAGGCCGGCCGGCGGGTAGTTGGGAAACGGGACCGGGACGTAGTTGATCGACAGATCCTTGGCGGGTCTGCCGAAGCCGGTGCCGTTATTGGCGGCGTCGCCATCGTGGTCGATGAGGTTCTTGGGGACGACGGGTTCGGAGCGCGACGGCAGAGCATGGGGGTTGAGAAGATCCTGATCGCGAAGGATGAGCAGGCGCTCCGGCAGGCCCGCGATCTCCGGCCGGGCGCGTTCCAGACCTTCGACGATGAGCGCGCCTGAGGCGCCGCCGAGGATCTGGCTCTTGCTGAAGCCGTGGATGTGCGGGTGATACCAGTAGAGGCCCGGGGATTCATCCGGCGGGATGCGGAAGTTGTACTCGAAGACGGGGTCGCCGGGGGCGAGCGTGGTGCGCATGACGTCGTCCTGATGGCAGACCGGGGGGACGGTGAGGCCGTGGAAGTGGAGGTTGGTCGCGAGCGGGCCCATGGCGCCCGGGGCGCAGGTGTTCGGCTGCCCTTGGCCTGGAGGACCGTCCTGATGGTGCATGGCGCTCATGACGGGAGGCGTATCGGCTGCGTCCGGCGCCATGCCATTGCGGAGGCGCAGAACGACTTGGTCGCCAGGGGAGACGCGTAGCGTGGGGGATTGATGGCCTTGTGCATCGACGAAGCAGAAGCGGACGGCGCCGTCAGGCTGTTTTTCCGTGAGCGCGGTCAGATCCGCCTGGAGCAGGCCACCCTGGCTGCGAAGCGCGGCGGGCTCCACGACGATGCTGCCCGGCTGCGGTCGTGGGCAGCCCTGGGCGAGGGATGAGACCACGCCAAGTGTGGAGAGGCTCATGGACAACAGGCAGAGCAGGAGGCGTGTGCGGCGCATCCTGTCCAGTGTTGAAGAGCTACATGAATGGGAGGTGAAGAGGGCCGCGCATTTGCTTCCGAGATGCTCTCCGCCAAAGAGGTCGAGTCCGGGGTTCTGGTGTTTCGGCTTCGGGACCAGACCCTCTCGGCGACGCACCTACACAGCGTGTAACGGCTCATATTCCTGTTGACGGGCCGGTGTGCGCGGGCTTATAAGGGCGCGCACGAGGTGCTTCCATGAAACTACGAGCTCAACTTGTTTTTGCGACAACTGTCTTGGTCTGCGGTGTGAGTGCGGCTTCGGCGGCGACGATCCAGATTACTGGGGGCATCGACAAGATCACGCCGAATAACGATAACGAATTTCCTGAGGGAACGATTTTGGTTACCTTTAATGTTGGACCCGGATTACCAGTTTCATTGAATACTCCCGAGGCTAACGTCTTACTCACTGACGTGAGCGCCAATGTTGTGGTTGACGACGGAGTCAAGGCTTCCGGCAAGAATGGCGGAGGGCAGATATCGTATTGGACTACGGATTTTGACGAAATTTCCTTTCACGCCGGGGATATTTCGGGAACTGGGTATGTTTCTAGCAACTATATCGGGAATGGAGAGGTGTTTCTGGATGACGGGTTTGATTCCTCGAATGTAAGCATCGGATCTAGCACCGACATAAACAATGAGTACTATTTTGGAGGTAACAGTGTCGTCTTAAGTGCACAGACACCGGAGCCGACATCGCTGTTGCTGCTGGGGACTGGGGCGCTTGGCGTGGTTGGTGTGGTGCGGCATAGAACTGCGGTACGCAGGCAGGGGTAGGCTCGAATCTTTCCCACGATATGGCTGCAGTCGGCTGCGGAGACTTTGAAGATAGTGAAGGCCGAAGAGGAGGTGTTCGTTGACCTCAGGCGGCTCAAGGCGACCAACTCTTTAAAGGTATTTTTTCTGAAGTAACCTACGCCAAGGTCGAGGACGGTGTTTCGGCCGAAACCTTGGACAACGCCACAGGTGTTGTCCCGATTGCAGGTCCTACCGTGCAGTAACACCGGTACAAGCTTGCTACGCTCAGCGGCTATGTGATGCCAGCGGGGAAGTTACCAGCCGCGGGTTTGCATGCGGTTTTTTTCTTCGATGGCGGCGGCGGCGAGGCCTTTCATGCTGCCGAGGACGGCTTCGGAGGCTTCGGCGACGATGCTGGGGTCGTTGAAGTGGAGGGTGGCGAGGACGATGGCCTTGGCGCGGGAGACGGCTTCGGCGTGCTCGTCGGGGTTGCGCGGGGCGCCGATGTCGGCCTGGGTGCAGAGGCCGATGGCGGCGTCTTCCTTGCGCCAGGCTTTGACGTTGAGGGGCTGGGCGCCGTCCTTCATGAAGATGCCGGAGCCGACGAAGACGGTTTCCGCGCCGAGCTGCATCATGAGCGCGGCGTCGGCGGGGGTGGCGATGCCGCCGGCGGAGAAGTTGGGGACGGGGAGCTTGCCGGCTTTGGCGACCATGCGGACGAGCTCGTAGGGGGCGCCGTGGAGCTTGGCGGCGTTGTAGAGTTCTTCATCGCCGAGCACGGTGAGGGCTTTGATCTCGCGGACGATCTGGCGCATGTGCTGGACGGCGTGGACGACGTCGCCGGTGCCGGGCTCGCCCTTGGTGCGGATCAGGGCGGCGCCTTCGGCGATGCGGCGGAGGGCTTCGCCGAGGTTGCGCGCGCCGCAGACGAAGGGGGTGGTGAAGGCGTGCTTGTCGATGTGGTAGGTCTCGTCGGCGGGGGTGAGGACCTCGGATTCATCGATGAAGTCGACGCCGAGAGATTGGAGGACCTGGGCTTCGGCGAAGTGGCCGATGCGGGCCTTGGCCATGACGGGGATGGAAGAGACGGCGATGATCTCGCGGATGAGCTTGGGGTTGGCCATGCGGGCGACGCCGCCTTCGGCGCGGATCATGGCGGGGACGCGCTCGAGGGCCATGACGGCGACGGCGCCGGCTTCCTCGGCGATACGGGCCTGTTCGACGTCCATGACGTCCATGATGACGCCGCCCTTGAGCATTTCGGCGAGGCCGGTTTTGAGGCGGAGGCCGGTGGAGCTGGAGGTGCCGTTCGAGGTTGTGTTTGGCATGGGAATCTCCTTTGCGGGCGGGCGATGGACGGTCAGGGCGACCGCCGATCGGCTCTTCGCTAGGCCTTTTAGTTTAGCAGCGCGGGTGGTTACGTCCGTTTCTGGGTGGGGTATCGAGGAACTCTTCCCTGCGGAGGCCCGGTTGTGTCCCAGGGCATTTTTCAGTCTAGGTGACGGGAGCTCCGGAGCGCAGTGTGAGGCATGGCCTGTGGGAAGTTTGCCTTCCGGCGGACCCACATCTCAAGTGCGAGATGTGGGGCACCCGGCTAAACCTTTTAGGTTAGCAGCGCGGGTGAGGTGGCGGGCTAGGCGGGTTCGACGGGCTGGTCGGGTCTTGCGTGGATGAGACTGGGGTCGATGGTGATCCAGAGGCCTTCGGCGCGGGCGAGGAGGGTGGCGTCGGCGCTGAGGAGCTCGGCGATATGGAAGAGCTTGCGGCCTGCGCGGCGGAGGTGGTGGGCGCGGAGGGTGAGCGGGGTGTGGATGGGGGCGGGTCGGAGGTAGTCGACGGCCAGGTGGCGAGTCATGGCGAGCAGGCCGAGGGGGCGGTTGAGCTTGCTCATGGCCTCGTCGAGGAGGGTGGCGATGAGGCCGCCGTGGAGGAAGCCGGGGGCGCCCTGGTAGCGCTCGTCGAGGGTGACGGGGGCGGTGGCGGTGTGGGCGACGGGGTCGATGGTGAAACGGAGGTGGAGGCCGGCGGGGTTGCGCGGGCCGCAGCCGAAGCAGTGGCCGGAGAGCTCGTCGATGGATTGCTTGAGGCCAGAGGAGTTCATGCTGTGAGGGTACGTGTGCGGGTCAGGGCGTGGGGGCGTCGGTGCAGAGGGCGAGGAGGGCGGGGCCGAAGCGGGTGAGCTTGTCGGTGTCGAGGTCGCCGAGCTCGCGGAGTTCGGGGAGGGTTTGGGGGCGGCGGAGGACGATTCGGTGGAGGGTGGAGGAGCCGAGAACGAAGAACTGGGGGAGGCCGGCGCGCTCGGCTTCGGATTGGCGCCAGGCGCGGAGGCGGGTCTCGAGGGCGAGCTGGGCGGGGGTGAACTCGGGTGTTGGTGATGGCGTGGAGTTGGGGGACGGCGAAGGGTTTACGTTCCCACCCATGTCGCGGTGAGGCTGCGCCATGGGTGGGGCACCCGGGGGTTCGAGGGCGATTTGGGGGACTGCAGGTCTCTCCACTGTGGCGTCGGGTTGCGTTGTCTTCGGTCGAGAGGACAGGGATTGGGATGGGGAGGGTGATAGTGGATCAACCGCAGGTCTCTCCACGGCGCTTCGCTCCGGTCGAGATGACACTTTTTCTGTGACGGTGGCGGAGGTGACTGTGACGGTGGCGGAGGTGACTGTGACGGTGGGGGAGGTGACTGTGACGGTGGCGGAGGTGTGGGTGCGGAGGGTGGCGAGGAGGTCGGGGCCGTAGCGCTCGAGTTTGTCGGGGCCGATGCCCGGGACAGTGCGGAGGGCGGAGAGGGTCTGGGGGTTGGCGAGGGCGATGGCGTGGAGGGTGCGATCGGAAAGGACGATGAAGGCGGGCTTGCCGGTTTTGGCGGCTTCGGCCTTGCGCCAGGCGCGGAGTTGCTGGTCGCGGAGCTGAGCGGCGGGGTCGAGGGCTAGAGATGCAGGTTTCTCCACTGCGGCGTCGCTCTGCGCCGCCTTCGGTCGAGATGACAGGGTTTGTGTGGCGGTTGAGGTGGTGGCGCGCTCCGGTCGGGATGACAGGGTTTTGCGGGTGCGCTTGCGAGAGCTGGGGGCGGAGGTGGTGTCGTCGCAGAGGGTGACGGGGAGGTCGCCGGGATCGGCGAAGCGGCCCTCGTGGGTTAGGGTGGCTTTTTTGTAGCGGATGGCTTCGCCGGCGGGGTTGGTGAAGCTGTCGATGGCGAGAGAGAGGAGGCCGGCGCGGGCAAGGCCGTCGAGGAGGGCGTCGAACTGCTTGCGATCCATAGAGGATGAAGGGGAAGACGAGGAGCCGGTGCACAGGTCGGTGTGGAGCTTGCCGGTGGAGCGGCCGTTAGCTTCGAGGGCGCGGAGGATGGAGCGCAGAAGGCGCTGCTCCTGCGCGGTAGGGTCGCGGAGGGCGGGTGCGGCCGCGGCGGTCGCGGGCGAGCAGATGTCGCAGAGGCCGCACGGGCGGAGGCCGTCGGCGGTGTCGCCGAAGTGGCGGATGAGGGCGGTCATGCGGCATTCGGTGGCTTCGGCGAGGGCGGCCATGCGGTCGATCTGGTCGCGGCGGAAGCGGATCTGGTCGGTGTGCTCAGGGTTGGTGGGCGGGGGGTAGTCGCGCTCGAGAAAGAACTCGTGCATCTTGCGGTCGGCGAAGGAGTGGAGGAGCAGGGTGCGGGAGGGTTTGCCGTCGCGGCCGGCGCGGCCGATCTCCTGGTAGAAGGCCTCGACGGAGGCGGGGAGGGCGATGTGGATGACGGTGCGGACGTCGGCTTTATCGACGCCCATGCCGAAGGCGATGGTGGCGACGACGACCTCGAGAGTGCCATCAAGGAAGTGGCGTTGGACGCGTTCGCGGGTGGGGGCGTCGAGGCCGGCGTGGTAGGCGTGAACCCGGGTCTCAGAAGGGAGACCCGGGGCACCCAGGGAACGGGGCTGCGAGGAGAGTGCGCTGTTCAGCAGCGCGGCAAGCTCGTCGGCGGCTTTGCGAGAGGGGGCGTAGACGATGGCGGGGCGGCGCTCGGCAAGGAGGAGGAAGTCGCGGACGAAGGCGGCGCGCTCGGGCTTGGACATCTCGACGGCTTCGACGGCGAGGTTGGTGCGGCGGAAGCCGTGGATGAAGAGGGCAGGGTCGTCGAGGCGGAGCTGGGTGACGATATCGCGCTGGACGGTGGGGGTGGCGGTGGCGGTGAGGGCGAGGATGGGGGCGGGGCGGAGGATGGGCAGATAGTCGCCGAGGCTGCGGTAGTCGGGGCGGAAGTCGTGTCCCCAGGCGGAGATGCAGTGGGCTTCATCAACCGCTACAAGAGAGGGGCGGCGGCGGGCGAGCATCTCGGGGAAGCCGGGGACGCGGAGGCGCTCGGGGGCGATGAAGAGGAACTTGAGGCGGCCGTCGAGGTAGTCGCGGCAGGCCTGGCGGGCGTGGTCGCGCGAGAGGCCGGAGTGAATGCGGGCGACTGGGTGGCCGGCGGCGGCGAGCTTGTTGGCCTGGTCGTCCATGAGGGCGATGAGCGGGCTGATGACGAGGGCGGTGCCCTCGCGGGCGAGGGCGGGGAGCTGGTAGCAGAGGCTTTTGCCGGCACCGGTGGGCATGACGAGGAGGACGTCGCGGCCTTGGGTGGCGGCGAGGCAGACGGCTTCCTGATTGGGGCGGAAGTCGGGGAAGCCGAAGCTTTGGTGGAGGAGGGCGCGGAGGTCCATGGACGGTGGCTGGGTTGATTTTCGCATGGGCGGGAGGTGTGGGGCGTGGGTGGGGTGCACCAGGGGTGGTGCAATCAGTGCGGGTGTTGGATGTCGAGATGATAGACGGTGAGGGGGCTTCGCGGGTGAGAGGCGTGCAACTGCAGGTCTCTCCACTGCGCTGCGCTTCGGTCGAGATGACACGAGGAGGAAGGGCGCTTCGGTTTGAGAACGGCGGGCAGGGAGGTGGCTTAGAATAGGTGTATCCGGGAACGAGGAAGATTCGTCCAATGAGATGGTTGTAAGTTCACGTGATTGAGGGAATGGAGCTATGTCAAAGCGCCGCGGAAATCCTAACTGGGGCAAGCCGGAGCCGATCGGGCCGGTGGTGCCGACGGTTACGTCGTTTGAGTTGGTGGTGAAGGAGTACAAGCTGACGCCGGACCAGTACATCCGGTCGACGCGGTTGCGGGAGTGGGCGCGGCGGAACAAGAACTCGAAGTACATTCCTGAGGCGTTGCTTGAGGCTTGGGGGTTCGAGATCGAGTCGACGCTATAGCATTTTTCTATTGAGGGGTGTGAGGTCGATGGAGCGAAGTGAAACCGCAGGTCTCTCCACTCCGCGAGACAAAAGCGTCTCGCTTCGGTCGAGATCACACCTTTGTAACCGTTGAAAGGGACGCCTCTTTATCACCGTTGAAAGGGACACCTCTTTATCACCGTTGAAAGGGACACCTCGCCATCGGTCGAGAGGACACATTTTACCGCCGGTCGAGGGCACCTTTTACCGCTGGTTCGAGAGGATGCCTTTCTACCACCGGTCGAGAGGGCACCTTTCTAGCACCGGTTGAAAAGGACACCTTTTACGGCCGGTCGAGAGGATACCTTTCTACCGACAAAGAAACGGCTATAGGGCAGGCACGTCGATGGTGCTGTCAAAGGCGGAGTTCAGGGGAGGGCGTGCATGTTCGCGACGGTGGAGGAGGCGGTGGCTGAGATTGCCGCCGGTCGGATGATTATCGTGGTGGATGACGAAGACCGGGAGAATGAGGGCGATCTGACGCTGGCGGCGGAGTTTGTGACGCCGGAGGCGATCAACTTCATGGCGAAGTTCGGCCGGGGGTTGATCTGCCTGACCTTGACCGAGGAGCGCGCGGACTATCTGCAGCTGAGCCCGATGACGCAGGACAACACGTCGCGGTTTGGGACGGCGTTTACGGTGTCGATTGAGGCGCGCGAGGGGGTGACGACGGGGATCTCGGCGGCGGACCGGGCGCAGACGATCAAGGTCGCGGTCGATCCGGGGTCAACGCCGTTCGATCTGGCGCGGCCGGGTCACGTGATGCCGTTGCGGGCGCGCAAGGGCGGGGTGCTGATTCGGGCGGGGCAGACGGAGGCCTCGGTCGATCTGGCGCGCATGGCGGGGTTGATACCGGCGGGCGTGATCTGCGAGGTGATGAACGAGGACGGCACGATGGCGCGGGTGCCGGACCTGGTGGGGTTTTGCGCGGAGCATGGGCTGAAGATGCTGACGGTGGCGGATTTGATCCGGTACCGGCTGCAGCATGAGCGCTATATTCGGCGGGCGGCGGAGGCGGTGGCGCCGACGCGGTATGGGGAGTTCCGCATGCTCGCGTATGAGAGCGAGATGGGCGGGGCGGAGTCGCATGTGGCCATGGTGATGGGCGATGTGACGGGGCAGGCGGCCGACCCGGTGCTGGTGCGGGTGCACACGCACTGCTTGGCGGGCGATGTGTTTGGGGCGACGCTGTGCAGCTGCCGGGAGACGGTAGACGTGTCATTGCGGATGATTGCCGAGGCGGGGCGGGGGGCGCTGATTTACCTGCACAATGGGTCGCCGGGGTTTGGGATCGACAGCTCGGTGGAGCCGCATCGGATTCTGCTGCATCGGGAGCGGGGGCGCGGTCGCGAGGACAAGCGGGAGCGGACGCTGCGGGAGGTGGGGCTGGGTGGGCAGATTTTGTCGGATCTGGGGGTGTGCAAGATCCGGCTGCTGACGAATACGCCGACGCATGTGCCGGCGCTGCAGGGGTTTGGGATCGAGATCGTGGAGCAGGTGGCGATTCCGCTGGAGCGTGAGGCTTGGCGAGGGTAAGAGCTGGATCGACCTTTCGGTCGATGAGCCCACTCATGACGGTGAGGCTTATCATGAATGGGGCACCCGCTTCGCGGTGGTGGGCACGGAGCGATGACCGGAAGCGGGGGATCGACCTTTCGGTCGATGAGCCCACTCATGACGGTGGGGCTGTCATGAATGGGGCACCCGCTTTGCGGTGGTGGGCACGGAGCGATGACGGGAACCGGGGGATCGACCCGCTTCGCGGTGAATGGTGGGGAATCAGGCCGGGAGCAGGTTGGGTTGGTGGAGGGCGCGGAGGTTGCGTTCGAAGGCGGCGTGGTCGGTGTGGGTGTACTCGATTGCCTGCATGCCGACCTGGCGGGCGGCGGCGATGTTTTCGGCTCGGTCGTCGATGAAGAGGATCTGGGCCGGTGGGACACCGAGGCCGTCGGCGGCGTGGCGATAGATGGCGGCTTCGGGCTTGGCGAGGTTGAGGCGGTGGGACCAGGTGCAGTGGTCGAAGCGGCCGATCCAGGGGAAGCGCTCGCGGATGCCGGACTCCATGCGATCGCCGATGTTCGAGAGGATACCGGTGCGGAGGCCGCGCTCTTGCAAGGACTGGGCCCAGGCGAGCATGGGGAGGTTGAGGTCGGTCCAGAGATCGACGTCGGCGCGGAAGAGGGCGTCGCGGTCGGCGTCGGTGAGGCCGGGGTGGCCGGCGTGCTCGGCGACGGAGTTCCAGTAGGTCACGCCATTGAGGTCGCCGCGATCATAGGCGTGGCGGAACTGCCAGTAGGCGGCGTGGAAGCGATCGGAGGAGGCGCCGATGATGGTGCGCAGGCGCTCCCAGGCGGCGGGGTTGGGGCTAAGCGAGAGCACCTGGCCGTAGTCGAACAGGACTGCCTGGATATCTGGGGCAGAGGTGGGGGTGGAGTGGTTCATAGGCCTATTTTAGAGGTGCTCGGGTGCGGGGCGCGGCAACGGCTGGGGTGGTTCCCTTCGGCAAGCTCAGGGTCAGGAGACGGCTTAAGGCGAGAGCAGGGGGCTAGGATACGGCTGTTGGTCTGAGTGAGGGACGGTGAGATTTTCGGAGCGGACGGGGTGGGATCGGGGGGCGAGCGAGCTGGCGGTGGCGGTCGCGGCGGCGAGGCGGGCGGGGCTGGCGCTGCTGGATCTGACAGGGAGCAATCCGACGGCGGCGGGGCTGGCGCTGGAATCCGTGCTGGAGGTGGACGGGGAGGTTGGCGGGGAGTCGCTCGGGTACGATCCGGATCCGCTGGGGATGCGGAGCGCGCGGGAGGCGGTGTGCGGGTACTATGCGGGGCACGGGGCGGCGGTGGAACCGGGGCAGGTGGTGCTGACGGCGAGCACAAGTGAGGCCTACAGCCATCTGTTTCGGCTGCTGTGCGATCCGGGGGATGAGGTGTTGATCGCGCAGCCGAGCTATCCGCTGTTTGAGTATCTGGCGGAGTTGGCGGATGTGCGGCTGCGGCGGTATCCGCTGTTCTTCGATCACGGGTGGTGGATGGATACGGCCGAGCTCGCCGCGCAGATTGGGCCGAGGACACGGGCGCTGGTGGTGGTGCACCCAAACAATCCGACCGGACACGCGACCACAGCCGAGGAACGAGAGACGCTTCGCGGGATCTGTGCGCGGCATGGGCTGGCGCTGATTGTGGACGAGGTTTTTCTGGATTATCCGCTGGCGCTTGGGGGACGGCTGACCAGCTTCGCGGCCGAGGAAGCGCCGGTGCTGACGGCGGTGCTGAGCGGGCTGAGCAAGGTGTGCGCGCTGCCGGGGGTGAAGGTGGGGTGGATAGCGGTGCTGGGACCGGAGGCGGTGCGGCAGGAGGCGATGGCGCGGCTGGAGATCGTTGCCGACACGTTTCTTTCGGTGAACACGCCGGCGCAGATGAGAGTGGCGGGATGGTTGGAGAGGGCGCCGGCGGTGCAGGGGGTGATTCTAGAGCGGGTGCGGGAGAATGTCGGGATCTTCACGGAGTGTGGGGTGGAGCTGCTGCCGGTGGAGGCGGGATGGAGTGCGGTGGCGCGGTTGCCGCGGACGTTTGCGGCGCGGGACGCGGCGACGGCGCTGCTGGAGCGCGGCGTGCTGACTCACCCGGGGGCGTTCTTTGGGATGGTGGAGGCGGGGCGGGTGGTGGTGAGCCTGTTGACGCGGCCGGAGGTGGTGCGGGCGGCGGCGGGGCGGATGCGGGAGATGGGCTGGTTGGATGAGGGTGTGTAGATCTTCCAGGGCCGGCGTACCACGGGTTGAAGCTGATGGGGTGGAGGTGAGCGAGCGACCGCAGGTCTCTCCACTCCGCGAGACAAGAGCGTCTCGCTCCGGTCGAGATGACACCTCTTTGCCGACGAGGAAGAGTTTCGGGCGGCTGTACCACACGGGCTAGAGCGGTATTACTGAGGTGTGGAGGTAGTCGAGCAAACCGCAGGTCTCTCCACTCCGCGAAGACGAGAGACGTCTCGCTCCGGTCGAGATGACACCTCTTTGCCGACGAGGAGAGTCTTCGGGCGGGCGTACCTTACCGGCTTAAAGCGGTATTGCTGATGGTGTGGAGGGTGAGCGAGCAAACTGCAGGTCTCTCCACTCTGCGAGACAAGAGCGTCTCGCTCCGGTCGAGATGACACCTTTTGCCAAAATGAGTCGAGATGACACCTCTTTGCCGACGTAGAAGAGTTTTCGGCGGGCGTACCTCACCGGCTAGTCTAGAGCGGTATTCCTGATGGTGTAGAGGTTGATCGAGCAAACCGCAGGTCTCTCCACTTCGCGAGACAAGAGCGTCTCGCTCCGGTCGAGATGACACCTCTTTGCCGACGAGGAAGAGTTTCGGGCGGTTGTACCACACGGGCTAGAGCGGTATTGCTGAGGTGTGGAGGTAGTCGAGCAAACCGCAGGTCTCTCCACTCCGCGAAGACGAGAGACGTCTCGCTCCGGTCGAGATGACACCTCTTTGCTGACGAGGAAGAGGTTTGGGGCGGGCGTGCCTCAGCGGCTAGAGCGGTATCGTGATGGTGTCGGGTTGAGCGAGCAAACTGCAGGTCTCTCCACTCCGCGAGACAAGAGCGTCTCGCTCCGGTCGAGATGACACCTCTTTGCCAAATGAGTCGAGATGACACCTCTTTGCCGACGTGGAAGAGTTTTCGGCGGGCGTACCTCACCGGCTAGTCTAGAGCGGTATTCCTGATGGTGTAGAGGTTGCTCGAGCAAACCGCAGGTCTCTCCACTTCGCGAGACAAGAGCGTCTCGCTTCGGTCGAGATGACACTTTTCTATCAACGAGGAGAGGTTTGGGGCGGCCGTACCTTACGGGCGAGAGCGGTATTCCTGTGGTGTGGAGGTCGATTGAGAAAAACTGCAGGTCTCTCCACTCCGCGAGACAAGAGCTCTCGCTCCGGTCGAGATGACACTTTTTACTAAAGAGACAGTACCAAGCGGCACGCTCGGCAGGTGCTTGTGGCGTGGCTCAAGCTATGCTCATCCGGTATGGGTGGCTTGGGGCGGATGCGGGGGCTGGCGTAGGGGGCTGGCCGGGATGGCTGGTCCGGTTACATGCCGACGAGGAAGGGGTTGTGGGCGCGCTCTTGGCCGATGGTGGTGGCGGGGCCGTGGCCGGGGATGACGCGGGTTTCGTCGGGGAGCGGGATGAGGGACTCTTCGATGGAGCGGAGGAGGGTGGGCATGTTGCCGCCGGGGAGGTCGGTGCGGCCGACGGTGCCGGCGAAGAGGGTATCGCCGGCGAGCAGGAGGTGGTGGTCAGGGAGGTAGAGGCAGACGCTGCCTTCGGTGTGGCCGGGGGTGTGGAGGGCGGTGGCGGGGAGGCCGGCGACGCCGACGCTCATGCCGTGCTCGATGCTGACGTCGGGTGGCGCGACCTCGGGGGTGGGGAGGTTGATCCAGCCGGCCTGGACGTCCATCATGCGGACGAGCGGGAGGTCGCGCTGGTTGTAGAGGATGGGGGCGCCGGTCTGGTGCTGGAGGGCGAGGGCGCCGGCGATGTGGTCGATATGGGCGTGGGTGACGAGGATCTGGCGGAGCTGGAGGTGGTGGTGGGCGAGCAGGGCGAGGATGGTGGCGACCTCGGCTCCGGGATCGACGACCAGGGCTTCGCGGGTGGTCTCGACGCCGAGGATGGAGCAGTTGCAGCCGAGCACACCGACGGCAAGGATCTCGTGGATCATGCGGGGGTCTGTCCTTTGCTGCGCCTAGGCTGAGACGGCACGCCGAGGGGGCGTGCCGCGTGTGGGGTGGAGATGAGGCAGAGCTACTTCTTGGCCGGAGAGGTCTGGCCGGGAGCGGTGTGGCCGGAGAGGACGGAGCGATCGATGGAGGCGCCGTGCGAGAGCAGCACGGTGAGGCCGATGGAGATGAGCATGAAGAGGACGGCGGCCCAGGCGGTGAGCTTGGTGAGGAGGTTGGCGGCGCCGCGCGGACCGAAGGCGGTCTGCGAGCCCTGACCGCCGAAGGCGGCGGCGAGGTCGGCGGACTTGCCCTGCTGGAGCAGGACGACGCCGATCAGGAAGAAGCAGACGATGACATAGATGACGATAAGGAGGGCGATCATCGAGAGAAGAACTCCGTGCGGTGGCGTGGTTCGGAAAGAGCGAACAGCACGCGGAAGATGGGTGGAACGGATGTGTTGGATTGGTGCGGAGGAGGGGACTTGAACCCCTATGCCTTGCGGCGCTAGCACCTCAAGCTAGTGCGTCTGCCAATTTCGCCACCTCCGCCTGCGACCTGGCGCAGAGCGACCCAGGCGTGACGAACAATCCGAAGAAAGTATAGCAAAGGCGGCGTGGGGTGGAGCGGGTGGCGAGGGTCTTGGCTTAGAGGAAGGCGCAGAGCTCGGCGATGGCTTTGAGTTGGAGAAGACGCTGGCCGGGAGGTGGCGGCGAGAGCTGCTCGTGCTCGAGGATCCAGGTGTCAGCGTGGGGGATGAAGACGGCATGGAGGCCGGCGGCGAGGGCGGGGTTGATGTCGGAGCGGGGGCTGTTGCCGATCATCCAGGTGCGGGCCGGATCGCAGGCGTGGCGGCAGACGATCTCGCGGTAGGCGTCTGGGGTCTTTTCGGTGAGGACCTCGATCGCGGTGAAGAGCGGCGCGAGACCCGAGCAACGGAGTTTTTCGCGTTGTTCGAGGTCGTCGCCCTTGGTGACGAGGAGGAGTCGATGACGGCGTGCGAGCTGCTGGAGGGCGGGCTCGACGCCGGGGATGAGATCGACGTCGGCCTCGAGGATGGCGTCGACGAAGCTCATGATCTGGCGGTGCTGGTGCTCGGCGGCGGGTGCGCCGGAGAGCTCTTCAAAGCAGCGGATGAGCGAGAGGCGAAAGCTTTCGGTGCCGTAGCCGCGCTCGGCCACGGTGCGGCGTTCGATGCGGTTGAGGTGTTCACGGACCTCGGCGGGGGTGTGCTCGGCATGGTCAAGAAAGGTGATGAACGAGGCGATCGCTCGCTCGAAGAAGATGTTGTTTTCCCAGAGGGTGTCGTCGGCGTCGAAGAGCAGGGTCTGCGGGTCGGCCTGGTCGAGGATGGGGTTCTGCGCGGGCGGCATGCGGGGATTGTACTGTCGCCCGCGGCGAAGGCGATGCGGGTGGCGAACGATGCGCTGGCACGGGCGGAGGCGGAGCGTGTGCTTCGGGCGCGCGCCCGGCGGCTTTGGTGAGCTACGGGGAAACGGAGGCGCAGCAGCGGGGGGCGGAGCGGCTGTGGCGTGGCGGCAGCCGAGTGGGCAGCGGGAGCTGGCCGGGGCTGTCGCCGAGCTGGCGCGGGAGTACCAGGTCGTGGGCACGTATACGCTTCGGCCGGGGGATCCGCCGGTCGGGGTTTCTTTTGTGCCCGGATGTAGCCCGGCGAACTTCGCCCTGTGCCGCGGTGGGCGGCGCGGCTGTGGCGCCGTGATTTGGCGACACCTGGTGCGGTCTGCGGAGGGGTGACGCGCCGAAAACCAAGGGAGCAATACTTTGGGGTAGGGGGAGGGTGGAACTGGGCCAACTGTTCCCATCCGGTGGAGGTTCCTCGTCGTATTCTTATCTCCGCATCTCCGCAATTGGCACGGCTTGGGAGGTGTGTTCCATCTCTGGCCAAGACTTGCCGCGATATCGGCGATGTGAGCGAACGGAACGAATGCTTCCCGAGGCAGGGCAGAGGTTTGGGCCATACGAGATCCTGGCGATGCTGGGCGGCGGGGGCATGGGCGTTGTGTTTCGCGCTTGGGATGAGCGCCTGCACCGCGAGGTTGCGGTCAAGCTCTTGCATGATGAGTACCGTGCGCCTGGGATGCGGGAGCGCTTCCGGCTGGAGGCGCGTGCGGCCTCGGCGCTGGCGCATCCGCACATCTGCACCATCTTCGACATCGGCGAGCAGAATGGTGAGCCGTATCTTGTGATGGAGCTGCTGCAGGGGTGCACGCTGAAGCAGATGATCGGGCAGCGGGCGTGCTCGGCGGAGGAGATTGTGCGCTTTGGCGAGGAGATCGCCGAGGCGCTGAGCGCGGCGCATGCCAAGGGAATCGTGCATCGCGACATCAAGCCGGCGAATGTTTTTCTGCAGGACACGGCGAGTGGTGAACCGACGGTGAAGATTCTGGACTTCGGTCTGGCCAAGGTCTCGATGGCGCTCCGGAGCGGGCGGGACTCGCGGGCGCTGGAATTGACGTCGGTGGGCTTTACAGTCGGCACGCTGGCCTACATGTCACCGGAGCAGGCGCGGGGGGAGGCTCTGGACGCGCGCACGGATCTGTTTTCGCTGGGCGCGCTGCTGTACGAGATGGCGACCCGGCGGACGCCCTTTCGCGGAGCGACCACGGCGCTGGCGTTTCAGGCGCTTTTGGCGGAGTCGCCGGAGCCGCTCCGGACGTGGAACATCAGCGTTCCGCGCGAGGTCGAGCGGATCATCATGCGGCTGCTGCAGAAGGAGCGGCGGCAACGGTACCCGAACGCCGGGGCGGTGCAGGATGCGTTCGCCGGGCTGTTGAGCCGTGGAGGCGGGGAGTGGCTGCGTCGGCTGCCGTCGGGTGTGGTTCCGTTGGTCCCGGCGGAGGATCCCGTGGCGCGCGATCCGCGACCGCGGCCGACGGAGGCGAAGGAGACGCCGCTGGGGCAGAACGGGGCGGACAGCGATCACTCACGGATTGGAGCATCGCTGACCGAGGGGGGCGCGCCGCCGCCGGCCGCGGCGAGCGGGGGGGAGTTGCTGCGGCCCAGACGGATGCCGCAGCAGGAGAGCCGGCCACGGGAGACATCGTTTTCGCAGGAGGGGTCGCGCGGTTCGCAGGGAAGGGCGTCGGGGAAGGAGGCGGTGCGGGAGACGGCACTGGGGACGGCACAGGAGGCGGCACGGGAGACACGGTCGGGTGGGCAGGGCCGCGCCGAGATGGATCCGGTGTCGGCACGTTCGGCGAGGCCGTCGTCGCGAGATGCCGCGACGAAGCGGGCCGCTGAACCGGGGCTCACCAAGCCGGCCGAAGGTCCGCGGGAGCCCGTGCTCGCTGTACCGGAGAAGCGGGAGCCGGCGGGTGTTGCGGCGGCAGGGAACGCGGTGGAAGGGCCGCGCGCGATGGCGGCTGAGGACCGCGCGGCTTCGGTGAAGGCAGGCGCAGGGACTGCCGGCAGGCTGGTCGCGGTGCAGACCGGGATTGCCTCCGTGCCGATCATTTCGGATCCTTCGTTTCGACGACAGCGCGAGCGAACGAGGAGCTCATCGGGCGAGATGAGGGTGGCCACGGCGCCGGTGACCGAGGCGCCGGTGAAGCCGGAGGCTGCTGTGCCGCTGGTCGGCAGGACCGGGCAGAAGAGCGGCGGACGGAGGGCCTGGTTGGTGGTGATCGGGCTGCTGGCCGCGGCGGTAGTGGGGTTGCTGTGGATGGAGCTGCGTACGGGGAGCTTCGGCAGGATCGCCTTGGCGCCGACGGACAGCATTCTTTTGGCGCCGGTGGCGAACCGGACCAACGATCCGACGCTGGACGGGGTGGTTCTTGAGGGGCTCCGGCTATCGATGGCGGAGCGCTCTGATCTTCGGTGGCTCGGCGCGGATCCCTATGCGGCCGGTGTGCGCATGGTCAGCCGGGAGGAGCGTGTGCCGGCCACACGTGTGCGCATCAGGAGTGTGGCACGGCGGTTGGGGGCGCGCGCCTATATCTCCGGCGAGATCGCGGGTGGTCCGGAACACATGAATATCCGGCTGAACGTGATTGATGCGAGTTCGAATGACCGGCTGGGCGGCGTAAGCGAGGCGGTGAGCAGCCGACGCGATCTGCCGGCGGCGATCTCGCGTGTTGCACAGACGCTGCGAGCTCGGTTGGGGGAGGTGGACGCGGAGGAGAGTGGCGCCCACGCTGCCGAGCTTGGCTTCGGCCTGGGCGTGAATAGGGGCGGGGGTGAGGCGGCCGTGGCGTTGCATGCCTTTGCGCAGGGAGAGGCGGCACGAGCGAGCGGCGATCTGCTTGCGGCCGCGGCCGCGTACCGGGAGAGCGCGGCGCATGCTCCGGGGTTCGCGCCGGCGCTGTTGCGCCTGGCCGAGATCTATGCGCGCGAGGGAGCGGAGCTGCCGGCGGCGGAGGCCGCGAATCGAGCGCTCACCCTTTCCAGCCGTGCCGGTGACCGCGCGCAGATGCTGGCGCGCACCACGGAGCAGCTGCTTCGGGAGGATGATGTGGTTGCGGCGGCGGCAACAATTCATCGCGCGCTGGCACAGTGGCCGCGTGACCCGGAGCTCCTGGTGGCGTTGGCCTGGGTGATGCGCGTCGGTGGACACATGACGGAGGCGTTGCTGGCGGGGCAAAGGGCTACCGCGCTTGATCCTTACAGCGGTGAGGCGTTTCGGGAGGAGGCTCTGGCGCTGATTGGGCTGAATCGGTATCAGGAGGCAGTGGCTCTTAGTCGGCGGGCGGAGGAGAAGGGGGTCTGGTGCGCGTGCGACGCGGTGCTGGCGCGCGCGCTGTTGGCGGAGGGCGGACGAGCGGAGCCGCAGGGGGCGGCGTTTACCTCCGCGCCCATGAGGCCACAGGATCGAGGAGATGCAGGTCTTGAGGCGGGTCGCGAGCGAGCTCTGCTGCTCGATGACGGTGGGGATTTCGTCGGGGGGTTGGCGGCGTGGCGACAGATGGCCAACTCGGTTCTGGCGGAGCCGGAGATGGTTTCAGCGGCGGCGGGCATGCTGGCGACGGCGGCGAGCGATCGGGCGCTGGCGAGTCGGTGTGCCGAGGCCAATCTGTTGACACGGCAGGCCTCGCTGCTCGCGTATGGGAGGACGGCGGCGTTTCACATCGCACTTGCCGGCGCGCTTTGTCCTGATCCGGGCGGGGATACGAAGGCGAGGGCGATCGCTCGGCTGGAGGAAGGGGCGCGCGCTCGATCGATTCCGATGGCGCAGATGATGCCGCTGCTTCGCACGGCGCAGGCCGTTACCGCGCGGCGTCCGCTTGAGGCTGACGCGGCGCTCTCGTCGATTCCGGCGGACCACGACACGCCGGCGCTGGCGTTCTATCTTCGCGGGGTGAGCCTGGCGCTTGGGGGGCAACTGCCCAAGGCCGATGCGGCGTTTCAGCAGGCCGCCGCGCGGCATGGGTCGGCGCTTCTTGCTGGCACGATCGTGTCCTCCTTAGCGGAGCGGCGGGTCCGTCATCGGTAGGCGTTGCGGCGGCTTCGATGTGGGCTGCGCGTGTTAGATTCAGAGAGGTCGCGCGACCCGCGGAGAGATGGCCGAGTGGCTGAAGGCGCACGCTTGGAAAGCGTGTATACCGCAAGGTATCCAGGGTTCGAATCCCTGTCTCTCCGCCAAATCTTTTTAGAACCCCTGCGATCGGTTCGACGCTTCACAGCTATCTGAAGCAGGAGGTAGCAAGTTGAATCTGCCCGAGAAGTCCAGAGGGCAGGGGTCTGACACGGTCAAGGTCTTGCATCTGGAAGCGATCTCCATACTTTGCGATGAGTAGCTTGTAGTTTCGCGGCGGTAGGGCGGACCACGCGTTGAGCGCGGTGTTGTAGACATGGATCTCGATCAGGTTGCCGCCGGGCTTAAGCAGGCCGGCGATATCGAGGCAATAGGGTGGGTGCCACAGGGCACCGGCTGGCTGGCCATTGATGGTCAGGAGCGCGGCTTCGCGGATGGGCGGATCGAAGTGCGCGTACATGCCGGGGCCGGGAAGGGTGTGCCGGGGATCGGGCAGACCATCGGGGCCGAGCGGGACGTGCCCAGTCGCTGGGGTTGAGGCGTCATCGGAGGTGGGCTCGCCGCCTTTGACCTGAAGATAGACAGCGCCAGAGGGAACGGCAGGTAAGGTGATGCTTCGTTTGTAGACGACTTCGCCGGAGTAGTACCTGGTGGCGGGATCAATCGACCAATCCGTGAGAGTTGGAAGCTGGATGAATCTGCGCGTGCCGATGAAGTCGGCGGACCAATCGCGGCTGATGTCTGACAGCACGTTGACTGCTGGTCGAGGTGAAGCCGCCGTTGATGGTTGATCGCTGAAGACAAAGACGGCGGATTCGTACGGAGCTAACGAGAGGTCGATGTGTTTGGGATTGATGGCGTCTTCGATGGCACCAGTTTCTGGATTCCAGCGAGCGCCGGAGGCGTGAGTTGTAGAGAGTTGCAGCTGCGATCTGACCGGATGATTGGAGGTGTTGGCGACGAAGTAGAGGTCAGCATCGGGAAGCTTCCGCCGGATGAAGCCGATCGGGTCACGGCTGGTCGGGTTGGTGAGATCGAGGTCCGGCGGCGCGAGGAGGTGAAGCGCGTCGGAGATCTTTGCTGGGTCGGAGGCTGTGTTTGCGGCGTTGAAGATGCGATGCAGGAGGGCGGTCATCTGCGGCGGAGTGTTGCCTTCCGCGTCCATGGAGGGGATGTGGCCGACGGCTAGGATCTTTCCGCCGGCGTCTACCCAGGCCGCGATCCGTTGCAGCGTTGCGATGGGGATGCGCTGGGTGGGCGGAAGGACAAGGACGGTGTGATGGATGCCGAGGTGGTTGATGGTGTCTGCGTCGATGAAGTCGAAGTTATACCCGGCGGAGAGAATGGCGGCGGTGAGGTCAGCGGGGATGAGGCTGATCATGGCGCCGGTGACGCTAACTTTGCCGGGAGAGAAGCCGGCCCAGGCATCATCGGTGGGTAAGAGGAGGGCCACCTGGTTCGCCGGCTCGCCCTGTCGCAGGAGATCGCTGAGGCGAGCGATGTAGCGGTTGACCGAGCGCATCACGGGATGCCAGGGATTGTGGTCGTTGAAGACAGCGGCTGCGTAGAGGCTCCAGCCTGGCTCGCCGGCTTGCGGCGGGGAGTAGGGCCAGCCGTGGAAGATAAGCTGGTTTTCTCCCATGATGAAGTCGATGTCTGCTTCGGCCTTCATATCGAGCGGCGTGGCGCGGAAGACCGGCGAATGAAGCCAGGTAAAGCTCTCCCCCGAGGAGACCCTGCCGCCGAAGAGATGGTTGGCGGAGGTAGCCCAGCGCAGAGTGGAGAAGCTCCGCCACTGTGGGCCTTCGCCTTCGGGCAGGTCCACAAGGCGCTGGCTGGAGAAGGATACCGCCGGCTCACCGTAGGTTTGAGAACGAAACCGTGTGTGATGCGTGTGGGCCCAGTCTTCAATCTGCGTGAGGTAGTTTTCGTTGACCAACTCGGTCAGGGTGCGGCCGTAGTCGTGGCGAACCTTGTCTGCCGCGGGTGTACCGCCTGCGACCAGCTCCGGAAGATGCGGCAGCAGATCATAGCCGCGACGCTTTTGGAACTCTTCCGGAAGGGTCGGAGTCCAGTCGGCTCCGTAGGCCTCAAGCGAATCGGAGAAGATGGCAAAGGGCGGCGTGTCGCCGAAGGCTTTGAGGAAAGGTTCGCCGACCGCGCGGAGATGAGTCGCTACAGCCTGCCTGCTGAAGGGGTCGAGCACGTAGCCTTCGGCGCCGACGGCGGCTCGCTTGACCTGCTGAAGTGTATGACCGGCGATGAAGAGGAGGGCAACGCGAGGGGAATCGGAGGCAGGCAGAGGCATACCGGGCGACAGCGTCTTTGCGGTTGCGGCATTCCATTGCCGCGGGTCGCCGTCGGCGATCGCGATGGAGATGAGGCGCTCTCCGAGGGAGAGTTGTGGCAGGGGAAGCGAGGTCGCCTTTGCAGGAAGGGGCATGGTGAGAACGCGAAGGCGACCGGCGGCGTTGGCCAGTGTTATCGCGGGTCCGCCGTAGGGCCAGCCGCTGCACAGCGTGACGTCGATGCGGAGGCCGAGCTTGTTGCCTTGAGACTGGGCATAGCTGACGGCATGGAGCATCTCGGGAGACAAGAAGGGGAGATTGCGCAGACCGGTAGAGGGATCGTTCAGCGCTTCGGGATAGACGAAGGCGAGCTCGGCTCCGCCGATGCCATCGGCTTTCATTTGCTGGAGTTCGCGAAGGATTTCGGGCTCCTGCACCGCCACGCCGAACCACCACCAGCGAACCATGGGCAGAGACTCGGCCGGCGGCGACTGGAAGCTTTTGGCGACCTGGGAGGTCGACGGGATGGTTGGGGTGTTTGCTTGGGCTAGGGACTGTGAGGCGAAGAGGATGAAGGACACGCATTGTGCCACGACGAGGAGGATCGCCGCTCTCATCTGATGGATTGTACGGTTGTTCGGCGATGGCAGCCGTAGTGTTTTTCGGTAGGAGAAATCGACAGCAGGCGGCTTATGGAATAACTTTTTGGAATGGATGCTCTGGTACTGGAAAGTCCGAGCGATTTACAGCTGCGGGATGTGCCGACGCCTGCGCTCGGCAGCCGCGACGTGCTGGTAAAGGTCAAAGCGTGCGGCATCTGCGGCAGCGACGTTCACGGTTACGACGGAAGCAGCGGCCGGCGTATTCCACCGCTCATCATGGGCCACGAGGCGGCCGGCGTCGTCGTCCAGGTCGGCGCCGACGTGCGGGCCGTCTCGCTCGGCGACCGCGTCACCTTTGACTCGACCGTCTCCTGCGGCGAGTGCGCGTACTGTCTCGAGGGCGCCGTCAATCTTTGCGACCGCCGCCAGGTGCTTGGCGTCTCCTGCGGCGACTACCGCCGCAACGGAGCGTTTGCCGAGTTTGTTGCCGTCCCCGAGCACATCCTTTACCCGCTCCCGGACGGGTTTCCGTTTGAAAAGGCGGCCCTCATCGAGGCGGTCTCGATCGCCGTCCACGCGGCCAAGATCACACCGATTGCGCCCGGGAGCACCGCTGTGGTGGTGGGCGCGGGGATGATCGGCCTGCTCGCAATTCAGGCCTTTCGCCACTTCGGCTGCGCCACGGTCCTGGCCGTCGACCTCGACCCGGCGAAGCTCGAGCTCGCACGCAGTCTGGGGGCCGACCAGACCTTTCTCGCGACTGACCCCGAGATGCTGTCCCGTCTGCTTGCCGCAACGGGCGGCAACGGCGCGGACATTGCCGTTGAGGTGGTGGGGGCGCAGGCCTCGGTGACGACCGCCATCGAGGCTGTTCGGCGCGGCGGCACGGTCACCCTGATCGGCAATCTCGCCCCTCGTGTTGAGATCCCGCTGCAGGCCGTCGTCACACGCCAGCTTCGCCTGCAGGGCTCCTGCTCGTCCGCGGGGGAGTATCGCGAGTGCATCGGCTTGATGGAGAGCGGCGCCGTCAATGTTGATCCGCTCATCTCTGTCGTTGCCCCTTTGCGCGAAGGCGCAGTGTGGTTTGAGCGCCTCCACTCGCGTCAGCCGGGCTTGATGAAGGTTATTCTGACGCCCTGAACGCACCAGTGATCCCGAAGAGTCTTCGCCATGCCCGACACGCAGTTCGACCTTTCCGGCAAGACGGCCGTGGTGACCGGCGCCAGCCGCGGCCTTGGGCAGTACTTCGGCCGCGCCCTGGCCCGCGCCGGCGCGGACCTTATCCTTACCAGCCGCCGGCTCCACAACCTCGAGTCTTTCCAAAGGGAGATCGAAGGCATGGGGCGCCGTGCGATCCCGCTTGAGCTGGACGTCCGCGACCACGCCAGCATTCGCGAGATGGCCGGGCAGGCGCTTCGCCGCGTGGACAAGATCGACATCCTGGTCAACAACGCAGGCTGCAACGTGCGCAAGCCGGCCGTCGACGTTACATGGGATGACTGGAACCTTGTGCTCGACACGAACCTGCGCGGCTCCTTCTTTGTGGCGCAGGCGTTTGCGCCGCACATGATCGCGAACGGCTACGGGCGCATCATCAACATCGGCTCGGTCACGAGTGTGTTCGGGTATGCCGGTTTGGGACCCTACTGCGCTAGCCGCGGCGGCATCAAGCAGCTCACCATGAGTCTGGCGGATGACTGGGGCGTCCACGGGATTACGGTTAATTGCCTCGCTCCGGGCTGGTTCAAGACCAAGCAAAATGCTGTGCTCTATGAGAACCAGGCGTGGGTGGAGTATTTGACCGACCGCATCCCGCTGAAGCGGCCCGGACAGCCGAATGACCTTGACGGGGCCATCGTCTTTCTGGCTTCGGACGCGAGCGCCTACATCACCGGCCAAACGCTTTTGGTCGATGGCGGCATCTCCACTGGAGCTATGCGCGCGACCGTTTAGTCCTTCCGGGTGCGCGCGCGCTTCCCGCAGGTGGGTGGTCATCCGCGCTGCAGATAGACCACATGCGTTTGCAGGAACTCGTACAGGCCGTGCTTGCCGTCTGCGCCGCCGATGCCGCTCTTGCGCCAGCCTGCGTGGAAGCCCTGCATGGCTTCGAAGTTCTCGCGGTTGATGTAGGTTTCGCCGAACTGGATGTCCTGGCAGGCTTGCAGCGCCACGTTCAGATCGCGCGTGTAGATGGAGGAGGTGAGCCCGTACTCCGAGTCGTTCGCGAAGAAGATGGCCTCATCGAGGTCGCGGAATTCGACGATTGGGACAACGGGACCGAAGACCTCCTTGCGAACAATCTCCATGTCATGGGCGCAGCCGGTGAGCACGGTGGGCTCGTAGAAGAAGCCTTTCTCGCCGGCGCCGCGTTTGCCGCCTGTCAGCACGGTTGCACCGGCGGCAACGGCGGCGCCGACCAGGCGTTCCACCTTGCGGAAGCCGGCTTCATTGATGAGCGGGCCGTAGTCCACGGTGTCGTCCTGGAGTGGGTCGCCGAAGCGCGTGGCCCGCATGGCGGCGCTGAGCTTGTCGGCGAACTCCGCAGCGATGTCTTGCTGGACGTAGACGCGTTCGGCGCAGTTGCACACCTGGCCGCTGTTGATGACGCGGGAGGCGGTGATGGCTTTTACGGCGATATCGACGTTGGCATCGCGCATGACGATGGCGGGGGCTTTGCCGCCGAGCTCGAGGTTGAGTTTGGTGATGTTGGGCGCGGCCGCGGCCATGATGGCGGAGCCGGTTTCGACGCTGCCGGTGAAGGTAACTAGGCCGACCTTGGGCGACGTCGCCAGAGCATGGCCCGCGGTGCGGCCGCGGCCGTGCACGACGTTGATCAGACCGGGCGGCGGGTCCAGTTCGTTGAGCAGCTCGCAGAAGCGCACGGCGCAGTGCGGTGTCTCCTCACTTGGCTTGAGCACGATGGTGTTGCCGGTGATGAGGGCCGGAGCTGCCTTGCGGGCGATCAGGAAGAAGGGGAAGTTCCACGGCAGGATGCCGCCCACGACGCCAATGGGCTGGCGAAAGAGCAGAATGGTTTCGCCTGGCCGATCACTCTCGATGATCTCGCCTTCGATGCGGCGGCCCCACTCCGCCATGTACTCGAAGTAGTCCGCGGTGAAGGCGATCTCCACGCGCGCGAGCCCCATGGTCTTGCCCTGCTCCTCCGCGACGATGCGGGCGAGCTCTTCGACGTGCTCGCGGAGCTTGGCGGCGATGCGCTTCAGCAGCTTGGCGCGAACGATGGCTGGCTGCTTGCGCCAGGCGCGCTGGGCTGTGGCGGCGGCGTCGATCGCGGCGCTCACATCTTCGGGTGTGCTGTCGGGCACGGAGCAGATGACTTCGCCCGTGGAGGGGTTGAGCACCTCGATGCGCTGTGTGCCTGCCGAGGTTACAAAGCGGCCGTTGATGTAGTTTTGGAGCTCTTTCATGTGCGCGGCGTCCTCGTGTCCGGTGCTTGGTGGTGGCGTGTTCCCGTGCTTCAGGATTTCTCTTTGGTCAGGATTTGTCTTGGGTCAGGCTTCCATCGGCAGAACGCCGGTGCAGAAACCGTTATCAACGATCTTGCGGTCGGGAAGGTCGCCGGCGTAGACCCAGATCATGTGCATCTCTTCCGCCGTCTCGTTGAGGAAGCGATGGGGAAAGCCCTTGGGAATATGCGCGGTGGTGTAGTCACTGACGGGATAGTGATGGCCATGCACCATGCAGGTCGCCTTGCCGGCCACGATGGTGATGGATTCGTCGTACGCGTGCGTGTGACAGGGGAGCGAGGCGCCGGGCTGAAAGCGGCCGAAGCCGCCGCAGATGCCTTTGGCGCCAAGGTGGGCGTTGAAGAGGTCGGTGAACTTTGTGTTGGGTGCGAGCTCATAGGAGGGCGCGGAGGCGAAGCGGACCAGGTGTTCCGGATCCTGCGGCTCCGGCATGCCGGAGCCACGATCGACGACGGGGAACGGCTGGGTGATGAAGTTGCGGGCGGGCGCGGCGGAGCCGAAGGCGGAGTGCGTCACCACGCGGTCGGCTCCGGCGTTGTGGGCCGTGTGGGGGACCCCGGCGGGCACATGCAGGCAATCATGGGCTTCGAGCACATAAGAGCGGCCCGCGACGGCGAGCGAGAGCGGACCCTCGACCACGGTGATGGCTTCGCTGCAGTCGTGCGTGTGGTAGGGCAGGGTGGCCCCGGGCTGGAAGATGGCGAGCAGGGTGCTGAAGTTGGTTGCACCAGTAGCGGCGGAGACGAACTGGTGGACCTCGACGCCGGGCGCGGGCGACCGCGCGTTTTCGGCGTTCACGGGGATGATATGTTCCTGCCTGGATGTCGCTGCTTGTGCCATGACCTTACCTTTCGCGACGGCGCAAGCGCTTGCACCAACCAATTGGAGCGCACCGGAGCCCGCGTCTGAAAGCATCGTCGGCAGGCGGACGACTGTCAAGGAGGTTGCGGAGCAAAACCGTGCGTCTTTGACATTCCCGGTGAGGTCGTCCGAAGATTAGGACACGCTTACGCGGGATGTCGTACGGTTGCAGGGGAGGATGTTGTGTCAGCTGAGCTCTCACGTCGTTCTGTTTTGGCCGGTGCCGCGGCTGCGTTTGCCGTCTGTGTCACTCGGTCCCGTGCGCCTGGATTGACGGCTTTTCGACCAGCGACTACAGACGGCGGGCAACGTCCGGATGCGACCGTCGAGGCGGGTACGGTTGCGGAGTGGACCTACACCTGCGTCGCGGCCTCTGACCCGCGTACGATGCGGGTTTCCGCAATCATTCTGTTGCCGGGTGGCAGACGGGAGCGTGTTCGGGCGAGCCTGGAAGGTGAGGCTCTTTGGCGGGTGCGGTATGTGATGCCGGCGCCTGGGCTTTATCGCGTGCGCGTGGTGAGCGAGCCTGGTTCGGGCTCAGGGCTTCAGGGGCGAACGATGCGCATCTATGCGCGGCCGGGGATGGTGGTGCAGGAGGCTGTGTCGTAAGGGCGTACGTGGGTGTGCATGGGGGTAGAGCTTTGGCGCCGCGAGCCGTTGCTTAGGCCGCGCATTGTCAATCTGCTCTCGAAGGATGGAGGTCAGCGGGCGGCTGTCTGCGTGCCGGTAGAGAGTGCGGCGGTGGTTGCTTCGTTGGCCTTGAGGTAGTTGCCGTAGCCGACGACCAGGGTGGAGCCGATAAGCAGCGTAAGGCCGATGGCGACGAGGCTTCGGGTGCGGAGGCTGGTGCCGCGCCACTCCTTGAGGAAGAGGCCCCACAGGGTGGCGAAGATGATGATGGAGGCCATGTGGAGGGTCCAGGAGGAGAAGTCGTACTTGCCCATCTTGGTCTGGCCGAGGGAGTAGAAGAAGAACTGGAAGTACCAGATGACGCCGGCGGCGGCGGCGAAGAGATAGTTGGCGACGAGGGTGGGGGGGCTGATGCGCTGGAGGGTGTGGAGGGCGCGCGGGTCGAAGTCCTGGAGGGTGTCGCCGACGACGTGGGTGGCGCGCATGGGGTTGCTGCCGGGCTGGCCGGCGAACTGGCGGAAGGAGTGATTGCGGAGGATTAGACCGACCGACCAGACGAAGTTGGTGACGAAGCCTCCCCAAAGGACGACGATAAGGACGGGGAGATTTTGCCAGAGATCGAGGCGGTGGGAGCGGAGGAGCTCCGCGCGGGCGACGAGGGCGATGGGGGCGCCGGCCTTGAGGCCGAAGGCGAAGAAGGCGCTCATGATGCCGGCGAAGACGGCGACGGCTAGGCCTTTGCCGAGGGAGAAGTCGCGCTCGCCGGACTCGAGCTTTTCGGTGGGGGTGAGCTCGCGCTCTTTGGAGAGGCCGGCGAAGCCGTTGACGGCGACCGCAATGAGGCAGATGAGAACGCCGAGCAGGATGACCTGCCCGGAGGTGCTGTGCGCGATGGCGCCCATCTCGCCGGTGTAGATGGGCGGGATGAGGGTGCCGAAGGCGGTGCAAAGACCTAGGGCGATGGCATAGCCGAGGGCGATGCCGAGATAGCGGATGGAGAGGCCGAAGGTGAGACCGCCGAAGCCCCAGAGCGCGCCGAAGAGGACGGCGTAGCCGATGGCGGAGTGGGGGGAGTTGGCGAGGATCTGCCAAAGATGCGGAACAAAGATGGAGGCGATGAGCGTGGGCGCGACGATCCAGGCGGCGAAGCCCTGGATGATCCAGTAGATCTCCCACGACCAGCGCTTGATGCCGCGGAAGGGGATGAAGTTGGTGGCGGAGGCGAAGCCGCCGATCCAGTGATAGACAATGCCTATGAAGGGGTTCGATCCCATGGAGCCCTCGTTTTGCCGCCACAGTGTTTCACGATGCGCACGGGCGGGAACATGGTACGTGACGGGAGTTGCGTTGGGGAAATAGAATCTCTATTGAAAGTTGGAGCTTGGGTTGGGAGTTTGAAGTTTCAGGTTGGAGTTTTGAGTTTCAGGTTCAAGCTTCAGTTTGGAGTTTCAGGTTTTAGTTTGGGGTTTCAAGTTTTAGGTTGAGGGCTGCGGTTTGCGGGTTGCGCTGTTTATTACGTGCTACAACGACACGCTGTTTCCGGAGACGGGGAAGGCGGTGGTGCGGGTGCTCGAGCGGCTGGGGCACACGGTGGAGTTTCCGGCGGGGCAGACGTGCTGCGGGCAGATGCACTGGAACACGGGGTACCAGGCAGAGGCGTTGCCGATGGTGGCGCGGTTTGTAGCGCAGTTCAAGGGGGCGGAGGCGGTGGTGGTACCGAGCTCGAGCTGCGTGACGATGATGCGCGAGCACTATCCGCAGATGGCGGCGCGGGTCGAGCGGGAGACGGGCAAGGTGGGTCTGGTGCGGGAGGTCGAGGCGCTGCTGCGGCGGGTGTGGGAGTTCTCGGAGTTTCTGACGAAGGGGCTGGGGCTGAAAGATGTGGGGGCGTATTTTCCGCATCGGGTGACCTACCACGCGAGCTGCCATGGGCTGCGCGGGCTGGGGCTGGGGGACGGGCCGGTGGAGCTGCTGCGGGCGGTGCGCGGGATCGATCTGGTGGAGATCGCGCATGTGGACCGGTGCTGCGGCTTTGGCGGGACGTTTGCCGTCAAGAACGCGGAGGTCTCGAGCGCGATGCTGTCGGAGAAGGTGACGGCGGTGTTGAACACGCGGGCGGAGATGTGCACGGCGTGCGACAACAGCTGCCTGATGCACATTGAGGGCGCGCTGCACCGGGAGCGGACGGGGGTAAAGACGCTGCACCTGGCGGAGATCCTGGCTGCGGACGGGTCGGGGGAGCGGGGCGACGGGAGCGGGGCGGACCGACGTGGCGATGGGGGTGCGCGGTGAGCGGGGGGACGATGCTTGATCCGCGGACGGCGCCGGCTTTTCCGGAGGCGGCGCGGGCGGTGATGGGGGACACGCAATTGCGGCGGAATGTGCGGCACGCGACGGATGTGATCCAGGCGAAGCGGGCGCGGGTGGTGGGCGAGATGCCGGACTGGGAGGCGCTGCGGGAGAGCGGGCGGCAGATTCGCGCGCACACGATGCGATACCTGGACGAGTATCTCGAGGAGTTTGAGCGGAACTGCACGCGGGCGGGCGGGGTGGTGCACTGGGCGCGGGATGCGGCGGAGGCGCGGGAGATCGTGGTGGGGCTGGTGCTCGCGTCCGTGGAGCGCGGGGTGACGGCGCCGCAGATTGCGGGCCATGTGGCGGGGGAGGCGGCGGGGACGCGGCCGGGTGCGGGTGAGGGCGCGGGCGCGGTGCCGATGCGGGGCGAGGTGCTGAAGATCAAGTCCATGACGACGGAGGAGATCGAGCTGAACCGGGCGCTTGAGGCGGCGGGGGTGCACCCGTACGAGACCGATCTGGCGGAGTTGATCATCCAGCTGGGGAAGGACCAGCCGTCGCATGTGGTGGTGCCGGCACTGCATAAGAATCGGGCGCAGGTGCGGGAGATCTTTGCGCGCGAGATGGATCTACCGGAGCTGGGAGAGACGCCGGAGGCGCTGGCGGATGCGGCGCGGCGGTTTCTGCGGGAGAAGTTTCTGCGGGTGGGGACGGCGGTGAGCGGCGCGAATTTTCTGATCGCGGAGACGGGCGGGGTGTGCGTGGTCGAGAGCGAGGGCAACGGGCGGATGTGCCTGACCCTGCCGCGGACGCTGATCACGATCGCGGGGATTGATAAGGTGATTCCGCGCTATCGGGATCTGGAAGTGATGCTGCAGGTGCTGCCGCGGAGCGCGACGGGCGAGCGGATGAATCCTTACAACTCGGTGTGGACGGGGGTGACGGCGGCGGGGGCCGGCACTTCGATTGCGGATGGGCCGCAAGAGTTTCATGTGGTGCTACTGGATAATGCGCGGACGGATGTGCTGGCGGACAAGGCGGCGCGGGAGACGCTGCATTGCATACGGTGCGGGGCGTGCCAGAATGCGTGTCCGGTGTATCGGCAGACGGGCGGGCACGCGTACGGAAGTGTGTATGCGGGGCCGATCGGGGCGATTCTGACGCCGCAGCTGCAGCGGATGGAGCATGCGCAGAGCTTGCCGTATGCGAGCTCGCTGTGCGGCGCGTGCTACGAGGTGTGCCCGGTGAAGATCAACATTCCGGAGGTGCTGGTGCATCTGCGCGGGCGGGTGGTGGAGCGGCAGACGGCGGGGCTGAAGGTGCTGGGGAACGCGGAGGCGCTCGCGATGAAGGCAATGGCGGTGGTGTTTGGGAGCGAGCGGCGGCTGCGGGCGGCGCAGCGGCTGGGGCGGATGGCGGAGGGACCGCTGGTGCGGCGGGATGGTCAGGGCGAGCGATGGATTGGGTGGCTGCCGGGGATGCTTGGCGGATGGACGGCGGTGCGGGATCTGCGGGCGATGCCGAAGCAGAGCTTTCGCGAGTGGTGGGAGGCGCGGGCGGAACGGGGTGAGGGGTCTGGGGCAGAGGAACCCACATCTCAGGGGCGAGATGTGGGGCACCCGGCGGAACGGGGTGAGGGGTCTGGGGCAGAGGAACCCACATCTCAGGGGCGAGATGTGGGGCACCCGGCGGAACGGGGTGAGGGGTCTGGCGCTGAGGAACCCACATCTCAGAGGCGAGATGTGGGGCACCCTGCGGAACGGGGTGAGGGGTCTGGCGCTGAGGAACCCACATCTCAGAGGCGAGATGTGGGGCACCCTGCGGTGATCGAGGGTGGCCGATGAGTGAGGCGCGGGCGGCGGTGCTGGGGCGGATTCGTGGGGCGCTGGGAGGAGCGGGGGAGCGGGAGCGGGAGATCTCTCGGGCGGAGGCGTGGGGGCAGATTGCGCGCGGGTATCGGCGGGGGTCTGTGGGGACGCGTGACGAGGTGATGGCGTTGTTGGAGGACCGACTGCAGGATTATGACGCGACGGTGGAGCGCGTGGGTGTGGAGGAGCTGCCGGGGGCGCTCGATCGTGTGTTGGCGGAGTCGCCTGGGCGGCGGGTGCTGGTGGCGGAGGGGTTTGCTGCGGAGTGGCTGCCGCGGACGCACGCGGTTGCGGTGGATCGAGGGTTTTCGCCGAGGGAGTTGGATGGGTTTGACGCGGTACTGACGGGGGCGACGCTGGCGATCGCGGAGACGGGGACGCTGGTGCTGCAGGGGGTGCCGGGGCAGGGACGGCGGGCGGCGACGCTGGTACCGGATGTGCACCTCTGTGTGGTGCGGATGCGGGACGTGGTGGCGACGGTGCCGGAGGTGATGGCTCGGCTGGAGGGGACGGCGAGGTTGCCGACGACGTTTGTGTCCGGGCCGTCGGCGACGGCGGACATTGAGATGACGCGCATCAAGGGGGTGCACGGGCCGCGGTTTCTGCATGTGTTTTTGCTGGCCGACGGAAGGGAAGCGGAGGAGATTCCTTTTGACAGTGAGGCTCGCGTGTAGCACTCTTTTTGCTGCGAGTTCAATAGGTGAGATGGTTCCCAATCGAAGTTGCATGAGTGTTGGAAGGAGAGTCGGGGCATGCCGGACAGGAGAGCTGAGCGAGGTGCGGAACAAGGTGGAGGTGCGGCAAAGGAGCGGGTGTGGGCGGCGCTCGACAGCTTCCGCATCGAGCTGCCGTCGTGGGGTTTTGCCAATACGGGCACGCGGTTTGGGAAGTTTGTGCAGATGGGCGCGGCGACAACGATCGCGGAGAAGTTTGCGGATGCCGGTGAGGTGAACCGGCTTACCGGGGCGAGTCCGACGATTGCCCTGCATGTGCTGTGGGATCTGCCGCGCGGGGTGGCGGATGTGGCGGAGATTCGCGCGCTGGAGGAGGAGCACGGGGTGCGGGCAGGGTCGATGAATCCGAACCTGTTTCAGTCGCAGGAGTATAAGTACGGGTCGATCTGCAGCCCGGACGCGAGGGTGCGGGGGATGGCGACGGAGCACCTGCTGGAATCGGTGAAGCTGGCGCGGGAGCTGGGGAGCCGGGATCTTTCGCTGTGGGTGTCGGATGGGTCGAACTATCCGGGGACGCAGTCGATCCGGCGGCGGATCGGGTGGATGGAGGAGGCGCTGGGGACGATGTACGCGGCGCTGGGCGAGGACCAACGGATGCTGATCGAGTACAAGCCGTTTGAGCCGGCGTTCTACCACACGGACATTGCGGACTGGGGTATGGCGGCGCATCTGGCGCGGGTGTGCGGGCCGAAGGCGAAGGTTCTGGTGGACACGGGGCACCACGCGCCGGCGACGAACATCGAGCAGATTGTGGCGTGGCTGCTGCACACCGGGGCGTTGGGCGGGTTTCACTTTAATGACCGGAAGTATGCGGATGACGACCTGACGCTGGGGTCGATCGATCCTTACCAGGTGTTCCGGATCTTTCATGAGATTTTGAGCGGCGAGGCGACGGATGTGGCGTACATGATCGACCAGAGCCACAACCTGAAGGGCAAGATGGAGGCCATGGTGCAGAGCGTGGTGACGGCGCAGGAGCTTTTTGCGCGCGCGGCGCTGGTGGACCAGGAGCGGTTGGCGGAGTTGCAGGACGGGTGCCGGCTGGTGGAGGCGGAGGAGTGCTATCGCGAGGCGTTCTGGACGGATGTGCGGCCGCTGGTGCGGGCGTGGCGGGTGGAGCGCGGTCATGCTGAAGATCCGCTGTGCGAGCTGGCGGAGAGCGGGTATGTGGAGGGGATTACGGCGGCGCGACGGGAGCGGAACGCGGGGGCGGGGAGCAGCTACGCGTAGGTGCATGGCGGCGGCGTGGATAATCAGAGAGCATGCGGCGCGAGTCGCGATTCTGAGGAGCTGCCCCCCTTGGCCAAGACGACGAAGCGCCTTTACCTGATCCCTGTGCTGTCGAAGGCGCTCGACATTCTGGAGCTGCTGCAGGTGGAGAGTCAGCCGCTGACGCTCGAGTACATTCATCGCAAGACGCGGATCTCGAAGACGACGGTGTACCGCGTATTGAAGACGTTTGTGCACCGCGGGTATATCGCGCAGTCGCCGGACGGGAGTTATCGGCAGGTGATGCGACCGAAGAAGCTGCGGTTCGGATTTGGCAGCCAAAGCGCGGAGATGCCGTTTTCGGTTGAGGTTACAAATAGCCTGACGGAGGCGGCGGCGGGCGCGGGCATTGATCTGCTGATTCTTGATAACAGCTACGACGCCGAGACGGCGGTGCGCAATGCGGACGAGTTTGTGCGCAGCCGTGTGGATCTGGTGATTGAGTTTCAGGTGGAGGAGGAGGTTGCGGCGGTGATCGGGGACAAGATCGCGGCGGCGAAGATTCCGCTGATCGCGATCGATATTCCGCACCCGAATGCGACGTACTTCGGCGTGGACAACTACCGGGTGGGGGCGGAGGCGGGCGAGGTGTTGGCGGAGCACGCGCTGACGGCGTGGGGTGGCAAGGTGGACTGGGTGATTGGGCTGGATCTACCGGAGGCGGGAGTGCTGGTGCAGGGGCGGGTGTCGGGTGCGTTTCAGGCGATCCGGAGCGCGCTGCCGGAGCTGCCGGAGGAGACGTTTGTGCGCATGAACGGGCGCGGGATGCTCGAGAACAGCCGCAAGCTGATCGCGGACTTTCTGACGCGGCACCCAAAAGATCGGCGGATTTTGATTGCGGCGGCGACGGACACGAGTGCGCTCGGCGCGGTGCAGGCGGCGCGCGAGATGAAACGCGAGCGGCACATGGTGGTGGTTGGGCAGGACTGCATTGCGGAGGCGATCGCAGAGATGCAGCGGCGGAGCTCGCCGATGATTGCGTCGGTCTCGCACGAGATACGGAGCTATGGGCCGGGTCTGGTGGGGCTGGGGCTGGCGCTGCTGCGCGGGCAGACGGTGCCGCCGTACAACTATGTGACACACCGGTTGCAGCGGCGGGGAGATCTGCTGGATCGGACGGTGGAGGAGAGCGGGCGGATGGCGGCGGAGTAAAACAACGCACGCGGCTTGATTCTGTGGGGAAATGATTGCCCTATTGATACGTGTTGTGGGATGATTGCTGGGCCAAATTCGTAGGAGTGTCGCTATGTCTGACAACAACACTGCTTCGCCGCTGTGCTTTTTAGAAGACCGATGGGATGACGCGATCGCGGGGACGCTGGATGGGCCGGAGCTGCTGCGCTACCGGTCGAACCTGCTGGGGTCCGATCTGCGGATCACGAACTTCGGTGGCGGAAACACAAGCTCGAAGCTCGAGGAGACGGATCCGGTCTCGGGCGAGAAGACGATGGTGCTGTGGGTAAAGGGGAGCGGCGGCGACCTGGGGAGCATCAAGCGGGCGGGGTTTGCGACGTTGTATCTGGAGCGGCTGCTGTCGCTGGAGCGGCTGTACAAGGGGGTCGACCAGGAGGACGCAATGGTCGATCTGTATCCGCTGGTGACGTTTGCGAACAACCCGACGGCGGCATCGATTGACACGCCGCTGCATGGATTTCTGCCGTTTGCGCATGTGGACCATCTGCATCCGGACTGGGGGATTGCGCTGGCGGCGTCGGCGAACGGGCTTCAGAAGATGGAGGAGTTCAACGCGGAGTTTGGGCACAAGCTCGCTTGGCTGCCATGGCAGCGACCGGGGTTTGAGTTAGGGATGATGCTGAAGCGGATTGTGGCGGAGACGCCGGGGTGCGACGGCGTGGTGCTGGGCGGGCACGGGCTGTTTACGTGGGGCGAGACGCAGCGCGAGAGCTACCTGAACACGATCACGATCATCGACCAGCTGGGGCAGTTCATCGAGCGGCATGGGCTGGACGGCGGGTACACGGTGTTTGGCGGCGAGAAGGTGACGACGCGCGAGGATCGGGCGGAGATCGCGGTGGAGGTGATGCCGGCGCTGCGTGGAGCGGTGAGTCGGAGGCAGCGATGGATCGGAAGTTTTTCGGATGCGCCGGCGGTGCTGGAGTTTGTGAACTCGGCGAGTGCGGAGCGGCTGGCGCACCTGGGGACGAGCTGCCCGGACCACTTTATCCGGACGAAGATACGGCCGATGTTTCTGAAGTGGGATCCGGCGGGGGATCCGGCGGAGATTCCGGCGCTGATTGGGACGGCGCTTGAGACCTATCGGGCGGAGTATGCGGCGTACTACACGAAGCATGCGGTGGGGGACTCGCCGGCGCAGCGCGATGCGAGCCCGACGGTGGTGCTGCTGCCGGGTGTGGGGATGTTTTCGTTTGGCAAGAACAAGGCGGAGTCGCGAATAACGGGGGAGTTTTACCGGAACGCGATTGGCGTGATGCAGGGTGCGGGGACGCTGGGCGGCGGCGTAACTTGCAGCGACATTCCGCAGGCGGGACCGGCGGCGGCGGCGAGCGAGTTTACAGCGCATGAGAACTACGTGGCACTGCCGCCGAGCGAGGCATTCCGGATCGAGTACTGGAAGCTGGAGGAGGCGAAGATTCGCCGGCAGCCAGCGGAGAAGGAGTTGAGCCGGCAGATTGCGCTGGTGGTGGGCGGCGGCAGCGGGATCGGGCGCGAGGTGGCGCTGCTGGCGGCACAGCGCGGGGCGCATGTGATGGTGGCGGACCTGAGTCTCGAGAACGCGGAGCGGGTGGCGGAGGAGGTGCGCGGCATCGCCGGAAAAGAGGCGGTCGCGGCTACGGCGATTGATATTCGCAAGCGGGAGGCGATTCGGGAGGCGCTGGACGCGACGGTGCGCGCGTTTGGCGGGATCGACCTGGTGATCAATACGGCGGCGCTGTTTCCGTCGTCGCCGACGGGGGCGATCAGCGATGCGCAGTGGGCGCTGACGCTCGAGGTGAATGTGACGGCGAACTACCTGCTGGCGGACGAGGCGGCGCGGGTGTTCAAGGCGCAGGGGCTGCCGGTCAACATTGTACTGACGAGTTCCGCAAATGCGGTGGTGTCCAAGCGCGGCAGCGAGGCGTATGACGTGAGCAAAGCGGCGCTGAGCCACCTGGTGCGCGAACTCGCGGTCGGGATGGCGCCGCTGGTGCGGGTGAATGGCATCAGCCCGGCGACGGTGGTGAAGGGGTCGACGATGTTTCCGCGGGATCGAGTGATCGCTTCGCTGAAGAAGTATGCGATTCCGTTCGGCGAGGGGATGAACGATGACGAGCTGCGGACGGAGCTGGCGCAGTTTTATGCGAAGCGGACGCTGACGCACCAGCCGATCGATCCGAAGGACTGCGCGGAGGCGATTCTGTTTCTGGCGGGGCCGCACGCGCGGTGTACGACGGGGCATTTGATTCCGGTGGACGGCGGGTTGGTGGAGGCGTATTTGCGATGAAGGACGGGGCAGCGGACGACCCTACTTCCCCGCAAGAAACGCGAGCGCTGATCGCGGTGGATCTGGGTGCGGAGAGTTGTCGGGTGTCGCTGCTTCGGTGGGAGGCGGGTACCCCGCGGATCGAGCTGGTGCACCGCTTCGCGAATGGGCCGGGGGCGGGGGCGGATGGGCATCTGCGGTGGCCCCTGCGGCAGATCGTGGAGGGGGTGGAGGATGGCCTTCGACGATGTGCGGTGATCGCGACCGAGGGTGTGCGAGCGCTCGCGGTGGATGGATGGGCGGTGGATTACGTGCGCGTGGATGGGCGCGGCACGCCGCTTGACGATCCGTTTTGCTACCGGGATGAGCGAACGACTACGGCCGAAGCGGCGTTGCATGCGCGGATATCGCCGGAGCGGCTGCGGGCGATCACGGCGGTGGAGCGACTGCGCATCAACACGCTTTATCAGCTGGTGGCGGATCGGCAGATGGGACTCGCGAGCGGCGCGCGGTGGTTGAATTTGCCGGAGTTTCTGCTGCACCGGTGGGGTGCGGAGGCGGTGTCGGAGTATACGAACGCGACACACACGCAGATGGTCGCGATCGATGGACGGCGATGGTCGGAAGAGATCTTGGCGGCGGCTGGAGTCGATGCGGCGACCATGCCTCGACTGGTGCCGCCGGGGACGGTGCTGGGGATGCTGGAGGGTCCGCTGGCGGAGCTTCCGGCGTTTCGGAGGACGGAGCTGATTGCGCCGGCGTGCCATGACACGAGCTCGGCGGTGGCGGGCATACCGGCCGAGGGCGAGGACTGGGGATACCTCAGCTGCGGGACGTGGTCGTTGGTGGGAACGCTGCTGACCGAACCGCGTAATGGATTGGCGGTGCAGGCGGAGAACTTCACCAACCTGGGCGGGGTAGGCGAGAGCCTCTGCTTCCACAAGAATGTGAACGGCATGTGGTTGTTGCGGCAGTGCATGGCGGCGTGGGAGGCGGAGGGCCGGGCGTGGGAGGTGGGGGATCTGGTCGCCGCGGCCGAGGGCGCGGAGGTTGCGGAAGGTCTGCTCGATGTGGATGATCCGGAGCTGCTGCTGTTGGGAGGAATGCCGGAGCGGATCGCTGCCCAGCGGATGCGGCGCGGGCTGGCGGAGATGGACTTGTCGGCGGAGGGTGCGCCGGCGATGGCGCTGCTGATCTTTCGCAGCCTGGCGGCGCGGTATGGGGAGGTGTTGGCGAGCGTGGAGCGGCACACGGGCAAGCGACTGAAGCGGTTGTATGTCGTGGGTGGCGGCAGCCGCAATGCGCTGCTGCGGCGGCTGACTGCGGAGGCGACTGGGCTCGAGGTGGTGTGCGGCGCGGCGGAGAGCTCGACGGTGGGGAACTTTGCTGTACAGCTGGCGGTGCTTGAGGGGAAAGCTGGGGTTACGCCACAGAGCTTCCGCGAGGACGTGATGGGTTGGGCCGGGCGCTTGCTGGTGTAGGTCGGTCTCGACGTGAGGAGATTGCGCCGGCCTGTTCGGAAGGAGGACGGGGTCTGGAGCGGGTCGCTGAGCCGAGCGGTTTGGTGGTTGTGATCGAGCCGAAGCTGAGCCGGAAGGCTGGTATGGGGCCCTTGGTCGGCCGCTTGTTTCAATAGGAATATTATTTTATTTTGGTTGACAAAGATGTTCGCGTCGCTCTAGCTTTCCTTTGCGAACTGGGAGATTGATTTCAAAGCGGTAGATCGATCGGAGCGGAGAGATTGATCGGAGCGGCGCCGGGCGGAGAGGATCCGCAGTTTCGAGAGGTGCCGGATTTGATTAGCGGTCGCAACAAAATTTTGGAGGAGGCGCGATGAAGATACGAGATGGGGTCCTGTTATCTGCCTTGCTGGCGGCGAGTGCGGGACAGGGATTTGGGCAGGCTGCCGCGACCGGCACGATTCTCGGGCGCGTGAGTGACGCGAGCAATGCGGCGCTGCCGAATGCAACCGTTACGGTCGTGAACACGGCGACCGGCAGCACGCGCAACCTAACGACCAATCAGGCCGGCGAGTACTCCGTGCCGGAGCTGGCGCCGGGGCCGTACAAAGTTACTGTCGACGCGCCCGGCTTTGGCGAGCTCGTGACCAACATGACCCTGGTCGTGGCGCAGCAGGCGCGCGTGGATGCGGAGCTGAAGCTTGGGGCGACGGCGGAGACGGTGCAGGTCGATTCGACGGCGGTCTCGCTCGATACAGACACCTCTTCGGTGTCGCAGCTGGTGAGCCAACGGCAGGTGGAGCAGCTGCCGCTGAACGGCCGCAACTTTCTGAATCTATTGTTTATCGGCGCGGGCGCGGTGCAGACGGTAGGCGAACAGGGGCAGATGCGCTCGGGCGAGGGCAACGCGATCAGCATCAACGGGGCGAGGCCGGAGTCGAACAACTACACGTTGGACGGCATGACGAACACGGACACAGCGCTGAATACGCCGGCGGTGATTCTGTCGCAGGACGCGATCCAGGAGTTCAAGGTACAGAGCGAGACCTACTCGGCGGAATTCGGCTTCAGCGCCAACCAGGTCAACATTGTGAGTAAGAGCGGCACTAACCAACTGCACGGCGCCCTGTTTGAGTTCAATCGCAACGATGCCTTCGACGCGAACACGCATTTTCAGAGCGTGAAACCGGAGCTGCGGCAGAACCAGTTCGGTTATGTGCTGGGCGGACCGGTGTACATTCCGAAGCTGTACGACGGCCGCGACAAGACATTTTTTCTTGCCAACTACGAGGGCTGGCGGATCAAGGCGGGAACGAGTCCGACGAATACATTTGTGCCGAGCCCGGCGCAGTTAGGCGGGGACTTTTCCACGGCCAACCTTCCGGCGTTTGGGACGCCAGCCTGCAACAGTACAGATAAGGCGCACCCCGGTGCCCTGGCCAGCGGCAATGCCTGCGAGCCAATTGACCCGACGACCGGATTACCGTTTCCGGGCAACATCATTCCGAGTACGCGGTTTTCGAATCTGGCGAAGGTCACCCTCGGGGCAAACTTGTTTCCCGCGCCCAACGTTCCCGGCAGTGCGAACGGATTTGTGCTGCGAACGGTGCTGCCGGACAGCACGGACCAACAGACGTACAGACTCGATCAGAATTTGAAGAAATACGGCTCGATCTTTGGCCGGTACACGCGGGCGCAATATGTGGTGAACAGCGCGGGCACGCAGTCCATTCCATTTGGGCTCAATGTGTTCACGGAGAACTCAACGAGCTGGGAGGTGTCGCACACCATCAGTCTTGGACAGAACAATGTGAATAATTTGCGATATGGCCAGCTGGAGGCGAAGTCGGTGCAGGGGGTGAACGCTGCGCCAGCCTCGGCGGTGGGCGGGCTGGGACTGACGGGAATTTTCAGCAACCTGCCGGACTATGCGCGCGGGTACCCGAACGTTTCGATCGGCGGGTATAACAGCGGCTTCGGTAGCCCGGGAAACTCACCGACGACCAGCGATATTCCACAGTGGGAGCTGGCGGATTCATTCACCTCGATTCACGGTAAGCACACCTTCAGCATGGGCTTTGATTATCGCGATTGGGTGCAGAAGCGCAATTTGTCCGGGAATTTCTTAGGTTCCTATGGCTTCGCGAGCCAGACCATCTTGAGCAACGGCAATACAACAAATGGCGTGACGGTAAACAATTGCCCGACGGCGTACTGCGGAACGGGGAATGCGACGGCGGACTTTCTGCTGGGCTATTACTCGGGCGCGTCTACCTTCCAACCTGGTCCGTTCAGCACGGGGTCGACACCGGGCAACCTGAACCAATTTCATTTCAAGTTCTTCGGGCCATACTTTCAGGATGACTGGAAGGCGACAGACAGCCTGACGTTGAATCTTGGCATTCGCTGGGATTTTCGAACGATTCCCTATGAAAGCAACAACAAGATGTTCTGGATCGACTCACAGAATGCGGGCGGCGGCCTGTGCTTTGCCAATCCGGCGCTGCTGACGGATGGGATTGCACCGCCGGGGAATGGTTTTTATCGCTACTGCGGCCGTAACAACCCGCGATCACCCTCCTATCTGCCGTTCGCTCCGCGACTCGGGTTTGCGTACCGGCCGTTTAGCGATAACAAGACGGTCATCCGGGGCGGCTACGGTATCTTCTTTGACTCGGCGGAGACGCGCGAGATTGATAACTCGGGCGACCTTTACCCGTATGTGGTGCGCACCAGCATCAATCCGGTCACGAACACTACGGCGCCGAAGTTGACCAATAACCTGTTCCCGGCAACGGCGGCACCACACGCGGTGAGTGTGGCGACCGATGGCGGGCAGTTCATCGCAGTGATTATCTCCGAGCACCCGGTGAACCCGTATGTGCAGGAGTTCTCGTTTTCCGTGCAGCGAGAGCTGGCGCGGAACACGACGCTCGAGGTGAATTATGTAGGCAACAAGGGCACGCATCTGCTCGATCGCATTAACATCAACCAGCCGCTGCCGGTCGCGAACCCGGCGGTGTGCGACGCCGATCCGACCGCCGCGGACTGCCCCGAGATTGATCGTCGACCGCTGCCGAACTTTACCAATACGACGGGAACACTGGACAGTAAATGGATCGGCTATTCGAACTACAACGCGGCCAATGTGAAGCTGGAGCGGCGCAGCACGGATCTGGCGGCGGTTCTGGTCTACACCTATTCGAAGAGCATGGACGATAAGTCGGCGGCAGCGGGCATCGGCGCGACCAACGGCTTTGCCGGACACCTCGATGACCGCAATCCGTCGCTCGATTATGCGCGGTCGGACTTTGATGTAGGCCAGCGCTTTGTGGCGAGCTTTGTCTATAACCTGCCGATTGGCCGGGGCAAGAAGCTGCTCGGCAACATGAACAGGGCGGAGAACCTGGCGGTCGGCGACTGGTCGTTGACAAGCATCGCGACGTTCCAGAACGGATTTCCGTTTTCTGTGCAGGCGAATGACAAATACGGTCTGCTTTCGGCCTACAACCAGCGAGCGAATGTGACCGGCAACCCCAATACCGGCTTCCACAAGAGCCTGAACCAATGGTTCAATACCTCTGCGTTTTCGCAGCCGCTTGCCGGGATGTTCGGAAACAGCGGGAGAAATATTCTGCGTGAGCCGGGCATCAGCAACTGGGACATCGGGGCGCTGAAGAACTTTTCGCTCTACGAGCGCATGGATCTGCAGCTGCGGCTGGAGTCCTTCAACACCTTCAACCATGCGCAGTACGGTGTGGATCCGAGCTCGCCGACGGCGGCGGCGTCCGGTCCGGGAACGGGGGCGGTGGATCGTAACGTGAACGATCAGGCGGCGCCCGGCAGCACGGTCAACACCACATTTGGCCAGGTGATCGCGGCGCGGCCGGGCCGTGTGCTGCAGCTGGGGGCCAAGATCACGTTCTGATGCGTGGAGCGGCGAGTGTGCCTTTCTCGAGCCAGAAAGGTACACCCGCTGATTCGGTCAGAGGGTGAGATCGGGGATTGTGCCTGCGGTTCAGCGTTGGAGTGGGAACGGAAGAGAGAGGAACGGCGAATGGCGGGACGATGGTTGCGTAGATCGGTCATGACGGGCGCGGCCGGCATGACGATGATCGGTCTGGCGCAGCCACCGGCAGAAATTACAGCAGTGGTTGTGGATTGGAATAAGACGACGGTGTCGAAGTCGACGCCAACGCTGCAGGTCGTGGTGAACCCGATGCTGCTGCGCGGGGCGAAGCTGCATGATGGAGCGTTTGCGGCGCTGCACGCGCTGGGTGCGGACTATGTGCGCTATGTGCCGTGGCTGCCGTATCCGCGGCAGGCGGTGGCGGAGCTGGCGGCACCGGCGGATGGCAAGACCTCGTGGGACTTTTCGCACATTGATCCGACGCTCGATGACTTCATGAAAGCGACCGAGGGGCACAGTGTGGTGCTGAACTTCAGCACGATACCCGCGTGGATGTGGAAGACGGACCAGCCGGTTACGTATCCGGATGACCCGAACCAGGTCTTTTGGAACTACACCCAGGGGACGGAGCTGCGCGATCCTTCAATGAAGGAGGTGTCGGCGTACTTTGCGCGGCTGCTGAGCTGGTACACGCAGGGCGGGTTTACCGACGAGCTGGGGCAACGCCATGAATCGGGGCATCACTACAAGATCGCGTACTGGGAGGTGCTGAACGAGATTGAGTTCGAGCACCACTGGTCGCCGGAGATGTACACGAAGTTCTATGACACGGTAACGGCGGCGATGTTGAAGGTTGATCCGGGGCTGAAGTTCATGGCGATGGCGCTGGCGCAGCCGAGCAAGGCGCCGGAGATGTTTGAGTTCTTTCTCAACCCGGCGAACCATCGCAAGGGTGCGCCGATGGACTTCATCACGTATCACTTTTACGCCTCGCCATCGCCCGAGCAGGGGATCGATCAGTGGCAATACAGCTTCTTCGACCAGGCGGAGGGATTTCTGAATACGGTGCGGTTTGTGGAGACGATCCGCAAGCGCTATGCGCCGGAGGTGCGGACAGACCTGAACGAATTGGGCGTGATTCTGCCGGAGGACGAAAAGGAGATTCGGAATCCCGGATACGTCGCAAAGCCGGAGGGGCCGAACTACTGGAACGCGGCAGGAGCGATGTATGCGCACCTTTACGTGGAGTGCGCCAAGCTGGGCATAGATGTGATTGGGGAGTCGCAGCTGGTGGGGTACAAGTCGCAGTTTCCGAGCGTGAGCATGATCAATTACGACACGGCGGAGCCGAACGCGCGGTACTGGGTGCTGAAGCTGCTGATCGAGAACTTCGGCCCGGGCGACAAGCTTGCGGCGACGACGCTGCCGGGCGGAGGGTACAGCGCGCAGGGATTTTGGACGAGCCGCGGCAAACGTCTGCTGGTGCTCAACAAGCGCAACACGGAGCAGACGGTGACTCTGCCGGCGGATGCGACGGGCGGCACGGTGACGATGGTGGCGCCGTCCACCGGGGACCATGCGCCGAAGACGCAGGCGATAGCGGGCCCGAGCCTGGTGCTCGAACCGTTTGAGGTTGCGGTGATCGCGTACAAGTGAGGGAGAGCGCGCATGCAACGGATCGCGTTTCAGCTGCGGATTCGCGAGGGCTTGACGGCGGAGTACGATCGGCGGCATCGGGCGGTCTGGCCGGAGCTGCTCGAGGAGCTGCAGGCATTTGGTGTGCGTGAGTACTCGATCTTTCGGAGGGGGCAGGAGCTCTTTTTGAGTTTGCGTGTACCAGACTTCGCGGAGCTCCTGCGGCGGCTGGAGGCGAGCGAGGTCAATGGGCGATGGCAGGCGTTCATGGCGCCGATGTTTGAGCCAGTGCCGTCGCTGCGGCCGGGCGAGACGTTCGCGGTGATGGAGGAGGTGTTTTATATGTCGGGATGGGAGAGCGCGGCGGTGGATGACGTGAACGGGACGGAGGCCGCGACGGCGAGCATGAAGGGCGAGATCGGCGACGCAGGGAACGGCAGGGAACGAGGCGAGGCATGAGGTTGAGGATGGGGCGGTTACGCGGCGAAGGCAAAGTCAGCATGTGGGGTGTGGGGCTTCTTGGCGTGCTGCTGGCGCCGGGGTATGCGTGGGGGTTGGCGGGAGCGCCGGCGATGTTGCGGGTGGATGGGCTCGTGTCACCGCTGGGGATTGATTCCGTGCGGCCCATGTTTTCATGGCAGTTGCGGGATGACAGCGTGGGGGCGCGGCAGACGGCGTATGAGGTCGAGGTGTTTGCCCACGCGCCCGGGTCCGGGGAGGCGAAGGCGGATGTATGGGACAGCGGAAAGATCGCTTCAGGCGTGGCGATGGGCGTGGCGTATAACGGGCCGGCGCTCCGGCCGGAGACGCGCTATTGGTGGCGGGTGACGGTGTGGGACAAGGATGGAACGGCGTACGCGAAGAGCGCGATGGCGTGGTGGGAGACGGGGCTGATGGAGCAGGCGAACTGGCACTCGGCGTGGATCGGGTATGAGACAGCCGAGTTGCACAGCGTGCGGGAGTCAGGGGCGCGGTGGATCACCAATGTGGCGAGCGAGCCGACCTCGCCGAAGGAGACGCAGCACGCGTTTCGGCTGCACGTGGTGGTGGACAAGCCGGTGACCCGCGCGGTGCTGTATGCGACGGGCGAGGACACGGCCGCGGCGTGGATCAACGGCAGGCAAGAGATGGAGACGCAGCCGCTGCCGCCGTGGCAGCAGATGCCGTGGGGAACGTACCGTAGCAAGGACGTGACGCAGGCGGTGAAGCAGGGCGACAACCTGCTGGCCATCGGGGTGACGCGGTACAAGGTGTCGCGCGGCGCGAGCGTGGCGATGGAGGTGCCGATGAGCGCGTGCCTTTACCTCGAATTTGCGGATGGGACGACGCGCGTGGTGACGACGGGGCCGGACACGAGCTGGAAGGCGATGCTGAACGCGCCGGAGGGATGGTGGGCGGCGAGCTTCGACGACGCGAGCTGGCAGGGAGCGAAAGAGTTTCGGCCGAGCACGGATCCGTTTGGCGGGACAGACACGGGGCAGCCATGGCCGACCGGGCCGGTCGCGGCATTGCGACATGAGTTCACGCCGGCCTCGCCGGTGGTTTCGGCCAGGCTGTATGCCACGGCGTTCGGCGCGTACAAGTTTTATCTGAACGGGAGCGCCGTGGGCGATCAGCGACTGGCGCCCGGATGGATGGACTTTCGCGAACACATGCCGTACCAGGTCTACGACGTGACGGCGCAGATGCGGAACGGCAAGAACACGATGGCCGCGCTGCTGGCGCCGGGCTGGTACAGCACGCCGCTCAGGTGGTTTCGGCAGGGCAATAACTATGGGACGACGCAGCCGTCGCTGCGTGCGCAGCTGAGGCTGGAGCATGCGGACGGCAGTGTGGAGTGGGTGGCGACGGATGGGTCGTGGAAGGCGGAGACGTCGCCGATTCTTCAGGCGGAGATCTACGACGGCGAGACGCGGGATGCACGGCTGGAGCAGGCGGGATGGGACGGGGCTGGAAAGGACGGGGCTGGAAAGGGCGGGGCCGGCTTCAAGGATGGGACGTGGAAGCAGGCGATGGTAGTGGAGCCGAAGGTGCCGCGGATTGTGGCGCAGTACTTCGAACCGATCCGCGATGAGCGGGTGATGACGGCCAAGGCGATCACGTCGCCGAAGCCGGGTGTGTATGTAGTGGACTTCGGGCAGAACATGAGCGCGGTGCCGCTGCTGCGAGTAAAGGGTAGGCGCGGGGATGACGTGCAGCTGCGCTTTGCGGAGGTGCTGAACCCGGACGGGACGATCTACGTGGATAACCTGCGGACAGCAAAGGCGACGGATCACTTTGTGCTCGCGGGCGGGAAGGCGGAGGTGTTCGAGCCGCTGTTTACCTTTCACGGATTTCGCTATGCGGAGATCACGGGCGGGCGCGAAAAGCCGACCGAGGAGACGTTGAAGGCGGTGGTGATTCACACGGATGCGCCGATGACGGCGCGGTTCGACACTGGCGACGGGATGGTGAACAAGCTGTGGAGCGCGGTGATGTGGGGGCAGCGATCAAACTTTGTCGGGGTGCCGACGGACTGCCCGCAGCGCGATGAACGGCTGGGCTGGAGCGCGGATGCGCAGGTGTTCTGGCGCACGGCGACGTTCAATATGGACCTGACGACGTTTAGCCAGAAGTATGCGGCGGATCTGCATGGGACGCAGGTCGGGACGGCGATGTACGGCATCTTCGCGCCTGGAATCGACAAGGGAAACCCGGGCTATGGCGCGGCGTGGAGCGATGCGGGGGTGATCGTGCCGTGGACGGGGTGGGTGCAGAGCGGGGATACGCGGATCGTCGACGCGAGCTGGGATGGGATGGTCGAGTACCTGGCCGAGCTTGAGCGGAAGAATCCGGATCACCTGTGGCGCCAGGGCTTAGGCGCGACCTTCGGCGACTGGCTGACCCCGACGATTACGACGCCGGAGGATCTGTTGGCGACGGCGTACTGGGCCCTCGACGCGCGGATGATGGAGCAGATGGCGGCGGCGACGGGGCGCACAGCGGAGGCGAAGAGATACGCCACCATGTTCGATACGATTCGCACGGCGTTCCAGAAGGCGTATGTGCGGCCGGACGGGACGGTGGAGACGGTCGACCGATATCCGAGCATTCCGCCGCCGACGGTGCACCCGACGGATGAGGCGCCGGACGCGAATCGCGAGATCCAGACGCAGACGGCCTATGTGTTGGCGCTGCACATGGACCTGGTGCCGCACGAGCTGCGAGCGGCGGCGGCGGAGAAGCTGGTGGCAATGATTGAGAAGAACCACTTCTTGCTGGGAACCGGGTTTTTGGGGACGCCCTATCTGCTCGAGGTGTTGTCGGATACGGGGCATAGCGACCTGGCCTATCGGCTTTTGCTGAACAAGGACTATCCGTCGTGGGGCTATCTGATCGAGCACGGGGCGACGACGACTTGGGAGCGATGGAACGGGGACACGATGCGCGCGGACCCGAGCATGAACTCGTATAACCACTATGCGTACGGGGCGGTGGCGGAGTGGATGTATCGGTATGCGGCGGGCGTGGACACGATCACCGAAAGTCCGGGGTTTCAGACGATTCGGTTGCATCCGAACTTCGATGCGCGGCTGGGGCATTTGAGCTTTGACTACGACTCGGCGCAGGGGACCGTGCATTCGGCGTGGGCGGTCGTGAGCGGAACTGTAACATGGCACGTTACGATACCGGCGAACACGACAGCGATGCTGGACACGGAGGCGACGAATGCGAGGGAGTTCCAGGTGGGTGGGGCGGCGATCGCGAGCAGCGCGGCGGTGAAGGCTACGGGCGAGGCGGGCGCCTACATGCTGCCGGCGGGCAGCTACACGTTTACAGCGAAGATGGCGGGAGTTCCGGGAGAGATGCATGCATCGCGATAGCAGACGGGCAGTACTTGTGGCGGCGGTGTGCGGTACGGCGCTGTGCGGCGGTGCGACGTGGGGGCAGGCGGCGGCGGCGGCAGCTTCGGCGAGTCCGATGGCAACGGGGTCGGCAACAACGGGCGATGCGCTGCGCGATGGATTCCTGACGCCGCCGGCCGGGGCGCGCCCGCGGGTGTGGTGGCACTGGATGAACGGCAACATCACGGAGGAGGGAATCGGGCTCGATCTGGCGTGGATGAAACGGGTCGGGATTGGCGGATTCCAGAACTTCGATGCCGCGTTCAACACACCGCAGGTGGTGCCGAAGCGGCTGGTGTACATGACGCCGGAGTGGAAGGAGGCGTTTGCGTTCACCACGCGGCGGGCGGACGAGTTGGGGCTGGAGATGGCGATCGCGGGCTCGCCGGGGTGGAGCGAGACAGGCGGCCCGTGGGTGCAGCCGCAGCAGGCGATGAAGAAGCTGGTGTGGAGCGAGACGGTGGTCGAGGGCGGGCGCCCGTTTCATGGCGTGCTGAAGCCCGCGCCGACGGCGACCGGGCCGTTTGGGAATCTGGCGCAGAGCGATCTGATGGGGGCGATGGGTGGGCCGTCGCCGGCGCCGCCGAAGGACTTTGGCGCGGATGCGCTGGTGGTCGCGTATCGCGAGCCAGAGGTGGCAGGATCTCGGGGAGATCGGCTGCCGACGGTGACAGTGAGCAGTGGAGAGGCGGTCGACGCGGGGCTGTTAAGTGATGGCGATCTGAACCAGAATGTGCGGTTTCGCGCGGCGGAGCCGGGTTCGAAGAGCTGGGTGCAGTTGGCGTATGCGGCGCCGGTAACGATTCAGGCGGCGACCTATGCGGCGGGTGGGCCGCGAGATCCGTTGTCGCTGTTCAAGGGCGAGACGGGGGACGGGCCGGAGATCGAGGTGAGCGACGACGGCGTGACGTATCACGCGCTGGCGCGCTTTCCGACGAGTGGCGCGGTGCAGCACACGATGGCATTTCAGCCGGTGACGACGCGCTTTGTGCGGCTGACTTTTGTGGAGAAGAAGCCGGCAGCGATGGCGCTGGGCGATATCGATATGAGCGAGTTTGCCGGGGGCGCCGCAGCGGGTCCACCGATGCGGAGCATCGCGGAGTTCGCGGTGCACGCGGCGCCGCGGGTGAACCGGTTTGAGGAGAAGGCGGCGTTTGCGCCGCTTGCGGATCTGTACAGCGCGGCGACGCCGGAGGTGGCAAAGGGAGCCGCGATCCCGGTGACGGACGTGGTCGACCTGACCGGGAAGATGGCAAAGGATGGGACGCTCGACTGGACGCCACCGCCGGGGCGGTGGACGGTGTTGCGCATGGGGTACTCGCTGACGGGGATTACAAACCATCCGGCGTCGCCCGAGGCGACGGGGCCGGAGGTGGACAAGCTCAACAAGGCGGACGTGAGCGCGTACTTTACGCACTACCTCGACAATTACCAGAGCGCGACGCAGGGCATGATGGGCAAGCGCGGGCTGAAATATGTAATTACCGACAGCTGGGAGGCGGGGGCGCAGAACTGGACCGACGACATGGTGGTGGAGTTTACGCGACGGCGCGGGTACGATCCGCGGCCATGGATGCCGGTGATGACGGGGCGCGTGGTGGGGAGCGCGGCGGACAGTGATCGGTTTCTGTGGGATGTGCGGCGGACGATCGCTGATTTGTTGGTGGAGAACCACTATGGGACGCTCGCGGCGGAGCTGCACCGGCGGGGGATGGGCCAGTACGGGGAGTCGCACGAGTCCGGGCGGGCGACGATCGGCGACGGCATGGAGATGAAGCGGGCGGATGATGTGCCGATGGGTGCGATGTGGACGCAGCGGCCGGGCGTGAACGAGGAGCTATACGGGTACAACGCGGACATCCGCGAGTCGGCTTCGGTGGCGCACCTCTATGGGCAGAACCTGGTTGCGGCGGAGTCGATGACGGCGGCAAGCGTGCCATGGGGGTGGTCGCCGCAGACGTTGAAGCCGACGGCGGATAAGGAGCTGGCGATGGGGCTGAATCGATTTGTGATTCACACGTCGGTGCACCAGCCGTTGGTGGGGAAGGCACCGGGACTCGCGCTGGGGCCGTTCGGGCAGTGGTTCACGCGCAACGAGACCTGGGCGGAGCAGGCACGGCCGTGGATCACTTATTTGGCGCGCAGCTCGTTTCTGCTGCAGCAGGGGCATTTTGTGGCGGACGTGCTGTACTTCTACGGCGAGGACAGCAACGTGACGGCGATCTTCGGGGCGAAGTCGCCGGATGTGCCGGCGGGGTACAACTTCGACTTTGTGAACGCGGACGCGCTCGAGCATGTGATTTCGGTCGAGGATGGCCGGCTGACGACGGCGAGCGGTATGCGGTATCGCGTGCTGGTGCTCGATCCGTATAGCTCGCACATGTCGTTGCCGGTGCTGCGGAGCATTGACCGGCTGGTGCGCGCGGGTGCGGTGGTGATCGGGAAGCGGCCGGTGGGGACGCCGAGTTTGGCGGATGACAAGGCGGCGTTTGATGCGCTGGCGGACGGGCTTTGGGCCGGCGGTGGCGATCGCACGGTGGGCAAGGGGCGTGTGCTGGCGGGCGATGGATCGATGGCAGCGGAGCTCGAACTGGCGGGGGTAAAGCCGGACTTTGCGTTTGCGAAGCCGCAGCCGGACAGCGACGTGCTGTTTGTGCATCGGCACACGGACGCGGCGGACCTCTACTATGTCGACAACCGGCGGGATCGGGCGGAGACGATTGAGGCGCAGTTTGCGGTGGCGGGGCGGGTGCCGGAGCTATGGCACGCGGACACGGGCGTGATCGAGCCGGTGTCGTACCGCACGGAGGGTGGCGTGACGACGGTGCCGTTGGCGCTTGACGCCTATGGGACGGTGTTTGTGGTGTTCCAGAAGGCGGCGAGTGCGACAACGGCGACTGTGCCCGTGCCACAGATGACACCACTCGGGTCGGTGAACGGGCCGTGGGTGGTGCGTTTTGAGCCGGGCCGGGGTGCGCCGGAGAGCGTGCACATGGATCGGTTGAGCTCGTGGAGTGAGAGCGCGGACGCGGGCGTGAGGTACTTCTCCGGGCATGGCACCTACACGACAGAGATGGACGCGCCGGCGGCGTGGTTTCAGCCGGGGGCGAAGCTGTGGCTGGACCTAGGGACGGTGGCGAACTTGGCGGAGGTGACGGTCAATGGCAAGCCACTGGGCGAGGCGTGGAAGGCGCCTTACCGGGTGAACGCGACGGGCGCGCTGCGACCGGGTAAGAATGTGATTGAGGTGCGGGTGGTGGATCTTTGGGTGAATCGGCTGATCGGTGATGCGCAGCCGAACGTGACGACGAAGTACACCTTTACGGTGCGCGATCCGTACAAGGCTGATTCGCCGCTGGTGCAAGCGGGCCTGCTGGGACCGGTGGAGGTAGTGCGCGAGACGCGGAGCGCGGGGAGGGGCGGGGCGGAGTGAGGCTGGCGCATGCGCTGTGCGGCGGAGTGTTGCTGGTAACGACGGCGATTGCGCGCGGGCAGGGCGAGGATGAGGTGCAGCGGCAGTATACGGCGGCGCAGCAGACGCTCGCGGCGGGTGATGCGGAGGGCGCGTTGCGGCAGTTTCAGGCGATCGCCGAGCGTGCGCCGAAGGTGGCAGAGGTCCATGCGACGATCGGGGCGTTGCTGTTTCAGCGGGGGAGCTTTCGCGCGGCGGAGGCGGAGCTCGAGAAGGCGCGTGCGCTGAAGCCGGGGTTGGCGAATGTGGACGGGCTGGTCGCCATGTGTGAAGCCGAACTGGGCGAGTCGGCGAAGGCGATTCCGGAGCTGGAGCGGACGTTCCACACGGCTAAGGACGCGCCGGTGGAGCGGATGAGCGGGTTGGAGCTTGAGCGCGCATACACGGCAATGGGAAAGGACCGGGAGGCAGTCGCCTTGGCCCTGGAGCTGGACCGCATGTTTCCTGAAGATGCGGAGGTGCTGTATCGGGGTGAGCGCATCTTCGGCAACTATGCGTATTTAACGGTGGAGCGGCTGGCACGGGTGGCCCCGGAGTCGGTGTGGCGACATCTGGCGGCGGCAGAGGCGCTGGAGAGCCAGGGCTCGCACGACGCGGCGATTGCGGAGTACGGTGAGGTGCTTCGGCTCGATCCGCGGCATCCGGGGACACACTATCGTCTGGGGCGCGTGTTGCGGGAACGGGCGCGCGATCTTCATCACCCCGAGGATCTCGCGGCGGCACGGAAGGAGTTCGCGGCGGAGTTGCAGCTTGATCCGGAGAATGCGAATGCGGTGTACGAACTCGGCGAGCTGGACCGGCTGGAGGGCGACCTAGCGTCCGCGCGAAAGAACTTTGAAGCGGCGCTCAGGTTGTATCCGGAGTTTCCGGAGGCGAATCTAGGGATGGGGACGGTGCTCTCGGCGCAGCACGAGTGGGTGGCGGCGCTGCCGTATCTGCGGAAGGCGACGGCGGACGATCCGACCGACGAAGCCTCGTGGTACCGATTGGCGATGGCGGAGCGCGCCCTAGGGCATGCGGCGGAGCAGAAGATGGCGATGGCTCGGTTTCTGGATCTGCATGGAAGAGGCGCCGCGGCGTTGGCGGTATCCGCTCGGGATGTGAGCCGACAGCAGCTACCGCCGGAGGCGCAGACGACACCGTAGGGCCGAGGTGCTGCTAGCAGACGCGGATGGCGCGGATGCCGAGCAAGGCCGCGACCTTTTCGATTCGATCGGCGACGTGGCCGAGGCCGGCGGCGCAGTGGTGCGCGGGGCCGTGGCTGTTCCAGCTGTTCATGAAACCACGGGCGCCGAGTGGAAAACGATAGCGGCTGTTGGTGTTGCCGATCTCGAGCGTGGGACCGGGCTCGCAGAGGCCTTCGGCGATGAGCAGAAGGAAGCGGCCAGCGCCGTCCTCGACGACGGAGAGGATGGTGATGGGGCCATGGCGCACGGACATCTCGACGGAGAGGCCGGCGCCGACTTTGCCGTGGTAGACCTCGAGCGGGCGTACCTTGACGCGGCCCTCGGCGATCTCACCGTGCCCAGGACCGTCGTGGCCCATGAGGACGAGGTCGGCGGTGAAATCGGCGGCGTAGAACTCGGTGAAGGAGCCGCCGGCGCCGAGGTGGTCCATGATGTGCATGGCGATGACGTTCTTGACCTCGTACTCGCCGGCGACGGGTATGCCGCGGGCGGTGAGCAGGGAGGTGCCGAGGATAATGGAGCTCATGGTGTCCTCGTTGGCGGGGTTGCCGGTGCCCTCGTAGAAGTAGGCGAGCGAGGTAAGGGTATTCGCCTCGACGAGACGGTCGAGCGCGAGGGAGGTACGGGCGGCGCGGGTGAGCTCGGCGGAGTCGCAGTCGTGCTGGACGTCGAAGGCGGCCCGGATGTGTTCGATGCGGTCGGCGACCACTTCGTCCGGAAGTTGCGCGCGCAGGTGAGTGAGGGTATCGACCTCGAGCATTTCGACATGCGAGCCGAAGGTGGCGCAGATGGCGGTGAGGTCGGTGACAATGTCGAGCATGCCGTTGTAGTAGTGGCCCATGAGGCCGATGCGATTGTGCGCGAGGGCCACGACGCTGTTCGCGGCTTGCATCCAATCGTCCATCTCGCGCCAGAAGATAGGGTCGTCTTCAAGCATACCGGTGAGCTGATGGAAGGCAATGCCGGAGCGGCGGAGAACGTTGGCGATCTCGGGGACAGTACAGGCGGAGCAGAAGGCGAGCCACTCGCCCGTCATGGCGGTGCGGTCGGCTTTGCCGTTGCCTTGGCGCATGCAATTGAAGCGCGCATAGTCGATGGCGGCCTCGGGCTGGAGATTCAGCAGGAGAACGGGGACTTTGGCGCGCTGCACAATGGGCAGGACGGTGGAAGAGAGGGCGTAGGTGGTGGGATAGAGGAGGAGAAGATCGACGTCTTCGCGACGGAGTTGGTGGCCGGCTTCGATGCCTTTCTGGGCGGTATCGATCAGGCCTAAATTGACCACATCGACGCGGCTGGCAGCAACCTTTTCGACGACTTGATCGAGGTAGCCGGTAAGGCGTTGCTCGAGGCCGGCGAACTGTGGCCAATACGCCTCGAGACCCAGGCCGACGAGGCCGACACGTGCTGATCGCATAAGAGGGATCCAGGGACTGCCCTTGTCCTGAGCCGGGCTGCGGAGAAAGCCGATGTTGTGACGCTTTCTCGATGGAATGTTTCCACCTGTATACATGGTGGGCTGATGGCGAGCAAGAGGCGCGCTGGGAGCCGGGTGAAGGCGTGCTCTGTCCGCGCATGCGATGGGAAGCTTCTAGGTTGGTTCGTGATTCACTTAGGACGCAACTGTCCCGAAGGAGGCATGTCAGACGAAGTAGGTTCGGCGCCAGTCCAGCTAGAGCTCTGGGTTCGCGATCTTTAGGGACTAAGAAGCTCGATTCGGACCGTCAGCGATCTGCCTAACGATAGAGTTCACCATCCCGCTGCGTCTGAAAGACAGTCGGCATGGGAAGGCCCGATCTCCAGAAGGGAAGAACCTGCTCCACTTGCTCTGCGGACACGGGACGACTGAGTAGATAGCCTTGGAAGTCCATCTCTCCCATGCGAAGAAGGGTTTCCACTGGCGCAAGGGTCTCTACACCCTCGGCGACGATGCGCTTTCCTAGACCCTGGGCCATGTACGTTATGGCCTGGATCACCGGAAGCACACTCGGTTCCGTGTTCATGGCGGCGATAAAGCTGCGATCAATCTTGATCGTGTCGATCGGCAACCTATGCAATAGGCTGAGTGATGATTGCCCAGTGCCGAAATCGTCGAGGGACACTCGTATTCCGGCATCGCGCAAGCGCTCGAGCTGCCGTCGCACCTCCTTACAATCTGATACGAGCGTACGTTCCGTGAGCTCGATCTCGAGTCGGTCTGGCGGAAAGCCGCTCTGTTCGAGCAACTCTAAAACCTCCTCGGCGAAGGTCGGTTGCGCAACCTGCCGCATCGACACATTGACTATCAGCAGCACCGATGAGCCATCGTGCAGTCCCCAGCGCATAGCATCCTCTAGGGCGCGTGCTAAGACCCATCGTCCGAGAGGAAGGATTGTGTCGCATCGTTCCGCAACCGAGATGAACGCGTCCGGGGTGAGCGTTCCCATGATAGCGTCTTGCAAGCGAAGGAGAGCTTCCATTCCACGCAGTTGGCCGGTGGGCGCAAACTGCGGCTGATATGCCAAGCGGAACTGGCCGCGCGCGAGTGCCACCTCCAATTCGTCCGGCGTCACAATATTGATGTCACGTACCGACTTATGCGCCTCGTCTACCGCTGTGCCTCGCTTAGCAAGATACATCGCATTGTCGGCAAAACGTTTTAGCTCTTCTGCAGTTGTGCCATTTTCTGGATAACACGCAAGTCCGAAGCTCGCTGATCCCTCTATGTGCGTTTCATCTAGATTGAAAGGTCGGTCAAAGGAGCGTTGGAGGCGAGAACAAAGATCCGCGGCGTCGCACGAAGCTGTTGTTTGCGGAGCTATGACCAGAAACTCGTCGCCGCCGATGCGAGCCAACGTATCAGTTGATCGAATCTCTTTTTCTAATCGACTACTAATTGCTTTTAGATAAAGATCCCCAACTCGATGGCCATACTTGTCATTCACATGCTTAAAGCGATTAACATCGATATAGAAGACGGCAACACGCGTGCCATGTTGCGCAGCTTCGGACAGGGCGAGGTGAAGGCGGTGTTCGCAGAGCCTGCGGTTGGGCAGGTCCGTCAAGGCGTCGTGCGTGGAGTGGTGGACGAGGCCCTGATACAAGAGTGACTGCTGCAGGGCTAGGTTGGCCACCTCCGACATCATGGAAAATACTTCGTGCCGATTGTTCAAGGGAATGAGTGGATCGGTGGCATAGACCGACAGCTGTCCCACGGGCTTGTCGTCGGCACCGGTCAGGGACATAGAGTACAGGAGAGTTTCTGCCGCAGCGGTGGAGTGGTTTGCCGAGTTCTGCGGATCGTTGCCCAATTCTGCATCAAGGGTGTAAATGCATAGTGTCCCGGGGAGAAGGGATGTAACACACTCGCAGACATCCCCTAACAGAGTTGCCAAAGTGTAATTGGAACTGATCCTTTCCAACAAGCTGCTTCGTCGCTTGGCGATGAGCATGGTGCGCTCGATATGTGCTGTCTGCTGTCGAACCCTACGACGAAGCAGCATGGCCCAGGCTACGATCGCGGACGCGAGAACGAGGAGCATTCCAAGTAGGCCGAATAGATGTCGGACGGTCCACCATGAGGGCGTGGAAAGCATGGTTAAGTCACTCGGTTCGCGCATCTCCACGTGGAAGAAGGTTGGCGCTCGCCACGGTCCGCCCGGCACAATGCGGCAGATTCCGGTGAGACGAACCAATGTGCCTACGCGTAGATTCGGAAGTTTAGCGGCGGTGCTCTCCAGCCTACCCGTTACATAATGTCCGTCCGCGTTGATCACGAGCGTCTCGACGCCCGCGCTATATAACTCGGAGATCAGCGTGCCTTCAAGCGAAATAAGGTTATCGCTGTAGAGTCCACTCAGCGCATCGTCATAGGTGACGAGCTTGGGAGCGATAGAACCATGTTTGCCAGTGTCAAATAGCTCTGCCTGCCGGAGGCTTGGAGCGTATTCTCTGTCGCTGGCAAATCCGACGGCATCAATGATATTGCCGATAGCAATATGCTTTGTCTCGCGCGTGAGGACAAAGATGCTTTTGCCATTCTCTTCAAGAACCGCCGAGTCTCCCGGCTTGTAGTAGGTTAGAACTCCTCGTATACGAAGTCTGCTGGAAGCATCAAACAGGCGAAGAGACTGAAACACCTGATCAATATCCGTGGATGGAAGCTTAAGCGGGCTGAGGCGTGCCGGCTTCAGCACCTTGATTGCAGTGCTCTTCTGTACGTAGATGATAATCCCGGTTAACTGCGATTTGGTGTCGAACACGCCGCCAACTACGCCGGTGATCTCCACCGTTGTGTCTAACAGGGAGTTGCCATCCAGACCAACGTATCGAGAAAGCGTGTCCGAATTAAGAACCGACACCGGTTGATAGACTTCGATCTCACCGCCTTCCATCTCCACGTCAAGGTGAAGGATCGGCGCGTTCTCATGTTGTTCGACGTCTACCGCCCGGACGGTTCCGCGAACTGTGGCTAGCCTAGAGTCCAGCTCCCCAGTCGTCAGCATACCGTGCGCGACCTTGGGCGCAGCTAGGTTACTTCCTTTTGACAAGACATGGATTACTGGATCAAGCGCTATTTCTGTCCGGTAGCTCGCAGCCGCGGTCCCATCCACTGAGACCATATCCCCTTGCTCGACAGGGTAAATTTTGTCGGTCTCGATATAAACGCCGCCTGTCGCGTCTTGGAGAAACATCTCGCGCTCTGCGGGATCGTAGAACGTAATGGTGCCGGTAAGTTGAACGCGCGCTTGAGCGGCTAGGTCGGGCGCCAGATCATGAACCGCTGCCACGGAGGTCAGCAACAGCGGGCGAGTCTTTACGTTCTGTTGCGCGAGGGCCGGAACCGTTGTAATCAGACTAGAGATCCAAAAGCCCTGTATACCAGCCGACACTAAGACGAGGAATAGATGTGAGGGTCTCTTCGGTCGATGCCGCAGGAGGATCTGCGCAGGCAGCCCGGTGCGTGCGAAGTCAATTTGCAGTTTACCCGTCCCCTTAAGTGGGTGACGCGGCATGCGAAACGTGATGAATAGGGAGAGGCTCGCCAACAGTCTGCGAAAGACGGCGGTAAGACTCACGAAGAACCTCCAACCCATTACGGCGTACCTCATCCCGGTCGACAAGACGGCGTTGCATAATGAAGACTCCCAACATCTTTACGGGACGGGTTCTCTCTGGAAATACCACTTTTGTAGCCGAGAGCAGGCATGGGCCTACCTGCGTCAGTCTAGCTAGGGTTAACAAGATGCTCTGAGTGGCGACAGACCGCTGCGCTGACGATCGTGTGTCGCAGAAGAGTGTTCCCGAGAAGTCAGTAAAGAATTTTTACAGAGAACTGAATTTGTCGGGATGTTCCTGAGGTGCGGCTAATGAGGCCGAAGCCTGATCCGGTGAGGATGTTCGCGGGCAGCCCCATATTAACTATGTTGAATACATTGAAGAACTCGGAGCGGAACTGGAGTACAGCGAGCTCACCGTTGCCACGATGCCCGAAGGGTGTGTCCTTGATGAAAGAAAAATCAAAGTCGTAAAAGGCGGGACCGCGGAAAGAGTTTCGACCCAGAGTGCCGAAGCGTCCGGAGTTGGGACCTGTGCCACCGACAAGATTAATGGGGATGGCGAAGTACGAGGCGTTCGCCGCACCGCGGCCGAAGTAGTCCTCGCGCGTCCTGCGGGCTGTGGAGAGTGCCGGGGTCGCGATCTGGTCGGGGCGATCCACTCCACCCGCACCGACACCGGTTTGCTGCACGCCGGAGTAGACGGTAAAGGGCGAACCGCTGGTGATGGTCGAGATGCTGATGACCTGCCAGCCCGACCGGAGTGTGCTGGGGAGGACACGGAGGGAGCTTAGGGTGTCTAGGTGCAAATCCTGCGCCACGCTCAGCGCGAAGACATGGGTGGCATCGAAGTTGGAGGGCCCTTTTTCGGCGTGGGTATCGAAGGGGTTTTGGGGTGAGGGCAGCGTGACGGCGCCGACCGCGCCCGGGTTGAGGGTAGCAGTCGCGGAGCTGGTGTCGTCGATGGACTTCGACCAGGTATAGCTGGCTTGCACGCCAGGACCACCGTGGCCGGTGGTGCCACCCAGCGAGGCCTGGAGTGCATGATAGGTGGAGTGGGAGTTTGATGTTACGAGCACCTCGGTGCCGAAGCCGCCGATTACTTTGCTGTCGGCATCGAATCGGGTGTGACGGGCGAAGGCTGGGTCGGCGCCGGGATAGGCGTTGGGAAAGCTGGCGCGGGGGAGGCGCCAGCTTGCCGTTCCGATATAGTTCGCGCTTGCTGTGAGATGGGCGATGGGCCGTTCGACGCCGAGCGTCCATGTGCCGAGATACGCGTTGCCAAAGTAGCGGTCGATCCCTTGAACGCTGAGTGGAACGAGCTGGCTCCCGGGAGTGATGGCGGCCAGATCACGTTCGTAGCGATCGACGTCGAACACCGTGTTGGGCGCCACGGTCTTGGTCACATTGCCGGGAAAGATGTCCGCGCCCTCCGGCGTGTAGGCACGCGGCAGCTCGGCTGAGGTGATCTGGTAGCCGTAGGGGATGGGGTTGAGGCTGGTGGAGGTAACGCGCGGGTAGATGACGAAGGGTGACCCGCCGGTCAGGTCGTTGTCTTGCCAAATATTGGGTGGAATCGTGGTCAGGCCACCGCCGGCGTGCAGGAGCAGGTGATTCGCGAGGCGCGTGTCGAGCTGGACCCGTGGGGCCCAGTTAAAACGACTATTCTGGTACGCGGGTTGGGGGTTGACGACGAAGACCTGGCCGAGATCGTTGTTGGCATCTCGCAAGCTCGAGGTGCGTCGTGCGCGCTCTTCGATAGAGGAATAGCGCTCGTAGCGCAGGCCGTAGTTGAGGGTGAAGCGATCCGAGATCTTCCATGTGTCCTGGATGTAGAGGCCGCCGGCATTCCGGCTGGTGGCAGCTGTACCGATGTGCTGCCCACCTGAGGCGATGGGAGGTGCGACAGCCGCGGTATAGAGAAAGGCGCTGCCGACGAGCAGGCTCGAGAGGGTGTCCGGCAGAGGGTCACCGCGATGAATGATATGTGCGCCGCTCTGCGACTGAAGATCGATAGGCGAGTAGGCAGTTCCGCCACCGAAGTCGAACTCACCGTTCGGGCTGGTACCGAAGTAGCTGGTATCGCGGTTCAGCCGAAGCTCCGCACCGGCCTTGATGACATGACCGTGCGTGGTAAAGGTGACTGCTTGGCGGAGTGAAAAGAGGTTGTTATAGGCAGCTGTCACCGTACCAGCGGCGGAGTTGAAGGATTCATAGAGGCCATCGTTGAACTTGAGGGCGGGATCGGTGGAGTTGTTGGTGTGAAAGGCGGGCGTGGTGCGCGTGATGTTGAACTGTGTCTGCAAAATAAGTCGAGGGGAGGAGGTGCGGGTGAAATCGAAGACGAAGTTTCGCTGGTGATCACGGTATTGCACACCGAAGGAGGGATCGAGGACAGTTTGATCGGGGTTGGTCGTCGGGCCGATCAGATTGTTAAATGAGACGCGCGTGAACACGTGATTCTTTGCGCTGACCTGGTGATCGAGGCGGATGGACAGTTGGTCGTAGTCGGTGGGGATTTTGGCGGACGCAGCATAGGTCCGATCGCCGTACGCTCCCTGCGGATAGTTGGGCAGGGGATAGCGGGCAAGGGCACGCGCGATTCCTGCGTCGACGGGAATGACGAGGGTGTCGCCGGGGAAGGCAGTCGAGTCAAAGCCGGCTCGCTCCTCTGCCGTGGGAACGGGGAAGACCTGCGTAGTTCCGAGGACCTGCCGAAGTGCTTGGAGTTCGATGAAGTAGAAGGTCTTGCCTTTGGGCAGATGTGGAAGTGGAACGGGGCCGCCGTTGGTCAAGCCGAATTCGTTGCGGCGAAAGGGCGGGATGCGGCCGGGGCTGGCGGGCGAGGGGTGATCGAAGTAGTTCCGGGCGTCGAGCGAGGAGTTGCGCAAGAACTCGAAGATCGAGCCATGAACGGCGTTAGTGCCGGAGCGTGTCGTAATGTTGGTGAAACCGGACGCTCCGCGACCGATCTCAGCCGGCATCCAGCCCGAGACCGATTCGATGCCTTCGATCGCATCGACGTTGAAGTTGGAAAAGGTGGAGCCGCCCATCTCCGGATCGCTGGTTTCGGCACCGTCCATGGCAAATATGGCTTCGACACCACGCTGGCCATTGATGGCGAACTGCGGCGTGAAGTTGGTCCCGTTGGAGTCTGTGCTGGTGCCGACCGCGAGCAGGAGCAAGGCGCTGAAGTCACGTTTATTGAGAGGAATCTCACTTACGGCGCTGCTGGACAGCTGTTCTCCGGTGCTATTTGAAGCGTCCGGCGCGTTTTGAAGACCAACCAATAAAGTGTCAGCTCCCGAGATAGTGAGTAGAGTGGGCCTGGTCTGTGCGCCCAAGGTGAATGGGCTTTCCGCCTGAATGATCTTGCCGCTCACGTCGACGGAGAGCGTGTAGAGCGCCGGCGGGACCCCGGTAAAGTGAAAGTGTCCTTCCGCATCGGTCTTTATTGTGCGGTCGGCGCCATCGCCATGAATCTTAATACTGGCCTGCGCGACCGGCTGACCGGAGGCACTGACCAGTGTTCCTGTCCAAACGACGGCACCGGACCCTTCCTGCGCCCCAAGCACAAAGTGATTTGCGAGCAGCATACCCGCGAGACATACCAACATGAGGACCCGAAGACGGATGGAGCGTAACGATTTCACGGGGAGGAGAGCCTTACGCTTTGAGATCAACAAACCTTAGCAGCGTCTTCCATGGGAACGTGAGTCGCACGAGAGATGTTCGGATCCGGGCGACGAAGCTCCAGATCCGAGCTGTCCAAGCGTTCCAATGCTACACGACGGATTGAAGAAGAGAGGATTGCGATCCCATGCCGGCAAACAGGCGAGCCAAAGATTGGACTCAGGACCCTGGCCTGCAAGGGACACCCAGGACGGTTCTCTGTGTGCTGCACGGCTGCTGTTTGTACGTGCGCGTCATGACGCGGTGCAGTGCGGCGATGGTGAGGCGGGACATGATCGGACGCCTGCTTGGAATCGAGCGATGTTGCGGGCTTTTACTAGGGACGGACGTTGCTCAGTGCCAGGTTAAGACTAAGAACGTTCACGCGCGGCTCTCCGAACAGACCCAGCTGTCGCGGAGTGATGTGCTGTTGCACGAGGGCCGCCACGGCTGCATCGGTGAGATGGCGTGTGCTGGCTACACGGTGCACCTGGTAGAGCGCGGCAGCGGGAGTGATATCGGGATCGAGACCTGAGGCGGAGGCGGTGACCAGATCGATCGGAACGGGGGAACCTGTGCTCTCCGATGTGACGCTGGCGGCTACACGATCGACGAGCGCCTTATTGGTTGGGCCATAGTTGGAGCCGGAGGACGCGGAGGCGTCGTAGCCGCTGCCGGCAGCAGATGGTCTGCTATGGAAGTAGCCTGGGCCATTGAATGGCTGCCCAATCAGAGCGGAGCCAACAAGCTCGCCGTTGTGCGAGAGGAGTTGCCCATCGGCCTTGTTTCGCATAAGGAGGTGAGCGACGCCGGTGAGGACGAGAGGATAGACGATACCGAGGAGAACAGCGGTGATAACGGTGTAAAGGCAAGCAGTAAGGATGTGTTTCTTCATACGGGAGCTCCGGTGCGTCAAGGCTATGCAAGGTGTAGGACGACGATAAGCATGTCAAGCAGCTTGATGCCCACAAAAGGAACGATGAGGCCGCCAAGTCCGTAGACGAGCAGGTTGCGTTGCAGCAGGGCCGCGGCCGACATGGGCTTATAGCTGACGCCGCGAAGAGCTAGCGGGATGAGGCCGACGATAATCAGGGCATTGAAGATCACGGCCGAAAGCACTGCGGACTCGGCATTGTGAAGACGCATGATGTTGAGTGCGGCAAGTACGGGGAAGACGCCTGCGAACATGGCGGGAATGATCGCGAAGTACTTGGCGACGTCATTTGAGATCGAGAAGGTCGTCAGCGCGCCACGGGTCATCAGGAGCTGTTTGCCGATGGCGACGATCTCGATCAGTTTTGTCGGATTGGAGTCAAGGTCGACCATGTTGCCGGCTTCCTTCGCGGCTTGCGTGCCGGAGTTCATCGCGACGCCCACGTCGGCCTGGGCGAGCGCAGGGGCGTCATTGGTGCCGTCCCCGGTCATGGCGACGAGTTTTCCACTGGCCTGCTCGCGACGAATGAGGTCCATCTTGTCCTTGGGCTTCGCCTCGGCGAGGAAGTCATCCACGCCGGCCTCGCGGGCGATCGCGGCGGCGGTAAGCGGGTTATCCCCTGTGATCATGACGGTTCGAATGCCCATGGTGCGGAGCTGCTCGAAGCGCTCCTTCATGCCGCCCTTGACGACGTCCTTGAGGTAGATCACACCGAGCGCGCGGCCGTTTTCCGCAACGACGAGAGGTGTTCCGCCCTTGCGCGAGATCTCTTCGACCGAAGACCGGACGGCGTCCGGCATCTGCGCGCCGTGTCCGTTCAGATAGCCGGCGATGGCGTCGGTAGCACCTTTGCGGATCGATCGCCCGTCGACCTCGATGCCGCTCATGCGTGTGGTTGCGGAGAAGGGAACGAACTCGGCGTTGAGCTGGGCGAGCTCGCGACCGCGGAGGTTGTACTGCTCTTTCGCGAGAACCACGATCGATCGACCCTCGGGAGTTTCGTCCGAGAGCGAGGAGAGCTGTGCCGCGTCGGCGAGCTGCGCGGCGGTGACACCCGGGGCGGGGAGGAACTCCGCCGCCTGCCGATTGCCGATGGTGATGGTGCCGGTCTTGTCGAGCAAAAGGGTATTGACGTCGCCGGCGGCCTCAACAGCACGGCCTGAGGTTGCCAGGACGTTGTGCTGCACAAGACGATCCATGCCGGCAATGCCAATGGCCGAAAGCAAGCCGCCGATGGTGGTCGGGATGAGGCACACGAGAAGCGAGATAAGGACAAACACAGTTTGGGGCGCGCCGGAGTAGATGGCGAACGGTTGAAGAGTAACGACGGCGAGAAGAAAGATAATGGTGAGCCCAGCTAGCAGAATATTGAGCGCAATCTCGTTGGGAGTCTTCTGCCGCTCGGCCCCTTCAACAAGGGCGATCATGCGATCGAGAAAGGTCTCGCCGGGGTTGGAGGTAATGCGGACGGTGATGGAATCGGAGAGGACGCGCGTGCCGCCGGTGACCGCCGAGCGGTCGCCGCCGGCTTCGCGGATGACCGGGGCGGACTCTCCGGTGATGGCGGACTCATCTACCGAGGCCACGCCCTCGATGACTTCGCCGTCGCCGGGGATCATCTGGCTGGCAGCGACGCGCACAACATCATCGACGCGGAGCTGCGAGCTGGGAACCTCTTCAAGGTCACCGGACTTTCTGACGAGATAGGCGGTGGTCTCGGACTTCGCTTGTCTCAGGGCGTCTGCTTGAGCCTTGCCTCGGCCCTCAGCCATCGCTTCGGCAAAGTTGGCGAAGAGCACGGTGAACCAGAGCCAAAGGGTGATCTGGAGATCAAAACTGAAGTGATCGCCCGCAGAGGCGTGATGCGTGGCGAGATTGATGAAGAGCAGGATAGTGGTGAGCAGGCTGCCAAGCTCTACGACGAACATGACCGGATTGCGCATCATGACACGGGGATTGAGCTTGACCAGTGCGTCGACAAGAGCGCGACGCACAATCTGCCTATCGAAGAGCGAGCGACGTTTCATCTGTGTAGGCATAGTTTCTTTCTTTCCACGAAGGTGCTCGCACTCAGAAGGTGTGGCCTGCACGCAGAAGGAGGTGCTCGAGCACGGGCCCGAGCGAGAGAGCCGGAAAAAAGGTGAGTGCGCCCACGATGACAATGACGCCCGTGAGCAGAACGGTAAAGAGCGGTGTCGTCACGGGGAAGGTGCCGGCCGAGGCGGGAACTATCTTCTTGCTCGCGAGGTTGCCGGCGATGGCGAGCATGGGCACCATCATCAGGAAGCGGCCGATGAACATGGTCACACCAAGCGAGTAGTTATACCAGTGGGTGTTAGCATTCAGCCCGGCAAAGGCTGAGCCGTTGTTGCCGGTAGCCGAGGTGTAGGCATAGAGGACCTCGCTAAGGCCGTGTGGGCCGTGGTTGGCGAGGCTGGACAGACCGACATTCGGCATCAGAATGGTGACGGCGGAGAAGCCGAGAATCAGCAGGGGAAAGATGAGCAGATACAGCATAGCCATCTGCACGTCATAGGCTTCGATCTTCTTGCCGAGATACTCAGGGGTGCGGCCGACCATGAGGCCCGCGATAAAGACGGCCATTACCACAAAGACGAGCATCCCGTACAGGCCCGCCCCAACGCCGCCGAAGACGACTTCGCCGAGAAGAATGTTGACCATCGGCACCATGCCGCCCAGCGGCATGAAGCTGTCGTGCATGCCATTGACGGCGCCGCAGCTTGCGTCCGTGGTGACCGTTGCGAAGAGAGCGGAGTTTGCAATGCCGAAGCGGACCTCCTTGCCCTCCATGTTGCCGCCTGCCTGTGTGAGCGTGGTTCGGGTATCGACGTTATGGAGGAGCGGGTTGCCGTGCGACTCCGCCCAATAACTGGTCAGGGTGCCGGCAAACCAAAGGACAGCCATGGCCGCAAGTACGGCCCACCCATGCTTTGGAGAACCGACCATCTGTCCAAGAGTGATACACAAGCCTGCAGGGATCAGGAAAATCGAAAGCATCTGCAGAAGGTTGGTGATGGGCGTTGGATTCTCGAACGGGTGCGCGCTATTGGTATTGAAGAAGCCGCCGCCGTTGGTGCCAAGCATCTTGATCGCTTCTTGTGACGCAACAGGACCCTGCGCAATAGTCTGCGTGGTTACCGTGGATGGCTTGCCATCCGCGCCGGTGACGGTCTGCGGCTCAACCAGCTTCACGGTGTCGTAGCTTCGCAGGTTCTGCACGACGCCCTGCGAGACGAGAACAAGGGCGAAGATAATCGAGATAGGAAGAAGGACCCACAAGATGCCGCGTGTGAGGTCGACCCAGAAGTTGCCGAGCGTCTTGCTTTCACGACGAGCGATCCCACGGATAAACGCCACGGCAAAGGCGAGGCCAACGGCTGCCGACCAGAAGTTATGCGTGGCGAGACCGAGCATCTGCGTGAGATAGCTCATGGTGGACTCGGGCACATAGGCCTGCCAGTTAGTATTCGTTGTGAACGAGATCGCGGTGTTCAGGGCGAGGGCAGGCTCTACTCCCGGCAGGTGCTGCGGGTTGAAGGGCAAAATGGCCTGGAGCCGCTCGACAACATAGGTAAGAACGAGCGTGGCAGCGCTGAAAATAAGCATAGCCAAGACGTACTCTGTCCAGCGCATCTCTTGATCGGCTTTAACGCCGGTGCAGCGATAGAGGAGATTCTCACAGGGGACCAAGAGAGTATCCAGAAACGTCTTGCGACGATCGAAGACACGCGTCATGTAGCTGCCCATCGGCACAGCCAGAAAGAGCACCACGACGATGAAGACCGCGATTTGAAGCCATCCATTGAGGGTCATGAACTGTAACTTTCCTAGAACTTTTCCGGACGAAGCAGAGCGTAGACGAGATAGATCAGAAGTAACGCGGAGACCAGGAGGAGAATGAGATTGAGGATCATGGGCGTGCGCCTTTCAGGTGGTCGCAGCCATGCACATAGGCGATGCTCAGAGCAAAGAGGGCTACCGTGGCAATCGCTGAGACGATATCGAGCATAGTGTTGTTCCTCACGAGCTTGTAGTGTCGCGGCGCGGGGCGTAAGTGCCACATGCCTGGAACGACCGCCGCGGATCTCATTCCAACGGCGGTCCTGAGACTGCGCTAGAAATGAAAGATGACGTCCGCCGCGAAGGTCAGGTACTGGGTCTTGCCCAGACCCGTGGGCGAAGCCGAGCCACCGAGCCACTGAGACTCGTCGCTGGCGATCGAGGAGCCTGCGGCGACATCGGTGCAGGAGACCGGACGACCGCTGGGTGTCTTATACGTGCTGTAGCACCGCATGTAGCTGAGTTCCGGGCGGAAGGTGATGGTGGAGCCGGTCCAGAAATCGAAGCCGACCATGTGCTCTTCGTACTTTGCGGGGGTTCCGGTGCGCTGGCCCTTCATGTCATCCACGAACTCGTTACGGATATTAAGAGAGGCTTTGTCGTGATTGAAGTTGTGCTCGACGTAGTTAGTGATAGCCCAGTCCGGGGCGTAGCAGCGCGAAGACTGCTGGGCGGTGGGCAGCCTTGGGTCTTGGCAGACGGCGCCGAAGTTGAGAGCGCCGCCTGCTCCATTCGTCTCCGGGTAAGGGGTTGCGGCGGTCTTAGCGTAGGCTCCGCCGGAGTTGTACCAGTACATATTGGGTGTGGCTTTCATGTATTGGTACCAGCCCTCGGTGTCGGTGTGCCAATGAGCGTTGATGCGGTGATACCAGGTCTCGTAGTAGGCCGTTAGGTTGTTGTACGCGTACTTACTGTCATTGATGCTGTTATCGCAGGTGTTGAGGGCGTCGCCGCCGTTGTGCCAGGTGTAGATGACGCAGGTGTTGCCCGTGAGCTTGGCGTCCGTGGTCCATGGCGCGGTGTCGCAGCCAGCCGAGATACCGCCCTGCACGGTCCAGTGCTGGTTGAGCTTGACCGTGGCGTTCGCGCCTGTCTGGGTATAGCAGTCGTAGGTGTACAGGATGGAGTGCGAGTAGGTGTAGTTATTGGGTGCGAGCTGGGCTTCGATGTCCGGCAAGGAGATATAGCGGCCGACGCGCAGAACCATGCCTTGGGCGACGTGCGGGAAGTAGCCATCGACGTAGAACATAACCGGGTCGAAGCCGTATTCGGAGTTCTTGACCAGCAATTGCTGGCTGAGAATGCCGTGCGCCGTGGTAAAGCGGTAGTCCACGCCATAGAGCAGAGTGAGCTGGTAGCCCCAGTCCACATGGTCTTTCTGCGCCGTGTTTTCGAGGCGTTGGAAGTAGAGCGCCGCCTGATCGAGCTGGATCTGATTGGAGTAGACATCGTAGGCGGCAGGAGCGTTGGACGGGATGCCTTTCTGCGCGTTGGATTTATTGTTGGTGCCGCCGTTTGCGCCGATCTCGATCCAGCCGAAGATCTTATTAATGCCTTTGTTGCCGTTGATCGCCTGCATCAGTGGATAGGTCTGGGTATCCGGCGCGCCGATGACAGGTGTGCCGCCGATCGGCCAATCCGATGCGGGATATGGCGGTGACGGGATGGGGGCCGGGGTTCCACGGCGGGGCTGCTGGGGGACCTGCGTGCCGGGCGAGTTGCCGGACCAATCTGCAAGATAAGCATGTCCCCAACGCGAGAAGAAGCCTGCGTCCGAGGTGGATGGCGGGGTGAGTGCAGGGGTCGTGGGGCTTTCCGGAGCAGCAGTGTTCTGCTGTGAGGGGGACGTTTTGTCCTGTTGCTGAGCGTCCGCGGCCGTGTCTGGCTGGACCGACGACGCAACCAATGTCGAGCTCTCCTGCGCAAGAAGCGATGCGCAGGGCATAGCAAGAAGGAGAGCGAACGAGAGCGAAATGAAGCGAAGTGTTGCGCGGTACATGGCGACCTCTGCTGCAAGGAGAAGGCCGCAGGCCGTAGGAAGTCAGTAGGGAATGCGTAAAGAAGTTGTAAGGAGCGGCGAAGCGGCTACCCAACCGAGTTGTCCTCTAGCCGAAGGCGATAGCCAACCCACGGTTCGCTCTGGATAAAGTTTTGCCCATCGCCGCGGTCGAGTTTTTTGCGCAGCTGCCCGACGAGGACGCGGAGATACTCCGGCTGATCCTCACCGGCCGGGCCCCAGATGGAGCGCAGCAGGACCTTGTGCGTTAGGACACGATGTGGGTTGCGCAGAAAGAGCGTAAGGAGATCGAACTCCTTCGGGGTGAGATGGAGCTCTTGCCCGAGAAGGGTGACCGTGTGCGCGGCGGTGTCCAGCAGGAAGCCGCCAACTTCGAGCCGGGCGTCGACGTCCTCACGGCGAACAGAACGGCGGAGTTGTGCGCGTACACGGGCCAGCAGCTCCGGCACGCTGAAGGGCTTGGTGAGATAGTCGTCGGCACCTTCGTCGAGAGCCCTTACCTTCATGGTATCGGTGTCTCGCACGCTGAGCACGATGATGGGAGTATCGGCCACACGCCGAATCGCTTGCGTGAGCTCGAGGCCGTCCATCTCCGGCATGGCAAGGTCGGTGATGATGAGGTCGGGACGGTTCGCCTCGAAGGCGGTGTAGGCTTCAATGCCGTTGTTAGCAAGGATGACGGAGTAGCCGCTGCTTTGGAGCGAGGTGCGCAGCATACGGGTAATCTGGCGTTCATCGTCGACAATGAGGATGCAGCTCAATGAATGTCCTGGGTAACGATGTGCAAATCGACGTGGGGTGCTTCCGCCATGAACTTTTGCAGAGCGAAGTAGTACAGGTACGAGGACAGACCATGCGTCGCGGAACGACCGACGATGGCCTGGGTGATGCGATGTTCTTTGATGTAGGCAGCCGTGGTTCTGGCCGTGTCTTTTCCCTCAAGCTTCACAATCTGCGCGCCGAGGTTGGTGGCAAGTTGCAAGCTCGCCTCCAGCGTCCGTCTCCGCTCGGGCTCTGCATCGTGTTCGCGAGCGACATGAAGAACATACAACTCGGCGCTGAGCGCTTCGGCGAGGCGGGCGCCGCGGGCGATCAGGTCACGAGCCTGGGCGTTGGAGCTGATACAAACCGCGACCTTTTCGGCGATCGTCCAATGCGAGCCAAGCCGTTTGCGTTTTACGTAGTCGTCCAGGGTGCGATCGACGGCGCGCGTCACACGCTGCAAGGCCATCTCCCGAAGCGCGATAAGGTTTCCACGACGGAAGAAGTTGGCGAGAGACTGCTCAATCCGGTTTGACGGATAGATGTCCCCCCGCCGCATACGGGTGACGAGCGCCTCCGGGGTGAGATCGCTGATGACGATCTCGTCGGCGCGGTCGAGCACCCAGTCCGGCACCTGCTCGCGCACAGAGATGCCGGTTAGCGACTGCACGCGGGGAGCAAGGCTCTCGATGTGCTGAATGTTGATTGTGCTCAGGACATCGATCTTGTGATCCAGCAGCAGAAGCACATCTTCAAACCGCTTGGGAAAGCGACTGCCTTCGATGTTGGTGTGCGCTAGTTCGTCGACCAGAACGACTTGCGGCCGACGGGCCAGGATCGCGTCCACATCCATCTCCGAGAAGAGGGTCCCCTTGTAGTCCACCTCGCGACGCGGGATCGCCTCGAGCTTCCCGGCAAGCTCAGCTGTTCCGGTACGGCCATGTGTTTCGACGATGCCGATGACGACGTCCTCGCCTCGGCTGTGGCGGCGAACACCCTCGCTGAGCATGCTGAAGGTCTTACCCACCCCGGGAGCGTAACCCAGAAATACTTTGAAGCGGCCGCGCTCTTTCTCGGGTTCGCTGGAGAGCAGCCAGTCTTCCGGTGTCTTTCGGATTTGGTCTCGAGGTTCGGTCACGTCATAAGATAGTCGCATGAACTCGCGGCACACAGCATCTTGGACCAGGTGGATACTGGCCTTCATCGTTCTCTTCGGGATTGTGTTTTTTTATCATCGTTTGGTCCACGTTAACCCGACAACAGTTGCGCTTACGTTGCTGTTGTACATCCTCGTTCTGGCCGCGCGATGGAGCTTGCGATACGCGGTCGTTGTCGCCTTCGTCTCCACGGCCTGTTACAACTTTTATTTCCTCCCGCCGGTGGGTACCTTCACCATCGCCGATCCGGAGAACTGGCTCGCATTGTTCGCCTTCCTGGCCACAGGCGTGATCGGTAGCCACCTTGCGCAGAAGGCGCGGTCGGAGGCGGAGCAGGCACGGGTGCGCCAACGCGAGGTGGAGGTCCTATTCACCTTGAGCCGCGATCTGCTACGTACGGAGAACATTGCCGCGCTCGTAAATTCTCTGCCGGAGCTGATCAGCAGCTCTGCGCGAGCAGAGTCTACGGTGCTCTATCTTTTGGACGGTGATCGGCTGTACCAAGCCGGTCTGCACCTGATCTCAGGCGTCGAGATTCCGCATTTCCGACAACTCGCTCTGACGCTGTCCCTTCCAGAGACCAGCACCGGCGAGGAGACGCGCATCCCGTTGCGCGCCGGGGTGCGGCCGAGAGGTCTTCTGATCTTGCGAGGTGTCCACCTCTCCTCGGAAAGCTTTCAGGCAATCGGTGGTCTGGTGTCGATTGCGCTCGATCGTGCCCAGGCCCTCGAAGACATTGCCAAGAGCGAAGCGACCAAGGAGAGCGAGCGGCTACGCACACTGATTCTCGACTCAATTACCCATGAGTTACGAACTCCACTTACATCAATCAAGGGAGCAGCCAGCACGTTGTTGGCGACGGATGAGATTGGGACAGAGGATCGCCGCGAGCTGTTGACGATCGTGGACGAAGAGTCCGACCGGTTGAACCGGCTGGTAAGTCAGGCGGTGGAGATGGCGCAGATCGAGGCGCAGGAGATCCACATGAACTTCGCGCCGGTCGCGATTGCTGACCTGATTGGACAAGCCACAGAGAGTTGCGCGGGGGCCATCAGCACCCATCCCGTTCATGTATCTCTTCCACCGCTGCCGAAGGTCACCGCAGATGCGGAGATGGTGGGCAAGGTCCTCTGCAATCTGCTGGAGAATGCCGCGAAGTATTCGAAGGAGGACACACCTATTGTTGTTTCAGCCGAGCGGAAGGACGGATATGTGCTCACGAGCATCGCGGATCGCGGTATCGGGATCGACCCGGCTGAGCAAGGATTGATCTTTGATCGGCTGTACCGTTCAAGAGCGCGAAGCGGAGATGTGCTGGGAACGGGCATGGGGCTGGCAATCAGCCGGGCCATTGTGGAATCTCACCACGGCACGCTCACTGTTGTCAGCCAGCCGGAGCACGGGTCGGTGTTTACATTCAGCCTTCCCATCACCTAGATGTTAACGCTCCTCGAGGCCCCGCTTTCCGGCTCGTGAGGTCGCTCGGATGTCAGTTATAGCGTTCTGAAACTGCTCTCCTTGAACCCGAGGATGTTGGCCGGGAAGATCACATGCGAGCCAGGCAGAACCGTACCGCGCAAACGCTTTCCAAAAGGATCTCGGCTGTTACGGTTGAGAGGTTACCTCTGTGCCGGATCCCGCCGCGACCCGTAGCTTTCAGCTTGACACTCCGCGGCTCGGCACCTATACCTACGTCCAAGCGGAAAGTCATTGCGTAGACTCGGCTGATCCGGTAGGGAGCTGACCAAAATGGAACTCCGTAGCAAGGAGCACGATTACTCTCTGCGTGCAATCGTCTCTTCTGGTCTCTTCGTTCTTTCTTCTGTTTCAGTGATCGCTCAGGCCGGCCGCGGCGGTATCAGCGGAACCGTGCTCGACAACTCCGGCGCGCACATCCCTGGGGCGTCCGTCGTGGCCCGCGACACCGCTAAAGGCACCAAGCTTTCCACCGTTACCACAGCCGCCGGCGTCTACTCCTTCGTCTCTGTCGCACCCGGCACCTACACCGTGACTATTACTCACGCCGGCTTCGATACCGCCGTGCAGAACAACGTCATCGTCTCGGTGGACCAGGTCAGCACGGTCAACACCACCCTCCAGGTCGGCTCACTCAACGAGACCGTGACCGTGGACGCGTCCTCCTCGCTCGTGGACGCCAGCAACTCCACTGTCGGCCAGATCATCTCCGCGCAGCAGATTGATCGCGTGCCCCTAGTTACCCGCGACGTCTACCAGCTCGTGCAGCTCTCGGCCGGCGTCTCTCCCGCCAACGGCACGCCGAACTCCTCCGACAACATCAACATCTCCAACGCCCGCTCTCTTGCTGACGTCTCTTCCTACACCGTCAACGGCTCCCTCCAGGGCAATGTGTACTACATGGTCGATGGCAGTCCGATCGGAATTGCGGAAAGTAACCTTGCCACCATCATTCCCGCCTTCGAGATTCCTGAGGACGGCGTCGAAGAGTTTCGCGTGGAAACCCAGAACACCCCAGCGACGTACACCAGTGGCGGCGGCGGTGTCATCAGCCTGGTCACCAAGTCGGGCAGCAACAAGCTCCACGGCGACGTCTTCGGCTACTTCCGCCCGAATGCTTTCGCCGCGAACGACTTCTTCAATAAAATGTATAACCCCGGCCAAGGCACACCGGACTTCCACCGCTACCAGGAGGGTGGGTCCATCAGCGGCCCCATTAAGAAGGACAAGCTCTTCTTCTTCGGCGACTACGAGGCCACGCAGCAAGCTCTGCTTGATACCGGCACGTTTACGGTACCCACCGCCGCAGAACGCACCGGCGACTTTTCCGCGGACGGCCTCACCATCTACAACCCGCTCGTCCCCGATAATCCTGACGGCACACGGCAAGCCTTCGCCGGTAATGTCATCCCCACGGCCGACCTCGACCCTGTTGCTCTAAAGTTCGCAAACCTTTTCCCCTTGCCCAATCGACCCGGCGACGGCCCGCCCTACCACGTCGCTAACTACGTTGCCGCAGGCCTTGACCCCTTCCACGCCCAGAAGTTCGACATCCGCCTTGACTACGCCCAAAGCGAGAAGAACCGCATCTTCGGCCGCTTCTCCTACGGTCGCCTGAACTTCGGCAATGCCAATCTCTACAACAATCCGTACGATCCGTTCTACTTTGTCAACATCACCAACACCCGCAACGTCCTTATCGGCGACGACCTCACCATCAATCCCACCACCGTCCTCCAGCTCCGCTACTCCTTCACCCGGCACTATGAGGACCAGACCGGCGACCCACGGCAGGTCGGCTCCAATATCACCGACTTCGGCTTCCCGCAGTCCCTCGCCGACCAGGTTGTGTACAAGCAAGCCCCGGTTATCTACTTCGGCATCACCGCGGCAATCGGTGGCACCGGCAACGACAACACCTTTCTGTACGCCAGCGAAAACAGCGACGCGAACGCCACGCTCACCAAAATCTTCGGCAAGCATGAGATCAGCACCGGCTTCGAGTACCAGAAGAAGTTCCTCAACGTCGGCCAACCTCCCGCCCCGGCCGGCGCCTATAACTTCGACAATACCGCTACCTCCTCCACCACCTTCGCCGGCGACGGCAGTGACTTTGCCTCGTTCCTGATCGGCGTTGGGTCGGCCCCAGGCGGGGAGTCCTCCAACTTCACCAAGGATGTTATCGCCGCCGAGGCCAACCCATACTACGGCGTCTTCCTCCAGGACAACTTCCACGTCACCCCGAAGCTCACCCTTAACCTCGGCCTACGCTGGGATATCTTCGGCGGCCGCACCGAACGTCACAACCGCCAGGAGTATTGGGACCCCAACCAGACCTTCACCGCCGGCGGTGTCAACCTGAAGGGCGGCGAGCGCTTCGTCACCCCCGGCGCGCGAAGCCCCTACACCACCAACCTCAAGGACCTCGGTCCAAGGGCCTCCTTCGCCTGGCAACCGCAGACCAACTTCGTCATTCGCGGCGGTGCCGGCATCTACTACGGCCCGAGTCAGGAGATGGTCGCCTTCCCCTATTTCAACACCGACGGGTTCGGCTCTGTCTCTACCTGGAACGCCACCATCTACAACGCAGACGGCAACACCGTCCCGCTCGATTTCCTCTCGAATCCATTTCCCGCTGGTCTCGTTCAGCCCACTGGGAGCACTCTGGGTCCCGCCACGAACCTGGGCGCCGGTTTGAGCACGGTGTATCGCTCCCCTCGCACCATCACCACGTACAACTTTAATCTCGGCTTCGAGTATCAGTTTCCCGGCGATACCGTGTTCTCACTCGCCTACGTCGGCAGCCGTGGCCTCTTTCTTCCTCTCGCGGCCGTCGACCTCAATCAGCTCTCGCTCCAGACCATCGCGCAATATAACGGCGCCCTTTGCGTTACAGGCGCCGAACCGAACTGCGTCAACCTCCCCAACCCCTACAGCGCCGTCTTCCCCGCCACCAACCCGTTCTACGGCGCAACAACCATCCCGCAGTGGCTGGCCCTGGAGCCCTACCCGCAGTTCAACAATGGCGGCTTCGGGCAAGGCGTTGTCATCAACGGCCTGCCTGGAGCCGACTCCGAGTACAGCTCGCTCCAGACCAAAATCCAGAAGCGGATGAGTCATCACATCTCCACCCTCGCTACCTTTACCTGGAGCAAACTCATCACCGACGACTCCCAGCCTCCCTTCGCCTTCGTGGGCTATCACACCGGCGCTCCGCAGGACTGGCGCAACCTCAATCTTGAGCACTCCGTCTCCGGCCAAGACATCCGCTTCCAGTTCAACTGGCAGCTCTCATGGGACCTCCCCATCGGCAAAGGCCGAGCCCTGAATCTGAACGGCATTTCCAACACCCTGCTTGGCGGCTGGACCGTCAACACCATCACCTATCTCTCCGACGGTGTTCCCATCGCCTCCCCCACCGGCACCGGCAACCCGTACTTCAATCAGCGTGTGGACCTCACCTGCGATCCACGCTCGAGCGCTATGCGCAAGGCAACCCAGTGGTTTAGCCCTACCTGCTTCGCACAGCCCGCCAGCCAGTATCTCCCCGGGACCGCTCCCGCTTACATCGGCAATCTTCGCGCCGACGGTGCCCACCAGGCCGACGTCTCCGTCTACAAGGTCTTCCCCCTGCCGCGCGAAAGCAACGTCCGTCTCGAGGTCGCTGCCTTCAACGTCTCCAATACCGTCCAGTACGCCTACCCTAACGTCTTCTGGAATGCTGACTACGCGAACAACCCTTCTGTGCTGAACGGCTTTGGTTCAGTCACCGGCTCCGCAAACCAACCGCGTCAGTTCCAGTTCGGGGCTCGGTACACCTTCTGATCTAAGTGGACCTGGATGCAGGGGGGCTTCCGCTTCGATTGTCCGGGTATTAAGCCGTTTGAGCTGGCTACTAAGTGCGCGTACGGCCAATTACCGAGCCGACGTTGTCTCGGGTTCCGGCTATTTGTTATGCTCGACCTTGTACAAGCATTGGCGATGGGGTTCGCCGGGCTGCTCGCGGCTGCTGCCGCAGCTGATGACTCCTACATTCTGTAGGAGGTCCCTTGTTCAAGAATAGATTCAAGTTTCATGCCAAGAGCTCCGGCTCTGAGCTGCTCCAGATACTCCGATACCTGCTGCGCTGGATTCCCATAGCCTCGCTCGCCGCTGTTCTCGGCGGATCGGCTTCAGCGCTTCTGCTTGTCTCGCTCGCTTGGGCGACAAAGACACGTGAGAGCCACAAATGGTTCATTGCCCTGTTGCCGTTTGCGGGGCTTTTCGTGGGCTGCATCTACCACTACCTGGGAACGTCGGTCGAAGCAGGGAATAACCTGATTCTTGACGAGATCCACGATCCAAAGCGAACGATCCCTATCCGGATGACGCCGTTGATCCTGCTCGGCACCTTTATGACTCAACTCTTCGGGGGGTCAGCTGGCCGCGAAGGAACGGCCATCCAGACCGGCGCCTCGCTTGCCGATCAGCTGGCTCGACCATTTCGGCTGCAAGCGAGAGAAAGACGCGTTCTGCTGATGACGGGTATCAGCGCAGGCTTTGCCTCGGTCTTCGGCACACCGCTCGCTGGGGCGATCTTCGGTATTGAAGTGCTTGCGGTCGGCGCTGTCAGTTATGAGGCGATCGTACCTTGCTTTGTTGCGGCTTTTCTCGGTGATCTGACGACACATGCTTGGGGTGTATCACACACTATCTATCGTGTCACAGAGGCGCCGCCGATCAACGTCCGAGGCGTCCTCTGGGCTGCCATAGCTGGCGCAGTCTTCGGCGTCGTTGGGATGACCTTTGCCAAAGCCACTCATAAGACTGCGCGTTTCTTTAGGGAACACCTAGCTTGGGCACCGCTTCGTCCCTTTTTCGGAGGTATTGTTGTGGCTCTGGGCGTCTTCGTTTTGGGCACCACACGCTATATCGGGCTCGGTATTTCCACGATTCTCGAAGCGTTTGCCGGCCGTCTACCACCTTGGGAGTGGGCTCTCAAGGTCCTGTTCACTGTAGTCACCCTTGGCGCCGGATTTAAGGGCGGTGAGGTGACGCCACTATTCTTTATCGGCGCAACACTAGGGAACGCGTTGTCTTACATTCTTCCGCTGCCACCCTCCCTTCTTGCCGGCATGGGATTCGTCGCGGTCTTTGCTGGCGCCGCAAATACACCGATCGCTTCCACGCTGATGGCTGTCGAGCTGTTTGGCGGCGAAGCCGGATCCTATGCGGGTGTAGCCTGCGTCCTGGCGTATCTTTTTTCCGGAGACACAGGTATCTACCGATCACAGCGCATCGGAAACGGCAAGTACCACTCCAGTGCGGCGGAAAAGGGGATGTCCCTCGCGCTCGCGGCCAAGACAGAGGAGTTCGCTCAAGATGAGCGTACTCCGTCCTTTTCCGTTGAAGATGGGGATAGGTGACGCGATGGGTCCTAGCACCGCGTTAGGTGTTACTTCGGCAATGCAACTGTACCCAAGATGTTGAAGCTCACTTGCGAGCTCTTGAGCTCGGTCCCGGGTTGTCCCTCCCCTAAGCTAAGCTCGTAAACGCCCGGAAGAATGGATCTCTGCCCCTGGTCATCAACGGTCGACAGGGAACGAGGCGGAATGGTGATGGCGACTTGGTGAGCCTGACCGGGATCAAGGTGAACCCGCTCGAAACCGACAAGGGAGTGGATTGGGCCACTCGGCTGAGGCGTCTTGAGATAGGCCTCGACTACCTCATCGCCGGCGCGCGAACTGGTATTGGTGACGGTGACCGTGGCAGTGAGAGGCTGCCCGGCGGCGAGGCTTGCAGTGGAAAGGGTGATTGGGTTGTAGCTGAAGCTGGAGTAGCTGAGGCCGTAGCCGAATCCCCACAGAGGCTTTCCCGTGTAGTAGCGGTAGGTGCGGTTCTTTAGTGAGTAGTCGGTGAAGGCGGGAAGGTCTTCCGTGCTGCTGTAAAAGGTCAAGGGAAGGCGGCCGGCCGGATTGTTCAGGCCGGCGAGCGTGCGCGCGATGGCGGTCCCACCCTCGACGCCGGGATACCACGCCTGGAGAACGGCGGCGGCATGCTGCTGCGCCCAGGTGAGGGCGATAGCGCTCCCGCTCAGGCAGACGACGATAACGGGCTTGCCGGATGCTGCAACGGCCTCAAGCAGGTGCTGCTGGGCAGCGGGCAGGCTGATGCTGGTGCGGTCTCCGCCGAGGAACCCTTCAATCTTGATGGGCATCTCTTCGCCTTCGAGCTGGGGCGACAGACCGACGAAGGCGACGACGAGATCGGACTGACGAGCGGCAGCAACAGCTTCGTCGAGCTGAGCCTGGGCTGGGGCGTCCCACTTGAGGGTGACGCCTCCACCGGCGAGATCGCCGGAATGGCTATAGCTCAACTGGAACTGGTGGGGCTGGGTGTCGGCGAAGTCGATCTCGATGCGTGCCGGGGTGGAGCCAACCATCACTGGCGGGGCTGTGGGAGAGGCACCGGCCGCGAAGGTGAAATGGCCCATGTTAAGCTTGGCGCCGCTCAGGCTGCCTGCGGAGAGCTCTTTACCATCGAAGGCAAACCGGTAGCTCTCCTTAGGGGAGTACGGGAAGTTCTCCCCGCCCTGGACAATAAAAGTGTACTTGCCAGGCGCTGGCGCTTGCAGAGTGCCGGTCCAACGCACGGAGTAGTCATGGGTGTGAACCTCGGGGACGGGCGCTGCATCGCGCCAATTGTGCTGAATATCCGGTTCGGTAAGGGTGGCGACAGGCTGGCCGGTCCAGTCAGGCGTGGCAAAGAACTCGGCGCGGAGACCTTGAGCAAACGCGGTGCGGGGCACAGGGATCGTGAATCCTGCGGCAAGTGTGGACCCTTGCGCATAATGAATTTGGGCGCCGGGGAACTGACGAGCAATGCCGTCGACGGGATAGACGGCGTGAAGCGAGGTGCCATTGTAGTTTCCCTCAAGCGAGCTGAGGAGAGCGGCAGTGGGCCCGACAACGGCAACTCTCGCAGGGGCCTGCGTGAGCGGAAGGACGCCTGTGTTCTTGAGGAGAACCATCGCCTCCTCGGCCGCTCGAAGCGCCACCTGACGATGCGCAGCGGAGGCGTCCTCTGAGAACGGGATTCGGGCGAGTGGGTTAGTTCCGGGAGGGTCGAGCAGGCCGAGCTCCGCGCGGGCCGTGAAGAGGCGTTCGGCGGCCTGAGTCACAAGCGCTTCGGGGACGACGCCCTTTCGGACGGCTTCTGCGAGCGTGTTGAAGCCCGGGGACCAGATGCTGCAGGAGAGATCAGTTCCGGCCTCCAGGGCGAGGGCCGAAGCGTGCAGGACATCCGGAGCGTTGTGGTGACCTTCGGTGACGTCGACGATCGCACCGCAGTCGGAGACAACAAATCCCTTGAAGCTCCACGCATCGCGGAGGTGCTGTTGCAACAGCATCTTGCTGGCGCAGGCCGCATACCCGTCGATGGCATTGTAGGCGCACATGACGGACTTCACGTGACCGTCGACGACGGTGGAGCGGAACGCAGGGAGGTACGTTTCTTCGAGATCACGCGGGGAGACGTCGACGTTAAAAACATGACGCATCGACTCCGGTCCGCTGTGGACAGCAAAGTGTTTGCTGGTCGCGACGGCTTTGGGGTGCTCGGGGTCGGGACCCTGGACGCCCTCAACGAACGCAACACCCATGCGACCTGTAAGATATGGATCCTCGCCGTAGGTCTCCTGCCCCCGACCCCACCTCGGATCGCGGAAGATGTTGATGTTAGGGGACCAGAAGGTGAGGCCGTAGAAGATGCGGTGATTGCCGTCTGCCTGCGCCTGATTGAACTTAGCGCGGCCTTCGGTGGAGATGATGTCGCCCATCTGATGGACCAGCGTGGGATCCCATGTTGCAGCCATACCGATCGCCTGGGGAAAAACCGTTGCGTAGCCGGAGTTAGCGACACCATGGAGAGCTTCGCTCCAGGTTTGGTAGTCGGGAATGCCGAGGCGCGGAATGGCCACAGCCCAGTCTTCAAGCTGCGAGGCTTTTTCGTCGAGGGTCATGCGGGAGACGACGTCGTGGGCCCGGGAGGCGGCGGGCGCAGAGGGATCGCGATAGAGCGGTGGCGTGGTCTGGGCCAGAGCGGCGATGCTTAAAGCCAAAAGGGAGGGCAGTAAAACTTTCATCATTCCACTCCTACGAGTTAAATTGAGCTGAGGCGAGAGACTAGGGTGTGGCCTCGTGATGCGAGTTGGCATATCTTCAGCAACTTGGTTGTCGCCAGATGGCGTCTTTCGGGACACACGTACTTTACCTATGTTGAACCGCCATGCACAAGAGGTCGAGAGGTTTCGTCCAAAGACTAGGCGATATGCCTCATCTTGGCGGACCTATGGCGGATGCGCTTTGTCTTCATAGATAATCGAAGTGGGAAGGGCCTGCGGCATTGCGCATTCGACGCTCTCGGTTGTGGAGATATATCACGGCGCTCCGGATGTGGGCCAGGCCGCGGCATCTAGGATGCACGATACTGTTGCTCTTGTCCCCGAGTTACAGTTTGTTGGCGCAGGACGATGCTATCGGACGAGCGACAGCGCTGATGGAGGCCGGGCAGTACGGGGATGCTGAACGGATCTGGCGCGAGTTGGAGCAGCGCAAGCCTACGGATCCTCTGGTTCACGCCGGATTGGGGGTGACACTGGCGGGGGAAGAGCAGCTATCCGCTGCGGCGGTCGAGTACAGGTTGTCGCTTAAGCTCAAGCCGCACCAGCCGGAGATCCTATACAACCTGGGCTTGGCTGAGTTCAAGCAGGGACATTTTGACAAAGCTGTACCGATCTTTGAGCAGGTGCGCACGGAACGGCCGGAAGATGACCGCAGTGGAACGCTCATCGGCATGAGCTACTTCGGAATGCAGCGATATGGTGCGGCCGTGAAGTATCTTGAACAGGCAAGCGCGCATGATCCAGGAAACGCGGAGCTCCATAGTGTTTTGGCACAGAGCTGCCTGTGGAGCAAGCAGTATGACTGCGCGTTGAATCAATATCGAAGACTGCTGGAGACGAATCCGGATTCTGTGCAGGCGCACATGCTCATGGCAGAGGCGCTGGACGGAAGTGGAAAGACGGAGGACGCAATTGGGGAACTCGAGACGGCGGCGCGGATCTCACCGACGGAGCCGGTGCTGCACTTCGAACTGGGCTATTTATACTTCAAAAAGGGAGATTTCGAGCATGCTGCGCCGGAGTTGCAACTTGAGATAAAGAATAACTCCGGATACGCACAGGCTTATGCCTACCTCGGGGAGCTTCGCCTCAAGACAAATGACAACTCCGCCGCGGAGGAGCTACTTAAAAAGTCGGTAGAGCTCGATGCAAGATCGAGAATGGCGGTCTTTGACTTGGGATGCCTTTATGCGGATGCAAACAGAAACATCGAAGCAGTGACAGAGTTCGAACGCGCGATGGAGTTGGATCCGACGCAGCCGGATGCGCACTATCGGCTGGCGCGTCTGTATGCGCAAATGGGAGAGAGAGAAAAAGCAGCGAAGGAGTTTGCAAAAACCAAGGAGTTGCACAGCAAAACGGAGGACTCCTTGATCGAGAAAGTCTCGGAAAAAAACGGAGATCCTCGCTAGCAGGGGAAAACAAACCGGTGAGGCGATCGATGAAGGATGACAGCGGATTCGTCTCGCGACGACAGTTCTTGTGGATGTCGGCTGCCTCTACGGTAGCGTCCGCGCAGGGCGTATCATCTCGCCACGTACGATCCCTTCCGCGGGGAAAGCCGAGCGGACGTCCATTTCCTGCACAGTTTACGGACGTAGCCGCCCAGGCTGGGCTGCGTGAGATCGTCGTGTACGGAGGTCTTAAGAGAAAGGATTACATCATTGAGACCGTAGGTTGTGGCGTGGCCTTCCTCGACTACGACCGCGATGGTTGGCTGGACATCTTTCTTCTGACGGGAAGTCGCATGGAAGGCGCGCCTACGGGAGCAACGAATCGTCTTTACAAAAATAATCGTGACGGGACTTTCACCGACGTGACGGAGCAGGCGGGTCTGAAACGTGGCGGATGGGCAAGCGCAATAACGGTAGGCGACTATAACAACGACGGGTGGGACGATATATTTGTAACGTACTACGGTCAGAACGTGCTCTATCGCAATAACGGCGATGGAACATTCACGGACGTGACTCGGCAGGCCGGACTGATCTACGAGGGTGAGGTCCGATGGGGGTCGGGATGTACGTTCATTGACTATGACCGCGACGGGCATCTGGACTTGTTCGTCGCACATTATGTCCATCTTCACATGGACAAGCTGCCGCGACCTGGCGCAAATCCGTATTGTAACTACAAGGGTGTGCCCGTCAACTGTGGACCGCGGGGGCTGCCGATGGCTCGAAACACACTCTATCGCAACCAGGGAGATGGGACCTTTCGGGATGTCTCTTTGCAAAGCGGAATCGACAAGGCCCCGAGGACATACGCCATGACAACGGTGGCGGCGGACTTTGGCCGGAGCGGGTGGACCGATTTGTATGTCGCCTCGGACTCGACGCCGAGTCTCTTTCTACGCAATCGAGGCGACGGCACCTTCTCGGAGGAGGGTGCGGAACGAGGAGTCGCGTTCAGCGCAGATGGAGCAGAGCAGGCAGGCATGGGTGTGGCTGTAGGCGACTATAACTTAGACGGAAAGCTCGATCTGTTCAAAACGCATTTTTCCGACGACACAAGTGTGTTGTACCGCAACGATGGAGATGCGGCCTTTACGGATGTGACCATCGGCGCCGGCTTTGGCGTAGAGACGCGCTATATCTCCTGGGGTACAGGCTTTGCCGACTTCGACAACGACGGCTGGCCCGATCTTGCCGTGGTCACTGGATCTGTCTACCCAGAGGTTGAGGCACAGCTTTCGGAGTATCCGCTGAAGACGCCACGCTTGATCTTTCGCAATTTGGGTGATGGTCGGTTTGAGGAGCTGATCGCAGAGGCTGGACCGGGTATATCCGCAGCGCATTGCAGCCGTGGATGTGCTTTTGGCGATTTTGATAATGATGGTGATGTCGACATGGTCGTGGTGAACCTGAACGAGGCACCATCGCTCCTGCGCAATGACTTAGCTGGCCAGGCTAACTGGATCAAGGTATTGCTGGTGGGAACGAGATCGAATCGAAGCGCAATAGGCTCGACGGTGCTTGTCACCTACGGAGGCAAGACGCAGGCGCAGGCTGTGATGGCTCAATCCAGCTTCTACTCTGTCAACGACCGGCGTCTACACTTCGGACTTGGCGCGCACGTCAAGGTAGATATTGAGATTCGTTGGACCAATGGGCTGGTGGAAAAATATCCAGAAGTTAGGGCCAACCAGCTTGTAACAGCCACGGAGACTCACGGAATTGTGAACGCAAAGCTGCAAGGGTCTGTAGCGCCGTCCACCTAAAAGTAAGATGGCCTCGCACAATGCGAGGCCATCTTACTTCTATGACTGATCAACTGCGGTTAGAAGTTGAACTTTGCACCGAGCTGTAAGCGCCGACCGTCGTAGGCAGAGGTTAGCTGACCGAAGTTGGGATCCGTGCTGTTAGCATCGATGCCGTTGAACTGCGTGTGATTAAAGGTGTTGAACGACTCAAAGCGGAGTTGCAAGTTTGGTCCTTCCGCCTTGAACGCGATGGTTTTGAACAACGACATGTTGAAGTTGAACTGGCCGGGAAGCACGACCGCGTCTTTGCCTGCATTACCGAAGCCCTGGTTCGCGACGCCTCCAGCCCAAGGCGCCAATGGAGCGGCGAAGGAGTTTTTGTTGAACCAGGTCAGGCCCTTTCTAACATAAGCGACCTTTCCATTGACGAGGTCCGGACGATTGATCGTTCCGCCGCCCAGACCAAGGGTATCCGGGCCGTTATAGGTGATGTACTGTGGAAGCCCTGTCTCTGCCACAACGATCCCGGAGTAGGACCATCCACCGAGAGTGGTGCGCTCCAGTGCACTGCTGCTATGGGAGAAGAACGGCAGGTTATAAATGTAGCTCGCGTTGAAGTTATGTCGGCGGTCCAAGGCTCCCGAACCGCGGTCATACGCGGGGTTGAAGGGATTTGAAACAGTATTCAGATCGAAGCTCACCTCATCGATCTCGTGCGAGTAGGTATACGCGAGCTGGACAGTGAGGTTATGTCGATTTTCCATACGCATACCGACCTGCAGCGAGTTATAGCTGAAGTTGGTGGTGTTCTCTTCCTGCGTGATGGAGCTGAAGCCGGGATACTGCCGATAGAGATTGGCGTTCAAGCTTCCATTGGCAACACCCTCACGAAGATCGTACGGATTGGCTATGTTCGTAGCGTCCGTAAGCGGGAGTGTGTTGACCGCGCGATCATCACTCTGGTGCCATCCCGTCGAGCCGGCGTACTGGAGGACACCGACGATCGATGGCGCAAGCTGCCGCTGGATGCCGGCGCTGAACATGGATGTGCCTGGGTTGGGGTAGCGATAGGCAAGGCTGGTGAGGTTCGACGGAAAGGACTGCGTCGTTGTCGCTCCGGTGAGCGCACTGGTGTGCGGATTGGAGAAGTAGACATTCGTTGCCGAAGGTTGATAGGCGAACGGGGGATTCAAGGCGGCGTTATATACATCGTTACCCTGCACGCGTTCGAAGAACATACCGAAGCCGCCACGGATCACGGTCTTGCCATCGCCGTTCACGTCGAAGGCGAAGCCGACCCGCGGCTGAAAGCTCTTATAGTCATTCTGCACGACTCCGCGCGGAAAACCATTCACCCCAGCTTCCTGGATGCCATTGAGATAGAAGGGAGAGCCGCTGAAGTTGGTCAGGAAAGCTGGGTTAAGTGTAGCGTCGCTCGGATTGAGCGGGTAACCGAGCGAGCTGTTATACGCCGCCGGGTTGAAGTTGCCAAACTGGTTATAACGCTCGAAGGCGTGCGGCATGCCGTCGAATCTGAGGCCTAGGTTCAAAGTCAGCCGCGGAATGATGTGGAAGTTGTCATTGACGTACGTGCCATAGTTGTTGTTTACCCAGTGCTTGCCGGCAAGGTAGTTGAGTTGGGTAAAGCTGGCCGCATCCCCAAGAATGAAGTTAATATAGGAGTCTCCAGAGAAGGTGCTGGAGTTGAAGGCGGCTGTTCCTTGGGTGTTTGCCTGCAGCTGCTGGTTCTTCGGATCATGCAGCCAAGCGAAGCCAAATTTCAGCTGATGCCGACCCCGATTCCAGGAAAGATCATCCCGCGTCTCGTACCCATTGTAAGAGTTCTTCCAGGGAAAATAGCTGGAGCTCCACGTAGTGCCGTAAGGAGCGCCGAGCTGAATCTCCGGCATACGGTTGCCGGCGTTGTTGGCGTCCGGGAAGAAGGTGGTTCCGGTCCAGCCTGCGGGTTTCGAGGCGACACCGACCGGGCTGAGATGGATGTTATTTCCGCTGTAGAGAAATGCTGTTTCGTTGAGCAGATTGGGAGATAGCGTCTGCGTGAGCCTGATGGTCGATGACCATGATGGATTGAGCATGGCCGTGCCCACGGTCGGATAACTGCTGTCGCCCCAGAGTGGCGGAAAGTAGGTTTGGGTCACCCCGTCGTGAAGGTAGTGGCCCATCAACTGAAGCTTTTCGTTGATCTTGTGGTCAATGCGAACGACGTCCTCGTGAACGTTGGTGGGCTGCGGGATTGAGGAGATGTACTGGCTGGTTCCGAAGTTGGGTCTTGGAAAGGTGCCTGCGTTCAACTCAAGCACGGCGTTCTGGTCAATTAAGTTAGCCGGAATGACATCGTTCGTAAAATACTGTGGATTTGTCGGTGTAGATGCAACCAATCCATCCGCGGCGTAGAGCGCCAGCTTTGCTGGATCGGTCGTTGCCGGAACGATTGGACGTGTTCCGTTGGAGGGTACTGTATAGGCAAGCGGCTGACCGGCGGTGGGAAAGTTGCTAGCAGCGATCGTGTTTGCCGTGCTGGGAGAGCTTCCCTGAATGAGTCGCCGCCACTCTTCGTTGACGAAGAAGAACGTGCGGTCGCGCGATTGGTTGTAGACATGCGGGATCCAAAGCGGGCCGCCGATGTTTCCGCCGGGTTCATTCAGACGGAACTTGGGCCTGTTCTGGCCTGCCAGCTTGGTGAAGTAGTTGTTGGCGTCATAATCCTCGTTGCGATTGAACTCCCAAAGGCCACCATGGAAGTCGTGCGTGCCGGACTTCAGCACCATGAGAATCGTTCCGCCTGACCCAATGCCATAATCGGGGCCATAGTTGCTGGATAAAGTTTGAAATTCGGCCAGAGCATCCATCGACGGCAGGGAACTGAAACATCCGCCACAGCCACGATCATTCAGTTCTCCGCCATCGAGGAGATAGATGTTGTGACTTACCCGTGTTCCATTGAAGCTAAGCCCGTTCGCCGAGGTGAGAGCGTTTACCCCGCCGAACGACGGGAGATTGTTGGAAACGCCAAGCCCGAGGGCAGCCAATGCGGTAACGTTGCGACCGTTGGTTGCGAGTTGTGTGACCTGCTGTCCGGAGATCAGGTTGCTGAGTTCGTTTGTCTCAGATTGCACTTGAAGCGCATTCGCCTGCACGGTGACAGTCTGGCCTTCGCTGCCGACGGATAAACTAACGTCTTCCTTCAGGGTCTGAGCCGTGTTTAGAACGATGTTGGTCCGGGAGTACTGCTGAAAACCTGGCGCGCTCGCGTTCAGTGTGAACTGTCCGACGCCGAGATTGGTGAACAGATAAATTCCTGCCGCGTTCGAGGCTGTGGTTCTCACCTGAGACGTGGCGTTATTGGTTAGTGTGATGGTTACATTACGAACCACAGCGCCCGAGGCGTCAGCAATCGTGCCGGTGACAGTAGCATTTTCCTGTGCGTGGATGCTGCCCGAGGCGAGCACCACCGCAAACAAGAGACCGAAGATCCAATATGAACAACGACGCATGAAGCCTCCACAGATGATCGGTACAGGTCAAGCCCAGAAGTGAGGTGGGCGGAAGACCGCGTAATGGGGGTCGTGCAACAGATAGCCAGCCATGTAACCGTTTACCCAAAACACTGAAATCTGCTGTCGAATGCTTATATGCCGCGCTTGGAAGGGCTGTCAAGCGAGAATCGCATGGAAGTTCCCTATGCGATACAGGGTCACTGCAAATCGGTTTCTGGAGTTTGCGCAGGTGCAACGGGCAGTGCAGGAACCGGGAACTGTCATGCGCTCAGGCCAACAGCTTCAGAGCGGAGTGCAAGTTCAAGGGAGTCGATGAAGCGGTGCCGCCGGGAAGTCCTGGGCCGATGACAAGCGCCTCACGCTCGTCCTCATGCCAGACGAGGAAGCGAAGGGAGCTGGAAGGCAAGCGGCGAAGGTTGACGAACGTGAGCCACGCACCTTCGTCCGCGTCGATGAGGGAGCCGACGGGATCGGGACCGGTTGAGGGGGTACCGCCGAGCATGGCGTCCATGGACTGAGCCTGCCGACGCGGAGTGAAGCGAAGAAGCAGGGTCTGGGGCTCTGCCCGACGGATGCATTCGCGCGCAGCCCACTGGACAAAGGTGGTGGCGAATATTTGGGTGCCGGAGCCCTCGGTGAGCAAGGAAAGCTGAAAGTGGCTAAGGGCAGTAGTGCTAGGCGTGTCGGGCAGGCCAAGGTCGGCGGGGCGAAGGCGGGCCAGCAGGGAGCGGAGGCTCTCCGGACCCATGTTGCCGGAACCGATAGCTTGGTTGGTGCGGGCGAGGAGCTGCTCGCGCGCCGGAGCAAGGGCGGCGTAGGAGACCTGTGTGAGGTGTGGGCTGGGCGTGGGAGCAGCCTGGGCACCGTCAATATACCAGTGAGAGTAAGGCTGCGCAGTGTCGGGGCTGGCGGGCGTTGCGGCGGAGAGGAGGATCGAGAGACCGTCGGTAGGATCGACGTGGGTGAGGTGGACACCAAAGGGTCTGAGACGGGTGAAGAGCGGGGTGGGTGGCAGCGGTGCGCCCTGGCCGAGAACAACGATTCCGAGGCGCGCGGGCGCGGGCGGGGAGGGGTTGGCAGCCGCGCAAGCCTCGGCGAACGCGTCGGCAACTTCGCGGAAGCTCTCAGTTTGATGCGAGCTCCAGAGCCAGGCGGTAAGCTGCTCGATGAAGCTGGCTGGGTCATGAAGCCAGTCCATCGCCTCGAGACTGCCGGGACCGGTACCGAGGTCGATTGAGCGAAAGCCCACGAGCAGCTGGGAATGCTGGGCGGGGGTCGCCGTGCGCAGCGTGTGCAGCTGCGAAAGCAGGGCACGCCGCTCGGCGGGAAGCTTCCAGTCAAGACCGGAGAGCTCGCGGAGGAGAAACGGGGCAAGAGCGACGGGAAGCTGTTGGAGAACAGGCAAGAGCGCGACGGCGATGGCGCGGGCCTCCGGCGGATAGGGGGCGAAGTCGGTTGCGGTGAGCTCGATGGGTAGCATGGCGGTGGGCTACAAGATTTCGGTGAGTGGACGACCCTGGGCGAGGGAGGCTTGGAAGCCAAGGAGGTTGCCGAGGGTGGGGACGAGGTCGAGCGAGTCGACGGGACGGTCGTGGATGACGTTCTGTCGGACACCGGGGCCGAGGACGAGCATCCAGGTGGTGCGGCTGAGAGCGTCCCCGGTGCGGTGGTGCTGGAAGCCATTGCCGGTAGGGCTCATATCGGAGTCGCGGCCGAAGTCGGGAAGGATGAACAGGGTGGTCCGATCCTTGTACTCGGGATCGGACTGGATAGCACGCCAGATTTCGGCACAGAGCCGGTCAGAGCGTCGGATGCCTTCAAGGTAGAGCGAAAAAGCGCCTGAGTGCGCGACGTCAATGTCATGCAGGGTAAGCCAGAGGAGGCTTGGCGAGAGTTGCGCCATAAGTCGGCGAGCGATAAAGACGGAGAGCTCGTCGGGGCTGGCAAGCGAGCGGGCGTGGGCGGCAAAGTCGTCGAGCGAAAGCTTGAGCAGATCCGTGGTGCGACCGAAGTCGACGGGCTCGTGCTCGCCCTGTCCAATGGCGGGCGCAAAGAGCGGTGTCTCGTAGTTATCACGAAGAAGGTGTTCCAGATGCGCGGAGTCGTGCCTGCCGGCCGTGGCGGCGGCCAGCAGGCGCTTGGGCAGGAGGACCTCAGCGCCGAGCGAGGGACCGAAGCCGCGGTGGTCGGAGCAGCCGATACGATTGAAACCGTTCGACGGGGCGACGACCCAGGCGTCCTGCGCGGGACGGCGGAGGTCGTGGCGGAAGTACTCGAAGACGGTAGGATTGGCTGGCGGAACGGCGGCGAAGTTGTTGAGGGTCTCGTACGCCCCGGTGGCCAGCGAGGCGGTCGCAACATAGTGCCCGAGAATGCCGTGATTGATAACCTGCGCGTAAAAGGTACCCTGGGGAATCAGCTCAGTCAGCATGTGCGGAATGTTGGCTTGACCCTCGGGGGCAAAGGTCTCTGCGTCGCGCGCACCGCCGCCGAAGGTCACAACAACGACCTTGGAGCCGCGCGGGCGGGGAGCCGCCGCACGCAGCGGGGTGAAGCCGGAGAGCGTGCCAGCGGCGCCCAGACCGAGGGCGGACCGCAGAAAGCGGCGGCGATCGAACGCGTGCCGGGAGGCGGCAAGGCGGCCAGCGCTATCGAGAGCATTCATCGCGGACCAGCCTGGGAGGCGAGCGGCGCAGCCCCGGAGACCTGACCGGTAGTTTGGGAGACCGACTGCGTAGGAGTTGGCTTCAGCAAAAAGGTGACGACCTCGTCAAGGCGAGCGTCTAAGGTAGTCTTGGCCTCTTTGGCATAGCTCTGCTGCAGCGCGAGCTGGGCAGCAGCAGCCTCACGCTGACCGAGATGCGCATAGGCGCGGGAGAGGCGGTAATGAGCTTCGGCGAGGGTGGGCTGAAGAGTGACAGCGTGCTCGAGGTCTGTCGCGCTCTGCTGCCATTGGAGCTGGATGCCATGGAGGACGCCAAGCTGGAACCAAGCCGGAGCGTAGCGGGCATCATCGGCCAGGGCGGCATGAAGGAGCTTTTCCGCCTCGGGCAGATTCTGTGTCGCTTGCGGCTGGTGGAGGATAGCCGCGGCCGCGTAGGTGGTCATGACGGCATTCCCTGGGTGGACCATGGCGTAAGTGTAGACGGCGCGACAACCGAGCTCTTCCCCCTCGGCGAGCAGACTGCAGCTTCGGCCGAGCAGGTCGGCAACCGTGCTGTCTTCGGGCTGATCAGCGAGCTGAGCGGCGAGCAGCGGGATAGCGCCCTTGAAGTCGCCGGCGGCGTAGTAAGCGATCGCCTCAGCCACACGGAAGTGAGCGCTTGTGGGATAGCGTGTAGCACCGAAGTGGGCGACCTCTTCGGCGGCGTCCCAGGTCCAGTGGCGCAGCAGTTCGAGCGTGAGAGCGTAGAGGTTGGCCTCGGACGGGTTTGCCTGGGCGGCAGCCTGCAGGTGGGCGAGTGCCGCTTGGTAGCGACCGAGACGCTCGTCGATATCCGCTGCAAGGGCAAGGGTCTGGTCGCCGCGGCTGGCGGTGGGAATGCGGTCGAGGACCTGGTCGGCCTGGGCGGCGGAGCCGGAGCGAAGCAGGGCGAGAGACCAGTTGTACAGCAGATCGGGGTCTGGCGCGGAAAGGGCCGCGGCAGCCTGGGCAAAGGCGCGTGCGGCCGCGGCGGGTTGGTTGTCGAGCAAAAGGGCGTGGGCGAGGTTTGCTTCCGCCACCGGGCGGGCTTCGGGTGGGCTGAGATCGACGGCGCGGCGCAGAGCGCAAAGCGCTGCGGGAAGCTGGTTTGAGGCGAGGAGGGCGGCGCCTAGATTGGCCTGCGCCAGGGGCTCACGCGGCTCTAGGGCGGCGGCGGCGCGCTGGAGCAGAGGAAGGGCGAGGGCGAGGCGATTGGATTCAACATATAGGCTGCCGAGCGCCTCGGCCGCGGGATAGTTGCTCGGATACGTTTTGGTGAGGCGCAGGAGCTGGGGTTCAGCGGCAGAGGCATTACCGGCGTCGTAGGCGTCGAGCGCGGCATGAAGGGCGTCATCATCGGCGGCGGAAAGAGATGTCGTCACACCGCGGACGTGGAGCGGGGCGGGGCACTGGGCCGGAAGCAGACCATTGAGGAACGGCGCGACCAGGAGGGCCAAAAAGAAAGAGAGATCGGAGCGACGGGGAATAGAGCGAAGAGGCATGGGAAAGAACGGCTCCGGCGACCTGGAGCTCAGCCCGGGCAGGGCTGGAGACAGATCGCCGGTTGAGTGTACCGCCGGGTGGGGTTCTCCTAGAAGATGTACTTCGCGGAGAACTGGAAGAAGCGAGAGTCAGGGGTGTTGGCCTGGAAGGTGCGGGCCTGAGCGATCAGGCCGCCATTCGAGGAGATACCCACGTTCCCCACGCCATTCTGCCCGGGGTTACCGTAAGCAGGCGTATTGAGCACATTGAAGATATCCGCACGGACCTGCAGATTCTGCTCGCGAAAAGTTGGGAAGTTTTTGAAGAGCGACATGTCGACCCGCTCGTAGCCTGGACCGTACGTCTGGCCGCGGGGTGAGCCGAGGTAGGGAATGGCGGCATAGCCGGTAACGGTGTTGAGCGGAACAGCGGTGCCGTCAGAGTAGGTGACGGTGGACTTGCCCAGGTTGTCGCCAAGCGGGTTGGCGAAGGCGCAGGGGTTATACCAGTGGGCGACAGTTCGGACCGCGGTTGGGCAGGTAATTGCCGGATTGGTGGAGTTGGGCGTACCGCCTGCGCTGAAGGGATTGCCTGTGCGGACGGCAAAGGCGCTACCGCCGGAGGGGCTGGTAAGGCTATTCGTCCCGATGGTAATAGGCTGGCCGGTCTCCGCGCGGAAGACAAGTGAGCTGGACCATCCGCCGACAGCATAGTTAAGTACACCCTTGTTGTTCAGAAAGGTGTGACCGTAGCCGAAGGGGAGCTCGTAGTTGCCGTTGAAGGTGACACGGTGGCGGACGTCAAAGGGCGACGAACTGTAGTCAGCGCCGATGCCGATGATATTGGGCGCACGGTAGCCTGGGTCGTTTGTGCTGCCCAGCGGTGTCGGCGCATCGTCAAGCGAGTGCGAATAGGCGTAGGTGGTGAGGAAGCTCAGACCGTGGGAGAGGCGCTTCTCGATCTTTGCCTGAAGAGAGTTGTAGTTCGACACGGCATCGTAGGCGGTATAGGAGAAGCCTCCGAAGTGCGGATAGGGCTGGAGGGGGTTGATCTGGTCGCCGGCGGCGTCGACGTAACCGCTGAAACCGTTGTAGGCGAGGGCAACGGGACCGTTGACGTTAGGGAAGGACTGAAGGTGGCGGCTGACAGCACCGACGTAGCCGACAGAGCCAACGAGCGAGTTGGAGAAGCCGTACTCGACAGTGAGGTTGTACTGCTCGCTATAGGGCGTGCGGACCTTGGCCTCAGAACCGCGCAGAGTAGGTTTGGAGATGGAGTTCAGAAGACCGGCGGCGATGGCGTTTGAAAAGCCGTTCTCGAGTGTGATGCCGTTGTTAGGGCAGCTACCGGCGCCATTGCAGGACGACGCCTGGAAGGATGAGTCGAACTCGAATGGGAAGTTCTCGCCGAGGTTAGGGTAATAGCCTGTGCTTTCCAGACCGCCGAAGAAGATACCGTAGCCGCCACGCAGGACCGCCTTGTCCGTCACGGTATAGGCGAACCCAAAGCGTGGGGCGAAGTTAGTGTCCTGTGGCTGGATGAGATAGCGATTGCCGGTGTACTGGATAGAGATGTTGTCTGCGGCGAGTAGGCGGGTGAAGGCGTTGGGCAGGGTGACGCCTTGCTTGCTCTTCGGCAGAAGATAAAGGCCGGTGCTGCCACTGGCAATGGGGGCGCTGGTGGCGACGAAGGCGGCCTGGTTATCATGCCGTTCCAGGTAAGGTGTGGAGTAGTCGTACCGGATGCCGTAGTTGATGGTGAGTCGCTGCGAGGCTTTCCAGTCATCCTGAATATAGCCCGCGCGGTTAAAGCGAACATCGTCGGAGGTGAAGACGTTGGAGACGGCCGAGCTGTTCTGATTGTTGGTGAGGAAGTCGGCGAGTCCGTAGCCGGTATTCGGCGTTCCAACCTTGCTGGTGTAGACGCCGGTAAAGTTATAGGTACCGCGCGGCTGCGTGGGCTGCGAGGTGGAAAAGCGGATCCGCTGGATGTTTACGCCGCCCTGGATGGTGTGGTTGCCAAGCACTTTAGTGACGTTGTCGAGGATCTGGTAGACATTTTCGTACTCGTTGGTGGCGTAGAACTGTGGTGAGCCGAAGGAGGAGATGCCGGTGACGTTGAAGTACGGCAGGCCATCGTTATTTTGGGCTGTGGGAATGCCGCCGAGACCGAGCGAGGAGGCCAGTGTGGGATTATTGGAGTTGACGTGGAGACCGGCAAAGTGGCCGTAGTTATAGCCGAAGCGGAACTCGTTGGTGAGGGTCGGGGCGAAGATGTGAGTTTCGCTGCCGGCGAAGTTTTCACCAAGCGCCGTGACCTGACCGGTGTCCGCGAAGCCACCGCCGTCGAGGATGTTGCCTAGCGGTGGAGGATGGTTTATGGGCTCATGGTTATAGCTGAAGCGCCCAAATGCCTGGTCCTTGGCGGTGAGATTGGCATCCATGCGCGTGTCCCACTGGAAGGTGTTGTCGGAGGTGTTGGTGATGACCGTGTAGTTGTTATAGGTCTGCCCGGGGACGCCGACGTTGGGGTTGGGGAAGAGGCTGAGGAGCCGGAGGGCAACGGGATCCAGCGGAATGCCGGACTGATCGAGTCGATTCCCGGCAATCGGTGTTGCGCCGTTGGTGACAGGATTTGGCGCATAGAGCTGGATCGTGTTGCCGTTGACGAGCGCGGGATTGAGCAGTTCGCTGAAGTTGCCGGTGCGCATGGCGATCGTCGGGACCGTTAGACCCGAGTGGGTCTCACCGAAGATGATGCGGTCGGCCTCCGTGTCGCCGAAGAAGAAGAGCTTGTCCTTCAACAGGGGAAAGCCGAGCGTGGCACCGAACTGGTTCTGACGATACTTGGCGATGGGCGAGGTGCCCTGAAAGAACTCGCGAACGTCGTAGGCGTCGTTGCGGTTGTACTCCCAAAGGGAGCCATGGATGTGATTGGTCCCGGACTTGATGCTGGCGTTGACGACGGCGCCGGCGGAATGTCCGAACTCCGAGGAGTAGCTGCCGGTCTGCACCTTGAATTCGGCGAGGGCGTCAGGTGGGGGGCGGACGACGTAGCTGGCGCCATTGAAGAAGTCGACGACGTTTACATTGTTATCGACGCCGTCCATGATATAGTTGTTCTGCTCGGCGCGCTGTCCGTTAGCGTTGAAGTCACCACCCTTCTGTCCGCGGGCGCCGTTGGCTGGAGCGACACCCGCAGTCAACTGAGCGATAAAGACCCAGTTGCGACCGTTAAGGGGCGTGTCGTTGATGGTCTGTGACTCAATGACTTGACCGGTGGACCCTTCTTGCGTCTGCAGGAGCGGCGGCGCCGCAGTGACCGTAACAACCTCGTTGGAGCTGCCGGTCTTGAGCTGGAGGTTGATCTCGTCGCGATCCTGGACGTGAACCTGAATATTCTCCTGTGTGATGGAGGAAAAGCCTTCGGCCGTCGCGGTGACCTTGTAGTTGCCGATCTTAATCGGAGAGAAGACGTAGTTGCCGCTCGAATCGGTCTTGGTCGTAAGGGTGAGTCCGGTATCGACGTTGGTGAGAGTGACGTCAACGTTCGAAACGACGGCCCCGGTAGCGTCAGTAATCAATCCCGTGATGGCACCCTGATCGGCCTGGGCGAGTGCCCGGGGAGCGAGGGTGGGAAGCAATGCTGTGGAGAGAAGAAGAACGGCTCCGGCACGGAGAGTAAGGGCGCGCAGAACCGAGCGTCGAACGTGATGCGTCATGAAGGATCCTCACAAAATTGGTACAGCTGGGGCTCGTGGCTTTGCTCTGCGGCAGAATCGCTCAGTGTATGCGAGCAGACCGCGAGCTCAGCTTCGTTCGAAATGATTGCTTTGGCAAACCGGCACGCAAATTGGTTGCGTGCCAATGCTGATGGCAAGCGAGTAGATCTGTCAAGACAATCCTTCACTAAAGAGAGATCTAACGTGCTTGAACTCTGTTGGGCGGGCTGTCGGCATGGTGACACGCCGGAAACAAGACGCCCAGACGCTTGGAGCTTAGCTGGAGGTTATTTTTCCGCGCTGTAAACGACGCGTCCGGCGAGCAGCGTCATCCGGCATTTCAAGGACTTCAGAGCCGCGGTCGAGACTGCGTAGGGATTGCTGTCCCAGACCGCGATGTCGGCATCCTTGCCCGACTCGAGGGAGCCGACCCTCTGGTCCAAAAAGAGCTGGCGCGCGGCCCAGATGGTGTAAGAGCGGAGCGCCGCGTGCACGTCGACCGACTCCGCCGTGCCGAAGGGGTGTGGCCCCCACGTTCCTTTGAGTGTCTCGCGCGCGACCGAGGCCCACAGGCCGTACCGTGCGGGAAGCGGCGTGACAAAAAAGTCCGAGCCCCCGCCCCAGATCATCCCCGAGCGAAGATAGGTCGCGAATGGATTCAACCGAAGCGAGCGCTCCGGGCCGAAGTTGCCGGCGTAGGTGTCGCCGATCCACCACATGAAGGGGGCCTGCGATTCGGGATAGCCCGCGTCATACGCGTGCTGGAGCCGAGCCATGCCTTCGACGGCGTGATCCGACGGAATATTCGCGTGGATGATGCTGTGGCGGAGTCCCGTCATCGGCGTCTCACGCAGAACGGCGGCATAGGTGTCCACGACTTCATCGATCGCGCGGTCGCCGATGGCATGTGTGCCCACATGCACGCCGGCCTGGTGAAAGAGCCGAACCTCGGCACGGTAGATGGCCGGATCGGTTGCCGGATAGCCGCGATTGCCGGTGTCGACCTCGCGCATATTTTTGTTCCAATCGGCGTACAGCCACGCCGTGCGGCCACCGCCACTGCCGTCCATGTAGAGCTTGGCGCCGCAGGAGAAAAGACGGCCGTCGCCGAGCGACGCGGGCGCTCGCGGCAGCGCCTGAATGCGCGCGAGCGTGGCGCGGGCCGATTCCATTGTTGTTCCGGCATGCCACAGCACACACACGCGCTCGTCCAGACGTCCCTCGTCGAGCAGCGCGCGGTAGGCCGTCCAGTTCTCGGGCCGGATGTCCGCATCCTTGACCGAGGTCATGCCCTCCTGATGCAGCTCTTCAACGACGTGAAGGATGGCAAGCTTCTGCTGCGCGAGGGTCGGTAGCGGAATCAGCCGTGTCACCGCCGCCATCGCCGACTCCTTCAGAACGCCGGTGGGCACGCGCTCCGGTCCACGATCGATCGTGCCCGCGGGAGGGTCGGGGGTTGCGGCCGTGACGCCGGCCAAACGGAGGGCGACGCTGTTCGCCGCGCCGTAGTGCCCGGTCGTGTGCGTCAGCCAAACAGGGTTCGCGGGGGAGGCCGCGTCGAGATCAGCCGCGTAGATGTAGCGTCGGTCCGCGAACTTGCCCTCGTCCCATCCGTCACCCTCGAGCCACTCGCCAGGCTTCAGTGATCGCGCACGCTCCCGCACACGCCGCTGCACCTCCGCGATGCTGGTCGCGTCACTCAGATCGAGGTGGTAGAGCTCGGCGAGGCCGCCGTCTGCGAAGTGGCCATGGCTATCGATCAGACCGGGCGTCGCGGTCGCCCCTTTCAGATCGATGACACGTGTCGAGGGCGTCGCGAGTGACAGGATCTCCGCATCTGCGCCGACGCGGAGAATTTTGCCGCCGCGGATGGCGATGGCCTGCGCAATCGAGTCCGTAGCATCGACGGTAAGGATCGTCCCGTGCACCAGAACGAGATCAGCCGTGGTTTGGGATGTGGGCTGCGCCGGGAGCGCGCGAACGGCAAGCCCGCAGCAGGGAAATACCAGAGCCATTGAGCGAAGGCGGCGACGAGCACCAGGCGAAAGCATCCTCAGTAGCGCTCCTGACTGGCGGCTGCGGCACGGTGACGCAAGGGAAGATACAGCAGACCGCCGAGCGCGATCAGCACAAAGCCCGGAACAGTGGTCGATGTGCGATAGCGCAGAAGCACAAGAAGAATCACCGAGGTGCCCACCATGTACATCGCCGGAAGCACAGGATAGCCAAAGGCGCGGTACGGTCGTTCCGCGGCCGGCTGCGTCCGTCGCAGGCGAAAGACACCGGCGATGGTCAGGATATAGAACAGCAGGCCCGCGGAGATCACATAGTCGAGCAGGTTGCTGTAGAGATTGCCGTAGATGTGCGTGCTCGCGTTGTAGGTTCGCGGGAGCACAAGCAGCGAGGCCCAGACGCCCTGCGCCGCGAGCGCCCAGCCCGGCACATGATGACGGTTGAGCAGAGCCGCCCGCCGGAAGAACAAACCGTCACGCGCCATGGCCAGGTAGGCTCTCGATCCCGCCAGGAGCATGCCATTCATGCATCCAAAGGTCGACACCATGATAAGAACAGCGACGGCTGCCGTGCCGAAGCCGGGGAAGATTGCTTGCAACATCGCCGTCGCAACGCGATCGGCGGGCGCGTGCTGCAGCGCCGGCAACGGCAGCACGGCGAAGTAGGCAAGGTTGACCAGCATGTACAGCACGATCACGCCGCCGACACCGATGGCAAGGGATAGCGGAACGTTGCGCCGGGGCTCACGAACCTCGCCCGCGGTGAAGGTCACGTTGTTCCAGGCATCGGCAGCGAAGAGGGAACTGACCTGCGAGACACAGAGCGCGATAAAGATGCCGGCCGCCGTCAGCGCTGAGAGTCCTGGCGCGATCTCGACCACATCCTGGGGGCGCCATGCGGCGGCAAGGTTCGCGTGCAGGACACCCATGCGGCTGCCGGCCGCCAGACCGATCAGCACCAACGCCGCGAGCGCCAGCAGCTTGCTCCCGGTGAAAATGTTCTGCACCCAGCGCCCATAGCGAAGGCCCTGCATGTTCGTAACCGTCAGAAGCACGATCAGCGCGACCGCTACCGCCTGCGCGGTCGACAGCGAGATCGCATAACCGGTCGCGATCGTGATCGGAGGCACAAGATAGCGCGTTTCGGAGATAGAGGGGAAGAAGACGCCGAGGTAGCGTGCGAATCCGACGCCGACCGCGGCTACCGTCCCTGTCTGGATCACGACAAAGAGTGTCCAGCCGTAGAGAAAGCCGATCAGCGGAGAGAAGGCTTCACGTAAATATACGTACTGGCCGCCGGCTCGCGGCATCATGGTCGCAAGCTCGCCATAGGCAAGCGCGCCGGTGACCGTGAGAAAGCCGGCCAGCAGCCACGACATCATGACCCAGCCCATGCTGCCGAGCTGACGCGACATATCGGCTGTGACGATAAAGATCGCGGAACCGATCATCGATCCCGCGACCAACATGATGGAGTCGAAGAGGCCAAGGCCTTTGACCAGGCTTTGCGGAGATGCCGTACTCTGCTTCAATAGGTGTGCTCCGCGCCGAATGTGCAGATTCCGCCGAGCCTATATGCTTGTCGGGAACGGGTCAACCAGCGGCTGCTTTTCGGGCAGCAGCAGAGGTCTACACAGCCCGTGCTACGCTTCACGTGCCTGTGACCACCTCAACGCGAAGCAGGAAGGAACAGGGAATCGGGATGACGGATATAACGCGAGGGACATGGAGCCTCTCGCGGTGGTCTGAGATCGCGGTCGAGCCGCTCAGCGACTTTATCGGCCGCCAGTTCCTCGTCGGCACGCAGGTGATGTTGGCTCGTGTGCTGTTGAAGAAGGGCGCCCATGTTCCGCGGCACAGCCACCACAACGAGCAGATCACGTACATCCTCGAGGGCGCCCTCAGGTTTTCCGTCGGGGACAAGGAGATGGTGGTCGGCGCCGGCGAGGTTCTGTGCATTCCACCGCACATGCCGCACGAGGCGTGGGCCCTCGAAGACACGGTCGATCTCGACATCTTCCATCCTCCACGGCAGGACTGGATCGATCGCGACGACAGCTATCTGCGAACCCAGACCGTCTCGACGGACAGCCGCCATGTCGAGGAGCCGACCGCGTGAACCTGGGCCTTGCGGTACGCAGCGTGATCGTATGCGCCTCCAGTGAGGGAATCGGGCTGTCCGCGGCGAAGCGGTTCGCCGCGGAAGGCGCGCGCGTTGCCATGTGCTCGCGCGATCACAGCAAGCTCGCGAAGGCGGCGGAGAGCGTTCGCGGGCTCTCCTCCCAGGACGTGATGTCGCGCGCACTCGACGTCACCGACGCACAAGGTGTCGCGACGTTTGTCGATGAGGTCGCGGCGGCGTATGGCGGTGTCGACGTCTGTGTCACCAACGCAGGTGGACCGCCGGCCCGAATGTTTCTCGATACGAATGATGCGGAGTGGGATCAAGCCTTCGCGCTCAATCTGAAGAGTGTGGTGTTCTTCGCGCGCGCCGTGATTCCGCACATGCAGCGGCGCCGATGGGGCCGTATCGTAACGCTTACCTCAGTCTCTGTCCGGCAACCGGTCAGCGACCTGATCTATTCCAATACGGTGCGCGCAGGTGTTCTCGGACTGGTAAAGAGTCTCTCGAATGAGTTCGGCGCCGACGGCATCACGGTAAATAATGTGGCGCCGGGCTACACCGCGACCGAACGCCTTCGTTCGCTGGTGAGCAAGCGTTCCGAAGCGGTAGGGATTTCGGAGCAGGCCTACTTGCAGCAGCTCGGCGACCAGGCAGCACTGCGCCGCGTGGGTGAAGCAGATGAGGTGGCCGATGCCATTGTGTGGCTCGCCTCGGAGCGCGCATCCTTCATCACCGGGCAGACCGTGTTGGTGGACGGCGGCCTGTATAAGGGCCTCTAAGCGTCGTCGGAGTGTCCCTTGTTGGAGCGGATAATGCATGGGGCAGAAGCGCTCGTCTTGACTGGAGTTTGTCTAAAACAGCATTCACTGCGTTGTTAAGGAGGAACGATGACGTCTTGATGTCCTGTTCAGAGGTGAGGCTCGATAGAGCAAAAGCGTCGAAATAGTGTGGCAGTGCAACTTCGAAACAAGCCGCTGCTATAGATTTCTCACCGAAGTTATCGCGGGTTGGTTCTGCTTCATCGTGAACGGAATAGAGCCCAACTGATCCATGAGCATCACCACTAGCGGGTGGTAAATAGTCTGCGGGAACGTAGCGTTCCACTGTGATGCTGTGCGTTCCAACACTCATCTGAGTCACCTGATATACATAAGCACACGACGCAATGCGCGTGCTAGCATGACACGCTTGCACCACTGAAAAAAGAGCTATGAAGGCCAGTATCGTCAAATGTGAAGTGGGCTCTGTTGGTGTCGCCCGGCGCTCGCGACCATCATTGTCGTTTGGACACTAGCAGGCACTCCACAGGTGGGTATCGGTGCGAATATCTTCACGCGATCTCATTAGAGTGTTCTGGCCGGAGTCAGTGTCGTTCACACTTCGAGCGCCGGGCTAGGCGACTACAATCTAGGCGTGAATCTAAACTTACAATTTCGCCTCGGCTATTCCTGGTGGCGATAAACCCAAACTAAGTCGCGATGCGTTTAGACTTCGGCCTGCCTAACGCTTGCGGTCGCAGAGTTCTGCGTTTGCTTCCATGCGCAGCGATTCGCCTGCGAATCTTCAATCGAGCGAACTGGTTGCAGTCAGTCTCACGTCAGAGAGGTTGGCCAAGTAGACTCCCGACGACGTTCTGTCTTCAAGACAGAAGATCAGGCAAGTGCCGGATCTGTTTGCCAGTCTGCTTGATTGCAATGGTTTTGCGCTTACAAACTCTGTTGACATAATATGTGTTATCGGACATAGTCCGTAAGCGGCACTGGTGATGCAGACACTGCTACGCAGCTCACCTACCAAGTGTTGTAGGCGGTGCCGTCCGAGGCGGTGATCTGGGCACCGGAGTGAACGTCGTCGATGCCTCCGGAGTCGGCCTGATCGACGGAGGACAGGATGTCGGACTGGGCGGGTACCCAGGTGTCGGAGCGGCGGGTGAAGGGGTCGACCGGCATGACCTTGAGGTAGCCGGCCTCAACCAAATCTTCGAGCTGCTGCGGCGCCTTCTGCTTATCGACGGTGTAGGCGTCAATGGCGGAGCGCATCGTGCGGAGATCTTCGCGGAGGACGGCCTCTTTGGCGTGGCGCACGTTGTTGGTGTAGGACGGGATGGCAATCGCGGCGAGGATGCCGATCACGACCATGACGATCATGAGCTCGAGCAGGGTGAAGCCGGCTTGATCGGCGTGTGCGCAGGCACGGGAGCGAGCGATCCGAAGACTGGCGCTGTGCTCCATCAATGGTGCTGTCGCTGGTTCTACCATGTGGCGTACTTGGTCCCGTCCAGGGCGGTTCCCTGGCTCTTGGAGTGGACGTCGAAGACGTTCTGGCCGCCGAAGCTATCGGAGTCGGCCTCGTCCTGGTTGGAGCGGAGGCCCCACTCGGTGGAGTTGGTCATGGGGTCGGTGGGAATCCTGCGCAGGAAGCGCACCTTCTTACTCTGGACGTCGACGCCGTCGACCAGAGTCTGGAGGTCGGGCGGGTAGTTCATGCTGTCGGCCTTGGTCTGAAAGGCGCCCTTGTCGGCGGCGTCCTTGTAACGATCGATGGCGTCGCGCATCTCCCAAAGATCGCGACGCAGCTCGCGCTCCTTTTCGCGCTTGACCTGGAAGCGAGCGACCGGCACGGCGGCCGACGCGAGGATGGCAACGATAGCGACCGTGATGATCAACTCGACCAGTGTAAGACCGGCTTCGCGCGCAAGACTGGCTTCGCTCGTAAGGTTCGACTCCGGGGACAACTTTGCCGGAGCAAGGAATTGAGGGACGGGTGCAGAGCCCAGCACAGACGACCTCACTTCACATGAATGGTCGCGACCGAGCCGACGACCGGAAGGCTGGCCTGCGTGCTGTTGCGTGCGCCCACCTTGGGCAGCGCGATGATGGCATCGCCCGGGCTGATGGCCTTGAAGGTGAGGACACAAACGCTTCCCTGCCCCTCGATGCCCCGGACTCCCGGCGGCCGCGAGGAGGAGATATTGACCAGGCCATCGCCCTCGTCGCGGTGCACGGTGGCGATCGGCTGGCCATCGCGGGCCAGCAGATCGCCGGAATCGACGTTGACCAGCTGCAGGATGCGGTTGTTGAACTGTAGCTGGAGTGGAAGGGCATACAGATCGTGGGCGTTGCTGGCCATGACGGAGACCTGGAAGGTGCTGCCGACGGTCTGGGTCGCGTTGGTCGGCATCATGGTGAGCGCGATCGGGGCGGCGCCGCTCGACGTCGGGATCTGTGCGGCGCTGCTGCCGGTATCGAAGCCGGGGACGGGGTTGCCGGGGGTCGGCATCTGCGCCTGCTGAGCGAGCTGGCCGATCATGGCGGAGGCTGCGTTCGCCGCTGTGGTGTTGCCGGCGGCATCGCGCGACCGCGGGTTGACGGGAACGTCGAGGGCGGCGGCAGTCGGGTCACGGCGAAGCTCAATGGACTGGCCGGTGCCGGTATCGATGGGGCGGGTGTTCAGACGCGTGAGCACGGACTCGCGGACGATGTGCGGGATCAGCAAGAAGACCACCTCGTCCTGCTGCTTCTCGCGGTTCTGGGAGGAGAAGAAATATTTGAGGATGGGCAGCTCGCCAAGACCGGGTGTGCCGGTGACGCCCAGGGTCTCCGCACGCGTGAGAATGCCGGCCAGGATGGAGGGCTCGCCTTCTTTAAGCTGAATGGTGTGCTCGACGGTGCGCTGCGAGATGATCGGCTCGGTCACGTTGGAGATGGTGACGTCTCCGGTGTGCGACGAGACCTCGATCTTCATCTTCAGCGTGACCTCGTGATCGTAGTGAACGGTGGGCGTCATATCGATGTTGACACCGATGTCGAGGTAGGTGAACTGCGTTTGCACACCAAGGCCCGCGGTGCTGGTCAGGGTCGAGCTGTAGCTTCCGGTGGCGATCGGGATCTTGGAGCCGATCTTGAGCGAGGCTTTCTGTCCGTCGGTGGCGCGGATGCGCGGGTTCTGCAGGATGCGGGTGTCGGCGTCGGTCAGCAGCGCGTTCACGGTGCCGCCGGAAACGCTGACGGCGATGTTTGTCGCGTTCAGGTTGGCGAGGTCGTTGAGGCTGAGATTGCTGGTTGTTGATGGCGTCGGCGTTGTTCCGTTTTGGGTGTTTGTGCTGGAGCTGGTAGTGCTTGTACTCGTGGTCGGGGTCAGGCCGATGGAGGTGGGCAGGGTGATGCCGAGATTGCGGACCTTGTCGCGGTTGACTTCGAGCACGGCGACATCGACGACCACCTCCGGCCGGGCGCGGTCGAGGTCGGCCAGCAGCTTCTGCGCGAGCAGCAGCTGATCGGGCGTGGCGCGCATCACGATCGCGTTCTGCGACGGCACCAGGTAGATCTTCACGCTGGGGTCGAGCAGGTTGCGGATCGCGGTGAGGATCTCGTTGGCGTCGTTCTGCTGGCTGGCGTTGGTGAGGTAGAAGGTCTGGACGGCAAGCTCGTCGAGGTCGGTGCGATTCTGCCGGGTGTTCTGCGCGACGAAGATGGTGTTCGAAGTCACGGGCTTGTAGAAGGTTCCGGCCAGCGTTCCCACGATGCGCAGCGCATCGGAGAGAGGCACGTTGGTGAGATCCACGGGAATGCGTTTGGAGGTGTAGTTCGGGTCGAAGAGGACGTTGAGGCCAGCGGCTTTGCCGATCGCCTGGTAAATGACCCGGGTGTCCTCGACCATGTGCAGCGTGATCGGCTCGTTGGAGACCGGCTGCAGGGTGACGGGGCCGCTGACGGCGCCGATCTGCGAGGCGCTCGTGGGATCGCCGTTGGGGCCGATGGCTGCCGGTGCGTTCTCGGCGCCGGGAGACTGGGGCGAGGAGCTCTGTGGTGGGGGCGGTTGCATGGTGTTGCGCAGCAGCTGCAACTCTTGCGTGGCGGTTTGGTCGCCGGGATCGATCTCGTAGGCGCGATTAAACTCGCGCGCGGCGCCGGATAGGTCACCGCTTGCCTTGAGGACGCGTCCTCGATCGACATGCGCGGCGGCCGCCTGGAAGCGGATGCGTTCGTACCGCTCCTTATAGCGGAGGTCGCCCGGCTTTTTGAGGTGCGCCTCCCGATAGTCATTGAAGGCCGTGTCGTAGTCTTCCCGCGTCTCCGCAGCCTGTCCTCGCGAGTTCCAGGTCTTCGCCGACTGCGCTTCGGACCCGGTCTCCAGCAGCATGGCCAGAGCCGGCAGAGATGCAAGTGTCAGCAGCGTGCGCCAGATGGAAGCGGCGGTCGGTTTCGGAACGGAAAACTGCAAGCGAAGGGGGGAAGGCAAGCCAAGCATGCTCGGGTCTACTACCTCAAAGGTACGAAGATATTTCTTTGTCTAACCGCATGTTCAACAAAAGACTGGAGAAATTGGCAAATAGGCAATGCCATGAAGGAACCAAGGACCGGCGTGAGTATAGCACTCGTTGAAGCGTTGCTTGACGGGCAAAACAGGTTCGGAACTGGGTTCTCCAGCGGACAGGATGGTGCAACGACAATCGGGACCACGCGTCGCAGACGACATGAAAGACGTTGCCCGCGATGCCACTGACCGGGTCCATCCGCGGACTTTAGTCATCTGACGAAGCGCTTCTGACTTGGTCGTTTGACGAAGCACTTCGCGCCAGGGTGAGCGCCCTTCTTCCACTTGAGGGTGACACAAAGGTGGTACGTCTTATGTTAAGAAGCCGCCGGAGCACCGACGTCCTTTTGTCGTGCCGCGCGCATGTTAATGTTGTAAGTTGCCATGCCTCGCCAAGCCACCATTCCGATCGCTGCCGCGGCGCCCAAGCCGGCGGTAAAGCAGAAGGATCGCGACCCTGTAGCCGCCGGGATGCGCGATGCGGCGTTCAACCGCTCCGCCGGACACAACTACTTTTTGACCGATCGTGTAGAGGCGGGCGTGGCGCTGCGCGGGACGGAGGTGAAGGCGATCCGCGAGGGCAAGGCGAACCTCAAGGACGCCTATGGCCTGCTGAAGGACGGCGAGTGCTTTCTGCTGAACGCGCACATCGGCGCCTTCAGCCATGGCAACGCGGCGAATCACGACTCACTGCGGACCAGGAAGCTGCTGCTGCACCGGACGGAGATCCGCAAGCTGGAGGCCCAGACGCGGGGCAAGGGCTTTACGCTGATCCCGGTGCGTCTCTACTTCCGGCATGGCCGGGTGAAGTGTGAGCTCGCGCTAGCAAAAGGCAAGCAGGAATGGGACAAGCGGGAGACCGAGCGCAGGCGCGAGGCGGATAAGGAAGCACGGGCGGCGATCGCGCGCGGGCAGCGGCGCTGAACCTTTCTCGATTTTGAAGGCTCGGTATCGCACGCTACCATGAGGGTATGGATACTCCCCTGCTCTTCCAGGATGCTGCCAGTTTGCAGACGCCGCTGTTGGCGGTCTTTGCCGTGGATCTCGCCGCCGGCGATGCGAGCGAGGCACATCCCATTCTGCTGACCACCTCGGACGCGATCTCGGGCGCGGCAGGGCTCGTGCTCGGAAGTGGCGAGTTCAAGGCCAAGCTTGGCGAGATCGTGCTTCTCCATGCGCCGGCGGGTCTGCGCGCGGAGCGCCTTCTGCTGGTGGGTCTGGGAAATGCGAAGAAGCTGACAGCGGCGCAGGCCCGCAAGGGCGCGGGCGCGGCGGTTCGGGCCGCCAAGCCGCGCGGGGTGCGGGAGCTGGCGATCGTGTTTCCGGAGGATCGCGCGCTGAGCGATGAGCATCTGGACACGCTGCCGTGCGAGGCGACCATGCGGGCGATCGTTGAGGGTGCGCTGCTGGCGGACCCGGACTATGACACGTACAAAAGCGATCGCAAAGACCGTTCGGTCACGACCGTGACGATCCTGGCCAAGGGCGCGGAGCGGTCGGCACGAAACGAGATGCAGAGCGGCCTCGCGCAGGGCGCGGCCGTGGCGAAGGCGCAGAACTTCGCGCGCGCGCTGGTGAACGAGCCGGGCAACGTGCTGACGCCGACGGAGCTGGGCCGGCGGACGGCGGCGATGTGCGCCGAGGCGGGGCTGCGCTGCGAGGTGCACTCGACGGAGAAGCTGCGCGAGCTGGGCATGGGGGCGTTTCTGGCCGTGGCTCAGGGATCCGAGCAGGCGCCGGCGCTGATCACCATGACCTATGAGCCGGCCGAGGCACCGGCTGCGGACGCGCCGGTGATCGGGCTGGTAGGCAAGGGCATCACGTTTGACACCGGTGGCATCTCGATCAAGCCGGCCGATGGCATGGAGAAGATGAAGTACGACATGGCGGGCGCGGCGGCGATGATCGGCGCCATGCAGGCGATCGCGGAGTTGAAGCCGCGGGTGAAGGTGATCAGCGTCATCTGCTCGGCGGAGAACATGCTCGATGGCAAGGCGTATCGGCCGGGAGACGTGGTCACCGCGATGAGCGGAAAGACGATCGAGATCATCAACACGGACGCGGAGGGGCGGCTGGTGCTGGCTGACGGGCTGCACTATGCGAAGACGCTCGGCTGCACGCATCTGATCGATGCGGCCACACTGACCGGAGCGTGCGTTGTGGCGCTGGGGATTCTGAATGCGGGGCTGTTTTCGAACAGCGATGAGCAGGCGGGGGTGTTTCAGGACGCGATGCGGCGAGCGGGCGAGCAGTTTTGGCGGCTTCCCTGCACCGAGGACTACCGCGAGCAGATTGTGAGCAAGATCGCCGACATCATGAACACGGGCGGCGTGCGGTGGGGCGGCGCGATCTCGGCGGCGATGTTCCTGAAGGAGTTCGCCGGCGAGAGGCCGTGGGTGCACCTGGACATCGCGGGCTGCGCCTGGGAGGACGATGCGAAGCCGTGGATCGCGAAGGGGCCGACGGGGATCGCGGTGCGATCGGTTGTGGAGTGGGTGCGAGGGTTGGCCGGCTGAGGTTGGGGCGTGTTGTGGGAAGGGGCCTCGGCCGCTGCCTGGTGTGCGGGTACCACCGCTCCCCCCGTACTTCGGTCTTAAAGTCTTGAGAGCAAAGGGCAAAGTACGGGGGGTACCCGGGGGTACCTTCGCCGGCGGCGGAAGGTTGCGGAGTCCTGGCGAGGCGCAGGGATCGTGCCGGGGGCCAGAGATAGCGGAGATGGCAGTGGCGGCGGCGAACCCTGGTGTAGCGCTGGTGTAGGTCGGAGCATGGTGCTTTCAGGGTAAGGAAGTGCAGGGGGAGATTGCGCCAAGGCCGGGGCGAGCCGTTCCATCTCTCGGCGCAGAGAGTCCGTGGGAGCGGGTGATGAGGGGCGCGCACCACCGACGCACAGACAGAAATCCTCGTCGCGGTTGCACGTCTGCTAGCTTTCGGTCGTTTAGCGATGTTAGTAAACAGAAGCCGACTTGTCGGTACCCACCGGTAAAAACTGGCCTTCTCCTATTTCAGTTGGCTTTCGAGACCGGCCAGGTAGCGCTCCAGCAGCAGCGTAAGAGTCGCTAATTCACCTTCCGAAAAGCTCGCCGTAATCACTTCATAGCCTTTCTGCATCTCCCGGCGTGCAAGCGGAAGAATGCGAGCGGCGCGGTCTGTGAGCGACACATGCGCGCTCCGAGCGTCTGCGGGATTGACCTTGCGCATGATCAGGCCATCCCGTTCCATCCGCTTCAACAGTTGTGCCATGGTGGGTTGCTCCGTTCCAATGCGGGAAGCTAGTTCGCTCTGCGTGGATGCCTCTTCGGACTTTAGGATTCCGAGGACGGGCACGGCTGCGCCGGCAATGCCGAACTTCTTCAATCGAAGATCGAGCCAGCGTTGTCCAAGGCGGGCAATGCGGTTGACAAGATAACCCACGTTCGGATGTTGCATCTCCATGCGCACTATTATATTGCATCCTATCTAAAAAGATAGCATCCTATATACATATGACTCAAGCTCGAATTGGCATCATTGGAGCAGGCCCCGCCGGTCTCGTAGTTGCGCGGATCCTGCAAACGAACGACATCCCTTGCACACTCTTTGAACGGGATACCTCGGCAGTCACTCGCGCGCAGGGCGGGGTTCTCGACATGCAGGCGCAGGGCGGGCAGTTCGCCTTCCGGGCATGCGGACTGTACAACGACTTGCTCCTGGCAGCACGGTATGACGAGCAGGAAATGATCCTCTACGATAAGGACGGCGATTTGCGCTTCTTTCAGCCGAACCAGCCTGATGCTGACCGCCCTGAAGTTGATCGGCCCGACATTCGTCGAATTCTGCTCGCTTCAGTGACGCCGGAGTCAATCCGATGGGAGCACGTCGTAAGCTCCGTCAATCAGGCAAACGGCAAGGAGCCTGTCACGCTGAATTTCCGCAACGCTCCGTCTGGAGTTTTCGACCTGGTGATTGGAGCGGACGGTGCATGGTCGCGTGTCAGACCGATGGTATCCGAGGCTACGCCCGCCTATACCGGAGTCACCTTTTACGAGTTGCACTACACCGAAGCTGCGGCACACGACCCTGAATTGCTTGCTCTCACACGGCGCGGCAATATGTTCGCTTTCGGTGATCGCCAGGCCATCAACTCGCATCGCACGGCGTCGGGCGGCGTTCATGTGTATGCAGGGATGTGGACGGGGGATGCGCCGGGACCGTCGATGACGCGCGACGAGTTGGTCGATCGATTCCGTACCTGGTCTCCGTCACTTCAACGCTTCTTACGCTTGCGGAGCCCCATACCTCAACCCGAATCATTGCAGAAATGCCCATAGGCCACCGCTGGCCGCACCGGCCCGGAATCACTCTGGTGGGCGACGCCGCGCATCTGATGTCCCCCTTTTCCGGCGAAGGTGCGAATCTCGCGATGCGCGATGCCGCCGACCTCGCCCTCGCAATTGTGTACGCAAGTCAGAACGGCATCGATCTGGATGAATCGATTGCCGCCTTCGAAATTGTGATGTGTGGGCGGGCTCAGGAAGCAGCCATCGGCGCGGCGGCAGGCGTTCGCGAAGCCTTTGCAGAAGACGCAATTACCGCCCTGACGGCAGAGATGCAGCAGCATGCCGAAGGAACGCCGGAAACTTAATACCAGTTCTATAAGTCCCGTGAAACGCCGTTGTGGGAAGTTGGTCCTCGCGCGTCCGTTTGTTGCCACGGAGCTAACTCACATGCGTCTGCACCTTTGGGAACGCAGGTCGTCGCTGGGCGAGCAGGATAATTGATGGCGACGAGCTGGGCTGGCGAGTGAAGATGCGGTTTCTCCACTCCGCAAGCCGACATGTCGTCTTGTTCCGGTCGAGATGACGTCTCTTGGTGATACAGAGCAGGTCAGTTACATGACGGGCGGGGCTTCGATGCCGAGGAGGGCGAGGGCGCGGGTCATCTCGCGCTCGCTGGCCGCTGCGGTTGCCAGCAGCAGGGTGCGGCGGTCGGGGTCGGTCTCGTGGAGCACGTGGTGGCGGTGGTAGAAGTTATTGAACTGCTGGGCGAGCTGGAAGGCGAAGCGGGCGAGGTGCGCGGGCTCGGCGGTCACGATGGCCTGGTCGAGGACGGTGGTAAGACGCGAAAGCAGCAGCCAGGTCTCCCAGATGCCGGTGTTTTCTTCGGCGGAGAGCAGCTGGTTCAGACGATTGGCGCGGAGTGAGGCCAGGGCGGTGAGGGCCTGGGCCGGCGCGAGGGCGGCCTTGCGGAGGATGTTGGCGGCGCGGACGATGGCGTACTGGATGTAGGGTCCGGTTTCACCCTCGAAGCTGAGCGCATCGCGGAAGTCGAAGGCGATCACGGTATTTCGGGTGAAGCGCAGCATAAAGAAGCGGAGGGCGCCGACGCCGATCTGGCGCGCGATGGAGGCAGAGTCTTCGGGGGTGAGCTCGGGGTGGCGGGCGGAGACCTCGGCGTGGGCGGCGGCGATGAGGCGATCGAGGAGGTCGTCGGCCTTGACGCCGAAGCCCTTGCGGCCGCTGACCTCGAGGTAGGGGCGCTTCTGGTCTTCATCGCTGACGGCATAGCCGAGCTCCATGGCGCAGCGCGGGGTGAGGGCGACCATCTCATAGCTGAAGTGGGTGTAGCGGTTGGCGGCGTCGGTGTAGCCCATGCCGCGGAGGGCTTCGATGACGTTGTTTTGCGGATCGTTCTGGCGCGAATCGATGACATTGTAGATGGCTTCCGCGTGGCCGAAGCTGGGGGAATCGGGTGCGCCGGTCTCGGCCGAGATCCAGCAGATGTGCGAGGGATAATGGAAGAACGGCTGGTAGCCGAAGTCCTTCCCGGGCAGCAGACCGAACTTCCACAGGTGATAGGCGATGTCCTTGCCGACGTAGGTCACGGTGCCGTTGGAGCGGACGATGACTTTGGCGTCTTCGTCCGGGGCGGAGATCTGGTCGACGCCGGGCTCGACGGCGGGTGTGAGCGCCGTTGAGGCTGAGCCGGCCCGGCGCATGACATAACAGCCCTTATTCTTGCCCTCAGTCTCGAGGTAGAGAACACCTTTTTCGAGCATGAGCGCGCGCGCGGCGTCCCAGAAATGGAGGGAAAGGATCTCGCTCTCGCGGGGGAGGAAGTCGTACTCGATACCGAGCCGCTGCATGGTCTCAAGATGACGCCGCAGCACATCGGTGGCGATCACGTCGGCGATCTGTGCGATCTCGTTGCCCCCGGCCTCGATGGCGTGCAGGGTTTCGAGGCGGAGAGCCTTGCGGGCCGCGGCCTGCTCGGGGTCGGCTGTGTACCACTGCGAGACCCGGGCGTAGAGGTCCCAGCAATAGAAGTCGATGCGCTGGTTGCTCTCGATCAGCTCCGTCATCAGCTCACGGATCTGCAGGAGGCTGCGGCCTTCGAGGTGGACGAAGCCGACCACGACGTCGGCGACCTGTACACCGGTGTTGTCGATGTAGTTCTGCACGCCGACCTCCCATCCGCTCTTGAAGGCGTCGGGGCGGAGAAGGCGCTGGAAGGTGTCGCCGAGGATGGCATTGCGCAGATGGCCGATGTGCGCGGCCTTGTTGGGATTGATGCTGGTGTGCTCGACGAGCCGGAAGCCGGGGCCGCCGAGGTCGGCGTGCTTGCCGGAGGCGACGGCCTGGACCAGCAGGGCGCGATCGAAGCGGAGATTGAGGTAGCCCGCGCCGGCGAGCTCGACGCTGGCGATGCCGGGGAGCTCACCCTGGGCGATGAGAGCCTGGAGCTTTTCGGCGAGCTCCTGGGCGATGACGCGCGGCGCCTTGCGCAGGCGCTTGGCAAGATCGAAGGCGATGGGTGTGGCGAGTTCGCCGAAGGCGATGGAGGGCGGCTGCTCGGTCGCGATCGAAGGCAGATCGAGGCTGTAGCTCTCCGCCAGCATGGCGTTGAGGTGGGTGGCGAGTCTCTGCTGGAGCGTTCGGTACATGACCTTCGTGGTGCGGCGTCTTGTTTGGAAGGCTGGCCGCTCAGCTCGAGGCTTGCATGGAGTTGACCGCTCACCTGCCGTGATTAAGGCAACTTCGCCGGCAGATGTTCGATATCGGTGAGCAGCGGCTCGTGGGGCTCGGTGCGGAAGCGGTGCAGCAGAAAGATAAGGCCGCCGGTTGCAGTGACGGAGAGGAGCAGCCAGAGATGCAGGCCGAGGGCATAGAGGGCCGCCTGCGAGGCGGGCGCGCCATGGCTGCTGAGCGAGGTCGTTACGGCCCATTCAAAGGTGCCGATGGCACCGGGGGAGCTTGGAATGAGATAGGAGAGGTTGGCTACGGAGACGGCCTGCCACGGGCCGATCGCGTCCGATGCGAGGCCGATCAGGCGGGCGGCCGAGACGAAGATCATGCCCTCGCAGGTCCAAATGACAGCGGTCTGGAGCAGCAGCAGGATGGAGCCGGGGGCTCCGATGGCGCGGATGCAGCCGAGGGCGAGGTCGATCCAGTGCTCGAGCTTTTTGAGCAAGGGTGTGGTGGGCAGACGGCGAAACAGAATGTCGATGGGCCCTATAAGAACGCGCGCACCGACGAGCAGCGTCACCAGGCCCACGCTCGAGACGGCGAGCAGGGTTTCGGCGAGGAGGCGCGAGTGTGGGGAGACGCCAGGTCCCATGAAGAGCACGAAGAGCAGGACAAGCACAAAGATATCGAGCAGCTTTTCGAGGATCACCGTGCTCAGGATGACGGACGGGGTGGTTCCGAGATCGCCCGCGTAGGTGAACACGCGCATGATGTCGCCAATGCGGAGCGGAAGGATGTTGTTGGCGGCGAGCGAGGTCATCAGGACACGGGAGCAGGTGGCGAGACTGGCGCCGGTCGGTCGCATCATCTGCGTCCAGCGCACGCAGCGCAGGCTGTAGCTGGCGAGGGTGAAGCCAAGCACGCCCAGAATCCAGGCCGGGCGCAGGAGGTGGATGGAACGTATCTGCGCGAACGAGATGCTGCGAAAGGTGAACCACAGAAAGAAGGCGCTGATCAGCAGGCCAGGAAGGGCGCGGAAGATCCTTCCGCCGCGATGCTCACTCACCCGACCCACCGGTCGCGTGTGCGCGAGAGATATCTGCCATCGAGGTTGCCATGATCTGCCCTGATTGTACGTGGGACGACAGGCACATTCATGGCGAGCGCGTCGAAGCAGAGGGTTGCGGGCGCAACTTCCTCCGGGTACCTCGGTTTGAAAAGGCTGCCTGCAGGAACCGGAGCCGCAATCTGCGTCGGCGCAGGCGTGTAGTCTGACTGACGGCGAGTTGCCCGACTCCACACGCGGTCGCTACACGGAAACGAGAGAACGAGTTGTCGACGAGCTTTTCAGTTGGGGACATCAAGACGGCCCGCACCGTCGACCACGAACTCGAGACCCCAAAGATCCCCGTGGCCGAGGGTGCGTTGGTCTCCGCGTTGCTGGCCGTGTTTGCTCTGGCGGTTGGGGGGTATCACCCCTTTGCCGAAGACGGCGGCCTTTATCTCACCGGCGTGCAATATCTGCTGCATCCGGCGCTCTACGGCCATAGCCTGCCGTTTGTCACGGCGCACCTTCACTACTCCGTCTTTGCCCCGATGCTGGCTGGGCTGGTGCGATGGACGGGTGTCTCGCTTGAAGCGGTTGTGCTGCTTGTCTTCATGCTCTGCACGTGGGCAATTCTGTTTGCCGGATGGTTGATTGCGGCCGAGCTTTTTCCGCGACGTGAGGAACGTGTCGGCGGCACGTTTTTGCTTGCGATGTGGCTCGGGCTGCCGGTTGCGGGAACATCGCTCGCCATCGCTGACCCGTACCTGACGGCTCGCAGTGTCTCCACGCCTTGCGTTCTTTTCGCGATCGCGTTCATCCTTCGCTGGTGCGCGATGGCACGGAAGGGTCGTGCCCGCGCCTCGCTTCGCCCGGCGGCTTTGAGCCTCGCGGCACTGGTGGCGGGGGCGCTGGTTCATCCTTTGATGGCCGGCTATGGCGCGGTCTGTGTGGGCATCCTGGTTTTGCTGGAGCTGCGCTTGCCGGTGTCGCAGGCCGCTCGGTGGCTGGGGCTGACGATAGCGGCCTTCGCGCTTTGCCTGTTCGTAGCCGAGGTGACGCGGACGGAGAGTGTTGCGTCGCGAGCCGCCGCGCTGACACGAACGTATTGGTTCCTTGGTCAGTGGCAGTGGTACGAGCTTTTTGGGCTTGCGGCGCCGCTGGTTCTGCTGGCGTTTTGGTCGCTGAAGGCTAGGCTCGCGGGTGCGCGCGCGATCGCTCGGGCGTGCCTCGCGGCGGGGAGTACAGCCGCGTTGAGTGCGCTGCTGTTTGCTCATGCACAAAGCAGATCTCTTGAGGTGTCTCGTCTTCAGCCGCTTCGGCTATTTCAGGTCGTCTACATGGCGATGACGCTGCTGCTGGGTGCATGGCTGGGACGAATGCTGGGCCGGAGCTGGTGGCGATGGGCTGTGGCTGCCTTGGTGCTCGGGTCGGTCATGAACTTTGTGGCGCGTCAGCCCTTTCCGGCCGGCCCTGCGCTGGAGTTGCCGTACGGACGTGGCGCATACGGCCTAACCAATCCGTGGACGAACGCCTTTGTCTGGGCGCGCGAGCATACCCCTGTCGACGCGCTCTTTGCGCTGGACGCGAACTACATCTCGCTGCCGAAAGAGGATGCGCAGAGCTTTCGCGCACTGGCCCAACGCAGCTCGCTGCCGGATCGATCCAAGGATGGCGGGGAGGCTGCGATCACGCCCGTGCTTGCCGAGCTCTGGCAGCAAGGGGTTGCGGCGCAGGAGTCGCTTTCCGCGATCGGTGATGCGGAACGCGCACGACGGTTGAAGCCGCTCGGTGTGACGTGGGTGGTGCTGCAGAGCTCGGCGATCACTGCACGCGCTTGCCCCTATGACAACGGTACGGTCAAGGTCTGTCCGCTGGCGTGAGATAAGCGAGTGGATCAGACAAAGGCTACGACCTAAGGAAGGCGAAGGGGGCGGAAGCCAGTCACGGGAAAGAGACCCGTTGGAGAGTTTTCGTCCTGCGCCTGTTGCTTGAACAGGTAGCGAACGAAGAAGCCGCCGTTCACGGTGTTGTAGTTCTGCGTGTTGTTGGCGCTGGCGAACCCGCCGACGTACCAATGGTCGGCGATCCGGTACGCCCCTTCGCCGTTGACAGCGTAGTTGAGCCCCGTGCTGCTGTTCAGGCCGTAGGACTGATTGTTGAAGCCGAGTTGCAGGGCGCGATCGAGGGGAAAGTACGGAGCCGCGTCCTCCTGGAAGGTCTGCACACCGACACTGCCGTTGATCGAGTAATGGAAGTCGTTGGTATAGGAGCCGGCGTAGGTAACGGGCACGGAGGCCAGGAAGTAGACGTTGGGACTGAAGTAGCCGCCCTGTCCGTAGGTGAGTCCCCGCTCGTTGTGGTCATAGTGCATGGCATAGAAGCTGCCGCCAACGTTAAGCGTGCCGTAGCCGGGCCATCGATGCACGCGGAAGTACGCGCCCATCGTTCCCTCTTCCTTCTGGTTATCGAGGACGTGGTATCCGGTCAGCGTGCCGCCGTCTCCGGAAAGATAGAAGCCGGACTTTTCACCGCCGACGTCGATCCGTGCACCGCCCGTGGTGGAGATGACGCCGCCCCAAATGTTTCCGTTGAATAGGGTGGAGATCGTGCCCGGATCGCGCAGGCCGGCGTAGGAGAGCTGGGTGTCCTTGACGCTGTCCCGATCTCCGAAGAGCGTGAGGTGGCCGAGTCGCCACTGCGCCCGAGCAGTCAGGTTTGAGACAAGAAAGGTGTAGGGCGTGTACCCGGCGGCGATGCCGATGTTGGTCGTGGTCAGCTGCAGCTCGCCCCCGACGCCGCTGGCGAACTGCTGTGCCGGGGCGACCGCGACGTTGCCGGGAAGACTTCCGAGGATTGGGACGCTTCCTGGGGCGCTTTGAAAGGTGGCGGTATCAATCACCCCGGAGTTCAGAAAGACAGGACGGGGGACGACCGTGGCGCGCACGGTCTTGCCAAGCACACCGGAAGCTTCGACGGGAGCTTCAATATCGACGAGGCGATCAAAGCCGGCCGTGCCGCTGCGATACCGCGCGACCCCTGTGCCGCCGATCCATCCGCTGTAGGAAGCTTCGAGGGAGGCGAGCTCCTGCTCGGTCCGCTCCCGCTCGGACCTTCCCGCCGGGACGACGCCGTTGCCTCCGCCACCGGGATCGTAGGATCCGCGTAGGGGAGGAACGCTTCTGGAGACCAGTTCGGCGTCAGTCGGCGGCGTTGTCTCGGATGTGCTTGGACCAAGCGAGGGATAGGGTTGCGAGGTGAGGGGAACGGTGACGTTGGGGTAGTTCAAACGGGAGGAAGGAGCGGGGGCCGAACTAGGGGCGGAGGTGACGGCGCTTGCTGGGGGCGCGGTGTTGTAGCTGCGTCGCCGCCGCACCGGGGCGGAGGACGATTCGGGGGCTACATCGGGCTGGGGGTATTGCTGGCCGAAGCCGTCCGCGGCCGTCGGCGCGCTGAACTGCGCGTTTTGGGTCGGCGGTGCGGGAAGGTCATCGGCGGCGCGGCCGGACACCAGACCGCCCTGCGCGCTGGGCTTATAGGGAGTGTTCGGGAGGTAGCGCTGCGTGGGAAGGACGTCGGTGACCTCGCTCTGAAGCGGCTCCGGCGTGGAGGACTGGCTACCGAGCTGCACGGGAACGGGCGCGGGCGTGTACCCCGTGCTGCCCGTGGGCGGTGTCAAGGGGACGTACGGACCGTAGAGGCTTTGCGGAGAAACGACCTTCGCCTGCTGCGCGGGCGCGGGCTGCAACGGCTCGGCAAGCGTGGCTGCATAGGTCTGGCTGGGTGGAATACGCGATCGCTGCGGGATCTGTTCAGACAGATCAGGGGTGGCCAGGCTGGACAGCTGTGCAGAGCTCGAATCCGAGGAGGCGGGCATGCCGGCCTGCGGGATGTACTCGCGGAGGGTGCCTGGCCGCGCTGTGGAGGGAGCCGCGGGACGAGAGCCGGGGTTGCTCATGTACGACGGGACGACGCCGCGGCCGTCGTAGGCTGCGCCCGTGCCGACGCTAACCGGTGACTGTCCGCTGAGGTTGCCGTAGCTTGGAAGGTAGGGCCGATCCGCTTCCGGAGAGGGCGAACCCGCGGTGTCGGCGGTGGGAGTCGCTGCGCCGAGCAGGGTGGCGAGGTCCTGCGGCTGCCGCGCATTGGGAAGGCGGCCTGCGGGAAGGCTGAGCTCACCCGCAAGCTCGGAGCCTGGATCGCCAGGCGGAAGCGCTGCCAGGGAGGCGCGAAAGTAGTCCGCCGCTCGCCCGCTGTTGCCATGCGCTTGCTCGAACTTCGCTCCCAGGGTCAGCATCTCAGCGTCGCGCGGGTAGGCGTCGAGGCCGAAGCGCAGCCAGGTCTCGGCCTGCTTCTGGTCGTTGGCGGCGAGGGCGGCACCGACCGCAGCCTTGTAGTCGGAGGCGGTCGCGGCCGTCATGTCCTGCGATTTGAAGATAGTGACGGCTTGTTTGGGCAGACCGGCGCGAGCGTAGCCGGAGGCCAGGGCGCGTAGGACGCCAGGATTGTCAGGAAAAGCTTTGGCCGCCGCGTTGAGGATCGCGAGCGAGCGCTTCTGGTCACCAGCAGCGGCGGCCTGGTTGGCCCGGCGCACGGCCCAGTTGGTCCAGATGGTCTGCACGGTGCGGCGCTGCTCGACGGTGAGATCAGGTCGTCCGCCGAGGGCCATCAGGGACCGGTAGAGACCGGCATCGTTGCCGCTATTGAAGAGCAGCCAGGCGTCTTGAACGTCCACGTCGCTGGGCGCGACGGTGTTTTGCGCGGCGTAGTGCTGCTGCACCTTGTTGATAAAGACCGCAGCCTGTTGCGGCTGGCCGAGGCCATTGTAGATTGCGCCCAGGGTCTGGAGATACTCGGGGTCGAGCTCGAGTTGATTGCGGACGCCAGCGGGGATCTGCTGCGCCTGGGCGAGTGCCTCCTGGTCGCGGCCCGCTCCGTGCAGCGCGGTGAGGATGCCTTTCCAGGCGTCCGTCCGGTCGGGGTTTTCGGCGAGCACCTGCCGATAGATCGGGTAGGCACGCCTTGTGTCGTTGCGTGCAAGATAGATGCCTGCGAGTTGCAGTTCGAGGCCGACGGCCGGCTTCTGGTTGGCCCCCGCCTCCTGCGCGACGATGTGCTCCAGAAGCGCCTGCGCGTTGTCGAGGTGATTCGTGGACTGGTCGATGGAGGCGACGGTGGATTCGAAGCCGACGTCGCGCATGGCGGTCTCGTAGACCGTGGGCGGCATGCTCTGCAAGGTTTGCATCGCCTGCGCGTCGGAGTGCATCCCGTGCTCTACACGAACCAGACCTTGCCATGCGTTGGCATTAGTTGCTTCCGCCGCCAGCACCTGGCGGTACAGGCCGGCCGCCTGGTCGAGGTGGTTTGCCTGCTGTAGCAGCGCCGCGTATTGCAGCTGCGTTCCCACCTTGAGGCCGGCGCCATTGGCCGGAAAGGGCAGGTCGAGCGCGCTGCGCAGAACGCGTTGGGCATCGGCATCGCGGCCCACGGCGGAGTAGGCCGAGGCAAGCGAGCGGAGGAATTCCGGATCCCGCATGAGCTGGGATCGCACGGCGACCGGCAGACGACGCTCCACCTGCAGGGCCTGTGGCGCGTCACCGGCGTTATAAAAGCTTTGGAAGAGACCGCGCCAGCCCGAGGCGGAGGTTGGCTTGGTCTTGACCAGGCGTTCAAAGACCTCCGCCGCCGCGCCGTTCTGCTGGGCCTTGAGCAAGGTTCCGGCGAGGCCCTCGGTCGCTTCGGGGCTGCCCGGCTTGAGTTCGAGGGCTGCCTGGTACTGCTGCTCGGCGTGGGGCAGATCGTTCTCGTTGAGAGCTGTGGCGGCATCGCCCATGACGGTCCAGAAGCGCGCCGTCGCGAGCGCGGGCTGCAGACCTGGATCCTTGGCGCCGTTTTGTTGCGCCTGTTCGAGGAAGTTCACCGCCGCGGCGAAGTTCGACTGCTGCATGCGGATGTAGCCCATGCCCGCGAGCGCGCGTGCACTGTCCGGCTCGGTCGCGAGGATGGTCTTGAAGCGAGACTCGGCGTCGTCCAGATGCTTCGCGTTCAGAGCACGGTAGGCGGCTTCCATCTCCGTGCCGGCCTTCTGCTCGGCAAGGACTTCGGGGGCATCTGTTGCTGTCGGCGCACCCTGTACACCCTTGGTGACAGCCCGGGGCGCGACCTTGGGCTGATTGCGCAGCGCTTCGGCGAGCTGGGAATCAGGATGCTTGGCCAGGTAGGAACGGATCTCGGGGGCGGAGGCTGGGTTGGCCGAATCCCAGATCAGCGATTGGCGCAAAGCCTCCATGGCCTGCGGACTGTTGGGGTGCTTTTCAAGGTAACGCCGACCGTCGGCACGGGTCTTGGGGTTGTAGGTGAGGATGCGGCCAAGGGCGATCTGATAACGAGAGTCGGTGGGGTAGCGCTCGACCAAGCCGCGGAGACCGGTGACGGCGTGCGGCCGACCGGCTTCGGTTGCGGCCTCGGTCTCATAGTAGGCGAGCGCCCAATCACCCGGTGGGGGCTGCTCGCCGAAGACCTTGCGGTAGATGGCCATGGCCTGCGCGTACTGACCGGACTGCGCGTACTTCCCTGCTTGCTGGAGCTGCGCGGTCTGGGCCTGGTCGGCGCTGGCCTTTTCTGCGCGCGCGATGCCGGGGTCGTTGGGATTGATGGCCCGCAGGCGCTCCAAATAGGAGTTGGCCAGGGTGGTGTTACCGCCGACCTTGGCGGCGCGGGCCAGACCGGCGAGTGCCTCGGTGTTGTTGGGGTCGGATAGCAGCACCTGCTGCCAGGTCTGGGAAGCCATATCCATCCGGCCACGTGTTTCAAGCGTGTGTGCCTTGTCGAGCAGAGCCTGGGTTGCGGCAGCGCCCGCTACCTGTGCGTTCGCGCGACCGGCAAATGAACCGCAGGCAAGCGTGCTGCCGAGAAGGACGGTAAGGACGGACCGGGATGCGGGGAGGCTCTTCATAGGTCAGTGCAGGAGATGCCTAGACAGACCCTAAAGTAACCGGATCCGCTGCCCGAAGCTTACCTCGTTTCTGGAAGTTTGTACCGCACTATCCGCTGATGTTTGTGCGTAGTGACGCTAAAGTTGCACAGGAAATGGGCTATTGCCGGGGTACTCGGTTACTTCCATTGAACGACGAGTTTTCCCGAACGGTCGAAGTGGAAGCGCTGCTCGGTCCAACCAGTGGCGAATAGCGCGAGATTTTGGTCGTAGTAGACGGGCTGCTTGCCGAAGAGGCCGGAGTTGGCATCGCGCGTGGCCTCCAGCCGAGTGAGCTGCACGTGCTCCTCGCGACGACGCCCGAGCAGGTGCAGGTACGGGAGCACGGCAGCGGAGAAGCCCGGCGGGGCGGACTTATCCACGACGACACCCTCGGCATTGACGGAGCCTGGGGGGATCAGCTCCTTGGAGAGATAGTTCGCCATGGATGGCAGCTGGGCGAGGAGGGCGCTCAAGCCCGGCAATGCCTCGTCGGTCATGCCGAGCCAGAGATAGACGCGGATGGCGTCGTAGGAGCCGACCGGAACCGCGGAGTTATTGCCGGCGGCGATCTCGGCCTGTGATGCGGACGGCCGAATGGTCGTTCCCGCGGCGATCCAGTCCATGGCGTATCCAGCCCCGGAGCCCTTCTGCAGCATGGGCAGCAGACTGGCCTGGATCGATGCCCACGGACCGTCGGGCGCGGCGAGCGCAAGGCGGGTAAGCAGGGGCGGCGGTAGGTAACTCGGGTTCAGCAGCCAGGTTTGCGGGTCGGGGTGGAAGCCGACTGGTCCGGGCAGAAGCGTGATGCCGAGGCCGGGGACGAAGGCGACCTCCTGCTGGGCGATGCGCAGCAGGAGCGTCTCGGCGAGACGCTCATAGCGGGGCTCTCGCCACAGGCGGCCGGCTTCGAGCAGATCGTAGGCGATCCAGAGATCGGCGTCGGAGGCCGGATTGGGATCAAGAATGCGCCAGGTGCCGTCGGGCGCCTTGCCCCAGCTCCAGGCGGGCAGGCGTTGCGTTAGATCACCGCCACCTAGATTCGCCTCCGTCCAGGCAAGCAGCTTGTCGAATCGGGTGCGGTCGTTGGCCACCAGGGCGAAGAACATGCCGTAGCCCTCGCCCTCGCTGGTGGTGCGATCGCCCGCGGTTTGGTCGATGACGCGTCCCTGGCCATCGATCATGCGCTCGGCATAGCGCTCCCAGAGAGGCCAAGGCTGCTGTGCACGGCAACCGCTTCCCAGGCAGACGGCGGCCGCGAGCAGGAGGGCAAGACATCGGCCCGCCGCCGTTCCATGCCGGTGCAGGTAGATTCGCTCTGGACGGTTCACGCGCAACACGTCATTCCTAGACCCCTTGCAGCCGGGCGCGTGCGTGCCGGCGAAGAACCGCGCGAAGCAGGGTGGCGATCAGGAAGCAAACGACAAAGGCGGCGATGACGACCAGCCAGGGGAAGCGAGAGAAGAGCAGGTTGATGTAGGCCCAGAGGGAGATGGAGCCGACGTTGTAGTTGTCATTGCCGATGCGATAAGAGACGAAGCGTGTTCCGTGCAGCACGCTGACCGACTGAGAGACGTCGCTGGATTGCGAGGTCTTGAGGAAGGTCGCGAGAAAGCTGGGGACGATGGCGTGATCGCGCAGGGCAATCACGACGACGGAACGGCCGGAGCCGGACGGCCACTCCATTCCTTCGATCAGCGCGTCGGGCAGGCCGCCCGCGGTCTCAAGTTGGCCGGACTGCACGTGATCCGAGCTGCGGACCTTCCACCAGGCATGCTGCAGCGGGGCAAAGAAGCCCTGGGTATCCTGGATGTGCAGGCCACTGCCGTCAACGATGACGGGAAGCGTGCTGTTGAGGCGACTGAGCGCGGGCTGGTCCTCAACCGTGCCCATGACCAGATAGTCCTTGGTGCCGTCGGTGCGCATGCCGTCGTTGTTGGTCACGCTGACGTTGAGCACGGGGTAGCCGGTCTGCGCGCCGAAGTGGCCCATCAGGGTCAGGTACATTTCGATCTCATCCGCGGTCGGCGTATCCGGCAGCACAACAGCGGTGTCGGCGAGGTCGGCCTTGCGGGTGAAGGGATAGCCGGCGTTGGCGAAGATTTCGAGGTTGGGCAGGACGGCCCAGTGCGGGATGTCGCGGATATCGAGGAAGGAGTCCTTGAGGACGGCGCCCTTGAGATTGTAGGGCGCGGTGTCCAGGCAGCGACCTTTCTTGGTGAGCAGGAAGATGAACTGCATCATCAGGGAGTTCGAGAACGGCCGCATGTTCGCGACCGGGATGGGCACAATGGTCTCCAGCTTGGCCGACGCCTTTTCGGTATGCGGCATGGGTGTCGAGCTCACATAGGCGTCGTTCATGTAGACCTGCAGCGTGCTGTCGTTCGAGATAGGAATCCCGTTGTACCGATAGCCCATGTGCAGCGGAATCTCCTGCTGGTTGCCGTAGAAGAGATCGGGCGGCAGGCGCATGTACGCGCGCAGCGGGACCGAACCGTCGCTCTGGAGATCACCGGTTTGGGCGAGGTCGCCGAGTCGGACGACCTTGTCGGTGCGCATCCAGCGTGGGGCGTCATCCGGCTCGCGTGGCGCGGGGGTCTTCAGGCTTGGAATGCGCACCTGATCGCCCTGGAAGAGGCCGCGCTGAAGGGTGAGAGCCATCGCCGCCGTGATCAGGTCGTCCTGGCTGTCTCCGGTCAACAGCAACATCTTCGAGTAGGGGTCGTTGGGGTTGTTGCGCATGGCGACGGTCGCGCCCGAGCTGCCGTTGATATTGAAGGTTGCCGGCAGATCGGCGGAGCTTTCGCTGATCACGATGACGTTTCCCTGCGGGATGCTGCCGAAGGAGACCGGGAAACGGGCGGCGCGGTAGTCGGTGAGGATGCCGAACCAGGAGGCGACGATGCCGGCAGCCTGCAGAGCCTTGGGGGAGGGCTGCGCGAGGAACACGATCGGGATGACAGGATGAAGATTTACCGCGGAGTCGTAGAACGGCAGCGGCAGGAGCTTGAGGTCGTTCTGCATCGGCAGAAGCGCGCCGGAGAGCTCAATGGTGGAGGCGGCATCGACCTGACTCCAGAGCGCGGTATTCGATGGGTCTTCGCACTGCAGGGTGTAGTGTCCGATGAACTCAAACTGCAGCTCATTTTGGTGGACGAGCATCTCCGCGGGGAGGACGAGGTTTGCCTCGAGCAGAGCGCTGGATTGGTTGCGCGTTACGGTGACGGCGGAGTCTGTGCCATTGGCCTGACCCTCCATGCGCTCGCCGTTGACGGTCGGCTGCATGGTGACGGGAAGCGTCTCGACCAGGGTCCCGTTCAATGAGACCTTGAGGTGGCTCAGGGCGGGGATGAGCGCTGGGGAGAAGTGGTAGCGCAGGTGTAGGCGTGCCGACTTCACCACCTGCGTCTGCGGCACGGAGAAGTTCACAGTGTGGAAGGCGTCGACGCCCCGGAGGACGATGGCGTCGGGTACGTCGATGTCGGATAGCGTGAAGTTGGCGTCGAATGTGCCGGGGGTGGATGAGCGTGCCGATGTGGGGTCGGTCGACTGGGCCGCCGATGGTGGGGCGCCAGTTGCTTGCGGTGAGGCACTTTGCTGCAAGCTTTCTCCGTCGCCTGGGCCCTGGCCGCTCGGTGTTGCGGAGGCACGAAGTGCGCCGGCCAGCAGCAGCAGAAAGAGGGGCGCGGCACTGGTGACGAGCTGGCGCTTGCGCGCGCGGCTCGGCTTTGGCTTGGCCAAGGTAATCAGCATGCCTGCCGTCATCTTCAGACCGCCCATGGAGATGCGGAAGATGCGTGCAAGGCTCCGCAGAGGACGATCGGGCTCACGCGCTTCACCCCAGCCGAGCCAGGTATCTGCACGCGAGTAGAGGAGCATGGTCAGTGCCTCCTCCTGGTGAATCAGCAAGGGATCGAACTGAGCGCGAAGAACGGTGCCGTTGGATTCGACGACGGTCGCGGGGAGAGTCGCTTCCCCATCGAGCACAGGAAAGGTGAGCTTGATGCTCTGTCCCGGATCGACGCCGAGTTCGCGCGAGAGCCGCATCATCAAGCCGCCGGTGGACATATTGACGGAAGTTCCATGGACGACGGTGCCGTTGGGCAGGGTGACGCGGCCCTCTGTGGCGACCTCGATGCGCACGGTCTGTCGGCGCTGGCGCTGTTCACGGGCGACGGCGATGGCGCCGCCGAGGATCACGCAGTTGAAGAAGGTCCAGATGACGTTCATCACAATGGTGCCGAGATGATCGGTGTCGTGCATGCGTGCTAGGACGTTGAGCGGAAACGGCATGTCCGTCCCGGGAAATTGGAAGTAGCGAGGGAAGGCTGCAAGGATGCCGAGGACGTTCAAGCCCAGCATGAGGAGGTAGGGCGCGGCGATGCGATTGTCGAAGAAGGTCCGGTTGACGACTCCTCCCTTTGCGGTGACGTCGAAGCTTCCCAGCTTGGGGTTGAACATGGCCAGCATCGTGGGCAGGAAGATGTAGGGCGCAAGCACCGTCTCGTAGATTTCGTTCCAGAAGGAGTGACGATGCGCTCCCTGCACACGGGAGTTAGTCATGTTGGAGAGCACGAGATGGGGGAAGGCATAGGCGAGGATGGCAGCCCAGTAGCCCGGGACGTTGGTCTGGCCGAGCACCAGATAGATGAGTGGAGCGCTCATAAAGACCAAGCGCGGAAAGGCGTAGAGGAAGTGCGACATGGCATTGAAGTAGCAGAGCCGTTGCGCCGGCTTCAAACCGCGAGCAAAGAGCGGGTTGTCGGTGCGCAGGATCTGGATCATGCCACGGGCCCAGCGGATGCGCTGCTTGACGTGCCCGGAAAGGCGCTCGGTCGCAAGGCCGGCGGCCTGCGGAATATTGATGTAGGCCGTATTCCAGCCGTTGATCTGCATACGCAGTGAGGTGTGCGCGTCTTCAGTGACGGTTTCGACCGCGATGCCGCCAATCTCGTCAAGCGCGGTGCGTCGCAGCACGGCACAGGAGCCGCAGAAGAAGGTGGCGTTCCAGAAGTCGTTTCCATCCTGGACGATGCCGTAAAAGAGCTCGCCCTCGTTCGGGATAATGCGGAACTGCTTGAGATTGCGCTCGAACGGGTCAGGCGAATAGAAGTGGTGCGGCGTCTGCAGCATGCCGAGCTTGCCGTCGCGCAGAAACCAACCGATGGTCACCTGCAGGAAGGAGCGGGTGGGCACGTGATCGCAATCGAAGATGCAGACAAAGGGCGAGTCGAGGCGCTTGAGCGCGCGATTGATGTTGCCCGCTTTGGCGTGTTTGTTGTCGTCGCGCGTCATGTAGCCGACGCCGGACTCTTCGGCGAAGGCGCGGAACTCGGGGCGCTTGCCGTCATCGAGGATGTAGACGTTGAGCTTGTCGGCCGGCCAATCGATGTTGATGGCTGCCAGGGCCGAGTAACGCACCACGCTGAGCGGTTCGTTGTAGGTCGGGATGAGGACGTCGACCGACGGCCAGTCGGTGGTGCTGTCGGGCAAAGGAACGGGCGTGCGACGCAGAGGCCACAGGGTCTGAAGGTAGCCCAAGAAAAGGATGATGAAGGAGTAAACCTCGGCGAGGACCAGAAAAGAGATAAAGAAGGCATCGAGGGCGGTCCACGTCACGCCTGGGTCGTTGAAGAAGTGCGCCGTGGTGGCGAGCCGCCAATAGCCGTACCGGAGGGTCGAAAAACAGGAGACCAGCATCATGGTCAGCGTGACGAGATACGAGCTCGAGCTGCGGTCCATCCAAATCGCCAGGGGCACAATCAGAGCGTCGAGGATGATCTGCTGCGGCCACGAGAGCTGAAGGATGCCGGTGAAGACGAGAAAGGCGACGCCGCCGCCAATGACGATAATGCGGATAAGCTTCAGCGCGGGGTTCTCCCCGGACTCGAATGCCTGCCAAAGTGAGGTGCTCCTCATCGTTCACTCCACCGAACGTTGCGAAAGCCTGCTGTGACCGGCGCGGCGACCGTACGCAGCCAGTTGGCCACATTCAGATAATCCTCCGCGACGGGCGCATCAGAGGCATAGTCGATGATGGTCATGCCCTCTGCCAGCGCCTCGCTGACCGCGGGCGCACGACGGATGACGATAGGAAGCAGGCGCTCGCCCAGCTGCCGGCGAAGGACCTCCCGCACATCGAGGTGTAACGGAAGCGACGCGTCGAACTGATTCAGGACATAGAAGACCTTGATGGGCGTGCCATCCGGGCCGTTGATGCCGTGGATGAACTTCTCGATCGCCTGGAGGCTGATGATCGAGTTCATATCGGGTGCCAACGGGACTAGCACGGTGGGACTGAGGTGCGCCATGCGGGCGATGAGCCAGCCGGTATTTGCGGTGAGATCCAGAAGGACGCGGTGTGCGCCGCGGCCGCTCTTGGTGATCTCCTCGGCGACGTGCTCCTGAACGGCCTCGTCTCCTGCCAACTGGTCGACCGCGTAGTTGACCAGATAGATGGGTGCGTCGGTGCTGCCGCTTGGCGGCGAAAAGGTGCGGACGGTCTCCGCTCGCAGTTCGCTGGCACCGAAGTAGAAGGGCAGCAGGCCATGCGAGGTGGTGTCGGTGAGGAGCACCTTCTCGCCGAGGGAAGAGAGGCTACGGCCGAGGGTGGCCACGAGCGAGGTCTTTCCCACGCCGCCGGCAAAGGAGAAGATGGCGAGCACGGGGGTTCGCGTCTCCTTCTGTCGGACCGGCTGGGGCTCAGCGCGCTCGTTTCCCGGCTGCTCGAAGACACCCTTCAGCGCGTACCACCGTGAGGCGACCCGCTCTCGCGATCGCTGCAGCGTGTCCGCGACCGAGATCTTCGGTGCGCTGGCCGCCGGGGAATCACTGCGTCGGGCAGCAGATTGATTACGTATCGCAGTTTGATCCAGCGACGGCTCAATCTGAGCTTGCTGGCCGTTGATCCAGGCGGGCACGGCCGGCTCAAGCGCTCGGGGGGCGGCGCTCATCGGGGTAGGTGGCAACTGCGCGGGAGATGCGGACGGAGCGACCGCGAGGTACTCCGTCGATCGGCCCTGCTCTCGTCGGTAGGCGGCGATGGCGCGATCGGAGTCGGTCACGCGATATCCGGGCTGGTCCTGTCGCCGCCGTCGCGGAGTCGGATCTTCCAGTGTGCCTGCCAACTGATCTCCGCCGTCTTCGATGATCGGCCCACGTGCGCTGGCCGAGGGTGGGCGGGACGGTACGGGCACCGGCGATGGTGACATGGGTGCCGGGGTCCAGGTGCGGACGTTGGTCGGACCAACTTCGGCGCGATTACGAGCAACATCGGAGGATAAGGATTGCAGGGGCGACGGAGCACTCTGAAATGGCTGCGGCGCCGGCGCAATCTGCTCAATCGTTGTCTCCCGCGTGGCATAGGGCGGGGTTGGCAAGGGCTGTTGCTCGCGCGCAAGGGCTGGGCTCACGCGCCGGGCGGAAGCTGTCGACAGCTCAGGCGCACGATAGATTTGGCGCACACCGGACGCATCGTCGGGCCGGTACCCCTGGGGACGACGCACTGCGACGGGAGCAGCTGGCGCAGCAGCAGAGGAAGTCGAGGGAGCGAGGATCGGGGCAAAGCGCGCCCGCTCCGTCTCTCTTTGTAAGGAAGGTGCCGCGGAAGGGATATCCAGGGCGCCACTTGACCGGCCAGGCGCCGCGGGCTGAGGGCGATCGTAGCGCAGTCTCTGCGAATGAAGTCCGCTGGACAGCTCCATGGACAGTTGCGCCTCGTCGTCCGGAGCCGAATGCCGGGTGTCGTCTACGGTATATGGATCGGAGATCTTGCCGGGCAGTTCCCTGCCGTCGGCGCCTGTGTCTGTGCTGCGTCGAAAGGATTCTGACTCGGCGTACATGGCGGCTTTGCGCCTTTCCGAGGCGCCGGCTTCCGCGATCTCGCGCTCCGTTCGCCGTGCCTCTGCGTCGGCCAGCATGGCTGCTTCCGCGCGGCGTGTTGCCTCCATCCGCTCCGCTGCGGCGCGCTGCGCGGCGATCTCGCTGTCGTGCAGCGCATCCAGCCGGCTGATCTGTTCTGCCAAGGTGGCCGACGATTCCCGCGACTGCACGGCGCTGCGGGCCTCCTGCTCGAAGATCTCCGCGGCGGTCTCGGCCTCGGTCTGCGCACGCAGCTCCGTCTCACGCGCCTGCTCGGCGGCGCGGTGCCGCAGTTGCGCGCGGTATTCGCGACGCGATGCGGAAAAATCTCGATACTTGGCGCCGTGAAGATTTGCCCAGGAGTAAAGGACCGCGACATCCTCTGGTGTTTCTACGGAGGGAAGTTCGGCGTAGTTATCGTTGCTTTGGCTGTCCATGGTAGCAGTCCTGTACTGCGGGTACGTGGGCCTGGACCTCAGTGCATCTGAAGCACATGCGTGGATGTGAAATTGCACACGGGGGGCTGCAATAAGCAGAGGCTACGCAGGGGTTTAGGGCAAGTCAATCAACTGGGCATGCCACTTAAGTGGCACCTAATACATCAACAAGTCCCGTCCCATGAACGACTTCTAGCCTGCAAGTGATGACTGGCAAAGGGGATGGAAGCCGTTCGCTGGAAGCGAAACGGAAGCGTTCGGAGCGACTCTGTCATGCTAAGGTTGTAGTCGCGTGAGCCTGTAGCTCAGTTGGTAGAGCATCGCCCTTTTAAGGCGTTGGTCCTGGGTTCGAGCCCCAGCGGGCTCACCAATGAAATCGGGGCAGGTCAGTTTGTAACCGGGCGATGGCGGTTCATCGACGGGGGTCGTTGACGGGGATACACGACGCGACCAGGCATCCGGTTAAATCAAATTTACTGTTGTCCAAACGGCTGATCTTCCGCTTGACATTCGCGCGCGGGGTAGTACCGTTACGCAATCCAGGAAGGAGAATCCTCATGCGTTCCTGTATGTTTCTGGCCCTTGCCTTGCCGTTTACAAGCCTGGTCGCGCCAGCCCAGAGCTCCGCTGTGTTTGACTTCAGTTCTATCCCAGACTCAACCAATGTTCCTTTCACGCTTTCCAACAGCGGTGTCTCGGCGACGTTCCGCAGCAACGTCAACTACTTTACGCAGAATGGGTCGTTGATCACCTATACGCCGTCCCCCGACCCGCTCGACGTCTCTTTTTCAAAGAACCTGTCATCGCTCTCGTTCAACTTCCTTACCTTCAGCGCAGGAACAACCGTCACCTTCGATCTGTTTGAAGGCGGCAAGCTCTCCGCGGTGGAGACAGCATACGGGTGCTGTGCCGGTGACAGTGGGGGGCCGGGAAGCGGGTACGCTGATCTGACGGGCGTCTTCAACTCGGTCAGCATCTACAACCCAAGCCTGTTGGACGTGCAGACGATGACCGCGGAGACCGCAACCACGCCTGAGCCGTCGAGTCTGGCGCTGCTCGGAACCGGCATTCTCGGCGCGGTCGGGCTCTTGCGTCGCCGATATGCCACGTCCTGAAGCTGCGCCGATGTTGGGGCTCAGGCGGCCGAAATTACGCTGTGGGCTTGTCCGGCGCGGGCATGACGGCGCAAAAGTCTTCCAGAAAGCGATGGCTGTACTCGGTCACCAGGTCGTGCACACGTTGCGCCGAGGCGGACTGAACTAGGATGCCGGCGTGGTGGTCGCGAGCAAGACGATGCACGATCTCGCTGGCGTTGTAAGCGCTCGTGTCGGGTCTCTGCTGTCTGGCTAAGGAGATCACGCTGCCGGCGTAGTCCTGACGCAGTGCTGGAAGATGATATTCGGTCCCACGGAGGGCGGCGACCTCGAGTCGGCCCCATTCGACCCAGGGATTTAAGCCGGTGGCGAACTGCACGACCTCCGCGATATGGGCGCCGCCCACGCGCGCGGCGGTTTCGAGAAAGTAGAGCTGGCCATCCTCGTGCGATCGGATGAACTCGGTGTGGGTGACGCCGGTACGCAGATCGAGCGCTTCGAGGATCTCACGGTGGAAGCGAAGCAGCGCTGTTGCCGCCGGATCGTGGCGATCGAGCGTTCGTGTCGAGAAGACACCGCCCTCGTGCATGGTTTGCATGGGTGGCTGGCCATAGGCGAAGGGAATGCCGAAGAGGACCTTTCCCTGCCAGGTCACGCCCTCAACGTGAAAGATGTCGCCGGGGACAAAGCGCTCGAGGACGTAGTGGCTTTGCAGATCGCCGAGGGAGTCGAGCAGCGGCCAGATCGCGGCCGGGTCGTGGAGCTTGTGGATGCCAATCGCGGAGGCGTTGGTGCGGGGCTTCAGCAGCCACGGGCCGGGCACGGTGGCCAGATACGATCGCACGGTCTCATGGTGAACGACGGCGGTAAACTCCGGTACGCGCAGCCCGGCGCGGCGCGCGCGGTCGCGCATGGCAAGCTTGTCGCGGAAGAGGCGGGTTGCCGATTCGCCCATTCCAGGCAGCTGCATGTGCTCACGCAGAAGGGCCGCAGTCTCGAGGTCGAACTCGTCGAGGGCGACGATGGTATCGATCGCCTCGGTTTGGGCGAGATAGCAGACTGTATTGAGAATCTGGCCGCGTGTTAGGCCGACGGGCATGGTCAGCAGACGTGTGAGCGCATCGCGCGGCCAGTCTGCGTCGGCGAGGGTATCGACGGTGAGCAGGAGAACGCGGGCCCCGAGGCGGGCAGCCTCGCGCAGGAACGCCTGGCCTTTCTCGTAGGTGCTGATGCACAGGATCGTCAGCGGCGGCGGCGGCACGGTGGGCGGTCTCCTGAGGGGGATGTCTCTTGAAGGTGTTTGAAGCAGAGCATACGCCAATGTGGTGCAAGTCTCTTGGGCCTATCATTTTGGGCCTGTCACTCTGTTGCTGCTGAAGCTTGCGGTCCGCCGTCCGCGCGCAGCACGCTGTCGCGAAGGATTACGCAAGGCCCACGCGGCGCCCGAGGTTCGACGTGAAGACTCCATCGGGGTCGTACTTGGCCTTGATCGCAAGCCAGGCTTCGACCTGCGGGTACATGGCGCGAAAGGTCGCGGCATCGGTGTAGGAGTCTTTGCCAAGGTAGATACGGCCACCCGCGTCCAGCACCATGCGGTCGAGACGGCGGAGCAGAGCCGGGGTGTGCTCGCGTATGGGAAAGTCGATGGCAAAGGTGTAGCCCTCGCGCGGGAAGGAGAGAATGCCGCCGCTTTCCTTGCCCAGACGCTTGAGGACGTTGAGAAACGGGAGCTCGCCGGAGGAGAGGATGGTGGTCAGGATCTTGCGCATCTGCGCTTCGCCGTTATCGAACGGAATGACGAACTGGTACTGGGTGAAGCCGCGCTTGCCATAGCCGCGGTTCCAGTTCGCGATCTTGTCGAGCGGATAGAAGAAGGCTTCGTAGTGGCCAAACGGGGTGGCGCTGGCCTGGATGCGTTGAATCGCAGCGTTCACGAGACGGATGCTGAGCGGGTTGAGCGTGAGGTCTGGGAGGCCAAAGGGTATGGTGAGCTTCGGATCGCCTGATACGCGGAGAGGTGCTCGCGCCAGGCGGAGTGGCAGATCGCCAAGCTTCGCATGGTCGCCAACTGTGAGGACGCCTCGACCGAGATGAGCCCCGGTGGCCAGCACGTCCAACGTCGCGACAGAGTAGGGAAAGGCGTGGTCGTTCTCTTCGAGCGCGGCAAGCATCTCCTCGAGATTGCGAACGCGGATGGATCTTTGGCGGAAGTAGGTCGTCTCGATTCTGCGCAGGCGAATCGTCGCGGTGAGGATGAAGCCGAGCAGACCGACGCCGCCGAAGGTCGCCCAGAAGAGGTCGGGATGTTCGGTGCGACTGGCGGTAACCACGTCGCCGTTGGCGAGCAGAACGGTGATGGCGTCGACACAGTTGCTGAAGCACCCCTGAGCGTGGTGCGCCTTGCCGTGGATGTCATTGGCGATGCAGCCGGCGACGGTAACGAACTTGGTGCCGGGGGTGATCATGGGGAACCAGCCGCGCGGCGCAAAGGTGGCGATGATGCTTTCGAGGCTGGTGCCCCCCTCACAGGTGAGGGTGCCGGTGTGTGAGTCGAAGGCAAGGAAGTGGTCGAGTCTGGTGTTGCTGATGACCTGTCGTTCGGCGTTGATGGCGCAGTCGCCGTAGCTGCGGCCGAGACCGCGCGCGATAGTTCCGGAGCGATCGATTAGGTTGGCGACGTCGTGGAGGGACGTGGGCTGGGCGAGCAGGCAATCGACGCGGAGGTTGGCTCCCCAGCCCGCTAACTTGGTGCGCTTTCCGACCGATGTCATCGGGACCTCGGAGCGTGCCTGGGAGAAGGTCAGACCTTGGCCGCGAGCGCGACGGGTTCTTCGGCGAAGGTTTCGCGGACACCGTCCTCGAGTCCAGTGAACGGGGCGGTGTAGCCGGAGGCGCGCAGGCCGGAGATGTCGGCCTCGGTGAAGTGCTGGTAGCGATCTTTGAGGTCGCCGGGAAAGGGGATGTACTCGATCTTGCCTGCGCCATGCACGGCCATGAGGGCGCGGGCGACGTCCTTGAAGGTGCGTGCGTGGCCGGTGCCGGCGTTGACCACGGCCTGGACGGGGTGGCGCGGGAGTTCGGGCAGGAGGCCGGCGAAGAACATGTTGAGGCGGGCGAGGTCGCGGACGAAGACGAAGTCGCGGCGCTGTTCGCCGTCGGCGTAGCCGCCGGAGCCCTCGAACATGCGGATGGCGCCGGTGTCCAGGAGTTGACGCGTGAAGTGGTGGATGACGGAGGCCATGCGCCCTTTGTGCTGTTCGCGTGGGCCGTAGACGTTGAAGTAGCGGAGACCGACCACGGTCGACTTCATGGTGGGAATAAGGCGGAGGACGTAGTTGTCGAAGACCAACTTGGAGTAGCCGTAGACGTTGAGCGGGCGCTCGTTGGCGGGGTCGACGGCGAAGCTTGTGGAGGCGCCGTAGACGGCGGCGGTGGAGGCGTAGACGAAGGGGATCTTGCGGTCCAGGGCGAAGTGGAGAAGCTGTTTGGAGTACGTGAAGTTGTTGTCCATCATGTACTGCCCGTCGTCCTCGAGCGTGTTGGAGCAGGCTCCCTGGTGCAGGATTGCGCGGATCTTGGCATGGTTGAAGTCGCCGGTCGCGAGAGCTTCGCGAAACTCGTGCTTGTCCATGTAGTCGGTGTATCTGGCACCGGCAAGATTGAGGAACTTCGGGCCGGAAAGGTTGGGCGCGGGCTTGAGATTGTCGACGACGAGGATGTGGTCTTCGCCGGCACGGTTCAGTTCATGGACGAGATTGGCGCCGATGAAGCCGGCGCCGCCGGTGACGAGGATCACTTGCTCTCCTTTGTCGGGGAAAGTGTCGGAGCAAGGTCCGCGACGGGATTCGGTGTTGTGACAGCGGAGAGCTTCTTGATGAGGTTGGTCGTCGAGAAGCCGGCAACGGTGGGGATGATCTCCACGCGGCCGCCGTTGGCGAGGACCATCTCGTGGCCGACCACGGTCTCGATCGTGTAGTCCCCGCCCTTGACCAGTACATCGGGACGAAGCGCGTCAATCAGCTTGAGCGGCGTGTCCTCTTCAAAGAGCACAACGGCGTCGACCGCGGCGAGCGACGCCATGACGCGGGCGCGTTCGCGTTCGCCGACGATGGGACGGGTCGGCCCCTTGAGGCGGCAGATGGAGGCATCTGCGTTGAGGCCCAGGATGAGCTTGGAGCCGAAACGGCGGCAGTCTTCGAGCAGCGTGATGTGGCCGACGTGAAGAAGATCGAAGCAGCCGTTGGTGAAGACAATGGTCTCGCCGATCTGGCGCCACTCGGCTACCCGTGATCGGGCCTGCTCGAGCGTGAGGATCTTCTCAGCGGCGGAAAGGCCGGTGCTTGGCGTCAGCAAGGCGACGAGTTCGGCCGCGCTGACCGGAACGGTGCCGACTTTGCCGACGACAACCCCAGCGGCGAGATTGGCGAGTTCGACCGCAGAGGCGACGGGGACCCCGCCTGCGAGCGACGCGGCCAGCGTGGCGATGACCGTATCGCCAGCGCCGGAGACATCGAAGACCTCACGCGCGCGTGCCGGGTGCTCTTCGATCGACTCCGGCCAAAGGATCGCAATGCCCTTTTCGGAGCGGGTGACGGTGAGGAACTGCCAGCCGTTTTCGCGGAGGAGCGACTGACCGGCGCGCAGGAGATCGGCGTCGTTCTTGGCGGAGATGCGGGTGGCAAGCGAGAGCTCGGAAAGGTTGGGGCAGACCGTGGTCGCGCCCGCGTAGCGGGAAAGATCGTGTGTCTTCGGGTCGACAAGGATCGGCACGCCATGATCTCGCGCCGCGTGAATGACCGCCTGACAGAGCACCGGGGTCAGGGCGCCCTTCGCGTAGTCCGACAGAATGACGGCATGGACCTTGGTGACAAGCTCGGTGGCACGAGACTGGAGGCGAGCGGTCTCGATGGCCGGATAGGGGTCGGCGCTCTCAATGTCGAGTCGCAGCAGCTGCTGCCGGCGTCCGATGATGCGCGTCTTTGAGACGGTTGGAAGCGAGCTTGAGACCATGCCGAGCGTGTCGACTTTGGCCTGCTCGAGAAGCGCGGCGAGCTGATGTTGCTCCGGATCGTCGCCCCACAGACCGGCGACAAAGGTTTCGCAGCCGAGACCGGCTAGGTTGAGCGCGACGTTGGCAGCGCCGCCCGCGCGATCAAATCGCTGTGCATGGCGAAGCACGGGCACCGGCGCCTCGGGCGAGATGCGATCCACCTCTCCCTGTATGTAGCGATCGAGCATAACGTCGCCGACAACAAGGACACGGAGCTGAGCGAATCCGCCTTCGAGGAGCGCGAGAATCGCGTGGAGGTCTGGCAGCATCGCCTGATTTTCTCACAGAGCGCCTGCAGACAAAGGAGGCACAGGCCGCTCGGCCCGCGGTGGTCGAGGTCCTTCGGGAGAGATCGCGCGACGGTGGATGCTAGAGTAACCGGCGGAGCACAGCACCGCCGAGCACACCATCCATGTCAGCCCGCACACAGCCCGATGTAAGAGGGAGCGCCGATCTGCAGGAGCAGTGGACGGCGGCCTGGCACGAGGGCGCGACCACGCCCAAGGTGGACCCCTTTGAACGGCTGCTGGAGCGGGTGCACCGGGCAAACTTCGATCTGTGGCATGAGGAGGATCGGGCGCGCGATCCGGCAGCGACAGCGGAGGAGATCGCGGCGGTGAAGCACTCGATCGATCGGCTGAATCAACAGCGCAATGATGCCGTCGAGGAGATTGATCTGTACCTGCTGGGGAGTCTGGGTGAGCAACGAGCCACGGCGCCGCTGCACTCCGAGACGCCGGGCATGATGCTGGATCGGCTTTCGATCCTTTCGCTGAAGCTTTTCCACACCCGGATCGAGGCGGAACGATCGTCTGCCACGGAGGGTCATCGTTCCCGCAATCGTGACCGAGCGGCCCTGCTTTCCGAGCAGCGATCGGATCTAGTGGAGTGCCTGGCACGCTTGCTCCCTGAGATTCAGGCGGGGACGCGCCGTTTCAAGCTCTACCGGCAGCTAAAGATGTATAACGACCCTGAGCTCAATCCGCGAATCTATGTCGGCGTTGCCGGGGCTGGAGCTGCCAGGGACAGAGATACAGTTGACGAGTAAGAGCTCGGGAGAGAGGGTGACTGGCTGAGTTAGAGGGTTGCGTGCTTCCCTGCTCCGCTTTTGCCAGGCACATGGGCGAACGTCCCTGTTTGTGGGGTTGACCCGCACCCGACTGCTGCGTATAAAAACCCGAGATAAGACCATCACTGCCGGTTCGTTCTACGATCCGGCATTCAGGCGGCGAAAGAGTGATCATGTCCGAGGCAGTGCAGAAGACAGGACAGGCAGCCAACAGGCGCGGCGCAAGAACGATCGAAGGCGTCAAGACGCAGGAGATTGACGCAGATCGGGCGAAGTCTCTGCAGCTCTACGAGGCCGCGCTGAAGCTGATGCAGGAGGGCAAGTACGACAAAGCCCACATTGCATTCGACAAGATGCTGGCGAACAGCCCGCACGACCTCGCGGATCGTATACGGATGTATATCAATGCGTGCGTGCTGAAAATTGCAAAGGGCACCGTGACCTTTGAGACGCACGAGGAGCGATATGATTTCGCGATCTCGTTGCTGAACACGGGTCGGTATGAGGAGGCTCGTGAACATCTTCGGGCCATTCTGGCCGAGGACGGGAGCGCGGACTACGCGTTTTATGGCTTGGCGGTGCTATCGAGTATTACGGGCGAGTCGCACCTGTGTCTGGAGCACCTGACCGAGGCGATCCGGCGGAATCCGCGACATCGCATTCACGCGCGGGCGGATTCGGACTTCCAGGACATGGCGGACGACCCGCGATTTACCGAACTTCTCTACCCGGACGCTTAGATCGATCGTAGCTGCCTGGCCGATCGCGCCTGCAGCGCATTGATTGAGGACCAGCCCGTGCGGTCGTGCTCGGGGAGGACGATGGAGCTCCCCAACATCCCTTTGCAGAGTGTCGGCCGCACGATTCGGGTCGTGACGATCGGTGGCGGGACCGGGCTATCGACCCTTTTGCGCGGGTTGAAGCGCTATGTCGCGGCGCCGATGGGACATGCTCTGCTGGACCCGCACCCAGCGGACGCGCCGGTGTTGATCGGTGAACTGGCTGCCGTGGTCACCGTGACCGATGACGGTGGCTCCTCCGGTCGGCTTCGCGAGGACTTCAAGATGTTGCCGCCGGGCGATGTGCGCAACTGCATGGTCGCGCTGAGCGAAGACGAGCATCTGCTCTCGAAGCTGTTTCGGTATCGTTTCGAGCAGGGCGAGCTAGAGGGTCACAGCTTCGGGAATCTTTTTGTGGCGGCGCTTTCCAAGATCACGGGCGACTTCGCGCAGGCAGTGCAGATGTCCTCGCAGATCCTCGCGACGCGCGGCAAGATCTTCCCCGCGACCAACACCAACGTCGCGCTTGCCGCCCGGATGGAGGACGGCAGCCTGGTTCGCGGGGAGACGAACATTACCGCGAGCCGCAGCCGCATTGTGGAGCTGATGCTGGAGCCGGCACGCGTCGCCCCGCTGCCGGAGACACTGGAGGCGATTGCCAAAGCGGACCTCATCACGCTTGGGCCGGGCTCGCTGTATACCTCGCTGATTACGAATCTTCTGGTGGACGGATTTGCAGAGGCGCTCGCCGCGTCCAAGGCGACACGGGTGTTTATCTGCAACCTGATGACGCAGGCCAACGAGAGCCTTGGGCTTTCGGCGTCGGAGCACATTGAGCGCATCGCGGCGCATGCCGGGCCCCTGCGGGAGCGCATCTTCGACTTCGCCGTGATCAATACGGGGACAATCTCTGCGGAACGCCTGGCGCAGTATGAACGCGAGGGGCAACGGCCGATTGAGGCGGATCTGGAACGGGTGCGGGCGCTCGGGGTGGAGCCGGTCACGGGAGACTTCGTACATGAGGGCGACGTGCTGCGGCACGACTATGACCGAGTGGCGGAGACGCTGCTGGCAATCGGGCTCAGAGAAAGACGGAGGCGGCCGAGGAAATAGGCGAATTCAGACCCGGAAGGAGCGCTGTCAGGATTGCAGGAGGAGATTAGACTTCAGCCATGGCGACCTCGCTTCAGATTCCGATCGCAGAATATCTGCATACCGCTTATCGGCCTGACCGGGAGTTTGTGAACGGGGAGGTCCGGGAAAGGTCCGTCGGGAAGTTTGAGCACGCGCGGGTTCAGACGCTGCTGGCACAGTGGTTCGGACGGCATCAACGTGAGTGGAACCTGATGGCGGTCACCGAATGGCGCATCCAGGTCTCGCCTGTCCGCGTGCGTATTCCCGATGTGCTTCTTATTAAGCCGGGCGCACACCCGGACGTGCTGCTGGAACCGCCGCTGCTTGTTGTGGAGGTCCTCTCGCCGGATGACAGCTATACCGATCTGGAGGAGAGGCCCCGCGACTACCTGTCCATGGGTGTGGAGATAGTTTGGCTTGTGGATCCGTCTAGCCGCTCCGGCCGGATGTGTCGCGGAGACACCTGGACGTCCGCAGAGCGGCTTACGGTTGCCGCTTCTCCTGTGTTCGTGGAGTTGTCCGATCTGTTCGCCGAGATAAACGGCTAGGCCGGGACTCGGTCGACGGCGGGAAGAATGCCGCGGATGAGCTCGGGGTGGGGTGTAGTTTCGATGGTGCGTTTGAGCTGGCCGCAGGCGGCGTAGATGTCGCGACCGCGAGGGCGGCGGATGTAAGTGGGAAGCCCGGCGGCAATGAGGGTCTGCTGGAAACGGGTAACGTCAGCCGGGTTGGGTTGGTGGTAAGGGATGCCGGGGCCGGGGTTCCAGACGATGAGGTTGACCTTGGCTTTCAACTCGCCGGATGGCGCTCGGCGGCCTGCAAGCAGGTCCAGGATCTCGCGGGCATGCTGGGGCTGGTCGTTGACGCCGCCGAGCAGGACGTACTCGAAGGTGATCCACTCGCGGGTGCGAAGTGGGACGGTGTCGAGCGCGGCGAGCAGGGCGGCGATGTTCCACTTGCGCGTAATTGGCATGATCTCGGCGCGGGTGGTGTCGTTCGAGGCGTTCAGCGAAAGGGCGAGGCATGGGCGGATGAGCTCGGCGGCGAAGCGGCGGATGGCGGGCTCGATGCCGGAGGTGGAGACGGTCATCCGCGACTCGGGCAGGCCGAAGCCGGTGACGAGCAGGCGGACGGCGGCCATGAAGTTGTCGTAGTTGAGGAAGGGCTCGCCCTGACCCATGAAGACGAGGTTAATGCGGGCGGGCGAGTTGTTTCCCCGTGCGCTGGCGAGCTGGACCGCGTGGCGGTTGAGCACGGCGGCGACTTGGCCGGCGATCTCGCCGGGAGTGAGGTTGCGGCGGATGCCGAGCTTAGCCGTGAGACAGAACTGGCAGTTGACGGCGCAGCCGACCTGCGAGGAGATGCAGATGGTGGAGCGGCGGAAGCTCCTGCCCTGACTGCTGGCTCCGTCAGCGGAATCATCTTCGGCGCCATCGCCGTCCGGCATCCAGACGGTTTCGACGGATTCGCCGTCGGCGAGGGCAACGAGGTAACGCTCGGTGCCGTCGACAGAGCGGGCAGTGGTGGCGAGGGTGGGCAGGCCGATATAGTGGGTCTGGGCGAGTCGCGTGCGAAGCTCGGCCGGCAGGGTCGACATGGCGTCGAGCGAGGTGAGCCGCTGCCGGTAGAGGGCGTCGAAGATCTGCCGCGCGCGAAAGGGCTTCTCCCCGAGCGTCGCCATCAGCTCCGTGAGCTGCTCGAGCGAAGACCCGAAGAGCGGAAGCGAGCTATGGGTGGCGGACACAGCTTGAGTTTATCGCTGCGCTGCCGAACGTGGGGCGGTCTTGTGCTTCCCTCCCCTTAGAGGGAGCGCTTCGGTGCAGGCTAGGGTCCCGAGGCTGTGAAAGAATTGAGCTTCATGGCCTCCACCATCATTCACGATCCTCTTCCCTTGCCGGACAGCCTGACTCCCGAAGCTGGAGCTGTCCGATCGACCTCGCGGAATATTCAGCAAACGGTGCTGGCCAACGGGCTGCTCGTTTTGACGGAGCGGATGCCGCATGTCAACAGCCTTTCGATGGGCGTTTGGGTGCGGAGCGGCTCACGGGATGAGACGCCGGAGCGCAACGGCATCTCGCACTTTGTTGAGCACATGGTGTTCAAGGGATCGACCTCCCGCTCAGCGCAGGCGATCGCACGCGAGGTTGATTCCATGGGGGGAAACCTGGATGCATTTACGAGCAAGGAGACCATCGCTTTCAGTATGAAGGTGTTAGAGGAAAAGGCGGAGCCTGCGCTTGAGATTCTGTCTGATCTTGTGCTCCATCCGGTCTTTACACCGGAGGACGTCGCTCGCGAACAGGGCGTGATTCGTGAAGAGATCAAGATGGACGAGGACAATCCGGACTACCTGGTGCACGAGATCTTTACCCAGCGTTTCTGGAAGGGCGATGCGCTCGGCCGGCCGATCCTGGGAACGGCAGAGACTGTCTCGAGTTTCGATCAGGCGATCCTGTTCGATGAGCACGGTCGGCGGTTCGTGCCCGGGTCGATGATCTTCTCCGCGGCGGGGCAGCTGGAGCATGAGGCCTTTGTGGAGCAGGTGGAGCAGCGCTTCGGCTCGCTCGCCGGTCGCGCGAACGATCGGGCGAGCACTGTCCCGCCGGCTACGCACGCGCATATGACCCTGAAGCGCAAGCGATCGCTCGAGCAGGTGCAGATCTGTCTGGGTGTGGCGGCGCCGCCGATCAATGATGCGCGGCGGTACTGCGGGTACCTCATGAATACAATCCTCGGTGGCGGGATGAGCTCGAGGCTGTTCCAGACGGTTCGCGAAGACCGCGGCCTGGCGTACTCAATCTACTCCGAGTTGAATCCGTTTCGGGATACGGGGTCGCTATGTGTGTACGCGGGCGCGTCGGTCGAAAAGGCGGACGAGGTGGTTCGGCTCACGCTCGGGGAGATACGGCGTCTCAAGGAGCAGCCGGTGGAGGCAGCTGAGCTTGAGCGCGCGAAGGCGCAGCTGAAGAGCAACATCGTCATGGGCATGGAGAGTTCGGGAAGTCGCATGAGCAACCTTGCCCGGCAGCAGATGTACTATGGGCGCTTCTTCGGGGTGGAAGAGATTGTGGCGGATATCGAGCGAGTGACGGTGGAGCAGATTCAGGATCTGGCGCGGGATCTTTTCCAGACGGATCGCCTGGCGCTGACGATGCTGGGAGATCTGAAGAGCACGATGACGCGCGACGAGCTTGTCTGCTGAAAGCGGTAAGCCTGGCGACTCGACTGCGATAAGCTGAAGGTCGCGACAGAGGATCTCAGGCGGTGATTTCGGCCGCATTGCGAGGGGTTGAGAAGATGCACGGGATAAAGGGCAGAGAGCGAGCCGGCTTTGGGCAGGACGCAGCGACCGAGGGCTTCACGCTCATTGAGCTGCTGATCGTGATGTCGGTGATGTTGATCCTGATGACGCTTGCGGTTCCGCAGCTGCTGAAGCTGCGCAAGCAGGCGAATGAGACGAGCGCGGTGCAGTCGGTGCGGGCGATCGCGCAGGCGGAGCTGCAGTACAACTCCCAGTATCCGGCGAACGGCTTCGCGTGTACGCTGGCGAATCTGGGCGGTGACCCGAAGTCCGGCGCGCCAACGGCGCAGTCGGCGCAGCTGATCGCACCGGAGCTCGCGCAGGGTCAAAAGGCCGGATACACCTTCAACATCACGAACTGCAGCAAGGTCACGGTGAACAACCAGGACATGTACACGTCGTTTGAGATCACCGCCGTCCCGCAGGCGATCGGAAAGACCGGGGACGCGGGGTACTGCGTGGATGAGAACAATACCATCCGCAAAGACCCTGCAGGCGGGGTAAGTTGCACGCAGCCCATCCAGTAGTGGTTGGGGAAGTGCATGGGCGGGCGCGGCTGAGAGAAGTAGGGTGCTGGCTGGTGCTGCTCGGGCTGCCGCGGCTGATGCACGGAGCACCGGCTTCCGAGCTATCTCCGTCAGATCAGGCGCTGCTTCGACGCGTTGATTCCCGGTATAACCATCTTCACTCTCTGCGGACGGAGTTCACGGAGAGCTATGACGGCATGGGGCAGCATCGCTCGGAGACGGGCACCATGCTGCTGAGCCGGCCGGGAAAGATGCGCTGGAGCTACACCGATCCGGCGGGCAAGGTATTTGTGCTGGACGGCCACTATGCCTGGAGTTATGCACCGGGTGACGCTCAGGCGCAGCGCCTTTCTGCCAAGCAGATCGATGATCTTCGCTCTCCGCTGCAGTTGCTGCTCGGACATACGCAGCTGGAGCATGAGCTCAAATCCATCGTGGTCGCGCCGCAGGTTGGAGATAGCGTGACCATCACGGGCGCGCCGGCATCCGCGCAGGCGAGGTTTACACGACTTATTCTCAGCGTGACACGTCAGGGAGAGATCCAGTGTCTGGAGATCCTCGAAGCCGATGGAGCAAGGACAAGGTTCGAGTTTCGCGGAACACAGGAGGACGTGCGAGTGAACAAGGGCGATTTCACGTTTACGCCGCCTGCGGGGGTGCCCGTACTGGACGGGCTGCCCCCGATTTAGAGCTCGACCTTTCCGGTCTTTCCCAAGTCGACTCCGCCGCCGGTTGCCGCAGCTGCGATGTACTTAATTCCCCGCACCAAACGACTGCTGGATGCCTCCCAGTACTGTGCTTCGGTGACGTCAACGCGCAGAACGCCGATGGCCGGATCTTCTTCGCCTTCCGGAAACCAGGCTTTGTACATTGGGTTCCAAAGCTCGTGGATCTTCGCCTGGTCGTGAAAGACGGAGGCCCGGCCCTTGGCGCTGATGTACTTGCCATCGGCGGCATCGGCGTAGAGCAGCGAAACGTGCGAGTCGGCGGCGAGTTCTTGGACCTTGCCCGATTCCTGACGGGTGAGAAAGAAGATGGATCCGTCAAACTCAGTCTTCTGCGTGGCCATGGGCCGGCTGTCGAAGCTACCGTCCGCCGCGGCGGTCGTCATCATGGCAATACGGATGCCCTTGATCAACTCCGCAATCTTCTTGATCCCCTCTTCACCCGACAGATGCTCTTGGTTCATTGTGCAACGATCTCCTTGTTTGGTGACTTTGATGCGTGTGATGCGAGCAGGCGTCACCGGGCGTTCAAGCGACTCTCGTAAGATGAGTGTAGGCAGAGCAGAGATCTGGTTCCACTCGGTGCTCGCCTGAAAGTGAGTGGTCGATCCGCATGTCTTCTCAACTTGTTGCTCCTATCCTGACCAGCGCTCAGTTTTTTGACGCGGCGCTTACCCCCGCACCACGGACGGCAGTGTTTGACTGCGATGGAACGCTTTGGTCGGGCGATGCCGGCTCGGAGTTTATGCGGTGGAGTATCGAGACCGGCATGGTCTCGCGCGAGACGGTGGACGCTATGGATCGTCGGTATCGCGGGTATCTGCGCGGCGAGGTGAGTGAGCTCGCAATCTGCGGCGAGATGGTGCAGATGTACCAGGGGCTGCGTGAGGAGGAGATGCAGCGGGCTGCCCGTGTGTACTGCGCGGAGTCTGTGGCGAGGCGCGTGTTTACGGAGCTGCGCGAGCTTGCGGCTCGGCTGCGGGCTATCGGAACGGAGATCTGGGCGGTGAGCTCGACCAATCGATGGGTGATCGAGGAGGGGGTACGTGAGTTTGGGATTGCGCCGGACCACGTGCTCGCCGCGAATGTGCGCGTTGTCGACGGCGTGCTGAGCAATGAGCTGACCGACGTACCCACCGACGAAGCAAAGGCGGTGGCGCTCCGGCGGGTCTCGCTTCCGGCTCCGGATCTGGTCTTCGGGAACTCCGTGCACGATGCGGCGATGCTGACTTTGGCGAAGCGCCCGTTTGCGGTCAATCCAACACCGGCACTGGTCGATCTTGCGGCCGAACGGGTGTGGCCGATCTTTTGGCCTGCCAGTACTGACGTTCGCCGATGACTCACACAGCCAACGCTGACCTGAGGCGCTGAATCTGCACTCCCCTGCGGCCTTTCGCTCCACGGATCGTCTTAACATGAGAGCCGTATGAAAGAGCCGATTCGCAAGCTGCGGAGTCGCGGTGCGAAGGCACCCGGCAACATCATCCGCTACGTCGTGGCGGGGTTGATCGTGCGCGAAGCATCCCCCGGAGCTGGTCGCGAAATCCTGATCTGCCAACGGCGCGCCGACCAGCCCATGAGTCTCAAATGGGAGTTTCCCGGGGGCAAGATCGAAGCGGGCGAGACACCTGAGGGAGCCCTGCAACGTGAGTTGAATGAAGAGCTTGGGATCGAGGCTCGAATCGATCGCCGCGTAGCCGGTCTGCGCCATCGCTATCGCAATGGGGCGTCCATCGACCTGCAGTTCTTTCTTGTGCAGAAGTTCGCGGGGGAGTTGGAGAATCGTATCTTCAACCAGATGAGGTGGTCGCCCTTGAGCGATCTGCCGGGCTATGACTTTCTGGCGGCCGATATCGGCCTGGTGCGTGAACTTGCCGACGGCAAGCTGCTGTAGCTTGCTCGTTGCCCTACGCGGGCACGATCGGAAAGAGATCGGGCAGGTGCTGCTGGACGAGTTGGTGCAAGCGGATGGCGGGAGCGGCGAGGCTTGCATCACCTGCCAAACGGACATTTTCCGCCATGTGCGCCGGGCTTTTGGAGGAGAACAGGATAATGCTCTCCGGATTGCGTTCGAGTGCGGCGCCAAGCATGAGCCGGGCCAACGTGCCGCCCTGCGAGAGATCGTGGCCAACCTCAGCGGACCAGCGGTCGCGGAGGTCAGAACGTCGTTCAAGGGCGGTGCGCAGGCGTTGAAAGGGTTCGGAGAGGGCGCGGTGGTGGAGGCGCAGGTAGGGGGTCTGAGCAAGACCGGGATCGAGCACGCTCCACTCGAATTGAGCCACGTTGCAAAGCGCGGGCTGGTGTTCGAGGAGCGAAGGCAGCTTCTCACGACCGCTCGCGACACCAAAGGCGCCGATCTCGCCGGATCTGACCGCGTCTTCGAGCACCCGCAGGAGGGTGTCATCGTTCAGGTCGTCTGCTTCGATCTCATGCAGCAGCCAGAGGTGGATGTGGTCGGTCCGTAGCTCGCGCAGACTGGTCTCGAGGCTGGCTCGCGCCTGATCGGGCGTGAATGAAGATTTGGGCTCGCTGCCGGAGATCGCGCCTGCGGCACGCGTCAAGCGTCGCTTCATGCCCGGAAGAAGGCGGACAACAGGCCGCGCAAGCCGCCGGCCGAATCCCAGCAAAAACTGATTGCGGGCCGGTGGGATGCCATACTTCGTGGTAAGCGTGACCTCTCCCGGATGGCGGGAGAGGAGTTCGCCGAGGCAGCCTTCTGCCTGGCCGTAGCCGTACATGGGCGCGGCATCGAAGTGACGGACACCTGCGTCAAAGGCGGATTCAAGAGATCGGACAGACTCGCTGCGGGTCATCGCGCCCATCAGGCTGGAGCAGCCGAAGCCGAGCTGGGAGGTGCGGGCGCCATCTGGAAGAGTGAGGGTGCGCATGGTTCAGGCTCCTTCGAGCTGGCGTGCAAGGCGGTCGGCGAGGCGCACGGCAAGCGCCAAGACGGTGTGGGTGGGATTGGAGAAGCCGCCCGTCGGAAAGACGGCGGAAGTGCAGGCGAAGCAATTGTGCAGACCATGCAGGCGGAGGTCGGTGTCGACCACGCCCTGTTGCGGACTGGCCGCCATGCGCATACCGCCGATGTGGTGATTGCTGTCGTCGCATCGGCGATCGATCGCGGGATCGCCGGCGAGCAACGCTGGATCCGGAGCGAGATCGAGAAGGCCGCGAAACGAGCGTTGCGCCTGCTCGACAAAGACGCGCATGGAGTGCCGTTCGAGCTCGGAGATGCGCCAATCTAGGCAAATGCGCTGCATGCCGAGGCGATCACGGCCGCCGCTCAGGGTGAGCCGGCTCGCTCCGGTGGGCTCCTGCTCGCAGTGGATGCGGAGGGAGACCGTTGCATCGGGCGAGTTATAGGCGCGGTGATGACGGCTATAGCGCCAGACCTGGCGGGTGAGCGATGGAAGAGCCGCGATGCCGGAGAGGGCTTCCGCTCGCGTGACCTCGCGGAGACGGCCATGCAGCAGCTTGCGGGCGGTGGCCTTCACCCCTCCGAGGGCTTCGTCGGCTGGATCGTTAAAGGCCATGGTGGCGGCGACATTAAGTGTCTCCTGCTCGCGTTCCACGGCTGGTTGGAGCTTCATCTTTGCATGGTATTTGTGGCCGCCGACGTACATGTTGTCGAAGGCTCGATGGAAGGCGCGTCGATCGCGAACCTGGACCTTGGCCGCGTCCAGGTCGATGTGGTCCTGGAAGTGATGGCCGAGACGGCCGGAGAGGTTCCAGGGAAGCTGGCCATCGCGGGGCTGGAGAAAAAAGCGCGTGGTCTCGATGGCGCCAAGGCAGAAGACGAACTCGCGCGCGCGGAAGAGATGTTCGTGGCCGTGAAGCGTGCGACAGCAAACACCGCGCACGGACGCGTCCGAAAGCTCGAGCTCGACGGCGTTGGCATGGAGCCAGACCTCGATCTCTGGGCCTTCGAGCTCGGTGCGGTAGAGGCGGGAGAAGTCAGGCTCCGGACACCAGCGCGAGAGATAAGGGATCAAGCCATCGAAGGCCGGCGGTTTGATGTGGATAGCGCGCCAGACTTCGTTATCTTCGCGAACGACGGAGCCTAGTCCTTCCAACACGAGGGCACGGTCGTAGAAGGGCTGCAGCTCGCGTTTGGAGAGCGGCCAGCCACTCTCCGGTATCCACGGTCGGTGGTCGAGGTCGATGGTATCGAGTTCCAGGATCTGGCCACCCCAGCGACGGGTTGTGCCGCCGTGCACACGGAAGCGACCGGTGGAGATGCCGCGGTGGGGCAGACCCAGCAGATCGGCCTGGTAGAGTTCCTGGTCGGCTTCATCGAGATCGCGTGCACCGGCCTCGAGAAGGAGGACAGTCCTACCCTGCCTGCTGAGTTCGACGGCAAGCACAATGCCCGCTGCCCCTGCGCCGACGATGCAGACGTCCGGAAAGAGGTCGGGCGAGGGGCGCTCGTGCAGCAGATCGCGGATCACGCTGGGCCTCCGCGCTGGGCAATGATGGACGCAAGTCGGTCGACGATGAGGCCGACCTGATGGTCGTTGCTGTAGCCGCTGGCCAGGGCGCGCGCGTGACCGGCGGCGGCGATGCGTCTGCGCGCGCGCTCATCGGGAAGATAACGACGAATCTTCTCAGCGCACTCGTCGAAGGTGGAAAAAAAGACGGCCTCGCTGTCTTCCAGGAAACGAGCGGTGTGGCCGGCGGAGCGTTCGGCGAGCAGGAATCCGCCACAGGCGGCGATCTCGAAGCTCTTGTGCGCGAACTCGTCCTGGTTGGAGCGGGTGAGAAAGCTGAGATTGATTCGCGATCGCCAGATGGTCTCCCGATAGTCCTGGCGGAAGAGTTCGCCGTTGCCGCGATAAAGGTCGAGACCACCGACGGCCGTGAGCGCCGGCTTCCAGACGAGCCCGCCGTTGACGACGACCGGAAAGCCGCAGTCGTGCGCCAGCCGCGTGAGGAAAGACGCTCGCTCGTCGTAGGGGGTGCCGACAAACGATACGCCTCGGTCGCGATCCGCGTCCGACCAGCCGGGCGACGGCGCGAAGTGAAGCGTCGGTTCATAGGCGGTCTGAATCTTGAGGACATCGCGGGCACTGCGCGCGCGGAAGTCCGCAACGCTGACATCACGCTGGGTGATGTGCAAATCGAACTCGCGCAAGCAGCGCATGTAGAGTCGCCAACCTGGATCGCGCCGTGGACCGAAGGCATTATCGATCATGTAGCTGGCGGTCACGATGCCTTGGTGGCGTAAGGCGCGCAAAGTTGCGGGTTGCAGCTCCAGGACCTTGTCGGCCCAGAGAACATCGACGTGCTCGCTCCGCGCGATGGCGAGCAGGTCGCGGTTGAAACGTTGAATGTGCGGGCCGGCGACCAAGCGAAAGGCAAGCTTGCGCAGCATCGGTTGCGTGATCTGGTAACGCGTCAGATCAATCGAAACTACGGTGTGGCCGAGCCGTTCCAGCGCCCATCGTCGGTAGAGGGCAGAGTCATTCTCCGTGAGGCTGCCGGCATAAAGAATCTTCATGGAAGCCGCGCTGCCTCACCCTTTCCTAGACGACCGTTTTGTTGTGATGCTGATGTCTTCTTGCGATCACGACGGCGGCGTTTCTGTACCCACTGTAAATCGGAGCGGTGCGGGGCCGACAATCCCGGCGGGAGACCATGATTGACAATTCCCGGCGGCGCTTGACAATCCCCGGCGGCGGAAGGACACTCCAAGCAAAGTGCTCGCAGGGTCCATAGGGCTTGGCGCTAGGCGGAGCTGTTGGCGGACTCAACGACAAGCCGTGTAGACCTCACGCTCGAGTCCAACCTGGCCGGCGTGGACGAGGCGGAGCGAGCCGCCGAACAATATGCCGAGCGGATCGGCTTCGATGAGGATTCACGTGGACAGATCGCGATGGCCGTCCGTGAGGCCGTGGTCAACGCCGTGCTGCACGGCAACGCATACAGCAGGGAAAAACAGGTTAGGGTCTCCTTTGAGACGACCGAGCAGGACCTGTTCGTAAGGGTTTCGGATCAGGGCGCCGGTGTGAATCCGGACGATCTGCCGGACCCGCTCAGCCCGGAGAACATCCTGCGTGGCTCCGGTCGGGGTATCTTCCTCATCCGCGCCTTCATGGATGAGGTAAACTTCCGTCCATTACACCCCGGTACGGAATTGACACTTGTGAAACACAGAACCCCTCAAGGGTCTTAGGAGAGATCAAATGAGCATGAAAGTCACGACTCGCCAGGTTGATGGTGTAACGATCCTCGATCTCAGTGGTCGCATCACGTTGGGCGAAGGCAGTGTAACGATCCGCGACGCAGTGCGGGACGCGCTTGCGAAGGGGTCCAAGAAGATCCTGCTCAACCTTGGAAATATCAGTTACATCGACAGCTCGGGGATCGGCGAGTTAGTGAGCGCCTTTACCACGGTTCGCAATGCCGGTGGGGAGTTGAAGCTTCTGAACCTGACAAAGAAGGTTCATGACCTGCTGCAGATCACTAAGCTGTACACCGTTTTTGATGTGAAGGACGACGAAGCGACGGCGATCTCGTCCTTCTCAAAGTAGATAGGAGAGTCGAGAAAGGCCGCCTGATCCCAGGCGGCCTTTCGTTTGCAACCGATGATCTTCGGGCCTAATGACTGAAGTCTACCTTCGGAGCGACGGAGTTCTCCGGGTTGCCTTTGAAGTATTCGTCGCGATAGTGATAGCCCGCCATGCCCGCCCAGATACTGTTCGGAAACTGTTGCACATAGACGTCATAGTCTTTCAGGGTGCGGTTGTAGCGGCTGCGCTCCACAGCGATGCGATTTTCCGTGCCGGCTAACTCGTCTTCGAGCCGCGCGAACTGATCGTTGCCCTTCAGGTTGGGGTACTGCTCCTGCAAGCGGAAGAACGGGCCGAGCGCTACGTCGAGCTTTTGGTTTGCGTTGATCGCGCTGGCGCGATCGGGAGCCGAGGTGATGGCGGCGCGGGCGTTGGCGATGTTAGTCAGGACGGTGGACTCTTCAGCAACATAGCCCTTGACGCTGGCGACGAGGTTGGGGATGAGATCGAGACGGCGCTGCTGGACGATATTAACCTGCGAGTAGGCCTGATCCACGTCCTCGTTCTTTTGCACGAGCGTGTTCTTCGCACTGATATAGCTGCCAAATCCGAGCAGTGCCACAAGCACGATGACGCCGATGATGCCAAGTGCTACGAGACTTCCCTTCTTCATAGATTCCTCAGAGTGCGTTGTTGTAATCGTTTATCTTGTCGAGAATACGGTGTCAGATAGCTCTCAGTTCCCTACCGTACCATCGGTCAGGCAACGGCAAAGCTGTCAGGAACCTGAACAAAGTCCCCACTGGCTCCGCCTCCGCCGGAGCTGCCGCCTCCAAAGCCCCCGAAACCGCCACCATCATCCGAGCCGCCCCCCCCACCACCACCTCCCCAGCCGCCGCCGCCACCGTAGCCATGACCACCGCCACCGAGAAGGTTGCCGAGGAGGAACCAGCCAAGACCGCTGCCGCCGCCCCCACCGCCGCGCCCGCCACGACCCCTGGAAGAGAAGAAAAAGATGGCGACGATGACCGCGATGAAGAGGAGCGGGCCGATTCCGATGCCGGTGCTGGACCGAACCTGCTGCTGACGGGGTCGCGCGGCAGTCTGGAGGGTGACACCCGCGTCGGTCGCGATGATGTTTGCGATCTGCCGGACACCGCTGGTGACGGCAGCGTTGTAGTTCCCGGCCGCGGCGTCGGCGGTCATGGAGCGCCCGATGTCGCCGACCTTGGCGTCGTTTAAGATGCCCTCAAGGCCGTAGCCGACCTCGATGCGGCCGTGACGCGGTTGTATTTCGAAGAGCAGAATGATACCGCGGTCGGTTCCCTTGGCGCCAACCTTCCACTTGTCTTCGAGCTCGGTGGTGAAGTCCTCGATCGGCTGGTCGTTGTCGATGGTGTGGACGGTGACGACGGCGATCTGCGCGTGTGCCTGGCGATCTACCGCGGTGCAGAGCCGCTCAAGGTCGGCTTTCACGTCCGGCGAGAGCACGCCGGCGAAGTCGTTGATATAGCCGGTCGGCGCGGGAAGCGACGCGACCGTCTCCGCCGGAGCGTCAGAGAGAGATCCGCACAACAGAGCTAGACAAAGCAGCCAACGTCGCATGACATCCTTACGGTCGAGAGAGCACGGCAGTTCCGGTTAGCTTCGCCTGTCTGGGACAATCTGTCTATGGGTTGGATGCAGATGGGCCAGGAGTTCGTCACGTGAGACCAGCGCACGTCAGGGGCGACGAGAGTCAGGCGGACGAGAGTCAGGGCGACGAAGGATCGGTCGCGAGCGCGGTATTCTCGGCAGTGGAGGATGCGATGGACTTGACGATCGAGGAACCGCGAGCGCGGCGGGAGCCGACCACGGTGGAGATACACGGAGAGGTGCTGCAAGATGACTTCGCCTGGATGCGCGACAAAGAGTCGCCCGAGGTGATCGCGTACCTCGAGGCAGAGAACGCCTACACAGCGCAGGGCATGAAGGACACGGAGGAGATGCAGGCGAAGCTCTACGCCGAGATGCTGTCGCACATCAAGGAGACCGACGAGAGCGTCCCCTATCGATATCGCGGGTGGTGGTATCGGACGCGGACCGAGGAGGGCAAGCAGTACCCGATTTATGAGCGCATGCGCGCGGCGGAGGATGGATCACTGGCCGCGACGACCGCCGCGGAGGTGCTGCTGGATGTGAACCAACTGGCGGAAGGGCAGGCCTTTATGGCGGTGGGCGCCATGGCGGTGAGCCCGGACGGTGCTCTGCTGGCGTACACGACGGACAACACGGGGTTTCGGCAGTACACGCTGCATGTGCGAGAGATCGCAACCGGCGAGGAGCGGGCGGACACGGCGGAACGGGTGGGCTCTGTGGTGTGGGCCGAGGATGGACGCACGCTGTTCTTCACAACGGAAGACGAGCAGACCAAGCGGCAGGATACACTTTGGCGGCACCGTCTCGGCACCAGCGCGAGCGAAGATGTCCCCGTCTATCGCGAGCCGGATGAGCGGTTCAACCTCGGAATCGGCAGGACGCGTGACGGCAAATTTCTGGTGTTGGAGGCGGGAAGCCACACAACCAGCGAGGCGCGGGTGCTCGATGCGGAGATGGCGGACGGACAGTTCCGGATGATCGCCGAACGGGTCGAAGAGCAGGAATACACGGTCGACCACCGGGATGAGCTCTTTTACATTCGCGTAAACGACACGGGGAAGAACTTCCGGGTGGTAACAGCGCCGGTGAACGCACCGTGGCGTGAGGAGTGGAAGGAGTTGATCGCGGAGGACAAGGAGGCTCCTCTTGAGGACTTCGACGTGTTTGAGAAGTTCTGTGTGTGCTCGCGGCGGCGGGCTGGGCTGACGACGCTTGAGGTGATGCGTTTCAAGGACAGCGGCGAGTTGGGCGAGACGAAGGAGATCTCCTTTCCGGAGCCGGCGTACACGGCGGCCGCCCATGTCAATCGAGAGTTCGATACGGACAACTTCCGTTACAGTTATCAGTCGCTGGTGGCGCCGGCTTCGGTCTATGCCTATGACGTTCGGACAGGTGGGTCCACGCTGCTGAAAGAGCAGGAGGTGCCCGGCGGCTTTGATCGGACGCGGTACGCGTCGGAGCGGGTGTGGGTGCGGGCAGACGATGAAGTTTCGGTGCCGGTGTCGCTGGTGTATCGGCGAGATCGGTTCGTGAAGGATGGGAAGAATGCGCTGTATGTGTATGGGTATGGGTCCTATGGCTATCCGCTGCCGATCGGGTTTTCGGCGACGCGGTTGAGTCTGCTGGATCGCGGCGTGGTGGTGGCGTATGCGCACATTCGCGGCGGTGGCGAGCTGGGCGACCAGTGGCATGAAGCGGGCAAGATGATGGCAAAGCGGAACACATTTACGGATTTCGTAACGGCGGTAGATACACTTGTCCGGGACGGGTATGGAGATCGGGCGCGGGTGGCGATCGAGGGAGGAAGTGCCGGAGGGTTGTTGATGGGCGCGGTGGTGAATCTGCGGACGGAGGCGTTTCGGGCGGTGCTGTCGCATGTGCCATTCGTGGACGTGGTGAACACGATGCTCGATGCTTCCCTGCCGCTGACGGTCGCGGAGTACGAGGAGTGGGGCGATCCGAACGAGGCGGAGGCCTTCCAGTACATGCGGAGCTACTCGCCGTACGACAATCTGCGGGAGGGCGCGTACCCGGCGATGCTGGTGAAGACGAGCCTGAACGATTCACAGGTGATGTATTGGGAGCCGGCGAAGTATGTGGCGAAGCTGCGCGGGCTGAAGACAAACGAGGCTCCACTGCTGTTGCACATCAACATGGACGCTGGGCACGGCGGGGCGAGCGGGCGGTACGACTACCTGAAGGAGATCGCGTTCGATTATGCGTTCCTGCTGCGGGAGCTGGGCGTGGGGGACTAGGCATTTCTCCTGAAGGTGTACAGGAGGCCGCATGAGCCCGTGCCATTTTCTCGTAAGGAAATGGCCTTTACCATCGTCGAACAGCGGCACCGCATGAGGAGAAATGCTCTAAAATCAGCAGTGTCCGCCCGTACCGCTGGAGAGCCCCATAACATCCTCAGGATTCCTAGATCGCTTCAATCATCTGCGCGAGTTACTGACCGTGCCGGACAAGGCGCGCTTTGTGCTGCACACGACCGTAGGCAGGATCGAGATCGGTCGGCTGTCGGTGATCGGTGAGGGACAGCTTTTGGTGCAGGGGCGGGATGAGGCGACGCAGGAGATGCGCTTTCTGTGCTTCGCCGAGGAGCAGGCGCTGCTGTTCCCGATCGAGGTCAAGGACGCCGGAGCGATCAAGAAAGGAACCAAGCAGCTGGGGTTTACCTCGCCATCGATGAGAGATGACGAGCAGACCACGGCCTAGGACCGATTCCGGGAACCGCGCTTAGGCGTAGCGCTTGCGCAGGACCCAGGTGGTCATGCAGCGGTGGTCCTGGACGACTGTGGTTTTGAGAGGGTCGACGAGGACGGCATTGAGCTGCTCGGTGATGTCGAGGAGCATGGCTTCGTCCACGAGGAACCACTCACTGCCGTCGCCGATGCGGAAGCGGTTGCCGTGAAGGTGCGGGAACTCCATGCCGATACGGGAGCCGAGGCGGCAAAAGAGGAGGCCGCCCGGGCGGAGCACACGCCAGAGCTCTTCGAGCATGCGGAAGAAGTGGCTGTCGTCGCTGGCGAAGTGAAGAACGGAGTTGCAGAGGACAACATCAGCAAAGTTGTCGGGAAGAGGAAGCTCTTCGATAGCGCCAACGCGGAAGTTGGCGGTCGGGAGGGTGGGGGCGAGCTGGGCGGCGAGGGCCTGAACGTGAGCGATTGCGTCAGGGTTGGCGTCCACGGCGAAGATCTCGGCGCCTTCGCGGAGCAGGTAGACGAGGTTGCGGCCGAAGCCACAGCCGGCATCGAGGACGCGCTGGCCGGGGGTGATGTTGCCGCGGAGAATCTGGTCAAAAACGTAGATGTCGATCTGGCCAAACTGTTCCTGGAGGGAGATCGCCGGCGTTTGGACAAGAGACATGGGGATCCTCGGTGTGCTTGGTACGGACGATAGAGGAAGAGGAGCGCAACAAAGGCAAGAGCAGAAGCAGGTCCTTCGCTGTGCTCAGCATTAAAAGGAAAGATCACGCCCGCGTAGTGGGGTGAAAGGGCGGATCAGGAGCTGGTGGCGGGCTCGGGGGTGAGCGCGTCACCTTCGCCGGGGGCGAGGAACAGGTTGGTCTCGAGGCCGTGCTGTCGGGTGTAGAGGTCGTAGTAGCGGCCTGCATGGGCGAGCAGGGTGTCGTGGGTGCCGCACTCGACGATGTGGCCCTGTTCGACGACGAGGATCTGGTCGGCTCGGCGGATGGTGGAGAGGCGGTGGGCGATCACAAAGGTGGTGCGGCCACGCATAAGGTAGTTGAGGCCGGCCTGGATCATGGCTTCGGACTCGGAGTCCAGCGAGCTCGTGGCTTCGTCGAGGATGAGGATGCGAGGGTCGGCGAGGATGGCGCGAGCGATGGAGAGGCGCTGACGCTGGCCGCCGGAGAGCTTAACGCCGCGCTCGCCGACGATGGTCTCGTATCCCTCTGGGAAGCGCTCGGCGAACTCATCGACGCGGGCGATACGGCAGGCCTCCATGAGCTGAGCGTCGGTGGCTTCGGGGCGGGAAAAGAGGATATTTTCGCGAATGGTGCCGTCGAAGAGAAAGGTCTCCTGGAGCACGACGCCGAGCTGGGCGCGGAAGCTGGCGAGCTGGACGTGGGCCAAGTCGAGGCCGTCGACGAGGACGCGGCCGGAGGTGGCGGTATGAAAGGCGCAGATGAGGGAGATGATGGTGGACTTGCCCGAGCCGGAGGAGCCGACGAGGGCGGTGGAGGTGCCGGGGGCGGAGGTGAAAGAGATGCCGTGCAGGACGGGCTTGCCCTCCTCGTAGGCGAAGGAGACGTTGTCGAAGACGACCTGCCCATGGATGGGCGGCATGGGAATGGAGCGGGCGGGCTCGCTGTCTTCCTCAAGCTCGGAGAGGATCTCGGTGGTGCGATCCAGGCCGGCGAGGGCCTCGGTGAGCTGGGTGCCGATGGAGACGAGCTGGACGATGGGCGCGATCATAAACGTCAGCAGCATGGTGTACTCGACATAGCCACCGACGTCGAGGCGGCCCAGGGCGTTCTCGTGCGCGCCCAGGTACATGATGAGGGCGCCGACGATGCCGAGCACAAGCGTGGACGAGAGCGTCATCACGGACTGCGCGGTGAGCGAGCTGATGACATTGTTGAGCAGGCGCTGGACACCGGCGGCGAAGACCCCGGCCTCGCTCGCCTCGGCGTGGTACCCCTTGATGACGCGAACACCGCCGAGTGACTCGGTAAGACGACCGGTGACCTCGGCGTTGATCTTGGAACGCTCGCGGAAGATGGGCCGGATGGTCTTGAAGGCGCGCTGGAGAATGAGGCCGAAGACGATCAGGATGCAGAAGGTCAGCAGCGTCATGCGGGCGTTGATCGAAATAAGGATGCAAAAGGCGATGACGGCGGTGAGGATGCCGCCCACGAAGTCCAACAGGCCGGTGCCGACGAGGTTGCGAACACCTTCGACGTCGGTCATGATGCGGGCGACGAGGGTGCCGGTGCGGTTCTCGTCGTAGAAGCGGATGGGCAGTCGGCCGATGTGGCTCTGGACACTGGTGCGCAGCTCGGAGATGAGACGCTGACCCTCGGTCGAGAGCAGCTGCGTGAGGGTGTAGGAGGTAATGCCCTGAATGAAGACCGCGGCGACAACAAGGCCAATGATGCGGGGGAGAAAGGCCATGTGATGGCCGCGCATGACATCGTTGATGAGGTATTTGACCGAGACGGGCAGAGCGAAGCCGCACAGGCGGTTGACGATCATGAGCAGGAAGCTGCCGCCGATGAGCATACGGCGGGGAACGATGAGCTTCCAGACCTCGGGGAGGACCTTTTTGAGCGGCGGCTTTGGGCGAGCGGCGGTGAGGCCTGCGGCCGTGCTTTTGCCGGTGCCGCCGCGCGAGGGGCGGTCGGCGGAAGGGATGGCAGGGCCACCGAAGTTGGAGGAGAGGGACATGGTCGTCAGTTCCCTTTCGGAATACGGGTGAAAACGTGCGGGGATCCGGACGTATCTAGACGGCAACGCGGGTGCGGCGGGCGTTGATGAAGGAACGGATGGCGAGCAGGACGTAAAGCAGGCAGAGCAACGACATGGCGCTCTTTTCCTCGATCGCGACGGGATGGGGGAAGACGGCGCCGTTGGCGAGGCGGATGACATCGAGGTCGGCCTTGAGGGAGCCAAGGAAGAGCAACAGGGCGATGGTGACCGCGATATGCATCCAGAGCATGCGGCGCTTGGGGTCGGGCGTGGTGGCGACGGCGCCGAAGAGGCAGAAGAGCACGCCCGCGATTGCGGGAATAAGGGCGGTGGGGTGACTCGAGCCGGTTGCAACGAAGCCGGCTGCCGCGATGAGGATGAGCAGAACGCCGAAGACGATGGTGAGCTTTGCCATATGTGGACTCCTTTGCTTCTTCGGACTGGAAAGGTCAGACTCCGGGTGCGGCTTTGTGTATCTCTGCCAGCATTTGCGCCGGCGTCCACTCATTGGTTGGAAACCAGACGAGGATGCGACCATCCTTTCCGATCAGGGCGGTCGAGAGCGAATGGGTTAGGGAGCTGTTTTCTCCGGGCTGGATGCCTACCCCGAACCACTGTGCAACGACGGGCAGCTCCTTTGCCGGTGGAGCGGCGAAGTCCCAATGATGAAAGGTTTCGTTGGTGAATTGACCGGTGTAGGCGCCACCATAACTGCGCAAGACCTGCGGTGTGTCGTAGGCCGGATCGAAGGAGATGGAGAGCAGGTGCGTCTGGGCGTAGAGCTTCGGGTCGGTACGGAGCTGTTCATCGACAGCCGCGAAGTTACGGCTCATGCGAGGACAATAGTCGGCTACGGTGCAGCGCGTATAGATAAACGTCGTGAGGAGCAGCTTGCCGCGAAACTGGTCAAGGTGAACGGTATGGTTTGATTGGTTTACAAGAGCAAAGTCAGGCACGACATCGCCGGGCTGAGGAATATGGTACTGGACTGCGGGTTTGTAGTCCGGCCGCGCCTGCGCGATGATCACGATGTGGTCGAGAACGGGGTCGGTGAAGCCATCCGCTTGCTTGTGAACCTGGATGTCCGCGGTGATGCGATCGCCGGGATGAAGTTCGCTGACGATGGTCGGATCCTTGAGCCGATAGGGCATGGTCATAGCGTCCATGAAGCCGGGGACTGCCTCATGGTCAAGCGTGATGGTCGAGCCGCTGACGGAGACGATGCGACCGCGCACGGGAAACGTCTGTTGGTTCCCTGATGGCTGGGAAGAGCTGCTGACATCTCCTCGGCTTCCTGCATGACATCCGGCGATGGGTAGCAGCAGCCATGCGGCGAACAGACCAGCCGCAACGTTTGGGGCATGGGGCACACATCGATTCTACGTTGTTTCCTTCAAAGGGTCCTTGCCCCTGAAGTCGTATCCGGCAGGTTCGGCGCGCTGTGGAAAGGGTATACACGCTGGGGGGCCGGCGCGATATAACGGAAGCATGAGGGCCCTGGTTCCCGACGAGATCATTCACGCGATCCGTCGCGGTGTCATTGTTGTAACAGCACATGAGCGTGCGGCGCGCGGGGTACGGCAGGCCTGGGATGCGCAGGAGCGCGCGCGGGGAATGCGCTCGTGGGAGAGCGCCCCGGCACTGAGTTGGCGCGCATGGCTCAGCTCTCTCTGGCGCGGTCTGCTGGTGGACGGCAAGAGTGACCTGCTGCTGCTCAACGCCGCGCAGGAGCACCGGCTCTGGCAGACCGTCCTTGCGGCAGATCCGGAAGCTCAGGGTGTGAGCGATCACGATGCACTCGGCACCCTGTGTGCGGAGGCGTACCGTCGAGTCCACAGCTACGATGCGGCCGAGCGACTGGCCACCATGCGGCCGAGACTGCGCGGCGACACCGCCAGCTTTGCTCGATGGATGCATCTCTTCGACCAGCATTGTCGGCGCAAAGGGCTGCTACCCGAGGCGCTGCTCGCCGCGGAGATCGCTCGGCAGCTCCGAGCGGGCGATCTTCCGGCGAGTGGGCGTGAGCTGCTTCTCGTCGGCTTTGACCTCCTGCAGCCGGCGCAGGAGGCCGTACTGTCAGCATGGCGACAACGGGGCGGCGTTGCAGAAGTTCTGCCTGCGCCCAGCTTGCGCAAGGAGGGATATCTTGTCGGGACGCGCGATACCGCGGAGGAGCTTCGTGGGTTCGCAAGGTGGGCGCGGCAACTTCTCGAAAGAGCTCCGGAGACCCGCATTGCGCTCGTAGTGGCTGACCTGGCAAACGAGCGGGATGAGATCGAGAGCGTGCTGCGCGAGATCCTTTCCCCGGAGCTGGAAGACATCACGCAAGATGCCGAGGCGGCGCCCTTTGAGTTCTCGCTCGGTCGATCGCTCCTGGCAGAGTCGATCGTTCGTGTTGCGTTCGATCTGCTGGAGTGGACGCAAGGGCCGCTCGCCCTCGATCGCATCGAACAGCTGCTGCTCAGCTCATGGTTCGTCGCAACGACGGTGGAGCGTGCGGCGCGGGCGTCGCTCGGTGTTGCGGTCCGCTCTATGGCGTGCCTGCATGCTGAGGCCACGATCTCCGAGGTGCTTCGGCTGGCGGAGCCGTCCGGCCGACTGGCGTCACTGCGTAGCGCTCTGCGGTCACTCGAGAGAGTTGCAACCTCGGCGCAGTCACAGGAGCAGCGTTCTTTCACGGGCTGGGTGGATCACGTTCGCTCGGTGCTCGAGGCTGCACGCTGGGCGACGGACCTGCCCAGCCGCGAGTATCAGGTGCGCGAGCGCTGGGATGGTGTGCTCGACACCTTGTCGACACTGGACTTCGCCGGTGAGCAGATACGTTGGAACGACTTCTCTGCCGCGCTCCGTCTCCATGCGCGAGACACAGTGTTTGCGCCGCAAGCGCACGATGCATCCGTTCAGGTGCTCGGCCCGGGAGAGGCGGCGGGCAGCCAGTTCGATGCGCTTTGGGTACTTCATGCCGGCGAGATGGATTGGCCGCCCAGACAAGCGGCGCATCCGCTGCTGCCCCGGTCGATGGAGCTTGCGTCTGCCATGCCCGGGGTCGATCGCGAGCGGGAACGGCGAAGGGGTCGTGATCTTACACAGCGCCTTGCCGGCAGCGCGGAGAAGGTTGTCTTCAGCTACACCGAACGGACGGCGGGGGGTTCACCGCAGCGCGCGTCCAGGGACGTGGCAGGCTTGCGCTTCGAGGAGGTCGCGCTTTCACAGATTGCACCGGAGGAGACGGCCAGTGTCTCGGTCGAACTCGAGCGCGTGGCGGATGCGGAGCGCATTGCGCCGCTTCGCGAGCGAAGGCTTCGCGGTGGCGTGCGTGTTCTGGAGCTGCAAGCGCAGTGCGGCTTCCGCGCCTTTGCGGAGATGCGTCTTCACGCACGCGAACTGGAGCAACCGAGCCTGGGTCTTTCCCCGGCCGAGCGTGGCAGCGGGGTGCATCGCGCGCTGGAGGTGCTGTGGCGAGATCTCGGTTCGCAGGATGCCTTGCGCGCGCTTTCGGATGCGGATCGATCGCGCTTGGTCGAGCAGGCGATCGATGCGGGGCTGGCGAAGAGCAGCGATCCAGCGAATGGTGCGTGGGGGAAGGCCTACCTTGACGTCCAACGTCAGCGTCTGCGGCGGCTGCTGAACGCATGGTTGACGGAGGAGCTCCGGCGACCGGCGTTCGTCGTTGTCCAGCAAGAGGCCAAGGGACAGCCACTGGCCGTGGGACCGCTGGAGCTCTCGCTGCGCATGGACCGGGTCGATGTCGTGGATGGAGCACGCGTGCTGCTGGACTACAAGACGGGTCCGGCGCGGACGTCGCAGTGGCGGGGTGACAGGCCCGATCTGCCGCAGGTCCCTCTGTATGCCGTACTCGCCGGCGCACAGGCGGCCGGTTACGATACCGGCACGGGCTCCGAGCGCGTGCCGCCGCTGGGCGCGGTCGCGTTTGCGAATGTCACGCCGGGACAGGGCATGGGTATTCATGGCTTTGAGCACGAGGGTGCGGGCTTGCTGCCGCCGCAGTCTCGCAAGTCGAGGATGGACGCCGCCAGCTTTCAGGAGCAGGTCCAGCGCTGGGGCAAGATCGTTGCGCGGCTCGCAACAGAGTTCGCGGAGGGCGACGCGCGCGTTCGACCGAAGCAGTTCCCCACCACCTGCGATCGATGCGGGCTTCAGCTTCTTTGCCGGGTCGACGGCACCTCATTCGAGGAGGCGATCGCGGAGGACCACGGTCCCGCGCACGCCGGCGAGGAGGTTGGCACGGATGACTAACCTGCTTTCGATGCCGGCGCTTCAGAGCGATGCTGCTGAGCGGAGGTTCGCGCTTGAAACTGGGCGATCTTGGATCGTGGAGGCGCCGGCGGGATCGGGAAAGACGGCTCTGCTGATCCAGCGCCACCTCGCTCTTCTGGCGAGCCCGAGTGTCGTCGCGCCGGAGGAGGTGCTCGCGATCACCTTCACGCGCGCGGCGACCGAGGAGATCCGCGAGCGTCTCTTGGGCGAACTGCGGTCGGCAGCCGTCGGTCTGCCCGCGAACAGCGAATATGCCGCGGTCACCCGCTCGCTGGCGCAGGACGTGCTCGAACGTGACCACGCATTGGGGTGGAATCTGCTGGCCGAACCGCGCCGGCTTCGCGTGCAGACAATCGACGGCGTGTGCGCTGAGATCGCGCGGTCACTGCCCGTATTAAGTGGGGGCATGAGTGCGTTGACGCCGGTCGAGGATGCGCGTCCGCTCTATCGGGAGGCGGCGCGCCGGACTCTGCTTCGACTGGGAATGGAAGCGACGGAAGCCGACCGACGTGTGAGCGACGCGCTGCGCCGCGTGCTGCTGCACCGCGACGGCGATCTCGCCGCTTGCGAAAGTCTGATTGCGGAGATGCTGGCGAGTCGAGATCAGTGGAGCGAGCTGATTCTGCCAAACCTGGGCGAGCTCTCCGACGACACGCTCGAAGCCGAGATAAGACCAAGGCTCGACCGCGCTCTCGACGAGGTCGTCTGTGAGGGCCTGCGTCACTTGCTTCAGGCGCTGCCGCCGAACGCGGCGGATGTGCTGGCCGGGCTTGCGACCGAACTGTCGCTTGCCCCCGCGCACGATCTGTCCAGCCAACATCCTTTCTTTCTCTGTCGCGATCTCGTCGGTGCGCCGGAGGCGAAGGCGCAGTTCTTAGAACACTGGAAAGCGCTGCTCAGGTTGTTGGTCCAGAAATCAGGTAAATGGCGGAAGGGGTTTGCCAGGAACTCCATCGGAGCGACGATGGAGCGCCATCAGTCAAAGGCGCTGAACGAATTAATTCGGTCGATCGAGGGCCAGCCCGGCCTGCTGGATACCGTACACAGCTGCCTTGCTCTGCCATCGGTTCGCTATCCGGACGATCAGTGGGCCGTCGCGAGCGCCCTTCTGCGTGTGCTTGAGCGAGGTGTGCGTGAGCTTGCGGTCGTCTTTGCGCAGAGGGGTGTTTGTGATTTTGTCGAGCCTGCGCTCATGGCGCAGACGGCGCTCGATCGATCGCGGCGCGCGGATACTAAAGATGCTTACGGACGATCGGAGTCGAGCGGAGATGAGCTGAAGCACCTGCTCGTCGACGAGATGCAGGACACGAGTTCGCGGCAATATCGATTGCTGGAAAGCCTGACCGGAGGATGGGATGGGCGATCAAAGACTGTCTTCCTGGTCGGCGACCCGAAGCAGTCGATCTATCTCTTTCGACAAGCGCGGGTGGAACGATTTCTCGAAGCCATGCAAAGTAAACGGCTGGGCAGCATGTCGCTTGGACGCATCCGGCTCACGGCAAACTTCCGCTCAACGGCCGGCATGATCGCGGCAGCGAACGAGACCTTTCGCGAGATCTTTCCAAAGACCGCGGCCTCCGCGGGCGAGGTGGAGTACGTTGCCGCCGTTGCTCCGCCGGGTGCGGATTCCAGCGCCGAGAACGCGGGATACGCATGGCGCCTGACTCTGAGGAGCGATGGAGACGCCGGCAAGACGGCGAGCCTTGCCGCGCAGGCGAAACGAAACGCCGCGTCCATCCGACGAACGCTGGAGCAATGGCAGGCCAAGCCCTGGCCGGCCGGGCGAACCGAGCCATGGAAGCTTGCCGTTCTGGTGCAGAGCCGGCGAAGTCTCGATGCGGTCGTCCGCGAGCTGCGCGCCGGAGAGCCGGTTCCCTTTCGCGCTGTCGACATTGAAGAGCTGGCGGAGCGGCGCGAGGTGCTGGATCTGCTGGCGCTTACCCGTGCGCTCGCCCACCCGGCGGATCGCATCGCGTGGCTCGCCGTGCTGCATGCGCCGTGGTGCGGTCTTGGCCTGAGCGATCTGCATGTCCTCACCGGGTGCGACGCACCGGAGTTCGCCAACTGGACCATGCTCGACCTGGTGGCGGAACGTGGCACGGAGCTTGGGGCAGAGAGCATCGCGCGTCTCGAGCGGGTGTGGCCGATTCTGCGGCGGGCTGTTGCTCTCGCGGGAGAGCTGCGCGTGCCGGAGCTGGTGGAGCGCACGTGGCGCTCGCTCGGCGGCGACAGATATCTGGTGGGAGCGGCGGCGGCCAACGCGCAGACGTTCTTGAAGCTGCTGCGGAGAATCGATCACGAGAGTGGACACGTTGACGTGTCCGAGCTGCGGCGTCGCATGGAGCGTCTGTATGCTGCGCCGGAGACCGGTCCCAGCTCCGTGGACCTGATGACCATTCACGGAGCCAAAGGACTGGAGTGGGATGCGGTGATCGTGCCCGAGCTCGAGCGAGCGGCGCCGCAACCCAAGACCAGGCTGCTCGAGTGGGAGGAGTTACCTAACGGCAGAGGTGTCGTGTTTGCACCGATCGCGGGAAAGGGCGAGGCGTCGCAGGCGCTGCACCGCTGGCTTCGCCGCCTCCATACCGCGCGCGAGACCGCCGAGCGCAAGCGCCTGTTCTATGTCGCGTGCACACGCGCTCGGCAGGAGTTGCATCTGTATGGAACCGTGCTGCAGGGCAAGCAAGAGAGCTCGCCGAATGCGAACAGCCTGCTGGAGGTTGCCTGGCCCGCGGCGCGTCAGCACCTTTCAGAAGAAAGCCGGGTGTCGGAGGCGCCCGAGCCGCACGGCCTTTCACTCGCTGCGGCAGCGGATGGGGACAGCGCCGGGGCCGGTGCGGAGGGCGTCGACGGGGCGGTGCGCGATGCGAGCGATGAGGAGAGGCCGGCCATGCTGGAGCGTGTGCCCGCCGATTTTACGACGTTCGCCACGCCAGCAGGGGGCCTGAACGGTGCTGGTGAAGACCGAGCACGCGTTCTGCGATCCCCTGAGTTGCAGGCGGTGGGATCGGCTTCGGCACGTGCCTTGGGAAACGTCGTTCACGCCATGCTTGAGTATGCCGCGCAGCGGTTTGCGGACGGCACCACGGCAGAGCAGCTGCGGCAGGAAGCAGCGGATTGGCAGGGGCGCCATCGCGCACTGCTTCGTGCGGAGGGCCTCCCCCCGCGTGAGGTGGACGCACAGGCTGATCGTGTACGGCTTGCCGTAAATCGCACCCTGCTGCACCCGATCGGTCTCTGGATTCTGCAAGCCAGGACCGAGGCGCGATCGGAATTTCCGCTGACCACCTGGATCGGCGAGCGACGTGTGTACCGCATCGATCGCGTCTTTCGCGGGGGTGATGCGCCGGGTGAGACAGGCGACTGCCATCGGTGGATCATCGACTACAAGACAGCGAGCCACGGACGCGAGGGTCTTGAGGCCTTTCTCGATCGGGAGCAGGCGAAGTATGACGAGCAGCTGGAGCGGTATGCCGCCGCGCTTGGGGACACCGATCCGCGGCTAGGCCTCTGGTTTCCGCTTCTGGGGCAGCTGCGATGGTGGCGAAGAGGAAGAAGTACGTCGGCGCTGCGGCAGGCAACCTTGACGTTCCTCTGAGAGTTCGAGCGTCCTAAGCTGCGCCGGAGGCGGTTCCGGTGGGCCGGGTATGCCGCACGTCAAATCCACGCACCCAGAAAATAACGTCTTCCGCGATGTTGGTCGCGTGATCGCCCACGCGCTCCAGATTGCGGGCGATGATCAAGGCATTGAGCGACTGCGGCGTGAGTTCGGGCTTGTCGCGGATCAGCGTGGAAAGCGCATAGAAGGCGCCGTCGTTCATCTCGTCCACCTGGTCGTCGAGCAGGAGCACGGAGCGCGCGAGCTCGGCATCAGCGTCGATAAAGGACTGGAGAGCCTTGCGCACCATGGCGGAGGAGAGCGAGGCCAGCTTCGGGATGTCGACCGGGAGATCGATGTTGGCAAAGGCGCCCATCTCGCGCACCCGCACGGCGATGTTCACGGCCTGGTCGCCGACACGCTCAAGATCCGCGTTGATGCGGATGACTGAGAGAATAAAACGGAGATCAATGGCCATCGGCTGCTCCATCGCGAGCAGATCGAGCGCCATCTGATCGATCTCGCGCTCAAGCCGATTGATCGCCGGCTCGGAGCGGAAGACAAGCTCACAAAGGTTCAGGTCGCGTGCCGTGTACGCCTCGATCGATCGCTGGATGGCCTGCTCGGCCATGCCGGCCATGACGAGCAGGCGCTCCTTGAGCTCGTCGAGCCTCTGGTGGAAATTCACTCGAAGCGCCATCAGCCAAACCTCCCGGTGATGTAGTCTTCCGTCCGCTTGTCGCGGGGGTTGGTGAAGATCTTGTGCGTGGAATCGAACTCGACGAGCTTTCCCGAAAGGAAGAAGCCTGTGTTTTCCGCGACGCGTGCAGCCTGCTGCATGTTATGCGTGACGATGACGATCGTGTACTGCGACTTGAGATGGAAGATGAGGTCCTCGATCTTCGAAGTCGAGACTGGATCGAGCGCACTGGCAGGCTCGTCCATGAGCAGCACCTCGGGGTCCACCGCGAGCGCGCGCGCAATGCAGAGCCGCTGCTGTTGCCCACCGGAGAGTGAAGCGCCGGACTTCTTTCGCAGATCGTCCTTGACCTCATCCCAGAGCGCGGACTGCCGAAGCGCCTGCTCCACCGTTTCGTCAAGCAGCCGGCGATTGCGAAAGCCGTTGAGTTTCAGACCACTCGCCACATTGTCGTAGATCGACATGGTCGGGAAAGGATTCGGACGCTGAAAGACCATGCCGACGCGTCGTCGAATCTCGACCGGCGACGCATCCTTGTAGATGTCGATATCCCCCATGCGGACCGTACCCGTGGCGCGCGCGTCCGGGTTGGTCTCGTGCATGCGATTAAGACAACGGACAAAGGTGGACTTGCCGCAGCCCGAAGGCCCGATCAGCGCCGTGGCATGATTTGCCGGAATGCGCAGGTTGATGTCCTGCAGCGTGTGAGTGGAGCCGTACCACGCATTCAGGTTCTCCACCGAGATATCAACGCCCACTAGCTGTTTCCTTTCAAAATGCCGCGGCCCGCGAAGATGCGGACCAGCGTCACAGAGACCATGATCAGCACAATGAGAACAAGCGCCCCCGCCCAAGCCAGGCGGTGCCACTCGTCATAGGGCGAGATGGCGTAGACGAAGATCTGCAACGGCAGAGCGGCGATGGGCTGATTCAGTTTGAAGCTCCAGAACTGGTTTCCAAAGGCGGTGAAAAGCAGCGGTGCGGTCTCGCCGGCGACGCGAGCAAACGCGAGCATGCAGCCGGTGATGATACCGGGGGACGCCGTGCGAAGCGAGATGGAGAGTGCTGTCCGCCACTTCGAGACGCCCAGGCCGAGCGCAGCCTCACGCACCGAGTTCGGCACGATCAGCAGCATCTCCTCGGTGGTTCGCGTCACCGTCGGAACCATCATGATGGCCAGCGCGACGCCCCCGGCAAAGGCGGAGAAGTGTTTTTGTCGCTCGACGACGAGCGCGTAGATGACGATGCCCATCACGATCGACGGAACGCCGTTCAGCACATCCGCGGTGAAGCGGACTGCCGCTGCGATGGTTGTGCCGCGGCCAAACTCCGCGAGGTAGAGGCCAGCGGCGATGCCCACAGGGATGCCCAGCAGCGAAGCGAGCGCCAGCACGATGCCTGAGCCGACAATGGCATTGGCCATGCCGCCGCCGGCCTCGCCGACTGGAGCGGGGGGGTGCGTGAAGAAGGCGAGATTGAGCGAACTCGCGCCTTTGTAAAGCAGGTAGCCGAGGATCGCCACCAGCGGTGCGATGACCAGCAGCGTTGCAAAGATCGAGAGCCCGGTTACCAGACTGTTTGTGATCGAGCGGCCGATTCGGTTCGCGCGCGAAACCCGCAGCGGCGCCTGCGGTCTTGGAGAAAGATCGTTCATGCCGGCTGTGCTCACGTCAGACTGCCCTCGCCGGCGCGCCGCGGGTGACCGCCCACACCATCAGGCGGGCGATGACGTTGACGACGACGGTCACAAGAAAGAGCGCAAGACCGATCTCGATCAGCGCGGAAAGGTAGAGATCGCCGGTAGCCTCCGAGAACTCATTGGCGATGACGGAGGCGAGCGTGTATCCGGGGGCGAAGAGTGAGTGCGAGATCTCGGGATGATTGCCGATCACCATGGTCACGGCCATGGTCTCGCCGAGTGCGCGGCCGAGCCCGAGCATGACAGCGCCGACGATGCCGATGCGCGAGTTGCGCAGCACCCCGGTTCGGATCATCTCCCATCGCGTCGCGCCAAGCGCCAGCACGGCCTCCCGCTGCGAGTTCGGAACCGCCATCATGATGTCGCGCGTCAGCGACGAGATGATGGGCAGAACCATGATGGCGAGGATGATGGACGCGGTCAGCAGGCCGACGCCGAAGTTCGCGCCCTCGAAGAGGTGCGTCCAGCCGAAAAAACGAACCAGAAAGGGACCTAGCTGGTCGCGCATGATGGGTACCAGGACGAAGACCGCCCACAAACCGTAGACCACGGAAGGAATGGCGGCCAGCAGTTCGGTAAGAAAGGAGATCGGCGCTCTCAGAACGCGGGGGCACAGTTCGGTGATGAAGACAGCGACACCGAGCGCCAACGGGACAGCCATGAGAAGGGCGAGAAAGGAGGTGGCGAGCGTTCCGTAGATGAAGGGAAAGGCGCCGAAGTCGCCGCTCACGGGATCCCATGCGGTGCGCGCGAAGAAGTGCCAACCGAACTGGGCAAGCGAGAGCCGCGACCGCAGCACCAGCGTGACCAGAATGAAGCCAACGATCAGGAAGATCGAGGAAGCGCACAGGAGAAGCATGGCGGTGAAGCCGCGATCAGCAAGCGTGCTGGGGCCGCGGCTGTTGAGAAAAATGCGCACGGCAGACGGGGCGGACCGTGGCGCATCCGGCGCGCTGGACGAGACGGTCGGCACCGATGGAGGCGCGACGGTGGTTTGCAGTGCGGTTGCCGGAAGCGGCATGCTTGGATCGCGATGGCTCGTCATACGGTATAAGGCGGAGACCTTTGCATGGTACCGGAGCCGGTCAGGTACGTCGCCGCGCGGCGGCGCCCAGGAGAGCTGAAGCCCTCAAGAGGTGAAGCAGAGGCCAGAAGATCTTAACCCATGTGGAGGCAAGGTCCGCCGGCCTCAGGAGCTAGCGGATCTCGGGAATGCGCTTGCGAACCGCCTCCTGCACGGCCTGCGGGAGCGGTGCATAGGTCATGCCGGCCGCCTCGGCTTCGCCATGGTCGAGCATCCACCCAAGGAAACCCGCGAGCGCCTTGGCCTTTGCCGGATCCGTCGAATGCACTGGAATCAGCAGCCAAGTAAACGACGAGATGGGATACGAGGTCGCCCCGGGCGCGTTAGTGATCGACACGCGGAAGTCTGCGGGCATCGTCTTCGCCACAGCCGCCGCGGCCGCCGTCACACCGTCCGTCGATCCCTTCAGGAACTTGCCCGCGGAGTTACGGACTGCGCCATACGGCATCTTATTTTGCGCGGCATAGATGAGCTCGACATATCCAAAGGAGTGAGGCGACTGGCGCACCATACCGGCTACACCTTCGTTGCCCTTCTGTCCGATTCCGGTGGGCCATTTAACCGAGGTGTTGCGACCGACCTTGGACGCCCACTCCGGACTCACCTTGGAGAGGAAGTCCGTAAAGATATAGGTCGTTCCCGAGCCGTCCGAGCGATAGACGGGAAGAATCGCGTCACCGGGCAGATTCACCCCGGGATTGTCCTTCAGCAGACGGGGATCATTCCACTTGGTGATCTTGCCGAGGTAGATATCCGCGATCACATCCGGGGAGAAGTTAAGATCCTTGTTCAGACCGGGCAGGTTGTAGACGGGCACCACCGCCCCGAGCACCGTCGGGATGTGCATAGTTTTGACTTTGGCCGATTGAATCTGCTGGTCACTCATCGGGCCGTCCGTCGCCCCGAAGTCGACTGTTCCCTCCGATACCTGGCGGATGCCGCCACCCGATCCGATCGACTGATAATTGATATGAACACTGGGGTTCGCGCGGGCGTACTCGCTGAACCAACGCGAATAGATCGGGTACGGAAAGGTCGCACCGGCGCCGTTCAGGTTTTGCGCCATGGCAGCAACAGAGGAAAGGCCAAGCACACCGGCCAAAACAACGAAAAGTCGCACTGATTCACTCCTGGGTCGCACATTTTGAAACTCAATAAGCTCGAAGACGAAAGGTCCGTATTCCTTTCAGTCTGTCGTTCCGATGTTACGGGCAGGTTACATCGGCTTCAATGTCGCTTGAAGTTGCGCAAGGAAGTCAGCGTGTGTCCGCCTGTTTCTGCAGCACGGAGGAGGGTGCGAGCGGAAGTGTAAAAAGAAAGCAGCTCCCCTTGTTCAGCTCGCTTTCCGCGCGAATCTCGCCACCGAGTGAATGCACAATATGTTGGGCAATCGCGAGTCCGAGCCCTGTTCCACCCGTCTCAAACGAGCGCGCTTTGTCGACGCGATAGAAGCGTTCAAAGAGCCGTGGCAGATGCTCGGACGAGATACCCGGACCGAAGTCGCGAACGCTGAACTGGACCGCGTGCAGGGGTATCTGAACAGGAGATGCGCTTACAACGACACGCGCTTCTCCGGAGACGCGGTCGCGAGCATACTTCATAGCGTTCTCAATCAGATTGGTAAAAACCTGCAACACCGCATCGTGGTCTGCCATAACGTCAAGGTCGGGCAGATCCGCCACCTGCACCGCGCCCGCGTCAGCGTCCTGCACCAGCCCACTCACCGCCGAAACGGCATTCCTCACAAGAAGATCGACCGGCGTCGGAACGGGGTGCAGCTCCTGCCCGGAGCTCTCGACGCGTGCCAATGTGAGCAGGTCCTCGGTCAGCCGGTTCATGCGCGTTGCGTTCTTGAGGATGGTTTCGAGAAAGGCTCGTGCCTGCGGGCTGAGCGAGGCCTCATGATCGAGCAGCGTCTCCACATAGCCGGTGATCGAGGTCAATGGAGTTCGCAGCTCATGTGAGACGTTGGCCACAAAGTCTCGCTGCGTTCGTTCTACCTGCTCGATCCGTGTAATGTCGTGCAGCAAAGCGACCGCGCCGCCTGAAGGCATGGGGGAGGCGTTCACCTCAACGATCCGGCCGGGGACAAGCAGCGTCGTTCGTCGCTGACAAAAAGCGCGCTGCTCCAGGCAGTTGCGGACACATTCGAGCACATCCGGGTCGCGAATGGTCTGCACCAGCGCCTGACCGGTGCGAACCATGCCGGAGGCGCCGCTCGGAATGAGCCGCCTAAGATGCTGGTTGGTCCACTGAATGCGCCCGGCAGAGTCGACAGCGACGATCGCGTCCTGCAGACTGTCGATCATGCCTGCGAGCTCGTCGCGGCTGCTGGAGGCGGCGAACAGCGCGCGCTCTACCTCACCGGAGGCTCGTGCCAGCGCACGCGCCAAGGAGTCGAAGTCGCTGAAAGATTGTTCGGGCGATAGCGTGCTCTGCCGTTTGATCGCCGCAGTTTGCGTCGACCCCGCGCCCTTGCCGGCCGCAAGCGTGCCGGCCGCACGCTGCAGGGGAAGCACGCTGGCGCGAACCGAGCGGGCAAGGAGCAAGGCGATCAACGAGGCGAACCCAACCGCGCAGAGTAGGGGGAGAACCCATCCTGTTGGGATCAGCCAACGGCGGACCAGGAGGATGAGAACCATCGCCATGGAGAGCCGGAAAAAGAAGCTGCTGAAGAGGCTGCGAGCCATGGCGAGACGCTCTCTGCTGCTCGGACCGGACCGGCCTTAGCTCAGGCCGGAATGGGTTTGGGGATCTCAAACCGATATCCCGCACCGCGCATTGTTTTAAGATAGCGCGGCAGTTCGGGATCAGCCTCGATCTTTTCACGAATCCGCCGGACGTAGACATCGACCGATCGCGGCGTCACAAAACGAGCATCGCCCCAAACTGCGTCAAGCAGGTGATCGCGGCTGAAGACGCGTCCGGGATGGCGCGCGAGATAGTCGAGCAGACGAAACTCGGTCGCCGTCGTGGTGACGAGCTCGCCGGCAACGCGAAGCTGCATGGCGTTTGCGTCGATCTCGATATCTTCAAACTTCACGACAGACGGTGTGCTGGGACGCTCAAATCGTCGAAGCACCGCCTTGACGCGGGCCACGAGCTCACGTGTGCCGAACGGTTTCGTAATATAGTCGTCAGCGCCGAGTTCAAGACCAAGCACACGATCATTCTCCTGCGCTCGCGCCGTCAGGAAAATAATAGGAATGATCGAGAGGACGGGGTTCTGGCGCAAACGTCGGCAGAGATCGAGCCCGTCGCCGCCGGGGACCATGATGTCGAGCAGGAAAAGGGCGGGCGGCTGGCGCTCCGCGTCCGCAACGATCGTGCCCTGCGTCGGGTAGGGCTTTACCGTGAACCCAGCGCCTTCCAAGTGGTACTGCACCAGGCGAAGAATATCTGTGTCGTCTTCAAGAACAAAGATTGTTTGGCTCACGTCGTCCTGATCCTGGGCTCGTTCGTCATGCGCCCGTAACAGCGTATCCCAGGGTTTGTTCCGCCTTGCGAACGTACGATGAATCTGCGCGAAACAGGTGCACCGACCCTATCGCGTGAGCATCTCCTCGCCAGCAAGCTTCCCAAGAGCGGCCGTGCAGATGCGCGCGGCCTCGCGACACTGTTCGGCGGTCACATCCATGTGGGTCACAAAGCGCACGCTGTGCGGCCCGATGGCGCTGGCGAGCACACCCTGATCGCGAAGCAGGGCCACAAACGCGGGTGCATCGCCGCCGTCACGCAGATGAAAGATCACGATGTTGCTCTCGACGGCAGCGCGGTCGATCTCCGCGGTGGGAGAAAGAGCGGCGGCGTCTGCGAGCAGACCCGCATTGCGGTGATCTTCGGCGAGGCGTTCGGACATCTCTTCGAGCGCGATCAGCCCGGCGGCGGCGAGCACACCTGCCTGCCGCATGCCGCCGCCCAGCGCCTTGCGAATGGACCGTGCACGCGTGATGTGCGCGCGCGAGCCCACCAGCATGGATCCAACCGGCGCGCCCAAGCCTTTCGAAAGGCAGAACATGACTGTAGTGAAGCCTCGCGTGAGCTCCGCGACCGGCACGCCGAGCACGGCGGCTGCGTTGAAAATGCGTGCCCCGTCAAGATGGGTTGCAAGCCCGGCCGAGGTCGCGCCCTCCCACACGCGTGCCAGCACCGGAAGCGGGGTCACCGTGCCCCCGGCCATGTTGTGCGTGTTCTCCAGGCAGACCAGACCCGTCGGCGCGCGATAGTAGATCGCGGGCGCAATCGCAGATGCGATGTGGTCCCACGTGAGAACGCCGCGCGGGGCGGCCACGGGGCGCAGCTGGCAGCCGGAGAACTCCGCGACCATGCCCATCTCCCAGTCGAGCACATGCGCACGCGATTCGCAGATGACCTCCTGCCCCGGTCGGGTATGGAGACGGATCGCGATCTGGTTGCCCATGGTGCCGGTAGGAACGAAGATCGCCGCCTCCCTGCCGAAGATCTCGGCCGCACGCCTTTCAAGGCGATTGACCGTAGGGTCCTCCCCATAGACGTCGTCGCCGACCTCGGCTCGTGCCATCGCCTCCCGCATAGCCGGCGTTGGCTTGGTCACGTGTCACTGCGAAGATCGATCATGGTTGGAGGCTCCTTGAACGCGGCCGCGTCAGACCGCGGCGGATGGTAGCAAAAGGCGGCTGAAGAGTTCGTTGGAGAGCAGGCGACCGCGCGGTGTGAGCTGCAGGCAACCCTCGTCGCTGTGCAGAAGACCCTGTTCGCGGGCTTCGTCGAGCACGGGCATCAGTTCGGCGAGCGCGCTTGCCGGAGCCGCGCGCGCGATAACGCTCACGCTCAGGCCCTCATTCATGCGAAGACCGAGGAAGAGTGTCTCTTCAAGGCTCTCGCGAGCGGAGAGCTGATGCGGGTCGGCGACATCGTCCATCGTTGGTGGATACAGTGCAAGCCCATGACCGTTGGAACGATCTACAGATACGTGGCCTGACGCGGCCACATACGCGGGTAGATCCTCGGTATTGGCGAAGCGCAAGGAGGAGCCGTCAGGCAGAGGCACCATGGAGTGTGCGTCGAGGCCGAAGCCGAGATAGGGTTTTCGCTGCCAGTACTTGAGATTGTGCCGCGACTGTCTTTCCGGCGCCGCGAAGTTCGAGATCTCATACTGCGCCATGCCCCCGGCCGAGAGCACCTCGCACGCATCCTCGTAAAGAGTAGCGGCGAGGTCTTCGTCGGGGAGGCTTGTTGCGCCGAAGCGATCGCCCGACCGCAGGACCTCGCGCCCGAGCCGCGAATCTTCGTCGACCTCCAGCAGGTAAACGCTCGCATGCTGCGCTCCGCTGGCCAGAAGTTCATGCAGCGAGCCAAGCCAGGACGCACGCGTCTGGTGAGGAAGGCCGGCGATCAGGTCCACGCCAACGTTCGGTATGCCTGCATCGCGAACCCGGTCGATCTCCCGCCGGCACTCGGCTCCGGTGTGCCGCCGACCGACGGCAGCCGCCTCATGATCGACAAAGCTTTGCACACCGAAGCTGATGCGATTCACGCCATGCTGCCGGAAGGCGTCGAGGGTCTCGGGAGCAAGCTGCCCTGGGGCGCACTCGACCGTGATCTCGGCATCGGGTTCGATGACGAACCGCGTGCCCAGAGCGCCGAAGATCTGCTCGACCTGCTGTGGGCGGAGCAGGCTCGGCGTACCACCGCCGAGGTAGACCGTATCGACCCCTGCCATAAGATCGGCGCCCATGCGCTCCATGCGGTCGCGCAGCTCCAGGATCTCGCGGCACAGCGCGTCGACATACGCCGGCAGCTGCCCAGGATCGAAGGCGTCCGAGGCGAAGTTGCAGAAGGTGCACTTTCCGCGGCAGAACGGAATCGAGAGATAAAGTCCAAGCAGGTCGGCCATGGCAGCTTCGTTATTGTTTCACGCAGGCGCGCCGAGTTGCGGCTCCCTGCCCTGCCTAGCGTGATCCGCAGCGTCGCCGGACCTGCCGCATCTAGAATCAAGACACAGCATGGCGGAGACACCCCACAAAGAGGCATCCAAAGCCGCACAGGCAAAGCCGGCGGAGAAGCCGGTCGGTTCTGACGAGGATGTCGTCGGCAAGGCCTATGACAGCCGGCTCATGCGCCGTCTGCTCACATATCTGCGACCGTACAAATTGCAGACAGGGCTGAGTGCGGCGGCGATCCTGCTGAAGGCGGCTGCCGATGTGGTCGGGCCCTACCTGGTGAAGGTAGCGGTCGATAACTACATGAGCCGCGAGCCGGGTCATCAGCCGTCGTGGCTGGCCCGGCATCTCAGCCGCGATCCGATGACCGGCATCGGCCAGCTCGCCGGACTCTACCTGGGCGCGCTGGTGCTCACGTTCTCACTTGAGTTTTTGCAAACCTACCTTATGCAGTGGACCGGACAAAAGGTGATGTTCGACCTGCGCCGGGAGATCTTTCGTCATCTGCAGCGCATGCAGCCCGGCTTCTTCGACCGGAACCCGGTGGGAAAACTGGTAACCCGCGTGACCACCGATGTGGATGCCCTGAATGAGATGTTCACCTCGGGCGTGCTTGCGATCTTTGAGGACGTCTTCGTTCTGCTCTTTATCGTGCTGATCATGCTGCGCATGAGCTGGCCGCTTGCCCTGCTGACGCTCGCGGTTCTACCCGCGATCTTGTATGCGACCGCCATCTTCCGACGACATGTGCGGGAAAGCTATCGCCGTATCCGGTCGGCGATCTCGCGGATCAACAGCTACATGCAGGAACACGTCAGCGGCATGCAGGTGGTGCAGCTCTTTAACCAGGAGCAGCGTGCCTATGACGACTTCGCCGCCATCAATCTGCAGCACATGGACGCCTTCAAGGACGCGATCCTCGCGTATGCCCTGTACTATCCTGCCGTCGAGCTGCTGAGCTCGATTGCGATCGCGCTGGTGATCTGGAGAGGGGGCGCCAGTGTGCTGCACGGGGTGGTGACCCTCGGCGTGCTGATCGCGTTCATGCAGTATGCGCAGCGCTTCTTTCGCCCCATCATGGATCTGAGCGAAAAGTATAACATCTTGCAGGCGGCCATGGCGGCCAGCGAGCGAATCTTCCACCTGCTCGATACACCGTCGGAGATCATGGCGCCGTCAGCCGTGGTGGCGGGCGATGGATCGGGTCGCATTGAGTTCCGCCATGTCTGGTTCAGCTATCAACGATTCTCTGCTGACGAGCGCCAGGCCTTGGAGCGTGCGTCGACGGCTGAGCTGGCTGCACGATCGGATATCGAATGGGTTCTGCGCGATGTCAGCTTCACGATCGAGCCGGGCGAGACCGCCGCGATCGTGGGTCACACGGGCGCGGGAAAGACCACCATCACAGCGCTCATGATGCGCTTTTACGACATCCAGCATGGATCGCTGCTGGTCGATGGGGTCGATGTCCGCGAGCAGGATCTGAATGCGCTTCGGCGGCGCTTCGGCGTCGTCCTCCAAGACCCCTTTCTCTTCACGGGAACCCTGGCATCGAATATTCGGCTCGGCTCAAGCTGGATCGACGACGCGAGCATGGAGCGTGCGGCGGATGAGGTCAACGTGGGTGACTTTATTCGATCGCTTCCCGGCGGGTTCAATGAGCCGGTCACGGAGCGCGGCGCGACGCTTTCGACGGGTCAGAAGCAGCTCGTCAGCTTCGCTCGCGCCATGGCGCACAGACCGGGCATTCTGATCCTGGATGAAGCGACGAGCTCTGTGGATACAGAGACCGAGCACCGTGTGCGTGCCGCGCTCGAGCACATGATCACTGGACGAACCAGCGTCTTGATTGCTCATCGCCTTTCCACCATTCAGCGCGCGGATACGATTCTAGTGATGCACAAGGGTCAGCTACGCGAACAAGGAACGCATCAACAACTTCTCAGCGAACGCGGGCTCTACTGGAAGCTCTATCAGCTGCAGTACAAGGATCAAGAGCTTGGAGCGGTGGCGGCCGCAGAGGCGCAGGCGGTTCGGGCCGTGCGCTAGGCAGCCGCAACAGCCCGTGCCATCTTCTCCCAAGCAAAATGGCCTTTACGCCCGTCAAACAGCGGCACTGCATCAGGATAAATACTCTAAACTGCATGTCTGTGACTGAGCGCACACCCCTGATTTTTCTTTCGGCCGGCGAGAGCTCCGGGGACCATTATGGGGCGGAGATCATCCAGGCGCTCCGGGCCGAGCACCCCGAGTTGCGCTTCACTGGCCTCGGTGGACTGGCGATGGAATGCGCCGGGCAGCACCGTATTGTGCGCGCCGAAGACGTTGCCGTCATGGGCATTACCGAGATCCTTCGCCACGTGCCGCGTATCTACGCGCGCTACCGTCGGCTCATCCGCGCCATGCGGCGGGAGCGACCCGACGTCGCCGTGCTCATCGACTTTCCCGACGTGAACTTCCGCCTCGCCCGCGAGTTGAAGCGCCATGGTGTGCCGGTGATCTGGTTTGCCAGTCCGCAGCTGTGGGCGTGGAAGCGACGTAGGCTGCGGTGGGTTCAGCAAAGGGTAGACCGGATGCTTGTGCTGTTTCCGTTTGAGGAGCGCTTCTACCGTGCGCGGGGCGTCCTGGCCGAGTTCGTCGGCCATCCGCTGGTGAAGTCGGCCGACGCGGTTGCGGACTCCAGTTCGCGTGAGGTGTACGCTGCCGCGCATAGGCTCGATCCGAGCTGCCGGTGGGTGGCGCTCCTACCTGGCAGCCGACAGCGCGAGGTAGAGGCCAATCTGCCCGCCATGCTTGCAGCGGCCGCCTTACTGGCACACCGTCTACCCGGGCGACTACAGTTCATCTTGCCGCTGGCCAGCGGTCTGGACCCGGCGCACGTGGCTCAGCTTTGCCGAACGGGCGCGTCTCCCGAAGCTCCCAAGGTCACTCTGGTGGACGATGCGGCCGCGGCGCTCCGATATGCGCGAGTTGCGGCGATCGCCAGCGGGACGGCGACCGTGCTTGCCGCGGTGATGGGAACACCGTTCCTGGTCGTCTATCGCGTCTCCCGGCTTACCTTCGCGCTTGCAAAGCGCCTGGTGCGCTACCCGCCGGAGATCGGCGCGGCGCCAGATGCTGATGGAACGCCTCCGGTAGCCATGGTGAACCTGATTGCTGGGCGACGGGTGGTGCCTGAGCTGCTCAACCAGCGTTTCACCGCCGAAACGGTGGCCGATGCTGTCGCGGACCTGCTCGACGACGGGCCGTCCCGCGCCGCGCAGATCGCCGATCTGGCCGAGGTTCGGCGAAGCCTGGATCGGCAACCCGGTGCCGAGTTCGGGGTGCTGAACGGAACCGCGCGTGTCGCCGAGATCGTTGTTGAAATGCTGAACGCGCGCGACTTACAACACGTCCGAACCGAGCACCCACGCGTCTAACGAGTGTCGGCGGGAGAATCCTGCCTCGAGGATCTGCGCGCATGTCTTTCACTTTGCGGGGAGTATGTTCGACTCTCTTCTTATCGACCCTGTCTCTTGCGGCTTTGGCCGCGCCTGTCCGCACACCGCTGCAGATCAACAGCTATGTGATCACGGCGGATCTCGATCCGGGGGACAACAAGCTCTCCGCCACGGCCGTGGTCAACTTCACGGCGATGGAGGATTTGAACGCGGCGAGCTTCGAGCTGAACAACGGTCTGCAGATCTCCAAGCTGACCGATGCGTCGCACCACGCCCTCGACAGCGAGCGGTTGTCGACGAACTCCACCGTGCGGGTCGCGCTCACCACTCCCATCCCCAAAGGAACCACGACGGTCTGGACTTTTGAGTACGCAGGGACCCTGAAGGGCGCGGACACCAGTCCGGTCGAGGGCCTGAAGCTCGCGTCGGTCGAAGATCCGATCAGCATTTTGCTCTATCCCGGACGCTGGTTTCCCATGGTGGGGCTGTTTACCGATCGCTTCACGGCGGAGATGCACATTCGGGTGCCGTCCGACGAACGGGTGGTCGGCAGCGGCTCCGGCGTGAGCGCGGTGAAAAGTCTGCCCGGCAACCGCAGCGAGTACACCTTCAACTGGGCCAAGCCGGGCTTTCCCGGAACCATCGTCGCGGGCAAGTTCGTCGATCCGATCCTGGCACCAGGCGCCGGGAACATCACCGTCTACGTCACGGACAAGCACAAAGCCGATGCCGCGGCTTTCGCCCAAACGGCAGCGAAGGAGTTCGAGTTCCTCTCCACGAGCTTCGGCCAACCGGAGTCGAGTCGGCTGACGATCGTTGAGCTTCCTGATGACGCGGTCTCGGCGGCATGGGCGCCCGAAATCGCGGCCATTGCGGGCCGTCGCATCAGCGATCACGTCTCGCAGCGGCTGCTTGCCAACACGATCGCTCACCAGTGGTGGGGCTCCGAGATCTCGCCCGCGACCCTGAATGATGCCTGGATCACGAACGGCATGAGTCGCTACGCCGAGTTGATGTACGTCGAAGACTCCTCCGGCAAGAATGCGTTCGAGACAGCCGTCAGCGACATCTCCGCGGGCGCGCTCGCCTATGATACGGAGCCGCTCAGCACCATGGGCCGGCTCGATCCGTTCTCCCCGCAGTTCCAGTCCATGACGCTCGAAAAGGGCGCCATCATCTTTCACATGCTGCGCTGGGAGATGGGCGACCAGGTGTTTACCAAGTTCCTGCGCGCGATGTTGAGCCAGTACACGGACAAGGGCATCAGCAGCAGTGATCTCGAAAAGATCGCCGACGCGCAGTCAGGATTGGAGTTGACCCCCTTCTTTGCGCAGTGGGTTGACGGCACCGGCGCTCCTGCCTTCACCAACAAGTACACGGTCTATCGCCTGAGCAACAACAAGGGGTTTCGCACAACGGGCTCGATCGACCAGGACCTTGATCTGTTCCGTATGCCGGTAGAGCTGCGCATCGAGACGGACGGTAAAACCGAGGTGCGACGGGTAGATGTGTCGGGGCAGGAGTCGCCGTTCTCCGTGGAAACCTTCGGCCGGCCGCGTAAGATCACCATCGATCCCGAGGACTGGGTGCTGAAGAGCACACCGGATCTCGCTGTCAAGGTCGCCGTGCTGCGCGGCCAGCAGCAGGTGGCGCAGGGCGACCTCGTCGCGGCACTCCAGGAGTACCAGAAGGCGCTCGACGCCAATCGCACCTCCTCGCTTGCCGCCTATCGCATCGGCGAGGTCTTCTTCATGCAGCGGAACTACCAATCGGCCGCGAACAGCTTTCGCGATGCCCTGCGTGGGGATGATGAGCCCCGATGGACCGAGGTGTGGAGCCACATCGAGCTCGGCCGCATCTTCGACGTGACCGGGCAGCGCGATCGAGCGGTGAATGAGTATCGGCTTGCCGTCCAGACCAACGACAACACGCAGGGTGCGGTCAACGAGGCGCGAGCGCTGATGCAGAAGCCCTACCAGCGGCCGCCGCAAACCTAGAACAGGACGGCCGGGACCGAAGGTCAGTCGTAATGCAGCGCCTCGATGGGATCGAGCTTGGAGGCCTGCAAGGCGGGAATAAACCCACTCACTGTTCCGACGATGGCGAGGATGGCCGTTGCGGCGAGCACGATGGTCGGTGACAGAAGCAAGTGAATGTCAGCGTCCGAGGCGTTCGACGCGACCGCGCTATAGAAGGTAATGCTGCCCACGGACTTTGCAATCGCGTAGGCGAGCAGCATGCCGCAGACGCCACCGACTCCTGTGATCACCATGGCCTCCGACAGGAACTGGAAGAGAATGTGGCGGCGGCGCGCGCCAAGCGCCTTTTCGACGCCGATCTCGCGTGTTCGCTGTTGCACGCTGACCAGCATGATATTCATGAGGCCGATCCCCGCGATGCCGAGGGTGAGCGCTCCGATGAACAGGAGCAAGACCTGCAAGGCGATCGACACCAGACGGAACTGCGCAAGTTGCTGCATGATGTCGAACAGATGAATCGCATTGCGGTCTGACGGCTGGAAAGCATGCGCACTGCCCAGCAGAGCGCGAACCTGCTGTTGCACGGCGGCGTGATCTCCGCGGTAGCTCATCCACATGCCGTCGATCTCGTGCGTCGACTTAAAGTCGCTGAAGGTGGTGAACGGCACGTACAGCGTTTTATTACTGTTATCTCCCTGTTCCTGCATCTTGGGCTTCAGCACACCGATCACCTCGAAGCTGATGCCGCCGATGCGAACGGTTTGGCCAATGGGATAGGCGCCCGAGAAGAGCTTGTCGCGCGACTCCGAGCCGATGACGACGACGTGGGCGCGCTGCTGCAGATCGTTCTCCGTCAGCCAACGACCGGACCCCATGGGCAGATTCATAATGGAGGCGAGCTCCGGCCGGACGCCGTCCGCCTCCCAGGTAAAGCTGTGCAAATCATTCTGAACGGAAAGATTCTTGTACATGACCGGTGAGGCCGCCGTGATGTTCTGGATGCCTTCGCGCAGGCGTTCTACATCCTCCACGTGAAAGAGAACCTTCACTCCTGCCTTCGCCCCACCTGCCTGCTCGCTCGTCGTCCCGGGCCAGACACCGATCATGTTGGTGCCGAACTGCGCGAAGATGGTCTCAAACGCCTGTCCGAAGCCGGCCCCATACGCGAGCAGAAGCACCACGGTCGCAATGCCCCATGCCATGCCGACGATGGTGATGGCGGTGCGCCGCAGATTGTGGCGCATGGCCTCCGTCGCCTGCCCGAAGATGTCGCGATATTGACCGAACATGCGCTACTCCTTTCTGAGTGCTTCGACCGGTTCGAGCATCGCCGCCTTGCGCGCTGGATACACACCGGCAACGATGCCGCACACCACCAGGGTGCCCATCGCCAGAAACGCAGACCACGGAACCAGTCGCGGTGGATCGAAGCCCATCTCGTTTCCCGTCATGAGCTGGCCAAGCACCAGCATCAAGCCTGCCGCGCCCACAATGCCGAAGACACCGCTCACCCCTGTGAGCACAAGACCTTCCAGAAAGAACTGGACCAGAATGGTTCGGTTGGTTGCGCCGAGCGCTTTGCGTAACCCGATCTCGCGCGTGCGTTCGGAGACCGTGACCAGCATGATGTTGATCACCCCGACAGCGCCCAGCGCCAACGTCACAATGCCGACGCCGCCGAGGAAGACGTCCATCGCGGTAAAGATCAGGCCCACCGTGCGCTGCGATTGAATGGTGTCCCACTCATCGAAAGCATCGGTGCTGCTGGGCGAGAAATCGTGGCGCTGGGCGACAATGGCATGCACCTCGGCCTTGGCGGTCTGGTTCAGCTCCGCAGTCAAGGGCTGGTAGTTGATGCCGCTGATCGCGTCTTCCGGCAAATTCTCTCCCACCAGGGCGAAGCGGTCGAGGGCGACCGAGATCGGTATGTAGAGCTTCTCGTTCTCGCCGGTGTTGTTGCCCCGACCGCTCTTTGCGACGACACCGACAACCTGGAAACGAAGGCCGTTGATGGTGATGTACGCCCCGAGCGCCGGGCGGCCAGGAAAGAGCAGTTGATCGGCCCGCTGCCCGAGCACAACCACAGGACGTCGCTGGGTGATGTCGTCGCTGTCGAGGTATCGACCCTGCGCGAGCGGGATGGTGCGGACCTTCTGGATATTGGACTCAACGCCCCAAACCGTGCCGCCGAAGCTGGCGAACTCGCTGGTCTCCTTCAGGTCGCCACGGGTAAGCTCACCGGTGACGTTGCGAACGTGCGGCGCGCCGGCGCGAATCGCGAGGACGTCTGAGAGCGTGAGGTGGTACGGCCGACCGCCGGTGTGCTGGCCGGGCAAGGCGGGCACCGTACCCGCGTCGAGGATGATGATGTCGTTCCCAAGCTGGGCGAGGCTGCGCCGCTGCCCGGAGCGAAAGCCCTCACCGAGACCGATCAGCAAGAGCAGCGAGGCGACCCCCCAGCCGATGCCGAACATCGTCAGAAACGATCGCAGCTTGTTGGCCGTGATCGACTCGACGACCTGGCGAAAAATCTCAAGGCTCTGACGCACAGACTCGGCTCCACTTACCTATATCGAGAAGCAATACGCAGAAGCGAGGCTGCGGGTTCCAGATCCCGCGAGCGCACCTCTCGTGAAGCTGCACCGGAGACCACATAAGTCCGTGCTCAGCGACCGGCCAGCAGCGAGGGTTGCGTATCGAGCGCAACGGTATATGCAAGCTGGAGACTGCGTAACAGGTGCTCCACACACGCCTGTGCCCCGGGATCGGCCACATCGGGATGCACCAGGGTGAGCTCCGCGTCAAGCGATTTAGGCCTGCCTTGGTCTGTGGTCAATCCATCACCGGCAAGAGCGGCGGCGAACCCGCGCAGGGCGAAACATCGATCCGAGCGATAGGTGCAGGAGGCCAGGTCAGCGATGCTGAGCGCGTCCGAAGGCGTGAGCAGGATCGTTCGCGGCGGTGCCATGCGATCGATCAATGAGAAGATCTCGAGTTTGGATTCGAGCTCATCGGGAACAAAGTCGACGACCACATCCGCCTCGCGCACGGCGTCCTCAACCGAGGTCGCCAGAATCACCCCGGCGGTGTGCGGCATCTCCAAAAACGCAAGCTCCGCCGCGGCACTGCGGAGGTTCGCGGGCATGACATCCTCAAGAGTGATCGTCTGCTGGTGAGCAAGGCAGTGCAGCGCGAACCGCCGGCCCGCACGACCGGCGCCGATGATGGCAAGCCGGGTCGCCGAACGGGCCTCTGCCCTTGCGATCACTTGCCGCCTTCGACCGCCGTGACCACGGAGCTATAGCTTGGCTCGGAAGACTTGATGTGCTCTGCCACGCGCGAGCGCTCGTCCTCTGTAAGCGAAGGAAGCACGGAGAGAATACGGCGCAGCGTCACAGAGATATCGTCGACATAGTTCATGGTGCGAATGGCTTCGCCGGAGAGAGGCATGAGGGCTCCTGTGGTTTCATTCATCCTCACCAGTTTACTTCGAGTGCCGCCCGCAACACAGGCACCACCACTTATTGAGCGGCGTCGATATCCGCACGCAGGTGAGCCGAGTCTGTGGGCTTGCCGGCATCGATTCCCTCTACCACCGGATAGTCATCACGGTCGCAGACCTCCATCATGCTGGCAAGCCGCCTGGCAAAATCGGGATGGAGGGCGCCCCGGCGGTAACGCCAGCTCCAGTTCCCTTCGCCCGCGGAAGGCGTATTCATGCGCGCCTCGGACCCTAAATGCAGAATGTCCTGCAGCGGAAAGATACACAAGTCCGCGACCGAGTCCGCGGCGGCCCGGATCATCGACCAGACAATATCGTGGTCGTGACGAACGGGCCCGAGATAGGCCACAACGGCCTCGCGTTCGATCGTGGTCGCGTCATGCTGCCACCAGCCAAGGGTTGTATTGTTGTCGTGCGTTCCGGTGTAGACCACTGTGTTTGGAACAAAGCGATGCGGAAGATAGAGGTGTCCGCCGCGATCTGCGAAGCCGAACTGCAGGATGCGCATGCCGGGCATGCCGAAGTGTTCCCGCAACGCATCCACCTCCGGCGTGATGAGTCCGAGATCCTCGGCGATAAAGGAGATCTCACCGAAGGCCTCCCGCACCCGGCTGAAGAACTCGTAGCCGGGTGCCTTGACCCAGACGCCGTTGATAGCGGTTTCCTCGTCGGCGGAAATCGACCAATAGGCCTCGAAGCCGCGGAAGTGATCGAGTCGAATGCTGTCATAGAGCGCGAGGGAGCGGCGAATACGGGCAATCCACCAATCAAACCCACGCTCCTGAAGCAGGTCCCATTTGTAGAGCGGATTTCCCCAGCGCTGCCCTGTGGCCGAAAAGTAGTCCGGAGGCACACCGGAGACACGGATCGGCTCGCGTTGTTCGTCCAGCTCGAAGATCTCGGGGTGCGTCCAGACGTCCGCGCTGTCGTAGCTGACAAAGATGGCAATATCGCCAAGGATGCTGACGCCTTGCTGTGCGCAGTAAGACCGCAACGCACACCACTGCTGATCAAAAAAGAACTGCACGACTTGCTCGATCGCCAGTTCGCGACCGCGATCGGTCAGCAGCTTGGTGAGTGCATCGTGATCCCGCTGTGCGTACGGCGCCGGCCACTGATTCCAACTCGCGTACGCATACTTCCGCCGGAGCACGCTGAACATGGCATAGTCGGGAAGCCAAAAAACGTTGTCATTGCAGAAGCGCTGAAAAGGGATTCTCTGTTCGGCGGTCGAGTGGTCGAGGAAGTTCGCGGCGGCACGTTCAATGACCGGCAGCTTGCTGCGGTAGACATCACCGAAATCGACCGCGCCATCGTGTCCGGCAAGACCGTCGATGTCGGTCTGCGTGAGCCAGCCATCGCGCACCAACAGCTCCAGGCTGACCAGGAGAGGATTTCCGGCGAAGGCCGACAGCGCGGAGTAGGGCGAACTGCCATAGCCGGTCGGATTTAGAGGAAGTACCTGCCAAACGGCCTGTTTCCCTGCCTTCAGGAAATCAACAAACGCGTACGCCTCGGGACCGAAGTCACCCACTCCGCCGTACGACGGAAGCGAGGTGACATGCAGAAGAACACCCGAGCTACGCCTCTGCTGCTTACCATCCACACTCATCACTCACCCCGCCTGCCCAGTGAGTTCTATGATGCAGCAGGTCGCACCAGGGCGAAGCGACCTCCCCGCTTCAGAGCGTGCCCGCTGGGGTACTCCCAGGACCGGCAGCACGACGCGTGTACCGAATCGCGCCGCTGTCGCGGTAACGTTCGGTGAGCGATCCGAGGTAGACGCGAAAGAGCTCATCCCTCTGCTGGTTGAGCAGCTCCTCGCGCACGGGGCCGAAGTTCTTGGCCATCTCCGCCGTGCTCGGCTCCTGTTTGTCGGTGACCGAGAGAACAACGCCGACGCGACCCGCATTGATCGGCCCTGAGACGGCGCCCACAGGAAGCGTAAACGCGAGGGCCCCTGGCCCACTCATGGCACCCAGATCCGGTACCTGCCCGTCCCGGCCGACCAGATCACTGGACTTGACAGGGAGGTTCAGCGCCGCTGCCGCCTTGTGCAGATCACCCGTCTGCTTGGCCAGATCGTCAAGTTTGACCAGGCGAGCGTTCAACAGTTGCGGAATCTGCTGCTCGCGGTAGTCCTGCAAGATGTGCTGCTTGTACTCGGCGAACTGCGGCGCGTGCGTGGGCTTCACATCCAACACTTGAAACACGGCGAAGCCGTCGCCCGTTGCCACGGACTGAGGCGCTGCTCCCTTGCCGGTCGCAAACACCTTGCCCAGCAGCGCAGAACTATCCGAGACGCCCGCGACGGTGCCGTCCTTCGCGAGGAAGTCGGTCGTCTCCATACGGAGAGCATGGCCGGCAGCAGCTTTCTCCAGTCCATTCTTTGCTGCGTCCGCGGTGAGCTGGTTGGCGAAGTTCTGCTCGGCGGCACCGACCTGCTGCTGTTCAAGCAGTGGGACGATCTCCGCCCGAACCTCGCTGAGCGGCTTCACATGCGCTGTCTTCTTCTCCTCAACCTGCAGGATGTGGTAGCCAAACTCGGTTTTGATAACGTCCGACGTCTGCCCCGGCGTGAGACGGAACGCCGCCTTATCGAAGGCAGGCACGGTTTGGCCGGGATTCAGCCAGCCAAGCTCCCCACCCTGCACCTTGCTGCCCGGATCGTCCGAGTTCTTGCTCGCGAGCTCGGCAAAGTTGCCGCCCGACTTGATCTGTCGCAGCAGATCCTCTGCCTTGGCCTTTGCCGCAGCATCTGTCTTCGCGTCCGCACCACGAGGAACCGCGATCAGAATGTGACGAACCTTGGCCTGATCCTTGACCGCGTACTGTGCCTGATGCGCGGCGTAGTACGCCTGAATCGCTGCATCCGTCACCGCGGGCCGACCACCGGGAAGGTTCGAGGCGTCAAACGAGACGTACTCAAACTTGCGCTCTTCCGGGATGGCGTTGGCGTATTTGGCTGCGTTCTGCTGAAAGAACTGCTGGAGCTTCGCGTCCGTCGGTGTGATCTCCTGACCCAAATCCGTGGCGTTCACCACAACGTAGTCGAACTTCACCTTCGCGCCCTGCTTCAGGTACGCCTCACGCACCGTGTTATCGGATACGTTGATGCCGCCTGTGATAAGCGCTTGGAGCCTGTTCAGCTCCATGTCGCTCTTCACCTGCGATTCAAAGTCGGCGCGCGTGGTGTGAAAGTAGGAGTTGACGAAGTTGATGTACGCATCGTCGCCAATATAGGCGCCGTTCGGAAAAAGGTACTGGGCAAAGGTTCCCGTCTCAAGCTCGCGGCGAAGGTCATCGTCGCTCACCCGGAGGTTCATCCGATCGGCTTCACGCTTCAGAATCTCGCGCTGAACAAGGATCTGCCCGGCACGCTGTTCCATGTAAGGCATCAGCATGTCGGGCAGATTCTGCTGCTGCAACTGCCGTGCCGCAAGCTGATTGACCTCAACCTGCTTGATGGGACTTCCGCCCTCCAAACGCCCAACCCAACCCGGGTTGTGCACCGTGGCGTAGGTATCCGTCCCCCCTCCTGCGCCCAGATCGAAGATGCCGGGAACAAGCGTGACGACCATGGTGCCCAACGCGGCCACAATAATCGCGGCAAAGAAGAACTTCACAACACTGTTGTTCTGCTGCAAAAGACGGATCATTATTTTTTGGAGGACCTATCGCCTCCCGCATGAGGACGCCACGGAACGGCGAGGCGAGCGGGAATGGCGGATTTTGGGATATGCGGCAGGAGTTGCCCTTCGCTCCGCAAGTCTGAAGTATAGCTCAGACTAAAACGGACGACAGTAGCCTCCGACGCCGCTCGCATCCATCCCAAGAGGAGGTCCAGGAACTGGACATCCCTGGCCAAGTAGCCTCCCCTAATACGGGTACACACGATAGGGACGCGGATAGTAATACGGGCCATACGGATAATAGCCGGGATACCGTCGGATCATCCGCGGTGGTCCATAAGCCGCTCCGGGTATGTTGTAAGCAAGCCGACTCAGCTCCGCTTGCGAGACGGTCTGAACGGAAAGTGGCGCCGCAAGCTGAAAGGTCAGCGTCGACTCCGGCGGAACAATCACAACGCTGCTTCCCGAGGCAGCCGAGGCGCCAAGCCCGACCGCGCCGCCGGCACCGGCGCCAATGGCTGCCCCCACTCCACCGCCCGCGACCCCGCCGACGATCGCGCCCACGACACCCAGACCCAGGGCGCTGTTCACCGTGCGCACTGCCTTGTCGCCACCGGCACGCGACCATGTCGTCGAGCTGACCGGGTACACCATGCCGCCCAGCGTAATCTGCGTGAGCTGTAAACCGAGTTCCGCCCGACCCTTTAGCGCGCCGGAGCTGGCCGCGTCCACCACCGACCCCTGCACCATCGCACCGCGCGGCAGGGCGATATACCCATTTGCCACCACGTCCTGCTGCAGCACACCCATGAAGCTGCTCCCAACCGGGGAGTGGCGGCTATCAACTCCCTGATTCATGAGCACCTGAAGCACCGTTCCAGCCGGCACTGTGATGGGCTGTCCCGCAAGCTGCGCAGGTGCGCCTGCATACGTCTGCGGTCTCCCATACGCCGGCTGCGGCGACCCACCATACTGCCCCTGAGGCGGATACGGCGGCTGCGAGCCATACGGCGGCTGCCCATACTGCGGTTGACCATACTGCGGCTGGCCATACTGCGGCTGGTTGGCCCCACTCTGCTGCGGATAGGGAGCCTGCCCATACTGAGGCTGCCCGCCATTGCCGGAGTCATCGGTCGAGGGCATCCGCTCTACGGGTGCGCTCTGGGGTGCGCTCCCAGCGGCGGCCTGCGCGCTACTCTGAGCCTCAGTTTGCGCCTGAGATCCGGGCTGAGCGGGCGCAAGGGTGCCGTTCGATTGGAGAGTGGGATTGCTTCCCTGCGGATCCGGCGCCTGCGCTCCCGGCTGCATCTCCGACCCGCTGGGCGGTTCACCGTCTGCCGCCGGTATGGTCGTCGCCCCCTCTGTGCCGCCCGGGGCGACGCTCGAAAGTCCCAAGGTCAGCTCATCAACAACCTTGGTCACGCCCGGTGTACGCGAGATCACATCTTCCACACGGGATCGTGTGGTCTCGTCCGCAACATGGCCGGCCAGGGTCACGACTCCATAGACAGTGGTCGAGGTGATCTGCTGCCCGGCAAGCTTCGGATCGGCCGCCAACGCCTGCAGCACATTGCTCTCCACCTGTGCATCCGGCAGCGTGCTCTTTTTCGCTTGAGCCTGTGCCGAGGGCACACCTGCCGAAAGGAGCAGCGCTGTCGCAAGCGCGGCTTCGTAAGCCCTGTCGCGGTGTGCTCCCCTGCCCTGCTGACCCTGCAACCGCCTGCCTCTGCTGTGCATCTCTGTTCCTCCCAACGCCCTGGCTCGACCGCTGATGTCTGTTCCACAACACAGATCTTTGCCGAAGCAGCAGCCACAGCGTCTTTCTACGAGAAACCCGTTCTTCATCAAAAAGTTCCGCCGGTCGCACCGCATGGACAGAGTCTTTGACCCTTCCTGAGTAAGGAATGGCAGAAGTGCCCGCTCTCGCTACGTCTACGACCCGCAAGAAAGCGCTCCACGGTTCAACGGCAGTCGACACTGTCTCGCGGTACGTTGACCCGACTATGACAAGACGATATATTTGTTCTGCGGGGTGGAGCAGCCCGGTAGCTCGTTGGGCTCATAACCCAAAGGTCGTAGGTTCAAATCCTACCCCCGCAACCATTTAGCGGACGCGCCAACCCCAGATAACCCCAAATAACAGCGGTCGCGAAATCGCTTGGGGATTTATCAAGAGTGGTTGGCGTTTTGCATGGGCCTAAGCGCTCCTCAATGCCGTCTTCACCACCTTGCTGTTGGCCTCCCGCTTGGCCGTCGTCAAGGCATTTCCGTACACGTTCATGGTGGTCGAAACCTGCGCGTGTCGCATCAGCTCCTGCTGTACGCCCACGCATCAGCTCCTGCTGTACGCCCATAGGCGCTGACGTGCTATCCAGCCATGAACGATAGTCATGCGGAACGTGTGCCAGCCTACGCTGCTGTACTTTCCAGCAGCCTCCCACCGCTCTGCCGTGGTAGAGGCTGATGTAGTCCGCGAATGCGGTTCCGGTAACCAAACCAACGGCCTTCCCGAGCACCAAAGGCCACGGGCCTCGGCTTCCGTCTCGCGCACGGTCTTGGTAGTGGCTGTGCGCCAGAGACTTCTCGCTCACGAGCGATCCCCCGACTCTTTCGATCACAGTGCCTTGTGGCAAAATTGGTGCATTCGAAACGCCTTTCTGAAGGACCTCCGTGGCCGCTGAGCACCCATTTTTCGAACATCCGATCCTGAACAGTCCCTACGAGCAACCCCGCAAGCATTGGGAACTCGATAAGGATGGCCAGCCGACGCAGCAGATCATGTTCACTCGCCGCCGTGCGGAGTTCATCTCTCCGATCCCGAAGCCTCGCAAGCGCAAGGGACAAGGCACTCAGACTTCACTTGAGCTCCGGAACGACGACTCCATATCGACGCAACAGCAGCAGTACGCGTCCGCGATCATCAACGATCTGCGAGCGGAGGTGGATGCCTGGAGAAAACTGCCCAGCCCTTCAGACTGGAATGTGTCGCCCGAGACGGCGCGCCTGCTGGATCACTGGAGAAACTACAACTTCACCGGTGTTCGTCCGTTCTTCTGCCAGATCGAGGCAGCAGAAACCGCGATCTGGCTCACCGAGGTTGCGCCCAAGCGTGACAGTTGGAAGCGCAAGTATCTCCAGCACCTCGTCAATGCCAATCGAGAGGCAAATCCGGAACTTTCGCGGCTCTCGCTGAAGCTGGCAACCGGAGCCGGCAAGACGACCGTGATGGCCATGCTGATTGCTTGGCAGACAGTCAACGCGGTGCGCCGGCCAAACAGCCAGTTTACGAAGGGCTTCCTGGTTGTCGCTCCCGGCCTGACCATTCGCGACCGCCTGAACGTTATCAGGCCCAACGATCCTTATAACTACTACACGACCCGCGAGCTGGTCCCGCAGGATATGTTGCTCGATGTACAGCGCGCAATCGTGGTCGTTGAGAACTACCACAAGTTCAAGCTGCGGGAACGGATGGAACTCTCCAAGGGGACACGTAGCCTTCTGCAGGGCCGGGGCGAGGAGCTCAACACGCTCGAAACTGAAGGGCAGATGCTCCAGTGCGTCATGCCGGAACTCCTCGGAATGAAGAACATCCTCGTCATCAACGATGAGGCACACCACTGCTACCGGCACAAGGAAGGCGAGTCTGACGAAACCGACATCGCCTCTGAGGAGAAGCAGGAAGCCAAGGAAAACGAAGAAGCCGCACGGATGTGGATCTCCGGCCTGGAAGCCGTCAAACGGAAGGTCGGCATCTCGCGCGTGATCGACCTCTCGGCGACGCCCTTCTTCCTGCGCGGGTCGGGTTACGCCGAAGGCACGCTCTTCCCTTGGTCCATGTGCGACTTCTCACTCATGGACGCGATCGAGTGCGGCATTGTGAAGCTGCCTCGTGTCCCGGTTGCCGATAACATCCCCGGCGCGGACATGCCCAAGTTCCGGAACCTTTGGGAGAACATCCGCAAAAAGATGCCCAAAAAAGGCAAAGGCAAAGGGGATCAATTAGATCCTCTGGCACTGCCGGTCGAGTTGCAAACGGCTCTCGAAGCTCTCTACGGACACTACGAGAAGACCTATGAGAGCTGGCGAGAGGCTGGCACCTCCATCCCTCCCTGCTTCATTGTTGTGTGCAATAACACCTCCACCTCCAAGCTGGTCTACGACTACATCTCGGGCTGTGTTCGCGAGACTGCCGAAGGCGAGCAGACCATTCCGGGTCGACTGAAACTCTTCAGCAACTTCGACGAAAACGGAAATCCCATCAGCCGCCCGCGGACTCTCCTGATCGATAGCGCGCAGTTGGAATCGGGCGGCGACCTGGATGACACGTTCCGAACTGCGGCGGCACCCGAAATCGAACAGTTCCGGCGGGATCTGGTCAATCGCAGCGGGCAGCAGATGCGCGCTGAGGATATCGAAGATGTGCAGGTTCTCCGCGAAGTCATGAACACTGTCGGCAAGAAGGACCGCTTGGGCGAGTCGATCCGTTGCGTGGTCTCCGTCTCCATGCTCACCGAAGGCTGGGACGCCAACACCGTCACCCACGTCCTCGGTGTGCGCGCCTTCGGCACGCAGTTGCTCTGCGAGCAGGTCATCGGCCGCGCGTTGCGGCGCCAGTCCTACGAGCTCCTCACCGAAGGCGAAGACGCCGGTCTCTTCCCGGTCGAGTACGCCGACATCCTCGGCATTCCCTTCGATTTCACCGCCAAGCCGGTCATCGCTCCGCCACAGGCGTCGCGCGAGGTCATTCACGTCAAGGCGCTCTCTGAACGCGAAGCCTTGGAGATCCGATTCCCGCGCGTCCAGGGATACCGCGTTGAACTGCCAGAAGAAAAGCTCGAAGCGGAATTCAACGACGATTCCACGCTGGTATTGAATCCAGATATCGTCGGCCCGTCCATCACCCACAATCAGGGCATCATCGGCGAAGGCGTCAATCTGAACCTCAAACATCTCGGCGATGTGCGCTACTCCACCCTGGTGATGAATCTCACCAAGCAGCTGCTCTATACCAAATGGCGTGACGAGGGTGAAGAGCCCAAGCTGTACCTCTTCTCGCAGCTCAGCCGCATCGTCAAGCAGTGGCTGGACCAGCATCTCGTCTGTGTCGGCGGCACCTATCCCGCGCAGCTCATGTACCAGGAGCTTGCCAACATCGCCTGCGCTCGCATCACGGACGGAATCACCCGCAAAATGGAGAAAGCAACGCCCATCCGCGCGATTCTCGATCCGTACAATCCCCAGGGCTCCAGCCGCCACATCAACTTCACTACCACGAACACCGATCGACGGCAGACCAGCCCGGATCGCTGCCATGTCAACTGGGTCATTCTCGACAGCGACTGGGAGGGCGAGTTCTGTCGCGTGGCGGAGGCGCATCCGCCCGTCCGAAGCTACGTCAAAAACCACGCCATGGGCTTCGAGGTGCCGTATCGGGTCGGAGCGGCGAACCGCATCTATCGCCCGGACTTCATTGTGCGCGTCGAGGATGGCCGCGGCGAAGACGATCTGCTCAATCTGGTCGTCGAAATCAAGGGCTACCGGGGCGAAGACGCCAAGGACAAGAAGACCACGATGGAAACGTATTGGGTCCCGGCCATCAATCGCAGCGGCAAGCACGGCCGCTGGGCCTTCGCTGAGTTCACCTCCGTCTATGCCATCGAAAGCGACTTCGAAAAAGAAGTGGAAACGCGATTCGAAACCATGCTCAATCCCAGGATCGCCGACACCCGGGCAGCAAACAGGACGAAGGAATAACTGCCATGGCGAAGAGACCGCAAACACCGCTCACCAAGAAGATCGAGACCCTCGTCCACGACGAAGCCTCGCGCAAGAACATCCCCACCGCTGAGTTCCAATCCGTGATGCGGGATGAGGACCAGCGGCCCGTTCGCGTCGCCTACCAGCGCCGCAATCCTGACCTCGACCCGCAACTCATCTGGCGCGGCAAGTATCCGGACAACGACATCAACGCGGAAGACCATTTCACGGTCCCGGCGCCGCCGCTCTATATTCAGGAAAAGGTTCGTCCGAAGGCGTTGATCGACGAGCTCCGGAGCCAGACAGAACGGAACAAACGGGCCCAGAAAACTGGCCGCCCAGCCCAAGCCAGCTTCATGGACACGTGGACGGAAGAATTCAACGGTCTGCCCAACACCGACGCGAAGACCGAGTTCTATCAGCACGACCAGCACTGGTCCAACCGCATGATCCTGGGCGACAGCCTGCAGGTGATGGCATCACTTGCCGAGCGCGAAGGCCTGCGCGGCAAAGTCCAGTGCATCTACTTCGACCCGCCGTATGGCATCAAGTTCAATTCAAACTTCCAGTGGTCCACGACTGATAAAGCCGACAAGAATGATTCGACGAATTACATCACCCGAGAGCCTGAGCAGGTTAAGGCATTTCGGGATACATGGCGGGACGGCATACATTCTTACCTGACCTATATCCGCGATCGTCTTGTTGTGGCTCGTGACCTCTTAGCAGATACTGGTTCGATCTTCGTGCAGATCAGTGACCTGAACGTTCATCGCCTTCGGGCACTCCTCGACGAAGTCTTCGGCGAGAGCTCCTTCATGGCAGAGATTCTAGTGAAGAAGAAAGGAGGGCAAAAGTCCTCATTCATAGACCCGGTCAACGACTTTATATTATGGTACGGCAAGTCAGCGCGTTCCGAATCAAAGACAAAGTATCACTCCTTATACGAAACCCGACCGCTAAACGCCGAAACGATCGACGAGTTTTCACGGATTGAATTGCTGGACGGAAGGACCGCGAACCTCAAAAGCTATTTAAGCGGGTCCGGCGAGCGAATTGACTTTCGTTCTTTTCCGAAACGGCTTGAAACTGAATTTCCAGGCGGCCGCCTCTTTAGGCCGTGGCCGATCACTAATGGCGGTGAACGAGCTTCGCAGATGGACCCAGTGCCGTTTCGGGGCACTTTCGTCAAGCCACCCAAGGGACGATGCTGGAGTCACACGTCAAAGGTCGATGCCGGATTTCCGGGTATGGTCCGAGTGCTGGCTGCAGATCGACTTCTAGTAGGCAAGTCTTCGTTAGACTACAAGCGCTATCTTGATGATTTTCCCTACAAGTCTATTTCGAACTGGTGGGATGGATTCGGCGGTGCGTCAGATCCTATCTATGTCGTTCAGACAAACGAACGAATCGTTGAACGCTGCTTGCTCATGGCTTCTGATCCCGGAGATCTCGTCCTTGATCCAACCTGCGGATCAGGGACAACAGCATATGTAGCGGAGCAATGGGGCCGGCGCTGGATCACTATTGATTCCTCGCGGGTGGCATTGGCGCTGGCGCGGGCGCGCATCATGGGCGTGCGTTACCCGCACTATCTACTAGCCGATTCTCCGGAAGGGCAGCTCAAGGCGGCGGAGATTCTTAACGAGAGCCCATCGAGATCACGAACGTTTGGTGACGTGCGCCAAGGTTTTGTTTATCGCAGAACCAGCTATGTCACTTCAGGCGCGATCGCCAACAATGCTGAGATCGACGTAATCTGGGAGGAGTACCAGAAGACCCTCGAACCCCTGCGCGAGAAGCTGAACTCAGAGCTGAAACAGGAGTGGCAAGAGTGGGAGATACCACGAGAAGCTTCGCCTCAGTGGAGCGACGATGCCAAACAGGCCCATGCCGCATGGTGGGAACACCGCATCGAGCGCCAAAAGGCCATCGACGCCTCCATCGCCGCCAAGGCCGAGTTCGAGAACCTCTACGACAAACCCTACGAAGACAAAAACAAGGTGCGCGTCGCCGGCCCCTTCACCGTCGAGAGTTTGTCGCCTCACCGCGTCTTGGAGATGCTGGATGACAATCTAGCCCCCTCTGCCCGCGACAGCTACGACGATCCGCGCGATGCCGGCAACTTCGTTCAAGTCATCCTCGACAACCTGAAGAGCAGCGGCGTCCAACAAGCGGACAAGAACGCCAAGGTCAACTTCTCTTCGCTTGCACCCTGGCCCGGCGATCTGGTCTGCGCCGAAGGCCGCTACCAAGACGCCGACGGCAAGGAAAAGCGTGCCGCCATCCTCATCGGCCCGGAGTTCGGCACCGTCTCCCGCCCCGACCTGGTCTCCGCCGCCCGCGAAGCCGGAGACGCCAACTTCGACATCCTGATCGCCTGCGCCTTCAACTTCGACGCCCAATCCTCCGAGTTCTCCAAGCTCGGCCGCATCCCCGTGCTCAAGGCCCGCATGAACGCCGATCTGCACATGGCCGAAGACCTGAAGAACACCGGCAAGGGGAATCTCTTCGTCATCTTCGGCGAGCCCGACATCACCATCCTTCCGGAGGGCCCCAATCAGGGTCCAGACGAGATTCGCGTAAAGGTAAATGGCGTCGATGTCTTCCACCCCGGCACAGGCGAAGTCACCAGCTCCGAGCCGGACGAAATCGCCTGCTGGTTCGTGGACACGGACTACAACGAGGAAAGCTTCTTTGTTCGCCACGCCTACTTCCTCGGCGCGAACGATCCGTACAAGTCGCTCAAGACCACGCTCAAAGCCGAGATCAACGAAGAGGCCTGGCAGTCCCTGCATAGCGACACCTCCCGCCCCTTCCCGAAACCGACCAGCGGACGTATCGCCGTCAAGGTCATCAACCACCTCGGCGACGAAGTGATGAAGGTCTTCACGGTGCACTAGGAGAGCGCATGCGTTTAGAAGTGAGAGCCATGGCCAGCGCCAGCCAAACCTTCGTCCAGCGCTGGGGCATGTAATGCAATTTGTCATCGCCAATACGTTTCAGGAGAGCCTGACCAAGCTGCAGACCGCTGAGCAGACCGCAGCCAAGCTCGCCGCAATGGACCTGCAGATGAACCCTGCCCATCCCAGCCTCAAGATGCACCGGCTGGATAAGGTGAAGGACAAAAACTTCTGGTCCGCCAGGGCGAATGACGACGTGCGCCTGATCGTCCATCGCACCGAAAACAGCTGCCTTCTGTGCTACGTCGATCATCACGATGCGGCCTACGCCTGGGCGGAGCGCCGCAAGCTCTCTGTTCACCCGAGCACTGGCGCGGCTCAGATGGTTGTTCTGAAAGAGACCGTGCAGGAAGTCGTCGTCCGCAAGTATGTGGAACAGACGACAACGGTCGCTCCCCGGCCATTGCCTCTACTTGCAACGGCGAGCGATACCGAACTCCTTGGGTACGGTGTGCCGGAAGAATGGCTGAGCGCGGTACGCCATGCCACGGAAGACAGCGTGCTCGATCTGGTGGGCAACTTGCCGGAAGAGGCGCGTGAAGCTGTTCTGACCCTTGCAACAGGCGTCCGTCCTGCCATCACTACGGCTCCGGAGGTGATCGTGGAGCCGACGAAGCAGCCGGAAGTCACACCGGCAAAGGTGGAGCGGGCCGCCTTTGCTCACCCGGATGCGCAGCGCCGATTCCGCACGGTCAGCAATCGCGAAGAACTCGAACGCGCTCTCAACTCGCCTTGGGAGAAGTGGGCAGTCTTTCTACACCCAGCTCAACGAGCCCTGGTGGAACGGGACTTCAACGGTCCGGCGCGGGTCGCGGGTTCTGCTGGCACCGGGAAAACCGTGGTTGCGCTGCATCGCGCTGTCCATCTCGCCGAATCGCATCCTTCGTCGCGCGTGTTGCTGACGACGTTTTCGGAAGTGCTGGCAAACGCCTTGCTGAACAAACTCAGGCTGCTCATCGGGAATCGTCCCCGTCTTGGTGAGCAGATTGAAGTGCTACCGATCTCCGCGATGGCGCGTGGCCTTTACGACAGCAACCTGGCCTCGAGGTATGGCTCCGTGGATCTCGCCTCTGAGGATGCCATCCGCAACTTGTTGAAAGAGTCCGCCGAAGTAGAAAGAATCATACAGTTTCCGCTGAGCTTTCTCCTCGCAGAGTGGGATCACGTAGTGGACGCGTGGCAGCTGAAGACATGGAGCGCGTACCGCGATGTCCCACGGCTGGGACGCCGCACACGGCTTCGTGAGCCGCAACGAGAAGCGCTCTGGAGGATCTTTGCGCGTGTCATCGAGCGGCTTTCTTCGGAACGGCTCATGACCGAAGCCGAGATGTTTACGCGCTTGGCACAGCACTATGCGGAGGGCGGTGCACCTCCGTTTGATTTCGCCGTGGTCGATGAGGCGCAAGATATCAGTCAAGCGGAACTGCGTTGTTTAGCTGCGTTGGGCGGAGGGCAGCCGAATGCGCTCTTCTTCGCTGGTGACAGCGGCCAGCGAATCTTCCAGCAACCCTTCTCCTGGAAATCCGTCGGAGTTGATGTTCGTGGAAGATCGACAAACCTGAAGGTGAACTACAGAACCTCACACCAGATTCGGCAACATGCTGATCGGCTACTTGATCGCGAGGTGTCCGATTCTGATGGCAATATAGAGGACCGCAAGGGTACGGTATCCGTTTTCAACGGACCTATGCCAGACGTCAGGAGTGCTCAGGATGAAGCAGGCGAACAGGCTCTGGTTGCAAGCTGGCTGGAGGCATGCTGCGATGAGGGCATCCGCACGGAGGAAATGGGAATATTCTTTCGATCCCCCGCGCAATTAGATCGCGCGGAAGCGGCAGCGAAAGCGGCCGGGCTTCGATGCAAGCGTCTTGAAAAGCAAATGGAAGTTTCGGCCGGTGTGCTTCCAATATCGCCGATGCACCTGGCAAAGGGATTGGAATTCCGAGCTGTAGTCGTCATGGCCTGTGATGAAGGCGTGCTCCCAGACGCGGAGAGAATCGAATCTGCGGCTGATCCCTCCGATGTGGAGGCAATCTACAACTCCGAACGCCAACTGCTTTACGTAGCGTGCACGCGGGCGCGCGACCGCCTGCTCATCACCAGTGCAGGCATCGCTTCCGAGTTTCTGCGGGATCTTACTGACCAAAGATAGAGCCGCTGTTGCGATGTGCTCAAAACGTTGCAGCTACAGCAGCGAGCTCGAGGAGTTCAACACAGCATGCGATCCGGGGTGAGGAAGAGAAATGACGTGCAGGAGCTCACGATGCTGTCCGCTTCTCTCTAGGTCTTCGCCGACTAGCCAATCAAGGTCACGCCACCAAGGTTCTTGCGGACCGAGAAGTGCGGTTACAAGGACCTCTGCTCCTGTCCCTCTGCAAACCCTCCATCTCCGCCGTGGCGGACCACTAAATTGTGGACAGGGGAGGCCCGAGCGCAGTTGTGGCGAGCCACTTCGTTTGCTAGTTTCGCGTAGATGTCGCCGCCTGTGCCCGAACAACTCAGCAGTACCATCGAGACTCTCTACCGATTGGAATCGGGCCGGGTTCTAGCGACCCTCGTGCGCCTCCTCGGAGACCTGGAACTGGCCGAAGGTCATCGGCTTGCTTTCCCTCATGTTGCTGCAGGGATCCCGTCGCGCCGCGAGAACCTCTCCGGCTAGAGATCTGATTTCGCTGGAAAATCAAGATCGCTCGCTCTGGAACCGCGAGCAGATCGCCGAGGGAGTGGCGTCGGTAGAGAAAGCCCTGAAGTCCCGCGGCTTCGGCGCTTACACGCTGCAGGCTGCAATCGCAGCCGTTCATGCTGAGCGGAATCGGCCGCGGCGACCGACTGGCGGCAGATTGTTGCGTTGTACAACCAATTGGCGGAATTCAGCCTTCGCCGGTTGTGCATCTAGAATCGTGCTGTGGCTCTCGCCATACCACGCGCGTCATGCTGATTGTCCTTTCTGTGAAATACTGCAGCGCAGAAGAGGAAAGTGCCTAGGTCCTGCTCTACAAGCCACATCTTTTCAGCCGCGGCATGGCGGTGGCAGTTTTGCTCACGAAGTAAGCCTTCCCCAACGGAACCGTGAAGTCGGACCTCTGCATCAAGCTTCAACGAACAAGGAGAACTCCATGACCGAAGTTACGCCGCCTGCGATCACACGCGACCAGTTCATCGCAAACCTCAACGAAGATCTCTCCCGCGAGTATCAGGCGATCATCGCCTATGTGAACTATTCGCAGGTGCTTACAGGCGCCGCCTACATGAACATCGCCAACACGTTGGAGGTGCACTCCAAGGAGGAGCTCAGCCACGCGCTCAAGATCTCAAACGCGGTCGACTATCTCGGCGGGGAACCGTCCGTTACCCCGAAGCCGGTAAAAACCTCGCCCAAGGCGGAGGACATGCTGCACTTCGACCTCGAAAATGAAACCGAAACCATACGTCAGTATCGGCGCCGCGTCCGCCAAGCTGAGGAGTTGAACGAGTTTGCGATTAGCGAAACCATTCGCGAGATCCTGCTCGAGGAGCAGGATCATCTCATCGTGCTGGCAACCGCTCTCGGGATCGATCCGCCAAATCCAGGTATCGCGGATTAACTAAAGCAACAATTAATCTCTACAGTCCGGTTCTCAAGCTGTGCGAGGATACGCGAATAGTCGATTCACGCTCTCGTCAGCTTGGAGCCGGACGTGCCCTTAGTGACTTCGTCCATGGCTGGCATAACCGGAGTACATACAGCTATCGTCGTCGGGATGCTTCGACCAGGGTGAACGTCAAACACCGCCCTTGCTGTCCTGCCCCCTGCTCCCTGTACCCTGTCCCTTATGCGCTACGGCTTCTGGCTCCCCGTCTTCGGCGGCTGGCTTCGCAACGTCGAAGACGAGTCCATGCCCGCCACCTGGCCCTTCGTCCGCGACCTCGCCCTCCGCGCCGAAGCCATCGGCTTCGACCTCACCCTGATCGCCGAACTCAACCTTAACGACATCAAGGGTCCCGAAGCCGATTCGCTCGACGCCTGGTCCACCACCGCCGCGCTTGCCGCTGTCACCTCGAAGCTCGAGCTCATGGCCGCCGTCCGCCCCACCTTCCACTCCCCCGCCCTGCTCGCCAAGCAGGCCGCCAGCATCGACCGCATCTCCGGTGGCCGCCTCACCCTCAACGTCGTCTCTTCCTGGTGGAAGGACGAAGCCACCCGCTACGGCATCCCCTTTGACGAGCACGACGATCGCTACGCCCGCACCTCCGAGTGGCTCGACGTCGTCTCCGGCTGCTGGCGCGAACAGAACTTCTCCTACCGGGGCTCGATCTACAACGTCGCCGAAAACCTCCTCGCCCCCAAGCCCCTCGCCAAACCTCGCCCTACCCTCTACGCCGGCGGCGAATCCGAGACCGCCAAAAACCTCATCGCCGCGAAGTGCGACGCCTACCTCATGCACGGCGACGCCCCCGAAGTCATCACGGCCAAAGTCGCCGACATGCGCGCCCGCCGCGCCCAACACCCCGACCTCCCACCCCTCGTCTTCGGCGTCACCGGCTTCTGCATCCTCCGCGACTCCGACGCCGCCGCCCAAAAAGAAGTCGCCCGCATCACCGACGTCAAGCAATCCGCTCGCGGCTACAGCAACTACCAGCAGTTCATCGCCGGCTCCAAGCTCGAAACCGAGCTCTCTCTCCGCGACTACTCCGTCTCCAATCGCGGTCTCCGCTCCGGCCTCATCGGCTCCGCCGCCACGGTCCGCCAGCGTCTGGCCGACTTCGAAGCCGCGGGCTGTTCCCTCGTCCTCCTCCAGTCCAGCCCCCAGCGCGAAGAGATGGAGCACTTCGCCGCCGAGATCATCGCCCGCTAAGTTACCCTCTCCGGGCGTGACCTCTCAGCAGAGGTCCTCGTTCCCTGGCATACTGCCCCGCACGCAACCGGTACACTTGCCGTGAACGCTTTCAGCTTCAGCGCCGCGCCAAGATAGATTCGCGGAAACAGCGCCAACCGGGTACCGCCGAAGTCCGGACCTAACCCTCATCGTTCGAAGACGTTGGGTACAAAGTACGGGGGGGAGGGTACCTGCTCCGGTCCCCCCGGGGTCCTTGTGCCGCTCCTCTCCGGGAACCATCACACCGCATCCTGCGTATGCCATCATCGAGCCGCCCACTACACTGGGAGCTGCGAGGAGCACACACCGTGGCACCGAAGAAGAAGCGCAATCTCTGGCTCTGGGGCGGCCTCGCCGGCCTCGTCCTGCTCATCATCCTCGGTGTCGTCGCCGTCGCCCACGGCTCCGCGCCCAAACTCGAGCCCTCGCAGCTGGCCAAGGTCGAGCGCGGCGACATCGCCCACTCCGTCGTCGCCACCGGCAAGGTCACCCCCATCACCAAGATCGAGGTCAAGAGCAAGGCCTCCGGTATCGTCACCAAGCTCTTCGTCGACATCAACCAGCACGTCCAACCCGGCCAGCAGCTCGCCCAACTCGATCAGGTCGAGATCCTCGCCCAGGTCGCCGCCCAGCGATCCCAGCTCGCCGCGGCCCAGTCCAATGCGCGCGCCGCCGCCGCCGCCATCCAGTACGATCGAGTCGCCGCCGAGTCCCCCGACCTTCCCATGTACCAGCACACCTACGCCCGCGCGGCAGAGATGCAAAAGGACGGCGTCGTCTCCCAGCAAGCCCTCGACGACGCGCAACAAAAGTTCCTCTTCGCGGCCAACACCCGCGACAAGGCCGTTGCCCAGATCTCCGTCGACCAGGCCAAGCTGCACCAGGCAGACTCGCAGGTCTCCCAGTCCGAGTCCGCCCTCAAGCAGCTCGAGGAGCAGCTCTCCTACACCAACATCACCTCTCCGCTCGAGGGCACCGTCCTCTCCCGCGACGTCGAGGTCGGTGACGCTGTCTCCTCCATCCTCGTCCTCGGCTCCACCGCCACCCAGGTCATGACCCTGGGCGACACCACGCAGGTCTACGTCAAGGGCAAGGTAGACGAGGCCGACATCGGCAAGGTCTACCTCGGCCAGCCCGCGCGAATCAAGGTCGAAAGCTTCCGGGACAAGACCTTTCTCGGCAAGGTCACCAAGATCGCTCCGCTGGGCGTGGAAAAGGACAACGTGACTACCTTCGAGGTGCGCGTCTCCATCGACAACCCCGGCGGCGAGCTGAAGGCGAACATGACCGCAAACGCCGAGATCGTGCTTGAGGAGCACAAAAAGACCCTCACCGTCCCCGAGCAAGCAGTCGTCTACGACAAAGACCGCCACGCCACCGTTCAGGTTCCGGACCCGAAGCAGAAGACCGGCCGCCGAAGCGTTCCCGTCACCGTCGGCATCTCGAACGGCACCAAGACAGAGCTTCTCTCCGGCCTCAACGAGGGCGACACCGTGATCTTGCAGCAGTAAGCACGCCGGTAGCCGTAGCGCCCCCACACCGAAACCTCATCGAGGAGATATCCCATGCAACTCCGGTCCCGCCTGGCCGCCTACGCACTGTCGCTTGTCTCCGCCCCGCTGTTTGCCGCCGGCGGCAACTTCGATCGCACGTTCCACGTTTCGGGCAGCCCGATCGTAACGGTATCGACCGCCTCCGGAGCCGTTCGCCTCCGTGCCGGCTCGGACTCCGAGATCCATGTCACCGCCCACCTCTACTCAAACAACAGCGTCGGCCGCTGGTTCGGCGGCGGCAGTGGCGATCTGCAGGGTCGCATCGACCAGATCATCGCCAATCCTCCCCTGCAGCAGAGTGGAGACCGGATCGTCATCGGCGAGCGAAACAGTGGAGACAAGTACCGCGAACTCACGATCGACTACGAGATCACTCTGCCGCGCAACTCCGACATTGACGCCTCCACTGGCTCCGGCGATATCGAGTCCCAGGATGTCGGCGCGGGGGTCAAGGCAGGCTCCGGCTCCGGCTCCGTTCGCATCCGCGGCGCCCACGGCGCGGCCACCTTGCACACGGGATCCGGCGATATCGAGCTTGAGGAGGCCGGCAGCGGCGCAATCTCCGCACGCACCGGATCAGGATCCATCCGGTTGCGTAACATCGATGGCTCTCTCGAGGCGCACACCGGCTCCGGCGACATCGAAGCGACAGGGCACATCACCGGAGACTCCTCCGTCGATACCGGCTCCGGCTCCGTCCGGCTTGGGATCGGGAACGAGGGATACACCCTCGATGCACACACGGGATCGGGCTCCATTCGCACAGCACAGCCGCTCACCGTCAGTGGCACTCTCGACCGCCGCAGCGTCACCGGATCGGTGAACGGCGGCGGTCCCACGCTTCGGATCCGTACCGGCTCCGGAGATATCGAGATCCGCTAGATTCGCTCTCTCCCCTGTGTGCGCGCGAACGCACTTGGTCCTACCGAAGTTTGGGCTAGCGCGTTCGCCTCATCGGAAACGGTATCGTCAACAGCAGATGACTGCTCTCCCCTTGCCGGCGCGCCTGCTCGTCTTTGACCTCGATGGAACGCTGATCGATTCCGAGCAGGACCTTGCCGCGGCCGTGAACGCCACCCTGGGTCACCTCGGGCGAGCTCCTCTCCCCACGCCGACCATACGCGGCTACATCGGGGATGGTGCATCAACGCTGCTGCGCCGGGCCTTGAACGCGCAGGGTGCAGAAGGGCTCGACGAGTCAGAGCATGAGGCCGCGCTGGCGTACTTCCTGGCACACTACCGCGAGCACAAGCTCGATCAGACGCGGCTCTATCCGGGTGTGCTCGAGACACTGCGTCGACTTCAGGTCGATCTGCCGAACGCTCTGATGGCGGTGCTGACGAACAAACCCGTCCGGCCCTCGCGCGAGATCTGCGCGGGCCTGGGAATCGCACCGTTCTTCTTTCAGATCTATGGCGGCGAAAGCTTTGCCCGCAAGAAACCCGACCCTTGCGGTCTCTTGACGCTCATGCAAGAGGCAAGCGCGCGTAGGGGCGCGGTAGGCCGCGCGGCGGTCCGACCTGAGCACACTGTCATGATCGGCGACTCGGCGATCGACGTAGCAACCGCGGATGCGGCCGGCGCGCGATCGATCGGCTGCACCTTCGGAATTGGTGACCCAGCCGCGGTTCGGCTCGCCCGGCCGACCGCCATCGCCCAGGAGCCAACCGACTGGCTTTATCTGCTGATCGCCGGCTGGCTCAAAGCCTAGTGCGGTGCACCCCAGCCAAACCGTAGGCCACCCTGCGCAAGTACCGGATTGCCCAGCGTGAGCAGGGGCGTCCGCGCCACCTCCGGCCGCTGATCGAGCAGGTTCTGCACGGAGAGGAAGGCTGTCCAGCCGCGATGGAAGTCGTGCTGGCCGTACACGTCGAGGAGGGCAAAGCGATGGAGCGGAAACAGGTTGGAGCTGTCGTCAAAGGCCTGTCCACTCGCTCGCAGGGCGACGGTCGCTTCGCCCCACCGTGGCCGCACGGCGCGCACCTGCGCGGTAACACTCTGCCGTGGCACATCAGGGATCCAGGCGCCGATCAGGCCGGGGCTGGCGGAGAAGGCCGTCACCACAGCGTGCGCATACTGATAGCCAACGCCGGCGGAGATTGCGTGGCCATCGTAGATCCGCACCCGTAGATCGACGCCTTGGCTTTGAATCTGGCCGAGGTTCTCACGCCGGTTGGTGATAGAAGTCGCGGTGCTGCTCACCAGCACCGCCGAGACCGGACGATTGATCTCGGTCCAGAAGTAGCTCGAGGCGATCGAGAGCGGAAGGCGGGTTGTGTGCCATGTGGCGCCACCCTCCGCGCCGGTGGCGCGCTCGCTTCGCAAGCTGCTGTTGGCAAGGGTGAGCTCCTGTCCGACCTGGCCTGGACGGTAGAGCTCGTTCATGGTGGGCGTGCGAAAGGCACGGTAGGCTTCCACGTGAAGCTGGAAGCCTCTGGGGAGCTCGCGCACCACGCCGACGCGGGGGCTGGCGACGATCTCGGAGCGATTGGCGACGGGGGTGAAGCTCGTCGGTTCGCCTGCTGGGGCAAAGACGACCGTCCGCGTGTCCAGGTTCGCGGCGCTATCCAGGCGCAGGCTGGCCGCGCCGGACCAGCCGCCCTTTGCAGCGAGCAGTTCGGCAAAGCCGCCGATAAAACGCTGCCGGGCGGTGGTCGACTGCGTGGAGGTGACCGAAACCCCCTTGCTGATCGGCTGCTCGCGATCGTTTGCGCGCAGGTCGCGCAGGTCAGCACCGAAGATCAGGGCGGCGCTACGGGCATGAAAGGTCGCGTCTGCGGATCCACCTACCTCCTGGGTCGCGGTCCGCTGCAGTCGAGTCAGCGTCTCGAAGCTGCGGGTGGCGTTGATGGAGGAGAAGCTTTGGCGGTAGCTCTCGTCGCTGCCGAAGAGTCTGGCGCGGCCGCTGGCGTGCTCGCCCGCACTCCAGTCATCCCCGGCCAGCCAGCGCCAGATGCGGGAGCCGTTCGTTTGCAGCTCAGTTCCGTTCCCGCGAGCCTCGTTCAGGAGATTCCCCGTGACATACGCGCGACCGCGTGAGGGATTGGAAGAGTTTTGCCGACGATCGAGCGACACGCGACCGTTCTGGAAGTGCACATTGGCGGGGCGGTCGATACTGCCGATCAGCGAGGGCGCGGTCGGGATGTAACCGGCGGTTCGGAAGCCCTCGCCGGCCAACAGCGCACCCCATCGGCCACCAGCGAGATCGACGCGACCGTGGCCGTCGGTGGTGTCCTCCACGGCTTCGCTCAGGGCTCCCTCGACGAGCGCCGTGGCCGGCCGCGCGGTCACGATGTCGATAACCCCGCCGAGCGCGCTTGAGCCGTACAGGTCGGAGCCGCCGCCAGCCGCGATCGACACGCCCTCGACCGCGTCAGGGGGGATCTCATTCCAGTGAACCCAGCCACCGAAGCCATCGTTGAGCGGAACGCCGTCGGCGAGGACAAGCGAGCGGCTCGCAGCCGTGGAGCCGAGACCACGCAGCGAGACGCCCTCTGAAGTCGGATTGGCGGCCCAGGAGCTCGATCGCCGGAAGAGCTCGAAGCCTGCGATCTGGCGGAGGCGCTCGTCGAGGGTCAGGGCGGGAAAAGCTTGAAGCTGGGCGAGGTCGAGGGTGAGCAAGGTCTGAGTTTGCGAGCCGATGGGAGCAGACGATCGCGTCGCGGTGACGTTCACCTGTTGCGCCAGCATGGTTGGATATTCGACCAGCTGGATGCTATCTGCTGTCATGACAGCCACGGCGTTTGACTGCTGGCCATCACTCGACGCCCGCAACGTTCCACTTGGGGTTCGCTGCGAGCCGTTGTGGGGAGGCTGCGCGCCACTGGGCGGTGCCTGCCCGCAGGGGAAGCGAAACTCCCCGTGTTCTCCGGTGTGGACACTCTGCTCGACGGAGCCGGTCTGCCAGCGAACGATCGCGTTGGGAACCGCTGCGTCTGTGCTATCGACGACCGTACCCGTCGGGCATATCTGAGCGTGAAGCGTGCCGGCGAACAGGAAGAGGGCGCCGCACCCGCCCGCCAGGCGTCTTGTGGCGGCGGAGGCGCTCATTCGTCCTCGAAGCCGCGGTTCCAGGTGACAATGACGCGAGTTTCGCGCTCCCAGCCGAGGCGGCTCAGGCTGCCCGTTCCTAAGGCGAGCAGGCGACCGTCGCGTGCCGGCAAACCAAGCCAGCGCGCGGCAAGGATGCGCAAGATGTGCGCGTGCGCGAAGAGCACGACTCTTCCCTGCTTCGATCCGGCTGCACCCGCCGCGGCGAGGGCACGTGCAATCACGGCATCTGCCCGCACGCCGACCTGCTCGACCGTCTCCCCACCCTTGATTTCGTTATCCCAGACGCTCCAATCGGGTTCGGTTTGGCGGATCTCCTTGGTGGTCTTGCCCTCGTAGATGCCGTAGTCCCATTCCTTCAGACCGTCGTCCACGACTGCCTGATCGCCTAACCCGGCGATGGCGCAGGTCTCCCGCGCTCGCTGCATGGGGCTGGTGAAGACAGCGCCAAAGGCCGTGCCCTTGAGAAAGTCACGAAGCTCCTCGGCGCGCTGCCGGCCATGGTCGGTCAGCGGAATGTCTGTTCGGCTGGTATGGGCACCGCTCAGACTCCACTCCGTCTCCCCGTGGCGCACCAGCCACAACTCCACACCTGCACTCATCTGCTATGGCCTCCCGCTTGCGGCGTCATGGAGTTTGATGCCGCTAGCAAGGACGATTTCGAGCGCCGGCAGCGGATCGCTGGTTTAAATCGACCGCAAAAGGGCCCTCGACGATGGTACAGAAGATCCGCCGTATCCTAGAAGGATGGACTTTCAGCTCACGACCACCTACAAGCCGCAAGGCGATCAGCCGCGTGCGATTGGCGAGCTCGTCAGAGGCTTGAGCGATGGCGAGAAGGACCAGGTGTTGCTCGGCGTGACCGGCTCCGGCAAGACCTTCACCATGGCATCGGTCATCGCCGAGGTGAATCGCCCGGCGTTGATTCTGGCGCACAACAAAACCCTCGCCGCGCAGCTCTACCACGAGTTCAAGCAGTTCTTTCCCGCGAACGCTGTCGAGTACTTCGTCTCCTACTACGACTACTACCAACCGGAGGCGTACATCCCCGCCGGCGATCTGTTTATCGAGAAGGAGGCGACGATCAACGAGGAGCTCGATAAGCTGCGGCTATCGGCGACGCGCTCGCTCTTTGAACGCCGGGACTGCATCATTGTCTCCTCAGTCTCGTGCATCTACGGTCTCGGCAGCCCGGAGGCGTACTACGGCATGCTGCTGCTGCTCGAACGCGGGCAGAAGATCAAGCGTGAAGACATCACGCGCCGGCTGGTCGAAATTCTCTATGAGCGCAATGACGTCGACTTCCGCCGCGGCACCTTTCGCGTGCGCGGCGACATCATCGAGGTCTACCCGACCTACGATGAGAACGCCTATCGGATCGAGCTCTTCGGTGACGAGATCGATTCGCTCGCGCAGATCGACCCGCTCTTCGGGACGGTGAAGCAGAAGTACTCGCGCCTGCCGATCTACCCGAAGAGCCACTACGTCGTGCAGCCCGAGCGCAAGCGAACGGCGATGGACTCCATCTTGTCCGAGCTGGGCGAATGGGAGACGCAGCTGGAGCGCGAAGCCCGTCTGGTCGAGTCGCAGCGCATACACCAGCGCACGCGTTTCGATCTCGAGATGATCAAGTCCGTCGGCTACTGTCACGGCATCGAGAACTATTCGCGGCACTTCTCCGGGCGACTTCCAGGGGAGCCGCCGCCGACGCTGCTGGACTACTTTCCGCGCGACTTCCTGCTCTTTATCGACGAATCGCACGTGACCGTGCCGCAGCTGCATGGGATGTGGCACGGTGATCGGTCGCGCAAGCAGAATCTGGTCGACTATGGATTTCGCCTGCCGAGCGCGATGGATAACCGGCCGCTGCGGTTTGAGGAGTTCGAGGGGCGTACCGGGCAGATCATCTACGTTTCGGCGACGCCGGGCCCCTACGAGCTCACTAAATCCGCCGGCGTCGTCGTGGAGCAGATTATTCGACCAACCGGCCTGACCGATCCGGAGGTCGAGATCCGGCCAGTGAAGGGGCAAATCGACGATCTGCTGGCGGAGATACGCCTGCGCGCCGAGAAAAACGAGCGCGTGCTGGTGACGACGCTGACCAAGCGCATGTCCGAGGACCTCGCGAACTATTACACGGAGGTCGGCGTGCGCTGTCGCTACATGCACTCGGAGATCGAGACGCTGGAGCGCATAAAGCTGCTGCGCGATCTGCGCAAGGGCGAGTACGACGTGCTGATCGGTATCAATCTGCTGCGCGAAGGGCTCGATCTGCCCGAGGTATCGTTGGTTGCGATCCTTGATGCCGACAAGGAGGGCTTTTTGCGGTCCCAAGGATCGCTGATACAGACGATCGGCCGGGCAGCGCGCCATCTGGAAGGGCGCGCGATCCTCTACGCCGATGTCATGACGGACTCCATGCGGCGTGCGCTCGACGAGACGGATCGTCGGCGGGCAGCGCAGGTGGCCTACAACGAGGAGCACGGCCTGACGCCGCAAGCCATCAACCGGCCGCTCGAGATGGGGCTTGCCGGCATTCTGAAGGCGGACTATGCCGACCTGGTCGAGGCGACTGACAATATGCCGGAGTTTGCCACGCAGCAAGAGCTGGACAGCTTCATCGCCAAGCTCGAGAGTGATATGCGGGAGGCGGCGAAGAAGTTCGAGTTTGAGAAGGCGGCGAAGCTGCGGGACACGGTCAAGGAGCTGCGGACCAAGGAGTTTCTGTTTGCGTAGCTGTCTCGTGCGGACGGGCGGCGCATCGGAGATGTGGGTATTAGCTGGAGCCGGAGCCTGCGGCAGCGGGATAGGATTAAGAGCGTGGCAACTATGAGTGGAGTGGAGCTGCGAGCGCCGGAGCTTGCGGTCGCCGCGGAGATTCTGACAGCTGAGGCGTTGGCGTTTGCCGTCGGGCTGGAGCGTCGGTTCCGTGCCAGACGGCGCGAGCTGCTGGACCGGCGTGCGGCGCGGCAGCTACGTCTGGACGCGGGAGAGCGACCGGACTTTTTGCCCCAGACGCAACAGATTCGCGAGGTCGGTTGGAAGGTCGCGGCGTTGCCGGCGGATCTGCTGGATCGTCGGGTGGAGATCACGGGACCGGTCGATCGCAAGATGATCATCAATGCGCTGAACTCAGGCGCCAAGGTGTTCATGGCGGACTTCGAGGACTCGACGACACCGACGTGGAAGAACCTGATCGAAGGCCAGGTGAACCTTCGCGACGCGGTGCGGCGGACCATCACCTACCAGGACCCTGCAAGCGGCAAGCGGTACACGTTGAACGAGCAGCCGGCGGTGCTGTTTGTGCGTGTTCGGGGATGGCACCTCGATGAGGCGCATGTGGTGGTGGATGGTGAGCCGATGAGCGGTGGACTCTTCGACTTCGCCCTGTTTGCCTTCCACAATGCCAAGGAGCTCCTGGGACGCGGCTCCGGGCCGTACTTTTATCTTCCGAAGATGGAAAGCCACCTTGAGGCGCGGCTGTGGAACGATATCTTTGTCATTGCCGAGCACCAGCTTGGGCTCGCCGCGGGATCGATCAAGGCAACCGTACTGATCGAGACCATCCTCGCGAGCTTCGAGATGGACGAGATTCTTTGGGAGCTGCGGGATCACTCAGCCGGCCTAAACTGCGGCAGGTGGGACTACATCTTCTCGTTCATAAAGAAGTTTGCCGGCGATAGGGCCGTGATTCTGCCCGACCGATCGCAGGTCAGCATGGCGACGCACTTTATGCGCAGCTACTCCAAGCTGGCGATCAAGACATGTCATCGCCGAGGGGTGCACGCGATGGGCGGAATGAGCGCGTTTATTCCGATCAAGGAAGATCCCGAAGCGAATGAACGGGTGCTGGCGCAGGTTCGCGCCGATAAGGAGCGCGAGGCGATGGACGGGCATGACGGCACGTGGGTCGCGCACCCGGGTCTCGTTCCGGTCGCGCGCGAGGTCTTCGACCGCTTGATGCCGGGACCGAATCAGATCGATCGACAACTGAAGGAACTTTCCGTGTTGGCGGCGGATCTGCTCGAGGTTCCTCCGGGCACGATCACGGAGGCGGGGCTGCGGCAGAATGTGGCCGTCGGTCTGGGCTACGTTGCCGCGTGGTTGCGTGGCATCGGGTGTGTGCCGCTGTTTCACTTGATGGAGGACGCAGCCACAGCGGAGATCAGCCGGGCACAGCTTTGGCAATGGGTGCACCACGGAGCACGGCTGGAGGATGGTGTGCCGATCACCGTAGCGATGTGCGATCAGGCAATTGACGCAGAGGTAGCGCGCGAAAGAGAGGTTGCTGATGAGCCCCGGCTCCGGGCCTTTGAGCATGCCGCCTTCCTGATGCGCGAGCTGATCCGGGCGCCGAGATTCACCGAGTTTCTGACCGTTCCGGCCTACGCGCGGGTGGTCGCGACGGAGCGTGAGGCGACAGTTACCTCGCTTGAGGGAGCCTAGGATGCGAGAAAAGGTAGGCAGGATGCGGAGGTCGCGGGCATCTTAGCGGCACGGACCAGAATCACAACAGGTCTCACAGAAGGTTGTGCGCGAGGTGTGCCGTGGCTCGTCCCTACTGGTCAGGACAGATACAAATTTCGCTGGTCTCGTTCGGCGTAAAGCTCTTCGTCGCGACCGAGGCGAAAAGCGAGATCCGCTTTCACCAGATCAGCCGCAGCACCGGCGAGCGCGTGAAATATCAGAAGGTGCAGGCGAGCGCAGCCGAGCAGCAGGAGGCCACGGGGGAGGACACGCCGGCTGCGGCGCGGGTTGAAAAAAACGACATCGTCAAAGGCTACGAGTACACCAAGGGACAGTACGTCACCATCGAGCCGGAGGAGATCGCTCATCTGCGTGTGCCGTCCAAGCACGTGGTTGCGATTGAACAGTTCGTCGGTTTAGAGGAGTTGCCGCCCGAGTATCTGGAAAAGCCGTACTTCGTGACGCCGGAGAATGAGGCGCAGACCGAGGCGTTTGCCACGGTGCGCGAAGCCCTGCGCAAGTCGCGCAAAGCGGCGCTGGGAAAGATCGCCTTCAGCGGACGCGAGCACGTCCTCGCGCTGACAGCCGACGACGATGACAACCTGCGCGGTATGATGGCCTACACCATGCGGTATCAGGAGGAGTTGCGAGATCCCAGGGAGTACTTCGCCGACATCCGCAAGATCGATGTGCAGAGCGACTCCCTCGACCTGGCAATGGAGTTGATTAAGCGAAAGACATCCAAGTTCGACGCCTCCAAGTTCAAGGATGGCTACGAGATCGCGCTTCGGGAGTTGGTTGAAGCAAAGGTCCATCATGCTCCCGTGCCGCAGGATGAACCAGTTGCCCCGGCGCGCGGCAAGGTTGTGAACCTGATGGACGCCCTACGCAAGAGCGTCGCAAGCGACACGGGCTCCGGAGTCGCTCCCGAGGCCACACCGCAGCGCGCGGCCAAGACGTCGACCGGCACACGGGCGGCGAAGGCGAAGGTGGAGGAGCAGCCCGGGATTGCACTGGTTAAAGGCGCGGCCAAGCCGACGACGAAGTCGACAACCAAGGTGGCAAGCCGCCGGCGTTCGGCCTGAGCTGAGCCAAGCGGATGGCGAAGAAAGCAACGACAGCGAGAGCCACAGATGGCTTGCACAGTGGGCCAAAGACTCTGCCTCACCAGGCCGAGGAGGTCGGCACGGAAGCCGGTCCGACAGAGTCTTCAACACCCGCCCGACGTAAACCTTCTAGGAAACGGTCAGCGAAACCAGCAGAAACGCCGGCCGACACAGTAGCCCTTGCGATCAGCTCGGCGGATCAGATCGACGCGCAGCTTGCGAAGTATCGCTCCATGCGTCACTTCGATGTGACGGCAGAGCCGGCGGGCGGCAGTAGGGACGGCACGGCACAGGCGCTTCCCTTCTGCATTCAAAAGCACGCGGCAACTCGCCTGCACTACGACTTCCGGCTGGGATGGAGGGGTGTTCTCAAGAGCTGGGCGGTCGCCAAGGGACCGAGCTATGTCACCGCCGACAAGCGTCTAGCGGTGCAGGTTGAGGACCATCCCATGGAGTACGGCGGCTTCGAAGGCGTGATTCCCGCGGGACAATATGGGGGAGGAACGGTTCTGCTGTGGGATCAGGGAACGTGGGCGCCGCAGCCGGGGCATGAGGACATCGACGCCGGTCTGCGCAACGGATCACTGAAGATCCTCCTGTTTGGCGAGAAGATGCACGGAAAATGGGCGCTGATCCGCATGGGCGGCAAGGCCGCGACCGAGCGCAAGCCGAACTGGTTGCTGATCAAGGAGCATGATGAGTTTGAGCAGCCGGCGACGCCCCCCCCGATCACGGAGACTGCGCCCCAGAGCGTCGTCACAGGGCGAACCATGGAGCAGATCGCCCAGAATCGCGACCATGTCTGGAATTCAAAGGAGACGGCGGGAACAGGCCAGGCCTGGTACAGGCAGGCTGGCGGCACGGCGACAGCGACGGCGAGCGGAGGCGAGGCAGCCTCGGCAACAGCCACGGCGAAGCCAAGCACCACGCCTGCAAAGGGGATAAGCGCTTCCCTGCTTCAGGAACTGCCGACCGAGTTGCAGCCGACGTTCGTGAAGCCGCAACTCGCGCTCGAGGCGACGGCGCCCCCGGAAGACCCTGGCTGGCTGCATGAGCTAAAGCTTGACGGCTACCGCATACAGGCGCGCAAGTCTGGGCGGGACGTGCAGCTGCTGACGCGCAGCGGCCTCGACTGGACATACCGCGTGCCGACGATCGCAGGCGCGGTCAAGGCACTCCCAACGGGAAACCTGACGTTGGATGGTGAGATTGTCGTGCTGTCGGAAGACGGCACAACCGACTTCGCCCGGCTTCAGGCTTCTTTCCAGGAAGGCGCGCAGCATCCTCTCACCTATTTTTGCTTCGACCTGCTGCATGTGGAGGGGCACAACACACGCGATCTTCCATTGCGTCGGCGTAAAGAGCTGCTGGCGCGTGTTCTTCCGGATGGCGCGGGCGAGGTGCGGATCAGTGAGCACATCGAGGGTAGTGGCGCTTCCATGTTTCGCCGAGCGTGCGAGCTCCACGCTGAAGGGATCGTATCCAAGCGCGCGGAGGCTGCTTATCACTCAGGCCGCAGCGGCGATTGGCTCAAATCAAAGTGCCTGCATGAGCAGGAGTTTGTCATCGGGGGTTTTACGCTGAGCTCGGAGGGAGCGGATCGCATCGGCTCGCTTCTGCTTGGCTACTATCGCGAGGACAAGCTGATCTACGCCGGACGAACCGGCACTGGCTTCACGCAGAAGCTGAAGCGCAGTCTGCGCCAGCAGTTCGCGGCTCTGGAGCAGGCGAAGACGCCGTTTGTTCATATCCCGACCGAGGCTCGTAAGGGCGCACTCTGGGTCCGTCCGGAGTTGGTCGCGCAGGTCCGTTTCGCGACATGGACCGCGGAAGATCTGGTGCGGCAAGCGGCCTTTCTCGGCGTTCGAGAAGACAAGCCAGCCAAGGAGGTTGTTCGCGAGGAGCCGACAATCGCTCCCAGGCCGAAACAGGGGCGCTCTGAGACGGGTACGTCTCCAGACGAGTCCGTCGAAGCGAGCACGGGGTCGTCGGCGTCAGGGAAGTTCGAGGTGCGCCCCAGGCGACCGGCAGCGAAGACAGCACCTCCGCGCGTGCCCGAACAAGCAGAGGCGCCACAAGCGACAGCAGCAAGCTCGACAGAACTTGCTCGCGCCTGGGCCGAATTGGAGCACGCGCCTGTGCGGCTTACTCACCCAACAAAGATTCTTGATTTTGAGAGTGGGACGACAAAGCAGATCCTGGCGGACTACTACTGGGCGGTAGCCGATCGGATGCTGCCGCATATCGCCGGCAGGCCGCTCAGCCTCGTCCGTTGCCCGGAGGGTTCGGCCAAGCCATGCTTCTACCAAAAGCACGTAAACCACATGCTGCCCAAGGGTGTTGAAAGTGTTCTCGTCCCAGATAAAAAGACCGGCGTGCCGGAACCCTACATTACGCTCGACAGTCGCGAGGCGCTTGCAGGGCTGGCGCAGATGGGTGTGCTCGAAGTGCATCCCTGGGGTTCGCGGAATGGCGATCTTGAGCACGCCGATCGCGTCATCTTCGATCTGGATCCAGATGAGACGCTGGCCTGGAGTGACGTCACGGCAGCCGCGGCGGAGGTCCGAAAACGCCTGAGCGCTCGCGATCTGAAATGTTTTCTCAAGACCACAGGCGGCAAGGGCCTGCACTTGGTTGTCCCCATTGAGCCCACGCTGGACTGGAACGGTGTAAAGGAGTGGGCAAGGGAGTTCGTCGTTGCGATGGAGCGAGCCGCGCCCGCACGCTATCTGACCAAGATGACGAAGGCCGCGCGCGCCGGCAAGATCTATCTGGACTACCTTCGCAATGAACGTGGGGCAACAGCTGTCGCCCCGTACTCGCCAAGGGCGCGGAGTGGTCTCGGCGTGAGTCTGCCGCTGGCGTGGAGTGAGCTGCGGTCGGCGGAGCGTCTGGCCTTTCATGTGGTGGATTTTCCCGACTGGCGTGGTCGTTTGAAGCGTGATCCCTGGGCTGGTATGAATGACGTGAACCAACGGCTCCCGTAACACGCGTTTGGCTGTGATACCGTGATCGTGTCCTGGTTGTGGCCGGGCTCTTCTGTTATCGCGTCCCCGTCGTCCAGTGGCCCAGGACACCGCCCTTTCACGGCGGTAACACGGGTTCGAATCCCGTCGGGGACGCCAAACCCTCCGCGCTTAGGGAAAATCCAAGTCAGCAACCAGCCCCAAAGTCCCTTAGCTCTGCATCGGGCTACTTTGAAGCGCGGCCATTCGCTCATGCGTATCCAGGGCTTTGAATTGCAAGGAGCACTTGCTGTCCGGCCGGCTCTTTGCCATACGACGCATCACAAAGAACATCGACTGTGTTCCGCCTCCTCCAACTCGCAGCACGTTCCGCGGCGTGGATCCTTGCCGCGGCGTGGGGTGTCAAGGCTATCTCCGTTGCACGAGGGCTTCGCCAGGTACCGAACCTCGCAGAGCCACAGTACGACCGGAGTCCAGTCGGCAATCCCTCACTTACCGTCATCGTTCCGGCGCGCAACGAGGCGGCGAACCTCCATCGCTGCGTCACCTCCTTGCTGCATCAGACGTACCCTCGGCTGCATATCATCGCCGTCGACGATCGCTCTACCGATGCAACCGGCCCCATCTTAGACGCGCTCGCGACCGCGCACCCTGACCGGCTCACAGCGCTGCACATCACGGAACTGCCTGAGGGTTGGCTCGGCAAGACGCATGCCATGGCCTTTGCCGCGCGACACGCGCTCTCACTTGACTGGCCGGATCTCCCAGACTGGCTGCTGTTCACGGATGGCGACGTGATCTTCCACCCAGACGCCATCCGCCGAGCGCTCGCTCTTGCTGTGTCCGATCGCTCAGACCACTTCATTCTGCTTCCCACAGCGATCTTCCGCTCCCGCGGAGAGGCGATGCTCTTGGGCTGTTTGCAGGTGCTTGGCTTCTGGGCCGTTCGCGCCTGGCGTGTGCCGTACCCGAGCTCACGAGACGCGATCGGAGTGGGCGCCTTTAACCTGCTGCGTGCCACGGCCTACGAGCGACTTGGCGGCTTCGAGGCGCTACGCCTTCAGATCGTCGAGGACCTTGCGCTTGGTCACCGCGTCAAGCGGCTCGGCTTTCGGCAGCGTGCCGTCTTTGCTCCTGGCTTTGTCAGCCTGCACTGGGCACCAGGAGTTCGTGGCGTACTTGGAACCATGACCAAGAATCTGTTCGCGATCTTCGGTTACCGCCTGCTTGTTTTAGGTCTCGCTTGCGTGGGACTCCTGCTTCTGTGCGCCGGCCCGGTTGTCGCGCTGCTGATTTCAGGATGCCGCATACCGGGCTTGCTCGCTCTTGCAGCGATCAGCAGCATGTATGTCGCCGCCCGTCCGTTGACACGCGTGCCCGCACGGTACGCGCTCGGCTTCCCGGTCGCAGCGGCATTGCTCGTCTTCGCGATCGCTCGGTCAGCGGCAGTGACACTGCGCGCGGGAGGAGTCGAGTGGAGGGGCACCTTTTATCCCCTGCCGGCGCTGCGAGCACACACCGAAAGCTCTTTTGTCTAAACCTCAACCAACTCCACGGCGCTTGCGCCGTAGCGCCGGGACACGTACTGGTCCAGGATCTCTTGGAACTCCTCAACAATACGGTCGCCCTTCAGTGTCGTGAAGAGCTTGCCGTCGACATAGACCGGCGCCTTCGGCTCTTCAAAGGTGCCGGGCAGCGATATGCCGATGTTGGCGTGCTTGCTCTCGCCGGGGCCGTTGACGATACAGCCCATCACGGCGAGCTTTAGCTCTTCCACGCCCGCATACTGCTTCTTCCACTCCGGCATCTGCTCGACCAGGTAGGTCTGGATACGCTCGGCCAACTCCTGGAAGTAGGTCGACGTTGTGCGACCGCAGCCAGGGCAGCTCGTGACCTGGGGCATGAAGCTGCGAATGCCGAGCGATTGCAGGATCTGTTGCCCGCACCGGACCTCCTCGGAGCGATCACCGCCGGGAGTCGGCGTCAGGCTTACGCGAATCGTATCGCCGATACCGGCAAGCAGCAACGGCGCGAGACCCGCGGTGGAGGCGACGATGCCCTTCATACCCATGCCGGCCTCGGTCAGACCGAGGTGCAGGGCATAGTCGGAGCGACGTGCGAGCTCGGTATAGACGTCGAGCAGATCGCGCACGTTCGAGACCTTGGCGCTGAGAATGATCTGATCGCGACGAAGGCCGTAGCGTTCCGCGGCTGTGGCGTTGTCGAGCGCGGAGACGACCATCGCCTCCATCATCACGTCACGCGCGGGCTGAGGCGTGGCGCTGTGGGAGTTCTCGTCCATCATGCGCGTGAGCAGCGCTTGGTCGAGCGATCCCCAGTTGACGCCGATGCGCACGGGCTTCTGATTGTCCACGGCGCACTCGACCATCGTGCGAAAGTTGTCATCATCCTTGCGGCCTATGGAGACGTTGCCGGGGTTGATGCGATACTTCGCGAGCGCACGGGCGCACTCGGGATACTTGCGCAGCAGAATGTGGCCGTTGTAGTGGAAGTCGCCGATGATCGGCGTCGTCCAGCCCTTGGCGGCGATACCGTCCACGATGTAGGGAACGGCCTTCGCAGCCGCATCGTTGTTGACCGTGATGCGAACGAGCTCGGAACCGGCGCGGGCGAGGGAGGCGATCTGTTGCACCGTGCTCTCGACATCGGCGGTGTCGGTGTTAGTCATGGACTGCACAACGACCGGCGCGTCGGAGCCGACGCGCACCCCACCGATGTTCACTGAGATCGTGCGTTGGCGTTCCATCCCTGGCATCGGAGCCCTCACCATCTAGTTTACCAGCGTGGCCAAGACAGGTGCGACGCACAGGGCGCCTTCAGCGCAGGCACCTATAGTCATCGCGCGTGTGATCATGAAGTCGGGTCTTCGTGGGCCAGCGGTACACTGGACGCGATGGCCCGGTAGCTCAGATGCATAGAGCAGCGCACTCCTAACGCGAAGGTCGCAGGTTGGACTCCTGCCCGGGCCACCAGCTGATCTTTCCCCAGTCATCCTCGCGTTCGATCTCATTGGCAATTGCATTCGCGCTTCTGGCAGCTATGCTGCAGCCGTGGCCGTGGTCGCGTTGCTTGGAGAGAGCGGGGGTGCGAAGCGCGCGCCGATGGTGAAGATGATCGCCGCGATCACGAGCGCGACGAGGGTGGAGCCAAGGCCGACGCCGAGGTTGGACCGGTCGGAGATGGCGCCGATGATGCGGGGGCTGATGGCATCGCCGAGCGCGTGGATGATGAAGAGCTGACCGGCGAGGGCGGCGGCACGGATCTCCGGCCGGACGGCGTTGATAGACGCCGCGTTGACCGGTCCGGTGCCGAGAAAGATGAGGAAGATCGCGACGGCGAGGGCGGGGATGGTGAAGGGGCGGGGGCCAAAGAAGCAGAGCAGGCCGGGGGGGATGGCGAGCGCGGCGGAGAGGGCCGGCACGAGGTAGAGCGCTTTCGGGGTGCGCCGGGACCAGCGCTGCGCGAGGACGCCGCCGACGATGGTTCCGCCGAGGCCGGAGACGACGGTGATGGCGCCCATAAGGAACGAGGCGGAGGTCTGCGAACGGCCGTCCATGCGCTGCAAGAAGGACGGCATCCACCAGGACATGCCGCCGATGGTGAAGGTGACCGCGGCATAGCCGAGGACGATGGTGATGTAGGCGGGGTTTTTGACGAGAGAGAGAAGGGTGTCTTTTTTGAGTTTGGCCTTCCCTTCCCCGCCGGATCCGTCGCTGTTGCGCGCGTCCATGCCTCCGGTGGAGGCGCCGCGTTTGGGCTCGCGCATGAAGAGTGCGATGAGGATCGCGATGACGATGGCCGGCACCGCCGAGACGACAAAGGAGGTGCGCCAGCCGAAGCGCTCGCCTACCGTGCCGCCCACGAGATAGCCGAGCGCCGCGCCGACAGGGATCGCAATGTTGAAGATGGTGAGCACCCGGTTGCGCTGGTCTGGATCGTAGAAATCGGCCAGGAGAGAGGGGGCGAAGATGCCGAAGGAGGCCTCGCCGATGCCGAGGGCGGCGTGCCGGAGGTTGAGCGAGTCGTAGGTGTGGACGAAGGCGGTGAGGAGGTTGATGGAGCCCCAGAACAGCGCGGCGATGACGATCATGGGCTTGCGCGGGAAGCGATCGCCGAGCCACCCGGTGATGGGGGCCGAGAGCATGTAGGCGAGCATGAACCAGAGGGTGAGCGAGCCGATCTGCTGGTCGGAGAGGTGGAACTCGTGCTTGACCTGCTCCTGGACGCCGGGCAGGATGTAGCGGTCGATGTAGTTGACGAAGTTGAGCGCGGTGAGCAGGACGAGAGCCGTGGTGGCGCCGGCTACGGAGGGCGCGCGGGCGGGCTGGGCGGAGGCGGCCATGGTTGGACTGAGGATAGCAGTGGGGATTGGATGGGGCGGGGGTGGCTGCGGCTTGGAGTTCAGGGAGGATCGTGGCCGGGGCATCAGGGAGCTGAGGCTCTGGTGGGGGCGGCTCGGGGGAGTACCGGCGGAGCTCTCGCAGGAGGTGTTCGGTGAGGCTGGTGGGCTTCCCTGCCGGATCGTCGTCAAGGCTGGTGCGGGGCGCGACGGTGCCGAGGTCAGGGTCGGTGACAACCTCTTCGACGACCGCCGCGGTGGGGGACGGGATCGCCGGCCTGGATTGGGCGAGGTTGGTGCTGGCGATCTGCAGGCCATAGAGCAGGAGACCGGCGCGGCGTGGGTCGAGGGTGTTGTCGGCGAGCCGGTGGAGGATTTGCCCGATGGCGGCCTGGACGGCGGAGCGATCTTCAAGCAGAGGCAGATCGAAGGCGCGCCGGCGGCTGCGCGTCCGGGAGATGGGGACGGGGCGGCGGGAGGCGTGGTGGTAGAAGCAGAACTCTTCGTGGCGGAGGCAGACGGAGCCGCAGCGGTGGCCGTCGGTAAAGATGTGGCGGCACTGGAAGCGGGTGGGTTTCGATGTGGTGTTTGCGGCCATGGCCGGTCTTCCCTTTCTGGGCCTCCCCCAGGGTTGATGTTGCGCAAAGTATTCGAAGCAGAGCAGTTAGGTCTGGACTTCACAACGGCGAACGGCCGCGCGATCCCGGGTTGCCGGGATGTGTGCGGTGAATCGTCGTGAGTGAGTGTAGGGGTTGGGACGGGGAGGCTGCGCCAGGGTGGTGCGGCGTGTGCCACGGTGCGCATCAGGGCAGGACGAGAGAGGCAGTGGCCGGTCCGGTCCAAAACAGTGGGCCTGGCTGCGACGTGTGCCATGCAAGATTGCGATTCAGTGTGACCCAGAGCCGAGCTCCCTGGGTCGCCGTTGTCCCGATCCGGCCGTCTGTGGCGTCGATGTAGGAAAACTCAGAGAGTGGGATAACAAAGGTGTGAGCTGCATTGGTGCAAGCTCGATATGGTAGGGATTGGCCATACCAGCGATGACACCCGGCATGCAGCCCTGACAATACAGCTGAACGGTTCGACCATCTCTCAACGCAAGGGCGAAGGTGAAGCTCGCCAAAGGATACTGAGCCGCACCAAGGGTGGCCCCCGTCTCGATGCTTACTGGTTTTCTGGTGAGGTTGCGGAGGGTAAGCGACAGAGATAGGCCAGACTTCTGTTCGGGGACAAGCGCCGCGGAAAGACTCACATCGCGTACAACTTGAACGTCGATCTCGGGCGCACTGGCTGGGTAGACAGGCCGAGGCAGACTGAAGCTTGACGCGGCCGGGAATAAATAGGGCAACTACATACTTGACGCACAAGCGTCGAGAGGTGGATGATGCCGTATGGCGTTGCGAGAACACTTTACAAACGGGCGAGGTCTCTGGTTCGGTACTGGGGTTACCCTCATGGTAGCCGCATTCGGTGCGCAGGTAGCAGGATGGGCCCACTGGATCACCATCGGCGTGGTATATGGGATTGGTGTTGCTGCGCTGGTTGCTTCAGCGTTCTTTATCGCGAAATCGTACTATGCTCCAGATACTGATCCCACGCCAAACGTTAGTTCTGAAGCACTAGTGACTGGGACTTTTGCGTTTCAGGGAATGAGATGGCAGTTGGACCACGCCGGGAAAAGTGGGGTTGTCACTATCGTTGCAAACAGATACCGGGAAGGGCAACAGAGAGGTTGCGCCGCAACTAAATTGGCGGCATCTCTTCAATTTACCGATTACTTGGGTCCACAGATGTTCGTCGAAAGGGCATTCTGGCTGGACTCGGTAACTAACACGGTCGATATGTCTGTTGGTTCTAGCAGGCGACTTCTAGTTGGTCTTATGCAAGACGATCACTTCGCGGTTAGTGGCAATATCCACGAAGTGGACCCTCGTCTCCTCCCAGAGAATAAGGACACGATCTTTGCCATGCACGCCAACGCGCTACGCTTCAGCCACGATCTGAGCGTCACGATAAGGCTCTATTCGACGGAGACCGGAAAAGTGTACGACTCGCAGCAGTTTGTCATTCCCCATGAAATGGCCATCGTGCATAGGGAGAGAAAGGCGACTATATGGAACAAGAATTTGAGGAAGGCAAAGAAGCTCTGGAGCGGTTTGAGGAAGGCATGAAGAAACTGTTTAGAGCCTCAAAGCCTAAAAGTCCCTTCAAGCCGCCACCGCCGAAACCGAAAGAAGAACCCAGCAAGGACTAACGTTTGCGTTTGCCTCGTCCTTGCCGTTTATCAGTGTGAGGTCGCGTCTCCCGTTAGCGCGGAGTAGGTGAGGCGATGGCCGAAGACGTTGGACATGGCAGCTTCAAAGCGGGCCTGATCGTCCATGTTCTTGCGGTTGTTGTAACGGAAAGATTGCTCGTCAAGGTAGCGGAACAAGTGAAAGGGTTCAATGCTTACATATGTTCCATTGATTCCACGCTTTAATAAGCTCCAGAATTCTCAAGGCCATTGGTATGAATCCGACCGTTCACATACTCGACAGCATGGTCTACGACCTGATGGGCGTACTGTCCGGCAAGTCCTTCGTAGGAAAGAAGGAAGTCCGTGTAGAGAGCCGATCCCGCTTCTACATGCTTCTTGACCTCTGCCTGAAGCGCTTGCTTCTTGCGGTTCGGCACAACCGTCGTGACAACCTTGCCGCCGCGCTCAAGGATGCCCATCACGGCAACCTTATCGCCCGTCCCGCGTCCAGTGATACGACGCTGGCGCTTCGCAATGTGCATGTTGCGGGCTTTCCCGCCGATAAAGGTTTCGTCAGCCTCGACTTCACCGGAGAGCTTGACTGTGGTGTCGTCATGCAGAGTCATACGGATGCGGTGGAGCATGAACCATGCCGACTTTTGAGTAATACCAAGGGTGCGGGCCATTTCGCAGGAGCTAACGCCGTTTTTGCTGTTACAGAAAATCCAGTACGCGCACATCCACTTATCCAGCCCGATAGGAGAATCCTCGAAAATGGTCCCAACCTTGAGGCTGAATTGCTTCTTGCATCCGGCACAAAACCAGATGCGGCGAGTCTTGATGAAGGAGTGCTTCTCCGATCCACAACGCGGGCAGCTAACTACACCGTTCGGGAACCGCAGATTGAGCGCGTACTGGAAAGCACGGTCAGCGTCCGAGAAGTAAATGATTGCTTGCTGGAGTGTGTGAGGAGCTTCCATTCCTCAAATCTACGCCCAAGAGCATTGTGTGTCAAGTATGTAATTGCCATAAATAGAGGTAGCCGGCATGGACCATGGATGGTTAGACACCGCTCATGGTTCCATCGGCTTTTGAGAAAAGGATCTTGGCGGGGACCCTCATACTGGGCAAGAGAAGAGATGCTTAATTGGGTGAGTCAAGGGGTTCCAGCAACACTAAAGCAAGAACATCCTCGCTAATTTGGGCAACAACATACTTGGCGCACATGTAAAATATCGATTTGCGCCCTCCTAATTTGCGTAGTTGTTGCTCTCGCAAGAGGCAGCAATTTTCAGGTCCGGTTGCACAAAAGCGCAGAACTCAGTTTTGTGACTTCGGCCAAAGGTGTCGTTGTAAGTAAGCCGTCCATAGAAATACAACCGCGTGTGCCCTGCTCTAAGAGAATCTACTTCTGCGGGCATCATGGCTCGAAACGTAGCAGTTGGAAAGATAAACATGGTGGGCTGAATAACCGTGTCGCTTTGCTCTTTTTGGCTGATGCTGTAGTCGGGATGCAAACTTTCTCCTGCTGGCAAGAGTTCCATTCTGAAGACATTGCGAACGTGAAGGGCGGGAGATTTGCCAGTGTTTGCCACCGTTGCCTCCAGAGTGGTTTCAACTTCATTGACAACCAAAAAGCCAGCATTATTGCTGACCCTTCCGGCAGATACTTTAGTGACGCCAACCCAAGCCCTCTGATCGCGGCGAGCTATACCGATATTGGCCCGAAGGGAACTTTGAGCGAGCCTCGCAGACTGATCGGCAACTCTCTTGGCCTCATCCCTGGCGTTCTGGTCAATGATGTCTTGAGCAGCTTCCCGCTTTATGGTGTGGTCGAGGGTGTTACTAGCTACGGTCACTGCATAACTGGTAGCCCGAGTCGCACCTTCGGAGGCTACAGCCTGCCTCTTTGCGTAAATGGTGTAGACAAGAACAACAAAGAACGTCGCGACGGCTATAGCGGTTGTGATCCCGAACACAAACCAATCTCGCCGCACGTCTACATGTATGTAGCGGTCTTGGTTGCTGCGATGGCGATGCTCTTGGGCTTTTTTATAGCGCTTGTACATGCCGCTAGCCTCATCGTAGAGGAACACCGAATCGTCGCCGGAATAGAATGGGTCGCGGCGGTTTTCTGTTTGCTTGCCTTGCTGCCCATCGTCCACTCAGTCAGCGACCTACTCACTTTCGGGAAGATATTCACGGAGCATTTGCTATGAAACACGAATACCACGAGGGTCCAGAGGCCTTGGACAGATTCAACAAATTAGCAGAGAAGCTGTTCCGCGCTCCAAAACCTGAAAGAAAACAGTCTGCGAAACCCGTGCGTAAACCAAAACCGAAACCCAGCAAGGACTAGCGTTTGCGCCCTCCCCGTCCTTGCCGCGACTTAGTGAGACGTGGCGGCTCCAACGCCGATCAAATCGTTATAGGTGAGACAATGCCCAGCAACGTTGCTCAGGATGCACTCAAAGCGGCCTTTGTCGTCCATGCTCTTCCGGTTGTTGTAGCGGAAGGCTTGCTCGTCAAGGTAGCGGAACAGGTGGAACGGCTCAATGCTGACGTATGTGCCGTGGATGCTGCGCTTCAGCAAGGACCAGAAGTTCTCAAGGCCGTTGGTGTGGATGCGCCCGTTGACATACTCGACCGCATGATCCACGACGCCGTGAGCGTAGGTTCCCGCGAGTCCTTCGTAGGACAGCAGCGCATCGGTGTAGAGAGCCGAGCCCGCTTCGACATGCTTCTTGACTTCAGCCTGCAAAGCAGTCTTGCGACGGTTCGGGACAACGGTCGTGCGTACCTTGCCTCCGCGCTCCAAGATGCCCATGACAGCGGTTTTGTCTTTAGTTCCCGTCCCGGTGATGCGGCGAGCTTTCTTCGCAAGGTGCATGTTCCGAGCCTTGCCGCCAATAAACGTCTCGTCGGCTTCGACTTCGCCGGAGAGCTTGACGGTGGAGTCGTCATGCATAACGGTGCGAATGCGGTGAAGCATGAACCAAGCCGACTTCTGAGTGACGCCGATAGCGCGATGAAGTTCATAGCTGGATACACCGTTCTTGCAGTTACCAACCATCCAGATCGCCATCATCCACTTGTCGAGTCCGAGCGGGCTGTCCTCGAAAATGGTGCCGACTTTGAGGCTGAACTGCTTGTTGCACCCGTAGCACATCCAGATGCGACGGGTCTTAATGAAAGAGTGCTTCTCGGAACCGCAACGAGGGCAGGCAACGCGGCCATCAGGGAAACGAAAATTCAGCGCGTACTGGAAAGCGCGGTCTGCGTCGCTGAAGTAAACCATGGCTTGCTGAAGAGTGTGAGGCGCTTCCATGAGTAAAGAATATGCCGATTCTACCGATGTGTCAAGTATGTTGTTGCCCTAATTTGGAAAAGCAGGTCTCTCCACTTCGCTGCGCTCCGGTCGAGATGACAAATCTTTTAATGAACTATGGACTTACCGCACTAGGGGCGGGGTGGGGCGAATTCCAGTTAGCGGCGGGTGTCTTGTTCGGTGCGGGGGTGGTAGGCGGTGACGACGGTGGAGATGCCGCCGCGGGGGCGGAAGTCGCCTTTGATCTCGCACCAGACGGGGTCGGTGGCCTTGACGATGTCGTTGAGGATCTGGTTGGCGATGTTTTCCTGAAAGATGCCGAGGTTGCGGTAGCAGAAGAGGTATTCCTTGAGGCTCTTGAGCTCGAGGCAGGTCTTGCGGGGCATGTAGCGGATGGTGATGACGCCGAAGTCGGGCAGGCCGGTCTTGGGGCAGACGGAGGTGAACTCCGGGTCGTCGATGAGGATCTCGTAGGCCTGGAACTGGTTTTCCCAGGTTTCGATGGCGGGGAAGGTGGTGTCGAGACCGGCTTTGGCGTGGTCGTCGGTGTAGCCGGTGGTGTGGGTGGGCATGGGGATAGTTTATCGCTGGAGTGGGGTGGGAGCGAACGGCCGGCGTGTGGAGCTTTGACCCTGAGAAGAGAGACGGCGGGAGCAGAGGGTGAGGGTCCCTTCCGCTCCCGCCGTTGGCCTGCGCTACGCCGTTGTGTTTATCGCTGGACCAATTGTTGGCAGAACTCGAGTATCTCCTCGGATACGGTGTCCTGGTAGTCGGTCTGGACATAGGCGAGACCGCCGGGGTTGCCGAGACCTGTAACGACCGGGGTCAGGATGCCGAACTCGGGGTCGAGCTTGCCGAGAAAGGAGACCGCGGGGCTGCCTGGAGTGGCAACCTGGGCCGCGGAGTAGGCGGCACCGGGGACGTAGACGTCGTGGTGAAGGCTATAGATGGTGTTGGCATCCTTGTCGGCGATGAGGACATAGCCCTCGCTGTCAGGGATGAAGAGGGTGTCATCGACCTGGGGCGTGCCGAAGGGCGACGTGAGGGGAATTTGAAGAACGCTCTGGGCCTGCTGACCGGGCTTGCGGACGACGATCAGCTCGGCGTCAGCCTGGCTGGTGAGGAAGAGGTCGCCGGAGGGGTCGAGGGTCATGGAGTCCGGGTCCTGGAGGTTGAGGGTGACCTTGGCGCCGGTGACGACATCCGTGGCGGCGGCGTTGCCGAGGAGGACGGGGGTGACGGCGATGGTGTGGTTTTCAAGCCTGGCCTGAACGATGGCTGGGGCTGCGTTGGGGTTGTGAGCGGGGTTGGAGGCCGAAAGGTAGACCTTGCCGAGGCGGAAGGCGATGTCGTCATAGCCACCACCGGCTGCGGGGAGCGCCTGGAAGGTGTACTTGGTGCTGGTGTAGGTTGTGGTGTTGATGAGGTAGATGTTGGGGTTGGCGTCCTCGTTCTGCAGGGCCCAGAGCAGGTGGGTGGTGGGGTCGATCTTGAGGCCGTCATTATGGCCGGCTACGGAGTAGATGTGCTCGACCATGCCGGCGCGGCTGTACTGGACGACCTGCGTGTTCTTTCCGTCGCTGCCGTCGGGCTTGTGCCCGTCGCCGAAGCCAACGAAGACGTGGGTATTATCGACGGCGATGGAGTCTGGGGCGGTGTACTTTCCGGCGACGCCGCGGGCGAAGATGCCGAGACTGTAGCCCTTGACGGCTTGCGGCGCCGGGACGGGTGTGGTCTGCGCGAAGAGGGCGGTTGCGGTCGCGAGGAGGGCGAGCGCGCTGACGCGTGGGGCGGAGATAAATGTCATAAGGACCTCTGGAGGGGGTTGGGGGATGGGTGAGAGCTCGAGGTGCACGGCAAGTTGTAGTCCCCCGAAGCGACCGGGCGGTTGCGGCGAAGTGAATATTGGGTCATTCGTCGCGAGGCACGTGCCTGCGTGCACGCGGGATGGGCGCTGGGAGACGGCACCCTTGTCGCACCGGGGTAGCCGAGCGTTGGCGCGCAGCGGTGAGCTCGCTGGAGGTGGGTGTCGGCCAAAACGAACGGCGAGCCGTTTTGGCTCGCCGTCTTACCACGGGATTAGTTTTCTGGTATCGAACCCAGGTCGGGGATGAAGTTAGTTGCGACGGCTGAGGGTAGGGCGGTCGTCCGCGGAGGTGGAGTTGGGGTTGTTGGGATCGTTGTTGGAGCTGCCGGCGCGGCGCAGGGTGGGCTTGTTGCCATTGCCCTTGTCGTTGAGCTTGCGCTTGTTCTCGATGCGGGCGAGGCGGCCCTTGACGTCGTCGAACTCCGAGGTGGTGACGATGTAATCGGGTTTCGGGGGGAGGATGGAGGCGATCTCATCCTCGGAGCGCGCGATGCGGTCGGGGGTCTGCGGGTGATCGGAGAAGAGCTTGGCGACGGCGCCGGGCTTGTGCTTCTCGAGGGCGTCGACTTTCTCGAAGAACTGGATGAAGGCTTGCGGGTCGTAGCCGGCCTTGTACATGTACTGGAGGCCGAGGAAGTCGGCTTCGGACTCGTCCATACGGGAGAACTTGAGGAAGGCGACTGGAATGGCGAGCTGGGTGGCCTCGTAGATGCCATAGCCGGTGTAGGAGCCGGAGGTCATGATGATGAGCGGGATCGAGGCGATCTGCGCGTAGTTCATCTTGGTCATCTGGCGGGCGGCGTGGTGGGCGACGACGTGCGAGATCTCGTGGGCCATGACGCCGGCGAGCTCGGCTTCCTCATCGGCCGCGAGGATGAGGCCGGAGTTGACATAGAAGAAGCCGCCGGGGAGAGCGAAGGCGTTGATCTCGTCGGAGTCGATGACCTTGATGGTGAAGGGAACCTTGGCGTCGGAGTTCTTGACCAGGTTCTGGCCGATGCGATTGACGTACTCGACGACGACGGGATCGGTGACGAGGTGGGCGGACTTTTCGATCTCCATCGCGTAGGCCTTGCCGTTGCGGATCTCCCAGTCAGTCGAGTAGAAGTTGCCCAGACCGCGACCGCCGATGTTGCGGGTACCGATTGCGTCGACATCATCTTCCGAGCCCTTCTTGATGTGGGGGTCGAGGTTTTCGCCGGGCGAGGGGAGGGTGTCCGTTTTGGTCTTGGCGGTGTCGGTCGCGGCTTTGTTGTCGGCCGGCGTGGGCTGCTGGGCGGTGCCGGGATCTTTGGGCAGCGGACCGGGGGTGGGCGTGGTAACGCCACCGGGCGATGTGGTCTGGGTCGGGCTGGTCTGGGTCGGGCTCGTCTGCGGTGGGGTCGGGGTCGTCGTGGTCGGGGTCGTGGTTTGGGCGAGAGCAGGGGCGGAGAGCACAGCGACGAGGGGGAGGGACGCGAGCAGACGCATATGGGGAACTCCTGGCCGGAACAGCGGATCGTGGACAAAGATCGCCGTACTTGTTGGACGTAAGTATGCGCTCTTTAGATTCGTTGGTCACGGGTAGAAACGCCGGAGTTCACGGCGCTCCAGGATCGGGCCGGTAGGCGACCGCGACGCGGTAGCGATGAAAGAGATGGAGCATTTCGAATCGCCAGGGCGGTGAAACTTGGCCGGGAACTGACGCGAACTCGAGCTGAGGGTGAGGCGATGCAATGCCTGTGAAGCGGATGCGGTTTACCTCGAGGGTGAGGCCCTGCCCGCAGGCTTTGACGAAGGCCTCCTTGAGCACCCAATGCTTCAAAAACGTGACGGATCGCTCGGGCTCGGCGGCTCGCGTTAACTCGGTCAGCTCGCTGGGCGCGAGAATTGCCGGTGCGATCTCCATCACGGCGAAGCTGCGGTGCTCGTCTTCGACGTCGACGCCGATGCGACCGGTCTGTGCCATGGCACAGACCGCGAGAGATCCTGAGCGCGACAGGTTGAAGTTGACTGGAGGACGCCCTGTCTCGGCTTCGATCCTGGCCGCGATGTCCGGTGCGATCGCCGGCCGACCAAAGGCATTTTTCACGAAGTGCCACTCCGCAGGACGGAGGTCGGCATACTGCGACAGGACGCAGCGAACCAGAAGCCGGGTCGTGAGGAAGAGACGGCGATCTTTCTCAAAGCGCAGCTGTTGCCAGCGCTGCTGCTCGTCGAGCGAGAGCAGACCGGTATTCTGAGGATCGGCAAGCGCGAGGTCGGGAACGTCTTCGGTGCGACAGCACCAGAGTTCGAAGGGACGATCCCTTGCGCGCAGTCGATAGGCGTTCAGCAGGATGGGAGAACGGAGTATCTCGACTCGGGACCAGGATGGGTCAGGGTTCGGGAGATCAGACCTGTCGGTGGGGGACAGCCCCACAAGCCTGGCGCCGCGGTTCTCCATGTTTATGTGGGGTCGTGCTCTGCCTTCGCGAAGTGCGAGGCGATCTCCTGAGCGACACCTTGGGCCCTCGCTGGATCGAACAGCTCCTCATGGTGGCCGGGGACATCCTTTGCGATCAACCTTCCGGAGACGGTTGCCTGCCAACCGGGAAGGAAGTTGACTCGACTGGGGCGGTCGACGGGGCGCAGGAGCAGAACATCGCCCGTGTAGACCGGCGGTGTGTAGCGATAGGCAGCGACGTTGGTCAGCTGCTCGCCGGCATCCATCTCCGTGGTCGCGAGCTGAACACTCCACATCTTTCTTAGCCGGAACAGCACGCGCTTCCTGAAGGTCTTGTTGGAAGGAACGCCCCTGTACTTTTGTCGCAGATAGAAGATGGTTTTGCTGAGCTCCACGGCCAGGCTATTGACCCGCTTGTAGAAGACGGGGTTTTGGGCATCGAGCAGAACCACAAGGGCGACCTCGTGGCCGCTCGCCCGCAGCTGCGCGGCGGTTTCAAAGGCGACGATACCACCGGTGCAGTAGCCGCCGAGGTAGAAGGGGCCTTGCGGCTGGGTTTTGAGAATGGTTTGGACATGGCGAGCCGCGATGCTGGTGATCTCGGGCTGCCCCGCCATCGCCTGGATGTCGTTTTCGGTAAGGGCAAGCCCAAAGACACGGCGATCGGTCCCCATGGCCGCTGCGAGGTTCTGGATGGCCGGTGGCGGATGGAGCCAGAACAGAGCCGGCCCTTTGCCATGGGGCTGAAGCGGGAGCAAGCCGGGTGGCGGCGCGGTGTCGGCCAAGGCTGCATCGAGCATCGCGGCCTGCTGCTGGACCGTGGGGGCGTGGAAGAGCGAGGCCATGGAGAGGCGGCAGCCGAAGGCGGTTGCGATGCGCTGCTGCAGGGTGGCCACCAGCAAGGAGTGGCCGCCGAGGTCGAAGAAGTTGTCGTGGATGCCGACCGCTTCCAGACGCAGCAGCTCCGCCCAGAGCGCGGCGAGCCGGCGCTCGATCTCGGTCGAGGGCTCTCCGGAGACCCGGGTTACCTCGCTGAAGGTGGGCGAGGGCAAGGCGGCTCGGTCGGTCTTGCCGTTCGGCGTGAGCGGAAGGGCAGCGAGGGCAACGACGTCGGAGGGGATCATGAAGTCGGGGAGCTCGCGCTGCAGGAACTTGCGGAGAGCGGCGTGGTCCGGCGGTGGACCGTCCCTGCCGACAACATAGACGCTGAGCCGCATGCCCCCGGCCGGATCCGGCCAGACCCTGGCCGCCGCGGCCTCCACAGCCGGGTGTCGGGAGACCGCCGCCTCCACGCCTTCGAGCTCGATGCGAAAGCCGCGAACCTTGACCTGGTTATCGGTTCGCCCAAGGCACTCGATCGTGCCGTCCTCGCGACGAACGGCGAGGTCGCCCGTGTTGTACAGGCGGACGCCGCCGGTGGCTTCGGGGTAGATGAATCGCTCCCGGGTCAGCTCGGGAAGGCCGCGATAGCCGCGAGCAAGGCCCACACCGCCGAGATAAAGGTCGCCAGGCACACCGACCGGAAGGAGCTGCCGCCGCGGATCAAGGATGTAGGCGGTGGTGTTGCCGATCGGCTTCCCTATTGGTACCGGACCGCTTGCATGTTCGACGCGATGGACCGTCGACCAGATCGTCGTCTCGGTCGGCCCATACATGTTCCAAAGTTCGACCGAAGCGGCGAGCAGCCGTTCTGCCAGATCGCGCGGAAGCGGCTCGCCGCCACACAGGACGCGCAGGGGCACAGAGCGGTTTGCCGCGGTCCAACCACTTGCGAGCAAAGCTCTCCAGGTCGCCGGGGTCGCCTGCATGACGGTGCAACCGGAGCTCTCGATCGCCGCGGACAACAGCGTCGGGTCCTGGGCGGTCTCGCGACCGGCGATGACCAGGCGACCGCCTGCGAGCAGCGGAAGAAAGAGCTCGAGCGCCGCGATATCGAAGGAGACCGTGGTCACGGCAAGCAGTGTGTCGCGCGACGAGAAGCCGGGCTGCTTCTGCATGGAGGAGAGCAGATTGATGACACTCGCGTGCGAGATCTCAACCGCCTTGGGACGGCCGGTCGAGCCCGAGGTGTGGATCACGTAGGCGATGTCGTCGGCGTTGGGCTCCTGCTCCGGCGAGGGCGAGAACGGCTGTGCCGCCGAGCCGAGTTGGTCGACGAACAGCACGTGTGCCGGGGAGGGTGGAAGCGCCGTGCGGAGCGAGGTGTCGGTCAGCACGGCGATGGGCTTGGCGTCCTCGAGACAGAGCGCGACTCTCGCGGTGGGCGTCTCGGGGTCGAGCGGAAGGTAGGCCGCGCCCGTCCGCAGGATGGCAAGCATGCCGGCGAGGAGATCGAGGGAACGAGGGAGCAGGAGGGCTACGATCGAGCCGCGGCCGGCGCCGGTGGCTTCGACGGCGAGCGCGAGCGCGTTCACTCGCGCCATGAGCTCCGCATAGGTCCACTGCTGCTCGCCGAAGACCGCCGCGATGGCGTCAGGAGTCTGCCGCGCCTGGGCTTCGATCAAGCGATGGAGGGTCCCTTGGGGAAAGGCCCGAGCCGTATCGTTCCATCCACCCGGTCCGGCGATCGCGTCAAGCTCGCCCGCGGTGAGCAGAGGCAATGTGCCCAGGCTGCGCTCCGGGGCGTGGCAGACGGCCTCGAGCAGAACGGTCCAATGCTCGGCCATCCGGCGCATCGTCGCGGCCTCGAAGAGGTCGGCGTTGTACATGAGGCGAGCGGCCATGTGTTCTGGCCGCTCGTCTAGCTCGAGATAGAGGTCGAACTTGGCGGAGCCGATCGTCACATCCATCTGCGTCAGATCCCAACCTTCCATGAAGGGTTCGACCGGTGGCTCGATGGAGAAGAAGACCTGAAAGATGGGGTGATAGCGGGTATCGCGCCTGTGCTGCACGGCGTGCACAACCTGATCGAAGGGGACGTCCGCCGCCGTAAGCGCGCCGAGCACGGCGTCCCGCACCTCGACCAGAAACTCCGCGAAGGGCTTCTCGGCGGACGGACGCGTGCGCATGGCAAAGGTGTTGAGGAAGTAGCCCATCAGGGGCTCGAGCTCCGGTCGCATGCGCGCGTCGGTCGCTCCGCCGACGATGATGTCCTGCTGTCCGCTGTAGCGGAAGAGAAGCGTTTTGAAGGCCGCGAGCAAGGTCATGTAGAGCGTGACGCCGTGCGCTCTGCTGACGGAGCGGAGCGCCGCGATCAACTCCGTGGAGAGTTGGAAGCACACCATCGATCCGCGGTGGCTGATCTGCGCCGGCCGGGCGTGATCGGCGGGAAGGTTCAGCACCGGCAGATCACCGGAGAGCTGTTGCTTCCAGTAGTCCAGGTGGCGCTGCACGGAAGGGGAGGCGCTGTGCCGCTGCCGCCAGATCGCGTAGTCGCCATATTGCAGGGTCGGCTCGGCATACGGCACCGGTTGACCTGCCGCGAACGCGGCATAGATGGTGGCGAGCTCCGGCATCAGAATGCGATAGATCGACACGCCGTCAAAGATGATGTGGTGGAGTGTGAGATAGATACGGTGGTAGTCCGGCGCCAGGCGAACGACACGGGCGCGGAAGAGCGGCGCGGCATCGAGCGGCAGGGCAAGCAACGCGTCCGCGGTCGCCAGCCGAAGCGCCTCCGCTTCCCTCTCCTCTTCGGGCAAGGCGCTGAGGTCGGTCAGGGGGAGATCCACCTCGGGCGTCGGGTGAACGATCTGCACCAGCTCTTCTTCGACCAGGGCAAAGCTGGTGCGCCAGGCCTCATGGCGCCGGAGGATCTCGCGGAAGGTGGCGTTCAGGACCTCACGATCGAAGCTGCCGCGGCGATGGATGGTAATCGCCTCGTTGTAGAGCGGCATCTCCGGAGAGGTCGAAGCGTGGAGCCAGATGCGGTGCTGCTCCGCGGAGATGGGAATGGGCGCGCCGTGCGGACGGGGTTTGACCTGATCGACATCAACGGAAGTCGGCCTGCGACCGCTCATGCGCTCCCGGAGCAGCCGGCGTTTCGCCTCGGACAGATCGCTCAGCTGAGCGGTTTCCATGACTTACATCTCCTGCGCGGGCGCCGCGGCGAAGGTGACCGGGAGCGCGGTCAGGCCACGCAATCCCGTGTTGCCGCGCCACTCACACCGCGGCGTGGCCAGCGCGAGATCGCCAAGGCGGCGCAGCAGCGTGGAAAAGGCGATCTGCCCTTCCAGCCGCGCCAACGGGGCGCCGAAGCAGAAGTGCGCGCCCCAGCCGAAGGCTACATGGCGATTGTTGACCCGCTGCAGATCGAGTCGATCCGGGTCGGGAAACTGCTGCGGGTCACGGTTGGCCGCAGCCATGACGGCCATGACCGCCGTCCCTTTCTTGATGGCCTTTCCGCCAAGCTCAAGGTCGGTGGGCGCGATGCGTGCCGTGTGCTGGCTGGGCGACTCAAAGCGAAGGAGCTCCTCGACCGCCGTCTGCAAGATGCCGGGATCGTCGCGCAGCAGCTGGAGCGCCTCGGGCTGTCGAAGCAGCGTCAGCAGCCCATTGCCGATCAGATTGGTGGTCGTCTCCTGTCCACCGATCATGGTGACGATCGTATTGGCCACTACCTCTTCGTCGGTCAACCGACCGCCATCGACCTCCGCGATCATGAGCGAGCGAATTAGACCGTCGCAGGGGTTTGATCGCTGCTCGCGCATCTTCTCTGCGACGTAACTTTTCAGGTCTTCCAGGCTGCGCAACACCTCCGGTACACGATCGGGATTGTGCTGGAAGTTTCCCAGCAGCTCGGCAAAGTCCGCCGACCAGGCCTTCAGCTGCTCGTGGTCGTCGGCGGGAACGCCGAGCAGGGCGGCGGTCACGATGGCGGGAAAGGGGTTGGCGAAGTCCGCGATCACATCCATGGTTCCGGTTTCGATGACCTTGTCGATCAGCTGATTGGCGATGGTCTGAACGACCGATCGCAGGCCGACGACGCGCTGCGGGGTGAAGGCGGCCGAACACAGGGTGCGCAGCCGGGTGTGTGCCTGGGCGTCCATGAAGAGCATCTGCTTGACCATGACCTCGGCAAAGGGAGTCATGGACGAGAGCCCCAGGCGATCAAGCTGCTCGGGCGTCGGTGTGCGGTCGGCGGAGAACTTCGTCAGCACCGTCTGCACCTCGGGGTAGCTGGTGACGACCCAGCTGTGCGTATAGGGGTCCCAGTGCACGGGCTCGTGTTCCCGGAGCGAGCGGTAGAAAGGGTATGGATCCCGCAGAACCTCGGGATCAAGCAGACGCAGCAGGCTCATTTGAGCTGCCGTCGAGAGGATGCGGGAGGGCTTGCTGGCTGTCGCGGTGCCGGCCATGATTAACCGCCAGCCTGTCGAAGAGCCTCTTCTTCCGTCATCCCCTCGAGCTCCGCGATCAGCATGCTTTCCACCTTGAGGGCGAGCTGTTCGACCGTGGCCGCTTCAAACAGATCGCGCAGGGTCAGGTCGACGCCGAAGGCCGCGCGAACGCGAAGGACCAGCTGGGTGCCGAGAAGGGAGTGGCCGCCGATCAAAAAGAAATCATCCTCGATCGACGCCTGGTCGGTTCCCAAGAGCTCGCGCACCATCGCGAGCAGTGTCTCTTCGATAGGCGTGAGTTCCTCGCGAACAGGGGTTGCCGCGAGCGAGTTCTGCGGCGTGGGTCTTTCCAGGGCCGATCGGTCTAACTTGCCGTTCGGCGTGAGGGGAACGGCAGCTAAACGAACGAACTGCGTGGGAACCATGTAGCCGGGCAGCCACTTGCCCACAAACTCCTGCAACTCCGAAGCCACGGGATGCGTTCCAGCCACGGGCAGCACATAGGCAATCAGCTGCTTGTCCGTTGCGGCTTCCGCGCTTGCGACCACCGTGGCGTAGGCGACGCTGGGGTGGCGATGGAGCACCTGCGTGATCTCATCGAGCTCCAGCCGCTGACCGCGAATCTTCTCCTGTCGGTCGAGGCGACCGCGAAAGGCGATCTGCCCCTCGGGCAGGACCACACCTCGATCTCCTGTGCGATACAAGCGCGCGCCCGGTGTAGCGGAAAACGGATCGGGAAGGAAGCTCTGTCGTGTGAGCTCCGGAAGATTTCGGTAGCCCCGTCCCACCCCCGCGCCGCCGATATAGAGCTCTCCGGTAACGCCGTCCGTTACGCGGGTTCCCTCGTCGCCGAGCACGTACAGGACGGCTCCCTTGATCGCGGAGCCGATTGCCGGCACGGTATCTCCCTCCGCGGATACGATGCCCGAGGTCGCGACGACCGTGCACTCTGTCGGACCATAGTTGTTCACCAGCGTAAATGGTAGTCCCGGCTTCGGCCGCTTGAGCAACGCGTCGCCACCGGTGAGCAGAAGGCGAAGAGCGGTCGTCTCGGGCCAGTCCATACCGATCATGGCAGCCGCGAGTGAGGTCGGTACAAACCCAAGGGTGATGCCCTCGGCGACGATCCATCGCTGCAGCAGATCCGGCGAGGTGCGGACCATCTCGTTCACCAGGGAGACGGAGGCGCCGGCGGCAAGGTACGGCCACACCTCCCAGCCTGCCGCATCGAAGCCGAGGCCCGCCAGATGCGTCGCGCGGTCGTGCTCGGTGACAGAGAAGGCCTCGAGATGCCACGCGATCAGATGGGTCAGATTGCGCCGTGTGATCTCGACACCCTTCGGCACCCCTGTTGAACCGGAGGTATAGATGACATAGGCAAGGGCATCGGCAGAGATCTCCTGCGAGTCGCAGCGCGGCGCGGCGGCGATCAAGCCGGCATCTCGGGAAGGATCCACTCCGATCCGACCTGTAGCCAAACGTTGGAGCTGCTCAGCGCCGGCGATCACGACGTCCGCGCCGGAATCGGCGATGACGTAGCGCAGACGATCTTCGGGCCAAGCGAGGTCTAACGGAACGTAGGCCGCTCCAAGGCGCATGGTGGCGAGCGAGGCAACGATCCACTCAAACGAACGCGGAAGGCAAACAGCGACCGTGGCGCCAGGGGCGACTCCCTGCTGCTGCAGGTGGCCAGCCAGCTGTTCGACCTGCCGGTTCAGCTCGCGATAGGTCATGGTCAAACCATCGTGCCGAAGCGCGATGCGGTGTGGATGTTCGGTGTACGTGGCAGCAAGCACTTCCGGGAAAAAAGTCACAAACCCTCCAGGAGTTAACGCGGTCGGGACTTTATCAGTTTTGAACTTCGATCGTTCACTTTTGGGATTACGTCTCGAACGGTGAGCAGCTAGCGTACTGTGCCGTTGAGTTTTACTTCCCTCGAACTACCCTTTGTGTCGATTCGATCGGCATCTTCGGGCAACTTTTACGAGCTTGGCTTTCTGCGAGTGCACGCTTCTGTCTTCCGGCTCAAGCTGCGGAAGCCATGCGTATACGACGGGGAGAAATAGGTTTGGCTGTTGCGAAATAATGCCCAGCAACCCCTCCAAAAATGGGCGCGGTTGCAGTGTACAGCACAAGTTTAGGGCTGTTCTACCCTATCATTCCGGTAACAGTACCTTCGATCATGTGAATAATCCAAGAGTCTTTGCCGAGGCCAACAACACTTCACCTGCATAGGTCTTGAGGTTGCAATTTGTTGCACTTTACCAAACGTAGAGCTGGCGAGAGGCTTGTAGTATCTACTGATTTGAGGGGGTCGGGACTCGGTGAGCCGGTCCAATCGCATTGGTCGCGCAACTATGTAATCAAAGTCTCGTACTTGAGTCGCAGGGTGACCTCTGCTGCCTGAAAGGCCCGCTTGTAGCCGTCTTGAATCTTGAGCTCGCGTACCCTGAACAAATGCGCGTGATTCAGACAGTCTTTGGGGTGTTTCATCACTTTGAACTGGCGCGCGAGCTCCATCAGCGGGGGCACCTGCAGCGTATCTACTCGACCTGGCCCTGGCGTCGGCTTCAGCGGGAGGGTCTGCCCAAGCACCTTGTCCGCTACTTTCCTTGGGTCCACACACCGGAGATGCTTTTGCGGCAAGCTGCCTTTGAATGGCAACCGGTGCTTCGGCTTCTGAGTACGGCCAACTCACTCACCTTCGACGCGTATGTGCAGCGCGAGCTGCGGCGAGAGCAGACACCTGATGCGTTGGTTGGCATTTCGGGCTCCAGTCTAAAGGCAGGAAAGGACGTTCAACGGCGTGGCGGGATCTTCATCTGCGACCGAGGTTCCTCGCACCAGAGATTTCAGGAGGCGATCGTACGAGAGGAGTATCAAGGCTGGGCGGTGGATCGCACTGTTACCGCGGAGGCCACCATCCTTCGCGAAGAAGAGATCTATGAGTTGGCCGACGCCATCACCGTGCCGTCGACCTTCGCGAAGCGATCGTTTGTCGCCTCCGGCGTGCCAGCGGACAAGGTCTATGTCATTCCTTACGGTGTACGGCTGGAGAACTTCACCCCCTCAGCGGAACCATCGCGGGACAGCTTTGACGTCCTGTTTGCAGGGGCGGTTGGTTTGCGCAAGGGGTTTCCGTATCTGCTGCAGGCCTTTGCTCGACTCAAACACCCGGCGAAGCGCCTTTGGGTCGCCGGATCGGTCCAGGGAGATATTCGGGATGTCCTTCAGACACTTCCACAGGACCATGTTGCATACCTCGGCTCAGTTCCCCAAAGAGAGCTTGCTCGCCTGATGAGCACCAGTCACGTGATGGTTCTGCCCAGCATTGAGGAAGGGCTCGCGCTGGTACAGGGACAGGCATTGGCCTGCGGCTGCCCAGTTGTCGCGTCCACCAACACCGGTGCTGAGGATCTGTTTACCGACGGCGTCGAAGGGTTTATCGTGCCCATTCGTTCCGTAGAGGCTCTGCTCGAGCGCATGCAGGAGCTGGCCGACGATCCAGCGCTCCAGAGTCGTATGCGGACCGCCGCGCTTAAGCGCGTGCGCGACCTTGGTGGGTGGAGCGACTACGGAGACCAATGGGAGGCGCTGCTGCATCAGCTCGTTAAGCCACAGCCACCACCGACAAAGTGAACGATCTCGATACGATCGCCGGCGTCGAGCGGCGTCGAGGGCCAGCTTCCGCGAGGTACGATCTCGCCATTGCGCTCGACCGCGATGCGATCCGCCCTGAGGGATCGTTGCTCAACAAGGTCTTGCAACGTTGCAGAGCCCGTTGCGACAACGGTCGGAGCCCCGTTCAGGATCACTTCCACCGCCATGGCCCGAGCATACCAGTCGTGGCCTGCAAAGGATGGCGACTGGCGGCAGATTGTTCAGCGACCGCTCTCCCATCCTGCAACGATCGTTTGGAGCAGACTGCGCCGTCGCAGCGCGATGGGGAGTTGCGCAAAGATCTCGCGATTCAGTGTCTTCAGTATGCGCACAGCATCGTCGGCAGCCATGATCTCGGGTGTGTCCTGCGTGCGGTACGGCGTCGTGTCTTCGAGATATTCAATGGCGTGTGCCAAGCACTCCAGGGCGCGGCCACTGAGCGGATTGAGTCGTTTGACGGAGAAGCTTTGGGGGTTGTGGGCGAGAGTCTGAGCGGGAACGGCAGTGGCCGACAGATCGGCGAAGAGTGCGTCAGTTAAAGAGAGCGAAGCCATGCGTGGTGCCTCCGATAGTTTCTGTATCGGCGAGGCGTGGCGAAACTTTAGCGAAGGATCTTCGATGGAAGGAAAGCTTGCGATCGGCCGAGATTAGGGCAGCGGTCTCGTCCAGAGCAGGTTCATGGGCCCCCGGCCGGCGCCGAGGCGAGGTGCGCTTCGCAGGGCACCCTCGACGTAGGCCTTTGCCGCGCGCGCCGCGCCTACGAGTTCGTCTCCCAGCAAGTGCCGGCTGAGTAGCGCACTCGAAAAGGCACAGCCCGTCCCGTGAGTCGAAGTCGTGTCGATTCTTGTGCCCTCCAGCCAGACCAAGTCTCCGTCCGAAGATAGGACAAGGTCGTTCGGCGTTGCTGCGTCACCGCCCGTGATCACGACCTCGCTGCCGCCAATTCCCTGCTGCAATTTTCGGGCAGCGTCCGGCAACTCATCGTTTTGCAGCGAGCCTGCGCCAAGCAGCGACGCCAGCTCACTGTGATTTGGGGTGACGCAGTCGCAGAGCGGCAGCAGCTGCTCCGATACCACGCGTAAGGCTTTCTCCTCCAGAAGCATGGCGCCGGAGCTCGAGCGCAGGACTGGATCCAGGACGACATACACCGGACGACGCGACCGGACGAGCTGCAAAAAGAGCACGACGACGTCGACGATCTCTGCGCAGCCCAGCATGCCGATCTTTATTCCTGCCGGGCTCAGATCGTCTTCGAGGCAACGGAGTGTCTCGCTGAGGAGTGCCCCCTGTAACGGTTGCACACGGCGAACGCCCAGCGTTGACTGAACGGTAAGGGCGCTCAGGCCAGCCACACCGAAGACGCCATGGGCGGCAAAGGTCAGCAAATCGGCGGTCGCGCCGGCCCCGGATGAGGGGTCGAAGCCGGCGATTGTGAGTGCAATGGGCGGAGCCGCGCTCGGGTAAGGGGAGATGGACACTCTTTCAGGCTAAGCGCACAAGGAACGCGAAACAACCGGCAGGATCGAACAGCGGCACCGGTGCTATGCTGCGCTTGACCATGCACCCTCCATCTTTACGAGAGAGTTTTCGCCGATCGTCTGCACCCGGGGCGAGCCAAGACGAGCGTGAGGAGGCAGCGCGTGACCGGTTGATCGTAGCGTTGGATCTCCCCAGCGAAGCTGATGCGCTGGTTATGGTTGATCGCCTGGACGGCTCTTGCCGGTGGTTCAAGGTTGGACTGGAGCTCTTCTGTACGGCGGGCAGCCCGTTGGTTCGCGAGCTGAGACGGCGCGGGTTCAACATCTTTCTCGATCTGAAGCTGCACGACATTCCCAACACGGTGGCCGCAGCTGTTCGCAGCCTGAGCCAGCTGGATGTGCAGCTGCTTACCGTACACGCCAGTGGTGGTGGGTCGATGCTCAGAGCGGCACAGCAAGAGGCGAACAAGGCTGGTGGGCCGGCGTTGCTCGGCGTCACGGTCCTGACCAGCATGGACGGCAGTGAGATGCGGGAGATCGGGGTGATGGTGGACGCTGAGCAACAGGTGCTTCGCCTGGCCCGCGTGGCCGCGCGGGCTCATCTGGCCGGCGTTGTGTGCTCACCTCTCGAGGTGGTGAGCGTTCGCGCCGAACTCGGGCAGAAGGCGATGCTGATCACACCCGGCGTGCGACCGGAAACCTCCACGCTTGGCGTCGATGATCAGCGGCGGACGGCGACGGCGCGTGAGGCCATCCAACGCGGGGCCTCGATGCTGGTGGTCGGTCGCCCGATCACGCGCGCCGCCGATCCTGCAAAGGCGGCCGCAGCGGTGCTGGAGGAGATCGCCTCGGCTGGAGACTAGCTCGACCGTCGCGAGGGTTCCGTGCACGCCGAGTCGCTGAGGCGTAGCGTGAGGGACTTTGCCGCTCCGCCACCCTGGAGGAACTCCGACAGACAGATCTGCTCGACCGTAAACCCTCGCTCGGCGAGCCGTCGCGGCAGATCGCTTGCCACCTCAGGCATCAGGATGACGTCGCCCACGTTCACCACATTGCAGGCAAACTGCGTCGCCTCCGTCTCGGTAACCGCCAGTCTGCGGTCCGCGGGATAGATCCGCTCGATGCGGTCAATCGAGTCCTCATCGAAGGCCTCCGGAAACCACAGCAGGTAACCGTCGGAGAGTGGAGCGAAGCACGTGTCCAGATGGTAAAAGCGTGGGTCGATCAGCTGCAAAGCGTGCACGGGAACATGCCATGCGGAGGCGACATGCGCCTGGCTTTGCGCGCAGGTGCGAGGGCCCTGGGCCATCCACAGCAGCTGGCCGGTCTCGTTGAAGACGGCATCGCCCTCGCCCTCGAAGGGGGTCTCTCGCGGCGTGTCCCAAAGCAGAAATCCGGCATCGGCGAGCCATCGCTCGAGATGCGCCTTCTCGGCACGACGTTCCGCGTGAGCAAAGCTCGACAGTGCGGCGACTCCATGCTGGACAACGGCGGCGTGCGCGACAAAGGTCATGTCCGGGCACTCCGGGTGCGCGGCGAGGATGCGTATATCGGCGTGGGCATGCAGATGTTCATACAGCGTTCGCCATTGCATGAACGCGTGGTCCCGGGAGGGCCGATGCAGGTTTCCCGCCATCCAGGGATTAATGACATACCGCACGTCATAGAACTGCGGCGGGCACATCAGATAGGTTGGGCGCTCGAAATGAGGAAGGGAAGCTGGACTGAGAACAGCTGATGAGACCGGGGAGGAGAGGTGCATAACGACGATAACCCTGCTTTCCAGGTGAAGTGTGCGGCCTGGAAAACAGGGTCGTCAAGTGAAGGTTTGAAGACAGCTACACCGAAGGTACCGCAGCGGGCACATCGGTGCAGTTAGAGCCGTTCGAAGAAGTCACAGGCCGAGCACGAGATGTAGACGCCGCCGGGTACCTGGCGCTCACGATCCTTTACCCGCTTTACGATGCGGGTCGGCTTGGAGCACTTCGGGCAATCTGTGCTCTTGTTGGTGTCCATGACCTTTTTGCGGTCGCCGGTTTTGGCAATCTTCGCCATGATTCAGGATCTCCTTGCCTTTGCCGCGGATGGCTCCGAGGTTGATGAGTCGGGCGCGATCAGGGCACGCTTCCGCGGCCCTCCGTACGCAGAGGTCAGTTTACATCAGCGACCGCCGGTACGAAACTCCGTGTAGTGTGCGTCAGGCGGCGCGGAGGCACCCGTCGGTGCGGAGGTGCTGCTGGGTGCGGAGGTGCTGCTGGGTGCGGAGGTGCTGCTGGGTGCGGAGGCACCCGTGGGTGCGGAGGTGCTGCTGGGTGAAGGGGGCAGCCGCACCTTTCCGGAGCTGCCGCCGGGGGCACCCGAGAGCGGCCCCTCGCCGGGACGCTGCAGCGTCGGCGCCGGAGCGGTGGTGGCGACGTCTGGGTCCTCGCTTCCGGGCGTGCGATCTCCGAGAGGGATGACCCTGCCGGGTGGCGGCGCGGAAAATCCGTTGACCTCGTCCTTGTCACGAATCTGAATCGGTTTGCCAAGCTCGGCGATCTCGAGTTGACTGACCCGATCCCCCTTGAACCGCACGAAACGAACCGTCTGCGGCTGGTGGCCGTAGATCCACTCCTCATACTGGGCGGCTGTGCCGTCTGCTCCCCCACGCTCGCGGACCTTGCTCTCCGGTTGCCCGAGCGCCGCGATCACCATGCGCCGATTCATTCCGACCAGCACCTCGTGCGCCGCGATGGCCTCGCGCAGCGGCTGCGGCAGGGTGTCTGCATAGGCCTCTTCGGAGGTCTTCACGCCGAAGTCGATCACCGGCTCAAGCAGCGCCTTCACATCAGGGGCGGCGATCTCCGGCACGCCCTCCGGAAACACCAGCGTGACACGAGCGCCTGTTGCCTGCTCCTGCGGCGCGACCGCTCCTCCGTTGTTGATCTGCACATGGCTCAGGAAGCGGTGCTTTGCGTATGGTCCGCCGTTGAGATCCAAGATGAGATGATTGCCCTTGATCACGACTGCTGTGACGATGACGCGGTCGCCAGCGCCGGCAGACTGGCCCTTGGTGAACAGCATGTGCTGGTACCGCTCGCCCTGCGGCGTTATAGGACCATTCGCTTCCAGCGTGAGTCCAGCGCCAAGCGGCAGGGGGCGATGCGCAAACCCCTGCTCCGCCACGAGCGATCGCTCGAGGTCCCGGCGGCCGCGCTCGGAGAGTCGACCGCCCGGCAGTGCCACATGGGTTGACGCGAAGCTGGTCGGCACATCCTGTGTCGCGGTGCGCTCGCCCACGGTAAACACCTGCGCGGTCAGGGGAGCGGCCGCCAGCACCATGGCGATCCCAACAAAGACCCGCGACGACACGTGAAAGGCCATGGTTGCACCTCGCCCAGCAAGCTTAAAGCTTGCACTCACGGCGACAGTTTTGGCAAGACCATATAGGAGCAGCACTCCATGCTCACGGAGACGGACACAGCCGGCTCAACCCCCGCCGGGGGAAATGCTGCCAGGTCAAACCCCGTTTGGCGAGCTGCGCGGGGGAGGCGGGTTCGACGGAGCCGGCAGAATCTGTACCAGCGGTGGCGGCGGGGCGGGTGCCTGCGGCTCCATGGCGGCATGCGCGGCGGGCGGTTTAACATCCATCGGGTACCCGGCCGGGACGATGGGGGCGTGCGTGTAGCGCCAGGCAAGCTCTCGAGTCACGGCCACAAGGACCAGCACGGCGGCGAGTAATACCGGCACAGACCACCAGCCGCTGACCGGCCCGGCGGTTCCACCGAGCCAGTGCGATCGCCCGTGAACCTGCGCCAGCACCACCGAGGCGAGATCGCCGCCATCGAGCGTCGGCAACCCGAAGAGCAGGCCGAGACAGAGATTCCAGACAAAGTGCAGTCCCCAGGAGAGCCAGATCGCATGGGTACGCAGCCACCCTGTCGTCAGCAGCAAGCTGAACAGAAACGCGATCACGACGGTGCGGGCGTTGCCAAAGGGCAGGCCGACCACAAGCGCGTAGATGAACGCGATCAGCAGGGCGGCAGCGGTCTTGCCCATAGTTTCCGAGAGTCGCCGGAACCCATAACCGCGGAAGGCGATCTCGCTCGCGAGTGTTGCGAGGGCAGCGCCGGCGATCCCCGCCAGGGCGGCCAGCCAGCCGGACGCTCCTATCCAGAAGCTCAGCAGCAGATGGCCCGACAAGACGAGCGGCAGCGTCGCCAGGATGGCGGCGGCCCAGCCTACGGCGGCGCCGATCCCCCACTCCCGGGCGGCGGTGGGTCGTTCCGGCAGCCCGGCCGCCAGGCGAAGATCGCTCGCGGGCCGTCTCGCGCCATCGAGCAAGGTCAGGCCGAGAAAGAGCAGAAACAGCAGAAACACCGGACCGAGCAGCGGCACCAGAACACCGGCCCAGAGGTGGGAGGCGAGTCCGGTCGCTGCGCGTTGCGCAAGGTCCTTGGCAATCCCGTACCAAAGCAGAGCGAGCAGGGCGAGAAGCGCTCCGGGGAGACGCCGTGCGGGGCCGCGTTGACGATAGGACATTACGCCAGCCTCATTCCGCGCACGCGTTCATGCCGATACATAGAACCGGGCGACGGTGCGCAGCTTCTGATAGCGCTGTTCGAGCCGGTCTTCCGTAGACATTGCCTCAAGCCCCGCCAGCTGACGCGTCAAGGTCTCCTTCAGCAGCGCCGCAGCCTCCGCCGGATCACTCTGTGACCCACCGTGCGGCTCGGTCACGATCTCATCCACACAGCCCAACTGCAGCACATCCTGCGCGGTGTACCGCAGCGCCGTGGCCGCCTGCTGCCGCTTGCTCGCGTCCTTCCACATGATGGAGGCGCATCCCTCGGGCGAGATGACCGAGTAGATGGCGTTTTCCAAGATGAGCACGCGGTCGGCGACAGCCAAGGCGAGCGCACCGCCGGAGCCGCCCTCGCCGGTGATGGTCGCGATCACCGGCACGCGCAGCCGAGACATCTCAAGCAGGTTGCGCGCGATCGCTTCGCCTTGGCCGCGTTCTTCCGCGCCGATGCCTGGGTTAGCCCCCGCGAGGTCGATAAAGGTGAAGATCGGCCGGCCGAATTTCTCTGCGATCTTCATGGCGCGCATCGCTTTGCGATAACCCTCCGGATCCGGGCTGCCGAATCGGCGCGCAACCCGCTCTTTCAGCGTTCGCCCTTTCAGATTCGCGATCACCAACACGGGGCGTTCGTGAAACCGCGCCATGCCGCAGGCCACCGCCGCATCGTCCCCGAAGGCGCGATCACCATGGATCTCGCTGAAGTCGGTGAACAGCGCCTGGACAAAGTCCATCGGATAGGGGCGTTGCGGATCTCGCGCGATCTCCGTCTTACGCCACGCCTCCGGCTCTGCGACCCCGGTCGCGGGTGGGGATGTTGCGGCTCTGCGTTCCTGCTCAGGCATGGTTCACTCGTTTGCGGCAGCTTTGATTGTAGTCGAGCGCGGACGCGCGACGGCGATTCACGCCGAAGTGGCGTCAATCGACCACGCGCACGCCACCGCGGCCGACGAGCTCCTCGATGCGATCGATGAAGAGCCGATCGGCGGCGACCAGAACGTTGTGCGGTTCCAGCACGGCACAGAACTCACCCGGTTCCTCGAGATCGAGCAGAAGCTTCCCGCGGCCCGGCATCTCGCGAAAGATGAGCAGCAACTTCTCGAGCAACGCCGAGTCTGGGTGGTGCAGCGGCACCTTGATCCGCAGCGACTCCGGCAGCTTGATCTTCACGTCCTCGAGCGCCTGGATGCTTGACAGCGCAAGCTTCGGAGCGGAGTCTTCCTCGCCGCGCAGCACCCCGCGAACGATCACCGGCACGTCGATCTTGAGTCGCTCGGCAAGCTTCTCGTAGCTCTGCGGAAAGGCGATCAGCTCGATCTTGCCGACCGTGTCCTCCAGACACGCCTGCGCATAGAGCTCGCCCGATCGCTTGGACTTTGCCACCTTCAGCCCGGTGATCACGCCCGCGATCGCGATCTCATTCTCCGGCTCCTGCTGCCCACGCCGAAAGACCTGCGGCTCGGGCTTCATCTCGCAGGCGGCCGCCGTGTCCATGACTTTCAGATTACGTAACTTTTCCCGATACTTATCAAGGGGGTGTCCGGAGACAAAGAAGCCGAGCACCTCTTTTTCGCTCTGCAGGCGCGTGTGCTCATCCCACTCCGGCACGTGCGGCAGCGCATCCTCATTCCCGCGCGCGGCGGGGGCGTCGTCAAAGATGCCGAAGAGCCCGCTCTGCCCCGCAGCCAGATCGCGCTGTGAGCGCTGCGCCCGCTCCATCGCCTTGTCCAGCGCCGCCGCAAGCTGCGCTCGTTTGCCCAGCGCGTCCATCGCTCCCGCCTTGATCAACGACTCAAGCACACGCTTGTTCAGCAGACGCAGATCGACCTTTTCGCAGAACTCCCACAGGCTCGCGAAGCTCTTCTTCCCTGCCTGCCGCAGCTCCGCGCGCGCGATGAGGATGGATTCGATCGCGTTGTGACCGACGTTCTTGATGGCCGCGAGGCCAAAGCCGATCGCGGCGCCCATGGGCGTGAAGTCAGCAAACGAACTCTGCACGTTGGGCGGCAGCACGGCGATGTTCATCTCGCGGCACTCGGAGATGTACTTGACCACGTTCTCCGGCTTTGAGGTTTCGCTGGTCAGCAGCGCCGCCATGAACTCGACCGGGTAGTGGGTCTTGAGCCACGCCGTGTGGTAGGCCAGGAGCGCGTAGGCCGCGGAGTGCGACTTATTGAAGCCATAGCCGGCGAACTGCTCCATCAGATCGAACAGCCGCCCGGCCGTCTCCTTCGGGTGCTTGCGCTTCGCCGCCCCCGCCATGAAGCGCTCGCGCTGCTGCGCCATCTCCTCGAGATTCTTCTTGCCCATCGCACGCCGCAACAGATCCGCGTCCCCCAGCGAGTAGCCCGAGATCGTCGCCGAGATCTGCATGACCTGCTCCTGGTACACGATCACGCCGAGGGTCTCGCGCAGAATCGGCTCGAGGTCAGGCAGCAGATACTCCACAGCGCGCCGACCCCATTTGCGTTCGATGAAGTCGTCGATCATACCGCCCTGGATCGGCCCCGGCCGATAGAGCGCATTGAGCGCCGTCAGATCTTCGACGGTGGTCGGCTTATAGCGCCGCAAGACGTCCCGCATTCCACCCGACTCAAACTGAAAGACGCCCGACGTCAGCGCCCGGTGAAACACCTGCTCGTAGGTCTGTCTGTCGTCGAGCGGCACGGTTGCCATGTCGACCGTCTCGCCACGATTCTGTCGGATCAGCTTCAGGCAGTCGTCGATGACCGTCAGCGTGGTCAGCCCAAGGAAGTCCATCTTGAGCAGCCCCATCTTCTCGACGGCCTTCATGTCGTACGCGGTAACGATCGCCTCGTCCTTGGTGCGCGTCACCGGCACCAGCTCGGTGAGCGGCTGCGGCGAGATGACGACACCGGCGGCATGCACGCCGGCGCCGCGCACCAGACCCTCCAGACGAATCGCCGCGTCGATGACCTCACGCACCCGCGGATCGCTCTCGTACGCCGTGCCCAGCGCGACCGAGTCCTTCATCGCCTGCTGGATCGTGATGCCGATCGTCCCCGGAATCATCTTGGCGATGCGGTCGACCTCGCCGTACGGCATATCGAGCGCGCGGCCGACGTCCTTGATCGCCGCCTTGGCCGCCATGGTGTTGAAGGTGATGATCTGCGCGACCTGATCAGCGCCGTACTTCTGCCGTACATACTCGATTACCTCGCCGCGCCGATTCATGCAGAAGTCGATATCGATATCCGGCATGGAGACACGTTCGGGGTTCAGAAATCGTTCAAACAGCAGCTCGTTCTGCAGCGGATCGACGTCCGTGATCTCCATCGCATAGGCCACGAGCGATCCAGCCGCGGACCCACGGCCCGGCCCCACGGGAATGTCGTGCTCGCGCGCATAGCGAATGAAGTCCCACACGATCATGAAGTAGCCGGGGAACTTCATCTGCTTGATGCACTCGATCTCGCGATTCAGCCGCGCCTCATAGTCGGCGATCGACTTGCGCTGCAAGCCGCGTGCCTGCAGCTGCGCGACGGCGGTGGCCAACCGTCTCTTCAGCCCTTCGCGGCACACCTGCTCGAAGTAGCTGTCGAGCGTCTCGCCCTCCGGCACCGCAAAGACAGGAAACGGATTCTTGACCTTTGAGAGCTTCACGTCGCAGCGCTCGGCGAACTGCATAGTGCGGGTACAGACCTCGGGCGCATGAGCAAACGTCCGATGCATCTGCTCCGCAGTCTTGATGTAGAACTCTTGCGTGTCGAACTTGAAGCGCTTCGGATCGTTCATCGACCCGGCGGTCTGCACACACAGCAGAATTTCGTGCGCGCGGCTGTCGTCGGCAGCGACGTAGTGGCTGTCGTTGGTCGCGATCAGCGGAATGCCCAGCTCGCGCTCGAGTTTGAACAGCGCGTCGCAGACCCCCTTGTCCGGCTCGAGCCCATGATCCTGGATTTCGAGAAAGAAGTTGCCCTTGCCGAACATCTCCTCGAAGGCGCCCGCCGACCGCTTCGCCTCCTCGTACTTCCCTGCCATCAGGTGTTGATTCAGCTCGCCCGCGAGGCAGCCGGAGAACCCGATCAGCCCCTCCGTGTGTTGGGCCAAAAACTCCTTCGACACACGCGGCTTGCGATAGAACCCGTGCAGCGCCGCCTCGCTGGTCAGCCGCACCAGGTTGCGATATCCCTCTTCGTTTTCCGCGAGCACGAGGAAGTGGTTATAGCCGTCGGCCAGCTCGCGGTGATCGGTCGTCTTCGACAGATAGAGCTCGCAGCCCAGAATCGGCTTGAGGCCCTTCTTCGCCATCGCGTCCGCGAAGTGCACCGCGCCATAGATGTTGCCGTGATCGGTGATCGCCGCCGCGGTTTGACCGATGCTGCTCACGTGCGCGGCCAGCTTCTCGACGTCGCAGGCGCCATCCAGAAGCGAATAATCCGTATGCAAGTGCAGGTGCGTGAACTCGTGCGCGGCCATCCGGGTCCCTCACGTCCAAGTTTAACCGCTCGCCTACGCCACACGGCGCCGCACGAGGAAATCACGTCCCTAACTTCGCTTACGCCGCACCACCCATGGTTCACCCCGGTCCCGAGAAATCCAGCTAAGAATTCTGCTAAAGGTCACACAAGACTGGCAGGTTCGGGCGCCGCCGTTCTGCGACAAGGGCCGTGGAACTGCGGAGTCGGTGTCGTCGTACAACCCCTGAAATGTTCTCGCAAAGGAGCTTCAGATGATTCGGTTGCCGGCATTTCTGCTCTTGATCTTCGCCGCGGTCCCATCTGGTGACCGTCTGGATCGGTTGGCAGCGGAGGGGCTCATTCAGGATAACGCGCCCGTCAAAACAACGTCCGAGATCACGATCAACGCTTCACCCGAACGAGTTTGGGCACTGCTGACGGATGTAAACAGCTGGCCGAAATGGCAGGGGGACATCTCTGAGGCCGAGATACGCGGACCACTTCAGCCTGGTATTGCCTTTGTCTGGACAAGCGGTACCCATATTCGATCGCGCATTGCCCTCGTGCGACCTCCGGAAGCGTTCGCCTAGACGGGTACAGCCTATAATGCGAGGGCCATCCACGTTTGGAAGCTGCATTGTCTGCCGGGCGACCGAACGCTGTTAAATACTAGCGAGTCAATGGATGGCTTCTTGCTCACGCTCTTTTTCTCGTCCTCTAAGCTTGAGAAGAGCCAGCAGCATTGGCTGGCTGATCTGAAGATCGCGGCGGAACGGTAGTTTAGTGCGGCGGCAAAAATGCGTTTCGCGGAAATCCGAACACCCGCAGGCGCAGACACTCGAGCGCCTCCTGCCAGTAGATGGTGCGAATACGGGCACGCAGAAACTCCGGTGGCCACGGAGCTGCATGGGTGCGCCAGCGCAACTCTGGATACAGCGCGAGGATTAAGGCCGTCCGCGGCAGATGGCTCGGTGAACTCACGACCTCCACACTGCTTCCTCCTTGTCCACGCACAATCGCAGTGCTGAACCATATGTTCTCGATCGTATTTCGCGCCTGCGTCTCCTCGATCACCGCTTGGGCAGGCACTCCATCCTCTTGCGCGAGCTGTGCCATGGCGTCGGCCTCGACGAATTGGTTGTGCGCCGCGCCCCCACTCACAATCACCACCGGCGCTGCCCCTGTCCGGTACTCTTGGGCGGCCGCCGCCACCCGCGTCCGCTCCTCCGGCGAGGCGCTCCCATCGGGATTCGTCGGCGATCCCAGCACGATCAGCGCGTCGAAGCGCCGCTGTCCCGTGTTGCGCAACGAGATCGTCCAGTAACTGCCCCAGATCAGGCCCAGTGGGATCACGACCGCAACCAAAACCCACCCCAGCACTCGTGTCGCCGATCTCATTGTGCCGCGTTGGCCCTCACGGGGGGTTCTGCCAGCAGCATCTTTGCCAGCTGCACATACAGCTCGACTGACTCCAGAAGCTCGCTCTTGCGAATTCTCTCCTGGAGTGTGTGCGCGACATGAATCGATCCCGGCCCCAGCAAGAACGGTTCGCCCCACGCCGTAAGCGACGGGATGTCGGTCGTAAACTTCGCGGTCATCGTCGGCAGCTCTCCGACGCCGCGCATCTTAACAAAGGGTAGGTCGAGACTGAAGTGGACCTCTGCCCGATCGCCCACGACCCGCTCAATGTTCCGGCGCGTCTGCTGCGAGGGTCCGACCAGCCGAATGAGCAGGTGCGCCTCCGCATGGTCGGCGATCACGTTGGGCGCGCGGCCGCCCGCGATCAGTCCGACATTCAGCGTCGAGTCCCCGATCTCCGGATCGATCGGCAGCGCCAGACCCCGAAGGTCGTGCAGCACGCTCACCAGCTTGTCGATCGCGCTCTCGCCCAACTCCGGGTAAGCCGAGTGCGCCATCGTTCCATGCGCGCGCAGCTCCAATCGCAACGCCCCCTTGGAAGCGGTCGCCAGCCGGTTGTCCGTCGGCTCTCCATTAATTAGGAAGCGGGACCCACGCGGGTGTCGATTCGCCTCGGCTGCCCCTGCGGAGTCGCGCTCCTCGCCGACGACAAACAACAGACCCACGGCAAGCCCCTCCCCGGCCAGCCGCTCCGCCGCCGCGATCTGCGCCGCGATAATGCCCTTGGCATCGCAGGCACCACGACCGTACAGAAACTCCGCGTCCTCGCGGGACGTGAAGAACGGGGGAACGGTGTCCATATGGGTCGACAACACCAGCTCGGGAGACACGCCCGGCATGGTCGCGAAGACGTTGAACCGTGGAGCGGAGGCGTCGCCCTGCGATACGGGCATTCGCTCGACCGCATAGCCCAAGCGCTCCAGGAACGCCGCCAGGAACTCACCGACCCGACCCTCATGATAGGTCGTCGATTCGATATCGACGAGCTCACGGGTCAGCGCGACCGGATCGATGCTCATGGGAGGAGCATACGACAGCGCCCCACCGTGTCGCCCACCCCCGGACACCCTCGATGACTACACTGAGGTGGTGTCCGTGACGGCTCTCTCCCGCTTTCCGTTCCCTGCTCCGCCGTACCCGGCGTCGCAGATCCGGCAGATCGAGGACATGGTCGGTCCTGCCGGACAGCTTGAGGCTGTGCTCAACACAGGCGCGCCCGACGCCCCGCTTGGCGCCGTGCTCTGCCATCCGTATCCTCCGGCGGGAGGCACGCTCCACAACAAGGTCGTGTATCGCGCCATGAAGGCATTCGCGGCCCTGGGGCTTCCCACGGTGCGCTTCAACTTCCGCGGTGTGGGCAGAAGCGCCGGCGCCTTCGATCACGGCCATGGGGAGCAAGGCGATGTGCGCGCCGCGATCAACTGGACATACACCAGGCTCGCCCGTCCGCTTATATTTGTCGGCTTTTCCTTTGGATCGTATGTGGGGCTCCGGGCCACGTGTGAGGATTCGCGCGTGATCGGGCGCGTCGGCCTCGGTCTGCCGGTGCGTGCGGCGGGACGCGACTACACCTATGAGTTTCTACCCCGCTGCGCCGGCCCCATGCTCTTCCTCAGTGGGGACCACGACGAGTTCAGCCCGGTTCATGAGCTGGATCTTGTCCTCGAGTCGGTCAAGGTTGCTCGGCGGTCCATCATCATCCCGGGCGCGGACCACTTCTTTGCCGGAGTGCCCACTTCGCCGTCCTCGAAGTTGAGCGCCATGCAGGAGGCTCTCGAACGCTGGCTGCTGGACGAGTTTTCCGCACAATGATCGGCCATGCCCGCCCTTATGGTTGTGTCCCAGCGCTCTCGGCGAACTTCGGCGCAGGGGAAGTAGTCTGTCCGCCCACTTCTTGCAACAATGTCTATGAATTTACGTATAACCAGGCAAGTGGCTTCTGACACCGCGTGCGCCCCACGGTATATCTCTCAACAGACGCCAATCGTGCGTTTGGCAGGTTGCGTGCAACATTCTTTTGCGCTCACGCCCACTGCACCCTTAGTACGCCCATGAAGAACGCCTTCCAAACCCGAGTTCTGGCCATCGTCCTCGCGGTGGTAACCCTGGCCGCTGTTGTTCTCGCCATCCTAAATCTACGCCAGGAGGACAGCTTCGACGTCCCCACGGATGGCGCATGGTGGATGGAATCCCAGGGCGGACTGCGGGCGGAGCGCGTCGCGGAAGGCACGCCGGCTGAGCGGGCCGGTGTTCGAAAAGGCGACCTCCTTTTGGCCGTCGACGACCGGCCAACGCCGCGCCTCGCCTCCTTCGAGCGGGAGCTGTTCCACAGTGGGGTTTGGGCCCACGCGACCTACTCCATCTGGCGTCCCACGCCGCACCATGCAGGCGACGGAACCCATCTGGAGATTCCGGTCATTCTTGAGCCTGCGGACCGCTCAAGCAATAACGGCTTTCGTCTGATCGCGCTTGCGTATCTCTGCATTGGGACCTATGTCCTCTTCCGACGCTGGACTGCGCCGAAAGCCACTCATTTCTATCTCTTTTGTCTTGTATCGTTTGTTCTGTTTGCCTTCAAGTTCAGCACGAAGTTGGACGCGCTGGATTTGATTATCTTCTGGTCCAACATCGTAGCGAATGCCTTGCAGCCTGCCCTCTTTCTCCACTTCGCCGTCAGCTTCGACGAGGCGCAGGCGACATCCCGGCTTTCAAGGATTCGCCGCGGTGTTGGCGTGATGCTGCTCTACGTGCCAGGGTGCTTTCTGGTCGCTCTGTGGATCACCGCTGTCTATCGCTGGACCGCGACCGAGTTGCTTCGACATCGTCTCGACCAGATCGCCATAGGGTACCTTGCGCTTTACTCTGTGATCGCGGCTGTCGTCTTTCGCATTCGCTACCTTCGCGCCCGCTCCGCTCTGGAGCGGCAACAGCTCAAGTGGTTGACGCGCGGCACCTTTGTCGCGGTTACGCCGTTCACCCTGTTCTATGCCATTCCCTTCATGGCGGATTGGACCGCGCCCAGTCTTCTCACCAGAATGGCGGGACTTTCCCTGGTTGTTCTTCCCCTGACCTTTAGTTGGGCGATCGTGCGCTATCGCCTGATGGACACGGACCTGATCTTCAAGCGTGGGGTTACCTATACGCTTGCAACTGCTTCTCTCGTTGCGGCTTACTTCATCGTAGTAGGCGTTGCGGCGGAGTTCGTGCACACTCGCCTGCCAAACCTGCACATCTGGGGTTTGGTCGCGGCGGTTACCCTGACCGGCATTCTCTTCGACCCGCTGAAGCGGGCCATTCAAGTGCGGGTCGACCGGCTATTTGATCAGAAGCGCTTCGATTACCGGGAGACGCTGGTGGAGTTCGGGCGAGGTCTGAACGCCCAGACGGACCTGGCCACCCTGGTGCAGTCTATCGTCGACCGGCTCTCGCAGACTCTTCTGGTGACCCGCGTCGCCGTGTTTCTCTCTTCCGACGAGGCCGGCGTCAGCACGCCGATGCGCCTGGCGGGTTCGCATGGTCTGCTTGGACTGGCGCCTGCGGACACCGAGGCACTCGATCTCGACTTCCTGCGCTTCGACGAGTCCGCGCCGAACCTTCCGCTTCGCAGCCACATCTTTTGGGAAAACCCCCGGCAGGCATTGCACCTTTCTTCGACCGAGCGCGCCTCCGCCGCGCGCCTGGATTTGAACTATTACGTCCCTTGCAGAGCGGCATCGCATGACGGCCGCGGCGCGCGCACGGTAGCCGTGATCGGCCTTGGCCTCACGCGTCGCGGCGACTTCCTTTCCAGCGAGGACGTCGAGGTGCTCGAACTGCTGGCGAGTTACATCGGCATCGCCATTCAGAACGCCCAGCTCTATCGCCGGCTCGAAAGCCAGATGGGAGAGTTTGAGCGACTCAAGGAATTTCACGAGAACATCGTTGAGTCCATCAATGTCGGTGTCTTTGCTGTCGATTTGCACGACCGGGTGGGCAGCTGGAATCAGCAGATGGAGTCGCTTTTTGATCTGTCCCGAGGACGAGCGCTGACGCGTCCCATCGCCGAACTCCTTCCAGCGAACTTTCTTGACCGTCTCGAGGGTGTCCGCCGCGAGCCCGGCACACACACCTTCTATAAAGTCCGGATCGATCTGCCGCGCGGTCAACCACGCATGGTCAATGTCGCGATCGCTCCCCTGCTCGCAAAGTCAGGCGACACGGTCGGGCGCATCGTGCTGATTGACGACATCACGGATAGGGTGGAGTTGGAGGCGCAGCTCACGCAGGCCGAGAAGCTTTCCTCCATTGGTCTTCTCGCTGCCGGTGTCGCCCATGAGGTCAATACGCCGCTCGCCGTCATCTCCGCTTATACACAGATGCTGACCAAGCAGATGAGCACCGATACACGCCTGGCGCCCATTCTGGAGAAGATCACGCAGCAGAGCTTTCGCGCCTCCGAGATCGTCAACGGTCTACTCAACTTTTCCCGGACCAGTGGCACGGAGCGCACAACCGTCGATGTGAACCGGCTCGTGCGCGACACCGTCAACCTGATCGATCATCAGTTGAAGACGGGCAAGATCGTCGTCGATTTGGACCTCGACTCCGGTCTGGACGGTGTGCTGGCCAATCAAGGCAAGATCCAGCAGGTACTGCTGAATCTTCTGCTCAACGCCAAGGACGCTACAGTTGGCGCGGCGAACCCCTGTATTCGCATTGCAACGGCGAATGAACTCGGTCGCGTGCTCGTGCGCATTCATGACACCGGCTCAGGGATCAGCCAGGAGAACTTGCATCGCATCTACGACCCATTCTTTACCACCAAGACCAAGCCGCGGGAGGGCGAGCATAAAGGAACGGGGCTCGGCCTTGCTGTCAGCTACGGCATCATGCAGGAGCATGGCGGCAAGATCCGGGTGGAAAGCTCGGTCGGCATCGGTACGACCTTTGAGCTCGATTTCCCGGCTGTCTCTTCAGCCGCAACCGCCACTGCCGATGCAAGCTCTAGCGAAAGGAGCCCGATCCATGCCTGAAGCCGTCACGGTCGCTGACCTTCCCGGAACCACAGGCGCCTCGCGCCGCCTGACCGGCAGCATCCTCATCATCGACGATGAAGCCGCGATTCGCGAGTCTCTTGAAGTTCTGCTCACGCTGGAGGGCTTCTCCGTCACGACCGCGCGCGACGGCAGCATCGGCGTTGATCTGCTTTCGCGCGCCGAATATGACCTGCTTCTGCTTGACCTGTCTTTGCCGGGCGAGAGCGGCATCGACCTGCTTCCGCGCATCACGGAGATGCGTCCGGAGCTGCCGGTCATCATGATCACGGCCTTCGGCACAGTGGGCAATGTCGTCGAAGCGATACGCGCGGGCGCCGAGAATTTTGTTCAAAAGCCCTGGGATAATGAGAAGCTGCTCGCCGATATCCGCTCCGCCATCGCACGACGCCGCGCCGAAGTCGAGGTCGTGCAGCTCCGTCGCGCGCTCAAGCAGCGGTACAGCTTCGAAAATATCGTTGGCAAGAGCGAGCCGATGACGCGGCTCTTTGACGTCGTGGCACAGGTCGCTCCTTCTCGCTCCACGGTGCTGATTCAGGGCGAGAGCGGAACCGGCAAGGAGCTCGTCGCCAAGGCGCTGCACGCGAACTCGCCGCGCCGCGATCGTCCCTTTGTCCCCGTGAACACCGGCGCTGTCCCCTCCGATCTGCTCGAGTCCACGCTCTTCGGCCACACCAAGGGCGCCTTCACCTCCGCCGTGAGCAGCAAGCGCGGGCTGTTCGAGATCGCCGACGGGGGCACACTGTTTCTGGATGAGATCGGCACCATGAGCATGGACATGCAGGCCAAGATCCTGCGCGTCCTGCAGGATCGCCGCTTCATGCAGCTCGGCGGAACGCATGAGATACAGGTCGACGTGCGCATCATCGCCGCCACCAACGTCAATCTGCAGAATGCCGTGCGTGACGGTCGCTTTCGCGAGGATCTGTTCTATCGCCTGAACGTTATCGCGCTCGAGCTGCCGCCGCTGCGCACACGGAAGAGCGACATCCCGCTGCTGGCGGCGCACTTCCTGAGCTTTTACGCCAAGGAGAACGGCGTAGCGGAGAAGGTTCTGACGCCGGAGGCCCTGCGCATCATGATGGAGCACGAGTGGCCCGGCAACGTGCGCGAGCTTGAGAATGCTATGGAGCGGGGCGTCGTCCTCTCCACCTCATCGACGATCACGCCAGACTTGCTGCCTTCGCAGATCACCGGAACCGCATACACCGCTGCCGCCCTGGAGCGCCGGCCGAACGCGTCGCTCTTTGAACTCATGGAGGAGATCGAGCGGCGCATCATTGCGGACCGTCTGGAGCGCTGTCACTGGAACCAGACGGAGGCGGCAGAGTTCTTCAAGATTCCGCTTTCAACTCTGAACCAGAAGATCAAGCGACTGAACATCGAGATCAGGAAGCGCAACCGCGAGTCCGCGACCTCTTAGCCATGCCTTCCGAAGACGGAACTATAGAGCACATCAGGCAGGTTAGCGTGTGAGGTGACGTGAGACGGGCTATCCCGCGCCTTTGCCACAACCTGAGACAGCAACGAATAGATCGGTCACCACCCGCTTTACGGTTGAAGGGGCCCTGGATGGCGCGTGCGCGTGGGCGGGGCATCTCTGCTTCGGCGTGCGTCAGCGGTGGACGGAGACCGCCTTGGGTCCCGGAAGTAGGTAAGGCAGCGGCTCGGGCGAACAATCTCCGCAGCGGCCGGTCGCACAAAAAGACCCACAATCAAGGCTGCTGAGTTCCCGGTACCGGGGTTGGACATCCGTGACGTGGATGGACTACGCTTTCTGCTGTTCAAGGAAACGTATGGCGAAGAATGGTGTGCGAAAAGGCCTTGGGGCGAAGCAGACATCGTTCAGCCTCGCTCTTAACCGGCGAGACTTTCTGGCGGGCATCGCAGGCAGCGCGGTCGTTGCCGGTGTCCAGGGCCCCAAGGCTCTCGCTCAGATTGCCGGCGGACATGCGCTGAACCTGGCCCGAGTGGCCATTCCCTCCAGCTTCGTGACGACCAGCGAAAACAAGATCTCCGCCCTGAACGATGGCATCACTCCCGCGAACTCTCAGGACCGCAAGAACAGTTGCTACGCGGTGCGGCACGACGACGAAGCCGGCGATGTCGTTCCGTGGGTTCAGTATGCCTGGAGCAAGCCGATTACGGTCGCCGAAGTGGACGTTTACTGGGCGATCGACGCGCCTCGTCCAGACGCGCCTCCAGGCAGCGAGTTCGCGAGGATCGCCGCGCCGAGCTCGTACCGAATCGTGTATTGGAACGGCAGCGACTTCGCTCCGGTGGTGAACGCTCGCGGTCTCGGCATCGCCGGCGACACTTTCAACAGCACGAGCTTCGACGCGGTGACGACCGACAAGCTTCGCCTTGAGATCGTGCCACAGGGAAGACACGCGGCCGGCATCCTGGAGTGGGTGGTCTCGAACGCCGGACCTGCGCCTTCCCTTCCGCCGGTCGTCGCTGCGGGGATCGATCGATCGGTCATTCTGGGGAGTCAGACTTTTCTCGCGGGAAAGGCGGTCTGGCTCGATGACCTACCCGGGAACGCCGCTCGATGGACCAAGATCTCCGGACCCGGCGAGGTTACATTTACCGACCCTGCCGCTCCGGTCACGACCGCGGCGTTTTCCGCGCCGGGCGAGTACGTTCTCGATCTCACCGGTTCTGGGCGTGCGGAGCAGAGCTCTTCCAGGCTGAAGGTACGGGTCGAGCTTGGGCCTCCGAAGGACCGGCTGGATGTGGTGTACACCACCAAGTACGCGGTCGACAGCCCGCTTTGGAGCAAGCGCGCCAAGACGCTGATTGTTGACTGGATTTCCCACTGCATCGCCTTCTGCGAACGGACGGACATCGCCCCAAACCGAGGAGATGGTGGAATCGACAACTTCATAGAGGCCGGAAAGGCGAATCGGGGCGAACCGCACGCGAAGCATAAGGGCTTCGTCTTCTCGAACGCCTGGGTGCACCAGACGGTTGAGTCGATGTGCATTGCCCTCATGGTTGATGCGCAGGGCGATCCGGAGATTCTTCAGGCCCAGGAGCAGATGCGCGCCACGATGGAGCGGTGGATTCCGATCATCCTGGCGGCGCAGATGCCCGACGGATACCTGCAGACAGCGTACATTCTTGCCGACCGGAAGGACTGGCCGCGTCGTTGGTCGCCGGAGCATCGCGGCAACCACGAGGGATATGTCTCCGGATACTTTATAGAGTCGGCGATCAATCACTACACGCTGACCGACGGCCAGGATCTGCGCCTGTACAACGCGGCGAAGAAGCTGGCGGACTGCTGGGTCGCGAACCTTGGTCCAGGCAAGCAGGCCTGGTTCGATGGCCACCAGGAGATGGAGCAAGCCCTGGTGCGCTTCGGCCGTTTCGTCAACGATCAAGAGGGCCATAACCGGGGCGATGCCTACATTGTGCTGGCAAAGTTTCTGCTCGATTCACGTCGCGGCGGTTCAGAGTACGACCAGAGTCACCTGCCACCGGAGCAGCAATACGAAGCCGTGGGCCACGCGGTGCGCGCGACCTATTTCTACTCCGGCATGGCCGACATTGCCGCAGAAACGCAAGACTGCGGATACCAGAGCGCTGTTCTGTCGCTTTGGGACAACATGGTGAATAAGAAGTTCTACCTTACAGGCGGGATTGGCAGCGGCGAAACCTCCGAGGGCTTTGGACCGAACTACTCGCTGCGCAATAACTCGTACTGCGAATCCTGTTCCAGCTGCGGCCTAGTCTTCTTTCAGTACAAGCTCAACCTCGCCTACCACGATGCCAAGTACGCCGACCTTTACGAGCAGACCATGTACAACGCTTTGCTGGGCGGTGTGGCGCTGGACGGAACGAGCTTCTGCTATACCAATCCGCTGGTGAACACCCAACGCACGCAGTGGCATGTTTGCCCTTGCTGTGTGGGCAATATTCCGCGAACGCTGCTGATGATGCCGACCTGGGCCTACGTGAAGAGCAAGAGCGGAGTCTATGTGAACCTGTTCGTCGGCAGCCGGATCCAGGTAGGCAAGGTAGCCGGAACGAAGTTGGAGATGGTGCAGAAGACGGACTATCCATGGAACGGCTCCGTCGCGATCACCGTGAATCCGCAGGAGACGAAGACGTTCTCGGTTTACATCCGGATTCCTAACCGTCATACCAGCAAGCTGTACACGGAGTCTCCATCGATGGGTGGCGTGAAGGCATTCACCGTGAACGGCGAGCGTGTGACGCCGCGGATCGAGAAGGGGTATGCGGTGGTGACGCGCGAGTGGACGGCAGGCGACCGCATTGAGCTCGAGTTGCCGGTGGAGCCGCAGCGTGTGGCCGCGGACGATCGTGTCAAGGCGGACCTCGGCACGGTCGCGCTGCGGTACGGTCCACTCGTCTACAACGTGGAAACGGCGGACCAGACGAACATCGAGCAACCGCTAAGCGACGCTCCCCTGCGCGCGGAGTGGCGGCCGGATCTGCTGGGCGGCGTGATGGTCTTGACCGGTACCTGGAAGGATGGATCGCCCATGCTGGCCATTCCCAACTACGCGCGCATGAACCGTGTCGGGTCGCCGGCCGAGTATTTGGCCGATCCCGACGTGAACTATGCTCCGGGCGCGACCACCAGCACGGGAGGCCAGTTGCCCAGCAAATCTCCCAGAGTCGCTGCCCCGGTACATCCGATCATCGTGACCCGATCGACTGGCGCGGGCGACACCGCACCTGCCGATAACCGACGCTACGGACGCAAGACGAAGGTCGATTCGAAGGTCTGGATTTAGGCTCGAGAGGTTGGCGCGTGGTGTGGATGTGGCGAGTCGGGTCGTATGGGCTTCGCTAGCTGTGTGGGTGGTTGGACGGAGTGGCTGCATGAGCGCGGCTCGGCGAGAGACGGCCTTAGCTGTCACCATCTACTTGACAGTGGTGGCTTGGTGGGCCGATGATCTCTCGGGTCAATCGAAACATTTCGATTCTGGAGGCAAGGTGATGGGCCGATCCGTCCTGAACGCATTGAAGGCGCTACGCAGAAGCGAGGAAAATACCCGCTCGCGTGCAACGAAGTGGGCAAGTCTAGTTATCGTGCTGCTGACGATCTTCTCCGGAGATCTTGCGTACGCACAGTTCAGCAGCAGCCTCCAAGGCACCGTGACCGACAATACCGGGGCCAGTATCTCGAGCGCCACCGTTACGCTGAAAAGCGAGGACACAGCGGTCGCGCGCACGGCCCAGACCGATGCTTCAGGTGTCTACCGCTTTGTCAGTCTTGCTCCTGGCCGATACACAGTGACGGCAACGGCGGAGGGCTTCGGCACAACGCAGACGCCACTCACACTGAACACGGACGAGAACCGGAACCAGCCGTTCGTGCTGCAGGCAGGATCGGTCAGCTCCACGGTGAGCGTCACGGCCGAGGCGCCGTTGCTGAACACGGCGGAGACCCGCAACCAGCTCACGCTCGACACCCAGGCGTTCGACAATCTGCCGCTTCCGGGACGTAACTTCATAACCCTGATCGCGCTTGCGCCGGGTGTCTCCGGGCTTGGCACCACGACGGATAACTTCAACACGGAAGCCGCCAACGATGTCAGCGCCAATGGCCGCGGCGCCAACGGCAATCTTTACGTGATTGACGGCCTTGACATCACCAGCAGCGTCCGACCTGGGGTCACGAACCTGACGCCCAACCCCGATTCGATCGCTGAGACGTCGATCCAAACGAATACATTCAACGTGGACTACGGGCGCGCCAGCTCGATTCAGACATCAGTAACGACCAAGGCCGGGACAGACCACTTCCACGGTTTCGGCAGCGACTACTTCGCGAACCAGAATCTTCAGTCGCAGCGCACGCACTTCGCCAATCAGATCGCCCCGTATCACAGCAACAACATTTCGGCTGGTGTGGGTGGTCCTATCTACCCGCTGCACCGGGCCTACTTCTTTTTCACCATTGAACCGCTCCGCTCCCTGACATCGAGCAACGGCAACTCCGTCACGTTTGAGGATCCGCAGTTTACGGCGTTCGCTCAATCGGCCTTTCCCAACACCGTCGGAACCTACGTTCTTTCTCACTATCCTGTCGCCAATGTCGGCAACGTCTCAGTGTCACAGACCGCCGCCACTATCTTTCCTTCCACCTGCGGTACGGCGGCGAGCGGCAATCTTCCGTGCTCCATGCCAGTCTTCGACTCCGGAACGTTTAATAGTTCGAGCTTTCGCAATGCAGTCCAGTACAGCGTCAGACTAGACAAGGACTTTAGTCGCGATCGCCTGTACGGAACCGTGTACCGTCAGCACCTGAACACAGGCGGACCGAACGTCCGACCAACGTTCTCCACACACAACACATCGCAGACACAGGCTTACCAAGCCAACGAGACTCACACCTTTTCGCCGAACACCCTGAATGAGGCGAGCGGTGCCTATCTGCGCGTCGAAGGCGTTAACAGCCTTAGCGGCGATTTCACAGTGCCTTCGATCTCCGTCTCCGGCATCAACGGGTTTGGCGTCGGATTTGCGCAGGGTGATTTCATCCAGACCAACTACCATTGGCGCGATGTGGTGACCCACGTCGCGGGAAATCATAGCCTTCGGTTTGGTGTGGATGGCGTGTATTACACCGGGGACGCCCTGTTTGCTCCGGTGCACGATCAACCCAGCTTCAACTTCAACAACATCCTTGATCTGGTTCGTGATAATCCCGTCAGCGAATCGCAGCTAACCTACAACCCGATTACCGGGGCGCCCGAGCCTGGAAGTTATGGGTACAAGCAGCAGGTGAACGGCGGATTCGCGGAAGATACCTGGAAGGCGACCAAGCGGCTCACCGTCAACTACGGCATTCGCTACGATGACTTCGGCAACCCGTCCGGCGCCCTCGGTCTGCAGTTCGCCAACTTCTTTCCCGGACCCGGCGCCAGTACCAACGAGCAGATCGCCAGCGGCTCCTTCAAGGTCGTCTCCAACGCCTTCCAGAGCCGCATCAAGGCGGTCAGCCCGCGTGTGGGCTTTGCCTTCGACCCGATCGGCGATGGAAAGACGGTGCTTCACGGCGGTATCGGCGTATATCACGATAGCCCCACGCTAGGTCAGGCCGGAGACGTGTTCAACGGCAATCCACCCAACTATGTCGTGCCGACGTTTTATAACGATGGGAGGACGGCACCTCCCATCTTTGCCTTGGGCACGGACAAGTCCAAACCCGCCGGGTTTCCGTATCCGAAGTTCGTGGGCGCTCCACTCAACGCCCAAGGCGGAATCGCCGGCTCGCAGATCGGTGTCGGCGGCATTCAACGAAACCTGAAAACCACGTTCACGTTCAACTACGTGCTTACCGTAGAACGCCAACTGACCTCCCGTCTGATCGCTTCGATCGGGTATGTGGGGTCAAACTCTCAGAACCTGGTGACGGGTGGAGGGAATACCGTCAACACGATTTACGGCACTGATGTGAACCGCTTTGACGGGGATCTCTTTCAGCAAACCGGCGTTCCCGTCGCGGGTAGTCCGGGTACCTTCACCTATCGGAGCTCGCCGGTGCGGCTGAATCCAAGCTTCGGTTCCATTACCTATGCCCAGACTGGACCGCACTCGAACTACAACGCTCTGGTCACGTCGGTGAATGGCCGCTTGACCCAGCGCGGCTTCGTCACAGCCTCCTACACCTACAGCCGATCGATGGATGATTGGCAGGTCTACCCGACCAACGACTTCCCGAGGTACTACAGTCGATCGGTCTGGGACGTGCCAAACCGACTTAGCCTTGGTTACAGCTATCAACTTCCGGGTCTGAGCGGCAATGGTCTGTTGAATCGTGCCACTGGCGGCTGGACGCTTGCCGGAACGACCATTCTGCAACAGGGAGGGCGGTTCAGTGTCTACACCAACGCCGCGTTTCAGCCTACGTTTAACGCCGCGGGCGTGATTACCGGGGTCGCGCCCACGAGCGGGGATTTCAATGGAGACGGGTATAACAACGACTTCCCGAACGTGGCGAACAAGAACCAGAAATACTCTCGCGCCCAATATTTGTCGGGTGTTTTTCCGACGAGCACAGGCACATTAGCCAACGGCTGCGGTGCCGGCGCTCCCTTCGGTACGGCCGGCGCACCCTGCGGACAGTTTTCCCTGCCGGCGGCTGGAACCGAAGGCAATGAGGTCCCAAACGGATTCCGCAATCCCGGGTATGCTGACTGGGACCTCGATCTGAAGAAGGTGACGAAGATCCGGGAGTCGGTGAGTCTTGAACTGCGCTTCGACGTGTTCAACGTCTTCAATCGAGTCAACCTCCAGGGTGTCGATGGAAATGCGAACGATGGCACGTTTGGCAGGTCAACGGCACAATACAATCCACGAAATGCCGACATTGGCGCTCGCCTTAATTTTTAGGAACAGCGGGGTTGAGAGCGGTCCACCAACAGCCGACCGGGCATGGAGTCTACGGGACACGCCCGGTCAGAACCTTGAACCATGAACCACACTCCTCAACGTGTCAGGCCCTGGCGCCATATGTGTGCCGGGGTGACTGGCGGGCTCCTGTTCTCCGCGTTGGGAGCTCCTGCGCAGACCTCGATCACGGCGGAGAGCATCATCGGCGAGTTGCGCCAGAATCACGCCGCCGAGGCGCTTCGGGACGCCGAAGTGGCCCTGCGCTCCAAGCCGAAGGAGGCACGTCTCTGGATCCTGAAAGGAATTGCCGCTAACCAGCTCAACCAACCGGCGGTGGCGCTCACTGCCTTTCAAGGCGCGCTTCGCCTCGATCCAACTTCCCTGCCCGCCCTGGAAGGTGCGTCGGAGGTTGCGTTTCGGATCGATCGCCCCGCGGCGCGCGATCTGGTGGCACGTCTGCTCGCCCAGGCCCCGGACGAGCCGCAGGCCAACGGTATGGCCGGCATGCTCGAGGTTCAGCGTGGGGAGTGGTCGGCCGCCGCGGAGCACTTCAGCAAGGCAGGCCCCACCATTGCCAATCAGAAGGGAGCACTCGAGGCACAGGTCGCCGCGCTGGATCACCTCCAGCGGAACGCCGAGGCCGAGGTGGTGGTGCAACACATGCTGGAGGTCTGGCCGGAGGATGCCAACATTCGTTACAACCTCGCCGTCCTGCAGTTGAGGCAGAAGCATCCGGAAGCCGCGTTGTCTACGCTGAAGCCGCTCCTTGACACGCAGAATGAGGCGGCGCTTTCGCTTGCGGCCTCCGCCTATGAGGCGCTGGGCGACACCCCAAACTCCGTCGATCTTCTGCGCAGAGCGATCCAGCAAGATCCGAAGGACCCACAGAACTACCTTGACTTCGCCAGTCTCAGCTTCGACCACAGCTCCTTTCCGGCAGGGATCGCGATGCTCGACGCCGGTTTGACACAGCTGCCGAACTCGGCGGCGTTGCACGTTGCCCGCGGTGTTCTTTACATGCAGAACTCGCAGATCGACCGAGCCGAACAGGACTTTCAAACGGCGAATCGACTGGACCCTTCACAGTCTTTCGGTCTGGAGGCGCAGGGGCTCACGGAGATGCAGCGCCACCATCTGCCCGAAGCGCTTGAGAAGGTGCGTACAAGTCTGAAGCAATCGCCCGAAAGCGCCTATCTGAACTACCTTGCCGCGGAGATCCTGAAGGAGCAAGGAGCTCCGCCCAACTCGCCGGAGGAGAAGGAGGCGGTTGCCTATGCGCAGCGCGCCGTCGCGGCCGATCCTTCGCTGATTCCGGCGCTTGATCTGCTGAGCAGCCTTGAATTTCAAGACGGTGATTTCCCCGGAGCCGCGAAGCAATGCCGTGCTGTCCTAAAGCTGGATCCCTTCAACCAGGAGGCGATCTTCCGTCTGGTTCTGGCGCTCAGGCGCACCGGAGATAAGGACAAGGAGATCGCTGGGCTGCTCGAGAACCTGAGGCAGGCCAAAGCGCAGGACCATGAGCAACAGGTACGCGTCGACAAGTACCGCCTGACAGAAGGCACGGGGCAAGCGCCGGCCTCTCCCTAGCAGCTGCCAACCTACGCGAGATTCACGTAGGTGCTGTACGGCTCGTCATGAATGGACGCGAACGGTCGAAGCCGGAAGTCGCCTTGGGCGGAAGGCACAAGCCATTCTTCCGGTGAGGTCTGTCGTGCCTGCAACAGATCCGACTGGCGCACGGTGCGGCTTCCCTGTCCGAGCGGAAACAGAACCAGCGGACCCCGCATGAGGGCCACGGTGCCTGGGGTTTCGGAGTCGACCGGTACCAGCCGGAGACGCAGCGGCAGCAACAGCTCCACTCGGTCCCCTTTGTGCCAAACCCTGCGGATCGTCGCAAACGTTCCACCTTGGACCGCTCCCCGGTATGGCGCACCGTTGATGGCAAGGGTCGCGTCGGCTCCGGCCCACTCAGGAATGCGCAGGCTCAGTGCGAAGTTTCGGTTGCTTGCGCTCTCGACCGTGAATCGGATGCGACCCTCCAGTGGATAGGCGCTCTGCTGACTGACCCTCACCTCACCTGCCTGCGACTTCCACGTGACGGTGGACGGTAGGTAGAGATTGACGAACAGGGTTCTGTCATCGTGCAGATAGGTGCTGATGCGATAGTCAGCGGCCACCTGCGGCAGCGTCCCAGAACAGCATGGCCACTTATCTCGCGCATAGGCCTTGTGTCCCTCCGGGTTGTAGTCGGAGTAGTAGAAGGCCGATCCATCCTGCTCAAGCGGCTTGGATCCCTGCACGGTGTTGTAGAACACAGTCTCCATGCTGTCGCCGTACCGCGAATCCCTGGTAGCGGCGAGCAACGTACGGGTGAGCTTGAAGTGTCCGTAGGACCCGCAGGGCGTCTCGAAGCTGGCGTGGGTTGCCTGGAGACTCTTTGCGAGCTCTCCCCTGCCGGGTGTGACGAAGCGCTCCTCGGGACCCCAGCCTCCAGTGGCGTAGCTTTGCTCCTGAATGAAACGGAAGCCATTCTGCGCGGCTCGCAGATACTTCGGATCTCCCAGCACGAAGTATGCCTGCACGGAGGAGTTGAGAGCGTTCAGATGGCTGAAAGCGTGTAGTCCGGGAAGCACATTTTGGCCGTTTGCCAGAGGTGTCAGGAATTCGTCTTCGAGCAGGAAGCGAGTGCCAAGCTCCCGGTACAGCTTGGTCCCGGTGCGCTGATAGGCGAGGAAGTAATTTTCCGGCAGGGTATACGCCTCGTCGTAGGTGTAGCTAATGTCCTTGTGCGGTCGCGCCTGCTGCTCTGCCCGCGAGAGCGCTTTCTCGGGCAGATGAGGAATCGCGCGAGCCGTGAGGCTTGCCAGCAGGTCGAGCGCTCCTGGATCCTGCGCAAAGCTATAGGCGTCAATCATCCCGCAGTTGAGCTTTTCGAGCGTGTAGGCGGGAAAGCGATTGTCCTCGAAGAATCTTCCCTGGGAATCGGGAACAGCTGCCAGACCTTGGATTAGTCGCCGTACCTTGGCATGGGCCGCCGGGTCGCCGGTGATGGCGTAATACCGCGAAAAGGCCGAGACCCATTGGCCGAAGGTGTGTCCGGGGGCGTATCCATTGGCGTCGTACCAGCCACCGAGATTCTCTCCCGGAGCCGCTACCCCGGCGCGAACGCGAAATGGTTTCAGAAGCTCGTCATCGCTCAATCCCATGAGCACGTCTATGGTCTGGTGCAACTGGCGATCGGGAGGCCCGGGAAGGAACGATACGTTGCCGTACCCAAACTGCTGAAGTCCGGCAAGGTTCTCGTTTGGGACAACGTCCGCCGGCAACCAAGGCGAGCCCAGCACCGCAGCTCCGGAGACGCAGGCGGATGCAGCAAGGAAGGTACGGCGGCTGAACGCGTTATGAGATGTCGTCGGGCGGGTCATGCGTCTCCTGATCGCGAGCATGGAGGTTGCTGCAGAGCGCTGCCGCATTTCGGCCCAGAGCGTCCCGTGCTGCCGGGCTGTCGGTGTGCCTCATCGCATTCAAAGCCCAGGCGATGAAAACGTTTCGACAGTTTTAGGATACGCCCATCGATGGCCAAGTCAAAAGCGGGTCGGCAGCAGGCCGAGAAGCAGATTCCGGACTGCTCTGGTATCTCTAGACTTAGAGAAAATCTATGCGTGCGAAAGCCAAGATCCAGGACGTTGCCATGCTTGCCGATGTTTCGCTCAGCACGGTTTCGGCCGTCCTCAATGGAAAGAACATCGTTAGCTCGCCTACCCGGAGCCGTGTTCTCGAAGCAATCGAGAAGTTACAGTACCGTCCTGATCACTTCGCCAGCAATCTCGCTCGCCGAAAGACCAATGTCTTTGGCCTTATCGTCTCGGATCTGCTGAATCCCTTCTTCGCCGAAACCGCGCAGGCGATGGAAGTCGAGGCCCGCAAACGTGGCTTCGGCGTCACGCTGACCGCGACAAATTTCTCGCCGGAACTTCTGCGCGAGGCGGTCAGGCAGATGCTCGGCGCGCGCATCGCCGGCATCGCCGTACTCACTTCGGAGTACGACGAGGAAGCGTTCAAGATGGTCCAACACAGTCAGGTGCCCGCCGTCTTTCTGGACGTGGGCAAACCTGGCCCTCTCTCAACCAACATTCGCGTGGACACACGCGGCGGCATGATGGCCGCGGTGGAACACCTGGTCACCCTCGGCCACCGCAGCCTGCTTCTGGTGCGCAACTCCAGCGCAGGCATAGGAACTGCTTTGCTGTCGCACAAGTTTCGCGATCAGGGATTTGCGGCTGCCATCAAACGCTGCGGCATCGAGGGCGTTCGCTCGAGTGTCGTCAGCATCTCCGGGCTACCGGCGGAGGCCGGCGACCAGGGTATCGAGTCTGCCTGGGGCAAATCGGATTTCACAGCCGTCGTCTGCACCACGGATCTGGTGGCGCTCGGGGTGTACCGTGCGCTCCACCGCCGCGGCGCCCGGATCCCGGAAGACATCTCCGTCGTCGGCTTCGACAACACGTATCTGAGCGCCTTTCTGGCGCCTCCACTTACCTCGGTCGACATTCCGCGCAACGAACTGAGTCGACTGGCAGTCGATGCTCTTCTGTCCACGGAAGGACGGCAGCACGGCGACGGCACGCTGCGATTGGCAACAACCCTTGTCGTACGGAGCTCGACAGCGCCGCCTAGTAAGTGAATAGCAGACGAACTCCCTCGACACCCGAAATATCTCTTCGGCCTTCGCGCCGACAGGATCGGGATGGTGCGGCGATGGCTTCATTCACCAGGCTACGGCTGCCGAAACGTCCGTGATTTACTTGACAGAAGCGGTGGGTAAAGCGATGCTCTTGCTGAAACGTTTCGATTCACATCGACCGGAGATTTCCCATGTCCGCCGTCACTGAAGCCAGCTCGGCCAGCCTCGAGCAGCAACTCGATGCCCCCTTTCCTCTGACCCCGGAGCAGATTGGCTTCTACGCCGAGAACGGCTATATCAAGCTGAAGCATGTGCTCGCGCCCGATCTGCTGGAGCACTACCGCAAGGCAATCCATGAGCGCGTGGCCGAACTTTCGGTCGATGCCCTGCCCTTGGACCAGCGCTCCACCTATGGCAAGGCCTTTCTGCAGATTATGAATCTCTGGAAGGAGTCGCCCAAGGTGAAGGAGTTTGTCTTTGGGAAGCGACTGGCGCATATCGCCGCCGATCTGATGGAGGTCTCCGGTGTTCGTATCTACCATGACCAGGCCCTGTACAAGGAGGCGGGCGGCGGCATTACGCCCTGGCACGCGGATCAGTACTACTGGCCCGTGGATAGCGATAAGACCATCACCGCCTGGGTTCCCCTGCAGGACACACCGCCTGAACTTGGTCCGCTGGCCTTCTCCGAGAAGAGCCATCGCTTACAGATGGGTCGCGACCTTGAAATCTCGGATGAGAGTGAGATGACGTTGAAGCAGGCACTCAACACCTTCCACCTGGAGGAGAGTGCGTTTGAACTGGGGGACGTGAGCTTTCACGCCGGTTGGACCTTCCATCGCGCCGGCGCCAACTCGACCGACCGGCCCCGCGAGGTGATGACGATGATCTACATGGACGAGAATATCCACGTCACGGCGCCCAAGAACAAGAACCATATCGCCGACCTGGAACGCTGGGCGCCCGGACTGAAGACGGGAGACGTCTTGAACTCGCCGCTAAATCCGGTGGTCTACACCTCGGCTGCGTCCGCTGCACGCACCGACGGGCACGCTGCAACAGCGTGACGCTCGCCCTCTTTCTTTTGACACGGCTCGTCCGGCTCAACTGGCTCGATACCGTGGTGATTGCGCTTTACTTCGCCGCGGTGCTCGGGTTGGGCTTCCTGCTGCAACGGCAAACCCACACCAGCGAAGACTTCTTCCTGGCCGGGCGCGACATGAGCGCGTGGGTCGCGGGCGTCAGCTTTCTGGCGGCCAATATGGGTGCGCTGGAGCTGATGGGGTGGGCGGCCTCCGCCTACCAGTACGGCTTTCTGGCCGCGCACTGGTACTGGATCGGCGCGGTACCCGCCATGCTCTTTCTGGCGCTGGTCATGATGCCCTTCTATTACATCTCCCGCACGCACTCGGTACCGGGATACCTGAAGCTGCGCTTTGGCGAGTCCACACGCGCGCTGAGCGCCTTTTCCTTCGCGGGCATGACCGTCTTGATGAGCGGCATCAACATGTTCGCCATGGCCAAGGTCATGGAGGTGGTGCTGGGATGGAACCTGAACTTTTCCATTGTGGTCTCCTCGCTGACGGTCGCGGTGTATGTCACGCTCGGCGGTCTTCGCTCGGCCATCCTGAACGAGGTGTTGCAGTTTTTTCTCATCTGGGCCGGCGCGCTCGTGATTCCCATCCTCGGGCTAATGGAGACCGGCGGTTGGGATGGCCTTAAAGCGCGTGTCCTAGCCAACACGCATAGCTCCGGCTACTTGCACCTGTGGAGCACACTGGGCGATGCCCGCGCCAACACGATGGGAGTTCACTGGACCGGGATCGTCTTCGGCCTGGGCTTTGTCGGCGCGCTGGGCTACTGGACCACGGACTTCCTTGTGGTCCAACGTATTCTCTCGGCAAAGGACCTGCGCTCCTCGCAGATGGCCCCGGTTATCGGCGCCTGGTTCAAGATGGCCGTCCCGTTCATTGTGATCGTCCCCGGCCTGATCGGTCTGGCGGTGCTTCCATCAGCCGGCCTTTCCCTGGTCGGTGAAGGTGTGGCGCGGGCCGGCCAGCACACGTACAACGAGGTTTTGCCGCTGCTGCTGATCCGCTATGCCGGCCCCGGCCTGCTGGGCCTGGGCATCACCGCGCTGATCGCCGGCTTCATGTCGGGGATGGCCGGCAACGTCAGCGCGTTCTCGGCGGTGTGGAGCTACGACATCTACCGCCCGCTGCTGCGCCCAGGAGCGACCGATGCCGAGATGCTGCGTGTGGGCCGCTGGAGCACCATCCTCGGCGTTCTTGCCTCCATCGGCACCGCTTACTTCGCCATGCATTTTTCTTCCATCATGGAGTACGTCCAGGCGCTCTTCTCCTTCTTTGTAACGCCGCTCTTCGGCACCGTCATCCTGGGGATGCTGTGGAAGCGCGCCACCAACGCCGGCGCGTTTTGGGGCTTGCTGAGCGGCACGCTCTCCTCCATCGGAATGTGGGCCTGGGTGCAGGCGGATCCCGGCGCGTTGCGGAGGCTCGCCCTTTCGCCCTACGCGCAGCCCATGGCCGAATCGCTGTACCGCATGCTGTGGTCGTGGCTGATCTGTGTCTTCGTCACCGTCTCCGTGAGCCTGGTGACCAAGCCGCGACCGTACGAGTCCTTGAACGGCCTCGTCTACGGCTGCACGGCGCTACCTTCCGCTGAAAGCTACCCTCTCGTGCAGCGTCCCCTCTTCTGGGCCGCGGCGGCGACGGTCGTCTTTCTTTGGCTGCAATGGCTGTTCCGGTAAAGGAGGGGCGACATGGGAAGAACCTTTGAGGTCTGGTTCTACATCGGCGCGCTACTGGCCATGTACGGCCTGATCCTAGGTGCGGCAGGCGTGTACCAATGGGTCCATCCACCCCAGACCGTGCTCGCCGCCAAGCACGCCACGTTCTGGGCAGGCGTGCTCCTGCTCCTGGTCGGCGGCGCCTATACCGTTACGTATTGGCCGAAACCCGGACGCGGCGATCCGCATGACGGCTCGCGCGTGGAGTAGACCCCTGACATGATCAAGGTTCGTGCAGCGATAGGAGACGGCGCGGGCGGGTTCGCGATCCAGACCATCGGTCTGGATGCGCCGCAATCCGGTGAGGTCTTGATCGCCCTCCGTGCGAGCGGTGTCTGTCATACAGACTGGGATTCCCTCCGCTGGGGACGACCGCTCATCCTTGGTCATGAGGGCGCCGGCATCGTCCAGGGCATCGGCAAGGACGTCACAAGCTGCCGCCCCGGCGACAGGGTCCTTCTGAACTGGGCGATTCCCTGCGGCGTCTGCTTCCAATGCAGGCTTGGCCATGAAAACATCTGCGAAGACCGGGGCACTGTGCCCGATGTGCGCTTTCACCTCCCGCCCGTTGCCGTGGGCAGCCTTGTTTCTGACGATCCGGCGGCAACGATCACCCCCGCTCGGAGCACCGGGAGCGCGGGTTCCGGCGCCTTCAATGCCTCGTTCTCCCTGGGTACCATGGCCACGCACGCCGTCGTGCCGGAGGCGGCCGTGCTGTCGTTGCCCGAGGACGTACCGTTCGAGGTCGGCGCCATCCTGGGCTGCGCTGTGATGACAGGCTTCGGCTCCGCGGTGAACGCGGCCAAGGTCCAACCAGGCAGCACGGTCGTGGTGCTGGGCTGCGGCGGCGTGGGTCTCAGCACCATCCTCGGCGCGCGATACCGCGGTGCCGCGCGCATCCTTGCCGTCGATATCAACCCCACGCGCCTTGCACTGGCACTTCAGTTTGGCGCGACCGAGACGCTTCTGGCGGATCGCGACGACCGTGGCCTGCTCGCGGCAGCAGGCGAGGTCAAGCGCCGTACCGCGGGTCGCGGGGCCGACTATGCCTTCGAGTGCACCGCCGTGCCGGAGCTCGGCGCTGCGCCCCTCGCCATGATCCGCAGCGCCGGCACAGCCGTTGGGGTCAGCGGCATTGAAAAGGTCGTCCCGGTCGACATGGAGCTGTTCGAGTGGGACAAGCTTTACATCAACCCCCTTTACGGAGGCTGTCGTCCGCAACGCGATTTTCCGCTCCTGATCGACCTTTATCGACGCGGCGCCCTCCCGCTCGATGCCATGGTTACGCGGCGCTACCCGCTCGACGAACTCGATCAAGCCTTCAAGGATATGCACGCGGGCATTAACGCCAAAGGAGTTCTCGTCCTTGAATGATGTCACTTCCGCCGTCTTTCGATCGATCGAGATCTCCGATCGCGCGTTGGAACGTGACGGGTTGCGTCTTGTCACCGTGAAGAGCCCGGCTCTAGGGGGCCGCGCTGATGTTTCGTTCTGGATACCCGATGCTCCAAAGATCGGCACACTCCTGATCCTGCTGCACGGGGTGTACGGCAGCCATTGGGTCTGGTCCATGAAAGGCGGGGCGCACCGCACAGCGCAGCGCCTGCTCGATCTCGGCGAGATCGCTCCCATGGTGATTGCGATGCCCAGCGATGCCCTTATCCGCGAGGGGAGCGCTTATCTCACCTGGCCGGGAGCGCAGGAAGTGGAGCGTTGGATCGTCGACGAGGTTCCGCTGCTCGCGCGCCTAGCGGCTCCCGCTCTGCTTCCCGACGCGAGAATCGCGATCGCCGGGCTTTCGATGGGCGGTTATGGCGCATTGCGTCTCGGCGCCAAGTACGCCCCTCGCTTCGCCGCCATCGCCGCTCACTCAGCCATTACGCGCATCGGGGACATGGCCTCGTTTGTTGCAGAGCCGCTGTCGCCGTACCTTGCCTGCGCGCCGGAGGATGAACTCAGCGCGATCCACTGGATGCGCCTGCACCGAGACGACCTTCCGCCCGTGCGCTTCGACTGCGGCCTGGACGATGCGCTGCTGGACAGCAACCGCGACCTGCACCAGGCTCTGGCGCGCGAAGGGATTGCCCACACGTACGACGAGTTCCCCGGCGGCCACGAGTGGAGCTACTGGCAGACCCATCTGGCCGAGACTCTTCGCCACGCCGACCGGCATTGCCGCTCCCAAGGAGAACGCTGATGCCCCTGAGACAACTACCCCTCGTGATGACCGTCGCCGTCATGTTTACCGGCGCCTCCCAGGCGCAGAACAACGTCCGCGGCGCCTCGGTACGCGTCGATACCACGCATGTCGAAAACCACGTCAGCCCACGCATGTACGCCGCCTTTGTCGAGATGATGGCGGAGGACGTGAAGCGCGGCCTCACCGCCGAGATGCTGCTCGATCGCTCCTTTGAGCAGCCCGCCGACTACCTCGGTCTCCCCGCCCATTGGCAGCTGGAGCCCGATGAGCGCAACGACAACGTCGGCGCGATCAAGTTCCTTCCAACGGCTGACGAGGCCTATCCGCGGATCGATCAGGCCACCCACACGCCAAACCATTCGCTCGAGATCACACTCGCCCCCGGAGACATCACAGACACGCGCCGCGGTCTCTCGCAAGGCCGTCTCTCGGTCCACGCGGGTCAGCCGTACACCATGTATCTCTGGGCCAAACTCCCTTCTGAGCGTGGCTATGACGGCCATCTGCGGGTTGCGCTCGAAGCGGACGAGACGGATGGCCAGACCTATGCGGAGGCGACACTGTCCCTGGTCGCCGGCGACTGGCAACGCTACACGGTCTCGCTCACACCGAATACCACCGATCGCTTCGCCAAGCTTAGCCTCCTCTTCGACGGCAAGGGCGTCCTCTACCTCGACCAGCTGTCGCTTGAGCCCACAAACGCCCGCACGGAGGTTCGTCCGGATGTAGAGGGCATGATCGGCGAGTTGCATCCCTCGTTCCTCCGTTGGCCGGGCGGCAACGTTGCCCAGGACTACCACTGGCAATGGGGCATCGGTCCGCGCGACCTCCGCCCCGTGTGGGTCAACAAGGCGTGGAGCAATGCGCCCGAGCCAAACGACTTCGGAACAGACGAGTATCTCGCCTTCTGTAACCGGCTCGGTATCGAGCCCTCCATCACGGTGAACGTAGACGGCGCCGGCGCCACCGCGGAAGAAGCCGCTGCCTGGGTCGAGTACGTCAACGGACCAGCGACCTCGAAGTATGGCGCGATGCGCGCCGCGAACGGCCATCCTGCAGCCTACGGCGTTCGCCAATGGGAGCTCGGCAACGAGATCTTCGGCGGCTGGGTACGAGGCCACGTGAGTGCCGAAGAGTACGCGCGGGCTGCCGTCCGCTACGCCGCGGCCATGCGGGCAGTCGATCCCACCATCAAGCTCATCGCCGTGGGGCTAGGCCTCTCTCCCGGCAGCGACGCCTGGAACTCCGCGGTCCTTCGCATCGCGGGTTCCGCCATCCAATACCTGGCTGTGCACGATTACACCTCGCTCGCGCAAAACGCCACGGTCGGCAACCCGCGGGACACCATGATGAGCCGCGCGGCCGAATACGAAGGGAACTACCGCCACATGGGCGAGCTCATCGCGCACACGGCGCCGGGGCGCTCGATCAAGCTCATCGTGAACGAGTGGAACCTCTTCTATGGAGCCGACGTGATTCAGTCGATGGAGGGCGCCGTGTACGCCTCGCGCATGATGAACGGCTTCGAACGCGACGGTGACATCGTGGATGCGAATGCCATCTCCGACCTGCTCAACGGCTGGGTCGGCGGCATCATTCAAGCCAGCCGCGATCGCGTCTACGGAACGCCGCAGTTTTACGCGATCAAGATGTACCGCGATCACCTCGGCACCGATCGTCTGCGCACCGACACCACCTCCGCCGAGCTCCAGCCAGGGGTGAAGACCGTCGATGCCATTGCCACACGCAGTGCGGAGGGCACGCAACTTTTCCTCAAGCTCTCAAACGCAGATCCCCAGCAGACGGTCGCCACCTCGATTGATCTCATAGGTGCGGACCACGCACACAGCATGGACGTCGAACTCCTCGCGGGTCACGGAGATCACCAGCGCAACGACTTCACAGAGCCGAGGGAGGTCATTCCAATGAAGCAGAGTCTGCCGTGCGAGCGGATATGTACGATCGACCTTCCGCCGGACTCCGTCGCGGTCCTTACCTTCCGACTGATACCTGGTCGCGCGATAGGGGTCCGATAGGAGACGGCCTCGCCTGCAGAACGATTTTCATCGAATCCGCCCGAGGATGGGACGCAAGATCGATGGCCGCGACGGCATCCTCGAACGAGAATCGATGCGAGATCAGCCGCGTCAGGTCGAAGCCCTGGCGATAGCCGCCGAAGACGATCGCTTCCACCTCGGCATTGACGGCGAACGACGAGCTGTAGGATCCCATGAGCGTCTTCTCGTCCATGCAGACCGCGCCCGGATCGAACGGCGCCTGCCCGTGCTGGGTCTGCGCGAAGAGCATCACGCGACCACCCGGGCGCACCGCCGCCATCGCCGTCGTGATCACGGCGTTGCCGCCGACAGCCACCAGAACCACATCGGCTCCCCTGCCCTCCGTCGCCTGCGCCGCAGCGTCGGCTACATCGCTGTTGGCATCGAGCGGATGCCGCAGTCCAAAGTAGGCCGCCGCCACGGCATGACGCTCCGGGTAAAGATCACTGGTAAGTACAGTCGCCCCGGTTCTTTTCGCCAGCGCCGCGAGAATGATCCCGATCGGCCCCTGACCGATGACCAGCACCGTCTCGTCCGGCTCGAGCGCGAGCTGTCGTACCGCCTTGTAGCAGGTGTTCACGGGTTCAAGGAACGCGGCCTGCTCGAACGGAACATCGTCCGGAATCTTCACCAGACCATCGCGGACGATCCAGTCCATCACACGGATGTACTCGGCGAAGCCGCCGCCGGAGGGTGCGAAGCCTGCCGTGCAGCCGACCCGTTTATAGGTCTCGCACTGCGCAAAGGTGCGCTTACGACAGAAGAAGCAGTGCCCGCACGGAATGTGGTGGTACGCGACGACGCGGTCGCCCGCCGCAAAGCCGTTCACCTTGTCACCCACGGCCACGACGGTTCCAGCCATCTCATGCCCGAAGATCCGCGGCGCGCTGTGCGACCCCGTGTGAATCTTCTTCAGGTCTGTTCCGCAGATGCCGCAGGTGTGAATGCGCACCAGAACCTCACCCCGGCCGATCTCCGGCACGGGGAGGGTCTCAACTTGAACATCATCGATCCCTCGATAGACCGCGGCACGCATCGTCGCCGTGCTTTCCAGCTTTTCGTGATGGTGGATCCCTGTCTCTGTCTGCATGGACTCTCACCTTTAGTTTATTAGCGCCTCAGCAGCCGCACGAGCTCTGCCGTCGCGGCATTCAACCCCTGCGTGCTCGCGCGTCCCAGCGCAATCACTGCGCCCCATTTTGCAGGTCGTGTCGCAAGGTGGAATCCGTAGGCCAACTCGCGAAAGCCGCCCAGCTCCGTGACAAACCCACCCATGCCGTCCATTGCGCTGGCCGCCGAATCGGAGACGGCCTTCAGCGCACTGAAGCCGAGCCCGTGCGCTCTCGCCAGCCGACCCACGCTCGCCGCTTCCATGTCGACCAGGGCCGCACCGTAACTTTCGCGCAGACGTCGCTTCTCCGCCACACTCGCGATCCGGTCGGAGGTCGCGAGCACCGGGCCATCCTCTCGGCAGGTGAAGCGCTCGCCCGAGCGGACGTCGACCACGGATCCGCACCATAGCGCCTGCCCGGCCGCCTGCGCCGGATCACAGGCGCCCGCAAGACCGAAGGAGATCAGGTGCTCGACACCGCCTTTGGCTGCAAGCGCCGCCTCGACCGCAAGCGACGCGCGCGCGCAACCGATTCCGGCCGTGACCGCGATTTGGTCCTCCCGCGCAAAGAGCTGAACTCCAGGACGGGGACTCTTGAGCTGGCGCCAGCCCTCAACCAGACCCTTCAACTCCCGGGGCAGCGCCGCGATCACGGCGGTTCTCATTGCTGTTCGAGGCCCGGCGGCCGTGGCGCGTAGCCGTGGTCGAGAAACCAATCGATCGCCGAGCGAAGCGCCGCATACACCGGCCGCACCTCGAAGCCAAGCTCACGCTCCGCGCGCGCCGAGTTGGCAAACATGATCTTGCGCCCCATGCGCACGGCTTCCACGGTCGCTCGCGGTTCTTGACCGCGCAGGCGCCCGGTCACCCACTCATCGAAGAAGGCGAACGCCATCGCGACCGTGTGCGGCACGCGCATCGTCGGCGACGGCAGCCCCGTGATCGCGGACATGCGGTCCAGAATCTGCTTCAGCGACAGGTTTTCGCCGCCCAGGATATACCGTTTCCCCGGCGTGCCTCGATCGAGCGCAACCACGTGCATGCGCGCGACCTCTTCCACGTCGACCAGGTTCAGACCGGTATCGACGTAGGCGGGGAAACGCCGGTTCAGGAAGTCCACAACGATCCGTCCCGTCGGCGTCGGCTTGCGATCCCCCGCGCCGATCGGTGTCGTCGGGTTCAGGATGATCACGTGCTGGCCGGACCGCGCCGCGGCGATGGCCTGCTCCTCGGCCAGAAACTTCGACCGCTTGTAGTGGCCGATCATGTCGGAGATAGAGACCGGGCTGCTCTCATCCACAATCGTGCCGTCCGCGCGAAATCCCATGGTCGCGACCGACGAGGTGTACACAAAGCGGGTCACGCCAAGCTCGGCTGCCAAGCGCAGCAGATCGCGTGTCGCGTGAACATTGCTGGCGTACATGCTCTCCGGATCGCGCACCCACAGCCGGTAGTCCGCGGCGACGTGCATTACCGCGTCGCATCCCTGTAGCGCTGAGCGCAGCGAGGCCGGATCGCGAAGATCGCCGGTGACCTGCTCGGTGTCAGGAGGGAGATCCGCCAGGCTCGCGAGATCAGAGGTCTTGCGCGTCAAAAGCCGCAGTTGCAGCCCTTGCTGTACGCAGTGTCTGGCAACATGAGACCCAATGAAACCAGTGGCTCCGGTAAGAAAAACCTTCATGGCTCGCGAGAGGAGGGCCGAGCAGTCCGACCGAGATCCAGCAGATGTGAGATCCCTTGCGGAAGAGAGATGCAGCCGCATTCCTGGACCGACAGTGGATAGACTTCCATGCCGTCAGTCCAGTTTCTCCGGCTCGATCTGGATATTGGTCTCGCCGGCTGCCTTCTTCTCCCAATACTTTTTCAGCCAGGCCTCAAATGTCTTGCCCGCTGCTGTGTCGCGACCGCTAAAGGCAAGCGCGGCAACGTCGGAGTAGGGAATGCTGACGCGGGCCCGCTCGCCTTTGGCTGGGATCACGCGAACTCTGGAGTCCGCCAGCGTTGCCGCGGACTGACGATCATAGAGATACCCTTCAACCACCGAGCCGTCACGGCGTGTGATGGTCACGTCGCCGCGATAATCAAATGCCTTCTCCAGCGCTTCACGGATCTCGCCCTCCGTCGCAAGCTGAGGAATCCAGCCTTCAAGATGTTCGCGCTCGCGCCCCGCGGCAATCTCAAGCTCGTTCTGATCGTGCGCATGCAGCTGTTCGAGCTTCAGGTGTTCTTGCTGATCGGTAGCCATAGGGTTCAGTCTCCGGCGACAAGATCGGCGTCACGACTTTCCACGGCGGCAGAGGTCTCAATCTGAACAAGCGGTGTATGCGCCGCCGGCCTCCACTCGTTCAGCAGCTTCCGCGCTCCCTCATCGGGGTAGAGCGAGGGGAACACATACTTTTTCGCCGTCGTTAAGAAGCCCTTCCAGGAGCTGAAGTTGTAATCCACCGCCGAGGCCTCGTGGCCGGAGTGCACCATGCAGTTGGCGCAGCGCGGGTTGCCGCTTTTGGCGCCATACTCCTCCCATTGGGTGCTCTCCATCAGCTCCTCAAAGGTGTCCGCATAGCCGTCCTGCAGCAGATAGCACGGCTTCTGCCAGCCGAAGATTGAGAACGTAGGCATGCCCCAGGGCGTGCACTCGAAGTTCTGCTTGCCCATCAGGAACTCGGCAAACAGCGGGTGCGTGTTGAACTGCCATTCCTTCTTACGGTTGGACAAGATCGCCCGGAACATGCGACGCGATCGGGCCTTGCCGAGAAAGTGCTTCTGGTCAGGCGCCTTGTCATAGGTGTAGCCGGGCGAGACCATCATGCTTTCCACCCCGGCCGCGGTCAGCTCGTCAAAGTGAGCCCGCACCGAGTTTGGATCGGCTCCGTCGAACAGCGTCGTGTTCGTGGTAACACGGAAGCCGGCCGCGACCGCCGCGCGAACACCTTCCATGGCGATGTCATGACCGCCCTCACGACAGACCGAAAGGTCATGATGTTCCTTTTGGCCGTCCACATGCACCGAGAAGGAGAGATACTTCGACGGCGTAAAGAGGTGCAGCTTCTCCTTGAGAAGAAGCGCGTTGGTGCACATGTATACATACTTCTTTCGCGCGACCAGCCCGGCCACAATCTCCGGCATCTTGGGGTGCAGCAACGGCTCGCCGCCTGGGATCGAAACCATCGGCGTGCCGCACTCTTCGACGGCGCGGAAGCACTCCTCGGGCGAAAGCTCCGCCTTGAGGATATGCGCCGGATATTGAATCTTGCCGCACCCGGCGCAGGCCAGGTTACAGCGAAACAGGGGCTCGAGCATCAGCACCAGCGGATAGCGTTTGCGCCCTTTCAGCTTCTGGCGCAGAACATAGCTGGCGACGGTCCAGGCTTGCGAGACGGGAACTGCCATACGATCTCTCTCCTTGCGGTCACTCCGCCGGCTAGGCCGCGTCGCTTGCCGCTTCGCGCTCCATGGCGCGCTTGTAGGTCGTCAAGGCAAGCAGCGGAAAGTACTGCTTGTACAGATGATAGCCAAGATAAAAGACGCGCGGGAACCCCGTTCCGGTGTAATAACTTTCTCCGTTTCGGCCCGGCATCAACTCGTCCCAGCTTCCGTCCTCGTGCTGGCGCTCGATCAGCCAGCGGATCCCCTTCGCCACGGAGTCGGACCGGGTATCGCCCGCAGCCAGGAGACCCAACACTGCCCAGGCGGTCTGTGAGGGTGTGCTCGGACCAATGCCGCGCTGCGCGGGATCGTCGTAGGTGCTGCAGGTCTCGCCCCATCCTCCGTCAGCGTTCTGCACCATGCGGATCCACTCTGCCGCCTGTTGGACGGCAGGTTCGTGATTCCAGAATCCCATGGATTCCAAACCGCGCAGGACAAGAAACGTGCCGTACAGGTAGTTCACGCCCCATCGGCCAAACCAGCTGCCGTCCGGCTCCTGTTCCTTCAGGATGAACTGAATCGCCGCTTCGACTCTGGGGTCCTGCCGCGTGTAGCCGTAGAGCGACAGCATCTCCAGCATACGACCCGTGATGTCCACTGTCGGTGGATCGAGCATGGCGTTGTGATCGGCAAACGGGATGTACTGGAAGACGCTCTTGGTGTTGTCCTTGTCAAAGGCCGCCCAGCCGCCGCCCTTGCATTGCATGGCCCAGATCCAATGGATCGCCCGTTGACACACCTCATGCTGGTACCGCTCGCGAGGGTTATCCACACAATTCAGAGCCATCAGAACTTGCCCAGTATCATCGACATCCGGATAGAACTCGTTGTTGAACTCGAAGTACCATCCGCCTGGTTCGACGTTTGGCACCTTTTGTGCCCAGTCGCCCTTGTGCCGAACCTCCTTTGACAGCAGCCAATCGGCTGCCTTCAGCATGCGCGGATCGTTCTTGGCTACGCCTGCCTCGCCCAGCGCATACATGGCCTGCGCCGTATCCCATACCGGTGGAAAGCACGGCTGCATGCGAAAGGTCGGCGTCGGGTAGTCCGGCAGACCGTCCGGACAGTCGATTCCCAGCTTCTCGAACTCGTCCATCGCGCGGATCATCTGCGGATCATCCGCCGATCGCCCCAGCACACGAAGCGCGACGATCGAGTTCAACATTGCCGGATAGATCGCGCCAAGCCCGTCCGACTTCTCGAAGCGCTCCAGCATCCACGCCTCGGCCTTGCGTAGCGCCGCCTTGCGCAGGGGCCGGATGTGCACCCGCTCCACCACGTGAAATAGCCGATCACAGAACAGAAAGAAGTTGCGCCAGCTGACGGGCTTCTTCTTGTCCCAGCGCAGCCGCAGGTCGGCATTTTCGCGGCCGCCGACGTAGAGTTCGTCGATTCCCTGCTCGGGCGGCAGCTTCTTGAACGGCTTCTTCGCATAGATGATCGACAGCGGCACTAGAATGCCGCGCGACCACGAGCTGATCTCGTAGATGTTGAAGTAAAACCAATTGGGGAACAGCACGATCTCGGGCGGGATCGCCGGGACAGCATCGTAGTCGTACTGACCTAGCGCGCAAAGATAGATCTTGGTGAAGGTGTTGCATTCCACCACACCGCCGTGGGCCAGCACCCATTGCCGCGCCCGCACCAGCACCGGATGATCCTTCGACCAGCCCATCAGTTTCAGCGCGAGATAGGCCTTCACACCGTAACTGATGTTCGAGGGGCCGCCCGGATAAAGACTCCACCCGCCGTCGTCATTCTGGTGGCGCAGGATCTCATTGACGGCGCGCTCCATCTTGCCGGAATCCCCGGTCCCGAGCAGGGTATGCAGGAAGATGTAATCCGCCTCGAGCATTACATCAGCCTCGAGCTCGCCGCACCAGTACCCGTCCTCGTGCTGTTGGCTGAGCAGCCATTCCCGCGCCCGGCCCAGGCCCGCGACCACCGCGTCGAGACCAAGATCCATCCGGCCAAAGCGCGGTTGCCGCGGCGTGGCGTCAGATTGCATAGACGGAACGGCGTCCGGGCGCTTCATCGACGGCGTTATCGCGACACCGCCGGAGCGGAGGCGATCGCCTGGACGATCTCGGGAGGCAGACCAAACCGCACATTCTCGGGCATTACCTCAACCTCTTCCGCATCGCCGTATCCGCGCTCGCGGAGAAACGAGACAACCTCCTGCACCAGAACCTCCGGCGCCGACGCACCCGCGGTGACGGCCACCGTGCCCGCGCCGTTCAGCCAGGCAAGCTGGATATCTTCCGCCTTGTCGATCAGATAGCTCACCGTCCCAAGATTCTTTGAGACCTCGACGAGACGGTTGGAGTTGGAGCTGTTTCGTGATCCCACCACCAGCACCAGGTCTGCTCCGTGCGCCACATTCTTCACGGCTGTTTGACGGTTCTCGGTGGCATAGCAGATGTCCTGCGCATGCGGTCCGACGATGCGCGGAAACTTTGCCTTGAGCGCCTCAATCATGTAGCGCGCCTCATCCAGCGACAGCGTCGTCTGTGTCAGATAGGCAACCTTGGTCGGGTCCGGAACTTCGAGCGCGGCCACCTCTTCAACGGTCGAGACGACCTGTGTGACCAGCGGCGCCTCGCCCTGCGTTCCTTCGACCTCTTCGTGATCGCGGTGCCCAACCAGCACCAGCGAGTAGCCCTGCTTGGCAAACTTGATAGCCTCGACGTGGACCTTGGTTACCAACGGACAGGTTGCGTCGATCACCTTCAACCCTCGTGCCTTGGCATGCTCCCGCACCGCGGGAGACACCCCGTGCGCCGAGTAGATGACCCGGCATCCTTCCGGCACGTCGTCGAGCTCGTTGACGAAGATCGCCCCCTTCTGCGCCAGATCGTCCACCACATAGCTGTTGTGAACGATCTCCTTGCGAACGTAGATGGGTGCGCCAAACGTATCGAGCGCAATCTGCACAATGTCGATGGCGCGCACGACGCCCGCGCAGAATCCGCGAGGCTTCAATAAAACCAGACGTTTTAAGAGGGGCGCCGAGCTCCTATCGTCCGTGGACGATGCCGCTCTCACCTGTTCCAGGGTTGTGTTACTCACACTCATAAGTATATCGCGCCAAGGCGCGCATGACATGGGCGCCTACCCTCACCGGAAGGAACCGAGCATGGTGCGTGCGAGCAAAGCACGGCCGTTTGGCAGGATCTTGACGCCTCTCCATCACAGCAGCCTAAACTGCATGACCAGCACAGCCCGAATGCGGGCAGTCACATGCCAGCGTTGTCACATCCGCATTGTCCTCGCAGGTCTCTGAGCAGTACTTCTTACCGTCAGGCACCGTGCAGCTGCAGAGCGTATGGGCGCACTTCCTTGTATCGCTTGCCATAAATCCTCCTCGATCCCACTCGGACCTTCTACTGCGATGCGGCCTACGAAGGGAATGGATGCCGCAGGTAGAGGATGTGGGCTTCAGCGATGTGCGGCCAACAGGTGCTCGGCATGGCGCAGGCTTGTCTCGGTCAGCTTCGCCCCGCTCAACATGCGGGCGATCTCCGCCCGTCGTTCTTCGTCGCCGAGTCGTTGAATGGAGGTCTCCGTTCGGTCGCCCTGCTCGCGCTTTGCGATCAGAAAATGCTGATCCGCAAAGGCTGCGATCTGCGGCAGATGCGTGATGCAGAGCACCTGCTGGCCGCGAGCGAGCGACTTCAGCCGCTGACCGACTGCCTCCGCCGCGCTGCCGCCAATGCCCACATCGATCTCGTCGAAGATGAGGCTGCGCTGCTGTGTGGTGTCGCCGCTGCGCTGGCGCACCCGCGCCTCCACCGCTACCTTAAGCGCCAGCATCACGCGAGACATCTCGCCGCCGGAGGCGATCTGGTCCAGCGGCTTCAGCGGCTCACCGCGGTTGGTCGCGATGCGGAACTCAACCTCGTCCCAGCCGCCCATCGTCCATGCTCGCTCCTGTTCGGGCTGCGGACGGACCTCGACCGCAAACCGCACGCGCATCGCCAGCTCGTTGATCTCGGCCTCGGCGCGCTTGCTCAGCTCCGTGGCCGCCGACTGTCGAGCCGCGCTCAGCTCCGCGGCGGCGTGCCGATAACTTTCGACCGCCTGGCTTCGCTCCAGCCGCAGCTCCGCAAGGCGCTCGTCGCGGTTCTCCACCTCGTTCAACTTCGCCGCGGCCGACTCCCCAAAGGCCGTCACCTCGCCCAGCGACGGCCCATACTTCCGCTTCAGCCGATCGAGCAGCGCCAGCCGGTCCGCGATCGTCTCCAGCCGCTCCGGCGAGCCCTGCACCGTGTCGGCGAAGTGCCGGACCTCCGCACCCACGTCCTCGACCGCTGCCCGTGCGCTCGCCAGCTGCTGCGCCGCCTCTACAAATCGCGGTTCAAAGCGCGCCAGCTCCTCCACCTGCTTCAACGCCGCGCCCAGCGTGGACTCGGCCGAGCTTTCCGACTCGTACAACAGATCGTGCGCGCTCATCGCCGCGCTGAACAGCCGATCCGCGTTGGCCAGCACCCGCCTCTCCGCCTCAAGCCAAGCGTCCTCTTCAGCATCCGCGATCGTCGCGTCGGCGATCTCCTGGGCCTGAAATCGCCACAGGTCGGCCATCCGCATCCGGTCCGACGATGCATCCTCCAGCTCCACCAGAGAGCGTGAGACATCCTGCAAGCGCTTGTAGACGGATTCCACTCGGTCGAGTTTCACGCCGGCGAACCGATCCAGCGTCGCCCGCTGCTGCGCGGCGTCAAACGAGCTCGTCGTCTCGCCCTGCGCATGCACCAGCGCAAGCTCCGGCGCGAGCTGCCGCAGCACGGCCACCGTCGACGCCTGATTGTTGATGAACACGCGACCCTTGCCCGCACTGGTGATCTCGCGCCGCAGAAGGATCGTCTCCTCCTCGGCGTCGATGCCATGCTCCTCAAGCACCCCCAGCGCCCGCTCATTCGCCTCGAAGCTGCACGAGAGAACCGCCCGCTCCTCGCCGTGCCGAACCACCTCCGACGACGCCTTTGCGCCCAGCAGCAGGACCAGCGCATCGATCAGGATCGACTTCCCCGCGCCCGTCTCGCCCGTCAGCAGGTTCAGCCCGGGGCCGAAGTGCACCTGCGCCCGGTCGATCACGGTGTACTTCTCCGCGCGTAGTTCGAGCAGCATCCGCTGGTGAGCTCCCATCCCTGCCGGGCTTTCCGCGAGCATAGCAAAGGGCCATCGATCGTGCGCGTGGATTGCCGCGGCATCCGCGGTGATTCCTGCTCGCCCTGCCGCGCTCGAATGCAGTGGTATTGCCGGTACACTACGGCGAGATCACTCCTATGTTCTCGACCGCATCTGCCGCCTTCGCCATGCTTCACGTCCTTCTCCAAGACGCCGCGCCCACCGCTGATGCCGCCGTTCCCACCGCCGGCGGTTCCAGCGCCCTGCTCGAGATGCTGCGCAACAGCGGTCCCGTCGCCCTCGCTGTACTTCTCATCCTTCTTGTGGCCAGCATCTTCTCTTGGACCATCATGCTGGCGAAGTGGAGCCTGTTTCGCCGGGCGCAGACCCAGAGCACCCGCTTTGTGCGCGCCTTCCGCAAGTCCGGCCGCCTCAGCGAGATCGCCTCCGTCGCCGAACAGTTCAAGCCCAGCCCGCTGGTGCCGGTCTTCACCGAGATCCACGATGAGTACATGCGCCAGAGCGGCGGCCGCGGCCTGCCGCGCAACTCGCTTGGCCTGGAGCGCGCCGCGCTCACCGCCTCAAGCGAAGCCCTGACCGTCATGGAGTCGCGCATGACCTGGCTCGCCACCATTGCCGCGGTCGCGCCCTTTATCGGGCTCTTCGGCACCGTCATGGGCATCGTCGACGCCTTTCACGGCCTCGGCACGGCCGGTGCCGCCACCCTGCGCGCCGTCGCTCCCGGTATCTCCGAGGCCCTGATCACCACCGCCGCCGGACTCGCCGTCGCCATCCCCGCCGTCGTCGGCTACAACCAGCTCACTGCCCGGCTGCGCGACTTCGCCGCCCGCATGGACGACTTCGGCCGCGAACTGCTCAACGCCATCGAGAACGCCGCCATGCTCGCTCCGCCGGCGGCCGCCGCCATCATCCCCGAAGAAGCCCGCCGGAGAGATCTCTAGCCATGGCCTTCACCGCGCGCACCGGCGGCCGCGCCCGCACCCAGACCGCCCTCGCCGAGATCAACATCACGCCACTCGTCGATGTCGTGCTCGTTCTTCTGCTCATCTTCATGCTCACCGCCCCCGTTCTTCAGTCCGGTGTCGAGGTCGCGATCCCCAAGACTCGCACGGTCAACCAGCTCACCGAGGAGCGCATGGTCGTCACCATCGACAAGAACCAGAACGTCTTCCTGCAGGACAAGCCGGTCAACGTGAACGAGCTTCCCACCCGCCTCCGACCGGCCACCGGCGCCGCAGACGCCAAGCGCGTCGTCTATGTCCGCGCCGATGAGGCCGTTCCCTTCGGCGCCTTCGCCTCCGTCATGGACGCCGTCAAGCAGGCCGGCATCACCAACATCTCTATCGTCACCCGGCCGATCGAGAGCAAATAGCCCGCCCCCCACCCCATGTCTGCCACCGAAGAAAACCCCGTCCGGACCTCCGTCGCTGAACAGAGCGGCGAGCGCTCCGGCTTGGCAGGCTCGCTCCTTTTGCACACCCTGGTCTTCGGCGGCATCTTCGCCGGCACCTTCGCCTTCCGCCATCATGGGGAAAGCTGGGGACAGCACGCGCTCGAGGCCGGCGCCATCCAGGCCACCATGGTCTCCTCGCTCCCGCTGCCGCCGCGGCAGAAGACCCTCGACACCGGCGTCCTGACCTCCGAGCACCCCAGCCCCGCCCCCACCCCAGCCAAGGAACGCGCCGAGCCGCCGCCCGATCCGCGTGACCTGGAGATCGCGCGCAAACAGCCACCCAAGACCAAGCTCGCCGAGCGCCCCACGCCCGAGCCACCCAAGCACCCGCAGCCGGCACCGCCTCAGCCGACCAAGGCCACCACCGGCGAGACCGCGGGCATCCGGATTGCCCAGGCGACCATGCAGCTCAAGAACGGCACCGCCTCTGTCTCCGTCCAGGACCGCGCCTTCGGCTCGCGCTTCGCCTACTATGTCGGCATCGTGAACCGCACGGTGGCCCAGAACTGGTACACCCAAGAGGCCGATCCGCGCGCCAGCCAGGGCAAGCGCGCCGTGGTCGTCTTCGACATCGATCGCGACGGGGTTCCGTCAAACGCCCGCCTCGAGCAGCGCAGCGGCTCGCCCTCGCTCGATCAGTCCGCCCTGCGCGCCGTGCAGCGCGTCGAGGGCTTCGGCCCCCTTCCCGCCGGCGACCACATCACCGTCGAGTACGCCTTTGACTACCGCCAGCCGTGATGCCTTAGGCTCCACCTCCGACGACCCAATCGCGGCGGCCATTTTTGCGTCTACCATGGTGCTGCATGCCTAGCGCTCGTCGATCTGTCTCGCCTCTTCGCGGCTTCCCCGCTCGCACCCCAAGCCGCACCCCGAAAAGCTGCTCCGCCTCGCTTCGCGCTTTGCTGCTCCTGGGGGCTGTCCTCTTCGCCTCCGTCGCCGCCCATGCCCAGGACTGGTTCCACACCGAAACCTCCACCGGCGCCGAGCGCATCCGCCTCGCGGTCGCCGACTTCAAGCCCGTCTCCGCCGACCCCCAAGCCGGCTCGTTGAAGCAGACCTTCGACACCACGCTCTACAGCGACCTGGGCGCCGCCGGCATCTTCGACCTCGTTTCGAAGAGCATGGACCCGCAGACCTCCCCCGGTGGTCCGCAGGAGATCAATCTCACCCAATGGTCCGGGCCGCCCACCTCCGCCGCCATGGTAGCCTTCGGCTCTTTTTCCGCGCAGGGTGGCCAGCTCGCCGTCCAGGGCTATCTCTTTGACGCAAAGAACGCGCAGTACCCGCAGGTGCTGGCCAAGCAGTACACGGACGCCGCGAGCGAAGACGCTGCTCGCCAGATCGCGCACAAGTTCGCCGACGAGATCATCTTCCGCCTGGGCGGCGGCGTTCCCGGCATCGCCGAGACCAAGATCTACTTCGTCAAGGTTGCGGGCGGCAATAAAGAGATCTGGGCCATGGACTACGACGGGGCCAACCAGCACGCCATCACCCACCTCGGCACAGTCTCGATTTCCCCGCGCGTCAGCCCGGACAACTCGCGCGTCGCCTTCTCCTCGCTCGGCCGCGAGGGTTTTCAGATTCGCATGTACTCCCTGCTCCTCGGCCGCATGGTCACCGTTCCCATCGCCGGCGGCACCAATCTTTCCCCGGCCTGGGCGCCCAGCGGCCGTGAGTTCGCCTACTCCTCCTCGCGCTCCGGCGACCCGGAGATTTGGATCGCTGACGCGGGCGGCGGCAACTCGCGTCGCGTCACCAGCTTCCACGGGCCCGATGTCTCGCCCACCTACAACCCCAAGACCGGCGCGCAGATCGCCTGGATCAGCGGACGCACCGGCCTGCCGCAGCTCTACATCATGGAGGCGGACGGCTCCGGCGTGCAGCGCATGACCGACGGCGGCTACGCCACCTCGCCCTCCTGGAGCCCCAACGGACAGTTTCTCGCCTTTGCCTGGGATCGCAAGTACGGCCCAGGCGCCCCCGGCGGTCAGGATATCTACGTGATGGAGGTCGCGACCAGACGCTGGATACAGCTCACCCACGAGATCGGCCGCTGCGACTTTCCCTCGTGGTCTCCTGATGGCCGACATCTCGTCTTCGCCAATCAGAACGGCAGCCGGCCCGGAGACAATCGCATCATGACCATGCTGGCGGACGGAACCGACCGCCGCGCCCTGACCGGCAGTGGCGCCGACATGCCAAACTGGAGTTGGAAGTAGTCTGGAAGCGCCTTTCCCGGGCCATTCGCCTCACCTCGCAACCCCGCAACACCTGCGAACACCGCAGACCAGGAGACCCCGCAATGACTTCGAAGTACGCACGATGGAGAGTGTTGTTCACCCTGGGCCTCGGGCTGTCGACCGTGGCTGCTCTCTCCGGCTGCCACAAAAAGACTAACAACGTGAATCCGGCAAGCCTTGGACCAACCACCAGCAGCACCAGCGAGGCTCCGACCGCGAACATCACCGCCGACCCGCTCGCGATCGATCTGGGCCAGTCCGTTGTCCTTAACTGGCGCACCACCGGATCGACCTCGGTCACCATCGACGGCATCGGCCCCGTTCCCGCCAACGGCACGCAGACCGTCTCGCCCTCGAACTCGACGAACTTTCATCTTGTCGCCAAGAACGAAAGCGGATCGACCGAGGCGAACGTGCGTGTGACGGTGCGGGTTCCGTCCGCCCCTGCCGCTCCGACGGCTGAGGCCGCGGGCGACATGGGATCGGACGCCGCCTTCCACCAGGCCGTGCCCGACGCCTTCTTCGACTACGACAGCTATGAGCTCCGTCCCGACGCGCAGCAGGCCGCGAGCACCGCGGCGAGCTACATGGCAGCGCACCCGGCCATCCGCATCGTGATCGGCGGCTATGCCGACGAGCGTGGCTCGGCCGAGTACAACCTCGCTCTCGGGGAGAACCGCGCCAACGCCGCCCGCCAGGCGCTGCTTGCCGCCGGCGTCGCGCCGGCTCGGGTCCGTGTCGTCTCTTATGGCAAGGAAAAGCAATTCTGCACCGAGCAGACCGAAAGCTGCTATCAGCAAAACCGCCGGGCGCAGTTCTCGCTCGATCGCTAACTCGACGCAGCGGGCGCCGGCGGCGCATGGTGCGTTCCTGCCGGCATCCCGCTCCTTTCCCGCAAAGGTGTGACGTCATGCCGCTTCGAGCACCCCGCCTCGCTTCCATTGTTCTCGGTGCCACGCTCGCCGCCAGCCTGCCGCTTCACGCGGCGAGCAAGGAGATGATTCAGCTCGAGACCCAGGTGCAGCAGCTCCAGGACGCCGTTGCCCGGCTGCAGCAGTCCAATGACGAACGCATGGGCGCGCTGCAGAACCTGGTCCAGCAGAGCAGCGATCAGACCAACAAGATGGCCGCGACCGTCGACGCCGTGCAGCGTCAGCTGCAAATGCAGCAGGAGGCCGGCGGTGGCAAGATCGACCAGGTCTCCGGCCAGGTGCAGTCGCTGAACGACTCGCTCGACGAGCTCAAGGCACGGCTGGGTCGGATCGAGAAGCTGATGCAGGACGCGCGCTCGCAGCAGCAGACGATCGCCGCCCCTGGGGAGACGGGAAGCGCTTCATCGGCGGCGCCTGCCGCGACTCCGCCCGCGGATCCAGGCGCCCTTCCCCCTTCCGCTCCCACCGGACCCGCGCCGGACGGCTTCTCGAAGGCAACGGCGCTCCCGGCCGGGCGTGGCGGCAAACCTTCTGCCGCCACGCCCGTCGACACGGCACCGGCCGATGCGCCTTCTGCGGGCTCCGCACCTCCCGATCAGCTCTACAAGACCGCGCTGGGCGACTACATGTCGGCCAAGTACGGCCTTGCCGCCTCGGAGTTCGGCGACATCGCACGGAGCTATCCCAGCAGTCCGTTTGCTGGAAATGCCTTCTACTACCAGGGGGAGATCGACTACCGTGGCGCACGGTATCCGAGCGCCATTCACAACTACGACCAGGTGCTCGAGCAGTTTCCCGATAACAACAAGGTGCCCGCGGCCCATCTGCACAAGGGCCAAGCGTTATTGCAGCTGAAGCAGAACGATGCGGCGATTCGCGAGTTCCGCACCCTTATGCAACGCTTTCCGAACTCGCCCGAGGCATTGCAGGCCAAGGCACGGCTGAGCGGTCTGGGCGTTGCGGCGCGACCGGCGCGATAGCGCTCCGCGGCTTGGACTAGATTTAGCTGCGCATGCCCCGCATACGATGCTCGATCTCTAACCGCGTCGCACCGTCGACCATCGTACCCGGCAGCCGTGGCCGACCGCCGAAGTAGCCCGTCAGATCACAGGCCGCTTTGATTCCGGCGACGCCAAACTCCCCTTCGATCGGCTCCGCGGCCCGAAGCACGCGTGCGTGCTTCTCGTCAGCCAACGCCTCATCGCCGTCCTTCCAGGCCGCTAATACCTCGTAGCAAGCCTGCGGGGCGCACACCGCGAAGGGCTGCATCGTGCCGCGTGCCCCGGCGCGGAGCGCATCGAGCGAACCCACCGTGCGACCGAACAGAACCTGAAAGCCCACCGTTCGCGTGCGGGTCCGTATCGCCGGTGCAGTCACCGTCGCCACACCGCCCGTCAGCATCTCCGCCGGCACGTAGTTCTGGGCGACAGCTGTCGATTCGCGGAGCCGCAGCATGCGACCGGTCACGGCGGCGAAGACGAGCGTGACCGTGGCTTCACGCTGCACCTGACGCGTGCCCGCAAGCAAACTCCTGATGCCCTCCGCGCCGCGATCGGTCACGCAGCCGATCACTCCCGGATGCTGTGCGATCTCCAGCATCGCCGCGAGCTCAAGCTCCACACCATCCTCAACGAGGACCACCGGCAGGGGCGATCGATCCGCCACCGCCTGCAGAAACAGGCGTTGCTCCCGCGGAGCGCTCCGCGGCACCCGCAGCAGCGCGACATCGTAGGCCGCGGCGGCCGCCGCTTCGGCAATTCGCAGCGCTTCAAGCACGCTGCCGTGGGTCACGTCCGCCAGCAGAATCGTCGTCTCCGCCGTTGCACCCGCCGCCACGCGGAGCACTTCGCGCCGCTCCACGTCGTTCAGGCGCTCCGATTCCCCGGTCGACGAGAGCAGCGCGAGACCCGCGGCCGGCGTGCGCGAGTAGAGCTCCGCATTGTGCTCGAGCTTGCGCAGATACACCCGGCCATCCCCATAGAACGGTGTTGTAAGCGGAAGAAACAGACCTTCAAGCAGCATCTCCCCATGGTATCGGGTTGCGCTGGCACCCGCAGCCCCGGCCGGAAACGTGGACCGACGCGCGTCCACACCCGAAAGTCGTACGTTGCGGTCTCGCACCAAGCGGCCCCCTCGACTAAGCTGGTGGGGTGTACCAAAAGGCCATCTCGAAGGACAAGTCCATCGGCGACCTGGGCCGCGAAGCCACATGGTTCGTCACGCACACCCTGCTCGCCGTGGCGGTGCTGGCCCTGGTAATCGGGGGCATGTCCCTGGCGCACCCGGATCCGGATGCCATCACGCCCAAGCTCCTGGCGACCGGTCTGGCCCTCTTTGTCCCTATGATCGGCGGCTACCTTCTGGCCCGCCTGCACCGCAACGAGATCGCGCCCTACATCTGGATCTCGGGTCTGCTGCTCTTCTCCGTCGTCTGTGTGTGGGTGCTCGATCTGCCCACCGGCAACGGTCTTTGTGAGCACTGCGGCGCGATCGAAAAGCTTTGGCGAACCTTCTTCTCCATCGAGAGCGGCAGCGGTCTGATGGGCGGTGATGGCCTGCTGGTCGGCTCCTGGCTGCCGCTTTCGATGATCGGCTACGCCGTCGGATCGAAGTTCGGCCTCGATCCCTAACTCCAGGCCCGCACCCGCAATGGGCTCCTAGACGGAGACAGCGTGTCGCTCAGCGTGCAGCTCCTGCAGGGAGATCACCTCCATGCGCCCCTGCTGCAGCGCCGCGATGCCCTCCGCCGCCGCGCGTGCGGCCGCGAGGGTTGTGATGGTCGGGATGCGCGCCTGCACCGCCGCGCGCCGTATCGCCTTCTCGTCAAAGAAGGTGTCCTGCCCGCGCGGCGTATTGATGATCAGCTGAATGCGATCGCCCTTGATCAGATCCACCACGTTCGGCCGTCCCTCCTTCACCTTGAAGACACGCTCGGCGTAGATTCCCGCAGCCTCCAGCGCGTCGGCCGTGCCGTGCGTGGCCACCAGCTTGAATCCCATCTCGACGAACTGCTTGCCGAGTGTGACGATGCCGGCCTTGTCGTGATCGTTTACGCTGACAAAGATTGTCCCGCGCACCGGCAGCACCTGCCCGGCGGCGATCTGCGCTTTGGCAAACGCCTCGCCAAAGCTCTCGCCCACGCCCATCACCTCGCCGGTGGATCGCATCTCCGGCCCCAGCACCGGGTCCACCCCTTGAAACTTGCCCCAGGGAAACACGGGCGACTTTACAAAGAAGCGTGAGCCCGTCTCCAGATCGCGCCCGCTCGCCACCACCTCCGGCAACAGCTCACGCAACGTTCGCCCCGTCATCAGCCGGGCCGCGATCTTCGCCAGTGGCACACCGGTCGCCTTCGACACATACGGCACCGTCCGCGATGCCCGCGGATTGACCTCAATCACAAACACCGTGCCGCGTTGAATCGCGAACTGCAAGTTCACCAGCCCGCGCACATCGAGCGCCAGCGCCAGCCTGTGCGTGTACTTCCGCAGCGTCTCCAGCACCTCCGCGCTCAGATCCACCGAGGGCAGCACGCAGCTTGAATCGCCCGAGTGGATCCCAGCCTCCTCGATATGCTGCATGATCCCCGCGATCACCACGTCCTTTCCGTCGCAGAGCGCATCCACGTCCACCTCGGTCGCGTCTTCGAGAAAATGGTCGATCAGCACCGGCCGCTCCTGCGAGTACTCAATCGCCGTCGACATATACCGCAGCACCGCCGCCCGGTCATACGCGATGACCATCGCGCGGCCGCCCAGCACATAGCTCGGCCGCAGCAGCACCGGGTACCCCACACGGTCGGCGCCCTCGACCGCCTCCGCCATGCTGGTGGCCATCGCTCCCTCCGGCTGCGGAATCCCAAGCTCCGTAATCAACTTGCCGAAGCGCTTGCGATCCTCTGCCAAGTCGATCGACTCCGGCGACGTTCCGATGATCGGCACCCCGGCGCGCTTCAGCGGCAGCGAAAGATTCAGCGGCGTCTGCCCACCGAACTGCACAATCATCCCGATCTCCGCGCCACCCGAGGCCTCGTGCTCATACACCGCCAGCACGTCCTCCAGCGTCAGCGGCTCAAAGTAGAGCCGGTCGCTCGTGTCGTAGTCCGTCGACACCGTCTCCGGATTGCAGTTCACCATGATCGTCTCGTAGCCATCGTCACGGAGTGCAAACGCCGCATGGCAGCAGCAGTAGTCGAACTCAATCCCCTGCCCGATCCGGTTCGGTCCCGACCCTAGAATCATCACCTTCTTGCGGCCGGTCGGCGCCGCCTCGTCCTCCTCGTCATAGCAGCTGTAAAGGTACGGCGTGAAGCTTTCAAACTCGGCCGCGCATGTGTCCACCAGCTTGTAGACCGGCTTCACCCCCAGCCGCTCGCGCATCGCGCGCACCTCCGCCGTGCCCTCACCCGCAAGCGACCACGCCGCGGCAAGCCGCTCGTCCGAGATCCCCATTCGCTTCGCTGTGCGCAGATTGTCTTCTGTAACCGCATTCGGAGCAATCTCGCTAATCGCCGCAATCTCGTCCGTGATCTGCTTCACCTGGTGCAGAAACCACGGGTCCATCCCTGTCAGCCGTGACACCTCACGCACCGTCATGCCGCGCTCAAACGCATACCGGACATATTGCAGACGCTCCGGATGCGGCGTCACCAGCCGCTGGGTCAGCCGCCGCGGTTCGATGTCCGCGGCCGAGGCCTTTTTGCCGGTCTCGAGCGAGCGCACCGCCTTCATCAGCGCTTCCTTGAAGGTGCGGCCGATCGCCATCACCTCGCCGACCGACTTCATCTGCGGCCCCAGCCCCTCGTCCGCCCCGGGAAACTTCTCAAACTGCCATTTCGGAATCTTCACCACCACGTAGTCGATCGTCGGTTCAAAGCACGCCGGCGTCGCCTTGGTGATGTCGTTCTGCAGCTCATCCAGCGTGTACCCGACCGCCAGCCGCGCCGCGATCTTCGCGATCGGAAATCCTGTCGCCTTCGACGCCAGCGCGCTCGACCGGCTCACCCGCGGGTTCATCTCAATCACCGTCATGCGGCCGTTCTGTGGATTCACCGCGAACTGCACATTGCTTCCACCCGTCTCAACCCCGATCTCGCGGATCACCGCGATCGCCGCATCGCGCATGGCCTGGTACTCGCGATCGGTCAGCGTCTGCGCCGGCGCCACCGTGATCGAATCCCCCGTGTGCACGCCCATCGGATCGAAGTTCTCGATCGAGCACACGATGATGACGTTGTCCTTCAGATCGCGCACCACCTCGAGCTCGTACTCCTTCCACCCCAGCACGCTTTCTTCGATCAGGCACTCGTGCACCGGCGAAAGATCAAGCCCGCGCGACAGAATCTCCATCATCTCCTCGCGGTTGTACGCGATGCCGCCGCCCGATCCGCCCAGCGTAAAGCTCGGCCGGATCACCGTCGGGAAGCCGATCTTCTGCGCGAACTCGAGCCCGTCCCGCAGATTGTTCACCAGCGCCGACCGCGGCATGTCCAGCCCAATCTTGGTCATCGCGTCTTTGAACAACAGCCGGTCTTCGGCCTTCTTGATCGGCCCCAGCTTCGCTCCAATCAGCTCGACGCCATAGCGGTCCAGCACGCCCGCATCAGCCAGATCGACCGCCAGGTTAAGCGCCGTCTGCCCACCGACCGTCGGCAGCAAGGCAAACTTCCCCCCCGATGATCTCCCTGTCGTACCCTTCATGCGCTCGCTCTCGACCCGCAGGATCTCTTCCACAAACGCCGCCGTCAGGGGCTCGATGTACGTGCGGTCCGCCACCTCCGGGTCCGTCATGATCGACGCCGGATTCGAGTTCACCAACACGACCTCATACCCCTCGGCTTTGAGCGCCTTGCACGCCTGCGTTCCCGAGTAGTCGAACTCCGCCGATTGCCCAATCACAATCGGCCCCGAGCCGATCACCAGAATCTTCGCGATGTCATTCCTGCGCGGCATCGTGTCTCTGTTCTCCTGCTTCTTTGCTGTGTCTCTCGTCCGCATCCGGACAGCAAACGGCGCGGGCAAAGCCGCGCCCGGAAACTACTTCTTGTGCTCTTCCATCATCGTGCGGAAGTCGCGAAACAGATAGTGCGAGTCATGCGGCCCGGGGCTCGCCTCGGGGTGGTACTGCACGCTGAACATCGGGTCGCTCCTGTGCTTCAGCCCCGCGCAGGTCTGGTCATTCAGGTTCACATGCGTCACCGCCACTTTCCCCGCGTCAAGCGTCTCCGGATCGACCGCGTAGTTGTGATTCTGCGACGTGATCTCGACCTTGTCCGTGGCGAGATTCTTGATCGGGTGATTGCCGCCGTGGTGCCCAAACTTCAGCTTGTAGGTCCTGCCACCGAGCGCCAGCCCAAAGATCTGGTGCCCCAGGCAGATCCCGAACAGCGGCGTCTTTCCCTGCAGCTCCTGCGCATTCCGGATCGCATAGTCGAGCGGCTCCGGATCCCCCGGCCCGTTTGAAAAAAACACACCGTCTGGGTTCATCGCGAGCACATCTTCAGCCGAGGTCTCGGCCGGCACCACCGTCACCCGGCAGTTCTCGCGCGTCAGCATCCGCAGAATATTCTCCTTGATGCCGAAGTCATAGGCCACCACATGCATGGGCGCGCTGCCCTCTTCGCCTGCCTTCAGCAGCGCATCCCCGGTCTGGTTGCGCGGCTCCATCGCGTCCCACGTGTAGCTCGTCTTGGTCGACACCACGCGGGCCAGATCCGATCCCGTCATCTTCGGCAACGACCGTGCCTGCTCGACCATATCCTCCGCAACCAGCGCCTCGCCCGAGGCGATCACCCCGCGCATGACCCCGTTCGCGCGCAGATGCCGCACCACCGCCCGGGTGTCGACCTCCGCGATCACCGGCACGCCATAGCGCTCCAAGTATTCATCGGCCACCTGCGTCGACCGCCAGTTCGAGCTCACCGGCGAAAACTCCCGCGTCACCAGACCTTCGATATATGGCCGCTTTGCCTCGGCATCCGCTGGCGTCGTCCCGTAGTTGCCGACGTGCGGATTCGTCAGCACCACGATCTGCCCGGCATACGAGGGATCGGTAAAGATCTCCTGATAGCCCGTCAGCGAGGTGTTGAAGACGACCTCGCCCCGCGCCTCCGTGGGCGCGCCAAAGCTCTTGCCGCGAAACGTGCGCCCGTCTTCGAGCGCAAGCATGGCCTGCATGGCATCTCCTGGGGCCGTACCTTGGTTGGGGTTGACCTCACCGATTCTACCAGCAGCTCACCCCGGCAGCTGATGCCCCACCCGCAGCAGGGTTCCGTCCGGATCGCTCACCGCGAACTCCCTCATGCCCCAAACCTTGTCCTCCGGCTCACCCAGCATCTCCACCCCGGCCCGCGACCACGCCTCATACACCTCATCCACATCGCTCACATAAAGGTAGATTCCGCACACGCTGCCTTGCCCGGTCAGCTCTCCGGCCGCCTCCCTCAGGTGCAGCTCCACCTCATCCCGGCGCACAAACCCATACCCTCCACCCTTGTATCGCTCCCCCACAAACCCCAGTCGCTCATAGAACACGATCGCCCGCTCCACATCCCGAACCGGCACAATCGCCACTCCCCGCTCCACCGTCGGGTGAGATAAACCGTCCATCTTCTCCATGCCGGCATCCTACCCCAGGGCGCAGCCTGTCCAGCAGCCCCGGCAGTACAATCAAACCTCGGTGATAGACGATGGCGAAGACCCACCCCTCTAACGGCGGCACCGACCTCCTTGAAGCCGCGGGAGCTCCCCTCCTCTCCCGCGAGCAACTTGTCCGCTTCTATCGCCTCATGTACCTGTCACGGCGCACCGACGACCGCGAGATCGTCCTCAAGCGCCAGCAGCGTATCTTCTTTCAAATCTCCTGCGCCGGCCACGAGGCGCTGCTCGTCGCCGCCGGTCTCGCCATGCGCCCCGGCTACGACTGGTTCTTTCCTTATTATCGCGACCGCGCCATCTGCCTTGCCCTCGGCAACACCGTCGAGGACCAGCTGCTGCAGGCCGTCGGCGCCAAGGACGACCCCGCCTCCGGTGGGCGCCAGATGCCCTCGCACTGGACCTCCACTCGCCTCCACATCGTCAGCCCCAGCTCCTCGACCGCCACCCAGTGCCTGCACGCGGTCGGCTGCGCGGAGGCCGGTGTCTTCTTCACCCACCACCCCGAAGCCGCCGCCAAGCCGCCCGCCGGCGCACTCGACTATCGCCAGTTCAAGGACGTCACCTTCCACGCCGATGAGGTCGTCTACGTCTCCATCGGCGAGGGCGCGACCTCGCAGGGCGAGTTCTGGGAGGCGCTCAATACAGCCTCCAACGGCAAGCTGCCCATCGTCTTCGTAGTCGAAGACAACCAGTACGCCATCTCGACCCCGGTCGAGGCCAACACCCCCGGCGGCAACATCTCGCGCCTCATCGCCACTTTCCCCAACTTCCACTTCGCCGAGGTCGACGGCACCGACGCCCTTGCCAGCTACGCGGCTATGGTCGAGGCCGTGCGGTACTGCCGCGATCGTCGCGGGCCCGCGCTCGTTCACGGCCACGTCGTTCGCCCTTACTCGCACTCCCTTTCGGACGACGAGCGCGCCTATCGTTCGGTTACCGAGCTCGAAGCCGACGCCCTCCGCGATCCCCTCGCCAAGCTCCAGGCGCATCTGCTGCGGGAGGGCATCCTCGATGAACGTGCCCTCCAGCAGCTCGAAGATTCGGTCAACGCCGAGGTCCAGCTCGCCACCGATCGCGCGCTTGCCGCCGCTCCAGCCGAGGTCAGCTCCATCCTCACGCATGTCTACTCGGAGGATCTCCGTCCCACCGACCCGCGCTTCGCCGCGGCGCCGCAATCGGCCGCGGGGGACGACAGCGACGCCTCCGGAAATAACAGCAGCGCCGGCGCCAGCCACACCGACCGCACCATGGCGGAGCTCATCAACGCGACCCTGCGTGACGAGATGCGCCGCGACGAGCGCGTCGTCATCTTCGGCGAGGACGTCGCCGACGCCACCCGCGACGCCGATCTCCGCGCCGGCAAGCTCAAGGGCAAGGGCGGCGTCTTCAAGCTCACCGCCGGTCTCCAGACCGAGTTCGGCAACGACCGCGTCTGGAACTCGCCGCTCGCCGAAGCCAACATCGTCGGCCGCGCGATAGGCATGGCGGTACGCGGCATGAAACCCGTCGTAGAGATCCAATTCTTCGACTACATCTGGCCCGCCATGCACCAGATGCGCAACGAGCTCTCTGTTCTCCGCTGGCGCTCCATCGGCCAGTTCTCCGCGCCCATCGTTATGCGTGTTCCCATCGGCGGCTATCTCACCGGCGGCTCCATCTATCACTCCCAGTCCGGCGAGTCCATCTTCACCCACACCCCCGGCATCCGCGTTGTGCTGCCCTCTAACGCACTCGACGCCGCCGGCCTCCTTCGCACCGCCATCCGGTGCGATGACCCCGTGCTCTTCCTCGAGCACAAGCGCCTCTACCGCGAGACCTACGGCCGCGCTCCAAACCCCGGCTCGGACTTCGCCATCCCCTTCGGCAAGGCTCGCCTGGTCCGTCCAGGCAAGCACCTCACCGTCGTCACCTATGGCGCCGTCGTGCCCCGCGCTCTCCAGGCCGCGCAGAAGCTCGAGCGAGAGCGCGGCATCGATGTGGAGATCCTCGATCTGCGCAGTCTCAGCCCCTATGACTGGGATGCCATCGCCGACAGCGTCCGTAAAACCAGCCGCGTCCTCGTCGCCCACGAGGACATGCTCAGCTGGGGTTACGGCGCCGAGCTCGCCGCGCGCATCGCCGACGAGCTCTTCCACGACCTCGACGCTCCCGTCCGCCGCGTCGGCGGCATGGATACCTTTGTGGCCTACCAGCCTCTGCTCGAGGACGTCATCCTCCCGCAGCCCGACCGCCTCTACACCGCCATGGCGGAGCTGGCGGCGTTCTAACCCCGTATCGCAACATTTCGGTCGCGCCGCCCATCAGCCCGGAACGGGCGGCACGGATCACGGTCATGCGAATGTCATGTTCGTCCTCGGCGGGGGTGTGCGCGGAAGCCAGGTCGATGGCCAGTGGCCAGGACTCGCGCCTGAGCAAACTAAACGAAGGCCGCGACCTCGTGTGACGACAGAGTACCGATGCGTGCTTGGTGAGATTACGTGCAGCAGTCTCAGAACTCGCAATCTGTAGGCCGTCTTTCCCGGCTTCACCGACTCGTCCGTGACCTTGCTGAACCTTCTTTGATTCGCACGATTCCTGCGCTGGTGAGTGGTTATATGAGTGTGCTACAAGTGGTCCCGCACAGAAATTTTTCGTGCGTTGATTGAGACGTGATGAGCCATGCGGTACTACAACCAAGGTGGCAGAACAAAGGACAACTTTTGCTCTCTCATCGCGTCATACTCAATGTAGTTCGCGGCCGGACCAGCAACTCCCTCGGTGCCGACCTTCCCCAATCCGCACTATCCTCCCCACCAAAGACCGTAAGGCCTCCGGAGCAGTGGAGGCCTTCACTCCTATCATGCCGGCCTCGGTCGGTCACCTCAGCCTAGTTCAGGCCAATGCGGTGATCGACTGAGGCCGCGCCTCCTCCCGTGGTCACCAGCATCATCGCCATCGCGATTAGTGCGAGCGTGTACTCGGATCCCGCATAGCCGTTGTGCAGGTTCACCGCGAAAAGCGCCACCAAGAGGTTGCCGACGACCATAAACGCGGCAAAGCGGGTCAGCAACCCAAGCACCAGAAGAACGCCGCCGCCCAGCTCCGCCGCTACCGAGACATACCCCAGCCACGCCGGCAGTCCAAGATGCGCCACATACCCGCAAAACAGGTGCACGCCGCGTAGCCAGTCGCCATGCAGGTTCGTCCCCGCTGCCGCCTTGTCCCAGCCGTGATAGATCATCGCCGCGCCCAGCATCAGGCGCAGTAACATCGCACCCCATGGCTCGAGCCCTCGCAACCAGTTCCCCACAGCACATCCTTTCTTCACGTCAAATCAACTTCTCGTAGGCTGGCGAGCTACCGCGTCTCCGGCTGGCCCTGCGGCACAAGCGACGGCACAGGCGTGGGTGGCGCATACTGGCTCAAGAAGCGTCGCAGCGTCGCTTGTAAAATTCCCGGGTCAAACTCCGGCATCGCCACTGTCAGCTTCGGATCACCCGCGGACAGCGATCGCGGATCGTCCTGTGCCCCCCGCGTGACGATCAACTTCGGCACGTGGCTCTCCCTGAGCGCAGGCTCCAACGAAAATCGATCCCTGAGCAGCAGGCCAACCGGAAGCGTCCGAACCCGTGGATCCGCCCGAACCTCCTGCTCGATGTCGTAGCGTGGCCCGTCCAGCAGAATCGCCGGCACCGTTCCGTGCTGGCCGGCAAGCTGCAGCGCAATGGACGCGCCCACGCCGGCGCCATAGGGCAAAATGCGCCCTTGCCCAATATGTCGGCTGCTGACCAGGTACTGCCACGCGGCATCGGCATCCTCCAGCATGCGTTGCTCGCTCGGATGAACGTTGGCGCTTTCGCCGAAGCCGCGCCAATCGATGGCAAAGATCGGGATCCCCGTGCCTGCGATCGCCTCCAGCGTTCCGATGGAGTCCACGAGCGATCCGTCGCCCGACGGGAGATAGAGCAACACCAGATGGCGGAATGGCGCATCGGACCGCGCAGGAATCCACCAGCCGGTCCGTTGCGGCACGCCCGTGGCATCGGGGCCAAAGCGGATCAGCTCGTAGTTCAGCCCCCCGATCGTCGCCGGTCGCGCGCTCATCCGCGTCGGATGCAGCACCAGCTGCCACTGGCCTTGGTAGAACAGCAGGCAGAGCGAAAGATAGCCGCAGACGAGAGCGGCCCCAACCACAAGCAGAAACGCCCGGAGCAGCCATCGTCCCTCCACCACGAGCGGCGGCTCCACGCCGGACCGCCCCGCCTGCACGGTCCCGCGCCCGTCCCCCTGCCGTCGTGTATCCGGCCGCTTCTCATAGTGCTTGCGTGTGTTCACAAACTCCCTCGACCGACGAGCCGACCCCGCTCATCTCTCCAGAGTAAACTTACGGTCACGGTCGACCGCACAGGATGCTTGTTTGCGGTTCGGCGCGGGAGGAAACCGCATCGTGTCCGAGTGGGTGGCCGTCTGCAGGCTCAGCGAGGCGCCCGAAGAGGGCGCCGTTCTCGAGGCGGAGGCGGCCGGCGTCAGTCTTTGCCTTGCCCGCCTCAACGGCGATCTGCACGCGCTTGATAACCTCTGCCCGCATCGCGCAGGTCCTCTCGGGCAGGGCTGGATTGAAGGCAATGCCGTGGTCTGTCCATGGCACGCCTGGGCCTTCAATCTGCACAGCGGCATCGCGGAGCCGCCGGAGCCGCCGGAGCACGCCAGGGTAAGGGTCTACCCCGTACGCACCACTCCCGATGAACTCCAGGTGAATCTTGCGTTGCAGGCGGAAGAACCCGGACAGAGCTAGCCCGGCATGGCGCTCGGCACGAACCCAGCGAAGAACCCCGCGCCTACACGTCGCCAAGAAATGCACACAAGATGCGCACATGCCCGTAAGCTAGAAGATGTCGATCGGCCCGGTCTTGAGGGTCCATCGCCGCCGAGGGAGATCTCCATGAAGCTACGCCACGTTCTGCTTGCCGCAATTGCCGTTCTCTTCGTCGCCGGTTCCGCATCCTCTGCTGAGGCACAGAACCGTCATCACCGTCATCACCACCACCATCACCACCGCAGCTAAGACGCCATCTGCTCTGGGCATAACCGTAGCAACAGGGGTAGAGCTCGGGCTCTACCCCTTCATCTTTTCCTTTACGCTGTGCGCCAGCCGTTCAATCTCATCTGCCTTCTTGATCACATCCAGTGAGAGCTTATCCTGGTCGGTCTTCGCGACCTCTTCCTTAAGCTCGCCCGCGAGTGCGTACAGCTTCGCCGTATCGTCCACCAGCCGCTTCTGCCGATCCAGGTTTCGCGCCTTGGCCTGTTGCTCCTCCATGCGCTCCCTCGTCGCGTCGACCTCCCTATGCTCTCCCATCCCCACATTCGGATAGTGCATGCCCGCTTCGCCGCTGCCTTGCTGCGGTGTGGCGCGCAGGACTGCCCCATCGATCAGCAGAGGTCCACACATCAGCATGAGACCTCCTACACTCAGCAGTGTCGCCGCTCGTCGCATCCGTTCCTCCCGGCAGCCGAAGATCGCCTCGGCCGCGTCTCACACCCCAGTGCCGCGCGCTCGTAACCCCGGCACCCACACGAGGTAACAGACTTAATGATGCTGCTTCTGACCGAGGCGCCGCAAGCCGCTGATCCGTTCTCCCGCGCCCTGCAACGTGACTGGCACAACGATGTCGTCAACTTTGTCCGGGCAGACGTGCCTCGCCTTGTGGTGGTGATTCTTGTTGCCTTTGTCCTTTGGCGCATTGTCGTCTTTTTTGTTGATCGTATGCGGCATCTCGCGGAGCGCCAGGTCGGCAACGGCCAGCGTGCCGCGCAGCTCCGCACCATGGCCGGCATCGTGCGCGCCACCGCCTATGGCCTGATCGGTTTTATCGTTTTGCTCCAGGTCCTGAGCGTCTTCGGCGTGCGTGTGGAGCCCCTGCTCGCCTCTGCCGGCGTCGTCGGCGTCGGCATCGGCCTCGGGGCGCAGTCCATCTTCAAGGATGTGCTCAACGGCATCTTCATCCTGGTCGAGGACCAGTACAACGTCGGCGACGTGGTCAAGATCGCCGGGCTGTCCGGCACTGTCGACAGCCTCACCCTGCGCTGCACGCGCCTGCGCGACGGTGACGGCACCCTCAACATCATCCCGAACAGCCAGATCGCGACCGTGCAGAACCTTTCGCGCGACTACTCCATCGCCTCCCTTTCGATCTCGGTGGACGCCTCTGCCGATCCGGATCACGTCATGACCGTCCTGCGCTCCATCGCAGCCACGATCCGCTCCGACGTCGTCTTCAAGGATGTCCTCATCGCTGACCCGGATGTGCTCGGCGTCGACAAGATCAACGGCCGCGAGGTCGTCTATCCCACGACCATCCGCGTGCGCGCCAACCAGAAAGACGGCGTGTTGCGCGAGATGCGCCGGCGTGTCATCAAGACCTTCGAGCAGGAAGGCATTCCCCTCGGCACAGCCTCGGACCTGCTGATCATGCAACGGTCCGATCCCACCGTCGCCAAGAACACGTAGCTCGTCCGAGCTACAGCGTGTCGTTCAGCAGATCGAGCAAGGCCTCTGCGGACGAGACTGGCGGCTTGCACACGTTTCCGCTGCAAAGAACAGCCATGGTCGCTCCCTCGAACACACCAGGCAGATGCGGCAGCGTCTCTGCCAGCGAAGGTGGCAGATCGGCCAGTTGCTCTGCTTGAAGGCGAATCACGCTCTTGTTCACCGCAAAGCGTGCCAGCGCGACAGTCTCCATGCGCTTCGCCATCTCGTCGTTGCCGAGGATACAGACCTGAAACGGGCGCTGTACCATCCGCTGCAGGGCCAGCCCAAAGGTCGACGCATAGAGACCGAAGTGCTCCACCACCGCCGCAAAGGTCTCCAGCGTCTCCTGCGCGAGGATCAGGTAGTCCTCGCGCCCGTTCAACGCCTCAAGCCGCAGCAGCAGCGACGCCGCGACCGGGTTACCGGCCGGCGTCGGTGAGTCCTGCAGCGGCTTTCGTCGCGTACCCAGAACCCCCAGGCGGGTCTCGCCTTTTGCAGGCGCCTCGGTGTCAAAGAAGCCCCCGCCTGTACGGTCGTGAAAGCGCGTGATCAGCTCCTCTGCGATCGCCTCCGCGATGCGATAGAACTTCGCCTCACCCGTGATCTCCCACGCATCCAGAAGCGCGTGCCCGAGAAAGACGGAGTCGTCCAAAATGCCGGGCACGGACTCCGTGGCAAGACCCTCCTCGCCATAGCCGGCCACGTGACGCACCGCGTGGCCCGGCTCCCATACCGCAGCCAGCACGCGATCGAGCGAACGCAGCGCAAAGCTGGTCGTCTCCGGCTGTCCCAACACGCGGCCTGTCTCGAGATAAGCCGAGATACACATGCCGTTCCAGGCGGTATAGAGCGTGCGGTCCACAAACGGCGTCGTACGACTCTGGCGAGCGGCATACAGCTTCCGCTTGGCCGAGGCCAACACCTCTGCGGCAGTGCTGCCGTCCACACCTGCCTGCCGTGCCGCTGCCTCCAGGGTGCCTGTGACATGCAGCACATTCTTCGCCGGGTTGTGGTGCATGTTGCCCACTTCGTGGATGTTCCAATACGCCGTCGCCAGCGCGAACTCCTTGCCACGGAGCACCGCGGCTGCCTCATCCCGTGTCCACGTGAAGTAGTCGCCATCGTCATCGAGTGAGACATCCGCGTCCTGAGACGCATAGAACCCACCCCGCTCGCGGTCGCTCAGCGTCGCGTCCATCCACCCGACGATCTCACGCGCGGTCTGCGCAAACCTCGGCTCCACAAAGGTCTGGAAGCCGTGCACATAATTCCGCAGCAGTTCGCTGTTGTCGTACGCCATCTTTTCAAAGTGCGGCACCTCCCATCGCTCATCGACCGAGTAACGGTGAAAGCCACCGGCAAGCTGATCGTAGATGCCTCCCTTGGCCATGCACTCCAGCGTGAATCTGGCCGCGTGCGCGGCTTCGTGCGTCAACTCCGTCCTGGAGCCGACGCTGGTTCGCGACGCCGCATCGATTAACAGATCCAGACCGGCAGAGTGCGGAAACTTGGGCTGCGAGCCAAAACCGCCTGATCGGGAATCAAACTGCTTTAAACACGAGCTCACCAGCTTCGCCACAAGCTCCGGGCCAACACTGCCACCGCCGGAGAAGGTCTCATTGTGCTCGATTGCCTGCAAAATACTGCCGGCGGACTCGTTGACCTCCGTGCGCCGGTTGCGAAAGGCCTCCGCCATGGTTAAGAGCACGCGTTGCAGGCTGGGTCGGCCATACCGGTCGTCCGGCGGAAAATACGTTCCGCCAAAGAAGGGTCGGCCATCCGGCGTCAGAAAGGCCGTGAGCGGCCATCCACCCTGACCGCTGATCGCCGCCACCGCTGCCTGGTAGCGTGTGTCCACATCCGGCCGTTCATCGCGGTCGACCTTGATCGCAACGAAGTGCTCATTGATGACCTGAGCCGTAAACTCGTTCTCATAGGACTCACGGTCCATCACGTGGCACCAGTGACACCAGACGGCGCCGATATCGAGCAGAATCGGCTTGTCTTCACGCTGTGCCCGGCCAAATGCCGCGTCGCCCCACTGCTCCCACCGCACCGGCTGGTGCATCGCCGAGCGCAGGTACGCCGACGAGGCCTGGGCGAGAGCATTGTGGCTGGAAGTCGGGGCGTCGGTCGAGGAACTCATCTCTCCAGTCTATCTCGCGTGCCCGTCGCGCCACACCTCGCTGCGCTTACGCCGGGGGCGGCGTCGCGGAGATTGGCTTGGGCGGCGCCGGTGGCTTCGGCGCCGTCAAACCCGGGATATTCGGCTGCTTTGTCACCACGCCCGTGGCCGCGTCGTGCAGGCTGATGCCGTAGCGATCGAGCGTAATCGACAGTATCTGCTCGAGCGAAACACGATCGCGCGCATACGCCGCCGTCGCCGAGATCAGATTGTTCTCCGCCCCGGCCAGATTGCGCTCCTGCTGCAGCACATTCGCCGTCGTCGAGGCGCCCAGCCGATACTTCTTCTGCTCGGCATCCAGACTCTGCGCCGCATAGTCGCGCGCCGCTTGCGCTGAGTCGACACTCGCCCGATCGTTGGTCAGCGCGTACTGCCCATTGATCACGTTCATCCGCGTCTGCACATAGAGCTGCTGCAGTCGCATCTGCGCCTGCCGGTACTCCATCTGCGACCGCGCCTGGTCCGCCTGCGCCGCGCGGTTTCGCAACGGGATGTTGATGTTCACGCCCACCCCGTAGTCCGGAAAATTGTTGTTCACCAGATTCTTGGCCACGGTTCCGTATCCTGCCGGGGTTACCCCGCCGGTTGTCGGCGTGCACGGTATGGTAGCGAAGCTCGCGTCCGTGCACAGCAGGCTCGGATTTTGTGCGCCGCCGAGACCGCTGGCTCCGTAGAACGCAAACGCGTCCACTGTCGGCAGCAGCCCGTTCTTCTCCGCACGGATGGTGATCTCGTTGTTCTTCATATTGATCGTCGCTTGCTCAATCTGCGGATTGTTGGCGTACGCCTGGCTCACCAACTGCTCGACGCCCATGTCCTCCTCCGGCAGCCGATCCAGCCCAACCCGGTCCGTCGGAATCACCGGCGCCGCCGACAGCTCAGGGTCGCTCAGCGTCCGCGCGATCGCCTGCTTCATCACCAACTGCTGATACTCAAGGTTCGACTGCGACGTGATCAGCGCCTGCTTGTCACTCGCGACCGAGGCGTCCGAGTTCACCACATCGAGCGGCGCCAACGTCCCGATCTCCAGCTGCTTGCGATTGTCCGCGGCCAGCTGTGTGCTCTGCTGCAGCGCGCGCTGTTTGGCCTGCTCGTCTTCGTAGGCGCTCACCAGCGCCCAGTAGATGCTCTCTACCTGCGAGATCGTATAGATCACCTGCTGCCGGAACGAGCTGTCGGTGATTCGCCGGTCGTTCTTCGCTTGGACAATGAAACGGCGGTTGATCCATGGCCCGAACCCCTGTAGAAGGTGCTGCGTCGCCGTCGCCCGGAGAGTCGAGTCCAGGAGCGGGCTGAAGTTGCTGCGCGTACTGTTAGTCGTCTGCCGCGTGTTGTTAAAGCCCACGTTCAACAGCGTGCCGGTCGTAAACCCTTGCTGGTAGCCGAAGTTATACGACGCCGTGTTTTGCTGCAGCGTATCCGTCCCGGTCAGGAACGTCGTCGGCTCCTGCTGCTTGTTGCTCTCATACTGCAGTGTTCCGGTCAGGATCGGGTCCAGAATCTCCGGCAAGGGCCCACCAAGGTTCGTGCTCAGCACCAAGCCCGAGGCGCCCGTCGCGCTTCCTCCCGAGGAGGTCGAGGTGCCACCCGGTCCACCGCCCCCCGAAACCGTCGTCGTCGTTCCACCGATGGTTCCCGTGATCAGGCCCGTCGAGACGCCGCGCAAGTTCTGGCCTGCTTCGGCGCGAAGAATATCCGTGTCCGCGATATCAAGATTAATGCGCGCGATCGCGATGTCGTAGTTGTTCTCCAGCGCCAGCGTAACCGCGTCCGCCAAGCTCAAATAAAGTTTGCCGTCGCGCAGCAGCGTGCGCAGCCGGTCCGTGTTGGTCAAGCGAGGCAGTGGCACGTTGGTGGCCGTATACGGCGCAAGCGGATTGAAGTACTGAAAGTGCCGCTTGGGCTTGGTGTAGTCGATCCCCGTGTCGCGCAGATAAAGCGGCTCGGTCGGCTTCGGCGCCGGCGCCTGCGGCAGCCCCAGTTGGCCGGTCGTGTCGTTCTGCACCGGCGCCGGCTGGGCCGCTGTGGTCGGATTCACTTGCGTCGGTCCGGCCGGCGATGCGGGTGCGGGCTGTCCTGCACCCTGCGACCCCGCCCCCTGCGACGCTGGGACCGAAGACCCAGCCCCCGCAGATCCTGTCGCCTGCGCCAGGGCCAACGGGGTCGTCTGCCCAAATGCAAGAATCGCGCTGCATGCAGCAGCCCGCAGCTTCACAGTCGTCACAGTGCTCTCTCCAAGCTTGCCTGCCCGCGGCCTAGGCTCGCGCGCAAGCGATCTGTTTCTGTCATTCATCCGGTTGTGTGTTCTTCACCTGTCTGCCGTCGCCGGCTATCCGAGAGTACGCACATCACACGTGTGAAAACGCATCTCCTCCATCAAGCGCAGCACGCAACACCCTATCTTCTGGACGCAGGTACGCCAGCCGAACAGCTTTGGTTCCAGGGTTCACCTCACCCTGTTGCGTGAGCAAGAAGTATACCGAAGCCACTGCCGCCACCCAGGCGTGGTACCGTCCAGCCATGCCTCGATGGAAGGCGACGCTCAGCTATGACGGCACGCACCTCCATGGTTGGCAGGTGCAGCCTGGTTTGCCGACCGTACAGGGCCTCCTCGCAGCGGCCATCGCCCGGGTCACCGGCGAAGATACCCTTCCACAAGGCTCGGGAAGAACCGACGCCGGTGTGCATGCGCTCGGTCAGGTCGCGAGCTTCGATCTCAACAGCCCCATCCCGCGCGACAACCTCGAACGCGCTCTGAATCGCATCCTCCCTTCGTCCATACGCGTGCTCTCCCTTGCACCGGCTGAACCCACCTTCCATGCACGGCACAGCGCCCGCTCCAAGACCTACGAGTACCGCATCTTCCTGCGACGGCAATTGCTCGACCACACGGCCCACACATCCAATCCGGCCCCCGATCGCATCTGCTCGCCCATGCTTGCGCCCTTCGTCTGGGACTGCCCGTCTGCGCTCGATCTCACTACGCTGAACCGCGCCGCTGCGCTCATCCTCGGCACCCACGACTTCACCAGCTTCGCCGCCGCCGGCTCCGAGGCACTCCGTCCGGACCGCGCATCCTTCCGCCCGGCCACACCCCTGCTCGACTATCCGCAGACCCCACCCACCCCCTGCCGCACCATCCTTCAGTCAAGCTGGCAACAGGCAGCAAAAGACCTGCTGGTCTATCGCGTCTGCGGCACCGGATTTCTCCATCACATGGTGCGCAATCTCGTGGGCACCTTTGCCCTCGTCGGCTCCCGGCGCCTCCCTCCCGAGCGAATCCTCGAGATCCTCGCCGCACGCGACCGCGCCGCGGCCGGCCCTACCGCGCCCGCGCGCGGCCTCTTCCTTGTCGAGGTCAACTTCCAGTGACCCCGCCCGACACGAACTCTGTCGCCTCTGCCCAGCGGCGCATCCTCTCGCTGGCGGCCTCGCCCAAGGTGCACCGCGCCTTTCATTGGCTCCACCTCCATCAGCCGCAGATGCGCCGATGGCTCCTGGATGTGCTTGCCATCCCCGCCCCTCCCTTCGGCGAAGCGCCCCGCGCCGAAGCGATGCGCTTCCTCTTCGACGCGCTTGGCCTTGCCAATCCTCGCCTCGACGACGCCGGCAACGCCCTCGCCGAGCTGCCCTCACTACCCTCCCGCCCAGACGACCCACGCCCAAACGAAACACGCCTCGACAAAACACGCCCGAACACAACCAGCCCGGACCAGCCCGTGCTCTTGATCTCCGCGCACCTCGACACAGTCTTTCCCGCTGGCACCGTCTGCACGCCGCGCGAAGAGGGCTCGCGCATCTACGCTCCGGGCGCCTGCGACAACGGCGCCGGCCTCTCCGCCCTGCTTGGCCTCGCCGCCGCCCTGCGCTTCGCCGCCATCACGCCGCCGCTGCCTATCGTCTTCGCCGCCAACGTCGGCGAGGAGGGCGAGGGCGACCTGCGCGGCATGCGCCACCTGCTCACCCGCGGCAGCCTCGCCCGTCGCATCGCCGGCGTGCTTGTGCTCGAAGGCGCCGGCAGCGCCACCGCGGTCACGCGCGCGCTCGGCAGCCTGCGCTTCCGCATCACCGTCGAGGGGCCGGGCGGTCACTCCTGGACCGACGCCGGCACCCCCAACCCGATCTTCCTGCTCGCCCGCATCCTGGTCGCCCTCTCCGAAATCCCACTTCCCGACAGCCCGCGCACCACCCTCTCCGTCGGTCACATCGCCGGCGGAACCTCGGTCAACTCCATCCCCGCATCCGCCACCGCGCTGCTCGATCTCCGCTCCACCGATCCCCTCCATCTCCGAGCGACGGCCGATGCTCTTCTCGCTCGCACGCGCGACGTCCTCTCTGTGGCCGGCAAGGAGCTGGCGCCCGTGATGCTCCACACCGAGCTTGTGGGCGACCGGCCGGCCGCCGAGCTGCCCGAGCACAGCCCGCTGCGACGCACCATCGCCGCCGTCGACCGGCATCTCGGCCTGCGAACCCAGCTCCGCGTCGGCTCCACTGACGCCAACCTCCCGCTCTCCCTCGGCCTTCCCGCCGTGGCGCTCAGCGCCGGCGGCACCGGCGACGGCATCCACACCCTCGGCGAGTGGTACGACCCCGCCGGCCGCGAAACCGCGCTGCGCCGTCTCCTGCTTACCCTCCTCGACACCGCCGACCAACTCGCAACCTAGCCGCACACAAACAGAAGGGGCGAAGACCGAAGTCCCCGCCCCAAGCTATTCACTTCCAGTAGCTCTAGCCTTTAGCTTTTTAGCTTCGCGTCTAGCTCCTCTGGCTTTTAGCTTCTAGCCGCCTTTAGCTTCTAGCTGTCTTAGCTTTTAGCTGCTTCTAAAAATCCTCGCCGAACGCCACCTCACCCGGCACCGCCGTCTGGTAGGCCGAAACCCGCCGTTCAAAGAAGTTGGTCAGCTCCTGCACATCCTGCAGCTCCATAAAGCCGAACGGATTCTTCGTCTTGAAGTGCGGCTCAATCCCCAGCCGCTGCAGCCGCGAATCCGCCACATACCCCAGGTACGACCGCATGTCCTTCACGCTCAGCCCGGCCACGCCGCCGCTCAGCAGATCGTCCGCAAACTGCGCTTCGGCGTCGATCGCCTCCTCCATCATCGTCACGATCTCGCGCTCCAGCTGCGCATCCCACAGGTCCGGCTCCTGTCGCCGCACCACATTGACCACCTCGAACGCAAACTCCAGATGCGCGCTCTCGTCGCGAAACACCCAGTTTGTCCCGCTCGCCAGCCCATGCAGCAGACCCTTCGATCGCAGAAAATACACATACGCAAACGCCGCAAAAAAGAACATCCCCTCAATGCATGCCGCAAAGCAAATCAGGTTCAGCAGAAACTGCCGCCGATGCTCCGCTGTCTCCAACTGGTCCAGCTCCTGGATCGAGTCCATCCACTTCATGCAAAAATCGGCCTTCTTCGAGATCGAGGGAATGTTCTCCACCGCCGCGAACGCATCCGCCCGCTCCTGAGGATCCGGCACATAGTTGTCCAGCAGTGTCAGATAAAACTGCACATGCACCGCTTCCTCGAAGAGCTGCCGCGACAGATACAGCCGCGCCTCCGGTGAGTTCACATGCTTATACAGGTTCAGCACCAGGTTGTTCGACACGATCGAATCGCCCGTGGCGAAGAACGCCACCAGCCGCTGAATCAGATGGATCTCCGCCCCCGTCAACCGCTGCTTCAGGTCGACCAGGTCCGTTGAGAAATCAACCTCCTCGACCGTCCATGTGTTCTTGATGCCATCGCGAAACATGTCATAAAACTGCGGATACGCCATCGGCCGCAGCGTCAGGCAAAGACCCGGATCCAGAATCTGCTGTGGCACCGCCACCGACGAAGACGGTGTATGGGTCGGTGCCGGGGTGTGCTCGGCAACAGGAACAGTTGTAGTAGCCATGTCTCACTCTCCTTTTCGAAACTTGTTTAGTTACAAATTCGTGTCATCTCGACCGGAGCGTAGCGAAGTGGAGGGATCTGCTTCTCTCCACCGCGCCCCCTCGTCACAATCTCTACTGGCAAGCCTCGCAGCTCTCCGGGTTCTCAAGCGAACACGCAATCGCATCCGCCGCACTCACCGGCCCCGCCGTCGCCACACTCGCCGCCACCGAGGGCACGGTCGGCACACCCGGTCTCTGCAGCGTGTGCTCCGCCTTGTTCGCCTGCACCGTCGTCTTCGCGATGCGCGTGGCGGGTCGCGACCGCAGATAGTAGGTCGTCTTCAACCCGCTCTGCCACGCATACATGTACATCGAGCTCAGCCTGCCGATGTTCGGCGACTCCGAAAAGAGGTTCAGCGACTGCGACTGGTCGATGTACGCATTGCGCGCCTTCGCCATATCGATCAGCGACCGCATCGGAACCTCCCACACCGTCCGGTACACCAGCTTGAGGTCCGCCGGCAACTCCGCGATCCCCTGCACCGAACCCTCCGACAGCTTCAACCGCGTGCGCATCTCCTCCGTCCACAGCCCGCGCCGCTTCAGCTCGTCAATCAGATACCGGTTCACCTGCAAAAATTCGCCCGACAGCGTCTCCCGCTTGAACAGATTCGAGATCTGCGGCTCAATGCATTCGTAACAGCCCACGATCGACGCGATCGTCGCCGTCGGCGCGATCGCAATCAGCAGGCTGTTGCGCACACCGCTCTTCGCAATCCGTTGGCGCAACGCCTCCCACCGATTTGTATCCGGCGGCGTTACCTTCCACAGATCGAACTGAAACTGCCCATCCGCCAATCGCGTCTCGGCAAAGGTCTCGTGCGCTCCGTCCCGCTCCGCCATCTCACAGCTCGCCTCAAGCGCGTAGAAGTAGATCTCCTCCTGAATCTTCGTCGAAAGTGCCTGCGCCTCCGTCGAATCGAACGGCATCGCCAGCTGGAAGAACACATCCTGCAGCCCCATCACGCCCAGGCCCACCGGCCGCCACTTCGAGTTCGAGCGCGCCGCCTGTGGAATCGGATAGAAGTTGATGTCGACCACGCGATCCAGCATCGGCACCGCCGTCTTCACCGTGCGCTCAAGCTTGGCGAAATCAAAGCTCGCCCGCCCGTTCTCGTCGTAGATAACATGCCGCCCCAGGTTGATCGAGCCGAGATTGCACACCGCCGTCTCGTCCTTGCTCGTCACCTCCGTGATCTCCGTGCACAGGTTCGACAGGTGCACCACATGGCCGTTCTTGCCCGTCTGATTGTTCTTGAGGTTGCAGGCGTCCTTGAACGTCATCCAGCCGTTGCCCGTCTCCGCCAGCGATCGCATCATGCGCGAATACAGATCGCGCGCCTTCACCTGCCGCTCAAAGAGCTTCTCCGCCTCCGCTTTCTCATAGGCCGCCACAAACTCATCGCCATAAAGATCCGGCAGGTGCGGCACCACCTTCGGATCAAACAACGACCACATCGCATCGTCGCTCACCCGCTTCATAAACAGATCGGGCACCCAGTTCGCCGTGTTCAGGTTGTAGGTCCGCCGGCTCACATCGCCGGTATTTTCCCGCAGCTCCAGAAACGACTCCACGTCCGCGTGCCACGGCTCCAGATACACGCAGCACGCGCCCTTGCGCTTGCCGCCCTGGTTCACCGCCGCCACGCTTGAGTCCAGCGTGCGCAGCCACGGCACGATCCCGTTCGACAACCCATTGGTCGCTCGGATCAGCGATCCCTCGCTGCGCACCCGATGAAACGCCAACCCAATCCCGCCCGAAAACTTCGACAGCAGCGCCACGTTCTTATACGCGTCATAGATCGACTCCAGCGAGTCACCCGGCGAGTCATGCAGATAGCAGCTCGACATCTGCGGATGCTTCGTCCCCGAGTTGAACAGCGTCGGCGAGCTCGGCATATAGTCGTGGCTCGCAATCAGCCGATAAAACTCGATCGCCTCGTGCGCCGTCCCCGCCAGCCCGCACGCCACTCGCATAAAGAAGTACTGCGGCGTCTCCGTCACCTTGCGCGAGATCGGATCCCGCAACAGATACCGGTCATACACCGTCCGCAGACCGAAGTATTCAAATCGATCCGACAAGGTGTCGTCGATCGCGTGGTTCAGCTTGCGCGCGTGCGTCTGCACAAACTCCGCCGCCGCCGGGCTCACCACACCCTCCGCCCGCCCATACGCGACTGACTGCGAAAAGCTGTGGAGGTTCTGGTTCGCCACCTCCTTCAAGATCGTCGCCAACAGCAGCCGCGCCGCCAGCTTCGAGTACTGTGGCTCCTCCGCGATAAGGCTCGCCGCCGTATCGATCGAGATCGCATCCAGCTCGCGCGTCGTCGCCCCGTCGTACAACCCGCCGATCGTCTTCGACGCAATTCGGATCGCGTCCACATGGTTCAGCCCATGCGCGCTCCGCTGCACCGCCTTCACAATCTTGTTCACATCCACCGGCTCAAGCACCCCATTGCGCTTGCGGATGTGCATCGTCGGCGTCTCTTCACGCACCGGAAAACTGGGCGTCAGGTCTGAAAGTCCAATCTGTGCGTTCGTGCTTGTGGCCATCGTCAGTTCCCTCTCCCACCTTCGAGCTCTCGTACCGGCGCTGGCGGTCGAAGTGCCACCACGCCCTGCCTCATCCGCTGAGGCATAACCCACTCTTCAAAGACCGGCCTGTCTGGCTGTCTGGGAACGGCCGGAACCGGGCACACTCGCAACCTGGGCTCGAATCAGAGACTCGGAGATTCCGGCGATTCCAGTCAGACTCGCGCTCTTCCGGCGCTCCTGCCGCTAGCCAACGAAGGCATCGCAACTCGTTGCCGTCTTGCCCAGTATAGTTGGGTATCGGCGTGAGCACCACTATATGTGGGTATCGCCTGCTGTTGAAAACTATGTGTTGTGGATTTCAACCCCAGGTCTGTTGATTCCAGAGATTCCACCCGGAAGCGCTCACGATACGGAAAAGATGATCGTCAGTCTCAGCAAAGAATGCTTCCCGACCCGCAAGCCACGCGAAGACAGGCCTCTTCGCGCGCGCTCAGGCACAACAGCCACATGGAGCCCAAGCGCAGAAGCCGCTCTGAAACGCTGCTCGCGCTTTAGCCCCGAACAGGAGCCGCGACAATCTCCAAACGCACCATCGCGAGACCTGCGCGCAACATCCCCAGACGCCCAGCCGCCGCGGAAGATAGATCGATCACCCGGCCGGGGTTCAGATCGCCCCGGTCATTGATCCGCACCACCACCGAGCGATGGTTCCGGAGATTGATCACCCGCACCAGCGTGCCGAACGGCAGCGTCGGATGGCAGGCGGTCAACGCCTTCTGACTGAAGACTTCGCCACTTGCCGTCTGCCGGCCCTCAAACAGATCGCTATACCAGGACGCGATCCCGCGAACGAAGCCGGATCGCCGTGAGTGCCGAGTTGCCGCCGCGAGCGCTGGCGGTCGCGGCGCGGGAGGTGTCAATTGAACACCGGACCCAGTGCGGACAACAGAGGCTAGCCAGGTAGATGGATACGCCAGACTAGCCGTACCGGCAAGCAGAAGAGCGGCCGAACGAACTCTGCTGAAGATCAATCTTCGCAAACACACCTGAGCTTTCTCACCCGAGAGACCCGTTAACCCTACCGACATCACCGCAATCTGGCAACTCGCACGCCGCAAAAGCAAGCCCTCCACCTCCCCTCCCCCGAACCGGAGAGGAAGCGAATCAGACCCTAGATTCGATGCAAAAGAGCCGCTGACCGACTGACCCAGAGCTCCATTCTGCAACATTCGCAGCCGGACCGACATGCCATCATAGGGTCATGACCGAGACCGCATCTTCCATGTCCGAGAGCAAGCGCTCGCACGTCACCCTTTCGGAGATCTACGAGCAGCCGCGGGCCCTCGAAGATACCCTCGCCGCCTATGTCTCCGGCGACGACCTCAACCAGGAAGCGTGGGCCGGCGTGCGGGATGTGCTGCACGACTCTGATCGACTCATCGTCGCCGCCAGCGGCACCAGCCGCCACGCCGGCCTCGCCGGCGAAATCATGATCGAAGAAGGCTCCGGTGTCGCCGTCGATGTCGAGTACGCCAGCGAATACCCCTATCGCCGCTACGACACCCTCCGCGCTCCCGCCGTCCTTGTGCTCTCACAGTCCGGCGAGACCGCCGACACCCTGGCCGCCCTCCGCGAAGCAAAATCCCGCGGCGCCCGCACCATCTCCATCACCAACGTCGAAGGCTCCACCATGGCGCGCGAGGCCGACGCCACCCTGCTCACCCGCGCCGGCAAGGAGGTCGCCATCGCCGCGACCAAGAGCTTCACCACCCAGCTCGTCCTGCTCCATCTCATGAGCCTTCTGCTCGGCCGCGAGCGGGGCCGCATCTCCGCCGCCGAGCTGGCCGACTCGCTTCATCAGCTCGCCACTGTTCCGTCGATGATCGCCGCCGCGCTTCCCGCGTGGGAGACAACCGTCTCCGCGCTCGTCGCCAACTTCGCCGACGCCGACGCCTTTCTCTTCCTCGGCCGCGCCCTCCATTACCCCATCGCCCGCGAAGGCGCGCTCAAGCTCAAGGAGGTCTCCTACATCCACGCCGAGGCCTATCCCACCGGCGAGCTCAAGCACGGCCCCAACGCCCTGCTCGGCGAGGGCGCCCCGCTGGTCGTCATCGCCACCCGGGATACGAAGGATCCATCCTCCATGCTGCGCTACAGCAAGTCCATCCAGCTTCTCGAGGACATCCGCAAACAGCGCGTCAACGCCCTGGTCATCGCCACCGAGGGCGACACCGAGATCAGCGCCCTCGCCAAAAGCGTCGTCTTTGTTCCCCGCGCGCCCGAGTCCCTCCTGCCCATCCTCGAGGTCGTCCCCCTCCAGCTCTTCGCGTACTTCATGTCCCTGCAGCGCGGCAACGACGTCGACCGCCCCCGCAACCTCGTCAAAGCCGTCACCGTCGAGTAGCCACCCGTCCCTTACCCAGGCGTCACGACCAAAGCCGCCCAGTCGCACTCCACACTGGGCCAGCCCGACGATAGCTGCCCCTCAGCGGACCTGCATCCGGTGATCGTCAGCCAACCTGACTACTTCCGACAATGCGACTTCGCAGGACCGAGGCCCATCAAGGCTGGTCAAGAAAGTCTTCAACTGTCTGCATGAATTGGTCCGTCTCTTCTATGAACGGAAAATGTCCGCTCTTTTCAAACATCACGAAGCGAGCTTGAGGAGCGAGAGTTTTGTACTGGAGAGAGATGCCTGGATATAAAACGCGGTCGTATCGGCCAGCCAGAATGAGTGTTGGCATAGTGAGTTGCTTCAGTTCGCGGCGAAAGTCAATCCGACCCAGGTCGGAGCTGAATCGAACATCGAAGCTCGGGCCGGCAATCGCACACGCGACCTCCATACTCATCGGGGAGTCGTCCAGCTTCTTCGCATTCTCACCGTTGTAGAAGTACATGAGCGGCAGGGGAACGTCCGGAACAGCCTCGTACTCCTTGCTGCACGTCGTAGCTCCCTTGGCTCGTAGTGCCTCCATCTTTTCCCACACTTCGGGGTACTGGTTTCGGACTTCGCGGTTCAGGTTTTCGTCAAATGACTGCAGAGCGGCGGTGTCGAACGCCGTGTCAGCAAGGATGAGATGGCGGACAGACTTCGGATAATGTATGGCAAAGGCTTGCGCGACGATGCCGCCATAAGAGTGTCCAAGCACGTCGATGGTCCCTAGACCAAGAACCTTGCGCAACTCCTCCAGATCGTCAACGTCACGGGTCAGGGTGTACTCCCGCACATCTTTGGCGTGCTCCGATTTGCCGCGACCAAGTGCATCGAAATAGATGATCCTGTGCTTGGCGGCAAGGGCGGTAAACCATGGGTGGAAGTACTCATGCCCATATCCGGGGCCTCCAGCGATCAACACCAGTGGCTCGCCAGAACCCTCGCTCTCATACCAGAACTTGACTCCGTGCACGCTTACGAAGGAGCCGGCGGGATGAGGCGCGGATGGTGTCACTGCTGGAGCGGGAGGAACTGGCTGCTGAGCCAGCACCGGCTTTGCGAGCAAGGCGGCAGCGAACAGCCAAGAGAGGTGAGTAGCCAACATAAGTAGAGCTAAGATAACGCCCCGAAGAACTGTCCGGCCCAGGCGACAGAATTGCGTCCGATCGGTCCTCATAAACGCCGTTAGCGGAAGCTGGCTGCCCCCGAAACAGCTTCACCATCACAAATTGATCGTGAGTCAGCAATCACCGCGCCCCATACCCGCCAACCCGCACCTTCAACCCCGCGCGCACCGTGAACGGCAGCCCCGGATAGCCGATCGGCCCGGTGTGCTGGTCGTTGGTCAGATTCTCGAGCTCCGTAAACACCGTCACGCGTCGTTGCAGGGCATACCGCAGACCGACATCCAGCTTCACGTAGCCGAAGTCGAGATCGCGGTTCGGCAGCAGCAGCGTATTGCCGCCATTGATATCCGAATAGCTCAAGAACGTGGAGTCATCCGCGCGGCTCGCGGCAGCAGCCTCGACCACCACGCCGAACCGCTCCCCCGTGTACTGCAGCGTCGCGAACCCTGTGTGCGGCGGCCGTCGAAAGACCCGCCCCCCCACCAGCGGCGAGGTCGCCCCGATCGCGATCCCCGGCAGCGTCGGATTCTCAGTCGGTGTCCCGCTCGCCACCGCCGCCGCATCGCTCGCAAAGCTCTGCTCCACCCGCGTCGCCAGGTACGTGTACCCCACCCGCACCCGCAGCCGCCGCGCCGGTTGAGCGTCAAGCTCCGCCTCCGCGCCCTCCGCCCGATACGCCAGGCTGTTCAGCTCCGCTCCCCCAAACGCCCCCAACACCCCCACCGTCGTCGGATCCAACCCAAACAGCGCCGTCAACGTCCCCGTATCCACAAAGTCGAACTGCCGCGAAAACTGGTTGTGAAACACCCCCGCATGCAATACCAGCGTCTCGCCCACTAGATTCTGATCTACCCCGAAATCCAGCGTGCGCGAGCGCAGTGCTGTCGCCGGCGTCACCCCATACTGGGCTATTGCGGCAGTGTCCCCCGCCGCCAGCAGCTCCCGATACAGCGAGCTGTACTCCAGCGACAGCGAGGGCTCCTGCACCCCCGTCGCCGCACTCGCGCGTAGCCGTGTTCCGCGCAGCGGCCGTGCGGAGGGTCGAATCAGCTGATATCCCAGCCCAAACCGCGGTGTTCCCTTCAGCCCGAAGAGGTGGTTCTTTTCCACCGCGCCCGCCGCGCTGTAAAACAGCCGTCCCCAAAACTCCCCCTGCATCCCCAGGCTGTACCCGAAGTTCCGCCGCGCGATCTGCTCGGGGCTGTAGCCGACGGCCGAAAACACACCGCGCTCGTCGGTGTAGCGAAACCCAAAGTCCACCACAACGCTCTTCAGCTTCGCATCGCTCTGGTAAAAGAGCTGGTCACGGTTCGACACCCGCTGCTCCCCGGGGGGATAGAACGCCGCCTGCCCCGAGGCGAAGTACCCATTCGCCCCGCGAATCGTCACCGGCAGGCCGTAGTACGTCGTATACATGTACCCGTCAAACGTCGACATCACCGGCTCACCCACCGGCGCAAAGCTCTCCGCCTGCTCCCGCTTCCGCGCAATCCCGTACCGCAGGAGGTTGTGCCACCCAAACAGCGTCGTGTTCTCGACCGTTGCTGCGCCGTAGATGTCCTGATCGGTCTGCCGTCCGCTCGCCGCGATATGGTGGAAGTCGTACGCATCCGGCAACCCGCTCCCTGATGTCGCATCCCGGACCGTCACCCGCAGCGGCGTCCGGGCGGTCAGAGCAACCCCCACATTGCCCACTGCGGTCTCGCTGTCGAACTGATCGTGCGCGAGCGCGTTGGAGGTATCGAATCGCGAGAACCCCGTTAGGTAATCCAGCCGCCGCCACACCCCGGAGACGATCGCCTCGTTCCGATAGCTGTGCAGCGTGCCCGCATCGCCGGTGTAGGTCAGCACCGGCTTCAGCTCGCTCCCGCGCGGCGTGCTCAGCTCCACCACCCCGGCCAGCGCATCGGTCCCGGCGCTCGCGCTGTTTGCGCCCCGGTACACCTCGATCCCGTCGCCCGCGCCCGGCCCGGCAAACCCCGTGGAACTTACCGTCCCAAAATCAAACGCGCCCCCGATATCCGTCGCAGGCACACCATCGATCAGCACCTTCGTGGCGTCCGACCCTCCTCCGTGCACAAACAGGCTCGCCACTCCACCCCACTGCCCCTGCTGCACCACGTTCACCCCAGGCATCAGGCGCATCTCGTCCACCACACCAATCCGCAGATCGAGCGCATCGCGTGAGATCAAGCCGACCGGCGCCACCACCTGAGGCAGCGGCGTGGGCACACCGCTCGCGGTCACGGAAACCTCCGTCCGCACCTCCGTCGGCGACAGCACCACGTCCTGCACCACCACGCCCGTACGCCCACCGTAGAAACTCACACCGATCTGCGGCGCAAAGCTCGACGCCGAGGTCAGCAGCACAAATCGCCCACTGTCCCCGTCCCGGATCTCAAACGCGCCGTCATTTCCAGAGACCGCGTACGATGCCGTCCGCTGTCCGAAGATCAGCTGCACTCGCGCCCCCGGCACCACGCGCCCCTGCCCGTCGCGCACCGTGCCGCGCACCACCACCGCCCGCGCCGGCGCCGGAGCGAGCACAACCGCCAAGGCCCCCAGCGCCGCTGCGCTTGGCCACCACCTTCCGAAGCTCGCCCTCTTCCGTCGATCATCCGCTCGCATCACACCGAGGCTAGCAGAGCGGCGCGGCTCGCCCCGTTTCCCATGCGCCACGTCCATGCAGCAAGATAGAACCGCACCTCCCGAGAGGACCGTCCAGCCCATGCCACCCGCGACCAGCCCGCTTCCCATTGCCATCTACTACGAGCAGCCGCACTGGTTCAAACCTCTCTTCGCCGAGCTCGACCGCCGTGGCACTCCCTTTGTCGCCCTCTCCGCCGTCGACCACACCTGGTCTCCCGCCGACCACCCCGAAGAGCAATACTCGCTCGTCCTCAACAAGATGAGTCCGTCGGCCTGGAATCGCGGCCACGGCGACCAGATCTTCTACACCCTCGGCTTCCTCGAGCACCTCGAAGTCCGCGGCGTCCGCGTCATCAACGGCACCCGCGCCTATCGCTCCGAGCTCTCCAAAGCCTCGCAACTCACGCTCCTCGACCGCCTCGCCCTGGGCTACCCTCGCGCCCGCGTCATCCATCGGGCAACACAGGGGCCCGCCGCCGCCGAAGGTCTCCGCTTCCCCGTCGTCGTCAAGCCCAACATCGGTGGCTCCGGCGCCGGTGTCAAGCGCTTCGAAACCCCCAGCCAACTCGAACTCGCCGCCCAAATCCCGGCCGGCGATCCCGACGCCCTCATGCTCGGCATGGACTCGACCGCCCTCGTCCAGGAGTTCATCCCCGCTCGCGACGCCGCCGTCATCCGCTGCGAAGTCCTTAACGGCAAGTTCCTCTACGCCATCCGCATCGGCATCACCGGCGACACCTTCAACCTCTGCCCCGCCGATATCTGCCGCACCCCCGTCGGCACGGAGCTCCAGCGGTCGGCCTGTTCGATCGACACCCTCGCCGATGAAGCCAAGGCCAAGCTCTCCGTCGAGGCCTTCACCCCGCCCGTCGACGCCGTCGCCGACGTCGAACGCATCATGCGCAAGGCCGGCATCGAACTCGGCGGCATCGAGTACATGGTCGACGACCGCGACGGCCGCCGCCTCTTCTACGACATCAACGCCCTCTCCAACTTCGTCGCCGACGGCCCCACCGTCCTCGGCTTCGACCCCTTCGCCCGTCTCGCCGACTGGCTCCAAGCCGAAGCCGCCAAGACTTCATCCGCGGCTTCCACCTCTGCCAACGGAACACTTGTCTCTTCATCAAAGGTTCCGTAGGCGTCAACGCGGATCTGCTAATCGACACTCACCCAAGGGGTCCTCGACCGCGCCACCCACCTTCGCCGCCCGTTTACCTGCACCCTGTAAAGGATTTGAGGAGGGCTCATGATCGTCGTCACCACACCAACGGGCAACATCGGATCGAAGCTAGTTCAAGTGCTTCTCGCCGCCGAGCAAGCCGTGCGCGTCATCGTACGTGACCCCGCCAAACTCGCGCCGGAGTTCCACGGCAAGGTCGAGATCGTTCAGGGCTCCACCGACGACCAGAGCGTCTTGTCCCGCGCGCTCGAGGGCGCCGATAGCCTCTTCTTGAACGTTCCACCTTCGTTCACCACGAACGACGACACAGCGTCCTACCTCCAGTTCACCCGGCCCGCCTGCCGCGCGATCAAGGGCCAGGGCGTGAAGCGGGTCGTGGCCGTCTCCGCCCTGGGCCGAGGCACCCCCGTCAAAGCCGGCCCGGTCACTGCGACCTTCGTGAAAGATGCGGAGATCGAGAGCACCGGTGTCGACCTCCGCGCTCTCTGGTGCCCCGGCTTTATCGAGAACATGCTCCAGCAGCTGCAACCGCTCAAGCAACAGGGGATGTTCTTCCTTCCGCGGCGCGGCGATGTGAAGATGCCCCTGGTGGCCACTCGCGACATCGCCGCCAGCGCCGCCAAGCTGCTCCTCGACACGTCGTGGACCGGCCAGGGAGGTCTTGCCGTGCTTGGGCCGGAGGATCTGTCCTGCGACGATCAGGCAGCCATCATGACCGACGTGCTGGGAAAGCCGATCCGCTTTCAGCAGATTCCCGCGGACGCCTACAAAACGCAGTTGATGAGCTTCGGCGCAAGCGAGCACTTCGCGCAGGGGTTGGTCGACATGTACGTGGCGAAGGATGATGGCCTGGATAGCCTAGAACCGCGCACCGCCGAAAACACCACCCCGACCAGCTTCCGGCAGTGGTGCGAAGAGGTCCTGAAGCCGGCGTTCCTCAGCTGACCGCACCGGCAAGCGCTTTCCGAAGACCGCGACCGGCGCTGGAGATTGCGCCAAGCGAACAGGCGTATGCTTCATCGGAGGCAAGAGCACGTGGCCACACAGAGACTGACCCTGTCGCTCGACCTATCCTATGCCGCCATATCGGTTGGGCTGCTCTTAGCGAGAAACGTTCCTGGCCGCACGACCATTCCACTCGCAGCCGGGCAGCCAAATCGCGCATGAACTCCAGTCCACTCGATGCAAGGCAGCCCGCACCGCAGAAGTTTCTAGATTGGCTCGGCATCCCCTCGGCGCTCGTCTGGGGCTTCGTGGGTGTGCTCTTTTTTATGATCGGGGACGGTGTCGAGTCCGGCTATCTGGCTCCTTACCTCGCCGGGCGCGGGCTGAGCGACACTGCCGTCGCGGCGACCTTTACCGCATATGGCATCGCCGCCGCGATCGCGGGCTGGCTCTCCGGTGCGCTCTCCGAGGTCTGGGGTCCGCGCCGTGTCGTCACCCTGGGTCTCATACTTTGGATTTTGTTCGAGGTTCTGTTCCTAACCGTGGGCCTGCGCCACGCAAGCGTTCCCGCCGTTCTGATGACCTACGGTCTGCGCGGCTTCGCCTACCCCTTATTCGCCTTCGGCTTTCTTGTCTGGATTACCGTGGTGGCGCCCAGGTACAAGCTCGCTTCGGCGATGGGGTGGTTCTGGTTCGCGTTTACCGGCGGACTTCCCACCTTGGGCTCTCTGTTCGCGCGCTTCGCCATTCCACGGGTTGGACCGTACGAGACCTTCTGGCTGGCAACCGGACTGGTTCTGCTGGGGGGCGTGATTCTGCTCGTCGGCGTTCGCGAAAAGGCCGGCACACGCCGTCTCGTCACCGCGAAAGAGGCGCCCCTCCGCGCTCTGCTCGGCTCCGTCACACTCGCCTGGCGACGACCGAAGACCGGCATCGCCTGCCTTGTGCGCATGATCAATACCGCGCCCGAGTTCGGCTTCTTTGTCTTCATGCCCGCCTTCTTCCAAACGACCATCGGCTTCTCGCAGTCGCAGTGGCTGACCCTGCTGAGCTCTGTGTTTCTGTCCAACATCGTGTGGAATCTGCTCTTCGGTCTCATCGGCGATCGCTTCGGTTGGCGGCGGACCGTGGCGATCTTCGGCGGCTTCGGCTCGACGCTCACCACACTTGCCTTTTACTATGTGCCGGTCTGGCACCACAGCTATGCCGCGACGTTGCTTGTAGGCATTCTGTATGGCGCGACGCTCGCCGGCTATGTCCCCCTTTCAGCGCTCATGCCGAGTCTTGCGCCGGATCACAAGGGCGAGGCGCTCTCGCTGCTGAGTCTCGGCGCGGGCGCCAGCGTCTGGGTTGGTCCGGCGCTGGTCGGTCTGCTGCTTCGCCCGTTGGGCGTGGAAGGCGTCATGTGGGTCTTCGCCGGGCTCTACTTCGTCAGCGGTCTTCTGGCGCTCTCGCTCACCCTGTCTCCTGAGACACAAGCCGCGCCGGGGGTGGCAACATGGCATGGTTGACCATCGATGCCGGCACCTCGGTCATCAAGTCCGTCGTCTTCGCCGACAACGGGCGGGAGCTCAGCATCGCACGCGAACGCACCACCGTTCTCCACCCCCAGCAAGGGTGGTCCGAGCAGGACATGCACGAGGTCTGGGCTGCTGTCGTCTCCACGGTCCGTCAGGCAGCGGCCGCGAGTCAGGAACCCCTCCGCGGCATCGTATCGACCGCGCAGGGTGATGGGTGCTGGCTGGTTGACGAAGCAGGCGAACCGACCGGCAACGCCATCCTTTGGAACGACGGTCGCGCCGCCGCTCTGGTCGAGCAATGGACACAGGAGGGTCTGGTCGAGGAGACCTTTCGCCGGTGTGGCTCGGTCACGTACGCGGGGCTGCCGAGCGCTATTCTCGCGTGGCTTCACCGCCATCAGCCGGAGCGCGTGCAGCGCTCGCGATGGACGCTTACCTGCAACGGCTGGCTCATGGCGAAGATGACCGGACGCTTCGTCGCGGACCCTTCCGATAGCGCGAACCCGTTTTGCGACTTGTCGACCGGAGGTTACTGCGAGGCAACACTTGCCGGCTACGGACTGGCCCCGGACGCACATCGGCTGCCTCCTATCGCGAAGGGTCTTGACGTCGTCTGGCCGCTTTGTAACACCGCCGCTGCTGCCTTCGGCGTGCCGGCCGGCACCCCGGTCGTAATGGCGCCGTACGACATCGTGACAACCGCGTACGGCTCGGGGGCGGCGCATGTGGGCCAGGCGTGCGTCATCCTGGGTACAACGATCTGCGCGGAGGTCCTTCAACCCTCCTTTGACCGCCAAGCCGACCCGATGGGAACGACGCTTCCGTTGTACGACGGCCTTTACTTGCGCGCGATGCCTACCCTTACCGGGTGTGAAGCGCTCGAGTGGGCGGTGCAAGCCCTCGACCTCGAAGGCCTCCCCGCGCTCGATGAGCTTGCCCGTGGAGCGTCGCACACCGGCCAACGCATCTCCTTTCTGCCGTATCTCTCGCTGGCCGGCGAGCGCTCGCCCTTTCTCGCACCGGAGGCCACCGGCAGCTTTCACGGTCTCACGCTGGCGACCAGCCGAGGTGAACTTGCGCGTGCCGTCTATGAGGGCCTCTCCTTCGTGGTGCGGGAGTGCCTCCAAGCCGCGTGTGGCGACATCGCGTTCACGGAGGTGCGCGTCTGTGGCGGGGGCGCCCGCAGCGACTTCTGGTGTCAGCTGATCGCGGACGTGCTCGGCGTTCCGGTGATCCGGCCTGGAGACGCGGAAAACGGTGCGCGCGGCGCATACCTCTTCGCCCTCGTCGCCACCGGCGAGGCTGCAAGCGTCGCTGCGGCTGCGGACCGCCATGTGTCCATTGCCCGAACGTTCCTGCCCGCTGCGGAGGTCAGCGATCTCTACAACAAAAGATTCGCCATCTTCAGAAACCTGCGCGAGACCTCGATGCAGCAGTGGCGAGCGATGGCACGAGCACGATGACCGAGCGAGTGTCTCTGGGCATCGATGTGGGAACGCAAAGCGTGCGCGTGCTGGCCGCACGTGAGGACGGCTCGATCGCCGCCTTCGCCACGCAACCGCTCGAGAGCACGCGCTCCGGCACGCGCCATGAACAAACAGCCGACCTCTGGTGGCGCGCGGTCGTGCTCTGCTGCCGGAGCGTGATGGCGGAGCTTGGAGACGCCGTGGAGATCACGGGACTCGCGGTAGCCGCCACCTCCGGCACCATTCTTCTGATCGACGAGCAGCAGCGAGCCCTGACGCCCGGCCTCATGTACGACGACGGCCGCGCTCAGGCAGAGGCTGCGCTGGTCAATGCCGTGGGAAGCTCGCTGTGGAGCGAACTGAGCTACCGCATGCAGCCCTCCTGGGCGCTTCCAAAACTGTTATGGCTCGCGCGACATGGCTTCGCTTCGCCAGGAACCCGCCTAGCGCACCAGAACGATTTCATCAATGCACGGCTGGCTGGCCGGCCGCTCGCCGCCGACTCCAGCAACAGTCTCAAGACCGGCTACGATCTGCTCCACAATCGCTGGCCGGTCGAGATTCTGGAGCAGCTTGGACTCGACCTCACGCTCTTTCCTGAGGTCACGGCGCCCGGTCGTCACCTCGGAGAGGTCGGCGCGGAGGCGGCCACGGAGACCGGTCTGCCACAGCGCACACCCATCTTCAGCGGCATGACCGATAGCTGCGCGGCCCAGATCGCGTCCGGTGCGACGAGTCCCGGAAGTTGGCACTCCGTTGTGGGCACAACGCTTGTGCTCAAAGGCGTGACCGCCCATCTGCTCCATGATCCGCTCGGGGTGATCTACTCCCATCGCGCAGCGGACGCGATGTGGCTGCCCGGCGGCGCATCGAGCACGGGAGCTGGCGCGATCACAAAGGAGTTCGCAGGCATGGATCTGCAGGCTCTCAACCATGAAGCGCTCCGAGCCGGGCCTACCTCGCTGGTCGTCTACCCGCTCGTTGGCCAGGGCGAGCGGTACCCGTTCTCCGCGCCCGAAGCTCACGGCTTCACGCTTGGCGAAGCCGCCTCGTCGCTTGATCGGTTCACGGCCGTCCTGCAAGGCATCGCCTTCATCGAGCGCCTCGCCTTTGACGCGCTCGAGGGGATCGGCGCGGAGATGAACGGCCGTCTGACCGTCTCCGGCGGAGCGACCAGGAGCCAAGCTCTCAACCAGATACGGGCGGATGTCCTCGGTCGCGAGCTGGGCGTCCCGCGCGTTACCGAGGGCGCCTTCGGCATGGCCATGCTCGTCGCGGCAGAGGCTTCGTCCATCGCCGAGGTGACCGCCCGCATGGTCCACATCGAACAAGTCATCACCCCCAAGCACACCTTCGCCACCTACGCCGAGCCGTATGAGCGTCTCGTCCGCGCGCTCACAGCCAAGGGTTGGCTGCCGCGGGACCTCGCCGACAGAACGCTTGCCCGGGTGCGCCCGTGAGTCGTCTCGTGCTCGTCCGACATGGTGAATCCGCGTGGCACGCGGAGAACCGCTACGCGGGCAGGTCTGATATAGGTCTAACGGCCAATGGCCTCGCGCAGGCGGAGCAGCTGGCGCGCTGGGCCGCGACGGCAGAGTTGACCGCGATCTGGTCCTCTCCCCTCGGTCGCGCCCAGGGGACGGCCGACGCGGTCGCACGGCGCATCGGACTTCCCGTGAGGATCGACCCGCGCTTAGTGGAACTCGACTTCGGTGAGGGTGAGGGGCTCACCACCGCCGAGATGAGGAGCGCCTTTCCCGAGGAGCGCGCCGCCTTTGAGCGCGATCCAGTTGCCCATCCTCTGCCTCGGGGAGAAAGCCCCCAAGCCGCCGTCGAGCGCGGCGTCGCAGCGCTGCGCGATATCGCGGCGGCAAACCCACAGCGTCGCAGCCTGGTGGTCGCGCACAGCACCCTGCTGCGGCTTGTGTTATGTGATCTCCTCGGCATCGCCCTCTCGAACTATCGCTCCACGTTTCCGGAGTTCCCCAACGGCACACTTACCGAACTCGACCTCACGCCGCGGCGCGCCTCCTTGCTCTCCTTCAACGTCCCCCTACCCAGCTAAACGAGGCTTCTTATGCCGCAAAGACTGCTTTTAATTGGCGATCACTTCATCTCACCCGGACTCATGCGCGGCAAGCTTGGAAACTTGGCGGATCGCTTCGAGATCAGTGAGGCCATGACTCCGTTTCCGCTGGAACCCTTTCGCGACATCGCTGAGGTGCGTGAGGCCTCCGGGTCCGAGGAGGAGATGATCGAAGCGCTCCAAGGCGTCTCGCTCTGCATCGCCCATCACGCTCCGCTCACCCAGCGCATCATGCAGCACGCGCCGGATCTAAAGCTCTTCATCGTCTGTCGAGGCGGTCCCGTGAACGTCAATCTCGCTGCGGCGACGGAACGCGGCATCCAAATCGTCTACACCCCCGCACGCAACGCCGCTGCAACCGCCGAGCACACCGTCGCCATGATGCTCAGCGCCATGCGCGGCATTCCCGCAGCCAATGCGGCGCTTCGCAGGGGCGAGTGGCCGGGAGACTACACCTACCAAACCGCGGCCTTCGAGCTGGACGGTTCGACCGTCGGTCTCATCGGCTACGGCGCGATCGGCCGTATCGTGGCACGCATCCTGCGCGGCTTTGGAGCCAGGGTCGTCGTCTACGATCCATACGCCACCGTTCACCCGGACGATGGCGTCGAGCAGCAATCGCTCGATCAACTGCTGGCGTGCGCCAACGTCGTCTCCCTGCATGCGCGCGAGACCAAGGAGTCGCGCGGCATCCTTGGCCGAGCGCAGATCTCCAGCCTGCAGCGCGGCTCGGTGATCGTCAACTGCGCCCGCGGCTCCCTGATGGACTACGACGCGGTGGCCGACGCTCTAGCGTCCGGCCATCTGTTCGCCGCGGCTGCCGACGTCTTTCCCGTTGAACCGCTGCCGGCCGACTCCCCTTGGTTACAATTGCCCAACTTCATCTTCACGCCCCACCTAGCCGGAGGCACACGGCAGGCGGCGGAGAAGGCCGCCACCATCGCCGCGCAAGAACTGGAGCTGTACGTTGATCAGAGACCACTACGATACGCCGCCAACTAGACGCCCAGCGCAGCGTGGGGCCGTGCGGACCCGCCTCGCATTCGGTCGCGAGTGAACTCCTTCACCTTGCGTTCCGCAATTAGGATGGCTGCACAGCCCTCGTCCCTCACCAACCCAGGTGAGGCGCGCACCGCCGCGTGTGCTGATTGACGGCGACTCGGCCGGTAGTGTGGCAACGCTGCTCTGCTAACTCACACTAGATCGAATGGCTGAGTACACGGTTGAGACGTTGCACGAAAGCTGCGGGATCCTTAAGCGCCACGCCCTCCATCAGCAACGCCTGATCGAACAGCATCCACGCTGCATCCTCTGTGATGGTGTCGTCCGGCCTGGCGAGTAACTTCTTGACGATTGCATGATCTGGATTAATCTCCAGCGTAGGCTTCGGCGCGGGCACGTCCTTCTGGCCCATGGCACGGAGGATCTGCTGCATCTGCAGCGAGGGATCCTCCTCGTCGGTGACGATGCAGGAGGGACTGTCTCGAAGTCGCACGGACGCGCGCACGTCCTTTACCTGATCGCCAAGAATCCCCTTCAATTTGCTAAGCAGGGGCGCAACAGATTCGGCCTGGTCGGGCTCGAGCTCGTTCTGGAACTCCTCGCCGGTTGAGGTCTTGTTCACGGACTTAAGAGCGACTCCATCGTATTCCTGAATGCCGGAAAAGACGATCTCATCCAAGTCCTCATCCAGAAGCAAGACCTCAAGGTCCTTCTTCTTATACATCTCCAGCAGAGGTGATGTGCGCAGCAGCGCCTCCGAGCCGCCGGTGATGTAATACAGGCTCTTTTGCCCCTCCTGCATGCGCGACTTCGCTTCCGCCAAGCTGGTCAGGCCATCGACCCTGGTGCTCTTGAAGCGCACAAGGTCAAGCAGCGCCTCTCGATTGACAAAGTCACCGTAAAGCCCCTCTTTCAGAGGACGGTTATACTCCGCGATAAACTTCAGGTACTTCTCAGGTTGCTGTGCAGCGATGTTCTTCAACTCGGAGAGAATCTTCTTCACGCTCGCGGTTCGAATACTCGTCAGCACGCGGTTCTGCTGAAGGATCTCGCGACTTACATTCAGTGGAAGATCTTCGCTGTCGATGATGCCGCGAACGAACCGAAGATAGGGCGGCAGTAGCTCCTTCGCGTCATCCATGATGAAGACACGTTTGACATACAATTTCACGCCAACCTTATAGTCCGCCTGGTAAAGGTCCAGCGGCGCCTTTTCCGGTATGTAAAAGAGAGTCGTATAGTCGAGAGCACCTTCTGCCCTGGTGTGAAACCAGAACATCGGATCCACTGAATCGCCCGAGATGGACTTATAGAGCTCTTGGTAGTCTTCCTCTGTCAGCTCGTTCTTGGGGCGCCGCCAAAGCGCGCTTGCGGCATTTACCTGCTCGGTCGTGCGTATTTTCTCCGATTTCTTTTCAGCTTCGTTCCATACGCTCTTGTCGTAGGTAAGAAAGATCGGAAACGCAATGTGATTCGAATATTTCTTGACGACCTCCTGCAGGCGCCAGCTATTGGTGTACTGCTTCCCTTCCTCGTTGAGAGATAGCCGAACCGTTGTTCCCGCAACGGCGCGTTCCGCAGGCTCGATCTCGAAGCCGCTCTTCCCGTCGCTCGTCCATCGCCACGCTCCGTCCTCCCCAGCTTTGCGTGAAACGACCTCGATGCGATCGGCAACCATGAACGCGCTATAAAAGCCGACGCCAAATTGGCCGATCAGGTTGGAATCCTTTCTCGCGTCTCCGGAAAGCTGCGCCAGAAAATTCTTCGTGCCGGAACGGGCGATGGTGCCGAGGTTCGCTATCAAATCCTCCTCGTTCATGCCAATGCCGGTGTCGGCGATCGTAAGCACGCTGTCTTCGGCGTCCAGCTCAAGATCGATGCGCGGATTCCAGGGGTATGCCTTGAAGGCATCGTCTGTGAGCGTAAGGTGACGCAGCTTGTCGAGAGCATCCGAGGAGTTTGAGATCAGCTCGCGAAGAAAGATCTCGGGGTGCGAGTAAAGGGAGTGGATGATCAGCTGCAACAGCTGGCTGACTTCGGTCTGAAATTCCTGTTTCGACATAGCCTGATTATAAAAATATGCAAAGCGGAGTGGAAGAGAGATCGCCGTTAACGCCTTATTATCGTTTTCCCACGCTTTGAACGATCCCGTTTGCCCGCAGACCGATCTCTGCCTTGGCAAAATAGTCTTCGACGGCGCCCTGGGTCCGGATCCAATCGATGTAGCGCGAGATCCCTTGCTCGAGCGTCGTCTGCGGCTCGTACCCGATCGTTCGGATGCGGGTGATATCCGAGATAAGCGAACGAATTTCGCCGGGGCGAAACTCTCCACGGGCCAATGGGGAAAGATCCACACCGAGCTTGTTCGCAATAATGCTTGCAAGATCGCGCACGCTGGTGGCGCGTCCACTGCCTACGTTTACCGGCAGGCCGTCCAGCTTATCGGTCGTCGCCGCCAGCAGGTTAGCGCGAGCAATGTCCTCCACAAAGCAGAGATCGCGCGTCTGGCCACCGTCCTCATACATGACTGGCGGCTGATGGTTGAGCAGCCTGGTGCAGAAGATCGCGATCACGCCGGTATAGGGGTTGAAGAGCGATTGGCGTGGACCATAAGTGCACGAGTAGCGCAGAGCGACCGTTGGAACTCCGGTCTGCTTTCCCCAAAGCAATACCAGCCGCTCCTGGTCGACCTTGGTCAGCGCGTAGACCGTCTCCCCGCCGCCAGGTGTTCCCTCGGGCGTCGGAATGGAGGTTGTCACCTCGTCGCAAATCGGGCAGTGCACGGCAAAGTCTCCGGTGCGAAGCTGCTCGGTCGGCCGCAGTAACGGAGTTACAGGACCATGCCGCGGGCAAAGCGCTGCTCCCTCGCTGTAGACCGCCTGTGAACTCGCGACGACAACCTTACGGATCGGCAGCTTGTGGTCCCGAATGATCTCCAGCATCTGCGCCGTGCCGAAGCTGTTGACCAGGACATACTTCGCCATCTCCGGCATGTAACCGCCGTAGGCCGCCTCATGAAAGACAACGTCGATGCCGTCGAGCGCCGACAGCATGGTGTTGTAGTCCTGCACCTCGCCTTGGAGGAACTCGGCCGCCGGGTTCACCCACGCCGGCTTGCCGAGCTTATGCGTCTGCGGCTCAAGATTGTCGAGAATCCGTACCGTCCAGCCCTCGCGCAAAAGCAAATCCACGAGGTGTGAGCCAATGAGGCCAGCGCCTCCAGTAACCAAAGCACGCTTGTTCGAATCAGGCATAGCTTTTATGGTAGCGGATCGAATTGCGTTCGGCGACGGTGTGCTGGAGAGCAGGTTCTAACGACGCACGATTCGTTTGGCGGCAGCGTATTGCTGAAGAATAAAGCTATCGGTCATGCCGGCGATGTAATCCGCGATAACGCGCGCGAGTCCCTCCCCTGAGATCTCCTCGATGTAGCTCTTCGGTAGCTCCTCCGGAGACTCCACCCAGTGCGCAAACAGCGACTTCACCACCTCCTCGGCCTTGTCATGCTCGAGCGTGAGTTCAGGACAGCTATAAAGTGTGTCGTACAGATAACGCTTCTCGGACAGCCGTTGCTCTTCAACCTCGGGCGAGAAGTGGGCCAACCGGACCGGATGCCGACGGATATCTTCTAAGCTTGTCGCCCCCATTGCTTGGGTCCCGGCCAGCGTCTGTGCCACAAGGTCGTCGACAAAATAGTTTTGCATCCACTGCAGCGCCTCATGAAATAGGAGGCGTTCGTCAGTTGCCGGATGCTGACGCTCCACCATGCTGTAACAGCTCTCCAGCAGAGGAAGATGCGCTCGCATGTGCGCGATCTCGAGCAACCCGGACTCGACACCGTCATCCAAATCCGCCGAAAGATAAGCAATCTCATCGGCCAGATCGATGATCTGCGCCTCAAGCGGTGGCCTCGTATCGAGCAGATATCCGGCAAGCTCAGGGTTGCGATCGGCCGTGTACTCCCGTGAGTGCTTGATAATGCCCTCCCGCACGGCCTGCGTAAGGTTCAAGCCGCGATGCGCGGCATATCGTGTCTCAAAATGCTCACAGATGCGAAGTGCGTGAAGGTTGTGGTCGAAGCGGAGGCCGTGTTCCTGCAGACACTCGTCCAACGCTCGCTCCCCGGCGTGGCCGAAGGGAGGATGACCGATATCGTGGACCAACGCGAGTGCTTCGACCAGATCTTCGTTCAGGCCGAGGCGAGCGGCGATCTCGCGCGCGATCTGGGCTACCTCGATGGTGTGCGTCAGGCGCGAGCGGAAGTGATCGGAAGAGCGGCTGGTGAATACCTGCGTTTTACCCGCCAGCCGTCGAAAGGCCCTCGCCTGCACGATGCGCTCGCGATCGCGTTGAAAGGCCAGAGCCGCGGGCCGGTCGCGCGCCGCGTAGACGCGCTCCACCAGCGGACTACCCTCCGTGGCGTAGACAGCGCAGTGCTCGAGATTGGCTCCCTGCATCTCGTCAGTTTACCGGAGGTGCCTGCGTCTCCGCGACGAGGCTTACTTCGGATCCTTGGACGACGCCGTCGGAGACACACGCGCCAGCTTCACTCGCGCATTCTGCAATTTCTGTTGCACCTTCGCCACGTCTTCGGGATCTGCCTCGGTCGGCAGCGATCGGGAGTACTCCGTCAGGGAACGCTCCCATTGATCGACCGCGAGCTTCAATCGACCGGTCTTCTCATAAACCTCGCCCAGGTGATCATGGACCGTAGGGTCAGCGGCAGAGCGCTCAATCGCTTCATGCAGATATTGCTCTGCCAAAGCGTACTGCCCCGACTTGAAGTACGCCCAGCCGAGCGAGTCCAAAAAGGCGTAGTTCTGCGGATCGAGATCGACAGCCTTGCGAATCATAGCAATCGACTCCGACAGACGAACTCCTCGCTCGGCCAGCATGTAGCCGAGATAGTTCAGCACAGTCGGGTTCTGCGGATCGATCGCGAGCGCTCGGTGAAACGTCTCCTCGGCCTCGTCGAATCGCTTCTCCCGGTCATACAACGATCCACGGAGAAACAGAACATTCAGCTTCTCGTCCGGTTTGGTCGTCAGGGCGTCCGCCTTATCGAGCGCCTCTGTTGCGTTAGCCCATCGCTTCAGACGAATATCCATCTGAGCGAGCTCTAGGTAAACCTCGCGATCCTCCGGTGTATTGTTCAGTTGCGCGCGCGCCAGGGCGTATCCCTCGTCCACCTTGCCAGTGTCTGCAAGTTGTCCTGCATACATCAGCTGCACGCCGCGATCCTTCGGCAGGGCCTTGGACGCATCTGCTGCGACCGCCGTCGCCTCACGTTGCTGGTGTGCTTCACGATAGGTGTCGACCTCTGCCTGATACCCACGCAGAGAAAAGTCACCGCCAAGTGCTGCCATCTGCTTGTAGTCGTTGATTGCCTCGGCGGTCTTCCCCTGTTCCCGCTCAATGATGGCGAGGCGATCCAGAAACAGATACCGATTCGACTTCTCCGGGTCACTGTATGCCCCATCCGCATGCGTGGCGGCGGCCAATAACCGCTTCAATAAACTAATCGCCTCATCGTATCGGCCCAGCGAGTCGTAGATAAGCGCCTCGTTATAGCTCAGCTCGGTCGAATCCTGCACCAGCGGCTTGGCCCGGTTCAACGTGCTGAGAGCCTGCTCGTAGTGGCCCTGCCGACGCTGAATCTCCGAAATCCGGATCTGCGACTGCGCATCCTGCGGTTCCGTGAGCACGATCTGCTGGTATGCCTTCAGCGCCTCGTCCAGTTGACCGTCCTGCAGCAGAGCATTGGCCAGCCCGCGCTGCGTGTCCAAGGAGCTTTCCGTGTCGAGATCGAGTGCCGCGCGATACGCGGCGGCGGCCTCCTTGGGCCGCTTGAGCTGGTCGTAGCTGGCCCCCAGAGCTAGATTGATACGCGCGGTCCGATCCTCCGCGGGAACTGCCGCGAGCGTCTCTGCAGCACGCCGGAAGTCACCCTGCTCATTGTAGAGGCGAGCCATATTCAACACCACCTCTTCGGAATCGGGGTCGATCGCCTGGGCAGCGCGAAACTGGGCCTCGGCGTGGGCCGAATCGTGATTGAGACCGTACAGCTGCCCCAGGACGAGGTGTGTCTCCACATCGTTTGGCTTCAGCTGCACCAGCTTCTCGTACTCGCCAATGGCCAGCTGCAGCATCTCGCCGGACTGCTGCGTCTGCATGTCGCCAAGTGAACGCAGGTAAATCTTCGCGAGAAGAACATGGGCGTCCACGTCGTCCGGGTTCCGAGTGACCTGATCCTGCGCCGCCGAGACCGCCTCTCGGATGCGACCAAGCTTGAGATAAAGATCCGCAAGGCCATTCTGCAGCGTCTTCGAATCCGGATCCGCCGCCAGCGCCAGCTTGTACTCTTCCACCGCCTGATTGGCATAGTCGCTGCGGCCGGCGCTGGCGGCCATGTCCTCGTACAGGTGCGCTAAGCCGTAGTGGTAGTACGACGCGCTTCGGTCGGGTTTCGGGCCGTTGCTTGCGGTGACAACTGTCCTGTTGACCGCGTTGCTCGCCACCTTACCCTGGGCGAGCGCCGGGGAGGCGATCGCCAGCAGCGCGCCAAGCGAACCCACCAATGTCCCAAACCGCGTCGATCTGAACAGGACGCGCGGCCGGGGTGCTTGGCACACACGAGGAGCAAAGAGACAGGCGCGCTGCTGCAGAGTCATGAACATCCTATCCAGCTCCTAACCTGAGCTCTCGGGGTTAGACGAGTCGGGGCTCTCCTGGGATGCAGCGACGCCGCTTCAGGCATAGGCCGCATTATAGCGTGGAAAAGTCTAGGCGCCACGGTACGGCTGGCGCTGAAAACTCAACGCTTCCCGCGGATTTGGTTGCTCTCCTGCTTACTCAGGATCAGCCGTGCCGAAAATGACGCACACCCGTGAAGGCCATCGCGACCCCAAGCCGATCCGCTGCCGCGATCACCTCGCCGTCACGCATCGAGCCACCAGGCTGGATCACAGCAGTGGCACCCGCGGCGGCTACCACATCAAGTCCGTCCGCAAAGGGAAAGAAGGCGTCGGAGGCGGCAACCGTACCGGCCAGCGGCAGCACCGCCTTCATCGCACCGAAACGCGCCGCATCCACACGGCTCATCTGCCCGGCCCCGATGCCGACGGTCTGCCCGTAGATCGTCCCCGGCACGGAATCGATCGCCCGCGCATAGACGATAGCGTTCGACTTCACATGCTTGGCCACCTTCCAGGCAAACAGCATGGCACTCCACTCTTCGTTCGTTGGCTGTCGGGCCGTCGGAATGACGATCTGACCGGGGTCGAGACCAATCCGATCGGCGTCTTGCAGCAGCAGGCCACCCGAGACCTGTCTCACTTGGCGTGCGGGAGGCGCGGGGTCGATCGCCAGCAGCCGAAGATTTTTCTTTGCCGCAAAGCGCTCCAGTGCCGCCGCCGTGAACGACGACGCCACGATCGCCTCGACGAACAGTTTTGCGATCGCCTCGGCGGTCTCGCCGTCAACCTCGCCGGCCACACCGATCACACCACCAAAGGCGGAGACTGGATCGGCCTCAAGCGCACGCCGAAATGCCTCCGAAACCGTTCGCCCCGTCGCCACACCACAGGGATTCGTGTGCTTGACGATCGCCACCGCCGCGACAGAGGAGTCGAACTCCGAGACCAGCTCCCAGCACGCGTCAAGATCGAGCAGGTTGTTGTACGAGAGCTCCTTGCCCTGCAGCTGTTCTGCCGCCGCGATGCCCTTTCGGCTGCCATCGACGTACAGGGCCGCTCGCTGGTGCGGGTTCTCTCCATAGCGCAGGCTCCTGGCGAGCGGATACGCGAGCCGAAAGACCTGGGGCAGCTCGGTCTCGCCCGCGCCGGCTTGCCCTGGCAGCCCCTCCAGCGTTGCGGCAATCGCTGTGTCGTAGGCCGCCGTCCGTGCGAACGCCATGCGGGCCAGTCGCCAACGGCTCTCCCGGCTGAGCGAGCCGTCGTGCGCGGCGAGCTCCGCGGCGACAGCAGCGTACTGCTCTGCCGCTGTAACGACGGCGACGTCCTCGAAGTTCTTCGCTCCGGAGCGAATCATCGCCGGACCACCGATATCGATGTTCTCGATCAGCTCGGCAGGCGTCACGCCCGGTCGCGCGGCAGTCGCCTCAAAAGGGTACAGATTCACCACCAGCAGATCGATCGGCTCAATGCCGTGCGCCGCGATCGCGGCCAGGTGCTCGGCGTTCGCTCGCACATGCAGCAGGCCGCCATGCACGCGCGGATGGAGCGTCTTGACTCGCCCATCCAGCATCTCCGGAAAGTCCGTAAAATCGGCGATCTCGCGAACCGACAGACCCGCCTCGCGCAGCACCGCTGCCGTGCCGCCGGTAGAGACGAGCTCGACCTCGTGCGCGGCCAGCGTGCGCGCAAACTCGATCAGACCGGTTTTGTCCGTGACGGAAAGCAACGCCCGACGAATGGGCTTGCGCCCCGCGGCTTTATGAGGGGAAAAGGGCGATACAGAGCTCACAGCGTGAGTCTAAAACAAGGGACCCGAGTGCCCAAGCCTACACACTCAAAGCTCCGGTCAGCTCTCCCACCCGTTCCACCTGGTGCGAGCGGCACCAGCGCTCCAGACCGACGGCGATGTTCTCGACAGCCCGAGGGTCGGCATAGTTTGCCGTGCCCACCTGCACCGCCGTCGCCCCTGCCAGCAGAAACTCGACCGCATCGGTCGCATGAACAATGCCGCCGAGACCGACAATCGGCAGGCTCACCGCCTTATGTACCTCGTGCACCATGCGCAACGCGATGGGCTTGATCGCTGGCCCCGAAAGGCCACCGGTGACATTTGCGATGCGCGGTCGGCGCGTCTCCGCATCGATCGCAAGCGCGAGAAAGGTGTTCACCAGCGACAGCGCATCCGCGCCGGCATCCGCGGCCACCCGCGCCATAAGGCCGATCGAGGTCACGTTGGGCGAGAGCTTCACCATCACCGGCAGACGACTCGCCGCCTTGACGTCGCGCACAAGCTCGTACAGCATCTCGTGATTGGTCCCAAACACCATGCCGCCATGGCTCGTATTGGGGCAGCTCGCATTCAACTCAATCATCGCGACACCTTCGGCGTCGTTGAGCGCCTGCACCACCTCAACACAGTCCTCGATCGTGAAGCCGAAGACGTTTGCGATCGTGACCAGCCCGCGTATCTTGCGCAGATGGGGCAACTTCTCCGCGATAAACGCGCGCACACCGACGTTCTGCAAACCGATCGCGTTGATCATGCCGGCTGCTGTCTCCACGATGCGCGGCGCAGGATTGCCGGCCATCGGCTCGCGCGAGAGCCCCTTGGTCACAAACGCGCCGATCGTATCAAAGCGCAGCACATCGTCGAACTCGAGGCCGTAACCGAAGGTTCCGCTGGCCGCGATCACAGGCGAGCGAAGGGCGACGCCGGCAAGCATGACACCCATCTCCGGAGCAGAGCCGCGAAGCTCGGGCGTGCGATCACTCATGGCCACGTCCAGCACGCGAAGATCCTACGGAGGCACTTGGACGCAGCGCCTCAATCACCACGCGCCCCACGGCATCAGAGGGGCGATTGATACCGAGCAACACGGCAAAGGTTGTGGCAATATCCACCGGGGCCGAGGCCTGCGGGTAGACTCCCGGCACGAACGGCGCGCCAAAGAAAGCAAGCGGCACGTGCCGATCGTATGCGTACGCCGTGTAGTGATTGGTGCCGCTGGCGCTCGCCTGCGCGTACATCGCAGGCTCGACCAGCACGTACCACCCGCCGTTGGTCGAGTAGCTGTGCAGCACTCGCTGGCCTTCGGGCGTCGCGGGCAGCTCTCCCGCCGCCATCTGCACCCGCGTGTAGGTGTGCCGCAGCACAGCCCGCGACGGCAGCCGTTCCCCCGCGTGCTCCTCCTTCGGTACGGTGTGCTGGAAGGCCTCCGGCAGCAGCTGCGCGACCACGTCCTCAGCCTCCGCCTCGGCGATCTTGCGCTCTGCAAACGGGCGCGGATCGAGCGTGATATAGGGAAGCTCGCTTTGCAGCAGATAGTCCACCTGTTTGCCGGGCGAGAAGCGTGTGTTCAGATCGGCGTTGATCTCGCTTACGACCGCCTTTTCGCTGAACTGGGTGGCCGGCATGCGCGCCGCACGCGCTGCTGCCAGCGTGGGACCGATGCCGTGATCGCCCGTAAGCGAGACCCAGACGTTCGCCATGCCTCCATCCACATGCTTCTCCAGCCACCCGAAAAAGTCATTGAGGTCCACGTCGATGCCGTCGATCATCGCCCGCTGCTCCGGCGCATCCGGACCAACCCGGTGCCCCAGCAGATCGGTCGACGAGATGCTGATCGTCAGCACATCCGTCGTCGCATGATGCCCAAGTTGCTCTCCCGCGACCAGCGACTTAGCAAAATCAAGCAGGTACGAAACGCTGGCCGGATTCGGCCCGACCTCATCGTAGAAGTGCCCGGGCGTGGCATGCGCCTCGCGCATGGCCTGCTCCGCGCGACCGCTGTTGTTGAACGCCGGCACCCACGGCGGCAGCTGCGGCCCCCAGTAGGTGGAACTCACGAAGTGACCGGAGGCATGGTCGAGCCAGAAAGCGCCGTTCGAGGCGTGACCGGAGGTCAGGATCGCCGCGCGATCCTTGAGCGAGATGCCGAATAGACGCGATTGACCACCCGTCGCAAGCACCACCTCATCGCCCAGCGTGCTCGCAAGCTCGTTCCGCGGTGACGCGCCCCGATCCTGGGGTCCGTGATCCCCGACGATCTCGTAGCTCTCGTCCTCGACCGAACTGACCGGGTGGGTCGTCGACCGTTTCAGGTCCCACCATTCGTTGAGCGAGATGCCGTGCCCGTTCGTGTACGCCCCTGTGCCGATCGTTGCATGACCTGGCGCCGTCATCGTGTTGTCGTACTCGTAGTAGCAGTTGGTGAAGACCGCGCCCCGCCGCAGAAACAGGTTGAAGCCGCTCGGCGTCTTGAAGTCATCCCGGTAGCGCTGGAGCAGATCGCCGCGAAACTGATCGATCACGAGCTCGATGACCAGCTTCGGGGACCCGTGGTACGCGTCGGCCACGGCCGACCACGGCGCCGAGAACAGGTATACAAATGCGACGAGAGCAGCGGCAAACTTCCCCATGGCCGTAGCCTACATCGACTGCTGAACGCGTGAGATTAAGCCTTGGACAGAGGGATCGCAGCCGAGCGGACGCTAAAATGATCGACGATGCTTGACTTGGCGTATGTTCGGGCAAACCTGCCCATGGTAGGGGAGCGCCTGCGCGCGCGCGGCAGCGATCCTGCCTCGGTGCTCGGCGATTTTACAACGCTGGACCAGCGCCGGCGCGAGGCGATCACCGGTGTCGAGACACTCAAGGCGGAGCGCAACCAACTCACGAGCGAGATAGTCCGAAAGCGCAAGGCCGGCGAGGACGCCAGCGAGGCGACAGAGCGCACGCGTGCGCTCAAAAGCGAGGTCGAGACGCTGGAACGCGAAGCTGCAATCGCCGACGACCGTCTGCGTGAGCTGATGCAGTCCATACCGAACCTGCCTCAACTGGACGTCCCAGTCGGCAGCGACGAAAAGGGGAATCGGGTCGAGAAGGTCTGGGGGGAACCGAAACCCTTCGACTTCCCCGCCCTGCCGCACTGGGAGATCGGCGAGCGGCTCGGCATCCTCGACTTCGAGCGGGCAGCGAAGATCGCCGGCGCGCGCTTCGTGGTGCAGCTTGGACAGGGAGCACAGCTCGAACGTGCGCTCGCCAGCTTCATGCTCGACCTGCACACGCGGGAGCACGGCTACCTCGAGGTGCTGCCACCGTTCATGGTGAACAGCCGCAGCCTCTTCGGAACCGGCCAGCTGCCCAAGTTCGCCAACGACCTGTTTCACTGCGACGACAAAGGACCGTATGTTCCCGGCGAGTACGCCGACAACGACCACTGGCTGATCCCGACCGCCGAGGTCCCTGTCACGAACCTGCTCCGCGATGAGACCGTCGATCATACCGCGCTGCCGATCGCGCTCTGCGCCTATACGCCCTGCTTTCGCAGCGAGGCCGGCAGCTATGGCAAGGATGTTCGCGGTCTGATCCGCCAGCATCAGTTCCAGAAGGTGGAACTGGTCCAGTTCGTCCGGCCGGAGGACTCCGCGGCGGCCCACGAGCAGTTGACGCGTCATGCCGAGCGTGTGCTCGAACTGCTCGGTCTTCCCTACCGACGGATGCTGCTCTGCACCGGCGACATGGGGTTCGCCGCGTCGAAGACCTACGATCTCGAGGTCTGGCTCCCCGGTCAGGGGCTCTATCGCGAGATCAGCTCCTGCTCCAACTTCGAGGCCTTCCAGGCGCGCCGCGCCAACATCCGCTACCGCCCCGCGGGCACCAAAAAGGCCGAGCCCCTGCATACGCTCAACGGCAGCGCACTTGCCGTGGGTCGAACCTACCTTGCGATCCTCGAAAACTATCAGCAGCCGGATGGGTCTGTTCAAATACCGGAGGTGCTGCAAACCTTCATGGGTGGAGCCACCGCCATCAAGCGGCAGATCCCGCTGGGAGGCAGGAGTGCTTAAACTGCTGCGAAGGTATGTGTTCTGGACCTATGAGCGCGGCAGCCTGCACTACGACGTCATGGTCACGCTGATTCTGCTATTTCTCTTTCTCTCCCCGCGGCTCATCGACTATCGCGATCGCCCGGTGGAGACGGTCGCGCTCCAGGCAAGCGAGGTGCTCGTCAAGGAGGCCGGCAACGTCAACGGCAACAGCCGCTTCGTCTTCCAGGTTCGGGCGGACGACATGGGAGGCGCGAAAACCGACGCCGAGCGTCGTGCCGCCATCCTGCGAGTCGTCGAGCCGATCTCGGGCGAGGTCGCCATTGAACGCTACGAGCCGGTCCGGGACACCGCCGGAAAGATCATCGCCTACGATGCCTGGGTCGTTCGATGACCTCGCCGTCCCCGGAACCACCGAATTTGCGGTTGAAAAGAATTGAGGAAGACAATGCGAACGAATAGATGGATCACTCAAGTCTGGGCAGCGGCCGTTCTCCTGGCAAGCGCCTGCGGCAGCCCCGCACAGACGGACAATCAAGCACACCTCGTGGAGGTCTTGCGGCAGCTCGATGCCTCAAGCGCGCGCTTGAAGTCAGCCGAGGCCGACTTCAAGAAGGATCTGTATCAACGCGTGGTACGCGAGACCACCACGCAGACCGGGAGCATCTTCTTCTTGAAAACGGGCTCAGGAAACGAGATGGGCGCGGTCTTCAACCCACCGGACGCCCGTGTGGTCGAGTTCAAGGACGGTCACGTGCGGCTCTTTGATCCCGGCGCCAACCACGTGACGCAGATCGATGCTCGTGCCAACCAGGCGCAGTACGAGAGCTTTCTCACCCTGGGCTTCGGCGGCAGCGGCAGAGATCTCGAGAAGACGTGGACCATTACGGACCAGGGCACCGAGTCGATGAGCGACGGTGACGGTATGGTGAAGGTAGAAAAGCTGGATCTGGTCGCAAAAGATCCGAGCCTCCGCAACACCTTTACACACGTGACCATCTGGGTCGATCCCACGCGCGCCGTGTCTCTGAAACAGCAGTTCTTTCAGCCCTCGGACGATGTGCAGACAGCAACCTACGCCCACATTCGCTACAACCAGCCGGTAAATCAGAAACGATACGCGATCAAGACAAACGGGAAGACGACCGCGAGCTAGTCTGCCTCGCGAGCAGAGCGGACGCACAGAAGATCAACAGCGGAAAGAACTCAAGGGTGTACCGCGGCTCCGAGTTATCCAGCGTCAACAGCAGCGCGCTGCGGAGCAGAACGAAGCCCGCCATGGACCACAGCAACACCCGCTCCGGTGCGGCAGCCGCTCGTCTCCAGCGCATCCAGCCCGCGAGCCCGAGAACCAGATAGAGCAGGTTCAAAGCGGCGTAGAGCGTCGCAAAGACCGCCTGACCGGCGTTGTCGCGCCAACGCCACCACGCGAGCTGTGTGTTCATCAGCTCGGTGCGGGGCCGCAACAGCATGTTTCCCAATCGCGCCAGCGGAAGCCCGATGTAGTACCGCCAGCGATGGGCCGCCGTGCGCTCCCGCGCCAGCGCCTGGAAGCGTTGGTCGAATGCGGCGGAGGGTGTGGTCGTCTCGTTGTAGTCAGCCAGCAGGTCCGCTGTCGCTGCGCGCTGCGCGGCGGAGTCAAAGGCCCGCGCCGGCAGATCGCTCAGCAGAATGGGCGAGCCGTCATAGCTCCAGTAAACCTCCTCGGTCGAGGCGAAATCAATCGCCCAGCTGCGATACCAGCGCTGAAATCCGAGCGGCACCGGCTCTCCCGGATCCGTCGCATAGTGCGGCGCGAGCGGCGCAAAGACATGGAAAGTCTCCCAGTTGCGCCACGTCCAGGGCACCAGCGGCAGAGCCACGCAGAGCGCCAAAGCGCATGCCGGGCCAAGCACCCGCATTCGTCCGGTGCGAGGCGGCGCTTTGGACGGCAACGTGGCACAACGTAAACTCCGCCACGTAAACGCAACGACGGCAGGCAGAATCGCGACGCTGAGCAGCGCCTGCTCCGGGCGCAACAGGAGCGAAGTCGAGAGCGCGGCGCCCAGGCACCATAGCCACCCGTTCCACGCGCCGTTCCTCGCAAGAGCCAGCCGCCATCGGTCGAGAGATAGGTAGGCGACCGTAATCGTAAGCAGCGTGAGCGTCTCGGTGAGCGGCGCGGCGGTGTAGTTCGCCGTAAAGGGGCAGAGCGCGGCAAGCGCCAGCGCCAGCATGGCGGACCGGGCCCCAAATCGATCTCCGGCGAAAGCTGCGAGAGCGACGCAGCCCGCCAGGTCAAGCACCAGCTGCACCATGCGAACAGCGGCAAAGTTAAAGACGCCGAAGACACGGAAGCAGGCCAGAAGAAACAATGGGTAGCCCGGAAGCCTGATCAAGGTAGGTGCCGGTCTGCCCGGAGCAGGCGAAAAGCTGTACACGCCATGCTGCATCAGGTTGCGCGCGATGTTCGCGTACAGCAGCGGATCGCCTTCAATCGGATTCGCGTGCAGCAAAAACCACGCCCGCAGGGCCGCCCCCAGCACGAGCAGCAGGAGGCTCGAAAGCAGCAGGCGCGATCGGTCGGGGAACATGTCTCCCGCATCATACGGCGGTCCTGGCACAAAGGTCCGTTGACGCGCTTTCGCGACGCTCATACGATCAGGGATGTCGCGGGGCAAACGAACTCGCCTGTTACGGAGTCAATGAGCAAACCTGTCTTTTACGACCCGGATCGCAAGCGTTGGAAGCGTCTGCGCGGTATCTTCGACGTTCTTGCTCTTCTTGGGTTGGTGGTCGGTACGGTCTTCGTGATCGGTCTTCTGCGCATGCAGCCGCTGCCCGAGCTTCTGCTCCACACGCAGAAGCGAAACTACAAGGCACTGGCCGCGCCACCGGTGGTCAGGCCCGGGCAGAAGCTGCGTCGATCGGCGCACCGCCGTACCGACCTCCGCCCCTCCGAGGTGCCGCTGAACCAGGGCGAGGGCCTGCGCGCCGCCTACTACGTCGACGACGATCCGGCCAGCTACTCCTCCCTCAAAGAACACATCAAGCAGATCGATCTGCTCTTCCCCGAATGGCTTCACATGGTCTCGCCCGATGGCGCACTGACCGCCTTCACGATCGATAACCGACCCTACTCCGTGGTCGATGCCGCCGGCGTCCATTCGGTGGACAAGGAAGACAAGGTCCGGCGCACCCTCGCCGCCAGCGGCGCCAATGCCGAGGTCTTTCCGCTGGTCAACAACTACGACCCGATCAAGGGTGGCTTTCAGCCCGGCGTCGGAGAGTTCCTGAAAGATCCGGCGGCACGCGCGAACTTCCAGCATCAGCTCGATCAGTTCTTTGCCGCCAACCCTGAATATCACGGGCTCTCCATGGACCTGGAAGAGATTCCACCGTCCGGGCAGGCCGGCTTCAACGCTCTGGTTCACGATCTGAATCAAGATCTGCACGCCAAGGGACTGCGGCTCTACGTGAATACGCCGGTGAGCGACGACGACTTTAACCTTCGCTTTCTCGCCGACAACTCCGACGGCTTGCTGCTCATGAACTACGACCAGCACCAGACCGAGAGTGAGCCCGGTCCCATCGCCGCGCAGGATTGGTTTGTCGAAAACCTCCGCAATGTGCTGAAGAGTGTTCCCCGAGAAAAGATCATCTGCTCGATCGGCAGCTACGGCTACGACTGGACCGTACCCCTCCCCCCGGCAGTGGCAAAGAACAGCAAGCAGAAGCCTCAGAAGCCTCCTACCAAGGTGCTGAGCACACGTAATCTGTCGACACAGGAAGCCTGGCAGGAAGCATCGGACTCTGAGTCGCAGGTGGAGCTCGATGACGACAGCATGAACCCGCACTTCGCCTATGACGACGAGGACGCCGGGGTTCGGCACCAGGTCTGGTTTCTCGATGCGGTAACGGTGTTGAACGAGATGCGCGCCGCCCGCGCGCTCGGCCTTCAAACCTTTGCCCTTTGGCAACTGGGCAGCGAAGACGATTCGCTCTGGAACATCTGGGACAATCCCCTGCACGCCAATCCGGTCAAAGATCTGGCAAAGGTCGACCCCGGCTACGACGTGGATACGGAGGGCGAGGGCGACATCCTGCGTGTCACGCGCAAGCCGCAACCAGGCTCGCGCTCCCTAACCATGGATACCGATCCCGCGGTTCCGGAGCCGTACCGGCTCATCGAAGACGAGACCATGGACACGTACCCGCTCTCGTACACGATCGAGCAGTACGGCTATAAGCCGATGACCGTCGCGCTCAGCTTCGATGACGGACCGGATCCGGCGTGGACGCCACGCATCCTTGACGTCCTCAAGCACTATGGCGTCAAGGGCACCTTCATGATGATCGGAGAGGTGGCGCAAGATAACGTCGGGTTAATGCAGCGGGTCTATCGCGAAGGCCACGAGATCGGCAATCACACCTTCACTCACCCCGACATCAGCGAGATCTCCGACCGTCAGGTCGATCTGCAACTCACCTTGACCGAACGTCTCTTCGCCTCCAAGCTGGGCGTCCAGCCACTCTACTTCCGGCCGCCATACTCCATCGACCAGGAGCCCGACACCAACGATCAAGCAGCTCCCATCGATCGCATCCAAGGACTGGGTTACGTGATCGTTGGTGACAAGATCGACACCAACGACTGGGACGAGCATCCGCGAAAGACGCCCCAGGAGATCACGGACAGTGTCTTCCAGCAGATTCAGTACATGGCACAGCGACCCTGGACCCGCGGGTCGATCATTCTTCTGCATGACGGCGGCGGAAACCGCTCCGCAACTGTGGCCGCGCTTCCCGTGCTCATCGAGACGCTGCGTGCGCATGGCTACAACATCGTCCCCGTCTCGGCGTTGCTTGGCAAGACACGCGCCGAGGTCATGCCGCAGCTGACGCCCAAGCAGCGATGGCAGGCTCGCGCGGACTCGGTCGCCTTCTTCATCTTCGCCTTCTTCAACCACTTCGTCATCAGCGTCTTCTTCATCGGCGACGTGCTGATGAGCGCGCGTCTGATCATCATCGGCATCTTCGCCATCATCGATCGTTTCCGCGTACGCAAAAACTTCGCCGGCCCGGACTATAACCCGCGCGTCGCCGTCCTCATCCCCGCCTACAACGAAGAGACCGTCATCGTCCGGACCATCCGCTCCGTCATGATGTCCAACTACAAAAACCTGCGCATCGTCGTGATCGACGACGGCAGCAAAGATCGCACCTACGAGGTGGCCGTCGATGCCTACCCCAAGGAGATCGAGTCCGGCAGACTCACCGTCCTTCGCAAGCCGAACGGCGGCAAAGCCGAGGCCCTCAACTTCGCCCTCGAGCAGCTCACCGAGGATATCTACATCGGCATCGATGCCGACGGTGTCATCGCCCACGACGCCATCACCCGCATGGTCCCGCACTTCGCCAACCCCAAGATCGGCGCCGTGGCCGGAAACGCCAAGGTCGGCAACCGCGTCAACCTCTGGACGCGCTGGCAGGCGCTCGAGTACATCACCTCGCAGAACTTCGAACGACGCGCCCTCGACCTCTTCAACGTCGTCATGGTCGTCCCCGGGGCCATCGGCGCCTGGCGAACAGAAGCCGTGCGCAAGGGCGGCGGCTATCCCTCCAACACCGTCGCCGAAGACGCCGACCTCACCATGAACCTCCTCGAGCAAGGCTACGAGGTCATCTACGAGGACCAGGCCCTCGCCTTTACCGAGGCCCCCGTCAATATGAACGGCCTCATGCGCCAGCGCTTCCGCTGGTCCTTCGGCATCCTCCAGGCCATCTTCAAACACCTCGGCGCCGTCCGCACCCGCCGCGCCATGGGCCTCTTCGCCCTGCCCAACATCCTCATCTTCCAAATCCTGCTGCCGCTCGTCTCGCCCTTCATCGACCTCATGTTCGTCTTCGGCATCCTCCACTACTTCGTCGACCGCCACTTCCACCCCGAAACCACCTCGACCGACAACCTCTACAAACTCCTCACCTTCTTCCTCGCCTTCCTCGTCATCGACTTCGCCGCCTCCGCCCTCGCCTTCGCCCTCGAGCGCAAACACCCCGCCAGCAAGGGCGATGCCTGGCTCCTCGTCCACATCTGGATCCAGCGCTTCAGCTACCGCCAGGTCTTCTCCGTCGTCCTCATCAAAACCATCAAGCGCGCCATCGACGGCAAACCCTTCAACTGGGACAAACTAGACCGCACCGCCCAAATGTCCGAACAAACCGAAAAAATCACCGCCGGCTAACCTTCACTTCATGCTCCGTCGCGTTGCGTTCCACGCGCAGCCAAACTTGGCGATCGTCGCCGAGCGATGAAACGCCTAGCTCCGATCGAAGGTCCCTTCGCAGTTCCCGAAGTAGTCCATCGAGTGATGCAGTTTGCGTTGAGGCAAGATCGGTAGCGAGCTGTTGTATGAGCCTTACTTGCTCAAGCGTTCCGAAGAGTTGCACATCCGCAACTGCCTGCTGCAACTCATCCGACAGCTCATAAAGTCTCGGGTGATTGTTGGCCTTGCACAAGACGCGATACACGTCTGTCAGGTACTCGATTCGTTGTGCTTGAAGCCTGTTCCTGCGATCTCTATATCGCGTGAACAGATGAGTTATCACAACGACTAGTAACGCGACGAACGCAGAACCTATCACTTGCACGGTCGGCATGAAAACCTCCTAGCTATGCACCTCCATTCTGTACCTGGGTGGGGTGGTCCACATAGGCTGGTGGCCCACCCTGATCCACCACAACCGTCTCGGTGCCCCATCCTGCCCGGCCCTCGAGTAATCCAAATCAATCCACGAAACCCGAAAGCCGGGAAGGGTGGGACGTAAACCGCCCGACCCTTCCAGGTCCCTGCGGGCTGAAGGCCCGCCCCACCCTAGCCTGGGGCAACGTCCCAGGTCCCCCGCCCTACCCCACAGCAAGGCTGAAGGCCTTGACTACGCGAACCAGGGCAACGCCCTGCAGCTCCCACCGCCCCTCCCACCCAACCTCCAATCAGCCAAGTCCGGGTGCCCCACATCTCGCCTCTGAGATGTGGGGCCGTCGGAAGACAACTCTGGGCTTGGGTGGCCCACACTTGTTCTCGATCACTACAGCCGCGCGGCTGCGGATACTTTGGGTCCTTTGAGCCGCTACTTCACGCCCTTGTTTGCGTCTCACACTCCCTGTTCTTTCCGCACCATCACAATCTCGCCGATGTGGTACGCAGTGTGGATGCTGATGGGTTCCAGCGTGGGCGCCCACTTGGCGAGTTGCGCGTCGCTTGCAGACGCGACGATCTCTTCTATATCGGTCAGCGTCCGATCCAGCTGACGCACAGTTTCACCCCACTGCTTCGCGTCGAAGTCAGTGAAGGTCTTACCGTTGTTGCCATCAAACTTCGCTGGCTTTTCACCGCGCAAGTTCTGGAGGTCGCGTCGAGTCCAAAAGAGCAGATGGTTGGTAAGTTGCCCGACGGAGTGATTCCCCTTTCCGTCGGTCCAGTTAGCCTGTTCAGCTGTGAGATTAGCAACGGCAACATTGAGACAGACAAATGAGTCACTTTTGCTATGTGTGCTGCGGAGTTGCTCGATGAGGACGGATCTCAGCGTAGGTGTTGGCTTCTGTTGCGCTCCGGCGTGAACAACCAGGGCTAGTGCGAGGGTAGGTAGGAGTTTCTTCATGTAATCCTCAGGACGGCGCCTGTCACTATAGTCCAGTCTGATGCGAATCCCGATCTGCCTAATCCCTGCCCGGTGCCCCATCCTTCCCGGCCCCTAACTGGTCCAGGTACCCTCAGCTCCGAAAGCCGGCAAGGGTGGAACGTAAACCGCCCAACCCCGCCGAGCCCCTGCGGGCTGAAGGCCCGCCCCACCCTAGCCTGGGGCAACGCCCCAGGTAAATCCGCCGGGTGCCCACGTCTCACTTCTGAGACGGGCGAGTAACCCATATATTTGCCTAGGTAGACAGGGCGGGTGCCCCACATCTCGCCTTTCAGATGTGGGTTCCACGAATCTGTAGTGGGGGGTATCTGGTGCCCCACGTCTCCGCCGATCATCTTGGCAAGTACAATTCCAAAGGGGGATTTACAAACGGCGGGTCGGTCGAAGGTTCAGGACATTCGGCGGGAGCCGCTGGAGCATATAGCCCGGAGGCTCTGGTCTTCGTTCCATCGCGGAAGCCGGTGGAGGTCTGGCAGGCGTTTCCAAGGAAGGCTTAGCGGTGGGTGGCTACGTCGGGACACCAGAGAAGTTCTCTTTTGGAGGGGGCAGGTGCCTACTTCAACATCTCGACCATGGGCGCTTGCAACCATCGTTAGGTGACGTCATGAGATATTTTGGCCCGATTATGTGTTTCCTCATAGCAGCTTTTGGTGCGTACGGTTGGTGCTACTGCCAAGGTCTTCTACCCTGGTCGGCTGGGTCGCAAGTCTGACGGTAGACCGATCCCGACATGGTTCGGTCGGGTGTGGTTCCTTGGCTTCGCTGTTGTGATGTTGTACTTAGGCATCAAGGGCCTTCGATGATGGCAGGCCGTCTCTTCGGAGGCGGCCGGGTGCCCCAGTCTCGCCTCTGAGACGTGGGTCTCTCACCTCAACCTCAACCATGGCGCCGGGTGCCCACATCTCGCCTCTGAGATGTGGGTTCCCACCCACCCCAACCATGGCGCGACCGCCCTCCCCCAACCCGTATCCTGAACCCTGTCTCCCTCCCACGAAGCATGGATCTCTCCACAGGTATCCCCGTACCTAAGCCGCCTCTTTTGAAGACTTTGGGTACTAAGTACGGGGGGAGTGGTACCCGGCCGATGCCCCTCCTCTCGCCGGTGCCGTGTGCCCACGTCTCGCCTCTGAGACGTGGGCTCCACAAACGTCCAGGGCGTAAACTCGCCCCATGGCCACCTCCACTCCCGCGCCAGCCCTCGCCTCCCTGCCCCCCTTCAAGAACGAGCCCTTCCTCGACTTCTCCGTCCCCGACCACCGCCGCCAGATGCAGGCCGCCCTCGCCCACGTCGAGGCCCAGCTCGGCCACCACTACGACCTCACCATCGGCGGCCGGCAGGTCCCCTCCACCGCCACCCTCACCTCCGTCAACCCGGCCCAGCCCACCCAAATCATCGGCATCCACGCAGAGGCCGGCCCCGAGCACGTCCAGCAGGCCATCGACGCCGCCCAGGCCGCCTTCCCCGATTGGTTCCGCCGCCCCACGGCCGACCGCGCCGGTCTCCTCCTCCGCACCGCCCAGCTCGTCCGCGAGCACTCCTACGAGCTCTGCGCCTGGCTCTCCTTCGAGGTCGGCAAAAACTGGGCCGAGGCCGACGCCGACGTCGGCGAGACCATCGACTTCCTCGAGTTCTACGCCCGGGAAGCGCTCCAGCTCGATCAATCCGAACCGCCCATCCAGTTCCCCGGCGAGCGCAATCGCCTCCGCTACCTCCCGCTCGGCGTGGGCGCCGTCATCCCGCCCTGGAACTTCCCCCTCGCCATCATGGCCGGCATGACCGCCGCTGCCATCGTCTGCGGCAACACCGTCGTCCTCAAGCCCTCGCCCGACGCCCCCACCATCGCCGCCCGCTTTCTCCTCCTGCTCGAAGAAGCCGGCCTTCCCGACGGTGTGATCAATCTCTGCCAGGGCGCCGGCCCCGGCTTCGGCAGCGCTCTGGTCGCACACCCGCAAACCCGCTTCATCGCGTTTACCGGTTCCAAGAAAGTCGGCCTCGAGATCCACGAGACCGCCGCCCGCACCCAACCCGGCCAGCGCTTTATCAAACGCACCATCCTCGAGATGGGCGGTAAGGACGCGATCATCGTGGATCGTAGCTGCGATCTCGATGCTGCAGCCGACGGCGTGATTGCCAGTGCCTTCGGGTTCAGCGGACAAAAGTGCTCCGCCTGCTCCCGCGTCATCGTCGACGCAACGATCTATGAGAGCTTCTGTGATCGCCTGCAAGATCGGGCTGCGGCCCTCACCCTCGGCCTGCCCACTCGAAACGCGAACGTTGGACCAGTCATCAACCAAACGGCGTACGACCGTGTGCGAGGGTACATCGAGCTTGGAAAGGTTGAGGCAAAACTCCTCTGTGGCGGCGAACTCGGGCCACCGGAAGAGGGCTACTTCATCCAGCCTACAATCTTCACCGAGGTCTCTTCATCGTCGCGACTGGCCCAGGAGGAGATTTTCGGCCCTGTTCTTGTGGTTCTTCGCTCCAGCAGCTTCGCGGACGCTCTCGCCATCGCTAATGGAACGGAGTACGGCCTTACGGGTGCCGTGTACTCGAACTCACGCGCAAACCTAAACTACGCCAGGGATGAGTTCCATGTCGGCAATCTGTATCTGAATCGGAAGTGCACCGGCGCCATGGTCGGAGCGCACCCGTTCGGCGGCTTCAATATGAGCGGAACGGATTCCAAAGCGGGTGGCCCAGACTACCTTCTGCTGTTTACGCAGGCGCAGAGCATAGCGGAGAAGGTAGGTGTCGCACTAAACCCGAGCGAGGAAAAGACCGAAACGATGATGGGTCTCTGACTCGGTTCGCCATACATTTCAAACCGCGAACACCTAGGCGCTCTTCATCTGCAGCATGCGTCCGGCGTTTGCCGCTGCTTCTGCCAAAACCTTGTGATGAATGGTGAAGAGAGCCAGTTCAAGCCGGTCGGAGACACCCGTCTTGTCGTAGATGCCGCGCAGATAATTCTTAATGACCTGTTCCTTGGTCCCAAGTTGAGTGGCGATGTCCTTGTTTTTGCAGCCCTGCACGATGAGGGCCACAATCTGGATCTCCTTAGGGGTGAGCCGGTCGCGAACACGCGTTCCGACACTGTCGCCTACCTGCATCACCGTCAGATTTCCGGTGGGCACGCAGCGCTGGCCACGATTCACCTTGCGAACGCAATCGATCAGATCATTGCCTGCCACACTGCGGAAGACGATTCCATGCAGAAGAGCCGAAGTCGCGGCATCGACGGGCTCATTGTTCTCCGCGATCAGGACCGCCCGGCTTCCCGCAGCGGTGATGAGCTCGAGCAGCGAAGGCAGCATGAGCCCCAAGCCGGAGGAGAAGAGGACCACCGCCCCACGATAGGCCTCAATCGCGGATTGCAGGCGTTGCGCATCTCCGCACTGCGCCACGATTCGTATGTCATCTTCAAGTGCCAGGACGCGCGCGGCCCCTGCGCGAAAGATAGACTGGTTATCGGCGAGAATCAGTCGGGTCATGCCAGCGCTCCTCCGAGAACCCTATTGAGCCGCAGCTCGTCCTCGGTCTGCCGTTTGTTCTTTCCGGCCATGGTTCTCATCGGAACATCTCTCCCCGTGCGAATCTATGACCCGAATGGTTCACAACGTGTGCATCATTCGCTTCAGTAGCGAATCTGATTCCTTGTAGATACGAGAAGGGTCACCATCCGGATGTAACCGGATGGCAATTACTCGCGCATGTCAAAACCGGTTCTGCTGGCCATCGACGACGACATCAGCGTTCTGGACGCTGTGGCCGAGGATCTGCGTCGCCGGTACGGCAAAAACTACCGCGTTCTCCGGGCGGCTTCCGGCGTTGCGGCGCTCGACATCTGCCAGCAGCTCAAAGAGCGTGGTGACAGTGTCGCCCTTCTGCTGTCGGATCAGCGCATGCCCGGGATGACCGGGGTGGAGCTCCTGCAACGGACCATGGAGATCTTTCCGGACGCGAAACGCGTCCTGTTGACAGCGTACGCGGATACGGAAGCCGCGATCCGGGCGATTAACTCTGCGCGGATCCACTACTACTTGAACAAGCCATGGGACCCTCCGGAAGAAAAGCTGTATCCCGTGCTCGACGATCTTCTACAGTCCTGGGAGGCCGGTTTCGAGCCGCCCTACGAGGGGCTGCGCGTGATCGGCACACGTTGGTCACCGCCGGATCACACGGTTCGAGAGTTCCTCGCGCGCAATCGCGTCACCTTTCAATGGAGCACTCCAGAGGCAAACCCCGAGGTCCTGCAACTGTTGCGCGATCGCGGCCTGGACGAGGGCAAACTGCCGGTCATCCTCTTCCCTGACGGCTCTTCTCTGGTGCAGCCCGAGATCACCGAGCTGGCGGCCAAAATCGGCCTCAGAACGACCTCCGAGCTCGAATCGTACGATGTAGTCGTCATTGGCGCAGGGCCGGCCGGCCTCGCCGCTGGTGTGTACGGCGCCTCCGAAGGCCTACGCACGCTTGTGGTTGAGGCAGAGGCGCCCGGAGGTCAGGCGGGATCAAGCTCGCGTATCGAGAACTACCTGGGCTTTCCGGAGGGTCTAAGCGGAGAGGAGTTGGGCAAACGGTCCTACCTGCAGGCACGCAGGCTCGGGGCCGAGTTCCTGACGCAGCGTGTCTGCGCGTTGCGGACCGAGGGCCAGTACCATCTTCTGACCATGTCCGATGGTCGTGAGATCAGCTGTCTCGTGTGTGTGATCGCAACGGGCGTCTCCTACTGCATGCTGGACGTTCCTGGAGCGCGCGAGCTGTCCGGCGCCGGTGTCTATTACGGTGCCGCACAGACCGAGGCCATGTCTTGCCAGAATGCAGAGGTCTTCCTGGTAGGCGGGGCCAACTCAGCAGGGCAGGCCGCCATGTACTTTGCGCGCTATGCGGACAGGGTCGTCATGCTCGTGCGCGGGGAGTCCCTGGAGAGAAGCATGTCAAAGTATCTGATCGACCAGATCTCGCGCACGCCGGCAATCGACGTCCGTACCCGGACCGAGGTGGTCAGGTTGGAGGGTGAGACTCATCTCGAGCGGCTCACCCTTCGCTCCCCGGCTGGCGAGGAGACCCGTCCCGCCACGGACCTTTTTGTCTTCATCGGGGCATCGCCCAAGACGCGATGGATGCCACCAGAGCTTGTGCGCGACAGCAAAGGCTTCATCTTGTCCGGCCCGGATCTTATGGCACGGTCTCCGGGCAGTTGGCCTCTCCAACGCGATCCCTACCTCCTGGAAACTAGCATTCCAGGTGTCTTTGTTGCAGGCGACGTGCGATTCAACTCCATCAAACGATGCGCCTCGGCAGTCGGCGAGGGGTCAACCGCCATTCAGTTTGTTCACCAATACCTTGCATCGATGCGGGCGTAGACGATGGAGCGAGCCATCGGCAACGTCGGTCCCGAGTACGTTCCGCTCAATAGACAGCTACGCGACGACCTGCGAAAGGTGCCACTTCTCTCCTCCATGACGGATGAGGAGTTAGCTTGGTTTTCTCCCATCACCCCGGTCGAGCTTGCCGCAGAGACTGTCGTTGTGCGTAGCGGCGAAGCTTCCGATTCGTTCTGGATCGTGCTCCGCGGCGAGGTCTCGGTGCTCGAGCGCGCCCCCTCGGGTGAGGAGTTCCTGGTCAACACGCACCAAGCTGGGGCCACCTTCGGCGAGGTCCCTTTGTTGACGAATATCCCAAGTACGTCAACCCTCCGCACGACCACGACAACACGTCTACTTCGCCTTCATGAGGGCATGTTCTGGCAGCTGATGAACGATTCGCCATCGATTCGGCAGGCCGTTCTGCGCAACATGGCCCATCGTCTGCAAAAGATCCAGCAGCACACCTTGCATCAGGAAAAGATGGCGGCATTGGGAACGTTGGCCGCCGGCCTGATGCATGAGCTTAATAATCCAGGGGCCGCTGCCAGCCGGGCCGCCGCACAGCTCCGTGTGGATCTACTCCGCATGCAGAGCTCCTCGGACTGTCTGCAGGAACACGACATCTCACATTCCCAGCAAGCCTGTCTCTCCTACCTGAAGGAAAAAGGTCTACACGCAAATTTGCCGGTTCACCTAAGTTCGATCGAGCAAAATGACGCGGAAGAGCATCTGGCGGAGTGGATGGAGAACGCGGCGATTGATGACGCGTGGCGGCTCGCCCCGGCGCTCGCTTCGATCGGTGTCACCGCGGACGATCTGGAATGCGCACGCCATGAGTTCTCGCCGGGTAGATTTCACGAGGCGATCTCCTGGCTGGAGGCTCTCGTCTCGACCAACCAGCGCATCGGAACGATCGAGGAAAGCATCAGCCGCGTCATCGAGTTGGTCAAAGCAGTAAAAACCTACGCCTACGAGGGTTCGGTGCAGATGCAATCGGTGGACGTAAATGAGAGTATCTTGGCCACCCTCGTCATCCTTGGCCACAAACTCCGCGGAAAACAGGTTGTGCTCGAGCGCGATCTCGCGCCGTCTCTGCCGCGAGTCGCCTGCGCCTGCCGCGGGCTAAACCAGGTCTGGACCAACCTCCTTGATAACGCGATCGACGCTGTTGCGGAACATGGGCGAGTCTGCGTTAAGACTTGGCTCGAAAGCGACGCGGCAGCGAGTCATCTCTGTATCCTCATTGAGGATGATGGTGTCGGCATCGCCCCGGAGGTTCAGGCACACATCTTTGATCCTTTCTTCACCACCAAGGAGCCAGGCGTTGGAACGGGGCTGGGACTCGGCATCGTGGGCCGCTTAGTGGAGCAGAACCATGGCTCAATTCACTTCACCTCCGAGCCGGGGCACACTGTGTTTCGAATCAGCCTGCCAGTTCAGGTCGAAACCATCGCCTGACAGCTTTCCAATATGTTTCGCCAGCTCGCTCTGCGCAAAGGAAACCGAATGGAGTTGACCCCCTTTCACATCGCCTTTCCGGTCCATGATCTCTCCACAGCGAGACACTTCTACGGAGAGGTGCTCGGCTGTGAGGAGGGTCGTAGCTCAGCAGAGTGGATCGACTTCAACTTGTTCGGTCATCAGATCGTCGCTCATCTCGCACCTCGTCCAGGCTATGCAGATCAGCATCACAACCCAGTCGATGGACATGCCGTCCCAGTGCCGCACTTCGGCGTGGTGCTTCCGATGGAGACCTGGACCATGTTCGCGGAGCGTCTTCGTGCGGCTGGCATCGCCTTTGTCATTGAGCCATACATTCGCTTCAAGGGCGAGGTCGGTGAGCAGGCGACGATGTTCTTCGTCGATCCCTCCGGAAACGCGCTCGAGTTCAAAGCGTTCGCCGACCTCGGTCAGCTCTTCGCCAAGTAGTCCCACCACGCAGCGAGTTTATGCGCCAGTCGTCCCGCACGAAGTAGTCTCAACCTCGTCGCGTACCACTTACGAAAGCTTCTCGATCATGACCTCGGTCGCCTTTACCAAAGCGGCCGCTTCATCCCCCTTGCGCAGATGCATCTCGCGTGCCGCGTCGGCGGTAATGATGGCGGTGATCTGCTGATCGCCGATCGTTAGAGCAACCTGCGCCAGTAAGCCCTCAATGCGCACGCTGGCGATACGACCTACAAGCTGGTTGCGGCCGCTTACACGTTGAAAACGCTCGCGGGAGATCTTCGGCCCAGCCTTGCGGTTGGCTGCCAAAAAGGGCGCGAGGCTTTGCTGAGCAATGCGATGATGGCCGCCGGGTGTGGTTGTCGTTGTGAGCTTACCGCTCAGGATCCACTGCTTGATTGTGGCATAGCTGATGCCGAGCATGCGCGCCGCCTCGCGCGGCGTCAGGTTCGGAAGAATCTCCGGCATATGGCTCTCCCTCGCTCGCGACTTTCCGCAGGCAGGCGCTTTCGGCTACGAGTTTCTTCGAGCTGCCGCCTGACGGAGCGTCTCCGCTGCCGTCTCTGGCGTAATGTCGCGCTGCGGCGAGGCAAGCAGTTCAAAGCCGACCATGAACTTGCGGATGGTTGCAGAGCGCAACAGCGGCGGATAAAAGTGCAGATGGAACTGCCACTCGGGATGAGGATCACCGTCTGGCGGCGCTCCATGCAGGCCCATCGAGTACGGAAATGGTGTGTCGAAGACGCGATCGTACGTGGAGGTGAGCTGTTGCAGAATGTCTGCGAGGCCATCGCGCGATTGATCATCCAGATCCTCGATTCGCGCTACAGGGGATCGCGGAAGCACGAGCGCCTCGAACGGCCACACAGCCCAGAACGGCACCAGCGCGACAAAGGTCTCGTTCTCACAGATCAGCCGTTCCTGGCGATCGAGTTCCAGGGCAAGATACGCCACGAGCAAGGATCGTCGGTGGCGGTCCATATAGGCGGTCTGCGCCGCGAGTTCCGCAACGATCTCGTCCGGCAGCGACTGCGTTGCCCAAATTTGTCCGTGCGGATGCGGGTTGGAGGCGCCCATCATGGCGCCGCGGTTCTCGAAGATCTGCACGTAGCCGATCTCCGGTCGGCCGCCGAGCTCCTGATTCTGCTCCGCCCACACATCCACAACGCGCCGGATCGCGGACACGTCCATCTTCGCCAGCGTGAGATCATGCCGCGGCGAGAAGCACACGACGCGACAGATGCCTGCCTCGCTTTGCGCGATCAGGAGCTCGCCCTCATTCATGGCCTCAGGCGGCACGTCCATGGTCAGCGCGGCAAAGTCATTGTCGAAGACATAGGTCGAGGTGTAGTGATCGGTGGTCTTTCCTCCGGCTCGCGTGTTGCCGGGACACAGATAACAGGCCGGGTCGTAGGTCAGCGCGGCGGGTGGGGCGGGAGTCTCTGTCTGGCCTTGCCACGGTCGTTGCGTTCGTTGGGGCGAGACCAGGATCCACTCCCGTTTGAGCGGATTCCATCGCCGGTGAGGCAGAGTTGTCAGGCTCATCGCAACCTCGCCAAAGCGCCGTCTGCAGCGGCCGAGATGTAGCAGTCGGCCGTGATGCCGAACCGATCGCGATAGCCAGCGACAAGCGCTGTGCGAAAGCTCTCCGCCTCTTCGCGTGCAACGACGTTCACGGTACAACCGCCGAAGCCGCCGCCTGTGATTCGCGCGCCAAAACAGCCCGGCAACGGTCTTGCCAGCTCCACCAATGCATTGATCTCGGGACAGCTTGCGCCGAAGTCGTCGCGAAAGCTCGCGTGCGCCTCATACATCAGCGCGCCAAAGGTCTTCATGTCACCGGCTTCGAGCGCTTGCCGCGCCCGCAGCACGCGCGCGTTCTCCGTGATGATGTGGCGGCAGCGATGGAACGAGGCGTCGGACATATCGGCGCGGGCGGCCTCAAGATCATCGAGTGTGGCGTCACGCAGCTGTTTGATCTCCGGCCGGATCTTGCGAATCGCCGCCTGTCCCGCCTCGACCTCGCCGCGACGATCGCCGTACTCTCCATGCGCCACCTCATGCTTCACCATGGAGTTGCAGATCACGATGCGGATGCTCGGGGGCAATGGAAGAAGCTCAAATGCGAGGGATCGGCAATCGAGCAGCAAAGCGTTATCTCTGCGCCCGTTGGTAATCACAAACTGATCCATAATCCCGCACGCGCCGCCGACAAACTCGTTCTCCGCCCGCTGACAAAGGGTCGCAATAGTCGCCGGGGGCAGCATTGCGCCGGTCAGCTCGAGCACCGCAATCGCGGTCGCGACCTCGACCGAGGCGGACGAGCTCAGCCCCGCTCCAAGCGGAACATCTCCGCTCAGCTCAAGATCAAATCCATTGACCGGCACACCGGCCTCGCGCAGCATCTTGACTACACCCGCGGGATAGTCGCTCCAATGCCTTCGTCCGTGCTCCGGAAAATGATCGAGCGCGTACTCCGCGGCGTCACCGAAGCTGTCGGAGCGAAGATGAATGATCCTGTCCAGCGTCGGTGCAATGCGCGCCACAGTCTCAAACTGAATCGCCATCGGCAGAACGAATCCGCCAGTGTAGTCCGTGTGCTCGCCGATGAGGTTGACACGCCCCGGAGCCGAGAAGGCTCGAGCCGGCTCTACCGGCCCTGTCTCAAGCTCGTGCGTGCTCGCCTCATTCACGAAGGCCATCGTCTCACAAAATTTGCAGTCCGTGCAGAGCCCTGCCGCGGGCAGTCTCGCGGAGATGCGGTTCGGGACCGCACCACTTAGACGCTGACAGGATCCAGCACCCGCGAGAGTCGCTTCCCCGCGCGCCCCTCGGCCGCTCCCTTGTGGAAGGCATAGGCCGCAAGCAGCGGAAACGCGAGTGTGGCCTCGGAATAGACCATTTGCTCGTAGACGGTGTCGACCTTGCCCCAGGAGCTGGCCTCCTTCAGCGTGCTCGAACTGAGCGCGCCATCGCGCACATCCGCGACCGTGATCTGGATCGCGTACTTGTGCATCGAGGCGTCCACACCCAGCACATCGGCGGCGACCACGATGTCCTGCGCGAAGTTCTTCGGAACGCCGCCACCCAGCATCAGCAGGCCGGTCGTCGGATTATCGATCTTCAACTTGGTCAGCTCGTAGAAGTCCTTGCCAGAGTCGAGTGAGACCAGCGGTTTGCCCTGACGTTCGTGCTGGTGCGCAACGAAACCGAAGCCAGCCGAGCAATCGGAGAAGGCGGGGCAAAAGATCGGCACATCTTTTTCGTATGCGGCCCAGACCATGCCGTCTACGCCACCCTTGGCCGGGATCTTGCCCTCGCGCTCAAGGTACGCTCCCATCACGGCAATCACCTCGCGTGAGCTGTACGCGCGCGGCTCCAGTGAATCAATAATCTGCTTCATCGTGTCGTCGCAGATTCGCAGCTCGCTCTCGTCGATCAGCGTGTCATAGATGCGATCGATCATCAGCTCGCGCAGCGTGCTGTCTTCGGTGCCTGCCTTCAAGACCTCATCGGCAAGGTAATGGCGAAAGCCGAGCGACTCGAAAAAATCCTGATCGACGATGTTCGCGCCGGTCGAGACAATGGCATCGACCATATTGTTGCGGATCAGGTCGACAAAGACCTGCTTGAGACCCGCGCTTACCATGGAGCCGGCAAGGCAAAGGATCACGGCGCAGTCGGTGTCGCGCAGCATACGCTCATAGATCGAAGCCGCACGGTGAAGATCGCGCGAGCTGAAGGCCATGGCTGCCATGGCGTCCACCAGCGGCACGACGTTGTGCTGCTTGATATCGATATGTTCAATCGTGCGCTGCAGGAGCTCTTTTTTCTTCGCCATGATCGTTCAAGAATAACAAAGGCGATGCGCCGCCGTGTGAATCTGCGGTTGCTCCGATGCTGCTGCCCTCCGGGGCTGATCGCCCGCGGAGCCGCGGGTCTTGAACGGTCTACGCGACCGCTGCCCACCGTGCAACAAAACTTTCGCGCTTGCGATCTGATCCCCCGGAGAGTCGACCTGCCCCTCCGTGCGAGGCTCGTCCCCCTTTGTAGGCATTTCCCACGGCCCTGTGCGCTGCGATAGTTCCGCATTATGCGCTTCGACCTCTCCGCCAAGGCGTCTCAGACCGTCTCTCCAAAGATCGGCACCATCCCCCTTTCCATCACCATCCGGCCGGCTAACTGCTGTCCAGGGAGCTTCGAATACAAGAGCAACAGCAGAGCGCTGCTCAACATGCTTCGGGATGCGACCGATCTTTGCGGCTATCTGCTTGCGAACTTCGATGGCGAGCTCCATTCCCGCTCGACCGCTCGTCTACGGGGTATAGAGATTAACGATGGAACGCTTCACGAGATCGGCTACTTCATCGACTGAGTAGCCGGCAATGGACAAGGCCGGCGAGAACATCCGCACCTCGTCATCCATAACCGCAACGAACCTACCATCACGCCGGGAGATCTCTGCATGAAGCGAATGGAAGATGCCATGTCACGGCGCGAGAACCGGCCTGCTGCACCCGTGGAAAAGTCGTGCAGCGTGCTCTCCCCGGAGGCCTGGGATCGACGGGAGCACGATCCGACAGAGGAGGCGGCCCTCGATCTTCTTGAGCATGCCGCGCGACACCTTATCTTCGACCAGATGCAACGCCATCGCCTCTACGATCCGGGAGCAACGGACGCGGTCGAACTGCTCTGGGCCATGATGCGGTCAATCCGGGAAGGACGTGTTGCGCGGGAGCGCGTGGATCGGCTGTCGTCCGTCTGGCTGCCGCAGCATGTCATCGCGCGCCTTAAGGGCGGGGGACCTCCCTCGCACTAGGGTCCAGATTCAGCGGTAGCGTTAGGCCCCTAGCGACGGTCGGTTCGTTCCCATGGACGAGGTGTGACAGGATCATCCTGCCAACGCTGTCGCCGGCCAACAAGGAACATCACCGCCCCGAAGACCAGCATCACCAAACCCCAGATCAGGTTGATGTTGATGCCGAGCGATCTTTGGTACATGGCATTGCCGCCTGTGAACGCACCGAAGATCGTCATGATGCCGCCGGTCAAAAGAAAGATAAGGCCAAGCGGGATGCGGATATCAAGACCCATGGCGTGACCAAGCTCCAGGAAAGGCGATCAAGCAAAGACCAGGTTGAGGGCGACCAGGAGCACTAGAACTAGACCGCCCAATGCAACTGGGCGTTGATACCAGCTGAGATGACTCTCCACAGGGTTCGGTGTCAAAGAGTATACGAGTCCGACGAGTCCTTGCTCCGGGTACGGCCGAGTCGCCAGGCTCACCACGACCGTGACGACAAAGTTGATGGAGAAGGCAAAGATCGCGGTCCAGAAGTTCTGCGCCATCTCGCTCGGGTATTGATGCAGCACAGCGATCCAGCCGCCATGCATGCCGGGAACAGCGTCGACGGGAAGCGTCAGCCCCTGGTGCAGCAGCGCCCCCAGGGTGCCTGCGACCAGGCCGGTAAAGGCTCCGTGCCCCGTCGATCGCTTCCAGAACATACCCAGCAGAAAGGTCGCAAAAAGCGGCGCGTTAACCAGCGAAAAGACAAGCTGCAAGGAATCCATGATGTTGTTGAAGCTGGTGACGAGATACGCCGCCCCGATCGACAACAGAACACCCACAACCGTGGAGACCCGGCCCATCCAGAGATAATGCGCGTCCGTCGCGCGGCGGTTGATATACGACTGGTAGATGTCGTAAGTCCACACCGTGTTGAAGGCCGTCACGTTGCCGGCCATACCGGACATGAAGCTCGCCAGCAGCGCCGTCAGCCCTAGGCCAAGCATGCCCGTTGGGAAGTAGTGCAGCAGCAGCAAAGGTGTAGCCAGGTCGTAGTTGTAGACGGGCGTGCCGTCAGCGTGGCGCAGGGTCTTCCCGCTCAGCGGGTCAACCTTCACCGGCACAATTCCATGTGGATGAGCCTCATCGAGCGGCTCATGAGGGTAGGCGGCGATGTGTGTCGCGGGCACGGCCAGGAGCTGTCCGGGCTGCCCCGTGCCGACATCCGCAGCCGCCCGGGAGGTGAGACTCACGGCAATCAGCCCCGGAAGAATGACAAGAAACGGAAAGAACATCTTCGGCACGGCCGCGATGAGGGGTACGCGACGCGATGAGTCGAGCGAGTCGGCTGCCATCGCGCGCTGAATTACGAGGAAGTCGGTGCACCAATAGCCGAAGGACAGCACAAATCCAAGACCCATCACCAACCCGACCCACTCCACGCCGAGCGGGTTTGTGTTCGCATGGCCCATGCCACGCCAGGAGTGAGTCATCGCGATCGGCAGCGCGTGCTGGATTCCTCGCCATCCCCCAACGTTGCGCAGGCCCAGCCATACCAGCGGCAGAAAGCCGGCGATGATCAGAAAAAACTGCAGTACCTCGTTGTAGATCGCGCTCGTGAGCCCGCCCAAAAAGATGTAACCAAGCACGATCAACGCCGACAAAAGAATCGAGACGTGAAAGACATAGCGATCCGGCATCAGGCCGCGAAACAGGCCAAGCGTTTGAATCAGCAGCGCCATGGCGTACATGCTGATTCCCGAGGAGAAGACCGTCATCAGGGCGAACGAAACCGCGTTGACCGCTCGTGTCTTCTCGTCAAAGCGCAGCCGAAGATACTCCGGCACCGAGCGCGCCTTGGAACCATAGTAGAAGGGCATCATAAAGATGCCGACAAAGACCATCGCCGGGATGGCGCCGATCCAGTAGAACTGACTCGTCACGATGCCGTACTTGGCCCCGGACGCCCCCATGCCGATGACCTCCTGCGCGCCTAGATTTGCGGAGATAAACGCCAGGCCGCAGACCCAGGCCGGTATCGAACGACCTGCGAGAAAGAAGTCGTTCGAGGTACGCATATACCGCTTCAGCGCAACGCCGATGCCAAGAACAAAGGCGAAGTACACCAGTATGATGAGCCAGTCGATCAGGGAAAGGGTCACTGGCAGGGTCTCCCGAGACATCTGTAGATACAGCACGCTTACATACGCTCACACGGGGCTGCCGCTCAGCAAAGCTGATCTGTCGCTCATCGTACCGGAGACGAAGCACTTTCCTGCAAAGCGGCACCGCTCCCTGAGCTGGCACGACCTTGCTGGCACGACCCTTGCTGGCATGACCCTTGCTGGCATGACCCCCTGATTGATGCTGGGCGGCATCTCTGGATCAAACTGCATCCAACAGCTATCAGCTCGCATCCACTTCGATCTGCGCGCTTCACACCGCTCAGATCCTAGGGCGGGCAGCATTGATGCCAGGAGCACGTCGATCAATGGAAAGCGCGTCCATCCTTTTGGTTGACGACAATGCTGTTCAGGCCGGTATTCGGCAGACGGTCCTGAAGCGCGCCGGCTACAGTGTCTACGCGATCCTGGACCCCAACCGAGCGCTCGAACAGCTCCGGCAAGAAGGCTTCGCCGAGCCCATCAGTCTGGTCATTACGGATCACCTCATGCCGGGAATGACCGGGGCCCAGTTCACACAAAAGCTTCGGCAAACCCATCCGGAGATGCCCGTCTTGGTCGTGAGCGGTCTGGAAGAAGCCGAACAGGAGTACGAAGGCCTTGACATTGTCTTTCGTCTGAAGCCGCTTTCCCCCGACAACCTTCTACTCAGCGTGCAGTCTCTCCTCCGTTTGGCTCCGCGATAAACGTCGTGCGACGGAAGTAGCGCCCAGGTTTGTTGGCGATCGTTGGCGATCTCCGCCTTCTCGTTGCACAGACACTGCCGGGTTGAGAGAATGGGTTTGAGGTTCCGATGCCAGCTCATCCCATGCCGGAGTTCGGCAGCTTCTCTCTTCTGCTTGCTCTCGTTCTTTGCGCGTACACCCTGGTCGTCGGCGGTCTAGCGCTGTGGCGACAACAGAAGACAGTGCAAGATACCGCGGCAGACCGGGTGGGCGAGACCGCACGCCGCGCAGGAATCGGCAGCTTCGTTGCCATGTGCGGGGCCGCCATTGCCCTAGTCTGGGCCAGCTACACCAACGACTTCTCCGTCTCCTACATCCTCCACCACACCAACCGCGCCCTCCATCCCGCCTACAAGTTCTCCGCGCTCTGGTCCGGGCAGGAAGGTTCCTTGCTGCTCTGGGCCTGGCTGCTGGCGGCGTACGGCTTCGTTCTCCGCATACGTCATAAGGTGGACATCCGTCTTTCGGCGTACGCGTCCACCATCTTGGCCGGCGTCCAGGTCTTCTTTCTTCTGCTGCTCAACTTTGCCGCACCTCCATTTGCCATTGAGCCCGGTCCGGTCGCGCAGGACGGATTTGGCCTCAACCCCCTGTTGCAGTACCCCGAGATGGTCATTCATCCCCCGATGCTCTATCTCGGCTACGTCGGGTTCGCTGTTCCGTTCGCCTTCGCCCTTGGCGCGCTTATGATGCGCTACCCCGGCGAGCGGTGGATTCACATCACCCGCCGCTGGACGATGGTGACTTGGCTCTTCCTCACCTGCGGCATCGTGCTCGGCATGCATTGGGCCTATGCCGTGCTGGGCTGGGGCGGCTACTGGGGATGGGACCCGGTGGAGAATGCCTCGCTCATGCCGTGGCTTACCGGCACGGCGTTTCTGCACTCGGTCATGATGCAGGAGAAACGCGGCATGATGAAGAGCTGGAATGTGTGGCTCATCTTCTCCACCTTCATGCTCACTATCCTCGGTACACTGCTCACCCGCTCCGGCCTCGTCCAGTCCGTGCACGCCTTCGCCCAGTCCTCCATCGGCAACTGGTTCTACGGCTTCCTTTTGATTACCTTCGCGGTCTGCCTGTTCACCTACTTTCGGCAGCGCGATCATCTACGGTCCGAAAACAGCCTCGAGTCGCTGGTCAGCCGCGAATCGAGCTTTCTCTTCAACAACCTTATCCTCCTCGCCGCCTGCTTCACTGTGTTGTGGGGCACGCTCTTTCCGGTCCTCAGCGAATACGTCCAGGGCTCGAAGGCCACGGTCGGCGCGCCCTTCTATAACAAGGTCAATCTCCCGATCGGCCTTGCTCTTCTTCTGCTCACCGGCGTCGGTCCCCTGCTCGCTTGGCGAGCAACCACACTGAAGACGATTCGCCGCAACTTTGTGCTTCCTGGGATCGCCGTCGTCGCCACCTCCGCCGCTCTCCTAATCTCGGGCGTCCGACCCTGGCGCGATGGAGACGACTGGCAAGCGACTACCTTTTCGCTGATGGCCTTCTCGCTCGGCGCCGGTGTGATCACCGCCATCTTCTCCGAGTTCCTCCGTGGAGCGGCCGTCGTTCGCACCCAAACCGGCCTGAGCCTGCTCAGCGCGACGGTGCTCCTGGTCCAGCGCAACACGCGTCGCTATGGCGGCTATCTCGTCCACTTCGGCATCGTTGTTATGTTCATCGGCATCGCCGGGGGCGCCTTCAAACAATCGCAGGAGCAGGAGATGAGCTTCGGCGACCAGATGAAGATGGGACCTTATCGTCTCGTCTGCCAAAGCTTTACCCAGGACTCAAACGCGAACTTCGACACGGAGTACGCCCTCCTCGATGTCTACAAGGGCAATCGAAAGGTGACCCAACTCGCCCCGGAGAAGCGCTTCTATCAGGCCAGTCAGACCAATTCCACCGTGGTAGCCAACCACTCCACGCTGGCAAGCGACCTCTACGTCATCTACGAGGGCAAAAATCCCGACACCGGTCGCCCGATCATCAAGGTCTTCTTGAATCCGCTCATCAACTGGATCTGGATCGGCGTCGGCGTCGTTGCGTTCGGCACCCTGATCACGCTTGTTCCGAATATGCGCCGAGTCGTCCAGCGCTCACCGTCTCGTGTCGAGCTACCGGCTGATGCAGAGGTTCATCATGCGTAAGCGATCCCTGCAGGCGCTCGCCGCCTGTCTGCTCGCGCTGGTGATGCTGGGCGCGGACGATGCCGAGGGGCGTTTCAACCGGATCGGCCATAAGATGATGTGCGCCTGCAGCTGCGGACAGATCCTGCTCGAATGCAATCATGTTGGCTGCCCCGACTCCGCCCGCATGATCACGGAGTTGCGGCAACAGGTGAGCTCAGGCACGCCCGAGAACGGCATCTTCAACTGGTTCGTCGGCAAGTATGGTGCCGCGATCCTCGCCGCTCCCATCCGCGGTGGCTTTGACACCGTTGCGTGGATCGCTCCACTAGGCGTCTTCCTGTTCGGTACGGTCGGGACTGCCTTTCTGGTGCGTTCCTGGACGCATCGCAGCGGCGGTTCGTTGAAGACCGGCAGCGAATCCGCTGCCGCGGTCAGCCCCGAACTTCGGGCAATGCGCGAACGAATTCGGCGCGAGACGACGTACTGATGGGCGCCCTCGCCGCACTCGCCCTCACCCTCCTGCTCTTCGCCTATATCTTCTGGCGACAGAAGAATCTAGCCCGGCACACGGAAAAGACCCGGCACGATTACCTCGAAGAGCGCAGGTCGGCGGTCTACGACAACCTGCGCGATCTCAGCTTCGAACATCAGGCGGGAAAGTATCCGGAGGAGGACTATCTTCATCAACGCGCTGCGCTTGAAGAGGAGGCGGCCGTCATTCTCACGGAAATGGACGTCCTCTCTCGTCCGTCGCGCACAGCGACCCACACCCGCCCATGAGAGTCAGACGGTAGACTGAGCGTGTGACGTTCCCCCGCAGCTTCGCGAGTCTCCTCGCCGCTCTCTCCCTTGTCGCCGCCCTGCCGTGTGCTCTGGCACAGAACATCATCGGGACAGTAACCAATAAGACAACGAACAAGCCCGCCGCCGGAGATGATGTCGTCCTCATCCGTCTGGCCCAGGGTATGCAGGAGGCGACGCGAACCAAGACCGATGCGCGTGGCCGCTACACCCTTTCGCTTCCTGACAACGGCCTCCACCTCGTCCGCGTCACTCACGACAAAGCGAATTACTTCCGTCCCGCCCCTCCTGGAACGGACAAGATCGACATCGACGTCTATAACGCAGCCGCAAAGGTCGACGGTGTCGTCGGGGAAGCCGATGTCATGCGCCTTCAGACCGACGAAACCGGAAAAACACTCCGCGTCGTCGAAAACTTCTTTGTGCGTAATGATTCGGCTCCGCCCATGACGCAGTTCAGCGATCGCCCCTACGAGTTCTACCTGCCGGCAGGCGCCATTGTTGAGGGTTCAGCGGCTCTGGCGCCCGGCGGTATGCCCGTGCAGGCAGCCCCCGTGCCGCTGGGCGATCCAAATCACTACGCCTTTATCTTCCCCATCCGTCCGGGCGAGACTCGATTTCAAGTCAGCTATCACGTTCCGTATAACGGCTCCTTGCAGTTCACGCCGAAGCCCGTTCTCGCAACCGACACCGTTGCGGTCATGATGCCGAAGAGCATGACCTTCACACCCGCCGCCTCGTCGCCGTTTGCGTCGATCCAGGATGAGGTGAACGCGCAAACCTTTGTCGCTCGCAACATCTCGCCCTCCGAACCGCTGGGGTTCACCGTCAGTGGATCCGGGCAGATGCCGCGAGATGCGCAAACGCCGAACACCGCAGGCACGCCCGATGCTTCAGCGCCCGCGGCGGCGTCCGCCCCTTCCTCCGCCCAGTTCGGTGGTGGACTCGGCAATCCGGTTGACCCCGGCGCTACGAATGATCCCTGGTCGAAGTACCGGTGGTGGATCATCGGCGGTCTTGGTCTCGTGCTGGCCGCTGGAGCCGGGGTTCTGTTGAAGCGGCCGGCCGAGGGGACCTCAATGACGACTTTGCCTCCTCCGCCCGCAGGCTCATCGCCTTTATCCGCGAGCGGGTCGGAGCCCGTCTTGTCAGCCCTCAAGGATGAGCTCTTCCATCTCGAGACGGAGCGTCTTCAGGGACACATACATGAAGCCGAGTATCTTGAGCACAAGGCCGCGCTCGAGCGAGTCTTGCGCCGTGTGCTCGAGCGCACGTCCCCTGCTGGAACCGCCTCCATATCCGCCGATCTCGCCGCGCGCAGCGGGCTGTCCTCCTAGCAGGCGCTCATGCAAACCTCCCTGCGCGTTCTTCGCACCCTTTCACTCTCCATCTGGGTCGGTAGCATCGTCTTCTTCGCCTTCGGTGTTGCCCCCGTGGCATTTCACGTGCTGCCAACCACCCATCAGGCAGGCCTCGTTGTCGGCAACTCGCTCCGTGTCTTGCACGGTCTCGCACTTGGCTGCGGCATCATCTGCTTAGCCGCCATCGGCTGGGAGGCCTTCGGGACCGCAGTCCCCAAGATGCGCCGTTCAAACTTCGCTTCCATGCTGCTCGTCATGGCGATGCTCGCGCTGACCGCCTTCTCTCAGTTCAGCATCCTGCCGAATATGGAGAGCGACCGAGTCGTTGTCGGCGGAGACATCGATCGCCTCCCGCTGGCTGCCCCAACACGGGCGGACTTCGACCGACGCCATCACCTATCCGAACGCGTTGAAGGCGCTGTACTTCTTTGTGGGCTTTTGGCCCTGACTCTTACCGCGGCACAACGTGTTGAGCGCGCAGCCGCGCCACTGGTACAGGTCGCCCTGTCTAAGGAACAGATAACTTAACCGTGCTGGAGTGCTGCAACGTGCTTCCATCGGCGTTGGTCGTGGTTCCTGTGACGATCAGGGAATAGGTCTGCGTGGAGCTCTGTGTGGATGCACCGCTCACGACTCGGTCTCCGCAACCTGACAGCATCAGCGTTAAACAGCCGAGCAGACCCGCCGCATAGCGTTTAGAAAGGCGTCCCCGTCTCCAAGGCAGACAGAGCAGTGGAAGCAGAAGAGCCCAGCACACCCGATCGGAGCGGGGACCGAAGCTGGACTTGCTCGCGGACGATGGAAGAACAACATTCAGCGTAACCGTGGCGGCGGTTGTCCCCGGGGAGACCAACGTCGGTGTCAAGTTCGTGGTGCTCATCGCCGGAGCGCCCTGGACCGAGAGGACCACCGGACCGGCCAAAGCGCCGCTCGCGGCCTGAACGCCGAAGGTGTAACTCGCCGTCCCACCAGGCTGCACAGTGAGTGCATTGGCTCCCGTGGTGGTGAGGGAGAAGTCTGATCCAGGTAACGGATTTACAGACGCTCCTACGGTGACACTGATCTGCTGCGATCGCGCTGACAGAAAATTGGAGTCACCGGAATAGATCGCCGCAATGCTATAGGTTCCTGGGGTCAGGCCCGCATCCGATACAGTTGTCTGCCCCGCAGCACTGACGGGAACACTGGCCAACTGGTTTCCCGCTGCCGTGAGAAGCGCAACTGCGCCCGTGGGACGCCCGGCGGCGGTTGTGCTCGCGACATCGATCAAGAAGCCGGACACACTGTGGGTGACCGACACGATGGCCGGCGCCTTTCCAACCGTGAGCGACGCGCTCCCACCACTGAGCGCATAATCTGCCGCCGCGGATCCAGTCAGTGACGCTTGCACAGGGTAGGTACCCGGCACCAGCGGATATAGCAGATTGGGAAAGCTAAGGCTAAGGGCAACGTTCGCAGAATCTTGCGGCAGCACGCCGGTCAAAGACCCCAAAAGGGTCGGGACGGGTTGGCCATAGACCAGAGTGGGCAATGTAACAGAGGCACTAATGCTAAGCGGGGAAATCGTGAGCGAGACGTCTGAGGACTGCGCTGGTTGATAGGCGTCATCGCCCGAGAACGTCGCAAACAACTGATGATTCCCGACGGAAAGGGCGGGAAGACTGAGGTTTGCCGCCCCGTTCACCAACGGGGACGTCCCCAGCAGATTGCTTCTGCTGCTGGTTATTTCATACACATTGACGCTTCCGTTCGACAGGCTTGTCGACGGGAAGGTCGCAGTGAGAGCCGCCGATCCATAAGCTGATGCGGATGGGCTTATGAGTGCCAGAACTCCCCGGAGCCGACTGCCCGCGCCGGCGATCGTACTGATCGTGCCGTTATTTTCGCTTGTTACTTGCCGCAGCCTCCCATTGTTTGTATCCGCGATGGCAATGGAGCCCGTCGGACCGAAGGCAACGCCCATGGGACTGTCCAACATGGCAAGGGTTGCGAGTCCACGATCGCCTTCAAACGCCTGTGTGCCCAGACCAGCAACGATGCTCATGTGACCGCTCGCAAGGTCGAAAAGGTAGATCGAGTGCGTGGCGGCGTCGGAGATCAGCAGCCCTCCCCTAAGATCGAGTGATAGCCCCTCAGGTCGCGTGAGGCGAATACCCGACGCGCCGTCTCCCGCGAGGGTCACGATTTTTTGTGACGCCGAGCTAACCTCACGGATGCGGTGATTTCCTGAATCAGAGATAAACAGGTTGCTGTACCTGTCCGCAGCCAGGCCGGAGGGTGTGTCCAGCGCGGCCTCAAGGGCGGGACCATTGTCACCCGAGAAGCCCTGCCGGCCATTGCCCACTAGCGTTCTGATCGTTCCGGTCGTCAGGTCGACGATCCGAATCCGCTGGTTCCCGGAGTCCGCGATGTACAGGTGATTGGATCCATCGAGTGCAAGTGCCAAAGGCGTGTTGAGCTGCGCTGCTGCGGCCGGACCGCCATCGCCCGCGAACCCCATCGCTCCAGTTCCGGCAAGTGTAGTGATGATATGCGTCTGAGCATCCACTCGCCGTACCCGATGGTTGTGGGTGTCCGCGATATACAGATTTTGACCAGCATCCAGAGCCACACCTCGCGGTGAGTCCAGTTCAGCCAGTGTCGCCGCTCCGTTGTCTCCGGAGAAGCCCTGAGTCGCGGACCCAGCTACAGTTTCCATCTGGCCCGATGAATCTATCCGCCGAACCACGTGATTCTGTGATTCGGCGAAGTACAGATTGCCGCCCGCATCATACGCAACGCTTGTAGGTTGCAGAAGTGGCTTGCCTAAAGCAGACTGCCCGGCAACGGCTGGTCTTATGGACACACACGTCAGAACAAGAGCAAACACGGCCACGACTCCGGACAGGAGCCGTGAGAGGTAACAACGAGCTTCGGGCAGACGTACCATCTCGCAGCGGCTGATCTTGCGACCGTGCCAGGAGCGTAGCAGCCAAGCGCAGGAACGAAGACGCAATTCGCCGAGAGAAGAGCACGAAGGTCATATAACCGATGGCCGACGCGAGCGCTGACAAATTAAATGCCCGGAGCGCTGGTGCACTCCGGGCCAGAGCATGACGTATTAGTTTATGGAATTGTTTGAAAGCGATGTGTGTGCAGCGCATCCGCATAGGACTTGTAGACCGGAACCGCGGCGCCGACAACCTCCGTTATGGTGTTTGGTCCCGCCGCGACCCAAATATTGCCGGAGGCATCCACGGTGATTCCCTGCTCGCCGGCGAAGTACGTAGAACTCTTCTGTAGACCGGTGGTTGAGGTCAACGAACTTCCGGCTGCGGTGAACCCCGAGATGGCCCCCCCTATGTTGTTGGCGATCCAGGTATTGGCCGACCCGTCGAGCGCAAGGGCAAACGGGTTGCTGAGCCCACCGGCCCCAAACGTATTACTGAGGGTGAAGACGTTCGCGTCCGTCATGGCGTAGTCCTGCACGGCATTGGTCGTCGAATTTACGGTATACACGTGTGTGACACCCCCGTTGTCGGTTCCAACGGTGACATCACTCACCACGGAGCCAGTCGAAAATGATGTGGTCACGTAAGCACCGTTGGACATAGCCGTGAACGTCAGGAAGCCACCACCGGAGGAGGCCCAGATGCGGTTATTGGCGTCCACAATCATCCGCGTTGGCGTTCCAAGCGAGATCGTGCTGATCAGCGTAGAGTTTGCCAGGGTGAAGCTGCTGGTGGTCGCAGCATTCGCGATCTCATACAGATTACCGGCCGTGGTCGTGTAGAAGATGTCGCCGTTGCCGTCGGCCGCAAGCGCGAGCACAGGGCCCGCGGTCGGTATGTCGATTGGCGTCGAGAGGGACGCCGTCGACGGTGTAAATCGGTAGATGTCGTTCGATCGAAGCAAGCCGCTGTAGAGATTGTTGCTTGTGTCCACCGCGGTCGATTGCGATCCCACGGCGCTTCCGTTCGGGTTGTTGTTGGCTGTCAGGGTCGTACAGCTGGAGGGCGTTCCATCAGCCATCAAGTGGCCCAAGCTGCCAGCGCCAGCCTGGTTGTTGCCGATCCAGACATCACCGAAGAGGTCGATATCAAGGCTGTATGGGTTGTTGATAAAGCCGGCCGTCGATCCGGAGATGTCCGTGCAGGCGCTCGTGGAGCTGTAAGCAACGCCGATCGACCAATCGGTCGGCAACGCACTCAGAGTTGGCTGGTATGGAGCGCCTGATGCCGTGGAAAGATCGTAGATACTTTGCCGTGCGCCCGTACCACTCGAGATAGGGTTGGTAAAAAGAAAATAAAGCGCGGTCAGCAGATCGGTCGGCGTCGAATAGGTCGCGCCTGGAACGCTGGTCGAACTGGCGCTCGCGGGCGGTGTTGCATTGTTGTAGATCGTGGTGCAGTTGGGACTTCCCGAGCCGGAATAGTTGATGCACGACGATATTGCGTTTGCCAACTGGTTGATCTTCGCCTGCTCGGGGGTGATTGTAACCACTACGCCGACCGAACCGTTCACGCTGCTGCCCGTCTTCGTAAACGCTGCATTGGCGAGACCCGTGCTCAGGTCCACCATGTTGCTGACCCCGTTGAATGCATTGCTCAGTGCAGCCGTCGACACAAAGACGCCGTCTGCGCCGATCGTCGTCTCGATGGGCGATACCGTGGGATTCATAAACTGGTGAATGGCGGCGATCGTCGCCACCGTCACAACCTCACTCATATTCACAAAAGTCGCGCTGGTCAGCGCGTCACATGGGCCCATGGGTGAGATGAAGACAGCGTCAGGATTGGCCACCGCGCTGCCGGAGTTGACCGTGGTCCCACCACGCGCCACAACGTAGATGTACGCATTTGTATCCACCCCGCCCACCATGCAGGAGAACGTGTTGTCACTGTTGTTGCTCGGGGACGACGCGCTCTGCGTGAAGGAGAAGGAACCATAGCCATCGCTCGCGGAGGTGGTGTGCGCGATCGCGACTCCGCCCACGGCAAAGCCATTCTGCCCTGCCCTGTACAGCGTGACGGTAGCCCCGGCAACAGGCTGATTGCCGCCATGCACCTTGCCAGAGATCGTCGCGGCATGCGGTAAAGAGCCAGTCTCGACCGAATCGATCGAGCTGGAACAGCTGGCGAGCAGGAGCACACTGGCTGGAAGAAGCGCCAGCAGCCCGAGACTTCGCATGCAGGCGAGATAAGACGTGGGCATAATCGACTCCGGTTCAGGTAGTGGGAATGGTTGAGAAGCGCAGAATGTAAATGTGGTCGAGAATCGGCGGCAGAGATCGGCTAAAGGGCGTTGCGGTGCAGAGCCTTGCAGTCCATGTCGCTGCTCTGTCCTCACACGAGAGCATATGGGGAAGCCGCAAGCTTGGGAAAGAATTTTCTTGGTAACCCGTTAAACGAACTGCATGGGACACACCTGGACCTCTGACACGCACTTTCGTCATGCTGTTCAAGACCTCTCCGGGGCAGGCCAGCCATCACACGCACATCCGTCCGCAAAATTTGCGAATGGTCTTGTCCTCGATTTCTGGTAGCGTAAGTGAACCATTCCTCCGGACACTCGATTGTGGTGTGCCGTTCGAGGGGTGATTCGAAGGGTCGGCCCGGGCACGATCACGCGATTGTGTCCCCAAATGACGCGAACCATAGAAAGATGGGGATCAATGAAGCAATCCAAAGGATTTCGAGTCGGTTCCATGGCACTCTGCGCTGCCATGGTCCTCAGTGGATGCAAGAGCAAGCCGGCAGCCGTGGCGATTCGTAATTCAGACGGCTCCGTTACCAACCCGGATGGATCCGTTACCTTCCCGGCAAACTCGCCGCAGGCACAACAGGCCGAGCAGCCAAGCGCTCCCCTTCCGCCCGGTGAGGTTCGCAACGCAGACGGCTCTGTGACGCTTCCCGCGAATAGCGTCGCCCAAACCACTCCGGCACCCGCCAGCACCCCCGTGCAGGCGCCCACTCCCGCTCCCCCGCCAGAGCCCGCACCACGTCCCAGTCTTGTCCTGCCCAGCGGAACGCGTGTGGAAGTAAGCCTCTCCCAGACGCTGAGCGCAAGCAAAGACAATGTCGGGGACAGTTTTGCCGGATCGCTCGCCCGTCCCATCGTCACTACGGGGGGGGCGACCGTCTTCAGGCGCGGCGACAATGTCCAAGGAACCGTAGTCGCCGCCAAGGGTCGGGGGCGTTTCAAAGGGTCGGGTGCGCTTGGCATTCAGCTGACCTCGATCGCTGGCAAAGACGTCAGCACAACGGAGTATGAGAAGGAAGAGAAGGGCCGAGGAAAGCGGTCCGCGGCCTTTATCGGCGGTGGTGGTGGCTTGGGCGCGCTCATCGGTGGCCTGGCCGGTGGAGGTAAAGGAGCCCTGATCGGTGGGTTGGCGGGTGCCGGCGCCGGAACAGCGGGAGCGGCCTACACAGGCTCGCACGACGTGGTAATCCCTGCGGAAACCGTGGTCGTCTTTCGCACCACGTCGCCGATAACCGTCCGTTAAAGCTGCACGGAAAAGATCGTCGGCCCCGAGGTGAGGCCGGCGATCCTTCACAGCGCACAAGCGCCGTACACTCTAACTGTGCCCCTCACTCCAACATTCTTACGATCAGTCGTTCACGCTGACCACTTGCCACCGGAGTCGGTCACGCACGGCGCTCCGGAGATTGCTTTCCTCGGTCGGTCGAACGTGGGCAAGTCCTCCTTGATCAATGCCCTGCTCGGCTCCAAACAAGCTCATACCTCCTCAACTCCAGGTCGCACACGGGCGATCAACTTCTTTGCCCTGCATGAGGGAGCAACCGTGCAGCCGGTGATGATCTTCGCGGACCTGCCCGGGTACGGTTACGCGAAGATCTCAAAGTCGATCTCCGCCGAGTGGCCGAAGTTCATCGAGCCCTACCTCGCGCATCGGAAAGAGCTTGCGTTGTGCGTCTGCCTTGTGGATTCGAACATCCCGCCGCAGGCAAGCGATCAGCAACTCATTCGCTACCTGCAGGAGACCAACCGGCCCTTCCTTGTCGTTGCGACCAAGGCTGACCGTCTCTCTCAAAATATGCTCACGAAGTCTTTATCGGCCTTGCGTCGCGAGCACGGCGTAGAGGTCGTGCTGCCTGTCTCGTCTCACGGCGAAGCCGGCTCGAAGGCGCTCTGGCCGATCCTCCGCGCCGCGGCCGAGCAGTATAACGCAGCCAGGCTGACCTCCTAAGACAGATAGAACAAATGCAATCTGGCAAGGTAACGGGCGGGGCGCGTGCACGCCGCCCCGCTCGCGCGCAGACGAACGCCTACTCGCCGTAGTAGTCCAGGCCGAGGTGCGTGATCAGGTCTTCACCCATGATGTGGCGCAGCGTATTCTTCAACTTCATCGATTGTATAAATAGGTCGTGCTCCGGGTAGACGCCGGGAGCCGTGTCCGGATCCTTGAAATAGAAGGAGAGCCACTCCTGAATGCCGATCCCCCTAAGACTCGGTGTACGCGCCGCGAGATCAAGAAACAGGCAAAGGTCAAGCGCCAGCGGCGCGGCGAGAATGGAGTCGCGACAGAGAAAATCAACCTTCAGCTGCATCGGATAGCCCAGCCAGCCGAAGATGTCGATATTATCCCAGCCCTCCTTGTTATCGCCTCTCGGCGGGTAATAGTTGATGCGCACCTTATGGTAGAAGTCCTTATAAAGATCCGGGTGCTTTTCGGGCTGAAGAATATACTCGAGCACGCCGAGCTTTGACATCTCCTTGGTCTTGAAGCTGTCCGGATCATCCAGCACCTCGCCATCGCGATTCCCAAGGATATTGGTCGAATACCAGCCGGCGAGACCGAGATAGCGCGTCTTAAAAGCCGGGGCGAGTACCGTTTTAATAAAGGTTTGCCCCGTCTTGAAGTCCTTCCCGCAGATCGGCGCGTTCATCTTCTTCGATAACTCCTGCAATGCAGGAATATCCACCGTCAGGTTCGGCGCGCCATTCGCAAACGGTATCCCCTCCTTCAGCGCAGCCCAGGCATAGAGCATCGAGGGCGAGATCGAGGGATCATCCTCCACCAGACCCTTTTCAAAGGCCGCTAACGTCTGGTGCACTGCCGTGCGCTCCAAATAAATCTCCGTCGAGCCACACCAGATCATCACCTGCCGATCCGTTCTGCTCTTGAACTCCGCAATATCATTGCGAATCTGGCTGGCAAGATCACATTTATTCTTGCCCTGCTTGATCCTGGTTCCATTCAGCCGCTTGACGTAATGCTGATCAAAGACGCCGGGCATCGGCTCAATGCTCTCAAGAAAGGGCTTGATCTCCGCGAGTTGATCCCGATCGAGCACCTGAGCGTGGCTCGCGGCGTCATAGAGATTGCCGCCGAAGATGTCCCACCCGGTAAACACCAGGTCGTCCAGCTGCGCGAGCGGGAGAAACTCCCGGAGCAGCGGTGAGCGGTCTTCGGTTCGCTTCCCGAGCCGAATCGTTCCCATCTGTGTTATCGAGCCGATGGGCTTGGCAAGTCCCCGTCGAATGGCTTCAACGCCGGCCACCAGCGTGGTGGCAACTGCTCCCATTCCGGGAATCATGATTCCAAGTTTTCCGTGTGCGGGGGTAATGCTCGCGGCCTCTTGCGTGGCAGCGCCGGGTGTTGGCATGAGTTTCGAAATACCCTTCTCTGTACGTGGTGGTGTTCCGGGAGCCGGACGGGATAGTATCTCCCGCATCACGGCTGAGGAGCAACTACGGCGCCTGTGTTCCAGGACATTTCTCCTGCTGCCCGTGCCGCTGTTTGACAGCAGTGAAGGCCATCTCCCCCAGGAGAAGATGGCGCGGCCACATCTGCCACCTCTACACCTTCAGGAGAAACGCCCAGCCGGATCGATAGGCTCGCATCTGCGGCAACGGGCGCAAGCATCCCACTCCACATGGGTCGCCTTCTTATCCTGCTCGGTGTCGTCCTCATCGTCGTCGGCCTGGTCGTCATCGGCCTCGGTCGCCTCGGCCTGCCGCTCGGCCGTCTGCCCGGCGACCTCAGCTATCGCGGCCGCAACGTCACCGTCTTCGCGCCTATCGGCACCTCCATCGTCCTCAGCATCCTGCTCTCGCTCCTCCTCTACGCCATCTCGCACCTACGCCGCTAAACACAGCATGAGAAAAAAATGCCTTAACGGCGCAGCCCCGACAGGCCCAGCCTCCGCGCCGCGGCGCGCGTCCGCAGCGCGCTCCGAAACCCGGTCTCCGACATGCGCCCTCCCCGCGTGACGCCGCCCGCAACGCCGATCCACCTCGCCTCACTCAAAAATCAAACGTGTTGCACAAACTCCGGATGACGGTCCCCGCGCTGACTCCGCACCGCAAACCAAATCAGCACACTGACCACCGCCGCGTACGCGCACCAGACCGACGTGAACGCATACCGCTTCACCGCCATCACCACCAGCAGCCCCGACAGGTTCGCCGCGCCCAGCCACACCAGCCAGCGATAGCCTGAAAAGAACAGCGCCCCGCAGGTCGCGATCACATACAGCACCGCCACCGTCATCGTCACCGTCACCGGGTTCGCGTACACAATGCTGTTGTGCTCGATCGAGGTCACCAGCGGGTACGCAATTAGACCCCACAGAATGTACAGCATCAGCACGCCGCCCAGTGTCGTAAACCACAGCATCCGCCGTCTTCGCTCCACCGTCGGCTCAATCAGAAACACACTCAGCGGCAGCACCAGCGGCAGCAGACCCTGCGCATACAGCACGTACACCGCCCCGGCATCGCGCGTGAACACCGGTCCCAGTCGCCCATCGAGTCCCAGCCACACGAAACCCTCCGTGAACTGATGCACCGCAAACAGCAATGGCAGCGCCGCAAACAACACCTGCCGCCGGTTCCGCACCTGCGCCACCGTTGCTACGCCGATCCCACCCAGAACCGCACTGCCGGCAAAGTTCGCCGTCGCAGAAAAACACATGATCTTTCCTCGATCTTCCGCTCGTTACTGCGCCTCGCTCCGCTTGCGCGCCGCCTCAAACTCATCACCCGCCAACCACTCCACCGGGCTCGTGCGCTCCAGCACCTTCCACCCCACCTCCATGCCGAACCGCGCCAGCTTCGCATTGCCCTCAAAGTTCATATCCGGCGTGTAGTTGTCCGAGAAGTTGTGGTATCGATGCTCGTTGTACTCCCGCTCCTGCGCCTGCCCCCACGCCAGATCATGCCCTTCCCACTTCGCGCCCGTGTCGATCGAAAACGCCGGTATCCCCACCCGCGACAGACTGAAGTGATCCGACCGGTAGTAGCTTCCCGCCTCCGGCCGCGGATCCGGCACGATCGTCAGCCCAAACTCCTTCGCCGTCGCCTCCACCGTCGGATAAAAGTTCGTCCGCTGCGCCCCATTCACGTTGATCTCCTCCGGCACCCCCACCGGCAGGATCATGTCATAGTTCAGATCAAGCGAGATCGCCCGCGCCGGAATTGGCGGATGCTGCCCCAAATATTCACTTCCCAGCAGCCCCTGCTCCTCCGCCGTCACCGCCGCAAAGATCACGTCATGCGGTAAACGCAGGCCCATCGCCGACCATGCCCGCGCCTCCTCCAGCAAAATCCCCGACCCCGTCCCATTATCCGCCGCGCCGTTGTAAATGTTGTCGCCCGCCATCCCCGGCACAAACCCAAGATGGTCATAGTGCGCCGTATACATCACCGCATCGGCTTTGCCGCTATCCGCCCCACGCAAAATCCCCACCACATTCGGCGACTCGAACGGCCGCACCACACTCGCAATATGCGCCTTCAACCTCACCGGCAGCTCCACCGCCTTGAAGCCCTTCTTCCCCGCCGCCGCAAACTCCTCCTCGAACGACATCCCGCTCGCCGCGAAGATCTTCTTCGCCACCTCCAGCTGCACCCAGCTCGCCGCCTCCAGCTTCGCGTTCGCATCCTCCGCTAAGAACGTCCGCTCGCTTGTGTTCGAGTTCTTCACCACATCCCAGCCATAGCTCGCCAGGTCCGTCCGATGGATGATCAATGCGCCCACCGCGCCCTGCCGCGCCGCCTCCTCAAACTTGTACGTCCATCGCCCGTAGTACGTCATCGCCTTGCCGCCGAAGAACTTCGGATCGTCCGACGGTGGATCGCCCACAATGCACAGCACCACCTTGCCCTTCACATCCACGCCCGCATAGTCGTTCCAGCCAAACTCCGGCGCCACCACGCCATACCCCACATACACAATCGGCGCATCGACATTTGCCTCGGCACTCAGCCGCTGATCGCTCACCGTGTAGTCCTCGCCATACGTCAGCGGCGCCGCTGCCCCGTTCTTCGGCTCTATTATGTAACTGGTCTTGTCCGGGATCGCCTTCATCCCCACAAACTTCACCTGCTGCAGGTAGCTCCCGTTATCGCCCCCAGGCGCCAGCCCGTCGAGCGCAAACTGGGTCGCGATGTACTTCGCCGCTAGCTCGCCTCCGCGCAGCCCCGGGTACCTGCCTTCCAGCAGATCATCAGCCAAGAATCGCACCTGCGCTCGAATCCGCTCCGCGCTGATCCCCGCTTCAGCCGTCTTCAACGCCGCCGGATCCGCCTGCGCCCGCGCCCCCACGGCAGCCGCGCACAGCAGCCCGGCCGAGGCGACGCTGCTCCGCAATACCCAAGCTCCATGTGTGCCACCGAAACTGCTTCCCCGCCGCTCGCTCATCCATGCCCCCGATAACCGCGCGCAGCGATGCCCGACATCGGCCATCGTCTACAGAACGGTATCTCGGCATTCTAAGCCGATGGGCACCGCCGCGGTTTAGGCGGGCAGCAGCTCCGAAGCCTCTGTCCGGTCCACGTCCACCACCGGTCGTGCCGCCGGCAAAGCGGGTGCCTCCACCTTCGACTTGCGCTTCGCATCCGGAATCAGCGTCATGGTCTGCTCGCGCCGATCGCGCAGGATCAGCACACGCGTCTCCTGCCCCTTCATCTCGTGCATCTGCCGGCTCCAGTCACCCTCGCTCGCCATCGGCGCCTGGTTCACCTTGATCACCACATCGCCCGCGCGCAGACCGGCCGCCATCCCCGGCGAGTTTGCGTCCACACTGCGCACCAGCAGCCCCACACCGCTCTGCGCGCCGAAGAACTCGCCCAGCTGCGGGGTCACAGGCTCCAGCAAAAGCCCCGTATAGGGCGGCCCCAGCACTGTGCCCAGCAGGCTGTGCCGATGTCCCGTGGGTGCGTCGGCCAGCGGTGCGCCATGCAGAAAACCCAACCCCGTATCCGCCGCGCCGTCCGCCTCATCCGGCGCCGCCTCCGGCTGCGGCACCACGATGTGCTGCTCCCACGCCCGCCGCGCCACCTCTTCACGGTCCGCGACCTGCGCGCTCACCGTCATCTGCTGCCCCTCGCGCAGGATCAGCATCGTCACCGCCTGCCCCGGCGCCGTGTCGTGCAGCATATGCTTCAGCTGCTCCTGCCCCCCAACGGCGCGGCCATTCATCTGCAGGATCAGATCGTGCTCCCGCAGCCCCGCCTTGCCTGCGGGGCCGTCATGATCCACGCGCACGATCTCCGTGCAGTGCACCACGCCGGGGTGCTGCTCAGCAAGCTCCTTGCTCGATGGATCCCGCAGTTCGACCCCAAGATATCCCTGTGCCGCATGGCCACCACCGCCCGCGCGCGGCGATAACGGCGCCCCCGCACCCACCGCCGCTAGACCCGATGCGCCAAGCGCCGCGACCGTCAGCGACGCGATCCACATCTTTCTGCTCATGATCCTTACCATGCTGCGCTCCCCTACCCATCGCGCCGTGCACCCTCGCCGTCCAGCCTTATTGCAGCTCGCCCGTGCCCTGCAGCGCCTCATAGCTCGCCGTGCGAATATACGGGTTCGCGTCCTGCGTCGACACCGTCCGCAGCACCTGCCGCACGCTCGAATCCGACTGCACCGGCTCCAGCATCGCGATCGCCTGCTTGCGCACGCTCGGACTCGCATCATGCATCAGCGCCTCCAGCACCGTGTCGCGCACACGCTGGTCCTCGTCCACATACCGGCTCAGCCCCTCCAGCGCCTTCAGCCGCACACTCGGGTCCTTGTCGTAGCGCAGCGACACCATCAGCGCCCCGCGCAGATCGCCCGTCTCCCCCGCCTTGCCGCAGGCGTGTCCCTGCCGGCACTCGCTCGCCAGCAGATTCACCGAGTCCGTCCGCACCCCATCCGCGGCGTTCGCCCGCATGCCCACCAACAGCAGCTTGCGAATCTGCGGATCGTCCAACGAGCCCTCCATCACCTCGGGCACAATCCGGTTGTACTTCACCTGCACCAGATCCGTGTGCGGCGTCTGCACGATCTCACTCACATTCGCGATCGTGCCCGGATTCGTAACCACAACCGCTCCCGGCAGCCGCGGTGGGACGTGCGCCAGCCGGTACCGCAGCACAAAGTCCCCGCTCAGAAATCCCACGCCCACCAGCAACAGTGCCAGTGCCGGCGCGCTTTGCAGCACCCCCAGCCAACGGAAGATACTCGCCCGCACCCGCGTGCCGAAGCCGTGCTCGCCCTCCTGATCAAGTATCTCGTCCAGCCGCATCCGGCTCTGCGCCAGCAGGTTGGGCGACGGCTCCGTCACCGGCAAGAGCGCCAGCTGCTCGCCCATGCCCCGCATCATCTCCAACTCCCGACGGCAGCGCACACAGCTTGTGAGGTGCCGCTCCAAACCGATGGCCAGCTCGTCGTCCAGCTCGCCGTACATCTGCAACACGATCTGATCCTGCGCCCAGTCGCACTTCATGTGTTCGCTCCGCTACCAGCCTCAAAATTCTTCGTCTGCTACCCGCTCAATGGGAGGTCGTGGATCGTTGCCCACAACTCTTCCTTCCGTCAAAACAAGGGCCGCATCCCGGCCGTGAAGAGAAGCAGTTTCCACCACGGACCGGCGCCTGTCCTGCACGCTTCCCATGTCTACGCCCGCAGCTCCGCCAGGTTGGCACGCAACTTCCGCGTCGCACGAAACAGTGTGTTCTTCGCCGTCTCCTCGGTCGTATGCAACATCTCGCCGATGGTGCGCAGCTTCAACCCCTGATAGTGCTTCAACTCAAAGACCGTGCGCTCGCGCGGCGTCAGCTTGTCGAGCGCGGCCGCAATGCTCGCCGCCATCTCGCCCCGGTCCAGCTCGCGCCCCGGGTCCGCCATCGACCGCTCGTCGCGCACACTCGCCAGCAGATCGATCGCCTCGCCGCTCGCGTCCGTCGCGATCGCCGGGTCCTCTCGCCGACTCTTGCGCCGGCGCATCTGGTCCAGGCACAAATTCGTCACGATCCGGTAGACCCACGTATAAAACGAGCACTCAAACCGGAAGTTCCCCAGATGCCGATATGCCTTGAGAAAGGCCTCCTGGTGCACATCCTGCGCGTCCTGCTCGTTGCCCAGCAGATGCAGCGCCAGCCGCAGCACACTCTGGTCGTAGCGCCGCACCAGCGCATCAAACGCCTGCCGGTCGCCCCGCTGCGCCTCGCGGATGAGCTCGTCATCCTCCAGCCGCTGCTGCGCCCGTGCTTCCATCTGCGCCGGGGTCAAACGCCCCCGAGAGCCCGTCTGTGCGGCTGCCTTGGCCATCGCTGGCCTTGATTCTACCGCGTGCGCCGCGGATCCAAACCGCCCCACGACCGACCCAACGGTACCAACGCCCAGTACCCCATTGATCCACTCTGCCGCCATGCCCGTACCTCACTCCGGAGTGAGACAACCAGTCAGCGCCGGGGTCGGGCGGGTCTCACACGGCTCGGTCTGCGCCGCTTGTACTTAAAACCGACCCGGCACTCACTGCAATAGACCGGACAGCCCGCGAAAGGTGAGCACCCCTCCATTCCCCCCACGCCCCTGCTTTCGGTCCGCGCCCGCCGGCAAAGCCTCTACACTGACCAGCATGCCCGGCCGACCGTCTCGCCCCGACTCCCCCTCGCCCCTGTTCGCGGACGCCTTCCCCAACACCCCCGTCGCCCCCTCCAGCGCCGTCATCACCGCCCATTGCGACGGCGGCGCCCGCGGAAACCCCGGCCCGGCCGGCTTCGGCGTCGAAATAACAGACTCCACCGGCGCCGTCCTCGCCGAGCTCAGCGAATTCCTCGGCGTCTGCACCAACAACGTCGCCGAATACTCCGGCCTGCTCGCCGGCCTCCAGTACGCGCTCGACCACGGCCACCCCCGGCTGCGCGTCATCTCCGACTCCGAGCTCATGGTCAAGCAGATCCAGGGCCGCTACAAGGTCAACTCCCCCGACCTGAAACCCCTCTGGCAGGAGGCCAAGCGCCGCATCGCCCAGCTGAATCACTTCGAGATCAGCCACGCCCTGCGCCACAGAAACAAGGCCGCCGACCGCCTCGCCAACGAGGCCATGGACCGTGGCATGCGACGCGGCGCCCCACCCGAGGGCCGCCCCACCACCCGCTCCGGCGCCGTCCAATCCCTTCCCCTGCGCGCCATCCCCTACCCCCAGCCCGCTGCCGCGCCCCCCGCGCCCAAACAACTCGACCCCGCCCCACAGCGCTCCACACCCACGGCGGAGAAAACCGTGCCCCCGCTCGACCCCGCGGTGGGCAGCTTGCCTGAGTCTCCCACCATGCTGCGCGGCTTTGCCCGCAACGGTGTCATCCACATCCTCGGCAACCACACCCTGCCCGACGGCCGCTTCGTCAAGATCATCCCCGAATAAATCGCTGCCAGGGGCGAGCGGCCACGGCGTGTTGGTGTATTACTTTGCATGGGAGTCTCCGCGCCACAGCATCGTCTTCTCCAAGGACGCCACTCCCTTCGGCCATCCTCATCCCGGCCCCCGGCCCCGCTTCACCCCCCTCGGCTCCGCACTGAAAATCTGAAGGCCTCTGGCCTCACTCCGCGAGTTCTGCACATGCGCTCTCTTCGCTTTATCGCCTGCCTGCCTACCCTTGCCCTCACCCTCACCGCAACGTCATGGGCCTCCGCCAGCAAACAATCCAAAGTCGCCCTCGATCAACTTCTTCTCGGCAAGGACGTCAAAGCCTTGGTCGAGATGCCGGCCTACAAAGATGGCGTCGACATCTACGAAACCCCAAAGTCCGACAAGCGCCTCGACAGCCGCGGCATCGACCTCAAGGAGATGTCCAAGTACCTCAAGGAGAAGGGAGTCGGCATCGAGCGCGACGAGTGGGTGCCGATCACCGAGATCAAGGTCGACAGCGATCGCGTCGAAATCCACTTGGCCGGCGGTGGCGAGGGTCGTGGCGACAGCAAGAATGCCGCTAAAAAAGGTGCCGGCTACAAGCGCGCCGGCGGCTCGCGCATTAACTTCCGCTACGGTCGCGACCTCACCGACGCCGATCTCCAGCCGGACGCCTTTCTTGTCTTTCTCAGCCGCGTCCTCGACACTAGCCGCATCCAGCAAACCCAGGCCGTCCGCGGCATGTCCGTCGAGGACCAGAAGGCCATCGCCGGCAAGCAGATCATCGAAGGCATGACCTACCAGATGGTCCTGCTCAGCAGCGGCGAGCCCGACCAAAAGAAGCTTGACGACAGCGACGAGAACAACCTCAAAGAAACCTGGTACTACATGAAGAACGGGCGTCGCGTCGTCACACACTTCGAGAACGGAAAGGTCGTCAAGGTCCAGACCTTCTAAGGACACCCGCGCTTCGGGCCGCTGCTTTACACCGGCCAAAACTGCGACGGGCGACTCCACCAGGAGTCGCCCGTCTGCCTTCTTATCTGACCTGAATATCTAGCTCAGCACGGGCAGGTTGATGGTCTGTCCGACCTTCACCTGGTCCGCATTGATCCCGTTCGCCTTCGCCACCTCCGGATACTTGTTTGCGTTGCCGTAAAACAGCAGGCAGATCGCGCTCAACGTGTCGCCGGACTTAATCGTCACCGGCTGGTCCGCTCCGCCCGTCGTCGCGATCTCATGGTGCAGGTCGCTGAAGCTCGGATCGCACTGCTTGATCACATCCCAGATGCGATTCGCCATCACCGTGCTCGGCACCTCGCCCTTGATCACCAGCTTGCCCTGATCGTCAAGCGCCGTGCCGTCCAGCTTCGCCCCATACGGCGCCAGCTTCCCGAACAGGTCCAGCACCGGCTGGTACTTCGTCGTCAACTGCCCTAGATCCGCCATCGTTCGCTCCGTTCTTGGCTTCGTACCTCGTCGTCCCAGCAGCCACTCTTCGCTGCCTCTGCCTGCAACCGGCCCTAAATCATCCGGCCCTAAATCATCCGGCCCAGGATCGATTGCAGCATCCCGGCATGATCCGACACCGGCTGCCCAGTCGGCTCACCCTGCGGCGTGATATTCCCGTTTTGCGCCAGGTGGTGAATCATCATCGGTACGATCACCGCCAGCGAGCCCTTCACCATCGTCGGCGAGATGCCGGTGCGCTGCGAGATCTGATCAATCAGCCCCGTTCCGCCTAGGCCCTGCTCCACCTGCCCCGGCGAGGCCGGCGTCGTCTGGCCGCCCGCCCACTGCTGCACCATCCCGCCCAAGCCGTTCTGCTGAAAATTCTGCGCCATGCCGGCAACACCGCCCGGCTGCTGCTGAACCGTGTCCATTAGACCGCCGGCCACCTGGGCGTGTTCGCCACCCATACCAGCCGCACCGGTCAGCATATCGAGAAGACCCACGTAACACCTCCTGGGCCGTATCGTGCGCCCAAGCTTATAAGGAGCCGGACGCACGGCTGGGGTTGCTCTCCCACGTGCGATTCCATCCCGAGGATTGGGAACCTTGGTAACCCCTGCCCCATCGCGCCTGCCGCCCAAAGGAAAACTCCCAGCCAGCCAGCCTTCATGGTGGCCTCTCCTACCGAGTCTTCACAAGCGTCTGCATCAGGATCATCCCCCCCAAGGAAAGCAGCAGAGCCGCGGGCATGGCGACCGCGCCCACCTTAAGAAAATCCCAGAAGCTCACGTCCAGCTTCTCCTTCCGCAGAGCGAGCAGCCAAAGGATCGTGGCGAGCGAGCCTGTCACCGAAAGGTTAGGTCCAAGGTCCACGCCGATCAGAACCGCGTGGGCCAGCAGTCCATGCACCTGCGCGGCCTGCAGCGTTCCGCCCGCGATCAGGCCAAGCGGCAGATTGTTGACCAGGTTGTTTCCCACGGCGACCGCGAACCCCACGACGAGAGCCGCAACCGGGGCGCCAAGACTTTCCGCGGAGCCAAGCCAGCTTTGGGTCAGCCGAAGGGCCCCGATGCTCTCCACGGCGTCCACCATGAGGAACAACCCCGCGACCAGGACGAGCGTGGCCCAGCTGATCCCCTTCGCCAGCTTCAGTGGATTGCTCTTCGCTTGGATCGAGACCGCCACGGTCACGATCACGGCGGCCAAACACGCGGGCAGACCCAGGTCCTTCTTCAACGTCGATGCGGTGAGCAGGGCGGCTACCATCAGGACCACCCCAGCCAGGACCAGCTTGCCCTCCGCTCGCAGCGGCGCCGCTCTTACCTCGGCCTCAATCGTGGCCCGCAGATCCTTTCGGAAGCGCAGCCGCATGACGGCATACGTCGCGGCAATCGAGAGCAGCGAAGGCACACCGAACGACAGCAGCCAGCGCCCGAGCGGAGGCATGGCGCCGCCGTGAAAGACAACCAGATTCGCGGGGTTCGAGATCGGCAGCACAAACGAAGCCGCGTTCGCAATGAAAGCGCACACAAACAGATACGGCAGTGGCTCGACCTTCGCCTTCCGCACCGCGGATAGGATGGCCGGGGTCAGCACGACAGCGGTCGCGTCATTCGACATCAAGATGGTCACCAGAGTGCCTATGCCATACACAAGGGTTAAGAGCCGCGCGCAGGAACCGCGTGCCCCCTCGACCGCGGCGGAGGAGACCCAGTCGAAGACCCCGTGCTCGCGCGCCAGCTCAGACAGCAGCATCATCCCGATCAGAAATAGACACACGTCCATCCCCTCGCCTATGGCCTTCCCGGCCAGCTTCAGCGGCACCAGGCGCAAGAGGATCAGCAACAGCGCACCGCCGCTGATCCAGTACGCCTCGGCAATGTTCTTGGGGCGAAGGAGCATCAGCAAAATGCTCCCTCCAATGATGATTAGCAATAGAAAGTGTGCCAGCCCGGGAGAGATCATCTACCACCTTCTCGCGCTCTTGTTGCGGCCGAGCTGCGGCCGAGCTGCGCCCAGCAAGCTACATTCCAACCACGCTCCCAACGCGTGGTCCCGATCGCGTTCCGCCGCACAGCCGAACGCTTCATCGGCAGGCAACAACCCTGGAAAGACAAGCGGAACTCCATCTTAGTGAACACAACAAGTTCGTCGACCAGCCCTCCTGAACAACCCTTCAGGAGCGGTCGGCATAAGCGCGGGCTCTCTATGCTCCTATCAAGACAGGCCTACATGCAGGCGGAGGTCGCTTCCACCGCCGCCACCACCATCCGCGCCCGCTCCTCCCACGTCCCCACCCGGCTCGCCTCCCACCGCGCCCGCTCCTGCCCATCCGCGAACCCCATCCCGGCCAGCGCCTCGATCTCCGCCACCATCTCCTCCGCCGTGTCCACCAGCCGCAGCAGCGGCGGCTTGTCCATCAGCTCCGCAAACCCCCGCGTCGCCACCATCGGCCGGCACGCCGCCAGGTGCTCATAAAATCGCGTCGAGCTCCCCGAAAACGTCGGCTCCTTCCGCCGATACGGCAGCACCGCCACATCGAAGCTCCGCGCATATCCCTGCAGCTCGCCATACGGCTTGGCGCCGGTAAACACCGCCCGCTCCTTGGCCCACTCGCGCGCCGCATTCTGCTCCGCGTCCGCGATCGCCCGCGTCGTCGGCCCCACAAACGCCCACTCGAGCTCCGGCAGCCGCTCCGCCGCCAGCTCCATCACCCGCCGCATCAACAACCAATCCATATTCCCCGAAAGATCCCCCAGCACCCCCGCCACCGGCCGCGCCAGCCCCCGCAGGTCGTCAGGCAAAGTGCCCGGCCCAGGCGCAGGCGCCTCCGCCATCACATTGCTCGCCCGCGTCGCATTCGGCACCACCGTGATCTTCGCCGGATCGCACCCCGACTCCGCCACAAAATACTCCGCGATCCGCCGCGAGTTCGGCGCCACCACCGTCGCCGCCCGGCACATCCGCCGGTCCAACGCCTTCACCTGCGCCGCGTCCAGCCCCTCATACGCGTGCGTCAAGTCCGTCGAGTAATACACCACCGGCCCCGGCCACCGCTCGGCCACCGGCGCATAAAACGGCGTCGAACACACCAGCACCGATCGCGCCCGATCCCCACCCGCCGCCCGCCCGAGCCGCCCTAACAGCCCCCGCTCAAACGGCAGCACCGCGCCCATCACTCGCGTCGCATACCCCCGCTGCAGCGGAAACCGCCGGACGTCCAAGACCGGATGTGTCAGCGATTTAACGCGCTCCCACCGCTGCAACGCCCCAAAGCGCGCCATCACTGGCTCCCACGCCACCACCGGCGCCACCCGGCCCAGCGCCGCCGCAAACTCCTTCATCCAGATGCTGCCCACATCCAGCACCTGCCACACCGCCGCCCCCGCCCCCTCACGCACCTCGCCTAGGCTCCCTTCGCCAGCTCCGCCTTCAGCATCTCGCTCACCACCGAGCCCTCCGCCCGAATGCCGCTCGCCATAATCCTCTGCTTCACCACCCGCATCGCCGGTCCAATGTCCTTCGGCCCCGGCCGTGCACCGCCCGCGTCCTTCGCCAGGTGCTCGATCGCCCCCAGCACAATCGCCCGTACCTCGTCCTCGCTCGCCGACTGCGGCATATACGCCTCAATCAACCCGATCTCCGCCTGCTCCTTCGCCGCCAGCTCCGGCCGATTGCCCTTGGTAAACTGCTCGATCGACTCCCGCCGCTGCTTGATCATCGTCGTCAGCACCGCCTGCTCCTCCGCCTCCTCAAGCGGCGCGCGCTTGTCGATCTCCTTGTTCTTCAGCGCGCTCTTCACCATCCGCAGCGTCGTCAGCCGATCCTCTTCCTTTGCCTTCATCGCCGCCACAATATCCGCCTGCAGCTTCTCCCCGATCGCCATATCCTGTCCCTCAATCTCCGCCTCAATCATAGTGCCCTCAAAGCCACTGCCCAACCCCGCGCTCGCCCGCCTCCTCAAGTCTCCGTGGGTGCGGATACACTGGGTGCGCTTCTTTGTTCCGGAGTCTCTGCATGACAACGCTTGATCGTATTACGCAGCAGCCCGGTGTAATGGGCGGCAGACCCTGCATCCGCGGCCTTCCTGTGACCGTCGGCCAGATCGGCGCAGGCCACAGCATTCCGGAGCTTCTGGCCGAGTACCCCTACCTCGAACAGGAAGACGTCCTCGCGGCACTCCGCTACGCCGCCTGGCCCACAGAAGAACGCGAGATCGTGCTACGAATGGCATGAAACTCCTGCTTGACATGAACCTCTCCCCACGCTGGGTAGGACTGGCTGAGACACCGATCTCAGATTGATCCTGCCCAACCCCGCGCCCGCCCGCCGCTACAATATCTCCATGATCCGCAAAACGCGCCTGTTCACGCCCGGCCCCACACCCCTGCTGCCCGCCGCGCAGTTCGCCATGGCCGCCGCCGATATCCACCACCGCACGCCCGAGTTCCGCGCCCTCTACACCCGCGTCCTCGCCCAGCTCAAGGACTTCGTCGGCACCGCCAACGACGTCATCCTCCTCTCGTCCTCCGGCACCGGCGCCATGGAAGCCGCCATGTCCAACCTCACCTGCCCCGGCGACCGCATCCTCGTCCTCTCCGCCGGCAAGTTCGGCGAGCGCTGGACCGCCCTCGGCAAGGCCTTCGGCTGCGACGTCGACGTCGTCTCCGCGCCCTACGGCAAGACCTTCTCCATCGACGAAGTCAAGGCCGCCCTCAAAATCGAAACCCGCGTCGTCTTCATGCAGGCCACCGAAACCTCGACCGGCGTCCGCCACTGCGTGCCCGCCGTCGCCCAGCTGCTCAAAGACGTCGGCTCCGAAGCCCTCCTCGTCGTCGACGCCATCACCGGCCTCGGCACCACCCACTTCGACATGGACGCCTGGGGCGTCGACGTCATGATCGGCGGCTCGCAAAAGGCCGTCATGATCCCACCCGGCCTCTCCTTCCTCGCCGTCAGCGAGCGCGCCTGGGATCGCATGGAAGCCACCTACAACCCGCGCTACTACTTCGACCTCCGCAAGGAACGCAAAAACGCAAAAAACGGCGAGTCCGCCTACACCCCGGCAGTCGCTCTCATCGCTGGTCTCGGTGCCGCGCTCGACTGGATCGCCGCCCAGGCGGCCACACCCGACAACCCCGCCGGCTCCCTCGTCGAAGGCCGCAAGAAGCTCGTCGACAACGCCGAGACCATCGCCGCCATGACCCGCGCCGCCGTCACCGCCCTCGGCTTCAGCCTCTTCGCGCCCGATGCCCCCTCCGCCGCCGCCACCGCCGTCCTCCCACCCGCTGGCGTCGACTCCGGCCTTCTCGTCAAGGAACTGAAGTCCCGCTTCGCCGCCATCATCACCAACGGCCAGGGCGAGATGAAAGGCCAGATCTTCCGCATCGCCCACCTCGGCCTCTTCGACTACATGGACACCATCGCCCTCATCGGCGCCCTCGAGCAGATCGTCGTCAAAAGTCTCCCGCAGCTCAACAAACCCTTCGGCACCGGCCTCATTGCCGCCCAGCAGGTCTTCGCCGACCGCCTCTCCGCCACCGTCCCCACCCAGCCCTGCTTCTGCGGCCGCACCGACGCCTGCTGCTCCATGAAAAACCCCGCCTTCGGCGCCGGCACTGAGACCGACAACGTCTCTGCCGACACCCTCGACCCCCGCACCAAACACGAAACCGTCGGGGCCTAGTCCCTAGCCTACTTTCCTGCTACCCTCCGCGCATGCTCACGCGGAGGGTTTCTCTTTTTACGGCTCTGTTACTCTCCGTTTGCCTTTTTGCGAGTACCCATGCTCCGGTCCGTGCCCCTCGCCCGCGAGCGATCACGCAATGCTCGTGGAATGGCAACACCTTCAGCCTCCTTGATGCGCCAGCCATCTCGTCAGTGGCCACATTCGGAGACCTTCACATCACCGGACGTTTCATCTCGCTGACCGAAGATAAAGGAGCAGTCCTGACCTTCCTCCGTGGTGACCAGTCCATCTTCGAGAAGCAGCTCCCGGAGCTCGTAAACCCAAACGGCTGGCTCGGCTACTCGGACGATGTGCGCTCGATCGCCATAAACAGCAGTGACGGAGGGGCTGCAGGCGGGTGGTCGGTCGCACTACTACGTGTGGACAACACAGGGGCGATCCAAGACCTCTCCTCGGTCATGCAGAAAGTCGAGAAGCACTTTTCCTCTCGCCACTCCTGCAAGACTCGCGGTGATAACTTCGAGGCGATGCAGTGGCGCAGCAACACGGAGCTCCTGATCAGCGCATCCGTCTACGGCACAAGTGATTGCGGAAAAGATATGGGCTACACAGAGGGATACATCCTCGACGTGCAAAGTAGTCGCATCGTCCATCACCTGAGCGAGCGCGAAATGCTGAGTCTTCCGTACGTCTGCACCTACAATGTTTGGAAGCCCGGAGATCCCAACCCGAAATGACGTTGCCAGCCTATCTGCCCTGCTAAATAACGACGTCATGACTCTCCATCTCAACGATTACCTCCTACCTATTCGCATTAGATCTTCGCTTCCGCTCACCGATGACGAGTTGATGACGCTCTCGCGTGAAAACGAGGCTGTCAGGATTGAGCGCACCGCGGATGGAGAATAGACGTCATGGCCCCGGTCGGCGGCATCGACGGCCTGCATGAGGTTCACGTCGCTTCCGCTCTCTTCAGGTGGACCGAAGCAGATGGCCGCGGCATCGGCTTCGGCCCCAACACCGGCTTCAACCTCCCCGACGGCTCCTGCCTCGCCCGCTACGCCGCCTGGCTCTCACTCCCACGCTGGAATGCCCTCACCCCTGAGCAGCAAGCCGGCTACCCGCCCCTCTGCCCAGAGTTCTCATCGAAATCCGCTCCGCCTCCGACCCTCGCCGTCTTCTCGAAGCGAAGATGCATCTGTGGCTTGACAACGGCGCGCGTCTCGCCTGGCTCATCGACCCGCAACAGCGCGAAGCCACCACCTACCAGCCCGGCCTGCCGACCCGAACTCTCGCGCGCCGGAACAGGTCCAAGGCGAAGGCCCCGTCGAGGGCTTCACGTTGCAGACATCTCGCCTTTGGCGGCCCTAAACGCACCTCCGCTAAAGTTCCCGACAAACTTCGCCCTTAGGCTGGGCACCCTTAGGCTGGGCACCCTTAGGCTGGCGCATCCCTAGGCTGGCGCATCCCTAGGCTGGCGCATCTTCCACCCCAAAAGCGCAATCATGAGTTGAGGCCGTGCCCATCTGCGTAGGCCAGCTACCGGCCCGCTATCTTTTTCACCACGGAGCCACGGCTGCAAGTCCGGACTTAACCGCCTTCGTTCGAAGACTTTGGGTACAAAGTATGGGGGGAGGGGTACCCCCGAAGCAAGGCCGTTCCCATCGACCAAGTACCATCAAGGTATCCATGAAGATCGTCCTAGCCGAAAAAGTCTCTCCGTCCACCCTCGCCGTCCTCAAGGAAGAACCCGGCTGGCAGATCGTCACCGCCGACAAGATCACCGACCTCCCCGCCGAGCTCGCCGACGCTGACGCCCTCGTCGTCCGCTCCACCGTCCAGGTCGACGAAGCTCTCCTCGAGCACGCCCCCAAACTCCGCGTCATCGGCCGCGCCGGCGTCGGCGTCGACAACATCGATACCGCCGCCGCCACCCGCCACGGCGTCGTCGTCATGAACACCCCCGGCGCCAACGCCGTCGCCGTCGCCGAACTCACCCTCGGCCTCATGATCGCCATGGCCCGCAAGGTCCCAGCCGCCAACAGCTCCATGCACGCCGGCAAGTGGGACAAGAAGTCCCTCCAGGGCACCGAGCTCCGCGGCAAGACCCTGGGCATCGTCGGCCTCGGCCGCATCGGCCTGGAGGTCGCCCGCCGCGCCCGCGCTTTCGGCATGACGCTCCTCGGCTACGACCCCTTCGTCGCCCCCGTCATCGCCCGCGAAAACGGCGTCACCCTCGTCCCCATCGACGACATCTTCAAACAGTCCGACTTCCTCACCCTCCACGTCGGCCTCACCTCCCAAACCGAGGGCATGATCAACCGGCAGTCGATCGCCATCATGAAGCCCGGCATCCGCATCATCAACTGCGCCCGCGGCGAGCTCATCGTCGAGGACGCGCTCGCCGAGGGCGTCGCCAGCGGCAAAGTCGCCGGCGCCGCCCTCGACGTCTTCCACCACGAACCGCTCAAGGACTCGCCCTTCTTCGCCCTCGACAACGTCCTCCTCAGCCCCCACATCGGCGGCTCAACCGACGAGGCCCAGGAGGCGATCGGCATCCAGCTCGCCCAGCAGGTCCGCGACTACCTCAAGCTCGGCGTCGTGCAGAACGCTGTCAACGTCCCCTCCCTTTCGCACGAGGAGTACGTCGAGCTCGCGCCCTACATCGAGATGGCCGCCTGCCTCGGGCAGTTCCTCGCTCACAACACCCCCGGCAACCTCGAAAACATCCACATCACCTACACCGGCCGCATCGCGCAGGGCAAGACGGACCTCGTCCGTAACGCCGCCCTCGCCGGCATCTTCGCCGCCAGCGACCCCGAAGCCGCCAGCACCGTCAACCGCATCAACGCCGCCACCGTAGCCCAGGAGCGCGGCATCCGCCTCCAGGAAGACAAGAAGGAGATCGCCTCCGGCGGCGCCGGCTCTGTCCTCAAGCTCACCCTGCACTCGTCGGAAGGCGACACCACCGGCTCGGCCACCGTGCTCCACGGCACCTCGCCCCGCCTGCTCACCCTCGACGGCATCGACATCGAAGCGCCCCTCCAGGGCACCCTCGTCGTCATCCGCAACCACGACGTCCCCGGCGTCATCGGCCGCATCGGCACGGTGCTCGGCGAGCAAGGCCTCAACATCGCCAACTTCGCCCTCGGCCGCGCCACGGAACGCAGCCGCGCCACAAATGCCCAACGCGTCCCCCAGGGCCAAGCCCTCGCCGTCGTGCAGATCGACGCCCCCTCGCGCCAAAAGACCACTGCCGCCCTCGAAGCGCTGCGCCGCATCGAAGCCGTCGCCACTGCCCGCCTGGTGGAGCTGAACCGCTGACGCGCTATGTCACCGCCGATCTGCCTCGACCGCGGCGGCGGACAGTGAAAAACCGATCACTCGTGGCAGAGATGATTCCAGGATCGCTCGCCGCAAGCGCCAGGCGTGTGTCTTAGCTCTTCGGCCGCTCGTTCTCGCGCGGCGACCTCACACCCGCAAGCCGCTCGCGCTCCGCTTCGGCCGCCACCGCGCGCATCACCCGCAGCAGGTTGCCGCCATAGATCTTCTTGATCTCCTCCTCCGTGTACCCGCGTTCGAGCAGCGCCCGCGTCAGCTTCGGAAAATCACGATACGACCGCAGCTCCTTCGGCACACAGCCCACGCCGTCGAAGTCCGTTCCGATCCCCACGTGATCGATCCCGCCCACCATGACCGCGTGATCGATGTTGCGCACCACATCATCAAGCGTCGCCGGCGGCAGCGCCGCCGTGGCCTGCTCCTCGATCGCATCCGTCGCCTTCTCGCGCTCCACCGGGTCGGCGATCTTGCGCGCCTCGGCCAGCCTCGGCCGCAGCTCCGCCATCAGCGGCCTGGCCGCATCCGAATACCGCTGCGACAGATACGCGCAGTCGAAGTTGATCTGGATCGTCCCGCCCTTCGCCGCCATCGCGCGAATCATCGCGTCGGTCATATTGCGCGTGTGGTCGCTCACCGCCCGGCAGCTCGAGTGCGACGCGATCAGCGGCGCCTGCGACACCGCGAGCGCATCCCAGAACGTCTTATCCGCCGTGTGCGAGATATCCACCATCATCCCCAGCCGGTTCATCTCGCGCACCACATCTTTGCCGAACGGTGTCAGCCCGTTGTGATGGGCAATCTTCGGGTCGTCGATGTCGCCCTGCGCGTCCGCCCAGCTGTTCGTGTTGAAGTGCGTCAACGTCATGTACCGCACGCCCAGGTCGTAGAAGTCGCGCAGCAGCCGCAGCGAGTCCTCGATCGCATGCCCACCTTCAATGCCGATCAGCGCCGCGATCTTGCCCTCGCGATGCGCTTGCTCGATCCCCTCCGCCGTCGTCGCAAACACAAACGCCTCAGGGTGTCTCGCCACGATGTCCGTCCGCACCGTGTCGATCATCGCCAGCGCGCGTCGTGCCGCGTGGTTGCCGCTTACGTACTCCGCGCCGACATAGGCCGCGAAGAACTCCGCTCCCAGCACACCGCGCATACCCGGCAGATCCGTCTGCCCCTTCACATTTCGTTCGGCGATGTCGTAGCCGTCCACCGTCTTCGACGGCACATCGTTGTGCGTATCGATCAGGATCGCCTCGCGCGTGAGACGATCCACCTCGGCCTGCGTCACCGGTCGGCTGCGTGGCGGGCGAACAGGCGTCTGGGCCCACCCGCACGGTGCGGCCGCCAGCATTAAACCGAGCGCACGGGCGGCAGATCGCTTGGCGACCGCTCGCCGGACCGCGGCAAACGAAGTGGCGCGAGCGGCGTGGCCGCGAATGGTCAATCGCACAGGGCAGATCCCTTCTCGAAGCAAGGTGCTGGAGCAAACTCTCGGTCACGGCAGTGTACCCGCCTGTCGCGTCCGCACCCCCGCGAAGCACGCTATGGGGCCAAGGCGGTAGACTGCAACCAGCGAACTCACAGGAACCCACGCGCAATGCCGCTCTACGAATATGAATGCCAGCAGTGCCGTCGGCACACTGAAAAGCGCCAAAAGTTCTCCGACCCCGAGATCACCGACTGCCCCCACTGCGGCGGCAAACTCGCGCGCGTGATCTCCGCCCCGAACTTCGCCTTCGCCGGCGGCGGCTGGTACAAGGACCTCTACGCCTCCGCCAAGCCGCCGGCCTCCGGCTCGGAAGCCGCCGCCGCGTCCCCAGGCGAAAATAAATCCGGCGAAAGCAAAGCCGGCGAAGCCAAGCCCGCCGGCAGCTCCGAAGTCGCCTCCGCTCCCCCAAGCACGCCGGCCCCCGCTGCCTCCGCCTCCACCGCTTCCAGCACCGACAAGAAGTAGCCGCGCACGCGCGCAGGACTCACCCGAAAAGAGAGCCCGAGACCCGCGCCCGATCAGCTCTTCGCGTTCGGATCCGGCGGCAGCTCATCGCCTTCGCGCCGCGACTCCGACAGCGCAATCGCGATCGCCTGCTTCGGGTTCGTCACCTTCTTCTTGCTCTTGCCGATCGTCAGCCTTCCTTCCTTCATCGCCCGCATCTCGCGCTCCACATTGGCGCTCGCCGCCGGCGAATACCTCCGGCCCACGGCCTTCTTCGCGGAAGACTTCTTCCCGGAAGCGCTCTTCGCGGGCGCCTTCTTGGCGGGCGCCTTCTTGGCTGCCGACTTCCTTGCCGGTCCCTTCTTCGCCGCACTCTTCTTCGCCGGAGCCTTCGCGGGCGCCTTCTTCGCCGCACTCTTCTTCCCCGGCGCTTTCCCCGGCGCCTTCTTCGTCACAGCCTTCTTCGACGTCGCCACCGCACTCACCTCAGGCCTTAATTAGGCGAACCCAGCATAGCGGCGAAAGCTCCGCATCGAGCCTGCGATCCCACGCCAAGGGAGTATCACCGCGAAGACCTCCGTCGACGCCCGAGCCACCACAGCACGCCCACGGCACACACCGCCCCCGCGATCTCCAGCGCAAGCGCCGTCTCGCTGTCGCGATGCCGACCCAGCCGATGCAGCTTGCCGGCGTGCCACGCCGCCTCCGTCTGCAGAATGTCCTCGGCCAGACCGGGAATGGTGATCGCCCGCGGATCAACCGTCGGCAGCGAACCGAAGACGCGCTCCGGCGCCGGCGACCTCCCGTCCCGATCCTTCGGTATCGCCGCCATCAACGCATTCACCTCCGCATCGCGAGGATCATCGAACAGCCGCGCATCCACCGTGTTCGGAAACAGCGTTACCTGTCCGGTCATCTTCTTTTCAATCGCCGACACACTGTCCTGGCACACACCCAACGTGTAGTAGCCGCCGAACGGCAGCTTCGGCCGCGCCACATGCTGGTGCACATACGCGACCACGAATGCAGCCGCCAGCCGCGTCACCTCCAGCGCCTCGTTCCCCGTGTACACGTGCGCGTGCCGCCCCAGCACCCACGCCTGGTTCAGCTCGTCCATCGTGCGCCACTCGGCATGGCCGTCAATGCCGTAATAGAACGCCACGTCCGCGTTCACCTTGGGCCCGCGCACCTGCCACTCGTACTCCGCATGGCTCACCGGCAGCAGCAACGGCCTCCGTGTGCCCGGCACACGCAGGCGCGTGTCCACCCAGAACGGCATCATCACGTCCTTGCCGTTGTCATGCAGATGCCCGAAGTTCGCGAAGTAGCGCGCGTCCGCGACCGTCACGGTATGCCCGGCCTCTTCCAGCGCGTGCATCACCTCCTCCGGTCGCTCGACCACCTTGCCGCCCACCATCGCCGTCACCGGCCGCGCACCCTCCGGGCCGTCCAGATCAAGCCCATTCACGCTCAACCGGTTCAGCAGCTGCGCCAAACGCAGACTCTCGGCGTGCTCGCCGGCGAGTTGCGGGTCGGGTCCGTCCCCACTCATCACACCGCCGCCCAGCGACTCCTCGATCTGCGCCGCCCGGAACGGAACGGGCGGCGCCGGCGTGTCCAGATTCACCTCCACCGCTCTGCCCAGCCCCAGCGCGCCCACGTCCAGATACTGCTCGACCTCCCTCGCCGATGGCAGACGCGATAGGTTCGGCGTCGCATCCGCACTCACCGCGGTTCGATCCGCACGCGTCGTCTCCGGGAAAAACCGCTCGGCCACCTGCACCGTGGGCGTGATCTCACGCATCGTCCAGCCGGGAAAGCGATCCAGTCCCTCCCAATCCTTGCCCAGGATCAGCTCGCGCAGACGATGCACCAGCTCCGGCGTCAGCAGCGCCGGCCCGTTCCTGCCGCCCTGGTTCAACCGATCAAGCAGCGCCTCCGTGAAGCCGGGCTGCGCGCTCAGCCGCTGCATCATCGTCGCCAACAGAACCGTGTCGGCCGGCATCGGCGCGGTCGGCGGAACATAGCGGCCTTCGCAGCCGATGAGGCCGAGCAGCACCGCACTCCAGGCAAGGCGTCGAAGGGCACGGACAGAGTAAGGGCAGGAATGAATCATCGCCTCTCTTCTACGCCCTGTATGCGTCTCTTGCCAGCCCACCATGAGCAGAAGCTCTAGACGAGCGGCCCCAGCGCGTCCAGCTTCGTCGTCACCAGCTCGTTCAGCAGCGCCGGATTCGCCTGCCCCTTCGACAGCCGCATCACCTGCCCGACAAAGAACGCCGCCACCGTCTTCTTGCCGCGCCGATACTGCTCCACCTGCTTCGCATTCGCGACGATGACCTCGTCGATCATGGCCCCCAGCGCGCCCGTGTCCGAGATCTGCTGCGGCCGCTCCCGCTCATACACCGCAGGAAAGTCCTCGCCGTCTGCGAACGCCGTATCCAGCAGCGCCTTCATCTGCTTGCTCGACAGCTCACCCGATTCCAGCAGATCCGCCGCCACCACCACGCCCGCCAGCGTCACCGGCGACGCCTCCATCTCCAGCTCCGCCGCCCGCAGCCGCGGTGTCAGCTCACTCGTCAGCAGCGCCGCCACCCGTCGCGGGCTCTTCGCCGCCTTCGCCGCCCTCTCAAACTGATCCGCAAACGCGCGCGTCGCCGTCAGCGTCGCCGCATCCTGCGCATGAATCCCATACTCCCGCACCAACCGTTCCCGGCGCGTCTCCGGCAGCTCCGGCATGGCGCGCAGAATCTCCGTCTGCCAGGCCGGCTCAACCATCAGCGGCGGCAGATCCGGCTCCGGAAAATACCGGTAGTCGTGCGCCTGCTCCTTGGACCGCATCGAGAACGTACGCCCCTCCGCGTTGTTCCACAGCCGCGACTCCTGCACCACGCGCCCGCCGTCCTCGATCACCCCGATCTGCCGCTCAATCTCGTACTCGAGCGCCGCCCGTATGTAACGGAACGAGTTCACATTCTTGACCTCCGCCTTGGTCCCGAACTCGGTCGCGTCCTTCAGCATCACGCTCACATTCGCGTCGCAGCGCAGCGACCCCTCCTCCATGTTGCAGTCACTCACGCCCGTGTAGAGCAGAATCTCCTTCAATCGCGTCAGGTACTCAAACGCCTCGTCCGGCGTGCGCAGATCGGGCTCGCTCACAATCTCCACCAGCGGCGTCCCGCATCGGTTCAGGTCGATGTACGTCCGGGAGCGCGAGTCCGCAAACCCGTCATGCAGGCTCTTGCCCGCGTCCTCCTCCAGATGCAGCCGCGTCACCCCAATCCGCTTCGGCTCGCCGTTCGCGTCCGGCACCACAATCAAGCCGTGCTCCGCGATCGGCTTATCGAACTGCGAGATCTGGTACCCCTTCGGCGAATCCGGATAAAAATAGTTCTTGCGCGCAAACACGCTCGTCTCGCGAATCGCGCAGCCGATCGCCTTGGCGGCCAGCACCGCCGCCTCCACCGCCCGCCGGTTCAACACCGGCAGCGCCCCCGGCAGGCCCAGACACACCGGGCACACATGCGTGTTCGGCTCCCCGCCGTACCGATTCAAGCAGCCGCAAAACGCCTTCGACTCCGTCAGCAGCTGAACATGCACCTCCAGCCCGATCACAGGCTGATACTTGGCAAACACCTCAGGCGAAATCGCGGAAGCAGTCGGCATCGTCAATTATCCAGAAGACTGATACTTGTTATCGTTGCGTTTTTCGTTAGCAGAATGCCTGCCCCGGGAATCCTCGTCGCGTCGCCGTCAGTGGAGACCCACGAAGCCTGCTGCAGAAAAACAGACGCCTCCTCAACCGAGTCCGAGTAGTACAGCAAAATCCCAAGCACACTCCGTTCATCCGCGAGTTGCACCTGCACGACTTGCCCCAGCTTCGCCTCGCTCTGCAGAATGTCATTCCAGATCGAGCGACGCGAGGTGCGCTCGGTCAGATGCACGCGGCGAAACAGACGATTCCCGTCTCGATTGACGTAGAGCGTCGCCAGGACGGCCACAACTCCAGTAATCGCGAAGAGCCCTGCAAGACGATCTGGATACCAGTGCGTTGTCGCTTCGATACCGGGTCCCTTTGCCGCCACCATCTCAAACGGCAATCTGCCCCGGTCACATACCGTGAAGACGACATAGATCACAAGGCTGTACAGACAAGCCTCAACGAACTTGTCAAAGTCCGTCTGGCTCGCACGCAACGCCAAGGTCTGTACCACATACGCCGCGGCAAACCCCGGCAGCAGAATAAGCAGGATCTGCAGCGCAATGATGCTCGTCGGCATCACTTGCCCTTGCTAACTCCAGGCGGCGGAATCTTAACAGGTTGAGGCATCTTAATCGGCGGCGCGGCTGGCTGCGGTTTGTAGCCGTCTTTGACACTGCGGACGCCATCTCTCACGTAAGGCATGGCTGATCTCCTTCGAGAAAGAATACCGTACCCACTTTGTAAGCCGAGTCCCGGCGCGGCATCGAATGGAGAAACACCGCCTCAAACGTTGGTAAGCATTCCACGCGCTACGCCGAGCCCCTTGACGCAGCTCGTTAAAGCCCGAAAGGTCCCGCATGCCCATCCGCCTCCGCCGCAAGCAGGCCGAGTCCACCGCCGCCGCGCCGCAAAAGAACCTCGCCCGGCCCAGCGCGCAGGAGATCTTCCAGCAGGTCGCCCAGAACGCCCGCGACGAACTCAAACGCCCCATCGTCGCGCTCGGCTTCTCCGGCTTCGCCGGCGGCATCTTCATGGGGCTCACCGCCCTCGGCAACGCCATCGCGCTCGCCATGCTCGGGGCGTCGCCCAAGGCCGAGTTCGTCGCCAAGCTCTTCTACCCCCTCGGCTTCATCGTCGTCATCCTCGGCCGCGCCCAGCTCTTCACCGAGAACACCCTCTACCCCGTCGCGCTCGTGCTCGCCGAAAAGCGCCACCTCTGGGCGACCGTGCGCCTGTGGTTCACCGTGCTGCCCGCCAATGTGCTCGGCGCCTTCGCCTTTGCCGCGCTCGCCACCCTCACCAACGCGGTAAACCCCCACGTGATCCAGGCCCTCGCCCACCTCGGCGTCGAAGCCGCCCACCACCCGCCCACCGCCATCTTCTGGTCCGCTGTCATGGGCGGCTGGATCATCGCCACCGCCGCCTGGCTCGTCTCCGGCTCGCACTCCATCACCGGTTCCGTCATGGTCATCTGGATGCTCACCTTTGTCGTCGGCCTCGGCAACTTCGCGCACTGCATCGCCGGCTCGGGCGAGGTCCTCGCCGCCGTCCTCACCCATCAGCTCCCGTGGCGCAGCTTTCCCGCCTGGTTCTTTCCCGCGGTCGCCGGCAACATCTGCGGCGGCGTCGGCATGGTCACGCTGCTCGAATACGGTCAGGTCATGACCACAAACGCAAACGGAACCACCGTCGATCTGGACGCGCGAGACGACCAGGCCGCCTGATCTCCACACGCGCACCGTGCCTCCACACACACGCAACGTGCGTCGTTCGTCCCTCGGACGAATCAGACCACTGGCGAACCCTTTCGCCCACGGAGACCCCCGGAATGCCAGACACCCAAACCACCGCACGCATCGTCCGCTTCCACCGGCTCGGCGACGCCGACGTCCTCCAGCTCGACACCCTCCCTCTTCCCGAGCCCGGCCCGGGCGAGGTCCGCCTGCGCGTCAAAGCCATCGGCCTCAACCGCGCCGAGGTCGGCTTTCGTAAGGGCCAGTACCTCATTCAGCCTAAGCTTCCCTCCACCATCGGCTATGAGGCCTCCGGCATCGTCGAGGCAGTCGGCGACGGTGTCGACAAAGCGCTCGTCGGCCAAAAGCGCTCCACCGTACCCGCCTTTCCGATGGACATGTACGGTGTCTACGGCGAGGTCGCCATCGTCCCCGCCGACGCGCTCGCCACCTACCCGGAGTCGCTCTCGTTCGAAGAGGGCACAAGCATCTGGATGCAGTACATCACCGCCTGGGGCGCGCTCGTCCACCTCGGGAAGATCACCGCCGGCGACTTCGTCGTGATCCCCGCCGCCAGCTCCTCCGTCGGCCTCGCCGCCATCGAGATCGCGCGCGCCGAGGGCGCTACCGCCATCGCGCTCACCCGCACCGCCGCCAAACGGCAGGAGCTGCTCGACTTCGGCGCGCCTCACGTCATCGCCACCGAAGAAGAAGACCTTGTCGCCCGCATCCAGGAGATCACCGGCGGCAAGGGCGCTCGCCTCACCTTCGATCCCGTCGGCGGTCCCACCTTTGAAAAGCTCGCCGCCGCCGCCGCGCCCAGCGGCACCCTCTTTCTCTACGGCGGGCTCTCCCGCGACCCCACCCCGCTCCCACGCTTCGCCGTGCTCAGCAAGCACCTCACCATCCGCGGCTACACCCTCTTCGAGATCAACGCCCAGCCCGAAGTCCGCGCCGAAGCCGAGCGCTATGTCTTCGACAAACTCCAGAGCGGCGCGTTCACGCCGCGCATCGCCAAGACCTTCCCCCTCGACCGGATCGTCGACGCACAGCGCTATATGGAATCCAACGAGCAGATCGGCAAGATCGTCGTCACCGTCCCCTAGCCGCGGCGGCTTCGACCCTGCCCCTCGGCTTCGACCCGTCTCCTCCGGTGAGCCACCGCCGCTCGCCGGAGAGATACCCTCTCCCGTACCATGGGCCGGCATATCGTCGGCCCTGCGGCGACGCCGCCCGCAAGACGCCTCCACGCAGGCCACCAGGAGATCTCATGCCGTTGTTGCGCTGCCTTGCGCCCGTCGCGCTTCTGCTTCCCGCCGCCCTCGCCGGCGCCGCCGCTGCCGCCAACCCCGTCGGCCTCTTCACCGATCACACCGACGTCGGCGCCGTGCTCCACCCCGGCTCCGCCCGCTACGACGCCGAAACCACCAGCTACACGCTGACCGGCTCCGGCGAAAACATGTGGTACGCCGCCGACAACTTCCAGTTCGTCTGGAAGCAGATGACCGGCGACCTCGCCCTCTCGGCCAGCATCAAGTTCCCCACTCCCGGCGGCAACAAGCATCGCAAGGCCGTGCTCATGGTGCGGCAAAGCCTCAGTCCCGGCTCGCCTATGGTCGACCTCGCCCTCCACGGCGACGGCCTCACCTCCTTGCAGTTTCGCGATACCAACGGCGGCGTCACGCACGAGATCGAATCTGCGGTCTCCGCGCCCGAGCGCGTTCGCCTCGAACGGCGTGACGACTTCCTCTACGCCTTCGTCTCCGCGGCCGACGGCAAGCTCCACCCGGCGGGCGCCGCCATCAAACTTCCCTTCTCCGGCCCCGTCTACGTCGGCCTCGGCGTCTCCGCCCACGATAAAGATCGCTCCGAGACCGCCGTCTTCTCCGACGTCCGCCTCGAGCCGCCGGCGGCCCTGACCGGCGCCCCCACCCTCTGGAGCGTGCTCGAAACCGTCAACGTCGCCTCCACCGATCGCCGCGTCGCCTATCTCGCCCCCACCCACTTCGAGGCGCCGAACTGGTCCCACGACGGCACCTTCCTGCTCGTCAACCGATCCGAAACCGACACCGGTCGCATCGTCCACCTCGACTGGAACGCAGAGCGCCTCGCCGCCACCCATCCCACCCTCATCCCCTCCGGCGACCAGGTCCACATCAACAACGACCACGGCCTCTCGCCCGATAACACCGAGCTCGCCATCAGCGACAACTCCGCGCCCGACCACAACTCGCGCGTCTACCTCCTTCCCGTCATCGGCGGCGCACCGCGCGAGATCACCCCCACCGGGCCCTCCTACTGGCACGGCTGGTCGCCCGACGGCAAGACCCTCGCCTTCGTCGGCGAGCGCTCGGGTGAGTTCGACATCTACACCGTCTCCACCGCCGGCGGCCCCCAAACGCGCCTCACCACTGCGCCCGGCCTCGACGACGGCCCCGAATACTCGCCCGACGGCAAGACCATCTTCTTCTGCTCCGTCCGCTCCGGCCACATGCAGCTCTGGCAGATGAACGCCGACGGCTCCGCCCAGCAACAGCTCTTCACCGAGAACACCGACGACTGGTTTCCCCACATCTCGCCCGACGGCAAACTCATCGCCTTCGTCGCCTTTCCGCCGCATACCGAAGGCCATCCGCCTAACAAGGACGTCGATCTGCGCGTCCTCGATCTCGCCACCCACCAGACCCGCACCCTCGCCAGGCTCTTCGGCGGCCAGGGCACCATGAACGTACCCTCCTGGGCGCCCGATAGTCAGCGCCTCGCCTTCGTCTCCTACGAGCTTCTGCCGTCAGCCGAGACCCCGGCGCCTTAACCCGATCCCGCAGCGCCGCTCCACTCGCAGCCCAGAGAGGTTTCGAGTGCTCCCCCGCCTGTGATACCGTGCCCGAATGTGGAGGCATCCTCGATGATCTGTAATGCCGGCTTGCGCTTGGCAGTCTGCGCCGTTCTGCTTCAGCCGTTCTGGGCCTTTGCCCAGCACCCCGAGGCGCCGACGCCGCCCACCGCCGACGAACTCAAGGCCGCCGCAACGCCCTCCACTGACAGCATCTGGTGGAAGCACGCGGTCATCGACGAGATCTATCCGCGCAGCTTCCAGGACTCCAACGGCGACGGTATCGGCGATCTCAACGGCATCACCCAGCGCATGGACTACCTCCAGAGCACCGGCTTCGACACCATCTGGATCGCCCCCATGTACCCGTCGCCCCAGGTCGACTTCGGCTACGACATCTCGGACTATGAGGCCGTCGACCCCCAGTACGGCACCCTCGAGGACTTCGACAAGCTTGTCGCCGCCGGCAAGCAGCACAACGTCCGCGTCTGCCTGGACATGGTCGTGAACCACACCTCCGACAAGCACAAATGGTTCATTGAGTCCGCCAGCTCCCGCACCAACCCCAAGGCCGACTGGTACGTCTGGAACGACGGCATCAAAGCCACGGCCCCCGGTGTCACCACCTACCAGAAGCGCTTCGCGCACGACGGCATGGTCCCGCCCAACAACTGGGAGTCCACCTTCGGCGGCTCAGCCTGGGAGTGGGTCCCCGCACGCAAGCAGTTCTATTACCACTTCTTCTACATCCAGCAGCCGGATCTCAACTGGCGCAACCCCGCCGTCGAAAAGGCCATGTTCGACCAGATGCGCTTCTGGCTCGACCGCGGCGTCGCCGGCTTCCGTCTCGATGCCGTCCCCACCCTCTTCGAAGACCCCAAGCTCCATGAGGAGACGCTCGGCTCCGGCCTCAACGCGCAGGGAGACCCCAACCAGACCGACACCTATCAATCCAACCTGCCCGAGGTTCACGACGTCATCCGCCGCATGCGCAAGATGATCGACTCCTACCCCGGCAACCGCGTGCTCATCGGCGAAACCTACCTGCCCAACACCGCCGAGCTCGATAAATGGTACGGCGGCAAGTCGCAAGACGAGCTCCAGCTGCCCATGGACCTGCTCGTCGGCTTCGGCGACGCGGCAAAGCTCAGCGCCCCGCACTTCCGCCAATACCTCACCGAGATCGCCACCCAGGTTCATGGCTCGCAGCCGCTCATCGTCTTCGATAACCACGACAACGCGCGCTCCATCACCCGCTTCGGCGACGGCACGCACGACATCGCCATCGCCAAGGTGATCGCCACCGTTCTGCTCACCAGCAAGGCGACCGCCCTCACCTACTACGGCGCGGACATCGGCATGGCCACTACCGTGCCCACCCGCAAGGAAGACGTCAAGGACCCGATCGGCATCACCGGCTGGCCCAACGAAAAAGGTCGCGACGGCGAGCGCACCCCCATGCAGTGGACCCCCGGCCCACAGGCCGGTTTTTCCACCAACCCCCACACCTGGCTGCCCGTCGCGCCCGACTACAAGACCGTCAACGTCGAAACAGAGTCCGGCCAGCCTGATTCGCTCTATAACTGGTACAAGCAGCTCATCCGCATGCGCACCGATGTGCCCGCCTTGCACAACGGTGGCGTCGTCATGATCGACACCGACAACAAGAGCGTGCTGTCCTACGTCCGCACGGCGCCGGATGGCTCGGCCCCCGTGGTCGTCTCCATGAACATGACCGCACAGCCGCAGACCGTCTCGCTTGACCTCGGCCCCGCCGGTCTCCACCCTAACTCCGTCAAGACACTGCTCTCGAGCGATCCCTCCTTGAACGACGTAAACTCCCTGCACAGCCTCACCCTGCCGCCCTTCAGCTCCTGGATCGCGCAGGTCCAGCCCTAACGTGAGCCCAGCCACCGACCAGATCGCATCTCCCGTCGAAGACATGGGCCGACTCCTCGGGCCGCGTTCGATCGCCGTTACATTAGATAAATGGAACTCTCTCTAACCCGGCCGGTGGATCTCGTCGGTGTCGGCCTCAACGCGACCGACACCGTGATTCCGCTTGCCGCCTACCCCGCTCTCGGCTCCAAAGTCGAGTACCGCGTCGCCAACGTGTCGCTCGGCGGCCAGGTCGCCAGCGCCATCGCCGCCTGCCGGCACTGGGGCCTGCGCACGCGCTACGTCGGCAAGCTCGGCGACGACGACTCCGCCCGCCTGCACCGCGCCGAGTTCGACCGGCTCGGCGTCGAAGCGCAGCTCGTCACCGTGCCGAACGCGGGCAGTCCGCAGTCCCTCATCCTGGTCGACGGCAACGGCGAGCGCACCGTCCTCTGCCGACGCGACGATCGCCTGGTCCTTCAGCCGCACGAGCTTCGCCGCGAATGGGTCGAAGACGCCCGCGCGCTCCTGATCGACGGCCATGACACCGCCGCCGCCCTCTGCGCCGCTCACTGGGCCCACGCCGCCGGCATCCCCGTAGTCGCCGACCTGGATGAGATCTACCCCGGCATCGACGATCTGCTCGCCCTGGTCGACTTCCCCATCGTCAGCCGCGACTTCCCCGCGCGCCTCACCGGCGAGCCTGACCTTGAGCGCGCGCTCTCCCTCATGCAGCGCCGCTACGCCGCCCGCCTGACCGCCGCCACGCTCGGCGAAGACGGCGTCCTCGCCTGGGACGGCCGCCGCTTCCACCATGCCGCCGCCTATGACGTCCCCGTCGTCGACACCACCGGCGCCGGCGACCTCTTCCACGCCGGCTTTCTCTTCGGTCTGCTCCAGGGCTGGACCCTCCCGCGCCAGCTCGACTTCGCCTGCGCCGCCGCCGCCCTCAACTGCACCGCCGCCGGCGCTCGCGGCGGCATAGCCTCCCGTGACACCATCGAAGATCTGCTCCGCACCGGCGTCCGCCACCCCGCACCGGCCACCGTCGCCGTCCACCACGCCTGACCCCGCCCCGATCGACTCTTACCAAGAGAGAGCTCGCGAATGCTGAATGCAGGACCAGCCACCGGAAGACGGCTAAACGGCAGAAACGCCCTCGTCACCGGCGCCGGCAGAGGCGTGGGCCGGGGCATCGCCCTTGCCCTCGCCCACGAGGGCTGCAACGTCGCCGTCAACTACAAGGACGCGCAAGTTCAGCAAGAGGCACAAGCCACCGCCGATGAGCTGAAGACCCTTGGCGTCGATGCCTTTCCCGTCCTTGGCGACGTCCAGAACTCCACATCCGTCCAGCTCATGTTCGATGAAGTCGTCCGCCGTTTCCCCCGCCTGGACCTGCTAGTCAACAACGCCGGCGTTCAGGTGCGCAAGCACCTGCTCGACCTAAGCGACGAAGATTGGGACTCGGTCATCGAAACCAACTTGAAAGGTTGCTTTCTGTGCACGCGGGCAGCAGGCCGACTGATGCGGAGTCAAGGTGGCGGCGCCATCGTGAACATCGGCTCCGGGTGTAACAAGTTGGCCTTCCCCAAGCTGGCCTCCTATGTCGCCAGCAAAGGTGGCATCGAGATGTTCACCAAAGCCGCAGCCGAAGATCTGGGACCGTTTGGCATCCGCGTTAACTGTGTCGCGCCGGGAGCGATCGCCGTCGAGAGAACCTGTCGCGAGGATCCCGACTACGAGCTGAGCTGGGGCAACCTTACCCCCCTCGGGCGTATCGGCCATCCTGAAGATGTTGGCCGTGCCGTCGTCTTTCTTGCCGGCCAGGATGCCGACTTCATCACCGGGCAGACACTCTGGGTAGACGGCGGAGTCTTTTCGCAAGCTCCTTGGCCATCCTGACTACAGGACCTCTGGCATGACCTCTTATGAGAAGTACGAAAAGATCTGACCGCGGTCTGGATGGTCTGGATTGCCGCCGCTGGCTCTATAATTTTGCAAGGCCTCCGGCATCGGTAACCGCTAACTGAATCTCTACGACGCCTTACGGACCCTCCCGCAGACAGATCGTACCTCTCCGGGTACTACCTTTGGTGCGCAATCAATGGACTAAATTCATTGACAATGGCACCTTCCACACAGCTTAATAAGGCCGCGATGAGTTTTTGTCTCGTGTTGAGGCACCCGAAGCAGAGCGACCGACTGGACCCCCATCGATCCGCCCGCTTGCGTTCTCGCCCTGGCGCAAAGACATCATTGCTATGGTCATCGCGGCGCGGTTCCACCATACAACCCCTGCTTCCTCAACTACAGACGCTGACCGCCACTGAGTGGTCAGCCTGCCGTTTTACTCCACGCGTTTCCACTCTCTTAGAGGCCTCTCCACTATGAAGATTTCAGCTCGACAGAACTCGCACACCCGCCCACCGTCCTCGACGGCAAAGGGGCGGAGTCTGCGCGGTCTAACCCCAACCTCGTTCCTTCTGCTCTGCGCCCTCGCCGCCCCCTCGGCGCATGCGCAACTCACCACCTCCGACATCCTCGGAACGGTCACCGACCCCACCGGCGCCGTTATCACCAATGCGTCCGTCACGGTGCGCAACCTGGGCACAAACGAAACCCGCACCACCAAAACCGACAACAGCGGCAACTTTGCCGTCACGCTTCTGCCGCCGGGACGGTACAACGTGCGCGTCGAAGCACCCGGCTTCAAAGCCTCCACCACCGACGATCTCACCGTCGAAGCCGGTGACCGGGCCCGCGCCGACGAACACCTCCAGACCGGCGCCTCCACCGAAACCGTTGAGGTCCAGGCGCAGACGCCTCTTCTGCAGGCCGAAAACGCGACCGTCAGCTCCACCGTCACCGCCCAGGCCGTGCAGGACCTTCCCCTCAACGGGCGCAACTTCGTCCAGCTGGTACAGCTCGTTCCCGGAGCCAACGAAGGCCCCGGCAACGGTCTCACCAGCGGCGCACGCCCCGATGACCGCCGCTCTACCAGCAGCTTCTCCGTCAACGGCCAGGACGATACCCTCAACAACTATGTCATCGACGGTATCGACGACAACGAACGCATCATCGGCACCATTGGCGTCAAGCCGAACGTTGAGGGCATCCAGGAAATCACCGTCCAGACCAACAGCTACTCCCCCGAAGCCGGCCGTACCGCCGGAGGCGTCGTCAATATCGTCACCCGCTCCGGCACCAACCGGTTCCACGGCAGCGTCTATGAGTTCTTCCGCAATGACATCTTCGACGCCCGCAACGTCCTCCAAACCAACGGCAGCAAACCCGAGCTTCGGCAAAACCAGTTCGGCGGCAGCATCGGCGGCCCCATCTTCAAGGATCGCACCTTCTTCTTCGGCGACTACGAAGGCTTCCGTCAGGTCAACGGACTTACCTACATCAGCACCGTTCCCACCATCGACGAGTACAACAACATCAACAGCCTCAATGGTGGTTCACCGCAGGCCTTGATCGCGGCCGGCTCCGGGACCCAAGGTCTGCCCATCGACCCGATCGCCCTTAACTACCTCAAGCTGTTCCCCGCGCCGAACGCCGGCACCCCCGGTCAGCTGACCAGCAATTACGTCGTCAGCCCCAACCGCACCCAGAGCAGCAACAGCTACGACGTGCGTGTGGACCACAGATTCAACGACAGAAACTTGTTCTTCGGCCGTTACTCCGCAAACAAAGTCAACACCTTCACCCCGCAGGCTCTTGGCATCCAGAACGGCCTCGAGATCAGCGGCGGCCGCTACATCTTCGCCGGCCCGGCAACCGATGCGGCGCAGCAGTATGCCTTCGGCTTCACCCATATCCTGAGCCAAAACCTCATTATCGATCTGCGGGCGGCCTTCACCCGGATCAACAACCTCTCCCTCCCCCTCAATTACGGAACCAACCCTGATACGAAGCTCGGCTTCGGTCCCAACATGAACTTCAACGCCCTCTCTTCCTTCCTGACGCCTATCCAGTTCGGCCCCTTCAACGACATCGGCGACGGCGCCTATGTTCCCCTGCAGGACATCAACAACACCTTTCAGTACGCTGGCTCCGTCAGCTATACCAAGGGCAACCACAACATCAAGCTCGGCGCCAGCTTCATCCGCCGCCAGGCCCGCAGCATCCAAAGCGCGTTTGCTGCAGGTCAGTACACCTTCGGCCTGCAAACGGATAACCTCACCAGCACCGGGGACCCGACCTCGGGACAAAAGCAGACACAAGACAACCAACTGGCTTCAAGCCTGGTCGGCGCCTTCAGCGCAAGCGGCCGCAACTACGACCTCACTCCGCCTGACTATCGCACCTACGAGCCCAGCGCCTTCGTGCAGGACAGCTGGAAGATCAACCCTAAGCTGATGCTGCTCTATGGCGTCCGCTACGACGTCTTCACGCCCTTCACGGAAGCCCATAACCGCATCTCCAACTTCGACTATTACCAGGCCCTCGGTTCGAACGCGACCTCAGTCGGACCCGCGCTCAAGATCGCCAACGTGAACGGCGTCGATGGCCACGCGGGTATCAAAACCGACTACTCCAACGCCGCGCCCCGCCTCGGCTTCGCCTACTCCGCCACACCCACCAGCGTCATCCGCGGAGGTTATGGTCTCAGCTACTTCCCCGGCAACTACACCTCGAACGCTGATCTCAAGAACGCGCCCTTCGTCTCGGTCTACAGCCCGAACTGCCAGTCCTCGCTCGCTCTTGTGATCGAGACCAGCCACCGCGGCTTCAACCCCAACAGCGTCAACCCAGACTGCGCCGCGATCCCCGGTGCAGCCACCACCTTCGACCAGGGCCTTCCGCTTCCCGCGGCCCAGAACCTCAACAGCTCGTCTCTCTCCTTCATCGCCGAAAGCCCCAAGTTCCGCGCCGCTCTCATCCAGCAGTTCAATCTGCAGGTTGAGCAGCAGTTCGGGGCCAACGTCCTTACCTTGGGGTATGTCGGCAACATCGGCCAGCACCTGCCGGAGACCATCAACGATATCAACGTGCCCAAGCCCTTCGATCCGGCAGTCAGCTCCGGCGCTCGTCCTCTCTCCATCACTCTCCCCAACCTCGGGTCCGTCGGCTGGCTCCAGAGCGAAGGCGTCTCCAACTACAACGCTCTGCAAACCTCCCTCCAGCGTCGCTTCAGCCGGGGCCTGACCTTCGATGCGAACTACACCTGGGGTAAGGCGATGAGCGATATCACCGGCTTCTCCGCCGAAGGTGGCGGACGCAGCTGGTCAAACGCAGACCCAACCCGCATTCGGCAGATCGACTATGGTATCGCCGAAAACGACATCCAGAACCGCTTCGCCTTCTCCCTCGCCTACGAACTCCAGTACGGCAGAAACTTCACCGGCTTCAAGAGGACCTTGCTTGCTGGCTACCACATCAACACCATCGCCGTTTGGCAAAGTGGTCGGCCTTTCGACATCGTCAACGGTGGCAGCAACCAAGACGGCCCCTTCAACAACCGCGCAACCCCCAAGAACAGCCCCGGTCCGGATCGTCCGGATCAGCTCTTCGATCCGCGCTTGGGAAACAAAACCCACGCTGCTTTCTTCAACACGGCAGCCTTCGCCCCGCAGCCTATCGGTACGATCGGCACCACACACCGCAACGCCCTCTTCGGACCTAAGTTCGGTCACGTGGATCTCTCGCTCTTCAAGGACTTTGCCGTCACAGAACGATTCGCTGTTCAGTTCCGTGCAGAGTCCTTCAACGTGAGCAACACGCCGAGCTTCTACATCAATGACGGAAGCGGCAACGTGCAGCTGGGCAATCCCGCCTTCGGCACCGTCACCAACACCGACCCCAACTACAACCCGCGCCTGTACCAGTTCGCTCTCAAGGCGCAGTTCTAACCAAGCAGTAATCCGGTACGGCGGCTGAGAGATCTCTCAGCCGCCGTGCTGTTTAACCCATAGACCTTACTGACCTAGTCCCCACGTGGCTACGCGACAGATACCGACTCCGCCCGCCCTACTTCAAATGGCTTTTCTTATCAATTGCGCCTAAACCGCGCCCGACCTGCATGTCACTTGCCAACATCCCATATCGCCATGAGGATGTATGGCGGGGACGACGGGGCTCGAACCCGCGACCTCTGCCGTGACAGGGCAGCGCTCTAACCAACTGAGCTACGTCCCCGAGACTCCGGGTGGCCCCAGGAGGTCGGTATTACAAGGGACCTTATAGACCAGGTCCACTCCAATCCGTTGCCGGGCCTGCTTCCCACCCTCACAACGAATGTCACACGCTGAGTCTATCAGAGAAGCACCGATCTACTTCCCTGCCCTATATACGAGGGTAGCAACTCGTCTACTGGACCTTCCCGTGCGGCCGAAGTCGCCGCATCTCGAGAGCGCATACGATCGCCGCCGTGGTCGTCAGTCGAAGATTGTCGGCAGCCATCCAAAACCACACACGAGAGATGCGCTCGCCCGTCTGGTCTGCGGTCATGCGCAGCAGCACGTCGTCCTGCCCCGCCGCGGTCAAATTGCTCGGCATCTCATCCCGGCCCGCACTCTCGTCCTCGCCGTGCTTCGCCGCTTCTCGCTCCCCATTCACGAGCTTCAGCCGCGCTCCCTGCATCGCCTGCTCTAAAGCGGACATCGTCGTGGCAGAGGCTAGTTCCACAAACAGAGAGATCGTGTAGCCATGGAAGACCGGAACCTGCACCACCTGCAGCGCCAGCTCGGGAAGCTGCCCCCGGCTCAATCGCTCATATTGCTCCATCACCGACACGCGCTCGTCTCCGAGGCTCACCTTCGCCTCCCGGCCAAATGCGGAAACCACGTTGAAGGCCACCTGGGTTCCGAAGACCTCCTCCGGAGTCGGCTTAAAGGAAAGCAGGCCCACGGTCTGTTGGTGTAATTCGTCCATCCCCGCTCGGCCATGCTCCGACGCCGGCAACAACAGCGTCGCCGCAAACGTCCGAACCGCCAGCCCGGCCGCCCGCAGTCGCTCTCCCACCAGGGCCAGCATCATGGAGGCGCCATACGCCGGCACGACGATCGTCGTGTTCAGGTCCGGAACCATCGCCTCCGCCGCGGACCCATCCTTCGCTGTCGTTCCCGTCTGCAGCCATGGCGACCAGAGGATCGCACCCGGCTCATCCGTCAACGCGCGCGTCAGGTCGATCACCGTCGCGCCGTTGCCGCGAGCCGTTGCCCAGTGCGCCCGCGTCTGCTCGCGCGTCCCCGCGAAAAACACAAAGTCCAGCCGCTCCAGTGCCTCCTCATCGATGGCATGGATCACGGCGAGCTCCTCGCCCGCCGAGGCAAGCTGGCCCTCCGCATCGGTTGCATCCAGCAGCACCAGCTCCGCGGTCGCCAGCGGTGATTTGCCAAGCTCCTCGCTCAGCTCCTTGCCCAGCAGCGACGATGCCCCCACAATGCCAACTCTGAACTGATGACCGGCCATGTGCGTGTGATGCGCCGTCACCCGGCAAGGACGCAGCGGTCGACCTCAATGATCCATGCTTCTCGGGATCCACCACGGGACCCATCGCGGATCCATCGTAGAAACCCATCGCCCGGGGGGATGCATCACCCCGTGATTCCGTACGGAACCATGGGGCAGCCCTAGCTGGACAAAAGTCGCCGGCGGTTCCGCCCGCGCGCATAGGCAAGCCGCGCCAGCACGCCGGAGACAAGGTATCCGAGAGCCACCACCAGAAGAGCAATCTCAGAGAACGCCACGATCAACGCGGTCACCACCGCAATCAACATCAGCAGCCGGAAAGGGTGGCGACCGCGAAGCGTCAGCTCCTTGCCACTCCAGAACCGCCAGGAGCTCACCATCAAAAAGCCCGTGAACAGCAGCAGTCCGAGCCACACCAGCGCAATCCACGGATTGTCGATCGGCGATCCCTGAAAGCAGTGCACCACCGCCGCAATCACGCCGGCGCCCGCCGGAATCGGCATGCCGACAAAGTACTTGCGATCCGGGCGGCCAGGGTTGCGCGGCTGCGGATTCACCGTCACATTGAACCGCGCCAGACGGCTCGCCCCTGAGATCAGAAACAGAAAGCAGGCAAAGACCCCCAGGTGCACTACCCGCTCGCGCAACGACGAGCTCACCGTGACCGGCAGCATGCGAAAGCCCCAGATGTAGGCCAGCACGGCCGGCGCCACGCCAAACGTAATTACATCGGCCAGCGAGTCGAGCTCCCGTCCAAAGTCGCTGGTCGTCCGCGTCATCCGCGCAATGCGGCCATCCAATCCATCAAACAGCACGGCAAAGCCGATCGCCAGCGACGCCCGATCGAAGTATGCGTGGTCCGCCGCGCTCCCCTGAATGCTCTGCACAATCGCGTAAAAGCCGGCCGCGATATTCCCCGCCGTGAACAGCGACGGCAGGATATACATCCCGCGTCGCGGTCGGCGCCGCACCCGCGTCTCTCCCGTACCCTGTGCCGCCTCTTGGTTCAACGGTGCGAAGCCGCAAAGCTCTGCGGACTCTCCTCAACTCGCTGGGCCGGCATCGTCGCGAGCACACTGGATCCGCCGCGAACCCGCGTTCCCGTCTTCACCCGCAGATTCGCATCCGCCGGCAGCAATACGTCCACCCGCGAGCCGAACTTGATCAGGCCAATGCGCTCACCGCGCGCCACCCGCTGGCCGACCTTCAGGTTACAAACGATCCGCCGCGCCAGCAGACCCGCGATCTGCTTGAAGCTCACCTCATACCCACCCGCGTCCATCACGATCAGCGTCTGCTCGTTGTCCACCACGGACTCCGGGTTCATCGCATTCCCAAACCGCCCCTTGCGCAGCTCGCACGAGGTCACCACCCCACCCACCGGGCTGCGATTCACATGCACATCAAACACATTCAGAAAAATGCTCAGGCGAAGGCGGCTCCCCGTCGGTAGCTCAATCCACTCCGCGTCCGTCACCAGCCCGTCCGCCGGAGACACAATCGCGCCCGGCTCGCTCGGCACCGCCCGTTGCGGATCGCGAAAGAACCACAGAAAGAAGCAACCGATCAGAACCGGCAAAACCGCCAGCCACACCAGGCCTGTTGCTAGCCACACCAGCGCGGCAACGACAAAGCACCCAAGCCCATAAAAATAACCGTCGCGAACCATGATCTCGGCTATTATAGTGCCGCCGATGCGACCGGACCTCACGTCGACGCCCTCGGGCATACACCTCCGTCATCCCTCCCCAGGGGACTACCCGCCGCCCAGCACCTCCGATCCAAGCATCAGCCGCAGAAGGATCGCGTCCTCCGTCCCGCCGTAGTACCCCACCCGCCGCCCGATCGCCTCGAAGCCGACCCGACCATAGAACGCCAGCGCCGCCTCATTCCCGGCCCGCACCTCGAGCTCGATCTCCGTCGCACCTCGCCCACGCGCCCACCGCGCCGCCACCTCGCACAGCGCCGTGCCCACGCCCCGCCGCCGGCCGGTCTCCGCCACCACCACACTCTCCAGCTCCGCGATACCCATCGCCGGCGTAAAGCTCCCCACCGCAAATCCCACCGGCCCGCCGACCCCACAACCGGCCGCACACCCTTCCCCCACCCACTCCGCCACCCACAGCCGGCGCTCCCGCCCTGAGCCCGCCTCCCGCGCCATCAACCCCGCATACACCGCCTCCGCCCAGTGCGGTGCCATCGCCGTCGCTCGCGCCAGCGCCACCACCGCAGCCACATCCTCCGGCCGCCCCGCGCGCACCGCGATCGCCGCCCTCACTCCCCCTGCCCCGCACCGGCCCGCGCGCTCCGGTGCGCCGCCTGCCGCTCCAGCAACTCCCCCTCCGTCCGCCGCAGATACAGCGCATCCACCAGCACCGGATCCGCAACCTCTCCCGCCCGCAGCAGCCGCAGCGCCAGCGGCAGCCCCGTCGCCGCCGAAAGCTCCACCGCCTCCACCCGCCCCATCCCCGCCAGCCGCGCCTCCATCGCCTCCGCTCGATCCACCCGCAGCTCCACTCCCCGCCCCTCGAGTCCCCGCCCATCAAATCCCCGCCCACCGAACCGCGCCCCCAGCGCCTCCGCCGTCGCCAACCCCTCCCCCACCGGCTCGCCCACCGCAAAGCTCGCCCAAAACACCTCCCCCCGCCCCGCATCCAGCACACTCATCGACTCCCCCTCCCGCTCCCAAAACGCCCCCGCCAGCACCGCCAGCCGCGACATCGCCACCAGCGGCAGCCCGGCACCCTCCACCAGCCCCTTCGCCACGCTCAACCCAACCCGCACCCCCGTAAACGACCCCGGCCCCCGCACCACCACCACCGCCGCCATCTCCGCGAGCCCCCACCCCGCCTCGGCCATCGCCCCCCGCAGCTCGCCCAGCATCCCCTCCGCCGCCGCCCGCCCCGCAAACCGCCGCTCCACCACCACACGCGCGCCCACGCTGATCGCCACCGACGCCTCGCGCCCGCACGTGTCGATCAGCAGCAGCCGCGGCGCCGCGCCCGCCCCCTCCACCTCGCCCGTCTCATCCCCCGTCAGCCCCATATAGCCCTGCATCATAGCCCCGCGCGCCCGCCGCCATCCCCCGCGCCCACCCGCCCCGCCCTGCTAAACTGATCCTCCACCGCATGTCCCACCCAGACCCGAAGACCTTCTACGTCACCACCCCCATCTACTACGTCAACGCGCGCCCCCACATCGGCCACGCCTACACCACCGTCGTCGCCGACGTCCTCGCCCGCCGCCACCGCCTCCTCGGCAACCCCACCTTCTTCCTCACCGGCACCGACGAGCACGGCCAAAAGATCGAGCGCTCCGCCGCCGCCGCCGGCATTCCGCCCCAGCAGTTCGCCAATCATGTCTCCCAAACCTTTCGCGACCTTTGGGACCGCATGGGCATCACCTACGACGACTTCATCCGCACCACCGAGCCCCGCCACGCCGCCGGCGTCCAACACCTCTTCCAGCAACTCCAGGCCAACAACGCCATCTACAAAGGGACCTACACCGGCCAGTACTGCGTCTCCGACGAGGCCTACGTCGACGGCCCCCCCGGCATCCACTGCCCCGACTGCGGCCGCCTCACCGAAACCGTCTCGGAAGAAAACTACTACTTCCGCCTCTCCGCCTTCCAGCTCCCCCTCCTCAACCTGATCGAGCCCGGCCCAAACGGCGAACCGCCCACCCTAAAAATCGAGCCCGCCTCCCGCCGCAACGAAGTCCTATCCTTCCTTCGCGGCAACGTCCAAGCCACCCCACAAAGCCTGTCATCTCGACCGGAGTCGTCGCCGAGCGACGACGCAGTGGAGAGACCTGCAGTTGCTCCCGCCACCACCAACACCCCGGGTGCCCCATCCATGGCGCAGCCTCACCGCGATATGGGTGGGAACGTAAACCGCCCGGACCAAGATCCCGCCCTCGCCTACACCGCCTTGGGTACCCCCTACCTCCCCGGCGCCCTCAAAGACCTCTCCATCTCCCGCACCTCCTTCTCCTGGGGCATCCCCGTCCCCGGCGACGAGAAGCACGTCATCTATGTCTGGCTCGACGCCCTCGCCAACTACATGACCGCCCTCGGCTACGGCCAAGAAACCAAGCCGCTCTTCGACAAGTTCTGGCCCGCCAACCTCCACCTCGTCGGCAAAGAGATCATCCGCTTCCATTGCGTCTACTGGCCCGCCTTCCTGCTCGCCCTCAACCCCGACTGGGCCACACTCGCTATCCCCGAGGTGTCATCCCAACCGCATCTCCCAGCCCCCCCTGAGGTGTCATCCCACCCGCATCTCCCCGCCCCCACCGAGGTGTCATCTCGACCGGAGCGAAGCGAAGTGGAGAGACCTGCGTCTCCAAGCACCCAACCCCCGGGTGCACCAACCCTCGGCTTCGACCCCGCCTGGGCCGCTAAAATGCTCCCCAAATCCGTCGTCGCCCACGGCTGGCTCCTCTTCGAAGAATCGAAGATGTCGAAATCCCGCGGCAACATCGTCCGCACCGAAACCATCCTCGACGGCTTCGGCGACCAGTTTCTCCGCGGCATGCAAGACCACAACGCCCGCGAGCTCAAAAAGGACCCCGCCTTCCAACCCGTCCCCGAGCCCACCAAACGCGACCGCGACCTCTTCGCCACCGACGTCCTCCGCTACTTCCTCCTCCGCGAGATCCCCTTCGGCCAGGACGGCAGCTTCAGCTTCGACGCCATGGTCACCCGCTACAACGCCGACCTCGCCAACGGCTACGGCAACCTCGTCAGCCGCGTGTTGAAGCTCGTGTCCTTAAAATTGGGTGGCCTGATACCTGACTACCACCCTTGGCAGATAGCACGAATGACAGTAGCTCCAGACGGGACTAAGTCCTACGTCTGGAAGTTCGGAATACACTTCGACCCGATTCGCATCAGTCTCGCAGACTGGCAACTCTATCCCTATGTCGACAGACATGTGGCCTCGAACGAGCGTGGGTCTCGCTTTACAACCGCCTTAGAAGTCGTTTGGCAATTAATCAGCACAGTGGACGCCTACGTCAATTACTGGGCTCCATGGAAGCTCTCGCCAGAAGATCCTGAAGAGTTGCTGAAGCTTCAAGAGTCGCTCTACGTGGCCACAGAAGCTGTCCGTCACATCACTGCCATTTTGCAGCCATACCTCCCCTTCAGCACCGCCCGCGTCTGGGCCCAGCTCGGCCTCGGCTCCATCGAAGACGCCGCGCGCGAAGGCAAACTGACGAACCTCCAATGGGGTGGCCTCAACCCCGGCACGAAACTCGGCCCCCTCGCCCCCATCTTCCCCCGCGCAGATGTAACCCCCGACAAAGGACTAGCCAGAATCATGGCCGACATCGAAGCCACCACCCGCCCCGCCAACCTCCCCACCAATCTCCAGGACGTCGCCACCGACCAGCACGACGCCGCCACCCCCGACACCACGGCCTTCGCCGAAGCCCCGCTCGCCTCCGTCGCCACCCCCACCACCGACCAGCCCTTCGTCGCCGAAGCCCACACCGAGACCCAGTCCCCCCGAACATCCGAGCCACCCCAAACACATGCGTCCTCTCGACCGGAGTCGCCGCGAAGCAGCGGCGAAGCGGAGAGACCTGCGGTTGCTCCACCCCCACAATCTGTGTCATCTCGACCGGACCCTGAGCAAGCAAAGCGCGCCGAAGGGGAAGCTGAGAAACCACCGGTTCCCCGAGCCCCACAATCTGTGTCATCTCGACCGGAGTCGCCGCAGAGCGGTGACGCAGTGGAGAGACCTGCTTTTCTACCGGGAACCGCAACGCCCGCCCTACATACCCTGTCCTCTCGACCGGACCCTGACCAAGCGAAGCGCGCCGAAGGGGAAGTGAAGAGACCTGCGGTTGCTCCCGCCCAAAGCCCGGGTGCCCCATCCATGGCGCAGTCTCATCCCGACATGGGTGGGAACGTAAGCCGCTCGACCACCGACCCCGCCGCCGGCCCGCGCACCAGCTCCATCCCCAACGGCAACCCCGCCGTCCAGGTCGGCGGCTCCTTCGCCACCACCACCGCCACCCCGGCATCCACCACCCCCACCCACGTGGACGCCGAGCCCTCCGGAATCTTCGCCGGCGCCGCCGCCACCACCCCGGTCTGCGCCGGCCCCACCGACGCCAGCCCCCAGATCACCATCGACGACTTCGCCAAGATCGAACTCCGCGTGGCGCAGATCCTCGTCGCCGAGCGCATCCCGAAGGCCGACAAACTCCTTCGCCTCGAGGTCGACCTCGGCCACGAAAGACGCCAGATACTCTCCGGCATCGCCGAGTGGTACACCCCCGAAGAGCTCGTCGGCCGCCGCATCGTCGTCATCACCAACCTCGCCCCGCGCAAGATGCGCGGCCTCGACTCCCACGGCATGCTGCTCGCCGCCTCCGGCCCCAGCGATGCTCCAGGCGGCGGCAAGCCCGTCCTCGCCACCTTCGCCGATACCGACACCCTCCCCCTCGGCGCCCGCCTGAAATGACCTCCCCGCCTGAAATGACACTGGTCGACTCCCACGCCCACCTCGATCGCTTCGGCGACCCCGATTGCCCGGACGACCCCGAGCGCGCCGAGGTCCTCGCCCGCGCCCACGCCGCCGGCGTCTCCACGATCCTCGCCATCGGCATTGGCGACGGTCCAGCCACCATGCACCGCGCCCGCGACATCGCCCGCGAGGCCCAAGCCGCCGCCAACCCCGCCCACCCCCGCGCCCTCGCCACCGCCGGCATCTACCCCGGCGACGCCGAGCTCGCCGACCAGGCCGCCTACACCACCCTCGCCGGCCTTCTCGCCGATCCACTCGTCGTCGCCTGCGGCGAGATCGGCCTCGACTACTACCACGTCGAAAGCCCTCCCGTTGCCGTCCAAAAGGCCTGTTTTGTCACCCAAATGCAGCTTGCCGCCACCCAAAATCGACCGATCATCCTCCATTGCCGCACCAGAGAGCTCGCCACACCCGACGCCAAAGCCCGCTTCGCCGGCGCAGACGCCTGGGACGACCTCCTCGCCTTGCTCACCGAACATTGGCGTCCCACCGGCCTCCCCGGCATCATGCACTGCTTCTCCGGCACCCCCGCCCAGGCCCGCCGCTCTCTCGATCTTTCGTTCTATCTATCATTTGCGGGAAATCTGACCTACCCCGCCGCCGCCGTCATCCGCGAAGCCGCCGCCCTCGCCCCTGCGGATCGCATCCTCGTCGAAACCGACTCACCCTTCCTCGCCCCCGTGCCCTTCCGTGGGCAGCGCAACGAACCCGCCCTCGTCCGCCAAACCGCGGATGCCCTGGCACACCTTCGCGGCATCACATCACAACAGCTCACGCAGCTCACCACCCAGAACTTCGAGACGCTCTTCCCCAACCCTCCGGAGCGGGCGCTCGAACAGCAAGCAGACGCGGTCTCCGCGCAAGGATCTGTGAACTATGGCAACCGATAACAGCTTCGACGTCGTCAGCAAGGTGGATCTGCAGGAGGTCAAGAACGCCGTCGACCAGGCGACCAAGGAGATCAACTCCCGCTTCGACCTCAAGAACTCGAAGTCCACCGTGGTGGTCGAGGGCACGGATACCCTGCAGCTCGCGAGCCAGGATGAGTACACCTTGAAGGCGATCATCGAGATCCTGTCGCAGAAGCTGGTGAAGCGAGGCGTCTCCCTCAAGAACCTGGTCTACGAAAAGATCGAGCCCTCGGCCGGCTCGTCGGTGCGGCAGAAGATCAAGCTGCAGCAGGGCATCCCAAGCGAAAAGGCCAAGCAGATCGTTGCGCTGGTGAAAGACTCAAAGAAGAAGGCCCAGGCTTCGATCCAAGGTGACACGGTCCGCATCTCCGCCAAAGATCGCGACATTCTGCAGGAGGTCATTGCGCTGCTGCGCGGCAAGGATCTCGGTGTGGACCTTCAGTTCACCAACTATCGCTCCAGCTAAAAGGACCCGCCGAAAACTTGCATCCAGCAAGCTTTGGTGAAAACGATTGCTGGTTGCGAGGTGCTTGGGTCCGCTTCTAGGACACCTCTTCGTTGACGTTTCTCATTGGCCACATTATGGGTAGGAACTCAGGAGCCCTTGATAAGAGCTGCCCTGCAACTTAGGACCTCAATGTTTTCACGATGCACATTTACTCTTCTGGCGAGCTTGGGCAGCTTCTGCTGCTTGGGGCAGGCTCAATCTCTCAATTCAATACGTCTGAACGGTTATGTCCAGGCGGCAGCAGTGTCGCCTGACGCTCGGTACATCGCGGTCGTTTTGCTCAATTCCTCGCAACAAGCTGACGGAAGCTGGGCGAATGCAGAGTCTGTGCAAGTGCTGGACCCGGGAACTGGAAAAGTCGTTAGTAGCAGAGCCTTGGAGCACGGTGCATTGGTAAAGAGTGGATCGCTCGATCCATCCGGTGCTTTCATCTGCTATTGCGATGAAGGGAAGTACCTTCTGGCGTATGACGGCTATGGCGAAGTTGACGTTTTTGATTCAGTCTCGTTCGCCTTAGCGTCTCAGATCGATTTGAATAGGCAGAACGGCTTCTCAACGGGCGTTCGTGTAAAAATCGCGTGTTCTTCTGCCAGCGATAGCGTGGCCATCTCTCTCCAGGGCGGAAAAGCGGGAACCGGCCTGGTTAAAGTCGTGGAGATCTCGTCTGGGAGGGATGTCGCTACATGGCATGAAGATCGGGCCTCAGACGAGATCAAGGCGCTCAACATTTCGCAAGATGGCACTGAGATTGCGCTGTTGCTAGGCAATGCCCAGTGGCCGTTGAGGGCTCCCGTGGGACCAAACATCGAAGTTCGGGACACGCGGCATTCCGAAGTGCTGTCTCAGTTCTCGACGGGAGACGCGTCGAGCGGCCTTCTGTTCGACGGGAATTCAGCTGTCGCGACGGTTCAGGGCTCCGCCGGTGGACGCTTTTCCGGCAAACGCGGAGTAGTGATCTGGAATGCTGAGACTGGAAAAGAAACGATGCGGCTCGTGGATGCTCATGCAGATGTGTACGGCTCAATCGCATCGTCTGCGGACGGTCGATTCGTCTTGGGCTACATCCCGGAGATACATGGCTGTGCTTTGTGTAACGGGCTTGAAGGCAGAGTAGAAGTCAAAAAGCAGCAGTTCGCAGTGTGGGATGCAAGCACTGGAAAACAGGTGTTTCGCTCCCAGAGCTTTGGTCCGGTCGTCCGACTTTTTCAGCCCGAGTGCACGTTGAGCGAGAGGGGCAATGTCGTGATGGTCTACTGGCCTTCAACCCAGACGACTCCCAGACTGATCCCTTGGACCGCAAGCACTCGGAACTGAACCTCTCGCCTACAATTACACTCTACCAATTGTGCACTTGCGCGGTGAAGTCGTGCTCCAGCTAGAAGCAACTCCGTCCGCTGAACGTTCTGTTTGCCCCTAATCCGTGTCCGAGCCTGGAACATTGGTACCTCACATTTGTGCTTCGAGGTCACGACTACGCAGACCCCCTCGATTCTGCTGATACTCTGACTGACAAGTGAGCACCTCCTCCATCTCGACGCCCAAGGATGTGCTGGACCTGCTCCGCGATGACCTGCTGGCCATCGAGCGCGAGTTCCGCGTGCAGGCGGCCTCGGAGGTCGAGGTCGTCACGGAGATTGCGACGTACCTCATCGGCGGCGGCGGCAAGCGCATTCGGCCCATGCTGCTGTTGCTCTCGGCGAAGGCACTGGGGTCAGAGACGGAGGCGCGCATCCGCCTCGGCGCCGTGGTCGAGATGCTGCACACGGCCACGCTGGTGCATGACGACATCATCGACGAGGCGCACACACGCCGCGGCCGGCCATCGTCCAACGCCACGTGGGGCAATGCGAAGTGCGTGCTCGCCGGAGATTGGCTCTACATGCAAGCCTTCTCGTCGGCCCTGGCTGAGCGCAACTTCCACGTGCTGGATCTGCTCATCTCGCTCACCCAGCAGATGGTCGAGGGCGAGCTGCTGCAGATGGAAAAGCTCGGCCACCTGATCAACGAGGAAGAATACTTCGATCTGATCTTCCGCAAAACAGCCTGCCTGTTCAAGGTCTCGATGCAGCTTGGCGCGGCGATCTCTCCCGGGTCGGCGTGTGAGGCGCTCATGGGAGAGTATGGGCGCAATCTCGGTCTCGCCTTTCAGATCGTGGACGATGTGCTCGACCTAACGGCAACGGAGAATGTCCTCGGCAAACCGGTCGCGAGCGATCTGCGCGAAGGCAAGGCGACGCTGGCGGTGATCCACGCGCTCGAGCGCGGCACCGGGGCTGATCGCGAGGCGATTCATACCGTGCTCGCCGACCGCAGCTTTGAGCACGTCGGGCACGGACAGATCCTGGAGATTCTCGAACGGCACGGCTCGATCGAATATGCGATGGACACGGCGTACGCCTACGCCGAGGCGGCGCGGCTCTCGATCGCGGATCTCCCCAACTCCGACGCCAAGCAGGCGCTCCTGTGGATGCCCATGTTTGTCACCCATCGCGATCGCTAGAGCATCTCTCCTGAAGGTGCGCAGGAGCGCACAGCAGCATTTTGCCATGTTCTCAGACATGGCTCCACGGCTTCCAAGGAGCGGCACAGCACCGGAGAAATGCCCTAAGACTTTTCTCTCCTGGAACCCGCGTTCTCCTCATCGAGCGAAAGATCGACGACGGTTCGCTTGCCGTCCGGCCGCTCGGCCAGCATCTGCAGCCGACCATCGGCGACGTCCAGCTCCTTGCGACAGGCCGCCGTCAATCGCATGCCCTGCTCGAAGAGCTTCACCGACTCTTCCAGCGCCAGGTCGCCATGCTCGAGCCGGTCGACCACAGACTCCAACTCCGCCATCTGCTCTTCAAAGCTAGGCATGGTCCGTCGCTCCCTGAGCCGGCCGGAGGCGCAGCACATCGAGCACCTCGGCCGCCGCGGCATACTTCCCGAACGGCGCGCTCACCTGAACGCCCTGCACCTCGGATCGCACGGCGGCGAGCATCTCCTGCGCGATCGACACGCCCTCAGCCCGCGAGGCCTCGGGTGTTGTCTTCGCCGCCATCCGTGCCAGAATCTCGTCCGGCATGCTTACCTTCAGGTCTTTCTTCATGAATTCGGCGTTCTTTGCGCTGGTCAACGGCCAGATGCCGGCGATCACCGGGATACGAAAGCCCTCGATACGGCGCAGAAAGTTCTCTAACAGCCGCAGATCGAAGACCGGCTGGGTGATGCAAAACTCGGCGCCCGCCTCAACCTTGTGCTCGAACCGCCGAATCTCATTATCGATGTCCGGCACACCCGGATTCGCCGCCACCGACACCGTGAATCCAGTTGAGCAAGCGATAGGGTTTCTGCCGATATCGAGACCATGGTTGAGCGCCTGCACGATGCGCGTCAGGCCGATCGCGTCGACATCAAACACCGCGGTCGCATCTGGGTAGTTGCCCAGCTTCGGCGGATCGCCGGTGAGGCACAGGATGTTCTTGAGCCCGAGCGACGCGGCGCCGAGCAGATCACTCTGCATGCTCAGGAGGTTGCGGTCGCGACAGGTGTAGTGGAGCACGGTCTCGATCCCGACCTGCTGTTGGATCTGCACACACAGGCTCTGCGCGCTCATGCGCGCACTGGCGCGCGGCGAGTCGGGCACGTTGATGGCGTGCACGCCCAGCCGATGCAGGTAGGCCGCGCCCTCGATCTCGCGGCTGGCATCGATTCCGCGTGGCGGAACGATCTCGACCAGGGTGCAGAACTCCCCCGCGGCGATCAGCGCGCCGACACGCGAGCGATCTTCCAACCGCGGCGGTGTTATGGCCGTCTCCGGCGCGAGCGTGCGCACCTCGATCTCTTCGGCGCCCTCCTGCTGTGCCTCTAGCGCGCGCAAGGCGCCCCGCATGGCGCGGATGTGGTTCGGCGTTGTGCCGCAGCAGCCGCCGACAAAGCTCGCGCCCGCCTTGACGAACTTGCGCGCAAAGCTCGCCATGTACTCGGGCGACGTGAGATAGATGGAGCGGCCATCGATCGATCGCGGCACACCGGCGTTCGGCATGGCGACGAGGGGAATCGTCACCGCGCGCCGCATGCGCTCCATCACGCTGAGCACAATGGCGGGACCCGAGCTGCAGTTGCAGCCGACGGCGCTTGCCCCCCAGCGTTCGATCTGCGCCGCCGCCGACTCCGCCGGCTCACCATCCAGACAGCGACCCTCGTCATCGACCGTGATCAGCACCAGCAGCGGCAGCGTCGGCGCGACCTGCTTGGCGGCCGCGATCACGCATTGGATCTCGTCGAGCGCGGAAAGCGTCTCCGCGACAAGCAAATCAGCGCCCACGCCCGGTCCACCCTCGATCAAACCACCGATCTGCTCGGCAAAGGCGGCCTGCGCCTCCGTCGTGGAAAGACGGCCGCGCGGCTCCAGGCGAACGCCGAGCGGACCGACGGCGCCGGCGACATAGGCGACCATGGACTGCTTTTCGGCGATCTGCGCCACGCTTTCACGCGCCAGCCGCACACCCGCGCGATTGATCTCGCGCACCTTGCCTTCCAGGCCGAAGCGCTCAAGCCGAACGGCGTTTGCGCCGAAAGTATTGGTCTCGATGACCTCCGCGCCGGCCTGGAGGTACTCCGTATGCACGGTGCGGACCAGGTCCGGCTGCGACAGATTGAGCTCGTCGTAGCAGCGATTGATAAACACGCCGCGCGAGTAAAGCATGGTGCCCATGGCGCCGTCGCACAGCACTGTTCGGCCAGTGAAGAGATCTGCCGCTGTCTCGGTCTGCGGCGCGGCGATGGAGGTCTCTGCTCCCATATCTCGAATCCCTCGCGGCCACACACTCGGTCCGATCGTGCGCTTGCGGCAGTATTTCCATCCTAAGTCAGTGGAAGCACAGCGGCAACGCGCGCCGCGCGCCATGGAGAGGCCGGATCGCACGCCGTCGCTTTGTTATACTTCGTGGGTGATCGTGAGGCCATTCGCTCACGTATCCGGCAGATTCGGAGTCCTTTCCTTTGATGATCAGAAGTACGCTGCACCGGTTGCTCGGCGCTCGATCTCTCTACGTTATGCTGCTGAGCTGTTCGACCCTGCTTCTCGCGGCGTGCGGCCCCCAGTACTACAAGTTTCCGCAGTACACCTTCGCAAACCGGCCCATTCCGCCGAGCAAGCTTTCTCATCGCGTGATGGTCTCGGTCACCAGCGGATCGAGCGGTGGACTCGCGATTGTCGATGCGCAAAGAGATATTCGCGGCAACGTCGAAAACACCATTCGATCGTTTTCGGTCAGCGGATACTCTTCTGGCTATCCCAGTAGGATCCAAAGCTACCCGGAGCAGATTCGCGGCTTCGTCTATTCGGACTCGGACGGCAGCATCTACACCGTCAACTATGGGACGGAGTCTGCGAGGCCGCTGTCCGGTCTGCCGAGCGGCGTTCGTTCGCCGGCGACCTTTGTCTCCGAAGACCTTTCGAACATCTATGCCGCGCAGGAGTCCAACGGACAGCTGATTGTGGTCAGCAACACGGTGCCGGCCGCGACCTTTGCGTTGAATCTGCCTAACGTCTTCCAGGTGGTGTCGAACACCGGGAACACGGTGGTGCTGGCGATGGTGCGCAACTCCAATGCGCTCTACCGCGTCGTTCGGCTGAACAGCAACCAGCCCGTACCCCCCGGCGCCGTCGACTGCCAGCCGTACGCGCTGCCGGTCTACTGCGTTGTGCCCGTCGCGGGAAGCTATGACCGGCCGGTAAATGCCTACTTCTCGGTCGATGGAACCACGGCGTACGTGCTGAACTGCGGGCCGGAGTGCGGCGGAACAACAGCCGGCGTCAGCATTCTCCAGCAGGCGCCGCTCAACATCAAGACCATCCCGACGGCTTCGCCGGATGTCAACCCGGTCACGACCACCGTGCCTGTGCCCGGCGGCGCGACCGTGGCCCTTGCGGACAGCGCCACACTCTATGTGGCGGGGCAGCAGTTGCTTCCCGACGGGCTCTTCACCGGCAATCTTTCCACGATCAATCTGGCGTCCAACACCGTCACCGGCAGTTACTCCGTCTCTGACGGCTATCACACCAAGCTGCTGTTCGCCGATGACAACACTCTGTGGGTCGGCTCGCAGCTCTGCTCCACCGGCGAACGCGCCAAGCTCGGGCTGAACTATAACTGCCTAACGCGCTTCGACCTAGGTGCTTTGACGGCGCAGGTTATTCCGAACGTGACACCGGGTGGCGCGACCACGGTTCCTTACCCGAATGAAAACCTGAACCTGGACTACTACGGCGATCTCACCGGCCTATGCTGGGTGGAGTCGCTGCACAAGGTGTACACCGCCTACGGTGGGCAGGTGCACGTCTTCCAAACAGCGGATGGCTCGGAGATCAACAACATCAATGTGACGGTGCAGGGCACGGCACTGGACGTCGCCTATATGGACGCCTCCACCAACGCCGCCAACTGATGGCTCTCGCCAACGAGACGGTCGATGTGCTGGCGGTCGCGGCGCATCGCGACGATGTGGAACAGACCTGCGGCGGCACCCTGCTGGCGATGCAAGCTCGCGGCTGGCGAACCGGCATCGTGGACCTGACCCAGGGCGAGGCCGGCACACGAGGCTCCGCCGCGGAACGCGAGGCGGAGGCAGCCGAAGCGGCAAAGATCCTCCGTGTCGCCCATCGCGAAGCGCTCGACCTGCCCGACGGCAACGTCGAAAACACGTACGACAATCGCCTCAAGCTGGCCGACGCCCTTCGCCGGCTCCGTCCGCGTGTGGTAATCCTGCCGTTCTGGCAGGGCAGGCACCCGGATCACTACACCTCGGCCACGCTGGGGTATGAGGCATGTTTTATTGCCGGTCTGGCCCGGTTGGCGCTGCCCTCCGGCAGTCCGCCCCATCGTCCCTACAAAATCCTCTACGCCTCGCTCTATGCGGATGTCCGGCCCACCTTCACCGTCGATATCTCGCCCTTTGTCGAGGACCGCCTGCGCGCTCTGCTCGCCTACCGTTCGCAATATGGAGATCAAACCTCCGGCCAGGGGCTGTTCGTACCCGAGGCCGAGATTCGCGAGCGGACCTTCGCTACGGCGCGTCACTTCGGCCTGCTGAGCGGCGTGCGTTATGCGGAGCCGTTCGTGCAAAAAGAGGTCGGCCTGGTCGAGGATCTGATGCTGCTTCCCGTGGCATCGCTCTAACGTCCGTCCGGCGGCGCCCGCCAACATCGTCCCGCGACCCGTGTCCTGCCAACAAGTAGGTGCTGCAGGGCGGAGCATTGCCTAGCATGCATTCACCAGATGGGAACTCACCCATTTGCGCCATAGTACCGGTACCAAAGGACTCTAGCGATGGCCTAAACGCCGTAGTACAACCGCTTGGGATTGAGAGAGACCGCCGCGGCAGATGAGCGGAATCGACCCAGAGTTAGCAAACTGAAACCTCCTATGGATCGTAGCTCCCATGTGTGGCTGTGCACGACCGACGCAACTCACCTCAACACACGTACGGAAAGGCAAGGTAGTCATCGTGGGAACTCTTCAAAACTCAACAAAGCCGTCCCGGCGCGGATTTCTAGCCGGCGCCGGTGCTCTCGGCGCGGCGGCTCTGGTCACGGGCTGCAGCAGCGGCACCCCGGTACCCCCTCCAACCACCGGCGGCGGCAAGCCGACCTATGTCGACGCCGATTACCTCACCTTTGCTCTCAATCTCGAGTATCTCGAAGCGGAGTTCTACCTCCGTGCAGCCACCGGCAGTGGCCTGAGCGCAACCGACGCCGGCAGCGGCGCAAGCACCGTGACCGGCGGGACCGCGGTCCCCTTCACCAGCACGGTGGTCCAGCAATACGCCGTTGAGATCGCGCAGAACGAGCTGAACCACGTGCGCTTTCTGCGCAGCGCGTTGGGCAGCGGGGTCATCTCGCGGCCCGCGATCGACTTCACCAATGCGTTCACCGGGGCAGCCATTGCCGCTGGCGTGATCGCCTCCGGCGCGACCTTCAATCCCTTTGCGGACCAGACCAGCTTCCTGCTCGGCGCATTCATCTTTGAGGATGTGGGTGTGACGGCGTACACCGGGGCGGCTCCCCTGCTGACGAGCAAGACGCTGCTCTCCGCTGCGGCCGGGATCCAGGCGGTCGAGGCGTATCACGCGGCCGAGATCCGAACCATCATCGCGAATACCGGTGGCTCCGCGCTCGCCGCCGCCAATATGATCTCCGCGCTTCGCGGGACCCTGGGCGGAGGCGGCGAGACGCCCATCTCCACCGGCATCACGATGGCCAACGGCGCCACCACCGTCGGCCCGAGTTCGATCGTCGCGGCGGACGGAAATGCGCTCGCCTACGCCCGAACCACCGATCAGGTTCTGCACATCGTGTACGCGACCGGCGGCGGCAGCGGCGTCAAGAGCGGCGGCTTTTTTCCCAGCGGCCTCAACGGCAACATCAGCGTAACGACCTCGTAAGGACGACGACCATGGCCACTCAGGAAACGCAACAACTCGACAACCTCATCTCCAGCCGTCGCGCCGTGATGCTCGGCGGCGGAGCCCTGGCGACACTGCTCATGGCGAAGACCGCTACCGCGCAGGCCGCCGCCGTGACCGACACGGACGTGCTGAACTTCGCGCTCAACCTCGAGTACCTGGAGGGCGAGTTCTACACCATCGCCGCCGCCGGACAAACCTTGACGCAGTTCGGCATCGGCACTGGCGCCGGCACATCGGCCGCCGGTACCGCGACCATCACCACCAAGGCCACCCCGGCCGCCTCCAAGGTTCCCTTCATGCTTCCCAACGTGGAAGCCTATGCTCTCGAAACGGCGGCGGAGGAGCGGCTCCATGTCAGCTTCCTTCGCTCGTCACTCGGCAGCGCCGCTGTCGCGGAACCAAACATCGATCTTTCCAACAGCTTCACTAAGCTCGGCAGTCTGATCGGGGTTCCAAGCTTCAACCCATTCGCAGACGACTACCAGTTCCTGCTGGGCGCGTACATCTTCGAGGATGTCGGGGTAAGCGCCTATCACGGCGCGGCCGGTCTGATCAGCAGCACGGACATCCTGGGCGCGGCGGTCAAGATCCAGGCGGTCGAGGCCTATCATGCCGGCCTGATTCGCACCTCGATCTATGGTCTGGATCAGACGGCGACGCCCCTTGGACCGGCGGGCACGTTGCGTGGGCTCACCCAGAGCATCTCCAACCTGCGCGCCACGCTCGACGGCACCCTCGCGGGCGGCACGCCGGATGACGTGGGCCTCAACACGTCCATGGTGGCTTTGAACGGCAGTTCGTCGACCTACACCGGCTCCACCATCGTCAACGCGGATGCGAACAGCCTTGCCTGGTCACGTACCCCATCGCAGGTGCTCTCCATCGTCTACGCCAACGCAGTCTCCGGAACAGCCATGGGCGGCTTCTTCCCCGCCGGCTTGAACGGAAACGTCAAGACCGTCTAACCTACCTGACCGACATGCACAGAAAGGGGCCAAGTTGGCCCCTTTTGTGCTGCTTGCTGCGCTCAGCACCAGGGCGGCTATCCGGTATCATAAGGGAATGGACCTGACCCTCTACTCTGCATCTTGGTGCCGTGACTGCCGTGAGGCGAAGCGCTTTCTCCAGAAGCACAACATCGCGTTCAAGGAGATTGACATCGAGGAGGTTCCCGGGGCGGCCGATGACGTTCTGCGCCACGTCGGGAAGCGAGCCATCCCGCAGTTCGTCATCGACGGCCGATGGGTGCAGCCCTATCGTCCCGGCCGGGGCTTCCTCCATGAGGAGATGTCGGAGCTTCTAGGCGTAACTCAATCCTGAGCGCCTCGAGTGCAGCTCACGAGCACAGGAGAGATAACTTGACCGACAGTTTGAGGACTAAGGTGTGATCACGCGTTATACCCGGCCGGAGATGAGTCGCATCTGGTCCGAAGAGAACAAGTACCGCTGTTGGTTGACGGTCGAGATCGCCGCCTCAAAGGCGCTCGCCAAGGCAGGGATCATCCCGCAGGCCGCCGCCGACGCGATCCATGACCGTGGCGACTTCAGCGTCGAACGCATACAGGAGATCGAAGCCGAGGTCCGGCACGACGTCATCGCGTTCACCACCACGGTTGCCGAGTACGTCGGCCCCGAGGCCCGCTGGCTGCACTACGGCCTCACCTCAACCGACGTGGTCGACACCGCGCAGGCGCTGCAGCTCAAAGCCGCATCCTCCCTCATCCGTGCCGGCATCATCACCCTCTCCGAGACGCTGCGCCGCCGTGCGATCGAATTTCAACACACACCCACGGTCGGCCGCACCCACGGCGTTCATGCGGAGCCCACCACCTTCGGGCTGAAGCTTCTGCTCTGGTACGCCGAGATGCAACGCAACCTGGCGCGCTTCGATGCCGCGGCGGAGGATCTTCGCGTCGGCAAGCTCTCGGGCGCGGTCGGGACCTTTGGCCACCTCAAACCCGAGCACGAGGAGGCGATCTGCGCCGAGCTCGGTCTGCGCCCAGTCCCCATCGCGACCCAGGTGGTCCAGCGCGACCGCCACGCCGCCTACATCAGCACCCTGGCCGTGCTCTGCTCCACGCTCGACAAGATCGCCACGGAAGTCCGGCACCTCCAACGCACCGAGGTCCGCGAAGCCGAAGAGTTCTTCTCCGAAAAGCAAAAGGGGTCGAGCGCGATGCCGCACAAGCGCAACCCCATCACCTCCGAGCAGATCTCCGGTCTGGCGCGCGTGGTGCGCGCAAACGCGCAGGTGGCCTTCGAAAACGTCGCGCTGTGGCATGAGCGGGACATCTCGCACTCCTCCGCCGAACGCATCATCCTGCCCGACTCCACCATCCTGGCCGACTATCTGCTGAGCAAGACGGCGAGCCTCATCGACCGCCTGCTGGTCTATCCGCTGCGAATGATTCGCAATCTCGAGTCCACCGGCGGCCTCATCTTCTCCGGGCAGCTTCTGCTCGACCTCGCCGCCAGCGGCATGAGCCGTGAAGCGGCCTATCAGTTGGTCCAACGCCATGCGATGAACGCTTGGCAGAACGAGCTTGTCTTCCGCGACGAGATCGCGAAGGAACCGGAGATCACGAGCCGTCTCACCCCCGAGCAGCTCGCCAGGGTCTTCGATTATCGGCGTCAGCTTGCCAACGTCGATGCCATCTTTGATCGCGTGCTCGGCCAGCAGGCATAGACAGCCTCCCGCGGGCAGACGCCCTTCCAATAGCATCCCTACGCAACACAGAAACATCCGCGCACGCCCTCAGTGGGCCGGCGGCGTCGTCCGTCCATCAGGATCACTCTGGCGGAGGAACGCGACGGTGGTTGGCAGCACCGCAGAGACGCATTCCGTCGGCAGCAGGTGACCGCAGCCGGGCACCGCAACGAAGCGTGCGCCCGGAATACCCTTCGCCATGCGCTCTCCCGCGCTGACCGGGATCAGCCGGTCCTCGGCGCCCCACATCACCAGCGTCGGCGAGCGTACCTGCCAAAGCCGAAACTCCATCAGATCCCGACCGCTGGTCATGGCCGCAAGGCTCCGCTTCAGCACCCAGGCGTTGCCGCGCATACGGCGCAGTTGATCGCGCGCGATTAAGTTGGGCAGCTTGACCGCATGCGGGGTGAGGTGCTGCCATAAGTTATCCAGCCCGACCGCATCGGTCGGGGTAAACAGCGAGCTGTCGTAGTCCATCCGGAAGTACAGCCCCGCCCCGTCGTAGATCACCAGCCGGTTCACGAGTTGTGGTTGGTCGGCGGCGAGCTTGAGGGCGATCCAGCCGCCCATCGACCACCCGGCCACGTCGGTTCGCTCCAGACGCATCGCCTTCGCGAAGCCGACCACAGCCGCCTCCTCGTCCGCGATGGTGTACGACGCATCCGGGTGAGCCGACAGCCCATAGCCCGGCAGGTCCGGCGCGTAGACGTGAAAGCCGGCGCGTTCCAGCCCGGGGATCAGCGGCGCCCAGTCCAGCGCGCGCGCGCCCAGACCATGGATCAGCAGCAGCGGCGTCCCCCCGCCGGGGCTGGACGCAGGCGCTTCCAGGTAATGCAGACGAAGGCCGTTGACCACCACATACTCGCTCTTCACGCCCTCGCGCCAAAGACGGAAGCGAGTGTAGGCGTCGCGCAGCGACAACGGGCGAAGCAGGACGGCAGCCGCAGCAGCCGCAAGCAAAAGCGCCAGAATGCTACCAACGAGCAGCCATGGACCGGACGGTCGCCTCACGCGCGGCTCCCTTCCCGATCCATGGCCTGCTCGATCAGATCGATCGCCAGGTCTTCAAGGCCTTCCATGCCACGTAGCGCCGATCTCGCGGCCCAGGCAGCATCGATCGCGTCACCGCCCGCCGTCGGAGTCGCCGGACCCGGCGCCAACCGGCACCTCCAGTCGATCAGCACATAGTGAAACTGCACCTCGCCTGCGGCATCGTGCACGATGCGGTCCAGCGTGGCGATCTGCTCGACAGGGATCACGTGCATCGCCGTCTCCTCGAAGACCTCGCGAATGATCCCCTCCGTGATGCGTTCTCCGGTCCGAAGCGCGCCTCCCGGTAAGCTCCACGCCCCCGCAAGCGGCGCGCGCCCGCGTTTGACCAGAAGCACCTTACCCTCGTGCAGCACCACCCCACCCACACCTACGATGGGTCGTGCGGGATACTCCCGGCTGCTTCGCGTGGTCTTAGCCATGCCGGCCAACACGGTGTCAGGTGCAAGCTCGGTCAACGGAGCGGCTTGCCGAACTCATCGCCGAAGACGGTGTGACTCATGTCGAAGCGGCCTCCATCAAACTTGTCCATGCCCTGGCTGCATCCGACGGCGAGCAACGCCACCACCCAGAAACTCAAGGGCAGCCGGAGGACCTCGCGAACGCGCTCCTGCTCGAAGCCTTCCATGGGCGCCGTATCGTATCCGAGAACCTCGGCCATCAGCATCATGTGGGTGAAGGCGATCATCACCTGCTTGTTGAGCCAACCCTGCATGCGCTCGGTGGAGAAGCTGGACAGGTACTTCGGCACACTGCTGCGCGCCTGCGCGGCGTAGCTCTCAGGCATGCCGCCCTCGATCCCCTGCTGCAGCATCAGGTCCAGATCGCGCCGCCATCCGTCAGCATCGCCACACGCGACGATGACCACGGGCGCCTCCTCCACTTTGGCCTGGTTAAAGCAGGCCGCCCGCAGACGACGCTTCTGCTCGGCCGCCTGCACGACGATAAAGCGCCAGGGCTGGAGGTTGTACCCGCTTGGCGCGGCGAGCCCGGCCTTGAGGATCTCGTCCAGGTCCTCCGGGCGAACCGACGGGTCGCCGAAGCCGGGCGTCGCCCGCCGCTCAAAGATCGCCTGCTGCAGTGTTTTCACGTCCTGTCGTACCTCATCGGCGCACACGGTCTATCCCCGGCCAAACGCCCGGCGGTGTGCTGCCCACGTAAAGCGGATCTCGGTCACACCTATGGATGCGGCCCGCGCTCGCATACGCGCGGTCTTTCCGCGTCACCATCCATCAGCTTATCATCCATCCGGGGCAGGCTGAAGGCACGTCTGCATGAGGTCAATGCCCGCGCTCGTCGCCGTTCATCGGGACATATCGGAGGCGATTCGGACCCAGCCCGCCGCGCGGTCCCGACCCGCTCGCGACAACTTCGCGGAGCTCAGTGGATCTCGGCGATCGGGCGCTCGGTAATGAGCGGCTGCGTGCTTCCCGGCAGATCCAGTGCAATCAGCACCCCGCCAAAGCTCGATCGCAGCTCAGGGTACGCCGCCAGCAGAGCCCGCGCCGCCCCGTCGCCCTGCGAACGGAGGGCAGCGGCGTCACCCGCCTGCCCTTCCACATGCGCCAGCACATCGAGCTTGTCCCTCCCGAGCACGCTGTCCGCGGAGAGCGCCGTAAAGCGATACTCCGTGGTATCGACGCCTTTAACGACCAGCGGCGTGGTCGCACTGATGCCCGCGGAGAGCGCCGGCGGCGCGGCCGACTTGCGCTCGTCCTCCAGCCGCTCCAGGTGCGAGCTCTGCACAAAGGGCGCCGGCTGCAGCAGAGCCCTTGCCTCGCCGAAGAACAACCATGCGCTCCAAATCTGCCGGGCCACCGCCAAGCGACGCGCCTCACGCCAATACCACACTCCATCGTGTCCGGCAGCCGTGGTCGCGCCCGGAAAGAAGCCGGCCAGCAGCCAGCGTCCGTTGTCGCGCCGAAGCAGCATCGAGATACGCCAGGGTGAACTTCCACTGGCCCGCACCACGGCAAAGCCGTAGACACCGCTCGTGAGCCCATTGATCGAAAGATCGACGTCAGCCTGGGATCGGTTCAGGGTGCAAAAGAACTGCGCCTCGGCTCCGGCGCCCAGACCGGTCGCATCCAGCAGAAAGATGTCGTCAAGCACCAGCGAGTCGCCCTGAAGGTGCGGCTCTAGCTCCTGCACCGCTTGCCGTATGCCGCCGAAGTTGGAGGCAAACTCCGCGACCGTCTGCGCCTGCAGCCCTGTGAGATCCCCCGTCTGCATCTTCCCGGCGATCTCACGGGAAGCCTCGGCGAGCGCCTCGCGATCGCCCGGCTGCATCGCGGACTGGGTCGTGCACGTCTCCGCCCAGCTGCGTGTGTCCGGCAGCCCCATCAGCGCAAGCGCCAGAAGCCACGCCGCGCGCGAAAGCAGAACGCCGCTCGGCCGGACCGAGTCTCCCCCAAACGTCGGGGACGCGGCATGAGAATCGGCGCCCCCGCCACACTGTCTAACACCTTGGTGCATCTGTTGCCGCCACATTCGTCTGCCGAACTCCTCGACCACGAGTAGACTACCCCGAAGAAAGCAGCGGCGGACAGGACACCCTCTGATATGGCCAACACGTCTTATAAGTGGGAGAGCGTGATGCGCGCTTGCACGACCAATGGGAGACCGTACAGCGGGGGATCGCAGATGCGCCTGCTGCGCCGGACGGTGCTGGCGACCGCGGCGGCGGTCGCGGTCTCGAGCGGCATCGCCCAAATCGCTCCCGCCGGAACCCCGCCAACGCCCCCGGCCAACGCACGGCGATCGGTTGTGCGCTTTGACAACGGCCAACTTACCGTGACGGCCACCAACGCGAGCCTGAACGGGATCTTGCGCGAGGTCGCCCGCAGCACCGGCATGAAAATCTCCGGCACGGTTCCCGAGGATCGCGTCTTCGGCACCTACGGCCCGGCGGACCCGCAACGCGTGCTCGCGACCTTGCTCGACGGCACCGGCGTCAACCTGATGATCTTATCCAACCAGGCGGATAAGCCGCTGGAACTGCTGCTGACCCCGCGCACCGGCGGGGCGACCCCGCCTAACCCAAACGCAGCGCAGGAGACGGCGCAGGACGACAGCGACGAGCCCCCGCAAGGCCGTGCCGTGGACCGTGAGTCGGTGAACACACGTGGGTTCGTGTCGGCCCGTCCCAGAGCCGGCGTACCGGATGCCCCCCCCGCGAATGCCCCCGGACACGGAGGGCAACCGTCCGAGGTCACGCAGCCGCTTGTCTTCCCGCCGATCGGCGCCACCACCGCTCCCGCCACGGCAACCACGACTCCGGTCGACCCTGACGACAGCTCGGATCCAAGCACGGAGACGGTGAAGACGCCACAGCAGATCTTTGAGCAGCTTCAGAAACTGCAGCAGGCAAATCCGCGGACGGGGACAACGGGCACAGGGACGGCAACACCGCCCTAGCTGTTAGCAGCTTCTAACCTGAGCCACCATACATGAGATTGGTGCTCAGCCGCGGGCGATTGTGACTCGCTGCACCACCCGTCGCTGTATCTGTCGTGAATGCACGCGAAAGATGTGGAACATGGCTTGGCAAAGCCAGTAGGCCAGCAACACTCCCGATGCGAGCGAAGCCAAAACGGCACAGACCAGCAGAATCGACGCGTTCACTCCCACTCCAACCGAAGATTCGGCGTGACCCGCCCATCTCCGTGTATGTCCAATCCATGCTGGCAGCTCTTGCGACTGTGCGCAAACAACATTGCTAACCCAGGTGTTAATACCTGAGATACCAGGATGCCGTCCCTGGTTGGTCGCCCACCCTGAAATCCGGACGGTCGCACCCCTTGGAATCCGGTGAGGCGGGCATGGGGCACGCTGCGAGCCGTCTCGTGATGCCGTATCCTTAAGCCTTGGCTCCCTCCACAAAACCCCCGACCGCCGGCATCACGCACATCACGGTGCGCGGGGCACGGCAGCACAATCTCAAAGACGTCTCGGTCTCCATCCCCCGCAACACCCTGACAGTCGTCACCGGTCTCTCCGGCTCCGGAAAGAGCTCGCTCGCCTTCGACACCATCTATGCCGAGGGCCAGCGCCGCTACGTCGAGACCCTTTCCGCCTATGCCCGGCAGTTCCTCGATCAGATGGAGCGCCCTGACGTCGACGCCATCGACGGCCTGTCGCCCGCCATCTCCATCGAGCAGAAGACCACCTCGCGCTCCCCGCGCTCCACCGTCGGCACGATTACCGAGATCTACGACTACCTGCGCCTGCTGTGGGCGTCTGTCGGCCAACCGCACTGCCCAAGCTGCGGTCGCCCCATCTCCCGCCAGTCACCCGAGCAGATCGTTATCCGCATCGTCGAGCAGGCCGTCAGCCGGCTCGCCAAGGGCGCCCAGCCGGAGCGCATCACCGTCATGGCACCCATCGTGCGCGGTCGCAAGGGTGAGTTCCGCGAAGAGCTCGAAGCTCTCGACCAACAGGGCTTCCGTGTCCGCATCGATGGCGAGATCACCGAGATCAGCGAGGGCATGCGCCTCGAAAAGCGCAAGAATCACACCGTCGAGGCCATCGTCGACCGCATCATCCTCCGACCCGCGCCCGATCAGACGCCGGAAAGCGCCAACGCCGCCCTTGCCACGAGCGGCGGTGAGTCGACCCCGCCGAAGTACGACACTCGCCGTCTCGACACCTCCGTCACCAAGGCGCTGCAGATGGCCAACGGCCTTGTGCTCATTGCCGTCCAGGACCCGGAGACGCGCCAGCAGATCGAGACGCTCTTCTCTTCCTCGATGGCCTGCCCGGACTGCGGCATCAACGTTCCGCGCCTGGAGCCGCGCTCCTTCTCCTTCAACTCCACCTACGGCGCCTGTCCGGAGTGTCACGGCCTCGGCTCGATCTACGACTTCGACCCCGCCAAGACCATCACCGACTGGTCCAAGCCGCTGCTCGACGGTGCCATGGGCCCCGGCTCGGGATCGACCTATCTGCTGCGCCTCATCAAGCTCGCCGCCGACAAGTACAAGATCGACCTGAAGCGGCCGTTCGGCGAACTCACCAAGCCCGAGCAGGAGCTCTTTCTCTACGGTCCGCCGCGCACCGAGGCCTCGCGCACCGGCTTTCACGGCATCTTCGCCTATCTCCGCTCCAACCTCGAGGAGACCAAGTCCGAGGGCTACCGCGATTACATGATGCAATACATGTCGGCGACGGCCTGCCCTAAGTGCCACGGCCGCCGCCTCCGCCCCGAGTCCCTCGCCGTCACCCTCCCCCTCACCATCCAGCCCCTCAGTTTGGAAATGGTGTCATCCCGACCGGACCCACTCCCGCCCGTAGCGTCATCCCGGCCGGAGCGCTCCCCACATACGGTGTCATCCCGACCGGACACTGAGCAAGCGACGCGCGCCGAAGGGGAAGTGGAGGGACCTGCTTCTCTACCCCAACCGACCATCGCGCCCAACCAGCCCCAGCCCACCAACGCCTCCATCGCCGACTTCACCGCCCTCCCCCTAGACCGAGCCCTCGCCGCCGCCCGCGCCATGCAGTTTACCGGACGCGAGCGCCTGATCGCCGACCGCCTCCAGCGCGAGATCATCGAGCGGCTCGAATTCCTCAACGCCGTCGGCCTCAACTACCTTGCGCTCGATCGCTCCGCCGCCACCCTCTCCGGCGGCGAAGGCCAGCGCATCCGGCTCGCCACGCAGATCGGCTCCCGCCTCCGGGGCGTCCTCTACGTCCTCGACGAGCCCTCGATCGGCCTGCACCAGCGCGACAACCAGCGCCTCATCGCCGCGCTCGAGCGCCTGCGCGACCTCGGCAACACCGTCCTCGTCGTCGAGCATGACGAAGACACCATTCGCAAGGCCGACTATGTGCTCGACCTCGGCCCCGGCGCCGGCAAGCACGGCGGCTACCTGATCGCCGACGGCACCCCCGCCGAGATCATGGCGAACCCCGCCTCGATCACCGGGCAGTACCTCGCCGGCGCCGCGACCATGCTCTCGCGGCCACCGAACGCCATGGGCGAGATCGGCCCGCGCCCGCTCACCGGCGCCTGGATCACCGTCGAGGACGCCCACTCGCACAACCTCCAGAACGTTACGGCACACGTTCCGCTCGGCGTCATGACCGTCGTGACCGGCGTCTCCGGCTCCGGCAAGTCGACCTTGGTCAACGACATCCTTTATCGCGCGCTCGCCAAGGAGATCTACGGCTCACGCGAAGATCCCGGACAGCACGGCAAGGTCGTAGGCATCGATCAGCTCGACAAGGTCATCCAGATCGACCAGTCGCCCATCGGACGCACGCCGCGATCGAACCCCGCGACCTACACCGGCGTCTTCTCCGCCATCCGCGATCTCTTCGCCATGCTTCCCGAGTCCCGCGAGCGCGGCTACAAGCCCGGGCGCTTCTCGTTCAACGTGCCCGGCGGCCGCTGCGAGGCCTGCCAGGGCGAAGGCCAACGCCGCATCGAGATGAACTTCCTCCCGGACGTCTATGTGCTCTGCGATGTCTGTAACGGCCGTCGCTACAATCAGGAGACGCTCTCCGTTCGCTTCAACGGCTACTCCATCGCCGACATCCTTGACCTGCCCATCGCCGACGCCGTGCCCATCCTCGCCGACATCCCCAACGTCCATGTCCGGCTGCAGACCCTGGTCGACGTCGGCCTCGGCTACATCCACCTCGGCCAGTCCGCCACCACGCTCTCCGGCGGCGAGGCACAGCGCATGAAGCTCGCGCGCGAGCTCTCCAAGCGCCAGACCGGCAAGACCCTCTACCTCCTCGACGAGCCCACCACCGGCCTGCACTTCGACGATGTCCGCAAGCTCCTCGAGGTCCTCCATCGGCTGACCGACCTTGGCAACTCCGTCGTCATCATCGAGCACAACCTGGACATCATTCGCAACGCCGACTACCTGCTCGACCTGGGCCCGGAAGGCGGCGAGGGCGGCGGTCGCATCGTCGCGCACGGCACCCCCGAGCAGGTCTCCACGGTCGAGGCCTCGCACACCGCCGCCTTCCTCCGCGAGCACTACCGCCGGCACCCGGCCGAGCCGTCAACGGTCGAGCCCGGCATCAGCTACGCCGGTCCGCAGCCCGAGTCCATCGCGGCGGCCGCCGACGCCGAACGCCGCGCGCGCGGCAGCTTCGTCAAGCCGGAGCGCAAGACCGGTGTGCCCAAGGCAAGCTCAGCCAAACCCGCAGAAAGCCCACGCGCTCGCGCAGGCAGGCCGCCGTCCAAGCTCGCCGCCTCCGCCGACGCGCCAGCCAAGCGCGGACGCAAGAAGGTCTCCGCATGAGGCAGTCAAGTCTCCAGGTCCCCGCGCGCCAGGACGCCCATACCGATCACATGAGCGACGCCCCCAGCGATCTGCCCGTCCTGGCGCCCGCGCTGGCGGAGGGCGATGCCATCGCGCTTCCGCCCACCGACGAGACGCCGAACAGCGCTCCGCCCGAGACCCCCACGCGCATCCCTCACCTCGGCCACGCGCTGCTCTTCCTCGCGATCACGGCCCTCCTGCTGTTGCTGACGGAGGCCGTCCTGCTGGGGCGATCGCATTCCCTGCGCCTCGGCGAAATCCACCCCAAGCTCCTGATCGCCGCCGAGACCATCACCTACCTCGGCACGCTTGGCCTCTCGTTCGCCATCTTTCCCCTCCTCTGGAAGCGGCCCTTCCTCTTCGGCCTGCAGTGGAACGGACCCGCCGCCATGCGCAACCTTCTCCGCCTGCTTCCGCTGGGCGTGCTGCTTTCAGCCCTCGTCCAGGGGCTCTCCAACCTGATCTCCGTGCCCAAGGAGCTGCCGCTCAACGAGTTCTTCCACACCAAATCCGACATCTGGCTGATCACCGCCTTCGGCATCCTTCTCGCGCCACTCTTTGAGGAGATCCTGTTCCGCGGTTTTCTCCTTCCCGCCTTCGCCATCGCCTACGACTGGCTCTGTCTGCCGCGCACCGAGGCCGCGCGTGCCTCCTGGCAAAGCTCCAACGCGCTCAGCCAGCCCGCGCTGGTCTTCTCCGCCATCTCGACCAGCGTTCTCTTCGCGCTGCTGCACGGCCAGCAGACCGCGTTCACCTGGCCCATTCTGGGGCTGCTCTTCTGCGTCTCGCTGATCCTGACCACGGTCCGCCTGCGGCTGCGCTCGGTCGCCGCCAGCACCCTGGTCCACGCCACCTACAACGCCACCGTCTTTCTCGCCGCCTTCATCGTGACGGGCGGCTACCAACACCTTGATCGGCTGCCGCGGTAAGGATCTCCATGCAAGCTCGATGGCTTTGCACGACCATTGGCGTGGTTCTCCTGTCCACCTCGGCGACCGTCCGGCTCTCCCAAGCGCAGGCGCAAAGCGCACCCGCCTCGCGGCAGATCGCGCTTACCGTCGACGACCTCCCGGCCATGGACGCGATGAGCATGACCGCGCCTGAGATCACGGCCGTCAACGCAAAGATCATCGCGGCACTGCGAGACGCGAAAGCGCCGGCCACAGGGTTTGTGAACGAGCAGCGCCTCTTCAAGACAGGCGAGACAGACGCGCGCATCGCCGTGCTCACCAGCTGGCTCGACGCTGGATTCGATCTCGGCAACCATACCTACAGCCATACCTCGCTGAACGACACACCGCTCAAGGATTGGGAGGATGACGTCATCCAGGGCGAGAGCGTCACGCGGCTTCTGCTCGACCCGCGCCACGGCCGTCTGCGCTACTTCCGCCATCCTTATCTCGACGTCGGTCCCGACCTCGCGACGCGCCGCGAGGCGGAGGCCTTTCTCGCCGAGCGCGGCTATCGCATCGCGCCGGTCACCATCGACGCTCGCGACTGGTTCTTCGCCGATCTCTATGAAGACGCCCGCCGCCGAAACGACGCCGCGCTCGAACAGCGCATCGTCTCTGCCTGGCTTGCCTACACGACCGCCGTCTTCGCGCATGATGAACAGCTCGCGCGATCGCTGCTCGGCTATGAGCCGCGGCAGGTGCTTCTGCTGCATGACAGCTGGCTCGAAGCCGACCATCTGCCGGAGCTGCTCGCCCTGATGCGCGCGCGCGGCTACAGCTTTATCTCGCTCGACACGGCCCTCGCCGATCCAGCCTACGCGCAGCCGGACGACTACATCTCCGACATCGGCGCGAGCTGGCTCGACCACTGGGCGGTCACGCGCGGCCATCCCGAACCTGCCAGCACCAAGCCGCAAATTCCGCAATGGGCACAGGATGCCCATCACCAGCTCGACGCCGCGGCCGCCGCGGCAACCGCGCCGTAGCCCTCTCGCTACAATCACCTCATGCCCACCGAGAGCCAGACCGACCACCGTACCGCCCTGCTGCACCTGCTCGCGACTCTCTCCTACACGCTCGGCGACTTCACTCTCGCCTCCGGCCAGCGCTCGGACTTCTACATCGACTGCCGCATCACCACGCTCCATGCGGAGGGTGGTCGGCTGGCAGGCATCCTGCTCTATGACCTCATCCGCGAGCACCTGCCCGCGGCGGTCGCCGTCGGCGGGCTCACCATGGGCGCCGACCCGCTCGTGTCCAACATCGCCTCCGCCAGCGCCTGGGCGGCCGCGGATCACGCCGAGATCCTCGCCCTCTCCGAACAGCTCGACCTCGCCCCCGACGACCCCATGCGCGAGCTGCCGGAACAGGTCCCGACGCTGATCAACGGCTTTCTGGTGCGTAAGGCGGAAAAAGCCCACGGCACCGGTCGACGTATCGAGGGATTTCTGCGGCAGGACGCTCCGGTCGTCATCGTCGACGACGTCTGCACCACCGGCATGTCGACCGTCAACGCGATCGACGCGACGCGCGCCGCCGGCATGCGCGTGATCGGCGTCCTTTGCCTGGTCGATCGCGAGGCAGGTGGACGCGCCGCCATCACGGCCGCCAGCGAAGGTGCGCCGTTCTTCAGCCTGTTCACGGCGACCGAGATCCGCGACACCCACATCGAGCTGCACAGCGCCCCGCCGGACGCATAGCCCGCTCGTACCCACGCTCCCACCTCCGAGGTATGGCTGGCGCGATCCCGGCTGCCTAGTCTCACGTGTGAGGGCCCACACTAAAGAGGCTCGAGTTCGACCGGTGTTCTTGTCGTCTTGGTAGCTGCAGCGCTTGATTCACTTTCAGTCAACCCGACCTGCCTGAGGGTCTTGTCCCTGGGCCCTAACCTTCGACGGTTTCCATAGCGGCTGACGGAAGGGCCATGCCCTCCGTCGGCCGCTTCTGTCTCTGCCTCGGGCTCGTGCGCCCGGTCCCTGTTGGCTGCGTAAGACTCTGTTAACCTTGAACGCGGCCGCCAGTGTTGTTCAACTCCCTAAGCTTTCTGTTTCTGTTTCTCCCCGTGGCCGTGCTGGGCTACCAGCTGCTCGGCCGATGGGGCAGGCGTCCCGTTCTGCTGTGGCTGGCCGCGGCCTCGCTCGTCTTCTATGCCGCTTGGAACCCGCCCTTCGTTCTGCTGCTGCTCGGGTCGATCGGTCTGAACTTCGGTGTCTCCCGCGGCATCGCTCGATCCCCGGCCGAATCCGGCGCGCGCCGACGCTGGCTCACCTCCGGCATCGTCGCCGACCTGGCCCTGCTCTTCTGCTTCAAATACCTCTACAAGACCCTGCTGCTGCTGGCGCCGCTCCACCTGCCCGGCCTCACGCCACACTCGATCCTGCTGCCGCTCGGCATCTCGTTCTTCACCTTTACCCAGATCTCCTATCTCGTCGATCTCGCGCAGGGTCAGGCGGAGTCGCAGGATCTGCTCTCCTACACCCTCTTCGTCACCTTCTTTCCACACCTGATCGCCGGCCCCATCCTGCACCATCGCGAGATGATGCCGCAGTTCGCCGAGTCGACCCCCTCTGCCGGCTCCCAGCCGCGCCGCTTTCGCCTCCATTGCTCCGATGTCACCGTCGGCCTGACGTGGTTCGTCCTCGGCCTCGCGAAGAAGGTGCTCATCGCCGACCGCCTCGCGCCGCAGGCTGACCTCGCCTTCAGTCACGCCGGCGCGCAATCCGCCGCCGCCGCCTGGACCGGTCTGATCGTCTACTCCATGCAGCTCTACTTCGACTTCTCCGGCTACACCGACATGGCGCTCGGCCTAGCCCGCATCTTCTCCATCCGCTTTCCGTTCAACTTCGACTCGCCGTACAAGGCGATCAGCGTCACGGAGTACTGGCAGCGCTGGCACATCACCCTCACGCGCTACATCACGCTCTACCTCTACAACCCCCTGCTCCTGCGCGTGCAGCGACGCCGACTCGCGGCCGGCAAGAAGACCTCCCGCAAGGCCCTGCGCACCCCCGCCGGCTTTGCCGCCATGATCGCCTATCCGACGCTGGCGACGATGTTCCTCACCGGCATCTGGCACGGTGCGGGCCTGCAGTTCATCGTCTTCGGTCTTCTCCATGGCGTCTATCTCACGGCCAACCAGGCCTGGCGCCACTTTCGCCACAACGGCGTCGCTCCCCCTCCGCCGTCTGTCCTCCTCCGCCTGCCGCTCATGCTGGGCGTCTACCTGCAGGTGATCTTCGCGATGATCTTCTTCCGCGCCAGCTCGCTGTCCGCCGCGATCGCGATGCTCGGAGATCTGGCCGGCCACCGCGGCGCGGGTCACCCAGCGAGCCTGCTCGACGGCGCACTCGCCTTCGCGCTCTTTCCCGTCGTGTGGTTCCTGCCGAATACGCAGACGCTTCTCGGCCAGGAGCCAATCACGGAGCAGGCCGTCGCCGCCGCTGCGCTGCAACGCCCAACCGCCAATCCGGCCGTCGCCCCCGTACAACCGAACGCCGGCTCCCTTCCGGCGGGGCCCGCGCCGGAGCTCGCCAGTCCACTCCTGCATCGGCTCGCCTATCGCCTGCGCTGGCAGCCGACCCTGCCCTGGGCGCTCGCGATGGCGGCGCTCCTCTTCAGTGCCCTCGCCAACCTCGACAGCAACATCCCCTTCCTCTACTTCCAGTTCTAGAGCTCTCTCATGGATGTAGCTCCTGATTTCTCGGGCTGAAGGCCCGGCTCATAACAGCCTGGGGCGAGGCCCCAGGTGCGGCGTGGATATCCGGTAAAGGGCTGAAGGCCCGACACAAGGGGTCCACCTTGACCTCAGCCTCCGCCCATCGCCGGCGCAACACACCGCAGATAGGCGCCGTTCCCCGGCGCGTCCACCGTCACCGTCGCGCCCGCCGGCACAACGATCGCCTGTCCCCTCGGCAGCGCCAACGCGGCGCCGTTCTCCAGCACGGAGATTCCCTCCGAAAGTCCGACCAGGCAGCCCGGACCGTCCATCGTCACCATCGCCGAGCCCTCAAAGCGATCCACCGCGAAGTACTGCTCCTCGATCAGCCGCGTAAATCCCTCGCGCCGCTGCGGCGCGGTCTTGCCAGCCCGTGTGGCCAGCTTGGTCACCCCCAGCCCTTGCTCCACATGCAGCGGACGCGGCCGCCCATAGTCGTACATCCGGTAGGTCGTATCCGAGGTCTGCTGCGTCTCCAGCAGCACCACACCCGGCCCGATCGCGTGCACCGTGCCCGCATCCACAAAGATCATGTCGCCGACTGATACCGGCACCATCGTCAGCAGATCCTCCAGACTTCCGTCCGCGATCGCCGACCGAACGGCATCGAGCGTGGCCCCCTCCTTGAGTCCCAGCGCCACCGCCGCCCCGGGCTCTGCCTCGAGCACATACCAGCACTCGGTCTTGCCGCGCGGCTGCCCGATCGCCTGCGCCTGCAGGTCGTCCGGATGCACCTGCACCGAAAGCTTGTCGGCAGGAAAAAGAATCTTCACCAGCAAAGGAAACTCGGGCTCTGCGATCCCGGTGCCGCCCATCGTTGCAGGGCTTACACCCAGGATGCTCTCAGCCGCCTCGGCAACCACCTGCTCGAGCTGCCTGCCCTGCATTGGCCCCGTCGCCACCACCGCCTGCGGTCCGGTCAGCCACGCCTCACCGACCAGCTCCGTCGTTCCGGTCTCGGCAAACCACGGCGCCAAGCTGCGCTTGCCCCAGACCCGCGGGCTAAACGTAGGCTCCAAACGAAACGCGCCCAGCATGACGCCCTCTTCCGCGCCCAAGAGGGTCGGCTGTTCCGCCTCGTTCGCCCGCGCACTCTCCGCTGCCATCTCTACCCCTCCGTGCCTGCTCCCCGACCCGCATGCATGCTCGACCAGTATGTCCGCTGGGCCGGCCCGCTTCAAGACTTAATAGCTACATTCTCGGTACAAGAGTTTTGGTCTCGTACCCCGTGGTACCGAAAGCGCCGTTCGAGTCCGTCACTTTTCCCCACAGGACTGAGGCGCCATCCTCTACACCCTTCCGGGAGCATTACAAAACTCTTACATCCCGACAGAGCGCGGCCTGCTAGCGTGAAGCAAGTGGTTCAAAGGACTCTCAGGTCATGGATACATCCGTTCTCTCCCCGCAGTCAGAACAGCAAGACGAGCTCGCCAACGATCTCGCCGTCTCGTCGGAACACGTTCATGGCGTAGCCGCCCCGGGCTCCCGCCTCGCCGCCGCGCAGGAGGCACAGCGCCGCATCCGGCAGGACCTCCGCATGGGTCGTGAGCACCAGGCCGGCAGCGTCAACTGGATCACCACCATCGCCATGGGCGCCTTTCACGTCGGCGCCGTCGCCGCGCTCTTCTTCTTCTCGTGGAAGAACGTCGCCGCCTTCGCCATCATGTACTTCCTTGCCATCAACGTCGGCATCGGGATGGCCTACCATCGCCTGCTCACGCACCGCGGCTACAAGACACCCAAGTGGGTCGAGTACTTCGTGAGCACCTGCGGCACCATGGCGCTTGAGGGCGGACCCATCTTCTGGGTCGCCACCCACCGCGTCCACCACCAGAACTCCGACCACGACGGCGATCCGCACACCCCGCACGACGGTACCTGGTGGGCGCACGCCGGCTGGATCCTCTCCGGCCGCGCCCTCCACTCCGAGACCGCGCTGCTCGGCCGCTACGCCCCCGACCTCACCCGCGACAAGGTTCACGTCTGGCTCTCCAAGTGGCACTGGCTCCCCTTGACCCTCGCCGGCGTCCTTCAACTCATCGTCGGTGCGGCCCTCTCCCCCGCCCACCCCATCCACGGCGCCATCGGCATGGTGCTTTGGGGCACCTTCCTCCGCGTCACCCTCGGCCTCCATGCCACCTGGCTGGTCAACTCCGCCACCCATCTCTGGGGCAAGCGCCGCTTCGACACCAAGGACGACTCGCGCAACAACTGGTGGGTCGCGCTGCTGACCGGCGGCGAAGGCTGGCACAACAATCACCACGCCCACCCCGTCAGCGCCCGCCACGGCCTTGCCTGGTACGAGTTCGACATCAACTACTACGGCATCTGGGTGCTCGAACAGCTCGGCCTCGCCCAAAAAGTCCAGGTCGCCAAGTTCGATCGCACCAACCCCAAACCGGCCGGCGCGAACTAGCCCCCACACCCAAATCCGTCCGATACCTCGGCGCAGAGCTCACCCTCTGCGCCGCTTTTGCCTCCCCTGAGTTATCCCGCAACCATCGAGATAGCGTAGTCGCCATCTGCACCGTCTTGCGCTTGCCGCCTGCTCCGGTTGCCATCCCAAGCGCAGCCTCTTCTCATTTCGAGCGCCCGGCGATGTGGCTGCTCTTAGCCTCTGCACCGCACTTCGGCTGTGACGCCCCCCTGTGGCGCGCCGCGTCCCTCTCACCCGCTATCCTGTGTCGACAACCACAAGGAGCTCAATGCATCGACTGACCCACAACAGCCGCAGCCCTGGTACCCTTGCGCAGGTCCGGGTAGTGTCCTAATTTGCCCTTATTGCTTAGGTCCAACTACTACAAAAACGCGCCAACAGTATGGTGGATCGTTCTTCTCCCCGCCAGCGCACGGCAAGGGACAAACGGTCTCTGACTGGCTACGATCCATAATTCACGGAGCGATCCATGGATGAGTCGTTAATACATGATGCAACCTTTTTGTCGAGATTGGCCTAAGTGGCGTTCACATGTACTTACGCTGCCTAGATGGCGTAATGCTTGGTGGAGAACCGAACGCCTATATGCTTTGGTTTCCAAATCAACACCTATTGCAAGATCACCTTAATACCTGTGGTATGCCGGAAATGCTTGCAAGACAAGGAAAATACGTTGAGAGCGTGAGTCGGAAGCAACTCAGGGACTGTGGATTCCGTGTCTGATTCTAAATTAGGACACTACCAAGTCCGGACCTAAGTCGTCTCTTTCGAAGACTTTGAGACCCAAGTACGGGGGGAGGGTACCCCCATAGGCCCGACTCCCAACCGGCCCCGCTCCACGCACCCGATTCTCTCTGCCATCCCATGAACCTCAACCAACGCCGCGGTGCCATCGCCTTCGCCATCATCCTCGGCGTCGTCCTCACCGGCGTCACGGTGGCGCTGAACATCGGCTGGATCATCCTCAACGAGCGGCGCGTCGCCCTTCTGGTTCTCGGCATCATCTTCTTCGCCGCCCTCCTCACCGGCGTCGTCCTCAACACCGTCTTCCTCGTCCGCGAGGTGCGGCGCAATCAGCGCCAGGACTCCTTCGTCAACGCCGTCACCCACGAACTCAAAACACCGATCGCGTCCATCCGCCTCTATCTCGAAACCTTGCAGCGAAGGCCAGTCGACGAAGCGCAGCGGCAGGAGTTCTACGCCATCATGCTGTCGGACTCGGACCGCCTGCTCACCACCGTCGAGCGTGTGCTGACGGCTGGAACGCTGGCCCAGCGCCGGCACGACCGCCGTGTGCTCGAGCTCGAACCCCTGCTCGCGCAGTGCATCCAAACCACGCTGCAACAACAAAAGCTTCCGCCCGAGGCGATCGTGCTCGCCCCCGTCCCCGGCGCCGTCCGCCTGCACGTCTTCGGCAACGCCGACGACCTCAGAAACGCCATCATGAACGTGCTCGAAAACGGCGTAAAGTACTCGCCGGAGGGTGTACACCTTCGCGTCTCCCTGCTGATCGAGCGATACACCTCCGCCGTCATTCGCGTCACCGATACAGGGCTTGGGCTCGCGGCAGGTCAGCACAAGCGCATCTTCAAGCGTTTCTACCGGGTGCCCGGCCGATCCGCGGCGCGCATCTCCGGCACCGGCCTCGGTCTCTTCCTTGTCCGCAGCATCCTCCGCCAGCATGGCGGCAATGCGAGGGCAGAGTCGCAGGGCCTCGGCGCCGGCACCACCATCGTGCTGTCGCTGCCTCTCGCAACTCCGCAGGCGACAGACCCATCCACCTCCGTGAGGGGCGGGGCATGACGGAGACGAGCACGACCAACGAGACCCGGCCGCTGATCACACTGATCGAAGACGAGGCGCACCTAGCGCAGGGCCTGCTCTTCAACCTCGCGGCCGAGCAGTACCGGACGGAGCACTTCGCCGACGGCGATCTGGCGCTCGCCCATCTGCTGGCGGCCCCGACCTCCGGACCGGAGGCGCCTTCCGCCATCGTGCTCGATTGCATGCTGCCCGGCATCGACGGCTTCACCATCGCGCGCCGCCTCCGCCAGCAGGAGCGCTACTTCCCCATCTTGATGCTGACCGCGCGCTCGCGGCCCGAGGACATCCTCGAGGGCATCGAGGCGGGCGCGGACGACTACCTCCCCAAGCCCTTCGACCTCTCCATCCTGCTCGTCCGCCTCAAAAGTCTGCTGAGGCGCATGGCCTGGCAGTCGAGCAACTCGGCGCCGCCGCCGCCACCGCAGCCCAAGGACGAGTTCTCCTTTGCGGGAAGAACGATCCGGTTCGACACCCTGGAGCTGCTGGCGCCCAACGGCCGGCACTCCCAACTGACGCTCATGGAGGCCGACCTGCTGCGCTTTCTGACCGACCGCAGCGGGCAGGTCGTCTCCCGCAAAGACATCCTGGAGCAGGTCTGGCGTCTGCACGAGGACACCGACACGCGCGCCGTCGATAACTTCATCGTGCGACTGCGGCGATACATCGAGGATGACCCATCGAGCCCGCGGCACCTCCTCACCGTGCGAGGTGTCGGCTACCGCTTCTTGCCCGCTCCCTAGCTCGCTCGCGGATGTCTTCACGAAACGACGTCTCACGCAACCCTGGGTAATGGGTTAGTTTGAAATCTGAGCGGCCTTGAAGGTTCGGCGGACTGAGTGCATCATTTATGTATGCCTACACGCTCAAGCAAGAATAAATTTCGCCACTATAGCGCGGCGCGTTGTTGAACAGGCCATAGGCGAAAATCTTGATGGCACACCGTTGGTCGATCCAAACGCCGGCAAAAATCCCAGCGTCTGTTGCGCTGGGCAAACTCGGCGGCGCCCAATGCAGAGACTGCTACAAAAGCTGCGAATACCCGCTGGAATCGCTCATAGGCCCTTACCGCTATCCCCCGCATCGGGGAATGCAAGTAGCATGTTCTGGCCATAACGCTGTGCCACCATGTCTAGTTTCGAAATGAAATCTGGATAGTCTTTGCTGAGCTTCATAATGGCAACTACCGCCCCCAAGTGCTCTACCAGCTTCATGTAGCCAACGTTAGAGGTTAGGCGCTGAAAGTATTTATGGGTTGGCCTTCCCGCGTCATTGCGGGTGGCTACCTTCTTCAACTCCGCCAACACTCCGGGCGCCAATCTCCGGTAGACAATGTCATTTGTTAGGCATCCAAAATATTGTGGGCGCTTCACCGTATCGGCCCTATAGTCCAGACCGCGAAGTCGAAACATGTGTTCATAGAATTCTGGCTTGAAAGTGCCCCTAACGTAGGGTTGGAGTTCCTTCGCGATGAACGCCTCAAGGATTCTAGCGAGCGCATCCACCGGTCTCTTGTTCTGGTATCCAGTAGCCTCATCGATGAGCGCAATGATGCCAGTGTGCGCCAACGCCCGCATGAGTATATCGGCTGTGATTGCGATGTTTTCTTGGCTGGGGAGTAACTTGCGCGCGTCTCTTGCCTTTAGAAATACATCGCAAATCATGGGGTACAGTTCGCCGCGCAAACCATAAGCGGCTGTACCTCCCCGCCCGGGATTCTTAAACATGTAGCGGGAGTCAAGCCCTTGCATAAGGTCATCGCTGATGAATTCGCGCAAGTTCGATGCGGATAGGATCGGTGGCAAATTCGCTGCACCAGCGTCTCCCCTCGCCCTAAGCCAGTGAGAACCTCCGCGCTTTCCCCCTAGCGATTTCACCAGTTCGCGCTCGGAGACCAGTCGAATTACCTCACCCTCGACAGTGATTACCGCGCAAGGGATGGTGTGGCCAATGATGGGCAGATCACCGATGGCTTCGGGAGTATAGATTTCGCCCCCCTGGCGCCCCGCCCATCGTTCGGACGCTGCTTTCTTGGCAAGTTCGGTGCGCTCGGCCGGACTCAGTTTGGCCATCCGTGCAGAACCAGAGCGGCTCTTTCCAGAGGCGCCATTCTCATTTGCGTTTCCCATAGATAACCTCACGAATGCCAGTATACACAGCAAGTGCTAGCAGTAATGTACTTTCCTGCCAGTATTGGCAAGGCGCCGAGGGTAAGCATAATGGTCAATATGAAAGCGCTAAGCACAGCTCAGCGTCCAAGTTATTAAGTGCCTTTGCGAAGGAATGAGCATTCGGAGCACTGTCAGAATCACCGGCGTCGCGAAGAATACGGTGGCGAAGCTCCTATGCGACATGGGTTGTGCATGTGCTGACTATCACCACCGGACCGTGCGCCAGCTCACCGTTCAGCGGCTCCAATGCGATTGGTCGTTTGTCGGCGCCAAGAAGAGGAAGGTAACCGCAGAACAGGAGCAAGCGGGCTGGGGCGATGTTTGGACATGGACTGCTATCGATGTGGACACTAAGCTGTGTGTTACATACCATGTCGGCGACCGTGGTAAGCGTTTATGGACGATTGCGCTGCCAGAATCAAGGGACGCTTGCAGATCACGACCGATGCACAGACCGTATCTAGCAGCGGTCGAAAAAGCATTTGGTGGCGATGCCGATTACGCTCAACTCCACAAAATCTACGGCGCACCCGAAGCCAACGAATCGGGCTATAGCTCCGCTACCTGCATCGGCTGCGACATGAAGACAGTAAGCGGTGTCCCCCGATCCAAAACACGTCAGGCACGAGCTTTGTAGAGCGCCAGAACCTGACCATGCGGATGAGCATGAGGCGCTTTACTCGATTGACGAACGGATTCTCAAAAAGGTCGAGAATCACGGCCATGCTGTCGCTCCGTACTTTGCTTTCTACATTTCTGCCGAACTCATCGAACGATTCGCGTTACGCCAGCAATGGAAGCTGGACTGTCAGATCACGTTTGGAGCATCGAAGAGTTGGTTCGTTGATGCCGGAGCCTGTTGCGAAGAAGCGCGACCCGTACTAGAAGAAAATTTCAGACTGACCCACCACCCAACCTGCGTCTGCCTCGATCCATCCGCTTGACCAGCTACACTCAGTCTTGGAAGTGTCTGCTTACGCTGCACGCCCGTTGCCCATGCGCATATTGACCCGGTACATCCTGAGCGAGGTGATGTCGTACGCTGCGCTGGGTGGTGTGCTGTTCACCTTTGCTCTGATCATGCCGTACCTGAGCAAGGTGCTGGAGCTGGTGGTGCGCGACTCGGCGTCTCCGTCCGATGCTGCCCGACTGATCCTTTACACCGTTCCCGCCGCCCTTACCCTCACGCTTCCGATGGCCGTGCTGGTCGGCATCCTGCTGGGTCTGTCGCGCCTCGCCGCCGACTCCGAGATCACGGCCATGCGGGCCTCCGGCATGGGCGCGCTCGATTTTGTTCGCGTGCTCTCGCTTGTCTCGCTCCTCGCGCTCATCGTGGGGCTGGCCAACTCGCTCTCTTTCGCTCCACGCTCCGCGCGCGCCTTGCTCCAGCTGGAGGCCTCACTCAAAAGCTCGCAGGCCTCGTTCGAGATTCAGCCGCGTGTCTTCTATGAAGACCTGAAGAACTACGTGCTGTATATCCAGGACCTCCGGCCTGTTTCCGGGGCAGCGGTGTGGAGTCACGTCTTTCTCGCCGACATCTCGGAGCCGGCGCACCCCTCCATTACCACCGCGAACCAGGCCATCGTGGTCTCCGGCACGCCCGGCACAGCGCAGGCCGGCACGCTGCTGCTTCACCTGCTGAACGGAAGCCAGCACCAGACCTCGGCCAACGATCCCAACACCTACACGATCTCCACCTTTTCCTCGACCGAGGTTCCCATCCAGCTGGACGCGCCCGAGGACACCCACATCTCTCGCAGCGACACGCCGATGCAGGCGCTGTCGCTTCACGAGCTGTGGCAGAACGGCCGGCAAGCAGCGCCCGGCAACGACCCGCCACAGGCCGGTGTCAACCTGTATCGCGTGGAGTTCAATCGGCGCATCGCCTATCCCTGCGCCTGCTTTGTTCTTATGCTGGTCGGCGTTCCGCTCGGCCTCGCCTCCAAACGGGGCGGCAAATCCGCCGGCTTTGTGCTGACGCTGGTGCTGGTCTTTCTGTACTACGTGCTTTCGCTCTTTGGCGTTGCGCTCGCCAGAAACGGCAAGCTTTCGCCCTTTCTCGGTGTCTGGGGAGCGAACATCCTCTTCACCGCCGGCGGCGCGGTGTTGCTGTACCAACTCTCCCGCGGCGGCATAGCGCTTTCGATCGTAGCTCGGGCAGGCGACCGGCTGCGCAACGGCCTACCCCGGCGCTTCGGAGACCGCGACGCCCAGGAAACCGCCGCGGAGAAAGCATCCCTGCTTAGCTCACCCGTTCGCCGCCTTCGCGAGAGCTTTGGCGCGCGCTTTCCGCTGCTGCTCGACGAGTACGTGCTGCGCGAGTTCATGAGCAATCTCCTGCTCGTCTTCGGCAGCTTCGCCACCCTTGTGCTGATCTTCACCTTCTTTGAGCTGGTCGGGGATATCATTCGCAACCGAACACCGCTCGTCACCGTGGGCGACTATCTGCTCAACCTGATCCCCTACGTCGTCTACACCACCATGCCCCTGTGCACGCTGGTCGCCGTCCTCATTACCTTCGGCGCGCTGAACCGAAGCTCCGAGTTGACCGCGATGAAGGCGACGGGCATCAGCCTGTATCGCGTCGTTCTGCCGGTTCTGGTGCTGACCGGCCTGCTCGCGGTCGCTCTGTTTACCTTCGACGAGTGGTACCTGCCCGCGGCGAATCGACGGCAAGAGGCCTTGCGCGCGACCATCAAGGGCAAACCGGCGCAGACCTTTCTCCGGCCCGACCGGAAGTGGATCTCCGGTCTAACCCCCCACAACGGCGAGCCGCAACGCATCTTCTTCTATCAGTTCTTCGACGCCGATCGGGACCTCTTCGCCAACCTCACCGTCTTCGAGTTCGAGCCCGGGAGTTTCCGTTTGACACGCCGGCTCTTCGCCGCGTCCGCGCATTGGGACGGGCGTGCAAACGACTGGGTCTTGGAAAACGGCTGGCAACGCGTCTTTAACGGTGACGCGGTTACAAAGTACCAGCCGTTTGCCCAGGCCTCGTTTCCCGAGATCCACGAGCAGCCGAACTACTTCAAGAAAGAAGACCGACCCTCGCAAGAGATGAGCTACCACGAGCTGTCGCGCTATGTGGCGGATCTCTCTCAGTCGGGGTTCGACACCATGCGCCTTCGTGTCCAGCTCAACCGCAAACTCGCCTACCCGCTCATCACCTTTGTGATGGCGCTGCTCGGCATACCCTTCGCGCTTGCCATGGGCAAACGAGGTGGTCTGGCCAGCATCGCGACCGCCATCGGCCTGGCGCTTGCTTACTGGGTGCTCGCCGGCCTCTTTGAAGCCATGGGAAACGTGAACACCCTTCCGGCGGCGCTCGCCGCCTGGTCGCCCGATCTACTGTTTGGGCTGGGCGGCGTCTATCTGCTGATGCGAACGCCCACCTAGGAACGCAAGCGGCCATCGACCTCATCGAAGCAAAGGCGCCGCATGCTTCGCGATCGGACGACCAGGCTCTGGTCGGGACAGACCTGGAGCCCGAGGTTCCAGCCCTGGAGCCCGATGTTCCAGACCACGCAGTGTGGACACCGGCTCGATCGGCACATATCGATCTCTGCCGCGACAAGAAGAGTTCTGAGGCACACTTTGCACCTTGGCGGCGCTCGCCGGGAAGACGAAGTTCAGTGCCGTGATGACGTTGAGGAAGATGGAGCGGTGCAGTCGACCCGTCCCCCGTGCCGTATCCTTGCCTCTTTTCCGTTCCATATGTTTGCTTCAACCTCGCTTTCTCAGCCTTCCCCACCTGTATCGGCGAACACGCGGTGCGGCTTGAGCTGGAAGCGCGAATCTGCCCTAAAGCTCGGAAAATACGTCAACGACGTCATGGCCGGCGTTCGAAATCGCTACACTGGAGGCACGATGACTGCTCGTTCCGCTGTCCTGCTCACCCTTTTTTCTGCCGCGCTCGCCGTCAGCGCGTTCGGCCAGACGGCCTCCCACACGGGGTCTGCCGCCCATCGGCCGCGCCCCAGCGTCGCCGCGCCGCCCCTGAATCCAGCAGATACTCCGCCCGGTGTGCCGCCCGTACACACGCCGCCCAAGGCGCTTTATGCGCTGCGCTACGTGGATATCATGCCGGGAACGGGCGCCCTTGCCCCACCGCAGAAGTTCTACACCGTGCGGTACACCGGCTGGCTGACGGACGGGACCAAGTTCGACTCCTCCTACGATCATCCCGGCCAGGAGCCGATCACCTTCTTTGCCGGCGCTCACCGCGTGATTCCGGGTTGGGACACCGGCTTCACGGGCATGCGAGTCGGTGGCAAACGCCGCCTCTACATCCCCTACCAGCTGGCCTATGGCGAGGCGGGGCGAGAAGGCGCCATTCCGCCCAAGGCCGACCTGATCTTTGACATCGAGCTGGTCAGCGTCTCCGACACGCCCACCCCTCCCGCGCCGCCGCCGCCCGCGCCCGCGGCCCAGACGCCTTCCACCGCGCCTGCCGGACAGACGCCTCCGGACGCGCCCGCCGCGCAACCACCCGCGAATCCAAACTAGCGCCGGCCCATCTGACAAATAGAAGCTCCGCGGTAGAAGCTCTCCAAAGCTAAGCTCTGACACCTCAACGTGCTGAATCGCCTCAAGCCGCTCGCGCCCTACCTCCGCCGCTACTGGACCAAGTTCGCCTGGGGTGGGGTCGCGACCCTGCTCTACAACCTGTCCAAGGTTGCGATTCCGCTCGTCATCGGCTCGGCCGTCGACGAGATGCGGCACGGCGTGAATCTGAAGCACATCCTGCATCGGGCGATGCTGCTGATGGCGATCGCCGTGGCAAGCTCCATCTTTCTTTACTTGAATCGACAGATCGTGATCGGCGCGTCGCGCGAGATTGAGTTCGATCTGCGTAACGATCTGTTTCGCAACCTCGAGCGCCAGTCCGCGAGCTTCTATCACGCGCACCGAACCGGCGACATCATGGCGCGCTCGACCAATGATCTCTCCGCCGTTCGTCAACTGCTCGGACCGGCCATCATGTACTCGGCCAATACTCTGGTCTTCACCGCCGCGGCGCTTCCCTTCATGCTGCATATCTCGCCGAAGCTGACGCTGTTCGCGTTCGTTCCGCTGCCCATCGCCAGTGTCCTTGTCCAGTACTTCGGCAATCGCATTCACACCCGCTTCGAGCGGATCCAGGCGATGTTTTCAGAGATTTCGGCAAAGGCGCAGGAGAACTTCGCGGGTGCGCGCCTCGTTCGCGCCTTTGCCCAGGAGGACGCGGAGATCGCGGGCTTCGAAACAGCGAATCTCGAGTACATCGGCCGCTCCCTGCATCTCGTGCGGCTCATGGCCATGCTTTGGCCCACACTTGAGTTCGTCCTTGGCCTGTCGCTCATGATCACCCTGCTTGTCGGCGGCCGCGAGGTGCTGCAACACCGCATTACGATCGGCGAGTTCACCAGCTTCAATGTGTACATGGTGCAGCTCACCTTCCCCATGATCGCGATCGGTTGGGTGGTCAACCTGTTTCAGCGCGGCACCGCCTCGGTGCTCCGCATCGATGAGCTCCTGAAGCAGGCGCCCAGCATCGTCGATGAAGCCGGAGCTGTGAACGCCGCCAAAACCGAGCGACAGATTCAAGGCGAGATCGAGTTCCGGAAGCTGAACTTCAGCTATGTGCCTGGGACACCGGTGCTGCAGGGGGTCGACCTGAAGATCCCTGCCGGGTCCTCGCTCGCGATCGTCGGCCCCACCGGATCAGGAAAGACCACACTGGTCGGCTTGATCCCGCGCCTCTTCGACGCGCCCGAGGGAGAGCTGCTGCTGGATGGCCGGCCGATCCGGCAGATTCCTCTCGCGCAGCTGCGCGAGGCCATCGGCTTTGTCCCGCAGGAGACCTTTCTCTTCTCCTCCACGATCGCAAAAAACATCGCGCTTGGCCGGACCGAAGCCTCGCCCGAGCAGATCCAGGATGCGGCCCGCACGGCACACATCGCCACCGAGATCGCCGAATTTCCCGTCGGCTTTAACACCGTCGTCGGTGAACGCGGCGTCACGCTGTCGGGTGGTCAGAAGCAGCGATCCGCGCTCGCCCGCGCCGTGTTGCGCGAGCCGCGCATCCTGATCCTCGATGACGCCCTCGCCTCCGTCGACACCTACACCGAGGAGCAGATTCTGACCAATCTCCAGCGTGTGATGAAGGGCCGAACCACCATCCTGATCTCCCATCGCATCTCGACCGCACGCCACGCGGATCACATCGCGGTGCTGGTCGACGGCAGTGTGGTCGAGTACGGAACCCACGAGGAGCTTCTGGCGCTGGACGGCTACTACCGCGCCCTCTCTGAAAAGCAGCACCTCGAAGAAGAGATCTCCGTCACCGCCTGATCAGCCCTTCGTCACCCCCAGCACCTTGACGATCACGCGCTTCGGCCTTTGGCCGTCGAACTCGGCATAGAAGATGCGCTGCCATCGTCCCAGATCAAGCCGCCCGCCCGTCACCGGAAGCGTCGTCTCGTGGTGCAGCAGCAGCGCCTTCAGATGGGCGTCCGCATTGTCCTCTCCCGTGTGATGGTGCTGGTAGCCGGGCCATCGTGGCGCAAGCTTCTCCAGCCACACGCCGATGTCCTCGATCAATCCGCCCTCATTGTCGTTGACGTATATTGCCGCCGTGATGTGCATGGGCGAAACAAAGCACAGGCCGTCCTCGATCCCGCTGCGGCGCACAATCTCGTCCACCTCGGGCGTGATATGGCACATCTCGTAGCGCTCATCGGTGGTGTACTCGAGATACTCCGTGTGGGCCTTCATCGTGCTCATGCCGTCTCCCTCCCCACGAGCATAGCGCGCACCCTCCCTCGCGGTGGTACGGTCGCACACAGAAGCCGTGCGCGGCCCGGAGCCTCACATGAATGCGACCAATCCGATCGACCTGTACGTGGCAACCACAAATCCCGGCAAGCTGCGCGACTTCGCGGCCGCAAGCGCACCCGGCATCGCGATCCATCCCCTGCCCGGGCTCGATGCGATCGAAGCGCCTGAAGAAAACCAGTCCACCTTCGCCGGCAACGCGCGTCTGAAGGCCATCGTCTACTCACGCCGCGCGCCGGGGCTGCTGGTGCTGGCGGACGACTCCGGCCTCGAGGTCGATGCCCTCCACGGCGCCCCCGGCGTGCGCTCGGCGCGCTTCGCCGAAGACTCCGGCTTCACATCGCGTCGCTCCATGTCAACCGATCAGCGCAACAACCTGTGCCTGCTAGACGCGCTGGGCGCTACCCGCGAAGGCGATCGCGGCGCTCGCTATCGCTGCACTCTGGCGGTCGCGCGCAACGGTCAGATTCTGCTCGAATCTGACGGCGCGGTCGAGGGCGAGATCGTCGCCGTCCCCCGCGGCAACAACGGCTTCGGCTACGATCCGCTCTTCCTCCTCCCAGACCTCGGCCTGACCATGGGGGAGGTCAGCGCCGACGAGCGCGCACAGCACAGCCATCGCGCGCGCGCCCTCACCGCCCTACTCCGTGCGTTCGATCGCGAGAACTCCGACCGCATCACCAAAATCGCACAGAGCTGACGGTAATCGCACGGAAAGCTCCGATCTGTATTGACCACCCTTCCAACACGGACGAATAATCGATCCTGTTCAGCCCCCCCTGTGAACCCGGCGCTCGAGCAAAGGAGAATCCGATGGCCGCAACCGCCCCCATGGCAGCACCCGACCTCGCCCAGTCCCCCTTCGGCAAACGTCGAGGCGTCCAGCCCCTCCGCGCCGGCCAGGGCCACTCCTTCCTCTGGCGCAAGCTCCACTCGCTCTCCGGCATCGTCCCCATCGGCGCCTTTCTGGTCGAGCACATCATCTCCAACTTCGAAACCTGGAACGGCCCCCTCGCCTACGCCCAGCAGGTCAAGTTCCTCAACGGCCTCCCCCTCGTCCGCATCCTCGAGTGGGCCTTCATCTTCCTCCCCCTCGCCTTCCACGCCGGCTATGGCGTCTTCATCACCTTCTGCGGCCGCTCCAACGTCAACGTCTATCCCTGGGCCGGCAACTGGGCCTACCTCACCCAGCGCGTCACCGGCATCATCGCGCTGGCGTACATCATCTACCACGTCTGGCGACAGCGATTTAGCGGCGTCAGCCTCCCCGAGCACCCCGGCGCCGCCTTCCACAAGGTGCAGGTCGAGCTCTCCCACCCCTGGGTCTTCGCCATCTACGCCATCGCCATGATCGCCACCTGCTGGCACTTCGCCTACGGCATCTGGCTCTTCGCCGCCAAGTGGGGCATCACCCCCGGCGAACGCGCCCGCCGCCGCTCCGGCTACGCCTGCGCCGCCCTCGGCACCGCCCTCTGCGCCATGGGCTTCGTCAGCATGTACGCCGTCGTCTGGAAGTACCCCAACGCCCCCGCCGACGTCATGCCCGCCCAACCCGCCGGCGTCGTCCTCCCCGCCCCTTCCACCGCCCCACCCAACTCCACCAACCCTACCCAGCCCGGCGAAGTTCAATGACTTCAGCTCAGCACCAACAGATTCTGTTCGCTGTCATCGGAGCCTTGGCTGTTCTTGCAGTTCTCGTCCTCAAGGCTGTTTCGGCATACCACCTAAATAACGAAATGATTCGTCAGGGCAGGGGGCCAGAAAGGCCCGGCAGACCCGAAACTGCTCTTGAAGCAAGGCAGGCATACGCAATGTATCTTCAAGACCAGCCAGCAGGCAATTTGCGCAAAGCAAAGAAAACTCTAGTCCTAAGTGATGCATTCCTATGGCTCGCCATGGTCTCTCTTCTTCTCATTATCTGGAACACCTATGCGAATCGCTAAGGACGAACGAAGGTTAGGCACATGCCCACCACACCCCGCATCATCGTCGTAGGCGGAGGCCTAGCCGGCCTCTCCGCCGTCATCAAGATCGCTGAAGCCGGCGGCAAGGTCGATCTCTTCTCCATCGTCCCCGTCAAGCGCTCGCACTCCGTCTGCGCCCAGGGTGGCATCAACGCCGCCAAAAATCTCAAGGGCGAGGGCGACGACGTCCTCAAGCACTTCGACGACACCATCTATGGCGGCGACTTCCTCGCCAACCAGACCCCCGTCAAGCAGATGACCGCCCAGGGTCCCGCCATCATCGACCTCCTCGACCGCATGGGCGTCCCCTTCAACCGCACGCCCGAGGGCCTGCTCGACTTCCGCCGCTTCGGCGGCACGCTCTATCACCGCACCGCCTTCGCCGGCGCCACCACCGGCCAGCAGCTCCTCTACGCCCTCGACGAGCAGGTCCGCCGCTACGAGTCCGAAGGCAAGGTCACCAAGTACGAGGGCTGGGAGTTCCTCTCCGCCGTCCTCGACAGCACCGGCGCCACCCGTGGCATCTGCGCCATGGATCTCCGCTCCATGGAACTCCGCACGTTTCCTGCGGATGCAGTGATTATCTGTACGGGCGGCATCGGCGCCATCTTCGGCAAGAGCACCAACTCCGTCGTCTGCACCGGCTCCGCCCAGTCCGCCCTCTACCAGCAGGGCGCCTTCTACGCCAACGGCGAGTTCATCCAGGTCCACCCCACCGCCATCCCCGGCGAAGACAAACTCCGCCTCATGTCCGAGTCCGCCCGCGGCGAGGGCGGCCGCGTCTGGGTTCCCCGCGACAAACAAGACAAACGCGACGCCCGCTCCATCCCAGAGGCCGAACGGTTCTACTTCCTCGAAGAGTGGTACCCCAAGTACGGCAACCTCGTCCCCCGCGACATCGCCACCCGCGCCATCCACCGCATCGTCTACCAGGAAGACCTCGGTATCGACGGCCAGCCCATGGTCTACCTCGACCTCACCCACATCGATCGCGCCACCCTCAACCGGAAGTTAGAAGGCATTTTAGAGATCTACGAGAAGTTCGTCGGCGACGACCCGCGCGATGTCCCCATGAAGATCTTCCCCGGCATGCACTACACCATGGGCGGCCTCTGGGTGGACTTCAACCAGCAGACCAACATCCCCGGCCTCTTCGCCGCCGGCGAGGCCGACTACACCATCCACGGCGCAAACCGCCTCGGCGCAAACTCGCTCCTCTCCTGCATCTACGGCGGCTTCGTCGCCGGCCCCTGCGCCATGGACTACGCCCGCTCCCTCGCCGCCCAACCCGGAGACGGTGGCCACGCCGCCGAACTGCAGCGCCAGCGTGAAAAAAACTTCGCCCTGCTCACCTCGACCGGCACCGAAAACCCCTTCAAACTCTGGCGCGAGCTCGGCGACACCATGACCCGCCACGCCACCATCATCCGCTACAACGCCGGCCTGGCCGAAGCCGACAGCAAAATCGTCGAGCTCCAGACCTGCCTCGCCAACGTCAACCTCTCCGATAAATCGCAGTGGGCCAACACCTCCTTCGCCTTCGCCCGCCAGCTCGACAACATGCTCCACCTCGCCCGCGTGGTCGTCCAGGGCGCGGCCGCCCGCGACGAATCCCGCGGCGCCCACTTCAAGCCCGACTTCCCCAACCGCAACGACGAGCGCTTCCTCAAAACCACCAAGGCCGCCTTCGTCGACAACGCCCCCGCCATCACCTACGAAGCCGTCGACACCCAATTCATCCAACCCCGCGCCCGCAACTACGCCGCCACCGCCTAACCTAACCTCACCCGCCGTCCTACTGCAGTTCGCCCATGTCGTTGTCTGTTCTACGCCGTCATCACCTTCGCCCCGGCTTCCACCATCCAACTACCCACTATGAGCGCACACCCACTTCTCACCACCAACGTCTACATCGGCATCGCCGTCGTCTTCATCGCCGTGATGGCTTACTGGTTCTTCTACACCCGCAGCGTCAAGGCAAAGCAGACCACCCTCAACGAAACCGGTCGCCTCCCCGTCAGCAAGCAGGAGGGCATCGCCCGGGCCACCGAAGAAAAGGAAGATGTCGGTCGCAAGGTCTCCTGAGAATATGGTGGCGAGGGTGGCGCACTGACGGCCTCCGCTCAGCTACCTTTGGTGCGGGGCGGGGCTTGCCGTCTCTCTCAGCATCCAAATCGAAGCTGCGACCGTCACACGGGGTCTGGACCTAAGACTTGAGGATTGAAGACTTTGGCACCTAAGTAGGTGGGGAGGGGGGGTACCTATCCGCCCACCTCAGCAGCCACCACGCCGGGCCGCGGCCCGATCGACACCGCAGGAGCAAAGCACCATGGCCACCGCCGTCCAGACCCCCAGCACCACCCACACCCCCAACGCCCAGTCCGAGACCGCGGCAAGGTCCTCGCGTGCCAATATCCGCATCCAGATCAAACGCCAGGCCACCCCCGACGCTTCTCCCCGCACCGAGCACTTCGAGATCCCCTACCGCCCCAACATGAACATCACCTCCGTCCTCGGCGAGATCGCCTGCGACCCCGTCACCGCCGACGGCACCCCCACCACCCCCATCGCCTACGACGCCAACTGCCTCGAAGAGATCTGCGGCTCCTGCGCCATGCTCATCAACGGCCGTGCCCGCATGGCCTGCTCCGCCCTGGTCGACAAACTCCGTGGGCCGGATTCAGACGAACCCATCACCCTCGCCCCCCTCTCTAAGTTCCCCGTCGTCCGCGACCTCGCCGTCGATCGCTCCGTCCTTTTCGAGAACCTCAAGGCCGTCAAGGCCTGGGTCCCCGTCGACGGCACCTACGACCTCGGCCCCGCACCCCGCCAGTTCCCCCAACTCCAGGAACAGCTCTACCCGCTCTCCAATTGCATCTCCTGCACCATCTGCATGGAGGTCTGCCCCCAGTTCAATGACTCCACCAACTTCGTCGGTGCCGCCACCATCGCGCAGGTCAAGCTCTTCAACAACAACCCTACCGGCGCCGTCCTCAAGGAAGAGCGCCTCCGCGCCCTCGCCGGCGACGGCGGCGTGCAAGAGTGCGGCTTCGCCCAGAACTGCGTCAACGCCTGCCCCAAGCAGCTCCCCCTCACCGAGGCCATCTCCGACGTCAGCCGCGATGTCATGGTCCAGCAGGTCAAGGACTTTTTCACCCGCTGACCAGTCGTCATCGCAGTGAGATAATCATGCGCATGAACGAGCTCTTGTTCAACGTCACCCAGGAGTCCGACGGAGGATACGTCGCTGTAGCTGTTGGTGAGAGCATCGCCACCCAGGGTGACACCTGGGACGAGCTCTGCTACATGGTGCTGGACGCAGTCAAGCTTTACTTCTCCGGCGCAACGCCGCCCGATCGCATCCGGCTCTTCTTGCACGTGGAGCAAGTGCTTTCGGTCGCTTGAAGATCCCACGCGACATCCACGGTAGAGAACTGGCTGATCATCTGGTTCGCCGCTGGAATTACTACGAGGATCGGCAGGCAGGAAGCCACATCGTACTAAGAACCGATCTGCCATTAGCCAGACACTGCCGATCCCGGCTCATAAGCCGCTAAGAACCGGCACACTCTCAGAAACCCTTCGCATGGTGGCGAGTCACAAGGGTGTCACCCGCGATCAGGTCCTTCGCGGGCTCTAAGCTCGCTCGCGATCTTCTTCACCGCTTGACACACTCACCAACTCCACAGTACCAGCCTCGGCGGTTGACAGCCCGTGTCGCGAACGCGTTCCATCAGATCGCGTTCCGTAGGCCGCGGCATCAGCACTGAAGCTTCCCCCGGTCTTCTTCCTCAATACGCAACCCTAAGGAGCACACGAATGGCGAGCAATCGCGGCGTTGTCTTTCTCGGCCCCAACAAGGTCGAGGTGCAGTCCATCGACTATCCCAAGATGGAGAACCCGGCGGGCAAGAAGATCGAGCACGCCGTCATCCTCAAGGTCGTCTCGACCAACATCTGCGGTTCCGACCAACACATGGTTCGCGGCCGAACCACAGCCCCGAGCGGCATGGTGCTCGGCCATGAGATCACCGGCGAGATCATCGAAATGGGCTCCGACGTCGAATACCTCAAGGTCGGCGATCTCGTCACCGTTCCCTTCAACGTCGCCTGCGGCCGCTGCCGCACCTGCCGCGAGCAGTACACCGGCGTCTGCCTCAACGTGAACCCCGGCCGTGCGGGCGGCGCCTACGGCTACGTCGACATGGGCGGCTGGGTCGGCGGCCAGGCCGACTACGTCATGGTTCCCTACGCCGACTTCAACCTCATCAAGTTCCCCGACAAGGAACAGGCCATGGAGAAGATCCGCGATCTCACCATGCTCTCGGACATCCTGCCCACCGGCTTCCACGGCGCGGTCACCGCCGGCGCGGGCGTCGGCTCCTTCGTCTACGTCGCCGGCGCAGGCCCGGTCGGTCTCGCCGCGGCCGCCTCCGCCTACATCCTCGGCGCCGCGGCGGTGCTGGTCGGCGACATGAACGACGAGCGGCTCAAGCACGCGGAAAGCGTCGGCTATATCCCCATCGATCTGCGCAAGTCCGACAACCTCCCCGACCTGATCGAGCAAGCGATCCATCGGCGTGATGTGGATGCCTCGATCGACTGTGTCGGCTTTGAAGCGCGGGCGCAGGGAAAAGGCGGCCAGGAAGCCCCCGCCACCGTGCTCAACGGCCTCATGCAGATCACCGCCGCCGCTGGTGGCATCGGCATCCCCGGCCTTTACGTCACCGACGATCCTGGCGCGGAGGACGAGGCATCCAAGACCGGCAATCTAGAGATGCGCTTCGGTCTCGGCTGGTCCAAGTCGCTTCACTTCCATACCGGCCAGACCCCGGTGCTGCGCTACAACCGCAAGCTCATGCAGGCCATCCTGCACGATCGTCTGCCCATCGCGAAGATCGTCAACGCCACCGTCATCACGCTCGACGACGCGCCGCAGGGCTACCAAGACTTCGACAAGGGTGCTGCCAAGAAGTTCGTCCTCGACCCGCACGGCCTGCTCGGCACCAAGGTAGCGTAACGGAACCGATCGCACGGCACAGGGCCCGCTTCGGTGGGTCCCTGTCTGTCGACGCAGCTCAGGTGCGCGGACAATCGTCCTCGACGACGCCTACACATAAGCAGATACGGCCCGCAATGAGCGGGCCGTATCTGCAACATGCGAACAACGCGGCTACTTCGTGAAAATCGTGTCTTCGGGATTCTTTTGCTCGTCCGCATGGATGCGATGCTGCGACCGCGTCGCGCTCTCCATCGCCACCCGATCCAGATGCTTGTCCGCGGCATCCTCAGCGCCCGGAGCGGCACCGGTCTCAGTCTCTAGAGCCTCATGCGACGGCCGGGCCGCGCTCTTGCTGGAGTTCAGATTCAGATTGGTCGTGTCGCTCATACTCACCTCTGCACATTGGAGAGGAACCGCTCGGCAGAGGTTGCCACCTGCCGTTGCACCTGTCTGTGAACGGGCAACCAACGGGCAGCGGACAGGCAGCGAATGAGCAGCCGTTGTTCCTGCGGAAGTGCACGCGTAAACTTGAAAGCTGTGCCCGTTTCCCGAATCACGCCCGTCTTGCTGCTTGCCCTCTCTCCACTTGCCCTGACCTCTGTGGCGCAAACCAGCGCCCCCGCAGCAGGTGCAAGCCCCAACCCCACAGACAGCACACAGGCACCCGCTTGGAGCACCCAGGCGCCTGCGAGCCAGAGCGCGCCGCCGGAGCTGCCCGACGGTCCCGAGGCAAGCCCGCAGCTTCGACCGCCTGTTGTGCCTACCGGGCCGACGGCTCTGATCGATACCAGCATGGGGCGGCTGACCTGCAAGCTCTTCGACAAGCAGGCCCCGATCACGGTCGCGAACTTCATCGGCCTCGCCAACGGAACCAAGGACTGGGTCGATCCCACGACGCTCAAGAAAGTACACGGCCAGCCGTTCTATAACGGCACCACCTTTCATCGCGTGATCCCCGGCTTCATGATCCAGGGCGGCGATCGCGCCGGCGACGGCACCGGCGATCCAGGCTACTTCTTCCAGGATGAGTTCGACCCCGCCCTGAGCTTTGACGTCCCCGGTCGTCTCGCCATGGCCAACTCCGGTCCGACCACCAACGGCAGCCAGTTTTTCATCACCGAGGTGCCGCAGCCCCAGCTCACCGGTCGGCACACTATCTTCGGCCAGTGCGATGCGCCCTCGGTCGATCTCGTGCGGTCCATCGCGCGCGTCGACCGCAACGAGAGTGACAAGCCCCTGACCCCTGTGGTCATTCGCAAGGTCACCATCGTTCCCGTGGGTGATCCCATTCCGCCGAATCCGACGCCTGCACCCGCGGCGGCAGTCACACCCTCAACCAACCCATAAACGCGGTGCAGCCGGGCAGGTGTACCGCCGATGGCTGCGCGTGGTCGCATCTAAACGATCTGAGCCACAAGGAGAAAACATGCCGAGCACGCCAGGTACCTACGCCACCTTCAAGACCTCCCAAGGCACAATTGTGTGCAAGCTCTTCGAGCAGGACGCGCCCCAAACCGTGGCCAACTTCATCGGCCTTGCTGAAGGAAGCAAGGAATGGAACTCGCGCTCCAAGAAGGGGCCCAAGCTCTACGACGGAAGCATCTTCCACCGCGTGATTCCGAACTTCATGATTCAGGGCGGCGACCCGGAGGGCACCGGAATGGGCGGCCCCGGCTACAAGTTCGCCGACGAGACCAAAGGCTCCACTCACAACTTCAACGAGCCGGGAAAGCTCGCCATGGCGAACTCCGGGCCGAACACCAACGGCAGCCAGTTCTTTATCACCACCGCCGACACCAGTTGGCTCACGGGCAAGCACACTATCTTCGGCGAGGTCGTCGAAGGCTACGACGTCGCCGAAAAGATCTCCAAGCTCTCACGCGATGGCATGGATCGCCCCAAGACGCCCGTCGTCATCGAGTCCGTCACCATAGACCGAGTCGCCTAAATCGAGAAAGGGGCGGTGCCTTCGTGCGCATCGCCCCTTTGCTGCCGCACCTTCAAGCGACGCCAATCACCGTGCAAAGCTCCTTCACCGCATCGGCGCTGCGCTGCAAGGCAGCCTGCTCCTGCTCGGTGAGCTTGATCTCGATAATCTGCTCTAGACCTTTCTCTCCCAGCTTGCACGGCACGCCAACATATAGACCCTTGATGCCGTACTCGCCTTCGAGATAAGCCGCGCAGGGCAGGATTTTCTTCTTGTCCTTCAGGATCGCCTCGACCATCTCAACCGCCGCCGCGCTCGGCGCATAGTACGCCGAGCCGGTCTTCAGATACTTCACGATCTCGGCGCCCCCGTCGCGTGTCCGCTGCACGATCGCCTCCAGCCGCTCGGGAGCGATCAGCTCCGTGATGGGTATGCCGGCTACCGTCGAGTAACGCGGCAGCGGCACCATCGTGTCCCCATGGCCGCCGAGAACAAATGCGGTTACATTCTCGACCGAGACCTTCAGCTCCTCGGCGATGAACGTTCGGAACCGCGCCGAATCCAGCACCCCCGCCATCCCGATCACCCGCTCCCGCGGCAGCCCAGCCTTGCGAAACGCCGTCTGCGCCATCGCATCCAGTGGATTCGACACCACGATCAGGATGCACTCCGGCGAGGCCTCCACCACCTTGCTCACCACCTCCGACATGATCTTGTAGTTCGTGTTCAGCAGATCGTCGCGGCTCATACCCGGCTTGCGCGCGATTCCCGCTGTGATGACCACCACATCCGAGCCCTTCGTATCGGCATAGTCGTTTGTGCCTAGGATCGCGCAGTCGCGCTTCTCAATCGGCATCGCCTCCAGCAGATCCAGCCCCTTGCCCTGCGGCACACCCTCCATCACATCCAGCAACACAACGTCGGCGAGCTCCTTGGCGGCGATCCAGTGCGCCGCCGTGGCCCCCACATTGCCCGCCCCGATAATGCTGACCTTCTTCCGCATGCTCTGCTCTCCGTTTCGCCTTCCATGTTCGACTTGTCCATGATAAGCGCCGCCAAATGGTGATGGCCCAGGCGATCAGATCACCCAGGCCATCACCGTGCTGTACCGACCAAATGCTTAGAACATGCCCCACAGCAGCTGGTTGTAGACCTCGTGGTGAAACTGCACCTCACCCGACTTGACGATAGTGCCCAGCAGGCGCGGGCAGCGATCCGCCGAGGCCTGCTTCAGGTCGGCATAGCGCGCCTTCACATCCTCGCCGAGCAGCTTGGTCGTCCAGTCCGCCTTGCGGAAGTCCTCGAGCGCCGTATAGATGTTGTCCGGAAGGTACCGGTCCGCCTGCCGCAGATTGTCGATCTTCGCCGTCTCCCCTTCCAGACCACTGCGAAAGAGCGAGTACAGCACCAAGTACGGGTTCGCGTCCGGGCCAACCGATCGCACCTCCACCCGCGCCGACTTGTCGTTGCCAATCGGAATCCGCACCATCGACCCACGATCCGTCGCCGAGGCCTTGATCTGGTTCGGCGCCTCAAAGTGCGGATCGAGTCGGCGATAGGCGTTCACACTCGCATTGAGCAGCAGGCAGAGATCGTTGCCATGCGTCAGGATGCGATCCACAAACTCCCACGCCATGCCGGAGATCTTCTCCTGCCCGTTCGGGTCCCAGAACAGATTCTTGCCGTCCTTGGTGATCGAGATGTTGGTGTGCATGCCCGAGCCGTTCACCCCAACTACCGGCTTAGGCAGAAAGCTCGCCGTCATGCCCATCTGGGTTGCTACCTGTCGACAGATCAGCTTGTAGAGCTGAATCTGATCGGCGGCCGTGATCACATCGCCGTAGCTGTAGTTGATCTCAAACTGACTCGGCGCCACCTCGGGATGATCCTTCTCGTTCTCGAAGCCCATCGCGCGCTGCACCTCAGCCGCAACGTCGATGAAGTCCCGCAACGGATCGCCGGGCAACGAATGGTAGTAACCACCCTGGTTGACGTAGTTGAACTCGCCCGTCTCCGGAAAATTCTGCTCCGCGTCCAGCCCCTCGAAGAGGAAGCCCTCGATCTCGTTCGCCGCGTTCAGCGCATAGCCCTGCTTCTCGAAGAGATCCTTGGAGTACTGCTTCAGCACGCCGCGGATGTCTCCGGAATAGGTGCCGCCGTTCTTGTCGATTACCTCACCGAAGACAACGACCTTGCCCGCGCCGAAGATATCGGCCGGCACCCAGTAGAACGCGCTCCAGTCAATCCCCAGCCGCAGATCGCTCTCTCGCTGCGCCGTGAACCCGCGAATCGACGAACCGTCGAAGGTGAGGTTGTCGTAGCTTTTGACAAGAAACTTTGCATCGTAGTCGAGCATGTGCAGGCGACCTTCAAGATCGCTGAACAGCACCGTCACGGCCTTCACGCCCGGCGTGTCCGTCAGGTACTTCAGCCGCTCTTCCTGCAGCTGATCCATCGGGACGCGTCTCTTGCGCTGGTCTTTCGCTTTCAGGTTTAGCTCTTCCAGCTCGGCATAGGACAGTTCGAGGAAATTGCGAAACTCTTTCATGGAACTCCTTTTAGGACCTGGCGAGAGACACTGCGTCTCCGGACCAGACCAGAGCCAAGTCAGAGAGCGCGGAGTTCACGCGACGGTTAGTTTCTTTTGACTTCAACGTAACAGAATCCGTTTAGAGCACAAAGCGAAGGTCTGCGCGGCATCGGCATCTCGCCTCACATTCAAGCCTGCACTGGCATTAAACTGGGGTCAGCGAGTGCAGAAACGGCCATCGGTCGAACGGCAAGTGGCGAGCTCTCCAACCCCGTCTTCACATCAAAAAGGGATCATGCCGAACGCAAAACCGATCCGAGTCGCCCTGGTCCAGATGTCGTGCGAGCCAGACACGGCAAAGAATCTCCAAAAGGCCGTCGCTCGCTGCGAGGTGGCCGCTCAGGGCGGCGCCAACATCATCTGCCTGCCGGAGCTCTTTCGCGCCCAGTACTTCTGCCAGCGCGAGGACCACGCGCTCTTCGATATCACCGAACCGATCCCCGGCCCCTCTACCGCCGCGCTCTCCGCCGTCGCGCGCGAACACAACGTCGTCATCATCGCGAGCCTGTTCGAGCGCCGCGCCCCTGGTCTCTACCACAACACCGCCGCCATCCTCGACGGTGCGTCTACCGCGCCCGACCAACTCGCCGGGATCTACCGCAAGATGCACATCCCCGACGATCCGCTCTATTACGAGAAGTTCTACTTCACGCCCGGCGATCTGGGCTTCCGCTCGCTTCTCACCTCCGCCGGACGTGTCGGGACTTTAGTCTGCTGGGATCAGTGGTACCCCGAGGCCGCACGCGAGACCGTGCTGCGCGGCGCGGAGATGCTCTTCTACCCGACCGCCATCGGCTGGCACCCCAGCGAGAAGGCCGAGTTCGGCGAGGCGCAGTACGACGCCTGGCAAACAATCCAGCGCGCCCACGCCATCGCCAACGGCGTCTTTGTCTGCTCGGTCAATCGCGTCGGCCACGAGCACGGCGATGTGATCCACAACGGCGTTGAGAGGAAAGGCCCCGAGGGCGCCGGCCTCGAGTTCTGGGGAGGCTCCTTCATCGCCGATCCCTTCGGCCGCATCCTCGCCAAAGCCTCACACGGCGAGGAAGAGATCCTCACCGCCGATCTCGATCCGAAGCTGGTCGAGATCACCCGGCAGCACTGGCCCTTCCTCCGCGACCGCCGCATCGACGCCTACGACGGCCTCACCCGCAGGTTCATCGATTGAGTAAAGACCCGCTGTGCTACAACACGAGGTATGACGCTTCCCAAGAGGATTCTCGATTGTTTCCTAGCGGTCAATGTGCTTTCGAGTTGTAACGCCTACTGCTCCAATCAGACCTTTCTACTTCCACCCTCGCACAAACTTTCAGTTGCTAAGCTCATGGACTGTACAGCGGTCGCAACGGAGTTCATGAGCGAAAAGAATGGGCATATCGAGACTGAGACATCGGTCGGAAATGATCGTCTTTCAATATTTAGAGCAGGTAATAAGTTGCATGTCGTGGCACATCATGAAGCTACTCGTCTGAAAGATGATGAGGATATCTACACCATCACTGCTGAGACAGCGGACTTCTTGTCTGCGAATCAGGCTGTTAAGATGATTCCGGTTGTACACGGTTTAGTGATCAACAAACGGCTGGGCAGTGCAATTTGGACAGAAAGTGACTCTACGTTCGTCTTAGTGTCTGATTATCCTATGTCCAGCAGCGTTTTCCTGAACTGCAAAAACTGAGTTCTGATTGTGTCGACGACTTCGCAAAAACTAAGTGAACGTCGCATGCCCGCCGAGTGGGCGCCCCACACCTCGACCTGGATCGCTTGGCCGCACTACCCGGAAGACTGGCCAGGCAAGTTCCAACCCATCCCGTGGGTCTATTGCGAGATCGTGCGCCATCTTTCGCGCGTCGAGGAGGTTCACATCCTCGTCAACAACGCCGTGGCCGAGAAACGCGCGTACGGCATGCTGCGGCGACAGGGCGCCAACCTCGCGCGTCTGCACTTCCACCCCTGGCGCACAGATCGTGTCTGGCTCCGCGACTCCGGACCCATCTTCGTCCGCGACGAAGCCGGTGACATCTCCATCACCGATTGGCGCTTCAACGGCTGGGGGAAGTACGCCAATCACCGCAACGACGATCAGATTCCGGCGCGTGTGGCCGAACTCTATGCCATGCCCCGTGTGCAACCGACCATCACGCTCGCGGACGGAACCCCGCACCGTCTCGTGCTCGAGGGCGGCTCCATCGACACCAACGGCGCCGGTCTCCTGCTCACGACCGAGGAGTGCCTGCTCTCGGACGTGCAGCAGCGTAACCCCGGGGTCGCTCGCGAGCAGCTGGAACAGGCCTTTCGCGAGTACCTCGGCATCGAGCAAGTGATCTGGCTCAACCGCGGCTGTGCCGGTGACGACACCCACGGCCACGTGGACGACATCACACGCTTCGTCGGCGAGAACACCATCCTCACCGCCGTCGAAGCAAACATCGCCGACGAAAATCACCTTCCGCTTGCCGAGAATCTGGAGCGCCTGCGCCAGGCCCGCAACCTCCAGGGCGCGCCGTTCGTGATCCACACCCTGCCCATGCCGGCACCCGTGATCTTCGCCGGCCAGCGCCTGCCCGCCTCCTACGCGAACTTCTACCTCGCGAACGGCCTCGTGCTCGTGCCGACCTTCAACGACCCGAACGATCGCATCGCGCTCAACACGATCGCGAGCTGCTTCCCCGAGCGCACCGTCACCGGCATTCACTGCACGGATCTCATCTGGGGTCTCGGCGCGCTACATTGCATGACGCAGCAGGAGCCGGCCTAAACCCCCTGGGCGTCAGCTGATGGATCTAGGTGAAGGGCGTCGGCGTGTGTCGCCGCCAATGCCTGAGTCGATCGATCCAGTGTCCATTTCCGATGGACTGGCCAAGCCCCTCGATGTGGCCCTTCTCAATGCTGGCAATACCGCCGGCACAGATCAGAAGTGTGCCGATCACCGCGCCAAGCGTCGGCACGTTGCCGAACACAGCCCAGCCGAGCAGTCCGGAAAAGATCACCACGGTGTAGTTGAACGGGGACAGCTCGGTCGCGCTTCCATAGTGATAGGCAAAGATGATGAGCCACTGTGTGGCCGCAAAGCAGAGACCCAGCGTGACCAGCAAAAGAGCGACATGCAGCGACATCGGCTTCCAGGACATCACGGCGAAGGGCACCAGCAGCAGCGTGGAGATGCCGAAGTTATACGCGAGAATGCGAAACGGAGGCTCCGTCTCGGTCAGCTTATTGGTCGTCACTAGCCCGACCGCGCCCAGAACGCCTGATCCAAGGGCGATCAGCGCGCTAGGATCACGAAACATCTGTGGGCTGGGCTTGATGATCAGAACCACGCCGGAGAGCCCGATCGCGAGACTGACCCAGACCACCGCCTGCACGGGCTTTTTCAGCCACGCCCAGACGATCAAGGGAATAAACAGCGGCGCCGCATTCGAGAGCAAGGAAGCATCCAAAAGCGGAAGCGACCGGAGCGAAAGAAAGTAGAGCAGTTGAGCGCCGGACCCCGACACACTGCGCACGGTAAGCAGCTCGAAATGCTGCGTGCGCAAGCCGGCTACTCCACCGCGAAGCGCTAGCGGAAGAAAGATCAGAAAGCTCACGCCATACTGAACAAAGACCGTGATCATCGGTGAGACCCCAGGCGTGAACTTGCTCAGCACGCCGGTAAGGGCGGAAAAGAAGAAAGCCGCTGAGATCGCGAGGACACCGAATACAAGATGTTTCCCCCCGGGCTGGGCCGTGCTCGTGCTTTGCGCCATGGTCTCCCTTCACTTCCCTCCGCATCGTAGCTTGTCCAATGCGGCAACCTCACTGCATTCTCACCGACAGAGCTCATACCTAAGGTGAAACACAGGCTGTTGTGCTGAACTTCCGCGCGATGCTCCTCCAGGACACGCCGCAAACTGTAACTTCGCCCGACCGAGCCTGCGTCGCCGCTCCACTCAACGGCCCACCACCTCAACCAAGGAGCTATCGGCGGCCGACCACGCACTCGCGCCGGTGTGCGTCAGCTTGCCTTCTGCGTCTGACCACCGCAGCTCCGTAAGCTTCTGCTCGCCATGCTCGTAGGCGTACGTTTTCCCATCATCGCTGTACAGCGTGAACGCGCCATCCGCACCCGCGTAAACTCGCAGCTTCGCGATCGCCTGCCGCTCGTTGGTGCTCTCGACAGCGGATCCAAGCGGCAGAACCGACCCGGCGCGAACAAACAGGGGGATGGTATCGATCGGCGCGGCGACCGTAATGCGCCGGCCACCATGCACCCGCTCGTTGGTCCAGAAGTTGTACCAATCGGTTCCAGCCGGCAGGTAGACCTCACGCTTTGTCACACCCTGCGTCGTCACCGGCGCGACCAGCAGCGCCGGACCGAACATGTACTCATCGCCGATGTCGGCCACCTTCGGATCAGAACCGAAGTCTATAAACAGCCCGCGCATAAACGGCGCGCCGGTCTGGTTCGTTCGGTACCCGAGCGAGTAGATGTACGGCATCAGCGCGTAACGCAGACGCAGGTACTTCTCCAGAATCGGCTCCGCTTGTTTGCCGTAGCTCCACACCTCGTTGTAGCGGCGACTGCCGTGCGATCGGAAGTTCGGCTGAAACGCGCCGTACTCAAACCAACGGGTATAGAGCTCGGGGTAGTCCTCATAGCCACCCACGTTATCGCGCGCATCGCTTGGGTCGAGCAGCGGCGGCCGCTCCGGCGTGTGCGACGCGGGCAGGTACTGCCATCCACCGATGTCCGTCGACCAGTACGGCATGCCGCTCGCGACGAAGTTAATCCCGGTCGACACCTGCCGTCGCAGCGTGTCCCAGTTGCCGCTGATGTCGCTCGACCAGAAGATTGCTCCATTGTGCTGCGCCCCGGGATAGCTGTCGCGGGCAAGGATCAGCGCGCGCGATGTGGTGTCGCGACGCATCCCGTTGTAGAACGTCGCCGTGTGAAAGAGCGGATACACATTGAAGAACTGCGTGCCCGGTCCAATGTGAAAGTAGCTCCCGTTCGGTGGCAGATCCGGCTCCGTCTCGTCCGCCCAGAACGCGTCAAACCCCTTCGCGATGTAGTTCTCGCGCACAATGTCCCAGTACCACTTCGCCGCGTCCGGATCCGTCGTATCGATATCGGAGCCGGCGCGATCGTACGGCAGCCCGTTGGTCGGCGTCCCGTCCGCCAGATGCTCAAACCAGCCTTTCCTCAGAGCTGTGTCGTAATAGCGGCTACCCGGAATAAAACGCGGCCACACACTGATCATCACGTGGAAGTTCATCCGGTGCAGCTCTCGGTTCATCGCCGCCGGATCCGGCCATCGCTCCGGAACCAAATCCATCTGCCCCATCTGTGTGTAACTGAACCAGTCCACCACCAGATCGTCGATCGGTAAATGACGCTCGCGATACCCCTTCGCGACCGCGAGCAGCTCCTCTTGCGAGCTGTAGCGCTGCTTGCACTGGATGTATCCGTACGCCGACTTCGGCAGCATGGGCGTGTCGCCCGTGAGCAAGCGATACCCCCGATACATCTCGTCATAGCTGGAAGCCGCGATCACGAAAAAGCTGACACGCTGGCCCACATCGCTCACCCAGGAGTTCTGATCGTTGAAGCCGAAGGAAACCGTTGTCTTCGAGGGATTGTCCCAAAGCAGCGCGTACCCCTTGTTTGTCACCACGAACGGAACACATACGCTCTGCCCACTCGGGGCGTTGTAGTCGTGCGCACAGCGCAGCACATGGCCGCGGCGATCCAGATATCCCTCCTGGTTCTGCCCCAGACCGTAGTCGTGCTCGTCGGGGGACGCGGCAAAGCTCGCACCGACCTGAAAAAACGGCGGATCCGTCGGACGCCGGTCGTTCAACACCTGCTCGTTTCCGTCCTTATAGTTCGGCACCGACATCTGCCAGCCGTTCATCCGCAGCAGCGTCTTGCCGTCCGCCGTCTTGATCGTGAGCCCCACATACGGAGTCGAGCCATTGAAGAACTTCGCGATGTCCGCCTGCGTGCCGGTCGGTGTTGTTCGCGGTCCCTCGGGCGCGACGGTGATCGCCAGCGCGGAGGAACGCAGCACATCACCCTGGGCTGTTGAGGACGCCTCCCAACCCGAGGCGCTCGGCTTTGCGATCACACCATAGCCCGGCCCTGCCAGCGCGTCCGGCTTACGCAAACTAAGGCTCACACGGACGATATTGGGCGCATATGGCTCAACCAGAATCGTCGCGCCCCCACGGTCGGTCGCGATCTGCTGCGCCCACATGCCGAGCGGAACGAAGGCGAGCAGCACAGCGCCGAGGAGGCGGCCGCGTAAGGTGCGCGAGGCTCTGAAAGGAAGGCAGAAAAGCCACTGTGAACGATGCAAGGTTGGCTCCGGGCTGAAGTATTGGCATCGACCGAGTTGCTGCGATCCATATCTCTCGCGTGCTGATCAAGGCGGTTGCGCCATCATGGCAGAGTCCTCGGAGCGCTGTCGATCCGGTACCTCGTCCGCGCTCGAGTTGCGGCCGTTCCCAGCGATCCTTGTACACTTCGCGCCATGAGGTTTCGCGTTTTCGCCAAACTCCTGGCAGCGCTTGCGATCACGACGATGCTCGCTGCACAGAGCGCCCCTACCCCATCGGGCGCGGCGGAGATCATCCTTGTCCACGGCGACATCCTGACTGGCAGCCATCTTCGGTCAACGGATCACAGCCTGACCCCGGCTCGCGTTCACGCGCTCGCCATCCGCTCCGGCCGCATCATCGCCGTCGGCACGGATGCCGAGGTGCTGTCGTTGCGCGACCCGCGCACACGGGTGATCGACCTTGCCGGGCGCTTCGTCATGCCGGGATTCAACGACGCCCATACCCACATGGGCCTGGCGGGAGCCCAGGGCCTCGCCATCGACCTGAACGGCTCGAAGTCTCTCCGCGAGATGCAGCAACGCATCCAGACTGCTGCGCAGACGGCCCCACCGGGTAGCTGGCTGCTCGGCGGAGGCTGGGACCAGACATTCTGGCAGCGGTCGCGCCTTCCGACGCGCGACGACCTCGATGGTGTTACGGGAGATCATCCCGCCGTCTTCCGCCGCGTCGATGCGCATCTCGCGGTCGCCAACTCGGCGGCGCTCTCCGCGGCAGGCATCGGCGCGGGAACACCGGACCCGGCAGGAGCGCGGATCGATCGCGACGCAGAGGGGCGACCCACCGGCGTTCTGCGCGAGGCCGCGGCGACCGCCCTGGTCTACCGCGTCGTGCCCCCGCCCACGCCGCCACAGCGTCGACGCGCGCTGCTCGCCGCCATTGCCGACGCGCTCGCGCACGGCGTCACCAGCGTGCAAGACAACTCCGAGTGGGAGGACTTCCTCGCGCTGCAATCGCTCGAGCACACCGGCGAACTCAAACTTCGCTTCGCCGAATGGATGGACTTCACGCTTCCCATTCCCACACTCGAGCAACAGCGCGCCGCACAGCCCGCCGACGATCCCCTGCTGCACCTGACGCAGCTGAAAGGCTTCCTCGATGGCTCGCTCGGCTCGCGCACGGCCGCCATGCTTTCGCCCTACACCGATGACCCGACCAACTCCGGCCTGCCGCGCTATACCCAGCAGAGTCTCAGTGCGATGGCCGACGAGCGCACCGCGCATGGCTTCCAGGTCGGCTTCCATGCCATCGGCGATCGCGCCAATGCGATGGCCCTGGACGCCTTTGCCGCGGCAGAGAGCCACACGGCCGCCAAATCGCTCCGCCTCAGGATCGAGCATGCGCAGGTGCTGGACGCGGCGGACCTGGACCGCTTCGCCGCGCTCGGCGTGATCGCCTCCATGCAGCCCTCGCATCTGCTCACGGACATGCGCTGGGCGGCGCAGCGACTCGGGCCGGAGCGCCTCCGCTATGCGTACGCCTGGCGCAGCCTGCTCGACCGTGAGGTCACCCTCGCCTTCGGCACTGATTACCCGGTCGAGAGCATCAATCCCCTGCGCGGCCTCTACAGCGCCGTCACCCGCCAGAACACCGCGGGCACACAGACCTTTGAACCACAGGAGCGGCTCTCCCTCGCGCAGGCCATTTACGCCTACACCCAGGCCTCCGCCTTCGCCGAGTTTCGCGAGCAGCAGAAAGGCAGGCTCGAACCGGGCTTTGTCGCCGATCTCGTGGTCCTGGATCGCGACATCACCGCCGTTCCATCCGCTGCCCTGCTCCACACCCGCGTCCTGCGAACCGTCGTCAACGGCGAGACCGTCTTTCAGGCGACGACCTCGTCCCGATCGGCGCCACGGCAGAGAACGGCAGCCGCCCAGCACGCCGCCTGCCAACACAAGTGACCCTCGCTCCCAATCCTGCCCGCACCGGGCAGCGACGGCTGGCCGCCCTCCTGCTGCTGGGTGTCGTTGCGGTCTGGGGAAGCACCTTCGTTCTGGTCAAGAACGCCCTCGCCGATGCGTCTCCCCTGCTCTTCAACCTGCTGCGCATGGCCATCGCCGCCGCGCTTCTGCTGCTCCATGGCCAATCGCTTCGTCGTCTTTCCGCGCCAACCGTCCGCTCCGGAGCCATCGTGGGCGCACTGCTCGCCGCTGGATACCAGCTTCAGACCGCCGGTCTGGCGCGAACCTCGGCCATCAAGTCAGCCTTCATCACCGGGTTGGTCGTCATCTTCGTTCCGCTGCTCTCCATGATCCCGGCAGTCCGCCCTCGCGCAGCCGCGAAGCCTGGCTGGAGTGCGCTCTTCGGCGCGGCGCTCGCCTTTGCCGGGCTCTTTCTCCTCTCGACCCCGTCGGGTGCTGCCTTCCGTTCGCTGTGGTCGACCATCGGTGTGGGCGATCTCCTAACCCTTGGCTGTGCCATCGCCTTCGCCGGCCATCTCCTCTCCCTTGCGCGGCTCTCACATATAGAGGCCGCCGAGCTGGCCACCCTTCAGATCGTCTTCGCCACCGTCTACATGGGGTTGACTCTGCCGCTCGCGGGACATCTTCACTTCCACCTGACCTTCGCCCTCATCGCCGCGCTTCTGATCACCGGCATCGTCGCCACGGCCGCCGCGTTCAGCATCCAGACGTGGGCACAGCGGCATCTGCCCGCAACCACCACCGCGCTGCTGCTCACGCTCGAGCCGGTCTTCGCCCTGCTCTTCTCGATGACCTTCCTTGGGGAGCGACTCTCCCACCGATCCGCCGGCGGAGCAGCCCTCATCCTGTGCGGTCTTGCGACAACCGAGCTGCTCGCAAAAGAACAGGCCGCTCCATCCCAACCCCTCTGATTGCGCGTCATCTTCCGCTCGGTGCGGATGCCCTCGAAGTAGCTGGCAGTGTGCGCCTGATGCGCGATCCGTGGACTTTTTATCGGCGCCGAGCGTCCAATCCCTGTCGCGCAACACCAGCGACCCCAGTCGCAGAGCTTAGAATGAGGTAGAGCTTGCTGTCCGCTCCGCAGCAATGCGCGCGTGGTTCGAGATAAAGGAAGATGCCATTCATGGAAACACCGCAGAGCCGTAGTTCGAACTTACCGGAACGTCCGACCTTCACGGAACGCCTTCGCACCCATCCGCTGACCTCGACCTTTGTTCTTCTGGGAACTCTGTCCGCTGGGATCGTGGCCGGCTCCGTCCTCACGCACGGCGTCAGTGGCAAGGAAGCGTCGCAGGCCGACTCCTCTGATGCCCGGCCCATTGTCATTCCGTCGCCAGTCAATCTTTCCAACGGCTTCTCCCAGATCGTGCGTCAAGTCGGGCCCGCGGTCGTGAATATCAGCACGGAATCTCTTCCCAAAGAGGCGCCCAAGCGCAATGGGCGCCGCGGAACGCAGCGCACGCCGCAGGGAAACGATGACCAGCAGAACGACATGCAGGACTTCTTCAATCGCTTCTTCGGCGGCCAGGGAGGCCAGGGCGGCGGCGGTGACGACGAGGGCGGCGACGGCCAGGAGCGCCGCGCGTTGGGATCGGGCTTCATCGTCGATGGGCGCGGCTACATCATCACCAACAATCACGTGGTCGATAAAGCCGATCGCATCTTCGTCAAGCTCTCCTCGGATCCTGAGAATCCCACGGATCCAGGGCGTCCGGCCAAGGTGATCGGCGTCGACAAGGACACGGATATCGCCGTCATCAAGATCGACACCAACCAGGCGCTTCCCACAGTCAAGCTGGGCAACTCCGAAGGCGCGCAGGTCGGTGATTGGGTGCTGGCGATCGGCAGTCCTTTCTCGCTGTCAAAGACAGTCACTGCCGGCATCATCTCCGCCAAGAATCGTACGATCGACGAGCCGCCCGGTCCGGGCAACGTTGCAGCCAATCAGTTCCAGCACTTCATCCAGACCGATGCCGCCATCAACCCCGGCAACTCCGGCGGCCCGTTGGTCGACATGGCTGGCCAGGTCGTCGGCATGAACACCGCGATCTACACCCAGTCCATGGGATCCCAGGGCGTTGGCTTCGCGATGCCGGCAAACACCATCGCCAGCGTCTATAACCAGCTGATCGGCCCGGACCACAAGGTCGTACGCGGCTCGATCGGCATTCAGTTCCAGTCCGCGCAGTCCTCCGCCGTGAGCCGCATGTACGGCTTCAGCAACGGCGGCGTGCTCGTCGGGTCGGTGACGCCGGGCGGCGGCGCCGCGAAAGCAGGCCTGCAGCCGGGCGATGTCGTCACCTCGGTGGACGGCCGCGCCATCAAGGACGGGGACGATCTGGTCGCCGACATCTCGTCGCGCAAAGTCGGCTCCAGCGTGAAGATCGGCTATCTCCGCAACGGCAAACAAGACTCCGCCACCGTCGTCATCGGTGACCGCACCAAGGTCTACGCCGCCCTCGCCAACAACGGCAACGACGATAGCAGCGACTCCTCCACGGACAACGACGCATCGTCGGCGAAGCTGGGCATCACGGTCTCCGCGCTTCCGCCGCAAATCTCCGCGCACACCAACATCAAGGCCGGTGTGCTTATCACCGAGGTCACCCCCGGTTCCTTCGGCGAGGAGATCGGCCTCGGTCGAGGTGAGGTGATCGTCGAAGTCAACAAGAAGCCCGTTACCGACGAAGCTTCCTTCCGAGCGGCGGTCCGTAGCCTGCACTCCAAGGACGATGTCGTCTTCGTGGTGCGAAATCCACAGCAGCGCGACGCCAGCAGCACCTACATCGGCGGAACACTCCCCTAACCTGAGGGGTGTCCAGGGGCGTGCGATCTTTGCAGTCGCACGCCCCTTGCGATGTAGCTCTTTGCTTATGGCCAAATTCGACCAAAGTGGAACACCACCTCTCTTGCGCGCATTGCAGGATGATGACAAACGAGTTACCCTTTCGGCGTAGCACGCTTGACGTTTGCGCCAGAACTCAACTTCGAGGTTCCTCCTGAATGCGTCTCGGTTCTTTTGCGACAGGCTCCCTTCTACTCTCCCTGAGCTTCCCAGCATTTGCGCATAGCCGACTGCATCGCGGGCCGACCTCCTCTCATAACTTCGCGCGCCGGGCCAGCCACGTCAGTGCAAAGTCGACCGGACAGCACGCGATCGAAGACTCTCGCGCCTCCGAGATCCAGCAGGCCCTTAGTTCTGCGGGTTACCTGTCCGAACAGCCCACAGGGCACTGGGACGCGAGCACACAAGCCGCGATGCAGCGCTACCAATCCGACCACGGCTGGCAAACAAAGCTGATTCCCGACTCGCGCGCCATTATCAAGCTCGGCCTCGGTCCGCGCCCGGATTCCGACAGCTCCATCTCTTCTCTCCAGCGCTAATCACGGCACACCTGACCTTTCTAACAATCCGCCGTCACGTACCGGCACGCCTCGAGCGCCGTTCGCAGCTTCCGGATGGCGCTCGATCGCAGCTGGGAGACTCTGGACTCCACGACCCCGAGAACCTGCCCGACCTCCTTCATGGTGAGCTCCTCGTAGTAGTACAGGGTGATGACCAGGCGCTCACGCTCCGGCAAGGCTTCGATCGCCTCCGCGACATGCTGACGAAGTTCGCCCTGAAGGCAGTGTAATAGCCCGCCGAGCTCCTTCTCATCGGCGACGTACGCGATCTCCCCCTCCTCCGAGTCTTCGCCCCGCTCGGCCTGCAAACTGCCCACCTCAAGGCTACGTAGATCGCCAAGCGTCTCCCGCAGGTCGTTTACCGTGATGTTGAGCTCCGCGGCGACTTCGACCTCCTCCGGTGTACGACCCAAGCGGTGTGCGCAGAGTGCGGTCGCCTGCTCGATCTCACGGCTGCTGCGGCGCAGCTCCCGCGGCGCCCAGTCCTGCTCCCGCAAAGAGTCGAGGATGGCGCCCCGCACGCGGAACTGCGCATAGCTGCGAAACTGGACCTCACGTCCCGCCTGGTACTTCGCAAATGCGTCCAGCAGCCCCACTATGCCGGCGGAGACCAGGTCATCGAGCTCAATGTGCTGCGGCAACCCGCGGTGCAGCTTCCGCGCGATCGCGCGAACCATGGGCATGTGCTCCAGCAGACGATCTTCCGCAGCCGCGGTGGCGCTCTGTTTCCCTGCCTCCGGGAAGAAAATCGGTGCCGCCATTTCCATTGTCGCTGCCATCGCCATGCTTGCCATTCACCTCTCCTGTCCTCAGCGCTTTGTGACTTCATGCGCTTCGTCCAGAAGAGTTGCAAACCAGTGGCCTATTTCGCTATGCCTTCCCTTAGGTTTCTCCAATCCTTCGCTTTTCCACTAGGCAAACCTTTCCCACTGAAGGATTTGCCCAGTCTTCGCCAATGTTTCGAAATATCGGGTGCACAGCGAAAATATCGCGAAGGCATAAGCGAAGACGAAGCGAATAACGGCAGCTAATGTCATGACTAAGCCCCTCCTAACTTCGCGCCCGAAACAAGTCGTTACGCACCCCCTTGGGGGCGGGGCCTCTACATCCTTGTAACTGTGGTCTTACAGCATTTCGGCTTATTTGTGAGGACGATGGCGAATGCGAATATGGCCGCGCGTGATCATCGGGGAGCTCTCACTGAGAATCACCGCCCGTTCGAGCACGTGCTTCAGCTCGCGGACGTTCCCCGGCCAGTCATGCTGCAGCAACTCCTCGAGCGCATCCGGGGAAAGCTGCTTGCGACTTACACCATGACGCGGGCGTTCGCTCCGAGAAGAGGAAAGCCGGTCCAGCAGGTGCTCCAGCAGTACCGGCACATCTCCCATGCGCTCCCGAAGCGGCGGCACCTCAATCGGAAACACGGCCAGACGATGATACAGATCCAGCCGGAACGCTCCTTCCGTGGAGCGCTGCTCCAAAGGTTGGTGCGTGGCGGCGATCACGCGCACATCCACGCGCGAGACCGTGTTGTCGCCCACGCGCTGCAGCTCCCCGCACTCCAGAAACCGCAGCATCTTCGCCTGCAACGCCAGCGGCATCTCTCCGATCTCATCCAGAAATAACGTGCCGCCATCCGCCGCCTCAATCCGTCCCGTCCTCGCCTGCACCGCGCCCGTAAACGCACCGCGGGCATGTCCGAAGAGCTCTGCCTCAAGCAGCGCCTCTGGAATCGCGGCACAGTTGAGCACCACCAGCTGTCGATCGCTGCGTAGGCTCTGCGCATGCACCGCATGCGCGACAAGCTCCTTCCCGGTGCCGGTTTCGCCTTCGATCAGCACCGTGCTGTTGCATGGCGCGACCAGGCGGATCATCTCGCAAAGGACCTGCATCGCCGGGCTGTCTCCGATCAGACCCGGGGCGTGCGATGGTGTGAGATCGTTCAGCTTGTCTTGCGTCAGCTTCGTCACAACCGACTTCGCCGGGTGTGCGCCCCGACCCTCGACACCCTGCACGTGTCGCACGTTCGACTCGTGCGCCCCGCCTAGATCGGAAGCGAAGGATAGGTCGCGCAGCGCAGCCAACAGCTCATGCCGACGGCTGCTCTTGGCTGCCTTGTTCAGTGCCACGCCGTCGATCCGCAAGACCTCCAGCGATGGATGCGTCTGTTGCAGCAGCGCGGCAAACTCCCCGATCTCCAGGTCCGGGAGCCATGCGTCGAGAATCACTGCCTCCGGTGTCTCGCGCTCAATCGCGATGATCGCCTCGGCGGCTCCGCCCGCCTCCCGAACCTGCCAGCGAAGCTGTTCGAACGCCACCCGGAGCTGACTGGAAAGCGCGCGGTTTGCCGTAGCAATCACCACGCTTCGAACCATCGCGAGCGGCTCCCGTCGATCAACACCGTGCAACACGGTCTCCGCACCCATCAGCTCACCTCAGGCGTAGCGCCGCGCATACATCTACAGCGACACCGCTTCAAGAACTCGTTTGGCGGATGCCGATATCGCCTCCGCCTGGAGCGGATCCGCAATGCGGTACCCGGAGCCACGAACGGTTTCAATCACCGGCGGCGCGGTCGACAGCTCGCCTGCGCTCAATTTGCGACGCAGATAGTTGATATAGACCTCAACGACGTTGGTCGGCGAGGTCTCGGGAAGCTGGAAGACCTGCCGCAGCAGCTCCGACCGGCTGCTGCACCGACCCCGCCGCTCCACCAGATACTCCAACAAGGAAAACTCCTTCGCCGTGAGTTCGATTGCGACGCCCCCACGAGAGACCGTGCGGTTCTTGCGACGCAACACAAGACCGCCGTGCTCGAGCGTAGCCCCGCTGAGCCGCGAGCGGCGCCGCAGCTGGGCGCGGCAGCGAGCGATCAGCTCCTGGAGGCTGAACGGCTTCATCACACAGTCGTCTGCGCCAAGATCGAGACAACGCACGCGCGTCTCCAGAAGGTCCTCCGACATCAGCACAATGATCGAGCAATGGCCGAAGCGCTCCTGCATCTCTTGCAGAACCGCCAGACCCATCCGCTCCGGGAGGTGCAGATCCAGCACCATCAGATCAATCTCTGATCCAGCCGCGCGCGCCAGCGCCGCCTCCCCGCTTCCGACCCACTCCGCTTCGTTTCCATCCGTCCGCAACGACCGGGCAAGCACCTGCCCGAGAGCTGCATCCTGCTCGACCACAATGGTTCGCATAATTGTCCGCCTGACCCGTGAATGCTCTATCGCTGCCGGTCGTGTTGGTCGCTCCCAGACGGTCACGGGTCTGGTGCGACCTGTGCTCATCATTCCTTCTTGCAACACTTTCCGCACTGCAACTTCGGTGCAAGGCAGGCGGTCCCACCCTGCTCATGGGGTTACTCCGAACCAGGAGTTGTACGGTTCTGCTGCAATTTAGGTATCGCAATTCGCCTTTCCTTCGCTACAATTCCGCTATGGCGATCACGCGGCGGCAAAAAGAGGTCTTGGACTTCCTCACAAACTTCACGCAAAAGAATGGCTATTCTCCGTCATTCGAGGAGATCGCCAGCGGTCTTGGATTGAACTCGCTCGCTACCGTCCACAAGCACGTAACCAATCTGCAGACCAAGGGGCTACTGCAGCGATCGCACAACCGGAGCCGCTCCATCGACGTGTTGCCGGCGCGATCTAATAAGAAGAGCTCTGAGCGAATGCCCCTGCTTGGTCGCATCGCCGCCGGCCGGCCGGTCGAGGCGATTGAAGGAAACGAGAGCATCGCGATGAGTGACATCGTCGGCAATCGCGAAGTCTATGTGCTCGAGGTGAACGGCGACTCCATGTGCGATGAGCACATCATGAGCGGCGACCTCGTCGTGGTCGAACGTACCCGCACCGCGCGCGAAGGCGAGATCATCGTGGCGCTGGTCGATGGGTCGGAGGCAACGCTGAAGCGCTTTTATCGCGAGGGCGCGATGATTCGCCTGCAGCCGTCCAATGTCCAGATGCCGCCCATCTATGCGCCGGCCGCCAACGTCGCTATCCAGGGCAAAGTACTCGGTCTCATGCGCAAATACAGCTAAGGAATTTTCTGATTATGCGGCGCTGGTTTACATGGTGGTGAAGACCGTTTTCCTTGAGAGAAATGACACAGACTCATCTCTCCTGTACACCTTCAGGAGAAATGAGCTCATCCGGACAGATCGTCATCGAAGCTGCTGTCGACTGAAGCCTAGTGAAGCAGGCTCTCTTCATTCGAGCGCAGACGCAGGGTCCGGTCCACGGCATAAGGCGCGCGGTGATTGGCCGTGTGGAAATGGCGTACCTGCAACTCACCGAGAAGACCGATGCCAAGCATCTGGATACCCGCAAGAATCAATACGCCGGCAATGATAAAGATCGGACCATGCTGATCGAGCATCGCGCCTCGGGTCAGGAGCTTCTGCACCAGCATCCACATCGCAAGCACCATGCCGGCCAGCATGCCCGTCACGCCAACCGTGCCGAAAAAGTGTAGCGGGCGCGTCATGTACTTGAGCAAAAATCGAATCGTGAGTAAGTCAAAGAACACCCGAACAGTGCGAGAGATGCCATAGTGACTTTTGCCCGCGACTCGCTCCGGATTGGAGATCGGAATCTCGCAGATCGACGCACCATACCAGCTGGCCAGCGCCGGAATGAAGCGGTGCATCTCTCCATAAAGCGGGATGTTTTGGATGATCTCGCGACGGTAGCCCTTGAAGGTCGTGCCGAAGTCGTGGATATCGACTCCGGACAACACCGCCATCAGCTTGTTAGCCGCCCGAGACGGGACGCGCCGAAGCAGGAGATTGTCGCCGCGCTGCGCGCGCCATCCACTGACGACGTCGTATCCCTCCTCGAGTTTCGCGAGAAAACGCGGAATCTCTTCCGGATCGTGCTGCAAATCGCCATCCATGGCAAGGATAAAGTCACCCTGCGCATGGTCGAACCCGGCAGCCAGTGCCGACGTCTGGCCGAAGTTGCGGCGAAGCTTGATCACCAACACGCGCGAGTCAACCGCTGCGATCTCCTCCAGCAGCCGATAGGTACGATCTCTCGACCCATCGTCGACAAAGACCAGCTCAAACGTCTCCCCAACTTGCTCCATGACCGCTTTCAGCCGGTCGTAAAGAGCCGTGACGTTCTCTTCCTCATTATGAAACGGAACCACGATCGAGTACTTCGGCACAGCAAAATCATACTCCGTTCCGCCCATCGCGTCCTCCAAAGGAAGAGCCTTTTGGAGACACGACCGCACCAACAAACCCGATGCTAAAGAGCAAAGCTGGATCCCACCCACAGCCACCTTCAGCTAGGTAACGGGACTCTTCTCAACTTTTAGCTGGCCCAAAGCACCTCAAGGCGCGATGATAATCGCATCAAAATAAGGGCAGTGGCGGAGAGAGCGTATCACCGTGCAACGTGGATTATCAGACCGAGGGGAGGCCTGCCGGCCAACAGAGAGGCTCTGGCAGCAAGGCGTACACCCATGCTGAGAAACGTCCTGGCCGGTCTGGCTTTACTCATCGTCGCTGTCTTCGCCTTTGTCGGCTATAACAGCTACTCCGTTCGGCAGCAGAGTGCGAGCAGCGAGGTCTACGGCGTCGGTCCAGTCGCCGTGACCGGCGTGGTACCGAACAGACCCGCCGGCTCGTCACCGGTGCCGGCCACCGCCCCCACCGGTTCAGCCGCGTCCCCACGCGGGGCGGGCGATGGAAACCAGGAGATCACCGCAGGCGGCGCCCACACTGCCAATGGTACGGCGCCCCCGGCAGCCGACTCAATCGCTCCCGATCCGCCGAACGGTATGACCTTCGGCGGTAACGGGCATTATCAGCTCTATCGGCAAGGAGATCTGACCTGGCGTCTCAACACCGACACCGGAGAGACCTGCGTGCTCTTCGCGACGGATGAAGAGTGGCGCAAGCCTAAGGTCTACAGGGCAGGCTGCCGCGGACGCCAATGAGCTTCACCCTCAGCGACTAGATTGCGAAGCCATTGGCGCCAAAGTTCCACCCGCCCCGTCGTTCTCTGCCCCTTCCAAGGCAAGCACGGCATAGCCGGTCGCCGCATCGCTCATAAATCGCCCGATGTTGCTCTCCGGAACGCGTTCCTTGTTGAGTGAGGACGCATGCCAGTCTCCGCCCGTGCCTTGGTGCGTCCTCAACCACAGCAGGCCGCGTGCCCGCGCCTCCCCAAGTTCGGCCAGCGGTTGGGCTTGCATCGCCAGCACGATCAACGCCGTCGCATAGCCGTCGCTCTCGGTCACCTCCGGCCTGCCGGCGCGAACACCGCGTCGGTCGAGCGTGCACAGACGCCATCCCCCGTCGGCCTGCTGCAGCCCGCGAACCGAGGTGAGCAGCGCATCGCGTTCCCCTGCGGTCAGCAGCCCCGGTGTGCGCGCGGAAGCCCATAGAACATACAGCTGATTCAGCAACGGTTGCGCCGCATACTGCCGCCGCAGGTACGCCCGCAGCAGGTCCATATGAGCGCGCACGGCGGATTGCCGCGTGTAGCGATCCTGCCCGCCACCGAGCGCGACCATCAGAAGCGCCGCTCCCTGGTAGCTGGATTCGGCGGACTCCCACGGCGCAAGATGGAAGTCCTGCCAGATCCATCCACCCGCATCGGGCCCGGTCTGCAGCTGCAGCGCCCAGGCAGCATCCAGCGCGACCTGGGTCACCGGTCGAAGCTCCGTCTGGCTCTTACCGTTGCTTGCAAGGTCATAGCTTGCAAGGTCATAGCTTGTAAGGATCACTGCATTGAGAACCGCCTCGGTTGAGTGCGACTCCGCGGTCTTGTTCGGCCCATCGGCGGCGTCGCTGTAAAACGGCGTCACCTCCGCCCACCCCTTCACGCGCTTTGTCACGCTTTCAAGCAGCACCGTCTCCGCAGCCGGCGCCTGCGTCTCGTGCAAGCTCTCCCCCAGCGCCGAACGCGCCATCGCATACGGCACCGTGGTGTGGCATGAGATGCAGACCGTCTCATGGTCTCGCTTGGCGTCCGGCCAGCCCTGCCACCAAACCTCGCGATCGTCCAGATAACGAGCCGCCGCCTGCTGATTCCACGCGGCAGCGGATTGGGACTGGGTGTTCCCCGCGCCGTGCACCGGCGTCATCCGCCAAAGCATGGCAGCCAGGCCGACAACCGGAACAAGACAGACGATCGCTGTAAGGCTTCGCAATACCGCCTCTTTCCCGCCAAAGCTTGGTCGAGTGCGCTGATTATAGACCTGCCCCCTGTCGTCAGAAAGCAGTTTGGAGCACGCCCGATCCACACCTCCACCTATCCCGGATGTCGCCCGAAGAGTCCTGTAGCTCCCCACGGACAGCGCTATCGAGTGACCGTGAAGCCCGTTTCAGAGCTTTGCGTGGCAGGTGCTGTGCCAACCGAAACATGCAAAGGAACGTAGCCCGGCAGCAAGTTCGCCGGCACGCGCAGGTGCCCGATCTTGCAGCTGCCGCTCGGGCTCGAACTCCATCGTGAAGGGAGAGCGATCGGCTCCGTCATGCGACCGGGCCAGGTCACGCTCACCGCGGCGACCGGCGTTCCGGGGCTGGTCAGCAGAAGGGCGATCGACTCTCCCGCACGGAAGCTGTTCTGGCTTTCGCACCCGCAGGCGCGCGTAACGCGGGCGCAGGTCAGCAGATGAACGGGCGCTGCCGCCCGGACGCCGCCCAAACCGCGTCCCAAACCACGGCCCAGACCACTGGCAAGACCGAGACCGGCAGAGAAGACATGCGCCAGGCTTCCCGGTCGGGCACTCGCAACCAGAGCCGCTGTACCGGACGGCAGCAGCGTCGCCAGCAGCCCGAAGATCATCGCCGCGCGAAGAAAACGCCCCAGCAGCGCCGCCGTCTCCAGCCGATGCCGCGTCAGCAACAGCAGCGAACGCGACCCGAGCAGCGCGGGAACGGCGGCAAAGAGCGGAATCCGCTGTACCGGAGCCAGCGCGCCGGTCCCATAGAGCAGCGTCGACAGGGAAACCCCGGTGATCAGCAAGTTCAGCAGGGAGCGACGTGTCCGACCGCGTTGCAGGTTCAACACGAGGCCTGTCACCCCGGCAAAGATCCAGAGCGACCAAAAGAACTGAAACTGCGGACCGAAAGAATACAGCGCGTACAGCAGCAGGCCAATCCCGGCCGACAGCGTCGGAACAGCCCAGCTCAATAGCGCTATCCGTCCCCGGCCGATCGCACGCGGACGAAGGAGACCGGAGAAGGCCGTCGTGCGGAAACGCGGCAGCGATCCACCAGAAAACGCCGATATCCCGCCGACCGCTCGACCGGGGACAACCGGCGGCGCTGCCACCGTGGGCCGTGCAGTAGCAGCCCGAAATGGGCGCGCGCGCAAAGGCTGCTGCACCGCCGCGGGCGCGACCCTGGGATCGGGAAAGGCGTCGAAGCCCAGCAGAGCTTTGCGCTCGCACCACGGACATCGCCGCGCATCCTTGGGATAGCTGTGCTGCGGATTCACCTTGCACCCGACCAGCTGCACTCCCGCCAGCGCCTCATGCCACTCCCGCGCCGAGGGCCGGGCCGAAGGGTGCGCGTGCCCCTGCCCAAACGCCCGTGCAAACAGCGCCCGCAGGCTCGCGGGCAAGAGGTCAAACGGCGGCGCCGCCGGCATCGCCGTGGCCAGCGGCGATCCGACATACGGGCAAGCGCCGTCACGGATCCGCACATCAATCGGCGGCGGGTCGCCCGGCCCCTTCCACGCACCGCTAAAAGGGTGAACCCCCTCCATCAACATCAGAAACAGCAGCACCGCCAACGCGAAGTTGTCCTGCTCCGGCGTTCGATCCGTCGTCGCAAGATCACGCCCATAAAGCTCCGGCGCCAGATACTCGGGCTTGGCCACGGTGCAGCGATACACCTGCGCCGGTGTGCGCACCTGCATCGAGTCACAGTCGATCAGCGTCACCAGCGCCTGATCCGAGATAAAGAAGTTGCTCTCGTTCATGTCGCCGATCACGTACCCCCGCGCGTGGAGCGACTCGACCACGATGCTGATGTTCAGCGCGGCACGCAGCAGGTAGTCCCACGTAAAGCTCGGCGCGTGCTGGCGCCGATCCAGCGGGTTATAAAAATGCAGCATCGTCTTGTGCTTGCCGCGATCAAGCAGCGGCATGGCAAAGCCGACACACACATTCGCCTCATTGAAGAGCATCCGCTCCGGCCAGCAGATCGAGACGTGCCCTTGCCGCTGCGTGGGGTCGGTTGGCGGATGATCGATCATCGCCTTCAGCTTGTCCACCCGCTCGGCCGAGTGCGCGTGGAAGATCTTTGCCGCCTGCCGCCGCTCCCCGCTCACCGCGAAGACACTCGCCTCGCCTCCCCTGCCCAGCTCGGCGCCCAGCGCCACCGAGTTGCCGCGTTGGTCGCGCAGCGTCATGCGGTAGCGGTCAAGGAGGTTCGCACGGCCAGCACCAGCGTCTTGTCGTCGTCCGTCCGCTCGTTCACGCGGTCCGACGATAGCATCGCCGTCAGCTCTCCGGTATCCGCGTCCGGATGCGCCGCATAGGTGAACAGCGGCGCAAAGAACGGGGCGTGCGCCGTATTGCTGCTCAACTCGAGCGCGAGCATCTGCACGCCGTCGCTGAAAATCGCGAGCGCATCCACCGCCTCGCTCTCATTCACAGCGATCAGCACGCGCTCCACAGCGTCGGCCGATGTGATAAAGGTCGTTTCGTTGATGTATTCGCCGACGGCCGGCGGCGAAAGCACATGGAGCTCTTCTCCGGAGCGAAGCACGATCGCGCCGTCCCCGACCTGCAGCGTTGCGAGCACGGTGGGAGTCAGCACCGCCAACAGCAGCGTCGTCGCCAGGTCGCGCACGGTGGCGCCATCCACCTCTGCCGCCAGATCATCCAGCGCCCCGCGTGTCTGCGCGAGCACATGGAGCAGCAGCTCGCGCCAGGCCGCCTCGTCCGCCGGGTGCCCCGCCGCAAGTTGATGGGCCACAAACCCTAAACATGCCTGCGCCGCCCGCGCGGATCCCTCGGCGGCGTACCTCGCCGAGCCGGCGCCGTCCGCCACCGCCAGCAGCAACGTCCCGTCGTCAAGCACCACCCCCGCGTGCGCGTCCTGGCACGGCACCGCGCGCGCCAGATGACTCGACCCCACAACCGAGGCCCCGAGCGCCACCCACCGGTGCGCGCCGTCAGTGCCCGCTGGTGTCTCAAGCTGCATGGCTACGCAGGCGACCCGAACGTCACCGCCGGCAACGCCGTCTGCTCCTCCGTCTTGCTCCGCGAGATGCCCTTCTGGCTCTGCGAAAGCCACAGAAAGAGCTCGCGAAAGCTCAGTCCATTGAGCTTCAGCGTGCGATCCGTAAAGCTCTTCAGCGTCTCCATGTCCGCGCTGTTCACGCCGATCGCAAAGAAGTTCAGCCCCCGCCGCGCCGTCTCCTGCCGCACCATCTCGGCCGCGCTCCGCCATTCGTCGGTCGGCGACCCGTCCGTAATCAAAAATACCCACGGCTGGTAGTAGCTGATGCCCGCGGCCTTGTACTCCTCCTTGCGCGCCCGCACCATCTGCACACCCTGCGCCACCGCCTGGCCCATCGGCGTGCCGCCCTGCGGCTCCAGCGTCGGCGCTTGAAACAGACCGGCCGAGACCCAGTCCTGCACCGTGCGCACCACGCCGCCAAAGGTCACGATCGCGATCTCCAGCCGCCGCTTCGCCAGACTGTCTTCCTGGATGTCCTTCTGAAACGCGCGCAGACCCGCGTTCAGCTCCTCAATGGCAGCCCCCGCCATCGAGCCCGAGGTGTCCAGCAAAAGAACACAGGCGCAGCGTGGATCGGGGTTGATGGCAAACTCTGGATTCAACGCAAGTGCACTCACAGCTTTACCTCGTCTGGCATCCTGGCATCGCTGCCCTTGTCCGGGCATCGCTGCACGTAGTTTATCGTGGGCAACGGACGTCGTCAGGTTTCGTCCGGCAAACCAACTTGGGCTGCAGCACGCAGGCCACACCCAGACATACGCAGTCGAGCTCGCCAACCCCTCGCCGCCCTGTTGAAGTCCGGTTCAGGCAGGGACGGCCGCGACAGCGGCGAGCGCGCGAAAATGCTGTTCCCTCTCCGGCTGCTCCACCTCACGGTAGAGGTCAGCGAGTGCGGTCGATGCCTCCCCGAGCGCCTCCGCGCCATGATCTTTCTGTGCCGCTAAACTCGCGTACGCCGGCAGCAGATTGGCCTCAGCCTCGGCGAAACGCCGCTCGCCCAGCAGCGCTCGCCCGAGCAGGACATGCAACGAGAGCACGCGCCGATGGTCTGCGGCAAACGCCAGCAGCTCCAGCGGCAGCGCCTCGCGCAGCATCGCCTCCGCCTTCGGGAAGTCGCCGCGAGCCAACGCCACCCGTGCCTGATTCCCCAGCGCGATGCCCGTATTCGCGCTTCCCTTGGGATAGAGCGCGCGATACGTCGCCACGGCGCGGGTCGCGAACACCTCGGCCTGCGCCAGATCGCCCGCGCCCAGATCCGCGACGGCAAAGGCGTTGAGCGTCTGCGCCAGCGGCGAGGCAGGCGTGGGAAACAGCCGTTGCAGCACACGCAATGAGGACGCCAGCAGCGACCGCGCCTCCGCATAACGATGCGCGTCATTCAGCGCCTGCGCCAGCATCGTCGAGGCCGACGCCACCTCCGGATGGTCCGCCGCGAACCACCCTCGATCAATCGACAACGCCTCGCGCGCGTGACCGACGGCCTGCTGCGTCCGCCCGAGACGCCCATCGATCTCCGCCAGCGTCAGCAGGTGCGAGGCGATATCCGGGTGCCTGTCCCCCTCGAGCCTCCGATCGATCTCCATCGCCTGCGAGTTAGCTCGCTCGGCCGCCTCCATGTGTCCAAGATTCGCCTCCACAATGCCGAGATCATTGAGCGCCTCCGAGAGATCCGCGATCGGTCCGTGGCTCTCTCGCTCTCGCCGCACCACGTCGTTCAGCTCCGCCTCGGCGCTCGCATATTGCCCGCGAAGATTGCGAACCTCGGCCAGCTCCGTCTCCACGCGGAGCGTCTCCGGGGCGTCTGTCGCGAGCCGTCGGCGATCGATCCCGACCGCCTGCTCGGCCACCTTCTCCGCCTCCGGCAGTCGGCGCTCGTCGCCCAGCAGCTTGGCCAGCTCCGTCATGCTCTTCGCCGCCTCAGGCGAGTCCTCACCGAAGATCCGCTTGCGCTGCGCGAGCGCCGCCCCCAGAAGCTCGTCCGCATGATCGTAGCTGCCGAGGTCCTCATAGACGCCGCCAAGCATGTGATACAGATCAGCCTGCAGTACGGGATCGTTCGAAAGCGCATGCGCCTTTTGCACACCGGTATCGACCAACGCCGCCACGCGCATCTCCGCCGGCGGCCCCGCATCGCCGCCGTCCCCCTGGAGCATGTTCTCCAGAAAGCCCTCGGACCCGCTCGGCGTGCGCCGCCTCCGCCACCGCCGCGTCGCGCGCTCGTGCCAGCCGCATGGTGTAGCTGGTCGAAAGCGCGATCAGCGTCAGCGCAGCGATCGCGCTGATCGCCGCCGGTCCGCGATGCCGCCCAAGAAACTTGCGCGTCAGATAGGGCCACGTGCGCGGCAGACTGGCCAGCGGCTGCCCCGCCAGCAGTTGCGAAAGATCGCCCGCCAACGCGTCCACCGTCGCATACCGCGCCTTCGGTTCGAGCGCCGTCGCCTTCGCGCAGATGTAGTCGATCTCGCGCCACCAGATCGCCGACACAGTACGAAGCCTCGGTGTGGATTCCCTGGAACAGGAAGGCCGACCCAGACGGCCCTCGCCCACCGCGCGCCGAAGATCCTCGGCGCTGCCCCGGAACGCCGCGAACGGCGCCTCGTCCGTGATCATCTCGTAGAAGATGACGCCCAGGGAGTACACATCGCCCGCCAAGCCCGCCGGCAGCCTCGTGTGCTCCGGCGAGGCGTAGGGAAGGCTGACAAACGTCGCAGTCCTCTCTCCTACCGTCTCATCCCCGGCTTCGTCTGAGCGCTCGGCGATACCGAAGTCCAGCAGCTTCACCGTCGCGTCCGGCCGCACCAGAATGTTCGAAGGCTTCAGATCGCGATGGATGATGCCCTGCCCATGCGCGCCTGCACCGCGCCGCAGACCTGCAGAAAGAGTCGCATCCGCGCCCCGAGCGAAAGCTCGTGTGTCGCACAAAAGACCGTGATCGGTGTGCCCTCGACATACTCCATAGCGAAGTACGGCGTTCCGTCGGGCAGCGTGTCTGCCGAGTAGAGCTGTGCGATCGCCGGATGCTGAAATTTGGCAAGGTGTACCTTTTCCAGCTCAAAGCGCGCCCAGCGCTCGGGCGAGATCGCATCGGACAAACAGCTTCAGCGCGGCCGGCCCCTTGTACTCGCGGTGCACCGCCAGGTAAACGAGCCCCATGCCGCCGGTGCCCAGGATTCCTTGAACCTCGTAAGCCCCGATCGTCGTTCCCACGTACGGATCAGCCTCTTCGGCAAAGAGCTCGGCCGCGATCGTCGGCACATCCATCCCCAGCTCTCGTTCCGGTAGGCGCTCCGTCGACAGCAGCGCGACGACCCTGGCGTGCACTCGTGGCTCCCGCGATCGCAACGCCCGCAGTGCCGTCTCCCGCTCCTCGCCGTCAGCTCCGCGATCCGGTCAAAGCAGTCGAGCGCCGCTGCCCAGCCATCGGCTGCTTCGGCGCTTGACTCTGTTGCGGTCTCCACGGCCGATCCGGCCTGCCGATCGCTCCCGGTACGTGCCGCCACAGCCCCTCCTTGTCGCTGCCAAGCTCCTACTCCGTGCCGAGCTCGCCCTCAAGCGCCAACCGCAACCAAGCCAGCGCGCCGCGAAGATCTCGCTCCACCGTCGCGTCCGAGACACCGAAGATCTGCCGGATCTCCTCGATCGAAAACCCCCCGAAGTACCGCAGCTCCACCATCTCCGCCGTGCGCGGCCGCGCCTGCGCCAGATCATCGAGCGACCGGTGCAGATCCAGTAACCGAATATTGGGCGCCGGCGTTCCCGCGTGCGCCGGCGTCAGCGAGATGAACTGAAACAGCCCGCCGCGTTTATCCGCGCCGCGCCGCCGCGCCGCATCCGTCAGGATCTGCCGCATCGCTCGCGCCGCAATCCGCTTGAAGTGCAGTCGATCACGGCTGGCGACAGGCGACGAGGAGGAGAGCAGCTTGATATAGGTTTCATCCACGATGTCCGTCGTCGACATCGTCGCGTGGCGCTCCGCTCTCCGGAAGAACGAGGCCAGCCGCTTCAGCTCCTTGTAGACGGCTGCGAAGATCTCATCAAACTCGCGCTGCTCCGGCGTACGCGCTGTCGAGCCTCCCACCGCGGGTCCAACCTCGAAGGCAGCGAGCTTCGCGCCGGGAGGATGCTCGGATCCATCGTTCGCGAAGGCCAAGATCAAAGAATCCGAAATCAAAGAGTCCGGGATCAGAGAGCCCTCCAGTGTCGATCGTCTGCCCGTCATCGACGGCAGCGCCATGGGCGGCCGCGTACGGCCGCCCACAATCCATCAAGCATTTGCGCCCACGCGCGCCAGGGAGCAAGGCAGATAGGACAACATCCGCCCACCCCTGCCTTGCGGCAATCGAAGCCAAGAACCTCGAAACCCTCCAGCTCCAGCAGGGCCACGCCAACGCAGCGCCGATCCCCGCACATCTTCACCCCTGATGTTGCATCGTGCCCCGGCACGGTCCGCGGCACGCCGTCAACGCGCAAAGCCTCCCACCGGCAACTCATGTTGGTCGGCTCTGCCATCGTCGCGCCGTGCTGTGAGCCCATCAACGTCCGCCCGCGACACGCCGCTTAACCTCCGCAACCGGCGATACAGTCAACCCATGCCGCCCTTCGCCAAGGAGATTGCCGCGCTCCGCCCCACCCGCGCCGACCTTCGCAATCGCCGCTGGATCTACGTCCCCTACGACCGCTTCACCGACCGCACCGGCCCGCTCACCGAGCAGCCCGCCGCCGACACCGGCATCGTCATCGTCGAGTCCACCGCCAAGGCCCTCCGCCGCCCCTACCATAAGAAAAAGCTCGTCCTCCTCATCGCCAACATGCGCCACTTCGCCCTCGAGCAGGCCGCCCGCGGCGTCTCCGTCCTCTACCATTTCACCCCCGGCTCCCATGGCCAGGGCCTGCTCGAACTCCAGCAGCGCCAAGCCGTCCCGCGCCTCACCACCACCGTCCCCGCCGAACGCGAACTCCGCCTCGACGTCGCCACCGCGCAAGCCGCCGGCCTCCACCTCGACCTCTTCCAGGACACCACCTGGCTCTCGCAAACCGAAGATTTCCTCGCCGTCTACGGCGCGTGGCGCGGCGGCCGCTCCTACGTCATGGATCGCTTCTACCGCCACATGCGCCAGAAGACCGGCATTCTCATGCAGAAGGGGAAGCCCATCGGCGGCCAGTTCTCCTTCGACGCCGACAACCGCAACCCCTATCGCAACGAGATCCCCGTTCCCCAGCCGCCCACCTTCGCCCCCGACGACCTCACCGCCGAAGTCATCGACTACGTCGGCCACCAATACGCTCATCACTTCGGCTCCATCACCAACTTCGATCTTGCCTGCACCCAATCCGACGCCGACCTTGCCTGGAAGTTCTCGCTCCAGCACCACCTTCCCTTCTTCGGCCCCTTTGAGGACGCCCTCCGCGACGACCACGGCCAGCTCTTCCACACCAAAACCTCCGCCCACCTCAATCTCGCCCGCATGCTCCCCCTCACCCTCGTCCAGGACGTCGCCGCCGCCGCGTCCGAGGGCCTCCTTCCCCTCGCCAGCGCCGAAGGCTTCATCCGCCAGCTGCTCGGCTGGCGCGAGTTCATGCGCCACCTGCACGAGCAGACCGACGGCTACCGCAAACTCGAAGTTCCCCGCCAGCACGAGGTCCGTCCGCAAGAGCTCTCCCCCGACCAGACTCACTTCCCCGGCCTCCTCGCCACCTCCTACCCACCACCCCCTATATCCGTACCGCCATCACCCTCTCCTTTGCTGTCATCCTTCACCGAAGCCGGAGGATCCGCGTCCCTGCCCCAGAAGTCACTCCCGCCCCAGAAGTCACTCGCAAAACAAGAGGTGTCCTCTCGACCGAAGCGCAGCGAAGTGGAGAGACCTGCGGTCGCATCTTTCCCATCAACGGCGGTTGAAGCCCCGGCCGACCCCTACGCCGGCGCAACTCCCTCCGCCCTCGCCGCCGACCTTCCCCTCCCCGCCGCCTACTGGGGCGTCAAATCCGGCCTCCACTGCCTCGACACCTGCGTCGCCCAGGTCGTCCAGGACGGCTGGTCCCACCACATCAGCCGCCTCATGGTCCTCTCCAACCTCGCCAACCTCTGCGGCTTCTCTCCCCGCGAGCTCACCGACTGGTTCTGGTTCGGCTACATCGACGCCTACGACTGGGTCGTCGAACCCAACGTCCTCGGCATGAGCACCTTCGCCGACGGCGGCCTCACCGCCACCAAGCCCTACGTCTCCGGCGCGGCCTACATCAATCGCATGTCCAACTTCTGCCCCCACTGCCGCTACGATCCCAAAAAGTCCCTCACCGAAGACGCCTGCCCCTTCACCGCCCTCTACTGGACCTTCCTCGAGCGCAATCAGGCCCGCCTCAGCTCCAACCCCCGCCTTCGCATGCCCTACACCACCCTCCGCAAAAAGCCTGAGACCGAGCTCGTCCAGCTCCGCGCCCGCGCCCAGTCCGCCATCGACCACCTCGCCAGCTTCAAGCGCCCCGACTACTAACCTGATGTACCCGCGCCGGATTGCCCATCACCGTCGCCCCGCTCTCCACATCGCGGGTCACCACGCTGCCCGCTCCCACCACCGCGTCATCCCCAATCACCACGCCGGGCAGCACCATCGCCCCACCCCCAATCCACACATTGCGCCCAATCACCACCGGCCGCCCCAGCTCCAGCCCCGTTCGCCGCACCTCGGTCTCGCGTGGATGATCCGCCGCATAGATCTGCACCCCCGGTCCAATCTGCGTCCCATCGCCGATCGTCACCGAGCACACATCGAGCACAACGCACCCGAAGTTCAGAAACACCTTCGCTCCCAAAGATATGTTCCACCCATAGTCACAAAAGAACGGCGCCCGCACCGTCGTCTCCTCCCCCGCGCTCCCCACCAACGCCCGCAACTCCTTCGCTCCCCCGGTTGCATTGAACCGCCGCTGCCTTTCCTCCGTCAGCGCCCGCTCCCGTACCAGCTCCGCATCACCCGCGTCATACAGCTCGCCCCGCAGCATCTTCTCCCGCTCCGTCATCATCCCCCCATTTCCTCTGACCCCGTCAGATGCCGGATCATCCCCTGTCACACCGGCCATCTACTATAGGAACCAACGGCATACCGTGAGGTCTCCACGTGCTCTATAAGCTCCTGTCACTTACGTTGCTCGCCGCCGCTTCCTTGTACGGCAACACGCAAAACCAGGTGCTCTCCCCCAAGTGGGAAGAACTCACCGGCCCCGACTTCATCCAGGCCATCCATCAGGCCCAGGGGGTCTGCCTCTTGCCCTTCGGCATCATCGAAAAGCACGGGCCTCACCTCCCTCTCGGCACCGATCTGCTCGACGTGCGCTTCGCCGTCGCTAACGCCGTTCAGCAGGAGTACGCCGTGGTCTTCCCGGAATACTACTTCGGCCAGATCTTCGAGGCGCAGCAGGAGCCCGGAACCATCGCCTATAGCCTCAACACCCAGCTCACCCTCCTCCAGGAGACGGTGAAGGAGATGGCGCGCAACGGCTGCAAGAAGATCGTCATCGTCAACGGTCATGGCGGAAACGAAAGTCTGCTTCCCCTCTTCGCCCAGGCCCAGCTCGCAACACCCCGCGACTACGTCGTCTACCTCTTCGGTCTGCCCCACAGAAACGTTCCCGGCCGGCCGCCCTTGAAGACCAAGACAGACATGCACGCCGGCGAGACCGAAACTTCAGCGATGCTCATCGCCAGGCCCGATCTGGTGCACATGGATCGTGCCGCGAACGAGTCCGGCGCCGATCGCAACCGCCTTCACCTGCCCAACACCGTCTACACCGGCATCTGGTGGTACGCGAAGTTCCCGGATCACTACTCCGGTGAGGGCGCGGCCGGAAACAAGGAGCTCGGCGCCTTCGACCAGAAGGCCTGGTCCAGTCAGATCGCCGAAGCCGTGAAGGCCATCAAAGCCGACGACGAAAGCCTCAAGCTGCAGACCGAGTTCTTCGACAAGGCGCAGCACCCCTTGAACACACCCCAATAATGGACACACCCCAGTAGCCGCGCCGCCCTACTTCGGTGTGACCAGCATCGCTTAGCCTCCCGCCCCGCTGTTAGACCTGCTTCCTCACGGAATCGACCGCAGCAGCCGCCGCGTGCCTTCCATCCCCACCCCAAACACCACGTGCGCCAGCCAGTGCGTCAGGTGCGCCGCCGCCGGCTCCTCGCTCGGCCACTTCGCAAAGCCCACCGCCGGCACGCTCCACAGGTCCGTCCCCATCCACAACACCGTTCCAAACACGCTGCCCACACCCGCCGTCGGCAGCTTCCACACCTCCGCCATCATCCCGTACGTCAGGCCCATCAGTGCGCCGAACCCGTAGTGCACCAGCGTCCCCGCCTGCACGCGCTGCTCGTGGGTCAGGTGCCTGCCGCCCGTCGCCTTGCTCGCAAACACATCCGCCGCCTGCATGGTCACCGTATCCGGCTCACGCTCTCCCGCCGCCTCAAGCTTCGCCGCCTCGGCCTGATCGCGCGCCCGGTCGTCCGCGGTCTTCAGCTTTTCGAGCAGCCGTGGCCCGACATCCTCAATGAACCGCAGCATCAGCCACGATCCCGCCAGCCCACCAACCGTACCCACCAACGCGCCCAATGCTACATTGCCCCGCTTCGCCACGCTTCTCTCCCTGCCCTTCTGCGAACCAGCCCGCGCCCGTACTCTCTAGTCCTGCCAACGCTTCCCTTGTTCCACACCGACGCCATGCTCGTAGACCATGTTGCCGCCCAGATGCGCTGAGGCGGTAGCCACGACCATTCCCAGCGCCGCCAGGGATCGTGCCTTTCCGCGTGCCTTGTTTTTCCTCCGCGCCAGCGCCGATGCTCCAAACAGCACCGTCGCCCCCACGTTCAGCAGCGCATGCACCGCCCCGATCCGTCGCGGGGCCGCCCGCTTCACCTCCGCCCAGTCATTCATGCCCGTAATGGACGCGCCTACCGCACCCGCCAGCCCCAGCAGCACCAGGGCGTCCGCCGCGCTGTCCATCTTCTCGCTGTCCGCCAGTGCTCCCAGCGCGTCAAACAGCACCGCCGCCGTCCACGAACCGACCGGCACATCGGTCATCACCGCGTGCAGCGGCTCATGCAGCCACGTCCCATGCAGCGCATCCCGCACCGCGTCCGCCTTCGACCCGAAGATCGAAAACGCCGCGCGCACGGTGTTCTGAACGCTCTGCTCCGCTTGGGGTGTTATCCAAGCCTGCTTCTCCGCCAACCGCGCTATCGGGTCCTTACTGATTGCCTGCGTCACACATCCTCCTCAACCTGACGCGCCCGCGAACCGGCACGCCTCTCACTCGCTGAGATGCAGCGCCGCCCCTCACGCCTCGGCCGCAACCCGCGGCAGAGGCGCACCCGCTTCACCCCATCAACACCGCCCACCTCCTCACCCATTCGGTGAGACCGCGCTCCCACCCATCATCCTTCACGTGTCAATGCCGTGATCATCTCCCGCCACCGCGGCCACGCGGCTGCGAGCCGATCCCGATCCCCTCGCTCGTAGTCCGCATAGTCAAACCCGGGACTCACCGTGCACCCCAGCAGCGCCCACCCGCCACCCTCGACCAGCCGCGATCCCTGCCACACCCCGCGCCGCACCACCATCTGCACCCGCTCGCCCGCCTCCAGATTCTTCCCGATCACCACCCGCTCGCCCGCCCCGCCCTCGCGCAGCTGCAGCATCTCCACCGCATCACCCAGGTAGTGGTGGAACACCTCATCGCTCCGGAGCCGATGCATCTCACTAAACGTCCCCGGCTCCAGCAGATAGAAGATCGCCGTCCCCGTCCGCCGCGCCCCGTCGTACCGTCCCTCCGCGAACGCCTCCCGCGCCAGCATCTCCTCCGCCTCATACGTCCGCACAAACCACCCACCCTCCGTCGGGTGCGGCTCGAGCCCCAGCCATCGCTTCACCTCCTCTGCCGTCATTGTCCCTGCTCACGCTTCAGCATCTCTACCCACGATCTACAGAAGGCCGCATGAGCCCGTTCCATCCCCTCTCACGGGAAATGGCCTCAACCACCCTCACACATCGGCACAGCATCAGGAGAAATGCCTTATGCTGAACCGACCTCCCATCACTGCACCCCGAGCGGACACGACGCCACCATGCGCCACGCACTCGAACGCTTCTTCCGCTTCCACGAGCACCAGACCACCTGGCGCACGGAGATCCTCGCCGGCCTAACCACCTTTATCACCATGGCCTACATCATCTTCGTCAACCCGGCCATCCTCCACGAGACCGGCATGCCCCTGGCCGCCGTCACCCTCGCCACCTGCCTCTGCGCCGCCTTCGGCTCCATCCTCATGGGTGCCCTCGCCAACCTGCCCCTCGCCCTCGCCCCCGGCATGGGTCTCAACGCCTACTTCACCTACACCGTCGTCAAGGGTATGGGAGTCCCTTGGCCCACCGCCCTCGGCGCCGTCTTCCTCTCCGGCATCCTCTTTCTTCTGCTCACCGCCACCGGCCTTCGCCAGCAGCTCCTCTCCGCCATCCCCATCGAACTCCACGCCGCGGTCGCCGGCGGCATCGGCCTCTTCATCGCCTTTATCGGTCTGCGCAACGCCGGCATCATCGTCCCCTCGCCCGCCACCACCGTCACCCTCGGCAACCTGCGCGCGCCCGGCACCGCCCTCGCCTGCCTCGGCCTGCTCCTCATCGCCACCCTTCAGGCCCTGCACATCCGCGCCGCCATGCTCCTCGGCGTCCTCGGCACGATGGCACTCGGAGTGGCCTCCCATCAGGTCGCCTGGCATCCCACCGTCCTCCACCTCGCCGATCTCCGCGCCACCGCCTTCCACCTCGACCTCCGCGGCGCCCTCCGCCTCAACGCCCTCGAAATCATCTTCGTCTTCCTCTTCGTCGACCTCTTCGACAACATCGGCACCCTCGTCGCGGTCACCGAGCGCGCCGGCCTCATCCCACCCTCCGGCCAGATCCCCCGCCTCAACCGCATCTTCTTCGCGGACGCCAGCGCCACCGTCTTCGGCTCGCTCACCGGCACCTCCACCGTCACCAGCTACATCGAGTCCGCCGCCGGCGTCGCCGCGGGCGGCCGCACCGGCGTCACCGCCATCACCACCGGCCTGCTCTTCCTCGCCGCCATCTTCGTCGCCCCCGTCGTCGGCGCCATCCCCGCCTTCGCCACCGCTCCCGCCCTCATCCTCGTCGGCGCCCTCATGCTGGGGTCAACAGGTCGTGTTCCATGGGACGACCCCCGCATCGCCATCCCGTCCTTCCTCACCATCATCGCCATCCCGCTCACCTACTCGATCGCCACCGGCCTCTCCTTCGGCCTCATCAGCTACGCCGCCATCGAGCTCCTCACCGGCCGCGCCACCCGCCAGCACCTCACCCTCTACGCCCTCGCCGCCCTGTTCCTCTTTCGCCTCCTCTACATCGCCCACACCTGACCCCACCCATTTATCCGGTCAGCACTTATCCGGTCAGCAAAGAACACCGCCGGCGCTCCTGCGGGGAGGTACATCCCAAAGCTGGACGCAGTGACGAGGTGCCGCGCTTGCTGGCGGCGGTGGTTAAGCTAGTGCGGTGATGCCGCCGAGGGTGGCGCCGCCGCCCTGGTCGCGTCCTCGCGAGGCGAGGAAACAGCGCGAAGGCTGAAACTCGCGATCGCGGCAGGGCTGGAGCTCGGCCGCACCTGGAGCGTGCCGAGGGCCTCGATCGCCGGTGGCGTCTGGGCGCGCAGCCGAAAGACCAGGACGCCGGGCTCGACCTCTTTGGCGGAAAGCAGGCTGAAGCCGCCGGTCTGCTGCCGAAGCTCGATCTCCGCGGCGGCTGTGGAAGCGGGCGCGACGGTCGGCAGCGCCTCGGCAAGCGCCGGATAGCTTGCCTGGTTGAAGGCAGCGAGCCAGCCATAAAGGAGGCGGCCCGCGGGCGTATCGGGGATCAGGCCCACCTCGTCGCCGAAGCGGGGCAGACGAACCAGAATGGTCGGGTGGACGCTGCTGACGTGGTCTCCCTTGCGCGCCGGCACGGGAGCGTCGGCGGGATCACCGAGCACAATCGTGTCAATTTGGGATGGATCGTCCTTGTCGTCGTCGGCCGGGGTAGCGCCGGGTGCGGCACCTGCGGAACGGGCCGCGCCGCCGCTGCCGGAACGCAGATGTGCCTGTCCGCCCTGACCCAGGGCATGGAGCACCAAGCAGAGCGCACAGACAGCGGCCACGGTAGCCAGCAGGATGGCTCCGGGGCCAAGCGGCTGCCGTCCCGTCAGATAGAAGCTGGGAGCCGTGCGAGTGAGAGATCCGGTGGAAACAGGCTGCTGCATGACGGGCTGGTGCTTTGAAGGTACCAGAGGCGGGCCGGGTCTGAGGAAGCCGCCGGGGTGAGTCGTACCGCAAGCACGAGGACAGCGGGTCTACTTTACCCCATCCTGCGCCGCCTGAAACTGCACAATCTCCTTCAGCGTCTCGTACGGCATGGCCGCCGGCGACACCGGCACCAGCCGCCCATTCACCGCCAGCGTCGGTGTCTGGTCCACTCCGACCGCCTCTGCCAGCTTCACGCTCGCCAGCACCTTCGCCTGCGCCTCCGGCGTCGCCGCGCAGATCGCGATCGCCCCCGGATCCATGCCCGCCTTGGTCACCGCCGTCGCCAGCGTCTTGTCCCCGTCCTCCGCCGTCAACCCGCCTTGGGTGTCATACACCGCCTGCAGATACGTCCAGAACGCCTCCGGTTTTTGCTGCGCAATGCACTCCCCATACACCGCCGCCTTGGTCGCAAACGGATGGATCGCCGCGATGGGAAAGCTCTGGTACACAATGTGCGCATTCGGGAAGTCGCGCGCCAGCTGCTCCATCGCAGTCTGGGCGTCCTTGCAATGCGGACACTGCATGTCGGCGAACTCCACAAGCTCCAGCTGCTTGCTCGCCGATCCACGCCACGGCCCATCCGCCTCTGCCGCTAGCCGTGCTCGCGTCTCCGCAAACGGCCTCGCGCCGAAGTTCATGATGGAGTCGCCCGCGATCGCGTGCTTGCCGTCCGGCAGCACATAAAACGCGGTCGGCTGCACCTTCGCCGTCGATCCTTTCTCCGTGACCAGCACCGTCACATGGCTCACTCCGGTCGCTGGCGTCGATTGGATCGCCGCCACTCGCCAGAGGCGCTTGCTGTCGTACCCCCACAGCTGCTTCAGAAACGCATTCACCGCGTCGACCGTCGGCGAGTTAGCCGTAAAGTTCTTCGGGTTCACCGCCGGAAACGGATCGCCCGTGCCCGGCGAGTCAAGGCTGTGCAACGCGAGCGGCGCCGCCGTCCCCGGTGTCTGCGTCTGCCCCGCGCTCGTCCCCGGCGTCGCTGTCGACCCCGCGCTCGCCGTCGCGGCGTGCGCCTGCCCCGCGCAGCTCACCGATAACGCTAGACCGACTCCGCCAATCGCTGCCGCCAGAGACGCGGCACACCGCTTCCAGATCCTATTCATCCTGCCTGACCCTTCCTCTCGCTCTAAACCTCAACTCGCGCCGCGATCGGAAACCGCCGCCCCGACCCAAACGCCTTCTCCGTCACCTTCAACACCGCCGCTGCCTGCTTGCGCTTGTACTCGCTCCGCTCCACCAGCCGCAGCACCTCGCGCACCGTCTCCACCGCCACGCCCTGCGTCGCCGCAATCTGCTCCGCCGTGGCATAGTGCTCCACATACGCCTTCAAAATCGGATCCAGCACCTCATAGGGCAGCAGCGAGTCAGTATCCTTCTGCCCCGGCCGCAGCTCCGCCGAGGGCGGTTTCTCGATCGTCGCCCGCGGAATCACCTCGCGCTCCCGGTTCGCATACGCCGCCAGCCGGTACACCCGCGTCTTCCACACATCCCCGATCACCGCCAGCCCGCCAACCATATCGCCATACAGCGTGCAGTACCCCGTCGACATCTCGCTCTTGTTGCCCGTCGTCAGCACAATCGCGCCCGTCTTGTTCGACAGCGCCATCAGCAGCATTCCCCGAATCCGCGCCTGCAGATTCTCCTCCGCCAACCCAAACGGCGTGCCCGCGAAGCCGTCCGCCAACACACCCATCGCGTCGTCAAACACCGATCGGATCGGCAGCAGATCGAAGCGAATCCCCAGGTTCGCCGCCAGCGCCCGCGCATCCTCGACCGAACCACCCGACGAAAACTCGCTCGGCATCCCAACGCCGGAGACGTTCTCCGCCCCCAGCGCCTCCACCGCGATCGCCGCAACCACCGCCGAATCGATCCCGCCGCTCAGCCCCACCAGCGCCTTCCGAAACCCGCACTTGCGCAGGTAGTCCCGCGTCCCCAGCACCAGCGCGTCCCACGTCGCCGCCACCTCGTCCCGTTCATCGCTCGCGCGCAGCTCGGCCCTTGCAGCACCCACCGCTTCACACCCCGCCGCAACCTCGAAGTGCACCAGGTCCTCGGCAAACGATCGCCCCCGCGCCGCCACCGTTCCATCGCATCCCAACACCAGCGACGATCCATCGAAGATCAGGCTGTCGTCCCCGCCCACCTGGTTCACCATGGCCACGATCGCCCCATGACGCCGCGCTAAAGCGCCCAGCATCTCCTCACGCACACCCCGCTTGTTCATCCAGTACGGCGACGCCGAAATATTCAGAATGAAGCGTGGCCGCTCGCCCTCCGGCCATGCCGCCATCAGCTCATCCACCGGATCAGCGTCATACCGCCGTTCCGGCCAGAAGATCTTGTCGTTCCACGCGTCTTCGCAGATCGTCAACGCAATCGTCTGCCCACGTAGCTTCATCAGCGACTGATGCGGCGCCGGTTCAAAGTAGCGCTGCTCATCGAACACATCGTAAAAAGGCAGCAATCGCTTCCCCTGCTCAAAGATCTGCTCCCCACCATCAAGCACCACGGCGATGTTGCGGGCGTGTTTGCCCTCGGGCAAATTATTCCTTGCCGCTGTTCCGATCACCAGGGCTGGCCGTCCCGCGGTCGCGGTCCATACCCGCAGCTCCTCGATCGCGTGCTCCGCCCGTGCGAGAAAGGCATCTTTCTCCAGCAGATCCGCCGGTGGATAGCCGCATAGGGCAAGCTCCGGAAAGACCACCAGGTCCGCCCCGCCCTCCCCCGCACGGCCGGCAGCATCCAGGATGCGGGCAAGATTGCCGGAAAAGTCCCCGATCGTCGGATTGATCTGCGCCAACGCAACGTTCACAGCTTCGAGTCTACCTTCGCGCCTTCGCCGCCCTCTACGGCTCACACCTCGGGATAGAGCACCGTCCCCTGACGGTGTATAGGGAGGGGGTATGAGCCCGCGCCATCTTCCCTCCGCAATGGCCTCACGCCCCCATACAGCGGCACAGCATCAGGGAAACGCTAGCTTCCCGTCCCGCCAAGAACCACGTTCACCGTTCGCGCCAGGATCTTCAGATCCAGCCACAGACTCCAGTTCTCCACATAGGCCGTGTCGAGCGAGATATAGCTGTCAAAGGAGGGGTCTTGCCGCGCCTCCACCTGCCACAGCCCCGTGATCCCCGGCAGCACGTCCAGCCGTCGAAGATGGGGCAGATCGTACTGCTCCACCTCGGAGGCGATCGGCGGCCGCGGCCCCACCAGGCTCATGTCGCCCCGCAGCACATTATAAAACTGCGGCATCTCGTCAAGCGAATACTTGCGTAGCAGACGCCCCACCCTGGTGACACGAGGATCGTTCTCGATCTTGAACAGAACGCCCTCGCGCTCATTCATGTGCTCCAGATCGGCCTGCATCCGATCCGCGTTGACCACCATGGTGCGGAACTTGTAGCAGATAAACGTCCGACCCTTGCGACCGATGCGCTGTGCGCGATAAAAGATCGGACCCTCGGAGTCCAGCTTGATGGCAAGCGCAATGGACAGCATGATTGGACACGCCACAACCAACGCAAGGCACGCCAGCGTGGTGTCCAGCGTGCGCTTGAGCAGAAAGGCGCCCACCGGAAACTCCCGCCGATGCAGCGGGATCGTCGGAAACTGGCCGATGTACTCCACCGGCGCATTCCACGCCAGCCCGTCGTACAGGTCCGGCACCACCCGCACGTCGATCCCGGCGCTGCGCGCCTCCTCCACCAGGTTGATCACAACCTTTTTACCCGCCGGCACAGACAGAAAGATCTCATCCACAAACAGCGAGCGCGCGATCGCGACGCAGTTCTGCAAGTCGCCGATCACATCCGCGTCCCCGGTCTCTGCCTCCCGCTCCGTCAAGGCAATAAAGCCCTTGAAGCGGAAGCCGAGATGCTGGAGAGAGTCGAGGTGGTTGCGCAACGCGTGCGCTACCCGGCCCGCGCCCACGATGATCACATTGCGGGTCTCGATTCCCTCGAGATACCGCTGATAGACCACACGCCGCCAGATCCCACGACGAATGCACAGCAGCGCGGTGCTGAGCACAACCAGCATAAAGACCACCAGCCGGGAGACCGCCAGGTCACGCGACACATACAGCGTTCCACACAGGATCAGCCCGGCCGTAAAGGTCGATTGCACGGTCATGCGCTGTTCGTGCAGCCCACTCCGGTACTGCAACGGTGTGTACAGGCCATACGACCGCATGAAAAATACCGTGCACACGGCGAACCAGCCGACATAGATCACCGATACATGCGGCGAGTGTCGAAAGATATACGGCAGCACATGCAGCAGATGCGTCCCGGCCGGAACATTCAAACGCAGACGCAAGGCCAGCATCCAGGCAAGGAAGACCGTCAACAGGTCCAGCGAGCTCCAGACCAGGCTGCTGGCCGAAGGTCGCCAGCTCGGTTTGCTTCGCGAGCCAAACGCGCGCCGCTCCCCGCCCCCGCGACGCCGCCGACCCGAAACGATCACCTGTTGAAGATAGTCCGGGGTTGCCACAACGTATCCTCACAGGTTCCGGGCCGCTTACGCCGGGTAAATAATGCTCTGAGACGGCCCGGTCGCTCGGACCGTGGTACTTCTAACCCAGCCTTGTCAGCAGAGTTGTACAAAGAATATCGGTTTGAACCTGACAGGAACTTCGACCCGTTGCCATAGCACCTCTGGGTAAAGTCGCTGGCACGGCCAATTTCGTCACACGCTGCAGATATGCAAACAGGGTTATCGCAAAGAAGTTGCGCCGCGTTTCAACCGGGTAACACGAGCTCATCCAGCGACAAGAATTCCTTCAAAACAGGATCGTCGCTCGCTTCCATCTCCTCCATCGACCCAAAAAAAAGGGCTCGCCCCTCATGGAGGAAGACTACCCGATCGGCCAGCTTCTTCGCCAAACGCATGTCGTGCGTGACCACAATACTTGTAAGATGCAGCTGCTGCTTCAGGCGCTCGATCAAATCCCCCAAAAGCTGCCCCATCAACGGATCGACCATGGTTGTTGGCTCATCATAAAGTACCGCCTCGGGCTGGCTTGCCAGCGCGCGCGCGATCGCAACCGACCGTTTCATCCCCGTTGAGAGATCGCTTGGCAGCAAATTGTCCATCCCCGCGACACCCACCAGCTCCAGCAATCCCTTGACGACCTGGAAGATCTGGTCCTCCTGCAACTCCCCCCGTTCGCGCAACGGAAATGCAACGTTCTCGCCCACCGTGATCGAATCAAACAACGCGCCGCTCTGGAAGACCATGGTCACCTTGCGGCGAATCGCCTGCAGCTGCGCCTCGCGAAATCCGGTAATATCCTCCCCCGCCACCAGAACCTTGCCGGAGTCGGGCTTCAAAAAGCCCAGCAGCATCTGCAGCGAAACCGACTTACCCACGCCGGAGCGGCCGAGAATGCACAGTGTCTCGCCCGGAAGCACAAAGAACGTCACCTCCTTCAACACGTGGAAGTCGCCAAATGACTTCGACACACCCTCAAACGAGATATACGGAGCCGACGGCTCGCCGTCTGCCTTACCCTCTTCCGTGACCGCCTCGTTGGCAGCCTCATTCTGCTGGGCCGCCTGCTCCATGAACTCCTCAACTACCGGAGCCACATCCGCCGAGACACCCTCGGTCAGGGAGCCCGTCCTCTCTTCCGTCGCCTCGTCACCCTCGTGTGCGGCGCCCTGCTCCCCTCTGCTCTCCAGTCTCTGCCCGCTCGGCATCGAGCCGTGCTTCTCCCGCACCGGCCTTCCACCGCTGTCCTGCTTCACCCCTGGTCCTTCCACACCGTCCGCCATACAGCCTCTCCGGTCCGCCACGGCCGAACCAAGCCTCTCCTCAGCAGACTTCGTTTAGCTTTCCGCCCCGTGACATCGCTTGTACTTGCGGCCGGAGCCGCACGGACACGGATCATTTCGTCCCACGGTCTGTCCCACCATCTGCGGTCCACTCCCGTTCGACGATCCCCCATTCGACGTTCCGTTGCTCGCGCCCGCCTGCCGCGCCTGCGCCAGCTCGCGCTTCTTGCGTTGCTCAAACTCCCGCTCCAGCGCGTCGATCGTCGTCGTCGGTGCCTTCGAGATCCGCGGCGCCGCCTGCCGCTCCAACCGCGGCAGCTCACCCGGGCTCGCCGGCGCGTCCGCCGGCCGCACCGGCATCGAGGGCTCGGCCAGCACCGGCCGGCCATTCCGCTGCCCCGGGCTCCCCGGATCGGGCACCGGCTCGTGCCGAAGACCCGGCATCTGCGCCGCCACCAGCTGCTCCGGCGTCTCGATCGGCGTGCCGTCCGGCCCGATAATCTGCAGGTTGAACAGGTGCCGCACCGTGTCCTCCTGAAACCGCAGCATCATCGCCTCAAAGATCTCGAACGACTCCTTCTTGTACGCCACCAGCGGATCCTGCTGCGCATACCCCCGCAGCCCAATACCCTCCTTCAGGTGGTCCATCTGCAGCAGATGGTCCTTCCACAGCCCGTCCAGCACCGACAGCATCACGATCCGCTCGTGGTACCGCATCCCGTCCGCGCCCAGAATCTGCTCCTTGATCGCAAACCGCTGCTGCAGCTTCTCAAACAAGGTCTCGCCCAGATCGTGCCGGCTCAGCTCGGCCGGATCGATCTGCCCCGCGAAGTTGACGCCAAACTGCTCCTGCACCGCCTTGAACAGCTCGTCCGTCTTCCACTGCTCGGGGTGCGCCTTCTCCGGCGCATATCGGTCCAGCAAATTCGACAGCAGCGTCGCCAGGTAATCCTCCGTGATCAGCTGCTTCTGGTCCACGCCCTCCATCAGCTGTCGCCTGAGCCCGTACACCGCCTCGCGCTGCTTGTTCATCACATCGTCGTACTCGAGCACATGCTTGCGCGATTCGAAGTTTTGCGTCTCCACCGCCTTCTGCGCCGCCTCGATCCGCCGCGAGATCATGCCGCTCTCGATCGGCACGCCCTCCTCCATGCCCAGCCGCTGCAACAACGTCGACACCCACTCCCGTGCGAAGATCCGCATCAGATCGTCTTCAAGCGAGAGATAAAATCGGCTCGCCCCCGGATCGCCCTGCCGTCCCGCGCGCCCGCGCAGCTGGTTGTCCACGCGTCGGCTCTCGTGCCGTTCGGTGCCCAAAATGTGCAGACCGCCCGTCGCGATCACCGCGTCGTGCTCACCCTTCGCCGCCCCCGCGTGCGCCGCCGTCGCCTGCTCCCACGCCGCCTCGGTCGTCTCAAACTCCTGCCCCGAGTAGTAGAACCGCACCATCCCCGGCCCGGCCACCGGCGAGATCTCGCCCTGCGCCGCGGAGACCGCCACCGCCTGGCTCTTGCGCACCAGATCCTGCCGCGCCATAAAATCGGCGTTCCCACCAAGCAGGATGTCCGTTCCGCGACCGGCCATGTTGGTCGCGATCGTCACCATCCCCAGCCGGCCCGCCTGCGCGACGATCTCCGCCTCCTTCTCATGGAACTTCGCGTTCAGCACCACGTGCCGCACGCCCTTGCGCTTCAGAATCTCGCTCAGCAGCTCGCTCTTCTCGATCGACGTCGTGCCCACCAGCACCGGCTGCTTCAAATCGTGCAGCCGCGCAATCTCATCGGCCACCGCCAGATACTTCTCCTTCACCGTCCGGTACACCACATCCTGGTTCTCCAGCCGCTGCATCACCCGGTTGGTCGGAATCACTACAATGTCCAGCTTGTAGATCTTGTCGAACTCCGCCGCCTCCGTCTCCGCCGTGCCCGTCATCCCGGAGAGCTTCTTGTACATCCGGAAGTAGTTCTGGAACGTGATCGTCGCCAGCGTCTGATCTTCCTTGCGGATCGTGACGCCTTCCTTCGCTTCGATCGACTGATGGAGCCCGTCCGACCACCGCCGCCCCGGCATCAATCGCCCCGTGAACTCGTCCACGATGATGATCTCGCCGTCCTTCACCACGTACTCCACATCGCGCTTGTAGAGCGCGTGCGCCTTCGTCGCGACCTCCACGTGGTGCTTCAGATCCCAGTTCTCCGGGTCCGCGATATTGCCGATCCCCAGCAGACCCTCGATCTTCTCCCATCCCTCGTCCGTGATCGTGATCGAGCGCGACTTCTCGTCGACCACATAGTCGCCCGTGTAGACCTTCTCGTCGATCGTCTCCGTCAGCTCACCTTTTTCGAGCTTCGGGATGATCACGTTCACGCGCGCATATTTGTCCGTCGTCTGATCCGTCGGGCCGGAGATGATCAGCGGCGTCCGCGCCTCATCGATCAGGATCGAATCCACCTCGTCCACAATGCAGTAGTAGTGCCCACGCTGCACGGTCTCGCTCAACTCAAACTTCATGTTGTCGCGCAGATAATCGAAGCCGAACTCGTTGTTGGTTCCATAGGTGATGTCGGCCGCATACGCCGCCCTCCGCTGCGCGTCGTCCAGGTCGTGCACGATCACGCCCACGCTAAGCCCCAGAAAGCCGTAGATCTTGCCCATCCACTCCGCGTCACGCTTGGCCAGGTAGTCGTTCACCGTCACCACGTGCACACCGCGGCCCGCCATGGCATTCAGATAGCACGGCAGCGTCGCCACCAGCGTCTTACCCTCGCCCGTCTTCATCTCGGCGATCTTGCCCTGGTGCAGCGCCATGCCGCCGATCAGCTGCACATCGAAGTGCCGCATGTTCACCGCGCGCCGGCCCGCCTCGCGCACCACGGCAAACGCCTCCGGCATCAACTCATCAAGAATCGCCTTCTCGGCTACATAGATCCGCTCCCGCGCCTCCGGCGTGCGCGCCTCGATCGGATCCTCCGGCACCTCAACCTTGCTCACGGCCTCACGGATCCGCTCGCGAAACTCCTCTGTCTTCGCCCGCAGCTGGTCGTCTGACAGTGACTCGATGCCCGGCTCGAGAGAATTGATCTGGGCGACCATCGGAAGCAGGCGCTTCACCGCGCGCTCGTTGCTGGTGCCGAAGACCTTGGCAATCACGGTATTGAACAAGACGTGTCTTTCCTTCGTGGGCGAGACCCAGCCCAAGCTCTAGTGTAAATCGAGCCGGCCTCACCACAACGCCCAGCCGGCTACCCCGGATGCAGCCCCCTGCCGGGCACGGAGCCCGACCGCCCTCCTACTCCCGAACCGCCTCAAAGCGCAGCCGCACATAGTCCGCCCTCCATGCGCCTTCACCGTCTGAAAGCACCGGCCGCAGCAGGCGAATCGTCTCCTCGATCGCCGCCTGCCGCTGCCCCGCCGGCAGCCGTTCGAGCACGCCGTTGCGGAACGTGTTCAGCCAGATCGCCATCCCCTCCTCGCCCCCCGGCAACGGCGTCGGCCGCGGCGCCAGAACGATCGTGCGAACCCAAAACCCCGCCTCCTCCAGCAGGCCGCGATACTGCGCCACCGACGGAAAGCACGAACCGGAGGCCGCCTCGGCGTCCACCCCCAAAGGCCCGAGCACTGCCGAAAGCGCCGTCCGGATCGCGGCGATATTGCCCTGGCCGCCCATCTCCGCCACAAACCGGCCGCCCGGCCGCAGCGCTCGCGCCACGTTCGCCAGCGCCTGCGGCTGCTCGGCCCATCCAATCCAGTGCAGCGCCGCGTTCGAAAAGACCGCGTCAAACTCCCCCGCGAACTCCATCTCTACCGCGCTTCGGTGCACCACATCCAGCCCGCGCGCACGCGCCGCCCGTACCATCGCCGCGGACGCATCGATCCCCACCACATGGGCCCCTCTTCGCGACAGCACCTCCGTCAGCGCCCCATCCCCACAGCCCACATCCAGCAGGCGCTCACCCCATCGCGGTATCAGGAGATCCACCACGGCCGACGCCATCCGCGCGACAAACCGGCCGTGCTCCGCGTACCGGCTCGCATCCCACGCCTGTCCCGTACCCACTTCGCCTCCAGTCCGCTCCCGCAGCCGAGAGCACCACGCAGCTATCCTCTGCTATCCCGGCGCTGACCACCAACCCGGCATCTCAGGTAAAACGACACACCCGCACTATACGGAGTTCCGGAAATGATCTACCAGCGACTCGGCAACACCGGCCTCGAGGTCTCCCGTCTCTGCCTCGGCTGCATGACCTACGGCAAGCCGCCCGCCGGAGCGGAGACCGGCCCCGGCCGCCACGCCTGGACCCTCTCCGCCGAAGAAACAGCCCCCTTCTTCCGCGCCGCCATCGACGCCGGCATCAACTTCTTCGATACCGCCAACGTCTACTCCTCCGGCGCCAGCGAACAGGTCCTCGGCGACTGGATTGCCGCCAATGTCCCCCGCGAGTCCGTCGTCCTCGCCACCAAGGTCCACGGCGTCATGCGCCCCGGCCCCAACGGCGGCGGCCTCTCCCGCAAGGCCATCCTCTTCGAGATCGATCAGTCCCTTCGCCGCCTCCGCACCGACTTCGTCGACCTCTACCAGATCCATCGCTGGGACCCCCACACCCCTATCGAAGAGACCATGCGAGCCCTCGACGACTGTGTCCGCGCCGGCAAGGTCCGCTACCTCGGCGCATCCTCCATGTACTCCTGGCAGTTCATGAAAGCCCAGTTCGTCGCCCAGGATAACGGCTGGACCCGCTTTATCTCCATGCAAAACCACTACAACCTCATCTACCGCGAAGAAGAGCGCGAGATGGTCGGCGCCTGCCTCGACCAGGGTGCCGGCCTCCTGCCCTGGAGCCCGCTCGCCCGCGGCCGCCTCGCCCGCCCCCTCGATGCCGCCCCCACCAAACGCCTCGAAACCGACAAATTCGGCCAAACCATGTACGCCGTCACCGAGACCGCCGACCGCGAAGTCATCACCGCCCTCGACACACTCAGTAAACAAAAGAACCAGCCCATGGCCGCCGTCGCCCTCGCCTGGCTCCTCGCCAAACCCGGCGTTGTCTCCCCCATCGTCGGCGCCAGCAAGCCAGGCCACCTCGAAGATGCCCTTCGCGCCCTCGACCTCCACCTCACCCCCGAAGACCTCCACACCCTCGAATCCCCCTACCAACCCCACCCCGTCCTCGGCTTCAGCTAACCCAACACCAAAGATCCAGCCCATGTCTGAAACTCAATCCAAGGTCGTCGTCATCACCGGAGCAAGCAGCGGCATCGGTGAAGCCATCGCGCTCCGCCTATCCGCCAAGGGGGCCAAGGTCATTCTCGGCGCACGCAACCCCGCCCCTCTCCAGGCGCTCGCCGAACGCATCCAGCGCGCCGGCGGTACCGCCGGCTTCGCGCCCACCAACGTCGCCAAACGTCAAGATCTCCTCAACCTGGTAAACCTCGCCGTCCAACAGCATGGTCGGCTCGACGTCCTGGTCAACAACGCCGGGGTCAGCCGCCTCTCCCGGCTTGACGAGGTCCGAGTTGAAGAGTGGGACGAGATGATCGACGTCAATCTCCGCGGCGTCCTCTACGGCCTCGCCGCCGCGCTGCCCATCTTCAAGCTGCAGGGCTTCGGCCACGTGGTCAACATCATCTCCACCTCCGGTCTCAGAATCGTGCCGCAGCAGGCGGTCTACGCTGCCACCAAGAACGCCGTTCGCACCCTCTCTGAGGCCCTGCGCCAGGAATCGGGCGCCAACCTTCGCGTCACCGGCATCTCGCCCGGCTTTGTCAAAACCAACATCGCCGAGTCCATCACCGACCCTGCCGCCAAAGCCGCCATCATCGAAAAGATGGACCGTATTGCCATCACACCCGACGCCATCGCCCGCGCCGTGGCCTTCGCCATCGACCAGCCCGATGACGTTGACGTTAACGACATCGTTGTCCGCCCCACTGCCCAGGATTAGCCTGGCCAGGGTAGCCCCCTGCAGATTTGTCACTCCCCGGAGCACACTCATGCAAGCCACCGACTTCGCCCAGCAAAACGGTCCCCGCTTCGTCGCGGAACTCAAAGACCTCCTCCGCATCCCGTCCATCTCCACCGACCCCGCCCACATCGCCGACGTCCGCCGCGCCGCCGAGCTCTGCCGCGACGAACTCGAGCGCATCGGCATGGCCCGCGCCCGCCTCATCGAAACCACCACTATCGACCAGATCAGCACCGGCCCCGACGGCGTCTCGCGCGTCGTCCCGCCCCGCCTCGGCCACCCCCTCGTCCTCGCCGAATCCCTCGCCGCCGGCCCCGATCGCCCCACCGTCCTCCTGTACGGCCACTACGACGTCCAGCCTGCCGAGCCCCTCGACGAGTGGCTCTCCCCGCCCTTCGAACCCACCGAGCGCGACGGCAACCTCTACGCCCGCGGCGCGGTCGACGACAAGGGCCAGATGTGGATGCACCTCAAGGCCCTCGAATCCCTCTTCGCCGCCAACTCCGGCCGCCTCCCCGTCAACGTCCGCGTCATCCTTGAAGGCGAGGAAGAGGTCGGCGGCGAAGGCATCGCCGCCTTCCTCCGCACTCACCCCGAAGAGCTCCAGGCCGACTGCGCCCTCGTCTCTGACACCGAGCTCTTCGCCCCCAACCTCCCCACCCTCTGCGTCGGCCTCCGCGGCATGATCTACACCGAAATCGAGGTCCGCGGCGCGCGCTCCGACCTTCACTCCGGCATCTACGGCGGCGCCGCCCCGAACCCCTTCCTCGCCCTCGCCCACATCCTCGCCAAACTCAAATCCGAAGACGGCCGCATCCTCATCCCCGGCATCTACGACCGCATCCAGCCCCCGACCGAAGCCGAACTCGACGCCTGGCGCGCCCTGCCCTTCAACGAAACCGAATACCTCGACCGAGAGATCGGCGCCCCCGCCCTCGTCGGCGAGCCCGGCTTCTCCGTCCTCGAACGCCTCTGGGCCCGTCCCACCCTCGAGGTCCACGGCATGCCGGGCGGCTTCACCGGCGTCGGCGCCAAAACCGTCATCCCCGCCCGCGCCGTCGCCAAGGTCAGCCTCCGCCTCGTCCCTGACATGACGCCCAGCGAAACCTTCGCCGCCCTCCAGACCTACGTCGCCACGCTCGCGCCCGCCGCCGTTCAGGTGAACGTCCGTCTTATCCACGCCGGAGACCCCGTCGTCGTCTCCACCGACAACCCCTTCATCCAGGCCGCCACCGCCGCCCTCCGCGAGGTCTGGGGCAAGGACACCGTCTTCGTCCGCGGCGGCGGCTCCATCCCCATCATCGGCGACTTCGTGCGCGTCCTCCACATCCCCGCCGTCGTCATGGGCTTCGGCCTCCCAGACGACAACCTTCACGCCCCCAACGAAAAGTTCCACCTGGCCAACTTCCACCGCGGCATCGCCTCCATCATCACCTTCCTCGAGCTCTTGGCCGCTCCAGACCGCGCCCGGTCCGCCCCAAACGCGCCGCATGTCTGACGCCCGCATCCACGGCTACATCCTGGCCGGCGGTCGAAGCTCGCGCATGGGAACGGACAAGGCCCTGCTCTCCCTCGGCGGCATCCGCCTGCTCGACCGTGTCATCTCTCTCCTGGCCCCGAGCTGTCGCGACATCACGCTCGTCGGCCGTCCTGAGGAGCGCGACACCTCCACCCGCGCCATCCCGGATCAGGTCGCTGCCTTCGGCCCAGTCGGCGGAGTCTTCACCGCCCTCGCCGATCTCGCCGCGCGCGACGCCCACTGGGCGCTCTTCGTCCCCGTCGATGTCCCCCTGTTGCCCGCGGAGCTCCTGCAGACCCTGGTCCTTCACTGGACCCGCAACCCGCACACCCGCATCGCCTTTCCCATCGTCGACGGCCGCCCCCAGCCCGCCATCAGCCTGGTCCACGTCACCGCGCTCGCCTCGCTCCAGCGTTCGGTGCAGCAGGATCTTCGCCGGCTCCGGCCTGCGCTCGAGACGGCCGCCGCTGCGCTCGCCATGACCCTCGGCATTCCCCTCACCGAAACACTCCGCACCCCCGAACTTCAACTTACGGCCTCAGGTGTGTTCATGGACGGCGAACCGCTTCCCTGGCAGCCCTCTCCACGGCAATGGGCGACCAAGGACCTCTGGTTCGCCAACCTCAATGCCCCGCACGACCTCGCGCGGCTCGAGCAAAGACTCAGCAATGTGGAGGTGTCAGCGAGCTAGCGGCAGGCTATTCGGTCCCTGCGCCGCGGTCCATGTCGTCCAGTAACAGCTTGCCCTTGGTTGCCAGGGTCTTGGCCCCCTCGGCATCTCCGGAGCTCAGCGCCTGCTGCGCCTCCCGCTGGAAGTTGCGCACCTTGCTGATCAGCGACGCGTCCGTCCGTGCCCGATCCGCCCCGATACCCGAAAGCCGCCGGTCGTTGGACGCGATCAGCTCGCTCGCCTCCTGCTGGTTGCGCGGGCTCTGCTCGCCCCCCACCGTGAAGACGCCGATGCTCTCAGCCGGCGCCGGTGCGGGTGCCGAGGCAGGCGAGGCGACAATCGGCGCGGCCTCAGCAGCCTGCTCCGGTGCCTTTGCGATCGCGGGCGGCGGTGTCGCGGCCGTCACCGGCGATGATGGCGATCCGGCGGGAACCGTTGCCGTTGTCCCGGAGCTCGCGCCACTTGACGCCCCGCCCTTGGTCCGCTGCTTCTTTACCTTCTTTGGGTTGGACTCGTCATGCGCCACCGGCACGGGTGGCAGCTTGGTCTTCGGCGCCTCCACCAGGAGTGGATTGGCCGGCGCCGGCACTGCCTCCGTCGGAACCGCCGTCTGGGCAGGCAGAAGCACCGGCTGAACTCGCCGATGATGGCAGCCCACCGCTCCGATCAGAAGAACCGCAGAAAAAACCACAAAGCTCCCCGAGCCTTGGTGGCCAAAGTGGCGAATCAAAGGACATCTCCTGCCGACCGAGGCTCTCTCATGGCAGCCCGTGTCGGTCTACGACCTTCCCCTACTCCCGTGCTCAGCGGCAGACGGATCTCAACCAGCGTTCCCGCCTCCCGTTCACTCGCGGCCGCCAGCTCCGCCGTCGTCGAGCGAACGCTCATCGAGCCGCCATGCATCTGAACAATGCGGTACGTCATCGCCAGCCCAATACCGCTGCCCTTGGGCTTCGTCGTGAAGTACAGATCGAAGATACGCGGAAGAACCTCCTCCGGTATACCCTCTCCTTGGTCCGCAACCAGAATCACAACATCCCCACGCTCGCGCCGTAGGCCCAAGCGCAAAACGCCGCCGCTCGGCATCGATTGCATCCCGTTCAACACCAGGTTCAGCAGCGCCTGCTGCATCAGCTCGGCGTCCACACGCGTCATCAGCCGGTCGCGTGGCGCTTCGACCAGCACACGCACCCCGTTGGCATCCATCTCGGCCTCGGTTAACTCAACGACGGCATCGACCACATCCTGAACGCTGCGATCGGAAAGGTGCAGCTCCATCGGTCGGGAAAAGTCCGCCAGCGTCTCGACCACCCGATCCAGCCGCTGCATCTCGCCCGCAAGGATGTCCACGTGCCGCTGCGCGCCCGTGGCCGCGGGGTTGTCCATGGCCGCCAGCTTGGAACGCAAGAGCTCCAGGTGCACCACCATCGCATTGATCGGATTCTTGACCTCGTGCCCTACTCCGGCCGTCAGCCGGCCGACCGCGGCCAGCCGTCGCGAGACCTCGAGCTCTCGTTCCAGCTGCGCCGCCGACTCCATGTCCCGCAACCGAACCAGCGTTCCCGCCGCTCGACTGCCCCCGGCGCTGATCCGGTCCAGCGAGATCTGCACCTCGCGCCCGTCCTCCAGCAGCAGCCGCTCCGAGATCGTGCTCGCTCCGCTTGCATACGCGGCCCGTACCGCGTCCCCTAGGGTAGTTCCGCGAAGAAAGATCTGTTCGATAGACTGCCCGACCTTGGTAGGCTCCGCATTCTCCAAAAAATAGGCCGCGGAGTCCGAAACCATCGACGCCCGGCCGTCCACACCAAACAGCAGCACACCGTCGCGCAGTGTCTCCAACATCTGGTTCACATTGGCGCGCAGCGCCGTGTAGCCCGCCTCCGTTAGCCGCATCTGCGCCCCCAAACGGTCGATCGTGCGCGTCACTCGCCCCACCGCGTCCTGCGGTGCACTCGCCCCAACCCGCAGATGGCGCATCCGCGGTGCCGGAACCGGCGTCGGCGGCTCCGCGACTGCCTCCCCATCCTGCGTCAGGCGCTCCAGCTGCCGGCTGATCTGCTCGATCGGTTGCAGCGCCGCCGTCGCGATCACCCCGGCCGCCACCACCGCGCCCGCCGTCGCAAATACCGCAAACAGGAGCGCGGCACGCAACCAGGGCTCATACGAGGCACGCACAAACGTCGATCGCACACCCACATGCACGATCAAAAACGGCCTCCCATTCAGATCCAGCGGCGCCCGCAGATCCAGCACCCGCGGCGCACCGAAGACCTGCCGGGTCTGCCGCAAAACGCCATCATCGCGAACCCGCAACAGATCGAGTCGCCGCGACACCGGCTGACCCACCGCGTCCGGGTCCGTGCTCACCAGCGTCCGCCCGTTCACGTCCGCGACACTCACATCCTGCACCGTCGGCGAATACCGCACCACGGCCTGCATCACGTCGGCCAGCGACTCCGAGCTGCGCAGCGCCTCGGTCACGGCACGCGCCACCGCCACCGGGCTCCGATCCACCGGCGCATGCTGCCGCAGACCAGTCTCGACGGCCTGCCGCGTAATCAGCACCACCTCGTGCGCCAGCACATCGGTGCTCGATGCCGTCTGCTCGATACGCTGCCGCAACAGCTCGCTGACAAACACCACCGACAACGAAATAACCATGGCGGAGGTGAGCAGCGTGGCCGCGAGCACAAGCTTGGTCCTGAGACGCAACGCTCGCTACTCCCTGCCGCTGGTAACCGCTGCGCTGGAGTACTCCTTAAGTTTGTTCTGCAGCGTCTTCGAGCTGATGCCGAGAATCTCCGCCGCGCGTGTCTTGTTGTTGTGCGTCGAAAGCAGCGTCTTCAAGATCAGCTGCCGCTCGGCCTCGTCCACCGTCGTGCCCACCTCGACACGCACCGAGTTCTCCTCGCGCCGGAAACGCTCCGCCTCCGCTGCCGCCGCATCCGCCAGCGACGTCCCCACCAACCCGCCCGCCGGCCGCACGCGCGTCGAGGGCGCAAACCCGGGCTCGCCGAAGTGCGGCGGCAGATGCTCCGTGCTCAATCGGCCGCGACCCGCCATAATCACCGCCCGCTCGATCGTATTGCGCAGCTCGCGCACGTTGCCCGGCCACTGATACGTTCGCAGCTTGTCCAGCAGCCCGCTTTCCAAACCGGAGACCGCGCATCCGTGCCGCTCATTCATCTCCGCGATCATCCGCTCCGCGATCGCGCCCACGTCCTGCAGGTGCTCGCGCAGCGGCGGCATCTGGATCGAAAAAACGTTCAGCCGGTAGTACAGATCACCGCGCAGCTCGCCGTTCGCTACCGCCAGCTCCGGATCCATGTTGGTCGCCGCGATCACCCGCACATCGACCGGCGTCTCGGACTTCGATCCCAGCCGCCGCAGCCGCCGGTCCTCGAGCACCCGCAGCAGCTTGGCCTGGGTCCCCGCCGGCATCTCCCCGATCTCGTCCAGCAGCAGCGTCCCTTCCTCGGCCAGCTCGAAGCACCCGGCACGCCGCTCCACCGCCCCCGTGAACGCGCCCCGCTCATGCCCGAAGATCTCGCTCTCAATCAGGGTCTCGGGAATCGCCGCGCAGTTTACCGCAACGAACGGCTTGTTGCGCCGACCGCTCAGCGCATGCAGGCTCCGCGCCACCAGCTCCTTGCCCGTGCCGCTCTCCCCCGTGACCAGAACCGAGACGTTCGACGGCGCGATCCGCTCAATCAGCTTGTAGATCGAGCGCATCTGCGGCGAGCTCCCCACCAACTGGCCAAGCGCGCCGCTTTCGCCACGCGTCGAGCTTCGCGGCTCGTCCAGATCCGCCTTGACCTCCTCCATCTGCCGGCTCACGCTCTCCAAAATGCTTCGCAGCCGCACCGGATCCACCGGCTTCGGCAGGTAATCGAACGCGCCCATGCGCATCGCCTCCACCGCGCTCTCGATCGACCCCTGCGCCGTCAGCATCACGACCGCGACACGCTGCGGCAGATCGCCCAACCGGCCCAGCAGCTCCATCCCATCCATGCGCGGCATCTTCAGATCCGTCACCACGATCGACGGACTCCACTGCTGGACCTTTTCCAGACCCTCCACACCGTTGGCGGCGCATTCGGCGCGGTATCCCCAGCTCTCGATCAGCTCGGTCAAACCCGTCCGCGCGTGCACCTCGTCTTCAACAATCAATACCTTTTCCAAGGCCATTCCGTCCCTCGATCCTCTGTCACAGGCCACAAAAGCCTACTGCGGCAAACTCGCTAAATTCTAGTGTACGACCACGAAAGATACTCCGTAGTAAGCTGCCGCAGGCTCCATTCGTAACCAGCCAGGAGTCCTGGCGTGCTCTCCGCCGCCACCCACACGTTGCCCCAGGCCGTATGCTTCTCCTATGCCCGACGAACTCGCACCCGAGATCGCGCCCGAAGCCTACGCCATCGATCGCCGTCAGCCGCATCCGCCCCTGCTGCTCGATGTGCGCGAGCCCTGGGAGGTCGAGATCGCCTCCCTTCCCGGCGCCACGCTCATTCCCATGGCCGAGATCCCCTCGCGCCTGCAGGAGCTCGACCCCGACCGGCCCACCGTCGTCCTTTGCCATCACGGCGCCCGCTCGCTCAACGTTACCCTCTGGCTTCGCAAGCAGGGCTTCGAGCACGTCCAGTCCCTCGCCGGCGGCATCGACCAGTGGTCGCGAGCGATCGACCCCGCCATCGCCCGCTACTGACCGCTCCCGCCTCAAGCTGTCTCCCGCTCTTAGCCCTCTCTTGCCTTCAGCTGTCTGTCGCTTCGAGCCGCCCCCGCCCGCGGATGCGTTCGGTCGTACACCTGCTCGACCTGCCCCAAAGTCATACGGGTATATCGCTGCGTGGTCGACAGCCGCTCGTGCCCCAGCATCTCCTGGATCGACCGCAGATCCGCCCCCTCCTCCAGCATGTGCGTGCCGAACGCGTGTCGCAGCGTATGCGGATGCACATCCGCCGGCAGACCGCGGCTGAGCGCGATCGCCTTCACGATCCTCCGCACACTGCGCGTTGTCAGCCGGCAGTCCCCGCGAGCCCGTGCGTTCACCAACAGCGCGCCCGATTCCAGACCGCCCTTGCCCGCCTGCCGCAGCCTGCCCTCCCGCTCCGGCAGATAGCCGCGGATGGCCGACGCCGCCTCGTCCCCCAGCGGCACCTGCCGCTCCTTGCGCCCCTTGCCGCGCACCAGCACCAGCTCGTCCCGCCAGCGAATATCGCTCAAATTGATCCCGACCAGCTCCGAGTTGCGTATGCCGCACCCGTACAGCAGCTCGAAGATCATGCGATCGCGCGCGACCCACGCCGACTCCTCCGCCGGCACATCGCCGCAATCCCCCCGACCACCCTGCGCCCGTCGTAACGCCCCCGGTGTTGTCGCGCCCTGCTCCGCCGCGGCGCCTACCTCCGCCCCCACCTTGGCTCCCGATCGCCGATCGAGCGAATTCAGCACGCCGTTCAGCTCCTCCACCGTCGGCACCCGCGGCAGGTGCTGCGGCCGGCGCGGCGTCCCGACCAGCAGCGCCGGGTTGCGCTCGAGATACCCCGCCCGCGTCGCCCAACGAAACCAGCTACGCACCGCCGCCAGCGCCCGGGCCACGCTCGCCGCCGTCAGACCCCGACCGAACAGCTCCCCCAGGTACGCCCGCAGATGCGTGTGCTCCACCGCCGCCAACCCTGCCCCGGCCCCCACCGTCCGTTCCAGAAACTCTGCCGCCGCCCGGATCTCCCGCGTGTACGCCCGCACCGTGTGCTGGCTCGCCCCCCGTTCGATCGCCAGCGACTGCAAAAACGCCTCGCCCAGCCGCCCGAACTCGCTCTTCGTCCCCGCCCCCTCAGCCATGCGGCGTGCCCGATAACCCATCCGCCTCTTGCTCCGACATTGCCTCGGCCACCCGACCCCGACTGCGCGGATGGTGCTTCCGATGCACCGCCTTCAGCCGCCCCAGCGCGGTGTGCGTGTAGATCTGCGTGGTCGAAATATCCGCATGCCCCAGCAGCGTCTGCACGCTCCGCAGATCCGCCCCGTGCTCCACCATATGCGTCGCGCAGCTGTGCCGCAGCGTGTGCGGGCTCGCCTTCACCCCCGCCAGCCCCGCCGACCGCCGCACCATCGCCCACACCCATTGCCGCGTCAACGCCCTGCCCTTGACGTTCAGAAACAGCCGTCGCTCCATCGCGACCACACGCCCGCCGCTGCTCCGCCGCTGCAGCTCCGGCCGGCCCTCAGCCAACCACCACTCCAGCGCATCGCAGGCCGCGCGGCCCAGCGGCACCATCCGGTCCTTATCGCCCTTGCCCCGCACCTGCGCCCGCCCCGCATCGAGCTTCAGATCCTCCACCCGCAACGCGCAGATCTCCCCCACCCGCAGCCCCCCGCCATACAGCAGCTCCAAGATCGCGTGATCCCGCAGCGCGAGCGCCCCCGCGTCCTCCGCCCGCGCCCCGGCCCCTGCCCGGTCCAGCAGCTCGCTCACCTCGCCCTCCGCCAGCGACTTCGGCAGCACCTTCCAGCTCGATGGCGACTCCAGGTTCACCGTCGGATCGTGCGCCACGCGCTTGTCCAGCAGCAGCCAGCGAAAGAACCCCCGCATCGCGCTCAGCTTCCGTGCGATCGCCCGCGACTCCACCCCGTTCGACCGCAGCTGCCCCAGAAAATCCCGCACATCCTCCTCCCGCGCCCCCCGCAGCACCCCCGACCGCGAGCGCTCCAGATGCTCCGAAAGCTGCTCCAGATCCCGCCGATACGCCGCGATCGTCGCCGGCCGCGACCCCTTCTCCACCCGCAGATAGGCGACATACTCCCGCAGCAGGTCCCCGTTGCTCATCTCCGCGGCTGGCATCAGCCACGATTATTCCCGCTCCCACCCTCCGTGCGCCCGCCCAACCGTAACCTCGTACCCGCCTCGCCACGCCCCACACGCGGCACTTGCCTTTCCCGGCCGCGAGCAGACATCGCTCCCTGGAACTTCCTTCCTCGCCCTCGCGTACCTGCGCCCATGCCCGTTGCGCCCATCCTCCTGCTTGGTGTCGCCATCGCGTCCGCAAGCCCCACCATCGTGTCAGCGCAGCTTCCCTCCGCCGCGCCCGAGGCCGTGCCGACCGCCTCAGCCATCATGGCCCGTGTCGCCGCCAATCAGGACCGCGCCGAAGCCGAGCGCAGCCACTACACCTACATCCAGCACGCGCGCGTAGTCTCCCGCAAAGGCCACACCGTCATGTGTGAGGAGATCACCGAGTCCCGCATCACACCCTCCCCCACCGGCTCGAAAGCCGACCTCCTCAAGCTCGACGGCCGTCTCCTCAGAAAACACAAATACGTCTCTTACACCGCGCTCCCCCCCACCAGGCAGAACACCGATAAGACCGCTGCCGCCGCCGACCACGACATGCTCAACATCAGTCTCGGCGACGACGACACCGACCGCAGCCTTGTCGAAAGCATGCGCTCCAGCCTCACCAACGACGACTCCAAGGACGGCATCAACCAGAGTCTCTTCCCCCTTACCTCCACCGGTCAGAGCCGCTACACCTTCCAGCTTCTCGGCCGCGAGCACATCAACGGCCGCGACACCTTCCATATCGTCTTCCGGCCCATAGTCAAGGACGATTTCGGCTGGAAGGGCGACGCCTACATCGACACCACGGCCTTCGAGCCCGTCGCCGTCAGCACCGCCCTCGCCCGCAAAGTCCCCTTCGCCGTCCGCACCCTGCTCGGCACCAACCTGCCCGGCCTCGGCTTCACCGTCCTCTACGCCCCGCAGCCCGACGGCACCTGGTTCCCGGTCAGCTTCGGCAACGAGTTCAAGCTGCACGTGCTCTTCTTCTTCAGCCGCGAGATCATCATCGACGCGCAAAACCGAGCCTTCGAGAAAACCCACGTCCATTCCACCCTCCTGCCCTCGTCGGACTCCGCCCAGAATCCACCCCAGCCTCCCGCCCAGCCCTCCGCCCCACGCTAGCAATCCCCCGCCAGCCCCGCTGCTAAACTTGAACATAGACAACCATGTTCGAAAATCTCTCCGACAAGCTCCAGCGCTCCTTCAAAAACCTCCGCGGCCAGGGCGCCATCACCGACGAAAACGTCGCCGACGCCCTGCGCGAGATCCGCACCGCCCTCCTCGAGTCCGACGTCAACCTCGCCGTCACCCAGGAGCTCATCGAGCACATCCGCGCCCGCGCCATGGGCGCTGCCGTCGCCGCCTCCCTCTCCCCCACCGAGCAGCTCGTCAAAATCGTCTCCGACGAGCTCCAGAACATCCTCGGCCGCGACAACGCGCGCTTCAAATTCGCCCCCCAGCCGCCCACCGTCATCCTCATGGCCGGCCTCCAGGGCTCCGGCAAAACCACCACCTCCGGCAAGCTCGCCCAGTGGCTCAAAAAGGGCGGCCACCGCCCCATGCTCGTCTCCGTCGACGTCTACCGCCCCGCCGCCCGCGAGCAGCTCGAAATCGTCGCGAAATCCGTGGGCGTCCCCATCTACAAGGGCAAGCTCGACCAGTCGGCCACCAACACAGATGTGTCATCTCGACCGGAGCGCAGCGGAGTGGAGAGACCCGCTTCTCCAGGCGCCAATACCGCCACTGTCCTCCGCCTCGCCAAAGAAGCCCTCCGCGACGCCCGAAACTTCGGCTGCGACGTCCTCATCGTCGACACCGCCGGCCGCCTCGGCATCGACCAGCTCCTCATGGACGAGATGGCCGACCTCAAATCCGCTCTCAACCCCTCCGAGATCCTCTTCGTCGCCGACGCCATGACCGGCCAGGACGCCGTCAACTCCGCCAAAGCCTTCAACGACCGCCTCACCCTCACCGGCGTCATCCTCTCCAAAATGGACGGCGACGCCCGCGGCGGTGCCGCCCTCTCCATCCGCCACATCACCGGCGCCCCCATCAAATTCCTCGGGACGGGAGAGAAGCCTGACGCCTTTGAGGCCTTCCATCCCGACCGCATCACCTCCCGCATCATGGGCATGGGCGACATCGCCACCCTGCTCGAACGCGCCGAAGAAAAACTCGACCGCGGCAAGGCCGAGCAGTTCGCCAAGAAAGCCCTCTCAGGCGACGGCTTCACCTTGGAGGATTTTCGAGAACAGCTAAGGCAAATAAAGAAGATGGGCAGCATGAAATCCATCATGAAGATGCTCCCCTCCGTCGGCCCCTTCGCCGGCATGGCCCAGGCAGCCGAACAGGTCGACGACGGCCAGCTCACCCGCGTCGAATCCATCATCAACTCCATGACCAACCGCGAACGCCGCGACCACGAAATCATCAACGGCAGCCGCCGCAAACGCATCGCCACCGGCTCCGGCACCAGCATCCAGGAGGTCAACAACCTCCTCAAGCAATACGCCCAGATGCGCAAAATGTTCAAGATGATGGGCTCCGGCGGCCCCGGCGGCGGCGCCAAACTACAACAACGCCTCATGAGCCAAATGCAAGGCCGTCAAAAATTCGGCCGATAGTTAGGAGTACCTAGTTGATAGACCCAGAACTTGGCTTTACTTCCGATGTCATCAGAGATCCTTCGAGGTTTGTGGGACGCAGTGATCTCATCCGTGATTGTCTGAAATCGCTGAACGCCCCGACTGGGCTTATCGCTATTTACGGGAAACGGGGAGTTGGCAAGTCGTCGCTTCTGCGGCAGCTCCAACAAATCGCATTGGGTGACTACACCCTTCCTAAGCGCGCGGGGCTGAAGGGAGAGATTCCAACTCGCCCTAGGCGCTTCCTGACTGTCTATTACAGCTGTGACTCTCTAATATCGGGCGGCGCTGGCTTACTAAGTCGTCTTTGCAACGACCAAAATGACGAAGACGGGTTTCTAAGACTCCTTCCAGATGATGGCAAAGAGCTCGTTGAATTTACTCGGGCCGGTGAGGATAGTGCGGGAGTTGATCTGAAGATCATCCACTTTCAAACCAAAGTTGGTAACACCGAGAAATATGCCCGCACTGTTCCAGGAGACATAGTTCAAACGTTCCGTAACTATGTAGACGCGATCGTGAAACAGCAAGTGAAAAACAGGATGGGCCGAGATGGTCTGCTTATCTTGTTGGACGAGTTCGACGTGATTAAAGACAAGAGCGGTATAGGTTCCTTGATAAAGTCGCTCACCTCACCTGAACTTAAGTTCGCTATCTGTGGAATAGGACAAGACCTGACCGATCTTGTGTCAGATCACGCGTCAGTAGAACGACTTCTCGAGGAAGGCGCAATACACGTCCTCCCGATGGACACGCTGGAGAGCGAACAGATCTTCCATACAGCTGAGTCACTTTTCAAGGGAGCCGTAACCTTTGATCAGGAAACAGTTGAAGAGATGGCGGGACTCGCCCAGGGCTATCCCTACTTTGCACAGCTGCTCGGAAAAGAATGCGTATCTCAGGCGAATAGAGCAGGAGTTACACACATAGGGCGTGCGATCCTTGACCAAGTCTTGCTCGACATACGCTCAGGTCGCGCCTTCCCAACCTTGGAGTCAAGCTACCAACGCGCTATCGGCAATTCTCCTGATCGAGAGGTTATCCTGCATTTACTGGCAGGTCAGCCCGAAGAGAACGCAATGTTCAACAGTGAAACCGGCAGGGTCATTCTTAGAGAGACCCGAAAAGATGCAGAAGACCTTGAAATCCAGTATATCGATCAGCTTGTACCGCGGCTGGTGGACGAGAATTACGGACCAGTTTTAAAGCGAACGCCTGAAAGACAAGGTCTTTACGAGTTCATGAACCCCGTTCTACGGCTGTACATTCGCCTGAGGCAAACCCAATAGTAGCTTGATTGGCTGGCACGCCGAAGGCCGGGTGCCCCATTCATGGCAGTCTCACCGCCATGAGTGGGCCATCGACCGAAGGTCGATCCGCTCTTACCGTAAGCCCATGCCCCAAGGCCTGAAGCGATACCAACAAACCAACCAAATCCACTCATCACCTTCAGCTGCCACGACCGCCGGATAGCATAGCCACACTCTTCACCGAGCCACCCCGAAGGGCGGGTGCCCCATTCATGGCAGTCCCACCGCCATGAGTGGGCCATCGACCAAAGGTCGATCCACTCTTACCGTAAGCCCATGCCCCAAGGCCTGAAGCGCTACCAACAAACCAACCAGCTCCACTTCATCACCTTCAGCTGCCACGACCGCCTCCCCCTCCTCGCCTCCCCGATCCGAAACACCTCCTCGAGCAGCACCTGGAACACCTCCGCCAAACCCACGGCTTCGACCTACACGGCTACGTCCTCATGCCCGAGCACGTCCATCTCCTCCTCTCCGAACCCATCCACCACCCGCTCGCCACCACCCTCAAGATCCTCAAGCAGGAGACCGCAAAACACCTCCTCGGCCCCCGCGCCAAGTTCTGGCAGGACCGCTACTTCGACTTCAACGTCCGCACCGAAGCGAAACGCATCGAGAAGCTCAAATACATCCACCGCAATCCGTTGAAGCGCGGCCTTACCCAGCGCCCCGAAGACTACCCATGGTCCAGCGCCCACCACTACGCCACCGGCACCCCCGGCACCATCCACCTGGCCTCCCACTGGACCACCCATCCCCCGCCACGCCACGCCAAACGCCGGGTGCCACCTTCATGGCAGTCTCACTCGGGGATCCCGGCAAATTTCATTCGCTGGGCTGATCAGACCATGAGTGGGCCATCGCGCAAAGCGCGATCCGCTCTCCCGTCTCTATCCACCGCCCTCACCAAGCCACCCCGAAGGGCGGGTGCCCCGTTCATGGCAGTCTCACCGCCATGAGTGGGCCATCGACCAAAGGTCGATCCGCTCTCCCGGCCCGGGGCAAACCTTCTGGTATCGCAAAGCAAGCCCCAGGGCCAAAGGCCCGCAACATAACAGCCTAGGCCTCCGGCCTAGGCACCTGCCTCAGCTCTGATCGTCGGACCCGCCCGAACCCGCCGGGCTCGGCGTATGAGGCTTGGCTGGCGGCGGCGGCTTCACTCGACTCCGCTTGGTCTTCAGATACTCCACCAGCCGCGAAACTTCGTCCGGGCCAAGCACGTCGCCAAACGCCGGCATCCCGCCCCCGCCCGCCTCAATCTGCCGCCGAATCTGCTCCGGCTTCCATTTGCGCCCAACCGCCGCCAACGACGGCCCGCGATCTCCGCCCGCACCGTCCACCCCGTGGCAGTGCTCGCATCCCTTCTCGCGAAACAGCACCCGGCCTTGCTCGCGTTCCCCCCGCGAGGACGCCCGTACCTCCCGCGGCGCCCGCAACAGCATCGCCAGCAACACGGCTGCGGCCAACAAAGCCGTGCCCGCGCGCAGCGGTAAACGCCGATCGGCTGCCCACCGCAACTACTTCGCCGCCAGTGCCAGCTGCTGCTGGTACTCCTCGTACGGCCCCTTGTGGTCCGTGATGTGGAAGTCGCTCGGCCCACCCTCAAAGTGCAAGATGCGCGTCCCCACCTCCTCGATCAGGTCCTGGTCGTGCGTCACCAGAAACACCGTCCCCTCAAACTTCTGCAACGCCTGGTTCAACGCGTTGATCGACTCCAGATCCAGGTGGTTCGTCGGCTCGTCCAGCACCAGCACGTTCGGCTTCTGGAGCATCAGCTTGCAGAACAGCAGCCGCGCCGCCTCCCCACCCGAAAGCGCCTCTGTCTTCTTCATCCCCTCTTCGCCGCGAAACAGCATCTGCCCCAGAATCCCGCGGATATCCTCCTTGGTCGCCTTCGGGTCATAGCCGTGCAGCCACTCCGCCGCCGTCGTCCCGTGCGGAATCGAGCCGGTGTGATCCTGCGCAAAGTAGCCGATCTGCGCCTCGTGCCCCCACTTCACCTCGCCTGAATCGATCGAGACATCCTTCTCCTCGACCCCCGGCCCATTCGCCAGCAGCGCCTTCAGCAGCGTCGTCTTCCCCTGCCCATTGCGTCCCATCAGGATCACCTTGTCGCCGCGCATCACCGACGTCGAAAAGTCCCGGATCACATGCTCCGTCCCGCCACCCGGCTGCCCATAGCTCTTGTTCACCCGCTCCACCTCAAGCACGTGCTTGCCCGAAGGCCGCAGCATGTCGAAGCGAATAAACGGCCGCTGAATATTCGACCGTGCCAGCTCGCTCGTCGCCAGCCGCTCTACCTCCTTCTTGCGCGAGTTCACCTGGCTCGATCGCGTCCCCGCCGAAAACCGCGCGATAAAGTCGTTCAACTGCGCGATCTTCTTCTCGCGCTGCTCGTTCTGCCCCTCAATTCGCGACCGGATCTGCGTCTTCTGCAGCACCATGTCGTCATACCCGCCGGTGTAGGTGATGATCGTCTCGTAGTCGATATCGGCAATGTGCGTGCAAATCGCATTCAAAAAGTGCCGGTCGTGCGAGATCGTGATCACTGTCCCGTTATACCGATTCAGAAACTCCTCCAACCAGTGGATCGACTCCAGATCCAGGTAGTTCGTCGGCTCGTCCAGCAGCAGCGCCTGCGGGTTGCCGAACAGCGCCTGCGCCAGCAGCACCCGCACCTTCTGACCGCCCTGCAGCTCGCTCATCTTGCGCTCGTGCACCTCGTCCGGAATGTCCAGCCCCTGCAACAGAATCGCCGCATTCGCCTCGGCCTCGTACCCGTCCTCATCCCCGACAATGCCCTCGAGCTCGCCCAGCCGCGCCCCGTCCTCGTCCGTCAGCTCCGCCTTGTTATACAGCTGCTCGCGCTCCTCGAGCGCCGCCCACAGCGGCGCATTGCCCATAATCACCGTATCGATCACGCGGTAGGCGTCAAACTCATACTGGTTCTGCTTCAGCACGCCCAGCTTCCTCGGCCGCACCACCGACCCCTTCTGCGGATCGATCGCGCCCGTCAGGCACTTCATAAACGTCGACTTACCCGCGCCGTTCGGCCCGGTTAACCCGTAGCGCCGACCATCGGTAAACGACACACTGACATCCTCGAAGAGCACCTTCGAGCCATAACGCATGGAGACACTGGAGACGGAGATCATCAACCCTATTTTCTCATCCCTTGGCCCGTTTTCTCCCCCGTGTTCCATGAAGATCGACGGCCTTTTCACCCCTCCACACAAGTCCCCCGCCCCCGTTCCTCGCGCCAGAAAGCAAAAAGGAGTCTGCCACGGCACCAATCGCCGCAACAGACCCCCATCGCTTCACTGCCAGACATCGTCCTTAGCGCAGACCGCCCCCCACCTGCAGCAGTGATCCCGTGATCCACCGCGCATCCTCCGACACAATAAACACAACCGCGTCCGCAATGTCCTTTGGCGTGCCCAAACGGCCAAGCGGCGTCTGCGCGATCATCGCCTTCTCTATCTCACCACCCGTCATCCCGGCTGCCGTCACACCCTCTGTCGAGGTCAACCCAGGGTTAATCGCATTCACCCGAATCTTCTTCGGCCCCAGCTCCTTCGCCAGCACACGCGTGATCGCGTCCACCGCGCCCTTCGTTCCCGTATAGATCGAAGATGCCGGCGGCGTCGTCTCCGAGACAACCGAACCGATATTGATGATCGACCCACCCTCCGCCGGAAACTGCGCCACCGCCGCCTTCGACGCCAGCAGCAGACCCTTGACGTTCGTGTTGAATATCCGGTCGATCTCCTCCTCCGAGACACTCTCGATCGGCGAAAAGGCATACACCCCGGCGTTGTTCACCAGAATATCCACCGTGCCGAAGCTCTTCTTCGCCTCGGCAAACAGGCTCTCAATCTCGGCGCTCTTGGCCACACTCGCCCCCACGGCCACAGCCTTGCCGCCCTTCGCCGTGATCTCGTTCACCACGCGGTCCGCGCCCGCCTTGTCCGATGCGTAGTTCACCACCACACTCGCACCCTCCGCACCCAGCGCCTTTGCAATCCCCGCGCCAATCCCCTTCGACGCTCCCGTTACTACTGCAACCTTGCCCGTCAGCTTGCCCATCCCGTTCACCTCTTCGAAATCCGCCGAATAGTTCGACAGTCATCAAATAGATGGCGCCCAGCCTCGCGCGATTCGCGGCTCTAGAACTATTTCCCGGTCAAGCAGCCCAACCCGTCGCCGCCCCTGCACCCGCCTACAGCGCCCGCAGCTGTTCCACATACGCCGCCCACACCGGCCGGCAAAACGTCAGCCGAGCCTGCCGCCCTTCGCGCCGCACCTCGATCAGCCCCGCCTCCTGCAGTTCGCGAAGATGGTGCGAGATCGTAGCCGCCGAGATGTCCGACCGCACATCCAGGCCGCCGCACGCGAGCACCGGCTGCTCCGCGATCTGCTTCAGCATCGCGTACCGGCGCGGGTCCGCGATCGCCCGAGCGATCGCCCCAAACTGCTCCGCCGTCAGTGCCGCCAAAGGTGTCTCCCGTGAACAACCATTCTTCCTGCACGAAAAAGAGGGGTGCGGTGGCCGAAGCCGCCGCACCCCCGTCACTGCTGTGAGCTACCGCCCGCGATTGCCGCGTGTCGGCCGGCTGCCGGAGTTGCCGCCTCGCGGCGCCGCGCTGCCGCGACCCGCAAACCCGGCGCCCGAACTCGACCGCCCCGCACCTCTGGAGCCCGTCCCGCCATAGCCCGCCGGTCCGCCCGCTCGCCGCCCGCGGAAGCCCGCTCGCGGCGCCGATGTCTCGCTGCCTGTGCCTTCGCTGCCCGGCTGCCGCCACGACCGCGTCTCCATCGCCAGCAGACCGTTCATGTCACCCGTCGTCGCCGTGTGCCCGAACTCGACCGGCTTGTTGCGCTCTTCCTTTTCGAGGTTCTTGTCCGCCTCGCGCCAGTCGAATTTGATCCTCAGCTCGCGTTCCATCTTGCGCGCATCCGACCGCTCCTGCGGCATCACAAACGTCGTCGCTACGCCCGTCTTGCCCGCCCGACCCGTCCGCCCAATGCGATGGACAAAGTCGTCCGACGCGTTCGGCAGATCGTAGTTCACCACGTGCGCGATGTCCTGCACATCGATGCCGCGCGCCGCGACGTCCGTCGCCACCAGCACACGGTGCTTGCCCGTCGTGAAGCCCTTCAGCGCCGCCGTGCGCTGCGACTGCGATCGATCGCCATGGATTACGGCAACGTCGTGGCCCAGCCGCTCCAGCTTCTTCGAAATGCGATCCGCGCCGTGCTTGGTGCGGGAAAAGACCAGATACGTGCCCGCCTCCTCCTTCAGCATCTTGTCCAGCTGCGAGAGCTTCTGGTCCTGCATCACCGTGTACACAACCAGCTCCACACGGTCGCTCGGCTTCGAGGTCGTGCCGATCTCTACCCGAACCGGGTCCTTCACGTAGTCGCGCACAATCTCGCGAATGTTGGCGTCCAGCGTCGCCGAATAGCACATCGTCTGCCGCGTCTTCGGCAACACGCTCGCGATCCGACGAATCGCCGGCAGAAAGCCCATGTCGAGCATCCGGTCGACTTCGTCGAGCACCAGCATCTCGACCGAGCCAAGATTGACCTCGCGCCGGCGCAGAAAGTCCTCCAGCCGGCCCGGTGTCGCGACCACCAGCCGCGGCCCACGGTCAAGCTGGTCCAGTTGGTTGTTCTCCGACAGGCCGCCGCACACCAGCACGGAGTCATGCCGCGCCTGCGGCACCAGCTTGCCGTAGGCCTCCAGCACCTGCATCGCAAGCTCGCGGGTCGGCAGCAGAATCAGCGCCCGCACCGGCTCGCGCTTACCGCGCGTGCTCGGCTTGGAGGTCGCCTCCAGCCGCTCGATCATCGGAATCAAAAAGCTCAAGGTCTTGCCCGTGCCGGTGGCCGCGGTCGCCAGCACATCCTTGCCTTCAAGCGCGGGCGGAATCGCGGCCGCCTGCACCGGGGTGGGAATCACGAACTTCGCCGCCGCCAGTCGCTGCTTCAGCGAGTCCGAGGTGCGAAAATCCGCAAAGGTAACGCCTTCCGCCTTGGGAAGGTGGTTATCAGAAGAGGTTGCGGGGAGGAGGGTAGACGTGGTCTGGCCTTCAGTGGCCTGTAAATCCAATAATGCGCTTTGCAAGTGAGTATCCTTCGTAAGGTGAGAAGGGAGGGTGTGCAGGGTGCGGGTGCACCGAGGACTGAAGCTTCGATCAGCATTGCCGCGACAATCGCAAGGCGCTGCTGCTGCATGGCGAGGCCCGCGTCTCCGATGAGACCGGCCAGTCAGCCAGAGCAACCAGCCGTCCTGCCATGACGCAGGAAATCGGTGGGGAGGGGCGGCCCGCAGTCTCTGGCCAAATTCGTCTCGCTGCGAACTGGGAACCTTGCTTCGGCCCGGCCAGTCCTCTTCAGAGCAGCAACAAACTCTTTGCCTGCGGTCGCTGACCCGCGCACAAAACCCGGATCACCTAATTACTCTACCACACCCAGACCACCCGAACGCCGGCCCACGTCCCGACCCACCTCCCGCTCCGAGCCGTGGTCACCTAGGGAGGCCACCGCGACCAACCCAAAAATCTTTCACCTCAGCTCCGCCCCCAAATAAGTGTGTCATTTCCACCGAAGAACGCACAGCCCGACCGTGCGTTCACAGGTAGAAACCTACGGTTTTCTCCGACCCGCGACCAGCCCCAAGATCTGTCATTTCGACGAAGAACGCACCGCTTCATCGTGCGTTCGAAGGGGAGAAACCTGCGGTTTGCTCCGACCCGCGACCACTCCGAGCCGCGATCACCCACGGAGATCAACCCCATAATCTGTCGTTTCGACCGAAGAACGCACCGCCCCATCGTGCGTTCGAAGTGGAGAACCCTGCAGTTTGCTCCGACCAGCGACCAACCCCAAGAATCTGTCATTTCGACCGAAGAACGCACCGCTTCATCGTGCGTTCGAAGTGGAGAAACCTGCGGCTTGCTCCGACCCGCGACCACTCCAAGCCGTGATCACCGAGGGAGGCCCACGGCGACCAACCCCAGGAATGTGTCATTTCGACCGAAGAACGCACCGCTTCATCGTGCGTTCGAAGTGGAGAAACCTGCGGCTTGCTCCGACCCGCGACCACTCCAAGCCGTGATCACCGAGGGAGGCCCACGGCGACCTACCCCAGGAATGTGTCATTTCGACCGAAGAACGCACCGCTTCATCGTGCGTTCGAAGTGGAGAAACCTGCGGCTTGCTCCGACCCGCGACCGCTCCGAGCCGTGATCACCCATGGAGGCCCACGGCGATCAACCCAAAATCTGTCGTTCGAAGTGGAGAAACCTGCTCTAACCGCGCACTTCAACTGGCGCACCGATTCGTGCCGAACCAATATCCTGCTGGTATGTGCTGGGTACTGTATGCACTCCGCGGAGGCTCGCCCATTCCTCGGCCTCGACCGGGGAGTACCTGGTCCAGACCTATCTCGTTTCTTCTGAAGACTTTGGTACCGAAGTACGGGGGGAGGGGCGGTACCCCTCTCCCCCCCCTCAGTCCGTCATCATCGCCAGCGTGATCGAGTCCAGCGGCTCCCCTATCGGGTGCTCGCGCCCCAGCAGCTCCAACCGGTCCTCGAACTCCTCCGCGATCTCCGGCCGCAGACGCCACATCGCTGCCATCGTCGCCGCCAGCAGCGCGCGCACGGTGCCGTTCCCCGGCTGCTGCAGCGCCAGCCCGAGATTGCCCTCCAGGATCTCGCGCTCGCCCGACAGCGACGTCGGCTCGCCCGTCGCCGTCACCGCGGAGCGCAGCGCCAGCAGCTGCTCCAGCCGCAGCAGATAGTTCGCCAGCGCCGAGGTCTCCGGAACCTGGTAGCTCGCCGGCGCCGGTTGTGAGCCCACACCGTGCCGCTCCAGCAGCCGCTCCACCGCCGAGGCCAGCGCCGGCATCCCGTACTCCGGCTGCCCCGCCGGAAATTCCGCCCGCACCTGCCCCAACTCCACCCCGTCCGCCGCCCGCATCAGCCGCCCCGTCGCCACCCACGGCTGCGCTCGCGCGTCCACATGCGCCCGCAAAATCAGGTCGGGCGCCCGCTCCGCCTCGCGCGCCAGCTCCAGCGCCTCCGCGTCCCCCCACTCACTGCCCCGCAGCACAAAGCCGCCCGACCCATGCGCCACCCGCGGCAGCAGCGCGCGCCCCTGCGCCACCGTGTGGAACTCCACCTGCTCCGCCAAAAACAGCGGCATCGCCCGCGACAGCCGTCCCAGAGCATCCGCGATCTGCATGGCGACCTCCCCCTGCACGTTCGGCAGGTCGGCGCTGCCGCCCAGGATCGTCACCACCGGCGCCCCATCCGACTTCGCCCCGCCGAACACCTCCTCGAGCGCACCCCCCACCCGCCGCCATACCGGCCCAACCATCTCCAGCATCCCGATTTCAAGCGGCCCCTGCTGCTCCGGCTGCGGCTGGCTTGCGCGGCGCGCTCGGCTGATCGTCTGGTCCCAGAACCCCAGCGACTCCCGCCAGTCCGGTCGCTTCATGGCAAACAGCCGGTTCATGATCCTCGCCGCCGGCTCGATCTCGCCCAGATCGAAGTGCGCCTTGATCAGGTTGTTGCCGACAGGAAGTCCGTGCACCTCAGGCAGAAAGTACGGCTCCGTCATATCGATCAGCTCGCGCAGCTTCCCGCTCATGCCCAGGTCGCCGCTCATCGGGTACAGAAACTCCGCCGGCACCGGCCCTGGAAAGCACGCCAGCCCCTCGCGATAGAGCGCGAGCGCTCCCGGTAAATCGCCCGCGTCGAGCGCGATCTTTGCCATCCACAGCCGTACCCGCCAGCTCCCCGGCAACGCCCGAACGCGCGCCATCGCACTTCGACGCCGGTCTTCGCCGCCGCGCTCGTGCTCCAGCGCCAGATACCAGCCGAGCGCGTTCTCAAGGTTGGGGTCGAGCTCGACGGCCCGCCATAGGATCCGGTCGGCCTCCTCACGCTGCCCACGCCTAGCATGAATGCGTGCCAGATTGGTCAGCACCGCCGCGTCCTCGCCGTGTGCCTCGAGCTGCGCCCGCAGAATTTGCTCCGCCTCATCCTGCCGCCCGAGCTCCAGCAGCACGATCGCGTGAATGCAGCTCCCGCGCACCGCGTTGGTGTCGATAGCCCGCAGGTGCGCCGCCGCACCCTCGATCTCCGCAAAGAACCCGTCGTTCATGGCATTCAGCAGCACGGCGGAAAGTTCATCAGGGTTGTTCGACGCGGTTCTTAAATTGTTCGGCAGGACCTCGTCACGCCACTGCTGCCGTGGAACAAAGATCTCTTGCCCGTACTGGTTGAAGACGCGGACAAAGTTTGGGTCGGCGCGCATCTGCTCCAAGGTCGGCGGCTGGCCGGGCATCGCACTGGACGCAGGCTCCTCCACATCAATCTCCGCGGGAGGCGCCGCAGGCTTCGACGCGCGGGAGGGAAAGGCGAGCACCTCGGCCGTGCGCGTTCCCTGCACCGGTGTGACTGGATCGATCACCTCCGCCGCATCCACGTCCACGCTCACCTCCGGCACAGGCTGCTGCATCGCGGCATTCACCTCCGCCGCAACCTGCTCGGCGGCTTGGATCGGCGACACGGCAATGTCATTGGTCGCCGCGTGCTCGGGAAAAGCGGCTTCGGTCGAGTCAGGCGCGGCCTCGATATCGGCTGCGGCTGGTTTCTTAAAGATCTTGTCAAACAAACTCATGAAGCTCCTTTGGACGGATCGCCGCGGAACTACGCACGCAGAGGTAAAAAGACGTTAGAGGTTTGCGCTCTGCATGCGTTCAAGGGCCGCGGCTGCCCGTAGCATGGTTGCCTCATCAAAGTGCCGCCCTATCAACTGCACGCCGATCGGCAGACCCTCCGCCGTCGTCCCGCACGGAACGCTGATGCCGGGCAGCCCCGCCAGACTGGCCGCGACCGTGTAGATATCGGCCAGGTACATGGACAAGGGATCGTCAGCCTTTTCGCCCAACCGGAACGCCGGCGTGGGCGTCATCGGGGTGATCAGCACATCGACCTGCTCGAAGGCCTGGAGGAAGTCGCGCGTCAGCAGCGTTCGCACCTGCTGCGCCTTGCGGTAGTACGCGTCGTAGTAGCCCGCGCTCAATGCATACGTCCCGAGCAGGATGCGCCGCTTGACCTCCGCGCCAAACCCCTCGTCGCGCGTCTCCCGGTACATCCCATGCAGCGTCTCCACCCCCGGCGCTCGCAGGCCGAAGCGCACACCATCGAAGCGCGACAGGTTCGACGAGGCCTCCGCCGTGGCCAACACGTAGTAGGTCGGGATGGCATAGCGTGTGTGCGGCAGCGAGACCGGCGTGATCACACTCACCTCGGCTCGCAGGCTCTCGATCGCGCGCTCGACCGCCGCTCGGACCTCCGGATCCAGCCCCTCGCCGAAGTACTCCGCCGGCACGCCCACGCGAAGCCCCTCGACGCCCTTGCCGAGCTCCGCCGCATACGCTGCGACAGGGAGGTCGGAGCTGGTCGCGTCTCTTGCGTCCTTGCCCGCCAGCACCTCCAGCAGCACCGCCGCGTCCTCGACCGAGCGCGCAAACGGACCCACGCGATCAAGCGACGACGCAAAGGCGATCAGGCCATAGCGACTTACGCGACCATAGCTCGGCAACAGACCAACCACACCGCAGAACGCCGCCGGTTGCCGGATAGAGCCGCCGGTGTCCGTTCCCAGACTGCCTACGCAGAACCCTGCCGCGACGGCCGCCGCCGATCCACCGCTCGAGCCGCCCGGCACACGATCGAGCGCGCGCGGATTCCGTACCGGTCCATAGGCCGAGTTCTCATTCGACGATCCCATGGCGAACTCATCGCAATTCAGCTTGCCGAGCAGCACCGCCCCTGCCGCCTCAAGCTTCGCCACCGCTGTCGCGTCGTAGGGCGGCAGATAGCCTTCAAGAATCTTCGATCCGGCCGTCGCCGGCGCACCCCGCATGGCGAGCACGTCTTTGATCGCGACCGGCACACCCGCAAGCGGCGGAAGCTTCTCCCTGCGCGCGGCCATGCCGTCGATCTGTTCTGCCTGCCGCAGCGCACGCTCTCGGCTCAGTGCCAGGAAGCTATGGATTCCCTTGCCCTCCGGCCCGTCCTCGCGGGCGATGCGCTGGTAGTGCTGCTCCGCCAGCTCACCCGCGGACAGCGTCCGTTCGCCGATGGCCGCCCGCACCCCGGCGATCGTCAGGCAATCCAGATCCACTCCACTCACTGCCATTCGTCCAATCTCTCCACCGCCGTCCACGCCGCGGTCGTCCGTTCCCTTGATGCCTTTCAGCGCTCGATCACCTTGGGTACCTTGAAGAACCGGCCGTCCGTCTCCGGCGCCTGCTCCATGACGGCCTCGCGCTGGAGCGATCCCTGCACCGCATCCTGGCGAAGATCCGCACCCTCCAGGACGTGCCCGGCCCCGATCACCTCGGCAACCTGCGCCATCGCCGGGACGCCCGCCGTGTCGAGTTCGTTCAGCTGCGCGATGTAGCCCAGGATCGCATTCAGGTTGCGCTCGATATCGGGCTCTTCTTCGGCGGTCAACCGCAGATTCGCGAGCTCGGCCACTCGCCTGACCTCGTCCAACGTGACCGTACGGCCGTCCGATCTCGCCACCGGGACAGTTTGCGCCGCCATCGGCTCACTCTTCTCGACAACACTCATGTTGATCTCCGAGGTGGCTTCGATGCCAAGCGTGTGCGGGCCTTCCCTCGCGCTTGCGTTTGGGGCCGCTCAGCAGACGGCAGCACGGACCTCGCCCGCTCCTCGCCTCCCTCAAAGTGTATCTCGCGAAGCTCGACCGCCGCGATCTGACGCAGCTCCCCCGTCAGCCGCGCTCGCATTGACCGCATCTGGTCCAGCCAAACCGCGTCCGGCACCCGGACAGTCAGACAGCCATCCTCGAAGGCGAGGAGCTCGCCCCGCGTCGCCAGCGCGCTTCCGCAGGCGACGGGCCAAGCGGCCATCAGCCGGTCAAAGGGTGAGAGCGTCTTCAAGCTTTTGCCCAGACTGCCGCGCAGCAATGCCCGCATTCCCTCCATAGGTCCGATCCTCCGACTTTCTATTCTGCTGGAATGGCAGGGCTTGCGGCACGCTCGGGCGCAAGAACCACCGCGGCGGCGGGCAACACGCGCAGAATCAGCGACCGCATTTCGGCTAGAAAGCGTTCCGTTCCGAAGCCTTGCGCCCACATCGCGATCGCGTTCGGATCAAAGCCGGCTTCCACAGCCTCGAACCGCGTCATGCCGTCCGCCAGCGACGCCGCGGTCTGCTCCCCGAAGAAGATCCCCGTGGGCGATGGATCGTCGCTCCGCACCGTCTCAAGCGACCCGCCTATGCCATATGCGATCACCGGCCGCCCGCAGGCCTGTGCCTCGAGCGGCACCATACCTAAGTCCTCATCCGCGGCGAACAGCAGCGCGCGGGCATGTGCGTACTCCTGCCATAGAGCCTCGTTCGACAGCTCGCCGAGAAAGGTGGTCTCGGCGCCCGCAAGTCGTCGCAGCCGGCTCAGCTCCGGCCCTGTACCCACCACGCGCAGCGTCCGCCCAAGCCGCTGACAGGCTTCAATCATCAGCTCCGTCCGCTTGTACGGCACCAGTCGCCCGGCTGCCAGGTAGTGCGGCCCAGGTGTGGCCGGCCGTGCGAGGTCCAGATCGATGGGTGGATAGATCACCGTGCTTTCGCGGCCATAGCAGCGCGCGATGCGCGCCGCGACATAGCGCGAGTTGGCCACAAAGTGCGTCACCCGAGCGGCCGCCGCGGTGTCCCATCGGCGCACCCGGCCCGCTGTTGCTGTAAACAGCAGCCGCGTGAGGCCGCTCATCTGCGCCCGGTAGGCCTCGTAGCCATCGTAGAGGTAACGCATGGGCGAGTGACAAAAGCAGATATGCGTCGCGCCCGCATCCAAGCGAACACCCTTCACCGGCCCGCTATCCGATGAGATCACAAGCTCGAAGCCGCGCAGATCCAGACTCTCGGTCGCGGCCGGGTAAAGCGGCAGCATGTGGCGATGAAACCGCCGTGCCCCCGGCACCCGCTGCAGAAACGATGTGTGCAGCGGGCGCGACTGTAGCTCGGGCGGCAGACCATGATCGTCGCTGACCAGCGTGAAGAGCTCCGCGGTCGGCAAAAGCGACGCGAGAGATTGGGCAACGCGCTCCCCGCCACCGCGCGTAATGAACCAGTGATGCACCAGCGCAACCCGCACAAACGCCCCAACCCTTCAAAGATCCGCGAGGCGGCTGACGCACATCTCCGGCCTAGTACGCACCATCCTGATTCACGACCGACCGCAGCGTTCGCACCAGAATCACCAGATCGCGCCGCAGACACCATCGCTCCACGTAGTCACAGTCCAGCGCCACCCTCTGCGGGTAGCTCAGCTCGCTCCGGCCGGAGACCTGCCAGATCCCCGTGAGTCCCGGCTTCACACGGCAGTAAAACCGGAAACCCTCGCCATACTTCTCGACCTCGGCCGCCACGATCGGCCGGGGCCCGACCAGCGTCATCTGCCCGGTGAAGACATTCCACAGCTGGGGTAGCTCGTCCAGACTGTACTGTCGCAGGAGCCGCCCCACGGTCGTCACGCGCGGGTCAAACCGAAGCTTGTGCGTCTTGCTCCACTCCGCCCGGGCCTGCGGGTGACGATGCAGATAGTCTTCGAGCACCTCCGCCGAGTTCTCGCACATGGTGCGGAACTTCCACATGGAGAAGAACGCTCCACTTCGCCCAATCCGACGATGGGAGTAGAAGATCGGCCCTGGCGTGCTCAGCAGCACCACGAGTGAGATCAAACCCAGGATCGGAAGCGTGATCGGCAAGGTGAGCAGAATCAACACCACATCGAGCACACGCTTAATCACCCGATAACGAAACAACGAGGTCGGCAGGTGCTCCGCGGTAGATCGCCTCTGGCGTGGCTTCTCACGCGACTCCCGCTCGTATGTATAAGGCGCTTCGAGAACGGCTGCCCGGGAGACTGGATACTGATCCTCATGCTGCATGCGATTGATGTCCTCGCCCGAGCCCTGCTGCTCCACTCCGTTCCCTACGTCGGATCGGCCTCTTCGCGTGATCGTCGGGCTGGATCATCCGGTGAAATCGCAACACATCTGCTGTATATAGGATGTCGATGTAAGCCTCGCTGATGGCTGCAAGCTGGAGTGACTGCTCAGAGCGAACACTCCTTCGTTCACTTTTCCGGTTAGCACAGACTCGGACAGATCGGCAACGGTGCAGAGAGACAGGATCAGTCTACCGTTCGCCTCCTCGGCTGACCAGTTCTTGGCCGCCGGTGTGCATCCGGCAGCACCCTCCCCCTCACGGCGATCGCCCTCGCCCAACTTGCCCGACATCGTTTCCGACGACACCCCTGCCACCCCCTATACTGTCCTTATGCGGGTGATTGAGACCTCTCTCCACGACGTCAAACTGGTGCAACCAAAGCGGTTCGGTGACGATCGAGGGTGGTTCTCCGAAGTCTTCAGCGCGCCTCGTTTTGCCTCCGCCGGCTTGCCCGCACAGTTCCTCCAGGACAACCAGTCCTTCTCCCGCAAGGGCGTCCTCCGCGGCCTGCACTACCAGCTCGGCAAACCTCAGGGCAAGCTCGTCCGTGTGCTCCAGGGCGAGATTTGGGATGTTGCCGTCGATCTCCGCCGGAACTCCCCACAGTTCGGCCAGTGGACAGGTGTGACCCTTCGCCCACTCACCCCGGAGGGCGACCTGGAGCTGCTTTGGATTCCGGAGGGCTTCGCCCACGGCTTTTTGGTGCTGTCGGACGCAGCCGAAGTCCTCTACAAGACGACCGAGGTCTACCATCCCGCGGGCGAGCGATCCATTCTCTGGAATGACCCGCAACTGCGCATCGAGTGGCCCCTTGCCGCGCTCGGCGGTCTCGCTCCCAGTGTGAGCGCCAAAGATGCTCAAGGCGTTGCCTTCAGCGACGCCGAGCTCCCTTAGCAACGGAGGGAGCCATCCACGCTCCTCCTTCCCTGTGTTAGCTCGGTTCTCGCGGGGCGTCAGCCTCCATCCAGGCTTCGACCGCCACAAGGCCAGCTACTGACTCATAGCTCCCGGAACATCCCGCGACCTCAGTCCCCGACAGAAGAAACGCCCGGCGCAGACCCGCGGCGTTTGCCGCGGCAACATCGCTGCAACGATCGCCCACCATCAGCGATCGCCCAAGATCGAGATCGAGATCGCGTGCCGCCCGACGCAGCATCCCCGGCGAGGGCTTGCGATCCTCGTGCTCCTGCCGATACACGCCAACGCCGTGCACAGGGTGGTACGGGCAGTGGTAGACCGCGTCGATCTGCACGCCATCTTCGCGGAGAGTCATCCGCATCCATTGCATCAGGGCCTCGAAGTCCGACTCGCTGTACAGGCCGCGCGCGATGCCCGATTGGTTCGTGACCACCACCAGCCGGTAGCCGAGGCGCTGCGCCGTCCGGCAAAGCGATTGGATTCCCGGCACGAAGCGCACGTCCCCCGGCCGGATCAGATAGCCGATCTCCTGATTGATCACACCGTCGCGATCGAGAAAGAGCGCCGGTTCAGCCATGGGCGGATCTCGCGGCGCCTTCGCCTGTGCGGTTGGCAATCGTGCTGGGTGGAACCACGGTGCGGGGCGCCTTGGCCACCCCCTGCCGACATGCCGCGAGCATCTCCTCAACCTCGGCCAACACCATGGCCGGCGTCACCTGCCGCACGCAGGCATTGTTGTGGCACGGAGCGTAGTTCCTGCCGTCATAGCACGGTCGGCACGCAAACCCCTCGCCACCCCAAAGCGCCACTACTCCCGGTCGTTGGGGCAGAAAGGAGCTGGGCGCGGTCGGTCCGAAGATAGCTACGATCGCGGCACGCGTGATCCCGGCAAGATGGAGCGGCCCGGTATCCGGGGTCACCACAACATCGCTCGCATCGAACAGGCCGACGGTCTCCGCAAGCGAGTGCCTGCCGATGCAGTCGATCACCGGCAGGCCGGCAAAGGCGGCGGACGCCCAGCGATCGCCCTCACCGCCGCTCAGAACCACCTCATGCCCGTGCTTCAGCAAGGCCTCGGCCACGGCAACGAAGTTTTCGATCGGCCATCGCCGGAGCGCCTCCTCGCGCACCAGGTTTCGCGCGCCGCCCGGCACCAGCACGACGCGAGGAACAGCTCCACGCGGGAGAGGGGAGGCCGGCAACACCGGCGGCGCAACCGGCCCCCTCGCCTCCGGTCGAACATCATCGTCCAGACCCAGCAACACACGGGCATACTCGTCCGTGTAATGCCGGCCGGGAAGGATGCGGTACCCGCGGTCTTCCATCGAAAGGGACAACCTGCGTTTCGCTCGCGCAGTCTGCGTCAGCAGGCGATAGCGGGGATCGTAGTAGATCGTGGCAACCAGGTCATAGCGGCGGCCGATAAGGCGCCGCGAGGCCTCCAGAGTCGAGCGCACGCGAGCCCGAGCGCCCCCCCGTAACAGCACGCTGTCGTCCACAACGAGGGGGGTGATCCATGGATACAGGGCCAGCAGCGGCGCCACCTGCGCGCCGCAAAGCCACTCCACCTCGTGGCCCTGGGCGTGAAGACCGTAGGCCGCGGGAAGCAGCATCACCACGTCCCCAATTGCCCCGAGCTTTACCAGCAGAACACGACCCATCGCAGTGCCTTATCCGTTCGCCGAAGGGCCGTCCCGGCGCTCATCCAGAAACACGGACTGATTACGCAGGACGGCGATATAGGCGAGATACCGCATCAGCAGCTCATAGCGGTGCGGTCCGAGCACGCGCAGTGCCAGCTTCAGCGCGCGATGGACAGCCCGCACCCTGCGATCCCGGGGATTGAACTCCTTCCAGGTCGATCTGCCCGGTGCGACCTTGCCCGCCACCAGCCCCAGTCGTCGCGCAAACGCGGCAAAGTCGCCGCGCGCGTCAAACGGGTTCTGCCCGTTCCAGCGGGCCTGGTGCTTGGCGTAAATCCTTCGCGCCAGGCGGGTCACCACCGTGCCGTCGCTCAGGCGATCGAATCCATAAGGCGTCGCTTGCAGCTCCTGGTCGGCACACGCGCGCAGCACGCGCCGGTACTCGGCAAACAATGCCTGAAGATCCGGCCGATCTCGCAGTTGAAAGCGGTTGGTATTCCGCGACAGACCCTCGTCGTCCCCCACATCGATACCGCTGAAATGAAAGAAGCGGAGCGGAACGGGCGGTCCGTTCGGATGATGCACCAGCAACTCTCCCCCGGAGCGATCGGAAGAATCATCCATGGAGCGATCGAGTGATCGTTCATGGAGATTCCAGTACGCCATGTTGCATCCGGCGTCGCGCAGGATCGCGACCCCCTCAAACAATCCGGGCGCCAGATTCATCCACTTCTGATCGACAAATAGCCCGGTCCGGCCCTCGCTGAAGCCGAGCGCCAGACAGCGCTCGTTCCACCACACCAGAATGCGGTCCGCCTCCGCACAGCGGCGAAAGGCCGCAAAGCCTAGATTGTAGGTGCCGTTATAGAGGTGATCCTGTTCGCTCGGCAAAAAATTATCCGTGATCGGGGTCGTAAGGTGCGGTGTGAGCGTTGCCGCCGCCCCGCGCGAGAGCGCCGCGAAGACTGGTGCGAGCGAACTGTACACCCGGATATCAGGATCGAGATACACCAGCTGCTCAACGTCGTAGGTGCGGAAGAGATACTGCAAAAAGGCCGGCTTCACGTTTGTGTTGAGCTCGAGGATGTCGTACTTCATCGCCACGTCGCGCAGATCCTCTAACCCGATCTCACATAACAGCACAGACTCAAAGCGCTCTCGTGCGAAGAGACCGCGGTCCGTCAGATCCGCCACCACCAGAACAAAGAAGCGCTGGCCGGGATGATGCTCGAGGTACGACGTTGCCAGGGCTCGCGCAAACGGAAGGTAGTTCGGCGAGATAATCGTGCACGCAGCATTCAACCGACAGGAACCTCACGGTGACAGAATACAAGACGAGTCGTGACACCGTCTCGAGCGTGAACGCGGCGCGGTCGTGTCCCTCATGATGTCGCCGGGGGGCTAGAGCACCGTCTCGACCAACAGATGCAGCAGATATTGGCCGTAGCTGCTCTTGCGAAAGCGCTCCGCCAACGCGCGCAACTCCTCGGCGGAGATATATCCCATCCGATAGGCGATCTCCTCCGGGCAGGCGATCTTCAGGCCCTGGCGCTGCTCGATGGTGTGAATGAACATCGAAGCCTCCAACAGCGAGTCATGCGTGCCCGTATCCAGCCAGGCCATGCCTCGCCCAAGCACCTCCGTGTGCAGCCGCCCACGCTCCAGATACCATCGGTTGACGTCCGTGATCTCAAGCTCGCCTCGCGGCGATGGCTTCAGCCCCGCAGCAACCGAGACCACCTCGGCGTCATAGAAGTAGATCCCGGTTACGGCATAGCGACTCTTCGGCTTGGCCGGCTTCTCCTCGATCGCGATCGTCCGTCCGGCAGAGTCGAACTCGACCACGCCATAGCGCTCCGGGTCGAGCACCGGGTAGGCGAACACCGTCGCGGCATCGGTGCGCGCCGCCGCTCGACGCAGCGTATTTTGCAGGTCGTGGCCATGAAAGATGTTGTCGCCCAGCACCAGGCAGCAGCCTTCACCCGCGAGAAACTCCCGCCCGATCAGGAAAGCCTGCGCCAGGCCGTCCGGACTGGGCTGCACGGCATATTGCAGATCCAGGCCCCACTGCGTGCCATCCCCCAGCAGCTGGCGGAAGCGCGGCGTGTCCTCCGGGGTCGAGATGACGAGGATCTCGCGGATGCCGGCGAGCATCAGCGTCGACAGCGGATAATAGATCATCGGTTTGTCGTACACGGGCAGCAGCTGCTTACTGATCGCCTGGGTAACAGGATGCAATCGCGTGCCGGATCCCCCGGCGAGAACAATTCCCTTCACCGGGGACGCTCCGCGCCTGCACGCTCGTCCATTTCGCCGGTGTGTTCCCCGCGACCGCCGTAGTTGGTATGCTCCCACTCGCGGTACGCGCCGCTGGTCACGCTTTCGATCCAATCCGGATGATCAAGGTACCAGCGCACCGTCCGCCGCAGACCGCTTTCAAAGCTCTCCGTCGGCCGCCAGCCGAGCTCCCGCTCGATCTTGGTCGCGTCGATCGCATACCGCCGATCGTGCCCCGGTCGATCCTCGACGTGGGTCAGCAGCTGCCGATGCGGTCGAAAGCGCGACTCCGGAACAAACTCGTCCAGCAGCGCGCAGATCGCGGTCACCACGGCCAGATTGGAGCGCTGGTTATTGCCGCCGATGTTGTATGTCTCGCCCGGTCGACCGCGTTCAAGCACCGCGCGCAACGCGCTGGCGTGATCGCCGACATACAGCCAGTCGCGCACCTGCTGCCCGTCGCCGTAGATGGGCAGCGACTTGCCGCTCAGCGCATAGGTGAACACCAGGGGAATCAGTTTTTCGGGAAACTGGTACGGGCCGTAGTTGTTGGAGCAGTTGGTCACGATCGTCGGCAGGCCATAGGTGTGGTGCCAGGCATGCACCAGGTGATCGCTCGCCGCCTTGCTCGCGGCATAGGGCGAGCGCGGGGCAAAGGGCGTCGCCTCATGGAAGGCGGCGGCCTCCGGTCCGAGCGAGCCGTAGACCTCGTCGGTCGAGACATGGAGAAAGCGGAAGCGTCGGCGATCCTCATGCTCCATCTGCTCGGTAAACGCACGGGCCGCCTGCAGCAGCGCAAAGGTGCCCTCAACATTGGTGCGGAGAAACGCCTCCGGCCCCAAAATCGAGCGATCCACATGGCTCTCCGCGGCGAAGTGCACGATCGCTCGCGGCCGGAACTGCTCCAGCAGGGAGCGAACCAGGGCGCCGTCGCAGATGTCGCCCTGGACAAAGTGGTACCGCGGCGAGTCGGCAACGCCGGCCAGCGTCGCCGGGTGCGCCGCATAGGTCAGCTTGTCAAGATTCACCACCGCGCCCTGCGCCCGCGGCCCTTCAAGCAGATCCAAAATAAAGTTAGAGCCGATAAAGCCGGCGCCACCGGTGACCAGAATGGTGTCCGAACTGCTCACGTTGCGTCTTCCTCCGTGCTGCTTGCGTCTTGCTCTTCGCGGACCAGCCTCCCGCGTGCGATCTGCTGTCAGCCTCGCGCGGAAAGGGCAGCCTTCGCCCATCTTGCCTTTGTCTGCCCCAAACCGCCGACGGTCTTCTGCCGCGCCGGCGCCCTGACTTTGCTCCCGGACGGCTCACCTCCCGGCAGGCCGTACAGATACACCGAGTAGACGAACCAGAAGAAGGCCATCACCGGAATCAGGTTGATCGCACCGTCGCTGGCCGAGACGATCACATACAGCAGCATGCCCTTGAGCGCCATGCGCCGACTGGGGTCTGTCAGCCACAGCGGCCGTACGGCAAGCAACAGCACGGGAAGCACAAAGATGAAGATAAATGCTGCCGCCCCGACCGCGCCATAGATAGCGAACGCCGAGGCGAACAATACCTCGGAGAAGCCGCGCAACGGCACACTCGGCAGTACCGCGAACGAGATCGCGCGAACCTCGCCCGACCGACCGCCGAAGCTGGGATCGAGCAAAAACCCCAGGGAGTACGGACTTAACAGAGCAGCGACCACAATCGCGACCAGCACACCGCCGACCACGGCCAATCGACGTCCCGCTCCGCCCAGCCGAAGCCGGGGAAAGCTGCCCAGACTCATAAAAAAGGGCTGTGCCAGACCAAGCAGCTGTTCGACGATCAGACCGGCCCAAACGGTGCGCGACAGAGTCAGAAACAGCGCCACTCTGACCGTATTTCGACGCCAGCGACGAGGTTCGATCAGCGAGTACAGCGGCAACAGCATCAGGGTGGCCACGCCGTACAGATTGCCGTTGTTGTAGGTGGAGATGAGCTTCAGAAACGGCCCGCGATAGATGTGCTTGGTCTCGGCAATCGTCCCGTAGTCGGCCAAGTTCACCGTCAGCAGCGGAACTTCGATCAACTTGCCCGTAAGCGGCCACCAGACAAACAGCAGGATGCCGAACGCCGCCGCCCAGAAGATCGACCCCGAAAGCACACGCCGAAACCGTTCGCCGTCGATACGCGGGTAGAACGGGGGAAGAATCAGCAGAAACACCGACGGCAGAACAAAGAAGCTCACCAGAACGGCGAAGCTGTAGCTCACCTCAGTTACGCCGTTCGCCAGATAGCTGTAACAGAAGATCACCTGAAACGGCACGATCGAGGCCACCGCCGCGAGTGCCGCCGGACGGACGCGCCAAGGCATCGCCACAATGCCATACAGCACCAGCATCGGCGCGACGGTCGCGAGCAGAAGATACCCCCATGTCACGGGGACGCTACCCAGCTTGACGCCGCCCTTGGGAAACAGCACCAGAAAGACGACCAGCAGCGCCGCCACCGTGTTCGCGAAGGGGTGCGCGCTGCGTTGCAACGGAACTCGCATCCCTATCGCCTGCCGCGCACACTGGCCGCGATCAGCCGCAAATTCTCACGCTGCTGTTGGTCGTTGAGGATGCGGTGCACCGCGACCGCGATGGCGATGGCAACGCAGCCCAGCAGCACGGAGGCCGCAGCCACCAGCAGCAGATAGAGGCGTCGCGGCGGCCAGGTCGGGTTCTCCGGGACAACCGCCTGGTCGATCACATCGAAGCTGTCCCCCATGCTGCCCTCGCCAAGCCGCAGATCCTCGAAGTGGTTCGCGAGCGAACTCACCAGCGCCTCGTGGTACCGCACCTCGCGCTGCTTGCGCGTGTACTCAAGGTTCACCTGCGGCATCCGACCGGCAGGCGCGGCGGCTCCCACGGCACCTCCCGAGCCGGCCTGCGACTCCTGCGTGCGCTCCTGCGCCTCAAGCTGGCCGATCTGCGAGCGCAGCGTCCGCACCTCGGGATTCTGCTCGGTCTCACTCTGCAACAGCGCCGCCAGCCGCACCTCAAGCGACGTGATCTGCGCCCGCGTGTTGGCGATCGCGCTCAGACCGATCTGCGTCTGCGTGCCCATCTCCACCACGCCGGATCCCTCCTGCGTCCGCTCCAGATCCTGCTCGGCGGCGGCCAGCGCGTTCTTTTCCCGCTGCAGCTGCTGCTCAAAGAAGCGACGCTGCGTCTCCGCCTGCTGCATCGCCATGCTCTCCTGCAGAGCCCGCAGAGCATCGACATAGGTGTTGGCGATCCGCGCGGCCTCCACCGCGTTCTGGTCCTTGACCCGGATATTGTACGTTCCGTCCCCGCCGGGAATAATCTGTGTCATGCCGCTGAGGGTTCCGCGCGCCCCTTCCATCGACATGGTGTGAAACACGGAAGAAAGATTCGCTCGGCGGATGACGTCGTCCATCAGACCTCTGCTGGTCAATAGCGTCAGGTACGGCGAGGCTGGGCGAAATGTTGCGAAGATCGCCGACAGACCGCCGGAGCCGGCCGTCGGCGCATCCTTCGGCAGGATCACGGTATCGGCCACATAGCGCGACGGCAGGTGAAAGACGTAGGCCGCCCCCACCGCAAAGGCGAGCACAGCAGTGATCAGGCCGACACGCCACTCCGCGACAAAGATCGCGACGATCCGCAGCACGTCGATCCCACTGTCCTCTTCGGCGGTCGGTAGACCCGCGGTAGCGAGGGATGGATCCGCAGGCACCCCCATCGGCGCTCCGGCATAGTTCACCCGTTCCGCGGCCGGATCCTCGACCAAGCGGTTTGCGGGATGGCTCTCAAGCGTGGGTGGCGAAGATGGCGTCATGCCCGGGCTCACTCTCACTTCAACACGTTAATCGCGGCGACCCCGATGCCGAACTGACCGATAACCTGCGAGACGTCGACCAGATCGCGCAGTATCGCTCGCTTGTTAATCATAGGCGGGATCACGATCGTGTCGCCGGGGAAGATCAGCGCACGATTAACGTCCGCGTACTGTCGGCTGAGCACCGATCCATCGGCACGCAGGATAAACGAACGCGACTTGTCCGCCTGGCGATCGGGTCCGCCGGCCAGCTTCAGGTAGCGCGCCGTGTGCCGGCCAGGCTCAAAGACAAACGCGTTCGCGCTATAGACCTGCCCTTCGACATAGACATTGGAGGGAATCTTCGGCACGATAAATCGGTCGCCATCCTCCAACGCGAGCTCCGGCAACGCGCCTTCTCCCTCGCTGTCCGGCTTCAGCTGCAACACAATTCTGCCCAAAGGCTCGAGCTGCCGCAGCCTGGCGATCGCCGCTCGCGCCGCGACCGTCGCCGAGGTCGACGCGGCGGCGTCCAGGTCCGTGACCGCTCGTGCGCTGTTATTCGCCGCGACGGCCGAAACCTGCGCCTCAAGCTGGTCCGCGTAGTCGTTCAGGCGCTGCCGCTCGACCCGCTGCGTGGACAGCCGGGTGAACTGCGAGGCGTAAAGGTAGGCGTCCGACGTGAAGCCGCCCGCGCGGGCGACCAGCTGCCGCAGCGTCTCGCCGGGACGCACACTGTACACACCGGCCGCCTTGAACTCACCCTCGAGCCGGACAAACCGCGTCTGCTCCGCGATCGGCACGCGAATGTCCGCCGTCGAAAAGATGGTCACCACATCATTCGGCAGAAGCACGGGATTCTGCGAGGCATCGTGCTCGAGCACTGCCTTGCCCAGATCAAAGGGAACCAGCGTCGTCTTCAGAGTCTCCGCGCTCTGCCGTTCAATCACCGCATAGGACCAATCGATGTCGGGGGCGCTCAAAACAACATCAGTCCGGGGAGCGAACAGCGCTCCCGTCGAGGAAAGCGCGGAGGCGACCGAATTTCCGCCGCCGCTGGCGGATCCGCCCAGACCCGGATTGCTCGCCGCGGCTTGCCCGGTGCTCGCGCCCGTGCCGGGGGCGGCGCTCGGCGCCACCTGCAGCGCGCCCTCCGCCGGCGCGGGCTGCGCCATGCCGAGGCCAAGCTGGTTGCGGTGCAACCAATACTCCCGCGTCACCAGCGCCTCCCGATTCGGCAGCAAATCCGTCACCCGCATTCCTTCGTGCCACGGATAACGGCCCGGATTGGCAACATTTCCGCGCAGCGTCACCGCATTGCGAAAGCGATCCACGATCGACGTGATCGTGACCACATCGCCGTTGCGCAGATCCACGCTGCTCATCTCCGGCCCCGGCACGGTCACAATGCTGCGCAGCTCGTGCTCGTACACTCGCTCCAGCCGGACCTGTGCCTCGGAGGCCAGATTGCTGGCGCCACCCGACAGGTTGAGCAGATCGGCAAGCTTGGTCTCGCCGCGCAGCTCATAGATGGCCGGATTCTTCACGCTGCCCATCAACGCCACCTGCGGGCCGACCGGCGGAATAAACAGCACATCCCCCGGCAGCAGCCGCATATCCTTGCTCTTGTCGCCACGCAGCAGCAGATCGTAGAGGTCGAACTGCTGCGCCGGCTCGCTGCCCCGGCGCACCTCGATATCCCGCAGGCTCCCCTGGGGTGACGGCCCGCCCGACACAAACAAGGCATTCAGCAGCGTGCTCAGCGAGCTGATGGTATAGCTGCCAGGCCGCCGCACCTGCCCCACAACAAAGATCTGGATGGACCGCAGCTGGCCGAGGTTGGCATTCAGGTCGAAGTTGCGGTAAACACGGCCGAACTGCGCGCGCAAAAAGCTATTCAAGTCCGCAAACGGCAAGCCCGCAACGTGCACCGTGCCCAGCTGCGGAATGGAGATCGAGCCCGACCGGTCGACCGTGTAAGCGCCCTCCCGATTCACCTGCCCCCACACTTGCACCAGCAGCTCGTCGCCCGGTCCGATCACGTAATCCGGCGTCACCGGAATGTTGTCCACCGGCGCAAACGTCGACGGCGCGTTATCGAAGAGGCTGGCCCCGAAGATCGCAATCTGCTGCCCCGTGGTCTCCGCGATCAGCCGCTGGAAGTCCGTCACCTGATCCGCGGCGAACGATCGCGGCCGCTCGCTCTCCGCCTGCTGCGCCGATTGCCTGTTGTTGGCGCGCTGGCTGTTCGCCGTGGTCGCCGCTCCGGTCGAGGTGGAGTGTGGAGCTGCCGTGCTGTCCTGGCCAACCTGGCCGGTTCCTTGGTTCGGCAAACTTCCCAGCCCGGCGCCTGGGATTCCAGCGCCTTGCCCACCGCTCGCCGGCGCGGCTGCACCGGCGGTTGAGCCTCCGCCCGCGCCCTGTGCCCTGGCAACGCCACCTGCCACGAACGCCAGCAGCAAAAGCGCCATGGAAACCACGGCTCGCCGCCAATCCCGGGGTAGCCTCTCGCGTCGGACTCGTCGCCGCGAGGGCGCCGGCTCACCCAAAGACGCGGCGGCCGCGCCAGGCCAGATGCTCACGGCTTCGCCCGCCACCGCCACTCCAAGATGCAGGTTGCTCTTGCTCATCCACTCCCAGCCGGGCCGGGAAGCTGCCCGTCCGCAACGACTTTACAGCGCGCACTAGCGCCCATGTCGTAGTCTATCCAAAGATCGCGTCCAGATCGCCACGGGATGCGCGCAGTGCTGCCGCCGCGACCCTGAAACGGCACTGCGGCCGCTCCCGGCGTCTGCACAGCATCAGGCGAGCACGCCTTTGCAAGGCCCCTCCAACGCCTTCCATCGGCATCCCTCTATCGAGTGGCGACACCGATCCGCTGCTACAGGCAGTGGACTTATCAAGGAGAGCGGCATGGCCAAAGCAGAAGAGCACCCGGGACAGAGCCCGGCGTCTACGACCCCACCCTCGCCGCAACAGACAGGCAAGGAAGCCTCCGGCTATCGCGGCACCGATCCTTCGACCGCGGGTCCGGGTCAGACCGCCGTTCGTTCCGAGACACCGGAAAACCGCGAGGGCCACCTCAACCCCTCCGCTCCCGAAGATGCGAATGTGACCCCGGGCAGCATGAGCGAGAAGTAGATCGGCTCCGCATGGCGGAGCACCATGGAAGCGCGGGCGACACGTCTCCACCTTCGCCCGCGCACATGGGCCTCGCAAATGGGCCTATAGCTCAATTGGTCAGAGCAGAGCACTCATAATGCTTTGGTTCCAGGTTCAAGTCCTGGTGGGCCCACCAAGACCTCTTCCTCGTTTTGCGGTCGCTGCTAGCTTGTCGGCATCCTTGTCAGAGACGACCTCGCGGCCGCGATATACGGAGAGCTTCGCCCCCTTGCCGATGTCGTCGATGCCGATGCTCGCGAGCTTGGTCGCCTTGGAGGCGAACCGCTGCCGCTCGGCATCTCCACCAACTCGAACTTCAGCGAGTTGCCGCCGGGGTTGAACACCAGAGCGATGCTCATGCGCCGTTTGGATGCGGCCTGGTTCCCTAAGACTTTTCTGCTTGGTCCAGCAGCGCCCGAACCTCCGCCATCGACGGAGCCGATGGCAGCGCTCCCGCGCGCGTGGTCGAGATCGCCGCCGCCGCCGCCGCCAGCCGGCCCGCCTCCTCCGGCGTCGCCCCGTCCAGCAGCGCGGCGGCCAGCGCCCCATTGAACACGTCCCCGGCTGCCGTCGTGTCCACGGCATCCACGCGAAAGGGCGCAACCCTCCCCTCGCTCTTTGCACTTGCCAGCCACGCGCCACGCGCGCCCAGCTTCAGCATCACCTGCTTGACCCCGCGCTCCAGAAAGAACGCCGCCGCCCGCCGCAAGCTTCCCTCATCCGCGCTGTCGATCGCCGCCCCGGTCAGCGCCTCCGCCTCCGTCTCATTCGGCGTCAGCCACGTCACGCGCGCCAGCAGTTCGTCTGAAAGCGCCCGCGCCGGCGCCGGATCGAGCATCAGCGGCACCCCTGCCGCGATGCAGATCTCGGCCAGCCGCTCCACGGTCGGCAACGGAATCTCCAGCTGCGTCAGCACCATGCCCGCCTCCGCGATCATGGGCGCAAGGGCGTCAAGGTCCTCCGGCCGGAGCGTCTCGTTCACCCCACCCACCAGCAGGATCGAGTTCTGCCCACCGTCGACCGTGGTGATCACCGCGCAGCCGGTGGAGCCCGGCACCGAGCGAACGTGCTCCAGGTCGACCTCCGCCCGCTCAAGATCCGCCCGCACCCGCGCCGCAAACACATCGTCGCCCAACCGCCCCACCATCCGCGTCGTCCGCCCCAGGCGAGCGCAGGCGGCGGCCTGGTTGGCCCCTTTGCCGCCCGTGTGGATCGCGAAGCTGCGCCCATGCAGCGTCTCACCCGGCCGCACAAATCGCTCCGCCTCCACTACCAGGTCAATGTTCAGACTGCCAACCACCAGCACAGACTTCTCACTCTTCATCACGGCTCCCTTTCGCGCACATCGGACCCGGAACAGGTCCTGAATAAAGTCCAGGACAGATCTTGAACGACAAGTCCCTCAACATACAACAGCCGGCCCGAGATCGTGCGGGATCCTCCATCTCCGAGCGCGGTCCGCCTTGTACCATGCTGCCATGGATGAGTTTCCCCGCCTCCAGCGACTTCCCCCCTACGTCTTCAACATCACGGGCGAGCTGAAGGCCGCCGCCCGCCGCCGCGGCGAGGACATCATCGACTTCGGCATGGGCAACCCTGATGGCGCCACCCCCGCCGCCATCGTTGACAAGATGATCGAGGCCGCGCGCAAACAGCGCACCCATCGCTACTCGCTCTCCAAGGGCATCCCACGCCTTCGCCGGGCCATCTGCAACTGGTACAAGACCCGCTACAACGTCGATCTCGACCCCGCGACCGAGGCCATCGTCACCATCGGCTCGAAAGAGGGCATCGCCCACCTCTGCCTCGCCGTCATGGATCGCGGCGACGTCGTCCTCGTGCCCAACCCGAGCTACCCCATCCACATCTACGGCCCGGTCATCGCCGGCGCGGACATCCTCTCGCTGCCCGTGCACTCGACCACCGAGTTCCTCGAGCAGATCGAGCAAACCATACCGCGCATGACTCCGCGGCCCAAGATCCTGATCGTCAACTTCCCCGCCAACCCCACCGCGCAGTGCGTGGACCTCGCCTTCTTCGAGCGCCTGGTCGCCCTGTGCAAGGAGTTCGGCGTCTATCTCGTGCACGACTTCGCCTACGCCGACATCGCCTTCGACGGCTACAAGCCCCCGTCGGTGCTCCAGGTCCCCGGTGCCAAGGACATCGCCGTCGAGTTCTTCACCCTCTCAAAGAGCTACAACATGCCCGGCTGGCGTGTCGGCTTCATGGTCGGTAACCCCGTGCTGGTCGGCGCCCTCGCCCGCATCAAAAGCTACTTCGACTACGGCACCTTCACTCCGATCCAGGTCGCGTCCATCTGCGCCCTTGAGGGCCCGCAAGACTGCGTCCGCGAGATCACCCTCAACTACCAACGCCGCCGCGATGTGCTCGTCTCCGGTCTTAATCGCCTGGGCTGGGCAACGGAGTCCCCTAAAGCAACCATGTTCGTCTGGACGCGCATCCCCGAGCCGTTCCGCCATCTCCGCTCGCTCGAGTTCTCAAAGCTTTTGCTCCGTGAAGCCAAGGTCGCCGTCAGCCCCGGCATCGGCTTCGGCGAGCAGGGCGACGACTTTGTCCGCTTCTCGCTCATCGAAAACGAGGAACGCACACGACAGGCCCTGCGCGGCATCCGCAACGCCCTCCAGGGCGTCGGCGCCGAGACTCTCAAAGCCTGAACCGGCCCGGCTTGGCCTAGTTGTCCGAGCCGTACTGCAGCTGATGCGGCGCCGGATAGGTCAGCGTTCCATCGTTGCGCTGGTACCACATGAACGCCTTGTGATCGCCATTTACCCGCACCGCCACGATGATCCCTGTCCCGAAGGCTCCCGTCCCATCCGTCTTCGAGATGTCCACATGGTACGAGCGGATCGGCCCGAAGTCGCTCGCCGTGGTCCAGTCCTCGACAAAGCGCTTCTCCGTGTAGTCATACTTCGCCGGATGCTGCTTCCAGTTCGCATCATTCATCCAGATCGCATAGGCCCGGTCGTAGTCCTTGCTCTCAAGCGCCTGGAAGAACTGCCCCACCCGGTGCTCCGCGTAGAGATTGGTAAAAAACCACCCATGCCCGAGCAAAAAGCCGCCGACCCCGATCACCGCCGTCAAGAGGATCAGAACACCAGCACTCACTAGAAGGCCGACCTTCCACCGCTCCCCCCGCGCGTCGTACGTCGGTGCATTCAACAGCGTCATCGTCCGCCTCCATGCGCGCCCGTCGTGAGCCGGCGCGTCGTTCCTGCCACTGTATTAGATACCGCGCCCACGCGCAGAAGGGGAGGAGCCGTTCTTCTCCTCCGACCAGGCGCTACTCCCGCCAGGGAAACGCGTTGCGCACCAGCTCGCACAGCGGCACACCCTCGCCGGCCGCGCCCGCCTGATACACCGACACCACATCAAACCGCGTCACGATCGCCCGCCGCGGCTCCACCGGAAAGCCGCGCAGGTACGCCCGTCCCATCCTCCGCAGCATTCGCCGCTTCTCCGTGTCGATCGCCGCCTCCGCCGGCTCCAGCGGATTCCACTCCGAGCGCGTCTTCACCTCGACGAAGCACAGGGCGTCCCCCTCCCACGCAATCAGGTCAAGATCCCCGCGCAGCCGCCCCGTCGTCCATCGCCGTGCCACCACCGTGTAGCCGCGCTCACGCAGAAACCACATCGCCTCCCGTTCGCCACACTCGCCCACGCGCAGGTGCTCCGGACGCTGTCGCCTGGACGCGCGCCGTCCAGCCAGCGCCTCCACGCGCCCGAGCACCCACCGCTGTGCCCTGATCGAGACCCCTTGCAGCATCGCCCGTCTCCGCTCTCGACCAACACTATAGTCGTCAGCCGTACAATATCCGCGCGTGATCTTTTCTCCCGCCAATCTCGCCGCGCTCGTGGTCGCCGCCAGCTTCGCCGCCGGCCTGAACGTCTACGCGACCATCCTGACGCTCGGTTTGCTCGATCGCCTGCACTGGGTGACGCTCCCCTCCGGCCTCTCCATCCTCGGCCATACCTCGGTTCTCATCGTATGCGCCGTGCTCTTCGCGGCGGAGCTCGTCGCCGACAAGGTTCCCGCGCTCGATCTGCTGTGGAACGCGCTGCACACCTTTGTCCGCATCCCTGTCGCCGCGCTCATCGCCTGGCAGGCGACCAACCATCTCTCGCCCTCCTCGCAGCTCCTCGCTGCGTCCGTCGGCGCGGCGATCGCCTTTGTGGCGCACGGCTCCAAGACCGCTCTGCGGGCAGCCGTCACCCCCAGCCCCGAGCCGCTCTCAAACATCGCCCTCAGCGCCACCGAGGACGCCGCCGCCATCGGCCTCACCTGGCTCGCCACCCACCACCCCATCCTCGCCGCCGGCATCGCCCTTTCACTTCTGCTCCTGATTGTGCTCGCCGCACGCGCTCTGCTGCGCGGCCTGCGCCGCCTGCTCGCCCGCGGCCGCGGCCTGGCTCCTGCCCTTGCCTCGCCGCTGTCGCACCCCTAACGCCAGCACCGCGATCACCCAAGCAACAGCAGGGTTGCCTCCTCTGAGGTCCCCTGCGATACTTGATCGTGCCCCACACGCGCGGCCAACCCACACAACCAAATAGACGGAGGCGGAGATGTCAGCAAAGTACATCTTTGTAACGGGCGGCGTTGTGTCTTCGCTCGGCAAAGGCTTGGCGGCCGCCTCGATCGGCTGCCTGCTCGAGGCACGCGGCCTGCGCGTCAACCTGATGAAGTTCGACCCCTACCTCAACGTCGACCCCGGCACCATGTCGCCCTTTCAGCACGGCGAGGTCTTCGTCACCGACGACGGCGCCGAAACCGACCTCGACCTCGGCCACTACGAGCGCTTCACCCACGCGCATCTCACGCGCGACAACAACCTCACCACCGGCCGCATCTACGAGCAGATCATCACCAAAGAGCGGCGTGGCGACTATCTCGGCAAGACCGTGCAGGTCATCCCGCACGTCACCAACGAGATCAAGGCCGCCATGCGCAAGGTCGCCGCCGAAACCGACATCGCCATCGTCGAGATCGGCGGCACCGTCGGCGACATCGAGTCGCTGCCCTTCCTCGAGGCCATCCGCCAGATGCGCCAGGACCTCGGTCGAGACAACACGGTCTTCGTGCACGTCACGCTGATCCCCTGGATCGCCGCCGCGCAGGAGCTTAAAACCAAGCCCACCCAGCACTCCGTCAAAGAGATGCTCTCGATCGGCATCCAGCCCGACATCCTCCTGTGCCGCTCCGACCGCGCCGTGCCCCGCGAGATGCGCTCCAAGATCGCCGCCTTCTGCAACGTCGAAGAATCTGCCGTCATCGCCGCCCGCGATGTGCCCTCCATCTACGAGGTCCCGCTCAACTTCGCGCAGGAAGGCGTCGACAGCCTTGTGCTCAAGTACCTCCGCCTCGAGGCGCCCGCGCCGGATCTTTCGCGTTGGGAGGATCTTGCCGAACGCGCCGAAAACCCCACCGACGAGGTCTCGATCGGCATCGTCGGCAAGTACGTCGAGTACGAGGACAGTTACAAATCTCTCAAGGAAGCCCTGGTCCACGGCGCGCTCGCGCACAACCTGAAGCTCCGCGTGACCTGGATCGAGGCCGAGGGGCTCGAGACCACCGACGAAACCGGCCGGCCCACCCGCGACTACGAGTCCCAGCTCGCCGGCTTCGACGGCATCCTCGTGCCCGGCGGCTTCGGCAAGCGGGGCATTGAAGGTATGCTCAACTCCATCCGCTTCGCCCGCGAGTCGCATACGCCCTACTTCGGCATCTGCCTCGGCATGCAGACCGCCTGCATCGAGTACGCTCGCAACGTCTGCGGCCTCGCCCGCGCCAACTCCGGCGAGTTCGACCCCGCCACACCGCACCGCATCATCTACAAGCTGCGCGAGCTCACCGGCGTCGAGGAGATGGGCGGCACCATGCGGCTCGGCGCGTGGGAGTGCGTCATGGCGCCCGGCTCGCTCGCCGCCGACGCCTACGGCGCCACCGAGATCTCGGAACGTCACCGCCATCGTTACGAATTCAATCGCGAGTACGAGCCCGTGCTCACCGGCGCCGGCCTGCGCCTCACCGGTACCACGCCCGACGCCACCTACGTCGAGATCATCGAGCTCCCCTCGCACCCCTTCTTCCTCGGCTGCCAGTTCCACCCCGAGTTCAAATCCAAGCCGCTCGAGCCGCACCCGCTCTTCCGCGAGTTCGTCGCCGCCAGCTACCGCCATCGTCTCGCGCGCGCGGACGATGCAAGCAACAATCGTAGTGACAGCCGACAGCAGGAGCAGGCGGCGCCGCTCTCCGCCGGACATGCACGTTGATCTGAACACGCTGGACTCGCTGCCCACGGCGCCGAGACACAGCCCGGTCCTGATCGTCGGCGGCGGCATCGCCGGCCTGCTCCTCGCCCACCAGCTCACGGCCCGCGGCCTCGAGTGCACCGTGCTCGAAGCCGGCGGCCTCGATCTCGAGCCAATGAGCCAGTCGCTCTACGAAGCCGCCGAAATGGCCGACGGCATACACACCGGCACCACCGCCGGCCGCTTCCGCACCCTCGGCGGCTCCTCCACCCGCTGGGGCGGGCAGCTCCTCCCCTACACCCCCGACATCTTCGCGCCACCCCCTGGCGCGCCCTCGCTCTCGTGGCCCCTCGATCCGCGCGCCCTCGAGCCGTTCTATCCCGCTCTCGAGGGCCTCATGGGTACCGACCACCTCCCCTTCACGGCCGATCTGCTCCCGACCGTTGGCCGCGCCCCCGTCGCCCTTCCACCCGCGCTCAACCTCCGCTTCTCGAAGTGGGCTCCCTTCCGCCGCCGCAACCTCGCCCAGACCATCGGCCGTGATCTGCTCTCGCACCCCGGTGTCCTCCTCTACACGCACGCCAACGCCGCCGAGCTCCTGCCCGGCCTATCCCGCAAGATCCGCGGCGTGCGCGTCGTCGACTATCGCGGTCGCTCCACCATCTTCACCGCCGAGCGGATCGTCGTCGCCACCGGCACCATCGAGTCCTCGCGCCTGCTCCTTCTCTCACCCGAGGCCGTGCCGAACCACCACGACCAGATCGGCCGTTTCTTCCACGATCACGTTAGCCTCCGTGCCGCCCTGTTCGAGGGCTCCGCACGCGAGACGATGCTGGACCGCCTCGGCCCCGCCTTTGTCGACGGCACACTGCACACGGCCAAGCTCGAAACTTCGCCCGATCTCCGCGCCCGCGAGGATCTGCTCGCCGCCATGGCCCACTTGGTCATCGAGGAGCCCGAAGACTCGAGCACAGCCGCCATTCGTAACCTCCTGCGATCGCTCCAGCAAGGTAGCCTCACGCAGGCAGTACGAGCCAGTCTGCTTCCCGCTCTGCGCGGCGCTCCTGATATCGCGCGGCTCGCCTACGCCTCTCGCTTCGAGCGCAGACGGGCTGTAAGCCGACGCGCCCGCGTGCATCTCCACCTCGATCTCGAGCAGCCGGCCGGCCCCGACAGCCGCATCGCGCTCTCCGCCACGCAAGACGCGCTCGGCCTGCCTAAGGCTATCGTCCATTGGCGCATCGGTCCGCGCGAGCACGACACCACGCACCGCTTCGCGCATCTGCTCCGCGCCGCGCTCCGCGAGGCCGCCTTCCCCGAGCCCACCTGGACCACCGGCCTGCTCGAAGGCGCGCCGCTGCCCTTCACCGACACCTTCCATCCTATGGGCGGGCTGCGCATGGGCACGGACCCCGCCACCAGCGTCGTCGCCCCGGACCTCCGCGTGCACGACCTCGACAACCTCTTCATCGCCAGCTGCGCCGTCTTCCCCTCCGGCGGCTCGTCCAACCCCACCTTCACCCTGATGGCGCTCACCCTTCGCCTTGCCGAAGATCTCTCCGCCTAGCGCCCGTCGTTCACTCCCGTCGCCTCGGCCTGCAGCGCCCCGCGCAGCACCGCAAGCTCCGCCTCCGAAAATCGACAGCGTTCCACCGCCCTGACGTTCGCGCGCAGATGCTCGATCCGCACCATTGCCGGCACCACCGCGCTGACGCCCGTTCCGCGCAGAATGGCATTCAGGACGATCTCGGGCAACAACTCACCCACATCGCCCGCCAGCTTCTCGCGCAAGGCTCCATCGAGCCCCGGCGTGTGCCGCAGCCGCTCGACCGCCGCCCGTGTCGCCGTCACGCCCGCCGGCCCGCCGAACGGATGATTCGCCACCAGCAGCATCCCGGACGAAGCTGCTGCCCGTGTCTCCGCCGCAAAGCCGAGCCGACCCGGATCCATCGCAAACTGCGCCGTCCGCAACATCCGCAGATCACCGGCCGCACGTCGGCGAAATGTCGTCGCAATCACATCGAGCTCACCTGAGATGCCCGCCAGCCGCACCGTCCCTTGCTCGACCAGCCGCTCCATGGCCTCGAGTAGATCAGTCTGCGTCAGAACCTCTGTCGGCGCCGCGTGCAGCAGCAGCATGTCGACGTAGTCGGTGCGCAGCGCGCGCAGGCTCTCCGCCAGGCTCGCCCGCAGAACCTCAACCGAAAACTGCCTCGGCGTGAACTGTGTCCCGGCCTGCCGCTGCGCCGCCCGTCGCAGCCCCGGAAACAGCCTCACCACGGTTCGCGCCGCCGGCTTCAGCCTTTGCCGCCACCCACCCGGATGCGCCGGCAGAATGCCGAACTTCGTCGCGACCACCGTCCGATGTCGCCGTCCTCCCACCGCCAGAAACTCGCCCAGCAGCGACTCCCCCTCGCCATACCCATACGATCGCGCCGTATCGAAGAGGTTGATCCCCGCATCCTGCGCCGCGCCAAGCGCCCGCAGACTCTCTGCTCGCCCCGCCCGGCCCAGCAGCGCCGCACACCCAAAGCCAAGCTCCGACAGTTCGGCAACGCCGCCATCTTCGCCTGGGGAGGAACCCCCATCAGCCAGCGGCAAGACGACAGATCTCATCCCGCTAACCTACCATCCGCCCCCCAGCGCCATTATCAGCGCAAGCGAGCCATCTGCTACCCTCGGCACGGGCTCCCATGACGACGCAATATCGCTCCGGCCGAAGGTCCTCCGGCTCATTTATCGTCTTTCTTCTCGCCATCGCGCTCGTCGCCGCCGCGGTCTTCTTTGTGCGTCACGCAAACACCGGCATCACCACCTACCTCGTCTCCCTGCTCACCGGCCGCAGCTCCAGCTTCAACACCAGCGTGCCCACGGTCGTCGAACGCATCCAGCGACTCCAGCGGCTTGAAACTGTCGTCTACTCGCTCGACACCGTCGTCGAGGGCGCGCATACCAGCCCCGTGCTCCCCGATCTGCTCGGCGGCGATCGCATTCTGCTGGTCGCTCACGGGCAGTCCGTCGCCGGCATCGACCTCTCGCACCTTCGCCAGGAGGACGTCCGGATCAGCGGCCGTTCCATCCACGTCTCCCTTCCACCCTCCGAGATCTTTTCGACCGCGCTCGACAACCAGCACACCCGCGTCTACGCCCGGTCGACCGGCCTGCTCGTCGCGGCCGACCCGAACCTCGAAACCGAGACCCGCGCCCGGGCACAGGATCAACTGCAAAAGGCCGCGCTCAACGACGGCATACTGGACAGCGCCAGCAAGAACGCGCGGTCCACCGTCGCGACCATCCTGTATGCCCTCGGCTTCCAACAGGTTGATGTGACTTGACCTCGGCCCCAAGGCTGGACCTTGGGTTCAAGGCCGACCTTCAAGACACTGCCGTAACACGGGATTGCACCTCCACAAAAGTTACTCGCGACCACTGGAAGTCGCATGGCGAACATTGCCAACTCACAGCCTTGCTGCGCTATCATCCTGCCTATGAGGTCCGTTGCGATGCTGCGCAGGGTTTGGGCTGGACGAGAATCGACACCAGAGCGCGCCTTCGGCCTTTACACAGGCCCTGCCGAGCCCGTCGAGCCCAACGCACACGCGCCGCAGGGCACCTTTCTGCGCACCCTCGGCTGGATCTCCGCGGGTGCCGGCGCACTCGGCCTCGGCCTGGTTGTCGGCCGTGAGATCCGTCAGCGGTACAAATTTCACCGGCGCACACCCTACGATCTCTACGCGCACGCAGGCGACTACAAAAAAAATGACCTCGAGTTTGGCGTCGGTATTTAATCGCCGCGTCATCCCGTGCGCCGACCGTAAAACTCGTCGGCACACCTGAGGTACTCTTATCCGGTGATCAAGCCTGCTTTTCTCTTCCCCGGCCAGGGATCGCAGACCGTCGGCATGGGACGCGCCTTCTTTGACAGCGAGCCCACCGCGCGCGCTGTCTTCGAGGAAGCCGACGCCACCCTCGGCTTTCCCCTTTCGCGCATCATCTTTGACGGCCCCGAAGACGACCTGAAGCGCACCGAGCACACTCAGCCCGCCATCCTCACCACCTCCGTCGCCATCGCCCGCGTCCTCGGCGAACGGCTCGCCGGCGCAGGCATCGAACCCGCCTTCGCTGCCGGCCACTCGCTCGGCGAATACACGGCCCACGTCATTGCCGGCACCTTCTCCTTCGCCGACGCCGTGCGCGCCGTGCGCAGCCGTGGACGCTACATGCAGGAGGCCGTTCCTGAAGGCCAGGGCGCCATGGCCGCCATCCTCGGCCTGCCGGCGGAGCAGATCAACGACCTCTGCAACCAGGCCACCGATGAGCTTGCCGCCCAGACCGCATCCACCATCGAGCCCGTGGGCGGCGACGGTGGATCGGCGGCTACCGCAGAGGCCCACAGCGAGGCCCCGCTGGCCGACTCCGCTAGTTCGCAGAGCGTTCTCGCCGACCCCACTAATACCCCCGCCAGCATCGCCCACGCCGCCACCACCATCGGCGCGCTCGTCTCGCCCGCCAATCTCAACGCCCCCGAACAGACCGTCATCTCCGGCGCGCGCGTCGCCGTCGAGCGCGCCGTCGAGCTCTGCGCCGCCGCCGGCGCCAAACGCACCATCATGCTGCCCGTCTCGGCGCCGTTTCACTGCGCGCTCATGCGCCCTGCGCAGGAGCGGCTGTCGACCGACCTCGAATCCATGCCCTTCGCCGACCCCGCCATCCCCGTCATCGCCAACGTCGACGCGCGCTGCATCGGCCGTGCCTCGGACGCACGCGACTGCCTCATCCGCCAGGTCACCGGTCCGGTGCGCTGGGTCGAGTGCGTGCAACTGCTCATTCAGCAGGGCGCCACACACTTCCTCGAGATTGGCCCGGGACGCGTTCTCTCCGGCCTCATGCGCCAGATCGATCGCTCGCAGAAGAGCCTCAACATCGAAGATCCCGCCTCGCTCGAAAAGACCCTCACCGAACTTAGAGCTGCCGCCGCACTCTAACCCTTGATCTCCGGAGACTCGCAGCTTTATGAGCCAGACTGCCACACCAACCGCCCCGCGCGAACCCGGCGACCGCGTCGAGAACTTCACACTCGAGGACCAGGACGGCGCCCAGCTATCGCTCTCCGACTTCAGCAGCACGCCCGTCGTCCTCTTCTTCTACCCGCGCGCTGACACCCCCGGCTGCACCATCGAGGCCTGCGGCTTTCGCGACAGCTTCGCGCGCCTCCAGGCCGCCGGCATCACCGTCCTTGGCATCTCGCGCGACACCGCCAAGGCGCAAAAGAAGTTCCAGCAGAAGTACGATCTGCCCTACCCGCTGCTCGCCGATCCCGAAGAACGTGTCTGCGCCTACTTCGACGTTATTAAGCCGAAGTCCATGTACGGCAAGCTGGTCAAGCGCGTCGAGCGCACCACTTTCGTGATCGTTCCAGCAGACGTCAACGGCAAGCAGCACCTCCTCCACGTCTTCAGCAAGGTCAAACCCGAAGGCCACGCCGAAGAGGTCCTTGCCCTGCTCGCAAAGCCATAGCCTGTGGCACTGCGCTTGCCCGCCTCGCTTGTAACAGCTGCCGCCGGCGCAACCGCGATCGGCCTCGCGACCTACGCCACCGTCTCTGCCACCTCCCAGATCTTCGGCCCCATTCTCCTCACCCCACCACGACCCGGCGAGATCGCCCTCACCTTCGATGACGGCCCGAACCCCACCGCCACCCCGCATCTGCTCGATCTTCTGGCCTCGCACAACGTTCGCGCCACCTTCTTCCTAATCGGCCGTCACGCCCTCGCCCAACCCGCCCTCGTCCGCCGCATCGCGGCCGCGGGCCATGCTCTCGGCAACCACACCCTGTCGCACCCGCGCCTTCCCCTCTGTTCGCACCCCCGCATCGTCGCAGAGCTCGCCGGGGCCAATCGCGCCATCGAGGACATCGCCGGTGCCTCAGTGCGCCTCTTCCGCCCACCACACGGCTTCCGCACCCCCTTCGTCCTGCGCACCGCCCGCGAGCTCAGCCTCACCCCAACCAACTGGACCACCATCGCCAACGACTGGATCCTTACCGACCCCGAAGCCATCGCACACCGCGTCCAGACCGGCATCACCCACAGCACCCGCCGCGGCCTGGCCGCCAACATCGCCCTACACGACGGCAGCCAGCAGATCCCCACCGCCAACCGCCGGCCGACCCTCGCCGCAGTCGCCCTGCTACTAGCCCGCCTACCAACCGCGCACTACGTCCCCCTCACCAACTGGCTATAACAGGCAAAGTTCGTGCCACAATCCCTCTTAGTAATGAAACGCAACGAGAGATCGTCGTTACCGAGGGATCACAGAAGTTGCAAGTAGAGGTTCGAAGCGCAATCGTATGCTGTCGTGCAGAGGTGACACATGAAGCATTTTGTTGTTCTATTGCTTATCTCTTCCTTTGCCCACGCTGCGCCGCCAGTCCACGTCAAGTCTTCGGTGACTAAGACTGGGGAGTACCGCACCGCTCACGAACGCACGGCGCCCAACACTACGCAAAGGGATAACTACTCAGCAAAAGGCAACGTAAATCCGTACACGGGCAAAGAAGGCACTAAGACTCCCAAAAAGTAGTTCGGTGATCCTGCAGATGAGTGGTCGTGGGATGCCTTCTTCGGGAGGCTCCCTTGGCACCTACAACGCCCCCAACGCCCCACGCGCCGCCTCCAACACCAGCTCGACCTCACGATCCCCATGCGCAGCTGACACAAACGCCGCCTCATATTGGCTCGGGGGCAGCCACACCCCCGTCTCCATCATCGCGCCGTGAAACTGCCCGAACCGCGCCGTGTCACTCGTCGCCGCGGACGCAAAATCCACCACCGGCCGATCTGTAAAGAACCACGTAAACATCGATCCCACACGATTGGTCGTCAGCGGCACCCCCGCCTCACGCGCCAGCGTCGCAACCCCCTCCGCCATCGCCCGCGTCACCCGATCGATCCGTGGATAGATCGTCGCGCGCTCGCGCACGAGCGTCCCCACCGTTGCGATCCCCGCGGCCATCGCCAGCGGATTGCCGCTCAGCGTCCCCGCCTGATACACCGGGCCCAGCGGCGCCAACGACGCCATCACCTCCGCCCGCCCACCGAACGCACCGCATGGCAGACCACCCCCAACAATCTTCCCCAGCGTCGTCAGGTCCGGCACAACGCCGAAGATCTCCTGCGCCCCGCCCAGCGCGAGCCGAAATCCAGTCATCACCTCGTCCAGGATCAGCAGCGCCCCGTGCTCCCGTGTGATCGCGCGCAGCCCCTCCAGATACCCCGTGGCCGGCGCGATCGTCCCCGCATTGCCCACCACCGGCTCCACGATCACCGCCGCGATCTCGTTCGGGAAGCGGGCGAACGCCTCCCGCACCTCGGCCAGATCGTTGTAGGGCAGCGCCAGCGTGTCGCGCGCCGCGCCGTCCGGCACCCCCGCCGAGCCCGGTATGCCCAGAGTTGCCACACCTGAGCCCGCCTTGACCAGCATGGCGTCCGAGTGCCCGTGATAGCAGCCCTCGAACTTGACCACCAGATCCCGGCCGGTGAAGCCGCGCGCCAGCCGGATCGCGCTCATGCACGCCTCCGTCCCCGAGCTCGTAAACCGCAGCCGCTCAATCGACGGAAAGCACTGCATCACCAACTCGGCCAGATCGCCTTCGGCCGCCGTCGACGCGCCGAAGCTCGCGCTGCGCTCCGCCGCGCGCTGCACCGCCTCGACCGCCGCCGGGTACGCGTGGCCCAAAATCATCGGTCCCCACGACCCAAACAGATCAAGATAGCGGTTCCCATCCACGTCCCACAGATATGCGGCCGCCGCCCGCTCGACAAACGGCGGGTGTCCGCCCACCGCGCGAAACGCCCGCACCGGCGAGTCCACACCCCCCGGCAACAACCGCTCAGCGCGCCGTTGCAGCTCGCTCGACCTGCCCATGTTCCGTAGCATCTCGCCAGTATAGAAGTGCCCCGCGCCCGTCGCGATCGCGACGGGCGATTCACAGAGCCGCTCCGCGCCCCTGCTAAACTGAAGCCCGACCGGAGGTCTGGACACCACGTGCCCGACGATGTGCCAGGCGACCCGCCAAACGAGAGCTTGCCCTCCGGACCGAGCCCGGCGAAGCCGTCAGAGCCGCTCTCAGGCCGTCGCGCCATCCACGCCGTCGCCGCACGCTCCACGGCCTCCCGCCCCTCCACCCAGCAGCCCGTCAGCTACGCCGATGCCGGCGTCGACATCTCCTCCGGCGACCGCACCAAGCAACGCATCAAAACCCTCGCCCGCCGCACCTTCAACAAACAGGTTCTCTCCGAGATCGGTGGCTTCGGCGGCCTCTTCGCGCTCGATCTCGTCAAGTTCCCCGAGCCCGTCCTCGTCTCCTCCACCGACGGCGTCGGGACCAAGCTCAAGGTCGCCTTCGAACTCAACATCCACCACACTGTGGGCCAGGACCTCGTCAACCACTGTGTCAACGACATCGCCGTGCAGGGGGCGACCCCGCTCTTCTTTCTCGACTACCTCGCCACCGGCCGGCTCGACGACACCACCGTCGAGACCGTCGTGCAGGGCCTCTCCGAGGCCTGCAAGCAGAACGGCTGCGCGCTCATCGGCGGCGAAACCGCCCAGATGCCCGGCTTCTACGCCGACGGCGAGTACGACCTGGCCGGCACCATCGTCGGCGCGGTCAACCGCGACCACATCGTCACCGGCGACCGCATCGAGATCGGCGACGTTCTGATCGGCCTTCCCTCCAACGGCCTGCACACCAACGGCTACTCGCTCGCCCGCAAGTTGCTCTTCGAGATCGCCGGCTACGGCGCCGACCAGTACGTCAATGAGCTCAAGGACAAGACCGGCGCCGCGCTCATGCGCACCCACCGCTCCTACCTCGCCATCATCCGCAAGCTCTGCGCCGGCGATCTCGTCAGCGGCATGGCGCACATCACCGGCGGCGGCATCACGGACAACCTCCCGCGCATCCTGCCGCGCGGCATGTCCGCGCAGATCGATCGCAGCGCCTGGCAGCCGCCGCCGCTCTTTGAACACCTCCAGCAGCTCGGCTCAGTCGCCGATGAGGAGATGTTCCGCACCTTCAACATGGGCATCGGCCTGATCTGCGTCGTCCCTGCCGAAAAGGTCAAAAAGGCAAAGGCCGTGCTCAACCGTGCCAACGAGCGCCACGTCATCCTCGGCCGCATCCTCCGCGGCGATCGCAAGGTCGTCTACAGCTGAGCGCCCCGCACGTGACTCGACTCGGCATCCTGCTCTCCGGCCGCGGTTCAAACTTCCTCGCGATCAACCGCGCCCTTCACGACGGTCGGCTCCTCGGCGCCGAGATCGCCGTCGTCCTCTCCAACCTCGCAGACGCCCCCGGCCTGGCCCTCGCCCGCGAGCTCGGTTACCCCGCCATCGCCGTCCCTGCCCAAGGCCGCAAACGCGCCGAACACGACGCCGCCTTCCTTTCCCACCTGCGCGCCCACGCCGTCGATCTCGTCTGCCTCGCCGGCTACCTGCGCCTCGTCTCCCCCGCCTTCGTCGCCGCCTTTCCCAACCGCATCCTCAACATCCACCCCTCGCTTCTGCCCGCCTTCCCCGGCCTCCACGCGCAGCAGCAGGCCTTCGACTACGGCGTTACCCTCGCCGGCTGCACCGTCCACTTCGTCGACGAGCAGCTCGATCACGGCGCCATCATCCTCCAGCGCAGCGTTCCCGTGCTCGCGACCGACACCGCCGAAGCCCTACAGTCACGCATTCTCGAGCAGGAGCACCTCGCCTACCCCGAGGCCATCGCGCGCGTGCTCAGCGGCAACTACACCTTGCAGGGCCGCCGCTACCTCCCCCGCACCGCACGCACACCCTAGCGAGATCCCTCGCCCCTAACGACAGCGCTCAAAACATCCGCCCGCCGTTCACCGTCCCCGGCGGCACAATGCGCAGAAATGCCGCCAGCGCAAACAACAGCAGAAGAAAGTACACCATCGTCCTGCTCGAGGCCTCCGCCGGCTCGTCCTTGGTAAACAACCGCCAGGCCAGCCCCGCCGCCAGCAGCAACAGCACACCCTGCTGCATCACGCCAAACAGCAGCAGCGCCGCCAGCAGCAGCAACCCGCGCTGCAGCTTGTTCAACGCATACACCGCCTGGGCTCCATCAAGCCCCAACACCGGAATCAGGTTCAGCAGGTTGATAAACGCACCAGTGTGCGCCAGCGCCAGAAACACCGGCTGCCCGGTCGTATGGAAGAGCCCCAGACACACGAGCGCCGCCCCGAGCCCGAACAGCGGTCCGGCAAGCGCGATCGACGCGAGCGCCGGCAGCGGAACTCCCATCGAGTACCAGCGCACATACGCGCCCAGGCCGGGCAGAAACACGGGCAGGTCCGCCTTCAGCCCACGCCGCTTCACCTCGAAGTAGTGCCCCATCTCGTGCACCAGGATCGACAGCGTGAAGCCAAGCGCGAACTTCCACCCGAACAGCGCCCAGTACACCCCGAAGAACGCCACAAAGCTCAGCAGAAACTTGAGCTTGAACAGCACAAACAACAGCCCCTTCAGCTTACTCAGCAGCACAAGCACGGGCGCCAGCGGGCCCAGTCGCTTCACCCATCGCGCCGACCTCTCCTTCTGTGCCCGCTCCCGTGCCTCTATCGCCTGAATGCGCTGATCGAGCGTGATCGCCTCCCGACTGCCGGCGGGGAGCCACAGCTTCGCCGTGGCCCATGCGGTCTTCGCCTCCGGCCAGCGCTTTTCTCGCTCGAGCTCCTGCGCTGCACTCGCCAGGCCGGCCAGATGCTGCACATACACCAGCGCGCCACACCCCGGGCACGCCAGCGTTCCCTCACCCAGCCAGTGGCTGCACTGCCGGCAGGTGAAGATCGGTGGCGGATTCGGCGGCAGCTCAATCGGCGTTAAGACGGCTTCCATCACCCTCCATTCTAAAGCGGTCTCGCGCGCTTGGCCTCACACCGTCCCGAGCCAACTGGAGAGCAAACCCGGCAGCACCTCGGTCCGCGGTTGCCGATGAGCTACGCCTGCTGTCCCCCCTGTTCCTTGGCATCGCTCAGAACCACCTTCACGTCCATGCGCTGGCGTCCGCGAAAGATCGTCAGCGTCACGGTGTCACCAGCACGATGCTGGTTCATCGCCGAGGACAGATCCTGCGCCGTCGCGATCTCCTGCCCATTCAGGCCCACAATCAGATCCCCGCCAAGCATTACCGGCTGATTGCCCATATACATTCGCTGTGTGCCCCCGCGCAGGCCCGCCCGCTCCGCCGCTCCGCCCGGCAACACACGCTCGATCAGGATGCCGCTATCCACCGGCAGACCGATCGACTCCGCAATATCCGGGCTGATTGGCAGCGTCACAATGTTCAGCGACGGTCGCCGCACCCGGCCGTACTTCGCAAAGTCGTCCAGCACCGCTTTGGCGGTGTTGATCGGAATCGCGAATCCGATTCCCGAGCTCTGCTCCGCCCCATTGCTCGCGATCAGCGTCGTGATGCCGATCACCTCGCCCCGCGAGTTCAACAGCGGGCCGCCGGAGTTCCCCGGATTCACCGCTGCATCGGTCTGAATCGCGTCCTCGATGGGATTGTTGTTCGGTCCGCGAATCGATCGAATCGACGAGATGATGCCGCGGGTCATCGTGCCGTTCAGACCGAACGGATTACCGATCGCATACACCCTCTGCCCCACCACCAGCCCGGTTGAATCAGACAGAACGGCCGGAACCAGATTGGGCGCGTTGATCTTCAGCAGCGCCAGGTCGTGATTCTTGTCCACACCGATCGGCGTGGCCGTGTACCTGTGCTTATCCGACAGCGTGACCTCAATGCGTTGCCCGCCTTCAATCACGTGATTGTTGGTCAAAATCAGGCCCTGCTTGTCGAGAATGAAGCCCGACCCCTGCCCTTGCTGCGGCACCGGACCGTAAAAAAAATCGAACTGCACCGCGGTCGAGGTAATGTTCACCACACTGGGTAGCGCCTTCTTGTACACGGCAATGTTCTGCAGCTCCTCTGCGTCGAAGGCGGGAGCCGCTGCCGCTTCGGTCAGGTTCAGGCCGCCATGCGGTGTACGCAGCGCCTCCAGCGTCACCGCCGCATCTGGCCCATGTCCAAAGCCCTGCACCCACGGCATCGCCGCCGTCACCCACGGCGAGATTGTAAGGTGCGTCGTGACGTAGTAAAACGCGGCCAACAGCAGCACAACCAGAACCAGGGGACGCAGCTTCATCGTCGGCCTTTCCGCCTCTTCTCTCTTTATCGGCGGCGCTTCTGAAAACATGAGCGCCCGCCCACGATTGTACCGACCGCCGCCCAAGCCAGACAGCGACAGTCTTCACTCCGCGTGCCTGCTCCCAGCCGCAACCAGCCGGGGCCACAGCGCCTCGATCTCCGCGCGCAGGTCCGCGGTCGATCCCTCATTCCGCACCACAAAGTCCGCCTGCGCCAGCGCCCGCTCCACCGGCCACTGCTCGGTCATGCGCCGGCGAGCGTCCGCGCGCGCCGCCTCGATCTCCGCCACGGCGTGTGCTCCCGCCCCGAGCCGACGCGCGACAAAGCGCTCGATCCGCAACTGCTCCTCCGCCACCACCAGCACCACGCGATCGAACCGGCTCCGCCATCCTCCGGGGCCGCCGTGCGCCGTCTCCAGCAGCAGCGCCGACTCCACCACGAACACCGCCTCCGGCGCCTGCGCCTCGACCCTTGCCGCGATCTCCGTCTGTCGCGCAATCACCGCCGGGTGCACCAGGCCGTTCAGCTCGTCGAGCCGTCCCTCGGTGAACGCCATCCGCGCCAACGCTGCCCGGTCCAGTTCGCCCGTGCCCGACCGCACCCCCTCGCCGAACGTCCGCACGATCGCCTCGAACACAGCGTGCCCCGGCTGCATCAGCTCGCGACCGATCTCGTCCGCCGAAACCACCACCGCGCCCAGCGACGCCAGCACCGCGGCGACCGTCGACTTTCCGCTGCCCAGCCCACCCGTAAGACCGACCCGCAGCACGGCCGCGCTACAGCCGGATCAGGCCGCGCTGCAGCTTGGCCGCGCGCACCGTGTTCCGCATCAGCATCGCGATCGTCATCGCGCCCACCCCTCCCGGAACCGGGGTGTACGCGCTCGCCAGCGCAAACGCTGCCGGGTCAATGTCGCCCACCACGACCGAGCCGCGTCGTGCAAAGGCCTCCGCCCGCGCCGCATCCCCCGGAAAGATCCGCTCAACCTCCGCCGCTTCCGTCACGCGATGGATCCCCACATCGATCATCACCGCGCCGGGCCGCACCATCTCCGGCGTGATCAGCGCCGGCCGCCCGGCCGCAACCACCAGGACCTCCGCCTCCCGCGTATACCGTGCGAGGTCGATCGTATGCCGATGGCACACCGTCACGGTCGCGCACGCGTTCAGCAGCATAATGGCCACCGGCTTGCCCACAATATTGCTCCGCCCCACTACCACGGCGTGCGTGCCCACGATCTCCACGTCCGCGCGCCGCAACACCTCGATGATGCCCGCCGGTGTGCACGGCGTCAGACCCGGCCGCCCGGCCTCCAGACGACCGGCATTCACTGGATGGAATCCATCCACATCCTTCTCCGGCAGCACCGCCTCCAGCAGACGCTTGGTGTCGACGTGCGGCGGCAGCGGCAGCTGAATCAGAATGCCGTCGATCTCGTCCCGGCCGTTCAGCTCGGCGACGATGGCCAGCAGACCTTCCGTGCTGACCGTCTCTGGCGGCGTCAACAGCTCGCTGTAGATGCCAAGCTCGGCGCACGCCTTGCGCTTGTTGCGCACGTAGATCGCCGATGCCGCGTCCTCTCCGACAAGAACCACGGCCAAACCCGGCGCAATACCCTTCTGCCGAAGCATGGCCACCTCGCCGGCCACCTCGGCCTTGACCTCACTCGCCATCGCCGTGCCGTCCAGCAGACGGGGCGACGCGATCTCCGCATAGCTCATGCCCTCTATGCTATCGCGCTCCCTTCAACCGCAAGGCGCGCTTCAACCCGCGATCGGCCTGACCAGCAACGCTGGTTCACCCAAGAAATCAGGTGCTGCAATGAATTCAGGTGCTGCAACGAATATCGACCGCCGATGTTGACCAGACTTCCTGCAAAGGGGAGGACCGAGCTTTGCACGGCCGCGAGCGAATCTAATAAATCTCCAACTCCGTCCAATACACAGGAACGCTTAGCCGTATCGCCGTTCCACGAGGAGGCAACGATGCGCCGGGAACCCGAGATCTTCGCTGCAACGGACCTGCAGACGTTGCGCGCTGAGCTGCGCGCCTCCGGCCTGGACAGCTGGCAGGCGGGCGAGCTGGTGGGTGCATTCCTTGCCCAGCGCGGCTATGGCGTCTCGCCGCTCGATGCACGTACGGCCGCCGCCCGCATCGAGCTGGTCGGCTGCAGCCTCGACAGCATGCGCCAGGAGCTCACACAGCTCGCCCTCGTTATGTAGCACCCTCTCTCGTTGCGACAGAACCGCACGCACGCCCAACACTTCAGCGCATGACTGCCCCGAATATTTCGGCGCGGCGCCATGGGCGACAGCACCGACGCGGGAAATCCGATTGCTATCCTGATCAGGAAAGGCTGGTCCGGCATGCGTCGTCGTCTCTTGTTCGCGGCTTTGCCGCTGCTGCTGCTCTCCCCTATGGACGTCCAGCTGGTGGCGCAGACCGGGCAGACCGCGCCAACCCAGTCCCCCGAAGCACAGGCCGGCGCTCAGGTCGCGGGCAGCGCAACAAAAAACAGCAAGACCGGCAGTAAACCTGGCGCCGGCGAGGTCACCAGCGAACATACGCAGACCGCGACCGGCGGCAAGGCCCTGCTTCCCTCCGTCGAACCCGCCCCACCCCCGGCCGGGCCCACCGACCGGCCGCGCATCGGCCTCGCTCTCGGCGGTGGCGGCGCGCTCGCCATGAGCGAGATCGGCGTCCTCCAGTGGTTTGAAGAACACCACATCCCCGTCGATGTCCTCGCCGGCACCAGCATGGGCTGCATGGTCAGCGCGCTCTACTCCAGCGGCAAAACGACCGATCAGCTGAAGAACGTCATGACCGACGCCGTCTTCAACTCCGTCTTCAGCTTCAATCTCTCCTATAAAGAGCGTTCCTTCCGCCGTCGCGAGGACGCGCGCGATCTGCCCAACGGCTTCCAGATCGGCCTCAAGCACGGTATCAGTCTTCGCAACGCCGTCCTCACCGATCAGGGCCTCAACGACTTCCTCGACCGGCAGTTCTTTCGCTACGACGACCGCACAGACTTCAATACCCTGCCCATCCCGCTGCGTTGCATCGCCACCGACCTTTCCGACGCCCGCATCGTCACCTTTGCGCGCGGCTCCCTGCCCGACGCCGTCCGCGCCTCCGTCTCCCTGCCCGCCGTTTATCCGCCCTTCCTCCTGAACGGCCACGCCCTGGTCGATGGCGGCGTGCTCGACAACCTCCCCACCCGCACCGTCCAGGACATGAAAGCCGACGTTGTCCTCGCCGTCAGCTTGCCCTTGTCGCCGCTCAGCCAGGGCGACCTCGGCTCCATTCTCGGCATCCTGCAGCGCTCCTTCTCCGTCGCCATCGAGGGTGCCGAGCGCGACGACCGCAAACTCGCCTCGGTCGTCATCATGCCCGATCTGCAGGGCTTCACGCAGACCGACTACCTCAAGACCGCGGATCTCGCCACTCGCGGCTACCAGGCCGCGGAGTCGCAGAAAGCAAAGCTCCTGCCCTACGCCGTCTCCGACGCGCAGTGGCAGACCTATCTCGCCGGCCGGGCCTCCCGTCGACGCGGACCGGCCGCCGACGTCCTCCGTATCCGCGTCACCGCCCCGGCGCTGTCCGTCACCCGCGCCCTCCAGCGAAAATTCCAACCCCTGGTCGATCATCCCGTCGACCTCGCCAAGCTCGATCAGCTCCTGGACGAGGTCCGCTCCGACGGCCGCTACATCGCCGACTACACCGTCGGCTATGAACCCCCTGACGAAAACCGCCCCGTCATCCTCGTCACCGTCTCCGACCGCCAGAACGGTCCACCGTTCCTCGATATCGGCGCCAACATCGAAGCACAGGCCGGCGGCATCACGCAGGTCACAGCCGAGGGTATCTACGTATATCAAGACCTCGGCGGCTACGGCTCGGAGCTGCGGGCCCGCATACGCCTCGGCTACGTGACCCAACTCGGCGGCGAATACGACTTTCGCCTCTTCGCGCCCGGCAGGCAGGGCGGCTATTTCCTCGCGCCCCGGGGCGACTTCCTTCGCCACCCCTACAACATCTTTCAAGGCCAGCGTCGTCTCGCCGAACGCGAGCTCCAGACCGCCGGCGGCAGCCTTGATCTCGGCTGGTCCGACTCCCGCACCCAGGAGCTTCGCGTCGGCTACGAGGCCGCAAACATTCGCTGGAAGCTGAACGTCGGCAACGATGGCGCGCCGGACATCCTCGGCACTCTCGAGCGAGGCCATGTCCGCTACGACTTCGACTCCCAGGACCGTGCCCTTGTGCCGCAGTTCGGCCTCCGCTTCACCATGGATCTCGCCTACCTCCACAAGACGATCGACAGCCGCGACGCCCCGCAGCTCAGCACCGACATCTCCTTCGCCCACGCCGTCCGCAACAACACCTTCCTCTTCGACACCGAGGGCGGCACCATGTTCAATCGGCAGGTTGCCCAGCCCTTTCGCTTCACCCTCGGCGGCCCGGCGCGCCTTTCGGCCGCCGCCATCGACGAGTTCCGCGGCACAGACTACTTCCTCTTCCAGCCCGCCTACCTCCGCCGCATCGCCCACCTGCCCGCGCCTCTCGGCCAGAGCCTCTACCTCGGCGTCTCCTATGAGGCAGGCCAGATGCGCGCGCCCGACCGCCCCACCATTACCCGCCAGGACGTCTTCTTCGGCATCGTCGCCGAAACCCCGTTCGGCCTCATCACCCTTTCCCCCGCCTTCGGCGACGGCGGCTACCGCAAGTTCAACTTCACCCTTGGCCGCCTCTTCTAGCGCACACAGAATCTGTCCTCTCGACCGAAGCGCAGTGAAGTGAAGAGACCTGCGGCTCAGCCGGCGACTCCCATAACTCGAGCCGCATAGCATAATCAGCTATGCCCTCGCTTTGGACCCCGCCGAGCTGGCGCGACCGGCTCGGGGAACTGGAAGCACATACCTCCGAGCTGAAGACCGCGCCCCTGCGCCGCGATGTGCGCTCCCTCGGCACCCTGCTCGGCGTCGTCCTGCGCGAGCAGGTCGGCGACGCGCTCTTCGACGCCGTCGAGGCGCTCCGCCGCACCGCGATCGCCCGCCGCGAGGCCGAGAGCGCCCCGCCCAGCGACGCCGCTTTCGCCGCCGCGCGCTCCGAGATGCAGCAGGCGCTGCTCAGCGTCCACACCCTCACCGGCGATCTCTCCGCCGCCTACCACCTCGCGCGCGCCTTCTCCTTCTACTTCGAGCTCATTAACCTGGCCGAGACCAACCACCGCAAGCGCCGCCGCCTCGCCGCCGAGATCAGCCCCGGTGTTCCCCCGCAGCGCGGCAGCCTGCGAGGCACCCTCGAAGCTATCCGCCACGCCGGCCTCGACCGCGCGGCGGCGCTCGATCTGCTGCGCGAGGTTTGCGTCACCCCTGTCTTCACCGCGCACCCCACCGAGGTCGCGCGCCGCTCGGTCCTCTTCAAACGCCGCCGCATCTCCGAGCTGCTCGAACAGCTCGATCGCGTCCCCGTCCGCTCCACCCGACTCGAGGCCCTCGAGCGCGACATGCTCGCCGAGATCACCGCGCTCTGGCAGACCGACGACGTTCGCACCGCGCGACCCACCGTCCGCGACGAGATCCGCATGGCGCTCGACTACTACGAGGCCAGCCTCTTCGACACCCTGCCCGTGCTCTACGCCGAAGTCGCGAGCGCCCTCGCCGCCGAATTCCCGGAAAACCCGCCCCTCGAGCCCGTGCCGCCCAACACCGACGAACCGACCGAGCCCGACGAACCCGCCATGCTCCCGCCGCTCCCCTCGCTCAGCGGCCTGCCCCAGCTCGTCAGCTTCGGCTCCTGGATCGGCGGCGACCGCGACGGCAATCCCTTTGTCGACGCCGAGACCACCGAAGACGCCCTGCTCATGGCGCGTCAGCTTCTCTTCAGCCACTACCGCTCCCGCCTGCAGGTGCTCTTCGATCAGCTCGGCAGCTCCACCCAGCAGGTCCCCGTCACCGCCGAGGTCGAAACCCTCATCGACCGCTACCTGGTAGAGATGACCAGCAGCGCCGAGATCGTCGGCAGCAGCATGGGTGCCGCGCTCAGCGAGCGATTTCTCCATGAGCGGCTTCGTCTGCTGATCGTCTGCATCATGGCGCGCCTCGGCTTTACCGCCCCGATCTCCCTTCCCTCCTCCGCCTCGCCGCAGCTGCCGCACTACACCCGCGCCAACGAGCTCTTCGCCGATCTGTGCACGCTGCGCACCTCGCTCGCGCGAAACCGCGGCGCTCGCCTCTGCGCGCTTCTGCTCGATCCCCTCCTCGTCGAGGTCCGCACCTACGGCCTCCATCTCCAAACCCTCGACATCCGCCAGCACGCCCGCGTGCACGCCGCCGCGCTCAAGGAGATCGCCGCCGCCGCGTCCGGCAACTCCGCCCTGCCGCCCGCGCTCTCGCCCCCTCTCTCGGCCCAGACCGCCGAGGTCCTCGCCACCTTTCGCACCATCGCCCAGCTCAAGCGCACCTTTCCGCCCGAAACCATCCGCCTTTACGTCATCTCTGGCGCCGGCGCCGCCGAAGACTCCCTCCGCGTCATCCGCCTTGCCCGCCTCGGCGGCGTCTCTGTCGAGGCCAGCCCCGCCACCCGCGAGCAGGCCGCCGACCCCGGCCTTCAGCCGGTACCGCTCTTCGAGTCCATCGAAGACCTCCAGAACTCCCCGACCATCTGCCGTGAGCTGTGGACCTCCGCCGAGTACCAGCCCCTGCTTGACTCCTGGGGCCGCCAGCAGGAGGTCATGCTCGGCTACTCCGACTCCAACAAGGACGGCGGCATGATCGCCAGCACCTGGGAGATCTGGAAGGCGCATCGCGCCCTCCATCAGGTCGCCCAGGACTGCAACATCAAGCTGCGCCTCTTTCACGGACGTGGCGGCACGGTGGGTCGCGGCGGCGGTCCCACCCACCGCAGCATCTTCGCCCAGCCCGTCGGTGCCTTTGCCGGCGAGCTCCGCCTCACCGAGCAGGGCGAGGTCCTTAACTGGAAGTACTCCGACGTCGTGCTTGCCGAACGCAACCTCGAACTGATGATCGCCGCGTCGCTCGACGCCCTTGCCCGGCCCGACATCGCGCTGCGTTCCAAAAGCGACCCCCCGCACCTCACCGGCGAGATCCTCCCCGCCTGGGAGCAGGCCATGGAGCAGCTCTCCGCCACCTCCCTCGCCTTCTACCAGCAGCACATCATCCACAACCCCGAGACCTTCGTCTACTTCGAGCAGGCCACCCCCGTCGCCGAGCTCGAGCACGCCCGCATCGGCTCACGGCCCGCCAAGCGGAGTGACGCCTCCGCCACCCGCCGCCGCACCATGGCCGACCTCCGCGCCATCCCCTGGGTCTTTGGCTGGATGCAGTCGCGCCACCTCGTTCCTGCTTACTTCGGCGTCGGCCACGCTTTGCAGCAGTTCGCCGCCGCCGCCCCCGAAAACCTCGCCCTGCTCCAGACCATGGCGCGCGATTTCCCCCTCTTTCTCGACATCGTCCGCAACGTCGAGATCGCGCTCGCCAAGGCCGACTTCAGCATCGCCCGCCTTTACGCCGCGCTCGTCCCCGACACGGGCCTGCGCGATCGCGTCTTCACCACCCTTGAGCGCGAGTTCAACCTCACCCGCGAGATGATCCTGCGCGTCACCGGCCAGCCCGAGCTGCTCGCCACTAACCCCGTCCTGCTCCAGTCCATCCGCCTGCGCAACCCCTATGTCGACCCCATGAGCCTGCTCCAGGTCGAGCTGCTCCGCCGCAAGCGCGCCCTCGCTCCGAACTCCCCGGACGCCGCTCCGCTCGACCGCGCCATCACGGCCACGATCAACGGCATCTCCGCTGGCCTGCGCAACACGGGATAGCCCATCTTCTTGCACGAAATGCGCACAAATCGGGGTATTCTTCCCTTGCATGTCTTCTTCTAAGAACGGCCTCGTCCACACCTCCAGCACGCCAGTTGAGCGCATTCTGACGGGCATCCCCGGCCTCGATAACATCCTCGCCGGCGGCCTCCCCCGCGGCCAGATGTACCTCGTCGAGGGCAATCCCGGCTCGGGAAAAACCACCATGGCCTTGCAGTTCATCCTCGCCGGTCTTGCCAAAGGCGAAAAGGGCCTCTACATCACCCTCTCCGAGCCGCGTTCGGAGCTCGTCGCGACGGCCGTGTCCCACGGCTGGAACCCGGACATTCTTCCCATCGCCGAGTTCGTCCCCGAAGAGGCCTCCCTCACCCCGGAGCAGCAATACACCGTCTTTCATCCCAGCGAGATCGAGCTCGCGACCACCATCACCAAGCTCACCGCCCTCATCGATCGCGAGCTGCCGGACCGCCTGGTCATCGACTCCCTCTCCGAACTTCATCTGCTCGCCGAAAACTCCATGCGCTACCGTCGCCAGCTGCTCGCGCTCAAGCAGTTCTTCGCCGGCCGCGACACCACCGTGCTTCTGCTTGACGACTGCACGGCAACCGGCAACGACATGCAGCTGCAGAGCATCGCGCACGGCGTCCTCCGCTTCGAAAAGATCAGCCGCTCCTATGGCGTCACCCGCCGCAACGTCGAAGTCCTGAAGCTGCGCGGCTCTGCCTTCCGCGAGGGGCTGCACGACTACACCATCCAGCGTGGCGGCCTCGTCGTCTATCCCCGGCTTGTCGCCTCCGAGCATGCCGCCGAAATCCCCCCGGACCGTATCACCAGCGGCATCTCCGGCCTGGACGAGATGTTCGGCGGCGGCGTCGCTCCCGGCACCGCCCTGCTCCTCACCGGCCCCACCGGCGTCGGCAAATCCACCATCGCCATGCAGTACGCCTACGCCGCCGCGTGTCGCGGCGAACGTGCCATCGTGTACTCGTTCGACGAGGTCCTCCGCAGCCTCCGCGAACGGTGTGAGGGCTTCGGCATGAAGCTCGCATGCGAGATCGACGCCGGTCGGCTCGCCCTCAGCCAGATCGATCCGGCAGAGATCTCGCCCGGCGAGTTCGCCTGGCAGATCCGCGCCGACGTCGAAGAGTGCCATACCCGCGTCGTCGTCATCGACTCGCTTAACGGTTTCCTCAATGCCATGCCCGGCGAGCGCGACCTGCTGCTCCACCTCCACGAACTCATCTCGTTTCTCAACCAGCAGGGCGTCCTCACCCTGCTGGTCCTTAACCAACATGGCCTCGTCGGCAGCATGCAGTCCGACGTCGACGTCAGCTATCTCTCAGACACTGTGCTTCTGCTCCGCTATTACGAGCTCGCCGGCGAGATCCGCCGAGCCATCTCCGTTCTCAAGCAGCGCCTCGGCAATCACGAGCGCACACTGCGCGAGCTCACCTTCAGCGCCCGCGGTCCCTTGGTCGGCAGCCCGCTCTCCGGCTTCCGCGGCGTGCTCACCGGCGTCCCCGAACGCGATGTTCCCCCTTCTCTCCCGGCCTCCGTTACGGAGACGTCCGAGGAAACCACCACGTCGGAGTCCACCAGCGACAGGCTTGGCGCTTGATCCACCTGCCCGCTGTGCCCGAACTTCCGGTACAGATCATCGCGCCCAGCGGGCGCGACGGCGAGATGATCGCCGCCCTGCTGCATCGAGAGAACATCTCCGCGGAGATCTGCCACGACCCGGAAGTTATGCTTGCGGCCGTGAATATAAGCAGCCTCGGCCCGCTTCTCGTCGCCGAGGAGGCGCTCACGCCGCCCCTCCTCAGTCGACTTGCCGACATCGCTCTCCAGCAGCCCGCCTGGTCCGACCTGCCTCTGCTTCTGCTCACCAAGGCCGGCACGGAGACTCGCCATAGCCGCAGCATCGCCAAGCAGTGGCTGCCGCTCGGCGATCCCGTCCTCCTCGAACGCCCCCTCCGTTCCACTACCTTGCTTGCCAGCGTGCGCGCCGCGCTCCGGGCCCGCGGCAAGCAGTATCAGGTCCGCGATGCCCTTGCTCAGCGCGACCGCGCCCTCGCCGACCTCACGCTCGAACGCGAGACGCTGCAAGTCATGCTGGACAACCTCCCCGTCGGCGTCGTCATGGCCAAAACCGACGGAGAGATCCTTCGCACTAATAACGCGGTCGAACGTATCTTCCGTCATCCGGCGCACCCCTCACCCAACCTCGAATCCTACGGCGAATGGGTCTCCTACCACCCGGACGGCCGGCGCGTGAGGGGCGTCGAGTATCCCCTCGCCCGTGCCATCCTCACCGGACGCCCCATCCCCCCGGAAGACTTTCTCTACCAACGTGGTGACGGCACGCGCGGCTGGGTCTCCCTCGCCGCGGCACCGATCCTCGACAAAGACGGCCAGGTCGCCGGCGGCGTCGTCGCCGTCTCCGACGTCGATCGCGAGCGGCGCGCCCTCGAAGACCTTCGCACCAGCGACGAACGCTTCCGCCTGCTCATCGAGAACTCCAGCATCGGCGTGCTCATCGGCGATACCGCCGGCGCCATCGCCTACCTGAACTCCTACATGCGCGAAACACTCGGCTACACGTTGGAGGAAGTCAACACGGGTCACGTCCGCTGGGATCAGCTCACACCGCCCGAGTTCGCGGCCGCCGACCAGCACGCTCTCGAGCAGCTCGCCGCCACCGGCTCGGCCGCTCCCTACGAAAAGTCCTACCTGAGCCGGGAGGGTCGGCAGGTTCCCTTTCTTATCGGGGCCACCATCCTCCCGCGCGCCGGCGGTGAGGCCGAGGTTGCCGTCTTCTGCACCGATCTCTCCCACCAGAAACAGGCCGAGGCCGCGCTCGTCCAAAGCGAAAAACTCGCCGCCGTCGGTCGGCTCGCTGCCTCCATCTCGCACGAAATCAATAATCCCCTCGAGGCCATCACGAACCTCCTCTACCTCATCAAGCAGGAGCCGCTTCCGCAACCGGCCACAACCTATTTGCTGCTGGCGGAACAGGAGCTCGCACGCGTCTCGCAGATCGTCGGCCAGACCCTGCGCTTCCATCGCCAGTCCACACGCGCCCGCCCCGTTACCCCGCGCGAGCTCCTCGACCCCGTCCTCGCTCTCTACCAGGGACGGCTCAACAACTCCGGCATCAAGGTCCAGTTCAGCGACCACAACTCGCCGCCCCTCCTCTGCTTCGAAGGCGACATCCGGCAGGTCCTCAATAACCTCGTCTCAAACGCCATCGACTCCATGCGCACTGGCGGCTGCCTTCGCATCCGTTCGCGCCCCGCCATCGACCCGCGCACCGATGAGCCGGGCACGCGCATCACCGTCGCCGATGACGGCCACGGTATGCCCCCGGCCGTCAAGCAATGCATCTTCGACGCCTTCTACACCACCAAAGGCATTAACGGCACCGGCCTCGGTCTCTGGATCTCGATCAACATCGTTGAAAAACACCGTGGCAAACTGCGCGTGCGCTCCTCCACCGACGCCGCACGGCACGGCACTGTCTTCAGCCTCTTCCTCCCGCGGACCTCCGATCCCGTACCCACCGCTGTCGGCAACGGCCCAGCGCTGATCTCCGCTAGTGGTGCGGCATGATCGCTGTCGCCTTGTCGTGGACAAAGATCACGTCCATCGGATGACCCAGGTTGTTGTACATCACCCGCCGATCGCCGATCTCATTGCTCACGCTGTCCGAGACCTGCCCGAGCGCCATCTGCGCCTCGGACTCGCTCATCCCCAAAATCGCCCGGTGATGATCGATCGCGTCCCACACCTGCGGCCCCCAGTGCTTGTACAACACATGCGGGTCCTCGTAGAAGAAAATCTCGTCATTGAAGAACGTGTACTGCCCGTCCTGCCGGTACCCGACCGGCACCGCATACACCGTCGCGCCTTCCCCCGGTCCCTGCGCGCTCGGCGGCATCGTAAACAGCAGCAGCACCTGCCGATCGCCCGCCGGAATTCGAAACGTCGCTGACTTCGGCGCCGCCTGTTCGATCGCCCCCGTGACCACCAGCGGCGCCGCCCCCAGCAGCGTGCCCACCGGCTTCGCATACACCGCGTGCCCGCCCGCGACCGGGTAATACTCCAGCTGCCCGCCCGCGCTCACCCAGATCGTCGTCCCGTTCAGCTCCTTCAGGTCCGCCATCGAGCTCGGCCGCTTCTTCTTCAAAAACACATACGCATCCCCCGACACCGGCGTCTTGCTCGCCTTCGTCGCCAGCGTTTCCACCGCCGGCGCGTTGCGCTCGTGGTAGATCATCCCTACTCTCACGCCGACCACCGCCAGCAACAACACCGTCCCCCCGAGCGCCGCCTTCTTTCCGTTCTCCATCCCGCTCTCCTCCGTGTTCGTCTCGTCCAGAAAACGCCTCAGTCCACCGGCTCCGCGTCGCTCATCTCCCGGTCCGCTCCGCCGCGCAGGCTCTCGGTCGTCAGCGCGCCCGCGGTGCGCAGCGCCGGAAACGCCGCCGCCGCCCATCCCGTCACCAGCACACTGCCGATTCCGCCCAGCACCACCGCCCGCACCGCGCCGAACCAGTGCGCCGTCAGGCCGCTCTCAAACTCGCCGAACTCGTTTGACGCGCCGATAAAAAGCCAGTTCACCGCGCTCACCCGCCCCCGCATCTCGGGCGGCGTCGCCAGCTGCAGAATGCTCGACCGGATCACCACGCTCACCATATCGCTCCCACCCACCAGCACCAGAGCGATCAGGCTGATCCAAACCGTGTGCGACAGCCCAAACACAATCGTCGCCGCGCCGAACACCGTCACGGCCAGCAGCATCGTGCGCCCTGCGTGCCGCTTTATCGGCCGCAGCGTCAGCAGCAGGCTCATCCCCAGCGCACCCACGCTCGGCATCGCCCGCAACAGCCCCAGGCCGCGCGGCCCCGTGTGCAGCACATCCTGCGCGAAGATCGGCAGCAGCGCCACCGCCCCGCCCAGCAGCACCGCAAACAGATCGAGCGAGATCGACCCCAGCAGCAGCTTGTTGCGCCACACATACTCGAGGCCGGCCAGCACCGTGCGCACGCTCACACCCTTCTTCACCGCCTCCGACCCCATCTCTGCCCCGCTCTCCGGCTTCGCCCGCATCGCGCCCACCAGTAGCAGAAACGCCACCAACATCAGCAGCGTGAAGCTGTAGACGATCCCCGCGCCGTTCCACCGCGCCCATTGCCCTCGGAGCGTCAGCGTGAACAGCAGCCCACCCACCGCCGGCCCCGCCATGTTCGCAATCTGGTAGATTGTCGCGCCCCACGTGATCGCATTCACAAACTGTCCCTTGGGCACCAAGCTCGGCAGCAGCGCGCTCGCCGCCGGCCCGCTGAAGCAACGTCCCAGCCCGACCCCCACCAGCACGGCATAGATCGGCCAAATCGGCGGCCGCCCATTCGCCCCCACCGGCCCCGTCCCCTCAAGCGCGAACAAGAGCAGCGCCGCCGTGCAAAACGCCTGCAGCGCATAGCAGACCAGAATGATGCGTCGCCGGTCGAACCGGTCCGCAAGATGCCCCGCCAGCAGCATGAACAAGAGGCCCGGCAGAAACAGCGCCAGCCCCGTGTACCCCAGATCGAGCGCCGAGTGCGTGATCTGATACACCTGCCAGGCCACCGCGACCGACTGCGCCTCGGCCCCCAAGATCACCAGCAGCCGCGCCGCCTGGTACAGGCGAAAGTCCCGCGAGCCGAACGCGCTGCCGCCGGCCGGCGCCTTCTCCGTCGCTCCCTCCCGTCGCTCGCCCCCGTCGCGAGCCGGCGCAACAGTCGCCGTGCCCCCCTCTGCCATCTCTCCATGCTGCCACAGGCGCGCCGGAATCGTCCGTGATCCGGCCATCGTTGCAGGTCTAGAGCCCGAGCAGTGTGCGATAGGTCCTGCTGATGTCGCCCACATTCGTCCCCAGCTGCAGCTTCGCCACGTTGTACTGGTATGTCGCCTGCACCAGCCGGCCCTCCGCGTCGGCCAGCGTCGCCTGCGCCTGCACCACGGGCAAGTTATCCGCGACACCCGCGCGAAACCGCTCTTCGCTGTCGGCTAGCTCCTGCCGCGCCAGCTCCACATTGCTCCTTGCCACCCGCACCAGCTCCTTGGAGCTTGCAATGTCCAACATGCTGTCGCGAATCTGCTGATCGATCGTGCCGCGCAGGCTGTCGATCTGCCGCGCCACCGTCATCAGCTCGGCCTGCGCCACCTCGCGCTCACCCCGGAACTGCGCCTCTTCAAAGATCGGAAAGCTCAGCCGGCCTTGCGCCGTAAACACACCGTGGTACAGCCCCGTCGTCTCGCCCAGCACGCCGTAGTAGCCGCTCATCGCCAGCGTCGGCAGCCGCTCATAGCGCGCGGCCCGCTCCGTCTTCAGCAACACCTCACGCTCGGACTCGAGCACCCGCAGATCCTTGCGTTCGGTGTACGCCCGTGCCAGCAGATCGTCGTGCGGCAGCATCGCCAAATCGGCATAGGGCGTCGTGTCCGTGAGCTGCAGCTCCTGGTCCGCGGGCAAACCCATGATGCGATTCAGCGCGATCTTGTCCTTGCTGTACGTGTTCTCCGCGGCGATCAGGACCTGCTGCTCATTGCGCAGCTGCACCTCCGCCCGCAACGTGTCCAGGTGCACGCCCACGCCCGCGCTCTGTCGCGCCCGCGCCTGCGCCAACGCCACTTGATCCGATTGCACCTGCGATCGCGCGTTCTCGATCTGCGCGACGTCCGCCAGCACCAGCAGATACTGCGTTCCCGTCCGCAAGGTGACCGAGCCCCGCTCGTTCGCGGTCTGCCACGTCGCCACCGCCGTCGCCTTTTGCGACGCGCGATACAGAAAGTACGCCGGCACATTGAACAACTGCTGATTCAAGCTCAGCTGCGCGCTCGTGACGTTGACCTTCACAATCGTCTGAAAGTTCGCGGCGCCCTGGCCGGGCTGCGTCACCAATGCACCCAGCGACTGCGGCTTGAACCCCATCGCCGCGAGATTAATCTCCTCGGTGCTGCTCGATCCGCGCGCCACCAGCGACGGCGTCAACGCATTCAACACCGTCGATCGCAGGCCGCCGATACGGCGCTCGTTCTCACGACTCAGCTCCATCCCGAGGTTGTGCGCCACCGCCTGTGTCACCGCCTCGTCCAGGCTCAACGGCAACGCCGCACCGCTTGGGCGATCCACCACCACACCCGCCGGCAGCGTACTCTGGTACGCCGCGAGCGCCTGCGCCGTGGGCGTCGGGGCGGTCGGCAGGTCGGCCGATGCCTGCGCCAGACCCGGCATACACACCGTTCCAACCGCAGCGATCACGCCGATGGTCCTTCGCCAGATTGCTGTCCGGGAGTTCACACGCACTCCGTTTAGAGTGCCACGGCGCCGACCGCGATGCGAATAAATCGCTCCCCGGCGTCGGGCAAGCTGGCCGGCCCGTGTCACTCGTGAGTGCACACTCGCGCTACTGAAACGCGGGTTGCCATCCAGCCCGTCCGCTCGTCTAAACTAGAACCATGTCGCGTCTACCCAGGCCCGCCCGTCTCGCCCTCGCTGCTCTTCTTCTGGCCGCCCCCGCCCTCTGCTCCCGCGCCCAGGATCCGGGCAACACCTTCAAGGACACGTCGGTGGTCCGCGCCCCCAAGGGCGCCCGCGTCGCCATCTATGAATTCGAGGACCTCGAGTGCCCCGCCTGCGCGCATGCCTTCCCCATCGTCCATGACGCCGCCGCGCACTACAACATCCCCATCGTCCGGCACGACTTTCCCTTGAACATGCACATCTGGAGCCGCGATGCCGCCATCACCGCGCGCTACATCCAGGACACCATCTCGCCCCAGGCCGCCGAAGAATATCGCCGCGCCGTCTTCGCGCACCAAAGCTCGATTGCCAGCAAGGAAGATCTGCAGGCCTTCACGCAAAAATACTTCCAGGACCACGGCCGCGCCATGCCCTTCGTCGTCGATCCCACCGGCCGCTTCGGCCGTGAGGTCGAAGCCGACTACGAACTCGGCCAGCGCGTCGGCCTCACCCAGACCCCGACCATCTTTGTCGTGACCCAGACCGGCTGGACCCAGGTCAAGGACATGAACAACCTGTACGCCACCATTGACACAGCCCTCGCTAGCGCGCCGCCCGCAACCACCGTCGCCGGCAACTCCAAGCTGCGCCGCGCCACAGGCGTGCAACATCAGTAGGCAACAGCCTGCTTAGCGCGTGCAGCCGCCGTCGCTACCTGGCGACAAAGATTAGGAAGTAATCCTGACCGTCGGCCTTGGTGAAGTCGTACTTGGCCTGAAGCGTAAATCCAGCGGCGCGCATCTCCCGCTCCACCACGGCGCGATCCAGACCATGATCTGCGCCGTTCCCGTTACGATCGATGATCCCCAGCCTGCCCTCTGGCCGCAGCGACGCCCGCAGCGACCGCATCACCACCGCCGGATGCGCAATCTCGTGATAGACCTTCAGCAGAAGCACCGCATCAACGCTTCCCGGTGCGAGCTTCGGATCGTCCGGCGTGCCCTCGATGGTGCGAATGTTCCCCAGACTCTCCCGCTTCGCCCGCGCGGCAATCGTCTCAATCGCCTTCGGGTTGATGTCCTCGGCATAGACCGTTCCGCTCGCGCCCACCCTTCGTGCCGCGCGCACCGTGAACCAGCCTGAGCCCACTCCGATATCCGCTACGCTCTTGCCTGCGGTTATGCCGAGCAGATCCATCACCCGCCCAATCTGCAGCCGCTCGTCACGCCCTGGTGTCTCGAAGATAGACAGGTCGCCCGTATACGGTGTGCTCGTCAGTCGCTGTGGATTCGCATCCGTCCCACCTACCTGCCCACCGCCCTGCACCGACGACGGTCCCTTTGCCATCGCCGGGCACCCGATAATCGCCGCGAGCGCCAACGATCCTATCCCTAGCCATCGACCTTGTCGCCGCACATGCATCAATCCGGTCCTCGCAAGCAGGCGCCATAAACTGCGCCTTTTCCTATACGATGCCGACAAACACCGAAGAGCGGGAGTAGAATCCCGCAGTTCCAGCGCAGGCCTCCGCCACGGCAGCGAACCATCCGCTGTCGCCGCGAGAGATCTTCACGCGATCGCCACCTTTTGGAGAAGACCCATGCCTCGGACCAATCGCACCCTCGTCCTCCTCTCGCTCTCCACTTTCGCGCTGCTCGCCGCCGGCGGCTGTCACCAAAATCCAAACGGCAACACCTTCTACCTCGTCGCGAACAACCTCAAACTTCCCTACTGGCAGACCCTGGGCAACGGCTTCAGCAAAGCGGCAACGGAGTACCGCGTCAAAGTGCAGATCGTCGGCCCCGACACCTATGACGCCCAGGGCGAACTCGCTGCCTTCCACAACGCCGTCGCCGCCCGCCCTGCGGGTATCCTCGTCTCCGTCCCGGACGCCGCCCTCTTCCGCACCGAGATCAACGCGGCCATCCAGGCCGGCATTCCCGTCATCACCGTCGACTCCGACGCGCCCACCAGCCAGCGGCTCTACTTCATCGGAACCGATAACCTCGCCGCCGGCCACCTCGGCGGTCAACGGCTTGTGCAGAAGCTCAACGGCAAGGGCAACGTCATCTTCTTCTCCATCCCCGGTCAGCCCAACATCGATGAGCGCCTGCGCGGCTACAAGGACATCCTCGCCGATCACCCGCAGATGAAGATCGTCGACGTCCTCAATGTGAAGGGAGACTCCAACCTGGCCTTTGATCAGGCCAAGCAGTACGTCGACAAGACCGGCGCCGACAAGGTCAACGCCTTTGTCGCCCTTGAGGCCTCCGCCGGGCCCGCTGTCGAAGACGTCGTGCAGCGCTCCAATGACAAAGCACGCACCGTCATCGCCATGGACGTCAGCCCCGACACGTTGCGGCTCATCAAAAGCGGCGGCATCGACGCCACCGTCTCACAGAAACCCTGGACCATGGGCTATGTCGGCCTGAAGCAACTGGACGAGGTCCACCATCACAAGCCGGATCCGTTCCAGACCAACTACGGCGTGGACTCGTTCTCACGCTACCCGACCTTTGTCGATACCGGCACCACGCTGGTCACTCCCGACAATGTCGACATCTTTCTCGAGAGCGAGCGAAAGGCCAACGAGTAAGTGCCTGACCGGCAAACCGGCTCTTAGCGCAGCTGCACCAGCTCACCCGCCGCGCCGTGCCCCTTGCCGGCCGGCGGCAGGCCGCCGCTGGTCTCCGGATGCTGCGGCGCGCGCCAGTGGTCGATATAGCTAACCTGGTGCACGCAGGAGATCGTGCAGTTCGGCGAGCACCCCTTCTCCGTCAGAAACTCGCGCTTCACATCCCCCGTCGTGTACTCCGACAGCGGCACGCCCGGATACCCGCGCTGCTGCGAGCAGTAGTGCACCAGACCCTGCTCGCAGATGTACAGGTAGCGTCCGCCCGCGCGGCATCGCCAGTCGTTCGGCTCGCCATTGGCGATCGCCTCCTGAAACTGATTGAAGCGCGAGTAGCTCCGTCGCGTTAGCTTGCGCACCCGATCCCACACGGCGCGCTCCGCCGCGCCCAGCGGCTTCAACTGCCCGCTGCCATCGTGAATGATGCCGATCGTCGTGCTGAAGCCAAGCCCAAGCGCCCGCGTCGATATCGTGTACGCGTCCTCCGGGTTCGCGATCCCCCCGCCCACCACGGAGTTGATGTTCACGTGAAACGCCGCGTGCTCGGCCAGCATCCTCAGCTTCGCGTCCAGCACCTTCAAGCTCTTCTTCGACACCGCGTCCGGCATCACATTGTCGATCGAAATCTGCATGTGGTCGAGACCCGCCCGGTTCAGCCGCTCAATGCGCTCCGGCATCAGCAGATATCCGTTCGTGATCATTCCCGCAATCGCCCCGTTCTTGCGAATCCGCGCGATCACCCGATCGAGCTCCGGGTGCAGCAGCGGCTCGCCGCCCGAAATCGTAATCACGCTCGTGCCCAACCGCCCCAAATCGTCGATCCGCCGTTCCATCTCCTCAATGTCCACCGGCTTCGACACATCGTCATACTCATTGCAGTAGGTGCACGCCAAATTGCATCGCCGCATCGGCACAATGTGCGCCATGTACGGGTGACCCGTCGACGCCAGCGCCGACCCGATCGAGCCCAGCTCCCGCAGCCGTCGCGTCACGCGCCGTATCCGTCCCGCCGCCGACCTTCGCTTCCCGCGTATCGCGGAAGTCCTCTGTCCTGTCTCGTCGCCCATGCCGCCTCTAAGTATAAAGTCCCAAACTCGCCACCGCCGCGCGGAGCATCTCTCCTGAAGGTGTACAGCAGGCCGCATGAGCTCGTTCCAGTCTCTCTTGCTGAACATGGACTTCACCGCCGCAAACCGCGGCTCACCTTCTGCTCCCCCATGTCGCTGCCGCATTGGATGCCGCGACGTCGGAAACTCCGTCTTCACACGCACGCTTCAGCCTCGAGGAGGTACCCTCATCCATACTCCGGTTTGATCCCGCCACACGAAAGCGAGTGCCTCAACGGATGACCCTCCGCCAGACTGCCGCTCTCAGCACCGCCGCCACAGCAACCTTCCTGAAGGTGTATAGGCCACGTGTGCCGGCGCCATCTTCTCTCAAGGAAAATGGCCTTCACCGTCGTCAAACAGCGACACCGCATCAGGAGAAGTGCTTCAGAACCCTCGCCCTCGCCGCCCTGCTCCTCGTCCCCACCGCCTGGAGCCAAGCCTCGTCCTTCCGCAACGACCTCATGCCCGAGCCCTCATCGCTCACAACGGCAGACGGCGCCTTCCCCATCCAGTCCAGCCTCACCGTCGCACTCACCGGAGCATCTTCACCCCAGCTACAGGTCTACCTCCTTCGCACCCTCAAACAACTTGAAGACAAGACAGGCACGCCGCTGCCTCGCCAGCTCTCCCCCGCAGGCGCCGGCGGCACGCTCACCATTCACGTCGCCACCGGCGGCCCCGCCGTCCAGACCCTCGACGAAGACGAGAGCTACTCGCTCACCAGCACGCCCACCAGCATCACCATCGACGCCCCTACGCCACTCGGCGCCATGCACGCCCTCGCAACCCTTCTGCAGCTCGCCCAACCCCAGGGCCCCGCCTACGTAATACCATCAGTCACAATTCACGACAGCCCGCGCTTCCGCTGGCGCGGCCTCATGATCGACTGCGGCCGACACTTCGAGCCCCTGGACGTCCTCAAGCGCAACCTCGACGCCATGGCCGCCGTCAAGCTCAACGTCTTCCACTGGCACCTCACCGAGGACCAGGGCTTCCGCATCGAGTCCAAGCTCTTCCCCAAGCTCACCGAGCTCGGCTCGGACGGCCTCTTCTACACCCAGGACGACGCCCGCGAGCTCGTCCGCTACGCCGCCGCCCGCGGCATCCGCGTCGTGCCCGAGTTCGAAATGCCCGGCCACTCCGCCGCCTGGCTCGTCGCCTACCCCGAGCTCTCCTCCGGCACCAACCCCACCGGCATCCGCCGTGAGTTCGGCATCTCCGACATCGCCCTCGACCCCACGCGCGAAGAGACATACAAATTCATCGCCCGCTTCCTCGGCGAGATGGTCACCCTCTTCCCCGACCAGTACGTCCACATCGGCGGCGACGAGACCCCCGCGCCCGACTGGAAGTCCAACCCGCGCATCCTCGCCTTCATGAAGCAGCACAACCTCGCCGACAACGACGCGCTCCAGGCCTACTTCAACCAGCGCGTGCTCAAGATCCTCACCGGCCTCGATCGCCGCATGGTCGGCTGGGACGAGATCCTCAATCCCGCCCTGCCCAAGAGCATCGTCATCCAGTCCTGGCGCGGCGAAGCCTCGCTCGCCAAGGCCGCGACCGAGGGCTATAACGGCGTCCTCTCCGCCCCCTACTACCTCGACGCCATGAAGCCCGCCGGCGTCCACTACCTCGCCGATCCCATCCCCGCCGACACCACGCTCACCCCCGATCAGCAAAAACTCATCCTCGGCGGCGAAGTCTGCATGTGGGCCGAGCACCTCGACGCCCGCACCATCGACTCCCGCATCTGGCCCCGCACCGCCGCCATCGCCGAGCGCTTCTGGTCTCCACAGTCGGTCCGCAACGTCGACGACATGTACCGCCGCCTTACCCCCGTCTCGCTCGAACTCGAAGCCCTCGGCTCGGCACCAGCCAACTCTCGAGTGAGGGTGCCGGCCTGCGCTCGCTTGCCGGAACCCTCAACCCCGCCTCTCTCGACGCCATCCGCACCTTCGCCGAAGCCTTCGAACCCGTCCCCTTCCACGAACGCTACCAGGCACAGCACACCTCGCAGCTCACCCCGCTCACCGGCTTCGTCGACGCCGTCGTCCCCGACCCCCCCATCCGCCACGAACTCGAGCTCGCCGCCCGCACCGTCGTCGCGAATCCACGTGGCACTGACGCCCAGATCGTCATCGCTCGTCAGCAGCTCCAGACCTTCTTCCAATCTGTCCGCAGCTCCGTTTCAGAGGTCCGCCGGCTCGCCACTACATCCCCCCGCCTTCAGCCCATCACCCCGCGCCTCGAGCAACTCCCCGCCCTTACCCAGGCCGGCCTCGAAGCTGTCACCGCCCTCACCAATGGCACCCCCGTCGCCGCCGGCTGGAAAGCCCGCAACCTCGCCCTCATCGACGATGCCAGGAAGCCCTCCGGCCTCGTTCGCTTCACCTTCCTCGAGCCCCTCACCGACCTCGTCAACGCCACACCCGAGACATCCGCACCCTAGTCTGTATCAACACATTGGAGGAGGTGCATTCATCGGCAGCGAGCTTACGGTGGCCTGGAAGCAGATGCGCCGTTTGCAGCAGCGTTTGGCGAGTCGGCGGAGCCATCAATCCCGCACAGCCCGAAAACTGAATTTTCGAGACAGCCTGATCCACGACGGCGTGAGCCGGTGGCTCGGCGTAGTGCGAAATACTTAATCGACTTTTCAAAGGAAGAAACGGCGACTCAAAGAAGCGGAATGAGAGCCAAGCCGCTGCGGCCGACAGCACGGCCGCGATGAGGAACTGGACCCCGATCTGCAAATTATGTGATTTGCCCATCAGACGTTCGGACCAGCTCACGGCAAGCGGTCTCATTAGGGCATGGTAGATGTAAATGCCATAGCTGATGTAACCAAGCCAACGTAGCCAGGCTGCCTCTGCGCAGCGCTCAACCAAGCTGCCCCCAGTAAGCGCCATGCAGAGTACGCCGCCAAAGAAACCCCCTCGCAGGGAATGGCGAAGACGATCATGGCCCGCGTCACCGGCGCCGGAGTTCCCGCCTCGAAGGCGAGAACGACAAAGACGAGCAGAGAGGCGATCGCAATAGGCCGAGCCCATCGGAGAACCTTGTTCCACTCGCGTTCCGGCCCTTGTGCCGCAAGCCCAAGCCATGACCCCACCGCGAGCTCATCCATGTGAGAGAGGGTGGCGCTCGGAAGGAGTGCGATCTCGTGTCCAACCCGTATGCCATAGAAGCGAAACAGAAAAGACAGAAAAATAGAGCGATGCAGAACATCTGCCTTGACGCCGTGACTTTGCAAGCCGAAGCAAAAACGGCCAAACAAGATAGTAATGTTCTTCCACCGCGAGCGACCAATAGATGTCCGCGCGGATGGGCGAGCCGAGCTCAGACCGCCCCTTCCGCAATCGGAAAGTTCTGAGATAGGCGGCAAAGATGCCGATACGGTGCAGACAGAGATGAATATCTCCCCAGACGAGAGCAGCCATCATCAACATCAGAAGAGAAAGGTAGTACAAGGGGAAGATCCGGAGAGACCGTCTGATGTAAAAGCTGCGCCACCAGCCCGATGCTTGAAAAGACGTCCAAAGGATTCCGGTAATCAGAAAGCCGGACAGAACGAAGAAGAGCGGAACCCCACCCACAAAGCGACCCGAGCCACTCCGATGGCGTGTAGAAAGAAGAGTTCGTCGAGCTTGCTCCGCCCCCGTACGTGGAAGACAAAGATAAGCAGGATGGCGAAGCCGCGTAGACCATCCAGCGCCGGGATATGGCGACGTGAGCCCATCGTCGAGGCTGCTTCGACCGCCTTATCCCTCGGGTTGCAACGTCGAGCGGTTACGCCAGTGTGCCCAAACAAACCACACGATACCGGCAAGCAGCGCCAACTCCACCCCGAGGTGGAAGCGGTGGAAGATCTCCTTAAAGCGCGGGTCCGTCTCCCATCGATCGCCCAGCTTCGCACCCACATAGGCGAGCAGGAAACACCACGGCCAGGAGCCCACAAAGGTGTACACGTGAAAGCGCACCTGCGACATGCGCGCGATCCCGGCAGGAAGGGCGATAAACGTGCGCACGACCGGCAACAGCCGTCCTACAAGGACCGTGATACCGCCAAATCGCTCGAAGTAGCCTTCCACACGAGCAAGATCGCGGCGGCTCAGAAGAACATATCGGCCAAAGCGCTCCACCGCCGGCCGGCCACCCCAGGCACCTAGCCAGTAGGCTGGAATCGACCCGAGATTGCAGCCGATCGCACCGGCCGTTGCCACACCTATGAGCTTGAGCTGCCCGGTGTGTACGAGATATCCGGCAAACGGCATGATGATCTCGGACGGCAGAGGAACGCACGCCGACTCGATCGCCATCAGCAGCGCAACGCCGGCGTACCCTCCTGCCGAAATGACCACAATGATGAAGGCGGCGATGGATCCGATCAAACGCTCAGACATAGCCTGTCGAGTATAGCGGGATCAGCTATGCCATCTGTTTGTTAGCATTGAACGTGAGGGCTGGAAGAGCAAATGTCAGAGACAACGGTCATCGAAGAGCAGGTTACAAGCGAAGCTGCGACGAGCACTGCCGGTATTTCCGCCATTGTGCCGGGCGCGACAGCCGGGGCTGGTTCCACCCAGGCGCCAACTCAACCACAGCCCACCTACGGCCGCCCAAATCCCTCCAAGCCCGCCGTCAAACGGCAGATCGTCTGCTTCTCCTTCTACAAAGTCATGCCCGAATGGCGCCGCCTTCCCGCCGAACAGAAGGCCACTCACAGCGGCGAGTTTGCCGAGGTCCTCAAGCGTTGGAACAAGCCCGGCGAGTTCCTCTCGCTGACGTACTCGACCGTAGGTACGAGGGGAGATGTGGACATGTGCGTCTGGTCGATCGGCTACGCCGTCGAGGAGCTCAACCGCATGCGCTCCGAGCTCATGCGCACCGCCCTAGGCGGCTACCTCACCACGCCACATAACTTCCTCGCCATGACCAAGCGATCGCAGTACCAGATCGATCGCGAAGACGAGAGCGAGGGTGAAGGCCGCGGCGCCATTCGACCGGGCGGCCAGAAGTACATCTTTATCTACCCGTTCTGGAAGACGCGGGCCTGGTATCTCTTGCCGGCTGAAGAGCGCAAACGGCTTATGGACGAGCACATCCGCATCGGCCTCCTCTACCCCCGCGTCAAGCTCAACACCACCTACTCCTTCGGCATCGACGACCAAGAGTTTGTTGTTGCCTTTGAGACCAACTTCCCCGAGGACTTCCTCGATCTCGTCCAGCAGCTCCGCGAGACCGAGATCAGCATGTACACCCTCGAGGACACCCCCATCTTCTCCTGCGTCCGCCTTCCGCCCGCCGAGATGCTCGAACGCCTCGGCTAACCCGCGTCGCAGTGTGTTGCCTAGCGGGACGCAGTGCTGCCTAGTCTGTTGCGCTATGCTTCCCCACCATGAGGCTTTTTCTTAGTGCATTGGTGTTTTTCAGCACAGCTGCAGGTGCTCAAGCCCAGGCTGAGCCACTTGTATCTGTACCACTCGTTGGCTGCCCATCCGACGGTCAGCTTGGCCCTGTTCCTGCTCCACGCCGTGCCGTGAAGCGTGTCGCTCTCCCAAGCAATTTCGCAGACAAACTAGCGTACTACCGCCCCAAGAACGGCCCCGGCGTTCTTGCTCCGCGCGGTTGGTCTTGCTTCAGCACTTATGGCTCCAGCGGTGACACCACCTACGTGAGCCCGACGTTGATCTCGCGTCGTCTACTCTTCTCTACAGACTGGAAGGGCTTCACAGGTCCCGTCATCCAGATGTCTTATGAGTATGGCGGCACATCAGGCCGATTTGGTGTGGCTGCCGCTATCGCTCGTGTCTTCCCGAAATACCGAGACTTCGTTACCGCAGTCCAATCCGAGGGTTTAGACCCATCTACAACGCACTTCCCGACCGGCCCCTACAAAACTGACCTCCTCCATTATCTAAAGCCCTCTGTGGTTGAATACACCACACCTGCAAACGCAAAAGGTCTCGGCACAGACTCCCGGCTGCTTCTTAGTTCCCAACCCATAGCTGGCGTACTTCTGCTAACGGGCGCGGACACCGATATGGTCTCGCTCGCCGTTCGTCTTCCACCCGAGACATCCCTCTTCGCCCCGACAATCATTCAGCAGGTCGAACGCGAATACACCGACCCTCCGCCCAATGCGTCGAATCCATAACCCATGCCCAAGAAAGCAACGCAGCCAGCCGCAAAGGCCACACCAAATTCATCGCCAGTCCATGTGGAAGAACTGGTAAGCAGAGGCAGGCCCGTCCGCAAGATCACAGCCACCCCGACCGGCCCGCGCGCTCGCGCCATCGCCGCCACCGAACCCACCTCCCCGAAAAAGCGCCCCGGCCGCACCAGGAAGCCCCTCGCCCCCGAGCGCATCGCCGCCATCCTCGACGCCCTCGCTAAGACCTACCCTGAGGCCGTCTGCGCTCTCCAGCACACCAGCGCCTGGGAGCTTGTCATTGCCACTATTCTCTCAGCGCAGTGCACCGACGCCCGCGTCAACCTGGTCACGCCGCAGCTCTTTCGTGCCTTTCCCACACCCGCCGCCATGGCCGCTGCTTCCCTCCCCGAACTCGAAGAGATCATCCGCACGACCGGCTTTTTTCGCAACAAAGCCAAGAGCATCCGCGGCGCCGCCCAGGCCGTCGTCGCCGAGTTCGGCGGCACCGTTCCGCAGACCATGGACGAGCTCCTCCACCTCCCCGGCGTCGCCCGCAAAACCGCCAACGTCGTCCTCGGCTCCTGGTTCGCCATCCCCTCCGGCGTCGTCGTCGACACCCACGTCCTCCGCATCTCCCGCCGGCTCGAGCTCACTCAGAACACCTCTCCCGAAAAGGTCGAACTGGATCTGCAACGCGTCATTCCGCAAGATCAGTGGATCGACTACAGCCACCGCATCATCCACCACGGCCGCCAAATCTGCATCGCCCGCAAACCGCGCTGCCCCGACTGCACGCTCGAACACCTCTGCAACTCCGGTGACAAGACCTGGAGCTCGCACTAACGCTTCTATAAATGTTTTCAGCGCGCAGTCACTCGGTGCGTCTGCCTCGTTGCCACGATCGCATCGCAAAGGGAGACAATCGTCGACTCAGCTGCCTCCGCGTCCGGTCCGAAGCCGTGCTCGCGCATCGTCGCGGAGGTCACGGATCCAATCGATACACGCGTGATCCCTGGTGGCAACGCCAGTCCGGCCGCCTCAAGCAGCGTAAACAGGTTCGTGACGCCCGAAGAACTCGTGAATGGGATGATATCCGGCCACCGCTCCGGGTTCGAAAAGATCTCCCTTAGCAACGGCACGGAGTCTGCGGGAATGCGATTGCGGTAGGCCGTCGCGATCGTCAGCTCGGCTCCTGCGGCGCGCAGGCGCTCCGGAAGCACATCGCGTGCCTGCTCGGCGCGCGGCAGCAACACGCGTACCCTGCCCTGCTCGCGCAGGAGCTGCGGGATCCGTCCCTCGAGCGCCTCGGCCAGTGACTCAGCGACCGCTCGCGGCGGAACCAGAACCTCCACCAAGCTCGGGGGCAGCAGCGGCGCTATCTGCGGCATGAGTTGCGAGACCTCACGCACACGAATCTGCGTCGACGCGCCGATCACAGCCAGCCTCTTTATGGGCGTGCGCTGCTGGCCAGGTGCCTCCATGACAAGCTTGAGCAGACGTCGCCCCAGCGCATCGACGGCATTTGCGCTCGTCAACACAATCCAGTCGAACGTCTCCAAAGACAAAAGTGCATCATCCAGCGCAGCGAAGCTGGCCGGTGGGGCGATCTCAATCAAAGGAAGCGGCACGGTGATCGCCCCGAGTTTCTCAAGGCAATCTCGCAGCCCGGAAGCCTGCCCCTTCGGCCGGGTGATCAGGACGCGAACGCCGTCCAGTCTTCCGCAGGCACTGGGCGAAGAATCATTCATTCCGGATATTCTACGGACGCAGCTCGCGCGGAACGTATTTGTCAATGCAAGCTAACCGCTGAGAGCGGGAACCCTTGCGGTTCAGCTCGTGCATCCACTGAGCACGCAACCGAGAAGGGTCATATGAGGAGTGTGATGAAGCAAGCTGCAAAAATGGCCATCACTGCGTCGGCCTCTTGGCTGATTGGATGTTCTGCCTACGCACAGTCTCCAGCTATCGACGGCAACTGGCGCACTCCCACCGGGTCCGTGATCGACGTCTATTCCTGCGGAGACACTGTCTGTCTGCGAATTGTGCAAGTTGAGAAGAGCGCTGCAGGAACAGTGGACGCCAACAATCCCGATCCGGCACTTCGATCGCGATCGCTTTGTGGACTCCGCGTCGGCTCCGGCTTTCATGCGGTGAACGGCGGCCAGGGGGCTGAAGACGGTCAACTCTACGATCCCACGAATGGCAAAACCTATACCGGCATGCTTGCTGCCGTCGGGTCCGACCGCCTTCGACTACGTGGGTACGTCGGAATAAAGCTGTTTGGCAGGACCGAGGAGTGGACGAGAGTAACCGAAGCCGTTCCCCCATGTCACTGAACCAGTCATCTCCGACAAATATGCCCGTGCTATGGCTCCCCTCTGAGCGACTGTGGATCGCTCGTTCCCTAGCCCAAATCCGGAGTAAGCTAGCACCAGACACCGATGAACGCAGTTCGTGTGAGGCTTCTCAATGCCGGCCACCTTTACTCCTTCGCAAAATGATGTCGACAAGAGCCGGGTCAATGATCACGACAACGGCGCCGGCCGGCGGCCGCCGACGGATAAACGAACTGGTGGTGGTGGAGATGGGGAGAACTGGCACAGCCGTCCCCAGGGACGGCGTGGTCCGCGAGAGCGGCTCGGACGATATCGGCTTGGCCTCTTCTTCGCCCTCGCCGGTGACCTCATGTTCTTCGTGGCGATCGTCAGCGTCTTCTTCGTCACTAGAACCACAGGGCACTTTGACGCCTATAACAACTACATCAACGAATGGCTGCCAACCGCCATTCCCCCTGTGCTCTGGCTGAATACCGCCGTGCTTCTTGTCTCCTCCCTCACCTTGGAAGTGGCCCGCCGGAGCATGTTCCACGAGCCTGATGTCATGGAAGAGTGGTTTGGCCTCGGTCGGCCGACCTCGCGACGAGCCGCTCCATGGGTCATTGCGACCGTCCTGTTAGGCGTTCTCTTCCTCGCCGGTCAGGCCCTTGCGTGGAAGCAGCTTGCCATCCAGCGCGTCTTCTTTGCTTCCAATCCGAGCAGCCATTTTTTCTATCTCATCACCTACACGCATGCCGTTCACCTGTTCCTCGGTCTAGGTGGACTGCTGCTGGCTCTCTTCGGCCTGTATGCCTCTCGCCAGATGGAAACCCGGCAGATCCTGATCGACTGCTCTGCGTGGTACTGGCACTCCATGGGCGGGTTCTGGGTCTTTCTGTTCGTGTTGCTCGCCTTCTTTCAATGAGGCTTTACCTGTGGGCCCTTCTGCTTGCCGGCCTTTGTTATGTCCCGTCGGCGGCAACAGCTCAGGGCTGCACGCAGTGCCGTGACAACATGCAGTCGACACCGGTACAAACCCAGCGTGCCTATCGCGGGGCGATTGATCTACTCGCCGGGGCTGCGGTAACGGTGTGCTCTGCCATTGCAATTGCCATGCGGCGCTCGCGCTAGCCATATCTGGCCAAGAGGCTAACGTCGCGCCTTTGCCGCGGTCCGGGCACCTGGTCGTGCCGTAGCACGTCGGGTCAGCGCACTCTTCGTTGTTCCCTTCTTGGCGGCCTTAGGGGGCGTTACCTTCTTGGCTGCGCGGCGCGTGACGACTTGCAGCGAAGAGTTCTTCGCCGGTGAAGTCGGCCTTGCACTCGCCTTCTTAGGTGCGACTGCTGCGCCTTTTCCGGACTTCACTGCCTTTGCGGGCTGTTTCACCACTAAAGGTTTGCTCGAGGGTGAGGGCCGACTAGCCACCTTTGCCGTCCCGGGCGTCGATTTGCTCACGGGCGCGGCTGACTTCTTCGTGGAAGAGGCGTTCGAAGCTGTTGCCGCCACTTGCGCCGACTTGCTCGGAGAGACCAGCTTTGGCTTCGTTACGGTGCCTGGGGGAGCAGGCGCAGGTTTCGCCGCGCCCGTAACGGCAGCAACGTGTGCGACACCGTCTGAACGCTTCGCGGCACCTGGTGCTTCTTCGCTGTCGGCCGGCTTCGGCGCAATAGGTCTTTTCGGTTGAACCGACTCCGGCGTTTCCTCGACTGCTCCCGACTCAGAAGGCTGGTCTGGGGCGGGTGCTTCGACAATGGCAGCCTCATTCTCCCGTGCTGAAGCCGCAAGGCTTACCGTCTTCTTGCTCTTGGACTTCGCCTCTTTGCGCGGAGCGCGCGGCCGGCGCAGCGACACCGGCGGTGGCGGAGCCGGCGGCGAAAACGGCTCCAGAAACGCACGCATGGCTTCGGCCGTCTCGAGCTTGCCATCCATCACCGCGTAGATCACCTTTTCCACAACATCGGGGTAATCCGGCAACTCAGGCGTAATCCTCATCTCCTGCATCAGGCCATATGGAACCCTGCTCTGAGCTGTCGGCCACTCCGATAAGAAGCTCTTCAGCCGGTTCTGCAATGCTGTACTTCGGCTCGAGTAGGCGGTATATACGACGGTCGCCGCAGGCGCTTTCATCAAATACTGGAACGCGGCGGACGGAGCGGCGAACTCCTTCGACAGCAACTTCGCCGCGATCTCCTTGGCAGACGCATCGAGCACCGCGATCTCCTCAATAAAGGTTGTGCGCGGAAAGCTTGCTCTGATCTCCTCGATCTCCTTGGGGGAGACCTTTGCCGTGAGAAGGGCGAAGTTGGCTGCGGCTGTATCCGCGACGATCCCCCTCGTCTGGAACTGCATCTGTACCTCTCGCAGCCTGCTCAGCTCCGCGGCATTCGCTTTGCTCACGGCGAGCGCGGACGAAAGCTGATGCAACCAGTTCTCTTCTTCCAGTCGGCGCATGACCCGCAACGGATCTTCCTCATGGAAGAGCTCCTCAAGCTCATACGCGCGGCTGAATGGGCGCATTACTGCAATGTAGTTCTCCTCTTTGCCCGCCTCATAACGTGCCTGTGTCCGTTCATCCATTCGCCAGCCTAGTCGCGCCATCAGCCGAGCCCCTCGAATCATACGCACTGGATCTTCAATGAAGCCGTAGTTGCTGACCAGTCGCAGCTCACGATTCTCTATATCTGCAACTCCATTTAAAGGATCCATCAGAAGACCATAGGAGCCATCGTTTAGAGAGAGCGCCATCGCGTTGGCGGTGAAGTCACGCCGACGAAGATCCTCCAGGATGGAGGTTGGTTGATATACCGGCTGGCCAGGCTTGGGGTAAGACGCAGAGAGTGTGCTCCCGACCTCCAAGCGCACGCCACCAGGAAAGCGCAGGTACAGGGCCTCAAGCTCATAAGCTTCGCCGGAAAACGTACCCCCCGCTCGCTCCAGATCGCTCCGCAGTGAAAGCGCATTGCCCTGAATGGCGACGTCTAGATCGCGAACCGGCGACCCGCTGATAAGATCGCGCACGGCACCACCCACCAAAAAGACAGTGAGACCATGTTGGCGGGCGACCTCGCGCACAGCGGACAGGGCCGCCTGCTGCGAAAGGGAGAGACGAGTCTCCAGCAGATATACATTGTCAGCCATAATGCTGTGCGTGCTCCTCGACCGCCTCGTCGCGGGCTGCACTGCCGCTCATAACTTGCCTATTTTGCTGCACTTGGCTCTCTTTCGCGAGGCGGCGCAAAGTCTAACTCTAGCATGGGCAGGCTTTTTGAGCCAGCGCCCGCCAACTTTTCTCCCGTTCTCCCATTGCCATGCGACAATCCGGCATGCGAGTTTCGCGAAGGTTATGCCCTCTTCTCCCAAAAAGGTAATCCTTCGACGATTTTCCGGTGAGTTGCTCCGGGGTTATCTGCCTCCATCGCACTTTGTCCAGGCAGACGGTATCGATCTCCTGGGAGTCGATGGACGTCGCCTACACTCTCCGCTGGAGGGACTTCGCATGATTTCCTTCGTGCGCGACTTCAATCTCGGCGACACAGCCGTTCCGGATCAACTTCCCCGCAAACTTTTCAGCGGCCGGCCGCGTGGCGAGGGATTGTGGGTTCGGTTAACCTTTCGCCAAGATAACGATTGTGTTGAAGGTCTGGCTAGCCCGGATCTGGCCCTCTTCGATGATCTGGAGCGGGACCGAGGTCTTTACCTGGTGCCTCCAGACACCCGTGCCAACACACAGCGGCTCTACATTCCAAGGCTTGCCATGGCGGATCTCCGGGTCTTAGGTCTGATTCAGACCACCGTGAAACGCAAACAGCGGGACGGCAGGCTGTCTGTTCCGTTGCCGTCGCGCGCTCAGGACACGCTTTTCGGAGCCGACGGGCGAGTTCTCGCACCACCTCAGGACCAGGAACGGACTGATGGCAACCGTTGACTCTCTTTCCTACACGTTAGAGGAGCTTGCGCGTCGCCTCGGGGCCGAGTTGGTAGGTGATCCTGAGCGCCGGATTTCAGGAATTCGCGGCATCGACGAGGCTGGACCCAGTGATCTCACCTTCGTATCAAATCCCAAGTACGCTGCACGAGCCAAGTCCACCCGAGCTGGAGCTCTCCTGGTCTCCCATTCCTTTCCGGTAATCGAGGCACCAACACTCCGGGTAGACGATCCATATCTCACACTTTCCACGGCCGTTGGCCTCTTCCACACCCCTCCGTACTACGCTCCAGGGATTCATCCAACAGCCGTCGTGGATCCGTCAGCGAAGCTCGGCGACAGGATCCACATATCTCCCCATGTTGTAGTGATGAGTGAGGTTGTTATCGGTGACGATGCTGTGCTCTTACCTCATGCCGTGCTCTACCCAGGCGTTCGAGCAGGCAATCGGCTTCTTCTCCACGCCCACGCCGTGGTGCGGGAGAACTGTGTCCTGGGCGACGACATTATTCTCCAAAGCGGTGTGGTCGTGGGCGCGGATGGCTTCGGCTTTGCCCACCGCTCAGACGGAAGCTGGCAGAAGATACCTCAGGCTGGGCGTGTGGTGATCGAAAGTGGGGTGGAGGTGCAGGCGAATAGCTGTATCGATCGTGGGGCTCTCGGTGACACGACGATTCGGCAGGGAGCGAAGATCGACAATCTGGTCCAGGTAGGGCACGGATCGACCATAGGCCGCGGAACACTGCTCTGTGCACAGGTCGGGCTCGCAGGTTCAACCACGGTTGGCGAGCAGGTGATTCTGGCCGGACAGGTAGGCGTTGCGGGCCATTGCACCATTGGAGACAGGGTTGTGGCAACGGCGCAATCCGGGATTCCCGGGGATGTCGCCCCCGACCTGATCGTGAGCGGATATCCTGCTGTGGAAAACCGGCAATGGTTAAAGAGTGTCGCAGCGTTAAACCGATTGCCGGGTCTGGTGCGTAACCTTTACAAAGAACGAAAGTAACCTTACGCTCCGGAGTACGACAGAAGAATGCCAGACTTGACCGAGACCAAAACCACTTTCGGAGGGATTCGCCCACCACTCAGCATGGACGTCCGCCTTCTGCTGTTGGATGATGATCCTACCAACCTCCATTTGCGTGCGACCATCTTGCGTCAGCACGGATACGATTGCGTACCGACCTCCACCATCGAAGAGGCCATCGCGGTGCTAGATCAGATCGATATTGCCGTGCTGGACTACCATCTTGGTGGTGGTCAGTTTGGCACGGAAGTTGGAGCTCTGCTTCGTCGGCGACGCCCTCACATCCCGATCATCATCCTGTCCGCGACCCTCGAACGCTTCTTCGGCGGTGTCGAGGATATGCATCTTCTAAAAGGTTACAGCTCGATCGACGATCTGCTGAACGCACTCAGCTCTCTTGAGGCAAAGCGACGCGGCAGTCCTGTTGTGGTCGACGCGCGTGATTTCTTCTACTCACGAATCGCCCGAGCAATCGGAGCGGACGCTCTAGTGCAGATCTTTGACGATCATGGGGTGTGGCACTTCTGCAACGAACGCGCGGCCGAGTATCTGGGGCAGCCCAAAGACTGGTTTCCTGGAAGGTGCGTCTTCGAAGAGCTGAATATCCTTCGCGACTGGCGAGACGTCCTGCTGAATGTTCCGAGAAGCCGGGAGACCTATATCGACCGAACCCACCGTGGTCTGCTTGCAAGTCCAAAACCGGAGGAGCGCGATCTGAACTGGAGCGTTCTCGCCTTTCCGATCACACTCCACGATGATCGCTGCGGAGTTGTGCTCACCGCACGTGTCATCAATGAGTCAGATCGATCTGGATAGAAACCTACCCATATGGGCTGTTACGCTCATCGAGTGAGATCCGCATATATGGCCCTGCTCAGCACACCGCTGTTTCTTATTGCTGGCGGGTGTCATTCGGCCATGGTAAACATTACGATTCGTAATGTGACGGGCCGCGAGCTGCACCTAATCGAGGTGGACTACCCCAGTGCGAGCTTCGGTGTGCAGTCTCTGTTGCCAGGCGCTGAGTTTCACTACCGCTTCAAAATCCTGGGTAACGGTCAACTTGTCATGAGCTACGCCGACGCCGACAAGGTCACACATTCCGCCAAGGGGCCGGATCTCCTTGAAGGAGAAGAGGGCAAGCTCCTCATCCTCATTGAGCAGACCGGGGTCCAGTGGCAGCCCGCGCTCGGGAAGTGATCTTGGCCCTATGAACTGCGATTCTGCCGTTCATTCATCTTTTGTGTGTTCGCCTCAGCTTGGGAACTCTGACCGCGGCGCTTCATACCACCAAAGGCCAGCACCCACAGTACGAACCCTAGGACGATTGCGGCTATCACGGCGACAAAGATAATACTGATCATGCGGGAAGATCCTCTGCGCTCCGTTGCGTCCGGCAGCACCTCTATTCAGATGCAGGCAAAGCAGCCGGCGAACCGGCCGCTCAACCAGGGCTGGTTCATTACCTTTGAGGGGCCGGACGGCTCCGGCAAGACGACGCAGCTCGACCTTCAGGCCGCAAGGCTGCTCAAGCTTGGGCTGCCTGTCATCACGCTGCGACAGCCCGGAGGCACGCCCTTGGGTGAACGCATACGCGGCTTGTTGGTGAACTCGGGAGCAGATGCTGCCGTGGGCCCGATCTCGCCATTCGCTGAGCTTGGATTGATGTTCTCGGATCGGGCGCAGGCCATCGCGGAGATGATCGCACCCGCTCTTGCGGACGGCAAGATCGTCTTATGCGATCGCTTCACGGACTCGACTGAGGCCTACCAGGGCGGCGGCCGTGAGTTGGGAAGGGAGGTCGTGATGGCTCTGCACCAGTATCTTTGTGGAGGTCTTGAACCGGACCTCACCGTGCTGCTGCTTCCTCCGCTCGCGAGCGCACTTCGGCGGGCACGAGCGAGAACTATGGCGCAAATCGTAACTCCCGGCTTGGACGAGAGCCGCTTCGAGCAAGAGCCTGATTCCTTCTATGAACGGGTTTTCGCGGCCTATGAAGCGATCGCTCGCCGTGCACCGGAGCGCGTGATGTCGATTCGCGAGGATACGTCGGTTGATGCAATCGAAGCGCAGGTCACCTCCGCCGTCGACCGGCTTCTGAGCGGCCTAGACTTGAATGCATGACCACGCCGCCACGGCTTCCGGTAGAGAGCGTCCACCCCGGACCTGGACCAGACAGCCGAGGGTCGGCGGCTACACGGGCGCCTGCGGCTGGGAGTGGCCCGGACAACGCCTACCGCCTCCCCCCCGGGCTGTCTCGTTCCCTGCTGTTTTATGCCCACAAGCCCTGGGTCAAGTTAGGCGAGCCCATTCGGCTCTTCGAGTATTTGAAACAGCGCTTCGGGGCGATTGCACAGTACCGCTTCATGGGCACGACGATCGTGTACATGAACGACCCGCAATACATCCGCGAGATCCTGGTCAATCAGGCGTCCTCCTTTGTGAAGGAGCGCACGCTGCAGCGCATGAAGATCCTGCTCGGCGACGGTCTGATCACCGCGGATGGTCCGCTTCACATGCGCAATCGCAAGTTGATGGCGCCTGCGTTCCATCGGCAGCGGATCGCCGGATACGCGGACACGATCGTCTCTATTACGGAGTCGAACATCGCTGCCTGGACGCATGGCGAGGTCGTCGACAGCAACGGAACCATGATGCTGTTGTCACTGGAGATCATCGCGCAGACGCTCTTCGACACCCCGGTGACACCTGCCATTCGCGGAATCAACGACGACACCAACACCATCATGAGTATGTACAACTTCCTTGTCGGCTTTCCTGCGCTCGAACGCGTACTGCACCTGCCGATTCCAGGCGTGCTCAAGTTTCGCCAGGCCAAGGCACGCATGGTTCGCGTGGTGAACGAGATGATCGCCACCCGACGAGCGCAGATACTGGCCGGCGACGCCGATCGCAATGATCTTCTGACCCTGCTGGTCGCTGCCCGTTATGAGCCGGAGGAGGGTCGGCCGGAAGGTCACGCTGACGTCCCCGGCCTGACTGACGCGCAGATTCTCGACGAGGTGCTGACGATCTTCCTCGCCGGCTATGAGACGGTTGCGAACGCGCTCACCTGGACGTGGTACCTGCTGAGCCTGAATCCGGTGGTCGAGGCGAAGCTGCACGCGGAGCTTGACGCCGTGCTCGGCACTGGCGCAGGTCGCCGGCGGCCGACGCTCGAAAGTTACGGCGCACTACGATATACAGAACAGGTGTTTGCCGAAGCGATGCGGCTGTATCCGCCTGCATGGGCGATGGGTCGCATGTCGACAGCGCCGGTCACGCTCGGCCGGTATCGCGTCCCGCCCGGGGCCCACTTCTTCTTCAGCCAGTACATGATGCATCGCAGCGAAGAGTACTTTCCTGATCCCCTGCGCTTTGACCCGGATCGCTTCACCCCCGAGAACAAGGCCGCGCGCGAGCGTTTTACCTACTTCCCTTTCGGGGGCGGCGGTCGCCAGTGCATCGGTGAGAGCTTCGCCTGGATGGAGGGGGTGTTGGTGCTGGCGACCATCGCCCAGCGATGGAAGATGCGCTTTGTCGGCGACACGCCACCTGTGCCGCAAGCAAAGATTACCCTGCGGCCGAACGGTCCGGTGCGTATGCGGCTCGAGGCACGTTAAACGCTCCCTTTTGCCCTCGGATGATCGTTCCATGCCAAACCTAGTCGCGTTACCCTCAAAGGGTGAACGCGATTCCCGCAAACTTTGAAGAGTTTCTCGGCAACGGACCCGCCGTCGAGCATCTTCGCATGGCCATCGCTGCCGGGCGGCTGCCGCACGCGCTGATTTTGGCCGGTCCCGCTGGCGCCGGAAAGTACACGCTCGCCCTGATGCTGACCATGGCGCTCGAGTGCGAGCGTCAGCCGCGCGATCTTTGGTCGAACGGACAGTCGCTTGCCGCATTCTGCAACCGTTGCCGAAATTGCGTGCGTCTTGCGAGCGCGGCCGATCTCCAGGCAGGGGTCGAGGCGGCCATTGTCGCGCGCGAAGAGCTGCGAGAAACCGACAAGAAGGACACGCGCGTTCTGTTGCAGCCCCACCCCGATGTCCTGATCCTGCCGCCGGATCCGCCGCAGCTCCTGATCAAGCTTGGGCAGGTCCGCACCTTGATCCAAAGTGCCCATTACCAGCCATCCGAAGCCGCACATAAGGTCTTTATTCTGACGTCCGCAAGCCTTATGAAAGAGGCGGCGAACTCCCTGCTCAAGGTGCTTGAGGAGCCTCCGCCGGCGGTGCATATCTTTCTGCTCGCCGAGAATCCGCACGAGCTTCTGCCGACGATCCGAAGCCGATGTGCCACAATCCGCCTGGGGGCTCTTCGCCTCATCGAGATCGAGACGATGTTGGGATCGCGGCGACCCGACCTGCCGCCGCATGAGCGCGAGCTGATCGCGCAGTTAGCGCAGGGCGCGGCCGGGCGCGCGATCTCCTTCGATCTGCCGGCGTACATGGCGTCACGCACGGACGCTCTACTGCTTCTGCGGCAGGCGACACAGGAGCCGGATCACTCCGCGCTCTTCCGCATGACGGAAGGCTATCGAGCAGGAGCGGAAGGCCAGTCAAAGATGACCGGCACGCTGCGCGCTCTGGCGCTACTGCTGGAAGACCTGCTCTTCCTCGCTGCGGGGACGCCGGAGCTGGTGCGCAACACGGACATCCGCCGAGAGCTTGAGAAGATCTCGGCGGCGCTGTCCTTCGCGGGGATAGAGCAGGCGGTTCGCGGCGTGGACCAGGTCTATGCCGGGATGCGACGAAACCTGCTGCGTTCGCTCTCGCTCGACGCGCTTGCGGGCGAGCTGCTTACGGCTGCGAGCGACCGCTGACGCAAGATTGCTAGCGTACCTCCTGAGGTGTAAAGGAGACGACATGAGTCGTGTCCTTTACACCCAAGGAAAATAGCCTTCACGTCTGTCAACAGCGGCACAGCATCAGGAGAAAGCTGAAAGTGGAAGAGCGGCCTTGCCCAGGCGATCCCGCAGAGCATTGGCAATCCCCTCGCCTTCGGGAACGGGACAGAGAATAATTGTGGCGCCTGCGATATCGAGCGCCCGCAACCCGGCAAAAATCCGCTGCGCGAGAGTGTCGTGGCGGTCCCAGGGCCCCCACTCGTACACCGTGGCGCCCTCGCAAACCTCCCAGCCGTTTGGCAGCATGACCCCAACAGTCTCTGTGCTCACCTGAGCAACACACTGTGCGAGCAGCTCTCCCGCGTCGCGGACAAGGACGAGGCGAGCTCTGGGCGCATAGTGTCGAAGGCCGACGCCGGGCGACGGCAAGCTCTCCGGTGCGATCCGGTCTGCCGTGGTGCGCTGGGAGGCAACAACGACCTCGCCGGCAACGGCTCGGATCTGTTCGACCGTGATCGCACCAGGCCGGTACAGGCGCATCGGCCACTCGCAAACATCGAGGACGGTGGATTCAATCCCCACCGAGGCTGGGCCTCCGTCCAGCACGGCATTGATACGGCCATCAAGATCTTCAAACACATGTTCCGCGGTGGTCGGGCTGATGTGCCCGAAGCGATTGGCGCTGGGCGCGGCAAGGGGAACGCCGACTGCGTCGAGCAGTGCGCGCGTTACCGGATGCGCCGGCAAGCGGACCCCGACGCGCTGTCGCCCAGCCGTTACCCGATCAGGCACTGCCGGGGTGCGCGGCAACAGCATAGTCAACGGCCCCGGCCAGAAAGCAGCCGCAAGCCGTTCGGCGCGTCTCCCCGCTTCCACGGCAAGGATGGCCACTTGCTCCAGCATTGCCTGACTCGCGATATGCACGATCAGGGGATCCCACGAGGGGCGCTGCTTGGCAACAAAGATGCGCTCCACCGCCCTTGGATCGAGCGCATTAGCCCCCAGGCCGTAGACGGTCTCCGTGGGGAACGCGACCGTGCCGCCCTCACGCAGAAGCCGCGCGGCTTCAAAGAGGTCGGACAGGTTCGATGCCATCAGGTGTCGAGTCTGGGGGCGTGCCTCGGGTCTTGTTTTCACTGACGAGATATCCTCAACTGCCATCGTAGGGATGCCGCTTATACTCCACCCATGCAGAGCGCCGAGATCGAACTGAAGTTTACTGTGAACGATACGGCCGCGTTAGAGCGTAAGCTGCCGGCAATGGGCTTTGTGCTGCAGACCCCCAGAACACACGAGCGCAACGTGCTCTATGACACACCGGACCGAAGTCTGCGGGAACGGCATCAGCTGCTTCGCATTCGCCAGTACGGCGAGTTCAGTATTCTAACGCACAAGCAATCGCCGGCCGACGCTGACGACAGCCGGTACAAGACGCGCATCGAGAGCGAGACACGCGTCGAGGATGGAAATGCTCTGCGAACGATCTTCATCGAGCTGGGGTACGGCCCGGTGTTCACCTATGAAAAGTTCCGGACAGAGTGGCGATTCCCACTGCCGAGTGGCCCCGCCCATCTGGTAGTCGACGAGACCCCTATCGGAACGTGGGCCGAGCTTGAAGGCCCGATCGCCTGGATTGACGAGATGTTGGCCAAGCTAGGTATCGATCGCGACCGATGCACCACAGAGAGCTATGGCCGCCTTTTCCTTCTATGGAAGGAGAGCACCGGCAGTCCCGCAGACAACCTGACCTTCGAGGAAGTACAGACAGCCGGTGCCCGGCGCTAGCAGACCGCGCCCGGGCGACCTTCTCCGCACTACTAGAAGATTTGGAAATTCACGTCGATATTGACCTCAACGGGAACCGGTTTATTGCCCTCCATCGCCGGCTTGAAGCGGTACTGCCGCACAGCCTCCACCGCCTTCTCGTCAAGACCCATGCCGATGCCGCGCAGTACCCGCACGCGCTGCGGATGTCCGCTCGTGTCAACAATGAGCGTAACGAGCACATTACCGGCGACCTTGGCCTTGCGCGCCTCTTCCGAGAACTCCGGCTCCACCTGGTAGATCAACTGCGGAGCGGAGACGCCACCGCCGATGTGCCGCAAGCCGCCGCCTGTGTTTCCACCTGTCCCGGGACCGATGCCGGAACCGTTGCCGGAGCCGAGACCGGTGCCGCTGCCATTACCCATCGACATGCCGACAATCGGCGAGTTCGCTACACCGATCTGCGGGATGCTGGACGCCATTTTCACGTCCTTCTGCACCTCAACCGTCGGCTCGATGGCGATCTTCGGTTGCTGTAACGGAGGCGGCGCCGGGGGCACGATCTGACGTTCCGCGAACTTCGGCGGGGTTCCCTTGGTCACCGGGGTGGGGCCGCGCTGCCCGCCGCCGCCGCCCATCATCGTGGCCTTCGGTGGCGCTTTGGGCGGGGTGACCGGAAGATCAATCGGGGTCACGATCTTGGTCACCTGCGGAGCGGCCATTTTGACGCCCTTGGCGAGCAGCCAGGCAATGAGCGCGATTGCCAGAACATGGACCGCCACAGCAATGGCGGTCGAGGTCGGGTCCCGCTTGACCGCCATGCGATCCACAACCGGGATCGGCTTTGACTCGAGCTCAAGCGGTGGAAGCTTTTCCGGATAGAAGACGTCGCGAAAGCTCGACCGGAGCGAGGCGAAGATGCTCTCTTCCTTTATCTCGCCCCAGTGTGGTGCATCGCCAGCGTGGACCTCGGGCCCGTCGTTCTGCCGCTCTCGTCCCGTATCTGGTGGTGTCAACAGTGTCATAGCCATAGCCAGTCTGCCTCGGGTGCGCAGGCATAAGGCTCCCTGCCGCACCGCCCTTCATGTTGCACAACGTCCACTGCACCTTGCCGTTCCCTGACGTCTCTGCGCCGGCGTTCGTTGCGCCGTTCTCGTCTGCCACCCCGTCACAATACGGAGTCAGCGGATCGAAACAAGTCAGGACCTCCATTTTGGCTCCGTATCAAGTGTACGGAATTCCACTGCATCTGGAGCAGGTGGTATTGCGCGAGATACGCGCTTTCTTTGACGTATTCCATAGGCCAGAAGTCGCGTCATCGCCTTGCACCCCGCCAGAACAGCTTCTGCGTGATACCAAGTCGCGCTTACAATAGGAAGTTGGACGCTTGACACCACGGACCAGCCTTGTAGGACCAGCAGAAGGATAGAGATGCTCGAGGGACAAAAGACGGAGTCTGCACCGAAGACGCTCAAGGAGACCCTGAACCTGCCGCAGACACGGTTTCCCATGAAGGCGAACCTGCCGCAGAACGAGCCGCAGCGACTCTCCACATGGCAGCAACAGGACCTCTACGGCCAGATCCGGGCGGCGCGCGCGGAACAGGACCGCTACATTCTGCACGATGGTCCGCCCTATGCGAACGGTCCCATCCATCTCGGCCACGCGCTGAACAAGTGCATCAAGGATTTCGTCGTCAAGAGCCGGACCATGGCTGGCATGGACGCGCCGTATGTTCCAGGATGGGACTGCCACGGTCTGCCGATCGAGATCAAGGTCGACGAGCAGCTCGGTCGAAAGAAGCTCGAAATGGAGCCGGTGGCGGTTCGCCGGGCCTGCCGTGAGTATGCGCAGAAGTACGTGAATCTGCAGCGCAGCCAGTTCGAGCGACTCGGCATCCTGGGACGGTGGAACGACCCCTACCTGACCATGTCGTTCGGCTACGAGAGCGCGGTTTTAGAGGTTTTCTACACCTTCTTTGAACGCGGCTTCGTCTACAAGGGTCTGAAGCCGGTCTACTGGTGTATCCATGATCGAACAGCCCTCGCGGAGGCCGAAGTTGAGTACGCGATGCACACCTCGCCATCGATTTATGTGCGCTATCGGCTCACGTCCGATGCCGCGGCGCTCGATCCAGCGCTTGCCGGCCAGTCGGTCTACACCATCATCTGGACGACGACGCCCTGGACCCTGCCCGCCTCGCTCGCCGTCGCGTTCAACCCGGAGCTGGAGTACGTGGCGCTCCGGAATGTGGTCAACGGCAGCGTGTACATCGTCGCCGACGCTCTAGCAAATAAGGTGCGCGAGGCCTGCAATCTTCCGGACGCGCCCGTGGTGGCGCGCTTCCCCGGATCGCGCCTGGATCGCACGACCTTCCAGCACCCCTTTCTCGACCGCTCCATCCTTGGGGTCAACGCTGACTACGTCACCACCGAGCAGGGTACCGGAGCGGTGCACACCGCGCCGGCCCACGGGGCGGATGACTTCGCCACCGGCGTGCGCTACGGCCTGCCGCAGACCTGCGACGTCGATGCCTCCGGCCGCCTGCGCAACGGCCTGTCGGAGTTCGATGGGCTCACCGTCTTCAAGGCAAACCCGGTGGTGATCGGCGTCGTTCGCGCACACGGGGCGCTGATGGGCGAGGAGGAGATCGTTCACTCGTATCCTCACTGCTGGCGCTGTCACAATCCCGTGATCTTCCGTGCCACCGAGCAGTGGTTCATCTCCATGGAGACGCCCATGCCGCGCGCTGACGGCACCATGACGACCTTTCGTCAGCTTGCGCTCGACGAGATCGCGACCGTCGCGTGGGACCCTGCCTGGGGAGAACACCGCATCTCGAACATGATCGCGACCCGCCCTGATTGGTGCATCTCGCGCCAGCGCATCTGGGGCGTGCCCATCGCGGTCTTTCTCTGCGAACGCTGCCACACGCCCCTGAACGATCCCGCAGTGAATCGATCTGTGACGGAGCTCGTCGCGCGCGAGGGGGCCGACGCTTGGTATCTGCGCGCCGTGGGCGATCTGCTTCCCGTCGGCACAGCCTGCGTCGCCTGCGGCGCGGTCGATGACTTCCGCAAGGAGATGGACATCCTCGATGTGTGGTTCGAGTCCGGCGCGAGCTGGCACGCGGTGCTCGACCAGGACCCGACGCTGCGTCGCCCGCCACAGGAGATTCCGGCGGACCTCTACACGGAAGGCGGCGACCAGCATCGCGGCTGGTTCCACTCTTCACTTTTGACTTCGGTGGCGGTGCGCGGGCATGCGCCGTACAAGCACGTCGCCACGTCGGGCTGGACGCTCGACGAACAAGGCCGCGCTTTTTCGAAGTCTCTTGGCAACGGCGTCGATCCGGTCGACGTGGCGAATCGCCTCGGCGCAGAGATCGTCCGTCTGTGGGTGGCCAGCGTGGACTTCCGCGAGGACGTTGCCGCCAGTGAGAGCCTGATGCAGCGCGTCAGCGAGAACTACCGCAAGCTGCGCAACACGCTGCGTTTTCTGCTGGGTAACCTCCACGACTTCACGCCGGCGACGGACGCCATCCCGTTCGGCGAGATGGAACCTTTAGATCAGTACATCCTCACCCGCACCGCCGAGCTCGACGCGACCATCCGCCGCGCTTACGACCAGCTCGAGTTCCACCGCGCCTACCAGGCTCTCAACGAGTTCACCAATACCGAGCTCTCCGCCCTCTACTGCGATCTCATCAAGGACCGCCTCTATACCTTCGCCCCCGCCAGCCTTGCGCGCCGTTCCGCCCAAACTGCCCTTTGGCGCATTGCCGAAGCCCTCACGCGGCTTATCGCGCCCATCCTGAGCTTCACCGCGGACGAGATCTGGCAGCAGCTCCCCCCCGTCCCCAACCGCGAGCCCAGTGTGCACCTCGCCCTCTTCCCGGACTTCGCCGATATCATCCCGGGCAGCATCGCAGATCTGAAAAAGGACTCGGATCTACTGCTCGAAGCTCGCGACCGCGTCCTTATCTGGCTTGAGGCGCAGAGAAGAGGTAAGAAGATCGGTAAGTCTTTAGACGAATGGGTTCTCTTGCACGCGGGTTTTGATTCGAGATACTTGGGCGTCCTGCAAAAGTATGAAAAGCACTTGCCCGAGTTATTCAACGTTTCACATGTAGAGGTCTTTCAGGCAGCAGGTCTGGGACGGGAGGACTTACTAATTCAGGCGATCCCAGCCAAGGGCTCTAAATGCGAACGCTGCTGGCGCTACACGAGGGACGTAGGCAACTTCTGGAAATACCCGACGGTCTGCCTGCGCTGCGCCGATGCTTTAGCCGCTATCGGCTATCCACCCTACACCGCCCCCTTAAGTACCACACAGGCCGCAATCCCGGAGGCAACCACCTAGCTATGGCAACCTCCGCACCCACCTACACCCACACCACCGAAGCCGGCAGCGCAGTCCGCACCCGCCTGCTCCTGTTCGGCATCTCCCTTTCCATCATCGTTCTCGATCGCGTCACCAAGCTGCTGGTCAGTACGCACCTCAGCCTGGGTGAGGCGTACACCGTGATTCCGCGCGTCTTTCGCATCACCCATGTGCTGAATACGGGCGCGGCCTTCAGCGCCTTCTCTGACACAGCCTCACCCGAGATGGTCCGCTACGGCCTGATCGCCTTTTCCGTGGCCGCTGTGCTGGTAGTTGGTGTGATGCTGTGGCGATCGGCAGGATCGGTAACGCTTTCCGGAGTTGCTTTGGCGCTGATCCTCGGTGGCGCCCTCGGTAACCTGTACGACCGCATTCAGCTCCATCACGTGATCGACTTCCTGGAGGTGCACATCGTGCACTACCACTGGCCGGACTTCAACGTGGCGGACTCGGCAATCGTGATCGGCGCTTGCCTGCTGCTGCTGGAGATCTTCCGTCCGCAGCCGAGCGAGGCCTGAGACCAGCGTGCGTGATGCCATTGTCATTCGCGGCGCCCGAACCCACAATCTTAAGGGCATCGACGTCGATATCGAGCACAACCGCCTCACGGTGGTGAGCGGTGTCTCCGGCTCCGGCAAGAGCTCTCTCGCCTTCGACACTGTGTACGCCGAAGGTCAGCGTCGCTATGTGGAGTCGCTCTCGGCCTACGCCCGCCAGTTCCTGGAGCGTATCGAGAAGCCCGACGTCGACCACATGGAGGGTCTCGCCCCCGCCATCGCCATCCGTCAGAAGAACCAGACGCGCAATCCTCGCTCCACCGTCGCCACCGCGACCGAGATCTATGACTACATGCGCCTGCTGTACGCGCGTTGCGGCACCGTCACCTGCCTGCACTGCGGCGGCGTCGTTCGCCGCGACAGCGTGGACGAGATCGTCGCCACGCTGCTCGCTCTGCCCGAAAACACACGCGTCTTCGCATTGTTTCCCGCAGTTCGGCCGGAACTGAAACTTGAACCCATGCAGCGCTCCTCGACGGAGGAGGAGAAGCCTTCCCCGGTCTCCAAACCGACTAAAAAGACAGCGAAGCGCGTCACCAAAGTGAACGGTGTGCCCACCTTGGATCTCGATGCAACTCTGCGCGAGCGTCTCGGCGAGCTGCGTCGGCGCGGCTACAATCGCCTCTATCAGCCATCGCCCGACGGATCGGCAGGCGGGCTCACGGTGGAGTTCTCGACTCCCGAGAGCCTGCTGGAGCTGGACTTCGCGCGTCCCATCTTTGTTCTTGTCGACCGCCTCGCTCTCTCTCCCGAGGTGCGGTCGCGCCTGGTCGATGCAATCGAGACCGGCTACCGCGAGGCAGGGGAGGTTCGCTTCCTGACCGTTCCGCGCGAGGACACTGATGCGGCGCGCACGCTGCGCTTCTCCGCAGCATTTGAGTGCGTGACTTGCCATCGCGCCTATCGCGAACCCGAGCCGCGACTGTTCTCTTTCAACAACCCTTACGGTGCCTGCCCCCGTTGCCAGGGCTTCGGCAACACCATCGACTTCGACCCGAACCTTATTATTCCGAACCCCTCGCAGACCCTCGACGGCGACGCGATCGCGCCGTGGGCGTCCGGCAAATATCGTCCCATGCATGGGGAGCTCAAGCGCTTCGCCAAGGCAAACGGTATCCCGACTGATAAACCATGGTTCGATCTGACGGATGCTCAACAGCGATTGGTGCAGGAGGGCAGCGTCGCCTTTCCGGGTATCCGCGGTTTCTTTGCGGACCTGGACCGCAAGAAGTACAAGCTGCATGTGCGTGTCTTTCTCTCGAAGTTTCGCGGCTATGCAACCTGCCCGGACTGTCGCGGGCAGCGGCTCAGGCCCGAGGGCCGAGCCGTCCTGCTGAACGGCAAGAACATCTGCGAGGCTGCGGCCCTGACCATTACGGCGGCAGAGGAGTTCTTCGCCCATCTCGAGCTTTCCCCGGCACAGGCTGAGGTCGCCGGCAAGATCCTGGAGGAGGTTCGCGAGCGCATCCATTTTCTGCATCAGGTCGGGCTTGAGTACCTGACCCTCGACCGTCTTTCGTCCACGCTCTCGGGCGGCGAATCGCAGCGCATTCAACTGGCAAGCTCGCTGGGATCGCGGCTGGTGGGAGCGCTCTACGTCCTGGACGAACCCTCCATCGGCCTGCACACGCGAGACACCGCCAAACTCATCGGCATCATGGAGGAGTTGCGCGATCTCGGTAACACCGTGCTCGTGGTTGAGCACGACCCGGAGGTGATCCGCGCGGCTGATGCCCTGCTCGACCTCGGGCCGGGCGCCGGCGAGCTCGGCGGGCAGCTGCTCGCCGCGGGCACCGTGGCCGAGGTCTCTGCCAATCCCTACTCCATCACTGGCCGCTACCTTTCCGGCCGGGCGTTCATCCCGGTGCCACGACATCGTCGCGAGCCGGGCCGCGAGCGTCTGCGGCTCCTCGGCGCCCGCAGCCATAATCTCCGCGGTGTCGACGTCGAGATCCCGCTCAACCTCCTGTGCTGTGTTACCGGTGTCTCAGGGTCGGGTAAGTCAACGCTGGTACACCAGGTCCTGCATCGCGCGCTGCTGCAAGCGCTCGGGCAGGGTGAAGGATCTGACCCGGCGCACCTGTTTCGCGAGCTCTCGGGCGCGCAGTACCTAAATGATGTGGTGCTGGTTGATCAGTCGCCGATCGGACGCACGCCGCGATCGAATCCGGTGACCTACATCAAGGCCTTCGACCTGATTCGGGAGCTCTTTGCTTCTCAACCGGATGCGAAGCGCAAGAGCCTCACGGCCGGCATGTTCTCCTTCAACGTGCCGGGCGGACGCTGTGATGTATGCGAGGGCGATGGCACAGTCACGGTCGAGATGCAGTTTCTGGCTGATGTTGAGCTTCCCTGCGAGGAGTGCGGCGCCACACGCTACAAGCCGTCCATCCTTGAGATTAAGTATCGCAACAAGGACATCCACGAAGTGCTGCAGCTGACCGTAAAGGAGGCGCTGGTCTACTTCGCCGGTCATCCCAAGATCACCGATCGTCTGCAGGTGCTCGATGAAGTCGGTCTCTCCTATATCCGCCTCGGGCAGTCCGCGACCACGCTCTCCGGGGGAGAGGCACAACGCGTAAAACTGGCCTCGCATCTTGCGACGACCCGCAGCCAAGCAGGCCGCATCGGCACCGCCACAGCCGAAAGCAAGCGGGCCGCCAGCCGGACGCTTTACATCCTGGACGAACCGACCACAGGCTTGCACTTTGACGATGTTGCCAAGCTCCTGACCGCCTTCAACAAGCTGATTGATGGTGGCGGCTCCATGATCGTGATCGAACACAATCTCGATGTCATCAAGAGCGCGGACTGGATCATCGACATGGGACCAGAGGGCGGCGGCGGTGGCGGACAAGTGGTCGCCGTCGGCACACCTGAGAAGATCGCGGCAGCCCCCGCGAGCCACACTGGACACTGGCTTGGGTCCGTGCTCGTTGGCGCGGGTAGTCGTCCGAGTATCTCCGAAATTAGACTGGAGGGCCTGCACGGGAAGGAGCTGCAGGTGGTCGAGGCTTGAACGGCCGGCTCGCGATATCTTCTCTCCTGTTCGCAGGAGTTCTATCCGCGCAGCAGCTCGTGGCACAGCTGCCGGCCGGGACCACGGACGCGAGTTCCAGTTCGAACACTCCTGCGCCGGTCGACCCAGCTGAGAAGCGCCTGCGTGAGGAAGCCTCGACGGCGCTCGAAAAGGCCGACTACCCTGCCGCCCTCACCTCGCTCAAGTCGCTGGTCGAGCGCCATCCCGATGACCCCCGACTTCGCTTCGATCTCGCGTCCACCGAGGACGTGCTGGAGCAGAACACGGCGGCCGAGGAGGATTATCGCAAGGCCGCCAACCAAGACCCGACCTACCTCGAACCGCGCCTGGGTCTGGGTCTGCTGTTGGCGCGAACCGGGCGCCCAGCCGATGCACGATCGGAGCTCCAAAGCGCTGCCGGCATTACCACCGGACCGCCCGAGCTGCGCGCCCGTGCCTATCGCGCGCTGGCCCGCCTCGACGAGACCGAGCAGCCGGCGGCAGCGAGCGAGGCACTACTCTCGGCGCTGAAACTCTCACCGGAGAGCCCGGAGGACACGCTGCTCACGGCGCGATTGGCGGAGCGGTCCGGGGATCTCGCTGCGGCAGAGGCGGCCTACCAGCATGTGCTCGCCCGTTTGCCTGGAGATCAGGGCGCGACGGTGGAGCTCGCGCGCCTGCTCCTGCGCGGCAAGAAGGGCATGGAAGCCGAGACTCTGCTGACCTCTGCGCTTATGGCACATCCTGGGGATCCGGTGCTTTCAGCGCAGCTGGCGGCTGTCTACGATCGCGCGGGCGATCACGCGAAGGCTCTGGCCCTCCTTGAACCTCTCCATGCGGCACATCCGGACGAAGCGAGCCTGACACGTCTTTACGCCCAGCTACTGACCGAGAATGGGGATTTCACCACTGCCGAGCCCCTCTTTTCCAAGCTTCACCAGCAAGCACCTGCGGATGCGGGGGGCGCCGACGACGAGGCCGATGCGCTCATCCACCTGAAACGCTTCGCAGATGCGGAGCAGGTGCTGAAGCCCGTGCTGGGCTCCGCAGACCAGTTTGCCAGCCGTGAGGCGTTTGCCGGCGCAGCGAGTCACCTAGCCTTTGCAGCCAGCCAAAACAATGACCCGGAGACTGTATTGCACGCGCTATCTCTGCGTGCTACAGTCCTGCCACAGTCACCCGCAACTCTCTTCCTTGAGGCGATTGCCCGTGACAAGCTACACCAGACCAAAGAGGCGCGGGCACTTTACCAGCAGTTTCTTTCGATCGCTGGCGGCAAGTTTCCGGATGAGGAGTGGGAGGCCCGCCACAGGCTGATCGCTCTGGAGCATATGCATTAGCTGCAAGCACTTCGGAGGTGCTCGATGCGACTCTCCTTCGCTCTTTCACCGCTCCACAGGATGCCAGGTTTTGTTGTGGGCGCCGTCCTCCTGGTCGCAACAGCCCGGGCGTATGCGGCCCAGCCGGTCGCGGTTCTGCTTCCGGATGAGCAGACGATTCTGCAGATGGAGCAGCGCGCCGCCCAGGCAAGCGTGCGTGACCAATGTTTCCTCTACACCGAGCTTGCCCATATCGTGACCGAGATGGCCGGTCACCAGATGCTGGTCGGCGACACCGAGCAGGCAAGCGCCTCGCTCAAGCGTGTGGGTCGCTACGCTGAGCTCATCCACCTTGGGCTGGCGAACGATACCAAGCGCCTCAAAAATGCCGAGATGCTGATGCATCAGACGACCTTCCATCTCTCAGGCTATCTTCGCGCAACCTCGGGTGAAGATCGTGAGACCCTGCAAGCCGCGCTGAAGCAGCTGAACAAGGTCGAGGACGAGCTCATGACACAGGTCTTCAAGCACTGAGTCACAGCATGTCGATCTCTGCTCCGATCCATGGCGCGCGATCGTCCAGAGGCCTCCTGAGGCGTCCTAAGCGAGACCTCGCGCGCTCAGCCTTGGTTCTTCTTTTTCTACTCGCAGTCCATGCAGGTTTATTTGCCCAGAAGGCCGAAGAGGCACTCACCGACGCCGAGGTCGAGCAGTTGCGCGAATCGGCGTACGTCCCAGCGGAGCGCATCGGCGTCTTCATTCAGCTTCTAGACACCCGGGCAAAACACATCCAGGAGCTCGCCGCCAAACCGCGACGCTCCGGCCGCGAGGGGGATTTGCACGACCTGTTCGAGCAGTTCACCTCCATCATTGACGAGCTGAACGACAACCTGGATGACTACGGCCCACGTCACCGCGACCTCCGGAAGCAACTGCCCAAGCTGCTGCAATCGACCGACCGGTGGGCAACGGCGCTGCGCTCCCCTGCTGATAACGAGACGTACAACGTCGCGAGGTCGCTGGCGCTCGAAGGCGTTCGCGACGTGCACGACGAGGCCGGCAAGATGGTGGAGGAGCAGCGTGCCTGGTTCGCCGCGCACCCGCCTGCAAAGGAGCCGGAGGGTGGGTCCGTAGAGCCGCCCGGGCACTCCTAGGTCTCAGTCGCAGTGCTTCTCCTGGGCAAGTGCGTGTAGCCTCAAAGAAGTGCTCTCCTTGCTGACACCGGTCTTCGAGCTGGAATATCGCGAGCTGCGGCCCCGCGCGCCGATCCCTCCGCTCGATATCCGCTTTCGACGCTTTACCTCTCTTAACACGACGATTCGTCTGCGTGAGGGTTGCCTTCACGTGCGGCTCTCCGATCTGCTCGAGCCCGCGCCGACCAGCGTTCATCACGCCATCGCGCACATTCTGCTCGCCAAGCTGTACCGGAAGCCGATCACGCGCACTCATGCTGATCGATATCGTCGCTATGTCTCGTCGGAGAGCGTCTCACGCTTGGCCGAGCACATTCGGCAAACCCGCGGCCGAAAGCGCATCCTCTCAGCACGGGGACAAATGTGGGATCTGGACGAGATCTTCGAGGCGCTGAACAGCCGTTTCTTTCACGGACTGCTTGGCCGGCCGACACTGACCTGGTCTGCCCACGCCGCGCGCCGCATGCTAGGCCACTACGACGCAGCCCATAACACCATCGTGGTCAGCCGCGTCTTCGATCGGCCAGGAACCCCCCGATGCGCGATCGAGTACCTGCTATATCACGAGATGCTTCACCTCAAGCATCCGGTGCAGGTAAAAGCCGGCCGCAGATGCGTGCACTCACGCGAGTTTCAGGCCGAAGAGCGCCTCTTTCCTGATCTTGATCAGGCCAAGGCCTTCTTTAAACGGCTCTGACCTCATTGGCAACGATTGCGCGCTTGCGCGAGGTCACCAGCAAAATAATCCATCCGACCACCACGCTTCCCAGCGCGGCAACCTGGGCATTGCTCATTCCCCAGTAAAGCCGGGGGTTGATGCGGACGAACTCGACAAAAAAGCGCCCCGTCCCGGTCAGCACGAGATAAAGGCCGGTGAGCCAGCCCAGAGCGCGCCGCGGGACACCCAATCGCCACAGAATGGCACAAACGAGCAGGCTGAAGAGCAGCTCATAGACAGGCGTCGGCTGCACCAGAGCATCCGGCGGGTTGGGTGGAAAGAGCGCATTCGGCTTCATGCGCACGCCCCACGGCAAGGTGGTCTTGATGCCGTAGTCGCCATCGCCGCTGGTCAAGCAGCCGATGCGGCCCACCCCATACCCGATCGCCGCGGCAGGCGCGGCCAAGTCCAGCATTCGGACAGCGCCGGCCGCGCCGGAGAGCCCGTTGGGTCGCGTTCGGGCTCCGCTGTACAGCAGCACGGCGATTCCGGCGAGCAGGCCGCCGAACCAGGCGAAACCGGCCTTGAACCACTGCAGAAAACCGGCGGCGATCTCAAATGGATGGCGCGCTCCGGGAAGGGCGATCTGTCGCAGCGAGGCCCGCAGATCAGAGACGTCCTGGAGCTCATGCCAAAGCTTGGCGCCGATGACGCCGGCAATCACGACGAAGACCACGACTTCAAGTGCGTCCGCGTCAACCCCCTGCCGCGCAAAGTTGCGATGCAGCACGTACGTCGCGACCACTGCGGCCAGCCACAGAAGGAGGCCGAACGTCCCCAGGTGCAACGGTCCAATGTTCAGATAGGGATACATGCGCCTCGCTCTTATCCAAGTATATCGACGACTTACATGAGACTGCCGAACGCGGTACCCTCGTCCTATGCTCACCAGCTCCGCCGCCAAGACCGCGCCGACGATTGACTTTCCCTCCGCTTCCGGCATGGAGGTGCTCCTATCCAAAGATGAGATTGCAAAGCGGGTCGGCGAAGTCGGCGCGGAGATCACGCGCGACTACGCGGGCAAGAGCGTAGTCCTGATCGGTGTATTGAAGGGCGCTGCCATCTTTCTTGCGGACCTCGCGCGTGCCATCGAGGTCGACGCGACCTTTGATTTCGTCGCGGTCTCCTCCTACGGTCGTGCCCGTGTCTCCTCCGGCGCGGTCAAGCTCATCAAGGACATCGACAATCCGATCGAAGACAAGCACGTCATCCTGGTGGAGGATATCCTCGACACCGGCCTAACGCTCTCCTACCTGCGCGGCTTGATGCTGCAGCACAAGCCAGCATCGCTAAAGATCGCGACCTGCCTCGACAAGCCGGAGCGACGTCTGGTGCCGATCGACGCGGACTACGTCGCGTTCAAGATCCCGAACCACTTTGTGATCGGCTATGGCATGGACTACGCCGAGAACTACCGCAATGTGGAAGACATCCGCATGTTTCCGGGTGAGGCTGTCGGCCACTAAATCGCTATCTACCCAGCCACAACCTCCACTGCTTCAGCAGCGCCAGAGTTGACACTTGTTCCCATCTCCTGGGCGAGCAGGCTGTAGCTGCGCCGACGCGCAGCGTGATCCCAGCAGATTGTATTCACCACCAGCTCGTCGATCCCGAGCGCCTGCGCCATCTTGCGCAGACGAGCGCCGACACGATCCGGTGTGCCGACGACGTATCGCGGCCACTCCCCTTCCTCTACCGAGGAGGCTACCGGCCCGAGCGCGTCGAGCTCCTGTAACGCTTCCGTCGGCTCTGCCACTGGCCGGCGATCGTTCACGCGGATTCGATACTGCAACAAACGGACGCTCGCATAGAGAAGCTCCGCCTCGCCCTGCGTCTCGGCACAGATCACACCGATGGCGGCCATCGCCTCCGGCTGCCTCCTGTGCGCGCTTGCGACGAAGCTCCGCTTATAGGTCTCGATGGCTGCCCGCGTCGGCAGTGGACTGAAAAAGTGTGCGAAGGCGTAGGGCAGACCGAACTCCGCGGCGGCGTGCGCGCTCCACATGCTGGACCCGAGCAGCCACACCTCAGGACCGCCCGGCGACTCAGGCATGACACGCAGGCGCGCAAACGGATGCCCTACAGGAAAATCTTCGTCGAGCAACGCGAGCAGCTCACTGAGCTGGTCGGCGAAGTCATCAACGGGCTGCACGCGTCGTTCTCGCCGCAATGCCAGTGACTCGACAGTTCCACCACCCGGCGCGCGGCCGATGCCAAGGTCGATGCGGTCAGGATAAAGTGCCTGGAGTGTGCGGAACTGCTCGGCTACCTTGAACGCGGCATAGTGCGGCAGCATAACTCCGCCGGAACCAAGACGAATCCGGCTAGTCGCGGCTCCAATGCGCGCCAGCATGATCTCGGGCGCCGTGCACGCGAGTGTCTGCATTGCGTGGTGCTCGCTCATCCAGAAACGGTGGTAGCCCAGCGTCTCCACAGTCTGCGCAAGGTCGACCGAACGTGCCAGCGCCTCAGCCGGTGTGCTTCCGGCGGCGACTGGTGCCTGATCCAACACAGAGAGACGAAGTTTTGCGCTCACACAAGACCTCCCTTATACGATGAAGCTCAGCAAGAACGGTCGCGTGTTCCTGCGATACATTCGTTCTATATTCGCCTTAGATTCGCCCAAAGGCCACCTCCACTGAACCCTCGTCGCATCAAATCTTACGGATGAACACTCAGCAGAAGCTTGAGATCCTGGCGGACGCCGCAAAGTACGATGCCTCCTGCGCGTCGTCCGGCGCGAAGCGGGCGGGCAACGGCGAGGGCATCGGCCACTCCGATGGCATGGGCATCTGCCACTCCTATACTCCTGACGGCCGTTGTGTCTCCCTGCTCAAGATTCTGCTCACGAACTTCTGCACCTACGATTGCGTGTTCTGCGTCAACCGGGTGTCCTCTGATATCCGTCGGGCTCGTTTCTCGCCGGAGGAGGTCGCGACCCTAACCATCGATTTCTACAAGCGCAACTACATAGAAGGTCTGTTCCTCTCGTCGGGCATCATCCAGTCTCCTGATTACACGATGGAGCAGCTGATCCAGGTGGCGCGGCTCTTGCGCGAGGTCCATCGTTTTGGCGGCTACATCCACCTGAAGACAATTCCTGGATGCGCTACGGAACTGGTCGCGGAGGCCGGCCGATATGCCGATCGACTGTCCGCCAACATCGAGCTACCGACACAGCAGGACCTGGTCCAGCTTGCGCCCGAGAAGAAGTCGACCGTGATTGAAGCCACCATGGGGCAGATCGCGGCGAAGAAAGACGAGTCAGACGACGAGCGGCGAAGGTCGCGGCTGGCCCCCGCATTCGCAGCCGCCGGGCAGTCCACGCAGATGATTGTCGGAGCTACACCGGCGAAAGACCGTGAAATCCTGTCCACCGCGACGCACCTGTACGGTGCGTACAAGCTTCGGCGTGTGTACTACACCGGCTTCAGTCCATATCCAGAGGCGGATCCACGACTGCCGATCAAGCCGGCGCCGCTAGTGCGCGAGCACCGCATCTACCAAGCGGATTGGCTGATGCGTTTTTATGGCTTTGACGCAACCGAGCTGACCACGGCTGAACAGCCCGACCTTTCCCTCCTCGAAGATCCAAAGACGAGCTGGGCCAAGGCGCATCCCGAGTTCTTCCCCGTGGATCTCAACACCGCCCCACGCGAGGCTTTGCTGCGCATTCCGGGGATCGGCTACAAGAGTGTCGATCGTGTGCTCTCGATTCGGCGCTACCACCACCTCTCGATCGAGGATCTGCGCAAGCTGAATGTGCGCATTCGAAGCGCCCTACCCTACATCATCACAGCCGACCACCTTCCAAGCGGCGTCGGCGTGACCGAACCACCCCTAATACGGGCCGCTGCCTCCCAGATGGACCTGTTCGCGCCGGCGAGCGCCGTCTCGGGGGCACTTTGAAGCAGGTCCTCATCAAGCCGGAGTTTGCGGACTGGCGCATGCAAGCGCGGGCTCTGCTGCAACAGGGCTACCTGCCGGAGGAGGTCGATCTCCAGGACGCGTCCGTCGCCAGAACGCTACCGCTTGCCCTTGATACACAACAGGAAGATCCCACGGGCACACCGCTCGCCGCGCCACATACCAGTAAGAGCTTTCTCGACCTCGCGGAAATCGTCGCCGTTCATCGTGACCCCGAACGATGGAACCTGCTGTATCGCACCCTCTTTCGGCTACAAGGCGATGGTTCCCTGCTCAAGATCGAGATCGACGCCGATGTGGCGCGCGTGCGCCAGATGAGGCACCAAGTCAGCCGAGATCTGCATAAGATGCACGCCTTCCTGCGATTTCGCCGGATCGAGGACGACCGCATGGACGAGTCCAACCCCTTCGTTCCGCACCCCGAGGTCGGCGCGAGCGAAGCCACTGGCGCAGCAAGCTCTATCCAGGAACACTTCATCGCGTGGTACCGGCCGGACCACCGCATCCTGCGCCTGGCCGGACCCTTCTTTGTCGAGCGCTTCAAGGTGATGCGATGGAGCATTCTTACACCGGACGAGTCCGTGGCGTGGGATCCGGCAACCGAACAACTCCGCTGGTTCGAGGGCTTACCGCGCGAATCCGCGCCGCAGGACGACGAACTCGAAGATCTCTGGCGCACCTACTACAGCAGCATCTTTAATCCGGCGCGCGTCAACCCCGGGGTCATGCGATCGGAGATGCCGGTCCGCTACTGGAACAACCTTCCCGAGGTCACGCTTCTGCCTTCCCTCATCACGCAGTCCTCAACCCGAGTAGGTGCCATGGTCCAGAGTCAGTCGTCCAAGCCTTCCGCCGCGCCCTTCGTCCCCGTCGAGCACACCCTGCCGCTGATCAACGCGGCATTGCCGGCCTGCAAGGGATGCGATCTCTACGAGCACGCAACACAGGCTGTCCCGGGAGTGGGTCCCTCGCCCGCCACCAGTCACTATGCCGCAACCCTGATGCTGGTCGGCGAGCAGCCCGGCGATCAGGAAGACCGGCAGGGTCTGCCATTCGTTGGGCCGGCCGGCCGCGTTCTCGATCAGGCCTTCGCTGAGCTTGGCATTGATCGCGGCGATGTCTACGTCACCAATGCGGTGAAGCACTTCAAGTTCGTCCAGCGAGGCAAACTGCGGTTGCATCAGAATCCGCGCATGGGCGAGATCACGGCCTGCCGGCCCTGGCTGTTGGCAGAGATCGACGCCGTTCGGCCGCGCGTTGTTCTTTGTCTTGGCGCCTCGGCGTCGAAGTCGATCCTGGGCGGAACGTTTGCGCTGATGCGCGACCACGGCAAGGTGATCGCCTCACCCTATGCTGATCGCGTGATCGCAACCATTCATCCCTCCGCTGTGCTCCGTGCGCGCGATGAGACCGGCCGCGAAGAGCTGTACCGGTTCCTTCTAGACGACCTCGCACTTGCTTGGCGCACCGCGCAAGCAGAGCAAACATCGGAGCCAGCACTTCAGGCAGTGTGATAGTTGTGATCCTGCGACGGGCTACCATTTCGGAAGCCGTCCACTTCAATTCCCTCAAAGACAGAGGAGTGTATGTCGTGATAGACCTGACCGCGCAAGAGGGGGACGCCACAACCGGCAGGCAATCCCATTTCGATGTCGAGCGATTCGCTGCGCATGCGGTCTCTTCCCCGCAACAGCTTGCGACGGTACTTGACCACACGCTGCTCAAGCCTGAGGCAACGCGGGCCCATATGATTCACCTCTGCAATGAGGCCGCGGAGTATCGCTTCGCCTGCGCAATGGTGAATCCCGCTTGGGTAGAAACTGCCGCAGACGTTCTTGCAGGCACGGGAGTTCCGGTCGGCACCGTCGTCGGCTTTCCCCTCGGCGCCAATCTGGCGATCTCAAAGCGGGAAGAAACCTCTCATGTGCTCAAGTTGGGCGCTCATGACATCGACATGGTGCTCAACATCGGCCTTCTAAAATCAGGCAGTGCGGCCGACCTTGATGCGGTAGGGGCCGAGATTCGCGCGCTCGGAGAGCTCGCCCACGATGCTGGCGGCATCTTGAAGGTGATCCTTGAGACGTGTCTGCTCAGCTTCGAGGAGAAGCTACGCGCGGCGGATATCGCCCTCGACGCCGGCGCCGACTTCCTCAAAACCTCGACCGGCTTCTCGACCGCGGGTGCGACTGTGGATGACATCTTGTTGTTGCGCGAAAAGGCCGGAAACACGGCGCAGGTTAAAGCCTCAGGCGGCATCCGGTCCCTTGCCGATACAACAGCCATGCTGCGCGCCGGCGCATCGCGGATCGGCACCAGCGCCAGTGTTCGCATCGTAAGTGAGCTGACCGGGCGCGTTCAGACGGACCAGCGGTCGACGGCCTACTAAACCGCAGAGTTCTCAGGAGTATCATCAACGCTTCCCATGGCTCCCCCGGAACAGCCCCGGAGTGCACCCAAGCTCTCGCTCGGCGAGCAGACCGAAGATGGTTTTGAGGGGGACTACAGACTGCATCCCGAAACCCCCGTTGGTCTCGAGTCCAAGCCCCCGCGCATTGAGCCACTACAGATCGAGTTCCTCCACCGGCTTGCTGACGCTCTCAACGCCACGCTCGATCTGAACACGCTGATGCACCGCGTCGCGGATCTTGTCCGCGCGGTCATCGACTACCGCATCCTTGCGATCCTCCTGCTGCACGACCGATCGCAGGAGCTATGGATGCGCTTTCAGACCGGCCACTCGCCGGAGATTGAGCGAATGCGGATCAAGCTCGGTCGCGGCATCGTGGGCCAGGCCGCCTTGCAGCGAAGGTCCGTGCTGGTCGAAGACGTCGGCGTTCCGGGCAACTACATCGACAACTACATCGCGGCTAATCCTGAGGTGCGCTCCGAGCTCGCCGTGCCACTCATCGTGAAGAACAAGGTTGTAGGCGTGATCGATATCCAGTCCGAGATCCCTGGCTTCTTCACTCATGAGCATCAGCGCCTGCTCGAGCTCGTTGCCAGTCGCATGGCGGTGGCGGTCGAGAATGCACGCCTGTACACACGCGTCACCAGACAGGCAGAGACGTTGACGGTGCTCGGCGAGATCTCCCGGGAGATCACCTCCATCCTCGATCTTGACGACCTGCTGGAGCGCATCGGGCAGTTGCTCAAGCGGGTGATTGACTTCCACATGTTCACGATCCTGCTGTGGAACGACCGCACGGAGCGTCTGGAGCATCGTTTCAGCACACGCTATGGCGATCGCATCGCGCGCGATAAGACGGTGGCGCTCGGAGCTGGGCTCATCGGGATTGCGGCCGAGCAACGCAAGCCGGTGCTCGCCGCCGATGTACGCAAGGATCCGCGCTATCTGGCGGAAAACCCGGAGACGCGCTCCGAGCTCGTCGCTCCGCTTATCTACAAGGGCAAGGTCATCGGTGTGCTCGATCTCGAGCACACGCGCGTCAACTACTACAACGAAGATCATCAGCGCACGCTGACGACGCTGGCATCGCAGGTCGCGATCTCGATCGCGAACGCGCGGCTGTATCAGCGCATCCACGAGGAGGAGCAACGACTGGAGCGCGATCTGGACATGGCACGTGAGGTCCAGATGCGCCTGTTGCCGGCGACTCCACCAAAACCGGTGAACGCGGAGATCTCGGCGCACTTCATGGCCGCGCGCTCCATCGGTGGTGATCTCTACGACTTCCTCGACTATGGCGAGGGGCGCCTCGCCCTGGCGGTCGGCGACGTCAGCGGCAAGGCAGCTCCTGCAGCTCTTTACGCCGCTCTGGTGAGCGGCATCCTCCGGTCACTTGCCCAGCAGCAGCTGCCGCCCGCGCAGTTTCTGGCCGTGCTGAACAGCCAACTTCAGCAACGCAAATTGGATGCGCAGTATGTCACCATGCTGATCGCGCTCTGGGATGGCCCCAAGCGTACGTTAACGGTGGCAAACGCCGGCTCGGTGCAGCCCCTTCATCTCACGCATCACTCCTCGTCGCTCACCAGCGCCGTGGAGGTCGAGACGATTCGCGTGGAGGGTTTTCCACTTGGGTTGTTTCCGCAGGTCTCCTACGAGGAGATGGTCTTGACCCTCGAACCGACAGACCTGGTTCTCTTCTTCTCCGACGGCATTGTCGATGCCAACAACCTCCACGGAGAGATGTACGGAACGGAGCGGCTCTGCACGCTGTTGCAGCGGCATCCGCTCGCGGGTGGTTCGGCGGCCGCCGCGGTCGCAGCAGTGCTTGAGGCCATCTCGATCTTTGAGGCAGGCGCGGATCACTTCGACGATGAGACTGTCGTTGCCCTGCGCGTCCTCTAACCTGCGCAACGCAAGGAAACGTCGGCTCACGGCAGGTAGAATGAACCCGTATGTCGACAGAGATCGTTCAGCCCGCGAAGAGTGTTCGCGGCTCCCTCACCTTGCCCGGAGACAAGTCCATCTCACATCGATACGCGATGCTCGCGGGTCTGTCGGCCGGCACGACGCGATTGAGAAACTTCTCTACCGGAGCTGACCCACACTCGACGCTCAACTGCATGCGCGCCCTTGGCGCCAAGATTGAGGAAGAAGGTGATGGCACGCTCGCCATCACGGGAGTCTCGGGCCACTTCGTCGCGCCGAGGCAAACACTCGACTGCGGCAACTCCGGCTCGACCATGCGGATGCTCTCCGGTCTGCTCGCGGCACACCCTTATAGCTTTACCCTCGTCGGAGACCAGTCGCTTTCAAAACGGCCGATGCAACGCGTAGGTCGCCCCATCGAACGATTTTTCGTCAACAGCGATCACTGCGGGTTTCACCTCACGGATGGCCACGCGCCCATCACGCTAACGGGCGGCACCCTCAAGGGAGTTTTGTTCGAAGAGCCTATCGCTTCGGCCCAGGTCAAGACGGCCATCCTCTTCGCCGGCATGCAGGCCAGCGGAACCACGACTGTATCGGAAGCGGTTCGCACACGCGATCATACCGAGCAGGCGCTGGGCGCGTTCGGCATCCATCTCGCCCGGCGCGGTGACGCGATCAGTGTCGAGGGCGGCCAGGTGCTTCATGCCATCGACGCAACCGTGCCCGGGGATCTATCCTCGGCGGCCTTTTTTCTGTGTGCGGCGCTGCTGTTTCCCGACTCACAGCTGGTGCTCGATGCACTCGGCATGAATCCCACGCGTTCTGCACTACTCGACACCATCGTGGCCTTCGGCGCGCGCATCAAGGTCCTTAACATCGAAGAGCACCATGGCGAACTGGTCGGCACCATTCAGGTCAACGCACACACGGATCCGCGCGCCGGCCAAGAGCCCGTCGAGATCACCGGTGCGTTGACGGCCCAGCTCATCGATGAGATCCCGGTGCTGGCCGCCGTCGCTCCGTTCACCTCCAAGGGCCTTCGCGTCCGCGACGCACGCGAGCTCCGCGTGAAAGAGTCAGATCGTATTGCGCTCGTGGTCAAGAATCTGCGTCGTATGGGCGCGGAGGTGACTGAGCATGAGGATGGCCTCGACGTGCCTGGCGGCCAGCACCTGCATGGCGCCGAGATCGATTCAGGCGACGATCATCGCATCGCTATGGCCTTCGCCGTCGCTGCCCTGCGGACGGTGGGCGAGACACAGATTCATGGCGCCGAGGTCGCCGCCATCTCTTTTCCCGAGTTCTTCGCCAATCTAAAAGCACTGGCAGGCTAAGTCGACGGCCAGTGTCTCAACAGCGAACAGCGCTTGTTCACTCCTCATCAATTTTCCGTTTTCCCGAGACTCCATGCAGCGCAACTCACGAGCCATCGTCATGACAGAAGTCGGCGAGCTTGGCGGCGCTGAGCGCGCTTGCATCGCGCTTGCCAGCTGGCTCTTTCGCCAAAGCCTCCCCTGCCGCTTCGTCACCTACTACGACGCGGCCGGTCTCGCCAAGGCAGCCACATTCCCACTAGAGGTGATCGAGCTCAGCCCCGCGCTTCGTCCGCTGGCGAAGATCAATGCCCTTTCACGGTACTTTGCTGATCGACCAAATCCTTTTCAACCCCTGATGTCCGGCTACCAGCCGGCACTTCACGCCACCCTCGCGGGCATGCGTGGCTTTCACTGCATGATGCATGACACTCCCAGCCTCTTCTCCGACGCGACGCAGCCGCACTTTCCAGTCAAGCGGTGGGTTTCAGATAGCATCACCGGATACGGCCTGCGCTCCGGTGGATCAACTATTGTCACAAGCACATATCTCCGCGAGGAGTCACAACGAGTCTTTGACATAGACGCAGTCATCGCCCGCATGGGCGGCTTGGGCAGCGGATCGGGTGAGGAGTTCCGCCCCCGCTCCGCGGGAAGTACCCTGCGCATGCTCAGCGTCTCGCGCATAGAAAGCAACAAACGGGTCGATTGGATCCTGCGCGCGCTTGCAACCCTGGAGCATCGCGCTTCTCCCCTGTCCCGTGCCGTTGACTGGCAGCTCGATATCGCAGGACGAGGCTCGCAGCTTGCTGCGATGCGTTCTCTCAGCGTCGGCCTGGGCCTTGAGCAACGCGTCCACTTCCACGGCTTCGTCAGCGACGCCCAGCTGCAGGAGCTGTACGCCAGGGCCGATCTGTTCCTGATGCCGGCAGTTCAGGGCTATGGTATCCCAGCCATCGAATCTCTCCAGCGAGGCATTCCTGTCCTTCTGCATCACGACTCAGGCGTCTCCGACATCCTCCTGCACACGCCATGGGCAACAGTCTTTGACGGCAGCGAGGAGTCGATGCTTCCCGCTTTGGAAAGAGCGATCTCCTCGGTGCGGGAGAACCGTCAGATTGGGTCACCGCTTCCAGTCATTCCCACGGAAGATAGCTGGGCGGAGCAAGTTGCTACAATCTGCGGCTGGCTCTGAGGCGCTGCCGCGGCTCGCTCACCTACATCTTGTAGCGGCCCATCTCATCATCGTTCAGATTCTCCAGCCACTGCCGCATCTGCGCCGCGGTAGGCCCGCTCCCCTCACCCGCCGCCTCCCGCGACCGCTCCATCACCTCGCGATGCACATAGATCGGGCAATCCCATCGCAGCGCCATGGCAAAGGCGTCCGAGGGTCGCGAGTCGACACCGACCGCCTCGCCCGCCTGCTCAAACCAGATGGTCGCGTAAAACGTATCGTCACGCAGCTCCGTCACGACCACCTTGCGCAGCTCAGCCCGCAGCCCGAGCGCCACATCGCGCAGCAGATCGTGCGTCATCGGCCGCGGCGTCGCGGTCTTTTCGAGCTCGAGCGCGATCGCATTCGCCTCGTACATCCCGATCCAAATCGGTAGCACGGCCTCACCCGCGACATCTTTCAGCACCACCACGGGTGTGTTCGTGATCGGATCCATCATCAGCCCGCGGATCTGAACCTCAATCTCCACAGGCTCCGGTACCGAGACAGCGGTCATACTTAGCATGCCTCCCCGAGCAGGCTATTGGGAAAACTGTGTGTAATCCGCACCTGCACATAGGACCCCGGCGCAGGCCAGATCGGCTGCTTCGTCGTGAAGTTCACTGTCTTGTTCTGCGTAGATCGACCGACGATCTGGCCACGCTGACGATTGTAGCCCTCCACCATCAGATTCAATTCTTCCCCGACATGCCGTGCGTAGCGCTTGCGCTGTATCTCTCGCTGCCGATCGAGCAGCACCTGCAAGCGCGCGGATTTCACCTCGTCCGGAATTGAATCCGGCAGGTTGATCGCCGGGGTGTTCGGGCGCGGCGAGTACTTGAAAGCAAAGATCGCGTCGTACTCTACCTGCGCCAGCAGCGAAGCTGTCTCTTCGAGATCGCCCTCGGTCTCGCCCGGGAAGCCCACGATAATGTCGCTCGTCAGGCTGATCGGTCGTCGCGCCGCTTTAATCCATTGGATGCGCTCGAGATACCACTCCCGCGTGTACTCCCGGTTCATCGCCTTGAGCACCGCGGTCGAGCCGCTCTGCACTGGCAGATGCACATGGTCGCAGAGCGTGGGAACGGCATCCATCACCTCCACAATATCGCGTGTAAAGTCGCGCGGATGGCTGGTGGTAAAGCGTACCCGGCGAATCCCTGGGACCTCGCCAACTGCGGCGAGCAGCTCCGCAAAGCTCTTCGAGCCGGAAGGATCACGGTACGAATTCACGTTTTGCCCGAGCAGTTGTATCTCGCTGTACCCGGCATCCGCGATGCGTCGCGCCTCTTCGAGCACGCTTGCCGCCGTCCGGCTGCGCTCCTTGCCCCGCGTATACGGCACAACGCAATAGGCGCAGAACTTGTCGCAGCCCTCGATAATGGTGATGTAGCCGCGGTGCGGGTTGGTTCGAGCGACGAACTCCGTCTCAAAGGTCTCATCTGTCTGCCGGTCGTCGAGACCGGTGATACGCTGCTCGCCGTTCTCCAGCCGCGACAGCATTTCGGGCAGGTTCCGATAGCTCGCAGAGCCCGAAACGATCGAGACATAAGGCGCCTTCTCGAAGATGCGCTCGCCCTCCTGCTGGGCGACACACCCGAGCACGGCAAAGCGTTTGCCCTCACCTTGCAGCCTCTTGTACTCATTCAGACGATGAAAGACCTTCTGCTCGGCCTTGTCCCGGATGGAGCAGGTGTTGTACAGAATGAGACCGGCGTCGGCCTCATCGTCCACCCGCATATACCCGTGCTGCTCCAGCATTCCGATCACCTTCTCGGAATCATGGGCGTTCATCTGACAGCCAAAGGTCTCGATAAAAAACGTCTTGCTCACTGCCCCAGTATATTCCCGCATCGCGGACACAACGCATGGACCGCCCCGAGCCTTCTACCTACCAATCGCATTAGCTCTTCAGAGGCGGTATTGACGTTCCGCTGACCTCCCGGATCGCGGTCTTCCCCAATGCAACTGGCATCGCGGTGCCGTAGCCGACCCGTAGATCCGCCAAAGGCTGCTGCTTGGTGCGAACGCAACGGATGAAGTCGGCGCAGGCTGTGCGTGTCGGATCCTCTCCAGGCTTCATGGTCAGGCGATCGCCAGGACCACGGTACGGCATTGCGAAGGCCGTTCTGTACGAAGCACCGGTGGTGATGCCTTGATGAACGACGTCCGCTTGCGCCGGAACAGCAACATCCTTTCGCTTCTCGCCATAGAAGGTTGCATCTTCAATGGTGAGTTGAACGCTGCCTTCGGTGCCATAGATCCATAGCTGGTCCCCCATCATTGCGTTGTCGGAAAGGGAGCTGAAGACCATCCTTCTGCCGTTGGAATACCCCAGCACGGCTTGCACGTTGTCGCCGACGGTTCGACCATCGTGGTTGACCGCCAGGCTCGTCGTTCCAAGCACGCTCTCCGGCTGTTCCCCAAAAACCCAATTTGCCACCTCGATGTGGTGTGATCCAAGCTCCTCAAAGAGCCCGCCGGAGGTCTCCCGGTATAAGCGCCAGTTGATCAGGTGCTCCAGGGATGGGTCTGCAACGGGCCGCCGCCAGTTATCTGATCGATGCCAGTACCCATAAACGTGTGTCGGTTCTCCGATCTCTCCTGCATGAATCCGCCGGATGGCCTCCTGGTACCAGGAGGCGTATCGGTATTGATGACCGATCTGGAAGACCTGCTTATGCTTGGCGATGCATGCCGCTACTTGCTGGCACTCTTCAGGATGAAACGCCAGCGTCTTCTCTTCATAGACAGGGCGGCCACTCTCAATCGACGCAATTACGTGTTCCGCATGGAAGAGTGGCGGCGAGGCGATAAAGATGGCATCGATATCCGTGCGCGCCAGAAGCTCTCGATAGTCCGTATGACGCGCGACTTTCCTCCCTACGAGCTCATCCACTTGGGCAAAACGAGGTTCATACACATCGCACACCGCGACGATCTCAACGCCGGGTGTGCGCAGAAGTTGCCGGATTAGCTCCAGGCCACGGCTGCCGGGCCCGATCACGCCTATGTTCACACGATCGTTCGCTGCACTGGACCGCTGAGGAACAGGCTGGCCTTCCATCGCCTTTGCGTAGGCAGGAGAAGCCGCTGGGATCTGTGTGGCGGCCAGACTCATCGATAAGCGTTGCAGCAGATGTCGACGATTCACGTTCTAGTTATCCTTGGGGACGGTTATGGTGCAATATTCGGCTGCGATCTCGCCCTTCCAACGAATGCGGTTGCACACCCGAGAGTGCGCATCGCTCGCGATAACTAAGGCGGAATCTTGTAAGTGAGTGCGCAGAACGGCCGATCCCTTCTGCGCACCCAAAACAAAGAGAACGTTCGAAAGCGCATCGCTATCGGTTGCCGAGGGTGCGATCACCGTTACCTGTACCACTCCCTCCACAGGCCGCAACGTCCTAGGGTCCATGATGTGACAGTAAAGGTGTCCCTGATGAGTGAAATTCTTCTCCGTGCAGTTTGCGGTGGACAGCGACGTATCGCGAAGGATGATAGAGGAAAGTGTACGTGGAGCCTCACCTAAAGTAGGTAGACGTACCTTCCAGCCCGGTTCCCCTGGCGGTGCGCCCAGGGCATGGATGGTGCTGCTGCCCGCCGAAAGAAGAGCTGCCTGCACATGCTGTGTGCGAAGAATGGCGATTGCGCGCTCAACAGCGTAGCCCTTCCCGATGCCCCCCGGATCAAGCTCGACCCCCGGAGATAAAAACCGAACGGTACGATCGGCGCTGTTTAGCTGCACCTTCTGCCAGCCCACCGCCGCGCGGAGCTGTAACAGCTCTTCGTCGGAAGGAATACGACCTTTGGCTTTGAAGAAGCCCCAGGCTTTCATCAGCTTACCGACAGTGACGTCAAACGCCCCATCCGATTGAGCACTCCAAAACAAACAGGTCTTCAGAAATTCAAATGTCTCTGGATCGGCGGTAACACGTGAAGCAAATGCATCTTCGTTGATCCGCGAAAGCTCACTGCTCGGACGGTAGTTACTCAGCAAATCTTCAATGCGATCAACCTCTTCAAAGACGAGGTCCGCATCGGTATCTGCTTCAACTTGCGAATGCACGTACAGATGAAGGGAAAAGGTTGTGGCCATAGCGGTGTGGTTCTTTGCGTACAAGCTGACCCCAGCACGGGGGTTCTCAATCCCTGCCTGCGCGAGGAGAGAGCCGCAGAAGCAGCAGGCAAGCGCCGCCGCGCCTAACAGGCTGGCATGATGACGGACCATGAGCCGCAAAAGCGATGATGTTCTTCGCTCTAAGGCTCGCTTCCGGCTAGTCTTAGACGACATATATAGAAAAGTGGGATCTCTTCGCGTATCGCAGTCCAAACACAACAAAACGCATATGGTCGAAGCTACTATACTCTAGGCCAAAAAGGATATGTGAAGCTCGTGTCGCGTGATCAGGCGATAATTCGTATTGCCAGCGAAAGGATCCTAGTGAACCACAAGTTCAGCGCCAACCTATTCTCCACACACCTGGGCAATGGGGTTGTTGTTAGGGTCGAGCGGCACGATATGTGCTCTGGCCACAACCTTGCCGATAGTCGCCTGACAGCAACCCTGATCGCCGAAGGGCATCAATTTCCGCCAGATCTCTTCAAGACCGTCGTGAGGGCAAAGGAGTGAAACGTTCGATCCTCATCTCCGCTGTGACGCGAGCTGTCTGTGAATCAGATCGTCCTATTTCGGTCTACACGGGAAATTACGACCCATAGTGATCAGATGAACGGCGGACTGCTAGGTCACTGGTCAGTATGGACGCGATGTGCGGTCGCTCTGCTTGAGGAATACGAGATGGCCCGGTCGCATCCATCCGTTATGCAACAGGACCTGCTGAACGAGCCATCGATGTGACAGATAGCAATGCTGCTTCCTCGACGCCGCCAACGTCTTTGCAGGCTGCATCGCAGGCTTGCACGAGGTGCTGCGACGGCAGGGCTTCTGGAAGGTCTAAGGTGCCTTGACCCACGCGAAAGTTTGAGCAAGGGCCAGAAACAAGAAATCGATCGGGTGTACGCATTCTATCCACACCTGAACGATGATAGCTTTGTTGAACAGCAGCTAGATCGCTGGCTCACACCACAACTAAGTTGCTTCGCCGTCTTCGGAGACCTGACTTGTTCGATGATCCGCCCTTCGTAAACCGTCGCAGATGCCTACAACTCGCTGCCGCAACTTATGCAAGCAGCGTTGTGAGCTTGGCATTCGGCGAAAAGATGGTGTCCACGTCTGCACTGGAACCCTGTCCCATTCAGCTTGGCAAGGTCGTGTGGGTTGGAGAGGGGCAATCCATTGATACGGTAGTGCGTGAGGTGCACGAAGCAGGCCTCTCTGCCTGTCAGATCGGGGTCGACGGATTGGCTTTAAAGGATGCTGCTCTGCTTCGAGCCGCACTCAACAAATACGGCGTGGATGGGACGGCAATTAGTGAGCACAACCCAGGTGTCCGGATCTTCGACTTCTACAACGGTCCACGTACAATCGGTATCATCCCGCTGTCCGTACGGCAGGCGCGCATACAAGCTTTGAAAATGGCCGCAGATGTAGCTCACAGAGCGGAAATTCCATCCATCCACACACATCTAGGCTTCATTCCAGAAGACCCAAATGACCCTTTGTACGCTGAGGCTGTAGCGGCCACGAAGGGGGTTGCCGCATATTGCAAGCAACTGCAACTAACACTGCTCTGCGAGACAGGAGAGGAGACGCCCATCACCTTGGTCCGGCTGATCGAAGACGTGGGCGTCGGCAATGTGTTCGTAAATTTGGACGTAGCCAATCTTATTCTCTATGGCAAGGGAAATCCCGTCGATGCCATGGACGTCTTCGGCGAGCGCGTTCGGGGAATTCACGCCAAGGATGGCCGCTTCCCGACAGACCCACACAAATTAGGCGAAGAGACACCCATAGGAACGGGCAGAGTCGACTTCCCGCTCGTCCTCAAGCGGTTGAAACAGGTGGGATATCGCGGTTCCATGCTGATCGAGCGCGAGGCCGGTGACGAACAACAGAGGAAGCAGGATCTCCTGAGCTCGAAGGTGTTTCTGGAAAGACTTCTGGCCGAGACGTATAGCTGACAGGGCGCAAGTATGGCAGCAAGCCGCTCTGATTTTTTGAAGAGGAGAGATGTCAGAAAGAGGGACAAAGGAGGGTACGACCTTTCGACGTGGACGCGTCTTCACGGTTGGTACATCGTCCTTGCGGCCTTCCTCAATCTGTTATTTTTGTAGGGTGATCTACTACGGCTCCAGTCTACTATCCGTCTCTGGGCTTTCACGCGCTCACGTGACGCAAGTATTTCTGTTCGGCTCGTCTTTGTCGGGCTACCCTGCAACTATTTGGCGGATCTATTAATCGATCGCATCGGCTCGCGCCCGTGATCCTCTGTGGCATCGGCCTTGGGGTATGCCGCTTTTTCTCATGGGGCTCATGGACAGGTTCTGGCGATATCAGGTGCTTTGTGTCATCGAAGTCCTCGGCTACGTTCTGGCCCGGCCCATAGTGAACCAGTTAATGTTTGCCAAGTGCTTTCAGGCACGGCGAGGCCGAAGGTCTCGAAACCAATTTCGAGCCGAATCAACTTCGGCTAAAACGTGCGCCTTCGATGACGATCCCTTTTGCTCCCTGCAGCTCAAACTTATGGCTTATCCTGCTCGGCTCAGCGCTGGTCATTGGAGCATCAACACGGTCATTCAGCACTTCATCATGTTCCTCGAGGATCAGGGCTACACACGAGCGACCGCATCGAAGTATCTTTCCGCGCTTGGATCGAGCCTCGCAGGCCAGGTGCTCATGGGCTATATCGTGGACAGCTTTCAGAAAAGAACGCGATGGAACTCTTCTATCTCGTGATCGGAGTGTCAATTCCTCTCTGCTACTTGCCGGCCATTCCATAGCTGCATGGGCTTCGGGATCGTTTCTGGGTTTGCAATGGGAGCGGACTATATGCTCATTTCCCTTGTCGCGGCTCGGATTGTTCCGGCGTCCTCCCTGGAACAGCTTCTGGCAATACTTACCAGGGGCTACTCGATGGCCGGTGTGTTGCTCCGTGGGTGCGGGACATTCACCACAGTTATGACCTCGCCTAAAAGATCATGGCAGCCGCGGGCGTACTTGGAGTCATGGTGATCTAGGCCGTAAAAGTCCCACAAAACTCGCCGACCATATCGGGCCGTCAGGCCGCTTAGAGCTATCCGCACAGCACCGAAGTTGCACACGCGCGTGTTGCTGTTAGAAGCGCCTCCACTTCCAACAGCAACGAGGCTTCACTGTGGATTAGACAACGCTGCCAAAGCTGCGCGGGACAGGTGATGGGACATCCATTCATCTCGGAGCAGCAGCGCATTATGAAAAGACTGCGCCGCCTGCTCTTGCCAGCCAAGCGCAGCCTGCATCATTCCAATCCCGTACCAGTGGTAGCTGGTATACGTGCTTAGTTCAGCAGGCGAGCCTAACGCAGGCAGAGCCCTCTCGAACGCTGTTGTCGTGCGTTGCACGTCGTAGATTCCAAGCGCTTTCTGCGCCCTGGAAGCCCAAACATTATCTGCGAAAGTTCGGCCTGCTGCTGCTTTTGTGAGTAACTGCTGTTCCATCTCGTGCTGGCGGCATGCGCGTGCGACCTGAGCCATTCTGAAGTATCCCTGCGATGACGCACCATCCATACTCAGCCCGGCAAGACGCCCGCGCAGTAGGTCATCAGCACTCTTACTATTCGCGAGTTTTGCATCGGCTTCGGCCTGCATCAATAAAATCTCGAACAGGACCTGGTCAGAGCTGATTCCGCCCTCTTCGCTCGGAAAGAATCTGCCTTGAAACAGCGCTTCTGCCGATGCGAACTGTCCTGCTTCGGCCCGCGTAAGCGCAAGCTGATACACGAGGTTCGCAGGCATCTTGGATTGCGGTAAGTCCGCCTGAGGATAGCGAGAAAGCGCTGCGGCACGCTCTGGAGGCGACATGTCGGTCAAGCTCATGGCTTCATCGAGACCCATATAAACACGAGGATTATAGGGGTCGTTCTCAAGCCCTTGTTGAAACCATTCGAGAGCTCGTGAGGGATCGCGCTTCCGCTCCAGCCACGCAGTGCCGAGGTCGACTGCCACGACCGGAAGGCGCGGCGAGAGGCGTTGCGCTTCCGTCCAATGCGCGATGCCTTCGTTGTAAAGCCCCTTGGCGAAGAGCAGCGTACCCAAAAAATACTGTGCCGTTGCATCTTCAGAATTTTCCGACAGCGCAGCGTTTAGCACAAGATGATCCATCTCCGTCGAGGGAAAGATGAGGCTCGGAGAAAGCTGCGATGCAGCGCGCCAGCTCTTGCCGGCATCCATTCCTAGCTTCGCTTTGCAGTAAGCGGCGTAGTATGCCACCAGCGGATGAAACTGTGGGAGCACGGAGCCGGGTTCGCTCTGATTGATTGGAACCTCGGGATAGGTCGTTTCGAGCATTTGCGACGCGCGCTGGTAAAGACCCAGCTCCATATACTCTGCAGCGACGCGAAGAACACGGTATGGGTCGGCCGCAAGATGCGGCAAATCCGGTTGGCCGACCTCATTCTTAAGAAAGTCGCTCGTTGGATCGAGAGCCAGCCCGCTCTGCACGAGATCTCCTGCCTTCGAAGCTTCTGCGCCGGCGCGTGCAAGTGCCTCCACTTGCTCCTGCGCCTTGAAGTCGAGCGGCTCGGCCTCGGCAGCAGCTTTGGCAAAGAGATATGCCTTCTGCAGCTCGCCATTCCTGGCCCGAAGTTCCGCAAGCCGCTGGGCTGCCGGAGCACGCAGAGACGCTTGACGATAGGAGATGTCAAATGTAGTTTCGGCCTCTCTGAGCTGGCCCAGGCCCTCTTCTGTGATTCCAAGGTAATACGCGACCAAGGCGTTCGGCGTGTCGCGCGCCTGAGCTGCCTTGAGCAGAGGCTCTGCCTCAGCAAATCGCTGCAGCGACGCTGCCAGTCTGCCCGCTGCCACTTCAAGCGAAAAGCTCTGGGGGTATCGCTGCAACGCTCTTTCATAGGTGTCTATGGCGAGCAACACTTGCCCGTTTAGCTCCTGATCCCTCCCGACTTGAAGCCAATCATCCTCGGACCGGGCCGAGGGTACGGGAGGAGAGTACGTCTGCTGTGGGCCTGTTTTAACCGACGACACAGAGTCCCAGTCATACTCGCCGTCTGTCTGCGTCAATAACAGCTTGCCTTGGCTATCCTTGAGCTCAAAGCTCACCTTGGGCGCCTTTTCCTGAATGAAAGCGGTGTTCGACCAGGTTACCTCCGGTCTTAAGTTTGCGGTACCACTCCATACCAGGGCTGTGCCTTGCTTTATAGCAATATTTGCACCGAGAATTGCGGAATTCACATTCAACGATGTGAAAACGTTCGACCCATGCACCTCTAACTTTAGAATAGCTGCCTTGTTGGCCCTTGAGATTCCTCCGATGCCACGTAGCGGCATCCAGTACTCTCGAAACAGAATCGTCTGGCCAGGGTCGAGAAAGGCGTACGTCTCTTGATTTCGAAAGAGGCCCGCCTGCACCTCGACGTAACTGCTCTGGTTGTCGGAAAGCGCGGTCCGCCACGCGAGGCCTGCCGGATCAGACCCCCAGGACCAAATCTTCTTCGAAGGAAGATCCTGGAACTCCGAGAATTGCGCTGTACCCGCCTGTGTCTTGGGGTTCCAAATCCCCATGAATGTCTCGCGCGTTGCATGCGAGAAATAGGACACTGGTCCCTCGGTTTGGTTACGCAAAAGGCTCACGTCCTTACCTCCTGGTGCAAGGACAGGCCATTGATAGACGTCTGTGAAACCATGCGCGGCGGCGAAGCGCATCGGGTACTCAATACTTGAGTCGTCCCACACCTGCACTCCGGCGTTATCCCACCAGTAGAAGCGATGGCGCACATCGCTACGGTTATAGAGAGTGACTTTCTCTTCAAGCAGCGTCGAACCGGGCCGCAACGTCAGGTCAACGTTCCACTGCATGCCATAGGGCCGGTCGATGTTTCCCACAGTCACGGAGGCGCTTCCATCTGATTGAGCAGAGTATGCAAAGTCGACCGGTGACAACGAAGCCCAGTTATGTGATACAGGAAAGTTATACTCGACGCCAAATGCAGCCCACGCCCCACGATGCCCTATCTCGGCTTTCTTGATGGAAGGGTTCGCGTAGAACATCGATTGCCCGTTGATCTTATCGGTACAGTTATAAAGGTGGCCGCCTAAATCGGGCAGCACAGTGCATTTCAGATATTCATTTTCGAGGAAGATTGCGCGCCAGACCTCGTTTTTCTTTACTCCTGTTAATGAGGTCCGCATTGTGTACGGGTAATTGAACTCGGTCGTAGCCCAGCTATCGAACGGAGGATTGAGGTCTGGCGCACCTTCCTCATAGGTCGGTAGTGTCACGGTCCCCTGCCAGACCTTTGCCTGTCCAGAAGCCTGCGCCAGAGCGACACGAGCCGTGCCGGCGAGGGTTACCGCGAGTAGCATGTAAGCACCACTCAGCTTCTTTTGACTGATGCTCCAGCTAAGGTCAAAGTATTCGGAGATCTGAATCCTGAGTAGCTCGCGAAATCTGCAGATCGATTTATACCTATGGACTGACATTAAGGCCTTCACGTACGAGGTCATCCCCACATTCTTCATGAGGTGCATCACCAATCATGTATGTTTAATTCTTTGCACTTTGCACGCAAGCTCTCGGAAGCTCAGACCAGCCAAACGGAAGCAAATGGGTGATGGTGCGCAACCCCGGTCGATTCCCACGCGAGTCCGACCTGTGAATGTATCCATTCACGGGTCGGATTGCACGCTACCTACTGTCAAAATTGGTAAATTGCTGAGAACTGGAATTGCCGAGGGGCGGACAAGGCACTTGTTATGCGGCCATAGGTACTGCTTCCGATACGTGAACGTGGCGGAGCGAGGCTAACCATATTGAAAGCGTTGAATGCATCTGCACGGAATTTAATGTTCTGCTCGCCACGTGTCCTGAATGCTTTGAACAATGACAGGTCAACATCCTTCGATCCCGGAGCTCGCGCGCTATTCGGGGCCAGGTTCCCGAACTGGTTGAAGGCAGGCCGGCCGTAAGCGCAGGGGACGCCCAAGCTGTTAATCCTCGCTCCGGGGATTGTGCAAGGCGTTGCTGAGGGGTCAGTGCCAAACCAATGCGCTGTGGAGCGGTTGACGATCCTGGGCTTGAAGTACTGGTTAACTGTGCTGTAGCCGTTGTAGTTATAGCTATCTGCGGCTGTGTTCAGGTTATCGTTTCCGTTTTGGTAAAGACTGATGGGAAAACCACTGCCAAGCAGAACATTAGTGGCAAGCTCCCATCCGCCTAAGGTCTCGTCTGTCAATCGACCCCAGTCGCCGCCAAACCGCTTGCCGCGTCCGAACGGCAGCTTGTACACACCTGTGGCATTTAGGTTATGAGGCACATCAAATGCTGAATTGCCATAGTCTTGGTGTGAGTTATAAGTGTTCTGCCAGAACTGAAACAGGCCGCCCAGCGTACCATCGACGTTGAAGAAGCCTCCAGGGTTGTTTGTCATCGACTTCGACCAAGTATAATTAACAGTGAACTCGAGACCATTGGTCTCCTGTTGGCGCAGCGTTGCTTGAAATGCGTTGTAGTTTGAAATAGCCCTCGAAGCCGTCTCCGCGATCTGATTGTTGCCGCCGACGAGAGCATAGTACGGTGCCACCAAGTCCACACATCCTGTCGTATCTCCCGGGCAGGAGGTGGGAACGGGGCCGGTGTATTGGTTCAGCAAAATCGGCACTGCGAGGTGCTGACCAAGCTGGCCTACATACCCGAGCTGCGCGGAGGTGAGGCGTGCGATCTGCATCTGTGTTGTGAAATTGAACTGCTGCACCAGGGCTGGGCGGAAGCTAGGATCCCACACGTCATACTGCGAGCTCGTGCTGGCCGAGGTCGAAGTGAACCCGGTCTGCACCTGTATCGGAGTTCCCTGTGACGTTGTTGAAGGCGTAGTTGCATTATTCGTATAGGAGGTCAAGAACGGGGCGTTCTGCGTCATGCGAAGACCGCTTCCGGTTCCCTCAATGTCGTCGCTGATGCCGTATCCTCCCCGAAACACGACACCCGGCTGCGGCTGCCAGGCAAACCCCACGCGCGGCATGAATTGGGTATAGGCAGGGTTCACCAGCGATCGGTTGTTGCCGTTCTGCCCCGCGTACAGCAGCAACGAACTCGCCGGCGTGTTGACGGGCGCGAAGTATGCCTTCTTTAGGTCCACGCTCAACATCTTGTTATGGACCTCGTATAGTTGCTGGTCATAGGCATAGCGTAATCCGATGTTGATTGTTAAGTTGGGCAGCAGCTTCCAGTCGTCTTGCACATAGTAGGCATCTCGCCACTGGCGTTGACCGAAGGGACCGCTTTGGCCGCTCACCTGCACACTTTGCGCATCGTTCAACTCAAAATCTGCAAAACCGTCCCCGTTCGAACTGCCTGCCGCTGTGTATGACCCGTTATAGCCAAAGGTTCCCAGCAGACCCCCTAAATTGGTTGGGTTGAAGTAGTTCTCTTGGTAGCGGATGAACTGAACACCAAGGCGCGTGACGTGGTGGCCGTGAACCCAGGTAAAATCATCGCTGTAATCAAAGTTGTTATCCACCGTGGTGTTACCGGCCGCAATCGAGGTTCCGAAGCCTCCGATCTCCGACCCCGCAATGGCGATCTGGGAAAATCCGGGGACTGCCTGCGTTGCGAGAGGGATTCCTACGAGGGCGTTGCCTTTAGTTCCGAATAGCCCTGTAGGGTCAGAAACGCTGGCGCGTTGGCCAATTCGCGAATAGCCTGCGCGAAGTTGATTCACTAGGCTAGGAGAAAAGGTGTGTGTCCAATTCACAGCACCCATATAAAAGGGATAGTCGTTTGTTGCGGGGAAGAGAATGGGCAACGGCGTTTGGGTCTGTTCGTCATGAGCATCGCCCCATGTGCCCTTCACCATTAACGTGTCGCGTGTGCCAATCGTATAGTCGAGCCGACCGTCAACTTGGTTATTGGTGTTTTGCGATGCTGAATATCCGAGGTAGTTGTTCTGGGCTACTGTGCCGGCCAGTGGTGCACGGTTCGGAAGCGGCAGCGCCGTGGGATGTGCGAACAGGTAAGTCGCAACCGGATTGAGGACAGCGGGAAGCTGATTGTTGGCGTACGGCACTGCGCTGTCCGTGTTGCCCTGCGCTGTGTTGTAGAGCTGGATGGGTGTTGGCTCACTCAGCAGTTCACTGAAATTACCCGCCCGCTCCAGAGCATCAGGAACGCTGTACAAGGACTGACTTGCGGGCACGGTATATCGCAGACCTTCATAATCCGCAAAAAAGAAGAGCTTGTCTTTCAGAATGGGGCCGCCAAGTGTCGCACCGAACTGGTTCTGCGAAAAGTGGCTTTTTGCCACCCCGTTGTAGTCGTTGGTCCAGCTATTCGCGGACAGACCCTGGTTCTTGAAGTATTCGAACAGGTTGCCGTGGAACCGATTCGTTCCCCCCTTGGTCACCATCACGACTTCTCCACCGTTCACGTTGCCGTATTCCGCATCGGCGTTGCCGGTGATAATGCGCATTTCTTGCAGCGAGTAAGGCGACGGATTGTAGCCGACCGTATTCGCCACTGTTTCATTGATCTCGATCCCGTCCAGGATGAAGTTATTGCCCTGTTTTCGATTGCCGTTAAACGAAGGTACAGCGTCTTGGTCGGTGTCTCGATAAGCTCCTTCCAATCCTCCCATCGCGGCGAACGTCGGATTCAATGCGCCCGGGACAATCATCGCTGCAATATAGGGATTCAATCCGTTGAGCGGCATGCTTTCGAGCGTATTCGCGTCAATCGAGGTACCTAGGGTAGCGTTCTCGGTATTGAGGATCGGGGCCGCAGCCTCAGACACCGTCATGCTCTCCGTTGCTTGGCCGACCTGGAGCTTGGCGTCAATCTGAGCTACCTGATCGATCTCCAGCGTGAACGGTCCGATGGATTCATTGCGGAACCCCGGGGCTGTCACCTCCACCTTGTACGTACCAATAGGTAGAAACTGGAAATTGTACGATCCGCTGTGATTCGTCATCATTTTGCTGACAGTACCAGTGCCCACGTTCGTCGCCCGCACCTCTGCCCTTTCCACTATGGCCCCGCTGGCTTCGCTAACGGTTCCACGGATCGAGGCAGTGATGGTCTGCGCTATGGCAGCTGTCCCAGCCAGGAGCAAAAAGACACAAACCCCCAATAATCTCTCGCGTATCTTGCTCATGAATCCCCTTGATCGTGCGTTGCTGAGCGTTGCACAGGAGTGGAGCGACATCATTTGCGCTCCCGGCCGCCAATAACGTAAGCATGTTATAGGTAAAACACAAGCGCAACGCAAGCAAAAGAAAATATGGAAGGCCAATGGCTCGCGCTGAGCTCGGCTGCTCAGAATGGATCGTGACTTGGAATCATTTCACTCGTCTGGAGTACGCCGACGGCAGTCGCGTGCCGAAGAGGAAGCTCATGTATCGTCTCGTAGTCGCGCGTTTGCGGGAGTGCCTGCAGAGGACTACTTCTTCGCTGCCTTATCACACAACCGCCCACATGCTCTTACGGAGTGGTGTAAGTTCTTAGATTTGGTAGCGATATCGGGGCTCGAACCCGAACTCTTCGCCTTGAGAGGGCGACGTGTTAACCAGTTACACCATATCGCCACACCAGCATTACGACGAGGAGCCAGAGCAAACCTCGCCCTCGCGTTCCACGAGAATTACTATACCAGCAAGCACTCGGACCGCCAAAGCCGGGAACTCCCTCCACTTGGACGGGCTCTTGCCTGCCAACTCACAGCATATGGAAATCTGGAGCTAATTCATTCCTGGAATGTATTGCCCTATAAGGGCAAGGACAAAGGACAAAGGTTTAGATACCCAGCCGCTTGACCTCATCATTGTAGTACTTGCGGTAGAGGATGTCCCACTCCTGAGAACCCTCAAGGATGATTTTTTGCTGAGAGGAGATCTTCTGCCGGGCAGCGGCGTCGATCTTCGTCTCCTGATTCAACAAATGCTCGAGCGCCTTGCGCGCCTCCTGCCGAATGGTATTCCGATCCTCACGGAATTCGACCTCATCGATCTCCGCCAACGCATCGGCCACCGTGTGCGCCAGCTTATTCAGCTTGTCATGTGAGATCCTCATAGGACCGCCTTATATTGCGCGACGAGCTTTTGCTTAATCTTTTTGAACATCTCCGGATAGCTCACGCCACCCTTGAGCATCTCGTCCTGAATGGCGTCGAGGATCACGCGTACCTCGTCGTTGATACGATCTTCGAGCGACAGTTCGTCAATTAGGGCCCGCGAGAGCCGCTCGTCAACCAACGCCAACTTGTCCGTCTCGATCATCTTCGCTGCAATAAGGTGCTTCACCGTCTGCCGCGCAAGATATCCTACGTAGTCCTTAGAAAAGATCATCTCGAGTCGAGACTGAATATACCATGTTGAGCTCGACAGGATCTCGTGCGAGGCTCGGCGGAGCGCTAGTAATCTCCCATGCGCCTGGAGCCGGTTTCTGCGAAGATGGAGCGTGATGGCAAACGATAACCTTGTCTCGCTCAAAGACGACATGATCGCGTTTATCGCAGGTCATGGCATGCGGCGAATGCCGGCCTACGTCTCCGAAGACGTTCCCAGCGTAGTGTTCGAGGAAGAGACGCCAGATAGCTGGAAGGATTTCGTTGAACACGCCAAAGCCGCAGGCGCCGGATTCCTGACCATGAGCGAGGTGGTGCTCGAAAAGACGGATCTTTCCGTGCTGCTAGAGCAGATCCGGACGCAGAAGTTTCCCCATGATCAAGGACCCGAGATTGAGGACGCGGAGTATCTGGTGCGGCACGTCGGCAAAACCGGCTATCTCCAGCTGGGCTTTGCGCACCAGGGCGTTATGTTTCTCTTCGAGACAGCGACCGAATGGTACGACAACTTCCAGGAGTTGATGGAGTCAGTCGCAGAGCTTGGCGGCATCGTCGTCGACGATCACGACGAGGACTAATTTGCTTCACGGGTTTACAGCGCTGACGCCGTCGATTCGACGATCATGAGCACGATGGACCAAGCCGCAGCAAACCACATTCCGGAAGTAGATTTCGCATCGGCCAATCCGGCACGCCGCGCCAACCGGGCTGATCGGGAATGGGTACTGCCGCGGGTGGACCCGGCGCTCGCCGGCGCCATCGGGGAGGCGCTCGGCTGTCCGGATGCGATTGGGCATCTGCTCGCAGCACGTGGCCTCACTGTAGATAGGCTGTCCCGATTTCTTCTTCCCACACTCGACGACCTTCACCCGCCCGGTCTGATGAAGGGACTCGATGATGCGGTACGTCGCATACAGCTAGCAGTTGAAGCGCGCGAGCCAATTCTGGTCTACGGCGACTATGACGTCGACGGCACGACAGCAACGGTGCTCCTGAAGACAGCGATAGATCGTGTGTCCCCGCCGAATCTACCCTCGCTCGTGAGCTGGCACGTCCCGCATCGCATCCGCGAGGGTTACGGGATGCAGGGTAGCCGGCTGGCAGAGGCTGCTCAAGCCGGTATTCGCTTGGTGATCTCGGTCGATACGGGGGTGAGAGCCTTTGCCGCAGCGGAAGAAGCGCGAGCGCTCGGGCTCGATCTGATCGTTACGGATCACCATCTACCGGATCGATCGCAGGGTGTGCCGGCGGCGCTCGCCGTCATCAACCCCGCGCAGACCGACTGCGCCTATCCCTTTAAGGATCTGTGCGGGGCGGCGATCGCCTTCAAGCTCGCACACGGCATTCTCGAAGCAAAGGCACTCGAGGCCGAGAGCTCACACGCCGCGCTCCGTTTTCTTCGAGAGCGGCTTCTGCCCTCGCTGCTCAAGCTCGTTGCGATCGCTACCATCGCTGACTCAGTCCCTCTGGTGGGAGAGAATCGCGTGCTTGTAGCGCTCGGCCTGCGCGAGTTGGCCAACCCCGTGCAGCCCGGGCTCCGCGCACTCATGGAGGTCGCTGCGTTGCCGCTCGATCGCTCGCCCTCCGTCACAGACGTGGGTTTTCGGTTGGGACCGCGGATCAACGCTGCGGGCCGCATGGATGTTGCCGACGACGTTGTCGAGCTCTTTCTCACACGCTCGCCCGGAACGGCCGTCAAGCTCGCCAACAAGCTGAATGACCTCAATGAGACGCGGCGAGCGACAGAGCGGGAAGCACTGGCGACGATTGAGGAGCAGCTGCTCGCACTGCTCGACGGTCAAGGGCAGTTTCCTGCCGAGTGCCTGGTGCTCGATCACGCTGCGTGGCACCGTGGCGTGCTGGGTATTCTTGCCTCTCGCGTCGTGGAACGAACAGGCCGGCCCGCGCTGGTCCTTACCAACGACGGGGAGCATGCTCACGGATCTGGCCGTTCGATCGCAGGATTTCATTTGCTGGATGCACTCACCGCAGCGCACGAGATGGAAGGTGTTGCGCCAAACACCGGCGACGAGCCATACGCTCCCCTGCTCACGCGTTTCGGCGGGCATGCGCACGCGGTCGGTCTAACTCTAGCGTCGACAAAGCTTGCCACCTTGCGAAGCCGGATGCGGCATGTGAGCCGGGATCGCGGGCTCAGCGATGTTCCGGCCCCGCTGCGCTGTGACGCAGAACTCACTGCAAGGGATCTGACGTCAGAGCTCGCCGGGTGGATCGAACGATGTGCACCGTTCGGGGCGGGGTTTCACGAGCCGCTCTTCCTGGTACGATCACTCCGCCTCTGCGCTCCCGTGCGGGTGATCAAAGAGCGACATATCTGTCTTTCGCTTGAGTCCGCCGCGGGACAGCTACCACTTCAGGCAATCGGTTGGAGTCGGGCGGTCGACTGGATCGCCGTGGCAGCCGGTCTCAAACTTGGAACCGGATCACAGATCGATGTTGCGGGACGCCTTTGTCGCAAGCAAAATCAGTGGTTCAACGGCCTCGAGCTGGAAATACACGACCTCCGGCAGAGTTAGACCTGCCATCTTGCTGCATCCTTCACGGTGTACGTGCGTCATATACTGGCCAGGATGCCGGATCGTCAGCCAAGACGTCGTTCTACGCTTACGATCCTGATCGTTCTGCTCCTGATGGCCGGTGCGGCCTTGGCACTTCACTCGACCATGCACGATACTGCGGACATCCGCACGTCCCCAGTGACTCACGAGAACCTGGTGAGTCAAGTGTCAACCAACGGCAAGGTGGAACCGATCGAGCAGTTTCAGGCACACGCCCCCGCGCCCGGCGTCGTGGAACAGGTTCTGGTCACGATGGGTCAGCGGGTCAAGGCTGGGCAGCTCTTGGTGAGAATGGACGACTCCGAGACACTGGCGCGTCTGGCGTCGGCGCGCTCCAGCGTTAGCGCTGCGGAGGCGGTCTCGAATGACCTTCAACATGGAGGCTCGCAGAGCGAGCGGATCAGCAACTCCGGTGAGCAGTCCCGGGCGCAGATCCAGTTTCAGCAGGCGACGCAGGACCTCGTGGCACTGAAACAGCTGCAAGGGAAAGGCGCCGCATCAGCCGCTGAGATTGCCGCCGCGCAGCAACGTCTTGACTCTGCCAAGGGTGCGCTGGACACAGCACGTGCACGACTTTCGACGCCCGCGTCAGCGCCGGACAGCGCCCGCTCTCGCGATCAGCTCGCCGACGCAAAAGCCGGATTGAGCGCGGCGCAGAGCGCTTACGAGAAGGTCAACATCAGAGCGCCCTTCGCGGGCACGGTCTACTCCGTGCCGGTCAGTGATTATGACTTCGTCCCCGGAGGGGAAGATCTTCTGGACGTAGCCGACCTCACCCGAATGCATGTACTCGCTTACTTTGACGAACCTGAGATCGGGAAGCTTGCCGCTGGCCAACCCGTCCGCATCATCTGGGACGCCAAGCCGGATCGTGTCTGGCACGGCCACATTGAGGTGGCGCCCACCACCGTGATCACCTACGGAACACGGAATGTGGGTGAGTGCCTGATCACGGTCGACGACGCCAACGGAGAGCTTCTGCCCAACACAAATGTCACTGTTACGGTGACCTACTCTCAACGCTTCAATGTGCTCAGCGTTCCCCGGGAGGCACTGCATACGGAAGGCTCGATCAACTTCGTCTACAGAGTGGTCAACAACCGCTTGCAGAAGGTGAATGTCGGCGTGGGAGCACTCAATCTGACGCGCGTCGAGATCACGAGCGGTCTGTCGGAAAAGGATGTTGTTGCACTAAACCCCGTGAACAGCAACCGCGACCTGAACAACGGTCTTGCGGTCCACGCGGTCGAGTGATCCCCTTGAAGCGAGCGCATCGGGGTCCATGCGCCTGCGATCGGTTGTCGCGTGCGAGGGCAAGTTTGGCCCGGCGAAGCACCTTGCGGCATGTGGCCTTCTATGGCTTCACGATCTATTTAGCTTCAGCGCTTGTCATTCTTTCGGCGCAGGCACTCGCTCCGCAGTTCGCGGCGAGCAGAGCGGGTTTGTCCTCGTCCGTTCCGAATGAAGCGGATGGGCAGGTACGATGACCACAGCTCAGACCATGAGATCGACCTCCACACCTATTCGCGGTGTCGCTAGAATCACCACCCTACTCGCTGCCCTGGTCGTACCTGCCGGTGCGCAGATCTCGTTGACAACGGCAGTTGATCTGGCGCTCCGCAACAGCCCGCGCGTGCAGGCAGCCGCAGCCGATGTTGAACGGGCCCGGGCAGCACTGGAAGAGTCTCGCGATGTCTACATCCCGAGCCTTTCAGGAGGCTCCGGCCTGGGTTACTCATATGGCTTTCCATTGGGGCAGCCGACACTCTTCAACTTCCAAGCGCAGTCACTCGCCTTCAGCTACTCCCAGAAGGACTATATCCGGGCTGCGCGCTTTGGCCTAAAGGCCTCGAACCTGGCTCTCATGGACGCGAGGCAGGCTCTGGCCGAGGATGTGGTCAACACCTATTTTGCTCTGGACCATGATGCTAGTCGCAGCAGCGCGCTTCGCGAGCAGCAAAACGTCGCTGGAAAACTTGTCACGATCGTTCAGGATCGGCTCGATGCAGGCCAGGATACCGCGATCGGTCTCACCACCTCACGCCTTACGGCGGCGCAGATCCACCTCAACCTACTTCATGCCGAAGATGATATGGCTGTGGATCAGATGCACCTCGCACACCTTACGGGTCTTCCGGCAGGGGGTCTGCAGACGATCCCGGAAAGCATACCTGGATTTGCTTCGACGTCCATGAGCCAGACGGCTTTCGGGACCGCGACCTCGCCCGGTGTTCAGGTTGCGTACGCGAACGCCCAGGCGAAACGCGAACAGGCTTTCGGCGACGCACGGTATCTCTGGCGACCTCAGCTTATCTTTGCCGCGCAGTACAGCCGTTTCAGCACATTCAACAACTATCAGGAGTACTACTACCACTTCCAGTACAATGCTGCGGAGATCGGGGTTCAGATCACGTTGCCCATACTCGATTACACGCATCGGGCAAAGGCGCGTGAGGCCGCAGCGGAGGCCAGCCGGGCCGAGCACGATGCCGACCAGCAACGCGATCAGTTCACAGAAGGGCGACTGCGTACGCAGCGATCGACGATCGAGCTCGCCGCTCGCGCCGAGGTTGCGGACCTCGACCAGCAGCTTGCGCGGCAGCAGTTGGATGTTATCGAGGTACAACTGCACTCGGCGATTGCGAACTCCACGCCGATGACGCCCAAGGATGAGCAGACCGCGCGCATCACCGAGCGGGACAAGTTTCTGACGTTGCTGGATGCGCAGTTCGAGAGGCGGCAGGCACAGATCAGTTTGCTCCGGCAAGCAGGAGAGCTTGAGTCATGGCTGAAGTCGCTGGCGAATTCCCCTGGATCGCCCTCGTTGAAGCCATCTCCTCTGCAATGAGATTTGTTTTCAACGCCTGTGACAGTGGACATGGCTGATTCAGGTGCGAAAAAGCGACCTATGCAGTTCGGCTACGTCCAATCGAGAGATCTGCGCGACCCCCTCTGAGTACGTCAAGAACTGATGCTCTTTTCGTGGAAATGGTAAACTTGGGACATTCTGATGCCTCCTCTTAAGACATTGCTTTTAAATCCGCCCTCTTTTGAAAACTTTGACGGGGGCGCGAGCTCCCGATGGCCGGCGACCCGCGAAATCGAGTCCTACTGGTATCCAGTATGGTTGGCCTACCCGGCTGGAATGCTTGAGGGGTCAAAGCTGCTCGATGCTCCACCTCATCATGTCTCCGCCGAAGAGACGATTAAGATCGCTCGCGACTACGAGTTTCTTGTGCTCTTCACCTCTACGGTGGGTTGGGCGGGCGATCACGCCCTGGTGCAGGCCATCAAGCTAGTCAATCCAACAATCAAAATCGCGTTTGTCGGGCCACCAGTTACTACCGATCCTGATCGCGCCCTCCACGAATGCTCTGCCATAGATTTTGTCTGCCGGCGTGAGTTCGACTTCTCCGTGGTTGAGTTTGCGAATCGCAAGCCCCTGAATGAGATCTTAGGCATCTCGTACCGGGGAAATGACGGGGCCATCCAGCACAATCCGGATCGCCCGCAGGTGGAAGATCTAGACGCCATGCCCTGGGTCACGGATATCTACTTGCGCGATATGGACGTGACAAAGTACAACGTCCCCTTTCTGCTGCACCCTTTCGTGTCGCTGTACTCTACCCGCGGCTGCCCGGCACAGTGCACCTTTTGCCTTTGGCCGCAAACACTCTCCGGTCATGCCTGGCGAAAGCGCTCGACCGATGATGTCGCCGCAGAAATGAAGCACGCCCAGGAACTCTTTCCTCACGTCAAAGAATTCTTTTTCGATGACGATACCTTTAATATTCAGAAGGCGCGCACGATTGAACTCTGCGACAAGTTGAAGCCCCTCAGTCTGACATGGTCCTGCACCTCTCGCGTGACCACGGATCGCGAGACCCTGAAGGCGATGAAGGATGCAGGATGCAGGCTGCTGATTGTCGGCTTCGAATCCGGCGATCCGCAAATCCTCAAGAACATCAAAAAGGGTGCCACCATCGAGCGGGCCCGCGACTTCGTCAAAGATTGCCATGACCTCGGCCTTGTGATTCATGCGGACTTCATTCTTGGCCTTCCCGGCGAGACGAAGCAGTCTATCCGAAACACCATTGACTTTGCCAAAACGCTCGACTGTGAGACCATTCAGGTCTCCGTCGCGCACGCCTATCCAGGAACAGAGTTTTACGATTTTGCTGCAAAGAACAAGTTCATCACCAACGAGAGCATGAACGATCACGGCGGCCATCAAATGGCGCATATTGAGTACCCGGGCTTGCCGACCGAGTATGTGATGGAGATGGTGCATAAGTTCTACGACGAATACTACTTCCGCCCAAAGGCCGCATTCCGGGTAGTGTGGAAGGCGGTCGTCAATCGCGATGTCCCACGTCTCTATGAGGAAGCAAAGTCCTTTATGAAGCTCCGCTCGCAGCGCAACAAAGCAGCCCGAGCCAAAGCCGCTGAGAGCGCGATCAAGCAGCAGGAGTCCGTGAGCTTGAACGCCTAGACCTTCTTAGCTCGGATCGAGATCGCTGCGAGCCGGACAGAATCTATCCGTTGTCGCTGAGCCCTGTGAGACGGCATGTTCCTTAAGAGCCTTAAAGCCTCAGCAAAGGAATCATCGCTGATCATGTCTAGTGTGCTATCTCCGTTGTCTCTGAATGTGGCCTCGGCATTCCTATTACTTACGCTGATCGCTCCTTTAGCGAGCTCTCAGAACCCCTCGACCGCGGTTCCACCTGCAAGCCAGAGCGCCGGATCGAAGAATGATCCGGCGCATCCTACAATCGCGCGCGGTTGGGTAGAAACTCGTCTGTTCTTCGGGCTAGGTCCGGCCGGCGCCCCTGGTGTTGGAATCAGCGAAGCTCGCTGGCATCGCTTCCTCGACCAGGAGGTCACGTCACGATTTCCGGCCGGTCTAAGCGTGATCAACGTCTATGGCCAGTGGCAGGGCATAGCTGATCGGCGACCCGGCACCCCATCGCGACTCCGGTCAAAGATGCTGCTGATCGACTATCCGCCGACAGGAGAGAACATTGCGAGTATCGAGGCAATTCGTTCCGCCTGGAAGCGTCTGACCGGAGATCAATCCGTTCTCGAAGTCACACAACCCGTGGACGTTTCTTTCTAGCGGATGTCTCACACCCTCACTCCAGGCCGATATGCTGTCTTGCTCGCCGTGATGCTCACTGCGTCGATCGGAGACACATTCCTCTCGCGCGGTATGCGGGAGGTCGGTCCGGTCTCCTTTGACCACCTCGAACTCTTGCTCCGGGCGATGCGGAATCCTTGGGTTATCGCCGGCATCGTCTGTCTTCTAGGGTTCTTCGGCAGCTACTTGAGCGCACTTTCCTGGGCCGACCTCACCTTTGTTCTACCCGCGACAGCGTTCGGCTACGTCGTGGTCGCGCTTCTGTCACACTTTTGGCTACATGAACATATCAGCGCATCGCGGTGGGCCGGCATCTTGTTGATCGTATGTGGAGTCGGCTTCGTTGCGAATGGTCCCGCGCTCACCGAACGTTCTGCTTGCATAGCGCACACCCCTGGCGAAGAGATGGATATGCTCGCTGGAGCTTCCGCAGCACACGCTGATTCGGACTCATGATCCTCTCCTCCGCCTCTGGGTCGCTTGCTTCGGCCAGCCTTCTGCTGACCTGGACAACGATCGTCTGTGTAGCGGCGACCGCAGTCGCTGGTGATGTGCTCACGGCGGGAGCGATGCGACGTGTGGGCGACCTCGACGTCATACGCGCCCACTCCGGACTTCTTGGCGCCACCCGCATCGTGCTCAGCTCGCCGATGTTCCTGCTCGGCGTGTGTTCCATGGCTCTCAGCTTCTTTACGCTGCTGTTTACACTGTCGCGCATCGATGTTTCCCTCGCCGCCCCAGCCTCGGCCTCTATGACATTCCTTGGAAACGCCATCGCCGCAAAGATCTTTCTCAACGAGAACGTTGATAGGCGGCGCTGGATTGCAGCCCTGTGTGTGTGCGTCGGCGTCGCGCTTCTAGCCCACTAATTGCCCTCGAAGCCGATGTGCGTAGACGTGGCCACAGCCTCTGCCAGCGCCGGTTATACCACTTGAGAAAATCAAGTCCGCAATAGGCGCATCAGGCCGCTTGCCGCGAGCTCCGGGGCAAGAAAGCGGCTGCGCTCTCCCATCACCTCGCCGGCCGCGTATCGACCCGCCCGTGCGGCACTCTCCATGGTCGACGGCCACTCCGTCTGCGTCCAATCGCCAGCTACAAAAAGTCCCTGCAGCGCAGTCTTCTGATTCGGCCGCACATCGTCCAGACCGGGTAGCACGCTGAAGGTCGCTCGAGCTTCCTTAAGCACGGCACTCTTCACCAGAGTTGCCGATCGCACAGCGGGGTAGAAGCTCTCCAGCTCGTGCAGCGCCGACGCCAAAATGTCCTCCCGCGCCATCCCGAGCTCCGGAAACGATCCGCTAATGACGAGTTCCAGGTAGCTTCCCTGTTCAATCGGCCAACGCCGAATGCGCGATTTGTGAAACACCCATTGAATCCTACGGTCGAGTAACGCGGCGTGATCATCGGTCGTGACCTCGCGATCGAACCAGAGGTGGACCGAGGTGATCGGCGCAACCTGTAGGCGGTTGCCGAGAGTGTCTGGAAGCTCCGCGCCCAACACGCCGCTGAGCAGCTGCTCAGTCTGACGAAAGTCCGTCGCGAGCACCACGGAGTTCGCCGACAGGATCTCCCCTGCCGCCGTTGTCACCTTCCACTTGCTGCTGATCTGGCCGAGCGAGCGCACGGCGGTCTTGAGCCGAACAGTTGCCCCAAGACGCCGCGCACGGTCGACCACAGGCGCAAGGAATTCACTCAGCGGGCGAGTCGGAATGCCCATCTTCCCGGCATCTGCGGAGCGCAAGAAAGCCTCGTGAAACACCTTGCCAGCGTACTTCAGCGAGCATCGCTCGAAGTTGTCGTTCAGCGTCGCCAGGATCACCGGTTCCCAGAAATGACGGATAGCGCGCTCCGTCTGATGCGTGCGACGTATCCAGCTCGCCACGCTCTCGTGGTCGGTCGCCGGATAGCCGCGCAGGAACTCCGCGAGTCCGCGAGCGATGGCGAGCTTGTCTCGAAGAGAGAGCATCGGTGCGCGCAGCAGACTCGCCGTCTGCTGCAGCGGAGCGGGCAGACCGTTCGGCTTCAGCACCGATCGCCGACCGCCAGGCTCAAGGAAAGTCATCTCGTCATACCAGCGGATCCAGTCGGAGATGCCGGCTTGGGTCACGAGATCGATGACGTTGGTACAGCAGCCCAGCACGACGTGCTGTGAATCGATCACCTCACCGAGAGCCGGATGCTCATAAGAGTAGGCGCGGCCACCGAGATACGGTCGCCACTCCAAAAGGGTTACCTTAGCTCCTGCCTCCGCCAGCGCCGCCGTCGCGGCAAGTCCAGCCAGGCCGCCACCTACAATGATGACGTCTGTGTGTACGTCGCTCATCCGCGCGCCCGGTTCCATGCAGCCATCGCTAGACCACGCGTGAGAATCAATGCTTTTTCCCATGTCGGCACAGCAATGCGTCCGCGAAAGACCTCCATCTTGCGCGTAGCAATCCGGTTCAACAATCGATGGTAGATGGTGGCGAGCACCCACATCGCCGCCCGGCTATCCCGGTCCAGCAACGGCAACAACTTCCATGCCGATCGGAAGAGCTGCTCCGCGCGAATGCCAACCGTTGCCAGCATTGCGCACTCCTGGGGCTGCATCGTCGAGTTATTCGCCAGCTCACGCAAACGATCGATGGGTACGGCAAACTCCTCTAGTGCTTCTATCGGGAGATACAGCCGTGCGCGTCCGAGATCTTCCTTCACATCGCGTAGGATGTTCGTCAACTGAAAGGCAATGCCGGTCTCTTTGGCATACTGTTCCGCACGTTGATCGCTGTAGCCAAAGATCCGAATGCATACCAGCCCGACAACCGAAGCCACGAGATAGCAGTAGCGGTAGAGCTCGTCGTATGTAGCGTAGGTCTGCAGACCCTCACGGCTTGGGGAATGCTGGGTCAGGTCCATGGTGACCCCTTCAACGAGTTCCTGCAGCAGCACATGCGGGATCGCAAAACGTCGTTGCGCGTCCCCAAGAGCAAGAAAGATAGCCTCATCTTCCCCCGCAACTGCCGCACACGAAGGGTCTTTGAGAGCTTCGTTCCATCGTGTACTCCAGGTATGCATGGAGGCTCGACGCTCATCTAGACTCTGGGATTCGTCGTCGGAAAGATCATCGGCCCGTCGCATAAAGGCATACACAGCGCACATTGCGTCGCTCTTTGCGGCTGGCAGCACCCGAAAAGACCAGTAAAAGTTCTTGGCCTCTGTCCGTGCGATCCATCGACAGCGGGTATAAGCCTCGGCTGTTGTCACGAACGACTTGCTCCTCGCGATGCGATGCGACGCAGACCGTAACGCTCCAGCAGAGCTCCGCCAAGCAGGGCGATCTTCTTCGTCTTGCTCACCACAGGCCTGCCGCGCAGGGTATCGTAGTCCTGCGCCACAATACCGTTTAGTATCGCGTCCCCTCCCTTGCAGAAGAGGTTCAACGTCACCGCGAGCTCACGGTCCACCGTCGTTACAATCTCGCTGCCTCGATGCAGCATCGCACGCGTGCGCTCGACCAGCGCCTTCATCATCGCGCGGTACTCAGGTGTAAAAACCCGACCTGCAAGTTGACCGTCTTCCACGCGAAATGCGTCCATGTACTCGGCCGGCAGATACCGCCGTCCGCGCTCCGCGTCTTCCACCACATCCTGCCAAAAGTTGGCGAGCTGAAGCGCTGTGCACACATCATCCGAGAGTTGAGCCTGTTTCTCGTCGCGATAACCGCAGACCAGCAGCACAAGCCGGCCGACAGGATTCGCCGAACGACGGGAATAGTTACAAAGCTCTTCCCAAGTAATGTATGCGGTCTTCACCTGATCCTGCTGGAAGGCCGTCAAAAGATCATGAAACAACTCGCGCGGAAGATCGCAGGCCGTGATGGTCTCGTGCAGGGCGACGAAGACTGGATGCCGACTGCGCTCGGGGTGTTCGTAACACTCATCGAGCATCTGCCGCCAGGTCTCGAGCAGGCGCATGCCGACCGCTGGTGACGCAACCTCATCTCCGAGGTCATCGGATACGCGGCAGTAGGCGTAGACACTCTCGAAGTGGGGACGCACACGCTCCGGCAAAAACCAGGTTGCGACGTGGAAGTTTTCATAATGCGTTGTAGCGAGGTGTTTGCACCAGGCCCTCGCCTCCGCCAGAGTTGGTCGTTCCTCCGGTGTCTGAAGAGACTCCGGAGCCCCATCCAATATGTCGCCCGGAATGCGCCCCCCCTCGACGATCTCAAAGGCGTGCATGTTCAGGAATTCCCTCGGAGGGCAGCACGGCAGTCTTGATGTGAAGCGCTCCCGCCGTCCTCTCCTCCGAGACCGCCGAGGACCGACGCGTGAGCATCCGGCGAAAGATCTCAGGCACATCGCCCAGGCCGGCGCGTGCCGTGATATACGCCGAAGCGCGGAGACGGCCACTCGCAATAAGCTCAAACGCCCGTTGGCAAGCAGACGGCGTGTGATGGAAGCTCGCCTTAAGGGTGATGTCGCCGTAGTGCAGGCGATTGGTGTCGAGCTCGACGACGGTGCCGCTGGGCGGCCCACCGAAGAAATTAACCACGCCTCCCTTACGCACCATCGAAACCGCCTGCTGCCAAGTCGTCGGCGATGCGACCGCATCAATCGAGATGTCGGTGCCGCGATCCTTGGTGGTGAGAGTGCGAACGGCAGCGACCACATCTCCTGTCTGATCGACGGGAACGATCTCGTGTGCGCCGAAGAGCCGGGCCGCCAACCCTTGCTCGCTATGCTTCACCACCGCGATGACCCGCGCTCCGGCAAGTTGAGCCGCTTCGACGAACATAAGACCGATCGGTCCCGCTCCGATCACCACCACAGTGTCACCCGCGACGATCCCACTCTCCTCCAAGCCGCGCACAACACAGGCAAGCGGTTCGGTCAGAGCGGCGTGCTCCATCGGAAGCTCCGGCGGCAGCAACAGCGTATTCTTCTCGACGATGCGCGCCGGAACACGAAGAAACTCCGCATAAGCTCCGTTGTTGAAAAGCAGGTTCTCGCAGAGGTTCTGCTGGCCCTTGCCGCACCAGAAACAGCAATCGCATGGGGCGGAGTTCAAGGCTACGACTCGATCGCCGGAACGGAACTGCCTCACCCCGCGTCCCACAGCGGAGACGACTCCGGCGACCTCGTGTCCGAAAGCAATCGGCGGCTCGAGCATGGCGGCGTGATAGCCACGCCGAAAGACCTTAAGATCCGTTCCGCAGGTGAGCGCCGCCCCCACCTCCAACACAATCTCGCCCGGGCCTGGCGCCGGCATCGCAAGCTGTTCCAGGCGAAGGTCCTCCTTGCCATAGAGCACTGCCGCCGTCATCGTCGCTGCCATCCATCTATCTTCTCACCATCTTCAGCAGCCATGGAGGCTTTGCCCCTCTGAAGTCGTGCAGGACAAAGCCACACCGTTCCAGTTTGAATCTGATACCCTGACGCGTAGAAACTATGCCCTTTGTCAGCCCTGAGTACTTTGCCAAGCAGGTCGTCTCTTCCGTACAGGGCTACTCGATTCTGGCGGCACGCTCGGTCGGAAATCTGTTTACCCGACCACGATATTGGTCGGACATTTACACGCAGATGGACTCCATCGGCGTGGGGTCGATGCCGATTGTCGTGATGACGGGCTTTTTTACAGGGTGCGTGCTCGCCCTGCAGTCGGCCACCTCCCTTGAGCAGTTCGGTGCCGTTAGCATGACCGGCAATCTGGTCGCGCTCTCCATGGTGAAGGAACTCGGCCCTGTGCTCACAGGTCTTATGGTCTCCGGTCGAAACTCCTCAGGAATGGCCTCGGAGCTAGGCAGCATGAAGGTCACCGAGCAGATCGACGCCATGCGCGCGCTCGGGACCGACCCCACCCGCAAACTGGTCACTCCGCGCGTCACCGCAACCGTATTCATGCTTTTCTTTCTTACCATCGTGTCGGACGCCGTGGGCATCGCGGGCGGTGCGTTGGTCTCGGTCTTTTTGCTTGGGCTGAACGCCAGCGCCTACTTCCACAACTCCTATCGATCGCTCGTCTATGCGGATGTCCTCCAGGGTCTAACCAAACCGCTCTTCTTCGGCTTCATCATCGCCACGGTGGGCTGCTTCTTCGGCATGAACACCAAAGGCGGCACGCAGGGTGTCGGCAAAGCAACGACGCAGGCGGTAGTTGTCTCCTCAGTGTCTATTATCGTGATCGACTTTCTGATCTCGCGCACCATGATTGGCATCTTCGGCCGCTAGACGAAGATGCCTCCGCAAGGATTCGCCATGCCCGATACCGCCGCCTCCGAGCAAGAGTAATCTATGACTTCGTCCAGAAGCGGGCCGGTTGTCGCCTTCGAGAACGTCAGCATCGGCTTTGACGGCAAGCCTGTGCTCCAGGAGATCTCCTTCACCGTAGCTCCGGGCGAGCAACGCGTGATCTTCGGTCCAGCAGGCACAGGCAAGAGCGTCCTGCTCAAGCTCGTCGATGGCCTGCTGCGACCCGACAGCGGCACGATTCGCGTCTTCGGCGAGGAGATTCAAGCGATGCCGGAGGTCGACCTCTTCAGGCTCCGGGCTTGCATTGGCATGGTCTTCCAAGAGTCGGCTCTCTTTGACTCCCTCACGGTCGAGGATAACGTCGCCTACCGTCTTTATGCCGACAACGTCCCAAGCGAAGAGGCACACACACGCGCTATCGAAGCGCTGAAGTTCTCTGCTCTCGAAAACGCCGAAGCCAAGTTTCCGGCAGAGCTTTCTGGCGGCATGCGACGACGTGTGTCCATAGCTCGAGCCATCGTCACCGGTCCTGACTTAATTCTCTACGATTCGCCCACGGGTGGCCTGGACCCGATTACCTCAACCACAATTATCGAACTGATCGTCAAGCAGCGCGACGTCTCTCACACAACGTCTCTGCTCATCACGCACCGGCTTCAGGACGCGTTCACGCTCGCAACCCACCGCTTCGATCCGGCGACGAACCATATGGTGCCCATCGATCCATCGGTCAATGGCGGCATCGATCCCAGCACAAAGTTTCTAGTTCTTAACGAGGGCCGAGTCGTCTTTGACGGGTCAACGGAAGAGCTCGTGCACTCGAACGACCCCTGGCTAAAGCAGTACCTCTCCTAAGCTGCAGCCATAAACGTCATGTCTCTGCCTTACCTAGTCGTTCGCGACACGCCGCTGGGAGAGGCGGGAATTGTGTAGATCACCTCACCGGGACGGGTGTAGTGAAGCTCTTCACGCGCCTGATGCTCGATCGCGTCGGGATCGGTCTGCAGCCGCGCAACATGGCCGCTGTAAAAATCATTCTCTCGCACCAGTCGATGCTGTTCGTTCGCGAGTTCACGCGTCTCCTGCCGCTTATGCTCAAACGTTGTAAGCCCGTTCTGCCCAAAGACAACGTGATACGCCAAACTTGCAGCTAGAGCCGCGCCGATCACGGTCCCAATGCGGCGCCAGCCGAAAAACCGGTGCTGCAACAGACGAAACTGGGCTGCTCGACGGCGGACGACGCCACCCAACTCGGCTCGCTCTTCTTGTACCGCCCCTGCACGCATCACAGTTCGAGTACATCGAGCCTGGAGGAACGCGTCAAGTGCGTTCCGGTCACTCTTGCAGGGTGGTATCTGCCCCGGTACCCCATATGTGGTTCCGCTCCCCCGCATCGTGGAACGATGGCAACGCTAGTTTTCAATCTGATCCTTTGTGGTTCTTTTCACTGCGGCGCAGTTGCTATCATGATCGAGCGAATGCTCGCCCTCTTCCTCATCTCGATCATCTGCTTCTTCGCGCTTTTCTTTGCGATGATCGCGCTTCTGCGACACGCTGCGGCGACGAGCAGGGCGCACTGGCGTCGTCCCTTGGCGCGTCCGCACAATTCACGGACCTCGCCGGAGAGTCTCGAAGAGAGTGACTTTCGCCAGGCATTCGCGGTGGACAACAGCCGCCCGACCTCGCGAACAAGGCTTTCACCGAAGCGACCAGACTGGCGGTTTCTTGTGCGCGATCGACGGAGGTCCTTTTCACCACACAGCACAGTCACTCCGTTGCATAAACTTGCATTGCAAACGAGTTACGGTAAGGTTCGGTCGGATTGGGCCTACTACAACAGGGATCTCGGCGATCTGAAGGATCCTTACCAGGCAGATCCGGCCGCCGCGCGACGAGCATAACGATGTTTGCTGGGAAGAACCGTTTTGCGAAAGGAACTGCCTGTGGCTCTCCTCCCTCTGCTCTTTCATACCTCTCCTTTGCATGGTCAACCCGTTGCTCGCATGGGCACGGCCGCCCGACGGTTTGCCGTTATTGCGGCAACCTTGCTGATGGCGCTGTGCGCTCATATCTCTTTCCCGCAGCCGTTCAATCCCGTGCCGACCACCATGCAAACCTTCGGCGTTCTCCTGCTCGGTATGGCGCTCGGTCCCCTAAGCAGCGCAGCGGCCATGGTGCTCTATCTACTCGAGGGCGCCAGTGGATGGCCGGTATTTTCTCCGCAGGGTCTTCCCGGAGTGGCCCATCTGCTCGGGCCTAGCGGCGGATTTCTCTTCGCCTATCCTGTGGCGGCGGCAGTTGCCGGCCTGGTTCTCCGTGCGTTGCAGAAGCGGATCAGCACGTTTCTTGCTGCGATCGCTGCCGGCGTGTGCGGCCTTGTTCCGATCTTTGCCTTGGGAACAGGATGGCTGGCGATAGCGCTTCACCTCGCTCCACATCGCGCAATACAACTCGCAGTCATTCCCTTTTTGCCCGGTGAAGGCGTCAAGCTCGTACTGGTGGCCGCTCTCGTCGCTACCCTCCTCCGTCAGCGTCAAAGAGCATAGTTCTCTCTCAAAGCTGACTGATAACGTTTTGTCTCACTCTCTATCGACACCGGCGCTCCTTCGAAGCCACTGAAAGATCTCCTTCCATGTCTACTGCGGTACCCGCCATCACCCACGAGATCAGCATCGCGCACAGCCCTGATTCGGATGACGCCTTTATGTTCTATGGCCTTGCTACTAATAAGGTGCGCGTTCCCGGATTCCGGTTCAATCACACGCTCACGGATATTGAGACACTCAATCACAAGGCGATCAACGAGGCGTTCTATGACGTCACGGCGATCTCCTTTCATGCCTATCCCTTTCTGCAGGAGAACTATGCCCTGATGCCCTGCGGCGGCAGTGTGGGTGAGGGCTATGGCCCCATGGTGGTAACGCCGCGCCGGCTCTCACTAGACGAGCTGCGTCGGACTCGCATCGCAGTGCCGGGCACACTCACAACCGCATACCTTACGTTGAAGCTGTGGGAACCTGGCGTCGAAACTGTCACCGTGCCCTTCGACCAGATCATTCCGGCAGTCCTCGCCGGCGACTTCGAAGCAGGCCTGATCATCCATGAGGGGCAGCTGACATATGCCAAAGATGGTCTGCTCAAGCTCCTTGATCTTGGACAGTGGTGGCGAGAGCAGACCGGACTGCCGCTTCCCTTGGGTGGCAATGCCATTCGTCGATCACTGGGACGCGACACGCAGATCACGGTAACGAATGCGCTTCGTTCCAGCATCCAGCACGCTCTTGATCATCGGGAGGAGGCATTGACCTATGCCATGCAGTTTGCGAGGGATCTGGATGTTCCGACCGCAAATCGCTTCGTCGGCATGTACGTCAACGAGCTGACATTGGACTACGGCGCAGACGGTCGACGCGCCATTCACACGCTGCTCGACATGGGATACGACCGGGGCATTATTCCTGTTCGCGCACAGGTTGAGTTCGCGGAGTAGCACGAAGCTGTGCGCTTCCCTGTGGTATCTTGGTTTTGCTGCGAACGCTGAGCGTCTTGTCCTCAGGGTTCTGCTGCCTGAGTGGTTCCTCAGGCGCCTTTCTGGACGCGTAGCTCAACTGGCAGAGCATTCGACTCTTAATCGACAGGTTGAAGGTTCGATTCCTTCCGCGTCCACCATTTCACACCTCGGCACTGCTCGCAACGTAGCACACTCTCAAGCCTAGACGACGACTCTCGCCTCAGCCGAGGGCGATCACTTTCTTCACCGCCCGGTACCATCTTGCTGCGGCAGATAGGCAGATGAATGCGGTGCAGAGCACAGCGCTGCGCTCCGAGGTGGACTGCCGCTACGTTGACTGGATGTGCTTCGTTAGTTCTTCTTGCTTGCCACAGTGCGCATTCCGCCTGTAGCCACCTGGAAGAACATCTCCCCGGCACGGGTGAGCACACGCTCCCGGTGCGAGATCAAGCCGAGATCACGCGGCAGATGAACCGCTTCAACCGGAACAATGCGCAACAGGTCGGCACGGAGCTCAGTCAGCACATTGATCTGGGGCAGAAAGCCGACGCCAAGCTCCGCGAGAATCAGTCTCTTTAGTAGCTCGTTTGAATCCAGTTCCATGCCGATGCGTGGTAGGAGCTTGCGATCAGCAAAGAGCAGGTCCAGTGTCTCCCGGCGTCGGCCCGTCTTCGGTACCAGCAGATTGTGTTTCGCGAGCTCCTCAATCGTGACGGTCCTGCCGTGAGCGAGCGGATGCTTGGGATAAGCAACAAGAACGAGCTGGTCCTGGTGAATGAGCTCAACGTGCAGGCGGGGATCCCTCACCGGAAGAGAAACAACGCCAAAGTCCACCTCGCGGTTTAAAACGGACTCGATTGTTTTCAGGCGTTCGGCGCGAACGATGTTCAGTGCCACACGGGAATATTGCTTTTTGAAACGACTAAAAAAGATCGGAAGCACATAGAGCGCGGTTGAGTCGTTTGCGCTCACGATCAACGATCCGCGGGGCGAGCGCTCCAGATCTCCCAACGTCAGCTGGATATGGTTCAGGCGAGAAAGACACTCTTCCGCGAAGGGCTCGAACACCCGGCCAGCCGCGGTCAGCGTAACCTTGCCGCCACCACGCTCCAGCAAACGGTGGCCGATGAATGTTTCGAGCGACCGGATCTGCGCCGAAATCGACGGCTGGGTGACATGCAGCTTCTCAGCTGTGCGCGAAAAGCTCTTGTTTCGCGAGACCTCAAGGAAAGTTCTTAAATGGTCAAAGTCGATCGACACAGGCTCCATCTTGCAGCGCGCGAGGAGTGCCTCGACACCATAGCGAATAAATGACAAACCGCCGCAGCGACGAAATGTCATAACCAAAAGTATAAGCGTGTAGAAACAGTAGCACGGGACGCGAAGAAGCGTAGTCGTCCCGATGTCGAGGATTGCAAGGAGTCCGCCGATTTGTTATCCGAGCCATACGCGTCGGCTATGCCGCAGGGTTCGGGCTGCGTCGCACAGTAGCATCACCTCATCGACGACATTGGGGAAGGTCGGCTCCGTGCAGCTTTTGGAGACGAGAGCTCGCGACAGGGGCTAGGAAAGCTGCGACCCAAGAGTCCGACGTTGTACAATCTGCTGCGTTCGGCTTTTGCCTGCTTGTTCTACGAGCAAGAACGCCAAGAACTCCGATCAGCCGTTCGCTGCGCTGATCAAGGAGCTGGATGCCGACAAGCCGGTGCGATCACAAGAAGCTCACCTACCGCTCCAGCGAGCGTGATTGTCGCCTGACCGATGTTGCCGGTAGGGTCATTCACGACATCATCGCCTAGCGACGCCGCACCCCTGAACGGACACCATCTCATGTAAATTCGCTCAGGGGGCCGGTCGTCTCCGGCAATTCAGTCCAAAGTGCGGAGCGCCCCAACTGGGACATGTACATCGCGTGAGGAACTCTCCATGCTGCGCCGTTTCAGCGTCTTCTGTGTTGCCGCTTTGCCACTGTCCGGTTGCCACGCCATTCCACCAGGACCGATCGAAAGTGCGGCGGCACAGTGGACCAAACATAATCTCACCATTGGCGGCCGGCACGACCGTAATCCCCTTCCGGACACGAGCGCCAATCGGGCAGACGGCCAGCAGGCCTTCGTCTCCTACTGCGCTGTCTGTCACGGCAAAGATGGCCAGAACACCGGAGTTCCCTTTGCGACCACCATCTCGCCTATTCCGTCGCTTGCCTCGCACCATGTCCAAAGCTATACAGACGGGCAGCTGAAATGGATCATCGAAAACGGCATCTACCCTTCCGGAATGCCGCCGGCCAAGGGGCAGTTCTCAACAGAAGACATGTGGCAGATGGTCCAGTACATCCGTCATCTGCCGCCAGCCGGCAGTCTTGGTGATCCAGCGACCTACGCAGGCAGACCTTGATTCGCGGTCAAGCTTTCCAGGACCTCGCTTTGCACCATTCTGAAATGGTCGGACTTGGCCAGCAAACATGTGGCCAACTTGAGCGGGAGCTGTTCAGTAGGTGCAGATCGTGTTTTCGAATCGAAGCCTGCCGTCCATGCATCAGGTCCTGAATGCGGGTATCCGCAACACGGGATACCACTGACCAGCAGTGTGGCAAACTGACCTGCAGTGTGGCAATTGGAGCAATCTTATGCAGCGTGAGCAGTCCTACACCTCGGAAGCAAGGCATCAGTCGTGCGAGGTTGTCGAGCAACCATCGCTGGTCGGATCTGTGAAGATCGATCAATCTCTCTCGGAGAACGTTTCGCGAAGAACTTTTCTTCAGGGCGCAACGCTTGCGGCTGGGAGCATGAGTTTAAGCTCGCGCTCGTCCTTGGGTGAGACGCCTACTGCACCGGCAAGGCCTGTTCACTTGCAGCTGACCATCAACGGTGAGCAGCATGAGCTCATGGTGGATGCGCGAATAAGCCTGCTCGATCTGTTGCGCGAACAGCTGGAGCTGACTGGCACAAAAAAGGGCTGTGACCATGGGCAGTGCGGCGCATGTACGGTGCTCGCGGACGGCCGACGGATCAATAGCTGTCTCTCCCTCGCCCTGACCCATCAGGGTGGCACCGTAATCACAATTGAGGGTCTGGCACACGAAGACGCCCTTCATCCCGTGCAGACAGCCTTCCTCGAGCACGATGGCTACCAGTGCGGATACTGCACACCCGGCCAGATTGTATCGGCTGTGGGTCTTCTGAACGAGGCCAAGCAGGGCCAGCCGAGCATCCTGACTGACCTCAACCACACCGGGCCTGTTCAGCTCACGGGAGATGAGATTCGCGAACGCATGAGCGGCAACATCTGCCGTTGCGGCGCGTATCCCGGGATCTTCGCCGCAGTGCAACAGGCCTTTCGCCAGAGCGGGGAGTAACTGTGAACCAGATCGAATTCGAACGAGCGGAACAGACGGAGATCGCTCTTGAGGCACTTCACGAGCGGGGACATGTAAAGTTGCTCGGCGGCGGCACGAACCTTGTTGACCTCATGAAGCAAGGCGTGGAGCGTCCCAGCGTTCTGGTCGACATCAATCCCCTCCCGCTGAGTGGTATTACCGAACTGCCCGACGACGGTCTTCGACTTGGTGCTCTCGCCCGCAACAGCGACACTGCTGCCCATCCCCTAGTGCGTTCCCGGTATCCCCTGCTCGCACAAGCTATCCTCTCCGGTGCCTCAGCGCAGCTCCGCAATATGGCGACCAACGGCGGCAACCTGTTGCAGCGAACCCGTTGCTATTATTTCTACGACCCTGCCTATGCGAGCTGCAACAAACGAGAACCTGGAAGCGGGTGCGCTGCCATCGGGGGCTTCAACCGTATCCACGCCATCCTCGGCGCCAGCCCAGAGTGCATCGCCACCAACCCTTCGGACATGTGTGTCGCCTTGGCCGCATTAGAGGCCGTAGTGCGGGTACGAAGCCGATCCGGTGAGCGCAGCATCCGCTTCGCGGATTTCCATCGACTTCCGGGAGATACGCCACAGATCGACACAAACCTCAAGCCCGATGAACTCATCCTCTCGATCGACCTCCCGAAATCCTCATATGCCGCGCACTCCCATTATCTGAAGGTGCGGGACCGAGCCAGCTATGCGTTCGCGCTCGTCTCAGTCGCCGCCGCACTGGAGCTCGAGGGCGAGACAATCCGATCGGCACGACTTGCGCTTGGCGGCGTCGCTCTGAAACCCTGGCGTGCCGAGTCCGCCGAACGCTTTCTCACCGGCAAGCCTGCGACGGAACAGACCTACCAAGCAGCGGCCAAACTGGTCACCGCGGACGCGAAGACCTATGAGCACAACAGCTTCAAGGTGCCCATGGCACAGCAAGCGGTCATCCGCGCTCTGACGATCGCGAAAGGACAGGCATGACATCCATCGGCGAGGCGGTTATCCGCGTAGACGGACCGGCAAAGGTCACAGGCAAGGCGAAGTTCGCGGCGGAGTTTTCGCCCGATAAGGTTACCCGTGGTGTGCTCGTGACCAGCACCATCGCCAATGGGTCCATCTCGCGTATGGACACCGCTGCTGCCGAGCGAGCACCCGGTGTCGTCTGCATTCTCACACCATTCAACGCACCGAAGCTGCCGGACGGCGGAAAGGCTGCCGTTCATCCCCCTGCCGGCCGCGTGCTCTCGCTGCTGCAGGACGATCAGGTTCACTACAATAACCAGCCAATCGCTGTCGTGGTTGCCGAGACCCTGAACCAAGCAATCTTCGCCGCATCCTTGCTGCAGGTGCGTTACAAGCCGGCCAAGCCTATCCTCGACTTCAGGGCTGGCTTTTCCACCGCCCATCCTGGCGGGCATGGGAAGGATCCCGCCGACATCGGGAAGGGCAGCATCGACGATGCGCTACGCGCGGCCGACATCACAGTGGACCAGATCTATATCACCCCCATGCAGAACCACAATCCGATGGAGCCACATGCGACCGTGGCCGTCTGGGAGGGCGAGAATCTTACACTGCATGATGCCACGCAATATATCTCCGGCGTCAAGCAAACCGTTGCCAAGACCTTGGGTTTGCCGAACGACAATGTTCGCGTCCTCTGCCCATTTACTGGTGGCGGGTTTGGATCCAAAGGATCGACCTGGTCACACGTTGTCCTTGCGGCAATGGCCGCCAAGGTCGCACAACGGCCGGTAAAGATCGTCCTTGAGCGGCCTCAGATGTTTGGTCCCGTGGGTGGCCGGCCCGAGACCTACCAACACATCGTGCTCGGCGCGAAGCGCGACGGCAGCCTGATCGGCGTCCGGCATGATTGCTTCTCGCACACCTCGGTCATAGAAGACTTCACTGAACCTTCATCGACCGTAACCCGTATGCTCTACGCTTCGCCCTCGATCTCGACTAAGCAGCGTCTGGTGCCGCTCAACCTGGGCACGCCGACCTTCCAGCGTGCGCCAGGTGAGGCAACAGGCACCTTTGCGCTCGAGATCGCCATGGACGAGCTCGCGGAGAAGCTGGGTATGGATCCCGTCGAGCTCCGCAAGAAAAACTACGCGCAGACCGATCCTACTTCGCTCAAGCCGTTTTCCAGCAAGCACCTGATGGAGTGCTACACCCAGGGTAGCCAGCGGTTTGGCTGGGCCAAGCGTCCGCGGGGCACGCGCGCGACTCGCGAGGGACATGAACTCATCGGGTACGGTATGGCGACGGCGACCTATCCCGCGAATCGCTCGGCGGCAATGGCGATGGTTCAGTTTGAGCCGAACGGCCGAGTCACCGTCGCGTCTGGAACCCAGGATCTTGGAACCGGAACCTATACCATCATGGCCCAGGTCGCCGCCGCGACGTTAGGCATGGACATCTCGCAGATTGATGTCAAGCTTGGCGACTCGACACTTCCGAAGGCTCCCGTGTCGGGCGGCTCGCAGAGCGCGGCCAGCGTGACCCCGGCCGTCGAGGACGGCGCGAAGCAGGCGCGACTGAAGCTGTTCGCCTTGGCCAGCGAGACTGCCGGCTCTCCTTTCCAGGGTGCGGACCTCAACGCCATGCAACTCAAGGGTGGTGCGGTCTCGCTCAAGCCCACACCGGGGAAGTCGGCTACGGTGGCGAGCCTTCTCCAGCTTGCCGGGGGAAAACCAATCTCTGCGATTGGCTCGGCCCAGCCGGATGAGAGTAGTGAGCAGTACTCTGCGCACTCCTTCGGCGCGACCTTTGCCGAGGTCGCCGTGGATGAAATGCTGGGAATGCCGCACGTTCGCCGCGTCGTCGGAGTCTACGACATCGGTACGCTGCTCAGTGGAAAGACCGGCGTCAGCCAGCTCATTGGTGGAATTGTCTGGGGCATCAGCTTCGCTCTCCATGAAGCCACACACATCGATCCTGTAACTGGACGGCCAGTAAATAACAACCTTGCGGAGTACCACGTACCAGTCAATCTTGACATCGGAGACATCGATGTGTCGACAATTGGTGTACCCGATATGAAGTTTGATCCTCTGGGCGCTCGCGGCATCGGAGAGATCGGCATTACCGGCGTCTCTGCGGCCGTCGCGAATGCGGTCTATCATGCTACCGGCAAACGCATCCGCGAGGCCCCTATCACGCCAGACAAACTGCTTGCCTAAGCCGCCGCGGGCCACGTCTAAAAGCTGACGGCCAACCCTGCTCGAACCTCTCGCATGGCACTCATCAGCAGGGCGTCTTGGGCTACGGCCTCTGGCGCCAGGTGGTATCCCTCAGCCAGCAAATTAGTGGCGTCAATCGTTAGCTCGGTCCGCCATGATCCAGCACCCCCTATGGGCAGATGTTGCACGACATGCAGCCCCAGATACGGGGAGACATTCGAAAGCTCGTATTGCCCGACCTTCGTGAGCATGGACGTCGGCTGCCACCGATAGCTGACGGAGGCCTCCGTTCCCGTCGTTGGAATGGATCTCGCGATGGCGATATACATTGCCGAAGCGCGCCGTGCATTGAACGCGGCGTTTGATCTGGACCCAGTCTGACCATCGCTCAGGCCAACTGCACTGAGATATGCGGCCGTGAGCACGCCGCCTCTCCCGAGGGGCATATCCACCGCGAACCGGGTTCCAAATCCAGAAAACCCGGGCGAGAGCTTGCGAAAGGCGCCGCTCCCTGTATCGATAGACATACCGGATGGAACCGTAACCCCGGTCGCGAGAGCGCGACGACGCAGTAGCCCAGTTACAGCGACGTTCTGCTGTACGTCGTAGAAGGAAGAGATCTGCACCCTCGCCCTTCCCATCGCCCGGCCGACGGACAACTCCTGATGCGAGCCGGCTTCGGTCAACCGCGCGCCGGTCTTCGATTTCCTAATAAGTGTGGGAACAGCTGCGAGTGCCTCTGCACCGACGTCCCCCCATCCCACGCTGTCCGGAGACGTCGCATATTGGTAGCGCACCAGCCAGAGCTCTCCAGGGTAAGCACTTACTTTAACAAAGGGATGAACGACCACCGCCGTTCCCGCAGAGTGAAGAGCCTGCGTCCGTCCCCCGATCTCAAGAGCCGCCATGCTTCCAAGCTCCATACGCTCAGCCGTATCGATCTCCATGACGTCAAGGCCGCGGCCATCTGCGGTGTCAATCTGGGGAAGAGACCGCATCCCTAGCACAACACGGCGTTCCATGGACTGCCCTTGCCCACTCTCGTGAAAGACACTCGCCGTAAAAGGGATCGCACGTCCACCATCTCCGCTTGCTCCTGCCGAGAGATGGAGCACATCCGTCGATCGCTGATCGACACTCTTCCGAGCAAGGCCGAGTCCCATCCTGCCGGTCTCCGCACCGAAGCCGCCCACACCTCCACTGCTGGCGAAGGTAACTCTTCGTCTCGACGAAGCTGCCATCTCAGCCGATGGAAGCGGCTGACCGCTTCCATCCTGATGCTCCTCGAGCACACGCAATATCGGTCGGTTGGCCGGTGACCGAAGCGTCCATCTCCAATCGTCGAGGTCACCACCAGGGCTTCGATGGGAGGTTGGCTGCCAAAGGCTCTCATCGAAGATGCCGCTCAGCGTAAGGTTGACGACGGATGCCGCGCCGGCACGAAGCCGCAACGAGCGGCGAAGCGTCGGCAAGAGTAGCGTGGCGGAGGTCCGTAAGTCATACATGCCAGGTGAGATGTGCGTTATCCGATAGCGGCCTTGGAGATCCGTGAAGGCGGTCGCCACGACATCGTTGTGCAGCAGCTCCACCAACACGCCCATCTGCGGCACACCACGTGGATCGCGCACAACTCCGCTCACGCCGGCTGTGGGATCCGCGGCGAATGATGCCGAGCGCAGCAATACGAGCGCAATCAAACCTAGAAAAACCTTCGTACGCTTCAGCACAGTGGCGTCCTGTGCGTCATGGCCCTGTAAAAGAGATTCATCTCGCAGTGTTCGCTGCGGGATGGACCTTGGAGCGAGCTTGTCGCCCAGCCCTCGTCATCGCATGCTGTCCGCGTGACTTCGGGCAAACCTCGAATTGTTGCTAATCCACGATAAAAGGCGCGGATTGTGCGATCTCCTGCTTACCGATGCTGTCGTTCACCTTGATCGTCACCATATACTTTCCCGGTGCCAGGCTGGCAAGAGGCAAGCTCCGTTCGAGCGTCACCTGATCGGAGTTGGGACTGATCTTCGATGTCGACTCCTGGGTGTCGAGAAGCAGCTTGTTGGTTGCGACGTCTGTAACCTGATACTGGACGGTCGCGCCGTTTTGCTTGCTCTTTTCATCAATACCTAAGTTGTAGACCTGCATCCAGAAGTTCAGGTTCTGGGCGCGATGAAAGGTCACCGGCGAAGAAAGATTGTTCGGCACGCGCGGTCGCAGTCGCGTGTTGCCGATCACAAAGTTGCCGGCGCCGATGTCCTTCGAAGGAACTCGCTCCATCTGATCGGCAAGGATTAGCGACGAGGCAGAGAGCTTGTCGTCGTCATACTTCGGCACATTCAAGCTACGCCGCCAAGTTCCGATGTGGTCCGGCGCATTGACATCCTTGATGACGATATCGACCTTATACAGACCCGGCCGCATCGGAAGCGCCTTCCAGTAGACCGAGCTGTTCCCCTGAGTTCGGCCAAGCAGTTCGCTCGGCACCTGCACATTCACTGTGTCTTCAAATGTCTGAATGGCACGATGGTTTAGGTTCGAGACGCGTCCAAGGATATTGACCGTGCCTGTGGCAACACCATCTTTTTGCAAAAAGGTCATGTCTCGATTTCGAATCTGCAGCGTGATCGGAACCAACACCGTATCGTCGGTAACCTTCACGTAATCCGTGCGAACGTCGAACAGAAACGGCGGGCCGGAGAGAATCTTCGAGGTGGCCATATAAGCCTCGAGATCCTTAAACTTTACCTCGGGGGGCGCCATCATTTTCGCGTACATCGAGATGCGATCGAACTGCTTGCTCTGATTCTGCGCCGTCATGGGACCCGCGCCGAGCTGCTCCAAGCCGCCCGAAAAGCGATCAGCCTGCTTTGCCTGGCCCGTCTGCTCGTACATCGTCTGCCCCGCACCGGGCGTGTGCTTGAGCGCGTCTTTTTCCGACCGATCGATGGTCATGTGGTAGTCCCCGCACATGCAGGTGTCTACAAACTCCACATCAATGTTGTCGCCGACGCCCTCGAGATACCGATAGTGCCACGTCTCAAATGGAAAGGTTGACGTGCTACCTCCACCCTCCTCCATCGGCCGCTCGTAGTTGCCGCCGCTGGGATGAGATTCAATCGAATCCGGCTTGCCGAAGGCGATGTAAATGTGGCCGCGATCCGTCATCCAGCCCGGCTTCCCGGCGGGAAAATGCTCGTTCGCATAGGCGATCCTGCGGTAATACTCGTCCCGATACTCGTTCTCCGGCGAGTCAGGATTCGGATTGCGGCGCAGCCAGAAGTTCTCAATGAACTGGTCGCGCTCCTCATCGTTGCCGAGTGCTTTGAAGGCCTGCAGCTCCTGGTCGGTGATAATCCAACGGACGTCCTGGTCCACCCACTTCTTGTAGCTGCCCTTAAGCTCTTCCTTTGCTGCCTTGTGCTGCTGAAGTCGCTCCTTGTCGGAGAGTCGACGCTTCAGCGGGTCCGGCTTCTCCTCCTGCGCGGGCGCTTTCACCACATCGCTATCAGCGGCAACAGAGCCGGTCTGTGCTCCCACGGTCTGTGCTCCCACAGTTCGAAGAGGGGCAAGTGCAACGGAACCTGCCACAAGACAGCCGGCTGATACGAGACAGACGCGGAGAAAGGGGTTCATCGACAACTCCTGATACAAAATCAGTCTACGTCCCGCTTTCGCCCACGGCAAGGCTCCTGATCGCAAAGCGCCACACTAACGTGCCGATCGAGGAACACGCGGCGGTCCGCGATATGCCTGTCGGCACTACGCGCTGACGCCCATCTTTCGGAGGACCAGACCGCACAAAATCAAGCACCCTTCTTCCGCTTTGTGATACCCCTATCTTCATCACCATGACGCTGAAACGTACGCTTCTCTTGGTCCTAGCCGTGCTCGTCGTCGTCGGAGTCGTCTTTGGCATCGTTGCCCATAACCGAGCAAACGTCACCAAGGTGACGACCGGCCGCGTGCAGCGGCAGGATCTTATCGCCACCGTGAACGGAACGGGCCAGATCAAGCCCAAGACCTACGTCAACGTGGGCGCGACCGCATTCGGTCGGATCACACACCTTAACGTCAAGGAAGGCGACCATGTTCAACGCGGAGCGGTCCTGGCGACGATCGAAAATGTGCAGCCTTCGGCAACAGTCGCAGCCCAGCAAGCCACGATCGCCTCTTCCCGTACGGACGTGACCTCAAACGAAGCCGCCGAAAAGACGGCGGAGGCAAATACCCTCCAAGCCAAGGCCGACCTCGAGCAGAAGCGCTTGGATTTTGAGCGGTCACAAGCGCTCTACAACGACAAACTGATCTCCAAACAGGACTTCGACGCCAAGCAGGCTGCTTTTGACATGTCCGCGGCGACGCTGTCTCAGCGGCAAGCCGCGGAAAATCAGGCCAGGGCTCAGACATCGTCGCAGCGCGCCCACGTGAACCAAGCGGTTGCCACACAGCGGTCGAACTTCGACGCTCTGGATAAGACCATCAGCCGCGCCCCCTTCGATGGTCTTGTTACCAATGTGCCGGTGCGGGAAGGGGAAACCGTGGTCGTCGGTATCCAGAATGCCGAGGGATCAACCCTGATGACCCTGGCGGACATGTCCGTGATCACCGCCGAGGTGAAGGTGGATGAGACCGATATCGTGAACGTGCGACTGGGCCAGACCGCCGATGTCACGGTCGATGCCCTGCCCGGCCGCATCTTTCGCGGCCACGTCACAGAGGTGGGAGATCAGGCGCTGCTGCGAACAACCGGCATCGCCACGAGCCAAAGCACGACCGGCACCGAAGAGGCAAAGGACTTCAAGGTCATCGTAACCCTCGACCAGTCCTCTAACGAGCTGCGTCCGGGACTTTCCGCGACAGCGAAGATCACCACCGCGCAGCGACCGAATGTGCTCACCCTTCCGATTCAGGCTCTCGTGGAACGTGATCCGGCTGCCGAGAAGGAGTACGCCAGCAAACCAGATAGCAAGCCGGACCTCATGACAGTACAGCCGACCAAAAAGGCCAATCTGGTACAAGGCGTTTACCGGTTAACCGAGGAAAAGGGCAAGCTTCGAGCAAACTTTGTCGCGGTGACCACCGGCGTAACTGGAGCTACAGATATCGAGTTGCTGAGCGGTCTTGCCCAGGATGCTGAGATCGTCACTGGTCCGTATAAGACCTTGCGCACGCTCAAAAGCGGCACGCTGGTCAAACGACTCACGGCGGCGGAGAGTGCCGCTCCTAGCGACACCGGCTCATAGGATCGTCCGATCGATCCGGAGAGCCCTCAGCGAAATGTTGGAACCTTGGTTCAGTCTGGTCCGTATATGCTCATAATGAGGCCAAAGAGCACGTGATGCCCCAAGAGACGGATGTGAGTACCGAGACAACCGCGTCCTCGACGACAGCGCTGACGGGACCGCAGCCGGGCGACGTCATTCTGACGGAAAATCTTTGGAAGACCTACGCCATGGGCGACCAGGAGGTTCACGCACTGCGTGGTGTGAGCCTGCGAATTCGGCAAAGCGAGTATGTCGCCATCATGGGACCTTCCGGCTCAGGCAAGTCCACGCTTATGAACTTGATCGGTTGTCTTGACTCGCCCTCCGAAGGACGTTACTGGCTCAACGAACACGACGTCTCGCAACTGAACGATGACCAGCTGGCGCGCATCCGCAACAAGGAGATCGGGTTCGTCTTTCAAACCTTCAATCTGCTGGCGCGCGCGACGGCGCTCCATAACGTCGAGCTGCCATTAATCTATAACGGCACACCGGCAGCGGAGCGCACGGCCCGCGCAAAGTCCGTGCTGGAGAGCGTCAACCTCGGCACGCGCATGATGCACAAGCCGAACGAGCTCTCCGGCGGCCAGCGGCAGCGGGTGGCCATCGCGCGAGCCCTTGTCAATCATCCTTCGATCATTCTGGCTGACGAGCCCACGGGCAATCTGGACTCGAAGACCGGTGTCGAGATCATGGCGCTCTTTGATGAACTGCATCGTCTCGGCAACACCATCGTGCTGGTGACCCACGAGCCCGATATCGCGGAGCATGCCGACCGCGTGGTAACCATTCGTGACGGTGTCATTGCGAGTGATCATCGGTCAACTCGCGTTCGTTAGCTTCCAGACCAAAGTGCGGCACGGTTCATCAGGCGGCAACTGTCCTCCGTCGTAGCCGTCTACAATGAGCCATGGCGCGATCTGCCCTGCATTACTTTGCTGCCTGCCTTGCCTGTCTTTTCCTTGCCTCGGTTTCGCTGTCTGCGCAACAGCAGAACGCACGATTTGACCTGGCCGGTCCGAAGATCGACGTGCGTGTCACGCGAGATGGCCGCGCCCTTCCCGTAGCGCAGGTTCCGAACCTCCTCGAAGGCGATCACCTCTGGCTACACGCGGATCTGCCTGACACCCAGTCTGTTCGATATCTGCTGGTTGTGGTCTTTCTGCGTGGCACAACCAATCCCCCGCCTGAGGATTGGATCATCAAGATCGAAACGTGGAACAAGCACGTCCGGTCCGAAGGCGAGGAGATCGTCGTTCCCACAGGGGCCCAGCAGGTCCTCCTGCTGCTCGCGCCCGAGACGGGCGGCGACATCAGCGCCCTTCGATCGGCGATACGCGGCCATCCCGGAGTCTTCGTACGAGCTTCGCAGGATCTTGCGGAGGCGGGATTCGAACAGGCTCGCATCGAGAAGTATCTGGCCGAGATCAAGCAGGTACCGCCCGAGGATACCGGCTCCCTTGAGAAACACTCGGATCTGCTGGCGCGCACGCTGAACCTTAAGCCAAATGCCGACTGTTTCAAGAAGCCAGTGGACCAGCAGTATGGCTGTCTCACCCAGAGCGGTTCGCAGTCGCTGCTGGACGATGGACATGGCCAAACGATCGTTAACAGCCTCACCAGCGGCGCAAGCTCCGACCTCATCTCGGCGGCGTCGACCACGCAGCTCGCTGGAGGTGGCGCTTACAGCGCGTATGTTGGCGCGATCGTCGATGTGGTGCGCATCATGGGTAACCTGCACACAGCGCACTACCAATACATTCCCGCAATCGCGTTTCCCAAAGACGAAGGCCTGAACCTTCGCCTCAACGCACCACCCTCCTTCCAAAATCCCAAGTCTGTCATTGTGATTGGCCTTCCTGCGGTGCAACAATCGGTGGCCCCGCCACTGCGTGCCTCTGATCCTAACCACGTGACCTGCCTGCTCAAGCCGGACGTCGCGCTTCCGGTCGAAGGCGCGCCGCTCGTCTTCTCGACGGCCTTCGCGCACGCCCTGTCGCTGCATCGCGAGCTCCCCGTGGGCACACTGGATCTGCCGCTCACTCCAGATGCTTTTCAGGGTGGCCTCGTCATTGGAGCACAGCAGCAACGACACGCACTCTCAATCGATGACACGACGCCACCAGCCAACAGTATGAATTCCTCCGCGGCAACGGCGGCAGGGAGTCCGGCAGATGCGGCCAGAGCCATGAGCAACAAACCGGACGCCCCCGCTCCGTCTGAACCCGTGCTGCAGCCCGCCACCGTCAACGGCATGTGGGGCTTTGATCCATTCCACGGGCCGACCCTGATGGTGCAGGAGCTCCCCGGCTCGGACTGGAAGTTAGCCCATACCGAAGGCGATCACCTTATCGTCGGAGAGCGGAATGAGCTTCAGTTGAGCTCCACCGGGACCGCTTGCATCGCCTCCATTGTGCTGGAAGAGAATGGTCAGCCAGAGCAAAAGCTTGAGTGGAAGCCGGCCGACGCGCCGAACACCGTCGCTGTCGCCTTCACGCTTGCTGGCGGATCCCCAGGCTCAGTGCGTCTCCGCCTGCAGCAGTTTGGAAGGTCGCAGCCGGAGATGCTCTCCGTTAAGGCTTTCAGCAAACCGGCGCAGGTGAGTGCCATCGAGTTTCACCAGGGTGATGGCTTCCTCGTTCTGTCGGGACAGGGGCTACCGCAAATCCAGAAGGGGGACGTGAACGGTGCCAGCTTCACGCGTCCCGCGAAGGCAGACAGCGCAGACGCCCTAAGCGCAAGAAATGAGAACGACCTTCGCCTCGACCTGGTATCGGGCCAGCTCATCAAACTGAAAGCGGGAGAGCAAGCCGAGGCAAAGATCACACTTATCGACGGCCGGGCTTTGACGATACCGCTGACGATCCAAGGCGCGCGACCAACGCTCACAGTCCTAAACCGGCGGACGGTCCGACCAGATGGACCGCAAACCGTGCAGCTGCTGGATCCAGCCGACGTTCCACTTGATTCCACGCTGATGTTGTCGTTGCGTTCGAACGGCAAATTTCCTCGCGACGCCACAGTTCAGATCAGCTCCGACGACAATTCGCTGAATGACAGCCTGAGCCTGGCCGACGGCTCGCTCGTTCTGCAAGACCGAAGTACGGCGCTTGCTCAGGTGGATCTGAAAAAGACGTTCGGCGGCTCGGCCTTCGGCCCGCTCCGAATCCGGCTTGTGTTGCACGACGGCACCGCCGGCAACTGGATGCCGCTCGTCACACTGGTCCGCCTACCGGTGCTGACCGGCCTTTCGTGCACAGGTACGGGCGAGCTGAGTTGCACGCTGACCGGCAGTGACCTTTATCTGGTGAGCTCGGTCGCAAACGACCGCGCCTTCACGAAACCGGTCGAGGTGCCGGATGGCTTCATAGGGGAGAGCCTGGCGGTTCCGCGCCCGGTCAACGGTCCCTTGTTCCTAAGGCTTCGCGATAATCCCGCGGCGGTAGCCATCGCAATACCCCCGCCCCAACCCTAAGCGCGCTGGCTTATCGCGAGATCTGCTCGGGCTTCCGCGTGCGCGGGAGCTCGCTCAGGCCACGCTGCACCAGGCTGTGGTGCCGACTGTAGCCGAAGTAAACTACCAGGCCAATGAGCAGCCAAACCACCAGCCGGATCCAATTCCACTTGCCTAGCGTGTACATCATGTAGCCGTTAAAGGCTATCCCCAGAATCGGCACCAGCGGGACCAGCGGCGTCCGGAACGGTCTCGGCCGATCCGGGTCCGTCTTGCGCAGCACCATGATCGAGATACACACGATCACAAACGCCAGCAGCGTCCCAATATTCACCATCTTGCCGATGTCATCAATCGGCGTCACGCTCCCCACAATCGCGGCTAGAACCCCCGCCAGGATCGTCGCCTTCCAGGGCGTCCGAAAACGCGGACTGATCGCACCGAAAAACTTGCGCGGCAGCAGACCGTCATGCGCCATCGCATACAGTACCCGGCTCTGGCCCAGCAGCATCACCAGCATGACGCTCGTCAAACCTGCGAGAGCTCCAAGTGTGATGATGTTCGCTGCCAGGCCCAGATTGTGGTCCAGAAACGCCCGCGCGATCGGCGCCTCGATATTGACATCCCGCCATGGCACCATGCCCGTCAACACCGCCGCGACACCGATGTACAGCAGCGTGCAAATCGTCAGCGAAACGATGATGCCTATGGGCAGATCGCGTTGCGGATTCTTTGCCTCCTGTGCCGTCGTCGAGACCGCGTCAAATCCGATGTAGCTGAAGAAGACCAGTCCCGCGGCCAGACCAATACCGGCAAAGCCCGCCGGCGCAAAAGTCGCCCAGTCTGTTCCCCAGTTCGCGCGATTCACGTAGTGCGAGCCGAGCGCCAACACAAACAACACCACGCTTACCTTGATCGCCACAATCGTCGCATTGAACTTCGCGCTCTCCTTTATCCCCACCACCAGCACCGCCGTCACGATCAGAGCGATGAGGAACGCCGGCAGATTGAATCCCAGCTCCACCCCACCGATCGTCGGCGCGTGCAGCAGAGCATGCGCCTGTGTCGTCAGCTCCGGACTCCCCGCCGCCTTCACCGCATCCAGAGCCTTGCTGAACGGAACCGTCCCTGACACCATCTCCGGGTGCGTCGCGTGCACTGTGCGTCGTGCAACAATGTCGGTCGCCTGCTTCAGCCCCGTCCAGTGGTCATACGCCAGCCACAGCGGAAAGCGAATGCCGAAGATGTTCAAGAACTCCACAAAATGATTCGACCAGCCCGAGCTCACTGTGCTCGCGCCCATCGCATACTCGAGCGTCAGATCCCACCCGATGATCCACGCGATCAGCTCCCCCAACGTTGCATACGCATACGTGTACGCCGACCCCGCTAGTGGAATCATGGCAGCGAACTCCGCGTAGCAAAGACCCGCAAACGCGCACCCCAGACCGCTCAGCACAAACGCCAGCATCAGCGCCGGACCCGCAGTCTGCGCCCCCAGACCGCTCAGCACAAAAATACCCGCACCGATGACCGCGCCGATGCCCAAGGCCGTTAACTGCACCGGCCCAAGCGTCCGCTCCAGCGTCTCGCTTCCCTTCTCTTGCGCCTGCGACATCAACGCCGCCATTGATTTTGTCGCGAATAATTTTGTCATCTGCACGGTCCCTTCATGATCTCTCAGTCGGTTCCGCACACCGTTGCGTGAAGCCGCCCCGACCTGCAACATCACGGGCACCCCGGCGCACACGCCGTTCAGAAGCAGATGCCCATCGCGCTGGTTTCTTCGTAACGCAATACTAGTGCACCGGAGCATAAACGCGCAGCACCCGACAGGGAGCCTCTTGGCAAGAGAAGAGCGTCGACACGAAAGTCATGCAGACCGGGCTGCCGGCGTATCACCACTGCTGGAGAAGCTGTCGCGCATTCGCCTTGACGGTGGCGCCCCGCCGCAGAAGCGCGCTGATAACGGCAACGGCATCAGCCCCGGCATGCAGCACGGCGGCAGCCTGCTCGTGCCCGATACCGCCGATCGCAACCAGCGGCTTGTCCGTGAGCGCTCGCGCCATCGCAACGCCCGCCAGCCCTACTTCGGCCTCTGTATCACGTTTGCTCGCGGTCAAAAACACTGGCCCGATCGCGATGTAGTCCGCCTCGCTCAGTTGCGCGGATCGCACCTCGGCCTCGTTGTGTGTGGATACGCCGATGATGCGATCGGGACCGACGACGCGGCGTGCTTGCTCCACAGAGCTGTCACCCTGCCCAACGTGCACGCCGTCCCAAGCAGCCGCAACGCAGACCTCCGGTGAATCATTCAGAATGAGCGTCGTTGCGGTCCTTTCAAAGATCGCATGGATCTGCCGTGCGTTCGCGAACATGGCGTCCCGGGTCGCCAGCTTGTCTCGATATTGCAGCAACTCGACCCCGGCCTCACGCAGCTCCCTGGCGACGGAGAGTAGATTCTTGCCGGCCGCGTCCACAGCCTCCGCGTCAAGAATGGCGTAGAGCGACGACATCGACCCGGGTCGTCTCATCGAGGCACGCGCTGTCCGCTCCACTTACCCCGCCTGCTGATCGAGAAAGCGCTCCATGAACTTCGTGTCGAACTCCCCGGCCCGAAACTCGGGGTTCGCCAGGATGCGTTCGTGCAATGGAATCGTCGTGTGGATGCCCTGAATGACGAACTGGCTCAGCGCCCGCTGCATGCGATTCATCGCCTCCTCACGATCCTTGCCGTGGCAGATGAGCTTGGCGATCATGCTGTCGTAGTACGGCGGAACCACGCCCTCGGCGTACTGCGCCGTGTCCACGCGAACCCCATTTCCACCCGGCGGATTAAAGGCCGTGATCTTGCCCGCGCTCGGCGTGAACTTCTCCGGATGCTCAGCGTTGATGCGGCACTCGATTGCGTGTCCGCGTATCTCCGGCACCTTGGGAACGATGCTGCTCAGCTTCTCTCCTGCAGCGATCCGCAATTGCGCCTTCACCAGATCGACGCCGGTCACCATCTCAGTCACGCAGTGCTCGACCTGGATGCGCGTGTTCATCTCGATGAAGTAAATCTGGCCATCCTCATCCATCAGGAACTCGATCGTGCCGGCGTTCTGATACCCGATGTTGGTCAGCGATCGCTGGATCGTCTTCCCCAACTGCTCGCGCAGCTTCGGCGAGACCTGCAGACTCGGCGCCTCCTCGATCAGCTTCTGATGGCGACGCTGAATCGAGCACTCGCGCTCGCCGAGGCTCATCACACTGCCATGTTCATCGGCCAGCACCTGAAACTCGATGTGTCGTGGGCGCTCGATGAACTTCTCCATATAGAGCTCGCCGTTGCCGAAGGCATTCGCAGCCTCAGTCGAGGCCTGCTGGAAAAGATTCGGCAGTTCGTGCGCGGAGCGACAGATGCGCATGCCGCGGCCACCACCACCCGCAACCGCCTTCAAGATCACCGGATAGCCGATGGTTTCGGCCCACTCGAGTGCCTCGCCTTCGCTTGCGATCACCCCGTCCGAGCCCGGGAGAATCGGAACCTTCGCCTTTTTCATCGTCTGCCGCGCCGTGGACTTTTCGCCCATTAACCGCGTGATCTCCGGTGGCGGCCCGATGAACTTGATGTTGGACGCGCGGCAGACTTCGGCAAAGTTCGCATTCTCACTCAGCAGACCGTAGCCAGGATGAATCGCGTCCACATCCGCGATCTCCGCCGCGGAGATCACCGCCGGAACGTTCAAATAGCTCTCCGATGACCGCGGAGGACCGATACAGATCGCTTCGTCTGCAAAACGCACATGCAGCGAGTTCCGATCCGCCTCGCTGTACACAGCGACCGTACGAATGCCGAGCTCCTTGCATGCGCTAATGACGCGTAGCGCAATCTCACCTCGATTTGCGATCAGAACCTTTTGAAACATTCTGTGCTTTCCCTGCGATACGGGTCCACTGTACGCGGACCGTCGTGACTAGCGTGGTCTGATGGCGAAGAGCGGTTGGCCATACTCCACGGGCTGCCCACTGGAGACGATGCGTCGTACCACCTCGCCCGCCATATCGGACTCGATCTCATTCATCAGCTTCATAGCTTCGACGATACAGAGCACCTGCCCAACCTCGACCTGATCGCCAACCTTGACGAACGTCGGTGCGCCCGGCGATGAGGACTCATAAAACGTTCCTACCAACGGGGACCGCACCTCGTGCAAGACCTCCTCGGCAACAGCAGCGACAGCGGCCATCGGCGCGGCCGTGCCCGCGATCTCCAGTCGATCCGGTTTGCCTGCCCCTAGGTGAGCTCCCTCCTGCGCCGTGGTCGCACCCTGCGTGAGCCCGGCCAGAAGTTGCGACAGCTCGGCAACGCCCGAGGCTCCGCCCGCGAGCGTGCCCGCAAACTTGAGCCGCACCTTGAGGTCCGGCCGCTCCATATCAAACTCTGCAACGCCGTGTTCTTTCAAAAACTGAATGAGCTCGCGGAGCTCCTTCATTCCATCCTGATCCATTCGTCTCTTCCTCAACTCGCCCTATCACAGCTCGATCAGCACCCTGGAAGATGGCGTCATGATCTCGCAGCCGGTCGATGTCACAAGCACCATATCTTCGATCCGCACGCCGAACCTTCCCGCGCGGTACACCCCCGGTTCGATGGTGACCACCATTCCCGACTTCAGCTTGGCGGTCTGCCGCGCGGCGAGCCGAGGTCCCTCATGGATCTCGAGCCCTACGCCGTGCCCCGTGGAGTGAACGAACTCCTGATCGAGGCCGGCGCCCCGCAGTACGGATCGGGCTGCCTCATCGACCACACCGGCCACGGCGCCGGACCGAACAGCGGCAATGGCGGCAAGCTGCGCTTCCAGAACGAAATCATACACGGCGCGGGACTCGCGACCTGCTCGGCCCAGGTGCACGGTGCGCGTCATGTCGGAACAGTAGCCGTCCAGCACGACGCCGAAGTCGAGGGTCACAAAGCCGCGCCGAGGAAGCTTCGCCTGCGACGCACGCCCATGTGGAAGCGAACTCCGCTCCCCGGAGGCCACGATCGTCTCAAAGCTCATCGCGTCCGCCCCGCGTCGTCGAGCTTCCTGCTCGAGCCATGTCGCGATTCTCGACTCGGGAACCCCCGCGAAGACCTCATGGAGCACGCCGTCAAACAAGCTGCATCCGAGTTCTGCCGCACGCCGCATACGCTCGATCTCTCCGCTGTCCTTGACTTCCCGGAGCGTGGCCACCATTCCCTCAGCCGCAATAAAAAAGCCGCGACGCCTTGTGGCCGGGACCTCCCGGCGCATTGCGTCTACTTGGGCGACCGTGGTGTGCAACGAATCAAACGTGCAGCGTTCGATGCCCGACGACGCAATCCAAGCCACGGCGGCAAGCAGCGCCGATCGACTTTCGATCGACACACTCACACCCCCAACCTCTTTCGCCGCCTGCTCGCGATAGCGCCCATCCGTGAAGAAACGCGCGCGACCACGGCCTATGGCGAGCGCCCCCGCGGAGCCGGTAAACCCGCACAGATATCGCAGGTCTGGCCCATGTGTCACCAGCATCGCGTCCGCGCCCAACGTACGCGCGACCTTGAGCGCACGCGCTCTGCGTTGATTCAACTTCACCCGTCCATTCTAGCGAAGCTCGCCCAGCACACGAGAAGTTGGCGGCCGGTGCAGGCAGCCGAGCCTGCATGGACCCACTATGATGAAGAACATGCCACACGATCGCGCGACCGAGCGCGTGCTGAACCGGCGAAGCTTCCTGGTTGGCTCGGGAGCCTTTGCAGCCGGCATGGCGCTTTACAGCAGCATGGTCGCCCGGCATGAGATTTCCATCCTGTCACGAACCATTCGGATCCATCAGCTACCGGACGCCTTCGTGGGACACCGAATCGTGCAGCTCAGCGACTTCCATCTTGAAGAGTTCACCGAGCCATATTTTCTGGAGCGTGTCGTCCGACAGGTCAATGCGCTCCTGCCGGATATCGTCTTGCTCACCGGGGACTTCATCACACGTGGCTCGCTCAACTTCTTGGTGGAGCGACACGCCGCCGCTCGCTGCGCGGAGATCCTCGCCACGCTACATTGCCCGCAGCGCTTCGCCGTGCTCGGCAACCACGACGTGGCTGTAAACGCCGCGATGGTCACGGCTGCACTCAAGGCCCAGGGTTTGCCGGTGCTGCACAACGCCTACGAAACACTTTCTATCGGCGGCGATCATCTTCATATTGGTGGAACCGCCGATCCCGTCACCGATATCCCGGATCTCTCGAAAGCCGTCCCGACAACACCCGTCGGACCAGTCCTGTTGATGGTCCACGCCCCTGATTATGTGGACTCCGTGGTACAGCACCCCTCCGGCCAGAAGGTCGACCTGATGCTGTCCGGCCACACCCATGGTGGCCAGATTCAGCTACCCCTCCTCGGTCCGACCGTGTTGCCGCCTCTCGGCCGCAAATACATCGAGGGGTTCTTCCAACTCGGACATTTGCAGCTCTATGTCAATCGCGGGCTGGGTGCGGTCGGCCTTCCCATGCGTCTCAACTGCCCGCCGGAGATCACGCTGTTCACGCTCGAGCGCGCCTGAATCGAATTACTGTCCAATAACTAACCCTGGCGGGTCCTCCCAGCCGGTTTTTTGTCGCGGGGCATCACCGTCATCTTGCTTGCGGTCGGCTTGACCCCCGACTTCTCATCCATCCAGGCGTCCAGGAGAGAACGCTTGAAACGCCACCGATTCCCCAACTTGAAGGCCGGGACGAAGCCGTCCGAAGCATACCGATAAAGCGTATCTCCACTGATCCCCAGGTACTCCGACGCCTGCCGGATGTCCATGACCTCACGCAACGCCGACGACTCAGCTGAACCAGCCATTTTGCTCTCTCCGGAGCGCTTCCGGGGGTTTGCCCCCTGTACTCGCCACCCCTTTTTATCTCGCCACACGCGCCCAGACAAGTTCAAATGGAGAAGGGACGCCTGACGGTAACGAGGAAAGCATAGCCTACACCTCCGGCTAGCCGGCCGCGTCCTCGGACGACCTCCACCAATCGCTGCGCTGCGGTTGGCCAACGCGCACCTCCGTCGGCATCCCCGGCTCCGGGGACCAGAGTGGGAGACCGCGCTCCCTCGCGAGTTCCTCCAGTCGTTCGATCGGCTGACGCCAGGCGTGCAATGCAAGATCGAAGAGCCCCCAATGAATGGGCATCAGCAGACCCGTTCCACCCATCTCCACGAAGGCCTTTACCGCACCATCCGGCCCAAGGTGGATCTGGCGCCACAATTCGTTGAAGGCGCCGATCTCGAGCAGGGTGAGATCGAAGGGGCCAAACCGCTGTCCGATCTCTCGAAAACCCTCCCAATCCCCGCAGTCGGCGCCGAAGTAGACACGGTGCCGAGAACCCTCAAGCGTGAACGACGCCCACAGCGTCTCAAACCGGTTCCAGAGCGACCGACCGGAGAAGTGACGGGTAGGCAATGATCTGACCCGAAGCGCCCTTCCCGTTCTCGCGCTCGCGACTACGGTCTCCTCCATCCAGTCCAGTTCCTGAACACGCGCCGCCGGCACGCCCCAGCGGATCAGGTCCCGTCCCACCCGCAACGAGGTCAGCCAGCGCGCCTGTTGCGTGCTGGCCAGCTTCGCCAGACAGCGAACAGTTTCCTCCCCCAAATGGTCGTAGTGATCGTGCGAGAGCAGGATGGCATCCATCCCCGGCAACTCTTCAAGCGCCATTGTCGGTGGGTAGAAGCGCTTCGGCCCAAACCACTGCCACGGCGAGGCGCGTTGCTCCCACACGGGATCCATCAGCACGCGAACACCATCGATCTCCATCAGAATCGAGCTGTGGCCGAACCACGTGATCCGCAGCCCAGAGTAAGGGTCGCTAGCGTAGATCGCTGGATCGGTGCGAAACGGCCCAGGAGCCACGCGCGGAACGCGTTCCTCCCGATTGCTGAAATACAGCGGAAGCACACGCAACATGATGCGGATGTCGCCGACCGCCGTCGGCACAGGATTCAAGAACCTTCGCCCATTTCGTGTCGCGGGCCGCAGCAGCGACTCTGCGCCGGACAGCTCACTCACCGGGACGACCGTTCTCCCGATACAGGGCTTCAATAGCGTCCTTGTACTTAGCCTCCACCACGCGACGCTTCAGCTTCATGCTGGGAGTCAACTCTCCTTGCTCCACACTCCACTCGTCTGGGACCACAAGCACCTTCTTGATCGTCTCGAAGTGTGCCAGAGTGCCATTCACCTCATCGACGATCCGCTGATACTCCGCACGCACCCGCTGATCCTCTGCGAGTCTTTCGTGATCCGCACCGGTCACGCCCTTGCCCTTAGCCCATCTCTCCAGTTCGGGAAAGTTAGGGGAAATCAGCACTGACGCAAACTTTCTTCTGTCCCCGATCATCGCCGCATGACCAATGAGGCCGTTCGCCTTCAACTTGCTCTCAATCGGCTGTGGCGCGATCAGCTTGCCGCCGCTGGTCTTGAGCAGCTCCTTCTTGCGATCCGTAATGGTCAGAAATCCATCTTCCAGCTTGCCGATATCCCCGGTCCGGAACCAGCCTTCGCCGTCAAACGACTCCGCCGTCTTCTCGCGATTCCAGTAGCTCGCAAACACAGACGGACCCCGCACCTCGAGTTCGCCATCTGCCGCGAAGCGAACCTCAACGTTGGGCAGCGGCCTTCCGACACTCCCGAAGCGATAGTGCTTCGGCGTGGCGACAGCCACGACCGGTGAGGTCTCCGTCATTCCGTACCCTTCAAGAATGCGAATGCCCGCATCCGCGAACCAGCCGGCGCTTTCGAGACCTAGCGGTGCGCCACCGGCAGCATAGGTCTGCACCCGGCCGCCGAAGGCGCCACGAATCTTGCTGAAGACAAGCGTGTCCGCCAAATGCCAGGAGAGCGATCGTGGAGTCTCTCCAGATGTGATCGCCCCCCGATGGCGTCGCCCAACCCTGAGCGCCCAGGCGAGCAGGCGAGACCGAACAGGCGAAGCGGCAGACCTTCCTTCTACCGCCTGCCGGATCTTCTCGTACACCCGCGGCACCGCGAGGAAAATCGTTGGCCGCACGGCCTGAAGCGCCTCCTGCAACTTATCGAACTTGGGGCAGTACGCCACCAGCGCCCCATGGCAGAGGAAGGCATAATCCAGATGGCGCGCCGTGACATGAGAAAGCGGCAGAAACGAGATCGAGCTGTCCTGCGGTGTAAAGCCCATCTCGTCGGTGGTCACGTTAAGGTTGCTGGCAAGGTTCGCGTGGGTAAGACGCACACCCTTCGGCTGTCCTGTGGTGCCGGAGGTGTAGATGATCGTCGCCAGGTGATCGCCACAGGCCGACTGCAGCCGGGTATCGAAAGCTGCGTCGCGCTCCTTCAATTCCTCCCATCCTCCAATCGCACTGGTAAAGCTGGTCGCACCCTCGACGGCGACATCGTCCATGATCACCACGTGCTCCAGCGCGGGGAGCTCCCCCGCTCCCGACAGCTTGTCAAACTGCTCGCGAGTCGACAAAATCGCGATCTTTGCCCCGGAGTCGTTCAGCATGTAACCAAGCTGGTCCGGCGGTGTATTGGTATAGAGCGGCACGTCTACTGCGCCCAGCGCCAGCACCGCGAAGTCCGCGACCGGCCACTCCCAGCGATTTTCTGAGACAAGGACCACGCGATCCCCCGTGCGAACGCCCATCTGCTCGAGGGCGCGCGCCAAAGCGCGCACTTTGCCGTAGAGCTCTCCCGCAGAGATTGGCTCCCATTCACCATCCGAGCGCTGCCACCGCATCACCTCCCGCTCGCCGCGACTCATCGTCATGAGCAAGACGTCGTTGACGGACTTCAGGTCGAACATGCTTCCATCCCTTTCGTCACAACGACCTCAACCTTGCCACAAAACGATGGAACACGTCTCATGCTTGCGGCTTCGGTGTCAGCCGGACAAAGCTCGCCGCCGCTGCGGGCCAGTTCGCAAGCATCGCCGTCGCCAGGCTGCTTCCCGACTCCGCCGCGTGTTGCTCAACCAGAAGCCGCAGAGAGTGCTGAGAGTCTTCGTCCGTCATCTCAAAGCTCTCCGGTTCCACAAATTCCTCGTGATATCGACTCTCGCGAACAAAGGATCCGTCCAGGTCGTACACCCACGCGAGCCCACCCGTCATCCCCGCACCGAAGTTTCCGCCGGCCTCACCCAATACGACAACCTCGCCGCCGGTCATGTACTCGCAGCCATGCTCGCCAACGCCCTCGATCACGGCCGTCGCGCCGGAATTGCGTACGGCAAATCGCTCTCCGGCCCGGCCCGCCGCGAAGAGCGAGCCCGCCGTTGCGCCATACAGCGCAACGTTCCCCAGAATGACATGCTGACCGCTGTCCTTTGCCGCCAGGCCGCGCGGCCGAACCACCAGCTTGCCGCCCGAAAGCCCTTTTCCGACAAAATCGTTCGCCCATCCGTCAAGCACCAGCGTCATACCGTGGACCGCGAATGCGCCAAAGCTCTGGCCGGCCGTTCCATGCAGATCGAAGCGCACGTCTGCGGGCAGATCCCGCTGCGCCCGACGAAGGGCGATCTCTCCCGCCAGCCGTGCCCCGATGGCTCGATCCCGGTTCGCGATTGGAGCGTCCGCCTGGAACGGTTTGCCCGCTTCAATGGCCTCAAGCGCCGGCTCGAGCCACGGTTCGTCGAGGGCTACAGGCAAAGGCTGCGTATTGCGACCGCCACCCCATCGGCACGCCTCCCCCACACCTCTCGCCAGCATCGCCTGCAGGTCAACGCTGCCATCAAAACGCACCTGCTCCAGCAGGTCCGTGCGCCCGATCGCCGCTTCGAGGCTGGGCAGACCGTACCGCGCCAGCAGGTGCCGGAGATCCTCCGCCACATCTTCGAAGAAGCGCACCACATGCTCCGGCTTGCCGCGAAACTTCGCCCGCAGCTCCGGCTTCTGGGTCGCGATGCCGACAGGGCAGGTGTTCAGATGGCATTGCCGCGCCATGTCGCATCCCATGGATACCAGCACAGCGGTGCCGAAGGCGTACTCATCCGCGCCCAGCAGCGCCGCGATCAGCACATCCTTCGCCGTCGCAAAGCCTCCATCCGTCCGCAGACGAACGCGACCGCGCATGCCGTTGTGCGCCAGAACCTGTTGCGCCTCGGCAAGCCCGAGCTCCCATGGGTTGCCGGCATACTTGATGCTCGATAGCGCGGCAGCTCCCGTGCCGCCGGTGTTGCCCGCGATGACGATAAAATCCGCGTAGGCCTTGGCAACGCCCGCCGCGACCGTGCCCACGCCGAAGCTCGACACCAGCTTCACACCGATGGCAGCTCGCGGATTCACGCGCTTGAGATCGAAGATCAACTGCGCCAAATCCTCGATCGAGTAGATGTCGTGGTGGGGCGGTGGCGAGATGAGCGAAACACCCGGCTGGGCATGACGAAGCCTCGCGATAAGCCCGCTTACCTTGAAGCCTGGCAGCTGGCCGCCCTCGCCGGGCTTGGCGCCCTGCGCGACTTTGATCTCAATCTCCTCGGCATACGCGAGGTACTCCGCCGTCACCCCAAATCGACCCGAAGCCACCTGCTTGATCTTGTTGTTGAGCGAGGCAGCGGGTGCGACCGCGGCCGGTGCCTCGGCGATCATGGTCGCCAGGCCACCCTGCGCCGCTTCCGTTCGAGCCGCACCAGCGCCGTCCGGCAGCAACGGCGCAGGCGCCGAGGTTTGCCGATACACATCCCGATCTTCGCCACCCTCTCCCGTATTCGATCGACCGCCCAACCTATTCATAGCCAGTGTCACGGTCGAGTGCGCCTCCGGGCTCAGGGAGCCGAGCGACATCGCACTCGCCACGAAACGGTGAAATATCATCGTCGCCGGCTCGACCTCGTCCAATCGAAGCCCGGGACCTGCAGGGTGGATCTCCAGCAGATCGCGCAACACCACAGCATCCCGCGAAAGAACGCCTTGGGTATACGCCTGGAAGGCCTCGCTTCGATCAGTTGCCGCTCCCGCATTTCGCGCACTGCCCGTGAAAGTTTGCAGCAGCTTCACCGTCGGCGGCTGCCACGCATGGGGCTCGGCGGTGTCGGATTTGCGAAAGCGCACCCACCCGTAGTCCGGTAGATCCGTAGCCGCCTCAGCCTGCCAGGTCTCGCGCAGATGTCGCTCGAGCTCGGAAAAACCGATGCCGCCAAGCGGTGCCGGAGTCCCAAAAAAGCAGGTCTCGATCACACTCGAGTGCAGGCCGAGGCTGTCAAACAGATGAGCATCGCGATAGCTGTCCACGACCGAGATGCCCATCTTGGACATGATCTTCGCGAGCCCGGCGTCGAGCGCCTTCAGCATCTTGCGCTCATTCCCCAAGGCGTCTTCGGGATCGCCCGCGAGCGAGCGAGCTGTCTCCAGGCTCAGCCACGGACAGACCACACCCGCGCCATAGCCGATCAGCACGGCCGCGTGATGCACATCACGGCAGTCCCCCGCCTCCACCGCGAGTCCCGCCAGGGTGCGCAGACCGGCGCGAACCAGCGCATGGTGCACACCACCCGTCGCCATCGCCATCGGAATCGGCAGTCGCTCGGGTGTGGCACAACGATCCGTTAGCAGAAGGATGCGAGCTCCGTTGCGCACAAGCTCGATCGCACGACCGCAAATCTGTGTCAGAGCGGACTCAAGTGTCTGGTCGGCAGTCAAGCAACAGTCGAGCTCCTCCAAACGAAGGTTCTCCGCGTTCGGATGTTCGCGGCGACGCAGCGTCTCCATCTGTCCAAGGGACAAAAACGGTGACGTGACCGCAACACCCGGCAAGGGCGCATGTTTATCCAGCAGGTGCGACCACGGTCCGAGCCGGGTATGCAGACTGAAGACCGAAGCCTCGCGTAAAGGATCGATCGCCGGGTTGGTTACCTGCGCGAAGCGCTGCCGGAAGTAGGCATACACCGGCCGCGGCGTCTTCGCCAGAAAGGCAAGCGGCGTGTCATCCCCCATCGACCACACGGCATCCTTTCCGTCCTTCGCCATCGGCTGCAGGATCATGCGCACGTCCTCGCGGGTGTACCCGAAGCCTCGTTGCGCGGCGAGCAGCGACGTGGCGTCGAGCGTGGGAGCAGCAGCGGCATCCAGCAGGGGCTCGTCGGCGACTACACGCTTCGCATACACGGCGTCGCGATCAAAGATCTCGAGCAACTCGCGATCTTCATAGATCGCGCGCGCCTCCAGATCAACGACCAACATCTGCCCGGGCCCAAGCCGACCGCTGTGTACCACTGTCTCTGGATCAAGATCCACCAGACCCGCCTCCGATCCGGCCACGACCAGACCGCCGGACGTGATTGCAAACCGGCTTGGCCGCAAACCGTTGCGATCGAGCGCCGCCCCGACCACCTTGCCATCGCTGAAGGCGATCGCAGCCGGTCCATCCCACGGCTCCGCGACGTCCATGTGGTACCGCAGAAAGGATGAGGCCTTGTTTCGGCCGCCGGCAGCAGGCGGCAACAACACGCGAATCGCCTCCGCGATCGTTCGACCGTTCTGTGCAAGCAGCTCGGTCGCTTCATCAAGACTCGTGGAGTCGGTCCCGCCCTTCGTGAGAATCGGCTTGCACTCGATCGGCAATGAGGCATCACGCGCATCCATTCGCGCACGATTTCCCCAAACCGTATTGATCTCGCCGTTGTGGGCCAGGCTGCGACCAGGCTGCGCACGATGCCACGTCGGAAGTGTGTTGGTGGCATACCGTTGGTGAAAGACACAGAACGGAGTCACATACGCCGGTGAGGCCAGGTCCGAGTAGAAGTGCGGCAGAAGCTCGCCGGAACACATGCCCTTGTACACCAGAGTTTGCCCCGACAACGAGCAGACCTGCCCGTCCACCTCGCCTTCCTCGTGCAAACGCTCAAAGCGCTTGCGGGCGAGATACAGGCGCCGCTCCCGTGAAGCCTCACCGGCGGCCTGCCGGTCGCCCACCAGCACCTGCCGGATGGCAGGCATGGTGCTCAGCGCGATCTCGCCCAGGCAATTCACATCAGTGGGCACATCGCGCCAACACAGCATCTCGAATCCATGGGCGCGAAGGCAGCGTTCGAGCGCCGCCTCGGCACGCGTCTCTCCCTCGGGAATAAAGACCATGCCCACAGCAAAGCTTTCGGCGTCTGCCTCCGGAATCGAAACCACACCGCGCAGAAACTCGCGCGGCACCGCGGTCATTACACCAACACCGTCACTGCTTTTTCCATCGGCAGCCGTGGCCCCACGATGCGCCAGACGCGCCAGAGCGGTCAGCGCCTGCGAAAGAATCTCATGGGATCGAGCGTGTTCTCCGATCGAAGCCACAAACCCGACGCCGCACGAGTCATGATCGAAGCGCGAGTCGACCAGCGTCGGCCGGGCAGCAGAGACGGGTGGAAAGCCCGCCGGCTCGCGACGGGAGAGAGGAACTGCCTGAGTCTGTTCCATAGCTCACTATAACTTCTGTTGAGTGGTACGGCGAAGGCTGATGTGATAGTGCAGACGACAGGATGGCCTGACCCGCGGCCGGCACAACTCAACGTTGTTTCAAACGCCGTGCTGTGTATAAATATACATGTAGACGTATAGTTATCCGCGGAGAGGCTACGATTTGAAGCAACAGCGACATAATGCCATCCGCGAGCTTCTGCATGCCGCGTCCGTCCCCAACCAAGATGCGCTTCGGCGACGACTCGCGGAGAACGGATTCCACGTAACCCAGGCGACACTTTCGCGTGACATCCACGAGATGCGGCTCTCCAAGGGACCACAGGGCTATACGCTTCCGCGCAACACGGAAGACGCCGAGGAATCGATGCCGGGCATCGCTGAGGTACTGCGCAGCTTCGGTCTCGAAGTCCGATCCGCGGCCAACCAGGTCATCATCATGACCGTAACCGGAGGCGCTCAGCCAGTCGCGGCAACACTGGACTACGAGGACTGGACAGAGGTGGTCGGGACGATCGCCGGCGACGACACAGTGCTGGTGATCTGCCCGGACATGCGACAAGCGGTCGCTGTACGCAGCCGGCTGGAGACCCTGATTGGCTAGCGCACACACGCTGAAGTCTCCCACGCGCGTGCCCCGGATCGCGGTTGCGGGCGTCAGCGGCTACGCCGGGCGTGAACTCGCGCGGCTGTTGCTGCGCCATCCTTGCCTCACACCCGAGTCGCTTCTGTTGCTCGGCCGGCCCGAGGACGATCAAAACATTGCACTTGCTGATCTGCATCCGCAGTTGGCCGGCCTCGTTCCCATCTCGCCTCAAGTTCTGCCCTTCTCCTGGGACACCATCGCGGCCTTCGGTGCGGACCACCTTCTCCTCGCTACGCCCCATGAACAATCTCGCGAGTGGGTTCCCGCCGCCCACGCGCATGGCCTTCGCGTGGTCGACCTCAGCGGCGCTTGGCGCCTGCAAGAGCCGGCCAACAGAGCGGTCTATAAACTCGAGGACGCCGATTCGGTGCAGGCCGCGGCGCTCCAGGAGCGGGCCGTCTACGGCTCACCCGAACTCCATCGCGACCGCATTCGCTCCGCCGAGCTTGTCGCGAACCCGGGCTGCTACGCAACCTCAGTTATTCTCGCGCTGGCGCCGCTTATCGGTGCCGACGTGGTCGATCTTGAGCACGGCATCGTTGCCGACGCGAAGTCAGGTGTGAGCGGCGCAGGCAAAGCCCCGTCAGCGAAGACGCACTTTATGTATGCGGCGGACAATCTGTCGGCGTATGCCGTCTTCAGCCATCGTCACATCGGCGAACTGCTCGAGCAGCTGAAACTGACATCGGATCAAATCCAATTCACACCCCATCTGCTGCCCATTCCGCGCGGCATCCTATCGACCATATATTTGCGATTGCGGGAGCGCTCGAACACAAACGCGATCGAAGCGCTTTACCGACACTTTTATGCGGCCAGCCCCATGGTGCGACTGCGAGCGCATAGCACGCTTCCACAGATCCAGCATGTGGTGCGTACCAACTTCTGCGATCTTGGCTTCGAGCTGGCCGCCGATGGCCGGCGCATGGTCGTCGTCTCCTGCCTGGACAATCTGCTCAAGGGAGCGGCCGGCCAAGCCGTACAAAACCTGAACCTCATGCTCGGATGGGCGGAGACGGAGGGTCTGCTGTGAAGTATGTGATCAAACTTGGCGGGGCGGCGATCGAAGACAAACAGCTTTTGCACGTCTGCGGCAAGGCCATCGCGGAGTTGGTTGCGGATGGCAATCTCGTCGCCGTGGTGCACGGCGGTGGCGCGCAGCTCACGCGAACCCTGGCGCAGCTCGGCAAAGAGAGTCAGTTTGTCTCAGGCCTGCGCATCACCGACGAGGAGACCCGCGATGCCGCCATCATGGTGCTGGCAGGACGTGTCAATAAATCGCTGGTCGCGGCGATCGGGTCGCATGGGCAGATGGCCGTCGGTCTCTCCGGCGGCGACGGCCACGTCTTTCGCGCACGCAAAAAGAAGACATCCCCCGATCTCGGCTTTGTCGGAGAGATCGCGGCCACCGACCCGCGTTGGCTTGAAGCGATCTGGACCATGAATGCGGTGCCGGTCATCAGCTCCATTGCCCTCGGCTTTGATGGCGAGTACTACAACATCAACGCGGACGAGATGGCCTCAGCCTGCGCCGTCTGCACCAAGGCCGATACGCTGGTCTTCCTGACCGATGTTCCCGGCGTCAAAGGAGCAGATGGCAACGTACTGCGCTGGCTGACCCTGAACGAGATCTCCGCACTCGAGCAGGCCCAGATCGTCTACGGCGGCATGCTGCCCAAGTTGAACGCGTGCCGGGCAGCCCTCGCCGGCGGAGTCAAGCGCGTCCGCATCCTTCCAGCAGAAGCGGCCGCACTGCTGCCCGACCTCTGTTCAAGCCGTGTCAACGATGGAACGGAGGTCATGGTCGCGTGAACCATCTCGAAGCCCTGCAAACCGCCGAAGCAAGACTGCTGGTGCCGACCTACGAACGCAGTCCGCACCTGTTCGTCGAGGGACGCGGCGTGCATCTAATCGATCAGAACGGGCAGCCCTTCCTCGATCTGCTGAGCGGCATCGGCTGCTGTTCGCTCGGGTACGCGCATCCTGCCATTACGGAGGCCATCCTCGCCCAGGCGCCTCGCCTCCTGCACACCTCCAATCTCTTTTTTCATGAGCACACGGCACCCCTCGCCCTTCGTCTGACGGAGATCAGCGGTCTGGATCGCGTCTTCTTCACGAACTCGGGCACGGAAGCCTGGGAAGCGGCGCTCAAGCTCGCACGCGCCCACGCCGGACTGTTGCGCGATCGCGGCCAACACCTCGGCACACGCTTTCTCGCGCTCGAGCATAGCTTTCATGGACGCACCATGGGCTCGGTTGCAACAACGCACAAGCACCGTTATCGCGATCCCTTTGCCCCCGTCATGCCCGAGGTCAGCTTTGTCCGTTTCAACGATGTCCATCACCTCCGTGAACTCTTCTCCGACGAGGTCTGCGGTATCTGCATCGAGCCGATACAGGGTGAGGGTGGCATCCACGAAGTATCACGCGAGTTTATGGCCACCGCGCGCGAGCTTGCTGACTCGACCGGCGCGCTTCTGCTTGCGGACGAGATTCAGTGTGGCTTCGGTCGCACCGGCGATTGGTTTGCCTTTCAGTACTTCGGCATCCGACCCGACGTTGTGACCCTGGCGAAGCCGCTTGCCGGCGGTTTGCCGATCGGTTGCATGTTGTGCACCGATGAGGCGGCCGCGGGCTTCGCGCCCGGCCTGCACGGCACCACCTTTGGCGGCGGTCCACTCGTCACCGCCGTCGCGGCCGTCGTGATCGATACAATCCGCCGCACGGACCTGCTCGCTCACGTGCGCGAGGTCGGCGGCTACTTCCTGGAGCAGCTTCGGGCGTTCGCTCGGCGCCACCCCGAGGTCGTCCGTGATGTTCGCGGCCGCGGCCTAATGATCGGTGTCGATCTCTTCTCAGCAGAGCTCGCGCGCGACATGGCTGCCGTCATGCTCTCCGAACACCACATCATTCTGAACCGCACCAGCGAGACGGTGCTTCGCTTTCTTCCGCCTTACATTCTTGAACGCGAGAATGTGGATACAGCCCTCGCGGCACTCGAGGCCACGCTGGCTTCTATCGCCATGGCGAGCACCGCCGCACCTGCACCAGGAGAGCACTTCCATGAGTGAAAAAACAATTCCGATCGGCACACGGTCGGAAAACTTCCATCGGAGCAACTCGCTGAGCCTCCAATCCGATACGGCATACAGCGCCGCGGCGCGACGGCTCGAAGGCCGCGACCTTTGCTCGGTGGCTGATCTTGCGGTCGATGAGATGGCCGCCATCATGGAGCTCGGTCACGCTGTGAAAGCGGAGCCGGCGGAGTTTCGTTCCGCACTCGACGCCAAGCAGATGGTCCTGTTCTTCGAAAAGGCCTCACTGCGGACGCGCCTCACCTTCGAGGCCGGCATCAATACCCTGGGCGGCAACGCCATCTTCGTCGACCAGACACACTCCCCGCTCGGCGAGCGCGAGCCGCTTCCGGATGTGGCACGAAACCTCGAACGCTGGATGAACCTCATCGTCCTTCGGACCTATGCGCATGACACTATTACGGAGCTCGCCGACTACGCCGGCATACCGGTCATCAATGCCCTCTCCGATCTCGAGCATCCCTGCCAGGCGATCGCTGATTTCATGACGCTCGAGGAGCGTTTCGGATCGGCGGAGGGCCTCAACTTCGCCTACGTGGGCGACGGCAACAACGTCTGTCACTCGCTCATGCTCACGGCGGCTCAGCTGGGAGCCCATTGTCGCGTCGCCAGCCCAAAGGGGTATCAGCCCAAGCTCGACATCATTCACAAGGCGATCGAGATCAGCGAACATACCGGCGGCTCCATCACCCTCATGACGGATCCGAGCAAGGCCGTTACCGGCGCGCATGCCGTGTACACCGACGTCTGCACCAGCATGGGGTCTGAACACGAGGCGACCAAGCGCGCACCGATCTTTAAGCCCTACCAGGTCAACGAAGCCCTCATGGCGCAGGCAGAGACCGACGCCGTCTTTATGCACTGCCTGCCCGCGCACCGCAACGCCGAGGTGACGGACGTCGTGCTCGACGGTCCACAATCCATCGTCTTCGATCAGGCCGAAAATCGGTTGCACGCCCAGAAAGCGATCATTCTCATGCTTCTGGGCGGCGCCAAAAAGCTCTCACAGACCCGCAACCGGGCAGCCGCCAAGCGCCGTCCCGTGCAGGTCTAAACTCGAGCGCCGCACTCCCAATCATCGGTCACCCGTCGAATTCACCAGCCCCGCAAGGCAAGCACCATCGTTGGAGATCAATGTCCGTCATCCTCGAATCTCTGCCCATAGGGCAAAAGGTCGGCATCGCCTTCTCGGGTGGCCTGGACACCAGCGCCGCACTTCATTGGATGAAGCAGAAGGGCACCCTCCCCTACGCCTACACCGCCAACCTCGGGCAGCCCGACGAAACCGACTACGACGCCATCCCACGCAAAGCCCTCGAGTACGGCGCCGAGGCCGCGCGCCTCATCGACTGCCGCGCCCCACTGGTCCGTGAGGGCCTTGCCGCCCTGCAGGCCGGCGCCTTTCACATCACGACCGCCGGCGTCACCTACTTCAACACCACGCCCATCGGCCGCGCCGTCACCGGCACCGTCCTCGTCTCCGCCATGAAAGAGGATGGCGTCAACATCTGGGGCGACGGTTCCACCTACAAAGGCAACGACATCGAGCGCTTCTATCGCTACGGCCTGCTTGTCAACCCCGACCTCCAGGTCTACAAGCCCTGGCTCGACGCCGCCTTCATCGACGAGCTCGGCGGCCGCGCCGAGATGTCCGCCTTCATGCAACGCTCCGGCTTCGCCTACAAGATGTCGTCCGAAAAGGCCTACTCGACCGACTCCAACCTCCTCGGCGCCACCCACGAGGCCAAAGACCTCGAACACCTCTCCACCTCTATCAAAATCGTCGCTCCCATTATGGGCGTCCCCTTCTGGCGCGACGACATCCGAATTGCTCCCGAAGAAGTTACAGTTCGCCTGGTCGAAGGCCTACCCGTCGCCCTCAACGGCCACGAGTTCCCCGACCCCGTCGACCTCCTCCTCGAAGCCAACCGCATCGGCGGCCGCCACGGCCTCGGCATGAGCGACCAGATCGAAAACCGCATCATCGAAGCCAAGTCCCGCGGCATCTACGAGGCCCCCGGCCTCGCCCTGCTCTTCATCGCCTACGAGCGCCTGCTCACCGGCATCCACAACGAAGACACCCTCGAGCAGTACCGCGAAAATGGCCGCAAGCTCGGCCGCCTCCTCTACCAGGGCCGCTGGTTTGACCCCCAGGCGCTCATGCTCCGCGAAGCCGCCCAGCGCTGGGTCGCCAAGCCCGTAACCGGCGAGGTTACACTCGAACTCCGCCGTGGCAACGACTACACCATCCTCTCCACCGACAGCCCCAACCTCACCTTCCACCCCGAGCGCCTGACGATGGAAAAGGGCGAGTCCGTCTTCTCCCCCCGCGACCGCATCGGCCAACTCACCATGCGCAACCTCGACATCACCGACACCCGCGCCAAGCTCCTCACCTACGCCGAAACCGGCCTCCTTAGCCTCAGCAAAAACGCCGAAATGCCTCAACTCACCGGTGGCAGCACAAAGGTCACATAGACAAGACCCGCTCTTTTTTGTCATTCCCGAAGGGAATCCGCGTTAGCCGTCGTTGCACTTGCCGTTGCCCTTGCCCTTGCCCTTGCCCTTGCCCTTGCCGTTGCCCTTGCACTTGCCGTTGCCCTTGCACTTGCACTTGCACTTGCCGTTGCCCTTGCACTTGCCGTTGCCCTTGCTCTTCTTGTTGCCCTTGCACTTGCACTTGCCGTTGCCCTTGCTCTTCTTGTTGTCATTCCCGAAGGGAATCTGCGTTTCAATCGCCCACCACCCCCGAGGAAGCCACCATGCCCAAACTCGAATACAAGTTCTGGGTCTACATACTTTCCAACCGCTCCCACACACTGTACGTCGGCGTTACCAACGACCTCACAGCCCGTGTAGCTGAACACCGTCAGCAAACCCCGGGCGCTCACACAGCCAAGTACAAGATCACTCGCCTCGTCTACTTCGAGTCCTTTCGATACATCAACAACGCAATAGCCCGCGAGAAAGAAGTGAAGCACTGGACACGAGCGCAGAAGATAGCGCTTATCGAGTCCACTAACCCAACCTGGGAAGAGCTCCTGCCCGAAACACCCGATTCTGCAACAGCAAGCGAAACGCAGATCCCCTGCCGGGGATGACAACCAAGAATGACGATCCGCTGCGAGTGACATGACGCAAACCGAACAATCCGCAAAGATGTGGTCGGGCCGCTTCCGCGAGCCACTCGACCCGACCTTCGAGCAGTGGCAGCGCTCCTTCCCCTTCGACTGGCGCCTTCTCCCGCAGGAGATCGCCGCCAGCAAGGCTCACGCGCACGCCATCGCCGACGCTGGCATCCTCACCGAAGGCGAGCTCGCCTCCACCCTCCTCGGCCTCGACCAGGTCCTCTCCACCACCATCGCCGACGCCCGGCAGCGCATGGCCCTGCTCTCCGGCCGCCCCGTGAGCGGCACCGAAGCCTTCGCCGACCTCGGCCCCGCCATCGTCGCCTCCGCCCCGCAGGCCGAAGACGTCCACCACTTCGTCGAGCTCACGCTACATCGCCTTATCGGCGACCTCGCCCTTAAGCTCCACACCGGCCGCTCCCGCAACGAGCAGATCGCCACCGACCTCCGCCTCTACGTTCGCCTCGCCATCGACGTCGCCCTCTCCGATCTGCGCACCTGGCTCGCCGACCTCGCCGCCAAAGCAGAGGCGGCCGACGACACCGTCATGCCTGCCTACACCCATCTGCAGCGCGCCGAGCCCGTCCTCGTTGCGCACTGGCTGCTGGCCTACGTAGCCATGGTCGAGCGCGATCTCTCTCGCCTCACCGACTGCCGTCGCCGCCTGAACCTCTGCCCGCTCGGCTCCGGTGCCGTCGCCGGCGCCACCCTCGCGCTCGACCGCTCCATCACCGCCCGCATCCTCGGCTTTGACGCCCCCACCACCAACTCGATCGACGCGACCTCCGACCGCGACTTCGCCCTCGAATTCGCGCAAGTCGCCGCCACCATCGGCCTCCATCTCTCGCGCTTCGCCGAGGAGATCATCCTCTTCTCGACGACCGAGTATGGCTTCGTCGAGCTTCCCGAGCGGTTCTCGACCGGCTCCAGTGCCATGCCGCAGAAGAAAAACCCCGACCTCACCGAGCTCCTCCGCGGCAAGTCCGCCCGCCTGCTCGGCAACGCGCAGACGCTCGCGACTCTCCTCAAGGGCCTGCCGCTCGCCTATAACAAGGACCTCCAGGAGACACAGGAGCCCGTCTTCGACACCGTCGAAACCCTCCTCGGCATCCTCCCGCTGCTCGCCCCCTTCACGGCCGCGCTCACCTTTCATCTCGACCGGATGGCGCACGCCGCCACCCACGGCTACCTTAACGCCATGGCTGCCGCCACCTACCTCGTCCACCAGGGCATTCCCTTCCGGCTCGCGCATGAGCAGGTCGGCCACGCCGTCCGCTACGCCCTTGAACGCGGCGTCGAACTCAACGACCTCTCGCCCTCGGACCTCGCGCAGTTCAGTCCGCACATGGACGCGGGCTTCCTCGACGCGTGCTCCCTCGGTGCAACCCTCGCCTCGCATGACGTCCCCGGCGGCACCGCACCCGCACGCGTCCAGCAAGCACTCGCCGCCCTCCAGGCGCGCCTCTCCTCCCAGGAGCAGGCCAAGGCAAGCGAGGTCAGCAGTGGCGGCTAGCCTCCTCTCCGGATTCAGCGTCCCCACTGGCGAGACCCCATCTCAGCTGCGTGTCCGCCCGGCACGCCTGCCCGACGCGATCCACATCTTCGAGCTCGTCAACTCGCTCTCGCAGGATGGCACGCTGCTGCCGCGCAGCTACGCCGAGCTCTGCGAAAACATCCGGGACTTCCAGGTGGCCGAGAGCAGCGCAGGTTTTCTCGGTTGTGGCGCGCTGCATCTCTACGGCCCACACCTCGCCGAGGTTCGATCGATCGTCGTCAAACCTGAGGCCAAAGGCCGTGGCGCAGGCGGTGCGCTGCTGCGTGGCCTGCTTGCTGAAGCCGACGAACAGCGCGTGACGTGCGTCTGCCTCTTTACCCGCATACCGGACTTCTTTACGCACTTCGACTTCCGCATCGTGGAGCGAACACAACTTCCGGACAAGATCTATCGCGACTGCCAGACCTGCCCGCGTCTGTATGCGTGCGACGAAGTGGCGATGGCTCGCGGAGAGCTCCCCCGCATCTCCGTCCTCGGCCCCGTCAAGTTCCCCCAGCCCGTCCTCGTCAAGCTCCAGGAAGGCGTCATCCGTCGGTCGCGCTAACGTGCTTGCTCTGCCCAAGTCTTACCACGCAAACAGATATCCGTCCCGCTCGGCGGTGTGCACGCCGACTCCGAAGAGCTCGGAAAGGCGCCCGGCCGTAAGCAACTCCTCCCGCAAGCCATCGGCCACAATGCGGCCCTCACGCATCATCAGGACACGACCAATCTCGGGAATAATATCGGCCACGTGATGTGTGATGAGCACGATCGAAACACCCTGCGCCGCAAGCTCTCGCAACAACTGACGCAGCTCCTGCTGCGCTCGCAGGTCCAGAGCATTCGAGGGCTCATCGAGCAGCAACATCTCGGAAGCAAGTCTCTCCCCCTGTTCTGTCACGCGTAGCGCACCTGCTGCCCGTGACCCGGCCAGCGCCCGCGCGATCATCACCCTGCGCTGCTGCCCGGCGGAGAGCTCTCCAACCACGCGGTCCCGCAGAGCTTCGGCGCCAACCAGCAGAAGCAGCTCTTCGGCTCGCTCCCGCATGCTCTCGGTCACGCTCAGATTGGGCCACAGGGTCGAGCTCGAGAAGAACCCGGTCAAAATCGCGTCAAGGCTGGATGTGGTCAGCATCGGTGTGCCCGGCAGCTCGGCGGAGACGACCCCCAGCCTTCGCCGAAGCTGCGTCACATCCCATCGATCTCGACCGAAGATCCGGCACCGTGGACGCGACCCATCCGGGTTGACCGCAAGCGGGTACAGCTCGCAGGTGAGCGTCTTGAGGAGTGTGCTTTTGCCACAGCCGTTCGGTCCGAGGATCGCCAGGTGTTCCCCGCAATCGAGCCGCAAAGCGACGTCGTGAAGAACGATGCAGTCTCCACGAGCGACACAGATGCGGTGCATATCAAGAATCGGGCTGCGTCTCGTCTCGAGCATCGCTCCAGCATAGAGGCAGTCAGCGAGCGTCGCCCCCCTCCTGAAGACGACACAGCGTGGGGAGAAATGCCTTAACGTCGACCCTGAGCATCAGCGTTCACCCGGGTAGCCTGGCCAACCCCAACCCGAAACAGCACCTCGATGATCCGCACAGCCGCCCGGAAAGACGCTCGCACATCTCCCGCAACCTTGCTTTTTCCGCCGATACGACAACGGTAGTCAACTGGAACCTCAAGGATTCGCAGACCCCGCTGCGCTGCCTTGATCTGCATCTCCAAGTTCCACCCGTAGGTGAGCTCGCACATGCCGAGCTGCTGGAAGGCGGATCGGCGGATCGCGCGAAAGGGTCCCATATCGGTATAGCGCGCCGTACCTCGCATCGACGGCACAAAACGTAGCAGCGTCCCAACCAGATGCCCGGCAAAGATTTGACTGCCCAGCATCGAGCCGGGCTCACGCCGGCCGCGTATCCGACTGCCGATCACGAAGTCCTGCTCGCCCGCGGCGATCGGATCCACCAGCCGCGGCATGTCGTCGAGAACATCCGAACCGTCTCCATCGCAGAAGACCAAAATGTCCGAGCTGGGCAGAGCGGCAATCGCACCGGCAAGGCAAGCGTTCCCATAGCCACGTGGGCTAGTCACCACCCGCGCTCCCGCGTCTGCGGCAACCTCCGCTGTGCCGTCGGTTGATCCATTATCCACAACGATGCACTCCGCAATCCGTCCCCATGGCATGGAACGGACAACTTGCCCGATCGACTCGGCCTCGTTCAAGGCAGGAACAATGATTGAGAGTTGAGCCACGCTTCGATCGTACCTTCACCCAAAGCTGCGGGATCTAACTGCGGCCTCGACAGAGGTCGAATGCACGCATCTACAACCATTTCCGGCAGATTGCATCAACTATGAATAGTGGGATTCACAGTCTGATTTGCTTCCATTCCTGGAAGATGCTAGAGTTCTAGAAGTGGAGAAGAGCGTTCCACACAAGATTACGGCTGGATCGAGCATGTCTCTCCAGCCAGGGTTGCGTCACTGGCCTCCCGGCACGAATTCAAATAATCGAGTTCGTGCCGTCCTTTTTTGCCCTTCTCCTACCGTAATCTCCCGCAATCCGTCTGTTAGCGATAAACTCGCGCCATGAAGCGTGTTCTTGGGTCTTGCGCTCTTGCAATCTTCACCATGGCCGCCTCCGCGCAGTGGTCGAATCCTGCGGACGATATTCCGGCTTACCACAGCGTCGCTCCGGCAAGGCCCACTCCCGCATTGCTCACCGGCGACCAACTTACGGGCCCGTACTTCAGCCACCCGTATCAGACGATGTCCTACGTTATGGCAGCCAAGGTGCAAGGCGTCATCTACCAGATGCCGTGCTACTGCCGTTGCGATCGTGCACTCGGCCACAAGAGCCTTCACAGCTGTTTTGAAGGAACTCACGGGGCTGCCTGTTCCACTTGCATGAAAGAGGTAGTCTTCGTCTATCAGCAGACCAGGGCGGGACGCACACCGGCGCAGATCCGGACCGCGATCCAACATGGCGAGTGGCAAAGCGTGGATCTCCTGAACGCGACGCTTTAACATCAAACTCCCGCTCCCGCGGAGCGCGCCAAGGACTATACTCGTATACAGTTCTTTGCAGCGCCAACGCATGGTAGTGGCCTGCTCCACGATGGGGGCGTCACGGCTTCGACGGGATTGCGAGTGGCAGAGAGGCATGCCGGGGTGGGTACACCCGAAATCGCGCCCAAAATCATAAGTGCCAACGATAATCTGGCTCTTGCTGCTTAGTTAAAACCTAAGTAGCCGCTCCTTCAAGCTTCGCCTACGGGCCTGTACGGAGCGTCGCACAGTAGGCTGGTCCTTCCCTGCTCCGCCTGAGCGGGGTGGACGAGATCGATCAGGCTGGCCACACGCGCATCTTTGCCCGTTCTAAGTGCGTGAGGCGAGACCAAATGAACCTGGGAAAAGCATGAATGCTCTCTGTTGTTCGCGTTTTCGGACGCGGGTTCGACTCCCGCCGCTTCCACCACTTCATCATGAGTAATGAATTACGGGAAAGCTCTGGGTCATACGGGTTCCTTCCGTTGGCTTACCTATAGCCCGTTGAGATTGAGCTCTGAACGGGCTGATGCTCTCTGTGTACACCCGTCACTCCGCCTGCGGCGCACCAACTCCTGAGCTCTCAAGCAGCGTCCCACTCTCGGACTCTCCTCACTCCTACTTCTCGATATCCCAATCGGACCCCCAAACCAGCATTAGGCAAACGCGCCGCTGTGTCCGAAGGTCCTACCTACTCTCCTCTACAAGCGTGATATGGCGCCCCGCGTCCCGTTCGCCGGTGAGCAGCAGGACTTGGCCATCCTCCGTGGCGCTTAGCCCCTGGTAAACCGGCGGCGCTTGCAGCAGCTTGGTCACGGTTGTGGAAGTGCTCTTCTCCGGAACAAAGAGTCGAATAGCTCCGGGAGTTTCTGTCTGGTCCAAATACAGTATTCCCGCTTGGGTCACCTGGAAGTAGCCCCAGTATCCTGCGGCGGGTTGCGGCAGCAGAGACACCTCGGCACCGCCGCCCACCGGCACACGCCAAAGCCCGGCATCGTCGCCCCGCGTGTAATACAACCAGCGGCCATCCAAGGACTCCTGCGGCGCGATACCGTCTCCGGTCGTCAGCGGCTGCGGCTCACCTCCATGACGGCTCACCTTCCACAACTGCCACCGACCCCCACGATTAGAACGAAAGTAGACGGTGTTGTCGTCGCGTGACCAGCGTGGGACGATGTCGTTGTTATTACCGAAGGTCAGCTGCGTCGCTTGTCCTCCGGCGGCGGGCATGGCAAAGATGTGGGAGTGGCCGTCCGGCCGCGAGTCGAAGAGGATAGTGTTGTCATGGTGCGACCACGAGGGGCTCCCGGTCACTGGTCCAGCGGCTGCCGTGAGCTGGCGAACGTTGTTGCCGTCCAGGGCGGCGATCCAAACCTCCTGGTTTCCCGATTGTCGCGATTGAAAGGCAAAAAACCGGCCGTCAGGCGACAGGGATGGTGCCGAGTCCTGTTGTGTGGATGAGACGGCCGTCGTGGCAGGCATACTCCCGGCGTGCACTAGGTCGATGCTCCAGATCGCCGATCCCTGGGTGTAGGCGAGCTGGCCGGGTAAAGGGCCGACGGAGGGCTGGAAGCTGTCCTCTGTGCCGAAGGGCAGACGCTCCGGCTCCGCGCCGGTCAGGGCCATCGCCCAAAGTGAATATTTACCGCCCCGGTTGGAGGAGAACAGAATCGACCTGCCATCGCGGCTCCACGCCAATCCATCGAGGTTCATGCGGTCGTGGGTGAGCTGGTGTAGCGAGTTGCTCCGAAGGTCAAGCCAATAGATGTCGCGCACAGCAGTTTCGCTGGCACGCGTAAAGGCGATCCGTGTGCCGTCGGGCGAGAAAGCAGGATTCAGGTCGCCCTCCCAGCCGGGCGGGGGGGATGTGATCGACTCCGCACGCAGGCTGGCGAGATCCAAGCGGTATATGGAAGAATTAGGCGAGCTGCCGGTGTGGTCCGGGAAGATGAGGCTGCGGCCATCGGGCGACCAGGAGAGAGCCCCCTGCTCCCAATGGCTGGGCTCCTGCGGGATGAAGACCCGATGCGGCGCGCTGCCCGGGGTTGAAGAAACGAGATTGAGCCCAAGACCGGTTGGCGAGCGCGTGAGATACGCGATCTCCTTGCCGTCAGGCGACCATGCCGGGCTGAACTGCTCATCCTTATCCTGCGTCAACTCGGCGACGGATTCGGTGCCGATACTCTTGAGACAGATGCGGCGTGCAGGGCCGTTTTCAAAGGTTCGTACAAACGCGATGACCTGTCCGTTGGGAGAGAAGGCGGGTTCCGTCTGTTCCCCGGCGTAGGACGTGAACGGGATGGTGCGAAACGTGAGCTCCGGGGCGGCAAAGTGGCCGAGCGATCTCCATAGAAGCGCTCCGAAAACCATCAGAAGCGCGGCCGTGAGAACGATCCACCATCCCCAAAGTGATATCCACCTCTTTGAAGAGATTGCGACGCTGGCCCCGTGTGCCGGGACCCCATCAGTTACCGGACGAGAGGCCGTCGTAACAGGTGGCTGCACTTGGGCCTCGTGGGCCATCGTCCTCAGCGGATCGACAAATTGCCCAGGCACCGCATCCAGCGTTTCGATCACGGAACGGGCGAGCGTGGTTGCAGGAAGATCCTCCACGATGGCCACAAGCCGGTACCCCACCTTCGGAACCGTTTGGATAAAACGCGGTGCTTGGGGATTGTCTTCCGTCACGCGGCGAAGAATCGAAATGCACCGCGTCAGCACATCATCGCTGACAAAGGTGTCCGGCCACACCGCGGAGATAAGCTCCTCTTTGGAAAACACGTGATTTTGGCGAGACGCTAATGTGAGCAGCACACGCATCACCTTAGGCTCAATGTGGTGTTCCACATGATCCTTCCGGAGCGCGTTGAGCTCCGGTTCAACAACCCAGTCGCCGGCTAGAAACGCCGATCTGTGCACCGTCTCCATTGATTGCTGACCTTTGCTTCGTGCACTTGCCCATTTTACTTGACGATCCTGTCCATCAGAAAACCCTCAGCCAACCCTCATTCGGTCCTCAGCCTCTCCTCAGGACCATCTCCCGACCGGAGCCGTATGTTCATGTCGCTTCAATCTTCGACGTTGAGAGGTTTTGAATTGACTCCCCCAAAGAAATACGTCTGCTCGGATAAACCCGAATGGAAGCCAGTCGCATCGCGAATTCTTGTTTCAAGGCTGATCTCAGGCGTAGCCCGGGCCTCGATCTTCGGCGTGCTCGCCGGCCCGTCTCTGCTGGCTGTCGGCGACATCTCCGCCTTTGCGCAGACAACCTCCGGCACCATCGACGGCTCGGTTCAGGATACGACCGGCGCCGTCATCCCCAACGCCACAGTCACCGCGGTGGCGAGCAGCATCGGCGTGACGCGCACAGTGAAGTCGGGCGGCAATGGAACCTTCGCCATACCCAATCTGCCGGCCGGCAACTACCACCTCACGGTGAGCGCGGCGGGCTTCCAGACCTTGCAGAAGGACGGTGTCATCCTCAATTCGGCGAGCAACTTGAACGCCGGGAATTTCGCGTTGCAGGTCGGCACGGAGGCGACCACCGTCACCGTGCAGGCCGACACCGGCCAGTTGCAGATTCAGGCCGACACCGGTGAGCGCTCCGATCTGATTACCGGCAAGCAGCTCAACGACATCGCCCTCAACGGCCGAAACGTGCTCGATCTGCTGCGCGTGGTACCGGGCATCTCGGGTGTAGGCGCCTTCGGGGCGTCTTCGACCGGCGGCCTGGACAGCTACAGCGTGAACGGTACCCGCACCAACCAGCATGATTTCGTGGTGGACGGTTCTTCCAACGTGGACTCCGGCAACAACGGCGGTACGCAGGTGACGGAGAACACCGACGCGATCGGTGAGGTCGAGGTGCTGACCTCTAACTTCCAGGCAGCGTATGGCAAGGCGGGTGGCGGCTCCATCGTACTCACCACCCGTGGCGGCACGAATAGCTTTCACGGGAACGCCCACTTCTTCCACCGCAATGAGGGCATGAACGCCAACGACTGGATCAGCAATCACAACGGGACAGCCAAGCAGCTCTACCGCTACAACACGTTCGGCTACCAAGTTGGCGGCCCGATTAAGACCGACAAGCTCTTCTTTTTCTTTTCAAACGAGTTTTATCGTCAGCTCGTTCCGGGTGCGATCATCCAATACCGCACACCGACAGCCTTGGAGCGCACGGGGGACTTCTCGCAGAGCTTTGACAGCGGCGGAAACCTGATCCAGATCTACGATCCCACCACCCACCTCCCATTGGCAGGTGACCGAATCGACCCGGCAACGCTCACCCCGGCGCAACAGGCGAACTTCACGCAGCTCCAGAAGATCCTCAACCTGTATCCGCAGCCGAACGTAACCAGCAGCAATGGAACGTACAACCGCCAGGATCCAACCTCGGCGCTGCACCCGCGCACGGAGTACATAGGCCGCGTGGACTATCAGATCACCCCCGGCGAGCGTATCTTCGCGCGCTACATCAATAACCGGGACGTCGAAACCGGTCCGCTCGGCAACTTCGGCATCCAGTGCCTCGGGACATTGCAGTTTGCTGGCGGCTGCTCCGACAGACAACCCGGCTGGAACCTTTCCGTCGATCTGACCAGCACACTCAGCCCGAGGCTCTTGAATGAGGTCAGCATCGGGCCGAGCGTGTACACCTCCACGGTGGCAGGCGTGAACGGCAACATCTCCACGGCTAAAAACAACATCAATCTGCCGCTTCTGTTTCCAGTCGCGGCAAACACCTCGATCCCGGATCTCGGCTTCAACGGCAACGGGCAAAATTACCCGTATACCTATCTTGGTTCAACGCCGTGGCATCAGGCAGCCACCAACATCACCGCCAACGACAATGTGACGTGGAGTCTGCACAGCCACACAACCAAGTACGGCATCTTTTACGAGCGTTCGCGCAAGGACCAGATCAGCTACGGCAACGCCAACGGGCAGTTCAGCTTCAACGCCTGCTCCACCAGCGCGGAGGGTTGCGTACAGGGCGCGGCCAACTCGCACGACGGCTCTCCCTTTGCCAGCGCCTTGCTCGGGGAGTTCACGAGCTTCGATCAATCCAGTTCGCGGCCGACCGGCTACTTCCGCTACAACCAGGCCGAGTTCTATGCCCAGGACACCTGGCAGGTCTCCTCACGACTAACGCTGGACTACGGCGTTCGCTTCGTCTACATCCCGCCGCAGTACGACGCCAAGAACCAGATCTCCCTGTTCACGCCATCGGCCTACAACCCCGCCACGGCGGTTCAGGTCGATACAAATGGCAACGTCATCCCGAACACCGGCGACCCGCTCGACGGTATGACCTATGTCGCGAATGGAACCTTGCCCAAGGGCGGCTGGAAGAGCCAGGGCATCATGCCCGAGCCACGCCTCGGCGTTGCCTATGACATCTTCGGCGACCACAAGGGCGTGTTGCGCGGTGGCTTCGGCACCTCGCACGATCGCGAACAGGGCAACCTGGTCTTCAATACGGTCTTCGGCAATCCGGCGCTGGTGACCACACCGACAATCACCAACAGCAATCTCGCCAACATCGCAACCGCACAGCGAGCCGCGGCTGGCGTGTTGAGCGGAATCTATGGAGCGGACGTCTCCGGTCAGGTTCCGGTCACCTACAGCTACTCACTCGGCATACAGCGTGAGATCGCGGGTGGCGTCACCCTGGACGTCGCGTACGTCGGCGACGTCGGGCGGCATCTTGTCACCGCACGCAATATAAATTCAATTCCCTACGGCACAACCTTCACCGCCGCGGCGCAGGACCCCTCCACCTTCCCAGGTGGTGTGGTTCCAACGGTCGAGCCAAACCTTCCGCCCGAGTACGCTGCTGCCGGCTACAGCTTCAGCGGACAACATGCCTACGCGCAGAACTATCTCGATCCCTACAAGGGATACGGGCAGATGGAGTACTACAAGTTCGACGGCACCTCCAACTACAACTCGCTGCAGGTATCAGTGCAGCGGCGTTATAACCGCGTGCTGACCTTTGGTGGCTTCTACACCTGGTCCAAGGCGCTCACCACGTCCACGTCGGATGAGACCTTCGTCGATCCGTTCAATCCACGCAAGTACAGCTACGGCGTTGCCGGCTACGACCGCACCAGCGTTGCCGCCATCAACTACGTCTACACCATGCCGAACATCTCGCAGGATCTGCATGCTCCGCACTGGCTGAGCTATGTGACCGACGGGTACCAGCTCTCCGGTCTGGCCAGCATGCAGAGCGGCGAGCCTGTGCGCAACTCGGTGTACTCGCCGGCCAACCAACTCACCGGTGGCTCGCAGTACAGCAAAACGCCGCCATATTATGTGGGAGTCAATTCGACCGGCAACCTGTTGCTGCCGACTATCGGCCAGCCGAGTCTCGGCGCTCCCGGTAGCCTGCGGCAGGGTGGCCTTGTAACTTGGGACTCCTCCATCTTCAAGAACTTTGCCTTCGGCAGGGAAAGCAACGGACGCTTCGTGCAGTTGCGCGGCGAGTTCTTCAACATTCTCAATCACCCGAATTTTGCGACCCGGGACTACAACGCAAATGTGACGCTGCCCAGCTACAACGCCAGCAGCAGCACCTTTACGCCACTCTCGATCGCAAAAGACGCGAACTGGGGGCAGCCGACATCGAGCTACTCTCCACTCGGCCCAGGTGGACCGCGTGTCATTCAGCTCGCGGCCAAGGTGTACTTCTAACGAATTGCAGGAGCAGGTTCGCTCACAGGCGAACCTGCTCCTGCTGGACTTCAGATCCCAAAATCCTCGCTACCTCACAAGCAGGAGAACCGTGCCTTCTCGTCTTCCGATAGCCCTCGCAGCCCTGCTTCTGGCGTCATCGACCACGTACAGCCAGACGGTGCGGAGCTTTGTCACAACCTCTGACCTCTCGCACACCCTGGAGCGGCAATCCGAGCTGCACTTCGAATCAGCGTCTGCGCAGACCACGCGAGAGCAGAGCATAACCGTGGATGAGACACAGCGCTTCCAAGCTATGGACGGCTTCGGAGCTTCCATCACCGATGGAGCAGCATGGCTACTCGAAGAAAAGCTCACCGCATCCAGTCGTGATGCGGTCATGACGCAGCTCTTCAGTCCAACTGAGGGTATCGGATTGAGTTTCCTGCGGCAGCCGATCGGATCCACCGATCTTTCGCGCAGTCACTTCAGCTTCGACGACATGCCGAAGGGGCAGACCGATCCGCAGCTGCAACACTTCAGCGTCGCCCATAATGAGACCTACGATTTCCCCATAATTCGTGTTGCACTCAAGCTGAATCCAGCGATCACCGTGATGGCGACGCCATGGAGCCCGCCTGGCTGGATGAAGACGAAAGACTCGATGGATGGCGGTCAGCTCCGAACAGAAGCCATGCCGTCGTATGCCGCCTACCTGACGAAGTCTTTACAAGCCTTCTATGCGGCAGGGATCCCGGTGAAGTACCTCACAGTACAGAACGAGCCGTTGCACGAAACCAAGGATTTTCCCGGTACGTTGCTGCTGGCGGACCAGGCGGCGCGGCTGATCGGCGACGACCTCGGACCGGATCTCGCGAAGGCAGGCCTTACTACCAAGGTGTTGGCATACGACCACAACTGGGACCACCCGGAGTACCCGGAGGCGATCCTTGCCGACCCCAAGGCTGCACCCTTTGTCGCCGGCTCTGCCATGCATTGCTATGGAGGCAATGTCAGCGCACAGAATGGCATCCATGCCGCCTTTCCTCAGAAGGGTATCTGGTTGACGGAATGTTCGGGCGGCACGTGGGACAAGGAACCTGCGCTGGTGAAGACAGCTCGCTTGCTGATCGAGTCCACGCGCGACTGGGCGAAGGCCGTGGTGTTATGGGGATTGGTGCTCGACAGTGAAGGCGGACCCCACGACGGTGGATGCGGCACCTGCCGGCCGCTGGTTTCCCTGAATTTGAAGCAGTCGCCCGCTACTGTGACGTACACCGGTGACTACTACGGGCTCGGTCACGCCAGCCGTTTTGTCCATCCAGGCGCGGTGCGCATCGCATCAGATTCGTTCGGCGACCAAGGCCTGCAAACGGTGGCTTTTCAAAACAGCGATGGTTCCCTGGCGTTGTTGGTCTTGAACAACAATGCTGCTTCCGCAAACTTCAACATACGCTGGCATGGAAGCACCGTGCATGCGACGCTCCCATCTGGAGCGCTTTGCACCTTTGTGTGGTCTGATCGCTGAGCTCCGTGCGCTTCCAGTTCTCCCATCTTGAGAGTGCGTACACTCAGCCCTGTGACCCGCGAAGAGACGGAACAGTGGATGCGACTTGCTCTCGAGGACGCCGCAGCGGCAGAGCAAGCCGATGAAGTGCCCGTCGGGGCCATCGTGCTTGCTCCCGATGAATGCACCGTGCTGGGCCGGGGAAACAATCGTGTGCTGCGCGACTCCGACCCGACCGCTCATGCGGAGATCGTTGCCATGCGAACCGCCTCACGCTGCCTCGCCAACTATCGCTTAACCGGTTGCACTCTTGTTTGCACGCTTGAACCCTGCGCCATGTGCGCGGGAGCCATCCTACACGCGCGCCTCAAAAGCCTGATCTATGCGGCGGAAGACCCCAAGGCCGGCGCCTGCGGCTCCGCGCTTGAAGTGCTGAACCACCCCCGGCTAAACCACAGGGTCAACGTGACCACGGGTGTGCTCGCCACGGAGGCTGGAGGGCAACTATCGGCGTTCTTTCGCGCGAAGCGCACACCTCGCCCCTAGCACATCCCGCGACTGGTTCCTTAGATGGCTGCTCCAACCATCGAGATTACGGTCGACGCCGGCGTTCCGCCACAGCCGGCGTCTGACCCGTTGCCTGTCGCTCGTCAGCGCTTGCCGATGCGACCATCACGCGAAGATTTCCACCCCGTTTTGCGTCATAAAGCGCCGCATCGCTCTGATCGACCAGCGCCTGCCAATTCCAGCCGCACTGTGCACTGCAGCTGACCCCGAAGCTGGCGCGAACCTGCACCACCTCTCCTCGATAGCGCACATGAAGCGCGTCGATCTCCGCTCGCAGCCGTTCCGCGACAAGCACTGCATGGGCGAGGTCCGTATCCGGCAAAAGAATACAAAATTCATCACCGCCCATGCGCGCGATCGAGTCTCGCTCCCGCACCGCGCTCTGCAGTGCGCCGGCAACGGCTTGCAGGACGGCATCGCCGCAACTGTGCCCGAGCCGATCATTCACCCGCTTCATCCCGTCGAGATCCATCATCACGACGGAAAGCGCACCCAGTCGGCGCAGGCTTCGCGAGCTCTCCCGCACCGCAATCCGCTTGAAGGCCCACCGGTTCAGAAGACCGGTAAGCTCATCGATCTGCGCCCGCCAAAGAAGTTCAATGCGCTGCTTGCTGGACGCAATGAAACCAAAGCCGAAGGTTGTGGCAGTCCCCACCAAGATCCCCGCGGCAAGGCAGAGCATCGAAGTACGCTCGATCTCCTGTGCGTAGTGCAAGGAGCCGAATCGTAGACCAGCTTCGGCACGCAGCAGATAAAACAGCGCATAGACGAGCAGGGCCATTCCGATAAAGCGCCCCGCAAGCGCAGACACCTCCCCCGTGAAGCTGAAAACGACCGAAGCCGTGAGCGCGAGCTGAACTGCAGCAACCACGCCGCTGATCACCACAATTGCCTGCGCACCAAGGTTCAGGCGTGCGCTCGCCACCAAAGCGACGAACGTCAATGTCAGAAGCGCCATCTGCAGCTTCCACAGTAAGCGTGGGCGGTCCAGCTGTTCGGCGAAGCTGCGATGCAGCACGGCAAAGCCGCTCACCAGAAGCAGCGTAGATGCCGCGGCCCATCGAAGTCGAGGTTGACCGAAGAGAACAACCAAGCCCGCGCTCGCATGGAGCAGGTTGCTTGCCGCAAACCAAAACGCCGCCTTCGCTCCTCCAAACGTACGAGCTCCGAGCATCGCCACAGCAACGAACAGAGCGAACATCAGGGTCGAAATAATTTGCAGAAGCAATATATTGCTCATCAGTGTTCGAACCCCGCGTCAGGGTAAACCCGCATGAAAGCTCCTGGTTGCTGCCATCGTGCGTTATGGAATCGGTGACGGAACCGACTTCGCCCCAACAGCCTGTTGGATTCGCTCGTCGACAAAGCTGGCCACCTCCGCTGGGACATACAGAGGCGGCGTAAACCGGAAGACAGGGATTCGCGCAAGAACGTTCTGAAGCTCAACCATCCAGGCCTGGGAGGTATCTGTCTCCGTAGTCGCCAGGAGGATCGCATCCGCTCGATCAAGGTAACGACGAGCCGAACCTTTAAAGTCTCTCACTGCCGGATCCAACACCGAAAGAAAGACATCCGGCCGCAAAAAACGCAGAATGCTGTTCGACTCCACAATTACATTCTTGGCCCTCGCCAGTTCCCGGCGGATCCCCGGCATCGCTTCCAGCAGGCTACCCTGCTGTGTCCGAACCCACACAGATCGTTGCGCTCCAGCCGATAAGTAACGCGAGGTATCCGTACCGGCGCTCGCATCACGCTCTTCCGTGATGGCCATCCGATGGTCGGCGGTGGCACAGTCACACGGCTTCCCGTCAGCCGAGCAGATACCATGCCCGAACTGGGTGATCTTGATCGCTGTCCAGGCGCAATCCTGCAGCGCCGAGATCAAGCCCGTCATGACGTTCGTTTTGCCGATATTTCGCGTGTGTCCTCCGACGACTACAAGCGCCATCTTCCTCCTCTCTGCTAGAGCCCTCGACGAAGCAGGGCAAGCTCCCGCAGGTATTGCTGTATCGGCCGCGCCGGGATACCCCAGAACACCTGACCGGGCCCGCGCAACACTTTATGTGAGGGGACCCCGCACTTAGCGCCCAGCACAACCCCTTCTCCGATCTCCACATGATCCGCGATGCCGACCTGCCCTGCAATAACAGCCCCGTCCCCGATCACGCTCGAGCCGGCGATACCTGTCTGCGCCGCGATAACAACGCCTCGGCCGATCGTGCAACTGTGCGCGATGTGAACAAGATTATCGATCTTGGTTCCTTTGCCGATGCGTGTGTTGCCCAGCGCTCCCCGGTCAATGGTGCAGTTCGCGCCGATCGAGACATCATCCTCGATAATGAGACCACCCTGCTGCGGAAATGAGATGTATTCGCCCGTGCGCGGGTCGTGCGCCCAACCAAATCCAGCTCCACCCAGCACACAACCTGCGTGCACCTCCACCCGCGCTCCAAGTCGGGCACCGGCGTGAATGACCACTCTCGGCTCAAGCTGCACATCGTCTCCGAGAGTGACGAACTCCCCCACTACAACCCCCGCACTGATGCGGACTCGGCTTCCGATGCAGGCGGACGCTGCAACCACCGCGGAAGTATGAATCTCCGTGATCCCCTGCTTTGGTCGGAGCGCACGAGCGACACGCGAAAACCCGAGGCGGGCATCTTCGACCCAAAGCAACCGAGCATCGGCGATAGCCGCCGCTTCGGCTCTCTCCCGAAGTATCTTTGCGGCCAAAATCAGACCGGCCGAAGACGCGATCGCACGCAGCAGGGTCGATTCGTTCTGAGCAAAGACGACCGATGTGGCGGTGGCTTCCTCAATGGAGGAGACCGCCCGCAGGCCTCCAGTGCGCTCCATCGGCGCCTTCACAGCATGCGTCAACTCGGCAATTTGCGCGAAGGTAAGCGTTATCGGCGAGAGGCTCATTCGTAGATTGCGCGCTCACCGAGTGGTCGCGTCTTCCACCTGCGATGCATCCACAGCCATTGCTCCGGGTACTGACGAATGTATCGCTCAAGAACCGCCGTGAACTTCGCTGTATTTGCGACCGCATCGGCGTCTGCATCCGCAGTCTTCACCAGCTTGATCTCCTCACCGAAGTGCAACCGATACCGACCTCCAGGCTCTTCCAGCAGGAATCCGGGCAGAACCGCCGCTTCCGTCTTACTCGCAACCCTGGCCAACCCCGATGCCGAACAAGCCAAACGACCGAAGAACGGTACAAAAACTCCCTGCGGAGGCGTCATATTGGTGTCCATCAGAATGCCGACTGTGTTGCCATGGCGCACCTCGGAGAACAGGCCCCTGGCGAAGTCGTCTTTATCCAGGACGCGATTCCCATGCTGACAGCGAATGCGGTTAACCTGCTTGTCCGCGAGAGGATTATCCAGCCTGCGAATTACCATCGCCATCGGAAATCCCATGAGGGAGTGAAAAAAACTCGATAGCTCCCACGCTCCCAGGTGAGCCGTCAGAATAAAAACACCACGACCCCGCGCAGCCGCACGGAGGTATCGATCCAGTCCATCGTAGTGAATAAACGCCGCCGTTCGATCTGCGGTGTACCCCGACATCTGAGAAAACTCCGCCAACTGACGGCCAAGTTGCCGAAAAGACCCTCGCAGAATCTCTCGGCGATGCGAGTCAGGGAGATTCGGGAATGCAATTGAGAGGTTCTTCAGTCCGATCCGGCGAAGCCGACCGAGCGCGTAAAAGCAAAGCGAACCGACAACAGTGCCGATCGCGCGTGCTACATTCCTAGGAAGTAAGCTCAACCCACGAAGCAGGGCGGCTATTAAAGCACTTTCTGATCTCTGCCGAATGGGTATGGCAGTATCAGACTGGTTCCGAATAGTACGACGAGCACTCACGCACTCAGTTTATAGGTTCCGGGACGCCTCGCCTCGTAGCAAAACCAAGAGGGCTGCCGTGGCAGCCCTGGCAGCCCTCTTGGTTTCAAATAAGAAAGCTAGCTCTTCGAGGCCACGAAGTACTTCGCCACTGATTGAACAAAAGGAACTGCGTCCGGAGGTGTGGGTTGATTGCCTTTCAGCACCTGCTCGAAGGGAACATCCGCCCCATAAAAGGACCGGGTATCGTCTTGGTTTTGCGACATCACTGTTCCATCAAGATTAATGCCCGCGAACAAGCCCTTCGCTCGGGAGTAGCTGAGAAACTCCGCGTTCAGCTTCCAGTCGGTACCGGCTTGCGCGTTTCGACCCACTGGCCCAGCAGCGGCAGAGGCATCCGCTCCGATCTTAAATTTGTTCTTCAGCATGTCCTGAAGGCCGTTTTGATTCATCGCCACAAGCACAAGATCGGTCGCCTGTCCGCCAATCTGAAACCCTACGCTACCACCGCTGAGCTGCACAAACACAGGTGCGCTCCAACCCTTACTCGTGCGGCACGTCGCCACACCCTGGCCATACTGCGCACCGAAAACAAACGCAGCCTTCTTGTAAGAAGGAATGACGACGACACAAGACGCACTGGACAGGATGCTCGACGGGATCGCCTTGTCAGGAGTCCCCATGATCTCCTGAATCACAGACTTCGCGCTCTCAAGACGTTCGTCCAGCTTCGCTTTATTATCAGCTGCAAACGCATGCATCGAAGACGCCGTAACTACCAGACCGCTTAAAGCAGACACAAACTTGTTCATAAAAGATTCAACCTCTCATCTTGGCTAATCTGAAGCACCGCGACCACTCATGAAGGAGCGTTGCAACAAAGATTGTGATGAGATCAAGCAGTTTTGAGTTGCCCTTCGATGGGCATCGAGGCCTGGCACGGGTCCGACGCGCTTACCAAAAAATAGGGGTCGTACCGGACCGATTGGCCCCATACGACCCCTCTCCCAGGTCTGTGTTGCTGTAATCAGATTGCGGCAGTCGAGCCTGTTACACAAGAGTACTGAGGTCTATAGACCAACCTTCCTCCGGTTCTTCGTCGCAGCAGACGCGAGACACCACAGACGTGCATCGATTTCGCGCGATGTCAACGTCCGCTTGATGCCGCACTGTCCGCGTCTTCACGCTCTTGCCATTCCATCGCTCGCAGGGACAGCGCGGTGCGATTCGTTACACCCACTTTTCGCATCAGTCGGCCCACATGGGCCTTCACCGTAGCCTCGTCAATCGAAAGCGCCTCTCCGATCTGACGATTGGTCGATCCTCCGATAAGCAATCGCAGCACGTCGCGCTCCCGTTTCGTGAACGTGGGCTGCGCGGCCAGCCGCTGCCGTGCGACCTGATCGCTCTCGATCAAACGGGCCAGTACCTTGCGCGGTGCCCAGACCGAATCATCGAGCACAATATCGACCGCCATCAGGATCTCGTCTTCGAGCGCATCGTGTGTCAGATATCCATTGGCGCCCGCGCCGATCACACGCTCAATGAATATCGCGTCACGCTCCAGACCCAACACCATGATCTTCAAAGACGGAGCCCACTGCCGAAACTCTGCCATACGCCCAAACACGTCGTCGGTGCACGCGGCGTCAATCAACACAAGGGAAAGACTCGGGACCAAGGCGGCGTAATCGCCCGTGAGCACAACGACGTCCGCGCTCTTCTTTTCAAAGAGCGTCCGCATGCCCAACAGGCGTAAGGGATCCGAGGCGACGATACCGAACTGCTGCCGCATTCGTGTCCTCTCTCAGTGCTCAGCGTGCTCCTCGCCATCAGTTATGTACGCAGAACACAGGCGCTCCCCTCTTTTGGAAAGGAGACCTCGCCATCACAACTTCGGCAGCACAATGCCCTGCTGACCTTGGTACTTTCCGCGGCGATCCGCGTAGCTTATCTCACATACCTCGTCTGACTCGAAGAAAAGAATCTGGCAGAGACCTTCGTTCGCGTAGACACGCGCTGGAAGCGGGGTCGTATTTGAGATCTCCAGGGTCACAAATCCCTCCCACTCCGGTTCAAACGGAGTCACGTTGACAATAATGCCGCAACGCGCATAGGTGCTTTTACCTACACAGAGGGTCAAAATGCGACGCGGAATCTTGAAATGCTCGATTGATCGTGCCAAGGCAAACGAGTTGGGCGGAATGAGCACACTCTCCCCCTCAATCGAGACAAAGGAGCGCTCATCGAAGTTCTTTGGATCGATCACGGCGCTGTTCACATTGGTAAACACCTTGAACTCGTTCGAGACCCGCAGATCGTAGCCATACGACGACAGGCCGTACGAGATCACACCTTCTCGCACCTGCTTCTCACTGAACGGTGAGATCATGCCGTGCTGCATTGCCTGCTCGCGAATCCACCGGTCACTCTTGATCGACACTGATACCCTTCCCGCCTTCGAATCCCCGCCTCGAGTCCCGCCCCAAATCAAAGTCACTTGCGTGTCCTGCCAGTGGCCCTGCCGATGCGGCGTCCGGGCATCGTGGTCACGCCGGCAACCCTCGCAAAGGCCGCCGTAAAGATGCACATGATTGCGCTTCGGTACGCTGATCTTACGAGACGGTTCCCTCGTTGACAACCTCCATCCGACTTCATACCATCACGTACGACGAGCCTGGCCTCTCCCCCGCCATCTTGAAGATTCTCCAAACGAGGACGCTGACCGCAATGATCAAGCAAGACCTGATACAGCGCGTTGTCGAACGCACTGGGCTGCCGCGAACCAAAGCTGAGGCTGCCGTGGATGCGATCTTTGAAAGCATGAAGCAGTCCTTGGTGGCGGGGGACCGTATTGAACTACGCGGCTTCGGAGTGTTCACCGTAAAGCCGCGAAAGACGGGCATCGGCCGCAATCCGCGCACCGGCGCGGAGGTCTCGATCGCACCGGGAAAAGCCGTCCGGTTCAAGCCCGGGAAAGAACTCCACCTGCTCACCTAAGCCATGATCCCCTCGCAGACCGTCGCGGTCAGTCCCGCGCTCCGCGGCAGCTGCGTTCCTCCACTTGCGCTCACGAGCCGGCGCCTCTGCACCCCTCCGCCACCACGCCCTAAGAGGCAGTAGCATTGGCGCCATGACCATCGTTGACGATGCGCCGGTTGAACTCCCAACGCCCTCCGGTCCCATGCGGACCCACATCCTGCGGCCCGCGACTGACACCGGTCGCTTCCCCGCCATCGTCCTTTACTCGGAGATCTTCCAGATTACGGCGCCCATCCGGCGCACTGCCGCCTTCCTTGCCGGTCATGGTTACGTGGTCGCCTGCCCGGAGGTCTACCACGAGTTTGAACCTCCCGGCACCGTGCTCGCCTACGATCAGGCGGGGTCGGATCGTGGCAACGAACTCAAGTACCGCAAGTCCGTCCAGGCCTACGACGCCGACACCAAGGCGGTCCTCGATCACCTCAGCTCGCGACCGGATACGACAGGCGCGCTCGGTGTGATGGGCATCTGCATGGGCGGCCACCTCGCTCTTCGTGCCGGTTTCGATCCCCGTGTTCGCGCCACTGCCTGCCTCTACGCGACCGATCTCCATAAAGGATCGCTCGGCAGCGGTGGAGACGACACACTGGCACGTGTCGGCGATCTCCGCGGCGAGCTCCTCATGGTCTGGGGTCGGCAGGACCCGCACGTCCCGACCGAAGCCCGCATGAAGATCCTCTCGCGGCTGAACGACGCCGGCGTGCTGCTGAACTGGCACGAGGTCAACGGAGCCCATGCCTTCCTGCGAGACGAGGGCGCTCGTTACGATCCCGAGCAGGCGCGCAACATGCTCGGGCTGGTGCTCTCACTCTTCTCCCGCCGGCTCTGCGCGTAAAGAACCGGGCTCGCCATAAGAGCTCAGCGCCAGCTGACGGCAAGATGCCAGCGCAGCCCGCGGCGCTCCGTCTTGGCCAGAACGGCCTCATACTCCTCGAGTTCGGCGAGCACCGCACGACCCTCGGAGCCAAGCTGCTGCGGGTCGATCCTAAGGCTCTGCCGCAGCGCACGCACCGTCGTCAGCCCCTCGCTTGCCCCATACCACTGCGGGGGCGGCAGACGCCGAATCAGATCAATGCTGCCCGCGCCCTCTTCGATCAGAAGCGCCATCGAGTTCTCATCCGCGGAAAAGAACTCGATCAGCGGCTTGGTCCCAAGACTGAGCGCAAGCTTCTCAAGCGCGTCCTCGTAACGCGCCAGATAGCGCCCGTTGACGAAGATGTCGTAGCCCGGGTCCTCGCCCTCAACAACGATGTACATCGACGCGGCCATAAAGGCAGTCTACCCAACCGCAACCGCTCCGAACAGATGTCAGATCGATGACCTTGGCGGCAAAAAGCTGCCCACCACCGCTGGCACGCCGCGCAGCAGCCGGACAACCGCCGCCAGCATCAGCAAGGCACCGACCACAGCGCGAAACGAAACCGACGGCCGCAGCAGGGCATAGGCCTCAACCGCCCCGAGCAGCGGAATCAGCAGAAAGCGGGCGGCAAAGCCCAGGGGCGCCATGCCGCGGAGCAGAACGATCGTCCCCAAAACCGTCAGCATCGTCACCAAAAGATCGCCCGCCATCGTTCCGGCTCCCGGCACCGATGCTGTTTGAAGCCGCGCCGAGCCGCCCAGGAAAAGCAGCGCCGCGCCACCCGCGAAGACGACCGCGTTGCCGGCGGCAACAGACGCAACCGCGGACCGGAGTGGCGCCACCCGCGCCTTCCGGTGGCCAAGCACGCCGAAGATCCCGGCGCACAGCACTGCCGCAAGATCGAGCCCGAAGCCAATCCACCCCGTCGTATTAGCGGGCAGCCGCACCGGGATCAGCAACAGCGCACCGGCCAGGCCCATCAGGGCGGGCAGCAGGGCCTCGGCAGCGGGCTCGTCAGCGGTGGCGCCCGCTTGCAGCATCACCACGACCACAACCGGAACGCCCGCCAGTGCGGCAACGGCGACCTCCACCGCAAAAAAGCGCTGCGCGATCACGAGCATCAGCCCCGGTAACGCCAACGCACCCGCTCCATACGCTCCCACGCAGAGGTCACGCCGATCCATCTTGCCGAGCTTTCCTCGCCAGACAAGCGCTAAGCCCGCCATCACGGCACATGCCACCGCAGAGACGATCCCAAACGGAACTGGATCGAGCGACAGCGCGGGAAACAGCCACTCTGAGCTCTCCCACGCACACAAGATCGCAAAAACCATAAACACCGGCATACGATGAGCTCTCCAGCTCAGCGAAAAGAGTCGAGCCGCAGGCAAATGAAAGATGGCGACCCAGTCAGACTGGGCCGCCATCTCTTCCCTACTGCGTCACGTGTTCCGCTCTATTGATTGCCGCTCGGCGCGCCTCCCGGACGCGGTCCACCTGGGCCGGATCCGCTGCGACGGCCACCGCGACGACGGCGGGCCCCCGGACGGCGCTGCCCTGCCGCTCGATCTCCCTGTGCGACCACAACCGGCTCGCCCGGAACAATCGCCGGTGTATCGGCGCGATTGAAGTTTGGTTCGTCCTCAAACTCCCCGTCGTCCTCCTCCTCGCCATCCTCCTCGCCGCTGACCTCCGGCACAGGAATCTGCGCCGCTGGCTCGTGCTGCGCCGTCGCCTCGCCTGGCGCGACCTCCGGCAAGCCCAGCTTCGCGCGCTGCTCGCGCAGCACCGCCTTACGCGAAAGCTTGATCCGGTTGCCCTCGATCGCCAAAACCTTCACCAGAATCTGATCACCTTCGCGCAGTTCGTCCCGAACCTCCTTCACGCGATGCTCCGCAATCTCCGAGACGTGCAGCAGACCGTCTGTGCCCGGGAAGATCTCGACGAACGCCCCGAACTCCGCCAGCCGAACCACCTTGCCCAGGTAGGTGCGTCCCACCTCGGGAACCGCCGTCAGATCGGTGATCATCTGGATCGCGCGGCTCAGCCCGTCCGCGTCGCTTGAGGCCACGTTGACCTTGCCCGTGTCATCCACGTCGATCTTCACCCCGGTAGCGTCGATGATCCCGCGAATCACCTTGCCGCCCGGTCCGATCAGGTCGCGAATCTTGTCCGTCGGAATCTGCAGCGTGTGGATGCGCGGCGCGAACTGGCTCTTCTCCTCCTTCGCTCCGGAGATCACCGCATCCATCGTGTCCAGCAGATGCATCCGGCCGCGACGCGCCTGCTCGAGCGCCTCGCGCATAATCTGCGAGGTGATGCCCATGATCTTGATGTCCATCTGCAACGCCGTAATACCTTCGCGCGTTCCGGCCACCTTGAAGTCCATGTCGCCGTAGTGGTCCTCGGCGCCGGCGATGTCGCTCAGAATGGCGTAGTTGTCGCCCTCCTTCACCAGACCCATCGCCACGCCGGCCACAGCGCCGCTCAGCGAGATACCCGCCTGCATCAGCGCCAGCGACGCGCCGCACACCGTCGCCATCGACGACGAGCCGTTCGACTCCAGGATGTCCGACACCACGCGCAGCGTGTACGGCGACTGATCCTCCGGCGGCAGCACCGCTTCGATCGCCCGATACGCCAGCGCACCGTGCCCGATCTCGCGCCGCCCGACGCCGGTCATGCGACCGACCTCGCCCACCGAGAACGGCGGGAAGTTGTAGTGCAGCATGAAGCGCCGCTTCTGCTCCCCCTCGTAGGTCTCCACCCGCTGCGCGTCATCGGCGATCCCGAGTGTGGCGGACACCAGCGCCTGCGTCTCGCCGCGCGTGAAGAGCGCTGAGCCGTGCACCCGCGGCAGTACGCCGACCTCGATCGTGATCGGTCGGATCTCATCGAACGCACGGTGATCCGGCCGGATGCGATCCTTCAAAACCTGCTCGCGAAAGATCTGCTCCCGCAGCAGCTCGTAGTACTTGCTCAGCTTCTTCGTCGCACCGGCGTCGCCCTCGGGCAGCTCCTTCTTGAGCTCGTCCTTGATCTCCTTCACCAGCGCATAGCTCTCGAACTTCGGGTGCTTCTGCGTATCGAGTGCGTCCGTCAGGCGATCGCCCACCTTGTTCTTCAGCGACTCAAGGTACGCCGTGTCGGTTTCGACCTCGCTCACCGCCCGCTTCGGCTTACCCGCCCGCGACACCAGATCCTCGATCGCGGCGCAGATCTTCTTGATCTCGCCATGCGCGAACTCGATCGCCTCAACCACGCGTTCTTCCCCGACACCCTTGGCGCCGGACTCGATCATCACAATGCCGTCCTTGGTGCCGACCACCATGATGTTCAGCAGGCTCTTCGCCCGCTCGGCATAGGTCGGATTCACGACGAGTTGATCGTCCACTAGACCGACGCGCACTGCGCCGACCGGTCCGTGAAACGGAATATCGCTCAAAGCCAGCGAGCAACTCGCGCCATTAATCCCCAGAACGTCGGGATCGTTCTCCTTGTCGGCCGAGTACACGAACGCAACCACCTGCGTCTCGTTGCGAAACGCCTCCGGAAACAACGGACGGATCGGGCGATCGATCTGTCGACTGGTCAGGATCTCTTTCTCGCTCGGTCGACCTTCGCGCTTGATAAACCCGCCGGGAATGCGCCCGCCCGCGTACGTAAACTCGCGGTACTCAACCGTCAACGGAAAGAAGTCAATGCCTTCCTTCGGATCGGGCGACGCGACCGCCGTCGCCAGCACAACATTGTCGCCGCTCGAAATCAGCGTGGCGCCGGAGGCCTGCTTGGCCATGCGTCCGGTCTCAAAGCGAAGCTGCTTGCCACCGGCAAGCTCAACAGTTACGTCCTGCATCATGGGAGATCCTCGTAGTAATTCATCGTGTCGGAAGAGCGCTGCCTGCTTCGCGTTACATGCGCAAAGCAGCGGTCAACCGCTCCAAAGAGCCGGTCGAGCCGCTGCCACAGTTCGCGTCGCGTGCCGGCAAAATACTCGCCGGCCTTCTCCGTGCAGTGTCTTCCTGGTTTGCAGCCGAGCGCTCAACATCGATCGTTGGCATCGCCTTCACACTCAGAGCTGAGGTGTCGTACCGATCCGCGTCGAGCAAATGCTGCTTCATCGTGGCGGGGAGCCTCGTAGGCTACTTCCGGATCCCGAGTTTACCGATCACATCCCGATATCGGTCCGCATCTGAGCCCTTGAGATAGTCCAAAAGGCTGCGACGCTTGCTGACAAGCATCAGCAAACCGCGGCGTGATCCGTGATCCTTCTTGTGGGTTTTAAAGTGTTCCGTGAGCTCGGTGATGCGCTCGCTCAATACGGCAATCTGAACCTCGGGGCTGCCCGTGTCCGTTTCGTGAGTGCGGAACTGCTGAATGATGTCTGACTTTCGTGCTGATGCCAACACAGCTTAGTTACTCCTCATCGTCTGATGCACTGATCGTGTCTCACCAAAGGATAGCACTCGCACTATAGACAGGAAAAGCCAGACCGCGACGTTTGTAGACAAGGCGCAAAGCAGGCTTTAGTTGGCCTCGCACACGCAGCTTCATGCCTGCATTCCGCTCAGACATCTAAAAGGCAGCACCGGGCAGCTTTGTTTCACCCAAGGCCGATCTCCTCGCACACCCGGCGCGTGATTTCCAGCCTATCGGGAAAGCGCCGATCCATTCGCGTAACCAGCCATTTCGCGGAGCCAGCGAGCAAATCGCAACAGTTGTTTCCGCTCATTCCAGCCAAGCCGCATCAGATAGGCCACATCCACCTGATCTGCCGCTCGGCCAGTATAGGTCTCCACTCGCCAGCGCAGATACGGACTTCGCCATGGTGCCAGACGATGTCCGCGCGTCGCTCGCCACAGGAAAAGAATTGCGCTCAACACGGGAGATCGTTCGCGTCGGGATCATTCACCCCGTCGCCGAGGATCTTCTCCGCAGCGGCAAAAGATCTGCTCCCTCTGCTCGTCTTCGCTGTCTTGGTCGAGGTCAGCGGCGTTGATGTCCCAGTTGCGCCCAGACGACTGAGCAGCTTTTCCGCGACCGCCTCCGCCGGAACTCGGTACTTCCCTGCCTCGATCGCCTGCCGCAACTCTTGCAAACGCCGCCGACGCTCCTCAGCAATCTCGGTGTCGGTCACCGAGGTCCCGGTTCCAGCACGGGAGACAACTGAAGTAGGCCAAGAACCCTCGCCACCTCGCCGCTGGCGCACCCGCCCACGCTCCACACAGACCTCACCTGAGTGCCACGTCCACGTCCACGAACTCACCCATCGTCTCATACCACATTTATCGACGGCTAGAACGAAGAGATGAATCTGCCTCATTTAGGGACGGTCAGTCCCAAACCGGACTGCCTGCCCGAGCGGGCCACAGCACTCACTCGTACCCCGGACTACTTCACCACAGTCTGAAACAGGGGCGAGCTCAGCAGCTTCGCAAACTGACTGTCCGACGCGTCATAGCTCACCAGCAAAGTCCCCGAGTTGGAATCGATCGAGGTATCTTCCAGCGCGGACCGCTCTAACGGCGTGCCCTGCGCCTTCTTCAACAGCACCACACCCCTCATCAGGGTCGCCGCCGTCGCCGCCGTGACTAGATCCGACATCACCACCGCCATGTCGAACTTCACGCCATTCTGAAAATCCAGCGTATAGCGCGAACTCTTCATGCGGTTGCGCACCGTGTCATAGTCCGCCAGGGTCGCCGCCTCGCCCAGCACACCCTTCATCATGGTCTGCGTCCCCTTTTGGTCCAGCAGACTCCACACCGCCTTCTGATCCACGGCACCCATCTCGCTTACCATGTCGCTGTTCGACAGCAGATTCTGCGTAATCCCGTCCCGCGCATCGAGCGACGCCTTCACCGCATCGCGATCGCCGAAGACCATCGTCGTCTGGTTCAGGAAGCTGACACTCAGGCCCGCGCCACCCATGGGATAGATGCTGTTGTTGCGCAGCAGCACAGGCTTCACCTTCTGCTTGGTCCAATTCGCCATCAGCTGCCGGGTATTGAACTGCCCCTGCGCGATCCCGACCGTCTTGGTCCGATCCCCGCCGCCGCTGGTGTGAAAGGCGGCAAAGGTCAGCACGTCCGCATCCTGGTCCACCTTCAGACCGGAGCTCTTGAGCGCCGTCTCCAGACGCTTCAGCTCCGGAGGCAGCGTCCGGTCCTTCAGGCTCATCGCCGCGGGCGAGTTCTGCATCGCGCGATAGTCCACCACGATAAGCTGCTGCACATCATGCGGCACCGCAGCACGTGCGTCGCTCGAAAGCTGTGCACCGCGCGCCGCGATCGGGCTGAGAAGGGCGACCCCTGCAAGAACCGGTCGAAGACGAGCAAGCGAGAGATGCATAAAACTCCAAGAGGCAGATGCCACAGTTTCCAGCGTCATGTGTTTCGCGGACGCCGATCGACAGCAAGGGCCGATTGTTGCAGGCCGGCAACCGGCGCGGAACTTCGCCCACGGTCAGCCATACATCCGATTGGACGGCTCGTCGGCAGGAAAGTCTACCTGTCCACAGAGGAGCGGCCCCCACGTTGCTACAACCTTCGAGGGCCCTCGTCAACCTCCCGCCGCGTCCATCGGCCATCGAATCGGCTGCATCAAGCGCTGCTCCAGGATCTTGGCTGCGGGATCGAAGCCCGGAATTTCCTCCGTCCACCGCGCGTCAACGCCGATGGCCGCCTCCGGAACCAATCCGATCAGCTCGCCGTCACCGATCGTCACCCCATGCTTCGCCGCCAACGCGTGCAGCCTGGCATGCACCTGCGACATCGGCGTCCGCTGAAAGTCCGTAACATTGATGCTGACCTGCGCACGGCCGTTGATGGTGACACCGATCGCCTTGACCCCAAGCAGACCACCGGACGACGCGCGCAGATCGCGCGCAATCGCGCGTGCCGCTGCAATGTCCGGTCCTGCGGTCTCGATCGCTCGCACCGCCCTGGGTTTGACGGCTGCGAGCTTCACCGATCCCCGAAAAGACCCCGGCGCGGCAGCTCGAGACCCGACCGGCCCGTCGGCCACCCGCCCCACCACAGGCGATCCCGGAGCCGGCGCCAGATACACGTTGTAGGCGATCAGAAAAGCCCGAGCGCCGACCACACTCGCCCCGGCGGTCGCATGCAGCTCCGGCCCACCCACATCCGGCCTCCGCGAGCTGTCGCGCAGCACCACGTCCCTGAGCCCCTCAAACTGCCCTCGACGCAGACTCTCCAGCTCGGCACGATCCGGCCGCGTCGCCGCCGCTCCATAGAAGTAAACCGGCACGCCGTATCGCCGCCAGATCTGCATACCAGCCTGCCGTGCCAGAACGGCGCACTGCGCCAGCGAGATGCCGCTCACCGGAACAAAGGGCACCACATCCGCTGCGCCGATGCGGGGGTGCTCTCCGGTCTGCCGTGTCAGATCAATCAGCCCCGCCGCCCGGCCCACGCCGCGCACCGCCGACTCCAGCACCGCCTCGGGCGGACCGGCAATTGTGACCACCGAGCGGTTGTGATCACGGTCGAGGGAGTAATCAAGCAGGCGCACCCCCTCCACCGCCATCGCCGCCACAATCTGCTCCACCCGCCTGACGCTTTGGCCCTCGGAGAAGTTGGGAACGCACTCCACCAGCGCGCCGGGTATTGTCATGTCCCCTGTCTTGCCATCGACCGCCGCCGATCCGCTACCGCCACCACGTATATCCCAGATTGAACTGCACGCTCGCATTCACGCCCGGATTTCGGTCACCGAGCGAAGCCGAGGAGATGTGCACCGCATTCGCTCCCAGATCAACCGACCGATGCGGTGACATAAAATAATGCACCCCGATGCCGCCCTGCGGCGTGAAGTTCCACACACTTGCATCCGCGTTCGGTCCGTCATTAGTCAAGGAAAGATACGTCGACCCATACGCCGGATATTTGTGATTCGTCCACAGAAGACCACCCGCAGCCTGTGCCCACGGCACCAGCCGGTGTGTTCCCTGGAAGTTCCAGCGCAGAATAATCGGCGTCACGGTGATTCCCGTAAACGTTCCGCCAACCGTGAAGTACGGTGTGCAGAAGGTGTTGCTGCCGACTACTTCCTGCGTCGTCCCGGGCACGGGTGTCAAATAGCAGTTGGCCCTCTGAAACTTCGGCGTGTAGGACTGCCAGAACGGAAAGAACTCCGCACCATACGCAAAGCTTCCGCGCAGCAGCCCCGACCCCATCTCACCGGTCAGCGTCTTGCTTGCGTGCACGCCGGCCATGGCAAACTTGAAGTCGCCGCGCTGGTCCGTCACCCCCATGCCGCCCTGGAACAGCACGCCGATTGCGATCGGGTGCGCGGCGGCTGCCGGCTTCGTCAGACCATCCTGTGCACCGGCCACCACGGCGCAGACAGCAGGTAAAAGCATGGGAGCAAGCACGTTACGCAGCGAGAGACAACAAAGGGGCAAGCGGTGGCTCCTGAAAATCGGGTCATCAGCGCTGCATCCATAAGGCGCAAAACGCTGCATCAAGACTCGCAGATTGCCGCCGCAAAACAGCAGCACAGCTTCAGCAGAAACGCCTCAGCTGGCCTGCGCCATGTCATCCATGTCGAAGTTGGTGTAAACGTTCTGCGTGTCGTCGAGATCTTCCAGAGTCTCGAGCAGTCGCAGCGTGGCCGTCGCCTGCATTCCCTCAAGTTTGGTGTAGACCGACGGAACCATCGTGACCTCGGCGACCTCGGGCGAAAGGCCCGCTCCCTTGACCGCCGTGACCACCGCTTCGAAGTCGTCCGGGCTGGTCGTGATCTCCCACGTCTCACCCTCCTGTGCCAGGTCCTCGGCGCCCGCCTCGAGCGCGATCTCGGTCAGCTTATCCTCGCTCACCCCGTCGGCCGGCAACGTGATCAGCCCCTTGCGCGCGAACAGGTACGAGACTGAGCCGGACTCGCCCAGGTTGCCGCTGTTCTTGCTGAACGCATGCCGAATCTCGGAGACCGCCCGATTCTTGTTGTCGGTCAGCACGCGCACAATAATAGCCACGCCGCCCGGACCATAGCCCTCGTAGGTGATGTCCTCATACATCGCGCCCTCGATCTCGCCGGTGCCGCGTTGGATCGCCCGTTTGATATTGTCCTGCGGCATGTTCTCCGCCTTGGCGGCGGCAATCGCGCCGCGCAGGCGTGGATTGCCGTCAGGGTCGCCGCCGCCCGCCTTTGCCGCAACGCTGATCTCCTTGATCAGGCGAGTGAAGATCTTGCCGCGCTTGGCGTCGAGGGCACCCTTCTTGTGCTTGATTGTTGCCCATTTTGAGTGGCCGGACATTGCAGTTTCCTTTGCTGTCGAACTCGCTGGCACGCGGGAACGAGGCCCCGCGACTGGGTGAGTTTAGCACGCAACACCCCGCACCTTCCTCGATCGGAATCCCCGGCCGGCCTGCGGCGCTACAGCATTTCTGTTGGTGTGTGCGGGGGACCGTATGAGCTCGTGCCATTCCCCTCTCAAGAAAATGGCGGCACTTCGGTCAAACAGCGGCACGGCACCAAGGTTCTACTTTAGAGCAGCCGCTCGGTCGCGAGCAGGTCGTCGAGCGTCTCGCGGCGGCGGATCAGATGCACCTCCCCCGCCGCGATCAGCAGCTCCGCCGGACGCACCCGCGTGTTGTAGTTCGAACTCTGGCTCATACCATAGGCGCCCGCGTCGGCAAGCAGCAGCAGATCGCCGGCGCGCTGGGGCCCAAGCGCGCGATCGTGCGCAAAGAAATCACCGGACTCGCACACCGGTCCAACCACATCGGCCTGCGGCGTCACCTCGCCTATCTCTGCCCCGGCTGGTTCGCGGTGAGTCTCCGTAGACCGCTCTGCGTTGCAATCTACCGTGCTGCGATCTACCGGCAGGATCTCGTGATGGGCCTGGTAGAGCGCCGGCCGGATCAGATCGTTCATCGCGGCATCCACGATAACGAAACGCTTTCGGCCGGTGCGCTTCTCGCCCAGCACGCGGGTCAGCAGTCCCCCTGCGGGCGCGACCAGAAAGCGCCCCGGTTCGAGCACCAGCGTGCAACCCAGGTCACAAACCACAGGCAAAAGCGCGCTCGCGTACCGTCTCACCTGCTCTTCCGGCTTCAGGTCAGGATGCTGGTCCGGACTCTCGCCCCGGAGTTCGCCCGAGTTTTCCAACACATCGCGGCTCGATGTGCTCTCCGCGATGAAGAGCGGCGCGGTGTAATCGATGCCCAGGCCACCGCCCGCATCCACGTGCGAGATAACGTGGCCATCCGCGCGCAGCTCCCGGACCAGCGTGGCGACGCGGCCAAGCGCCTCGGCAAACGGCGCCACCTCGCGGATCTGTGAGCCGATGTGAACGCTCACGCCAGTGGCGCACAGTGAGCTGTGTGCCGCAGCCTGTCTGTACAACTCGCGTGCCCGCGCCATGTCGACGCCGAACTTGTGCTCGCGCAGACCGGTCGAGATGTACGGGTGGGTTTCGGCGAGCACATCGGGGTTGACGCGCAGCGCAAAGCGAGCTTTCAGCCCGGCAAGCTGGGCGCGCGCCGCCAGGAGATCGATCTCCGCCGCGGACTCAACGTTGAAAAGAAGGATGTTAGCGTGGAGCGCCGCATCCATCTCCCATGCCTGCTTGCCGACACCCGAGAAGACCACACGCTCGAGCGCCTCCGGACAGGCGCGGCGAACACGTTCGAGCTCTCCGCCCGAGACGATGTCGAAGCCGGCGTCGAGCCGACCCAACATCTGCAGGATCGCCAGCGAGGAGTTCGCCTTGACGGCGTAGCAGATCCGGTGCGGCACGGTGCGAAACGCCTCGTTGAAGAGGGCTAACCTCTTTTGAATCTGCAGGGCGGAGTACACGTACAACGGTGTGCCGAAGCGTCGGGCAAGTGCGGCAAGGGGGATGCCGTCGAGGGTAAGCTGCCGCTCTCGGTTGTAGCGGAAGGGCCGGGCGGGAAGGCTGGCGGTGGAGGCGGCACTTTGCCGGTCGGGCGTGGCGATCGCGACAGGAGTGGGCATGGCGCTAACGTCCCTGGTAGGGCGGAAGCTGTGGCTCCTCGGGGATCACGATCCAGGCGATCACATAGGCGAGCACGCCGAAGCCGACCGCGGTGAGCAGGGTTGCGACCACCAGCAGAATGCGGATCAGCGTGACATCCCAGCCGTAAGCTCTTGAAAACGCAGCGCAGACACCGGCGATCATACGACCGGAGCGGGGCCGGCTCAGGGCGGGGCGAACGGGCGGTGGAGGCGGTGGCGGGGGATACGCACCGGTCTGGGCACCGCTTTGGGCACCATCGGAAGCAGTGGTCCGGGAGGCGGTCTGGTTGGTGGTCTGGGCGGTGAACGGGACCTCGGCGGCGCTTGCCGGCACGGGCGCGCCGCAGTGCAGGCAGAAGCGTGATCCGGTCCCGACTGGCTGGCCGCAGTGGGTGCAGTGCATGGTGAGAGGTCTCCGAGCGTCCATTTTTGCATACCGGGAGATGCTTTTCGGCTGCCAAAAGGGGGTCATCGTTCACTTTTGGAGCGCTTGGCGCGCACGTTACGGAGCTGGTCTCCGTCTACGCCATGAGATCGAAGCAAAGTGCGCACGGAGGCGCGGCGAGGCGCGCCTATCTTCCCGTGTACGGAGAGGAGAGGTAGCGGCGAGCCAGATCGGCTTGTGACTGGTCGCCGCCGCCGGCTGACGCGAGCTGGTATTGGGCGATGGCGCGGTCGCGTTGGTGCAGCAGATCGAACATCTCGCCCGCATTCAGCTCCGCCCGGCGACGGAGCCAGTCGCTGGCCTGCTGCTGCTGGGAGGCCGCGGCGTAGTTGGCCGCCGCGCCGGCAATATCGTTCTGCCCGCGCAGCGTGTCCGCCAGACCGAAGAAGGCCATCTGCAGGCGCGGATCGATGAAGTAGCCGGGACGCCCGGCGTCCGCGATGACGCCGCGGTAGGCCGTGATGGCCGCCGGCCCATCGCCCATGTCCTTGGTGATGTTGGCGGCTTCGAGGCGGAAGAGGTAGTCGCGCGGGTACTGGCGGACGAGCGTCTGCTCCACGGCGAGCGCCTCGGGGTAGCGGGCGTCGTGGCGCAGAAAGAGCGAGAGGGCGGTGCGCGCCTCGACCGAGTTGACCGTGCCGTGCGCGGCGACGTCGCGCAGCAGGTCCAGACCCTTGTCCTTGCTGCCGCCCACACCGGCGATGCCGACCATGAGCCGAATAACGCGCGGCAGGCTGGCCACGGCGAACTGCTGGACACCGATGGCGAGTTTGGCGTCGGTGTAGGCGGGATCGAGCTTGAGCACCTCTTCCGAGTCGTTGCGCGACTGCAATCCCTGATGCGCGGCGGAGACGAAGGAACGATCGACCAGGGTGAGAAAGGTCGCCTGCATCCCGCGCGCATAGCCACGAGCGAAGAAGGCGTTTTTATCGTGCGGATCGTTGTGAATGCGGCGATCGCAGAGAGCGACGGTGGTGACGGTGAGCTGATCGATGCGCCGGCGGATGGCGTCGGGGACCTCGGCCTTGCGTTTGGAGGAGAGAAAGCTCTCGTGCGCGTAGAAGGTCGTGTCGAGCAGGTCCTGTCGATAGAGCTCGCGGAAGAGCACGACCATGAGGACGTAGGCCTGCGCCATGGGATCGTCCGGATGCGTCCGCGCGACCTGCTCGAAGCGGCTGAGCGCGCCGTCGTAGTCAAGGTTGTAGAACCGCCGGTGCGCCTCCTGCACTTCGGGCAGGAGGTTGATGGGATCGGTGTGCGCGGGATCGGGTGAGCCCTGCGCACCGGCCGGGAGAGTGGGCGCGATCGTCAGACCGGACAGAATCAGCGCGGTGAGCAACAGCTTGCGGGGAAGGCGACAGGCCGGCGCAGAGCGGCGGGAGAGCACGGCCGTTGTGCGGCGCCGAGGTGTGCGTCGGGGGCGGTCAAAGGACGGGTTGAACATGCGCACTTCAGTTTGACGCATGGCGCGAATCGATGCTGGGTCAGGGGTGACCGGCGTAGACTAAGGTCTCGCGGCGGTGGCTGCGAGGTTCGCGAGTACGGGGCGATCAATGACACGAACGGAGCTGCTGCAGCTCGTCGTCGCACAGGCCCGGAGTGAGGGCTTCAATCTCCGGCGCTGGTACGTGGGCAAACTGGGGCGAGAGTGGACGGGGGCGGAGACGGCGGTCCTGGATCTTGCGGCAGAGCGCCGATATTACGCTCTGCTCTTTTCCCACGAGTTCGCCTGCTCGTTCTGGAAGGCCGGCAGCCTGATGACGCTGCAGATGCCGGGCCAGAGCTTTCCGCGGCGCAAGGCGGACGGGTCGATCATCACCGTGGTGCGCCGGGGCTACACCCGACGGAGGACACGGACGGACGCGTGGCGATTTCACCTGCGCGAGATGGCGGTGCAAGAGGAGCCATTACGCTATGTGCGGCGATTCCTGCGCGTCGAGGAGGATCTGGAGACGGAGCCCGCAACAGAGCCGCCATCCATATTTATCATCGACGCGGAAGATCTGCTGCCGGAGGATGAGGACTAGAGCATTTGCTTGCTGCTCGTGGCAGTGCCGGCATGGGAAGACGCCGACGGAAGAAGTAAGGCTAAGTGTGCCGGACATTAAACTCAATGTGAGGGCGCCAGCATAGAACGGTGGCCGAGCGGCTTACCTCCCCACCCTTCTCAGCCCTGAGCTCGGCGATGCCACGCGAGCGCTCGTGGGCTGCTAAGGATGGGGGCACCCGACGCGGTTGTGGGTCTACCACCAGCCCACCAGCGCTAAGGACGGCTTGCTTCCGGTTTTGTCTGTGGAAGCGAAGCTCGTCTGATGACTACCACTTTCGCCTGCAATGATTCATCTTCTAATTGGCTGCGGTAACTCGCAGCGTAACCCGCTAAAGCTTCTACCTTCCGAGCCATCCGAGAGGAGACGATGTTATAGCCGAGAAGAGTTATTGCCAAGGCCTGAGTGCCTCCAAGTAGCTTTATCCAAATATTTGCTGGAAGATCAGTGTAGGCGAACGGTATGAAAGCTGAATCGATTACAGCCATTTGCCATGGCAGTTGAAGGTGATTCAATCGCGCTATTGCGATGTACATAAAAGCAAAGATGACACTTATGTACAAGTAGAACGGCACAGTGACGATCGCTAACACGATGTTAGTCCATCTGGAGATTACGAGTTTGTTATCGGCGACAAAACCCCAGAGCTGATGAAACATCCACAATGAATTAGCTGCTTGTTTAGCGGGGTCCGGCGGAGCCTCAGAACTGGCGGAATTTACTACGTTAATCCATGATGTAAGTTGCACAGCAAAGGTAGCCTTGAAGCGGTCGACCCAGATGTCTGTATTGGCTAAGAAGTTCCTTAACAGCACGATTGCCTTTATTGCGTTCAAGAACACGACTAGCGCAGCAACAATCATCAATACTCTACTTTGAGTGTTGAGCATGACCAAACTCCAGAGCAAAACGAATTGCGACAATGGGCGCATTACGAGGCCAAATGTACTCCGTGGACCATCCTCTACTTGCGTGAGAGAGGGTGCTTGATTGATTGCGGACAGAGGTCTCTGCTTGGCTTCTGACCTAAGTGGATCTGAAATAGGTGGAGTAATCGTTGCGGCAGCAACCGCCTCTTTCCACCGACGCTTGAGCCACTGATAGGCCTGAACACTAAAGACCTTGGTTAATCTCCATAGCAGCACTAGAGGCCAGAGATAGATGAAGAAGACATCGAGTACGACCGAAAGCCAACCAAAATTTGCCAACAACGAGTAGTAGGCAATGAAAGCAACCGTAAGGACATTGTAGGCGGCTGTAGGCACTGACTTGCTCAGGTGGAAAGCCGGGTACACTTCACTTAGAAAAGAGGCGTGAAGCCAAAACGAGATCGCTAGCACCTCGCGTGTGATCTTCCGGATCGGATGGGCTCGAGCCCTGAAGGGATTTTTCATCATGCTCACCATTCAAGTCCGGAAAAGGTGTTCTGGGCAATTCGCTTCGAAGGGACTTACTCGACAGTGACGCTCTTGGCGAGATTTCTGGGTTGGTCGACGTCGCAGCCGCGGCGGACGGCTATGTGGTAGGCGAGGAGTTGGAGGGGGATGGTTTCGAGCAGGGGGAGGAGGAGTTCGGGGGCGGCGGGGATGTGGATCGTGTGTTCGACGAGCTCCGTGATGGTGGTGTCGCCCTCGGTGGCGATGGCGATGACGCGGCCGGCGCGGGCGGTGACCTCCTGGATGTTGGAGAGGGTTTTTTCGTATTTGAGGACGCTGGCGGGGTCGGTGGGGTCTTTGGTTGCAATGCACACGACAGGTAACGACTCGTCGATGAGGGCGTTAGGGCCGTGCTTCATCTCGCCGGCGGGGTAGCCTTCGGCGTGGATGTAGGAGATCTCCTTCAGCTTGAGCGCGCCCTCGAGCGCGATCGGGTAGTGGATGCCGCGGCCGAGAAAGAGGAAGTCCCGGGCGGAGCTGAAGAGCTGGGCGAGGTGCCGGCACTGCGCGTCAAGCGAGAGGCGCTTCTGATGCCTTCGGTCGGGGATGGGTTGGTGATCTAGTCGGGCGCCGTCTTGGTCCGGGCGGTGCGGGGGAGAAGCAGGTCTCTCCACTGCGCTGCGCTCCGGTCGAGATGACAGCGCATTTTGGCTCGATGTGAGGGGGGTCAGGGCGGCTGTGCCTTCGCCGCCGCCGGTCGCGTTGGCGACGGAGAGCGAGAGCATCTGCTCGAGTTTGGCGGGGATGCGGGCGAGCTCGGAGACGAGGTGGAGCGACTCCGCATCCGAGACCGTCCCACGGACCTGGCCGAGGTGCAGCGCGAGCAGGAACAGGGCGGTGAGCTGGGCGGTGAAGGCCTTGGTGGAGGCGACGCCGATCTCTGGGCCGGCGTTGGTGGTGATAGTGCCGACGGCGTGGCGGGTGACGGCGGCGCCGACCACGTTGCAGATGGCGAGGGTCTTCGAGCCGAGGGCGATGAGTTCGGCCTGGGCGGCGAGGGTGTCGGCGGTTTCGCCGGACTGGGTGATGAGCAGGCCGATGGCGCGGGGGTCGGGGAGCGGATGGCGGTAGCGGAACTCGCTGGCGTAGTCGACCTCGGTGCGGAGGCGGGCGAGGCGCTCGATCATGAACTTGCCGGCGAGCCCCGCATGCCACGACGTCCCGCAGGCGGCGATGGTGATCTGGGAGGCTTGGCGGATGTCGTCGGGGGAAAGGCCGAGGTCGGGGAGGAAGACGCGGCCGGTGTCGAGCGAGACGCGGCCGAGGGTGGTGTCGCGGATGGAGCGCGGCTGCTCGTTGATCTCCTTGAGCATGAAGTGCTTGTAACCGGCTTTTTCAGCCTGGATGGGGTCCCAGGTGACGCGGTGCGGGGTGAGCGGGCGGGGGTTGCCGTCGAAGTCGGTGAGGGTGATGCCGGCGGGGGTGAGCGTGGCGAGTTCGCCGTCGGCGAGGAAGTAGATGTTGCGGGTGTGGTGGAGGATACCGGGGACGTCGGAGGCGAGGAAATATTCGCCGTCGCCGAGGCCGAGGACGGCAGGCGGACCGAGCCGGGCGGCGACGAGCTTGTCGAGGTCATCGGCGGAGAGGACGCCGATGGCGAAGGCGCCGGTGAGGCGTTTGACGGCGCGGCGAACGGCCTCTTCGAGCGGGATGGGGGATGGTGGGGCGGTGATGGCGGCTTCGGACTCATTGGCTTCGAGGCTTTGGGCGGGTGTGGGGGTTCCAGGTAGAGAAGCAGGTCTCTCCGCTGCGGCGCCGCTCTGCGTCGCCTTCGGTCGAGATGACACCTCCTGTGCGGCGAGTTCGAGTTCGTCCTGGATGACATGGGCGATGATCTCCGTGTCGGTCTCGCTGGCGAAGGTGTGGCCTTTGGCGAGCAGGGCTTTTTTGAGCTCGAGGTAGTTTTCGACGATGCCGTTGTGGACGACCACCAGCGTTCCCGTCCCGTCGCGGTGGGGGTGGGCGTTCTCCTCGGTGGGGCGGCCGTGGGTGGCCCAGCGCGTGTGGCCGATGCCGAAGGTGCCCTCGACCGGGTGGGCCTCGAGGACGGCGGCGAGGTTGCGGAGTTTGCCGGGGGCGCGGCGGAGCTCAAGGCCGGCGGGGCCGCCCGCGACGGCGATGCCGGCGGAGTCATAGCCGCGGTATTCCAGACGGGCGAGGCCTTCCATGATGACGGGGACGACGGGTTTGGGTCCGATATAGCCGACGATTCCACACATGAGGGAGAGTGTAGCGGGTGCGGGCGGAGTGGCTGGTTGAGACTTTTGGGGGAGCACCGGCGGGACCGCACGCCGGTGCTGGCAAGTGGTGGGCGAGGAAGCATATGCTCGGGCCCGTGCGGTTTGCGACGGCGCATCGTCCAAGCCTTTGAGGAGTCTCCCATGAGCGATCAGATCGAGGGTCTGCCGAAGCGCAGTCGAAGTGAAGCGCAGAGCGCGAAGCAGAGCCGCCGCGCGTTTCTGTGGACGGCCGGCGCAGGTGGGGCAGCGGCGCTGTGGTTCGCGCACCGGCCTCTCTTCGCCGCGGCGGGTGCTTCGGGCGGGAAAGGGGACCTGCCCGCGCAGGTGACCATTGTTGCCTTCGGGGCGGATGGAAGGCTCACGGGAAAGAGCGTTGTTCCGCGGATGGTGAAGAGCGACGACGAATGGCGACAGCAGCTCTCGCCCATCTCCTTTGCTGTGACGCGCGAGGCCGCGACCGAGCGGCCCTATACCGGGCAGGGCTGGGACGAGCACGGCAAGGGGATCTATCGATGCGTCTGCTGTGACACGGCGTTGTTTCGTTCGGAGACGAAGTTCGACTCAGGGACCGGCTGGCCAAGCTTCTGGCAGCCGATTGCGAAGGAGAACATCGTCGAGACAAGTGACCGGAGCCTGGGCGTGGAGCGGGTGGCGGTCTCATGCCGGGAGTGCGCCGCGCACCTCGGGCACGTCTTCGATGATGGGCCGCGACCGACGGGGCTTCGCTATTGCATGAACGCGGCGGCGTTGCGCTTTGTGATGCTCGCCTGAGCGGGCGGCCTGTGGGGCGCCGACGTCTCGTCGCCTGCAACGTGGCCAACACGCCCAGTAGGACTGGTCCTGACTGGTCCTGACCCGCGCTGCTACCCTAAGCCGAACCCAATGACTGACTCGAACACCGCACCCACCCGCGTCCGCATCGCCCCCTCGCCTACCGGCGACCCGCACGTCGGCACCGCCTACATCGGCCTGCTCAACTACGTCTTCGCCAAGCAGCGTGCGGGGAAGTTCGTCCTCCGCATTGAGGACACCGACCGCACCCGCTTCGTCCCCACCTCCGAGGCCATGATCTTCGACTCACTCCGCTGGGTCGGCCTCACCTGGGACGAAGGCCCCGACGTCGGCGGCCCCTTCGGCCCCTATCGCCAGTCCGAGCGCACAGCGATCTACCGCGAGCACGCCGAGATCCTCCTCCAAAACGGCTGGGCCTACCGCGCCTTCGAGACCCCCGAAGAGCTGGAAGCCGAGCGCCAGGCCCAGACCGCCGCCAAGCTTCCCCCCAAATACGCCGGCCGCTCCCGCAACCTCTCCCCTGAAGAGATCCAAACCGAACTCGACGCGGGCAAGCCCTTCACCATCCGCCTCCGGGTCCCCCAGAGCTCTCGCGCGGGCGAGAGCGGATCCGAAACCCAGCCCACCTCCACCACCTTCGGCTTTACAGAATTTAAGGATGAACTCCGCGGCGACATCCGCTTCGACCACAACAACGTCGACGACCAGGTCCTGCTCAAGTCCGACGGCTTCCCCACCTACCACCTCGCCAACGTCGTCGACGACCACCTCATGCAGATCACCGACGTCATCCGGGCCGAGGAGTGGATCTCTTCCACCCCCAAGCACGTTCTGCTCTACCAGGCCTTCGGCTGGCAGCGCCCGCGCTTCTGGCACATGCCGCTGCTCCGCAACACCGACAAGAGCAAGATCTCCAAGCGCAAGAACCCCGTCTCGCTCATCTACTACCGCGACGCCGGCTTCCTCCCCCAAGCGCTGCTCAACTTTCTCGGCCTCATGGGCGGGGGCATGGCGCAACCCACCGAAGCCGAGATCGTCTCCAAGGGCCTGAACACCAAGGAAGCCGACCTCTTCTCGCTCGACGACATGCTCCGCGACTTCCGCTTCGAGAAGATCTCCCTCGGCGGCCCCGTCTTCGACCTCACCAAGCTGCGCTGGCTCAACGGCGAATACCTCCGCCGCCTCTCGCCCGAAGACTTCTTCGCCGCGCTCCAGACCAATATCCTCTCCGACCGGTATCTCCGCGCCATTGCCGGGCTCATCCAGAACCGCGTCGAGACCCTCGCCGAGTTCGGCAACATGACCGGCTTCCTGCTCGCCGACAACGTCATGCCCCCGCCCGAGCTCTTCGTCCCCAAAAAGCGCACCCTCGAGGACACCCTCGCCTTCACCGCCGACCTCCTCGCCACACTCGAGGCCACCCCCTGGGAGCCGGCCGCCATCGAGTCCGCGATGAAGTCCCTCGGCGAAGCGAAGAGCTGGGCCGTCAAGGAAAACTTCATGCTTCTGCGGGCCATCCTCACCGGCTCCACCCAGTCCCCACCCCTCATGGAGTCGCTCCTCATCTTCGGCCGCGCCCGCACGATCGATCGCGTCCGCCGCTTCCTCCTCACACAGACCGACATGGCCAAGCGCGCCGCAAACCGGAAAACATAGGTTGAAAAGATTTCTTTATGCCTCGCATAAGGGAACGGCGAATGCATCACATGTTCATTGCATGGAATGTGTGCTCGTCATCTTTCATGACCGAGCTCCCATCTCCATGCGAGCTGACTAGCAACTCCAGCGATACGAGTGCGAGCGAAGTGACTTCCCTATGAGGTGAACCATGTTTGCAGGACCCAAGAATCTGCCCCGGTGGACCTTCTCCACCTGCGCAGTGATCACGTTAGGCTGTCTGCCCCTCACTCTGGCGCATGGTCAGCAGCCGGACAACTCGGCGGTCAACAAGGGGCAGCGGACAACAGCGCAGAGCCAGTCCGCCCATCACTCCGACCGGGAGATCACGGCAAGGATTCGCCGGGATCTCATGAAGGATAAGCACCTCTCCACCTATGGCCACAACGTCAAGATCATCACGCGGGACGGCGCTGTGACCCTGAAAGGCCCTGTTCACACAGAGCAGGAAAAGCAAGCCATCGTCACTCGCGCGACCGGAATTGCGGGCGAGGGCAAGGTCACCGACCAACTCACCATCAAGCAGTAATGGGCGCGCCTGAAGCAGATCGCGTGTCGCACCGGCACAAGAACCTAAGGAGAATACGTATGGCAGGCAAAAACACAGCAGCATTCGGCATCTTTGCAAACCGCGCGGCGGCGGAAACCGCGGTGGACCGGCTTACGGCAGCTGGCTTCTCGCACGACGACGTTTCGGTGCTGATGGCCGATCAAAGCAGCTCGAAGGACTTTGCCGCGGAGAAGCACACCAAAGCTCCCGAGGGCGCGACCACAGGGGTCACGGTCGGCGGAGTGACGGGCGGCACACTTGGCCTGTTGGCCGGTCTGGGCGCGCTGGCGATCCCAGGCGTGGGTCCTCTGATCGCGGCAGGTCCGATCATGGGTGCGCTCGCCGGTCTCGGCGTGGGCGGCGCGGTCGGCGGCCTGATCGGGGCCCTCATCGGCCTGGGCATTCCGGAGTACGAGGCCAAGCGCTACGAGGGTCGCGTGAAGGAAGGTGGCATTCTGGTCTCCGTGCACTGCGATAGCTCGGCGGAAGCGGGCCGCGCGAAAGAAATCCTCCGTTCCGCGGGGGGTGAAGACGTCGCCTCCTCAGGCGAAGAGGGCGTGAGCAACCGTGCCGCGGACACCGACGCGGCGTTTGACCGGACCGTAACGTATGACCAGACCGTAACGTATGACCGGGCTGGGACCACAGGGACAACCGGGACGACAGGCTTCGCGCAGCCCGGTGGTTACGAACGGACCGGGACCTCACGGGTAGACGAGACGCAGACCGAAGACCTGCGAAGTCGCAAGCCGGTCATCTCAACACCGGAGTAAATCCTGTCAAGCTCTCCCCACCCGAACCCCCTCGCAGCCGTGCCGCGAGGGGGTTCTCCTTGTCTCGACCGTCCCCGATCGCCTCCCTGCAGCGTAAACACCATCCAACCCACATGCCCACCGCCAAACAGATCGTTCCCGGCCTGCACAGCATCTCTCTCGGCGGCGTCAACGCCTTCTTCCTCGATGCACCCGAAGGCGGCATTCTCATCGACACCGGCTTCCCCGGCAAAGCCGATGTCCTCCTCAAGGCTCTCGCAGAGATCGGCAAGCAGCCCGCCGACATCCGCCACATTCTCCTCACCCACACCCACCCCGATCACATCGGCTCCGCCGCCGCACTCCGCCGAGCAACCGACGCCCCCACCTACGCCCACCCGATCGATGCGCCGCTGGTCCGCGCCGGCACCGGCTGGCCCAAGCTCACGCCCGCCCCCGGCCTGCTCAGTAAAGTGATCGTCGCCCTCATCCACCCGCCCATGCAGGTTGAACCCTGCCCCGTCGACCACGAGATCAACGACGGCGACCACCTGCCCCTCGCCGGCGGCCTCACCGTCTTCCACACCCCCGGCCACCGCGCCGGCCAGGTCTGCTTTCTTTGGACGGCCCCCGGCCCCGATTCCAAGACCGTGCTCTTCGCCGCCGATGCCTGCATGAACGAGTTCGGCCTCGGCCTCACCATCGCCTACGAGGACCTCGCCCTCGGCAAGCAGACCCTCCGCAAGCTCTCCGCGCTGGATTTCCAGGTCGCCTGCTTCGGCCACGGCAAAGCCATCCTCAAAGACGCCGACACCCGCTTTCGCGATAAATTCCAGGCCGGCTAGCGCACCTCTCCGAAGCCGCCAGCCCGCATTCCGCGCTACCGCGCCGTAAACGGCACCGCAACCCCAAGCACCTGCGGCGGAAAGCAGGACCGATCATTGCACGCCTGGTAGCGCACCGTACCGCGCAGCGTATGCTCGCCCTTTGCCGCCACCACCGGCACCCGCAGCATTACAGCGCCGGTGTACACATCGAGCGCCTCCGCGGGATCCGTCGCGAAGCGGTAGCTCTCCCCGGCCGGGTACTCGACCGCACCCACCTTCACGCCCGCGTCCGCCGCCTCCAGCGTCGCCACGGTCGGAATCAGCAGATCCGACTTCGGCCGGTGCGAGTTCACATGCAGCCCCTCCCGCACCTGCAGGCGAACCTCAACCACAGCCTGTCGCCCCGCCGCCACCGTCGCCGGCTCCGCCGCATAGCTGAGCGCCCCCGGCGACTTGCTCTTCGCCGAGCTGCCCGCGAGATCGCCCAGGCTCTGCGCCGCCATCGGGATCACCAGCCCCGCCCACAACACAGCCCGCAGCCGCATCTAGCGCCCGCCCGCCGGCTCCAGCCGCGCCTGCGCTCCCGGTGTGCTCGCCGGGCTGCCGACGATCTTCTTGATGTGCGCCTCGATCTCGTCCTTGCTCGCCAGCCCCGCGGTCACCTCGCTGATTACGCCGCTCCGATCCACATAGAACGAGGTCGGCAGCACATCCACCCCGCCATACGCCGGCGCGACGGCATCATTCGGCAGCAGCACCGGGTAGTTCACCCCCAGCCGCTGCGCCGTTGCCGCGATCTTGTCCTTGCCCGCCTCCGGGTCCTGATTGATTCCCAAGATGGTGAAGCCCTGCGGCGCGTACTGCTGCTGCAACTCCGCAAACCACGGCATCTCCAGCTTGCAGGGCGCGCACCACGTCGCCCAGAAGTTCACCAGCACCGGCCTCCCCTTATAGTCCGCCAGCGACACCTTTTTGCCATCCAGCGTCGTCAGCTTGAACGCCGGCGCCGGCTTGCCCAGCAGCCTCTCCGCCCCGTCGGAGCCCCCTTCCGACGCGCCGTCCGCCTGCGCCGTGCCGCCACCCTTGCCGTCCGGTGTCAGCTTCATGTGGGTCGCCGCCGCCTGCTGCGCCACCAGCCTTCGCTCGCGCAGGTTGTGCCATCCCGCCCACAGCATCAGCGCAATGCCGAAGACCATCATCGCCACAAACAACCCCATCTTCTTCATCGCGCCATCTCCCGCCGCACCGACAAACACCGGCACCCGCTCCACCTTCCAGTCTACGCCGCCGCCCATCGCCGCCGCTCCCCTCTGCTAGCATCACGGTCGATGCCGACCGCCGGCCCAATCCGCTCCGCCGACCGCCGCCGCTCCGCCCCCATGCAAGGCTCGACCGACGCCGCCCCGCCCTCCTCCACAACGCAGACGCCACCCGGCGCCCTTTCGCCCGCCCCCATCACTCCATCCCAGATCGTCCACGCCGAAGCCGCCGCCCTCCACGAGCTCGCCCGTCGCCTCGACGGCCCCATGCGCGAGTCCTTCGCCGTCGCCCTCCACCTCCTCGCCCGCGCCCTCGACGGCCGTCGCCCCATCGCCCTCACCGGCGTCGGCAAGAGCGGCCTCATCGCCCAAAAGATAGCCGCCACCCTCCGCTCCACCGGCGCTCCCGCCCACTTTCTTCACCCCACCGAAGCCCTCCACGGCGACCTCGGCATGCTCGCGTCCTCCAGCCCCACCCCCGATGCCACCCCCGGCGTCCTGCTCGCCCTCTCCGCCTCCGGCGAGACCGCCGAGCTGCTCGCCCTGCTGCCCTCCGTCCAGCGCCTGAATCTCCAGCTCATCGCTCTCACCGGCTGCCTCACCTCCACCCTCGCCCGCTCCGCCGCCGTCGTGCTCGACACCTCCTGCTCCGAGGAGGCCTGCCCGCACAACCTGGCCCCCACCACCTCCACCACCGTCATGCTCGCCCTCGGCGACGCCCTCGCCCTTTCGCTGGGCCAGCAACGCGGCTTCGCCCCCGACGACTTCGCCGAGCTGCACCCCGCCGGCCGCCTGGGCGATCGCCTCGCCCGCGTCCGCGATCGGATGCACACCGGCGACGACCTCCCCATCGTCAGCCCCGCCACCCCCATGCCCGACGTCATCTACGAGATGTCCCGCAAACAGCTCGGCCTCACCGCCGTCTGCGCCCCCGATCCCGACCCAACCGCACCCGGTCTCCCCCCGGCCACACCCCCCGCCCGCCACCTGCTCGGCATCATCTCCGACGGCGACCTCCGCCGCATGCTCGAGCGCGAAGGCGCCCGCTCCCTTACCCTCACCGCCGCCGACATCCTGCACCCCAACCCCCGCACCATCGCCCCCGACGCCCTCTGCTCCGCCGCCCTCGCCGAGATGGAACAGCGCTCCATCACCGCCCTCCTTGTCACCTCCCCCACCGGCGACCTCCAGGGCGTCCTGCACCTGCACGACCTTTGGAAGCTCAACCTCCTCTAACCCGAAGCCGTGCCCCCGCGCTGCGGCCTCCCGGCACGAAAGTGTCACATACGCCCGCAAAAGCGGCTGTTATAGTTCGTCGCTCATGCGACTGTGCCGACATCGCCGTACGATACTGCCTGCCTGGCTGCCTCTCTCCATCGTCTTTTTCACCGGTCTCGTTCACGCGCAGAAGCTGGCAGCCACCCCCTCTGCTCCGCAAGCCTCCGAACCCGGCAGCTATCCCGCCGAGCCGTATGTGTTTCAGACCCTGTCCACTGTCGTCACCATGCACGCCGATGGCACCGGCACACGTCTGTATACCGTCTCTATGCGCATCCAGTCTGAATCCGCGCGGCGCAACTTCAGCGTTCTCAGCCTCTCCTACCCCCGGCTCTCCGAATCGGCGGAGTTCCTCTACGCTCGCGTCCTCCATCCCGATGGCACGGTCCAACAGACACCCGTCTCGGACAGCATCGAGCAGCCCGCCCCCGTTACCCAGGCCGCCCCGCTCTACAGCGATCTCGAGATTCGTCAGCTTCCCGTAAAGGATCTCCGGGTCGGCGACACGCTCGAATGGCAGGGTCGCTCAACCATCCAGCATCCTGAGATCCCCAACCAATTCTGGGGGCAGGACACCGTTGCAACCAACGCCGTCTGCCTGCGCGAGACCTTCGAGCTCCGCACTCCTCTCGCGTCGCACCTGACCGTTTGGACCAATCCCCGCGCCAACACCCTCTTTGCAGAGACCACCTCTGCCACGGAGCGCGTGAGCACATGGACCCACAGCTCCCTCGACCCCACCGTCGGCCCGAAGGCGGATCAAGAGAGAGACCTACGCGCCAAGCACATGCTCACCTCCGAGGAGGAGCTCGACCTGACCAAGGGGGCGCTCCCCTCGTTTGCCTATACCACCTTCCCTGACTGGGCCGCCGTCGGCGCCTGGTATCGCAGCCTAAGCGTCGGACGCGTCGAACCCGACACCGCCATTCGTGCCAAGGTCGCCGAACTTACCGCCGGCAAATCGACGGACCTCGCGAAGGCGCAAGCCCTTTATGACTACGTCTCCGGAAACATCCGCTACATCGGCATCGACTTCGGCATCGGCCGCTTTCAGCCGCACAGCGCCGCCGAGGTCTTTGCCAACCAGTACGGTGATTGCAAAGATAAGCACACCCTGCTCGCCGCCATGCTCGCCGCCGCCGGCCTTCACGCCGACCCCGTCCTCATCGGCGCCGGCATCCGCTTCAACCCAGCCGTACCCTCCCCTGCGGCGTTCAACCATGTCATCACCCACCTCACCCTCAATGGCCAAGAGACCTGGCTGGACGCCACCGCGGAGCTCTCTCCCTGGCGAGCCCTCATTCCCCTCATCCGGGACCAGCAGGCGCTCCTCGTCTCGGCCGCCCCGGTTATCGACCGCACCCCGGCCGATCTCCCCTATGCCTCCTCCTCCGTCGCAACCATCACCGGCTCGCTCGATAGCTCCCTGACCTCCGATTCCGAGATCACCCTTACCTTCCACGACGACGCGGAGATCGTCCTTCGGGCCATCCTGCGCAGCGTCTCGCCCGCCGACTACGGCGCCTTCGCCCAAAACCTGATGGCAAACTTCGGCTTCGGTGGCACCACCAGCGATCCCGTCTTCGACCATCTCGCTGATTCCACGCAGCCCTTTGCCATTCGCTTTCACTACCATCGGGTTCGCGACAGCTCCTGGAGCGAAAACCAGATAACCGCCACCTTTCTGCCCATCAGCTTGCCCGCCTTTTCCCCGGAAAAGCCGCCCACCGCAGCCATTCAACTCGGCACACCCCGCACCGAGGCCAGCACGGTCGAGATCGCCCTCCCGCCGGGTTGGCACGTCAATCTACCCGAAGCCGTCCATGCCCATACCGCCTTCGCCACCTGCGATGTCACCTTCCGCATCCAGGATGGCAAACTCTTCGAGGAACGGCGGCTCACCGTGCTTCAGAGTAAACTTCCCGCCACCGACTACCAGCAGTACGAGACCTGGTACACCGCCTCAGGCGCAAGCAGCGTGCCGTTCATTCAGCTCGTGCCTCCATCCACCGATAAGGTCAGCTCCTCCAGCTCGCAAATATCCAAACCCGACGGCACCGCCACGGCGCGTAAGCCTGCCTCAGAGTCCAACACCCTGCCTCTACAATAAGAGAGCCGCCCGATAAGACCCATGAAGGCTCTCAAAGCGCAAGCGACCAAACCGACTCATCCGCAGTCTCACCAAGAGTGAAGCCGATCTCCCAACGCATCCGCAACACCCTCCGCTGCCGTGTCCTACGACCGATGCTGCGGTTGCTCAAAGGCGGCGTCAGCCCCAAGCGCCTGGGCTGGAGTCTGGCTATCGCGATCGTCGTCGGGATCAATCCTTTTCTCGGCTCCACCACCGTCTTCATGCTCCTGCTCGCGTACGCCTTCAACCTCAACCACATCGCCACCCAGATCGGCATCCACATCGTCGCCCCGCTGCAGTGGCTGTTGTTTCTGCCCTTCATCCACGCCGGCATCGTCCTCTTCCGAGCGCATAAGCTCCCTCTCTCGAAGGCCGCCATCCTGCATCTCAGCCATCGCCACCCGCTGCAGCTCATTCATCTGCTCTGGCAGTGGGAGTGGCACGCGCTCGTGATCTGGGCCGTCTTCGCCGCGATCCTCGCCCCGCCCCTCGCCATCCAGATCCGCCGCGTCCTTGTGCTTTCCATGCGCCGCCACCGCGACCTGATGGCCTGAGCCCAAAGCCTCCGCGTCCAGACCAAAGCCCTCCGCTAGACCTCCGCCACCCCCATAACAGACAATCAAGCGGAGAGTCGCGCGCGCGATCGTACCGCCGCGAACGAGGTCGCCGTCCCACCCCATGCATCGCTGGTCCCAACTCTTCCTCCCCACCCTCCGCGAGTCCCCCGCCGACGCCGAGGTCGCCAGCCACAAGCTCCTGCTTCGCGCCGGCTACGTCCGCCAGCTCGGCGCCGGCCTCTATAGCTACCTCTTTCTCGGCCAGCGCTCCATCAACAAGATCGTCCGCATCGTCCGCGAAGAGATGGACACCATCGGCCAGGAATTCCTCCTTCCCGCCCTTTCGCCCGCTGAGCTCTGGCAGGAGTCCGGCCGCTGGACCGGCATGGGCCAAAACATGTTCCGGCTGACCGACCGCAAGGGCGCTGACCTCTGCCTCGCCATGACCCACGAAGAGGTGATGACCGCCATCGCCCGCGATGAGCTCCGCTCCTACAAGCAGCTCCCCCAGATCTGGTACCAGATCCAGACCAAGTTTCGCGACGAGCCCCGCCCCAAAGGCGGCCTCCTCCGCGTCCGCCAATTCCTCATGAAGGACAGCTACTCCTTCGACCTTGATGAGGCCGGCCTCGACGCGTCCTACACCAAGCACGACGCCGTCTACCGCCGCATCTTCACCCGCTGCGGCCTCCAGTTTCTCGCCGTCGAAGCCGACTCCGGCGCCATGGGCGGCTCGCAATCCCAGGAGTTCATGGTCTACACCGAAGCCGGCGAAGACCTCATCGCCTCCTCCGCCTCCGGCTACGCCGCCAACCTCGAACGCGCCACATCGCAGCTCGCCCCCGTCGAGGACCTCCCCCCCACCGGCGACGGCAGCCCCGAGCTCATCCACACCCCCGGCATGGGCGCCATCGCCGATATCTGCGCCTTCCTCCACATCTCCCCCGTCCACGACATCAAGTGCGTGGCCTTCATGGGCGAGCGCACCTTTTCCGACGGCACCCGCGAAAAGCCCGTCATCGCCTTTCTCCGCGGCGACCACCAGGTCAACGAGACCAAGCTCCAGAAGGCCTCGCAGTCTGATGCTCTCCGCCCCATGTCTCCGGCCGAGCTCGAGCAGTACTTCCAGGCCCCCGCCGGCTTCCTCGGGCCTGTGGGCCTTTCCGTGCTCCCCGCCTGGTCCCTCAAATACGACAGCGGCTTCTTTTCCGCCACGTCCCTCGCCGCCGCCAAAGGCCTCAATCCCGACAAGCAGGCGCAGCTGCTCAACCCCCACGCCGCCTTCGTCGTCCTCGACACCGCGCTCGCCAACCGCACCAACATGATCTGCGGCGCCAACCGGCTCGACTACCATCTGCGCAACATCTCCATTCCCCGCGACGTCACCGCCTCCGTCACCGAAGACATCCGCAACGTCACGGAGGGCGAGCCCGACCCGATCTCCGGCCAGCCCCTGCGCCTCGGCAAGGCCGTCGAGATCGGCCACATCTTCAAACTCGGCTATAAATACACCGAGTCCATGGGCGCCCGCGTCCTCAACGCCGCCGGCAAGGAGGTCACCCCCATCATGGGCTCCTACGGCATCGGCATCGAACGCATCCTCACCGCCGCCATCGAGCAAAGCGCAGCCGGCTTCGCCGCTCCCCAGACAGTGTCATCTCGACCGAAGGCAGCGCACAGCGATGCCGCAGCGGAGAGACCTGCGGCTCCCTTCGCCGCCCTCCAGACCGTGTCATCTCGACCGGAGGCAGCGCGCAGCGATGCCGCAGCGGAGAGACCTGCGGTTTCAGCCACTACCGCCAACCCCGTCTTCGCCCTGCCCCCCGCCATCGCCCCCTTCGCCGTCGTCGTCACCGTCACCAACGTCCGCGACGAAGCCCTCCGACTCGGCGGCGAACAAATCGCCCTCGCTCTCGAGCAAGCCGGCCTTGACGTCCTGCTCGACGATCGCGACGAGCGCGCCGGCGTCAAGTTCAAGGACGCCGACCTCATCGGCATCCCCTTCCGCGTCACGGTCGGCAAGCGCTTCCCCGAGGGCTTCGTCGAACTCACCGATCGCCTCCAGTCCACCACCGCCGATGTCGCCGTCCCCGAGATCGCCTCTCATCTCCAATCCCTAACCCAATCCCTAACCCAGGCCGCCGATCTCCCCATCGCCGTGGCCGCATCGTCCAACCAGGGGTAAACCGTGGCCGTCACGCTCAAATATCGCGGGTTCAACTCGCCCACCGGCAACGCGCCCGCCGCCCCCGGCCGCCGCCGCGCCGGCCTGCTCGGCAGCAATCTCGTCCGCTTCGTCCTCCTTCTCAGCGGGCTCGTCCTCCTGGTCGCGCTCGGCGCCTTCATCTTCTTCTACGAGCACTACAAGGGCGTCGTCGACGATCGCCTCGCCGCCGGCCCCCTCTTCGCCCCTGTCACCCAGATCTACGCCGCCCCCCGCGAGCTCCGCCCCGGCCAGTCCCTCACCCTCGCCCAGATCGCCCTCGACCTCCGCCGCGCCGGCTACGGCGCCGGCTCCGAGCTCGGCACCTACGAGCTCCGCGGCGACAACAGCATCTTCATCAAGCCCGGCCCGCAAAGCTTCCACTCCACCGACGGCGCCACCATCACCGTCGCCAACGGCCCAGACGGCGCAAAAGTCCAATCCATCGCCGCGGAAAACGGCGCCGCCCTCGCCGCCTACCAGCTCGAGCCCCAGCTCATCTCCTCCCTCTCCGAGGACAAAAATCGCACCAAGCGCCGCCTCGTCACCTACGCCGAAATCCCACCGCGCCTGGTCCAGGCCGTCACCGCCATCGAAGATCGTCGCTTCTTCGCGCACGGCGGCGTCGACTACCACCGCATCGCCGGGGCCATCGTCCACGATCTCTTCGGCCACTCCCGCCTCACCGAGGGCGGCTCCACCATCACCATGCAGCTCGCGCGCGGCTTCTTCCTCTCCCCTGCCCGCACCCTGCAGCGCAAGCTCTCCGAGATCCTCATCACCTTCCAGCTCGAGAGCCGCTTCTCCAAGCAGCAGATCTTCGACATGTACGCCAACCAGATCAACCTCGGCCAGCGCGGCTCCTTTGCCGTCAATGGCTTCGGCGAGGCCGCCCAGGCCTTCTTCGGCAAAGATCTCAAGCAGCTCGACACCGCCCAGTTCGCCCTGCTCGCCGGCCTTATCCAGAGCCCCAACCGGCTCAACCCCTATCGCCACCCCGAGCGCGCCATCGAGCGCCGCAACCTCGTCCTCGATGTCATGCAGCAGACCGGCGATCTCACCCCCGCCGAGGCCCGCGCCGCCCAAGCCGAGCCCCTCCACCTCGCCCCGCAAAACGTCGACGCCTCCGAAGCGCCGTACTTCGTCGATCTCGTCCACGAGCAGCTCTCCCAACGCCTCTCCGAGCAGGAGCAGGCCCACGCCTCGCTCCGCATCTACACCTCGCTCGACCCCGACCTCCAGCGCGCCGCCGCCGACGCCGTCGAAGCCGGCATGCCCCACGTCGACGAGCTCGTGCGCAAGCTCGGCGGTCCCACCGCCCCCCTTCCCCAGGTCGCCCTCGTCGCCCTCGACCCCCACACCGGCCAGGTCCTCGCCCTCGTCGGCGGCCGCAGCTACGCCAACTCCCAGCTCAACCACGCCACCGCCAAGCGCCCCACCGGCTCCATCTTCAAGCCCTGGGTCTACGCCGCCGCCTACGCCGCCGCCGTCAACGGCGCCACCCTCGGCGACAACAATCAGCCCTTCACCGCCATCACCATCCTCAACGACACTGAAACCACCTTCACCTACGACAACGGCCGCAAAACCTACAACCCCCATAACAAACTCAGCGGCTACAAGGGCGACGTCACCGCCGCCTACGCCCTCGCCCACTCGCTCAACAACGCGACCGTCTCGCTCGGCCAGCAGGTCGGCTTCGCCAACGTCGCCTCCCTCGCCCGCGCCTCCGGCATCACCAACGCCCAGGGCACCCCCGCCGTCGCCCTCGGCTCCTACGACGCCACCCCGCTCGACATGGCCGGCGCCTACACCGTCTTCGCCAACGGCGGCGTCCACCTCAACCCCTGGCTCCTGTCGAGCGTCCGCAACCGAAACGGCGACATCGTCTCCGACTTCCCGCAGCAGGGCCGGCAGGTCATGGACCCCCGCGCCGCCTTCCTCACCCAGTCCCTGCTTGAAGGCGTCATGACCTACGGCACCGCCGCCGCCGTCCGCTCCCACGGCTTCACCGCCCCCGCCGCCGGCAAGACCGGCACCTCGCACGACGTCTGGTTCGCCGGCTACACCTCAAACCTCCTCTGCATCGTCTGGATCGGCAACGACGACTACACCAACATGGGCCGCGTCCAGGGCGCCACCGCCGCCGCCCCCATCTGGGCCGAGTTCATGAAGCGCGCCCAAAAACTCCCGCAATACTCCGACATGCGCGCCTTCACCCCGCCCCCCGGCGTCCAGACCGTCCGCCTCGACAAGGCCTCCAACCTCCTCGCCGACCCCTCCTGCCCCGAGGCCTACACCGCCGCCTTCCTCGACGGCACCGCGCCCCAAAACACCTGCACCGCCATGGCCGAAAGCCCCGGCTCCTTCGTCAACCGCATCTTCTCCACCGGCCCAAGCCCCTACGCCAACCCCGACCCCGACAACCCCTACGCCGGCGCCAACCCCAACGCCGTCACCCCCGACGAGCCCGCCGACGCCGCCACCAACCCCGACGGCACCCCCAAAAAGAAACGCGGCTTCTTCGGCCGCCTCTTCGGCGGCGGCGACAAAAAACAACCCACCCCCCAGCAACAACCCCCCGCCCCCATCGAACGCCACCCCCCACCCCCGTAGTAGGTTTTGACGAGCAGAGCAAAAGTATCGAAGCCGATCAGTAGCACGGCCTGGGTGCCCCACATCTCGACTCTGAGATGTGGGTCCGCCGGAAGGCAAATCCCCCATTGGCAACATAGCCAAGCGACACTAAAACCACCACACTCCAGGCATGCCGCAAGACCTGGTCCGCTACCAGCAAACAGGCGACTTCCACTTCATCACCTTCTCCTGCTACCACCGCCAGCCCTATCTCGGCACACAGCAGGCCCGCGACTGCTTCGAGCAATGTCTCGAGTCAATGCGCCAACGTTACAAGTTTGTCATCAGCGCCTACGTCGTCATGCCGGAGCACGTCCACCTGCTTCTGAGCGAACCCGCTGTCGTCCCGCTGTCAACCGCGATCAAGGCCCTCAAACTAGCCGTGGGCGCGCGAAACCAGCAACGCCCCTTCTGGCAGAAACGCTACTACGACTTCAACGTCCGCTCCGAGCACAAGCTCATCGAGAAGCGCCGTTACATCCACCGCAACCCCGTCCACCGCGGCCTCGTCGAGGCCCCAGACCTCTGGGCCTGGTCAAGCTTCCACCATTGCTGGACCGGCACGCCAGGCACAGTCGAAATCGACTCCCCCCTCACCATCCGTCGAGCCGAACAAACCGGGTGCCCCACATCTCGCCTCTGAGATGTGGGTCGCCGGAAGGCAACGCCTGAGTTGGCCCTGACTTTACGCCGGGTGCCCCACATCTCGACTCTAAGATGTAGGTCCGCCGGAAGGCAAGCCTGAGTTGGCCCCTGGACTTTAGCCGGGTGCCCCACATCTCGACTTTGAGATGTGGGTCCGCCGGAAGGCAACGCCTGAGTGGCCTCCGCAAGCTAAGGCAACGGCCTAAACCCCGACCTACTCCATCCGCAGCACAACCCTCCCAAAGTGCCCCGCCTCCTTCAGGTACCCAAACGCCACCCACGCCCGCTCAAACGGAAACGCGCCCATCCCGGCCGCGCCATGGCGCAACCACACCTCCGCGCACCCTACCCTGGACGTCATGCCATGTCGAGACAAGCCACTCACCCAACCTCACTCACCCGTAATTTGGAGGTACCTGGTCCAGACCTATCTCCCCTGAATTGAAGACTTTGGGTACTTCGGTAGGGGGAGGGGGTACCCCGCCCCGAAGCCCTCAGCAGCCCACCTTCCGCCCCCAGAAGCCGGCACACGAAGCCGCTGCGTTCACGTCCTCTGAAACGCGCGGGCAATGTCTTTGTAGGAGTACCGTAGCGCGATCGGCCGTCCATGGGGGCAGCTGGTCGGATGCTCGGTCTTGCTCAACGCCTCGAGCAGCCACGCAATCTTCTCCGGCTCAAGCGGCATGTTGATCTTCACCGCGGCATGGCACGCGATCGACGCCGCGATCCGTCGCGCACGGGTCTCCGCATTCTCCATCTGATCGTCCCGTGTCGCCGCGCTCAGCAGATCGCCGATCGCAAACTCAAGCTCCTGCCCCTCAAGACCCGCCGGCGCGGCCTTGATCGCCAGGGTCCGCGGGCCGAACGGCTCGGCCTCAAACCCGTTCCGGTCGAGCTCCGCAGCGAGCTCGGCAAAGCGCACCATCTGCTCCGGCAGAAGATCGATCAGCAGCGGCATCAACAGTCGCTGCCGCTGCACGCGCTCGGTCTGCCGCTCGCGCAGCACCTTCTCAAACAGCACACGCTCATGCGCCACGTGCTGGTCGATGATCCACAGACCCTCGTCGTTGCTGGCAAGGATGAACGAGTCGCGGATCTGACCCAGCGGCCGCAGCGTCGAAAGCGCGCTCAGGGTGTCGGCGACATGCGGCGCCCCGCCCGCCGGTAACGCGCCGGCTGCCGCATGGATCTCCGGATAGCCCACCGCAATCGCCTCCGCCGTCGCAAACGCCAGCCTTCCGGCTCGCTCCGGAACGGTCGGCGCTGTGAGTGAGAACGGCGCGGCATCCTCAGCACGAGGGTCGGGCTCTGACGGCGCGCCCTCACCGAACCCCTCCGCCGCGCGCCACGGTTGATGAAACGCCGGTTCCAACCCGCTGATCGGCTCGGCGCCGGGCTGGTACAGCGTGCTCGCAACCGCCCACCCCGGCACTGGTCCGCTCCCTCCACTACGCGTCCCCGCCCGGTTCGGGCTCGGCTCCCCTGGCAACGGGCTCACATCAATGGTCAAACTCGATGCGGCATCCTGCCGGCCACCCGCCAGCGCCGCCGCAAAGCTCGCCGTCGGTCGCGCCTGGATCAGCGAGGCCCGCACCGTGTCCCGCAGAAAATCATGCACAAACTGCGGCTGGCGGAAGCGCACCTCGGTCTTCGCCGGATGGACGTTCACGTCCACCTCCTCGGGCGGCATCTCGAGAAACAGCAGCACCACGGGAAAGCTGGTCGAGGGCAGCACGTTGCGATACGCCTCCGTGAGCGCGTGCAGCACCAGCCGATCACGGATCAGGCGCCGGTTCACAAAGATGTAGATCGAGTTGCGATTCAGCTTCTGCAGCTCCGGCTTGGACACAAATCCGCTGATGCGCAAAAAGCCGGGGTCGGCTGGCTCGTAGTCCGCCTCGCGCTTCCATGGCGGTGGCTCCGGCAGGCCGGCGCGGCGAAAGTCCATCTCCGCCGCGATCGGCAGCATCAGCGCCGCCGTCTCCCGACCGAAGATCTGGTACAGCCGATCGCCGCTGGTCGCGACCGCCGGCGCCTGCAGCAGCGCCTGCGTGCTGGTGTGCAGCTCAAAGTGCCGTGTCGGGTGCGCCAGCGCATAGTGGGTCACCAACGCCGCGATGTGCGCCAGCTCGGTCTGCTCCGACTTCAGGAACTTCCGCCGTGCCGGCGTATTGAAGAACAGGTCGCGAATGGTGAGCGTCGTGCCGCCCGGCGTGCCGGTCGGCTCCACACGCAGGATGTTTCCGCCCGCGATCTCGACCAGCGTCCCCACCTCCTCGGCGGGACCGCCGTCCACCCCTGGGATTCCTGAAGACCGCGTCTCAAGCAGCACCCGCGCCACGGACGCAATCGACGGCAGCGCCTCGCCGCGAAACCCCAGCGTCGCAATCGACAGCAGATCGTCCGAGGTCCGCAGCTTCGAGGTGCCGTGCCGCTCAAACGCGAGCAGAGCGTCGTCTCGCCCCATGCCGTGCCCGTTGTCGGCGATGCGGATCAGCTTGCGCCCACCTGCCTCCACCTCGATCCGGATCCGCGTCGCCCCGGCGTCAAGCGCGTTCTCGAGCAGCTCCTTCACTACCGAAGCCGGCCGCTCCACCACCTCACCGGCCGCGATCTGGTTCGCTACCTGGTCGGAAAGGATGTGAATGCGGCCCATCGCACGATTGTAAAAGCCGGCGTGCACTTCCGCGCTGCATCGCCGGCCTGCCTGGATCGCCGGCCTGGATCGGCAGCCTGGATAGCCGGATTGGACGCTGGCCTAGGAACCGTCGCCCTGCACGCGCGTGCATGGCATCAATCTGCGATCGGCCCTCGATGCGGCAGCGTGCGTCATATGCACGGGGGGCGTGCGCGGAAGCGCTTGGTTCGGCATCCAGCCGCCGCCCGCAACGGAGACCCTAGAGATGTCCTGGCTGATTGCCCTGATCGCGCTCGCCGCTGGCGCCGCCAACCCCTTTCAAGCCGGCACCAACGCCGAGCTCAACAAGCAACTCCACAACCCGCTGTGGGCCACCATCTCCGTCTACGCCACCGGCCTGCTCGCCGTTCTCCTCGTCCAGCTCGTTGCTCGCCAAGCCTTCCCTGACTCTTCCACCCTCCGTTCCGTCCACTGGTGGGCCTGGATCGGCGGCATCATCTCCATCGCCTCCACCGTCGCCGGCCTCACGCTCGCGCACCGGCTCGGCTCCGGTCTGTTTACCGCGCTCACGCTGACAGCCTCGGTCGTCGTGTCGGTGCTGCTCGACCAGTTCGGCCTGATCGGCTTCGCCAAACACACCGCGTCGCCCCTGCGCCTCGCGGGCTGCTCCCTACTGATCGCCGGTGTGTGGCTGGTCTCACGCGGCTGAGCGGTCAGCTCCTCCACTCCGACACAGCGCCGGTCAGCTTCCGGCCGGCTCCACCACATCGCCCATCATGTGCAAACGCATAAAGTTTGTCGCGCCCGCGTGCGTCTGCGTTCCGGCCACGATGCCCACGATCTGCCGTCGCTCCACGCCCGCATGCTGCTCCAGGATCTCCTCCGCCGCGCGCACCAGACGGTCGGTGTCGTGCTGTCGCGCGCACAGCAAAGGGTAGGTCCCCCACAGCAGCACCGCGCGGTTCACCACCGCCTGGTACGGCGAAAGCGCATAGATCGGCGGCTCGGGCCGGTACTTCGACAGCAGCCGCGCCGTCGCTCCCGACTCGGTAAAGATCGCGATCGCCGCCAGATCCAGGTCCTGCGTCGAGTGCGCCATGCACTCGCAGATCGTCTCCGCGATCGACAGCCGCATCCCCCGTGCTCGCTGCGCCCGCGGCGGAGGATCCATGCGAATTTGCTGCTCGGTCTCCATCACAATGGTCGCCATCATCGCGACCGCGGCCACCGGATATCGGCCCGATGCGCTCTCGGCCGAAAGCATCACCGAGTCGCTTCCGTCATAGATCGCATTCGCCACGTCAGACGCCTCGGCCCGCGTCGGCCGCGGATTCTCCACCATCGACTCGAGCATCTGCGTCGCCGTGATCACCGGCTTGCGGAAGTCCGCCGCCCGCCGGATGATGTGCTTCTGGATCGCCGGCACCTTCTCCGGCGGCACCTCCACCCCGAGGTCGCCGCGCGCCACCATGATCGCGTCCGCCACCTCCAGAATCGAGTCCAGGTGCTCGATCGCCTGCGGCTTCTCCAGCTTCGCCACAATCCACGCGTCCGAGTTCAGCGCCGCCAGCCGCTGCTTCACATGCCGCACATCGTCCGCCGTCCGCACAAACGAGACTGCGATCACATCCACGCCCTGCCCTACCGCGAACTCGAGATCGATCTCGTCCTTCTCGGTCAGCGACGGCACGTTCACCGCGATACCCGGCAGATTGATGCCCTTCTTCTCGCCCAGCGTGCCGCCGTTCACGATCTCGCAGACCGTGTCCTCACCCTGGATCGCAACCACCCGCAACTCGATCAGGCCATCCGACAGCAGAATGCGCGAGCCTGGCTCCAGATTCTCGGCCAGCGTCGTGAACACCGTCCCTACCCGCTCGGCCGTCCCCTCGATGTCATGCGGCGTAATCGTCAGCCGCTCGCCCGCGACCAGCTGCACCGGCTTGCCGTCCTTAAGCCGCCCGGTGCGAATCTTCGGCCCCTGCAGATCCGCAAGGATGCAGATCGGCTTGCCAAACTCCGCCGCCACGGAGCGCACCATGCGGATCAGCTCCGCCTTCTGCTCGTGCGATCCGTGCGAAAAATTCAACCGCGCCACATCCAGACCGGCGCGCACCAGCTCGCGAAACACCTCCGGCGTGCTCGATGCCGGGCCCAGCGTTCCAACAATCTTGGCCCGTCGAGCGGCGGTGCGAAGCAGCGGCATCGGCTGCGAAAGGGTTGCGGCTGGCTTGATCGAGGCGTCTTGGGGAGGAACCGTGGTCGACGTCATGCGCTTGCGTCCAGTCTCTCGTTCGTGTCGTGAAGCGTGAAAGGTCGTGCTAAGTCCAGCAGCGAAGCTCATTCTACGCAAAATCATCGCCTACTTTGTGGGTCACCGCGCGGCGTGGCGAAAGTGGCCGTTGATCCCCCGAGAACAGGGATCCCGCAACGCTCGCCGCCGACGTGCCCGGAGCAGGCTCGTCCGCTTCCAGCGCGCTCCTGACCATCGCCCGCGCCTTCCCGCTCTCGCTTCCTCCCGACCCGGTCAAGCGACGCGCCGCGCGCACCTGCGCATTGAACTCCGCTCCAATCAACACGCTCAGCCAGGTCAAAAACAGCCAAACCAGCAGCGCCACGCCCGCGCCCAGCGACCCATATACCCGCGAATAGTTGGCAAAGCGCGTCACATACCAGCCGAACGCCAGCGTCGCCGCCAGCCACAGCCCGGTTGCCAGCAGAGCGCCTGGAATCGTGTCGCGCCAGCTTTGGCGAAGCGGCGTTCCCATCTTGTAGAGCAGCGCGATCAGCCCGACCGAACCCGCCAGCGCCACACTCCATCGCACCGGCGCAGCCGCCAGCAGCATCGGTTCACGCAGCTCCGGCAGCACGTGCTTCGCCAGCAGAAGGGACAGGTACCGGCCAAAGACCATCAGCAGACTCGCTCCGGCCAGGGGTAACAACGAAAGCGGCACCAGAACCAGCGCGCGCAGACGCCGCTGCATAAAACTCCAGCAGTCCAGCGGCAGACCGTACGCCCGCCGCAGACCCTCCATCAGCGTCGCGATCACACCCGAGCAGCCCAGCAACGAGACGAGCGTCGAAAACAGCAAGGCCGGCAGCGATCGGGCCGGCCCATCGTGCTGCGGCGCAAAGTAGACATCAAGCAGCGGAATGACGTCCGAGGGCAACACACGTGTGAATAGGCTCGCGAGCTCATGCCGGACCGGCGCCGTGCCGGGCAGCATGGGAACCATCGCCGCAGCCACGATCAGCGCGGGAAACAACGCAAAGATCGCCGAATACGCCGCGGACTGCGCTATGTTCGACACGTCATCGTCGAGCGCCTGCAGAACGGAACGACGCAGCAAACCCACTATTTGACCGGATCGGATCACGTTGACAGCCTACTGCCTGCGACCCGCGCGGCAAAGAGCCTCGATCAACCCTTCCACTGCTTCAGGAACTCATTCACCGTGTGCGAGTCCATGTGCCGCACATCCGCCAGATTGCCGTTCGGCTGCGCATGAACGACCTTGCCGTTCGCGTCGACCACCGAGACTCCCGGAACACCGTGCGTGAGCGGCACACCGTACCGTTGTGCAAGCTCGACGTTTTCGTCCATGTGGCCCACGTTCACGTGCACCAGCACGTACGACCGCGCCAGCAGCTCCGCATTCGTCGCGTCATGCAGCTTCATGTTCAGCACAACGCAATCGCCGCACCAGTTTCCGCCGAAGACCATCAGCACGCGCTTGTGCTGCCGGCGCGCCTGCTGCAGCGCCGTCGCCACGTCCTTGCCCGCATCCGCGGCCTCCGGATACAGATCGTGGTGCACAAAAGGTTCCGTCGTCGCCTGGGTCTGCGCTCCCAAGCCCGCGCCGCAAAGCACAGCCAGTGCGCTGGCGATCGTCAGCGAGCGGAGAATTCGGAGCGGCTGCAGCGTTCTACCCATGTCGTGTTCTCTTTCCGGCCGCAACTCAGAGCGATGCCCCGAAGCCTGGCAGGTCCCGTGGAGATTCGTCTCGCGAACTTGCACGCGGCGTGCCGTCTCAAGAGATGCAGCAATCGCGACTGCGATGCGGCCACGCACAATCAGTATCGCCCCGAGTGATCCCAACTGATCCCGACCGACCCGTCATCGGCCTCTGGGCTGTCGTATGCTGGCCGAAGCATGAAACCCCGCACTCTTCGACCGTTGCTCACCCTGCTGCTCGCGGTCGGGGCCCTGGCGCAGGTTCCTGAGCCGCCGGTCACGCCGAAGCAGCCCAAACTGCCGCCCGGCCATGATCGTGTGGCGATCCTCTGGCCGGCAGGCGCCCCCCTCGCCCTCGGCAAGCAGGACATCGACACCCCGCGACTGTTCGTCTATCCCGCACGGATCGGACCCACCGAGCGCACAGCGCTGCGCAGCCCCCGCACCGGGGTCATCGTCCTGCCCGGCGGCGCCTATCGCACGCTCATGATGGAGAAGGAGGGCGCCACCATCGCGCGCTGGCTAAGCGATCGCGGCGTGGACGCCTTTGTGCTCCAGTACCGCCTCGGCCCGAAGTACCACTTCCCTATCCCCATGCTCGACGGCGAGCGCGCCGTGCGCTACGTCCGCAGCCACGCCACGGAGTTCGGCGTCTCGCCTGACAAAATCGGCGTCTGGGGCTTCTCGGCGGGCGGGCACCTCGCCGGCTGGCTGGCAACCATGCACGACCCCGGTGATCCCCACGCGGCCGATCCCGTCGATCGCGTCAGCGACCGCCCCGACTTCGCTATCCTCTCCTACGCACGCCTCAGCATGGATCCGTCCATCGCTCGGCCCACGAACCTTGAAGGTCTGGTCGGCGACCACCCCTCCGTGAAGACCATGGACACCATCTCCATCGAGCGCCACGTCACCCACAGCACCACCCCCTGCTTTATCTTCTCTACCACCGCCGATGAGGTCGTGAACTCGCTGAATGCGACCGCCTTCTACGAGGCTCTTAAACGCAACCATGTGCCGGCCGAACTTCACATCTTCGAGCGCGGAGCGCACGGCGTGGGCCTCGGTCTCGGGCTCCAGCACCTGCCGGAGCTCAACGTGCTCACCACTCTGATCGAAAACTGGATGCAGGTCCACGGCTGGATGGAAGATCGTCCGGCGCACCCCGCCCTGACCCCGAGCTCATCCCGGCCAGATCCAACCTGACCCGGATTGGGGATAGCTGGATCGCCCCCAAGGTTCAATCCTGTCATCACGCACCGCCTCCGAGGAAGCGGAATGGTGCTTGCGGCAGGCGACTTCGGATGCTAGCGTTGCCGATGTTGCTCTGCTCCGCTTTCCACACCTTCTCCTAAGTCGGAATACATCACCGACCCGCTCGACGGGTGATGTCCCGGTGCTGTCTGGGGTGCTGTTTGACGTGCAGTGCTGCAATGGTCCGCCTAATCTCTCCTCTCGGCCGTGCGGTCCCGTCCGCCTGCCTTCTCGCCCTTGCGTTCGCGCAAACCCTCCTCACACAACATAACGGCCACATCGCCGGCCGGCCGCTCGGGGTGGTGCTCACCAGCTCGCTCATGCTCTTTCCTTGGCGGAGCCTGCGCCGCCATCCCGCGAAGATCGCAAACCAGCAGGAACGCCTCCAGATGCTGGCCTCCGCCGAGACCAGTCTCGATGCCTTCCTGATCCTCGACGCCGAACGCGATGATCACGACCGCATCATCGATCTCCGCATCAGCTTTGCGAATCGGCACGCGCTCCGGCTCTTTACCGGGTTCGAGGACACCCTGACCGGGCGCGCGCTCATGCAGGTGCTTCCCTCCTCGCTCAGCTCCGGCCTCTTCGATAGACTCTGCGGCGTGGTGAACACGGGTGACCCCCTGATCGACGAGACCCCCGTCCACGATCCCCGCATCAACGCCGCGTGGCTGCGCTACCAGGCGGTCCGCCTCGGCGACGGCCTCGCCCTCACCCTCGGCAACATCAGCGAGGTCAAAGCCTCCGAGCAGCGCTACAAGGAGCTCGGCGAGTTCACGGAATCCATCTTCGAAGGCGCGCCGTTCAGCATCTTCGCCGTCGACGCGGACGGCATGATCTCCGCCATGAACCGCGCCGCCGAGGAGCTCTCCGGCTATCACCGCGCGGAGCTTGTCGGCCGCGCGCCGCTCACCCTGCTGCACGATCGGAAAGAGCTTGCCCAGCGCGCCCGTGAGCTGCAGCTCCGTACCGACCCCTCCCTCGAGGGCTTCGACATCCTTACCGCCAAGGCCGTCCAGGGCGGCCTAGACGAGCAGGAGTGGACGCTGGTCCGCGCCGGCGGCATGCGTGTCCCCATTCACCTGGCCATCCGCGCCCTCAAGGATGAGGCCGGCGAGATCAACGGCTTCGTCGGCATCGCCTTCGATGTCACGGAGCACCGCGCCATGATGGAGTACGTCACCCACTTGGCCACGCACGATCAGCTCACCGGCCTGGTCGGTCGCGCTGTCCTGCAAGATCGGATCCGCCAGGCCGTCGAGCGCGCCAAGCGCTACGGAACCAAAGTCGCCCTCTTCCTTGTGGACCTTGATCACTTCAAGCGCATCAACGACTCGCTCGGTCATTGGTCCGGCGACCAGGTGCTGCTTGAGACCGCCTCACGCCTTCGTCAGGCGGTTCGCAGCTCCGATACCGTCGCGCGCATGGGAGGCGATGAGTTCGTCGTCCTGCTCGAAGACATCACCTCCCTCCAGGATATCGAGCACTGCGCTGGCAACGTCGCCCGCCGGCTTGCGCCGGAGATGACCGTCGAGGATCACCAGCTCGAGGTGACCGCCAGCATCGGCATCTGCGTCTTTCCGGACTCCGGCGGCGACGTCCAGCAGCTGCTTAAATGGGCCGACGCCGCCATGTACTCCGCCAAGGAGAACGGCCGCGATCAATACCAGATGTTTCGCTATGAAATGTTGCGCGACGGCCAAGATCGCCTCGCCATGGAGCGGGCGCTGCGCCGCGCCATCGTCCAGGACGAGCTCGTCCTCCACTACCAGCCGCACGTCTCGCTCACCACCGGCGAGGTCATCGGCATGGAGGCCTTGGTCCGCTGGCAACATCCGCAGCTCGGCCTGCTCATGCCCGGCCACTTCATCCAGCTCGCCGAAGAGACAGGCCTGATCCTCTCCCTGGGCGAGTGGGCCGTCCGCCGTGCCTGCAAAGAAGGCAAAGCGCTCTCGCTCGAGCTCGGCCGGGAGCTCACGCTCTCCGTCAATCTTTCCCCGCGGCAGTTCCTGCAAAAGGAGCTCGTGCCGATGGTCCAGCAGGCTCTCGAAGAAAGCGGCCTCCCCGCCTCTCGGCTCGAAATCGAGATCACCGAAAACACCCTGATGGTGAACTCCAACACGACCCTCGAAAAGCTCCAGCAGATCCGCTCGCTCGGCGTCCGCATCGCCATCGACGACTTCGGAACCGGCTTCTGCAACTTCAAATACCTGCTCGACTACAGGGTGGACCGCCTCAAGATCGATCAGCAGTTCGTTCGCCAGGCCGCGGTCGACGCAAACGCCGCTGCCGTGATCCGCTCCATCATCGCGATGTCGCACGGTCTCAACATCACCGTTGTCGCCGAGGGCGTCGAAACCGAGGAACAGTTCCGCTTTCTCGTTCGCCGCCGATGCGACCAGGCGCAGGGCTACTTCATCGCACGGCCGGTCCCGGCGGATCGGTTTGTCGAGACGGTCCGCGCCTGTGGGGCCGTTGCAGCCCTTCGTTCCGCGTGATCACCGCCTAACGCTTTCCTGAGTTCTTCTTCGCCTTCGGCGCGCGCGTCGCATCCACCTTCTTCGCAGACGTTGCCGCACCCCCATCCTTGGTCCCCGAGGCACCAGAAGCGATGCTCCCTTCGCCATTGCGGTCCGACGACTCCTCCCCCGCGACCTTCGCTGCGTCCTTCTTCTGCCACAGCGCAAATCCACCCGCGATCGCATTGGAGTTCGCCCCAAGCTGAACGCCGTCCGGCAGCTTCTTCATCAGCTTCGCGTTGCCGCCCCCGAGCACCACATAGTCCACCACAAACGCTCCACGTAGGCGATCAACGACATCGAGAACCGATCGCCGCCAGCGCCTCTTCCCGCGTCGCTCCAACCCGACCAGGCCGATGTACTCCTCGTAGGTGCGGCCCTTGCGGTATGGCAGGTGCGCGAGCTCGAGCGGCACCACCATGTGGTCGGCCACCAGCGCCGAGCCGAGCCCTGTTCCAATACCGAGAAAGAGCATCGTACCGCCCCGGTAACCGCCCAGAGCCTGCATCGCCGCGTCGTTCAAGAAACGCACCGGCTTCGGAAACGCAGCCTGAAAGTTGAACGAGACCCAGCCCGGACCCAGGTTATGCGGATCCGCGGCAGGCCGGTCGTGCCGCACCGGCCCCGGGTAACCGATGGTCACCGCGTCATAAGCCCACCCCTCGATAGCCTTGAGCACACCCTCGACCATCTGCTGCGGGGTGAAGCTCGGACCGGAGACGACTTTAACCGGAACGGGATTGTCCGTGGACGCGACCTTCACGTGCGTTCCACCGATGTCGATAACCAGAACCTTCATAGCTCGCGCATTCTCACTCTTGGCGACATAGCTTCGCTCACCAACTAGCCGCAATCCTACATGCGCAACGCGAGCAGCGACAGGCTCCTCACAAATTAGGCCACTGTGATCCCCTTTAGGCGACCACGATCCCTGTCACGCGGGTAGACTCCGGCCGTGCGTGCAACAAGGTCTGCGACGGCGTCTCTCGCGTCTTCATCGGGAACATCTTCTTGCCCCGGTGTCCAACCACAAACCAAGCCACCACCAGCACAACCAGGATCGCAATGGCGAAAGCGATCACAATGGCAAGGAAGTTCGGGCCTTTTGGCAGGTGCTCGTCAATCGGAGAGGTGGGTAGGCTCATGCGGCGTTGGATGCAAACCGCACGCATCGGGTACGGAAAGCCTCTTGTTTCTCCGGCCTGAACAGGCCCGAGATCATTGACCCGGTGCTGCCGCGGGCAGCGCATGCGTCGCGGGCGGCCTCCCCGACGGCGATCCATTGCTGCGGAACGCAATAAAGGCAAGAACCCCGGCGATCACCAGCAAAAGTAAGACCACAAACAACATAGGGCTGCCCCGTCCTGTCCGTACCTCATCCGCGGGATGCGTCTGATTCGACATAAAGCTCTCTCCATCATGCGTGCTTCTTGAACGCGAAAACTCTTGCAACTGCGCTGGGTTTCGTTGCGTACCCATTCTTACTGTGGCGTCGGGCTGTTCTGGCCCGAACTCGTGGGCGGCGTTGTCGGCCCAGGTCTTCCCTTGGAATGCGAACCCAAGATCGCCACCAGCAGAATGACGATGATCGCCACCGCGGCCACAGCCAGGATCATCATGTAAGACTTCGTGTTCATGCCGCGATTGGGGTTCGTTCCAGCCTTCTCAACGGTGTCCCGCGGATCAATGCTCATCTGTAGTGTGATGGCGCTCGGGCCCGCACGGAGGTATGGAGCATTTCACCACATCAAGGATTCGACGACACCGGTCGCTCCGTGCCCCAATTCGGGTCGCGCACACTCGCGCACGTGGCATTGGGCTGAAGCCGGCGAACTCGCCAGATCGTGATCGGATACCACTCCGCCGATGACCCGAGTTCGGTCACCTCGAACTCCCCATGCCTCCCAAACTCGCTCCGCAGCCACGCGAGCCGGCCCGGCTCTGCCAACAGCGTAAACTCCGGAAGCTCCCGCACAACCTCCGGGCAGTCCAGGACGGAGTTTTTAGCAAAGCCCCCGCGACTGACATTCTCGAGCAGACGCTGACCTGAGAAATCACCCGGCATCTTCCCGTCGTAGGCCCAGTCCGTGGCGAAGATATAGTGGTGCACGGGATCAAACAGCCGCAACAGCATGAAAGACGGCAGAAACGTAACCACTACGTTCTGTCCCGGCGGCAGCAGCCCTTCCACGTGGGCGGGATACCCCAGCCCCGCATAGAGCTCGCGGTAGGTGTCCACATGCACACCCTCCGCGAACAAGGCCCCGATCGCAACGACGGAGATCACCATCGAGGGCAGCGGACGCGACAGCCGCCGCACCAGCAGGGGTCCCAAAGCGCGTGTGAGCCCCTCCCCAAACAGCAGCACCACCGCGATCTCGAGCGGCAGGAGATACCGATCGGCATAGACTGACAGGCCGGCACGAGACTTCGCAAACAGCGTCGCCTGCGCCAGAAACAGACCCCCGAGCGCAACTGCAATCGGCCATTGCGACACCGCCGTCGTCGGCGCTTCGGGCCTCTTCGCCGCGCGCGATCTCCACCAGCCCCTCCCAGCCCCCGCCACCAGCAGCACCATGGCCACCAGCACGAGCTTGTGGCTGTAGGCGAAGAGCCCCAGCACCAGATCCCGCCAGCGCGGCCGCACCGGCCAGAACGTCCCTTGCGCGATCGCCGCCGTCGCGTGAATCGAGTGGTACGAGATCGGAAACACCAGCAACCACGCCACTACCACGGCGCCGTACAGCGCCGGTCGCAATCGCCTCCGGGACACGTCCCACGCCAGCAGAGCCCCCAGCAGCCCCACACTGTAGACCAGCCCCAGAATGTGGCTCCCGATCAGGCAGGCGTGCGCGCCGCAGGTCAGCACCAGCGCCACGCGCGAAAGCTGTCGCCGCTCGACCGCGTACATCGTGCACGCCACCGCGCACGCGGCAAACGCGAGAAACAATCCATAGAAGCGGCCGTTGATCTCCTGCCACAGAACGTACGACGGAAGAAAAAACGCGAGTGCCGTGGACATCGCAAGCACTGGAACCGCAAAGAAGCGCCGCGCCATCACCCAGATCACGCCGATCGCGATCGCAAACGCCGTCGTCGAAAACAGGCGCAGGCTTAGCGGCGTCGCCCCGAACAGCCGAAACCAGACATGCCCCAGCAGGTAATACAGAATGCCGCCGCTGTCCGCGCCCTCCCACCAGCCGTGCAGCGTGCGGGCCAGCGACGGGTCACGCAGCAGCGTAAAGCCGAAGGTCTCATCAGACCAGAACAGCCGTGTCCTCGACCGCGCCACGCAAAGCCCCATCAACAGCGCGGTCATCAGCCCAAGACACACCGCATCCAGCCAACCGAGCTTCGGCCACCAGGTCACCGAGCGCTCTTCGAACTCCCCAACCCTCATGAACCCTCACTATACCGAGGTCACCACCCGGCCTGCCGATCAGCAAGCCCGGGAGCACAGCAAAGACAAACGGCAGAGCCGAAGCCCTGCCGTCTGTCGTTGGTTGCTGGCTGGCGCGGTGCTACTCGCTGGCGGCGAGCTCTTCCTGCTCGCCCTCCATGCGCATCTGCTCAAGCTCGCGCTCGGCCATGTCGTGCTCTTCCTGCACCTCGGCCTGGACCTGGGCTGCCGCTTCCTCAAGCTCCGGCGAGAGCTGGACGTTGCGGTAGTACTCCATGCCCGTGCCGGCCGGAATCAGACGACCGACAATGACGTTCTCCTTGAGGCCGCGCAGCGTATCGATCGAGCCGTTGATCGAGGCCTCGGTCAGCACGCGGGTGGTCTCCTGAAAGCTCGCGGCCGAGATGAAGCTGTCGGTCGAAAGCGACGCCTTGGTGATGCCGAGCAACAGGCTCCGGCCGATCGCCGGCTTGCCGCCCTCCATCAGCACGCGGGTATTCTCCGCCATGAAGCGGAAGCGATCGGTCTGCTGATCGACGAGGAAGGTCGTATCGCCAACCTCCTCGATCTTGACCCAGCGCAGCATCTGTCGAACGATCGTCTCGATGTGCTTGTCCGAGATCGCCACGCCCTGCAACCGGTAGACCTCCTGGATCTCGTTCACCAGGTAGATCTGCAGCGCGCGCTCGCCCAGCACCTCGAGGATGTCGTGCGGATTGCGCGGCCCGTCGATCAGCGGATCGCCGGCGCGCAGACGCTCGCCTTCCTGCACGTTGACGTACACACCGCGCGGAACGGAGTACTCCTCCTCCTGCCCGTTGTCGCCCGTCACGTACACCTTGCGCTGCCCCTTCGAGACATCGCCGAACCGCACCACGCCGTCGATCTTCGAGATGATCGCCGGGTCACGCGGCTTGCGTGCCTCGAACAACTCGACCACGCGCGGCAGACCGCCCGTGATGTCCTTGGTGCGCGAGGTCTCGCGAGGAATCTTCGCCAGGATGTCGCCCGGGTGCACCTCATCGCCGTCCGCCATCATCAGGTGGGCGCGCGAGGGCATCAGGTACCGCTTGGTGCCCTTGTCGGACTTGATCAGGATGGCCGGCTGCCGCTTTTCGTCCGACGAGTCGGCGACGACAAGACGCGACAGGCCCGTGACCTCATCGACCTCCTCGTTCAGCGTCAGGCCTTCCTGCAGATCCTTGAACTGGATCGTGCCGGCGACCTCCGTCAGAATCGAGAACGTGTACGGGTCCCACTCGCCGATCGTCTGGCCGAGCTTGACCTCCTGTCCGTCTTCAACGCGCAGCTTCGCGCCGTAGACAATCGCGTACCGCTCCTTCTCGCGACCCTTCTCATCGATGATCGCGATCGAGCCATTACGGTTCATCGCGACCAGGTTCTTTTCCTTCGCGCGCACCGTCACGAGGTTGATAAAGCGGATAGTACCCGCGTTCTTCGCCTCGAGGTGCGACGCGTCCTGCACACGCGAGGCGGTTCCGCCCACGTGGAAGGTGCGCATCGTCAGCTGCGTGCCCGGCTCGCCGATCGACTGCGCCGCGATTACACCCACGGCCTCGCCCATCTCGACCATCTTGCCCGAGCCCAGGTTGCGGCCATAGCACAGAATGCAGCAGCCGCGCTTGGACTCGCAGGTCAGCACCGAGCGAATCTTCACCCGCTCAATACCCGCCGCCTGCACCGCCGACGCCTTGTCCTCGTCGATCTCCTCGTTCACATCGACGATCACCTTGCCCTCGAAGTCCTTGAGCTTCTCGAGCGTGACACGACCGATAATGCGGTCGCGCAACGGCTCGATCGTCTCGCCGGCCTCGATGATCGGCGTCACGTAGATGCCCTCCACCGTGCCGCAGTCGTTCTCGGAGATGATGACGTCCTGCGCCACGTCGACCAGACGCCGCGTCAGATAGCCCGAGTCCGCCGTCTTCAGCGCCGTATCCGCCAGACCCTTGCGCGCACCGTGCGTCGAGATGAAGTACTCGAGCACCGTGAGGCCCTCGCGGAAGTTCGCCTTGATCGGCGACTCGATGATCTCGCCCGAAGGCTTGGCCATCAAGCCGCGCATACCCGACAGCTGCCGGATCTGCTGCTTCGATCCACGCGCGCCGGAGTCGGCCATGATGTAAATCGGGTTCATGGCTCCTTCCTTGTCCGCGCGCTTCATGTTGTTGAACATCTCGTCCGCCACGCGCTCGGTTACACCCGACCACATCTGGATGACCTTGTTGTTGCGCTCGCCGTTGGTGATCGCGCCGTCTAGGTACTGCTGCTGGACGTTGATCACCTGCTTCTCCGCCTCGGCGACCACGGTGTACTTCGAGTCCGGGATCACCATGTCGTCGAGCCCGACCGACAGGCCCGACAGCGTGGCGTACTTGAAGCCCAGGTCCTTCACGCGATCGAGCGTCTTCACCGTGACCTCCAGGCCAAGGTTCAGGTAGCAGTAGTTCACCAGCTGCCCGATGCCCTTCTTCTTCAACAGGCCGTTCACATACGGCATGCCTTCCGGCAGCGCGTCGTTCAGAATCGCGCGGCCCACCGTCGTATTGATGAACTGCTTGTTGAACTCGACCGGCTCGGTGTGCGTCAGGTCCTGATCGTCGTACGCCGTTGTCATGTCGAGCACAGGGCCGGTATAGCGCAGGCGGATCGGGGTCAGCGTCTCGACCTCCTTCGCCTCCAACGCCATCAGCACTTCTTCGATGTTCGCAAAGACACGGCCCTCGCCCTTCGCATTCACCTTCGCCTTGGTCAGGTAATAGAGACCAAGCACCAGATCCTGCGTCGGCACCGTGATCGGCTGACCGGATGCCGGCGAAAGAATGTTGTGCGACGCCAGCATAAGAACAGAGGCTTCGATCTGCGCCTCCGGGCTCAGCGGGATGTGCACGGCCATCTGATCGCCGTCAAAGTCGGCGTTGAACGCCGTGCAGACCAGCGGGTGAATCTTGATCGCCTTGCCCTCAACCAGCACGGGCTCAAACGCCTGGATGCCCAGACGATGCAGCGTCGGCGCGCGATTCAACAGCACGGGGTGATCCTTGATGACCTCCTCAAGAATGTCCCACACGATCGGCTCCTGCATCTCGACCAGCTCTTTGGCCTGCTTGATCGTCGTGCAGTGCCCCGTCTGCTCCAGCCGGTGATAGATGAACGGCTTGAAGAGCTCAAGCGCCATCTTCTTCGGCAGGCCGCACTGGTGCAGCTTCAGCTCCGGCCCAACCACGATGACCGATCGGCCCGAATAGTCCACGCGCTTGCCCAGCAGGTTCTGCCGGAAGCGGCCCTGCTTGCCCTTGAGCGTGTCCGAAAGCGACTTCAGCGGCCGGTTGTTCGCGCCGCGCAGCACACGGCCGCGACGGCCGTTGTCGAACAACGCGTCCACCGCCTCCTGCAGCATGCGCTTCTCGTTGCGCACGATCACCTCGGGCGCGTGGAGATCCATCAGCTTCTTCAGGCGGTTGTTGCGGTTGATCACGCGACGATACAAATCGTTAAGATCGGAGGTCGCAAACCGGCCACCATCAAGCGGCACCAGCGGGCGCAGCTCGGGCGGGATCACCGGAATCACGTCCAGAATCATCCACTCCGGCCTGTTGTCCGACTTGCGGAAGGCCTCAACGATCTTCAACCGCTTCGAGTACTTCAGCTTCTTCTGCAGGCTGGTCTCGGTCTTCATGCGCTCGCGCAGCTCAATGCCAAGCTCGGCGATCTCGACCCGCTTGAGCAGCTCCTTGATCGCCTCGGCGCCCATCATGGCCTTGAAGCCGGACGGCCGGTACTGCTGGTCGAGCTCGCGGAAGCGCGTCTCATCCTTGATGACCTCGCGCTCCTTCACCGGCGCATCGCCCGGATCGACCACGACATAGCTCTCAAAGTAGAGCACCGCCTCGAGCTCACGCAGGCTGATGTCGAGCAGGTGGCCGATGCGCGACGGCAGGCCCTTGAAGAACCACACGTGCGAGCACGGGCTGGCCAGCTCAATATGGCCCAGGCGCTCACGCCGGACCTTCGATAGCGTCACCTCGACGCCGCACTTGTCGCAGATCACGCCGCGGTGCTTCATGCGCTTGTACTTGCCGCACAGGCACTCCCAGTCGGTGATCGGTCCAAAGATCCGCGCGCAGAACAGCCCGTCGCGCTCGGGCTTGAACGTCCGGTAGTTGATGGTCTCAGGCTTGGTGACCTCGCCGTGCGACCACGAGCGAATCTTCTCGGGGCTGGCGAGCTGGATCTTGATCGCGTCGAAGTCGGCGATCGGGCTGGTCAGTTCAAAGGGGCTGGAGCGGAACATATGCTGTGTCTCTCCGGGTTGCAGCCGGGCAGGCTGCCGTTGGTCCATCTGTCTCGCGGTGACTCAAGGCGCATCGCAATGCCTTTTCGATCTGGTGCTGGTGCTCGATTTCAATTGTGGTACTGCTGGCCGAAGAAAGCGTCCTCGCCTCCTTCGGCCCTGGCCTTTCGGCCGGCGATTCGGTTAATCCGCCGCGGCGATCGCCGGCAGCGGCTTGTTCTGGTCAGCCTGCTTGATCAGCTCCACGTCCAGGCAGAGCGACTGCAGCTCGCGAATCAGCACGTTGAACGACTCCGGCACACCCGGCTCGATCGCCGCCTCGCCCTTGACAATGGCCTCGTAGATCTTGGTGCGGCCAAAGACGTCGTCGGACTTCGCGGTCAGCAGCTCCTGCAGGATGTACGCGGCGCCGTACGCCTCGAGCGCCCACACCTCCATCTCGCCGAAGCGCTGCCCGCCGAACTGCGCCTTGCCACCCAGCGGCTGCTGTGTGATCAGCGAGTACGGTCCGATCGAGCGCGCGTGGATCTTGTCGTCGACCAGATGGCTCAGCTTCAGCATGTAGATGTAGCCGACCGTCGCGGGCTGCTCAAACTGATCGCCCGTCATGCCGTCAAACAGCGCGCTCTTGCCCGAGCTCGGCAGACCAGCCGCTGCAAGCAGCGCCTTGATCTCCGTCTCGCGCGCGCCGTCAAACACCGCCGTGCCGAACCAGATGCCACGCTTCATGCCCGCCGCCACCCGCACCGTCTGCTCGTCGTCTAGCTCGAGCAGCTGGTTGAGCGCCGCCGTGTCGGCAAATCGCGCGCGGAACAGCTCGCGGATCTCGCCGGCGTCCTGGTGCTTGGCCGCGATCTCGGCAACCTGCTTGCCCAGCTCGTGCGCCGCCCATCCCAGGTGCGTCTCAAGAATCTGCCCGACGTTCATACGGCTCGGCACGCCCAGCGGGTTCAGAACGATCTCGACCGGCGTTCCGTCCGGGAGGTACGGCATATCCTCCTCGGGCAGAATGCGCGCGATCACGCCCTTGTTGCCGTGGCGCCCCGCCATCTTGTCGCCGACACTCAGCTTGCGCTTCATCGCGATGTACACCTTAACCATCTTGATCACGCCCGGGCTGAGCTCGTCGCCCTTCGCCATCTTGCCGATCTTCTCGTTGGTGATCTTGCGCAGCACATCGATCTGACGCGAGGTCATCTCCTCGATCTCGTCGATCTGCTCGTTCACCCGCGGGTCCTTATCGGCATAGCGAATTCGCTTCAGGTTCCGCGTCGAGATCAGCTCGATCGTGTCGCGGTCGAGCACATCGCCCTTGGTCAGCAGCTTCTTGTTGGTGCGCTCGTCATGCAGATCGGCGAGCACCTCCTTCGCGCCAAGGATTCCTTCCAGGCGCTTCAGTCGCTCGTCAGTCAAAATGCGGATCTCGTCGGCCAGGTTGCGCTCCAGCTTCTCGACCATCTCCTGCTCGATCTGCTTGGCGCGCTCATCCTTCTCCTGTCCTTTGCGGGAGAAGATCCGGACGTCGACCACCGTGCCCTCGATCCCAGGAGGGCAGGTCAAGGACGCGTCCCGCACATCGCCCGCCTTTTCGCCGAAGATCGCGCGCAGCAGCTTCTCTTCCGGCGTCAGCTGGGTCTCGCCCTTGGGCGTGACCTTGCCGACCAGGATGTCGTTGTGGCTGATCTTGGCGCCGATGCGGATAATGCCCGACTCGTCCAGATCGCGCAGCGCGTGCTCGCTCACGTTCGGGATGTCGCGCGTGATCTCCTCCGGCCCAAGCTTGGTGTCGCGCGCCTCGATCTCAAACTCCTCGATGTGAATTGAGGTGTAGTAGTCCTCGCGGACCAGCTTCTCCGAGATCAGAATCGCGTCCTCAAAGTTGTAGCCGCGCCACGGCATGAACGCGACCAGCACGTTCCGCCCCAGCCCAAGCTCGCCCTGCTCCGTGCACGGCCCGTCCGCGATCACCTGACCCTTCAGCACACGATCGCCCTTGCGCACGATCGGCTTCTGGTTGATGCAGGTGTTCTGGTTGGAGCGCTTGAACTTCGTCAGCTGGTAGATGTCCGATCCCACCTCACGCGACAGCTGCGTGGGATGGTGCTCGCCCTCAACGCGGATGATAATCCGCTCCGAGTCAACCGAGTCGACAAAGCCGTTGCGCTTGGCCAGGATCACCGCACCCGAATCGCGCGCCGTCACGCCTTCCATGCCCGTGCCCACGAAGGGAGCTTCTGCAACCAGCAAAGGCACACTCTGCCGCTGCATGTTCGCGCCCATCAGCGCGCGATTCGCGTCGTCGTGCTCAAGAAACGGCACCAGCGAGGCCGCGACCGAGACCAGCTGCTTCGGGCTCACGTCGACATAGTCGACCTCAGCCTTCGGCACCAGAACGAAGTTGCCCGTGCGCCGCGCGTTCACCAGGTCCTCGACCAGGTTGCCCTCTTGGTCGAGCTCGATGTTCGCCTGCGCGATGGTGTGCCGGTCCTCTTCCCAGGCGGAAAGGTAGAAGCTGAACGGCTCAAGCTCCATGGTGCGTTTGCCGGCCGACTGCAGCTCCTCGTTCTTCGTCTTCGCCTCCTCCACCTCGAGGTAGTCGCCCTGCCTGAGACCGCTCTCGCCCGCGTTCGCGACCGCCACGTAGTCGAGCACCCGGCCATCCCGCACACGACGGTACGGGCTCTCGATAAAGCCGTACTCGTTGATGCGCGCAAAGCAGCTCAGCGACGAGATCAGACCGATGTTCGGCCCTTCCGGCGTCTCAATCGGGCAGATACGCCCATAGTGCGTCGGATGAACGTCGCGCACCTCAAAGCCCGCGCGCTCACGGCTCAGACCGCCAGGCCCAAGCGCCGACAAACGCCGCTTGTGCGTGATCTCGCTCAGCGGATTGGTCTGATCCATGAACTGCGACAGCTGCGACGAGCCGAAGAACTCCCGAATCGCCGCCATCACCGGCTTCGCGTTGATCAGGTCGTGCGGCATCGCCGTCGACATCTCCTGATACACGCTCATCTTCTCCTTGATCGCGCGCTCCATGCGCACCAGCCCGATGCGGAACTGGTTCTCCATCAGTTCGCCCACCGCGCGCACGCGGCGATTGCCCAGGTGATCGATGTCGTCCACCACGCCGATGTTCTTGCGCAGCTTCAGCAGATAGCGGATCGTGCCGTAGAAGTCCTCGGGCGTCAGCGTTCGCTTATCAAGCCCCGACGGATCGGCGTTCTCATACAGCTTGATATTGAACTTCAGCCGGCCCACGCGCGAAAAGTCGTACTTGCGCGGATCAAAGAACATGCCCTCAAACAGCGCCGTCGCCGTATCCAGCGTCGGCGGATCGCCCGGCCGCAGCTTGCGGTAGATCTCAATCAGCGCCTCCTCGGGCTTGCGCACCGAGTCGCGACGCAGCGTGTTGGCGATGATGCTGCCCACATCGTCCCGCTCCGGGAAGAAGATCTCAAAGCTGGTCACGCCGGACTGCTGGATCTTGTGCAGCTTGTCCGCCGTCAGCTCCTGGTTCGCCTCATAAAGCAGCTCGCCGGTCGCCATGTCGACCACGTCCGCCGCCGTCATCGCGCCGTCGAACTCGCTCGTCTCCACACCCACGCGCTCCACCTTGCCCGCGCGCAGCTGGCGCAGCGTCGACGGCGAGATCTTGCGCGACGCCGGCGAGATCTCCTGGCCGTCGATCGCGATCGCCGCGGTCGGCCGAGTGCCCAGCAGGTGGGTCGGCGCCCCATCCGCCGCGACCGCCCACTCCAGCTTGCCGTCGTTCGTGCGGATGGTGTCGATCGTGTAGAAGGTCTTCAGGATCTCCTCATCCGTTCGCAGGCCGAGCGCGCGCAAAAAGATCGTGCCCAGGAACTTGCGCTTGCGATCGATGCGCACATAGAGCGTGTTCTTCTGGTCGTACTCGAACTCAACCCAGCTGCCGCGGTAGGGAATGATCTTGCCCAGGAAGTAGGTGCGGTTGTTCGCCGTCTCAAAGAACACACCGGGGCTGCGGTGCAGCTGCGAGACGATCACCCGCTCCGTGCCGTTCACGATAAAGGTGCCGTTGGCGCTCATCAGCGGAATGTCGCCGAAGAACACCTCCTGCTCCTTCATGTCGCGCAGGCTCTTGATCCCCGTCTCCGGGTCCTTGTCGTAGATCTTCAGCCGGATCGTGACCTTGAGCGGCGCCGAATACGTCATGCCGCGCTCTTCGCACTCCGCCTGGTCGTACTTCAGCTGCAACCCCACCGGGTCGCCGCACTTGGTGCAGAAGTCCGGCGTGTTCTTGTTGTACGTGCCGCAAAACGAGCACAGCACATCGCCCGGGTGGAACGGATCGGTGATCACCATGTGGCCGCAGTTCGAGCAGGCCGTGCGCAGGTGGTTGAGACCCTTAAGGTAGCCGCACTTGCACTCCCAGTTGCCGATCGAAAAATCGACGAACTCGAGCTCGCTCACGTTGCGGAAGTCGGAGATAGGGAAGACCGAGGTGAACACCGACTGCAGGCCGTTGTCCTCGCGCTCCTGCGGCAGCTTGTCCATCTGCAGAAAACGCTCATAGCTTCGGCGCTGCACTTCAATAAGGTTAGGGATTTGAATCGCGGTCGGGATCTTCGAAAAGTCGAGACGGGTGCGGATCGCGCGTGTTTCGGTTGCCATGCTCTCTCCTGAGACTGAACCGGACCGAGACCTCCCCGCTCGAGCTGTGCGCATCCCACACTCGAATCGTTGAAGAAGAGAGCGCCGGTGCTCGCTCTCATGTGCCACAATGTCCGCGGGGCCTGATGCCCCCTGTGCGATATCGTCCTCGGGAACGAGAGCGCCGGACTTATCCTGCCTGCTGCTCGCGCAGAGGCCAGTCGATGAAACGGAATTCGGTGCTTTTCTAAAGCGTGAACGAAGCTCGAGCGCTTGAACCTGGTCGTATCTCAGTCCGGACGCCCGCGAAGCACACTGCGGAGCTGTCTCAGAGACTCCCCTGCCGGAAGGGAGCATCGATGTCCATCGAGCGAAGAGCCGATGGCGGCGAAACGGGAGAGGGTTAAGACGGCAAAGCGCTCAGCGGAAGATCGTCTCCGCGAGCGGGCTGTACATCGCTGTTTCCTGTAATCTCGATCGCTATGCTGATTCCCGCCGCCCTGCTGGAGCCGGTCGGGCCCCTGGTTGATACCGCTTTGGCCTGCCGAAACGTTCCGGCTTCCATCTAAGCCCCACGGGGCAAAGCTGCGCTGGCATCTACAATGGTACCGCAACTTGCCCCGTTGAGCAACTAGATGGCCATTACTTGATCTCGACCGTGGCAACGCCTTCAAACTTCTTCGCAATCGCCGCCGCGTCGTCCTTGGAGATGTTCTCCTTGATCGCCTTGGGCGCGCCGTCCACCAGGTCCTTGGCCTCCTTCAGACCAAGCGAGGTGACCTCTCGAACCGCCTTGATAGTGTTGATCTTGTTGGCGCCCGCGTCCTTGAGGATCACGGTGAACTCGGTCTTCTCTTCCACCGGGGCCGCCGCTGCCGCACCGCCGCCGGCCGGGGCCGCCGCCGCAACCGCCGCCGCCGCCGAAACGCCCAGACGCGCCTCAAGCTTCTTCACCAACTCCGACGCCTCAAGCAGGCTGAGGCTCACGATCTGATCTTCCAACTGCTGCATGTCCGCCATGTCTCTCTCCAGTTTCCTTCTGATCTTGTGCTGCGTTTCGTCCTCGAGCCTCGCGCTAGCGCCCTGCCTCCGCCGCGCCTCTCGGGTCTCCGATGCGCCAAGACCGGCGCCCCCGTGGACGGGCAAGGCAAACCTTGTCGGCTATCCCCCGACCGAACCCTCGACTGCACCCTCGACCGGATCGGTCGATGCCGCCTGGCCGCCCTGCGACGCCGTCACATTCTCCGGCTCTACGCTGTCGGTCGTCGCCGCAGGCGCCTCCTCCGCATGTGCCGCCGCCAGCGTCGCTCCGCTCGCCGCTGCCTCTGTGGAGGAGCCGGCCGCCGGCTCGGCTGGAGCCGCCACGGCCGCCGCCGTGCCCGTGAACTTTTCCTGCTCGACTGCCTGATTGATCACCACCGCCAGATCACGGCCGGTGGCATTCATGACCGTCACCAGCCGCTGCGCCGGCGAGTTGATCAGGAAGAGCAGCTTCGAAAACAGCTCCTCCTTGCCCGGCAGGGTCGCCAAGGCGCCGATCTCCTCGACCGTGATCACCTTGCCGTCCACGATGCCCAGCTTGAAGGTGAACTGCGCATTGTCCTTGACCCAGGTCGAAAGCGCCTTCGCGAGCGCGACCGGATCGCCCGACGTGTACGCGACCGACGACACCCCCTTGAGCCCCTGGAGCGCCGCCTCGATCTTCGATCCCTCGCCGGCACGCGCCGCCAGCTTGTTCTTCACCACATGGTAGCTGCCGCCCGCCGCACGCACCGTCTTGCGCAGCTCAAAGTCCTTTGCCGCTGTCAGCCCGGTAAACGAGCCGACGATCGCCGAGGTCGAGCCCGCAAGCTCCCCGGCCAGCTTCGTGACGTTCTCCGCCTTTTTGGATCTGGTAAGCGCCATGCCAATCCTGCCCTTTATCGCCAGCTCGAAGCTCGCGTGAAATCCTGTTATCCGGGTGACTTCGTCCCACAGTCGCCTCTGCACAGCTGCCGCCTACGCCCGGCCGGCCTGCTCCATCGTGGTCTCGTCCAGCTCAATCCCCGGCCCCATGGTGGAGCTGAGCGTGATGCCCTTGACGTACTTGCCCTTGGCCGCCGACGGTTTCGCCTTCAGCACCGAGCCGATCACCGTCATCGCGTTGTCCACCAGCTTCTGCGGATCAAACGACAGCTTGCCCACCGGCACATGCACCAGCGCCGTCTTGTCGGTGCGGAACTCCACCTTGCCGGCCTTGATCTCGCGTATCGCCCCCGCCACGTCCGTCGTCACCGTGCCGGTCTTCGGATTCGGCATCAGCCCACGCGGACCGAGCACCTTCCCCAGCCGACCGACCGATCGCATCATGTCCGGCGTCGCGATCAGCGCGTCAAACTCCGTCCAGCCCTCTTTCTGAATCCGCTCAACCAACTCCTCGCCGCCGAAGAACTCCGCGCCTGCCGCCTCGGCATCGCGAATCTTATCGCCCGACGCGATCACCGCGACCGTCTTCGACTTGCCCAAACCATGCGGCAGTACGACCGTCCCGCGCACCATCTGGTCGGCGTGCTTCGGGTCTACCCCAAGCCGCATCGTCAAATCGACCGTCTCATCAAACTTCGCATACTTCGCCTTCTTCAGCAGCGGCACCGCGTCGGTCAAGGTGTAAGGACGCGGCTCCACCAGAGCGCGAGCTGCCGCCAGATTCTTCGAAATTCGCTTTGCCATGGATCTCTTCTCTGTCTCCCACCCCGGTTCCGTCTCCGGACGTGCAATCCAACCGCACGGGCGTGGTCTCGACGGTACGCCGCAAGACGCGACGCACAACCAGATAAGTATGCCCAGAGCGGGTGGTCGCTGTCAAGGTGTGTCGGCCGGCTTCGCCCCGTGTGGCCCCTCGAATCGCCACAGCTCATACCCGGCCGTCGCCGCCGTCGCCGGCACGACCTCCACATAGTGCGTGTGCACAAATCCGCATATCGGCGAAAGCAGATCGTACACGTTCCGTGGCCGCGGCACGAATGGCGACATCATCACCGAGCGCAGCGCCGCCATATTGCCCACCAACGGGGAACACTCCCCTTCATCCTCCGGCGCCAGCACCACATCCCTTTCCGGATGCTCGCGCATCTCGTCCACCTTCTGCCTCACCTGCTCGGAGGTGAGCAGGTTCAGAAGACCGGAAAAGCGACCCTCCACCACACCTTGCGACTGCTCAGGCGCAAAGCGCTCCGGCAAGTAAAGAAACGGAGCATATACCTCTGCCGTCGCCCCCGGAAACAGGGCGTGTACACCGTCGTCCGGCATGGCGGCCACGGTCCGAATCCGCTCCATCTTCCGCGCCGCCGTCTCAGGCCCGAGCGCTTGCGTCAGCGACCGCTCCGCCGCGCGCACCTCCGCCCATTCCAGCCCATTCTGCGGACCGCGCGACACGGCCCCGCCTCTCGGTCGGTAGATCCGGTATAGATCGGCCTTCAGCCACTGTCCGGCCAAACCCTCGAGCAGACCGATCTCGATCCACAGCCACGGCGCCAACAGCCACAGCAGCGCGACCACCCGCAGCGGCGGCCGTGACCAAACCACCAGCGCCGCCGGCAGCAGCAGGCCAAGTTCATAGCCCACCACGTGAATCCAATCCCACCGGCCCAGCGCCCCGGGAATCATCCCCAAGCTGTACAGCATCAACAGCGCGATCGGTGTCCCCAGCGGCGACCACCGGCCGCGCTCGACATCCCCACTCCCTCCGGTCCCCGTCCCCCGTGGCCCGAGCGCAGGCGAAACAGGCCCTGCCTCAACCCTTCCAAACAGAAACAACAACACCGTCGTCGCACTCACAAAAAACAGCAGCACCTGCGGCCCGGGCAGCACAGGCAGATTCAAGGCGCCGTCGGCGAACGCCTTCATCGTCGAAAACACGCCAAAGGCCTGTCCCGCCGCCAGCACCCCGCCGAGCAGCGCCAGCAACATGGCCGTGAACACTCCCGCGGGCTCTCCCCGGACATATCGTCGTGCAGGAAGAAACAGGCACACTGCCACCGCAAAGGTAATCCCCGTCTCCGGCGAAAGCCCCAGCAGCAACGCCGCGCTCGCCCCCGCCACACCAGCCGAAAGCGCCGCCGCCCCAATCGGGCCCCAAACCGGGCTCCAGACCGGAACCCCGATCGTGCCCCTGTCCCGCCATCCCACCGACCAGCGATCCAGCCGCTCCGTCGCTAGCAGAAGAAACATCGGGGCCGCATAGCGGAGAGGCGTGTAGTTCAGCCCCGTCGATGGAATCGTGCCCACCAGCGTCGCGCCAAGCGCCAGAAAAACCCCGGTCCCCCACCGACCCTCGGTGCCGCTCCAGTCAATCAGCATCCGCACCGACGCCCAGAACATCGCCATGCCGATCAGCGACGACGCCGCCCAAACGATCAGATACCCGTCGACCATCGGCACACGCAACAGCCGCGCCATCGCAAAAGGTCCATACAGCAGCAACGGCCCGTACGCAAACTCAAAGTCGTGATACGGCCTCAGCCCGTGATCCAGCAGACCGATGCGATCAAGAAGATACGTCGACTCGGCTAATCCCCGGCTCTCATGAATCGGGATCGCCACCACCAGGCAGCTCACCAGAGTGACCGCCATGGTGAGCGCCAGCATCCCGGTCGTCGGGGTCAGTGTCGTGTCTCGGCGACCCGCCCCGGCCGCCGACAGCATCCAATGCGGTCGCCCCAGCAGACCCGTCCATGCGAGCCCGGCCACCGTCGCGAACATGCCGTAGGTCAGCAGAACCGCCACCCGATTGCTGAATCCAAATGTGTAAGCCTCTGACGAAGCCGCGCGCAGCGGCACGTGGTACGGCAGCAGAAAGATCGCGGCGAGCCACGCCCCAAGCAGCGCCACGCTCCAGGCCGTCGCTCCTGTCCATCGTCCCGCGCTCTTCCCTACAGCATCTGCTGCTCGGTCCATACCGCATCCTGCCGGGCCGCGCCACCTGCCGTCAACGTCGCCCGTCTTGCACAGAGCCTGCTTGACGACCCTTCCCTGTGCGCATAGATTGACTCACTAGAGGCGAACAAATGGCGAAAGTAAGCGCAGCCCTCCCCCTCTTCCCTATTCTCCAGCCCACCCGCGACGCCGCGCTCGCCCGCCGCGCCGCCGCCGCCAGCCTCGCCGACACCGGCCACCTCATCGAGTTCCGCTCGCTCGAGGTGCGCAGCCTGCTCAATCGTTCCGTCTCCCGCCGCCGTCTCTCCATGGCCTACAGCATCAACCCCTACCGCGGCTGCGAGTTCGCCTGCCGCTACTGTTACGCCCGCTACACCCACGAGTTCCTCGCCTCCGCCACACCCGCGGCAACCGGCACACGCGATCTGCGTCAACCCGACGCCTTCGAGCGCATCATCTTTCTCAAACAGAACGCCGCCTGGCTGCTCGAGCAGGAGCTCCGCCGCATCGACCTCGCCGGCGAGATCGCCATCGGCACGGCCACCGACCCCTACCAGCCGATTGAACGCCGCGCGCGCATCACCCGTTCCCTGCTCGAGGTCTTTGCCCGGCGCTCCGGCCACCGCATCGGCATCGTCACCAAGAGCCCGCTCATCGTCCGCGACCTCGATCTGCTTGGGCAGATCGCCCGCCACAACACACTGGTCGTCCACCTCACCATCACCACAGCCGACGCCGAGCTCGCCCGCCTACTTGAACCCCGCGCGCCACGCCCAGACCTCCGCTTCCGCGCCGTCGCCCGTCTGCGCTCCGCCGGCATCCGCACCGGCGTCCTCAGCTCGCCGCTGCTTCCCGGCCTCACCGATAATGAGGAGTCGCTCGACCGCGTCGCCGGCCTGGCCCGTGCCGCCGACGCCAGTTTTCTCGCCGGCGGCGCCCTCTTCCTCAAGCCCTGCTCCCGTCCCACCTACCTCCAGTTTCTGCGCGACCACTTCCCGCATCTCGAGGCCGACTGCCGCGCCCGCTTCTCCAGCTCGGCCTTCGCCGCGCCCCCCTACCGCCAGGAGATGGCCGCCCTCGTCTCCCGCGCTTGCCGCCGCCACGGCATCCCCGAGCGATCCACCGATGCTCTGCTCACCCGCGATGTCGGCCGAACCCCCGCCAAGCCACCCGCTCGCGTCCTTCCCTCATCTGCCGCGCCGTCCCCGCAGCTGCGCATCTTCGGCTGAACGCCACGGCCACACCCGCCTTCCCTGCCAACGCATGGCATCTCCCCCAGGCCGCGACACAGGCCCAAACGCAGCCCGTCCCCAGGCGAGCGTTCACACCTGGGGACGGGCTTTCCTGCTTCACGGGCGTCTGCTCGCGAGGCTCGCCTAGGCGACGACCTCAATGCCCATCGATCGCGCCGTGCCGCGAATCGTCTTCGCCGCCGCCTCGACCGACGCCGCGTTCATGTCCGGCATCTTCTGCGTCGCGATCTCGACAATCTGCTTCTCCGTCACCTTGCCCACCTTGTCCTTGTTCGGCGCGCCCGCGCCCTTCGCAATGCCCGCCGCCTTCAGCAGCAGCACCGGCGCCGGCGGCGTCTTGGTCACAAAAGAGAACGTCCGGTCCGCAAAGACCGTGATCACCACTGGAATCGTCAGACCTGCGATGTCCGGCCCCTTGGTGCGCTCATTGAACTGCTTGCAAAACTCCATGATGTTGACCTGCGCCTGACCGAGCGCCGGCCCAACCGGCGGCGCCGGGGTCGCCTTGCCCGCCATAATCTGCAACTTCACATATCCATTGATCTTCTTCGGTGCCATACCTGTCCTCGTCTCTTCATGTGCGGCCGCGAAACCGCCGCTCGCAAACACTTATTACAGCCCTTCGGCTCTGCTACATCTCGATCTTGTCGGCCTGCGAGAACTCAATCTCAACCGGCGTCGGCCGGCCAAAGATCGAGACCATCACCTTCAACGTCTGCCGATCGTCGTTGATCTCGTCCACCACGCCGTTAAAGTTCGCAAACGGCCCCTCGTTGATCCGCACCTGCTCGCCCTTCGCGAACTTGACCTTGAGCGCCGGCTTATCCTTGCTCGAGTCGGTGCGAAACAAAATCGAGCTGACCTCCTCCTCCGACAACGCCACCGGATTGTCGCCCGTGCCCAGAAAGCCCGTCACTCGCGGCGTGTTCTTGATCACATGCCAAAGGTCGTTATCGAGCTCCATCTCCACCAGCACGTAGCCCGGCAGAAAGACCCGATCGATGGTGTACTTCTTGCCGTTGCGCAGCTCCGTCACCGGCTCGGTCGGAATCATGATGCGGCCGATCCGGTTCTCCAAACCAAACGCCCGGATCCGGCTCTCGAGCGACTCCTTCACCTTGCGCTCAAAGCCTGAATACGCGTGAATGATGTACCACTTGAAATTTTGATTGGCCGGCGGCGGAAGATGCTCCGCGCCCTCGACCACCTCGCTCGCATTGCCCTCGGCGCCGTCCGCCGCCGAGCCATCACCCATCCCCTCCACATTGGCGCTCTGCGGGTTCAGCTCCTCCGGGTTCTGGTCTTCCATTGCCATGCCCACACCTTCCTGTTGCGCCATAACCTAATCTTCCCTTCCACTTCCTACGCCCGTTACCCGCGCCATCTCCGGCCAGGACAAAATCTAATGTCGCGTTAGACTGCCAAGCGCCCGCTCAATCAGCTGACCAGCCACCGTGTCCACCACCCAGAAGTACGCGGCAAACAGGAACACCGTCACCACCACGATGGTCGTGTTTGCCCGCACCTCCGCCGGCGTCGGTGTGATCACCTTGCGCATCTCGCTGCGCACATCATGAAGAAAGCTCACCAGCCGCTCGGGCTGCGACGTAATCCGCTCAAGCCCGGTTCGGGGCTGATCCACAACGGCGAGAGTCTTTGCCATAACGCTGCCTCAGTGCTGCACGTAAAAAAGATCGGTAACGATCAACCACCTATTCGGTGTCGATCAAAGCTAAATGGCAGGGGCGCTCGGATTCGAACCGAGAAGTTCGGTTTTGGAGACCGACAGTTTAACCGTTGAGCTTACGCCCCTGTGTGAGCAGCATCGCCTCTCGGTCGACCTGCCCCCCTGCCGCCGGAGATACCAACCGGCACAGCAGATCTACTTGGTTTCCTTGTGGTCTGTATGCTTGCGGCACGTGTTGCAGAACTTCGAAAATTCCAGCCGGCCCGTCGTCGTCTTCTTGTTCTTGGTCGTCGAATAGTTCCGGTTCTTGCACGTCGGGCACTGCAGGGTGATGATCTCGCGCATATCGCTCTCTCCTTATCGTGGCCGGCCACCGCGGCCGGCAAGCAGCGCACCCGACTCCAACGGAGCCTTACACGCCGCGACCCAGGGCATGTGGCCCCTGCTGCCATGAAGCTCCTGAGTTGTGCTACGGAACCGAGACGGTCAGGCCGCGTCCTCGGCTCCTTCCATTATCCACAAATTCTGACGTTCGCGAAATACGCGATTCCAAGCTGGAGCAAGAGGTGAGCCGCCGGTCGTAACCCGCCGCTCACCCGACCCCTTACTTGATGATCTCGGAGATCGTCCCGGCGCCCACCGTCCGTCCACCCTCGCGGATAGCAAACCGCAGCCCCTTTTCCATCGCGACCGGCGTGCCCAGCGTGATCTCAAGCGAGATATTGTCGCCCGGCATCACCATCTCGGTGCCCTCCGGCAGCTTCGCCGATCCGGTCACGTCCGTGGTGCGGAAGTAGAACTGCGGCCGGTAGCCGTTGAAGAACGGTGTGTGCCGCCCGCCCTCCTCTTTGCTCAGCACATAGATCTCGCCCTTGAACTGGGTGTGCGGCGTGATCGAGCCCGGCTTTGCCAGCACCATCCCGCGCTCCACATCCTCCTTCGCGATCCCGCGCAGCAGCAGCCCCGCGTTGTCGCCGGCCAGACCCTCGTCCAGCTGCTTCTTGAACATCTCGACGCCGGTGCAGGTCGTCGCCTGCGTGTCCCGGAAGCCGACGATCGAGCACGCCTCGCCCACCTTGATCTTGCCCCGCTCGATCCGCCCCGTCACCACCGTGCCGCGACCCGAGATCGAAAAAATATCCTCGATCGGCATCAGGAACGGCTGATCGATCGCCCGCTCCGGCTGCGGCACATACTTGTCGATCGCCGCCATCAGCTCGTCGATCTTGGCCTCCCACTGGGCTTCGCCATTCAGCGCGCCGAGCGCGGATCCGCGAATGATCGGCGTGTCGTCGCCCGGGTAGTCGTACTTGCTCAGCAGCTCCCGAACCTCCATCTCGACCAGCTCGATCAGCTCCTCGTCCTCAACCGCATCGCACTTGTTCAGAAACACCACGATGTACGGGACGCCAACCTGCCGCGCCAAGAGCACGTGCTCCTTGGTCTGCGGCATCGGTCCATCCGTTGCGGCAACGACGAGGATCGCGCCATCCATCTGCGCCGCGCCCGTGATCATGTTCTTGATGTAGTCCGCATGGCCCGGGCAGTCCACATGCGCATAATGCCGATTCGGCGTCTCGTACTCCACATGGCTGGTCGCGATCGTGATCCCGCGCTCCCGCTCCTCAGGCGCATTGTCGATCGTGTCAAAGCTGCGAAACGTGTTCTTCGGATTGTGCTTCGACAGCACCTTCGTGATCGCCGCCGTCAACGTCGTCTTGCCGTGATCAATGTGCCCAATCGTCCCAATATTCACATGCGGCTTGGACCGGTCAAACTTCTCCTTCGCCATCGCTTGCTCCCTCTCCCTTGTGTTCTGCTCGCCGAAGACCTTGCCTCGGCAAAACCATCTACTTCACCCGCAACGAGCGCCCAGTCTCTCCGAGCGCAACCGCCGTCGCGTCAACCGCGACGGCACGTCCGGCACATTCAGTAATACGCGTACAGCCGAAAAAAGCGCTGCCGCAGCTCCGGCGCGACCTCCTCGAGCGCATGGAGGTAAAACTCGCGGATCTGGCCCTGATCGCCCGCCGTCATCCGGCCATACTCCGCCTCCGTCTGCCCGCCCAGCAGCCCCTTGCCCAGCACGGCCTCAAACTCCCGCACCCGCAGCGACGCTCGATCGAGCGAGCGCAGAAAGTCACTCACCTGCGCCGTCGAAAACGCCCGCGACACCGCGCCGTGCACCGCCCCGAAGAGCGTCGGATCACTGACCGGAATGCCCGCCTGCTGATAGCTGGTGCTCAAACCTCTCCCCTGCCGCCGTGAGCCTTCGCTCGCCCACGCTCGCGGCCATGTAAACGATCTTTGGAGCGGGAGACGGGAATCGAACCCGCGACCAACAGCTTGGAAGGCTGTGACTCTACCACTGAGTTACTCCCGCATCGGCCTTCACCGAGCCCCCGACGAACAAATCATCTGGACCAACTACATCTGAAATCCCAAAACAAGAACGAACTCTGGAGCTGATGATGGGGCTTGAACCCATGACCTCTCCCTTACCAAGGGAGTGCTCTACCACTGAGCTACATCAGCCAAACACAAACACTGCCATCCTACCGCGAACCGGCGCGCGCGAGCAGGATACGTACCGCAAAAAACCCGAGCAGCACCCACGAGAGCGTGCGAAACCGGCTCGCCTCCATCGTCAGCCCCGACATCGTCGCCAAAACGACCAGAATACCGAGCGAGATCCACATCCGACCGCGACTCGCAGGCCCAAACTCCATCGCGGCGCTCCGTCGCTCCTCTCCGCCCGGCAAACCGGTAGGAGGTGTGGTGCACAGGGGAGGATTCGAACCTCCGTAACGCGTAAGCGTGGCAGATTTACAGTCTGCTGCCATTAACCACTCGGCCACCTGTGCCCATCTTCGCCGTCCTCTCCGACCGTATCCCCGTCCTCACCACACATATCGGCTGTCGTCAGGAAAACTTCAGTCCTGGCGAACACCAAGGAAAACAGCTCGAGGGCAGATCAGAAGGGTGCCGGCCGAAGCAAGTCGGCGGAAAAACATCACCGTCCATCGAATAGCGGAGATCCGTCGTGCCACTCCAGTCGAGCTTCAAAGGTCTGGAGCTGGCGAAGGGATTTGAACCCCCGACCCTCTGATTACAAATCAGATGCTCTACCGGCTGAGCTACGCCAGCCCACGAAGCCGACCGGTCGCGTCCCTGCCGTCATCCGCCACGAAATGCATCTCGCGGAAGACACGCACGGGGTCGCGCCGCAGATCAAACTCTAGCATAGGGGTAGGCCGCGGGCAACGAAGCCGCGAGCGCCCGCGCGCACACTTTCTCCCCGCCATCGTCTCTCCATCAGCTCGTCCGGCACGCTTCCTCGCGACCCACCAAAGAGGGAGCGTCACTCTCGCAACGCACTGCTACGATCCGAAGCGTCGAAGCTCGTCGAACACCCCACCCCACGCACCAAAGGTTTCCATGTCGATTCGTCTGCTTGCCCTTTTCGCGCTCATTCTCGCCACCGTCGGCGCCCCCGCGCAGCAAACCCTTCAAGCCGGTCCACTCTCCACCTCCGTGCCTGCCGCGCCCCTTGCCCTCACCAACAACTCCATCATCCGCATGAGCCAGGCCGGACTCGACGTTGGTCTCATCCTCCAGACCGTTCGCACCCAGCCCGGCCACTACGTCACGGGCCCCGACGACCTGATCGCGCTCAAGCAGGCCGGCGTCCCGCAACCCGTCATCGCCGCCATGCTCGCCCGCTCCTCCGGGCTGGCCGCGCACGCTGACTCCGCCCCGCTCACGGCCTCCCCGCTCTCACCCGACGTCGACCAGGAGGGCGTCTATCACAAGGAGAGCAACGGTCACTGGACGCTGATCGCCCCGGAGCTCGTCCACTATCGCTCCGGCGGCTGGGTCAAAAGCACCCTCACCAACAACATCGTGAAAAAAGACCGCAACGGCGAGCTCTCCGGCGGCCAGGCCGCCCTGGTCCTCAAGCCCGGCGACGAGCTCCTCATCCTCGCCCCGCCCAATGCCGAGGCCATCGAGTACCAACTCCTCCGCTTCCGCCTCCACGCCAACAGCCGCGAGTTCCGCACCAGCACCGGCGGCGTTTTCACCACGCGCGAAGGCACCGACCGCGACCAGGTCCAGGTTGCGATCACGCGCCTCGCTCCCCGCGTCTTCTCCTTGACTCTCCCGGCCAACATCGGCGGCGGCGAATACGGCGTGCTTCCGCCCGGCTCCGCCAGCACTCCCGGCATCGCCTTCGCCGGCAAGATCTATACCTTCGCCATCACTGAGGACAAGTAAGCCGCTCTCCTTCGAACCGCTCGCGCTTCCGATCCCCATACCATCCGATCGCAACGCCGCACCCTCAGCTGCCACCGCATCGCCCCATCAGCGATACTGTGCGCTGATGCCCAGATCCTCTCGCTCCGCCTTTCTTCTCGTCGGCGCCCTCGTCGTCTTGGGCGTTATCGGCCTGCTTCTTTGGAGCTTCAGCCGTCCCCCGGAGCTCGCCCGCCTCCTGCCCGAGGCCGACGCGATCGTCTACGCCGACCTCCGCCCCGTCCGCCTCGCCACACACCTCGACCGCGATCTTCCCCCACGCGCCCCCGCGTACCAGCACTTTGTCGACGCCACCGGCATCGTGCCCGAGCGCGACCTCGACCTCGCTGCCTTCGCCCTCACCCGCCGGCCCGATCCCACCGGCGTCAACGGCCCGGTCGCCTACACCGAGCTGCTCGGCGGCCGCTTCGATACCGCGCGCCTTGAGCGTTACCTCGCCGGCCTCGCTGCATCAACCGAGCTCTACGCCGGTCACACCCTCTTCACCCTCCACATGGATACCGGCTCGATCGCCGTGGCCGGCTCTGCCGGCGACCCCGCTGCCGGACGCGACCTCCGCATCGCCGTCGTGCGCCCCGGCCTGCTTGCCCTCTCCAACGCCCCCACCGCCGAGCAGATCCACGCCATGCTCGACCATGCACGTGCCGGCCTCTTCGGCTCCCCCGCGCCCTCCCTGCTCACGGCCCACTTCGCGGACGTCCCCCGACTCTCGAGCGCTTGGGCCATCGGCCTCCTCGGCCTGCCACTCACCAACGGCGGCAACATCACACTGCTCGGCCTCACCCTGCCCCTCCCCGCCGACCAGAGCTTTATCGCCAGCCTCCGCTACGTCGGCGTCCTCCGCCTGCGCATCGAGGCGCTCACCCCCTCGCCTGACGCCGCACTGGAGCAGGCCGGAGCCCTTACCTCTCTCGCCGGCCTCGCCCGCACCCTCCTCACCGCCGCCCCCGGCGCGTCTCCCTCAGGCCCGCTCCTCACCGCGCTCGACTCCGTTCGCATCGAGCCTCACGGCAGCCGCGCCGTGCTCTCCGCCAGCCTCCCCCTCGATCTCCTCCGTCAGCTCACCGGCGACAGTTCCCGCCAAAACCACGCACCCTAGCCCCAATTCGACGCCGCACAAAAGTGGTCGGAAGCCGACGAGACCTGCCGAATAGGTCGCCGCCATAAACCGTCAGCTGCCCGTTTACTGGCAGGCGCTGGATAGGTGCTGTTGCTGGTGGTGGAGTAGGTCGCGACGCAGATCTGGGTCGTGGTCAGAAAGCTGGCGGCGGGTCCGCTTAGCGAATTGAACCCGTCTGTGCCGATCTGGCTCGCAACCGAAGTAAAGTTCAAGGTAGGTGGGGACGTGTTGTAGGTGCTGCCGGTGAGATACACCCCGGGAGTGTCCGAACCGAGCAACTTGAAGTTCATGGTTCCGGGAGTGCTGAAATCAACACAATCTGTCGCGCGGTCTTGACGTTTCGAAAAAATCGGCTTAGCTCGGTAAGCCTTTCGGGCTTATATGGAGTAACCCTGTCCCCCACTCCCGAGAGGGATCTGCCGTTCCGCTTCCAGCAATGCCCTAAAAGATTCGGTTCACGCCCTTGAGCTGCTTCGCCTTTATGCATTGGCGAGCGGTCTGCCAATAGCGTTGCCGCATCCAACGATTTATATAGGGCGTCGCCGGAACGCTTCGCAACGCCCGCATCTCCGAGCGATCACCCGTCCCCCGGATGTCCTACCAAATGCACACCGCAACGCGAGCGGTTCGATTCGCTCCGAAGGAACTTCAGAATGCCCCTGTCTAGCTTCAGTCGCGCCTCTGTCATCGCCTCCGCTGCCGTGGCCGCCATCACCGCGGCGCCCCTGCTGCTCGCAAACCCTCTCTTCAGCCAGACCGACAGCTCCTCGGGCAAGACCCTCACCGGCCAGGCCGCCTTCACCAACTGGAACCAGCAGCAGCCCGGTGTCAGTCACCGCATCACCGTCGCCGATCTGCCCCAGCCCAATCCCTCCGAGGCCGTCGAGAATGGGCCCTATGTCGTCCCGCGCCCGGAAGGCGCCACGCCCGTCGCGCCCCCGGGCTTCAAGGTCGAGCTCTATGCCGGCGGCGACTACAGACCAGCGCCCCGCGACCCCAACACCGGCAAGCCCGCGCCCGTGCCGGAAGCCAACACCACCTTCCGTGAGCCGCGTGAGCTCCGCACCGCCCCCAACGGCGACATCTTCCTCTCTGACTCGCACGGCGACAAGATCTTCGTCCTCCGCGGCGTCGGCCCCGACGGCAAGGCCGCCACCATCTCCACCTTCGCCACCGGCCTCAACCTTCCCTTCGGGATCAACTTCTACCCCGCCGGCCCGAACCCGCAGTGGGTCTACGTCGGTAACACCGACTCCGTCGTGCGCTTCCCCTATAAGTCCGGCGATCTCGTCGCCACCGGCAAGCCGGAGACCGTCGTCGCCCAGCTCCCCGGGTTCGCGCAGCTGCGCGGTGGCGGCCACTGGACCCGCGACGTCGTCTTCACCAAGGACGGCCGGCATATGCTCGTCTCCGTCGGCTCCGGCTCCAATATCGACGACCCCGACACCACACCCAAGGAGTTCCATCGCGCCGACGTCCTCGAGTTCACCCCGGAAGGCAAGTTCGTCAAGGTCTACGCCTCCGGCATCCGCAACTGCGTCGGCGAAGCCATCAATCCCATCACCGGCTCCCTCTGGTGCTCCACCAACGAGCGCGACAACCTCGGCAACCACCTGGTCCCGGACTACGTCACCTCCGTCAAGGAAGACGGCTTCTACGGCTGGCCCTGGTACTACATGGGCGGCCATCCCGATCCCCGCCTCGCCGCTCCCTGCGCAGACGGCACCGCCGCCAATCTGCAGGCGCCCGCCACAGCGCCCGACGGCGCCTCCTGCAAGCGCGTCGATCTGAGCGCCAAGGTCATCACCCCCGACGTCCTCGTCCAGCCGCACATGGCCTCGCTCGAGATGGTCTTCTACCCCACCACCGCCACCGGTGAGGCAGCCGCCTTCCCCAGCCAGTACCGCGGCGATGTCTTCGCCGCCGAACACGGCTCCTGGAACCGCGCCGCCCGCGCCGGCTATGAGGTCATCCACATCCCCATCCACGACGGCAAAGCCGAGGGAACCTACGAGGACTTCCTCACCGGCTTCCTCACCCCCGATGGCCAGGTCTGGGGCCGGCCCGTCGGCGTCACCGTCGCCAAGGACGGCTCGCTCTTCGTCACCGACGACGGCAGCCGCTCCGTCTGGCATGTCACCTACACCGGCGGCGGCGTTCAAAACGCCAGCACCTCCACCGGCCGCTGACCTCCACCCTTACTCAACCAAAGGCAGCCACTCGCGGCTGCCCTTTTTCTCTGCACCCCGTCTGCTTTCACGCACCCGAAAAATCCTCGCTTAGGCCCCGCCCGAGAACGTGGGTAGGATCGGAAAGGCCGGAAAGACCGGCAGGACCCGAGCCGCCGCGCCCGTTGTCATCGCCGCACGTCCGTCCGGCAGCACCACCCCCGGCAGCCGCTCAAAGCCCGGCTTCGCCAGCAGATAGCCCTGCATCAGCTTGATCCCGCATTCGCGAAGCGCCTCGAACTCCTCAACCGTCTCCACACCCTCCGCCACCAGCGCGACGCCCAGCTTCGCGCACAACTCCGCCGTCGATCGCACCACCGCCAGCGACGTCGGCCGCCGATGCAGATTCCGCGTAAGGTCCATGTCCATCTTCAGCACATCCGGCGTGACATCAACAAACAGGTTCAGGCCGGAGTAACCCGCCCCGAAATCGTCCAACGCCAGCTTGAACCCATGCCGGCGATACTCGTGCACGATGTTCATCAGATGCTGGCGGTCCCGCACCTCCTCCGCCTCCGTAATCTCGAAGACCAGCCTGTCCAGCGGAAACGAAACCTCCCGCGCCGTCTTCAACGTCAGCTGAATGCATGCCGCGGGGCTGTACACGGCGCCCGGCATGAAGTTGATCGAAAGCCGCGCGTCCGTCTGGTCGAGCCCCAAGCGCTTCGCCAGAGTGATCGCCTTCACCCGGCAACCCTGATCGAACGCATAGCGATTCGCCTCTGTCACCCGCGAAAGCATGCTGCCCGCGGACTCGCCATTGATCCCTCGGACAAGCGCCTCGAAGGCATAGATCCGCCCCGCATCGACGTCCACAATCGGCTGAAACGACATCGAAAACGGAAAGGGTTGCCCAACGCCATCCTTGCAGGCGCCGCACGTCTCCGTGCTGTTTTGGTCGTCTCTCATCCTGGATCCTGGCCCCTGGCCCTATCACGGCACCTGGTATGTTGGCACGCCATCAAAGGCGGCTCTCTCTCATATAAGGGAGCCTTTCCTGCGTCACCATCACCAGATCGGGGTAGCTCCGTCCCACTCGCCAAGGCTACAAGCGCCTTAAACAAAAACGGGCCGCGCCGAAGCACAGCCCGTTCCGCTCGGACGAAAACCTCTTCTAAAACCCCTCCGCCGTTCCACCCAGACCCGCGATCGTCGTCCGCAGATACTTGTGCGGATTCACCGCAATGTCATGGATCCGCACCTCATAGTGCACGTGGTTGCCGGTCGTCCGCCCGCTGTGCCCCACATACCCGATCACCTGACCCGCGATCACGCTCTGCCCCGCGACGCAGTTGAAGCCGGACATGTGCCCATACAGCGTCTTCAGCCCGCCGCCATGATCGATCACAACCTCGCGGCCATACCCATTGCCCAACTGCGCCGTCAAGATCACACCCGCCGCCGTCGCCCGGATCGGTGTGCCCTGCGGCGCGCCGATATCCACTCCCTTGTGAAACTCGCCCTCACCCGTTCCCAGCACCGGATCCTCGCGCTGCCCGAACCCTGATGTAATCGGTCCCATCACCGGCCACAGGCTCGGCGCAACCGAGGCATCCAGCGGCGAATCGATCCCGGGAATGCGGTTCAGGCTCGATCCCAGCGGCAACGGCGCGCCCACCGGCGACGCCAGCTGCCGCGCGATGCTGCCGTTAAAGGCGTTCGTCCGCAGCGCATAAAACGTCTCAAGCGACTTGTAGTACCCCGTGTCCGACGCCACCTCGGTCGTCAGCGGCGTCTTCGCCACCACGTCCACGCCGCCCTTGCCGCGACGCGCCAGGTTTGTCACCCGCCCAACCGGCACCGCCAGCTTGCTCGACGTCATCCCGTAAAGCGCCGAAACCTCCGTCGCCAGCGCGCCCAGGCTCGACACCTGCACCTCGCGCTCCTGCGCCGAATGCTGCAGATGGGCGTAGTCGCGCTTCAGATCGTTGTCCTCCTGCCGCAGCTGATTGAAGTGCGCTGTCTTAATCAGCATCCGCGAGTACGATCCTGCCAAGCCGGTCACGGTAAACAGCCCAACCACCGCGGCCGCCGCCATCACATAGGCATACGGCAGTGGAATCGCGGTCTTGTTCAAACTGCCGTCCGCCTCGCGGCTGACCAGCATAATGTAATGACGCCTTCGTAGACGCAAGCGACGACCTTAAACCCCTGATTGGCCCACACCGCCATGTGTCGTAGCAGCAGTCCGTGGCTCTGGGGAACGATCTCCGCAAATGAACTTTGCTGAATCGCATTCGGAAACCCGCATTCCCCTTGGGCGTTAGTTAAGTCTAACAAAGCCCCGTCCACCGCGCCAACCCTATCACCCCCCCAACCCGTATCGGCTTTGATTCCAGGCACGAGCCGTGACACTCCCCTCTTCAGAGAGCTCATCACCCAAAGCTCTTACCCAGAGCCGCAGGGGGCGGTAAGCTGATCCCGTGCCCCGCACCCGTCCGCCCGTGCCCGTCGGCGAGCTCGCCCTCATCCGCGGCCTGCGCCGGCGCTTCCGCACCCCCGCTAGTCGGGCCGTCGCGCTCGGTATTGGTGACGACTGCGCCCTGCTCACCCCTCGCCCCGGTCAGCAGATCGCCGTCACCACCGATCTGCTGATCGAAGGCCGCCACTTCCGCCGCGATACCCACACCGCTCGCTCCGCCGGCCACCGCTGCCTCGCCCGCGGCCTCAGCGACCTCGCCGCCATGGGCGCCACCCCGCTCGCCTGCTTTCTCTCGCTCGCCATCCCCTCCGCCACCGCCTGCACCGCCGTCGGCCGGCGCTGGCTCAATGCCTTCTTCGCCGGCCTGCACGCCCTCGCCCTCGAAAACCACGTCCCCATCGCCGGCGGTGACACCGGCCAAGCCCCCGGCGAGCATCTCCTCGCCGACATCGTCCTGCTCGGGGAGGTCGCTCCGGCCCGCGCCTTGCGTCGCGCCGGCGCCCGGCCCGGGGATGCGATCTGGGTCTCGGGCGCCCTCGGCGGCGCGGCGGCCGAGCTCGAGGCCATGCTCCGCCGCGCTGCCGCCCACCCGCGCCCATCCCGCACCCATGGCCCCCAGTCCTTTCCCCAGCCCCGCCTCGCCCTCGGCCGTGCCCTCGGCCGCCGTCACCCCGCCCTCGTCACCGCCTGCATCGACCTGAGCGACGGCCTCTCCACCGATCTGCTGCACCTCTGCGAGGAGTCCGGCGTCTCCGCCCAGATCGACGTTTCCTGCCTCCCCCTCCATCCCCTCGCCGCCCGTCACGGCCGAGCCCGCGCCCTCGCCCACGCCCTCCACGGTGGCGAAGACTACGAGCTGCTCTTCACCACCCGCCCCGGCGCGCGCCTTCCCCGCACCCTCGCCGGCGTCTCCGTCACCCGCATCGGTACCCTCCTCCCTCCGCGCCGCCGCTCCCCCGTCGTCACCCTCCTCGACCAGGAAGGCCATGAGTCCCCCTTGGCCCCCGCCGGCTTCGAGCACCTCCGCGCCCCCAACTAGCGGGTGCCCCACGTCTCGCCTCTGAGACGTGGGGCCCACAATCCCTTGTCACCAGCCACCAGCCGGGTGCCCCACATCTCGCACCTAAGATGTGGGTCCCACCCCCCTTTCGTCACCCCAGTACCATGGCCTCATGCGCCAGGCCGGGTGCCCCACATCTCGCACCTGAGATGTGGGTCCCCACCCCCCTTTCCTCACCCCGGTACCATGGCCTCATGCGCGAGGCCACCCGCATCCTCCACTCTCTCCTCACCCCACCCACCCCCGGCGCGCCGCTGCACCACGGCCCCGTCTTCGCCGCCCCCTTCCACGTCCCCGGCGAGGTCGCCGACGCCCCCTACACCTACGCCCGCTACGAGCAGCCCACCTGGACCGCCCTCGAACGCACCCTCGCCGTCATCGAAACCGGCGACAACCTTCCCGACAACCGACAGGCGCGCGTCCTCTGCTTCGGCTCCGGCATGGCCGCCATCACCGCCGCCCTCGCCGTCACCCTTCGCCCCGGCGACGCCGTCGTCCTCCCCGCCGCCGGCTACTTCAGCACCCGCGTCCTCGCCGACGGCTTCTTCCGCGACCGCGGCATCGAGGTCCGGCGCGCCCCCGTTTCCGACGAGCTCCAAGGTGAGATCCAAGTCAAGATCCCAGGCGAGCTCCTCGCCGGCGCCCGCCTCCTCTGGATCGAGACCCCCAGCAACCCCGGCATGGAGGTCGCGGACATCCGCGCCCTCGCCGACCGCGCCCATGCCGCCGGCGCCCTCGTCGCCTGCGACAACACCACCGCCACCCCCCTGGGCCAGAACACCCTCGCCCTCGGCGCCGATCTCTCCGTCGTCTCCGACACCAAGCTCATGACCGGCCACGGCGACCTCCTGCTCGGCCACGTCGCCGTCACCGATCAGGATCTCTACCAGCGTCTGCTCGAGTGGCGCTCGCTCTCCGGCTCCGGCCCCGGCCCCATGGAGGCCTGGCTCGCCCATCGCTCCCTCGCCACCCTCCCCCTCCGCTTCGAGCGCTCCAACGCAAACGCCCTCGCCGTCGCGCAGTTCCTCGACCGCCGTCCCGAGGTCGAGCGCGTCCTCTACCCCGGCCTCTCCACCCACCCCGCGCACCTCACCGCCGCCCGCCAGATGCACGGCGGCTTCGGCCCCGTCGTCAGCTTCCTCCTGCCCTCGCGCGCCGCCGCGGAGAGCTTCCTCTCCGCCGCCCAGCTCATCACCGACGCCACCAGCTTCGGCGGCATCACCACCACCGCCGAGCGCCGCGCACGCTGGGGCCACGACGCCATCCCCCCCGGCTTCCTCCGCCTCTCCGTCGGCTGCGAAGCCCTCCCCGACCTGCTCGCCGACCTCGCCCAAGCCCTCGAACGCTCCGCCTCCTAAAAGCGTCACCGTGCTGATCGCCACCGGGTTGACCGTGCTGATACATGGTGGCCGTGTTGATACATGATGGCCGTGTTGATACATGGTGGCCGTGTTGAGATTAGGTGTCATCTCGACCGGAGCGAGACGACGTGAGTCGTCTCGCGGAGCGGAGAGACCTGCTTCTCCTTCCGACGGTCTCGACAGCATCCCGGAGCCACCAAAGCCATGCCCCCCCATCTCGACCAATCCTTTGCCCACACCTGGCAGGCCGACATCCTCGCCGCACCCCCGCTTATCGCCCCCGCCCTCCAGGTCACACTCCCCCGACCCGTGCCCGGCGAAGAAGAAGCCATCGCTCGCGGCGCCCTCCATCTCCTTGTCCGCCCGCGCGGGGCGCCCAGCTTCCTCGCCACCTGCGCGCTCGGCTTTGAAAGCCCGAGCCTGCCCACCGGCCTCTGGTCCTGCCCGCACCCGGATGAGCTCTGCGCCGTCGCCGGCGGCTACGCCTACATCGTTCCCACCGGAGCCCCCGGTGCCGGCGTCCACATCCCCCTCCGTCCTGTCACCGCCGTGCGCGCCCTCCCCGCCCACGGCCTCCTCGTCTTCTCCGGCTTTCACCACCTCGTCGCCTGGGGCGCGGAAGGCCTCCGCTGGCACACCGCGCGCCTCAGCTGGGAGGGCCTCAACCTCACCGACGTCCAGGACGGCCATCTCCACGGCGCCGGCTGGGACATGCTCACCGACCGCGAAATTCCCTTCTCCGTCGACCTCGCCACCGGCGCCCACCAGGGAAGCCCCTTCCCGCCATCCGATCGCTGACGCATCTACTCGACGGTCCCCTCCGCTCCCTCCACATCCTCTTTCGAAGCCGCATAAAAGCTCAACGTCGCATCCCCCTGCCGCAGCTGCCGCTCCACCGTCAACCGCCCGAACCGCTCCGGCAACGGCGACCGGCTCGCATGTTCAGCCACCACCCACGCCCCCGGCCTCAGCAACTCCGCTCTCGCCCCACCCAGCACTCCAAGCGTCGCGGTGTACTCCGCCACCGCCTCATACGGCGGATCCAGAAACACCACATCAAACGGCGCCCACCGCACCGGTCGCCCCAGCACAGTGGCCACACTCCGCTCTTCGACCGTCACACGCGGCCCCGCAAGCCCCACCGCCACGAGGTTCTGCCGCAGCACCCGCAGCGCCGGCGGCCCCTTCTCCACAAACAGCACCGTCGCCGCGCCCCGGCTGATCGCCTCGATCCCCACCGCCCCGCTGCCCGCATACAGATCGGCAAACCGGCAGCCCTCGATCCGCCGCGACAGCACGTTGAACAACGTCTCGCGCAGCCGGTCCGAGCTCGGCCGTGTCGCCGAGCCCGCCGGCGCCAGCAGGCGCCGAGAGCGGAGCTCCCCTCCAATCACGCGCATCCCGCCATGCTAGAGCAATCCTCCCCGCAGCCGCCGCGCCGCGCGCCCTTCGATCCCACCACGCTCCCGGCACGCAAGCTCCCCGGCGAGCCTCCCAGGCGCCGCCACCTTCCCGGCCCGGCGTGCCTCGGCGAGCGGCGATAGAATGGCTCGATGCAGGCATGGAGCTTCAGCCTTGGACGATGGTTGGGCGTAAGCGTCCGGCTGCACGCCCTCTGCTTTCTTCTGTTCATGGTCACCGCGGGCGCGGCGGCAGCCACCGGTGCCGACGGCGCCCGTGGTCTCGCGCTCTGGCTCATCCTGCTCTCCGCCATCGCCCTGCGGGAGATCGCCCGATCGCTCGCCGCCCTGGCCCTCGGCCTCCATCTGACCGGCGTTCTCCTGCTTCCCACCGGCGCGCTCCTCACCTTCGCCAACCCCGCCGCGCTTTCCCCCGCGCGCGAACGCCGCCTCGCCCTCGTCGGCCCGCTCGCCAACGCCCTCGCCGCCCTGTCCATCGCCGGTCTGGCCCTCGCCGCTTCGCCCGCGCTCCATCTCCTCCAGCAACCCTGGATCAGCGTCGCCCACCTCCTTCGCTCGCTCGTCTGGGCCAACGCCCTGCTCGCCGCCCTGCATCTCCTGCCCGCCCTGCCGCTCGATGCCGGCCGTGTCTTCCGTGCCGAGATCGAGCGCACCCGCGGCGCCGCCATCGCCAATCGCGCCGCCAACGGTCTCAGCCGCCTGCTGGCGCTCGGTCTGGTGTTCGGCGGCGTCGCCTTGGGCAACCTCACTCTCGGCCTCACCGGCCTCTTCCTGCTTCTCGCCAACTCGCTCGATCGGCAATCCCCCATCGCCGACACCCAGCTCGCCGAGGGCGCCGTCGACTCCGTCCTCATGCGCGACATCATGCTCGAAGACTTCAACACCCTCTCCGGCGCGGACACCCTCGAAGACGCCCTCGAGCGCGCGCTCCACGCCACCCAGGACGTCTTCCCCGTCGTCCGCAGCGGCAGCCTGGTCGGCGCCGTCTCCCGCCAGGGCATCCTCGCTGCCCTCGAACGCGGCGGCAACGGCTACATCCAGGGCATGATGACCCGCGCCCTCGCCCCCGCCGCGCCGGACGATCCCGTGCTCTCCGCCCTTCGTCGCGTCGCCGCCGGCAACGGCGCGCAGCTCGTGCCCGTCGTCGATCGCGGCCGCGTCATCGGCATCGTCACCCCGCAGAACCTCTCCCAGTCCACCCGCCTCCTCTCCCGTCTGCGCTCCCTTCGCCGAGCGCCCAAGGGAGCCCGCGAGTGACCCTCACTTCCACCTCCACCGCGTCGGCCCCCGCGCGCGACCTCCTGCCCCCCGCCGACTCGCCCGCCGACCCGCCTGCCCAGCCCGACGCTCTGCCGCATCCATCCGTCGACGACCCCAGTCCAGGTCCCCTACCGGAGCTTCCGCCACATCGCCGCCGCGGCCCCCTCGCCCCGGGCCTCTATCTCGTCTCCACCCCCATCGGCAACCTCGAGGACATCTCCCTCCGCGCCCTGCGCGTCCTCCGCGAGGCCGACCGCATCGCCTGCGAGGACACCCGCCAAACCCAGAAGCTGCTCAACCACTTCGGCCTGCGCACCCCCACCGTCAGCTACCACCAGCACAACGAGCGCGACCGCACCGCCGAGCTGCTCGATCTGCTGCGCGCCGGCGGCCGCGTCGCCGTCGTCTCGGACGCCGGCACCCCCGGTCTCGCCGATCCCGGCGCCGTCCTCGCCCACGCCGCCGCCAACGCCGGCCTCCCCGTCATCCCCGTCCCCGGCGCCAGCGCCCTGCTCGCCGCCGTCGCCGCCAGCGGCCTCCCGTCCGACACGGTCCACTTCCATGGCTTTCTGCCCGCCAAGTCCGGCGAGCGCCGATCCACCCTCGAAGCCCTCCGCCGCGCCGACCAGTTCCTCGCCACCGCCGGCCTCCACCGCCCACCCACCCTCGAAGCCTTCTACGAGGCCCCCCATCGCATCCTCGACACCCTCGCCGACCTCGCCGCCGTCTTCGGCCCCGCGCAGCCCCTCGTCCTCGCCCGCGAGCTCACCAAGCTCCACGAGGAGTTCCTCCGCGGCCCCGTCGCCACGGTCCGCGACACCCTCGCCGCCCGCGACAGCATCCGCGGCGAGTTCGTCCTTCTCCTGCCCACCGGCGCGAACGCCCCCGCCCACACCGAACCGCAACCCACCCAAAGCATCGCCGCCGCCATCCGCGCCCTGCTCGCCACCGGGCTGCCCGAAAAAGACGCCCTCAAACAGGTCGCCCGCGACCGCGGCCTCGGCAAAAGCGAGATCTACCGCGAATGGCAGCGCCAGCGCGCCCGCTAGCTTGGTCAGCATTTTCTGTGCGGCAACTCGCCTAATAAGCTGTCACTTCGACCGAAGAAATAAGGTGTCATCTCGACCGGAGTGAGACGACGTGAGTCGTCTCGCGGAGTGGAGAGACCTGCGGTTGCTAGTTGCTCGCTCGCCCCTTCACCCTGTCATACACATACACATCCGACGTCGTCCCGATCGCCTCGTTGTACAGCACCGTCGCCCCCGCCGCCTCCTTCAGCTCCTCCGTGAAGTGGTGCAGCGATTTCAGATGATCGGCCGTCGCCGGTATCGTCAGCTTCGGCGTCTGCAGAAACTTCTGGTACCCACGATCCAGAATTCGGCTGATCTCCCCGCCCACCACGTACCCCGAGCGCGCCAGTACCTCCACCGTCCCGTCCGGCGCCGGCCCGATCACCGCCGCGCAGCCGAACTTCGATACCTTCACCGCGCGTGCCGTTCGCTTTGCACCCTCGGGCGCCGGCGCAACATCGAACTTGTGCGTTCCCAGCGTGGAAAGAACATCATCAAACATAAGCTTCTGCTGCTTGGCCATAGGGTTGGGTAGACTCGGGTTAACTGTCGCACATCAGGCGATGCCGCTCAACCGATCGGCACCCCCGTCAACCGGGCAGCAGGCTGGAGGGTCAAGGCAACATGATCGTCGCGAACAAGCTTCTCGGGCAGGGAATTCTGGAGCGCATCGGCCACACACCGCTGCTCCGTCTCGACACCCTGACCGAAGATCTTCCGGGCATCCAGATCCTCGCCAAGGCCGAGTGGGCCAACCCCGGCGGCTCCGTCAAGGACCGCGCCGCCTCCGCCATCGTCCTCGACGCCGAGCGCCGTGGCCTGCTCCGCTTCAACGCCCGCGACGGCCGCGGCCTGCTCGACGCCACCAGCGGCAACACCGGCATCGCCTACGCCATGCTCGGCGCCGCGCTCGACTTCCCCGTCACCCTCGCCATGCCCTCCAACGTCTCGCCCGAGCGCAAAAAGTACCTCGCCGCCTACGGCGCCCGCATCGAGTGGACCGACCCCGCCGAGGGCTCCGACGGCGCCATCCGCCGCGCCCGCGTCCTCGCCGCCCAGCATCCCGATCGCTTCTTCTACGCCGACCAGTACTCCAACGAAAACAACTGGCGCGCCCACTACCTCGGCACCGCCAACGAACTCTGGGAGCAGACCGACGGCCAGCTCACCCACTTCGTCGCCGGCCTCGGCACCTCCGGCACCTTCATGGGCACCACCCGCCGCCTGCGCGAGCTCAACCCCGCCATCCGCTGCATCTCCATGCAGCCCGACTCGCCCTTCAACGGCCTCGAAGGCCTCAAGCACATGGAGACCGCCATCGTGCCCAGAATCTACGACCCCGCGCTCGCCGACGAAAACCTCGAGGCCTCGACCGAAGCCGCCTATCGCATGGCCAAGCGGCTCGCCCGCGAAGCTGGTCTGCTGGTCGGTGTCTCCGCCGCCGCCAACGCCGCCACCGCCCTCGCCGTCGGCGAGCGGGAAGCGCGCGCCGGCCGCGAAGCCGTCATCGTCACCATCCTCTGCGACTCGGCCGACAAATACATGAGCGAACGCTTCTGGACGGAGGACAACTAGGTTGCTGCGACTCAGCTTTTCAATCTACGAAACCATGCGCGCCCACGGCGAGGAGACCTATCCCAACGAGTGCTGCGGCATCCTGCTCGGCAAGAGCGACCCCGACGGCAACAGCGTCGAGCGCGCCCTCCGCGCCGGCAACACCCGCACCGACTCCGCCCACAACCGCTACCACATCGCGCCCGAGGAGCTCGTCCGCGCCCAGCGTCAGGCACGCGTCGCCGGCCTCGACATCGTCGGCTTCTACCACTCGCACCCCGACCACCCCGCCCAGTGGTCCCAGACCGACTTCGCCGAAGCGCACTGGCTCGGCTGCTCCTACGTCATCACCGCCGTCGAGCAGGGTCGCGCGCGCGTGACCAACACCTTCCGCCTCCTCGGCGCGGACGAGGACAGCAAGCGCTTCGAAGACGAGGCGCTCGAGATCGATGTCACCGGCGTCGAGGAAGAGGTCGCCCACCGCGCCGCCAACGCCGGCGTCGAAGCCCGAGAAGGAGATCGCGTATGAAGATTCACATCCCCACCCCGCTGCGGCAATACACGCGTGGCAAGGAAGCCGTCGAAGTCAGCGCCCTGTCGGTCGAAGGCGCGCTCCAAGCCCTCGTCCTCGACTCCCCCGAGCTCCGAAAGCACCTCTTCAACGACGAAGGCCGCCTCCGCTCCTTCGTCAACGTCTACCTCAACGACGACGATGTCCGTTACCTCCCCGCCAAGGAAGCCACCGGCACCGACCCCGACGACGAACTCACCATCATCCCCTCCATCGCCGGCGGCGCCCCCGCCTCCACTGGCGGCACCCCCGCCTCCACTGGCGGTACCCCCTCCTCCGCTGCGTGCTGTTGTTGTTGTCACATCTAGGGCCGGCGCCCGCCTGCATCTCGCCTGAACTCTGCCCTCCCCCCATCGACCGCTCAAGCCTGAGGCGAAGCCCGGAAGCAAGCGCCATCGGCGCACCACATAACAGCCTAGGCCGAAGGCCTAGGTAAGACAGAGCGCACATCGCAGGGCTGAAAGCCCAACACATACCTCCCGGGCCGAAGGCCCGGGCTCCCCAGATTGGAAGACATCATGGCCAGCGCCACCGCAATCCGTGAAGACCTCACCGCGACCCTCCCCAAGCTCTCCAACGAAGAGATCGCCCGCTACTCCCGCCACCTCATCCTCCCGGAGGTCGGCATGGAAGGCCAGCAAAAGCTCAAGGCCGCCCGCGTCCTCTGCGTCGGCACCGGCGGCCTCGGCGCCCCGCTCGCCCTCTATCTCGCCGCCGCCGGCGTCGGCACCATCGGTCTGGTCGACTTCGACGTCGTCGACGAATCCAATCTCCAGCGCCAGATCATCCACTCCCAGGCCACCGTCGGCAAACTCAAGGTCGACTCCGCCGAGCTCATGCTTCACGGCCTCAACAAAAACACCACGGTCGTCAAGCACAACACCATGCTGACCAGCGCCAACGCGATGGAGATCTTCAAGGACTACGACGTCATTGCCGACGGCACCGACAACTTCCAGACCCGCTACCTCGTCAACGACGCCTGCGTCCTGCTCGGTAAGCCCAACGCCTACGGCTCCATCTTCCGCTTCGAGGGCCAGGCCAGCGTCTTTGGTCTTCCAGAAGGACCGTGCTATCGCTGCCTCTACCCCGAGCCGCCGCCGCCCGGCCTCGTTCCCTCCTGCGCGGAAGGCGGCGTCCTCGGCATCCTCCCGGGGCTCGTCGGCGTCATCCAGGCCACCGAGACCATCAAGCTCATTCTCGGTATCGGCGAGCCGCTCGTCGGTCGCCTCCTGCTCGTCGACGCCCTCGCCATGAGCTTCCGTACCCTCAAGCTGCGCAAAAACCCCGACTGCCCCGTCTGCGGCCCCAACCCCACCGTCACCGAGCTCATCGACTACAACCAGTTCTGCGGCATCGCCCCGCCCACCGAGACCGGCCCGCTCGAGGTCGCCAAGGACCAGGCCGTCGCCGGTGCACAGATGGTTGACGGCATCCCCCAGATCACGGTCGAACAGCTCAAATCCAAACTCGACGCCCGGGAGCCCGTCACTGTCATCGACGTCCGCGAGCCCCACGAGGTCCCCATCGCCAACCTCGGCGCACCCCTCATCCCCGTCGGCCAAATCGAACAGCGCCTGGGCGAGGTCGACGGCTTCGTCCACGGAGACAAGTCCGCCGAAATCGTCCTCCACTGCCGCTCCGGCGCGCGCAGCCAAAAGGCCGCCCTCGCCCTCCACAACGCCGGCTTCACCAACGTCCACAATCTTTCCGGCGGCATCCTCGCCTGGGCCGACAAGATCGACCCCTCCATGGCCAAGTACTAGCGAGCTTCCCTGTTGATGTAAAGCTGATCCTAGAGCGGCTTCCTTGTTGAGTAGAGCTGATCCTAGAGCGGCTTCCTTGTTGATGTAGATCTGATCCTAGAGCGGCTCCCTTGTTGATGTAGAGCTGATCCTAGAGCGGCTCCCTTGTTGATGTAGATCTGATCCTAGAGCGGCTTCCCTGTTGATGCATAGCTGATCCTTGTGCGGTTTCCCTGTTGATGTAGAGCTGTCGTGATTAGGGCCGAAGGCCCGACACATAACAGCCTGGGGCAACGCCCCAGGTTCAGCCGTAAGTCACGACAAGGGCTGAAAGCCCGACACATAACAACCTAGGGCGAACGCCCCCCGTGGCCGACCTTGGCCACGGGGGGGAGCCCTAGGTACACATGCAACTCGCCTCCCCATGGCGCAACCTCCTGTCCCGCGCCGCTACCCTGACAGCAGACCGCACCGCGGCTCGCGGGCGCCGCCCGGGGGAACTTCCTAGGCATCATGGTGCCCGTGCCACGCGGTACCCGGGGGTACCTGTCGTACCTAAACCAAATCATTCGAAGACTTTGGGACCAAAGTACGGGGGGGGAGGGGGTACCTCCAAGGATGTGCCTGGGCACGCCTCAGCCTCGTCCCCCCAACATCCGCATCCAACGAAAGTACCTACCACGCCAGCCTCAACACCCGAGATCCCCGAAGCTCCATGCCTGCTGAAATCATCGCCGTCGGCTCCGAGATGCTGACCCCACACCGGGTCGACACCAACTCCCTCTTCCTCACCGAGCGGCTCAACGACCTCGGCATCTCCGTCGCGTTCAAGACCGTCGTCGGCGACACCATGGACCACCTCCTCTCCGCCATCCGCACCGCCCTCGCCCGCTCCGAGATCATCGTCTTCTCCGGTGGCCTCGGCCCCACCCGCGACGACCTCACCCGCGAGGCCGTCGCCGGCGCCCTCGGCCTCCGCCTCGATCGCCGCGACGACCTCCTCGCGTCCCTCCGCCAGCGCTACGCCGCCCGCAACATCGACATGCCGCCCAACAACGCCCAGCAGGCCGACATCCTCGAGGGCGCCGAGGTCCTCCCCAACCCCAACGGCAGCGCCGTCGGCCAGCTCCTCCGCACCTTCATCGACCACCAGCCGCGCATCCTCATCCTCCTTCCCGGTCCGCCCAAGGAGCTCAAGCCGCTCTTCCTCGAAGAGGTCCGCCCTCGCCTGCGGCACGCCTTCCCCGTCGCCCACCTCCGCCGTCGCCTTCTCCGCATGGCCCTTATCCCGGAGTCGCAAGTCGACGCCCGCTGCGCCCCTATCTACGAGCAATATCGCGATGTCGAAACCACCATCCTCGCCGGCTCCGCCGAGATTCAACTCCACTTCGTCTGCGCCAAGCCCACCGCCGCCGCCGCCCAGGCCCGCGTCGATGAGCTCGCCGGCCGCGTCGAGGCTGAGATGGACGACGCCGTCTTCTCCGCGCACGGCGAGTCCCTCCCCGAGATCGTTCTGCTCCACCTCGGCATGCGCGGCCTCACCCTCGCCGTCGCCGAAAGCTGCACCGGCGGCCTGCTCGCCGAGCGACTCACCGACGTCCCCGGCGCGTCGCGCTCCTTTCTCGGCGGCGCGGTCGTCTACACCGACGCCCTCAAGACCAAGCTCGCCGGCGTCCCCCCCGAGCTCCTTGTCCAGCACGGCGCCATCTCCGAAGCCGTCGCCCGCGCCCTCGCCCAGGGCATCCGCGAGCGCACCGAAGCCTCCGTCGGCATCGCCATCACCGGCCTGGCCGGCCCCGGAGTCCCCACCACCGGCCCCGACGCCGACAAGCCCGTCGGCCTCATCTACATCGCGGTCGCCGGCCTCGGCCCCACCACCGTCGTGCGCGAACTCCAGCTTGCCGGCGATCGCGAACGCATCCGCCTGTGGTCCACCCAGCACGCGCTGGATCTGCTGCGCCGCCTGCTTCTCGGCAGCGCCTGATCCTCCCTTCACAAACGCTTGCTAAACTCAACCGCAACACCCATGAACCCCTGGCTTATCTCCCTTCCGGTCGCCTATCTGCTCGGCTCCATTCCCTTCGGCTATCTGCTCGTGCGCCTCGTGCGCAAACAGGACATCCGCTCCATCGGCAGCGGCAACATCGGCGCCACCAACGTCCTCCGCTCCGGCGCTAAAGGTCTCGGCATCGCGACCCTTGTGCTCGACTGCCTCAAGGGCGTCCTCGCCGTTCTGCTCGCCTTCTTCCTCGCCCACCGCGCCGGCCTCGCGCGTCCCCAGGCCTTCGATCTCGCCTCTGCCGCCGCCGTCGCCGTCGTCCTCGGCCATATCTTCCCCCTCTGGCTCGGCTTTCGCGGTGGCAAAGGTGTCGCCACGGCCCTCGGCGCCTTTCTCGTGCTTTCGCCGCCGGCCGTCGGCGTCGCCCTCCTGCTCTTCCTGCTCGTCCTCGCCGCCTCGCGCTTCGTCTCGCTCGCCAGCATTCTGGCCGCTGCCTCGGTCCCCGTCACCTCCTTCCTGCTCGTCCCGCTGCACGCCGCTCCCAGCCTCGCCGCCTTTATCGGCCTTCCCCTGCTCGTCATCGCCAAGCACCACAGCAACATCCGCCGTCTACTCGCCGGCACCGAAAGTCGCCTCGGCTCCCCGAAGAAGGCAGTCGCATGAGCCGCATCGCCGTCCTGGGCGCCGGCGCCTGGGGCACCGCCCTCGCCATCTCGCTCGCCCGCCGCGGCGGCCATGAGATCGTCCTCTGGTCCCACTCTCCCGCGCTCGCCGATCAGCTCACCGAAGCCGGCGAAAACCTCCCCTACCTCCCCGGCTTCACCCTGCCCGCCGACATCTTCGTCACCAGCGACCTCCCCGCCGCCATCTTCGAAGCCGACATCCTCGTCTGCGTCACGCCGTCGCAACACCTCCGCGAGACCATCGCGCACATCGCCCCCCTGCTCACCCGCGACCAGATTCTCCTCATCGCCTCCAAGGGCCTCGAAGAGAAATCTCATCTGCGCATGTCGCAGGTCATCGCCTCCATCACCGATAATCCCTGCGCCACGCTCTCCGGCCCTTCCTTCGCCCAGGAGGTCGCCGCCGGCATCCCCACCGCCGTCGTCGCCGCCGCCACCTCGCCCATCCTCACCACCGTCATCCAGCGCGACTTCACCTCGCCCTCGCTCCGCGTATACAGCAACGACGACGTCCCCGGTGTGGAGCTCGGCGGCGCCCTCAAGAACGTCATCGCCCTCGCCGCCGGCGTCGTCCACGGCCTCAACCTCGGCCACAACGCCGCTGCCGCCCTGATCACCCGCGGCATGGCCGAGATCACCCGCCTCGCCGTCGCCTGCGGCGGCCGCCGCCAAACCCTCGCCGGCCTCTCCGGCATCGGCGACCTCGTCCTCACCTGCACCGGCTCGCTCTCCCGCAACCGCCTCGTCGGCATCGAACTCGGCCGCGGCCGCCATCTCCCCGAAATCCTCGCCAGCATGCACGGCAAGGTCGCCGAAGGCGTCCGCTCCACCACCGGCGCGCTCGGCCTCGCCGCCCGCTACGGCGTCGAAATGCCCATCACCGAGCAGATGAACGCCATCCTCCACCGCGGCAAAGCCCCCCGCGACGCAATCCGCGATCTCATGAGCCGCCCCGGCCGCGACGAAGAAGCCTAGCCTCAGCTCTCCCGCGGAGCGACACCCTCCAGCCGATCCAGCTGCGCAAACATCTCCCGCAAGGTCAGCCGGATCGACGCGCCGGCAACCGCCAGCTCCATCTTCGCCGGCCGCATCACCCCATCCGCGCTGCCCACAGACGCTGTGCGCCGGCGCGGATCAATCACCCACACCGTGCCCACACCCATGCTCCGGTAATCCTCCACCCGCTCCAGCATCTCGCTCGCCGTATCACTCGGGGACAGAATCTCCACGCAAAGCAACGGCGCCCGTCGCACAATCGCCTCAAACGGCTGGTCCCCCCGAAGCACACACATCCGGCACCCGATACCGCTCCGCCGCAACCTGCACCCGCTGCTCGGTCAACGCCAGGATCGACCACATCTCCTCCCGAATTCCAAAGAACATCGCCAGGAACTTCTGCACCACCGCATGTGGCCCCTCACCTATCCGTCGCTCCCGCAGCTCGCCTTCAACCCACTCCCGGTCCGGCCGATACCCCGTCGACAGATACTCTGCCAGTGGCACCCTGACAACCGCCGGTTCCGCTTCAAAGGAAAGCATTCCTTCGAAACGAGCTCTCAAAGGTGTGGGCGTCGCCATCTCTGCCATATCAACCCTCAGCCTGCGCATCTCACACCCGCATTCTAGGGCCTCCGTCCCGCTTTCTCACCTACTCCTTGCGCCCAGCCCACCACACCGCGTACGCTCCTCCCACTCATCCATCACTCACCCGAGGCGCTATGAACTCAACCGGGCCTGCACTCTCTTCTTCCTCACCTCCCGACATGGCCAAGCTCCAGGCCTTCATGGGCCAGGCCGTCTCCGACATGGGCGCCGCCCTCCACGCCGTGCTCATCCTGCTCGGCGATCGACTCGGTCTCTACAAGGCCATGGCCGACGGGCAGCCCATCTCGCCGGCATATCTGGCACAACGCACAGGCACCCACGAGCGGTACGTCCGCGAATGGTTGAACGCCAACGCCGCCGGCGGCTACGTCCTCTACCACCCTCACGATCAGACCTTCTCGCTGCCTCCCGAACAGGCCATGGCCCTCGCCCTCGAGGACAGCCCCGCCTTCATCCCCGGCGCCTTCCAGATCGTCGCCGCCTGCTTCCACGACGCCGATCGGATCGAGCAGGTCTTCCGCAGCGGCGCCGGCATGGGCTGGCATGAGCACCACCACGACCTCTTCCACGGCACCGAGCGCTTCTTCCGCTCCGGCTACCTCGCCGCCCTCACCACCAGCTGGATCCCGGCCCTCGACGGCGTCGAAGCGAAGCTCCAACGCGGTGGCAAGGTCGCCGACATCGGCTGCGGCCTCGGCGCCTCCACCATCCTCATGGCCAAGGCCTACCCCGCCTCCGAGTTCTTCGGCTTCGACTACCATCCCGAATCGATCGAGCTCGCCCGCGTTGCCGCGGCACGCGAAGGCCTCACCGACCGCATCCACTTCGCCGTCGCCCCCGCCAAGGACTACCCCGGCAAGGACTACGACCTCGTCGCCGTCTTCGACTGCCTTCACGACCTTGGCGATCCCGTCGGCGCCGCCGCTCACGTGCGCTTCACGCTCAAGCCCGACGGAAGCTGGATGATCGTCGAACCCTTCGCCGAGAACGCGACCGAAGCGAACCACAATCCGGTCGGCCGCGTATTCTTCTCCGCCTCCACCATGCTCTGCGTTCCCGCCTCCCTCTCGCAGGAGGTCGGCGCCGCCCTGGGCGCGCAGGCCGGCGAACAGCGCCTCACCGAGGTCGTCCTGGCCGGCGGCTTTCACCACGTCCGCCGCGCCGCCCAAACTCCCTTTAACCTCGTCTTCGAAGCCAAGCCCTGACCTCCGCCGCCCCGCCATCGCCTCGACTAAACTTGAGCGATGGCGTTCAATCTCTTCGGCAAGCGCGACAAACCCACCGACCCTGAGCCGGACCAGGCTCCTCCGGACGCGCCCGCGCCACCGCCCGAACCGGCCCGCCGCAACCTCTTCGGCTTCGGCCAGCGCCCGCGCGAAGACAGCCCCGAAGCCACACCCCTAGCTCCCGAGGAACCCGCGCGCCGCGGCTTCTTCGACCGCATGCGCCAGGCGGTCACCCGCACCCGCGAGTCCCTCTCCGAATCCCTCAGCTCCGTCGTCGCGCTCACCCGCGAGGTCGACGAGTCCACCATCGCCGACCTCGAGCCCCTCCTGCTCGCCGCCGACCTCGGCGCGCCCACCACCGCCCTCGTCCTCGAAAACCTACGCCAGCGCGCCTATCGCACCGGCATCGCCGGCGGCGCCGAACTCAAAGATCTCCTCAAGGCCGAGCTCCGCGCCGTCCTCGACGCCGTCGCCCGACCCATCTCCCACCCCCGCACCCCGCCCGAGCTCATCATGATGGTCGGCGTCAACGGCACCGGCAAGACCACCACCTCCGGCAAGCTCGCCGCCCTCGCCGTCCGCGAAGGCCACACCGCCCTCCTGTGTGCGGCCGACACCTTCCGCGCGGCTGCGATCGAACAACTCGAAGTCTGGGCCACTCGCTCCGGCGTCCCCCTCATCAAGACCCGCCAGGGCGGCGATCCCTCCGCCGCCCTCTTCGACGCCTGCGCCGCCGCCAAGGCCCGAGGCACCGAAGTCCTCATCGTCGACACCGCCGGCCGCCTCCACACCAAAACCGACCTCATGAAAGAGCTCGACAAGATGCGCCGCACCGCCGAAAAACAGATCCCCGGCGCGCCGCATCAGACCCTGCTCGTCATGGACGCGACCACAGGCCAGAACGGCCTCATCCAGGCCCGCCTCTTCACCGAAGCCGCTCGCGTCACCGGCATCGTCCTCACCAAGCTCGACGGCACTGCCAAGGGTGGCATCGTCCTCGCCATCGCCACCGAACTCAAACTCCCCGTCGTCTACATCGGCGTCGGCGAAAAGATGGACGACCTCCTCCCCTTCGACTCCCGCGCCTTCGTCGACTCACTCCTCGACTAGAGCACCTCTCCTCAAAAGCGCATCAGGTGAAATGCCTCGCACAAGGCTCACCGCGCCGAAGTTGGCAACACCAAATCCATCGCTCAAAAAATGTTGGCGACAGCGCCCGCGGATCATTAAGGCAGCATTCTCCGCCCACTTTCGCATCCATAGAAGGAACCACACAGTTCCAGCAACGTGGCTCAAGGTCGCGCGGCCTTATGCACGCGCGCGCCATGCACCGTGACGCACCCTGAACCTGATTTCATGAGACGAGAGCAAATGGACTATACGATTCTTCCTGGACGGCCTTATCCACTCGGTGCGACACCCTCCTCCAAAGGCACAAACTTCGCCCTTTACTCCGAAAACGCAACGGCGGTCACGCTCTGTCTCTTCGATCAACATGGTCAGCAGACAGCGCAGATCCCGCTGGCTGAGCGCACCGCCTTCGTCTGGCATGGCCTCATCCGCGGCATCCAGCCCGGACAGAAATACGGCTATCGCGTGGACGGCCCATGGGAGCCGGAAAAAGGCATCCGCTTCAACAAACACAAGCTGCTGCTCGACCCCTACGCTAAAGCGATCTCAGGCGACGTCGACTACAAGGCCCCGATCTTCGCTTACAAGGTCGACACGGCCGATGACCTCACCTTCGACGATCAGGACTCCGCCGCTGGCGTTCCCCGCTCCATCGTTGTGAGCCCGCACTTCGACTGGGCAGGCGACTGCCAACCGGACACACCGCTCGCCGACTCGATCATCTATGAGGTCAACGTCAGAGGCTACTCGATCAAAAACCCGCAGGTCCCCGCGCATCTGCGCGGCACCTACGCCGGCCTCGCCTCCAAAGCCAGCATCGACTACCTCAAAAAGCTCGGTGTCACCGCCGTCGAACTCCTGCCCGTGCATCACTTCATCGACGAGGGCCACCTGATCGATCGCGGCCTGCGCGACTATTGGGGCTACAACACCCTCGGCTACTTCGCCCCCATGGCCCGCTATAGCTCTTGCGGCGACGACGGCTGTCAGGTGAATGAGTTCAAGCAGATGGTCAAAGCCCTCCACAAGGAAGGCATCGAGGTCATCCTCGACGTTGTCTACAACCACACCTGCGAGGGCAATGAAAAGGGTCCGTCGCTCGCCTGGAAGGGCATCGACAACACCACCTACTACCGCCAAGTTGAGGGCGACGGCCGCCACTATATGGACTACACCGGCACCGGCAACACCCTCAACATGATGAATCCGCAGGTGCTCAAGATGGTCATGGACTCCCTGCGCTACTGGGTCACCGAGATGCACGTCGACGGCTTCCGCTTCGACCTCGCCTCCACCCTCGCCCGCGAACTCCACGACGTCTCCAAGCTCTCCTCCTTCTTCGACACCATCAATCAGGACCCCACACTCGCCGACGTCAAACTCATCGCCGAGCCCTGGGACGTCGGCGAAGGCGGCTACCAGGTCGGCAACTTCCCCGTCGTCTGGGCCGAGTGGAACGGCAAATATCGCGACACCGTCCGGCGCTTCTGGAAGGGCGACGAAGGCACCCTCTCCGACTTCGCCTACCGCCTCACCGGCTCCTCCGATCTCTATCAGTTCGACGGCCGCAAACCTTACGCCTCCATCAACTTCATCACCGCCCACGACGGCTTCACCCTTTGCGACCTCGTCAGCTACGACAAAAAGCACAACGAGGCCAACGGGGACAACAACACCGATGGCGCCGACAACAACGACAGCTGGAACATGGGCGCGGAAGGCCCGACCGACGACCCGGTCATCAACGAACTGCGCGAGCGGCAGACCCGTAACTTCCTCACCACGCTGCTTCTCTCGCAGGGCGTTCCCATGCTGTGCGGCGGCGATGAGGTCGCCCGCTCCCAGCGCGGCAACAACAACGGCTACTGCCAGGACGACGAGCTCACCTGGTACGACTGGAACCTCGATCCGCCGCGGCGCCGTCTGCTCGAGTTCACCGCCAAGCTGATCGCGCTGCGCCGCAAACACCCCAACCTCCACCGTCGCAAGTTCTTCCAGGACCGCACCATCAAGGGCTCGGTGCAGCGCGACATCGTCTGGTACAACACCGACGGCAACGAGCTTTCCGACGAGCAATGGAGCGCCACCAACAATCGCTCGCTCGGCCTCATGCTCAACGGCAAAACCCTCGCGGTCACCGACGAGGAAGGTCGCTCCATCACCGACGACAGCTTTCTCCTTCTGGTCAACGCCTACCACGAAGGCGTCGAATTCACCCTTCCCCCGTCCCCCGACGACGGCCGACGTTGGATCCAGCTCATTGACACCGAGCACATCGACGACCCCATGAAGGAAGCCGAGATCGCCGACAAGGTCATCCTAGGCGGCCGCTCCATGCGCGTGTTCCGCGACGGCACGCAGCCCGACCGGCAACCCAGCACTCTCCCAAAAGGCGTCGACCCCAACCCCGCGCCCCAGGTCTAAACCCGCTAATCGGCTTACCCGGAGCGACGAGCGGCCATCCCGCTCGTCGTTCTCTTAGCCCTGCTTCTTCAGCAGCGACTCATACAACGCAATCGTCTGCCCGGCAATCGCCTCCCAGCTGAACATCGCCTCCACCCGCGCCCGTCCCGCATCTCCCATGCGTCGGCATCGCTCAGGATCACCGAGCAGCTCCATCAATCGACGCGCCAGGTCGCGCGCAAACTGCTCCGCGTCCGCCGGAAATCCCGTCACCGGATCCGGCGCGAACGGCACCAGCAGCCCCGTCTCTCCTTCTACCACCACCTCCAGAATCCCACCTGTCGCGCTCGCCACCACCGGCGCCCGGCACGCCATCGCCTCCAGGTTGATAATGCCGAACGGCTCATACACCGACGGGCAGCAAAACACCTGGCAATGGCTGTACAGCTCGATCGCCTCCTCCTTGGTCACCATCTTCTCGATCCACACAACGTCCGCGCCGTCCGCCCGCGCCGCCTCCACCTTGGCGCGCATCTCCGCCGCGATCTCCGGCGTGTCCGGCGCCCCCGCGCACAGCACCACCTGCGTCTCCTTCGGCAGATACCGAATCGCATCCACCAGGTGCGTCACGCCCTTCTGCCGCGTGATCCGGCCCACGAACAGGATGTACGGCCGGCTCGCATCCACGCCATACCGCGCGAGCGCCTCCTTCCCCGTCGCCCTCTGGTACTGCTGGAGGTCGATCCCGTTGTAGATCACGTGGACCCGCCCCGCGTCCACCTCGGGGTACGCCCGCAGGATGTCCGCCTTGGTCCCTTCGCTGACCGCCACAATCGCGTCCGCGTCCAGAATCGCCGTGCGCTCCATCCACGAGCTCATCGCATACCCCGACCCCAGCTGCTCGGCCTTCCACGCCCGCAACGGTTCGAGCGAGTGCGTCGTCAGCACAAACGGCACACCGTACAGCTTCTTCGCCAGAAACCCCGCCATCGACACATACCAGGTGTGCGTGTGCACAATGTCGATCTTGCCCAACTCCTTCATCCACTGCAGGTTCAGTGCCAGCGCGTCCACCGCCGCCTTGAACTTCTCCGTGGTCGCGCCGGCGATCTCAGGCGGCGGCTCCTCACCTCGCACCGTCAGGTTGCCCGCGTCCACCGTCTGATCGCCCCAGCAATGGACCTCGACCTCGATCCACTTGGCGAGCTCGCGACTCAGGTACTCCACATGAACGCCGGCGCCCCCATACACGGCCGGCGGGTACTCCCTCGTCATCAGCCCTACACGCATCGCTCAGATCCTCCCCTGCCTGCTTCCCTCTTCCGGCAAAGTGGCTAAAGTCTAGTCAGACGCGTCCGTCCGGGCAAACTCGCGCGAGCGGCACAGGTTACGTCGGGGCACACACCCGTGACTCTCTCCCCGCGGCCCGCCCGTCTCCGCGCGTCGTACACTCTGTGTAAGCCTAGAAGGATACCAGGACGCCCATGCCCAGCTCGCCCGAGATACAGCAGACGGACCGCTTGCTGACGGCATCGGAGGAGTTCCGTACCATCGCGCGTCTTCACGGCCTTGCCACCGGCTTGCCCGAGTGCGTCGCCGCCCTGCCGCTTCGGCTGGCACAGGACTGGCACCTGCGCGCCAACTTCGTCGAGCTGCTCCGCGGCCTGCAGCGCAGGGATCCGGAGTTTGCCCTTCCCGACGCTTTGACCCTGCTGCTTTCCGCCGTGGGCGGACCAACCGCCGCCACCGCAACTTCGGACTCCCAGCTCGACGAGCCGATCAATCTGACAGCGAGCTTTCTTGCCTCCGTCGGCGGCTGGCCCGGCTCCCACGCCGAGCCGATCACCGACCTCGACAACCCCCCGGACCACGACCCCCGTCTGGACTTTGCGCACTACAAGACCGAAACCGACCGGGTCGCCATGCGCCTCGCGTACGACGGTGGATCGGACTCCCACGCCGAGACATCCCCCACACCGCGGGTCGAGGCCCACGCCCCCGCATCGCCCTCACCCGCCGCGGGCATCTCCCTGGCCGAAATCACACAGGCGCTGGCGCGGCTGGAACGCGGAACTCTCGACCTTCGACTCCATCTGGACTCCATCGATCAGCGCCTCTCGCGCATGGAGCCGCTGCTCGAATCACCGGCCCTCCACGCCGCGGCAGCAACCGCCGCCTCCGCACCCGCTGTCGAGCCGCCGCCATCCCCGGACAGATGGCCGCCAACCCCGAGCCATCGGGATGAGGCCGACACACTCGGCGGACAGCCACATCGCGACGACCCTCCTCCGCTCCCCACATCGGCGCCCACTGGTGAAGACTCGCGCCGGCCGACTGGCCCGCCGGAGCAGCAGACACAAAGAACTCCCTCGCGGTCCCAGGCGCCGCGCAAAGATCGCTTCGCCGCCGCCATGGAGCTGCCCGGCGCGCGCTCCTCGCTTCACTTTCCCACCGGCGACGATCTGCTTGAGCCCGAGGCCTCCGATCGAACCGCGCCCGACACCTCGACCGCCTTGGACCAACCGCTCGCGCCAGCACCCGCTCTTGCCGATCCCGTCCTCGAGCTCCCGGAGAGCACCCCAACTCCCGCGCCCCCGGCAACTCCCGCACCCCTGGCCACCTTCCCCGCGCACAGCGTGGCGGCCGACACCCTGCCCAGCGCGGCTAACCCGCGGCCGCCGACATCCGCCGCGAAATGGACCCATCTTCCCTCGCCAGCTGACTCTCCCGCCCCCGCGCCCACGCTGCCGTCCGCCGCGGACGAGATCATCACCTCCCCCGTCATTGCCGATACAGCGGCTGCGTCAGCCGTCGCGAACTTCGGACCGCCTACCCAAGCCAATCCTCCGGTGTTCGAACACCCGCCGGCGCCTGCCGCGGACGCGCCCTCGCCCTCTCTCGGCGGCGCCCTCGCTTCAGACCCCGGCTCGGAGGCCCTCCCCGAAAGCTCTGAGGCCCCGAAACCGAGCCGCGGCCCCCTTCTCATCGGTCTCCTGGCCGCCCTGCTCATCGCCCTCGCCGCCTTTCTGCTGCTGCGCGGCAAGCCGCTTCCCTTTCTCTTCGATAAGCCCGCGTCCCCGGCACCCGCCACCTCCGCCGCGCCGCCAAGCTCCTCGACGCAACCCGCGACCACTGCCCCCAATCCCCGCCCAGCCAACAGCGCCTCTTCCGCGGCCGCTGGTCTTCGCCGCGATCCCTCCAAAGCCCTCGGCAACGGCGCCGACCTGGACGACAACTCGCGCGCAAGAAACAGGGTCCTCGGCGCACGCGAGTCCACCGAGCCCACCGTCAAGGAGCAGGTCTTCGCCGCGCCCATCTTTGTGCCCGAGTCGGTCATGAAGGCTCGCCTCCTCGCCGCCCCCCGCCCGCTCTACCCCAAGATCCCCAACGTGGTCGGCCTTGAGGGCGACGTGGTCTTTGAAGCCTTCATCGCCAAGGACGGCGCCGTCGAGGGTCTAACCACCCTGGGCGGTCAACATCTGCTGCGGGATGCCGCGGCCAACGCCGTCCGGCGCTGGCGTTACCAGCCCTTTCTCGTTCACGGCGACCCCGTTCCGGTCCGGACCATCATCCACGTCAACGTGGCCCCCCGCGACGACGCACCATAGACCACCCCGCATCACCGCCGGCCGCGCCTACTCCTCCCGCAGGATCTCGAGCGGCTTCTGCCCCAGCACGCGGTAGCTCGCAATCCATCCCGTGACAACGGTCAGCACCGCCGTCAGCAGCAGCGCATTCAGGTTCCAGAGCGGGTGAAAGTGGTAGGCGACCTCCATCTTGCGCAGCACCAGCCGCGCAACAATGTTCGCGAACAGAATACCCACCACCGCCGCGACCACCCCCAGCACGGCGAACTCCACCGAAAAGATGCCGGCGATGCGCCCCCGCGTCCCACCCAGCGTCTTCAGCACAACCACCTCGCGCACCCGGCGATACCGCGTCCCCGCGATGGAACTCGCCAGAATCACCGCGCCGGCGAAGATCGAGAACGCCGCCAGAAACTGCACAATGTACGTGATCTGCAGCACCACCTGGCGAATCGTCTCGAGCGCGGCCGCGACGTTGATCACGGTCACCGTCGGATATCCGGCATAAAGCGCCCGAATCAGCTCGTCCACGCGATCCGGCATGGCGTGCACACCGCCGTACCAGACCGCGGGCAGACCGGCCAGCGCGGCCTCGGGCAGAACAAACTGCGCGCGCGAAAACACATGCTGCCCGTCGTTCTTGGTAATCGCCGCCACGGTCGCGGTAAACTCCGCGTCCTGCGCGGCAAAGGCGATCTTCGCGCCCGGCTGCACATGCAGGCGATCGGCAACATGCTCGTCGATGGCCACCAGCGGAGCCTTCTCCGCGTTCGCCGCCTGCGCCGCGCTCCACCACTGCCCGCGGACCACCGACGCCCCCGGCGGCGGCGCGCTCGACCACGTCAAGGCAATGCTCTGCAGCATCCGCTTCGGGTAGTTCCGCAGCCGGAGCTGCGCCGCCGGAACCCCGTCGATCGCCGTGATCCGTGAGCTCACCACCGGCAGATACTCCGCCTTGGCCGTCACCGTCGGCTGACGCGCCACCAGCGCCTGCACCCCGGCAACCTCGTCCGGCGTGATGTCCACCAGAAACAGGTTGGGCAGCTCCGGCGAGGCGGACAGGTGAAGCTCCTTCACCACCGCCTGCTGCACCAGATACACCGTCGTGATCTGCATGACACCCAGCCCCAGCGCCGCCAGCAGCGCCGCCGAAGGATTACCCGGCCGATACAGATTCGCCAGACCATGGCGAAGCACCGACGGCAGCCGCAGCCGAACCCGATCCAGCAGGGCGCGCAGGCCAGCCAGCAGGCCGGCCGAGGCGAGCATCAGCACCAGCAGCACGCCAACCAGTCCAAGCGCGAAGTATCGGCCGACCTTCGCGGAGTCGGCCAGCAACGTCGCGATCAGGCCCAGACCGACCAGGATCAGCAGCATCGCTCCGAGCTGCGCCGGACGGCGTCGCAGCCCACGCACCAGCGCGAGCAGCCCCGTCGATCCATCCGTCTCCACCGCGCGCCGCAAGATCAGGATCGGGCGAACCTCGCGGATATCGAGCAGCGGCGGCAGCGTGAACAGCACCGTCGTGACGATCCCGGCCACCAGGCCGGTCACCGCGGTCTGCCACTGCAGCTGCAGACCCACATCCAGCTGCACCAGGCGCTTGATCAGCAGCGGCAGCATCAGCTGCACCCCCACCCCAAGCCCCACACCGAGCAGCCCGCCCAGCACACCCAACGCCACCGTCTGCGCCAGGTAGATGCGCAAAATCTGCCCCGACTGCGCCCCCAGCGACTTCATGATCGCGATCGTGTCCATGCGCTCCGCCAGGTGCGCCCGCATCGCCATCGCGACCCCGACCGCGCCGAGCACCAGCGCCACCAGACTCATCAGGCTCAGCAGGCTGGTCGCCCGGTCCAGACCCTCGGTCAGCGCCGGGTTGGTCTCGCGGTAATCGATCACCTGCGCCTCCGGCAGCAGCTCGATCAGCCGCTCCTTCACCGCGGCCACGCGGGTATCGGAGGCCGCCAGCTCGCGACCCGCGACCGGCAGCTCAAACAGAAAACGCTGCCCCGCGCGAGATCCCCTGGCCAACAGACCCGAGCGCGCCAGCCCCGCCAACGAGATCAACACCCGCGGCCCCGCGGCAAAGCTGCCCGACAGCCGATCCGGCTCGTTGGCCACCACTGCCGCGATGCGATACACGCGATCCCCGAGCTTCAAACCGTCGCCGATCCCAAGGTGCAGCCGCAGCAAAAGATCGTCCGCCACCACCACCGTGTCGTCGCCAAGCACATCGGCGAGCCGGCCGGCCGGCCGCAGATCGACCCTGCCGTAGAAGGGGTACACCTTCGGATCGACCGCCTTCAAACTCACCAGCAGCGGATCCATCGTGCGCGGGTTCGATGCCATCGAGAGCAGCTCCGTCACCGGCGTCACCCGCACCCCGGTGCGCTCGAGCTCCGCCAGCCCGCGGCTCTCGGCCGGTGTCGGCTGCTGCACCATGCGTGCCGAAAGATCGGCCGCCATGATCGTGCGCGCGCGCACCAGCAACGCCCCGCGAAACGATGCCGAAAATCCGCGAACGCCGGTCAGCGCCGCCACCCCGATCGCCACCGACAGCACCACAAACAGAAACTTGCCGCGAGCCGCGCCCAGCTCCCGCCATGCCATCCGAAACGCCGACACAAAGCTCAATCCAGCCATGCGCCGCCTCGCTAGCTCAGCCGCTTGGACGCGACAGCATCCCGGCTCTGGCTCGCACCGAAGCCGGCATCGTGCTCCAATCCACGCTCATCGCTCACGATCATCCCATCCCGCAGGGTGATCCGGCGATGCGCCAGCTCCGCCACCGCCGGGTCGTGCGTCACCAGCACCAGGGTCGTCCCCTCTTGCTGGTTCAGGTCCACCAGCAGCCGCAGCACCTGCTGCCCGTTCACGCTGTCCAGGTTGCCCGTCGGCTCATCGGCGAGCACGATCGGCGGCTTCAAAATAAAGGCGCGGGCTAGCGCCACACGCTGTTGCTCGCCGCCCGAAAGCTGCACCGGGTAGTGCTCCATCCGATCACCCAAGCCAACCGCATCCAGCAACGACCGTGCCCGCTCCACGCCGCCGCGCGCCTCGGCCCGACTCGCATTGAGCTCCACCGGAAGCAGCACATTCTCGAGCGCCGTCAGCGTCGGAATCAGCTGGTACGACTGAAAGACAAAGCCCAGCGTCCGTCCACGCACCTCGGCCAGACGATCTTCCTTCAAATAGCTGATCGCGATGCCGTTCAGCCGCACCTCGCCGCTCGATGGCGTATCCAGCCCCGCCAGCAACCCAAGCAGCGTCGACTTGCCGCTGCCGCTCGCACCCAGAATCGCGACAAACTCACCGCGCTCCACGGAAAAGGTGATGCCCTTCAAAATCGCAAGCTCGCGTGTGCCCGTGCGCAGCGTCTTTTCGATCCCCTGCACCGCAATCATCGTCGTCGTACGTTGATCCACCTCTCCAGGTTATCGTGTCGCGGCCCGCCGTGGAATCACGCGGGCGTGGTCCTTTGATACCGTGAAGGGGCCATGCCTGCTCTTCGCCTCGCGCATTCGCTCGCCGTGCCGCTCTTCGTCGCACTCCATCTCCTGCCCCTTCACGCCGCGCCCCGCCGCGCCGCGCCCACGCCCCCCTCGGTATCCTCCCTGCCGCCGCTCGCCCAGGACAGCCGCCCGCGCATCGTCTGCTTCGGCGACTCCCTCACCGCCGGCTACGGAACCGACTTCGGCGAAAGCTATCCCGACGATCTGCAGCGCCTGCTCGACGCGCGCGGCGCCGCCTATCGCGTGGTCAACGAGGGCATCAGCGGAAACACGACCAAGGACGGGCTCGCGCGCATCGACCGTGTGCTGGCCCTTCACCCCGCGCTCGTCATCGTCGAGTTCGGCGGAAACGACGGCCTGCGCGGTCTGCCCATCGCCGACACCCGCCGCAACCTCGACACGATCCTTCACAAACTCACCAGCAGCGGCGCCGCCGTTGCGCTCGCCGGCATCACCCTCCCGCCCAGCTACGGCGGCGACTACGTGCACCAGTTCAACGAGACCTACGTCCTGCTCGCCAAAAAGTACAAAGTGCCCCTGCTGCCGTTCATCCTCGAGGGCGCCTACGGTGTCGACGGCATGATCCAGCCGGACGGCATCCACGCCACCGCCCGCGGCAACGAGGTCGTCGCCCGCAACGTCGAGCGCCTCATCGAGCCCCAACTCAAACACCGCTAGCCCTTAACCTGCGTCAACCCAGCACCACCGTCGGCTGTACCAGCGTTCCCGCGATTCGCCGGCCGATGCCGAACAGCTCCGTCGGCCCGGTAAAGATCCGCAGCATCGGCGCCGCGGAAAACTCCGGCAAATTGGCCTGCATGCCATTGCGCAGCCGCCCGGCGGTCTGCTCATCCACTGTCACCGCCGGCATGTGATCGAGCAGCCGCCGCGGATGAATCGCCGCCGAAGCCCAAACCCCCAAGCCCCCGTCCATCGAGTCCCCGTTCGCCGAGTCCTCGTTCGCCGAGTCCCCGTTCGCCGCCGCACCCTCGCCCGCAAGCTCCTTCAAGCGATCCATCGTGATCGCCTCGCTCAAGTCGAACATCCCCGCCGAGACCCGCCGCAGGCTGGAAAGATGCGCGCCACAGCCCGCCATCGCGCCCAGCTCGTGCGCCACCGACCGCACATAACCTCCAGCCGAAACGCGAATGCGAAAGCTCGCCTCCTCCCCATGAAGCTCGTCGAGCGTAAAACGGTGAATCGCGATCCGCGCCGCCTTCACCGGCGCCTCCGCGCCGGCACGGGCCAGCGCGTGCGCCGGCACCCCATTGATCTTCTTCGCCGAGTACACCGGCGGCATCTGGTCCATCTCGCCATCGAAGTGCAGCGCCAGCTCGCGCAATTCGTCCAGCGTCTTCGTCAGCGGCTGCGGCACGCCCACCGCCTCGCCCTCCGCATCATAGGTGTCCGTCGCCCAGCCAAAGCGAATGCGCCCGACATACTCCTTCTCCGCGTCACCAAAGAACTGCGCCAGCCGCGTGTACTTGCCCAGCAGCAGCGGCAAAACTCCGGTCGCCATCGGGTCCAGCGTCCCTAGATGGCCCACCGACCGCTCGCCCGTCGCCCGGCGCACAATCGCGACCACATCGTGCGAGGTCATCCCCGCCGGCTTGTCCAGCACCAGGACTGCATTCATCGCGTTGTCGGCTCCAGGCACACGCTAGGTCGTCGATCCCGGGCGCCGCACCAGCGACAGAAACTCGTTGCGCGTCTGCACCTTGGTGCGAAACACGCCCAGCATCGCGCTGGTCGTCGTCATGGAGCTCTGCTTCTCCACCCCGCGCATCATCATGCACAGGTGCTGCGCCTCCAGAATCACCCCAACCCCCTGCGGCTGAATCGACTCGATGATCGCCTCCGCGATCTGCTTGGTCAGCCGCTCCTGCACCTGCAGCCGACGCGCGAACATATCCACCACCCGCGGCAGCTTGCTCAGCCCAAGCACCTTCCCCTGCGGCACATACGCAATGTGCGCGCGCCCGAAAAACGGCAGCATGTGGTGCTCGCACAGCGAATAAAACTCAATGTCGCGCACGATCACCATCTCGTCGTAGTCCACCTCAAACAGCGCGCCGCCCAGCACCTCACCCAAACTCTGCCGATACCCGCGCGTCAAAAATGCGAGCGACCGCTCCATCCGGTCGGGCGTGCGCCGCAGCCCATCCCGCGTCGGGTCTTCACCGATCCGCCGCAGCAGCTCGCCATAGATCTCCGATAGGCCAGCCTCCGCCAGGGTCGTTCCCTCCCCCGCCGTTGCGGGCGGCCCCATCGCCACATCGCCGGCCGAAATCGGTTCGGCGACGATGCGCGCGGTCGAGATCGCCTCGGCGCTGATCGGGTCGGCATGCATCCCGGAGCGCACGCCCGCTCCGTTGTCCACCGGCTTCCCACGCCCATCGCGCGCGGCGGCGCTCTCTCGATCACTCATCTCGTCCACACTCTCATCGTGTTGCAAGACTACCGCTCCCGCGCGGCCATCGAGGCACGCGCTCCGACGGCGCTCAGCAGATCGATCGCATTGTTGCGCGTCTCCTCGATGTGCACGCGCTCGACCACAGCCAGGGAATACCCGCGAAAGATCCGCTCCACCACCGCCGCGAAGTTCTCCGTCGTCGGCACCAGCCCCGCAAACTCCGGAGTCAGGTTCAAGTTCTGATGATCGAACCTCGCCAGCACATGCTCCCGCGCAAACCGATCAAAGTCAGCCAGATTTGTCACCATTCCGGTCACAGAATCCACTGGCCCCGCCACCGTCACCTCGATCGTGTAGTTATGCCCATGGCCATGCGGGTTGTTGCACTTGCCGTAGATCGCGAGGTTCCGCTCCGCATCGTACGTCTCACTGTGCAACCGATGCGCCGCCGCGATCGTCCATCGCCGCGACAGCCGCGCGATCGGCAACCCTGCCTCCTCGGCCGCCGCGCTCACCGGTACTCCCCAAAGAAATCCGCGAATAGGTCGTCCTGTTCGTACACCCGCACGCGATGCAGCCTCGCGCCGACGACCTTTCCCTCCAGCCGCTCCCAGACCGCGATCGCAATGTTCTCCGTGGTCGGCTGCCGGTCGCGGAACTCCGCAATCTCGAAGTTCAGATGGCGATGGTCGTACACGCTCACCACCTCGCGATCAATCACCTCGCGCAGCTCCTTCAGATCGATCACAAAGCCTGTCACCGGATCCGGTTCCCCCGCCACCGTGACCTCCAGCACGTAGTTGTGCCCATGCCCGTTGCGATTCGCACAGCGGCCGAACACCTCCACGTTTCGCTCGGCGCTCCACGCGTCCACCCAGTAAAAGTGCGCCGCCGAAAACTCCGCTCTGCGCGTCAGCAGGATCATCGCTCTTCAGTTTAACCGACCTGCCCGTTCCGCGTTGCCTGCCGCGCCCTTCGGCGCCTCAAGCAAAGCGCTCGCTACCGCCGGTTGGGGTTATAGCGTCGTCCCTTCCACAGCACCTCGCGCTCCACCCGGTAGGCCACCGTGCTGCGCACCAGCAGATAGATAAAGATCGGCAGCCCCAACACCGAGAGCGCCGTGTCCAGCGCACCGGTGTGCGCCCGCGCCACACGGCTGTAAAAGCGCAACAGCGTCCGCGCCCACACCAGAAAGATCGCCGCCTGCTGCCACCAGATTAGGCGCGGCAGCCCGAGCGCCAGCAGCGGCAGCCCCAGCAGCAGCAACATATCGAGCACGCGCCACAACGCCAACGCCACCGGCGACGGCAGCAGCGACGCCAGATTCTTGCTCCATCCGCGAACCGTCTCCCCGAAGCTGCGGTACATGCGCGTCGCCACCATCTCCGGCGCACTCCGCAGCCGGATCGCCTTGCCCGATCGCTTGATCGCGCGCGCGATCGCCACATCTTCGACGAGATTCATCCCTGCCGCTCGGTGCCCACCCGCATCAAAGTAGGCCTCGCGCTCGACCAGCAGAAATTGACCGTTCGCCGCGGCGATCGATTGCCCCGGATCATTCACCTTCGCCGGCGGATACACACTCGCCAGCTCGGAAAAAATCAGCGGCATCGTGACCCGCTGCGCCAGCCCATGCACGATCTGCCGCGGCGAATACGACAGCAGCGCCACCTGGTGCCGCTCCGCCTCCCGCACCGAGCGCGAGATCGACCCCGGCCCGTGCACCGTGTCGGCATCCGTAAACAGCATCCACGCACCCCGCGACCGCTGTGCCCCTACCCAGCACGCCGCGTTCTTGCCGGTCATTCCCAGGCCCTCTCTGCCTGACTCCCAGGCCGGCGCGTCGACCAGCACCAGCCCGCCGGCACTCTCCGGATCCCGCGCCATCGCATCGCGAAACTGCTCCTCCACCAGCGCCCGCGTCCCATCCGTCGACCCGTCATTGACGACGATCAGCTCCCATTGCCGCCCCAGCGCAAAACCAGGCTCGGTCTGCGCCAGCAAAGACGCCAAGCAGTCCCCAAGGGCCAGCTCCTCATCGCGCGCAGGCACCATTACCGAGACCTCGAACTCCGCGGGCGGCATCTCGGCACGCTTCGGCGCGAGCGCGGCACGCACGCTCGATCGCTCCGCCTCCTCCATCAGCCCCAGCACCGGTTCGCCCCGTCGCACCAACTGTCTCCCCTGCCTCCCGCGGACCGGAGGCCCTCACGCGCCGCCACACGGGCACGCGGAAACACCCCTCACCCGCGCAAACGGCCCTCGCCGACTTCCTTATTATAGAAACGTGTTCGGCCCCACCATCTCCGCCCGCAGCGGCACCCGACCGGCCCACACCCGCGCTCTCCCTGTGCTGCTCGGTCTCGGCATCATCTTCGCCCCCATCGGCTGCGATCGCGGCGACCATCCCGAGCGACTCAGCGCCCCGGCCCCGCTCTTTACCATCACCGACGGCGCCCAGACCATCGACCTCGCCAAGCTGCGCGGCCACGTCGTCGTGCTAAATCTCTGGGGTACCTGGTGTGCCCCCTGCCTCGAAGAACTTCCCAGCCTGCTCGATCTCCAACGCCGCATGCCCGAGCTCGCCGTCGTCGGCGTCGCCCTCGATCAGTCCGAAGACGTCTACCGCCGCTTCCTCGTGCAGCACCACGTCCAGATCACCACGGTCCGCGACGCCGACGGTCGCATCAACCACCTCTACGGCACGGCGCTCCTCCCCGAAACCTACATCATCGACAAGACCGGCGTCCTCCGGCGCAAGTTCATCAGCGCCCAGGACTGGACCAGCCCCGAGATCATGAGCTACCTGCGCAAACTCGAATAGCCCGCCCTAGCGCCCCAGAGCGCTCCCGTGGCGCAGCCACCGCGCTGCTATCATCCCCCCATGACGCAGCTTGATGTCCTGTACCGCTATGGCACTCCCCCCAACGAAAGCTCCGCGGCGGCGATCGCCCGCATCCGCGAGGTCTACGGCATCCGCCGGCTCACGCTCGATGAACGCAACAAGACGGTCCGCCTGGAGTACGACGCGACCCGCCTGACCGAGCCCGTCATCCACGGCATGCTGCGCCGCGCCGGCCTCGACACCGTCGAGCGTGTCCCCCTCATCGCACCACCGGCCCCGCCTCCGCCTGCCGAGCCGGCTCCCACCCCCACAGCCTGACCCTCGCCCCCACAGCCTGACCCTCGTCCCCAACAGCCTGACCCTCGCGCCATCTCTCACGTGTCAACCCAGAATGTGTCATTTCGACCGAAGAACGCACGGCTTCATCGTGCGTTCGGAGTGGAGAAACCTGCGTCTCGCCTCGGGCTGCTGGCCGGGTGCCCCACATCTCGCCTCTGAGATGTGGGTCCGCCGGAAGGCAAACCCCAACCCTGCTCTGACTCCAAACTGGGTACCCCACATCTCGCCTCTGAGATGTGGGTCCGCCGGAAGGCAAACCCCGCCCTGCCGTACAATCATCCGTAGACAGACCACCGCGCGCCCGTAGCTCAGTTGGATAGAGCATCTGGCTTCGAACCAGAGGGTCGGAGGTTCGAATCCTTCCGGGCGCACCACACACCCCACCGAGCCCCGTCGCAAGGTTGATCTCGACTGGCCAGTCCGGTATGCTGAAGCAGTTGCACCCCAGCAATGTGCGCCCGTAGCTCAGTTGGATAGAGCAACTGGCTACGAACCAGTAGGTCGGAGGTTCGACTCCTTCCGGGCGCACCATCTCCCCTCTCAAAATTCATCCCCACACAGGCCGCGCACGCGCGCCAAAGCGCCTCCCCACGGCCGCATGCCTTCCGCTCAGATTGACGACCGTTCCGGTCGCATATAGACTCAAGCTCCAGTAGGCGCTCTGCCGCGATCCCCTCCTTCGCCGGCAAACCTAGTCAAAAGCCAGCGCCGGGAGTCGTGAGACCCATGTTCCAAAGCTTCATCATCACTCTGCGCGAAGGCGTCGAAGCCTCCCTCATCATTGGCATCATCTTCGCCTATCTCTCCAAGATCGGCCGCCACGAGCTCAAGCGCACCGTCTTCTACGCCCTCGGCGCCGCCCTCGCCGGCTCCGTCCTCGTCGCCATCCTCGTCGCTCACCTCAATCTCAACTCCGACATCATCGAGGGCTGGGTGATGCTCGCCGCCGCCGCCTTCGTCCTCAGCATGATCTACTTCATGCACCGCACCGGCCGCTCCATGAAAGGCGAGATCGAAGGCAAAATCGCCCGCTTCGCCGGCTCCGAGTCTGCCCGCGTCGGCCTCTTCTTCTTCGTCTTTCTCCTTGTCCTCCGCGAGGGCGTCGAGACCGTCCTTCTGCTCTCCGCCGTCACCCTCAACTCAAGCGAGATCCTCAGCTTCACCGGCACCGTCCTCGGCCTCGCCGCCGCCGTCCTCTTCGGCGTCATGTTCATCCGCGGCAGCGTGCGCATTAACCTCCAGCGCTTCTTCCGCGTCACCACCGTCATCCTCTACTTCGTCACCTTTCAGCTCCTCGTCAGTGGCCTGCACGAGCTCTCAGAAAACGGCGTCCTGCCTTCCAGCACCGCCGAAATGCGCCTCATCGGTCCCATCGTTCGCAACGACCTCTTCTTCTTCGTCACCATGCTCGCCCTCATCGGCCTCATGGTCCTGCTCGAAAGCCGCAACCGCAAGCCGCCCACACTCGACCCCACCCTCACCGCGGCCGCCCGCCGCAAACTCGAGTGGGCCCATCGCCGCGAGCGCCTCTGGATGACCGCCGTCGTCGGCGTCTCCTTCCTCTTCATCTTCCTCTCCACCGCCGAGTTCATCTACGCCAAGAGCAGCACCACGCTCTCCCCCACCGCCGTCGTCACCCTCGTCGGCAACCAGGTCACCCTGAACGCCGCCGACATCCACGACGACCAGCTCCATCGCTTCGGCGTCTTCGTACCCAACCCCGACGGCAAGCCCGTGGAGGTTCGCTTCCTGCTCTACAAAAAGCCCGACGGCACCATCGTCTCCGTCGCCGACGCCTGCCAGATCTGCGGCCCCGTCGGCTTCTTCATCGGCGCCCAGGGCATCACCTGCAAGATGTGCTCGTCCCCGCTCGTGCCGCAGTCCATGGGCCAGCCCGGCGGCTGCAACCCCATCCCGCTCCACTCCACCCAAACCGGCGGCCAGCTCACCATCACTGCCCACGACCTCCAAGCCCTTGCGCCCACCTTCGCGCGCAGCTAGCCATGCCATCATGCGCCGCAACCCTCTCCTCACAATTTGCCCCACCCTCCAAAACAGGTGTCACTCGACCGAAGCCGCGGCGTAGTGGAGAGACCCGCAGCCCCACCCCCAAACTCCCCACAACGAACCCCAAACTAAAAATGTGTCATCTCGACCGAAGCGAAGCGAAGTGGAGAGACCCGCGGTTCCCTGCCACCAAGCTCTCGGTACCCCATCTTCTTCACCTTCCAGAATCGTGTCCTCTCGACCGAAGCGAAGCGAAGTGGAGAGACCTGCGGTCCCAAGTCGCCACGCCAAAGGCCGGGTGCCCCATGCATGACAGCTCCACCGTCATGCGTGGGCCCATCGACCGCCAGGTCGACCCTCCCGCCCAGATCCCCGAAGAGGCCGCCTGAGATGTTCTTCCGCCTCCTTCTCGAATCCTTCCGCCGCCAGCGCCGCCGCAAGCTCCTCGCCGGCGCCGCCATCTTCCTCGGCATCACCGCCGTCACCGCCATGCTCGCCCTCGCCACCACCATCGGCGACCGCATCCACCGCGAGCTCGCCGTCTACGGCGCCAACATCGTCATGACCCCCCAGGCCGCCGCCCTCTCCGTCAGCATCGGCGGCGTCGACCTCCACCCCGCCACCGGCAACGCCTTCCTCCACGAGTCCGACCTCGCCAAACTCCGCACCATCTTCTGGGCCAACAACATCACCGGCATCTCCCCCGAACTGCCGATCTCGCTGACCGTCACGCCTGATCCCGGTGCCACCCCCCGCGCTTCGCCGCACGCCGCCACCCATCTCCTGGCACGCGGCCTATGGTTCGATCATGACCTCGCCGGCTTACGAACCGGAGCTCCCTCGCTCCATCCCTCGTGGCGGTTGCAGGGACACTGGCCACGGCGTCTCGATCAGGTCGTCCTTGGAAACACCATCGCGGCGACACAAAACCTCCATATCGGCGACGTCATCCGTTTGCAGACACCCGGTGCTTCCGGCTTGCGCCTTCCTCCAGAGAGCTACCCCTACACAGTCGCCGGCATCGTCAGCACCGGCGACTCCACCGACAGGGAACTCCTCCTTCCCCTCGCCGCCGCTCAGGCCCTCAACAACACCCCCGACGCCATCTCCCGCGTCGAAGTCTCCGCCCGCACCCGCCCCGAAGACGCCTTTGCCCGCCGCGACCCCGACACCCTCTCCCCCAAGCAGCGCGACCTCTGGTACTGCCGCCCCTACGCCAACTCCATCGCCTATCAGATCCATGAGGCCATCCCCTCCGCCCGCGCCGAGCAGCTCCGCCAGGTCGAGCAGTCCGAGGGCAACATCCTTGCCCGCATCTCCGGCCTCATGTGGCTCATCGCCGCCGCCGCCCTCCTCGCCGCCGCCTTCGCCGTCTCCGCCGCCATGGCCACCGCCATCCTGGAGCGACGCGCCGAGATCGGCCTCATGCGCTCGCTCGGCGCCTCCCGCGCCGCCATCGCCACCCTCTTCTACGTCGAAACCGGCGCCCTTGCCCTCGCCGCCGGCACCCTCGGCTACCTCGCCGGCAGTGGTCTCGCCGCCTGGCTCGGCGCGCGCATCTTCAACTCCGCCGCCACCCCCGCCGCGCACCTCGCCCCCTTTAACCTCGTCCTGCTGCCCGTCGTCCTCGCCCTCGCGCTCCTCCTCTCCGCCGCCGGCAGCACCCCCGCCATCCGCGGCGCGCTCCGCCTCGACCCCTCCACCATCCTGCGAGCCGACGCATGACCACCCCCCACCAATACTGCCCACACCCAACCCATACCGCCCACCCCGACACGCCAAAGGCCGGGTGCCCCATTCATGACAGCTTCACCGTCATGAGTGGGTTCCTCGACCGCAAGGTCGACCGCCCCCTCCACACCGCCACCCCAAAGGCCGGTCCATCGACCGCAAGCCGATCCGAGCACCGCCTCCTATGACAACCCGCCTCTCCCTCCCCCGCCTCCTTCTCCGGTCCCTCCGCCACCGCCGCGCCCGCGGCCTCTCCGCCCTGGTCGCCCTCTCCGTCTCGGCCGCCGTCGCCACCGCGCTGCTCACCCTCTACGCCGACCTCGACCGCAAACTGCACCGGGAGTTCCGCTCCTTCGGCGCCAACCTCACCATCACCGCCCCCACCGCCGGCCAGTCGCTGCCGCCCGACACCCTCGTCCGCGCCCGCGCCGCCACACCCCCCGGCACCTCCATCGCCGCCATCGCCTACGCCGTCGCCACCACCGACCGCGGCGACCCCGTCGTCGTCGCCGGCGTCGACTTCCCCTCGCTCCGCACGCTCAACAGCTGGTGGCAGGTCACCATCTGGCCCACCACTCCCAACGACGCCCTGCTCGGCGCCCGCGCCGCGCAGTTCCTCGCCAACCCGCACACCGTCACCCTCCGCTACAACGACCGCCCGCTCACCCTCCATACCGCCGGCACCCTCCGCACCGGCGGCGACGAGGACAGCCGCCTCTACCTTCCCTTATCCACCTTCACCGCCTGGACTGGCGTCTCCCCCAGCGTCCTCGAGCTGCAGATCGCCGGTGGCGCTCCCGCCGTCAACGCCGCCCTCGCCAGCCTCCGCACCGCCTTGCCCACCCTGCGCATCGACCCCGTCCGCCAGCTCGTCGAAGGCGAGACCAGCATCGTCGACAAGACCCACGCCCTCATGGTCGCCGCCGTCCTCCTCATCTCGCTCACCGTCGGCGTCAGCGTGCTCGCCACCCTCTCCGCCTCCGTCCTCGAGCGCCGCCGCGACTTCGCCCTCATGAAGGCCCTCGGCAGCTCCCAGGCAAGCCTCGCGCGCCTCTTCCTCCTTGAAGCCCTCGTCCTCGCAACCGCCGCCATCCTCCTCGGCTGGCTGGTCGGCTCCGCCCTCGCGTGGCTCATCAGCGAGCTCAACTTCCACACCGCCGCCACCCCCAGCCTGCGCGCCCTTCCGGTCGTGGCCTTGCTCGATCTCATCATCGCCATCGTCGCCGCCATCGCCCCCCTCGAATCCCTGCGCCGTCTCGAGCCCGCCGCCCTTCTGCGCGGCGACTAAAGCCGATGGGCATCGCTCCCTCCGCCTCACCGACCCGTCCCCACAAGCTGTCATCTCGACCGGAGCACGCACCGCGTCACCGTGCGTGCGCAGCGGAGAAACCCGCGGTTGCTTCGGCGCCCGCTCCCTCAAAGTCCTTCACCTACCGCGAAAAGCTCCCTGCTAAACTGACTCAAGGCCGACGGCCCTACGACTGGGCTCGCCCCAGCGCTCCTCGGTCAGCCCCGATCCGCACGCCGTCCGCCGATACGAATCCCAAATCGAAGACTGTGCGTACCTGATACAGGGGAAGGAAGACCCGTGCGACCATCCGAATCCGCCACCGACGTCCTTCATCAGCAGACCCGCGCCGAGTGCGCCGTGGTCTCGCTCGAACACGTCGCGCGCGAATACACCGGCCGCACCGGCGCCGTCACCGCCCTCGACGACGCCACCTTCTCCATCGTCGCCGGCGAGTGGATCGCCATCACGGGGCCTTCCGGATCCGGCAAAAGCACCCTCATTAACCTCCTCGGCTGCCTCGACCAGCCCACCCGCGGCATGCTTCGCATCGACGGCGTCGACACCCGCTCCATGAACGCCTCCGCCCTCGATCGCTTCCGCTCGGAAAAGATCGGCTTCATCTTCCAGCAGTTCCACCTCATCCCGTATCTATCGGCGCTCGAAAACGTCATGCTCGCGCAGTACTTCCACTCCACCACCGACTCCGCTGAAGCCCGCGTCGCCCTCGAGCGCGTCGGCCTCGCCGACCGCGCCGACCACCTCCCCAGCGAGCTCTCCGGCGGCGAACAGCAGCGCGTCTGCATCGCCCGCGCCCTCATCAATCAGCCGCCCATCGTCCTCGCCGACGAGCCCACCGGCAACCTCGACGCCGCCAACCAGAAGATCGTCGCCGACCTCCTGCGCCGCCTTCACGCCCAGGGCCACACCATCATCATGGTCACCCACGACCCCGAAATGGCCTCCCTCGCCAGCCGCCGCATCGCCCTCAACCACGGCCGCGTCTTCTGCCACCCCGCCGCCCCCGTCGTCACCCTCGGCCGCTAACCCTCTCACTCGCCGATTCTCGACCGAAGCGCGCAGCGCGCAGTGGAGAGATCCCTTCGGTCAAAAAGCCCCAGCTCTACCCCTGCCCCGCCCGTGCCCTCTTGCCCCAGCCACCCCCACCAACGCAGCCGCCGTGCCATTCTGCCGAGCCCCGACCACACCCCCACCCGGAGCTAAGCTCCAGCTTCCTAAAAGGGCTGAAAGCCCGACACATAAAAGCCTGGGCCGAAGGCCCAGGATCACCCCCATAACGACCCCGAGGGCTGAAAGCCCGACACATAAAGCCTGGGCCGAAGGCCCAGGATCACCCCCCATAACGACCCAAGGGCTAAAAGCCCGACATACCGCGCCGAGGGCAAAGCCCTCCAGCCCGCATACGGCACCCTGGCGCAAGCACCCCCACACCGCGCCTACTCTGGAAGGAAGCCGGCACGCGCCGCCCGGTGTGGAAGTACCCCCCGTACTTCCGGACCTATCCCTTGCATTTCGAATACTTTAGTACCAAAGTACGGGGAGGGGTACCCTACCGCTCGCCCCACTTCAGCTTCGACCGCAGCACATTGAACAGACCGTTCGGCTGATGCCGCAGCAGCCGCACCACGTTGGCCGACCGCCGGCAACTGATGTGATCCCCCAGCTGTAGCGCCACCGCCTCCTGCCCGTCCACCGTCAGGTAAATCTCGTTCGGCACGCCCATCACGTGCAGGCACACCGTCGAGCTCGACGGCACCACGATCGGCCGCAGCGTCAGCAGGTGCGGACAGATCGGCGTGACCACCACCGCCGCCACCGACGGCATCACAATCGGCCCATTGGCCGCCAGGTTGTACGCGGTCGAGCCCGTGGCGGTCGAGACAATGATCCCGTCCGCGCGAAACTTCGCCACCAGCTGCGAGTCAATATCGACGCGGAAGTCACCCATCCGCGCGATCGTTCCCTTCGCCACCACCACATCGTTCAGCGCGGTCCACCCCTGCACCAGCTCGCCGCTGCGACGCAACTCCGCGTGCATCATCTCGCGCGCGTCGATGATCGCGGTGTTGGTGCACCAGGCATCCAGTGTCCCGTACAGATCGGAGAGCGGAACCTCGGTCAGAAAGCCGAGCGAGCCGAGATTGACCGAAAGAATCGGGGTTCGCGTCTCGGCAAACGCCCTAGCCGCGGCAATCAGCGTGCCGTCCCCGCCCAGCACGATCACCAGATTGGGCTTGCGCAGCGGAAGCTCCGCCCGCGGCACACCCGGCGCCCCCGGAACATAGCACGCGCTGTCACAATCAAGCACGCTGTCATAGTCGTGCTCGCGCAGCCAGCGCACCAACTCCGGCAGCACCGTGTAGAGCTCATTCTTCTGCGGCTTCGAGACAATTGCGGCAAGCATCATGCGCCTTCAGTGTACGGGAGAGCCCGGCCCCGCTCGTCTCGCTTGTCTCACCTGTCTTGAGGCCCGAAGCGCGCGTGCAGCAGATACTCGTGGTTTCCTTCCATGCCGCGAATGGGCGAGTCAATCACCTCAATCTCACGGCCGCCGCACAGCGCCACGCTCGCCCGCACCCGCTCGATCGCAGCCTGTCGCGCACCTTCCTCGCGCACAATCCCACCCTTCCCCACGCTCTCCCGACCCGCCTCAAACTGCGGCTTTATCAGCACCACCGCCACGCCCTCCCATGCAGTCGAGGTTGCCGCCATCGCCGCCACAACCGCCGGCAGCACCAGCGTCGCCGAGATAAACGCCACGTCGACGGCTAGAAAGCGCGGCGGCGCCGGCGCGTCACGCAGCAGATCTCCCGGCTCGAGCAGGCGCGCATTGGTTCGTTCCCGCAGATGAACCCGCGCATCGGTGCGCAGCCTCTCCGCGATCTGTCCGTGCCCCGTGTCCACCCCGATCACCGCGGCCGCGCCGTGCTGCAGCATGCAGTCGGTGAAGCCTCCCGTGGACACGCCGATATCGACGCACACCAGCCCCTCGAGAGCGATGCGCCAGTGCGCGAGCGCGCGCTCCAGCTTCAGACCTCCGCGACTTACATAGCGCAGGTCCTCGCCCAACAACCGAATCGCCGCGTCCACGCGAATCGCCGTCCCCGGCTTGTCCACGCGCTGCTCGTCAACCAGCACGCGCCCGGCAAGGATCAGCGCCTGCGCCCGCTCCCGCGACGCGGCCAACGCACGCGACACCATCACGCGGTCCAGCCTGCCCTTCTCTGCCACGGACTTATCCGGCGCCGTCCCTCGCATCCCACCTCCTCTCTGAGATAGAGTCATCTCGGCAAGCGGCACGCGAGCGCGCGTTGCGATACAGTGGATGCTTCCGGTGCACACAGTACGAAGGTAACTCATTGTTTTTAGAGGCATAAGTGCACGAGCAAAGGCAATCTGCTGCGATGGTGGGTGCGTTTCTATGTTGAGAGAGACGGGAGCGGGACACGGTCAAGCGCCGATCGACGACGATGCTTCCTTGCTGCTGCTCGTACAGCGCGGCGATGAAGCGGCGATGGCGTCGCTGTTTGACCGCTACTCCAAAGTCGTCTACTCCGTCGCGTTGCGAGTCCTTCGGGATCCGGCATCCGCAGAAGATGTGCTGCAAGAGATTTTTCTGCAGATCTGGCGGAATCCGAACAGCTTTGTCGCCACGCGCGGAACTCTCGGCGGATGGCTTGCCGTGGTCTCGCGAAACCGATCGATCGATGCCTTGCGACGCAAGCGACCGACCGATCCGATCGACGAGATGCTGCTTCCCTCCGGGTACGACCTCGCCAGCGAGGCAATTCGCCACGGAATGATGGATAAGGCTCGGGCCGTCATACAACAGCTTCCGCCCGAGCAGAAGAAAATGTTGGAGATGGCGTTCTTCGATGGATTGACTCATTCGGAGATCGCGGAGATGACCGGAGATCCGTTGGGCACAGTAAAGACTCGCATCCGCAGCGCGTTGCTGACGCTGAGAAAGGCGTTCAACGCATGAACTCTAACCACTTCAGCTCCGAAGATCTTGCTTTGTTCGCCCTTCAGCTGCTGCCGCCCGAGGAGATGAGTGCTGTGCGATCGCATCTGCAACAGTGTCAAGATTGCCGCGAAGAGCTTGCCGCGATCCAGGGCGATCTTGCCCTGTTGGCACTCACGGTCGACCTCGAAACCCCCTCGGTTGCTTTGCGGGATCGTCTGCTGCAGCAGGTCGCCCGCGAACCGCGACACGCCTCCAACGCTCCCGCCGCTCTCTCCGCCGCGCCAGCCCAGGTCCCCCGAGCAGCCCAGGCCGCGCCCACCACGCCCGCCACCGACGACCGCAACCTCCGCCTGTTGCCCAGCGAAGGTCAGGCTCGGCCCAACCTGGTGGTCCGCACCCTGCCGTGGATCGGCTGGGCCGTCGCCGCCGGTCTGGCGGTCACCGTCGCGCAGATCTCCCACCAGCGAGATCACCTGCGCGACGACGTGGCCTCCGTCAACCACCAGATGGCCACCCTTACCGAGCAGACCTCGACCGCACGCCGCCTGCTCGAAACCCTCAATGACCCCTCAGCGCAGCGCGTGACGCTCACCCTGTCCAAGCAGCACCCCGTGCCGCAGGGCAAGGCGACCTACGACGCAAACCGCGGCGCCCTCGTCTTTGTCGCCAACAACCTTGAGCCGCTCGAGCCGCAGAAGGCCTATCAGCTGTGGATCATTCCGGCCAACGGCCAGGCGCCCGTCTCCGCCGGCGTCTTCCACCCGGACCAGCACGGCAACGCCAGCGTCCTTCTGCCCACGCTGCCCACAGGCGTGGTCGCCAAGGCGTTCGGTGTCACCATCGAGAACGAGGGTGGCTCGGCAACCCCGACCATGCCAATCGTCCTTGCGGGAGCCGCTGCGTCCTGACCCCCACCTTACACAAGAGGGCCGGACCGCTCCAGCGATCCGGCCCTTCTTTTTACCCTGCTTAGACTCAGTGACTCAGGGTTGCGTCACCCTCACCTGCCCGCCCGCTCCCTGCAGATCGACATACGTCTCTACAGCGTCCGTATCCGTTCGCAGCACCGTCATTAGGCTGGTCTCGGTCGAGGTGATGTAAACCTTGCCCGTCGGCGTGCCCGTCGTGGCGGCGATAAACGTCGGGTGTCCCGCCACCGGAATCGTCGCGGTCACCGTATTCGTCAGCAGATTCACCACGCTCACGGTGCCGCATCCATTCTTGGGCAGAATCGCCGCGGCGCTCGGCAGGCTCACCGGACAGTTTGCCGTCGATCCGAAGTTCGCCACATAGGCCCGCGTCCCGTCCTGCAGCACCGACACCACTCCCGGCGCGATCCCCACCGGAATCGTCGCGAGCACCTCCCCAAAGCCCACCGCGTCCGCCGGATTGTTCGGGTCGCAGTTCGGGTTGGTCGAAAGCGAGACGCTGTTGCACAGCGGAGTGTTGATCAGGCTCAGCGAGCCCGGACCCACGCCATCGCCCTGGTTGAGCACAACGATCTCCGTGCGCGGGATCACCAGATCGGCCCACACCGGCGCGGCGCCCACCGTGATCGTCGGCGCCGTCACGTCCGGCGCGTTGGTCTGCGCATTGATCACGCTCACCGTGCCGCTTCCCTTGTTGGTGATAAACGCGCGATATCCGTCCTGCGTCATAACCCCGTAGACCGGATCGATCCCGACCGGAATCGTGTTGGAGACCGTCGCGTTTGTCGCCGTGTTCTCGATCGCCGCGACCTGCCCCGCACCGCCGGCAGCCCCTTGCGAGATGGCGTAGACGCGTGGCGCATTCACAACGCCCGCGACATAGATCGGATTCGGCGCGACGGTGAACTCCTGCCTCTCGGCCGGCGGCTGCCCCGTGAACTGTGCGACGGAGCTGTTAGCAGGATTGGTGATGTACAGATTGGCGCCGCCCGAGAAGATGCTGGTGGGCAGCGTCGCGCCCGGCAACAGCGTCGACGACTGCACCTGGCTTGCCAGCAGCGTGGTCGAGATCGAGAAGCTGTTGATCGTGCCGTCGCCGTCGAGCGTGTAGCCCGTGCTCGCATTGGTCCCGATCGACTCCTGCAGATTCAGCGCCAGATAATACGGCGCCACACCGATCGCCGCGGTGACCAGGATAGAATCGCCCGAATAATCGACGATCGTCAGCAGACCCGGACCCGTCGCGGTAGGCTGCGAGATCGCCACGGCGTACTTCGTCGGTTGTCCCGACGGGCCGACCGTATTGATCGCCGTCACCACCGGGCGATAGGTGTTCCCGCACCCAACCACGCCGAGGGCGGATGCCGAAAGCACGGCAGCCGCGGAGACAGAAAGAAGCTTGGAAGGGCGTCGGAGCTGACCAGCACTTCGTCGATCGGTAGACACTACGTCCAGTTCCTGTGGCAAAAAACAGCTCCCGCGAACAAGCCTGTGTCGGCTATGGTCAACTTCAGATTGTAAATCAGCCCCTCTCCTAGGACCGTCCACGCCGCTTCCTCCCAAGCACGGCACACCCCCGCCGCAAGCTGCGCAGCCCGGCTGGCGGAAGGCGATCCCGCGCCAACGCGATCGCGCCCAAAGCAACGCTCTGACCCTGGCCCTCGGCGCTGCCGTCCTCCTCTCCCTCGCCCGCCAGGAAACATCTCTGCTGCTGGCGCACCGCGCCTCCCTCGCGGCGGTGCTGCTCAGCGCCGCCTTCGGTCTGCTGGTGTGGCGACTCCGCGCGGCCACACCCCCGGCCGCCGTCATGGGCGCCGCCATCTGCCTTCTGCTCGCGCAGGCGCCGGCGCAGCCGCAAACGCCCTCCGGCGCTCCCGCTCTGCTCTCCCCGGCGCTCACGTCGCTCGTCCTCCTCTTCGCCCTCACCTTCGCCGCCACCCGCTATGGCCGCGCCGCAAAGGAACGCCGCGGTCTCGCGGAGGGGAAGCGCGGCCGTCGCGCCAATCAGGTTCTCGCCAACCTCGGCGTGGCCGCGCTCTTTGCCGCCGCCGGTCATCTCGTGGGTGCCCTGGCCGCGCTTGCCGAAGCCGCCGCCGACACCGTCTCCTCCGAGATCGGCCAGGCGGTCGGCGGCCCAACCTGGCTGCTTACCACCGGCCGATCCGTTCCCGCCGGCACAGATGGCGGCGTCAGCCTCCGCGGCACACTCGCCGGCGCAGCCGTCGCCTTCGCCATCGCCCTCGTCGCCGCGCTCCAACTCCATCGTCCCCTGCTCGCTCTCACCGTCTTCGTCACCGGTTGCTTCGGTCTGCTGGTCGACTCCGCCCTCGGCGCAACCATCGAGCGCCGCGGCTGGATCGGCAACGACCTCGTCAACCTGCTTTCAACCGCGGCCGCGGCTCTGCTCGCCTGCCTGCTCTAAGCCGTCCTCCCGCCTTGGTCCCACCCCGTGGCTCTAGTCGTCCGCGCCGCTGTCCATCCCCAGCAGGCGATGCAGCTCACCCTCCTCCAGGCCGAACTTCAGCGCCGTGTAACTCGCGATCTCGTGCACATAGCGCCGCGCCAGGCTGTAGTCGCTCAGGTGCCCCTGCGGTGCCCGCGGCGACGTGTACACCTCGAGCCCAGCCTGCTCGCACAGCTCGCGAATGCGAAACAGGTGCGTCGCATCCGAGACCACAATCACCTGCCGCAGATTGTGGTCTCGCGCGATCGCCGCCAAACGATGCACCTGCTGCACCGTGTTGGTCGACTGCGTCTCCGCCAGAATGTCGGCCAGCGGCACGCCCTGCGCCAGCAAATAGTCGCGGCCCACGCCGCCCTCGCTCTTGCCCGAGTCGCGATCCGCTCCCCCGCCCAGCGTGATAATCACCGGCGCAAGATGCTGCCGATACAGCTCGAGCGCATGATCCAGCCGCAGGTGCAGAATCGGCGATGGCCGACCGCCATACTCCGCCGCGCCGAACACCGCGATCGCATCCGCCGTGGTCGCCTGATCCTCCGCCGCGACCTCGGCAATCTGCCGTGCCACATAGATCGACCACACCAGCCCGAGACCGATCGCCGCCAGGCCGACAACGATCAGCACCGCAAAGCCGGAGCGCGGACCGGACCGCGCGCGTGTCGAAGCCGCCACGCCATGCAGTGTACGAGACAGATCGCCAGTCCGCTATCACCCAGCCGTTCGTCAGCGCTGCAGCGTCAGCGCGATCTCGTGCGTCGGAATCGCTCCTTCGCGCAAGATATTCCACTCGTTGCCGCCGCTCGATAGATCCACAATTGTCGTCGGGGTGGCGCGCGCCGTCGGTCCACCGTCCACGATCATCGGCAGCTCGCCGCCCAGCTGATCGCGCACGCAGTTCGCATACGTACACTCCGGCAGGCCATGCAGATTCGCCGAGGTCGCCGTGATCGGCAGCCCCAGCATCTCCACCACCGCTCGCGGAATCGCCGCCTCCGGCACCCGCAACGCCACGTTGCCCGTGTTCGCCGTCACCCGCAGCGGAAGCCGCGAGCCGGCCTTGACAATGATCGTCAGCGGACCCGGCCAGAAGCGCTCCGCCAGCCGGTCAAACGCGCCGTCGATCGATCGCGCCAGCTCGTACGCCTGCGCGACATCGCTGATCAAGAGCGACAACGGCTTGTGCCGCGCCCGCGTCTTCAGCTCGTAGATCTTGTCCACCGCGCGCAGGTTGACCGGATCGACCGCCAGCCCGTAAAACGTGTCTGTCGGCAGAGCGATGACCTGCCCGGCGCGCAGCGCAACCACCACGCGCTCAATCTGTGCCGCCTCCGGCTCGTCCGGATGTATGCGAAGAATCTCTGCCGCCAAGGGAGCTCCTGACCGGTCGATCCGCCTGCTTGCCGACCGGCGTGAGTGCATGGGAACACAAACCCGAAGCCTAGCATATGCTCCCCCCGGCGTAAGATTCTTCCATGCTGGCCGCGCCACCCCTCATCACCAGCCGGGCCAATCCACGCGTCAAACAGCTCCGCGCGGCGCTCACCGAGACCGCACGCCCGAGCGACGGCCTCATCGGCATCGAGGGCCCGCACCTCGTCGACGAGGCGCTCCGCAGCCGTCTTCCCCTCCACACCCTCTTCCTTGCCGAAGATCGTCCGGCCCCCGCCAACCTGCCCGCCGGCGTCGAGGTGCTGCGTCTCTCTGATCCAGTCTTCCGCGGCGCCACCGCCACGCGCTGCCCGCAAGGCATCGCCGCGCTGCTTCCCCCACCCATCTTTTCGATCGAAGCCGCGCTTGTCGGCTGGCCGCTGCTGCTGGTCCTCGACGCCCTACAAGACCCCGGCAACCTCGGCGCCCTCGTCCGCTCAGCCGAGGCCTTCGGCGCCACGGGCATGGTGCTGCTCCCCGGCTCCGCCGGCATCTGGAACGGCAAGGCGCTCCGTGCCTCCGCCGGCTCAGCCTTTCGCCTGCCATCGCTCGCCTGCTCGCTCGATTGCGTCGGCAAGCTTCGCGAATGCGGGGTACAGCTGCTAGCGGCAGTCGGTCGCGGCACACCGCAGGCTCCTGCCCTGCCTCCGGGCGACCTCGACCTTGCCCGGCCGACCGCCTTCCTGATCGGCAACGAAGGCGCCGGCCTCTCCCGCGATCTGCTGGCCCTCGCCGATCGTTGTGTGACCATCCCCTGCTCCGGCCCGGTCGAAAGCCTCAACGCCGCCGTCGCGGGCTCCCTCCTGCTCTTTGCTGCCCAACAACAGCGCGGCCATCGGCCCCCAACCGGAGACGCCCAAGCCCCGTGAGCCTCTTCGGCACCTCGCCTCTCGCCCAAACATCAGCCCGCACAGCAGCCCGACCGCCTTTAGCCGCGCGCATGCGGCCCCGCTCCCTCGCCGAATACGTCGGCCAGCAGCATCTGCTCGGACCCGACAAACCCCTCCGCCTCGCCATCGAGCGCGACGACACCCAATCCATGATCTTCTGGGGGCCGCCCGGTGTCGGCAAGACCACATTGGCCAAGCTCGTCGCCACCCTTACGGAGGCCAACTTCCTCGAGTTCTCCGCCGTCATGAGCGGCATCAAGGAGATCCGCCAGGTCATGGCGGACGCCGAACGAGCGGCCGCCGCCGGCCTGCGCACCATCCTCTTCGTCGACGAGATCCATCGCTTCAACAAGGCGCAGCAGGATGCCTTCCTGCCCTACGTCGAGCGCGGCGTTCTTCGCCTCATCGGCGCGACCACCGAAAATCCATCCTTCGAGATCAACGCCGCCCTGCTCAGCCGCTGCCGCGTCTTCACCCTCCACGCCCTGTCCGAGGACGAGATTGTCGGTCTGCTCGAGCGCGCGCTCGCCGACACCGCGCGCGGCCTCGGCGCGGAGCATCTCGAAGCCGCACCCGACGCGCTCTCACTCATCGCCAGCTACAGCAGCGGCGACGCCCGCGGCGCCCTGAACGCCCTCGAAGCCGCCGCCTCCGTCGCCGCCGCTCGCGGCGCTCACACCCTGACCCGCGAGATCGTCGCCGAAGCTCTCCAGCGTCGCGTGCTGCTCTACGACAAGCGCGGCGAGCAGCACTTCGACCTCATCTCCGCCCTCCACAAAAGCGTCCGCAACTCCGACGCCGACGCCGCGCTCTATTGGCTCGGCCGCATGCTCGAAGCCGGCGAAGACCCCATGTACGTCGCCCGCCGCGTCGTGCGCATGGCCGTCGAGGACATCGGCCTTGCCGCGCCCGAGGCCCTCAATCTCTGCCTCTCCGCGCGCGATGCCATGCACTTCCTCGGCCACCCCGAGGGCGATCTCGCACTCGCCCAGGCCGTCGTCTACCTCGCGCTCGCGCCCAAGTCAAACGCCGTCTATCGCGCCTACGGCGCCGCGCTCGCCGACATCGAACGCACCGCCGCCGAACCCGTCCCGCTGCACCTGCGCAACGCGCCCACCGCGCTCATGAAACAGCTCGACTACGGCAAGGGATACCAGTACGCGCACGACCTCGAAGCCCGCGTCGCCGCCATGGACTGCCTGCCACCCTCGCTCGCCGACCGGCGCTACTACCAGCCCACCGACCAAGGTCGCGAGCGCCAGCTCGCCGCCCGCATGGAAGAGCTCGCCAAGCTACGCGACGCCGCCCGCACCCGTACCGAACCCGAATAACTCCGCGCCTCCCCCCAAGTCAGTCCCCGCCCCGTGACTGTGTCATCTCAACCGAAGCGTAGCGCCGTGGAGAGACCTGCGGTCGCTGCGCCACCAAGCCTATTTCTGATCCAGCGCCGCCAGCACCACACCCTTGCTCAGCAGCTCGGGAAGCACCTCCGGCGCAGCCCCCTTGCCCGCCGGATACAGCACATAGGTCGGCACACCGCTGCGACCCACCGACCCCAGCGCCGCCGTGATCGCCGCGTCATACCGCGTCCAATCCGCCCGCAGCAGCACCACATCCCGATCCCGGAAATGCTCCTGCACCTCAGCGGAGTCCAGCACCGCCCGCTCGTTCACCTGACAGCTCAGACACCACGCCGCGGTGTAGTCCACAAACACCGGCCGCCCCGCCGCCTGCGCCCGCGCGACCGCCTCCGCGCTCCACGGCCGCCAGATCGTCTCCTCCGCCGCCGCCGCGCGCTGCCCGTGCAACGGCGCCCACATCGCCACCCCCAGCAGAACCGCCGCCACCGCCGCTCCCGTCCATCGCCCCTGCCACCGACGCATCGCGTAGCCCGCCACCGCGACCAGCAACAGCCCCACCAGCATCCACGCCGCGCGATCGACCCCCGCCGCGCCCCCGCTGAACAGCCGCCCAAACACCCACACCAGCCAGATCACCGTCGCAAACAGCGGCACCGCCGTCAGCTGCTTCAGCGTCTCCATCCACGCGCCCGGCCGCGGCAGCCAGCGCGTCCACGCAGGCTGGAGCGTCAGCAGCAGATAGGGCAGCGCCAGCCCTAGCCCCAACGCCGTAAACACTGCAAACGTGATCCCCGCCGACTGCGCCAGCGCAAACCCGATCGCTGCGCCCATCAGCGGCGCCGTGCACGGCGTCGCCACCACCACCGCCAGCACGCCCGTAAAAAAGCTCCCCGGGTACCCCTGCTTGCGCGTCAGGCTGTCCCCCGCGCTGGTCAACCGCAGCCCGAACTCAAACTGCCCCGCCAGCGACAGCGCAAAGAAAAAGATCCCGATCGCCAGCGCCGCCACAAACGCCGGCGACTGCAACTGAAAGCCCCAGCCGATCTGATGGGTCCCCGAGCGCAACGCCAGCAGAACCGCCACCACCACCCAGAAGCTGACCAGAATCCCCAGCGTATACACCAGCCCGTGCGCGCGGAGCGTCGCCCGCCGCTCGCCCGAGCTCTGCACCAGCGCCAGCCCCTTCAGAAACAGCACCGGAAACACACACGGCATCAGGTTCAGCAGCACGCCGCCCAGCAGCGCCAGACCGATCGCGCCCAGTGCCGTCACATCCTTCGCGCCGGCCGTCTTCGGCGCTCCGGCCGCCGCGGCCGGTTCCGCGATCTCCCCCGGCGTCACCGGCGCCGTAAACTCATACGCCGTCTCATCGCTCAGCCGAATCAACCCATGAAACTGCTTGGGCAACGTCGCGAGATCCGCCGCGCGATCCACCCACACACGAATTCCTCCCGCGATCTCGGCCGTGTCCTGATCCGCCGCGTTCGCGATCAGCCCCTCGTCATACGGGTAGATCTCCGCGTCCTCCGGCTTCTCCACCCCGGTCAGCGTGACCACAAACTGCTCCTTGCCGCCCGTGACCTCGACCTTCGCCCCCGCCGGCACCGGCTGCGGCAGCAGGCTCCGCGCCTCCCCCAGCGCGCCGACCGTGGCCTCGATCCGCAGCGGCGCACTCGGGTCCACCCGCAGATCAACCCCCAGATGCGCCTTGCCCGGAACGCACACCTCGCTGCACACCACCCATGTCACCAGCGCGTCCAGATGCGCCGGCCCTGCCGTCACCCCCTTGGCGACCGACAGCCTCAACGGAAACGCGACCGCGTCCTCATACCCGAAGTCCATCAGCGGTCCAAGCGGCAGCCGCGTCGGAATCGGAAACTGCATCGCGCCCGCCGTCACCCCCTTGGGCAGCGTCCACGTGATGTGCGGCGCCTCGCCCGCATCCCCCGCATTGATCCAATACACATGCCACTTCTGCTCCAGCGTCAGCACCAGCCCCGCATCCACCGATCCGCCCGGCGCAACCACCGGCGCCGCCGTCATCAGCTCGACCGTCAGGTGCTGCGCCTTCACCGGCCCCGGCCCGCCATCCCCCACCGTCTTCAACTGCGCAAACATCCCCCGCGCAAGGCAAAGGCACGCACAGAGCACGAGGAAAAAGAGACCAAACCCATTACGTTTCATCTCCGCTGATTGTAGGCTTCTACCGTTCCCCGCTCGCCCGCGTCAGGCGTTCAACCGAAGAGTCGCCGATGCTCCACCATGATGCATCGATCCATCACCACGCCGATCCCCGCCGCCTCCGCCCGCTCCGCCGCCTGCAGATTCATAATCCCCTGCTGCACCCACAGCCGCGTCAGACCGCGCGTGATCATCTCCTCCACCACCGCCGGAATCGCGCTCGGCAACCGAAACACATTCACCACATCCGGCAGCTCCGGCAAGGTCAGAATCGACGTCGCCGACGGCGCCCCGAGCACCGTCTTCAGCGCCGGATTCACCGGCAGGATGCGATATCCCCGCTCCTGCATATACCGCGACACATAGTGGCTCGGCCGATCCGGCCGGTCCGATAACCCCACCACCGCCAGCTTCAGCGCACGGCCCGGTCCAGGGGTAAGCATCTCGCGAATCAGCGCCGGCTCGTTCATGCCTTCTCCGCCCCTCTAAAGTATTTCTCCTGATGCTGTGCCGCTGTTTGACGGCAGTGAAGGCCATTTTCCTTGAGAGAAAATGGCACGGGCGCATGCGGCCTCCTGTACACCTTCAGGAGAAATACCCTAGCTCTTCCAAACACCAAGCAGCCGGCGCAGCAGAACCAGTTCCCCCACGTGGTACGCCGTGTGGTCCGCGATCAGCAGCGCCTCCCGCAGCAAGTTCTGGCCGCCGCCCCACGGAAACGGTGTCGTCCAATCCGCGTCCTCCGCCGTCAGCAGCCCTTCAAATCGCCTCCGATCGGCGCCGATGGCCGCCACCGCCGCCTCCCACGCCGCCGGCGTCACCGGCTCCGGGGCCTCCGGCCAATAGTCCTTCGGCCACGCCAGGTGCCGGTACCCCGCGCCATCCGCGTCCGTCGAAAAGTCCAGGATGTCCCGCTGCGTAATCCGCATGTGCTCCACCAGCTGCCACGCCGAATACGGCACCCCCTCCGGCCGCGCCCCGTGCATCCCCTCCGGCAGGTCGGCGACCGCGCGCGCAAAGTCCACATGCGCCTGCCCACCCGCCAACAGCGCCAGAACCTGCCGCACCAGCTCCGCCTGGAGCGCCATCGTCGGAGTCACAACACTCGCTGTCTGCGGCTTACTGCTCATCAAGTCCCCCGCGTGTCGCTGCTCTCTGCAAGGCTTTCGAACTAGCTGCTTTCTGCAGCTTTCGAACTATCTGATGCCGCCGGAGCCATCCGGCGCATGAACCTTCAGCGCTCCACCACCGTTGGCTTGCGCGCGATCACCACACGCAGCGGTGGAAACGTGGTGAGCCAGCTGCCCCAGCGCATGCTCACGTCGCAGCCCAGCAACTTCAGCTGCCGCGCGTACTCCCCCGTCCGCTTGTAGTCGGACAGCAACGCCACCCCGCCCGGTCGCAGCACCCGCGCGATCTCCCGTACCGCCTGCTCCCGTGTCGGCCCGTCATAGATGTTGTGCAGACAAAGATTGGACACCACCACGTCAAAGCTCGCGTCCACAAACCCCATCCTCGCCGCTGACTCCGTCACCAGCGCACACCGATCCGCCACGCCCTCCAGCACGAGATTCCGCTCCGTCGCCGCCATCGAGTTGCCGCCCATATCCACGTTCGACCAGATATCAATACCGGTCACTCGCCCCGCGCCACCAATCGCGGCCAGCCGCCTCGCCGCTCCCGCAAGCAACAGCCCACGCCCGCACCCAACGTCGAGCACCTGCTCATCCCCACGCCACGCATGCATCCCCAGCATGAAGTCGCGATGGCGAAACTTGCCGAACTTCACATACAGCAGAAACAGCAGGCCCTCCCCGAACACAAACCCGCCTGTCCAGAAAAAGGCACTGCGCCCCAGCTCCACCAGGCCCAGGTGCAGAATCGGCGGCGAGAACGCTCCGATCAGCAGCAACACCCCACCAATCAGAAGCAGGTTCCGCATCGCAGCGGGCGCGTCAACACCATAGTCCAGCTTCGCCTGCGCTCGCCGCATCCGCTACACCTCGTCCTCGACCACCGCCGCCGGCACGCCACCCTCGCGCCGCAGCCGCAGATACCCGCGAATAAACGGCTCCAGCCCACCGTCCAGCACGCGGTCCACATCCCCCACCTCCACCCGCGTCCGCAGATCCTTCGCCATCCGGTACGGCTGCAACACATAGCTCCGGATCTGCGACCCAAACCCAATCTCCAGCTTCGAGTCCTCGAGCTTCCGATTCACCGCTTTCTGCTTGTCCAGCTCATACTCATACAGCCGCGAGCGCAGCAGCTTCATCGCCCGCTCTTTATTCTTGTGCTGCGACCGCTCATTCTGGCACCCCGCCACCAGCCCCGTCGGCAGATGCGTAATCCGCACCGCGGAGTCCGTCGTGTTCACGTGCTGGCCACCCTTGCCGCCCGAGCGATACGTATCAATCCGCAGCTCCTCCGGCTTGATGTCGATCACGATCGTGTCATCGATCTCCGGACTCACATACACGCTCGCAAAGCTCGTGTGCCGCCGCTTCGCCGAGTCAAACGGCGAGATCCGCACCAGCCGGTGCACCCCCGTCTCCCCACTCAGCAGCCCGTACGCAAACTCGCCCGAAACCGTAAACGTCGCCGACTTGATCCCCGCCTCATCGCCGTCCTGCACCTCGTTCAACTCCGCCTTAAATCCCTCGCGCTCCGCCCACCGCAGATACATCCGCATCAGCATCTCGGCCCAGTCCTGCGACTCCGTTCCGCCTGCCCCCGGATGCACCACCACCACCGCGTTCAGCCCGTCCGATTCGCCCGACAGCATCGTCTTCGACTCAAGCTTCTCGGCAAACTCCACCAGCGCCGGAATCTCGCGCTCGAGCTCCCCCTCCACCGACTCGCCCTCGCGCGCCAGCTCAAAGTAAGCCTCAATATCATCGCTGCGTCGCGCCAGCTCCGCGTCATCGGCCAGCAACGTCTCCAGCCGCTTGCGCTCCCGCATCAGGGGCTGCGATCGCGCCGCGTCCGCCCACACACTCGGGTCCGCGATCTTCCCTTCAATCCCCGCCAGCTCACGCCGCAGCCGAGCCGCGTCAAAGATACTCCCGCAGCTCGCGAACCTTCTCGCGAACCGGGGAGAAGCTGTACTCCAGATCAGTCAACATAGGCCGATTCTAGTCGATCTCGCCTCAGGAGAAACTCTCTGTCATCTCGACCGAAGGCGGTGCGAAGCGGCGCCGCAGTGGAGAGACCTGCAGTTCCGCCACCCACTTACTACGGAGTAGCAATATCGAGATACCGGAAGATCTCATCCATCTCGACAAAGATCGCCGTCCCCCCTACCTCAAGCCTCCGTGCCGCCGTCCATGTCGCCCCTGCGCACATCCGCCCGGTCCCGCTTTGCGGATCGATGATCCACACTGTCCCAACCCCCATGCTCAGGTAGTCCGCCGCCCTCTGCTCCGTATCGGTGTACGTGTCGTCCGGCGACAGGATTTCAACCACCAGAACAGGAGCCTCCGTCAGCACCTCAGCCTGCGGTGCGAGGGACGTCAGCACCAGGTCCGGAATCCGCACGCGTTCCGACCCACCCTGAGACGCGCCTCGGTCAGCACCATCACTGACACAGCGTCTCGTGCTCCATTAGCCACGCTGTCAGCAACGCCTGTACCCTGGCGTGCTCCCGCTTCCCCACATTGCGCTCCCGAACTTCCCCATCCAGATACTCGCGATCAGGCCGATAGCTGCTGTCGAGGTATTCGGCTAAAGAGCTCTGCGTCGCGCTCGCCATATCGTTACTCTACTGCGGCGGCGTCCGAATAAGGCGGATATCATGGCGCATCCAGACCGCGTACCCCGCCGCGCCCATCGCGCCCAACAAACACCCCCACGCAAACCAGTCCCCATGCGCCGCGTAAAACGTCACATCCGTCTCATACGCGAACGGCACCCGAATCGCCGTCCGCACATGCCGCGGCGCGGCCGCCACTACCCGACCTTCGGGATCGATCGACGCCGTCACCCCCGTATTAGTCGCCCGCAGCACCCACCGATGGGTCTCGATCGCCCGCATCCGCAACATGTTCAGGTGCTGCCACGGCGCGCTGGTATCGCCATACCAGCCATCGTTCGAGATGTTCACCAGCACCTCGGCGCCCATCCGCGCAAACTCCCGCACCTCGTCGCCGAAGATCGACTCATAGCAGATAAACACCCCATAGCTGTGCCCACCCACCGCAAACACCCGCCGCGCCTGCCCGGGCAAAAACGTCCCCACCTGGTCCAGCAGACTCCCGGCAAAGAAAAACAGCCGCTTAAACGGCACGTACTCGCCGAACGGCACCAGATGCATCTTGTCGTAGCGCCCCAAAAAGCGCCCGTCCGGCGCGACCATCGACGCCGAATTGAACAGGTCATAGCCGCGTCCGGCCGCCGACGCGCCGCTCGCGCTCATCCCCACACTGCCCACGATCACCGGCGCCCCTGTACTCCGCGCGAGCTCGGCGATCCCCTGCCGAAACTCCGGATTCGCCTCCTCAAACGGCGCCGGCGACTCCGGCCACACGATCAGGTCCGTCCCCTCCACCAGACCATCCAGGTTGCTGCCGCCCGCCGCTCCCGCGGGCGCCGCGTCCGCCGCCGGCTCCAGCCGCACCCGCCGCCGCACCACCACGGTCCGCCGCACCTCCGGCGTTCCGTCCAGCACAAACGCCGACGGTCGGCGGCTCAGCGCGGCAAACTGCTCCAGCAGCGACGCCGCGCTCGCCTGCGGCATCCCGTTCGCCTCCGCCCCCACCGCCACATCCTGCTGCAGCAGCGTCGCATTGCCGCGCCGCGACGCCTCCGCGCCGCGGCGATGCGGTCGCAGCGCCAGCAGCACATACCCCACCAGCAGCACCGTCCCCACCGCCGCCAGCGCCGGCCGCAGCCCCCGTCGCTCCCGCACCCGGATCCGCACCAGCCACAGCGCATTCACCGCCGCGATCACAAACGAGAGGGCATACACCCCGGCCCACGGCGCCAATCGCCGCAGCACCGGGTTATCCACCTGCGTCACACCCAGCAGATCCCACGGAAAGCCCGTCACCCGCGCCCGCAGCAGCTCCACCGCCACCCACACCACCGGCACCAGCAGCAACGCCCCCTGCCGCCCCAGCCGCGATCCCCGCAGATGCGCCAGCAAAAACCCGAACAGCGCGTGATACAGCCCCAAATATAGGCAGAACAGCACCAGAATTCCCGCCGCGACCGGCTCCGACAGCGCGCCATACAGGTGCATCGTCTGATAGATCCAGTAGCAACTCCCCAGATACCACACAAAACCGCTCGCATACCCGAGCGCCGCGCCCTGCCGTCGGCTCACCGGCGACCCGTCCGGCTGCTCGCCCAGCACCGCCCAAAGCAGCGGCGCCAGCGCCACCCAGCAAAGCTGCGTGCGCCACAACGGCACCGGACCCGCGATCGGATACGGCAGCACCTGCACGGCCCCCGACATCAACGCCCATCCCCACAACCGAGCTGGTAACCGCCGCATTCGACCCGAAGTTTACCACTCGTCCGCGCGCTCTTCCACGCAACCAACCCCGCTTGCGACTACAATAGACAGCGATGGATCTCCTGATTCGCGTGGTCGCGAAGATCGTGGTTCCACTCTTCTTCCTCGGTCTGGCAGGCTCCGTGGTCGTCATCGCGGTCAGCTTTGTCGAAGACCTCAAGGAGCTCTTCGGGGATGAGGAGTGAGGCTCCCTTCGCGCGCTCTCCATAGCCTGCGGTGTCGCCCGTGCTGTCGGCCCCTCGCCCAAAGCGCAATCGATCCGATCTGCTCGAAAGCAGCCCCGATTCGTTCCCGTCTCTCCTGATCTTCCCCATGGCCTTCAAGCAACCCCGAACACCCGCCCAAACGCAACGCGTTCGCCTTGTGGTCGCCTCCTCCGTGATGCTGACCTTCATCTCCTTCTGGCGAGCCGCCGCCATCGTTCTCAACGACCTCGGCTCTTCCGCCTTCTACGCCGGCGGCATCGCCGAAGAAGCCGTCGGCAAATCCGCGCCTTGGTTCATCCTCGGCGTCATGCTCTTCTCCTTCGCCGTCCGCGCCGTCTACGTCGAGAGCTGCAGCATGTTCACCCGCGGCGGCGTCTACCGCATCGTCAAAGAGGCCCTCGGCGGCACCTTCGCCAAGCTCTCCGTCTCCGCCCTGATGTTCGACTACATCCTTACCGGGCCCATCTCCGGCGTCTCCGCCGGCCAATACGTCGTCGGCCTGCTCAATGAGCTCGTCCAGCTGCTCGCCGAACACAACATCTTCTCCGGCCTCATCCATCACGCCAACGGCGCCCTCCGCCACTTCCCCGTCAACGGCACCTCCGCCGGCATCGCTGTCCTCGTCACCCTGTACTTCTGGTGGCAGAACATCAAGGGCATCGAGGAGTCCAGCGACAAGGCCCTCAAGGTCATGCAGATCACCACCGTCATGGTGGTCCTGCTGCTCGGTTGGGGCTTCTTCACCGTCCTCCACACCGGCGCTCATCTTCCGCCCTTCCCCACCCCCCAAAACCTCACCTTCAGCAAGGACGCGGTCGGCTTCCTTCGTCACACCAGCTTCCTTCGCACCCTCGGTCTGTTCGGCGTGCTCATGGCCTTCGGCCACTCCGTCCTCGCCATGAGCGGCGAAGAATCGCTCGCCCAGGTCAATCGCGAGATCGAGCACCCCAAGCTCAAAAACCTCAAGCGCGCCGCCATCGTCATCGCCATCTACAGCTTCATCTTCACCGGCATCGGCTCCCTGCTCGCCGTCATGATCATCCCGGACTCGGTCCGCGTTCCGGTCTACGAGAACAACCTCATCGCCGGCATGGCCATGTACATGACAGGCCCCTTCGCCTTTCGCGTCGCCTTCCGCATCTTCGTCGTCATCGTCGGCTTCCTCATCCTCGGCGGTGCCGTCAACACCGCCATCGTCGGCTCCACCGGCGTGCTCATGCGCGTCGCCGAAGACGGCGTCCTCGCCGATTGGTTCCGCAAGCCACAGCGCAAGTACGGCACCAGCTATCGCATCGTCAACCTCGTCGCCGGCCTCCAGCTCTTCACCATCGTCGTCACCCGCGGCGATGTCATCACCCTCGGCGAGGCCTATGCCTTCGGCGTCATCTGGAGCTTCACCTTCAACTCCCTCGCCATGCTCGTCCTGCGCTGGAAGTACCACGGCGAACGCGGCTGGAAGGTTCCACTCAACATCCGCGTCGGCAAGACCGAACTCCCCCTCGGCCTGCTCTCCGTCTTTCTTGTGCTTCTGACGACCGCCATCGTCAACCTCTTCACCAAATCCGTCGCCACCGTCAGCGGCATCCTCTTCGCCGCCGCCTTCTTCGTCATCTTCACCGTCTCCGAACGCGATAACCGGCGCCGGCAGAAGCTCACCAGCCGACAGATGCGCGAGCACTTTCAACTTGAGCACCAGGACACGGTCGGCCGTGAAGCTCTCCAAATCCGTCCCGGCGCGGTCATCGTCACCATGCGCGATGCCGCCGTCCCCTTTGCCCTCAAGTGGGCCCTCACCCACACCAACACCGACGAACAGGACCTCGTCGTCTTGGCCGCCCGCATGATGGGCGCCGGCGGCTCGGAATACCTCGAAGCCTCCGAACAGCTCTTCAGCGAGCACGAGCAGATGCTCTTCACCAAGGCCGTCTCCGTCGCCGAAAGCTTCGGCAAACACATCTCCCTGCTGGTGGTACCGGCGGGCGATGTCTTCGCCGCCCTCGTCCAGACCGCGAACTCCCTCGACGCCGCCGCCGTCGTCGCCGGACAGTCCACCAAGCTCACCGCCGAAGAGCAGGCCTACCACATGGGACAGGCCTGGGAGTCCGTACCCGAGCCCAAGCGCCAGTTCACCTTCTATGTCATCCGGCCCGAGGGTGAGGCGCTCTCCTTTCACATCGGCCCCCACGCGCCCGTCATCCGCGCCGACGAGATCCAGCTGGTGCACCGGCTATGGCTGCGCCTTCGCCGCTCCCCCGGTATGCAGGAGCTGCACCATAGCGACGTACTGAGCTATGCCATCGACCGAGTCGCCCGCGAATACAACAAAAACTCCGAGAAGCTCGCCGAGGATCTCAAGCGCTGCATCCAGGAAAGTAACTACCGCGGTCTCGGGACCTCGCGGCTCGACCTGCTCGATCAGGATCTTCCAACCTTTTCCCCCGAGAAAAATCAGGTCTCAAGTGTTCTCGAACTAGAGCAACTCACCGGCACGGAAGACAAACTGAGCCTGGAAGGAAAGGCCAGTGTCGTCCAGCTCGATCCGACGCTTCCCCACGCCTGAGCCGTCCCGCGTACGTTACCTCCGATAGCACCCTGACCAAGAAATTTGCCACGGCCGTAAGCCAGTCTGTACTCTTCTCGCTAGTCTTGTGCTAACTCCTCAAGTAGGGTCAAGAGCGCACGTCTAGAAAAGTTATCCGGAGGTAGCATTGGAAGTACATGGAATTCTCGCAGAAATCGACACGCAGATCGAGAAGTTGCAGCGAGCACGGGCTGCTCTCGTCGGCATTGACGACCCACCGGCTCGCGGGCGTGGACGCCCCAAGGGCAGCACCAACGGCGCCGCGCCCGCCCCTGCCACCACCGCAACCAAGCGTCAGCTCTCACCCGAAGGTCGTAAGCGCATCGCGGAAGCGATGAAGCGCCGCTGGGCCGAACGAAAAAAAGCAAGCGCAAAGTAAGTTTCCCGAGTGCCCGGCTGCTGTTCTCGCGGCCGGACCTCCTTCTCAGCCTCCAACCGAACCTAACTCCAAACGCTCGCTTACCTCGTCGCGATCACCTCGCGTAGGTTGTCCTTCGCGAGAAAGAACCGAAAGTTACTGAAGTCGTGCAGCAGCGTCTCGATCTGGCGATTGTTGTATACATTCTGCAAAGCAAAACTACCCACCCGCTGCATCTCGACCGCCTCCGTGGAGGTAAGGTGATAGCGAACAAAAGCCGGATCCGCCGCCGGGGAGCTCCCACTCTTCACCGCCTTGCCGTGAAAAAATGCAAGCAACAACGCGCCCGGCGTCATAACCTCATACAGTCGATGCAGCAAGGGCGCTAACAGCGTCTCGGGCAGGTAGTCCGAGGCATCCCACAGCAGCACCACATCAAAGCTGCGCCCGGAAAAATTTAGATTGCTCTCCAGAAACGCCGACGTAAGAAAGGCCGCCTTCCCATCCTCCCCGACACGCCTCCACTCCGGACGCGCCGCCTCCTCCACTAAATTCGACATATAAATGCTGTGGCCCAGTCCAGTGAGAAAGTTAATATTCGTCGAGGACGTAGGTCCGATGTCGAGCACACGGAGCGACTCGCTGTGCTGCAGGTACTTCAGCATCTCGCGCCATCCACTGGAGTGACGAGTCGATCGTTCAGCGCCCTTCTCCCGCGCGCTGCCTGAACCGGAACCACCACCAAAAAGGCCGCGCATCGTCTTTCCTATCCTTCCGGGCCGCAGGCCCTTCGCCGCACAAGGCCGCAAGGCCCTCACCCCCACAGGGCTTCCCTGAACAACCCGCCTGGGCCGCGAAAAGATCGGGAAACCTGTCGTGCTTGGGCGAACTATACGCATCTCCCGTGTGGCGCGCAAACCACCCGCGCACCTCCGGTCGTAAACATTGCAGCCGTTTCGTTCGTCTGTTTAACGATCGTCCGTTCGGGATGTGAAGAGAGTTCCGCGGCATCATCGGAGACACGTGCCTCGATCCTCGCCTATCGTATTTCTCCTGAAGGTGTCGAGGATGCCGCATGGGTCCGTGCCATCTTCTCGCGTGCAAGATGGCCTTCACTGTCGTCAAACTGCGCCAAAGCCTCAGGAGAGATGCCTTATCGTTTCACCCGCCATCCTTGTCGCTCGATCTGCGCTCGCCATCGCGCTCCTGCCCGCCGCCGTCGGCGCAATGCCCATCCACGCCGCCACGCCGGCGCAACCGGCTCCCACCGCCACACTGGCCCAGCGCTCTCCGCACGATTGGGCCGTACTGGCCGCTCAGGATGAGGTCCGCGCCATCACGCATGACAGCTCCCTCATCCGCTACCGGGTTCACACCATCGATGACAGAGGCGACCGCACACGGCAGGTCGTCGAGTGCACCGGTGGCCACGTCGCTCGCCTCATCGCCAAAGACGGCAAACCGCTCACCCCGGAGGAGGATGCAGCCGAACGCCAGCGCCTTCAAGCCTTGGCAGCCTCTCCGGATGACTTCGCCCGCCACACCAAAAACGAGGTCTCCGGAAAGAAGCTCGCCGTCAGCCTGATCCAGCTCATGCCCGACGCCATGATCTACACACCGGCGCCCGCGCAGCCCGCCCCCCGTGCCCCGAACAGTGCCCCGAACGGTGCGCCCCTCATCGTGCTCGACTTCGCGCCCAATCCAGCCTGGACCCCGCCGAACACCACGGCCGAGGGTCTCACTGGCCTTCGCGGCCGCATGTGGATCGATCCCGAGAGCGGCTACGTGGTCCGCATGCAGGGGGAGATCTTCCGCCCCGTCAACTTCGGCTGGGGCATGGTCGCGCACATCTATCCCGGCGGCAAGCTCTCCTTGGACCAAGTCAACGTCGGTAGCGGCCGATGGATCTACTCGCACTTCGAGCAGCACCTCCGCCTCCGCGCCCTCCTGCTCAAAACCATCGACGTCGATAGCTCCACCGACACCTCAAACTACCAGCCGCTCCCCAGCCTGATCTCCTGGCAGCAGGCCATCCAGCTTCTGCTGCGGTAGCTCCGTCCTGCCCGCGGCGGAAGGTCTCTTACACCGCGACCCGCTCCGCCCGCCGCATCGAGGCCTCGCGCACTGTCAGTTGCTCAATGCGCCTCCGGTCCACCTTGAAGCCGCTGCCGCTCGTCGTCGGCACGCGAATTTCACCCTGCGCGCTCACCGTCACCTCCGGCTCGATAAGGTCCCGCTCCCAATACCGCGCCGATGCCGAAACATCCCCCGGCAACGAAAAGTTCGGCAACGACGAGAGCGCGATGTTGTGCGCTCGGCCGATCCCCGTCTCGAGCATGCCCCCGCACCACACCGGAACGCCGCGCTCCGCCGCCGCATTATGCACGGCAATGGCCTCGGAAAACCCGCCCACCCGGCCAACCTTGACGTTGATCACGCGGCACGAATCCATATCGATCGCCGCCAGCGCATCCCGCCGGTTGCGAATCGACTCGTCCAGACAGATCGGCGTCGAAAGCCGCCGCTGCAGCATCGCGTGAAAGTAGAAGTCGTCGTGCCACAGCGGCTGCTCGATCATCAGCATCCGAAAGCGATCCCATCCCGCGATCCGGTCCAGGTCCCCCATCCGGTACGCCGAGTTCGCGTCACAGCTCAGCACGATCTCCGGCCATCGCGCGCGCACCGCCGCAAAGACCTCCTCATCCCACCCCGGCCTGCACTTCAACTTAATCCGCTGGTATCCCGCCGCTAACTCCCTCGCAATCGCCTCCTCTAACTCCCCGATCGATCCCTTGATGCTGATCGAGACACCGCACGGAATGACCGTGCGCGTACCGCCCAGCAGCGCCGCCAGTGGAACATCCTCCCGCTGCGCCACCAGATCCCACACCGCGTTCTCGAGCGCCGCTTTGGCCATCCTGTGCCCGCGAATCGCCTTCAGCACGTGCGGCACCGTTCCTCCACCCTCCAGCTCCGCCGCAAGCAGCCGCGGCGCCAACTCCTGCTCCGCCGTGATCCACGCCGTGTCCACCGTCTCTTCGGAAAAGAAGGGGTGCTCGCCCGCGACGCACTCGCCCCACGCCGTCAGACCCTCGCTCTCAACCTCGACCAGCAAAATGCGCCGCGCCGTGGTCACACCGAAGCTGGTCTCAAACGGATGCGCTAACGGCAGGTTGATCTCCCGCAGATGCACGGCGTCGATCCTGAACATAACTCTCCTTTGGTTGGCCAGCGGCCGCTCTACCTCGCGAGGTCGCCTGTTTCGCTCGCGAGCAGATAGATGCCGTTGCCGTCCGCATCGACCTCGAAATCGATAGCCCGCAGGCCGCGTGCAAAGGCCGCGTGCAACCCCTCCCGCACCCTCCGCTGTGCCGCTAACGCCTTCCCCCGCATGGCCTCGTCCTTCTTCCAGGCATGGACGTCCGCCGGAACCATCACCCGCTCGACCGCGCGCTCGGCAGCTTCCCGTCCATTAAGCGCCCGCGTCACATGCTCCGACTCCAGCACCCACTCCGCGCGCAGCCGGTCCGTCGGCAGCCCGCCTTGCAGCGGCGAGCTCGACGCCCCATAGAAGTTATCCACGTACCGTGTGCACACCGCGCCCAGCCGGTGCAGGTTGAAGAACGCATTCTTTATCTCTAGCGGATCAAAGGTCCACTCCATCACCGAAATGCCGCGCGCGATCGCGTCCGTCCGCTGCGCCAGCTTCAGCCGGCGTCCCAGCCCCGCATCCCGAAACTCCGGCAGCACCGCCAGCATGTGCGAGTGAAGATAGCTCCTTCCCTCGCGATAGCCCGGCAGCGCCATGGCAAACCCCGCCAGCTCCCCGTCCACAAACGCGCCGAAGACCTGCCCACCGATGTGGCTCGCCAGAAGAAACATCCGCCGCGGGATCACGTCGCCATCGGCAAAGCCCCACACCGCGATCTGCAGCGCAACGCACGCATCAAACTCCCGCATCGCGTCGATGCGGCGAACCGCAATGCTCCTACCATGCGCGGCTTGGCCGCGGTGCTCCCGGGAGCTCACGGACGCGTCCGCTCCATCTCCTTGGCTGCCGCCCACAGCCTCTCCCACTCCTCCGCCGCCGCCGGTGTCGTCGCCCCGTCGCCCTCCGGTCGAAGCGCCTCTATCCTGGCAAACCGCTCGCGAAACCTCCGGTTCGAACCGCGCAGCGCCGCCTCCGGATCCACGTCCAGACGGCGTGCCAGATTCATCACCGTGAACAGCACATCCCCCAGCTCTTCCTCGATCCTTCGCGGCGCCCCCGCCGCTGCCTCAACCTCGTCCCGTAGCTCCCGGACCTCTTCCTCCAGCTTGTCGAGGATCCCGTTCGCGTGCGGCCAATCGAAGCCGACCTTGGCCGCCCGGCTGCCGAGCTTCGTCGCCTCCAGCGTCGCCGGCATCGACCGCGAAACAGAGTCGAGCAGCCCCTCGGCCTGAGCCTCGACCCGCTCGCTCCGCTTCACTCGATCCCACGTCGCGCTCACCGCCGCGGCATCGGCGGCCACCTCATCTCCAAAGACGTGCGGGTGACGGCGCACCAGCTTAGCGTTCAACGCCGCCGCAACTCCATCCATGTCAAAGTGGCCCGCATCCTCCGCGATCTGCGCATAAAAGAGCACCTGCAAGAACAGGTCCCCGAGCTCGTCGCGCAACTCCGCCCAGGCCTCGCGATCGATCGCGTCAAAGACCTCGTAAACCTCCTCAAGCGTATAGCGCTGCAAGCTGCGCATCGTCTGTGCGCGGTCCCACGGACATCCAGCCTCCGACCGAAGAAGCCGCATCAGCTGCACAGCCTTGGCCAGCGGCGCCGTCGCCGTCTCTTCGGCAAGAGCTCGCGCGGAGGGAGCCTCGATCATGGCTCTACTCTACCCTCCGCCGCACGCTTCCCCGCGGGCTCCGCCCTGCTCCTGTTGCGTGCGCAAGCAAGTCGCCGCCCGCTAGTTCCCACTCGGCGTCGTCGCCCGCGCCGCCGGGGTCTGTCCACCCATGTTGCTCAGCAGGCGTATCTCCACTCGTCGATTCTTCTGCCGGCCCGCGGACGTCTTGTCCGACGCCACCTGCTGGTCCTTGCCGATGCCCACCAGATAAAACCTGTGCGGCGGAATGTTAAACTTCGTCTGCAGATAGTTCGCCACCGCATCGGCCCGGCGCTGGCTCAGCGCATAGTTGTACTCCGCGCTCCCGCTCAGGTCCGTTCCCCCGGTCACCTCCAGAATATAGCCGCGCGCTGAGTTAGTCGTTGCCGCAAACTGATCCAGCTGCTGCTTGTCCTCGGCCGTCAACACAGCCTTGTTCAGCGCAAAGGTCACACTCACGTCCGCCAACGGCTTGTAGGTGTCCAGATTCGCCACCACCCCCGTCAGCGTGTCCACCCGGTTGTACGCATCCTTCGCATTGTGACCCGCCGTCTCGGCAGACTGCCCCGCCGCTTGGGCGTGCTGGTCCGCGGTATTGGCCGCGGTCATAGCCCCACTGATGCCGGCCTGCGCCCGCTCGTCCGTGGCCACGATCGTGCGATGATCCTGCGCCGTGTTGGCATCAAGCTCGTTCGTCTGGGCAACGATCGGAGCTGTCTGGGATCGGACATACTTCTTGCTGGAGCACCCAGTCGTCAGCAGCAGGACGCCGCACAGCGCGAGCGACCCATGAGCAAGGGAGCGAGTACGGCAGAGAGACGGAAGCATGTTCAGCATGGAAGAGACCTCGTTGTCGACGTTAACTCCTGCGCGTGGATCGCGCATCCATACCTTCAGATGCAATCTCCCGGCCACCTTGTCACCGCGCTGTAACTATTCAGGGGAAAGCCCTTAGCCCCGCGCGCTCACAGTTCCGGGTGCAAAAGGCTGCCCCCGTTATGGTAAATCTGCCGCGCTCGGACGACATATCTTCTCCCCGAACCGCTCCCGCCCCTCCAAACGCGGCTGCCCGCCCGACCGCGATGCCCTAACCGCAAGCGATGGTAGCCGTCGTCGGGCAGCCGCACCGGATCGGGGAAAATGCCTTAAACTCAACACAGCGTCGCTGCGGCCCTCGCCCTTGCTGCCCGCCAACGCCCTCCCCCATGGATCTGCACGCCAAAATCCGCACCATCCCGCCCAAGCCCGGCTGCTACCTCTACAAAAACGCCGAAGGCACGGTCATCTACGTCGGCAAGGCCAAAAACCTGCGCTCCCGCGTCCGCTCCTACTTCCTCGAAGCCTCGCAGGCCAACGCCAAGACCGGCTCCCTCATGCGCGAGGCCGTCGACGTCGATTACATCGTCGTCGACAACGAGCGCGAAGCCCTCGCCCTCGAAAACAACCTCATCAAGCAGCGCAAACCGCGCTTCAACATCCTCCTCCGCGACGACAAATCCTACCCCTACATCAAACTCACCACCCGCGATCGCTACCCCAAGGTGTTCGTCACCCGCCGCCTCCGCAAGGACGGCTCCCTCTACTTCGGCCCCTTCTTCCCCGGCAACCTCGCGCATCGCCTGGTCGATCTCATCCACCGCTCGTTCCTTATCCCCTCCTGCAAAGTCGATCTCGCCCGCTATCACCCCCGCGCCTGCCTGCAGTTCTATATCAAGCGCTGCCTCGGTCCCTGCGTCGATGGCCACACAACGCCCGAGGCCTACAAACAAGTCATTCGCGACGTCTCCCTCTTCCTCGACGGCCGCTCCGCCGAGCTCGAACGCCTCCTCACCGCGCGCATGGAAGAGGCCGCGGCCAACATGCAGTTCGAGCTCGCCGCCCGCCTCCGCGACCAGATCGTCACCGTTCACCAGGCGCAGGACAAGCAGCGCATCCACTCCGCCGACGAGACCGAGGCCGATGTCTTCGGCTTCCACTTCGAAAACGAGATGCTCGCCGTCAACCTCTTCCACATGCGCGGCGGCAAGATCGTCGATCGCCGCGACTTCTTCTGGGAAGACCTCCCCGACCTCCAATCCTCCTTCGGCGAGAGCCTCAACGAGGGCGAATTCCTCAACGAGCTCAACACCACTGATAGCTCTATCGGCGAAGACTACGAAAACTTGAGCCCCGACCCAAATTATCTTGCCCCTGTGTCCTCTCGACCGAAGCGAAGCGCAGTGGAGAAATCTGCGGTTGCTCCTACCCAAACCGCCTCCGATTTCCCCATCCTCCCCACCCCCGAGCAGTTCTCCGACGCCACCGAACCCGAAACCCTCCCCGCCCTCGAACCCAACCCCACCCAGTCCGCCCCCGAGTACGACCAATCCGACGAGCCCACCAGCCGCGCCCCCATCCAGCGCGGCGCCCTCGGCGACCTCGCCGAGCCCTTCTCCCCCGCCACCTTCTTCTCCGCCCTCCTCAAACAGCTCTACCTCGACCAGCCCTACGTCCCCCGCTCCATCTACGTCCCCGTCGACTTCCCCGACCGCGAGCTCCTCGCCGATCTCCTCTCCGACCGCCTGCGCCACCGCATCGAGCTCGCCGCCCCGCAACGCGGCGACAAGCGCTCCCTCGTCGACCTTGTCTGCCAAAATGCCAAGCAGTCCTTCGACCAGCGCTTCCGCGTCCTCCAGCCCACCCAGCGCGCCATCGCCCAATCCCTCCAAGCTGCCCTAAGCCTTCCAGACCCGCCCACCCGCATTGAGTGCTTCGACATCTCCCACATCCAGGGCGCCGAAACCGTCGCCTCCATGGTCGTCTGGGAAGACGGCGCCATGAAGAAAGCCGACTACCGCAAGTTCCAGGTCAAGTCCGTCACCGGCGTCGACGACTTCGCCTCCATGCGCGAGATCGTCTCCCGCCGCTACAGCCGCCTGCTCGCCGAGCAAAAACCCTTCCCCTCCCTCATCCTCATCGACGGCGGCCTCGGCCAGCTCCACGCCGCCGCCGACGCCCTGCGCGAGCTCGGCCTCAGCGCCCAGCCCCTCGCCTCCATCGCCAAAAAAGAAGAGATCGTCTACGTCCTCGGCCGCGAGTCCACCCCCATCGTCCTCGAGCGTCGCTCCCCCGTCCTCCACCTCGTCCAGAAGATCCGCGACGAATCCCACCGCTTCGCCATCACCTACCACCGCAAGCGCCGCGAGATCCGCGATCGCGAGTCCGAGCTCGACACCATCCCCGGCGTCGGCCCCCGCACCCGCCAGCGCCTGCTCCAACACTTCGGCTCCGTCCGCGGCATCCGCGTCGCCACCCCCGACGCCCTCACCGCCGTCGTCAGCCCCACCGTAGCCGCCCAAATCCGCACCCACTTCGCCGCCGACCCCGAACCCGTAGAACCCCTACTACCCATCCTCACCTGACTGCCGCAACTCTCGACTGAGGTCTCCCGCAAAGGAATTAACGTGAAATCACCCGTTCAGTGAATACACCAACCCTGCCTGCCCTTCAGGGCTTAATATATTACAACGCTCTTCCGAAAAACAGGCTGCGCAAAGGTAGGGTTGACCGCGACCTGAATCTGCAAATTTGAGCCTTTAGGGTCCCAAGCGGACGCCATTTCGTCTTTCGTCAGCGGCACCCCAGAGGTCTTTAAGAACTCTCTTGAGAAGAGGATGTCGCCATTCTCGCGAACACTCCAGGTACCGTGAGCCTGCCCTCGCGAGTCCTGCGTATATAACCTCTTGGTCGAATGTACGGTCACTCTTCATGACCAAGGTCGCCGGCACGCCTTCTTCATCTCCTGCGTATGTTCCAGCGATTAGGGTTTTCGAAGGCGGATCAGTTCTGCCGTACCAAAGCACGTGATATTGGGCGAGAGCTATGGACGGGAAGAGGCCAAGAATCTTTTCTATCTCTCCATACGTAGTTCCGTCTGCTCCAGGTTCCTGTCCCCATACAGGAATGAAATGCTTGGAAAAGGCAAGACCACTTTCCCCTATGCGCCGCCATTCACCTTCGCAGCGCTGAGTACTTCCATTACGAGTAACCTCCTTTGGAAGGTGTGATCTGCCTTTAAAATCAGGGTTGATGACTCGCCACTTTGTCTCAGGTGATACGTTCCAGCCACAATCCCGTCTCCGTAATCACTAGCGATGACGTACCAACTTACAGCAGCAATCAGGAAGAGACCGAAAATGCCTGCTCGCGTTGTGGCCCTCACGAAGTGCTCTCTCCTGCCCACGTCTGCCAAATCAAGACGATTAGAATAGCCTCTCGCGAAGTTAGCCAGACAACTCCGGTTGGCGAACTGAACTGATTATCGGCTATTGCTCCCATCACGGGAGCACTGTAGTATGGAGCTCGTGAGAGTGATTGCACGCGACACCCTGAACGGCTTCGTTCGGAACCGGGTAGATCGCAAGCTCCAGAAAGCCGTTAAGGCTCAACTAGATGCCTGGTACGCGGAAGCCGCGAAAGCCGAATGGAAATCGTCCGCCGAGCTGAAACGCCAATACAGTTCCGCAAGCATCATCTCGGCAGAACGAGTCGTCTTCAACATCAAGGGAAACGACTACAGGCTGGTTGTGGCGATCAACTATCACTTCCAGGTTGTGCTGATTAAGTGGCTTGGCACCCACAGGGAATACGACAACGTTAATGTGGAACAGGTGATGTATGACGAAGACCGGTATGCAGATCCGACCCATTAGAACGGCGCGGGATCACAGGGCAGCTGTGGCGCGCATAGCAGAGCTGATGAGTGCTATGCCTGACACGCCCGAGGGCGATGAACTGGACGTGCTTGCGACCTTGGTGGATGCCTATGAAGCGAAGCATCATGCCATCGCCGCACCCGATCCCGTGACAGCCATTCAGTTCCGCATGGAGCAGCAGCATCTAAGCCGCAAAGACCTGGAGCCGATGATCGGCAGCCGCGCCCGCGTCTCCGAAGTGCTGACCGGCAAGCGGCCTTTGACGCTGGAGATGGTGCGCCGCGTGAAGCGTGAGCTGGGCATCTCTGCCGACTTGCTCATCCTGCCTCCGCCGAGCTTAGAAAAAAGCCGCCCCGCTTCCCGCATCCGGCCTGCAAAGGTAACGGCTCGGGAGAAAGTTGCAGCCAAAAGGCTACCGTCAACCCGCTGAAGCCGGCTCTAGAGTCAAACCGCCTTCCATAAGTAAAGCTCGATACTTGACCGAGATGCTAACCACTCACTCGCACAACATCGGCGTGGCGTCAAACGCAGCAAAGCCGCGGCATTTTGCCGCGGCTTTGGTCTGTAGCATTTCAAATCTACTTCTTTGACGACTTCGCGTGGGCATCGGTCGACTTGCCATGGGCAGCCGTCGAGTGCGTGTGCGCCTCCTCCGAAGCCTTGTGCGCCTCAGGATGGCTCTTGTCGTGCTTCTCGGCTGCCTCGGTGTGCTTCTTCGCCGCTTCCGTATGGTGCTTCGCTGCTTCCTCGTGCGCTTGCTTTGCCATTATGGAATTTCCTTTTCCGGAGCATAGCTCCTGCCATTAAGAGATGCGCAAAATGATTGCCGATGGCCTGCACTGCAAAACAAATTTCGGCACTGCCGTGAACTCTGAAATAGCCTTGACAGCACATCACAGGCCCTGCTCAAATCCCGCTCGCTTTTGGTTACACGTTTAAATTGTTCGCCCCGTTCGCCCCGTCAGTAGAGACCCGCTACGGATTCACACCGCTTCGAAACCTCGAAGACCCTCTCCGAGCATCCTGGAGTAACATGTCCCGTCTTCTGCGACCTCAGATCCTGGCTAGCCTGTCGGTCTTGCTGCTCGCGTCCGCCATGTCCCCCGCACAGAATGCGGCGAAGCTACCGCACAAGACATCGTCCGTCTCGCCGGCGCCGGCACAGGCGCAGGCCACGAGCGCCAGCACGCCGCCGCAAAGCACCTTCTTCTCGACAGTCGCTGAGGAGTCCTACTCCACACTCCAACTGAGCAGCAGTAATGGCGACCTTTGGCCGAGCTGCTGGGCAGATGACGGCAACCTCTATGCCGCCAACGGTGATGGCAAGGGCTTCTCCAGCTCCTTCTATCACATGGCCATCAACAAGATCGTCGGCAACCTGCCAGGCACCCTGACCGGCTCCTGGATCGCCGGTGATGTCGGCCGTGTCTACGTCACCGGCGCTCCGAATCCGTACACCGACAAGCCCACCGGCATGCTTTGCATCAACAACGTCATCTATCTTGCCTTCCAGAACCTCAACGAAAAGACCTTCAATGACGTGCCGGCAGCCTCTATCATCATGTCCTCGGATCACGGCCTGACCTGGACGCAACCGCCTGCCGACCCCATGTTCGGCACCCCCTATGCCTATAACTCGGGCGGCCCTCCCAACCCCAACGCCTACCTCTTCACCACCATCTTCTTCCTCGACTACGGCCAGAACTCCACCAACGATCCGCTCAACGACGGCTACGTGTATGCCTACGGTCTGGATAACAATTGGAGCGACCAGCAGGCGATGTACCTCGCCCGCGTCCCACATACTAGCGTGCTCGATCGGTCTACCTGGACCTTCTACTCCGGCACGACCAGCAACGGCCCCACTTGGACCTCTGACATCACCGCCAAGACCCCCGTGCTACTCGACCAATCCCTGCGTTACCCACAGATGTACACCGACCCCAACTCAGCCTGTCCCCCCACCGAGCCGATCAATCCACAGGGAAGCACCATGACTGGACAGCCCGTCATCGGCCAGGGCGGTGTTGTCTATGACAAACCCCTCAGTCGCTACATCTTTGCGTCCTGGTCATGCGTGTCGCACGAACTCTATGAAGCTCGCAACCCCTGGGGACCGTGGAGTCACCTTGAAATGGGCCGCACCTCCGCCAGCTCAACCCCAACCGCAACCACTGACTTCGGCCCGCTGCATCTCACCCAAAACCGCGGTCAATATGGAACCTCGATCCCCTCGAAGTTCATCAGCGCCGACGGCCTCTCCATGTATCTGCAAAGCAACCTCTGCTGCAGCGGCAACTCGTACAACTTCGCCCTGCGCCATCTCTATCTGCAACCCTACGTCAGTAGCTCCGCCTCCAACCAGCCCTCCGGGACAAATCTGGCCACCGTCACAGGCGCACGAGCCATCAGCAAGAGCACACACCTCGGCTCGCTTTGCGGTCTCAACTGCTCCGACCAGCTCGCCGGCACAGCGACCAACCTCGATGAGGACGACTTCGACGACGAAAACAAGGCAACTGACTGGTGGGGCTACGTCTGGCCGCAGGTGTACACCTTCAACCAGGTCATCTATACGACCGGAGGCCAGACGAACGGGACCATGTTCTCCGATGGCGGATGGTTCTCCGGCAACCTCGTCGTCCAGGTACGCCACAACTCGCAGTGGACCAACGTTGCCGGTGTTGCGGTCACCCCCGCATACCCCTACAGCAGCTCCACTCCCGCCTTCACCGCCTATACCTTTAACCTTCCGGATGTCTCCGGCGATGGCGTTCGCATCCTCGGCACACCGGGAGGAGCGAAAACCTTCACCTCCATCGCCAACCTCGGCGTCTACTTCAAGGAAGGCTCGACCAACCTCGTCGCCGACCCCAGCTTCGAACTGCAATCCAACTCCACCGTCAGGCCACCATGGAGCATCGAAGGGCCGGACGCGCACGGCATCGACCGCGGTCTAGGTTATGCCCACTCCGGATCAAATGATGCGTGGATCAACGACGCCTCCACCAACTGGGACGCGCTTACCCAGACCATCTCCGTCCAGCCCAATACCAACTACGCCCTCTCCGGATGGATCCAGAACAACTTCACAAACAACGTCGGTTACTTCGGGGTACGCGCCTCAGACGGAACCACCGTGCTTCAGCAGGCCACCTTCGGCAGCCTGCCAAGCTATGGTCAGCTCAACGCCCAGTTCAACTCCGGCTCCAATACCACGGTAAAGGTCTTCGTCGGCTTCTGGGGGCAAGGAGCCACACGCTGGATCCGCGCCGATGACATCTCCCTGCAGTAACGGGTCGCCAACAGCGCCTCTCCAAATCGAGCGTAGCGGGCAATCACACCAGCCCAGCGTCTAGGCCCTCTTGTAGGCAACTTTCGAGGCTGCGCGGGTTGCTGAGGCTTAGAGCGGTTCTCCTTAAGGTGTAGTCCTGATCACAAACGCCTTGCCCGTTTGTTTGTCATTACCGCAGGGAATCTGCGTTCTGTTCGTGGCGGCAGGCTGCACTGGCCGCGTTGCTCGATTAAAGGAAAAGACGAATGAGTAAACGCATCAAGGTGGCCGATCTACCCGAGTTTGACGCGGCCCATTATCTCGACAGTGAAACAGCCCTGGCTGCCTACCTGATCGACATCCTGCAGGCGAACGATGCAGCTTTGCTGGCATCGGCGCTGGGGGACATTGCCCGCGCTCGTGGCATGTCCGAGATCGCCAAGACAGCGGGGGTCACGCGGGAAGCTTGTACAAAGCTCTGCATCCGGACAGCGCTCCACGATTCGATACTGTGAGCCGGGTGTGCGCCGCGCTCGGAGTGCGTCTTGTGGCCCAGCCCATCCACCCGACGCCCGATACAGTTTGAAGCCTGAAGGAACGTGAGTGATGGCTCTGTCGTCGTAGCTGTGCGGAAAGTGGGCGATGCGATGCCGCGTCCAAGATGGCTGAAGGCCGCCGTCTTCCATAGCTCGCTTTCAGTGATGAGCAAAGTCGATGACCACCGCACCCAACCAAAGGACGAACGTGGCTAGCCAGAATTGGCCACTCCTCCAGTCATGCTGCCTCAGAAGACGCACGCCCCAGAAGCAATTCAGGAGAAGGAAGACCGCATAGATCGGGGACACTGACAGAGCCCAAACAAAAGGCTCGCCAGTTGTCGAATTCAACCCAAGCGCGCGTTCCTCCGGAATAGCCCAAGCACGTGAAGCAAGAATTAAGTAGACGGCCATACCGGTCCCGTTGCATGCGAGCAGGCTTAGATTGAACGCCTGAGGCAGAGGGCTTCTCCCTAAGTTAGGGGTCATAGCGCTTATGGTCTCTTCGGCGCTGCCCCTTTCGCGCCGGTCCCCTTCTTCGCAGCTGCACTCTTCGCGGTCGTCCCGCTCCGCTTCGCCTTGCTCACACCCCGGCGCTCCGCCGCGTCGGGCGACTTCCCCTTCGCCTGCTCCGCGCGCTTGCCGCCCAAAGCGATCTGCTTCTTGCGCGCCGTCTCCCGATCGACCTCCTTGCCGCCGTTCCGGCTCGCCGGCGCCTTGCGGCAGCTGCCCTCCTCGTGCTCGCTCTTGCCCGGCACCGGCACATACCCCGGCCAGCAACGCGAGGTCTTTGCGTAGCTCTTGTCACCGCCCGCGCTCTTCTTCGCCGCGGTCCCCGATCCCTTGCTCTTGGCTTGCGTGGTCATGCCGCATGGGAGTCCCCACGCACCCACCCGGGTTGCGCGCCATCGCCGCCTTGTCGATGTCCCGAAACATCTCGCACGCTTTTCCACCCAGCCCCATATCGGGGACGCGCCAGCGCGGGGTCGCGCACCCCCCGAAACTCTCACGCCCACGCGCTCCATCCCGCGCGGAATGGCGCAATCGTCACCACGCCGTTAGTAAGCTGTCCCAAACCCGCATCCGCACCGGCCCGCACGCTCGCCGTCCAGCGCGCCGAAGGTCCGGACCTTAATCATTTGGACTGAATACTTTGCGACAAAAGTACGGGGGGAGGGGTACCGCATCCACAGGACCGCGGGAACGCCCCTACTCCCCGTTACCCGCCCCCGCCGCAAAGGTATTGCACTGCCCCGGATCGCCCGTCTCCAGCCCGCGCTTGAACCACATCTCCCGCTGCGCGCTCGACCCGTGCGTCCAGCTCTCCGGCGTCACCGCCCGCCCGCTCATCTGCTGCAGGTGATCGTCTCCCACCGCCGCCGCCGCCTTCAGCGCTCCCGCCACATCCTCCGGATGCACAATGCCACGCTGTTCGGTCGAGTGCCCCCACACCCCGGCATAGCAGTCGGCCTGCAGCTCCAGCTCGACCGAGAGCGGCTTGGCCTGGCTCGGGTCCTGCTGCTGCAGACGGGATACCTTCCCCTCCGTCCCCAGCAGATCCTGCACATGATGCCCCAGCTCATGCGCAATCACATACGCCTGCGCAAAGTCCCCCGTATCCCCCCCGAACCGCTTCAGCTCATCCCAAAACCCAAGGTCGATATACACCTTCCCGTCCGCCGGGCAGTAGAACGGCCCCGTCGCCGCCTGCGCCGTCCCACACCCCGAATACGTCGCCCCGCGAAACAGCACCAGCTTGGCATGCCGGTACGTCGCTCCCTTCGCCGTGAAGATCCCCGTCCACGTCTTCTGCACATCGTCCAGCACAAAGCTCACCAGCTGCGCATCCCGATCCGTCGTCGCACCCGTCCCCCCGGAACCCGCGTCTCCTCCCGAAACCCCCGGCCCATATTGTCCACTCCGCTGATCCGACTGCCGCGTCGCCGCCGGCCCTGCAGCGGGCCCGGAGCTGTCGCTCGATCCGCCATGCAGGTACCCCCCAAGGTAGTTCCGCCCCGTCAACAGGCTGATCACCAGCAGCACCACCGCCCCCACAATCCCCAGCCCGCCCCCGCCGAACCCAAACCCACCGCCGCCGGCCCCCGAGTCGCCCCGCCGGTCTTCCACATCGCTGCTCATCCCACCTGGCGTCCAGTCCATCGCAAAACTCCTCCGCGACGCTCTTTCCGGCACCGTCTGCTTCGGAGAAGTATGGCATGATCGGCAGGTTCCCTCGCGCACACAAAGGTCACCCGCGGCCAACCGACTCGGCTCCATACCGTTCAAGCAGCGCGCGCGGAACCCTCGCTCGGGAACAATCGTCGTCTGCGCCTCGTACCACCCGACAGCACCTCGGAACTCGACCTCCAACGCATGCCCGCCTTCACCACCGTCGTCCGCGCCCCCCACCCGGCCCTCCGCGCCGCCCTTCGCCTTGCCCTCGCCTTCGCCGCCGTCAAACTCCTCCTCCACGTCGCCACCACGCTCTGGATCGCGCATCTCGGCTGGGGCTACTTTCGCGACGAGTTCTACTACATCGCCTGCGGTCGCCACCTCGCCTGGGGCTACGTCGACCACGGCCCCCTCGTCGCCCTCCAGGCACGCCTCGCCGAAACCCTCTTCGGCCACTCCCTCCTCGGCCTCCGCCTGCCCGCCGCCATCGCCGGCGCCGCCCGCGTCTTCCTCACCGGCCTCCTCTGCTTCCAGCTCGGCGGCCGCCGCGCGGCCCAGGCGCTCGCCATGCTCGGCATCCTCGTCGCGCCGCAATACCTCGGCATCGATAGCTTTCTCTCCATGAACTCCTTCGAGTCGCTCTTCTGGATGAGCTGCCTCCTCGCGCTGCTCGTCCTCGAACGCCGCACCTGGCCCTGGATCGCATCCTCCAGCTCCAGTACGGGCATCTCCAGTACGGGCGCGATCAACGCTCCGGCCCTTGGCCTATGGCTGCTCTTCGGTCTCTCCGCCGGCCTCGGCCTGCTGAACAAGCCCTCCATGACCTTCTTCCTCGTCGCCCTCGGTCTCGCCCTGCTCTTCACCCGCGCTGGCCGCGCCCTTGTTCTCCGCCGCGAGACCCTCGCCGGCGTCGCCCTGCTCCTCGCAATCGCCGGCCCCAACCTCCTCTGGCAGCTTCACCACGGCTGGCCCACCCTCGAGTTTCTCGAGAACGGCCGTCACCTGGGCAAAAACACCACCCTCCCTCCATTCCCCTTCCTCGCCAACCAGATCCAGATCCTCAACCCCGTCACCGCCTTTCTCTGGATTCCAGGCCTCGTCCTGCTCCTCCGCCGCTCCGCCTGGCGCTGGCTCGGCCTCACCTATCTCCTCTTCCTCGCGCTCATGCTCGCCCTCCACGCCAAGGACTACTACGTCACGCCTATCTACCCCATCCTCTTCGCCGCAGGCGGTCTCGCCTGGGAGCAACGCCAGTGGCGTCCCTTCGGCCGCCTCAGCGCCGCTCCCGCTCCGCTGCGAGCCGACCGCCTCGTCGCCTTTCCGCTCTACCAGGCAACCCTCGTCCTCACTGGCCTCCTGTTTCTTCCGCTCGCCATTCCCGTCTTCACTCCCCAGACCTGGCTGCGCTATGTGCACGCCACGCATCTGGTCGGCCAGATGACCAACTCCGAGACCTCCGCCACCGGTCCACTTCCACAGTTCTTCGCCGACCGCTTCGGCTGGCAGGAGGAGGCGGACGAGGTCACCCGCATCGTCCGCTCGCTCAGCCCCGCCGACCGCGCCCACCTCACCATCGTCTGCGACAACTACGGTGAAGCCGCAGCCCTCCAGCTCCTCGCCCCCTCGCTTCCGCGCGTCGTCTCCGGCCACAACACCTATTGGCTGTGGGGCCCTGGAGACGGCGACGGAACAGTCGTCCTCTCCATCTCCGGCGGCCCGCCCGAAGATACGCTCCTCTTCTACCGGGACGTCCAGCTCGTCGGCGCGCTGGCCTTCAGCCCCTTCCAGATGCCCTTCGAGCACCGCAAACACATCTACCTCGCCCGCCACCCGCGCCAGGGATTCCAGTCCCTCTGGCCACGCCTCAAGCACTACATCTAGCAGCCCCACAGCTATCGCCGCCTCCGAAGCCGACATGCGCTCTCGCCCGCCCGCGCCGCGCAGCCCGCATGCTACCCTCACCCAACCTCATGCCTGTGCCCGTCCCCGCAAGCTCCACCGCGCCCTCCGGCCGTCCCGAGCTGCCCCGTGTCCTGTCCACCGCGCACACCGCCTCGGTCGTCGTCGGCATCATCATCGGCTCCGGCATCTTCCTCGTCCCGCGCGAGATGACCGCCGCCGTCGGCTCCTCCGCCCGTGTCTATCTCGTCTGGATCGTCGGCGGCCTCCTCTCCCTCGCCGGCGCCATGACCTACGCCGAGATCGCCTCCGGCCGACCCCGCTACGGCGGCGAGTACGCCTTTCTCCGCGAGGCCTACGGCGACACTACCGCCTTCCTCTACATGTGGACCTGGGTCCTCATCGCCAAGCCAGCCTCCATGGCGACCATCGCCGCCGGCCTGGTCCGGGTGCTCGGCGCCTTTGCCCTCTTCGCCTTCTTCACCCGCCCCGCCGTCGGACCCATTCTCTGGTCGCAAGTGATCGCCATCGCCGTCACCTGGCTCATCACCGCGCTCAACATCGTCTCCACCCTGGACTCGGCCAACGTTCAGCTCGCGCTCACCTGGCTCAAGGTCGCGATCATCGCCGCCGTCGCCGGCGCCTGTCTGCTCTTTGCCGGCCCCCACGGCTCCCTCGCCCATCTCCATAGCAGCACCCCCACCCCCAACTCTCCCTTCGCCGGCTTCATGATTGCCCTGGTCGCCGCGCTTTGGGCCTATGACGGCTGGTCCGACGTCACCCAGCTCGCCGGCGAAGTCCGCTCCCCGCGCCGCTCCCTGCCCCTCGCCCTGGTCGGCGGCGTTGTCACCGTGGGCCTGCTCTATATGCTCACCAACGCCGCCATCGCCTTTGTGCTTCCGGCAACCGCGATAGCCACGACCGACCGCCCCGCCGCCGACGCCCTCCGCCTCGTCACCGGCCCCACCGCCTTCGCCATCGTCTCGATCGGCATGGCCATCTCCATCGCCAGCACCTTTATCGGCTCCTCGCTCTCCGGCGCCCGCGTCCCCTTCGCCGCCGCCCGCGACGGTCTCTTCTTCCGCACCTTTGCCCACGTCAGCCCGCGCTTCCACACCCCCTCGGCCGCGCTTCTCCTCCAAGCCGCGCTCAGCACCCTGCTGCTGCTCGCCCTCGGCCACTTCCAAAGCCTCTTCACGCTCGCCATCTTTGCCGAGTGGCTCTTTTACGCGCTCACCGCCTCTACCGTCTTCGTCTTTCGCCGCCGCGATCGAACCCATCCCAACCCGCTCACGAGCACCGACCCCTTCCGCACTCCCGGCTACCCCGTCACCCCGGCGATCTTCATCGCCGCCGCGCTCGCCCTGCTCCTCTTCTCCATCCACCAGGAACCCCGCAACTCCCTCCTCGGCCTCGCCGTCATCCTGCTCGGCATCCCCGCCCACCTTCTTCTCCGCCGCCGTGCAGCAAAGGTCTCACCCGCGAATCGTGGACAATAGCCCCATGAGCGAGATGATCTCCGTTCGCATGGACAAATGGCTCTGGGCCGCCCGCTTCTTCAAGACCCGTCCGCTCGCGGCAAAGGCCTGTGAGCTCGGCCGCGTCCTCTCCAACGGACAACCGGCCAAGCCCGCGCGCGAGGTCCGCCGCGGCGACAAGCTCCAGGTACGCACCGAGGGCGGCGAGTTCGGCATCGAGGTGCTCGACCTCTCCGACACCCGCGGGCCCGCCGCCGTCGCTCAAACCCTCTTCCGCGAATCCGACCAAAGCCGCGAACTGCGCAAAAAAGTCGCCGAAGAGCGCAAGGCCATGCTCCAGTTTGAGGTTCTTCCCCTCGGCCGCCCGTCCAAGCGCGACCGCCGCTCCATCTCGCGCATCCGCGGCCGCGGCTAGCGACGCTCCCCCATCACCCCAGCCCTAGCAAGAACACAGCCGCGCAGGTCGCCAGCATACCTCCAGCCTGCATCACCAGCACCTGCACCGCTTGCCTCCTGGCCCGGCGCAGCCACCGCAGCGCAAAGAACAGCACCACCGGCGCCTGCCCCGCCATCAAGAGCTGCCACAGATGGGCAATCGCCCCTTCATCCGTCGCGCGCGCGGCGCCGCCGAGGGCAATCGCCACTGCTAGCATCGCCAACGCCAAGATCGACATCGCGAGCGGGACAAACGCGCTCGGCTGCCGCGTCACCCTGCCCAACGACCAGGTGTGCTCGATCATCACGCCCCCACGTACTGGAAAGATGTGCTCGCAGATCGCCGATCGAACGACATCTGCCGCCATGCCCCAACCGCCACGCAGGCCGCCGCGCTCGTTCTCCAGCAGCGCCGCAAACTCCTCGCCGTACCGCTCCCGCCAGGCCTTCGGATAGATCCGCACCAGCAGCCGTGCCAACACTGCCTTCATATCGCCTCCAACCGACCGAGCCCTGCCGTCGCAAACCGCTGCAATGTGCTCAGCCTCGCGCGCAACACCCGCAGTCCCTCCGCCGTAATGCGATAGGGCCGCCGCCGCTCCTCCGCCGGCAGCGGCGCAATCCATCCCCGCTGCTCCAGCCGCCCGATCGCCCCATAGAGCGTGCCTGGCCCCAGCCGCGTCCCTGAAAGCTGCGCAATATCCTCGATCATCGCGTGCCCGTGCTTTGCCCATTCGCCAGACTCGCCAGCACCAGCAGAGGCGGGTCGGAGTAGTACCCAGTTCCCACCCCATCTTCCAATTCAACTACGTTTCGCGTACTACGCATGACGTAGTTATCGCACAGCCCAGCCGTACACGCAATCTCCTTCTTCCGCCCTAACCGGCTACCCTAGCCAAAGCATGTCACGCAAGCACAAGCCCAAGCTCGGCCAGAACTTCCTTTCCGACCTCGGCGCCCGTCAGCGCATCGTCGACGCCCTCGGCGACCTCTCCCACGCCACCGTGCTCGAGATCGGCCCCGGTCACGGCGCGCTCACCGATCTGCTGCTCCCCCGCGCCCGTCGCCTCATCGCCGTCGAACTCGACCACACCCTCGCCATCGCCCTTCAGGCTCGACTCGGCGCACGCCCCAACCTCTCCATCGTCGAAGCCGACATCCTCACCGTCGACCTGCCCGCACTTCTTCACGACGCAACCGAGACGAGCAACACAACCGACGCCGGCCCGATCCACGTCATCGGCAACCTGCCCTACTACATCACCTCGGACATCCTGCTCAAGCTCTTCCGCTCCTCGCTCGCCGCTCCCGGCCTGCTGCGCTCCGCCGTCCTCATGATGCAGCGCGAGGTCGCCGAACGCGTCGCCGCCGCGCCGGGCCGACGCGACTTCGGCCTGCTCTCCGCCACCGCCCAGATGCACGCCTCAGCCGAGCTGCTCTTCACCCTCGGCCCCGGCTCCTTCTCCCCGCCGCCCGAGGTCGACTCCACCGTCCTCCGCCTGCGCTTTGCCCCGCGCTTTGCCGCGCTCGGCGTCCAACCCGCCGCGTTTGATCGCTTCCTTCACGCCTGCTTCGCCCAAAAGCGCAAGACCCTGGCCCGCAACCTGCGCGAGACCGGCATCACCCCCGAGCAGATCGCCCGCGCCTGGCCCCCGGAACTTGATCCCCAAATCCGCGCCGAGGCCACCTCACTCGAGCAGCTGGCCGCCATTCACCTTCGCCTTGCCTCCGACCCGAAGCACACGCCGGCTCTCACCCCAAAACCCCGTCTAAGACCCGACGACCCGTCCTAAGACCCGGCCTCCGCCATCGAAAGCAGCGTCGCCGCCCGGCTGCGCACACGATCCATCAGCACCTCATCCCCTGCTAACTTCCGCAGCAGCGGCGCGATATTCTCCAGCTCGATCGCGCGTCCGGCGTGAGCGCTCTCCAGAAAGCTTCCCAGCTCGGCGTCCAGCCCCAACCGGTCGAAGCGGAGCAGGTGCTCCAGCGTCCCCTGCTCCTCCATCGTCGTCGCAATGCCGGAAAAAGCTGTGACTGCATCCTGAACGTGCTTGTCATCCGAAAAGTTGAACGTGCACGTCAGCACCGCGCCGTTCGCGCGCAGCGTCAGCACCTTGGTCCCCGTCTGCGCCAGGTGCTTTGTCCCGGTCTCACATCCCTTGGGCGAGCGCATCACGCCCTCTACCGCAAACAGCCGCGCCCGGGTCTTCTCCGTGATCTGCAGCACACGCATATGCTGCGCCGCTGCGCTCTCGTCCGCGCCTGCCGTCTCCGCATCCTGGGCGACAGGGGATGATCTGTCCTGCGCCGGCGTCGCCGCGGGCGAGACCCGCATCCCCGGCGCGGAACGATCCGTCGAAAACAGACCGGAGCCATCCGCGCGCACCAGAATGCGATAAAACGGCATCGACTGCTCCGGCCAGTCGCGCTCGAACACAACCTCCGCCGGCGCCGCGGTGCCGCCCCCATCCACCGCTGCCTGCGCCGTCGCCCGCCGCGCCCCGGAACACACCAGCAACGCACACACCACCAGCGCGCACACCAGCAGGCACGAAAGCCGACGCAAACCCCTCAACGCAACGCTCCCTGCCGCGCCAGTGTCTGCGCCGTGTGCAGATGGCAGATGGCCACCGCCAACGCGTCCGCCGCATCGGCGCTGTCCGGCGCGTGCTCGAGCGCCAGCAGCCGCACCACCATGAACTGCACCTGCTCCTTGGCCGCCAGCCCATAGCCCACCACGGCGGACTTGATCGACAGCGGCGCATACTCCGCCACCGACAGACCGCTGTTCGCCGCCGCCAGCATCGCCACCCCGCGCACCTGCCCCAGCTTCAGCGCGGACTTCGCATTCGCCGCGAAGAAGACCTCCTCGATCGCGACCGCATCCGGCCGATACAGCTCGAGCACCCCCATCAACTCGACGTAGATCCTGGCCAGCCGCTCCGGTGTGCTGCTCTTGCGCGAAAGCCGAATCGTGCCCGAGTGCACCGGCCGCAGCGCCTGCCGCACGGCGTCCTCATGGAGGTCCACAACGCCATATCCGGTAAACTCCGTGCCGCAATCAATGCCCACAACGCGCATGGAGCGAGTCTACCGCGAGGCCGCTCCCGCCCCGATAGCTCGCTCGGAACTCCGGCGCCGACGTCTATCGCGAGATACCCTCCAGCGGCGAGCTCGCCGTTGCATACAGCTTGCGCGGCATGCGCCCCGCCAGATACGCCTGCCGCCCGGCAAGCACGCCGTGCTGCATCGCCTCCGCCATCAGCACCGGATCGCTCGCCCCGGCAATCGCCGTGTTCAGCAGCACCGCATCAAACCCCATCTCCATCGCGATCGCCGCATCGGACGCCGTCCCCAGCCCGGCATCCACAACCAACGGTACCTCCGTGATCAGCTCGCGCAGCATGCGCAGGTTATGAACATTAGCGATCCCCACCCCCGTGCCGATAGGCGCGCCCAACGGCATCACCGCGGCCGCGCCCACGTCGATCAGCCGCCGCGCAAACACAATGTCCTCCGACGTATACGGCAACACGGTGAAGCCCTCCTTCACCAGCACCCGGGTGGCCTCGACCGTCGCCTGCACATCGGGGTAAAGCGTCGCCTGGTCCCCGATCACCTCGATCTTCACCCAGTCCGAAAGCCCCACCTCCCGCGCCAGCCGCGCCGCCCGAATCGCCTCCTCCGCCGTGTAGCACCCCGCCGTGTTCGGCAACAGAAAATAGCGCTCCGGATCGATAAAGTCCAGCAAGGACTCCGTCGACCGATCCAGATTCACCCGGCGCACCGCCACCGTCACCATCTCCGCCCCGGAGGCCTCGATCGCCGCCTGCGTCTCCGCCCCGTTCCGGTACTTCCCCGTGCCCACGATCAATCGCGACTGAAACGCGCGTCCTGCAATCACCAACGGCTGCATCGATCTTGTCCTCCCACGCCGGTCCCTTCGAACCCGGCCGGCTCTTCGAGCTTGCGACATAGCCCACCAAAAACGCAAACGGCCCGCACTCCGAAAGGAGCCGCGAGCCGTCTGGCGGTGAGCTGTGGGATTTGACTGAGGGCACCCTTCTTTGGATGGGCCTCGGTGAACGAACTGCAGATGAAAACCACCAGGTCTAGAGCAAAGTGCCCTAAGCCTCAGTCACCTCACGTACGTTGATGCAACTGTTACTGTCAGATTTCATAGGCTGGATCATCCTCCTTTCCCGTGTAAAGACAACATAAAGCCTCCGCCCCCCGCCTTGCAAGCGCACTGAACTACAACTTTCGATCGCATAAAAAATCATGCCTCGTTCGCAGCCGCATTCGCCTCGGCACGACCTAATCTCGCGCCCTTCCCGCGCCCTCCGCCCCCGAACTTAATCAACTTCCATAACTCACCCCCGGTACACTGCCCGGATGCGCCTTTGCATGACGCTCCTGTCCTGTCTGTTGCTGTCCTGCTATGCCATGGCGCAAGCGCAAGGGACCAAGCTCGCCCAGCCGGACGCGGCCCTCCTCGCCGACGCCGCCGCTCCCTCGCCTCCGCTGCCCCCCGCACCCACCCGCCACGACGCACCGCTCTCCGCCGATACCCCTCCCAGCCTGGTCAGCACACTCGACCTGAGCGCCCGACCGTTCGCCGCCGCCTCCCTCGCCCTCCGCCAGACCGGGCTCACCGCCCACACCTACCTCCTCACCCCCGCCCTCGGCGGCGTCGGTCTCATGGCTCAGGATGCCGCGCCCGCTCCCGTCCCCAACGACCAGCCCACCTTTATGAAGTACCTCGCCAAACGCGGCTGGCACGACATCGAGCACGAGCGCTGGAACGCCTACGGCCAGTTCACCTATATCTACGCCTGGAAGAAAGCCCTCTCCGCCGCCCCCTATACCAACCTCAACGGCAGCATCAACTCGCTCCTGCCCACGCCCGAGCAGAGCTTCACCGGCACCGCCACCGCCTACCTCGGCGCGCGCCTGTGGCACGGCGGCGAGGTCTACTTCGTCCCCGAGCTCATCTCCGAGCGCCCGCTCTCGCAGATCAAAGGTCTCGGCGGCGCCATTCAGGACTTCGAGCTCCAAAAGGGCGGCGCCGAAACCCCCACCCTCTATCGCTCGCGCGCCTACCTCAAGCAGACCTTCAGCTTCGGCGGCGGTCCCATCGTCAAAGAATCCGGCCCCACCCAGCTCGGCGCAACCTACACCAGCCGGCGCTTTGTCCTCAGCGCCGGCAACTTCAGCATCCTCGACTTCTTCGACAAGAACGCCTTTGACATCGACCCGCGGCAGGGACTCCTCAACCTCGCCTTTCTCACCTACACCGCCTACGACTTCGCCTCCGACGCCCGCGGCTACTCCTGGGGCTTCGTCCCGGAGCTCTACTGGGATAGCTGGGCCGTGCGCTTCGCCCGCATCACCCCGCCCAAACTGCCCAACCAGCTTCCCATCGACTGGCGCCTCTTCAAGTTCTACGGCGACCAAGTCGAGATCGAACACGATCACCATGTGCACGGCCTCGACGGCAAAGTCCGCGTCCTCGGCTACCGCAACCACGAGAACATCGGCCGCTTCAGCGATGCCGTCGCCGTCTTCGAGGCCGACCCGGCCAAGAACGCCACCACCTGCACCAGCTTCAACTACGGCTCCAACAACGCCACCGCGCCCGACCTCTGCTGGGTCCGCAAGCCCAACGTGAAAGAGGGCATCGGCCTCTACGGCGAACAGTTCTTCGCCGGCGGCATCGGCGTCTTCTCCCGCGCCATGGCCTCCGACGGCAAGACCGAGGTCGACGCCTACACCTCGACCGATCGCTCCTTCGCCATCGGCGTCCTCGGCAACGGCAACACCTGGAGGCGCCCCCTAGACGTCGCCGGCCTCGGCCTCAACCTCGGCTGGATCTCCGCCCCGCACATCCGCTACCTCGGCCTCGGCGGCATCGACGGCTTCGTCGGCGACGGCCGCATCAACCCCGCCGCCGAACGCGCCCTCGACCTCTTCTACAGCGTCAACTTCCGCAAGTCCTTCTGGCTCTCCGGCGACTTCCAGCACATCGCCAACCCCGCCTTCAACCAGGACCGCGGCCCCGTCAACCTCTTCAGCGTCCGCGTCCACGGCGAATTCTAACCACCACTCCCATGTCCCCGAAAAATTGGGTCATTCTCCCCAAAAAACTGTGTCATCATCGTCTCCAAAAACGGTGTCATTGTCCCAACAACTGTCATTTCGACCGAAGAACGCACAGCCACATCGTGCGTTCGCAGTGGAGAAACCTGCGGTTTGCTTCCGTCGGCGACCCCCGTGCGTTCGCAGTGGAGAAACCTGCGGTTTGCTTCCATCGGCATCCCAGCTCTGCCGCCAACCGCATCGCTCCTATACTGACCTCGTGACCTCGCCTCTCCTCGAAGCCGGCGCGTTCGTGCTCGGCCTGCTCTTCGGCAGCTTCCTGAACGTCTGCATCACTCGCCTGCCGCGCGGCGAAAGCGTCATCGCACCGCGCTCGCACTGCCGCGCCTGCAACGCCCCCATCCGCTGGTACGACAACCTCCCCCTCCTCAGCTGGCTCGCCCTCCGCGCCCGCTGCCGCGCCTGTCGCACCCCCATCCCGTGGCGCTACCCCGCCGTCGAGCTCGCCGTCGCCCTCTGGTTCCTCCTCGTCGCCCATCGCCTCGCCCCCATCTTTCTCCCCAGCGCCACGCCAGTCCCCGGCGACACCCTCATCGTCAACCTCCTCTCCGCCATCGGCCTCGCCACCCTCGGCTGGCTCCTGCTCGGCCTGCTCGTCACCGACTGGCAGACCCAGCTCCTGCCCGACGCCCTCACCCTCGGCGGCGCCGCCGCCGCGCTCTTTCTCGTCTGCCTCCAGGCCATCTTTCTCGACCCCACCGACAGCCGCGTCCTTCTCCACCGCGCCAACCCGCTCACCAGCCCCGGCAACGTCGTCGATCGTGGCAACGTCCTGCTCACCGGCCCTGAAGCTCTGCTCGGCGGCCGCCTCCTTGCCGTCGCCGGCGCCGCCCTCACCCTGCTCGCCGTCCGTTGGCTCTACCGCAGGATCCGCGGCCGCGAAGGCCTCGGCCTCGGCGACGTCAAGCTGCTCGCCATGATCGCCGCCTTCCTCGGCTTCGCGCCGGCCATGCTCTCGCTCTTCGTCGGTGTGCTCGCCGGCGCGGTCTACGCCGTCTTTCTGCTCGCCCGTCGCCGCGCCGGCGCCCGCACCCGCCTTCCCCTCGGCGCCTTTCTCGCCGCCGGCGGCCTGCTCTCCGCGCTCGTCGGCGAGCAGCTCCTCGGCTGGTACAAATCCCTGCTCTGATCTGCGCTGCCATCCACGCGCACCCCACCCATTTTCTTGACACTCCTCCGCCCGGCTCCTACCGTAAGACTTGACCATGCAGACCCATCCCTACATCTGGAACTATCTGCCGCTGGTGCTGCAGATCCTCGTCGCCCTCGCCATGGCCGTCGGCATGGTCGCCGGCTCCTTCTTTATCGGCAAGCACAAGAATTCGCGCACCAAAGCCGGCGTCTATGAGTGCGGCATGGAGGCCGTCGGCGACGCCCGCGGCCGCTTCTCCGTCCGCTTCTATATGGTCGCCATGCTCTTCATCCTCTTCGACGTCGAGGCCGTCTTCATGCTCCCCTGGGCCGTCATCTTCCGCCAGCTCCCCGCCATCACCGGCTCGCGCATGTTCGGCTTCTGGGAGATGCTCGTCTATCTCGGCTTCGTCGCAGTCGGCCTCTTCTACGTCTGGAAGAAGGGCATCCTCGATTGGGCCAACGACCGGGGTGACCTCTAATGGCCGAGATCCCCAGCCCCCAAACTGAAACCCACACCACCCTTCCCGCAGCCGCCTTCGGCCTCGACGCCGTCCGCGCCGCCATCCCGGACAACGTCGCTCTCACCGCCCTGGCCTCGCTCGCCGCCGACGCCAAGTGGGATCGCCACGAGCTCACCCTCACCATCCCCCGCGAAAACATCATCCCAGCCGGTCGCGCCCTCCTCACCGCCGGTTACATCTTCCTCGAAGACGTCACTGCCGTCGACTGGTACCCCTCCGAGCCGCGCTTCCAGATCACCTACCACATCCTCTCGCACCGCTTAAAGCAGCGCGTCCGCCTCGCCGTGCGCCTCGATGGCGCCGACGCCGTGGTCGACTCCATCACCCCCGTCTGGCCCTCCGCCAACTTCTACGAGCGCGAAATCTTCGACCTCTTCGGCGTCCACTTCGGCGGCCACCCCGGCCTTACCCGCATCATGATGCCCCTGGACTGGGAAGGGCATCCGCTCCGCAAGGACTATCCCGTGGAGGGATATCGCTAAATGGCTACCCCCGTCATCGATCCCGTAGCGCCCCCGCAGCCACCCGATCTCATCACCCCCGGCGTCGACGACATTCTCGCCAGCGGCCGCACCCACCACGGCGGCGATCCGGTCTCCGACCAAACCATGATCATCAACATGGGGCCGCAGCACCCGTCCACCCACGGTGTGCTCCGCCTTGTGCTCGAAGTCGACGGCGAAACCGTCGTCGGCCTCGCCCCCGACATCGGCTACCTCCACACCGGCATCGAAAAGACCTGCGAGGCCAAGTTCTACCAGCAGGTCGTCCCCCTCACCGACCGCATCGACTACCTCTCGCCGATGTCGAACAACCTCTGCTACTGCCTCGCCGTCGAGAAGCTCCTCGGCCTCGAGATCCCCGAGCGCGCCCAATACCTCCGCGTCCTGCTCAACGAGCTCACCCGCATCTCCTCGCACCTCGTCTGGCTCGGCACCCACGCCATGGACATCGGCGCGCTCACCATCTTTCTCTACTGCTGGCGCGAGCGCGAAGATGTCTCCCGCATCTACGAGAACGTCTCCGGCCAGCGCATGATGAGCTCCTACTTCCGCATCGGCGGCCTCGCCCTCGAGCCGCCGCTCGACTTCTACCAGCAGGTCCGCGACTTCCTCAACCGCATGCCCGCGCGCATCGACCAGTACGAGAACATGCTCACCGGCAACCCCATCTGGATGGGCCGCCTCAAAGACGTCGGCTACCTGTCTCCCGCTGACGCCATCGCCCTCGGCGTCACCGGCCCCCCGCTCCGCGCCTCGGGCGTCGATTGGGACCTCCGCCGCGACATGCCCTACTCCGGCTATGAAAAGTTCCAGTTCGAGGTCCCCGTCTCCGACCGCGGCGACGTCTGGGCCCGCTACACCGTCCGCATGCAGGAGCTGCGCGAGTCGGTCAAGATCTGCTGGCAGGCCCTCGACGGCCTCCCCTCCGGGCGCATCACCGCCGACGCCCCCAAGATCATCCTGCCCGACCGCGAAAAGATGAAGACCGAGATGGAGTCCCTCATCCATCACTTCAAAATCGTCACCGAGGGCTTCGCCGTGCCCCCCGGCGAGGTCTTTCAAGCCATCGAAAGCCCCCGCGGCGAGATGGGCTACTACGTGGTCTCGGACGGCACTGCCAAGCCCTACCGCGTCCACATGCGCAACCCCAGCTACGCCACCCTCCAGGCCCTCGAAACCATGTGCAAAGGCCGCCAGCTCGCCGACGTCGTCGCCGTCATCGGCTCCATCGACATTGTCCTCGGCGAGATCGACCGCTAGCGAAACAAACCAGGAGCTGCTGTGCGCTCTGGAAGTGGAGCGTTCCGAGGCATGGAAGAGTGTGTCTTCACCGTTCAGTTCCGTTAGCGCTCTGCATCGCCCTTCTTACGGGTGCGGCAGGGGCACAGAGGTTGGCCTTTGATTCGACGTGGTGGACCGTTGCCAGGGTCGGGGAGAAGACAGGTTTTGTGCTCGGCGTTGGAGACTGCCCCAAGGCGGGGAAGCTGGTCTATGGCCTCTCGTCGGATGACTACATAGCGTTCGTCGATTCGCGGGTGGCGGCAAGTGCCAACAAGAGTCCCGACGCGGTCCCGAAGATCCTCCGCTCGGCACGCCATACCCTGGCACCGAAGCCAATACTCAAGGGCGGAGAGGAATACCCCGAGAAGCACGGATGGCTGGATGGAGAGTGGTGGGGCGATGCCACTCACGGTGATGCAGACGAGAAAGTGGGCTATGTGGAGGGCTACCTGAGTTGCGAGTTCGGCTTGGTCGATAAGCGAGCAACAACCAGCTACGTGCGCCTATTGAATACTCACTATTCGAATCCCGCGAAGGAACACGATAAGGTGGCCAACGTGCTGCAGCCAGCTATAGATCGGCGACGAAGACTCAAGTGACCCCCCAACTCCACACCGAACTCTGGACCTCCTGGGCCTCCCTCCTGCGCTCCTACGCCGGAGCCCACGGCCTCAACGCCACCCACCACGCCGTCACCGAGGTCGGCGCCGACCAGATCCTCCTCCGCGTCGACACCCGCGTCCTCCGCTTCACCCCCACTGAAGCCACCCTCCCCAACGCGTCCCCAGTCCCCTTTGCCCTCAACGAAGACGGCACCGCCACCCTCAACGGCGAAACCGAAGAGATGGACCTCCTCGCCGAGCGCCTCGCCCGCGATATGATGAGTGTCCGATAGCACCTGTCGCACCCTGTGGAGGAGGTCAGCATGAATAACACCCAGCTCTATCTGAGCATCGGCGTGCCAACCCTGACGGTCATCCTCGCCTGGCTCTCCAACCGCTCGGACATCAACCGGCTGAACGATAAAGTCGACCGCCTCACGGAAAGCCTGCACACCGAAATGACCGCGATGCGCAACGAATACCACTCTGAGATGGCTGCCCTACGCAACGATCACCACAAAGACAATCTCACGCTCATGGGCTACATGGTTCCCCTGCATGAGCGCATGGCGAAGCTCGAACCGCGCGGCTAGCCACCGTTCATCCACCGCACACCGCGCCGCGCCGCTACACTCCCGCACACCGGGCCCCATTTCTGCTTGAAAGCATCGCCCGCGGGTGCCGTACTATGAGTTCCATGGCCGCTATCGCCAACTCCATCTTCTCCCCCGAGCTCGCCGCCCGCTTCGACCACCTCGCCACCATCTATCCGCTCAAGCGCTCCGCCCTGGTGCCCATGCTGCTCTACGCGCAGGATGAGGTCGGCTTCGTCTCGGACGCCGTCGTCCGCGAACTCGCCGAGCGTCTCGACCTCGCCGAGCTCGACGTCCGCAACGTCCTCAGCTACTACTCCATGCTGCGCACCGTCCCCGCCGGCAAATACAACGTGCAGGTCTGCACCAACATCTCCTGCATGCTGCGCGGCGGCTACGAGATCCTCGACCACTGCAAAGCCCGGCTCGGCATCGCGCACAAGCAGGTCACCCCCGACGGCCTCTTCTCGCTTGAAGAGGTCGAGTGCATCGGCGCCTGCTGCTGGGCCCCCGCCATGCAGGTCAACTACGACTTCCACGACGACCTCACCCCCATCAAGGTCGACGCCATCCTCGACGACTACGCCGAGGGTCGCGGAAAGGATGTGAAGTAGATGCCCACCCTCGTCTCCCACCCCGACGAAGTCCGCGTCCTCTCCCGCCGCTTCGGCCAGGGCGCCGCCAACCTCGATCGCTACCTCGAACTCGACGGCTACCAGGCCGTCCAGCGCGCCATCGAAAACGGCCCCGAGTGGGTCATCACCGAGATGAAAGCCTCCGGCCTCCGCGGTCGCGGCGGCGCCGGCTTCCCCACCGGCCTCAAGTGGTCGTTCGTCCCCAAGCAGTCCGCCAAGCCCAAGTACGTCCTCGTCAACGGCGACGAGTCCGAGCCCGGCACCTGCAAGGACCACGTCATCTTCCGCGAAGATCCGCACGCCGTCATCGAAGGCACCATGATCGCCGGCCTCGCCATCGGCGCAAAGACGGGCTTCATCTACCTCCGCGGCGAATACCGCTACCTGCTCAAGATCGTCGAAAAGGCCGTCGCCGATTGCTACGCCAAGGGCATCCTCGGCAAGAACATCTTCGGCAAGGAAGGCGTCGACTTCGACATCATCACCCAGACCGGCGCCGGCGCCTACGAGGTCGGCGAAGAGTCCGCCCTCATGGAATCGCTCGAGGGCAAGCGCGGCGTCCCCCGCATCAAGCCGCCCTTCCCCGCCGTCGTCGGCCTCTACGGCGGCCCCACCGTCATCAACAACGCAGAGACCATCGCCTCCGCCCCCCACATCCTGCTCATGGGCGGCGCCGACTACGCCAAGCTCGGCTCCGAACGCAACGGCGGCACCCGCCTCTTCGGCATCTCCGGCCACGTCGAGCGCCCCGGCGTCTACGAGCTCCCCATGGGCTACAACCTCAAGCGCGCCATCTATGAGGTCGCCGGCGGCGTCAAGGGTGGCAAGAAGCTCAAGGCCGTCGTCCCCGGCGGCTCCTCCTGCCCCGTCCTTACCGCCGACGAGATCGACGTTGGCCTCGACTTCGACCAGATGGGCAAGGCCGGCACCATGCTCGGCTCGGGCGGCATCGTCGTCCTCGACGAGACCGTCTCCATCGTCGAGTTCGCCCTCCGCACCATCAAGTTCTACCAGCACGAGTCCTGCGGCTGGTGCATCCCCTGTCGCGAAGGCACCGACTGGATCAAAAAAACCCTGCAGCGCGTCTACGACGGCGGCGGCTCCCGTAAGGACGTCGATCAGGTCCAGTACCTCGCCGAAAATATGATGGGCCGCACCTTCTGCCCGCTCGGCGACGCCGCCGCCATGCCCACCATCGCCTTCGTCAAAAAATTCCGCTCCGAGTTCGAGGACTACATCGCCGGCCACCGCGCAGGCACCCCCCTCATCACCGTGCAGGAGCTCGTCGGCATCCATTGATTCCGCGCACCCAGCCCGCAAGACGCCATCCCGTCTCGCCCATCCGCGTGCTCGGCATCGTGCGTCTCGCCATCGTCGGCGCCTTCGCTGTCTACCTCCTCAGCACGCGACCACCCGGCTACACCGCCATCCTTCTCACTCTCATCGGAGCCTTTGTTGTGCTCCCCTACACCCTCCAGGCGATCCTCCGATCGCGTCTCCGCAATCGCTCCCGGTGAGGCCAAACGAACTCATCCGCCTCCTCACCGCCGACGGCTGGTTCGAAACGAAACGCTCCGGCAGCCACATCCACTTCCGGCACGCGGTCAAGCCGGGCCTGGTTCTTGTGCCGTTCCACGCAGGCAAGGACCTGGGCAAACTGACTTACACTATCCTCAAACAGGCAGGTCTGCGATGAATCGTCGATACATGGTCGTCTACGAGAGACAGGCAGAGGACAACTGGGGCGGCTGGGCGCAGGACATCGGCGGAGCCGTCGGCGCAGGCGAGACCCTCGAAGCCGCACGCGCCAGCCTTCGCGAAGGCATCACCATCCAGCTCGAGTACCTGCTCGAGCAAGGCATCGCCCCTCCCGCGGCAATCTCCATGAGCGTCGACTTCTCCGAGTTCGACACCGACCTTGCCGCGAGTCACTACGAGATCGAGTGGATGGACGTTGACCTCGCGCCCTACCTTGCAACGACCGACAAGAGCACCACCCAGGCAGCCTAAGGACACCGCATGCCAGACGTTTCCTTCACCGTAGACGGCAAGCAACTCACCGCGCCCGCCGGCACCCTGCTCATCGAGGCCTGCAAACAGCAAGGCATCGAGATCCCCGCCTTCTGCTACTACCCCGGCCTCTCCCTTCAGGCCGCCTGCCGCATGTGCGTCGTGCGCATCGAAAAAATGCCCAAGCTCCAGACCGCCTGCACCACGCCGGTCGCCGAGGGCATGGTCATCTTTACCGAATCGCCCGACATCGCGCAGGCCCGCAAGGCCACCCTCCAGCTGCTCCTCGGCAACCACCCCCTCGACTGCCCCGTCTGCGACGCCGGCGGCCAGTGCGAGCTCCAGGACATGACCTTCAAGTACGGTGCCGCCGACAGCTTCTACGCCGAAGCCAAGAACCACCGCGAAGAGCAGCAATGGTCGCCCGTCGTCTTCTTCGACCGCCCCCGCTGCATCCTCTGCTATCGCTGCGTGCGCATGTGCGGCGAAGGCATGGACGTCTTCGCGCTCGGCATCCAGAACCGCGGCGCCGCCTCCGTTATCGCCCCCAACGTTGTTGCTTCAGAAGCCCCCGACAATCTCCCCCACGTCGACTGCGAACAGTGCGGCATGTGCATCGACGTCTGCCCCGTCGGCGCCCTCACGTCCGGCACCTACCGCTATAAGACCCGCCCCTGGGAGATGAACCACGTCGCCACCGTCTGCACCCACTGCGGCGACGGCTGCAAGACCACCCTCGGCGTCCGCGCCGTCACAGACGGCGCCGAAATCGTCCGCGGCGACAACCGCGACAAGAGCGGCATCAACGGCGACTTCCTCTGCAACAAGGGTCGCTACGCCTTCGACTTCGCCAACTCCGACCAGCGCATCACCACGCCGCTCGTTCGCCAGACCGACGGCAGCCTCAAGCCCGCCACCTGGGAGGTCGCGCTCGATCTGGTCGGCGCAAAGTTCCGCCAAATCCGCGACACCCGCGGCGGCCGCGCCATCGGCGTCATCGGCTCCAACCGCACCACCAACGAAGAGTCCTACCTCCTCCAGAAGTTCGCCCGCACCGTCCTCCAGACCAACAACATCGACCACCACCGCACCGCCGACTACACGCGCTTCGCGCAGGCACTCGCCGGCCACGGCGACCGCGCCGCCTCGCAGCGCGACACCCAGACCGCCCCCGCCGTGCTTCTGATCGGCGGCGATCCCTCCAACCAAAACCCGCTCACCGCCTGGAACCTCCGCTCCAACGTCCGCCTCAACGGCGCTCGCCTCTACATCGCGAACGAGGCGCCAATCAAGCTGCGTCGCCAGGCCAAGGCCTTCCTCCACGTCAACCTCTTCGGCTACGACGCGCTCGCCGCGTTCCTCGCTGGCGACGACACCGCCGCCGACGCCCTGGCCCGCGACACCCAGGCCCTCACCGACTTTCGCGACGCCGTGCGCGCCGAAGAGCAGCTCCTCATCCTGCTCGGCCCCGAGATCCAGGGCGCCGTCCTCGACACCATCGTCCGCTTCGGCCTCTCGCTCCCCAACGCCAAATTCGCCCTGCTCGCCGATTACGTCAACAGCCGCGGCGCGGCCGACATGGGTCTGCTGCCCGACATGCTCCCCGGCTACACCCCCGTCAGCCGGCCCGGCGCCTTCGCCGAGTACACCGCTGCCAGCAGCCCCGCCGTCAACAACCCAGATCTCACCCAGCCCGGCCTCAACCTGCTCGAGATCTTCGACGCCGCCGGTCGCGGCGAGCTCGGCGCGCTCTATGTCGTCGGCGCCAACCCCGTCGGTCGCTTCGGCGTCGACCCCCTCGCGCTCAAGAACACCTTCGTCGTCGTCCAAGACATGTTCCTCACCGAGACCGCCGCGCTCGCCGACGTCATCCTCCCCGCCGCCAACCTCTACGAGAAGTCCGGCTCCGTCACCAACAGCTACGGCGACCTCCAGCAGGTCTCAAAGGCCGCCGACCGTGCCGGCGTGCGCACCGACTTCGAGCTCATCGTCCGCATCGCCGACAAGATGGGCGCCAAGGTCCGCTCCCTCGTCCCCTTCGGCGGTCGCGCCCAGCGCGCCGACCTCGGCCAAAGCCGCGGTGCGCAGATGGGCGAGGCCGATCGCCACGTCGTCTGGCTCACCGCCAACAACCTCGAACCGCGCGTCAGCCCCTTCGACCCCTTCGCCATCCTCGACGAGATCCAGCGCCTCGTCCCCGGCTACTCCTCGCTCCTCCGCCTGCAGCTGCTCTCCGGCAACGACCAGCACCTCGAGCCCGCTGCCGCCCCCGAGCTCGTGCAGATCGCCGCCGCCCCCCCGCGCAAGGACTTCGTCCTCCCCGCGCACGACACCCTCTTCACCTCCGGAACCCTCGGCCGCTTCTCCCCCATGCTCACCGACATCCGCACCTTCCAAACCCGCACCGAGTCCGAACTCAACCAGACCGCCGCCGACTAGGCGCGGCACGGGCCGTGCGGGTGCCCACATCTCGACTCTGAGATGTGGGTGCCCTTTAAACCTTGAGCTCACCCTTCAGTCGGAGCGCTGAAGGCGCGCGACATAACAGCCTAGGCCGAAGGCCTAGGTAAAGCCGCCGCCACACCCCAGGGCTGAAGCCCGACATATAACACCCGGGGCCGAAGGCCCAGGCTCGCCACACCGGCGCAATCTCCCCACCGTACGCCTTACCCTGAACTCGGGGCACCCCGCGCCCTCTCAACAGCGCTCTCACGACACCCTTCCGGCGCCTACCCACGCCAAACCGGGTACCGTACCCGTCGACACCTAACCCTCATCAATTGAAGACTTTCGTACTTAAGTACGGGGGGAGGGGGGGTACCCGGCCCCGCATCCGTTATGCTGATCCCTGAACCTCACAGACCATGACCCCTCCCTCCTCATTCCTCATCTTCCTGCTCCTCTCCATCGCCAAGATCCTCATCGTCTTCGTGATCACGCTCACCGCCGTCGCCTACACGGTGCTGCTCGAGCGCAAGGTGCTCGGTCGCATGCAGAATCGCTGGGGACCCTCGCGCGTCGGTCCCTTCGGCCTCCTGCAGCCACTCGCCGACGGCATCAAGCTCTTCCTCAAAGAAGACCTGCTCCCCATCGCCGCGGAACGGCCGCTCTTCATCGCCGCGCCCATGATCGCGCTGGTCTGCGCCCTGGTCTCCATCGCCGTCGTCCCCTTCGGCCCGCCCACCACCTATCGCGGCGTCGAGCTCTTCGACATCTCCGATATCAACATCGGCCTGCTCGTCATCCTCGGCATCACCTCCATCGGCGTCTACGGCATCGCGCTCTCCGGCTGGAGCTCCAACAACAAATTCGCTCTGCTCGGCAGCCTCCGCGCCACCTCGCAGATGATCTCCTACGAGCTCGCCCTCGGCCTTTCGCTCGTCGGTGTCGTCCTCCGCGCCGGCTCGCTCAACCTCCGCCAGATTGTCGCCTCCCAGTCCGCCCACGGCGCCCTCTCCTGGAACATCTTCGGCGGCATCGCCCGCGAGCACACCGGCACCGGCGCCGCGGTCTGGACCGTAGTCGGCGGCTTTCAGATCATCGCGTTCTTTGTCTACATGCTCGCCGCCTACGCCGAAACCAACCGCGCCCCCTTCGATCTCCCCGAAGCCGAATCCGAGCTCGTCGCCGGCTACCACACCGAGTACTCCTCCATGAAGTTCGCCATGTTCTTCATGGCCGAGTACGCCAACATGATCACCGTCGCCTGCGTCGCCACCCTGCTCTTCCTCGGCGGCGCAACCAGTCCCTTCGGCCACCTCTTCCCCGTCTTCGGCGGCGTCGTCGTCCAGTCCATCATCGGCATCGGCTGGTTCGTCGCCAAGGTGCTCTTCTTTTTGCTCCTCTATATCTGGATCCGCGCCACCGTCCCGCGCTTCCGCTACGATCAGCTCATGAGCTTCGGCTGGAAGTTCCTCCTGCCCGTCGCCATGGCCAACATCGTCGTGACCAGCTTCGTCCTCGCCCTGCACGGCTAGACGGTCAGCCCGCGCCCCTCCTGCAGGTCTTATCGGCAAAGATCAGCACAACGTTAGCCCACCACGCAGCGACCCCAAACCGAGCGACGCTCGCCTCACCCTCACACTCTCAATCGAGCGTCGCAAAGATCTCCGCCACATCCAGATAAATCGGCGACTCCGCCACCTCCAGCCGCGTCCCACTCACCGGCTTCATCCCAAAGCGCGTATACGTCGCCGCCGACCGATCACTCGGATCCAGAATCCAGAGATTCTCCGCGCCCATTGCCACAAAGTCGTCCAACCGCTTCATCACCCGTCCAGGACGATCCTCCGGCGAGAGTATCTCAATGCAAAGCAGCGGCGCCGTCACCCGCACCCGCTCCACCGCCTCGCCCTGCCGCACCACGCAGATATCCGGCAGCCGGACCCGCGTCTTCGAGGTCCGCGTCCGATACTCCGTCAGCACATTGATCTTCCACTCCTCGCGATGCTGAAGAAACCAATGGCTGAGCATTGCCTGCAAAAAACTGTGATCCCAATCCCCCATGTTCTTCTCCTCGAGCACCCCATCCACAAACTCGAGGTCGGGCTCATAGCTCGAAGCCAGGTACTCTTCTATCGAGATCAGCTCAGGCATCGCAGAGGCAGTCGCCATCGAGTTCCCCTTTCTCTCTCGAACATTATCCTCCGCGCTGCCCAACGGTGAAAGCTGCTTCCGATCCTGCTTTACAATCAGTGGGACCGAACAGCACCAAGAACACCAAGGCTTCAGCAAACCATGCAACTCGCCCTGTTCCTCATCTTCGGCGTGCTCGCCGTGGCCGGAGCCGTCAATCTCCTGCTGCAAAAACACCCCATCAACAGCGCCCTGTCGCTGGTGGTGGTCATGATCTCGCTCGCCGTCCTCTATTGGTCGCTCGGCGCGGAGTTCCTCGCAGCCGCGCAGGTCATCGTCTACTCCGGCGCGATCATGGTCCTCTTCGTCTTCGTCATCATGCTGCTCAACGCCGGCGAGGAAGAGCACACCACCGGCAGCCGCGCCGCCTACCTCGCCGGCATCCCCGGCGGTGTCGCCATCCTCGGTTTGCTCGCCTTTGTCTTTCTCTCCAACCGTCGAGCGCTCGGCATCGCCCACCTCGGGGGCTCGCTCAACTTCGCCGTCTCCAACATCTCCGAGATCAGCCGCGTGCTCTTCCGCGATCTTCTTCTCCCCTTCGAGGTCACCAGCATCCTCATCCTCGTCGCCATCCTCGGTGCCGTCGTGCTCGCCCGAAAGGAGCTTTAGCGCATGAACATCGCCTCCTGGGTTGCCATCGCCTTCGCTGTACTCGTCGCCATGGGCTTTACCAGAAGGAAGCGCTAACCACTATGGTCCCCATCGCCTGGTACCTCATCCTCGCCGCCATCCTCTTCTCCTGCGGTGTCGGCGCATTTCTCGTCAAGCGCAACATCATCTCCATCTTCATGTCGATCGAGCTCATGCTCAACGCCGTCAATCTCACCTTTGTCGCCTTCGCCCACATGTGGGGCCGCGTCCAGGGACAGATCTTCGTCTTCTTCGTCATGGTCGTCGCCGCCGCCGAGGCCGCCGTCGGCCTCGCCATCATCATCGCCATCTTCCGCACCCGACAGACCCTGAACGTCGATCAAGTCAACCTGATGAAGTCGTAGCGAGTCCGAATAGGCAGGAGGCTCTATGCATGATGTTCTAGCGGTCGAAATCACTGTAGCCACCATCCTGGCTGCAAGCTTCTTCAGCAATCAATCCATCCATAACTTGCGCACAGAGGTTATAGGCAAGCTCGATGCGATCCAGAAGGACATGCGCGAGTTCTATGCCGAACCGGCTCGCCACGACGTCCGGATCGGCAATTTGGAACAGCATAAGTAATCCACTCGAAGCCCATTAGGAACTCTTTCGCATTCATGTCGAACTCAACTCTCTGGTGGATTCCGCTCCTTCCCTTCCTCGGCTTCCTGCTTAATGGAACCGTCGGCTGCCGCCTGCCGCGCGCCGCCGTAAGCGGAATCGCCCTCGTCTTCACCGCGATCCCCGCCCTTCTCGTCGCCCGCCTCTGGGCCTTCATGCTCTCCGCCAACGCCCCCGAAACCCTCTCCGCCGTCGGCCGCCCGTGGATCGCCGTCTCCGGCTTCCAGGTTGACTTCGCCTTCACCGTCGATCACCTCACCCTGATCATGCTCGGCATCATCACCGGCGTGGGCTTCCTCATCCATCTCTACTCCGTCGGCTACATGGCCCACGAAGAGAGCTTCTGGCGCTTCTTTGCCTACCTCAACCTATTCATGTTCTTCATGTTGGTGCTCGTCCTCAGCTCGAGCTTCCTTCTGCTCTTTGTCGGCTGGGAGGGCGTCGGCCTCGCCTCCTACCTCCTCATCGGCTTCTACTTCAAGCGCGACTCCGCCGCCAACGCCGGCAAGAAAGCCTTCATCGTCAACCGCATCGGCGACTTCGGCTTCCTGCTCGCCATGTTTCTGCTGATCGCGCACTTCGGCTCGCTCGACTTCACAACCGTCTTCACGGCTATCGCTGCGCACCCCGCCTGGCAGGGCGGCTTCCTCACCGCCATCGCCCTTCTGCTCGTCCTCGGCGCCACCGGCAAGTCCGCCCAGATCCCCCTCTACGTCTGGCTGCCCGACGCCATGGAAGGGCCCACCCCCGTCTCGGCGCTGATTCACGCAGCGACCATGGTCACCGCCGGCATCTATCTCGTCGCCCGCGCCCACGTCCTCTTCGACAGGAGCCCCTTCGCCCTCGGCGTCGTCGCCATCCTCGGCGCCCTCACCGCGCTCATGGCCGCCACCATCGGCGTCGTCCAGCACGACATCAAGCGCGTCCTCGCCTACTCCACCATCTCGCAGCTCGGCTACATGTTCCTCGCCTGCGGCGTCGCCGCCTACTCCGCCGCCATCTTCCACCTCCTCACCCACGCCTTCTTCAAGGCCCTGCTCTTTCTCGCCGCCGGCTCCGTCATCCACGCCCTCTCGGGCGAGCAAGACATGCGCGTCATGGGCGGCCTGCGCAAGCGCATCCCCGTCACCTTCTGGACCATGACCGCCGGCGTCTTCGCCATCGCCGGCATCCCGCCCTTCGCCGGCTTCTTCTCCAAGGACGAGATCCTCTACCAGACCTTCGCAAGCCCCAACCCGCTCGCCAAGCTCCTCTGGCTCATCGGCCTCCTCACCGCCGGCATCACCTCCTTCTACATGTTCCGCCTCTGGTTCAAGACCTTCTTCGGCGCGCCGCGCTTCAAGGAGCGCGCCCTCGCCCACGGCGAAGAGCAAAGCTCCCACCAAAACGCGCACACCGGCCAAATCATGGCCCACGAGCCCGAGCACGATAAAGGTCAGGCGGCACACAGCCACGGCGTCCACGAGTCGCCCTGGATCATGACTCTCCCGCTCTCCATCCTCGCCGTCCTCTCCGTCATCGGCGGCTGGGTCGGCATCCCCGCCGCCCTCGGCGGCCACAACAAGATCGAGCACTTCCTCGACCCCGTCTTCGCCACCGTCACCGCTCCCAGTCCCACCGCCGACCAGGTCTCGCACTCGCTCGAGCAGGGCCTCGCCGTCGTCTCCGTCCTGGTCGCCCTCGCCGGCCTCGGCGTCGCCTATCTCTTCTACGTCCGCAAGCCCGGCGCCGCCGCCGCTCTCGCCCGCCGCTTCGCCCCCATTTACACCCTCGTCGACCACAAGTTCTACGTCGACGAGCTCTATCACCGCGCCATCGTCCTCCCCACCTTCGCCTTCTCCCGCCTTGTCCTCAACCTCGTCGTCGACAAGGCCCTGGTCGGCGGCTTCGGCGCCGGCGCTTCCGCCGGCACGCGCGGTCTCTCCACCCTCACCCGCCGCCTCCAGTCCGGCAACATCCGCTCCTACGCCGGCTGGCTCGCCCTCGGCGCCGCCGCCGTTATCGCCGTCATGCTCTTCGGCCGCACCCTCCTGCTCCACTAAATCAGGCGCCCTAACGCTCCAGATCGCCGCTTCACAGGAAACGATGACCCTCGATCACACCATCCTGACGCTCATCACCTTTCTCCCCCTCGCCGGCGCCCTCCTGCTCGCCGTCCTCCCTGACCGCGGCCGCATCATGGCCGGCACCACCCTCGGCATCACCCTGCTCACCCTTCTCCTCACCCTCCACCTTCCGGCCCACTTCAACTACAGCCCCGCCGCGCACGGCCGCTTCCAGTTCGAGCAGATCGTCCCCTGGGTCGCCTCCCCCGCCATCAACTTCCACCTCGGCGTCGATGGCCTCTCCCTGTGGCTCGTCGTCCTCTCCGGCGTCCTCGCCCCGCTCGGTGTGCTCGCCAGCTGGAACGCCATCGCCGAGCGCCGCAAGCTCTTCTACATCCTCTTCCTGCTCCAGCAGGTCGCCATCCTCGGCGTCTTCGTCTCGCTCGACCTCTTCCTCTACTACGCCTTCTGGGAGCTCTCGCTGGTTCCCATGGCGGTCGCCATCGCCACCTTCGGCCGCACCCACAATCGCCGCCGCGCCGCCATCCGTTACTTCCTCTACGCCTTTATTCCCTCCGCCATCCTGCTCGTCGGTATGCTCTGGCTCTACGCCCGCACCGGCACCTTCGACCTCCCGCGTCTTCAGGCGCTCGCCGCCACCCACGGCATCAGCCCCAACGGCCCCGCCCTTTGGCTCGCCTCGCTCGCCTTTCTCGTCGCCTTCGCCGTCAAGGTTCCCATCTTTCCGCTGCACGGCTGGCTCGTCGACGCGCTCTCCGAAGCCCCGACCGGCCTCGCCATCGTCCTCGCCGGCAAGCTCGGCCTCTACTCCATCCTCCGCTTCTCCTTCGGCATCTTTCCCGAGCAGTCGCACCGCATCGCCCCGCTCATGATCGCGCTCGGCGGCATCGGCGTCGTCTACGGCGCGCTGCTCGCCCTCGTCCAGACCGACCTCAAGCGCCTGGCCGCCTTTGCCACCCTCGGCGCGCTCTCCTTCATCACCCTCGGCAGCTTCTCCTTCACCATCGCCGGTGTCGATGGCGGCATCTTTCACATCCTCTCGGAGTCGCTCTCCGGCGCCGCCCTCTTCCTCCTCCTCGGCTTCCTCTACGAGCGCTACCAGACCTACGACATGCGCGATCTGGGTGGCATTGCAGCCAAGCTCCCCTGGCTGGTCGCCTTCTTCGTCCTCATGACGCTCTCGCTCGTCGGCCTGCCCATGCTCAACAACTTCGTCGGCGAGTTCCTCATCCTCTCCGGCGCCGCAAACTCCGTCTTCCGGCACCACCTCTTCTGGACCGTCATCGCCACCACCGGCGTCATCCTCTCCGCCGCCTACATGCTCGTCGCCGTGCAGCGCGTCTTCTACGGCGAGCTCGGCTTCCGCCCCTCCGAGATCGCCGCCCGCGACCTCGACCTGCGTGAGCACCTCGCGCTCTGGCCCCTCGCCCTCCTCTTCCTCGCGCTCGGCCTCGCCTCGCCCCTCTGGATGCAGGCCATCGATCCCGTCGGCGCACGTATCGCCAGAACCCTGCCGCAGCCACAGCCCGCCGTCACCGGCTTCCCGGCCGACGCTGCCAGATCCGGCTTCGTCGACCCGGCGCTCGCCGCCGCTGCCACCGGCAAGCCCGCTCCGCCGATGAACAAAGGAGCCCGCTACTAATGTCAGCCAATCTCCTCGCCCTTCTGCCCGAGATCCTCCTCACCCTCGCCAGCGTCCTCATCATGCTCGCCGAGCCCATCCTGCCGCCCGCCGCCTCCCGCAAGCCGCTCGGCTGGCTCGCCATCGCCGGCACCCTCGCCGCCATGGGCGCAAGCTGGTACCAGCTCGCCGTCGTCCATTCCACCGGTGTGCTCACCGCCTTCTACGCAACCATTCAGGTCGATAGCTTCTCCGTCTTCTTCCATCTGCTCATTGCCGGCGTCGTCCTCGTCACCCTGCTCGGCTCGCTCGACTTCTTCGAGGGCAACGCCTCGCACGCCGGCGAGTACTTCGCGCTCACGCTCTTCGGCGCTGTCGGCATGATGCTCATGACCTGCTCGGTCGAGCTCCTCATGGTCTTCATCGGCCTCGAGATCTCCTCCATCTCCACCTACATCATGGCCGGCTTCCGCAAAGGCCACGCCACCGCCTCCGAGAGCTCCATCAAGTACTTCCTGCTCGGCAGCTTCGCTACCGCCTTCTTCCTCTATGGCATCGCGCTCGTCTTCGGCGCGACCGGCTCGACCAACCTTCTCGTCGTCGCTCAAGCCGTCGGCACCACCCGCACCCCGGCCCTCGCCTTCCTCGCCGTCGCCATGATCCTCATCGGCCTGGGCTTCAAGGTCTCCGCCGCTCCCTTTCACGTCTGGACCCCCGACGTCTACCAGGGCGCGCCCGCCCCGGTCGTCGGCCTCATGTCCACCGCGCCCAAGGCCGCCGCCTTTGCCGTGCTGCTCCGCATTCTTTTCGGCGGCTTCCCCCTCATGGAGCACCGCTGGTCCGCCCTCATCTGGATCCTCGCCGTGCTCTCCATGTGTATCGGCAACCTCGGCGCCCTCATGCAGCGCGACGTCAAGCGCATGCTGGCCTACTCCTCCATCGCCCACGCCGGCTATCTGCTCGTCGCCTTCACCGCCTTCCCCGCGGACGGCATCGCCGCCGCCTGCTTCTACACCGCCGCCTACGCCGCGATGAACGTCGGCGCCTTCGCCGTCATCGCCCAGGTCTCGGGCTACGGCGAGACCGCCCGCTCGGTCGAGGACTTCACCGGCCTCGCCACCCGGCGCCCCGTGCTCGCCGCCCTCTTCGCCTTCTTCCTCCTCTCGCTCATCGGCATCCCCTTCACCGGCGGCTTCTTCGGCAAGTTCTATATCTTCACCGCCGCGCTCCATGCCGGCCGCGTCTGGCTCGCCGTCATCGGCCTGCTCAACTCTGGCGTCGCCTGCTTCTACTACCTGCGCCTGCTCGCCGCCCTCTACGCCCGCCCCGCCGCCGCGACAACTTCGTCCCTCCTCGACGCCACCGCGCCTCACCTCGCGACCGGGCAGCTTCCTCTCCGCGAGCGACCCCTCTCTCTACCCCCCGGCAGTCGCGTCCCGGTTCCGGCAGCCATCGGTCTCGGCCTCGCCGCCCTCGCCACCTTGGTCCTCGGCATCCTCCCCGGCCGCACCCTCGCCCTCGCACAGTCGGCCAGCCTCATGCGCCAGCCGGCTCCCTGCGCCGACCAGCCCGCCGCCGTCTGCGCCGACCAAAGGCGTCTTGCAAGTCGCTAAAAGCCACCAAAAGCCGTCTAAAACCACACCGTTTCTGCACGAAGAAAAGGCCCCCGCAGCGCGGAGGCCTTTTCGTTGTCAAGCTTGGGGAACGTCTACGCCACAGATCACTTCACCTTGATGAAGATGATGACGAACGTAAACAGCGCCAGCGACTCGATAAACGCGAGGCCGAGAATCAGAAAGATAAAGATTCCCGGACGTGCGCCCGGGTTGCGTGCCAACGCCTCGGTCGCCGAAGCCGTCGCGCGGCCCTGACCGATGCCGCACAGACCGGCCGCGAGCGCCATGCCCAGGCCAGCCGCCAGCGGAACCCACTGCGACGCCGCGTCCGCCCCGTTGCCCTGCGCAAAGGCCGGTGTTGCCAGCAACATCGCCGACAACGTCATCAAGAGATACTGCAGATTCTTCAACATAAAGGAACTCCGTCGCTCCCTGGAGTACGCCGCCAGTGGGTGGTTGAGGTTCACCGATCTGACCCCCTCACGCTTGCGGCGCTGGTGCTACCGCGAGACGGGAGGAGGCTCCCGCGGCAAACTCAAACTGGAATGCCAGGCAGTTGGCCCTGGGTTGCGCTTGAGCGCTAATGGTCATGCGCGATCGCGAGGGAGAGATAGATCGCCGCCAACAGAAAGAAAACATACGCCTGCACTATCGCCACACCGAAGTGCAACCCCAGAAAGATCAGCGGGATACCGATCGGCACAAGCGAAAAGAAGGCAAGCGTCACAAGATCGCCCGCGAACATGTTCGCGTACAACCGCACCGTGAGCGACAGCACACGCGCCAGGTGCGAGATGATCTCGATCGGAAGCAGCAGCCACGCCAGCCACCACACCGGCCCAAGGAACTGCTTAATATATGCGGGCCCGTTGGCGCGAATGCCATGGTAGTGGTAGTACACAAACGTCACCAGCGCAAATCCCAGCGGCACCACCACATTCGCCGTCGGCGACTCAAACCCAGGGATCAGGCCGATGAGGTTGCCGAGCAGGATAAAGAGCAACAGCGCCGTAAGATAGCCGGTAAAACGCTCGTGGCCATGGCCGATGATCGACTCGCCCTGCTCGGAGACAAACTCGTGCGTCATCTCGGCGAGATGCTGCACGCCGCCGGGTGACTCCACGCTGAGCGATACGCGCACGATAACGAAGTAGACGATCAGGAACAGAAAGATGAGCAGCTCCATCGCGAAGGCGTTCGAGATGGGCGCCTGCGGGTACTCCGGCGTCACATGCAGCGCGCGCAGCAGCGCGTCCACAGGCCCCGCGAAGTGCGCATTCAGAAGTCGGGTCAACAGAAGCTGAGTCGGCATATAAGCAAAGTTCGGGTGGCTAGCGCGCCTACGCGGTCCAGGCTTGCATTATCCGGAGAGCCTCGACCGTGAGTGCGAACACACCCAGTCCAAGTCCCGCGGCGAGCGCGTACACAGAGCCATCCAGAAGCTTAAGGCTACCATAGAGAACCACCACGGTTCCTCCCAGGCGAAGGAAGAATCCCACCAGCACCGGGCCTATTGGCCGGGCTGCTTCGCCGTGGTCCATGCGCGACATGACGACCGACATCAGCCGCAGCCACTCCCACAGGCCGGAGCCCGAGATCACGGCGCCGACCAGAAGCAGGGCGGCCGTCTGCCAGCCCGCCTTCCACCACAGCAGCGGGATCGCGATCGTGGTTACAACCAGCAGCAGCTTGATCGATCGCAGGATCGTCCGCCGAAAGTCCTCGTCGGTGAGCCCCTGGGCGCCGCGCATCACGGGTCTCGCCGGAGAAAGCGCGACGCGGTGAGGAAGATCTGCACAAAGCCGCCGACGGCGCCGAGGATGATGCCCGCGATGGCGATCCAACCCTGATGGAAGTGGTGGTCGAGCCACGCGCCGATCAGCCAGCCAATGACGCAGCCAGCGGGCAGCGCGATCGCCAGCTGGATCATCGACTCGGCCTTGACCATGTCGCCCATGGCTCCGCTTCGCTTCTTCGGTCCGCCGCTCTCGTCCGTCATAACGGCCTCCATTACATCATGCGGCGTGCCTGGGTATCTCACGTGGCGTGTTGTGGCAGGCTCGCGTCGGCGATCCCGCGCGATACTCTGGGTGTCGGCATCCTCATGCGGCCATTGGAAGACACGCGATCTCGCGCCAGGACACACAACTTTGTTTGAGTCAGAGTTCGAACGAGACCTATACCAGCTTCGCGGCGACAAGCTCCGCCAAATCGCCGAGATCGCCGGCCGGGCGAACGGTATCGCGGAGGCGGCGGCGCGCTACCCCAATCAGTTCGTCTTCAGCGCCACCGACGGCAAGCCCGATACCGTTCCATCGCTGCGCAGGCGCTTTGCGCACGCCACCACCGAGCAGATCGAGAACGACAAGCCGCGGGTTGCGATCGCCGGCCGGCTCATGGCCATTCGTCTGCAGGGCAAGGCCGGCTTTGCGCACCTGCAGGGCGAGGGCGAGCGGTTGCAAATTTATGTTCGGAGAGACGCTGTCGGCGAAGACGCCTTTGCGATCTACAAGCTGCTCGATCTTGGCGACCACATCGGCGTCAGCGGCTACCTCTTTCGCACGCGCACGGGCGAGCTCACGGTGCACGTGGAGACGCTCACCTTTCTCACCAAGGCGATGCTGGCCCTGCCCGACAAGTACCACGGCCTCGAAGACACCGAGCTGCGCTACCGCCAGCGCTACGTCGATCTGTTTATGAACACCGGCGCGACGCTGAAGCAGGAGGCGGCGGGGCCTGCCCCGGTTGCGTCCAGCGCCGCGCCCGATGCCCTTCCCGCCGCCGCCGCGCCTGCGCCCACCGCGGAAGAGCCGCCGCCGAACGTGCGCGAGGTCTTTGTGAAGCGCGCCGCTGTGCTGCGCGCCGTGCGTAGGTTCTTCGACGAGCGCGGCTTTCTTGAGGTGGAGACGCCGATGATGCACACCGTCGCGGGCGGCGCGGCGGCGCGGCCCTTCACGACGCATCACAACGCGCTCGACCTCCGCCTCTCGTTGCGCATCGCGCCCGAGCTTTATCTGAAGCGACTGGTGGTCGGGGGGCTCGATCGTGTGTATGAGATCAACCGCAACTTCCGCAACGAGGGGATCAGCACGAAGCACAACCCCGAGTTCACCATGCTCGAGTTCTACCAGGCGTATGCGAACTACAACGACCTGATGAACCTCACGGAGGAGCTCATCCCGTTTGCCGCCCAAGAGGTCAACGGCACCACAGTCACGAACTTCAATGGACAGGAGATTGACCTGAGCAAGTGGCAGCGGCTTTCGATGCGGGAGGCGATCATTAAGTGGTGGCCGAGAGAATCCTTTGGCCCCGCCCCCAAGAACACCAATCTCGCATCCGGAAGCAGCCTTAGAGAGTATGCGCTTGCAGCCCTGTCTCATGAAGAGTGCTTATACGAGGATAGCTCCTACCACGGGAACGATTACCTCCAGGGCGTACGCCGGGTCTTGCTGAATGTGAAGCACTACACCGACGAGGCCGTGGGCAAGCACATCGCTAATTTGTTCGAGGCCGTCGCCGAACCCCACCTCATTCAGCCCACCATCATCTACGACTTCCCGCTTGCCGTTTCGCCGCTCTCGAAGCAGAAGCCGGACGAGCCGGACTGGGTGGAGCGTTTTGAGTTCTATATCGGGGGCTTCGAGGTCGGCAACGCGTTCTCCGAGCTCAACGACCCTATCGAGCAGCGCAAGCGCTTCGAGGATCAGCTGAAGCAACGCGATCGCGGCGAAGACGAGGCGCACGCGATGGACGAGGACTATGTGCGCGCGCTCGGCTATGGGCTGCCGCCCACCGGCGGCGAGGGGATCGGTATCGATCGTCTGGTGATGCTGCTGACGGGCGCGCGCTCGATCCGCGATGTGATCCTGTTTCCGCTGCTGCGGCCGCAGCCGAAAATCCAGCTGCCCGCGGCGGAGTGAACCGAAACCACGTAGAGCGGCGTGAAGACTGCCGGAGGCAGACGCCAGCCATAGCCGCTTCCCTGAAGGTGTATAGAGCGGGCTTTCAGCCCTTTGTCTCCTTGCGACTTATACCTGGGGCGTTGCCCCAGGCTGTTATGGTCCCGGGCCTTTGGCCCTAGCTACGACCAGATCAATAACAACAAGAAACGCGTTAGCTGCCGCGCTGCGAGCGCTTTACGACCTGCGCCAGCGTTGTCTGGTTCATGGCGTGGAGCGCGTCCTTGCGCAGGCGTTTTTCAAGCGTCGCCAGGCTATCCGCATTTTCGCCGAAGGAGATCCAGTCGCGTTCGGCCGCGGCGTAGACCGCGCCCATGCCGATCTGCTTGGCCGGATGCTTCAGGCGCGCGCCGCCACTCGGCCCCTTGCGCTGCATGATGAGGTCGCCCTTTTGCAGCAGCAGAAAGGTTCGTCGCACCATGACGGCGCTTTCGCCGAGCTCTTCCGCGATGGCGGTCGAGGTATGCATCGCGTTCGGCTCCCGGGCAAGCACCTGGAGCACGCGCACACTTAGACCGAAACGACCACTCTGCGCCATGTGAAGCAAGCTATCACAAGGCTCTTCCCCTTGCTGTCGAAGCGCGTTCTCCCTCAGTGAAACAGCGAGCCGGGCGCGCAGTTTTCGCGATCGATCGGGGCTCCGGGACGCGACACCGTCAGCCGGTAGGCGCAGTTCACGTGCGAGCTGCCGGCCGTGATGCCGCGATAGACATAGATTGCGTGCTCGGTGTCGGAGTACAGGGCGAGCGAGGCGCCCGGTCCTTGCTCGGTGAACTGATAGAGCAAGCTGGAGGACGCGGCCTGAATCGGCGCGCCGCCGCGGGACCATGCGCCAAGCGCGAAGGCCAGCACCAACGCGCCCGCCACTCCCAATGCGTGTGTGATCGGAACTGATCGCTGCATCGCGAAACCCTCCTTGAATCTCCTGTATGACGCGGTGATCTCTCGATGGTGTGCTGGCGCCGGGGCAAGCGGCGGAATGCTACCCTCACCGATGATGAATATCCTCTTCGTCGGCGATGTCTTCGGCTCCGCCGGCCGGCACATCGTGCGCGAACATCTGCCGCACGTTCTTGAATCGAACGCGGTCGATCTGCTGGTGATCAACGGCGAGAACGCCGCCGGCGGCTTCGGCATCACACCGCCGCTGGCCGAGGAGCTGTTCGATCTAGGCGCGCATGTGATTACGACGGGCAATCACATCTGGGACAAGCGCGAGATCTTCGAGTACATGGCGGTGCCGGAGGCCTCGCACGAGCGCAATCGGCGCATCCTGCGACCGGCGAACTACGCGCACGGCACACCGGGGTTTGGCGTCTATCAGGGCGAGCTCGAGGGGGGCCAGCGCTACGCGGTCATCAACCTGCAAGGTCGCGTCTTTATGAGCACGTGCGACGACCCGTTTCGCAAGGCAAACGAGCTGCTGGCACAGATCGAGCGCGAGTCGGGGGCCAAGGTGATCCTGCTGGACTTCCACGCGGAGGCCTCGAGCGAGAAGGTGGCGCTGGGCTGGCATCTCGACGGGCGCGTCACGGCCGTGCTGGGCACGCACACGCACATTCCGACGGCCGATGAGCGCCTGCTGCACAACGGCACGGCGTTCCAGACCGATGTGGGGATGTCGGGGCCCTACGACTCGGTGATCGGAGTCGAGACCGAGCTGGTGCTGCATCGCTTTCTGACCGGTATGCCGGGCAAGTTCGAGGCGGCACGCGGCAATCCACGAATGTGCGCGACGCTGATCGCGTGTGATGGCGCGACTGGGCGAGCAACGGCGATTCGGCGACTTGCCCTGGGCGAGTAGCCGCTACCAGCTCGCGAGCCAGCTCAAGACCGAGATCCAAAAGCTCTGCTCCGGCGTGGGCGCGGTCAGGGCGTTGGCGTTGGCGTTGGCGTTGAGCTCGGTGCCCTCGCGGTGGACGGCGGCGAGAGTTCTGCCGAGTGGGCCTCGGCGACCGGAGAAATGGAACACCGCGGATTGGGTCGATGCGCGGCTGTCGCCCTGGAGGCGATGGAGGGATGCGCGCTCGAAACCGTCTCGCCAGGAGTAGGTGACCTCCCGAGACAGGCTTTTGAAACTAAGCCCTGGACTCAACCTTGACTGCGAGTTTCCGGTCGGCGCTGCCGGCGGAGCAGCTTCGGGGTGTGCCGCAGAGTCGGGGATCCTTTTGACGACCGCGCCTGCGAGCGAAGGTCTCACGGCGTATGAGTTGCTTGTTCCCAGGCCGGCGATCTGTGCGGGCGCCTGGGATGTCTGCAGGCCGAGTGAAACGACGAGGAGGGCAACAACGGAAAGGGCCGAAGGTCGAAGGCGCAGCATGTGCTCTATGTTTCGCGCTGCCGCGCCAACGGACCATGGCCCGTTGGTAGCAGGCGGGTGAGTCGACAGTTCGCCGGCACACGCAGAGATGGGCGATCCTGAAGGATCGCCCATCTACTCTCTACGCTATGCCTTAGGTCTAGTGAGAGTGCGTAGTGGTGTGGTGGGTGGTGGTGGTGCGCTTGGGAGCCGCCGCCTTGGCTACGACCGCACCGTCGCTCATCATGATCATGAGCTGACCGGAAGAGCTCGCCGTGGAGGAGGTGCCTGCGGCTGTGCCGGTGGTTGCGGCCTGTGTGCTGCCGGTGGTTCCAGAGGCGCTAGTATCCGTGCTGCCGGCGGTTCCGGCGGCGCTGGTGTCCGTGCTGCCGGTGGTTGAAGTGCCAGTGGTCGACGTGCCGGTGCCTGACGTGCCGGTGCCTGACGTGCCGGTGCCTGACGTGCCGGTAGTTGACGTGCCAGTGGTCGAGGAGCCGGTGGTCGACGACCCGGCGGCAGACGTCCCCGCAGCAGTGGCACCGCCCTGCGTATAGGAGGAATAGGTTCCGGTCAGGGTCACCTTGGAGCCGACCGTGGGCACCGTCTTGAGCGGCTCCTTCATATTGAAGGTGAAGTCTGCTGTCTTGGCCTGGACGGCATCGTCCGAGACGGCCACTGTGAGCACCGAATCCGTGGCGGTGATGACGGTCGCATCCGGGATCTCTACTGTCTTGCCCTTAACCGTCGCCCAGACCTTCTCCGCGTCGTCCGGTGTGCCGTACTGGAGGATGAACTCCTTGTCACTCAGGGCGAGCGTTGACAGATCCGAGGTGGACTGCACGGTCTGGTGCGCGATGTCCGACGGCTTCGGCGCGGGTGCGATCGAGCTGAAGAGATCGGCAGGCGGGTTGAGATTATTCGTCGCCGCGGTCATGACCTTGTCGTAGCCGTCCGCGGTGCCGTGGAACTTCTTGTAGCAGTACTGCGCTGTCGGCGCCATCTGGCTCTTGTAGGGATCGGGAGCATAGGCGACAAAGCGCGACACATAGAAGCTGCAGTTCAGCAAATCGGGCGGCGTGGACTGAAGGTACGCCAGGCCTAGGTAGTAGGTGTCCTGCAGGATGGGACCGGGCTTGCTGGTCTGATCCACCGGGACCGCTGCCAGCTCCTTCTTGAAGTTGTCGATCGCCGTCGTCGTGTCCTTCTTATTCAGGGCAGCCGTGCCGATGGCGCTGTAGAAGATGGGGTAGGCGTTGGTGGTCAGTGTCTTGAAGTCGGCGTCGCTCATGCTCGCCGGCTTGGTGGCGGCCAGGCCCTTTTGCGCGTAGTCCGCCGCTTTGTCCAGTGCGGCCTGCTTCGCCGTCGCGTCCGTCAAATTGTCGGCCGATGTCTTGCGAAAGTAAACTTCAAGCGTGATTGCACGGAGGTTGTTGGGGTCGACCTGTAGCAGGCGGTCCGCCGCATCCAGCGTTTTGGTCGGATCGAACGAGCTGTACGCCACCATCAACTGCTGCAGCACATCGGCCTTGACCGAGCTGTTGGGATACTTGGTCAGGTAGGCCTCAAGCGCGGGCGCCTTGGCTTGCGGCGTGGTCTGGCCGACCGCGGCGGTGTAGTCGTTGTACTCCGCCTGGGGCATCTGCACCTGCCCGGAACCGGCGGCCTGTGCGGAGCCCGCAGCTGCCTGAGAGAAGCCGAACCGCGCTCCAGAAGCGACACTGGCAACCGCCAGAAGAGATGCAACCACTGCCTTTCGCATTCACCACTCCTCTATGGATACGTCTTGCCCTAGCCGCCTTGCGTGCCACGGACAGCCTGATCATAGAGCAAGTCCGCGCAACGCGCCTTTGATTCACGTCGAGATGTGTTCCGCATGAAGGAGAGCTCCACGCGAACGACCGGCACCTCTCGGCTGATGCCGATTTCCAAAGGCCTGTTGTCTCCTCCTGTACATAGCCCTACGCCGCAGTCATACACGACCCTGGTTACCTTCGCTTAATCGTGAAGTGCGAGGCTAGGCACGAGGAAGCTCAACCTGCTGCAACTGTGTGCCGCGATGTCTTGAGCGCGCCAGGCTAGGTTCGGCCTCGATCCGCAACGGATGTCTATAGGTAGTTGGCCGGGCCTCTTATCCACAACATGTAGAACCTGGTGTATTGATCCTTGTCTGATCGAGCCATAGAGTAGAGCTACCGTGATGTCGCGACAGGCCTCGCACGGTACTCAGCAAAGGAGGGCAGACATGCTCAAGCTCGCTCGCGTGCAGATCCTCGGATTCAAGTCCTTTTGCGACCTTACGGAGGTTTCTCTCTCCGGCCGCGGCATTGTTGCCGTTGTCGGACCAAACGGCTGCGGCAAGTCCAACATTTCGGATGCGATTACTTGGGTACTCGGAGAGCAGTCGGCGAAGAGCCTGCGCGGCGTGAAGATGGAGGATGTGATCTTCGCCGGTACGCGTGACCGCAAACCGACCGGCATGGCCGAGGTCTCGCTGACGCTGGTCGACCCGGAGATCTACGACGGAAGCGCGCTGCATGGGGACGGACCGGAGCTGGTGCTGAGCGACCGGCACCCGGCGGATGAGGCTTCCATCAAGGATTGGGACGAGGAGCGTGTGCGCGAGCAGATGGCGGCGGAGACCGAAGCGGCCATTGCGGAGGCGCAGCCGGGCGTGGTGCTGGGACAAGACGGGGCGGCGGAGGCGGCTGAGGCGACGGAGGGCAGCGAGGTGGAGGGCGCGCCGAGGCAGCCGGGCGCGGGCGAGTCTCTCGCGGTCGACGATGTTGTGCTCAAGATACGGCGGCGGCGGTTCAACCGTGCCCCGGTGCGCGCGGGCGAGGTGACGGTGACGCGGCGGCTCTTCCGGACTGGCGACTCCGAGTACCTGCTGAACGGCCGAATCTGCCGATTGCGCGATATCCAGGACATCTTCATGGGGACCGGGTTGGGCGGCGAAAGTTACGCCATCATCGGCCAGGAGCGAATCGGACAGTTGCTGAGCTCGAAGCCGCTCGATCGGCGCGGGATCATCGAAGAGGCGGCCGGCATTACCCGCTTCAAGACCAAAAAGCGGTTGTCCGAGCTTCGCCTCGAGGCCGCCAAGCAGAATCTCAGCCGGGTCAACGACATCTTCGAGGAGGTCACGCGGCAGATCATCACGCTGAAGCGGCAGGCGGCGAAGGCGGAGCGCTACGGCGTCCTACGGGATGAGCTGCGCGCGAAGTTGCAGGTCGTGCTGCACAGCCGCATGGCCCAGCTGGATGGGGACGCCGCGGAGACAGATCGGCAGATCGCCGCGCACACCGAGGAGATCGATACACGGGCGGCGCGGATCGGGGAGCTCGATGCGGAGCACACGGCTGCCGTCAATCGCGGGTACGGCATGGACGGCGAGATCCGCGAGGTCAATGCGCTGGCAACCCAGTCCGCGGTGGAGCTCGAGCGCGCCGGCGCACGTTCCTCAACCAACCTCGAACGGATCGCCGAGCTTACCCACCGGCTTGAGACGGGCGCCGGCGAACTTCGCGCGGCACGCGAGCAGATGGCGCAGCTTGCCGGTGAGCTGGAGCAGCACCGCAGCTTTCTGGACGGAGCGAATGCGGAGTCGGGCACGGCACGGGAAGCGGCGCAGCGCCAGGCCGCCGAGGCCCTCGCGGCCGTTCGCGCCGTGCAGCAGGCGGAGCAGGGCGTTGAGCAGACCCGTCGCCAGACATTGCAGCACCTGCAACGGGCCGCCGGGATACGGAGCGAGATCGCACAGGCGGAGGCTGCGCTCGCCAGCTTGGATCAAGAGGCCGAACGCCTGGAGCGCGAGTCCGGCGTGGCGCGGGAGGAGCTTGCCTCGCTCGGTCTGCAGCGCGGTCAGACGCGTCTCAACTTCGAGTCCGTGACCGAACGCCTGGAGCGACTGGAGACGGAGATCGCCGGTCTGCGGCTCGATGTCGAGCAGCGCCGGACGCGAGAGTCGGAGAGCAAGCGCCGCGGCGACCAGCTGCGCAGTGAGCTCGCCTCGCTGAACGGCCGGCGCGCGTCGCTGGAGGGTCTGATCCGCGATCACAGCTACTCGACCGAGACGGTGAAGAACATCTTCCGCATCGCGAAAAAGCAGGGGACGTCCGCTGTCTCCGGCGCGCCGCTCGGAACGCTGGCGGACTTTCTGGAGCTCGAGACGCAGTTTGGCGGCGTCGTCGACGAATTTTTGCGCGACGAGCTGAACTTCATTGTGGTGAAGGATTGGGAGGCGGCGGAAGAGGGTATTCGCCTGCTCCGATCCGACGTCAGCGGTCGTGCCACGTTTGTGATCCATCCACCGACAGAGACTCTTTCCCCGACCAAGGAGACCGTCCCTAACGGGTCGCCCAAGGCGGAAGGCCTTACGCCCTTGCGGGACTGTGTTCGCGTGCTGGATGGGCTGTCGCAGTCGCTGCTCGATCTTCTGCCCAAGCTTCGCGACGGCTATGTCGCGACCGGCGCGGCGCAGGCGCGACAGCTGGCGTCCGCGCATCCGCATGCATGGTTTCTTGCCCCCACGGGCGAGGTGTTTCATGCGCTTACGATTACGGCCGGGCGGACATCCGCCGGCGGCCCGCTGGCGTTGAAGCGCGATTTGCGAGAGCTTGCGGGCAAGATCGAAGCGGCCGAAGGCAATTTAGCCGCGATCGATCTCAAGACCACCTCGCTCGCTCGCGAGATCGCGGACGCTCAGCTCATGATGGAGCGCAAGACACACGAGCGGCGTGAGGTCGAGCGCGAGGCGGCAAACTCCGGCGCCGCGCTGCGTCAGATGGAGTCCGAGGCGCAGCGTCTCAACCGACGGCTGGCGGACTGGCAACTGGCTACGGAGCGCACGCGTGACCAGCGCAACGCGAAGATCGACCTGATCGGGCGTCGACGATCAGAGATCGAGACCGCCGATCGCGAGCACGCCACGCTCGAGCTTGCGCTGGCCGATCTGCAACGGCAGCTCGAAGCGCATCGCACGGATCGCGATCGTCTGCAGCAGGAGGCGAGTGCGGCCGGGGCGGCGCTCGCCGGTCTGGACGAGCGCCGCCGCAATGCGCAGAGCAACTTCGACCAGATAGAGCGCCTGCTGCGTTCGCAGACGGCGCGGCTTGAACAGCTTGATACGCAGCTGGGGACGGCAGCCGCGGAGCGCGCGCGCCGCGAGGGCGAGACGGGAGCGCTCGCAGAGCAGCAGGCGACACTTCGCGAGACGCATGCCGGCGCCACGGCGGAGAGCGCGCGCCTCGCAACGGAGGCTGCCGATCTCCGCCGCATCGTCGCCGATCTCGATCATCATCTGCGCTCGGTACGCGCTGAGACCGAAGCCCTGCGTGAGCAGCGCGCACAGCTCAACGCGCGCGCCGCGCGGCTGAGCGCCGAGATCGAACACATCAATGCCGCTTGCCTGAACGACCTTGGCCGAGAGCCGGACAGTCTGCGGGCGGACGGCGCGATCGAACGCATCAGCGGCGATGCGCTCTCGGCGCAGGAGGCCGAGACTCGATCGCTCAAGAGCAAGCTCGAGGCCATGGGGCCGGTGAACATGATGGCGCTGGAGGAGTTCCACGAAGCCTCAGAGCGTCACACCTTTCTCGAGACGCAGCGCAAGGATCTACTCGATTCCATCAGCAACACGCAGGCCTCGATCAAGGAGATCGACGATGTCTCGCGGGTGAAGTTCGAAGAGGCCTTCAAAGCCGTCAACCAGAACTTCTCGGTGACCTTCGCGAAACTCTTCGGCGGCGGGCAGGCGCTAATGCGGATGACCGACGAGGAGAACGCGGCGGAGTCCGGCATCGACATCATCGCGTCGCCGCCGGGCAAAAAGCTGCAGAACGTGCTTTTGCTCTCCGGCGGGGAGAAGGCGCTCACGGCGCTTGCCCTGCTGGTCGGCATCTTCCAGTTTCAGCCCGCGCCGTTCTGCATCCTCGACGAGGTCGACGCACCGCTGGACGATACCAACGTGGGCCGCTTTGCTCGCTTGATCGCCGAGATGAGCGCATCGACGCAGTTCATCGTCATCACGCACTCAAAGCGCACCATGGAACAGGCCGATATGATCTATGGCGTCACCATGCAGGAGCCCGGAGTCTCCAAGGTGGTGTCCGTCAATCTCAGCAGCCGGCAGGAGGTGACCACCGCTCGTCGCGCCGTTGCCTGACGCCGCGCTCGGCCTATGCCGATCCCGAGCTTGTGATCGATCGAGCGCACAGCACGCCTGGACCTATTCTGTGGTGGCATGAACGTTCTTCTGACCTTCGCCGCCCTTACCATGACGATGGCCGTCGCCATCGCGCTTCGCCTGCGGTGGCCGCGGATGGCTGCTCCACGACGGCGGCGGTTGGCGACGATCTCGGCGCTTCTCGTCACGCCGACCCTGCTGCCCCTGGTGACAAAGTGGGACGTGACCAACCAATCTGTTCAAGATGCCGAGGCTTGGCTGCGCATCGTGGCATGTCAGTTCGCGGTGGTCTTTCTTACCCTGCTCCGGCCGCGTCTTCTGACGGTCACAACAGCGGTGATTCTGCTACCGCTCGCGTTTACGACCAGTGTTGCCGGTCCGCTGAGCACTGTCTTTCTCCCGAGGACTTACACCACCAAGCCTGTGACGGATGGGTACTATCTCGAGACGGTGCCATGGGAGAGCTTGCCGGACGGCAACTCGGGCGTAGAGTTCGAGCTGTTTTACAAGCGATCGCCCACCGGCCTGCTGCGCCGCGAGATTATGGGAGGCCGACTCTACAACACCCAGTGCCGCACGGAGCAGGCCTACGCGACCCTGCGGCGGGAGACGCACACGCTCTACGTCCATTGTCCGCCACTGCCGACCACGGAGCCGGCGGCGGCGCTCTCCGGGACGCTGCTGCACTTTCTCATTCCCCGGCGCGCCATGGCGCCCGATCTCGTGGGGCAGCGGCCGTGATCCGACACCGAGCAACAGTGATACGGTCTAGACGATGACAGGACAGACGCCTGATCGCAGCGCGACACCTTTGCTTTCGACCTCGCTGGGTGATCGGCAGCCGATCGTCCGCGGCAAGGTGCGCGACATCTACACCGCTTCCCCGAACACGCTGCTCTTTGTCGCGACGGATCGCATCTCCGCCTTTGATTGCATACTCGGCACCGGCATACCGGACAAGGGGCGCATTCTGACGCAGATCTCACTTTTCTGGTTCAGCCATCTTGCGGATTTAGTTCCCAACCACCTCCTCTCCGCCGACGTGGCGGAGTTTCCCGCCGAGTTCGCGCCGTTCGCCGACCAGCTTGCCGGGCGGACCATGCTGGTCCGTCGCGCGGAGATGTTTCCCATCGAGTGCGTGGTGCGTGGCTATCTCTCAGGATCGGGTTGGAAGGACTACCAGGCCACCGGCACGCTGTGCGGTCTGGCGCTGCCGGCCGGTCTTCGCGAGTCCGATGCCCTGCCTCAGCCGCTCTTTACACCGGCGGCCAAGAACCACACCGGCCACGACGAGAACATCTCCTTTGACGCGGTCGCCGCGCGGGTGGGGGCTGAGACCGCCGAGCAGCTTCGTGCGCTGTCGCTGGCTCTCTACGACCGCGCAAGCGCCCACGCCGCGAAGAAGGGCCTGCTCCTCGCGGACACAAAGTTCGAGTTCGGTCTGCTGCCTGGGCCGGACGGCAGACCGCGCATCACGCTCGCCGATGAGGTGCTCACGCCGGACAGCTCGCGCTTCTGGCCGGCAGAAAGCTATGCGCCGGGCGGTCCGCAGCCGTCGTTCGATAAGCAGTACGTCCGCGACTACCTGGAGACGCTCTCGTGGAACAAGCAGGCGCCTGCTCCGGCGCTGCCCGCAGAGGTGGTCGCGAACACACGTGCGAAGTACCTCGAGGCCTTCCACCTGCTCACCGGGCGACCATCGCTCGAGGAGTAGACGCCGTGCCGTCAATGTTTTCGAGCTCGGCATTGCCATCGCTGCAGGCACTGGTCGCGAGCTTGTCTCCGCTGGATTGGCTGCTCGCGCTGGTCGCCCTTTGGTCGATTGTGCGTGGCTTTCTGCATGGCGCCATCCGCGAGCTGTTTGCGCTGCTCGCCGCGGTTGTCGCCCTGTTCACGGCCTATTGGCAGTATCGCCCCACAGCGATTTGGCTGCGACGATGGATCGACTCCGCAGGGGAGCGCGACGTGGTCGCGTTCCTGGCGGTGGCTCTGCTCGCCTTTGTCGCTGTGGTGCTGGTCGGTCGCATCGTGCGTGCGGTCGTTCACCTGGCCGGTCTGGGTCTGCTCGATCGACTTGCCGGGGCGGTGCTTGGATTGACCAGAGCCCTGGTGGTGGGAACCGTGATCATCACGGCGTTGACCGCTTTTGTTACCGGGCGGACCTTTGTGCGCGACTCTCGCCTCGTCCCCTATCTTGTTCCCGCGACAAAGTTTCTTGCGCAGGCCGCGCCCTGGGAGCTTAAGCAAAGAATCTGGGCCGGCATCTCGGTTTGGCCACGCTGGGGAACTCTCTTCCGTAACACACGCAATCTCGCTGGATCAAACCCCGATGATGAGGGACAATGACACGTACCCCGCCGCAAGGGCACCCGTGAGGACCACAACCGTGAAGCGCGAACTGCAAAGCCTCGTCACCCAGATGCACAGCTCCGGGGTCTCTTACAGCGACGCGCTGCGGCAGTTCAAGCGGCGCTACCTACTCGAGGTGCTTGCCCATCACAAAGGCAACCAATGCAAGGCAGCGGAGGAGCTGGGAATGCATCGCAACACACTGTCGCGCCTGCTGAACGAGCTGGAGATGGACTCGACGCAGATTCGCAACGGCATACGGGCCGGCATGCGTCGGCCGCCGGTGAGTGAGCGGAATACGACCGGCAACATCCAAAGCATCACCGGTACCCGATAGCGCCGCGGCTCGTCTAAACCGCATTGGCATGCTCTTCTGTTTGTGCGCGTGCCGTCTCCAGCATGATCGCCCGCCCTCCCAAATCGCAACGCCGGTTCGATCTGCTCCGCGGTGTTCCCTTCGTTTCTCCACCGTCCCGCAGGTACGGCGACGTCGCTCTGCGAGCCGCGCTACTCGCCACGCTCGGCACGCCGGGCCTGATGGCGCAGCAGACCGCGCCTCAAGCTGCTTCCCCGGAGCCGCCGGCGTTAAATGGGACAGCGACCACAGCGTCTGCACACGTGCTTCCCCACGCCGTCTCCGCGCACGCGGCTCATGCCGCTCGCGATGAGTACCTCGCGGGCGCTCGTCTGCTCGATCACAATGAGGTCGCGGCGGCGCAGGCGAAATTCGAGCACGCCGCGCTGCTCAATCCAGGGGTCGCCGACTACCAGATCGGTGCGCGCATTGCGGTCGAGCACCGGGTGACGGCCCTTGTGCAGCAAGCAGGCAAGGCAACGCTGCTTAGGCAGACGGCAATAGCCGCTTCGCTGTTGCAGCAAGCGCAGGCGCTGGACCCGGAGAGCGCGATCGTCCTCCAGCACGCGCCCGAGCCGGAGCAGCAGGAGAGCCACTTCAGGTCTGTGCCCGCGAGCTCCGCAGGGGATGACGCGATGGATCCGGATGATCTGCCGCAGAATCACGTGCCCGGCTTGGCCGGACCGATCGTGCTGCTGCCGAATAACTCCACGCAGAGCTTCCACGTGCATGCCGATCTTGAGACCGTGGCACGACAAATTTTCACCGACTTCGGCATTCGCCCGGTCTTCGATGAGTCCGTAAAACCGGCAGCGACGTCGCAGGGAGTTCGCTTCGATCTGGACGACACAAACTATGCACAGGCCGTGCCGATCCTGCTCAGCATGGGCCATCTTTTTCTCACACCGCTCGACGCGCACAGTGTGCTGCTTGCCGCCGACACCACGGCGAATCGGGCGCGTCTGGAGCACCTCTACCAAGAGACAATCTACATGCCGGGACTGACGCCGCAGCAGATGGGCGAGGTGGCCAACGTTATCCGGCAGGTCTTCGACGTTCGCCAGCTCAGTATGCAGAACGCCGCGCAGAACATCACCCTGCGCGCACCAGCAGGGACGCTTGACGCGCTGAACCGAACATTGGCCGACCTGCTCGCGGGCTCGGCTGAGGTCGAGCTCGACCTCCGGCTGTACTCTGTCGATACAACGCGCACGCGCAACATCGGTCCGAACCTGCCGCAACAGTTTGGGGTCTATAACGTCAACAGCGCCGCGCAGGATCTCGTCTCCGCCAATCAGTCCACGGTCAATCAGGCGATCTCGCAGGGCGCCATCACGCTGGGGACCAACTCAGCGACGAATACCATCCTTGAGGCGCTCTTCCTGGTGCAATCGGGCCTGGCCAGCAGCAGTCTTCTTACGGACTCCATCGGCTTCTTCGGCAAGGGGCTCGGGCTGACCGGCCTTACCGAGTCGAGCGGCGCCAGTTTTAACTTCGCCCTCAACTCCTCAGACACCCGGGCCCTCGACGCCATCCAGCTCCGCGCCTCGGACCACCAGAAAGCGGTCTTCAAAGCAGGCACGCGCTATCCCATCGAAACCGCGGTCTATTCGTCCGGAGTCTCTTCGGCCACCTCATCGGCGCTTGCCGGCGCGACGATCAACGGCGTCAGCGTCTCCAGCCTGCTCAATCAATACCTCGGCAGCTCGGTCAATCAGACGATCCCGCAGTTCCAGTATGAGGACCTCGGCGTTACCCTCGAGGCCACGCCGAATGTGCAGAGCTCGGGAAATATTACGCTGCATCTCGACCTGAAGATTGAGGCGCTTGCGGGCTCCTCGGAGGACAACATCCCCATCCTGGCCAGCCAGCGCTTTGCCTCGGATGTCACGGTTGGCGAGGGCCAAACGGCTCTGCTCCTCTCGAGCCTGAGCAAGACGGAGTCAGTGGCTGTGAGCGGCATCCCGGGCTTGGCCGAGCTGCCCGGCTTCCAGGGTATCTCCTCGGACCGCAACGGTGCGCGCGACACCTCGGAGATGGTCCTGACTATCACGCCACATCTCGCGCGTCATCGCCCCAATCTCACCATCGGCCCGCGCATTCCGATCAGCGCGGTTCCTGAGTCCACAGAGTAGAGCCGCCCTGGACGGGTAGCCAGATGGAAAACACGGTGCCATGGACATACTCAGAGCCTCGCGTTCGCACCTGGATCTTGCCCCCGTGCTTCTCGATGATTCCCTTACTCACCCAGAGACCGAGGCCCGTTCCTGTATGTTCCTTGGTTGTCTGAAAAGGCTCGAAGAGACGCGAGACGATCTTGGGGTTGATTCCCTCGCCCGTATCCGCCACCGTCAAACGAACTCCCTCGCGTGGGGTTGCGCCGCTCTCGCCCGAAAGGATCTCACGCTGCCGGTTGATGCGGATCGACAGCAATCCTCCATTCGGCGAGGCGTCCAGCGCATTGCGCACAAGGTTGTTCAGAACTTGGCGAAGCTCGCCCTCCATTCCAAAGACCTTCGACGCAGGCCGAACGCGCCAATGCAGGCGAACATTGCGCACCAGAAGACGACCGGTATAGAGCGCCATGACGGTGCGCGCGAGCTCATATACATCGATCTCCGTCGGACGGCTCTGCTGTCGGTGAAAGCGCAAGGTCTGCAAGGTGATCTCGCTCACCCGTGCCAGCTCCGACTGCGCCAGCTGAGCATATTTCTGGACCTCACTCATCTCCTCCGAGTTGCCGATTAAATAGAGCAGATTGGTGACAGATTCGAGCGGGTCGTTGATCTCGTGGGCGATTGAACTGGCGAGTTGCCCCAGCGCCGCCAGCTTCTCACTCTTGCGCAGAGCCTCGTCCTGGAGCCGCGTTTGGGTGATGTCGCTGTTCACCGCCACTGCCCCAATGATTTCGCCACCCAGCAGAATGGGCGCCGCCGAGCTTCGCAGCCAGCGGCCGTTCTCCTCGATCACATCACTGGAACTCTCGCCCTTGAGCGCGAGCTCAAGCGTCTTGAGCCGTTCCGGGAACTGCTCGCCGCCGAGCGCGACGGCGCGACGATTGAGCCGGACCGGTGCGCCGTCCAGGCGAGCCACATAGACACCATGTGGGATGCTCTCAATCACGGCGTCAAGTTCGGCGCGACGCTTCTCTACCTCACGGTAGGCTCGATCGAGCTCCGCACGCTCTGCATGTCGCTCCGTCACATCGCGCACGGTGATGACAACGCCGAGCACCGCACCTTCGACCCTCACCGGCTGAGCTGAGACCTCCGCGAGGAAGGAGTCGCCGTTCTTGCGGAACATGATGTCGAGCTGTTCACGAAACGGCTCATCGCCATGCAGGACCGAGTTGATCACACACTCTTCTCGCGGATAGTGACGGCCATCCGGCCGATGGTGATGGACGAGAACATGCATGTCGTTGCCCACCATCTCCTCTCGAGAGAAGCCGAAGAGATTGATCGCCACGCTGTTCACAAACGTGCATCGGCCGTCGCGCGCGATCCCGTAGATGCCTTCACCCGCCGATTCAAGCAGGGCGTGCCAATGTTGTGCCTGCTGCGTCGCGTCAATCGCGGTCATATCTGGCTCTCCGTACGTGGCCTAGCAGGATGGATGCACAATTGCGCCCGATGCGTCGTCGCTCGCTGTCCCCAGTTCCTCGATGGACACTCTCCCCGCACGCTCCGTTCGAGGCGATTTGACTCCAGGTGGTAGCCAAAGCATCGGTTCAGCGCCATGGGCTCTGGCACGCGTTGACCGCCTCTCGCGAGGCCCGCTATACTTGCCGAGGCAGGGCGGGAGTAGCTCAGTGGTAGAGTGCTTCCTTGCCAAGGAAGATGTCGCCGGTTCGACCCCGGTCTCCCGCTCCAAGAGCCTTGCCCCCAGCATCCAGGCCGGTGACAGGATTTCTCCCCAGAGGCAATCGCTGGTGAACCGGGGCGCGGTACCCAAGTGGTAAGGGAGAGGTCTGCAAAACCTTTATGCGTCGGTTCGATCCCGACCCGCGCCTCCATACTTCTCGAGAGTTCAGCTAGAGGCGCCCCTCCTCTAAGCTGCGTTAGTCGCCGGTGCAAGCCGCAAGAGTTTCCTAGGTAAGGTTAGCCCGGCTTGCGCCTTTGTTCCATTGTGCGAGGACGACGACCTCCGCACTTGAGGCAAGCGTCAATTGTTCCGGGGTCCGCCCAGCCTCAGATGCGATCCCCTCGCCTGCAGACGTTGGTGCCGTCCCGTACAGATGGTCACGGCCGCTCGGAGCAGTTCCCGCTTGCTGACGCCTGTTGCCGTCGTGATGTGTTGCCATCCGCTCATTGCGAACTCATCGAGTGTAGTGCAGAGTCTTCCGTCGTAATTGCCCCATAATGCAGAACATAGTTCTAAACACTTCCATAATGGAGATCAGTATCAGGTTTCGCTCTGTGTGGGTGAAGTGGTGTGCACCGCAGGTTCCGCCACCGAGATGGATTAGAACTTATCCATCACCTGTTTGTTTTTGAGCCATTGCTACCGTCAAGAGATCTTTGCCATAGTTCTGAACGTGTGCTGTCGAGCATAAGGGTACAAAACGGCATCAAACAACGACGAGAGGGCGAAATGCAAGAGAGAACAAGAGATTTGAAGCCGGAGCACATTGTCATTCTCGGCGGCGGTTTTGGCGGTCGGTACGCAGCCAAGGGGCTTGCCTTCCGGCTTCCTCGCCAACATCGAATCACGTTGATCGACCGCGTGGATTACATGCTGTACACGCCCATGCTCACCGAGGTTGCTGGCGGAACGATCAGACCCATCGACATCGCGGTGCCGGCAGCCAACCTTCCGAAGCGCGTCAATTTCATGAAGGGTGAAGTCACAGCTGTCGACGCCGCGTCGAAACTCGTTACTCTCTCCGATGGTCGAACATTGCAGGCCACCCAGCTTGTCTTTGCGCTCGGAGCCACCACAAATTATCACGATATTCTAGGCGCACGCGAGGGCACCATTGCCTTCAAGACTCTGGCCGACGCGGAAGCGGTGCTTCAACGGCTGGACCAGATGGTCACAGCCGCCGCTCACTCACCCACCTCCGACGAACGACGTAACGCGCTGACGATCGCCGTGGCTGGCGGCGGCTACACCGGGGTCGAGACTATGGCAGCTATCAGCGAGCACCTTCGCGAAAAGGTCCAAGCTGCCGGCCTACCTCGCGATGAAGTAAAGCTCGTGCTGGTTGAACCGACAGGGCGTCTGATGCAGGAGACGGCGCCTTCGCTCGCCGCATATAGTCAAGCAGAGCTCGAACGAGATGGGGTCCGCGTCGTCCTCAATACAGGTGTGAGCGAAATTAAGGATGGAACGGTGCGACTCACAGATGGGACCAGTCACGCCACGGGTCTCGTGATCTGGGATACAGGCATCACACCGAGTCCGCTTTTAGAAAAAGTCCGGGTGCCAAAGGGAAAACATCATGGCGTTGTAGTGAACGCCTGCTTTCAAGTCCAGGGCATGGCTGGTGTATGGGCGATTGGAGACTGCGCGGAGATCCCGCAAGCCAACGGCAAGAGCTACGCACCTACAGCACAGAACGCCACTCGGGAAGGAACGCATCTCGCCCAGAACATCAGTGCGGTTCTTCGGGGAGATGCTCCACGCCCTTTTCGCTACTCCATGATTGGTCAGCTTGCATTAGTTTCTCGTCGGCGCGCGGTGGCAGAGGTCTTCGGCGTCAAGCTGCGCGGCCTGTTCGCCTGGGCGCTGTGGTGGGCGATTTATACGTTCAAGCTGCCTTATAGGCGGGGGCGTGTCGGCGTGGTGAAGAGCCTGTTGGGGGATCGCGCAAGTTCGCAGTCCGAACGAGAAGACAACAGCACACGACAGTTGGGGGCGCCGGCTCAGTAATGTATCCAAGGCGCCGGGTCAAATCGCTTCCATTCGGGTACCCGCCCTATCCCGGCGACGAGTCTGCGTACCTACGCGCACCTACACGTGAGTGTTGAGCCGTTCTATCTTTTTGCGATCTCTATGAGACAACTCAGCAGCAAAAGGCGCACCTGCCGTAAACGAAGAACTCGTGCCCGATCGAAAGAAAACCGCGCGGCAGTTTAGGTTTGGCTTGAACCTCACATCCTTCAAGCTCGAACAGCCTGCCGCAATCATTGCATTGGAAGTGATGGTGATGCGCCTTACCGGCTATTTCGTAACGAGTCGCTTTCCCGGGAATTTCGACGGACACAAGCCACTTATCTGCAAGCAGTAAGTTGATATTCCGGTAAACCGTCGCAAGGCTGATCCCAGCAACCACTTGTTTCGCCGAAACGACCGCCTCTTCAGGCGAGAGTGGGCGATCGGCTTCGATGAAGGCAGCCCGGATCGCCTCCTTTTGCTTTGTGTTACGCGACTGCGGATGTACTGTCTTTAACATGCAGGACTCATTTGCTACCTTGGTGCTATCTCGAGCAAACCATGAAACATCCCTACTTCGGTCGCTGCCATCTCGGAACGGGTTGTACTCTCATAATGCGTACCTGGCGTCTAACGTGTACGACTCGCGAAAAACGTTTGTTTCCGCTGAGTGTTGTGACGATGCGTTCCCGGTGATCGCACCGATCCTCCTTGTTGCCTCATGAGCAGGCTGTAGCTACCGAAACCTGCGAGGTGCCCTGGCCTTCGTGATAGCTGAGCACGCGACTTACTCTTATCCTCACTTCACCACGTAATCATAACTCATTTGCAACATCATTATCATTTGCGGTCTGCTCGCGATATAGTATGTGCATGTTCCGAACGCAGACTACTGGTTCTATACCATCTCCCTGGAGACTTCTCCTCGGGGTGCTGTGTATCGGGCTGGTTTTGCTGGGCGCGACACTGTCGGTCACGCACACCCACGAACATGGGCTTGTTCCGCATCCAGATTGCGGACTTTGTGTCACCGCGCACAGTGCCGTGCCAACGCCCGCGGTCCCGCCGCGCATGCCTGTCGCTCAGGTGTTTGCGTCGACCGCCCAGGTCGCGCTGCCGCTACCGCGTCCGCGAACGCTCTCTCGATTCCCGCTATTTAGTCGCCCCCCGCCCACTGTCGCTCATCGCTCGTAGAAGCGTTTGTTGACTCAGGCTCTAGCTCGGGGAGGTAGTGTATGTACACGTTGGTTCGCCGCGGTGTCTTCGCAGCATTTATGTATTTCTTCTTAGTCGCTTCAAGCGTTTGGGCTCAGACCGCAGGGAGTGCGGGCACGCTAACTGGCCTAGTGACCGATCCGTCAGGGGCGGTCGTACCACAAGCTGTGGTCACCGTGACGAATCCGGTCAGCGGTTACAAACGAAACAGCACGACCGACGCGGCAGGACACTACCAGTTCACCAACATTCCATTGAATCCTTATCATGTTACGATTGCCGCGCCCGGATTTACTTCCTCCGTGCAGGATGTCGATATACGTTCTACCGTCCCGACAACGTTCAATGCGTCTCTTAAGATAGGTAGCTCGACGACAGTGGTCAACGTTGAAGCAAACGATCTGCTGGAGAACGATCCGACCTTTCATACGGACCTGGATCGCGACCTGTTCAATAAGCTGCCACTCGAGACCCCCTCATCGACCCTGAGTTCCCTGGTGACGCTGTCCTCACCCGGCGTGGCCGCGGACTCCAACGGTCTGTTCCATGGGCTCGGCGATCATGCCTCGAACTCGTTTTCACTTGATGGGCAGCCCATTACGGATCAGCAGAGCAAGGTCTTTTCGAACCAAATTCCGTCGAACTCGATTCAATCCATCGAGGTGATCTCCGGCGCGCCTCCGGCGGAATACGGCGATAAAACGAGCCTCATCATCAACGTCACGACGCGGTCCGGCGAGGGTGTCACCACGCCCACCGGAAGTCTCACCTCCTCCTATGGCAGCTTCGGCACCTCAACTGCCTCCTTGGACCTGGCCTATGGTGGGGAGCGCTGGGGCAACTTCTTCGAGGCGGACGGCCTGAACACGGGACGATTCCTTGACCCGGCGGAGTTCAGCGTCTTTCACGACAAAGGGAACGAGCAGAACATCTTCGATCGGTATGATAAGCAATTCACCACAACAGACTCGATGCATCTGAACCTGACTTATAGCCGATCCTGGTTTCAGACTCCGAACTCCTACGATCAGTTGAATGTAAGCAATATCATATCCGGCGGGACCGGAAAAAGTCCCGTGTTCGGCAATGTGGGAAGCTCCGATCAACGATCTAAGATCGAGACCTTCGACATATCGCCAACATACACGCGAATCCTTGGAGCTAACGCGGTCTTCAACTTCGCCCCGTATGTGCGTCACGATGGCTACAGCTACATTCCAAGCAATAACCCCTTGGCGGACTACTTCGTCAACCAAAATGAAAGCATTTCCCAAGAGCGGACATTGCTCAATGCGGGGGTCCACACCGATCTATCAGTGCAAAAGGGCAGGAATAATCTCAAACTCGGCGCGGTGTACGAGCACACCATTCTTCGCGAGCACGACAATCTTGGCCTGGTAAACCCGACCTTCAACTCTCCTTGCGTGGACGCCAGTAACAACCCCCAGCCTGGGTTCACGTCTACCGCAGAATGCGCGGCCGCTGGATTTCTTCCAAACGATCCGACCCTCAATCCGAATATCACAAGCTCTGGAGCGGGTCTGAACGTAGACCTGCTGCCCTACGACCTGACCCGAGGTGGATCTTTCTACAGTTTCTTCGGTCATACCGATGTAAAGGAGTTAGCGCTTTACTTTGAAGATCAGCTGAAGGCGGGCAATTGGGTCTTCAATCTGGGCATTCGCGGTGACTTTTACAACGGCCTTGCCATTCAGCGCCAGGCGGAGCCGCGCTTGGGCGCAGCGTATTCGATCAAGCGGACAGGCACGGTGCTGCGGGCTTCTTATGCGCGAACACTTGAGACTCCGTTCAATGAAAACCTCGTGCTCTCCAGCCAAGGTTGCGGCAGCGCTGTTCTAAACCCTCTGCTCGCCTGCCAAGTAGGAGCTTCCAACACCCTTCAGCCCGGGTTCCGTAACGAATTCCACGCGGGACTTCAGCAAGGGTTTGGCAAGAACCTAGTTTTCAGCGGCGACTACATCTGGAAGTACACTCATAACGCATTTGACTTCAGCGTGCTCGGCAATACCCCGATCACGTTTCCAATCGACTGGCATAACTCGAAGATCCCCGGCTTCGCCCTTCGGGCGGATGTCCCGAACTTCCACAACGTGACCGCGTTCATTGTGATGTCTTCGGTTGCGGCCCGATTCTTTCCGCCCCAGGTTGCCGGCGCGGGCGCAACCGTCGGACAAAGCGGGTACCCATTCCGCATCGATCACGATGAGAAATTCAACGAGACCACGAATCTGCAGTACCAGATGCCGTTCAAGCATGGTCCCTCTGTCGGCTTCAACTGGCGATTCGACAGCGGTCTAGTTGCCGGCAGCGCACCTTGCTATAATCCAGCCTCGAACGATCCCAACACAGCATGCGATGCGTATTCGACGACGATTAACGGTCAGCCCGGCATCCTCCTGCCCTTGTCCGCGGACCAGGAGTTTCAAGCTGGTCTGGTCTGCAACGGTTATAAAGCTACCCCAGGAAACCCCATTCCGGGCGGCCAATGCTTGGCAGCGCAGCTTACCTCCAACCTAATCTCTATCCCCGCTCCGGGCACCGGAGACAACGACCACAATCCGCAACGCATCGCGCATCGCAACCTGTACGACCTCTCGATCGGAGAAGATAACCTATTTGGCAACAGCGATAAAACTCATTGGAGCGCCCGTCTTACCGTCGTCAATCTTGCTAACAGATACGCCCTGTACAACTTTCTCTCCACCTTCAGCGGCACGCATTACGTCACACCGCGCGCTCTGACCGGAGAGATCGGCTATCACTTCTAACCGGCGCCCACGTGCTGAGCCGGGCGAACTTCGGCTCGACCGGCTCGGCACTCACGGCACTGGTTTGTATTAGCGTGCGTTGTCCCGTCGCAGGTCAGGACCCAGTCAGCCCTACTCGATTGCCGAGTGTTTGGTCCAAGAGAATCGGCGTCCCAGAATACCTTTCACGATCAGGTGGTCGGTCCCGGCTGTCGGCCCGATACCCACGCCTATATTGATCTCCCACACAGGCGAGACGTTCAGATCTGTTACCGCAAAAATTTGTTGTTGTTGCTTGTGTAGAGGGTCGAAACTGCCAAGGCGGCCATAGTCGCCGTAGTACTCGACACCACCACTCACGGCACGGGTGAAATCGTAGTTCACCTTAACCGCGGGCGCAAAGCCCAGTCCTTGATTTATATCCGGTCCGTGCCATGTGCGCTCGAGCGCCGGGTTGCAGGCTAAGTACCAGCGGCCCAGGGTCTTATCGACAATTGGACGGATCTCCCATGTCCAGGTGTCCGGCGAGTAGACGGCGCGTTGATAGCCGATCTCTGTCGAGAGGCTCAGGCCGACAGGCAAATGCCAACGGTCGGGCGCACGCACACGAGGGCGTACGTGGTCGCCGACCCACTGTATGCCGTGGCCGTCCTGCTCGCTGGTGAAGATGTAGAAGCCGATTTCGGACCAATCATTCAGACCCTCGGTAAGTTCTACCGTCTCGTGCTCCTGATGATAGGTCGGGTAGACTCCATCGACTACATAGTGCTGCCCCTGCACAGTGTAGTTCGAATGCAGCTCTACCATCAGGTTCTTCGCAGGCACCGTATCCGAGCCGTACACCTGGATCTCGTAGTTACCCTGAGCGTGAGCGCACGCTGATAAGCAACACGCGGTCACCAGCAAACGGTAAAACGGCGAGAGTCGTTGTCTTGACCAGGGAGAAAACTCACGCATATTTGAAGACCATCATGAAGCCACGATCCATGTGGTTCTGCTGGTGACAGTGAAAGAGGGTACGGCCGGGATGGCCTGCGGTAAACTCCACCTCGGCTGTGGACTTGGCGTGCACGAGAACGACATCTTTGATTATTCCGCTCATCTCCGGCCCGTCTTCAATGTGACGAAGCTCGAACCGGTGACGGTGGAGGTGCATGGGATGGTCATCGAGGCTGTCGTTACGCATGACCAAACGGTAGCGCTGCCCTTGGTGTAGCACCGGCTCAGCCGTGTCCGGGTAGGAATGGCCGTTGATGCGCCACTGCTCCTCGTTGCCATGGCCGCGAAACTTGGAGTCGAATACTAGATCGATTCGAGTCACGTCGGGACTTGGCTGCGCCGGTTCTTGGGAGGCGAACTCGCGGTAGCTCCACTTCAGCTCCTCCGGCTGGTTCCATACCGCTTTTCCGCTCGCTCCGGCATATTCGATTACGATGCCCATGCCAGCTTCCTGCACATGCTTGCGCACCTCACCGAAGACCCAGACCCCCGGAGCATTCATCTCTACAAGTGCGCATACGCGTTCAGCCGGCGAAAGGCGCAGCATGTCTACAGTTTGGGGCTGCGGCACGGGGTTGCCGTCGAGCGCGATCACCTGAAGTCGATGCCCGGCCAATGCAACCCAATGCACCTCCGTAGGACTCGTGTTGAGCACATGCATCAACACGCGCTGGCCTTGCTTCACACGGATCGGTTCGCCGAAGCCGAGCATCTTGCCATTGATCGTGGAGACATCGTAAGTGGGATTCATGGTACCGTCGTCGCTGGCCATATCGCGCCCGCCCCAGTCGTGAAGGCCCAGAAATATCTCCGCATCGTAGGAGCCAGGATTGTCGCGAGCCTCAATCAGCAGAAAACCGTGTTCACCGCCGTACTGCGCCTTACGCAGATCTCTTCCGGCGAAGGTATGGGTGTGGTACCAGCGAAAACCCGCCGGCTCTGGGGTGAAGTTGAAGCGCGTGACAGCGCCGGGGGGGATCATCGGTGTCCCCTCTTCCATCGCGCCGTCGATGGCGGAGGGCAGAAAGAGCCCATGCCAGTGCACGATGTCAGGATCGGGTGTGTTGTTCCGCAACTCGACGGTGAGTGGGCGACCTTCGTGGAGACGGAACAACGGCCCTGGAACCTGCCCGTTATAGGCAATCGTTTTGAATCGATGCTTGGGGGAGGCTTCGAGGAGAAAAGGGGCAATCTCCAGCTTCAGATCCGGCGGTAAATCGGCCCCCCTCGCCATGCGGCCGAGTGCAAAAGAGCCGGTGGCAAGGCTGGTCATCCGTCCAAAGCTACGTCGTGTCAACACCGACTACACCTCATCGCCCATGATTTCACGCTTTACAAAGCTGTGAATCAACAGGTGACAGTTTAGAGGTGGACGAACGCTCCCGTAAGCCCTTCCGCCCACCTCCGCTTGGAGCCATGCCACGCCCTTACGGGCCGGTTGCGGTTTACCGCATTCCGCTACCCGGCAGCGTACAGCACCACTGCTGAATTTGGGGGCACTCGGCATCCGCCACAACAAGATGGCGACACTCAGCGTACGATAGGTAAACGGTGGAGAGGTCGGGTGCATCGCCGGTAAGAGTGGAAGCTCGAAGAGCGTCACTTTCAGCTTTGCAAGCGATTCTGCCGAGAATTCACCATGGTGATCCACCTTTTGACAACGATCACGCCGTCGACGGAGTCATTCTGGTACTGCGGACTCGCGCGTCGTGATCAGAAGGTTGAGTTCAGTTTATCGGCCGCTCGGTCAGCCGAACGTGTTGCAGAATTGTTGCTTGTGTCATTGACCTGCTTTATCTCACGGACGCATGGCATGCCCAGCGTGCGCCATCAAGCTATTAATCTGCGTCTCTGGGTTGAGTCACTCTCGGCGCTTATAAATAGCATGATCGCCCTCTCTCCTTCTTCTAACGCTGGAACCCTCGTACTATACGATTCCTGGAGAAGTTAATGCGCAAATCTGAAGTACTTCACGCATGGGCGACCATTCTTACAGGTCGCGCTCCCTCGTTATCTATAGAGATCACAAAGGAGTGCCCGCTCCGCTGCCCAGGCTGTTACGCCTTTGACGCAGCTCACCTGGGCGGCGACACACAGCTTCGTCAACTCTCTGACTTTCGGGGCGATGAGTTAGTCTCACGCATACTCGCCATCATTGACGAACGAAAACCGCTCCATGTGTCTCTGGTTGGCGGCGATCCCCTCGTTCGTTATCGAGAGCTCGAGATGCTGTTGCCAGAGATAGAGAAACGTGGTGTTCACACGCAGGTGGTAACGAGTGCCTTTCGGGTGATCCCGAGCGCGTGGAAACAGTTCAAGCTGCTCAACGTCGTCGTGTCTATCGATGGATTGCAACCGGAACACGATGAGCGTCGGAAACCTGCAACCTATGAGCGAATCCTACGCAATATCAAAGATTCACGAGTCACCATCCACTGCACCATTACCTCGCAGATTGCGGAGCGCTACGGATATCTTGAAGAGTTCCTCGAGTTTTGGAGCAGCCGCCCGGAGATCGCGAAGATCTGGTTCAGCCTCTTCACTCCGCAGATCGGTGCGACCGACCCTGAAATACTCACGCCGATTCAGCGTGCTTCCGTTATCACGGAGTTGAGAGAGCTCCGACGCAAGTTTCCCGTGCTCGACATGCACGATGCCGTTATCGATGAGATCGCTTCACCTCCCGCGAACCCGTCCGAGTGTATCTTTGCGCGTACCACAGAGACAATCTCTGCCGATCTCACAACGCAGATCACTCCTTGCCAGTTCGGTGGCAGGCCGGATTGTGCCCAGTGCGGTTGTATTGCATCGATGGGACTAGCCGCCGTCGGACATCACAAAGTTCTGGGAACGATCACGGCCGGGCAAATCTTTATGGCCTCAGACCGGGTAGGCAAGACCTGGCGCTCCGTGCAGACCGCTCTCTCTCCGAAGCCCATTCCGCGCCCCTCGCCTACGCCATTCGACATTTTATGAGTATTCTGTCAATCAGCGTGCGAGATGAAAGGAGCAATACCTTGAACGATAGGGAATGCTTGAAAGAAAGCGGATTGAGACGCGATCTTGTCCACTTTGGTAAGTGGCTTTCACAACTCGGCTTTGTTCCAGGAACGTGCGGCAACCTGTCCGTACGGCTCGACGACAAGCGATTGCTTGCCACGCCAACTGGGATGAGCAAGTCGCTATTGAGTCCGGATGACATGGTCGTCGTGGACCTTTTTGGTCGTTCGCTGGCAGGGACAAGAAAAGTTACCAGCGAGATCAGCATGCATTTAGCCGTTTATCGCCTCCGTCCTGATGTCCACGCGGTAATTCATTCGCATCCACCCACTGCAACGGCCTTCGCCTGCACCGGGCGCGCGCTGGACGAGATGCTGTGCCAAGAAGCGATCATGACCTTGGGCGTAGTTCCCCTAGCAAAATACGCGACCACCGGAACACAGGAAGTTGCATCCAGCCTTGTCCCATTTCTTCCAGATCACGATGCCATTCTTCTTTCTAATCACGGCGCCATCAGCTATGGTCCAACGCTCCTTGACGCATTTATGAAGATGGAGACCGTCGAGCACCTCGCACACGTCAGTCTGGTCGCACATCAGCTTGGGTGTGCAACACCGATGAGCGCTCACCAGGTCGCGCAATTACATCTAGCAAAAGCACGATACCTCCACAATGCTGGAGTTCCCGCCCTTTCAGAAACCGAACACACCGCAGACAAGATAGCCGAACAAAGCAGCGCGGTAGCTCGCCACCTCGCGAGCGAACGGCAGTTCCAAGGAGAATCCTCGGTCAGATCCGACATCCAAAAGAATAACCTCCAACTCAGCTAAGCTGGAGCAGTTGCGTTCCCCTGTCCTCGATGGAGCACCACCGATCATCTCGAGTGGAAAGCGGCAGCTCTCCACCAGAAACGTGTGAGAGATGTCTTCCTGCCCCAGCTAAATCTCTTCTGAAGACTGCGGGTGTAAGGGACTTGCCTTTATATAAAGCGTAGATAACTAAAACGATGCTCGAGAGCAGAGGAATGTACTGCAGTGCCGTTACGCTGCGAATCCATGGTAGATCCTTGATCGCGAGGCTGGCGCCCATGCCAATACTGCAACTCGTCAGAAGCAGCACTTCGGCGAGCGACTGATGCTGCCTTAGCAAGCTTGCCCATAGGACGGCCAATAACAGATACCCCAAAACGAGCGTATCTATCCAAGCCACCGGCGAAACTAAGGGAGAGAGTAGAGCAAAGGCCGCCAGCACAAGAGGCCTGCGTTCTAGCCGTAAATCAGCTCCAAGCCGATATGTGAGTACGACGGCAACAGCAACCAGCCCGGCCGAGAGCATCTTCCCAAGTTTAAGAATGTTGCGTGGCACCACGAGATTCGAGTAGTTTCGTCCGTGGCTCCAAATCATCTGAACAGCCGATAAGATCGTTTGGTTCTCTCGACTGGCTATGCCTTTGGACATCGGAGGAACTACGTGAAGAAAAAACGTGGCGAGAAGTTGGGGCGAGTTGACGACACAAGTCAGCAGAAAACCCACAAGAACTGTCCCTAAAAACCATCGAGTCCATCGCCAATCTCGCCAAATGAGAAAGGGAAATATGACGAGCAGCGGCGTGAGCTTGATTAGGACAGCTATGCCGAAGAGACCACCGGAGATCCTTTTATACTTCTTGTCATACGCGAAGACACCGCCACACCATAGCCCAAACAGAAGAACGGTGATCTGTCCGTAGTGCAGACCCTGCCATAGTGGGCTGAAACATATGATTCCAGCCAGCACCAACATCGCTGGCCAAGTAGGCCACCGAACTCGCAAGAGTCTTCCAATAAGGTATGCGCTTAGAGCAACTATCAGCAAGCTAAGGAGGCGCCAGATCCACAAAGCCCAGCTCACCGGTAACCAGGCAAAGGGAAGCAACAAATCGGCGAGAAACGGCGGGTAGACGTATAGCTTTATCTTCTGGATTCCTCTGCGTCTGGCTTCTTGAAGCATGATGCTTCCGTCAGTGGCATCACGACGTTGCGGATCGACACCACTTGCCGCCTCTGCATATAACTGAGCTCCCAAGCGAGCTCTTACAAGCGATGCGGCAGTGTAGTACACCTTGAAATCGCTTTGCTGCTCCAGCCTTATGTACCCCTGCTGATGTATCTCGTTCGTAGACGCGAGGAAGCACAAGACAAAGGTCAGGGCAAGAGCCGCACGTGTCTGTCGAAGCGAAGCAATCCCCACTCACGCCCTCTTTTTCAGCAACCAAGGTGACTTAAACTCGTGAAGAGTTTACACCCGAGCTTGATCCACCATTAACTGATCTCCTACTGGAGCACAAGCGTCAAGGCGCTCTATAGAACTCGACACACCTGGGTCCGGGCAAGGAGGATGTCAGAAATATTCCGCAGCGTAACTTGTCTACCTCTAAGATTTGGCATTCGCGGGCAGAATACGCTCTAATCGCAAGGTCAAGAAAGGACCTCGCATTGCGCATCCATGCCATCCTCGCCGCTCCGCTCTTTCTCTCCAGCTTCGTCCTTGCGCAGGCCTCACCCATCTTCGACCACCGGCCGCCCCTCGATCTAGGGACGGCATGGTACCCGGAGCAGTGGCCCGAATCGAGGTGGGAAGACGATCTCGCACTCATGCAGCAGGCCCATGTTCATTTCGTGCGCGTGGGCGAGTTCGCCTGGAGCCGCATGGAGCCAAGCGAAGGCCACTATGACCTTGACTGGCTCGATCACGCCATCCGGGCAGCTGAGAAACACCGCATTGCGGTCGTCCTCGGAACTCCGTCCGCCGCTCCTCCTGCCTGGCTGACCTCGAAGTATCCAGAGACGCTTCGCACCTTGGAAAGTGGCAGGATGGATGCACACGGAAATCGGGCGCAGGGCAACTGGACCGATCCGCGCTATCGCGAGCTTTGCCGCAAAATCGCCGAGCAGATGGCCCTTCGCTTTGGTCACGACCCCGACGTCATCGGCTGGCAGCTCGATAACGAGATCTCCTCCGAATCCTATGACGCGTACACCCGTACGCTCTTTCAGGACTGGCTTCATCAACGATATGGCACGCTTGAGAACCTCAACGCGCGCTGGACCACCAGCTACTGGAGTCAGACCTACTCGGATTGGTCACAGCTCCCCATCGAACTCACCCCCGGCAACCCCGGCCTGCTTCTCGCATGGCGTGAGTTTGCGAGCGACACCTGGCGCAGTTATCTCCGAAACCAAATCGATGTCATGCGTCCCCACCTCGACGCTCGCCAGTTCATTACAACCAACACGATGGGCTGGTTCGATGGTTACGATCACTACGTCACCAGTCAGGATCTCGATCTCGCTGCATGGGACGACTATGTGGGCACCGGGCAGCTCGATCCTGTGAGAAACGGCGCCGCTCACGATCTAACTCGCGGCTTCCTTCGCAAAAACTTCTGGGTGATGGAGACGCAGCCGGGGTCGGTGAACTGGTCCAAGGACAATAATGTTCTCAACAAAGGCGAGGTTCGCGCCATGGCATGGCACGACGTTGGACATGGAGCGGACGCCGTTGCCTATTGGCAGTGGAGAAGCGCGTTGAACGGGCAGGAAGAGTATCACGGCACCCTGGTCGGGGCAGACGGAACACCCGTGCCGCTCTACGAAGAGGTCGCGCAGCTCGGCGCAGAGTTCGACAAGGCCGGTCCAGCGCTGCGCGGAACCGAACCGCATGCCGAAGTGGCTATCCTCCACTCGTTCGAGAGCCGGTGGGCTATCGACTGGCAACGCCACAACCAGGCCTTTGATCCCGTCGACGCGCTGCTTAGCTTCTACGGCCCTGTGCGCGCCCTGGTTCACACCGTGGATGTTGTTCCGCCCGGCGCCGATCTCCGCCAATACAAGCTGGTCGTGGCACCGGCAATGAACGTCCTTTCGGACACAGAAGCGAAGAATCTGATCGCCTACGTGCAGAACGGCGGACACCTTGTGCTCGGGCAACGAAGCGGCATGAAGAACGCCGATAACGGGCTCTCGCCGGAGCGCCAACCCGGGTTGCTCGCCAACATGTTGGGAGGTCGGGTCGAGCAGTTCTACGCTCTCACCAGCAACGTACCGATCTCTGGAGAGTGGGGCACCGGTACCTCGCAGATCTGGGCCGAGCAACTCAGCGTGAAAGACCCATCGGCGCACGTTCTGATGCGTTATGGGATCAGCAATGGATGGCTGGACGGCCAGCCCGCGGCAATGACCCGCGCCATCGGCAAGGGACGCATCACCTACATCGGCGCCTGGCTCGACAACACGACCATGGCTGCGGCAGCGAAATGGATGGTCGCGGACAGCGGCATTCAGACACTCCCGATCACCCTTCCCGACGGTGTCGACCTCTACATCCGGAGTTCTGGCCCAGCCACTGCCGGCCAACTACCTGACCGCACCGTCTGGATCCTGGTCAACTTCGGCAACTCTGCCGCCTCAGTCACACTTCCCTCGCCCATGCACGATGTCCTTGCGGGCAGAGGGGAGGTTAGCAGGGTTGAGCTCGCGCGTTACGGCGTTGCTGTCGTCAGCACACAGTAAGCTCGCCACATTCATGGGCACAGCCGCGCAGAGTAGCTCCTTGCGGCTGTTGCCTCTGCAGCTTACTATCGCGGACTCTCAAGCAGCGCAACCACCACCCCGCCTGCGGCAGACTGGCGCATCGCCAGTTGGATTTGCTTCTCCGCGTGGGTCGGCACGCAGCGCGTGTGTGTCTTCTTGCCAGCGACCCACACCTCGCGCAGAAAATAGTGATCGCCGTACCTCCGAAAGATCACGCTGCTTTTGATCGCGGGAGCGCGATCTTCATCCGGCAGCGCCATGCTGACCGCCGAGACTCGTTCTCCTTCAACAGAGAGCAGATGGCCTTGGCCGATCCGCAGGATGTAGCTGCCGGGAGGAAGATGATGCGACCCACTCTCAAAAGCAAACGGCACAGAAACCTGGAGCTGGGTTCGCGGTAATTGGGCGTGTCCCGCCGCGGTCAGCGTGGCAACACAAAGCAGGGAAAGCGAAAGGCGCTGGTACAGCGACAGCAAAGGACGGCAGTTCATGGCGGTTCTCCTCATGAAGGCCGCCTCAGCGGACCGCCTTCATTCAGAGACGCGCACCCCATCCGTAAAAGGGGCCATGAGCTCGGTGACGACTAACTGCGCGGTTCTCGGCCAGAGGGCAGCGCCGCATCAGGCCGAAGATCGCGCAGCAGATGGATGCGCGCCAGCGCCCAATCGCGCTTGATCGACCGCGGCGCTACACCCAACACGGCGGCAACCTGCTCGACCGACAGACCGCCGAAGTAGCGCAACTCCACCACACGCGCCTGTCGCGGATGTTGTGCCTCCAAACGGCTCAGCGCCTCATCGAGGTCAACTACCTCGTCCATGCGAGTTGCCGTGATGGCCAAACCCTCGTCGAGCTCCACCCGTCGCAGTCCGCCTGCCCGTCGCTCTGCTTTGTGCGCCCGCGCATAGTCGACCAGCACACGCCGCATCACGTTTGCCGCAACACCTAGAAAGTGGTCGCGATTCTGCCAGTCCACATCCTGCCGCGCCAGCTTGAGATATGCCTCATGGATCAGCGCCGTCGCTTGCAGCGTGTGATCCGGCCGCTCTCGCCGCATGTAGGAGCGCGCCAGTCGATGAAGCTCTTGATAGATCAGCGGGAGCAGGATCTCAGCCGCGCCGGCATCCCCTGACCGCATCGATTGCAACAGCCGCGTCACCTCGCCATCGTTCTCCTCGGTCATGACTCAGCCTCGTGAAAGGTTGCATGTTTGCGTTCGCTCTACAGTACGCCGAACGACTATCGGGACCGCTCTCAATCTTTCTCGAAAACGATTCTGCCGGCCGTCCCACGCAGGGTGCCACGCCAAGTGGCCCATTTCTTCCGCGATCGCGCATTAGTAGGTAAGCGTTCTCCTCACGCAAGGGTCCATATGCTACGATGGCCTGCCATCGTGTAAAGCCGCAGCATGAGCCCCTGCTGCCGGTCTTTTCGGCACGCTGCTTCACGGCCACATCTTCTGGTCTTACATCCGGCTCCTGCGCATCTCTCGGCCCTCGTCTCTCCCACTATTCCATTCCCATGGAGTTCGTTCTCCGGGCCTGTTTTGCCCCATAACGTTGATCTTTTCTGCTGCCGGCACATTCGGTCGCAAACTGCTGGATAGGATGATGGCCAATCTGCCACTGACCGTCGAGGAGTTGTTTGAAGCTGCTCTAGACCTGCCTACAGAGCAACGACGCCCCTTTCTGGAAGCTGCCTGTCGCGATCAGCCTGATCTTCGACGCCAAGCCGAAGATCTGCTCGCGGAAGAGGAGCGCGCGGGCAGCTTTCTCGCCGTGCCCTTCTTTCAACTCCCGGGCGAACTTCGGCTTTTCACGGATGAGAGCTCGCCCACCCTGGCCACCGCGAGCGAGGAAACATTCATCGATGCCCCGCGATTCCAGACCGACGACATCATCGCCAGCAGGTTCGTCGTAGTCCGCTTTCTCGCTCGCGGTGGCATGGGTGAGGTCTATGAAGTCCAGGACCTTTTTCTGCACGCCGCGCATGTCGCTCTTAAGGTGATCCGTCCTGAGATCGCCGCACACGCCGGAAGCGCGCGTCGCTTCGAGCAGGAGGTGTTGCTCGCTCGCAAGGTGAATCATCCGAATCTCTGTCCCATCTATGAGCTCTTCCGCTGTGAGACACCCGCACCTCCCTTTCTCTTCCTCACCATGAAACTGCTTGCCGGCGAAACACTGGCAACGCGTCTGCGCGTTGCCCCGGCGCTCTCCCGAGCCGATATCGACCTGATCTGCCGGGAGCTGATCTGCGGTGTCGCTGCTCTGCACGCCGACGGCATCATCCACCGTGATATCAAGCCCGGTAATGTCATGCTCGAGTCCACCCCGGCGCGGCTTCGTGTCTCCCTCATGGACTTCGGCCTCGCTCGCTTGAAAGAGTCCGAGCCGACTCACCTTCCTCCAGCTCCACAAAGCGAGCCGGCCGGTACCCTGGTCGCCGGTACGCCCGGCTACCTTGCGCCCGAGCTCTTGGAAGGGCATCTCCCGGACGAAGCAACGGACATCTTCGCCCTGGGTGTCGTGTTTCACCAGATGCTCACCGGCGATCGTCCCACCATCACGCGCGGTCAGTGCTCCGTGGCATCGGCACGAGCTCTCCGCCAATCGCAAGCGCGCCCTCAGTTGATCCATGCCGTCGAGGAGTTTCTCTCCCCGAGCCCCGAGCGACGCCGTCGCGCCTTTACGCGAGTTCGTCTGTCGATGGAACTGCAACAGCCGGCAACCCGCCTCCTCCCCCCACTTTCTCGGCGGACCTTTGCCCTTTCGGCTGGCGCCGCAGTATGCGGCCTCGCCGCGAGCGGGGTGTGGAAGCACGAACAGATCCACGATCTACTGCATCCCCTTCCAACCAAGCGCTTCGTCGCCCTGGTCAGCTGGCCGCCGGCCGCCGACCACACCGTAATGCCGTTGCTCAACGGCATCGTCGATGCCATCGTGAACGAACTCACGCGGGCTGAAGCCTTTGACCGGAACTTCTTCATCGCCTCGCAAACCTCTGCCACAGACGTGTCCACGCCCGCGCAACTGAATGAAGTGCGCGAGTCCCTGGGCGCCAACCTTGTTCTGGCCGCGTCCGGGCAGGCCACCCGTGACTCCCTCCGTGTTCTCTTGCAGGTGATCAATCCCGAAACGCGCCGCGTCCTGCGCACACGAGAGCTATCCACCGCAAAGGACCGGCTCTTTGCCCTACCGGAGCAGGCCGTGCGCGCCGCCACGGAGTTACTCGACCTCCATCGCTTCCAGCCTGATGACCGGCGCAGCCGTTTCGGCACCGATAACCACGACGCGCTCGCCGCCTTCCAGGCCGCCGAGACGCTCCGCAAACAGCCGAACGACATCGGCCTCGAGGAAGGGATCGAACACTATAAACAAGCCGTGGATCTTGACCCGCACTTCGCGGAAGCCCATGCACGGTTGGCGTTCGCCTATCTTCACTTATATGCTGTCCGACACGATCCAAGCGCGCTCACACTGGCGCGCGCCAATGCCGAAACTTCGCTTGTGCTCGAACCTGATTCGGTAAGTGGGCATATTGCCTTGGCGATGTTCTTCAAGAGCAACGGCCTTTATTCGAATGCGCTCAGTCAGCTGGCACGGGCTCTGGCCCTGGACCCAACCAATCCACGCACAATGGTGTACCAGGCGCAGGTATATAGCGAAACGAATCGCCTCCCCGAGGCGGAGCAGGTGTATCGGCGAGTGCTGCTCGCCCGTCCGAACGATTGGCTGTCTTACAACGAACTTGGAATGAACTACAACTTGCAGGGCCGGTACGAGCAGGCGCTTGAAGCCTTTCGAGCAGCGGCCACGGCCAGTCCGCAACAGGCTATTACCTTCAACAACATCGGCTCTGTACTCTTCCAGATCGGGCGTAACTCCGAAGCCCTCAACTCGATCGATCGCAGCCTCGCTCTTGCCCGCAGCGACGTCGCCTTGCAAACCCGCACCGATATCTTACGGGTACTCGGTCGCCACACGGAGGCACTGGAGGCAAGCCTCGAATCCATCAGACTCAACCCTAAAGAAGGCTTGAACTGGCTGGAGCTTGGAGATTCCTACGCCATGCTTCCTCACAAAGCGCGCCTAGCATCTGAAGCTTACGCGCGAGCCGTCGCAGTCCAGGGTGACCAACTCAAAACCAACCCTGCGGATGGCCCCGGTTCCATGCTTCTAGCACTCTACCGGCTCAAATGCGGAGACACCGCCGACATCCTTCAACTTGTTGTTCGCGCGGAGGCGTTAGGTGCTGTCGACATCGACTCACAGCTAGTCAAGATCCGTATCCTCGAGTTGCTGGGTCAACGAGATCGCGCGCTACAAACGATTGCGACGAGCGTGCGAAGGGGAGCAACCAGGAATCAGATGCAAGCTATCGTCGATCTTGAAGCTTTGCGTACGGACCCTCGCTATGCTCCTATCTTCAGCGATAAGCAGTTACTATAACGGGCCGGGCACAACGGACGACTCTGGAGAACACAATCATGTTCCGAAGCATATGTATGCCTTTTATTTCCCTCACGGTGCTACTCGGCACAACGTCTTGCAGCAAAGGGCCGCAGACTGACGTACTTAAATCGCGAATTGCTCAGATCACCGTAATCGACCGTGAAACACTGGAAGAGGCTAGTACGCCCCTGAAAGATGGCCAGTTAGTAAACTTCCCACCGATTCATGCGTCCGGAAAGTATTGGGTGATCTTTGTCGACCACATCCCGTGTGCCCCGGGCGAATTAGGTAATCCCTCTGCCTACCCGGGAACACCGTCGTCTCCTCCGCGATGCATGCTCGTGAGCATTCCAAACGATGAACACCGACGCACTTTCCGCTATGTTGTCTGGCCGGAAACGAAAGGACCGCTTCCACCACAGGAGATTCCCTATCGCGTAGTCTCCTGTCAATACTGTCCCTAGTTTCGGAACGCTGTTGATGTCCTCAATAGACTCGTTGCGCGCTGGTCTCCAATACTCAACTCTTCGATGTAAGCAGAACGAGGCAGATGCTCCAAGAGGACCTCCCTGCAGAGGACAGGTCAGAGGCTTAGCCAAGCCACTGTGGATTGCGAGCTGTCGCGTCAGCATCCGTATTGGTCTTGAAACGCTCGAACTTGCCCTCGCTCGCGGCATCGCGGGTGCGAGCGAGCAGGGAGGCTGTCTCCTGCTCGGAGAGCGGCCTAAAGCCACGCGCCGCCTCAAGCGCCTGGGCCAGAATCTCTGGCCTATCAATCCCAGTAATCACGACAGAGACGGGCTGCGATAGACCGTAACGAAGCATTTCCAAGGGCTGGACCGTGTTGCTCTTGATGATGGGCCCACCGCCAAACGTCTTCATGGCAAGGACGCCGATACCCTGCTGAATGGCCACCGGCATCACCTCCCGGGCGAAAGAACGGAAATGCGCGTCCATGACATTGATCGGCATCTGGACTGTGTCGAAGTGGAAGCCGTGCTTCTGGGCGACCTCAAGCATACGAAGGTGTACGACGGGATCCTTATGGCCGGTAAAACCGATGTAGCGAACCTTACCCGCCTGGCGAGCGGCAACGGCGGCTTCAATCGCGCCCCCTTCGGCAAAGATACGATCAGGATCTTCCATCCGAATGACCTCATGAAACTGGACCAGGTCAATCATGTCGGTATGCAGACGGCCCATCGACTCTTCAAGCTGCTTGTTGTAGGAGTCCTTGGTGCGCCCGTCCATTTTGGTCATCAGAAATGACCTCTGCCGATAGCCGTCAGCGAGGGCCAGTCCCATACGAACCTCGCTCAGGCCGCCGTTATAGTCCCAGGAGTTATCGAGAAACGTGATCCCCTGGTCGATCGCGGAGCGGATGAGTCGGATACTCTCTTCCTGGGTAGGTTGAATGCCGATATTGGCCCCTCCCAGCCCAATGGCGGAGACGCTTTCGCCCGTCGTGCCGAGTTCTCGGTAGATCATTCCAGGTACCTCGGAACGAGAGCTCGCGCCTGTTGCCGGAGATTGCGCGATCGCAGAGCTTCCTGCAGTGGCTACACCGGTTGCTGCGACTGATTTGAGAAAGTCTCTGCGCTTCATGGCGAGGATTCTACATGGTCGCTAGCAACTGCGTTGCGTACCTATTTTGTTCTCCTTTCATCAGTATGGGCAGGCAGTCTCCTGGAATGGTCGAAAGTGCTGAAATGTCAGAAGACGGTTCCAAATGGTCTTCGCAAGAACGTAAAGCGCACTTTGCGATACGCTTGATGCCTCAACGCCCGGTTCTCAACATGGGACGCTAAACCACAGGTGTAGGAGAGTCAAAGATGCATGTCCCGATATTGCGGCGCATGACGACAAAGGTTTTCAGCATGGTCCTTGCCACCGTGGCTTTTGTCGCTCCAGTTCCTCTGCACGGCCGCCATTCGCTCTCGGCCCAGGGGACGTCACAGCCTCGTGTTCTGATCTTCGGTGGCGGCAGCTCTCATAATTTCGAGGACAATTACGGGAAGTTGGACCTGAAGACGCTAACCGCGGCAGGTGATGTACCTCGTTACACGGATAGTTTCACGAAACTTTCCAGAGAACTGCCCTCGGTGAATGTGTTAATTCAGGCAAGCAATCAGATACCTGGACCTGACTCCGACGCTCAACAAGCAATCAAGAACTTTGTCGGTGCTGGTGGTGGTTTGATCGTCGTTCATGCGGGCACGTGGTACAACTGGCCTGCTTGGCCGGAATATAACCGTTTATTCGTTGACGGCGGATCGCGTTCCCACGATAAATTCGTACAATTCGAAGTAACAGTGATCGCGCCTCGGCACCCGATAATGAAAGGCGTGCCGGTTCATTTCAAGGTCACGGACGAGTTATATCACCAAGAGATGGATTCTGAAGGCCCAGCGGTTGAGGTCCTCGCTACAGCGACCAGTCCTATCACCGGGAAAACATACCCGATTATCTGGGTCGTCAAGCAAGGGCGCGGCAGGATCGTTTGTATGACCTTGGGCCATGATGAAAAAACTCACGGCGATCCAGCGTATGAGCGGTTGCTTGTGAACGCGACCTCGTGGGCAGCCGGGAGTTCGCCTGAGCCATCAGGACCGCACTAAGCTCCTGATGTGTAGGAGCCGCTCTCAGCGCCAGAGCACATCTGGCACCGCCTAACGGCCAAAGTACAAGGGACGCGATCTTTCTCGAATTTAGATTCGTTAGTAAGCCTGAGAGCGACCCCAGAAGCTTTCACAAGCCATGTAAACCGCACAGAGGTAGCTAGTGCGCCGGCTCGATCCCCTTCCCTTCCGTCACGACGTAGAGGCTGTCGAGTTTGATCGGCGGCACAATCGTCTCGCGCGCGCCGCTCGGCCAACGAATCTCCAGCTTGTCGATCTTGCTCGCGCCGCCCAGCCCAAAGTGCGGTCGCGGATCCGGTGACGAAGAAAAGCTGCCGCCGGCAATAACGTCCTGTCGCTGGCGAAAACCATCAGCCGTTACCCACACCGTAGCCCCGATCGCATCGCGCGGGCTCTTCGGTCCACCGACCAGCCGAAACTCGACCCAGTGATTGCTCTCTTCTGTAACATTGCGAAACAGCGACGGCGTGCTGTCCATATTGTTCACCACAACGTCGATCCGGCCATCGTTGAACAGGTCGCCGTAAGCCATGCCGCGAGAAGCCGCGACCTTCGCCAACCCTGTACCCTCGACCGCCGGCACCACCTCGAGCTTGCCCTTGCTGTTGTGCATCAGTAAAGGTCGCTGCGCCCAAGTCGTACCCCAGTTCTGCTGGTCCACCCCGCGATATACGTGGCCGTTCACGAGCATCAGGTCAAGCCAGCCGTCGTTATCGTAGTCAAAGAACGACGTCCCCCAGCCAAGGAACGGTACGGTCGGCTCGGCAATTCCTAGCTGATAGCTGACATCCGTAAAGTTCGCGTCACCATCATTGCGGTAAAACGGGTCGTAGTCATCGGAGAAGGTTGTGTTGTACAGGTCGACATTGCCGCTGTGCATCACATCGCCGGCAGCTATGCCCATGCTCGCCGTCTCGCGTCCGCTCTCGTTCAGCGCGTAGCCGGACGCGAACGAGATGTCCTCAAACGTTCCATCGCCTTTATTCAAGTACAGATAATTCGGCGTGGAATCATCCGCCACCAGCAAATCGGGCTTACCATCGCCATTTACATCGATAAATAACGACGCCAGCCCGTAGTAACCGTGCTCGTCCGCCACGCCGGCGTGCTTGCTTGTATCCGTAAATGTGCCGTCACCGTTGTTATGAAACAGGTGATCCGGCTCGCCCTTCAGCCCACGCGGACCGCACATCACACGGACGCCACGAAACTGGCATCCATCGAGCGGCGCACTCGAACCGCCACCCGGAATACCCGCACGATCGAAGTGCACATATCCCGGCACAAACAGATCCAGTCGACCGTCGCCGTCGTAGTCCCCCCACGTCGCGCCGGTTGACCACCCACCGACCGTAACGCCGGCCTTCTCCGCAACATCCGTGAACGTGCCATCGTGGTTGTTGTGGTACAGCCGGTTCTTACCAAAGTTCGTTACATAAATGTCCGGCCAGCCGTCGTTGTCGTAGTCCCCAACCACCGCGCCGAATCCCCATCGATCGTTAGCGACACCGGCCTTCGCCGTCACGTCGGTGAAGGTGCCATCGTGGTTGTTGTGAAAGAGCGCGGCATGCGGCGCGGGCTCCTTGCCCGCCTCTGCCGCAAAGGTCGAACCATTGACCAGGTAAATATCCAGCCAACCATCATTGTCGTAGTCCAGCAGCGCCACACCGGAGCCCACCGTCTCGAGTATGACTCCTTTGTCAGGCGAACCCATGCGGTGCTGCCAAGTTGTGAGCCCTGCCTGCTGCTCAACATCCTTGAACACAATCGGCCCAGTCTTGACGAAGCCGCCGGCCGTGATCGGTCGGTGCTCACTGTCGAGCACGGCGGGGTGCGCCCCCCCCGTGTTGACCCCACTCTTTGAGGCTGGCTGCGATCCCTCGACCGCTCGCGGCGTCTGTTGCTCGAGCGGATTCTGCTGTGTCGGGCTCTGTGCTCCGCTGATAGACGCGATCAGCAGAACGCTGCCCCAGCAAACGCGTTGCAGCGTCGTTGAAGTGTCGATCGCAAGTGAGGGTGAACGGAGAAAACTCATACGAACGCCTTATCTTAGCGCTTTGCATCCCTGCCATGGCCCCGACCTTGGAAAGCAGCCGCAGCACGGCGTACAGCGCCCATGAAAACTGCTTTACTGGTTCGCACTGAACGATCCGGGCAACGTGCCACTCCCATCGTGCACCGCGGATCCGTCCAGATCGTGCGCGTGCCAGGCAACGCTCTCATTGGCAACCTCGTTGTGTTTGCGCAGATACTCGAGCGCATACGTGCTCGCCGTCGGATCATCCTTCTGGTCGGCAAAACGTGCAGCCTCCATCGTGGCCTTTTCCTTCTCTCCTAATCGGCGGTAGAGAATCGATAGGTTGTAGTGCGCCGCCAGATCGTCCGGATCGATGCTCTGCACCGTCTCATACTCGGCGCGCGCCTCCGGATACTTGTGCTGTTGATAGAACGAGAAGCCGAGCTCGCGGTGAGCATCGCGCGAGCGCGGAAACGCCTTCGCGACCTCCTGGAGATCCCCGATGGCCCCGTCCAGATTGCCCTCGTTGCGTTCCACCAGCGCACGGTAGTAGAGCGCTCGCGCGTTGCCCGGCGCCAGCTTCAAGGCCTGTTCCAGGTTCGGTCGCGCCTCGTCATAACGTTCCCACTGAATCCGGACAATCGCCATATTGGTGTACGCGTCCGCGTAGTCCGGCCGAAGCTTCACGACATGTTGGAACGCGGCGACCGAGCCCGCGTACTGCTGGGCGTCGAGCAGCGCGATGCCGTAGTTGTTCCAACGCATCCACTCCTTGTTCTCGTTCGGAACCGGCGCTACCGGTTTGTTCTCGCCGATGTTGATCACGCGCGAGACCGTCGCCATATCGACAATCGGCTGCACGTAGTGCTTCTGGTTCATGCCGAAGTCGACGAAGTGCTGGTTGAAACGCCGATACTTCACCGTCGCTGTCAGCGTCACCGGACCCGCCACTGCGCTCGGCATCTTGAAGCTGTAGCGCACGATCTGCGACCGGCCGGACTGGATCGTGTTGTTGTACGCCACCACACGGTTGTCCCATACCTGGTGCAAGTCGTTCAACGTCCCGTGCACGTTGATCAACCGGTTGGTGAAGCTGTGCGCCTGCGGGTCACGGCTGCCATCGGCCTGTAGGAAGCCGCTCTCGTGCAGCACCTTGCCGGTCTGATCCTTCACCTGAAAGTCAACCCAGGACTCGTACATGTCCCGCTGCTCCGGCACATGGCTGTGCGCCGCGCCCTTGTTCTGGATCACCACATCGGCCGTCAGCACCTCGCCCGCCCTGACGTTGAAGGCTGTCGGTCCCAGCGGCGCCACAATCTCGCGCACGTTGCTGCTATCGGCCTGTTCGCCGCGCTCCAGCGCAAACAGATCCACGTTGAAGACACTTGCCTGCAGAAACTCGACTATCTTTTTCGCCTGGTCATCGAAGCCGTAAATCTGCGGAATCAGCGTGTTGGCGCCCGGCCAGCGGTGTGACGCTACCTTGCCCTGCTTCGCTCCCGGGTCGGGCAACGTAAGGGATTCACGCGCCATGTGGCAGGTCTGGCAGGTCGAGACCGAGTCCTTCACATAGAACGGCAGCGGAGATTGCTTGGCGAAGGACGAGTTTTGCCACTCATCATAGAGCGAGATCGCCCGTTGCCACTTGTAGTCGGTAAGCTGTCGTGGCAGCGCCGCCTTATGGCAGGAGGAGCAGTACTCGGATGTCTTATAGAACGGCTTCATCACCGCCTTGCTGTGGCGATCCAGGTGCTCCAGGATCTCGGCATCGCTCACCGGCCGCGTGATCGGCTGATCGTCCGCATCCACCAGCACGGCCGGTGTGCCCATCACATAGCTGCCGGTTCCGCGCGTGTCCACCTTTTGGATGGAGTGGCAGACCATGCAGGTCACGCCGTCTTGGTCGTAGGGGCGCTTCTTGGGCGCGCCCTGGGTCAGAACGCCAGCAAACAGCGCCACGGGATCGTGGCAGCCCTCGCAGTGCCGAGAATATTCCACGCCCTTTTCGTTATTCAGCAGTTCCACGTTGCGCAGATAGTAGGGCACACGGTTCGAGTTCGAGTGCACCGACTCCCGCCACTCCTTGTGCGTCTCCTGATGGCAGTGCCCGCAATACTGCGCCGTCGGAAAATTCTTCGGGTCAATGAACTCGCCGTCCGTTGACGTCGCATTCGAAGGCAGGAAGTGCAGATCCTTGCCGAACTGATCGTTGTACTTCGCGGCTGCCTTTTCGTTGAAGGCCTTGTGCGCGGCCGCCGCTTCCTCTGCGTCGGAGCTGGCTCGTACAGCGTGAGGAAGCCTCGTCACGATCAGCATCGTGCCGGCGACGAGCAGCAGAAGTAAGCGGGTTTGTTTAGACGAGAAGATCACCGAAGTTTCTTATCCGCCGTTGCTGTTGTATCTCCCGCTCTGCCAAGAAAGGCTTCAGCGGTATCCGAAGAGGGTAACGCTCGGTCCAAACGTCTGCCTAACGCGCCGGCAAGCGGTCCGGAAACATAGCAAGTCTACCGACAGGAGCAATCTTGTCCTCCACCAAAAGGTGGACACCGAGCAGATTCCACCGGCGAGACTACCGAGACGCTCGCGATCAGCACCGCCAGTAACCCGGCGTAACGTCTCGCCATTGCGGGAAACGGCAGCCCACCTTCGGGGGAGTGCCGTGCGCCCCGGCGCTGCCCTATGGTGAGCAAGTCATGGCCGCCATTGTTATCTCCCCCTCCATCTTCGTCGAACACGCTACCCGGCTTCGCGCTCGCAGACTCGAGCAGATCGCCGCCACTCTCAAAGCTGATACCCGCCGGCAGACCGCGCCAAAGCCACAGCTCACCAACCCCGCGCGTCGAAACCTGTCCACGGTCTTCCATCCGTTTCGTGACCGAGTGCGCTGACGCGATCACCCCCACGGCGCTGCCCACCCGGTACATCTCTGGTGCGGACGAGCGCCCGTTCCGTACAGCAGCACTGGATCGCGCCGGGACAAAGGTCGTATCATCATCGGCGTGATCACCCAACGCCTGCTGCTAACACCCGCCCTCATTCTCGCGATCTCCTGCCCGGCCCTCAGCACCTCGGCCCAGACCTTCGCCGGCCAGGCCCTCATGGCCAAGGCCGCCGCCCCCTCACCCCTGGCAGCGGCGACCGTAGCGCAGACAGCGCCCGCCGCGGCAAACGCCACCTCCACGCCGGGACAGTCCATCGGCATCCTGCCCGCGGCATCGACGGAGAAGCTCCTGCCGGCGTCCATCCTCTTCAAAGGCCAGCTGGCGCCCGTGCAGGCGCGCAACTCGGGTGCCCTCCGGCATCCCAACGGCTCGCTGACTATCGTCTCGCTGGTTGACAACTCCGGATACTCGAGCGGCGTGCGCGAACGTTTCCAGTTCTTTCTTTACACGGAAGTCCCGCTCGAACTCGCCCCCAACAAGGTGCTTCCGGCCGGCTTCTACGGCGCAGGCTTCCTTGCGGACAACACGATGGTGGTACTGGACGTCGCCAGTCACGATGTGATGATCGTTCCCACCACCGCCGACCCTTCCTTAAGCCGTCCGCGACCGTTGCAGATGCTCTCTGCCTCAGGAGAGACTCGACTCTACCTTGGCCGGAGTTACATAATTCTGCGGGCGGCGCACTAATCTGCAGGGTGGCACGGTCGCTTTCTCCCCCGCTAGCTCTCAGACAACGACGCGCTCTTCGCTTCCCGTCCCAGTGCGGTCAGTCCAGCCACCAAAATCGCCGCGAGAATCACCGTGCGCGCCAGCACTGGGCTCAGTCGTCCACCGAACATGCTCGCCGCCAGCACCGCTTGCAGTACGTTGTTCTTCGACGACAGCAGATTGCCGAGCTGGTACGCAAGACCCGGAAAGATCGCGCGCACCGGACCGGGCGCGAGCTCGTTCAGGTGCGCCGGAACGACACCCCACGCACCCTGGACCATGAACTGCATCAGAAACCCGCCCAACCCCAGAAGAATCAGCGAGCTCGCTCCCGGCCATCCCACCCAGAGCGGAATCATGGGAATAGCGAGCAGGGCCGCGATACAGATCGTGCGGCGCCGGCCCCACCGTTCCGAGAGCGTGCCACAGATCACCCCGCCGACAATCGCTCCAAGATTGCCAATCACCGTCAGCAGACCGACCATCCCCGGTCTTAACCCGCGATCGCGCTCCAGAAACGATGGGTAAAGATCCTGCGTCCCATGGCTCAACGCCGTAAAGGCAGTCATCAGCAGCGCAAGGAACAGCAGCGACGGAAGGAACTGGAGCACAGCTTGCAGCCCGTGCAGCAATCCGCTCTGATGTGGACGTCCAGGCAGAGCGTTGGCGGATCGCTCCAGCCTCCGCCGTCGTCCCTCCAGCCACACCGGCGACTCCTCGACCTGCATCCGTAAATAGAAGGCAAGCAGGGTGGGAAGCGCCCCAATCATGAACAGCACGCGCCAAGGCGCCAACAGGCCACTGCCATGAAGATGCGGGAACAACAGGCCGTACAGCGCGGCGGCAAGCAGATTGCCCACCACGTACCCCTCTTGCAACAGACCCGAGAAGAACCCGCGTCGCTCCACCGGCAGGACCTCGAGCGCGAGCGCGGCCCCCACCCCCCACTCACCTCCCATGGCGATGCCAAACAGCGCACGACATAGCAGAAATATAGGCAGGGCCGGGGCAAAGGCGCTGGCTAACTCGAAGATCGAAAAGGAGATCACGTTGAGCATCAGCGTCGGCCGGCGGCCATACCGCTCCGCGAGCACCCCGAAGATCAGTGCGCCAACCGGTCGCATGGCCAGCGTCCAGAAGGTCGCCTCAGCAGCAGCCGCAAGACCCACATGAAACGTCGCCGCCACGGAGCGCAGGCAGAGCGTCAGAAGAAAGTAGTCGAACGCATCCAGCGACCAGCCCAGAAAGCAGGCAAGAAAGGTGCTGCGCTGCACACGGGTGAGTGGCTGGCGTACCCCTTGCGATTTCCTCGTCCGCAGCGGCTCCTCCGATCTCCTCGTCAGAAGCCTTTCGCACAAGTAAGCCTACTCACGTACAGCGCCAAAGGTGCTGACGAGAGGCGGCACCCTTCCGATTAACCCGCTATCAGCCCTTCGCGCTCACTACCTGCAGCGCCTCGGTCTCCTGTCCGGGGAATCCGTTAGTCGTCGTGCCGTACTGCTTCAACAGCTCATGGTGAAGACAGTAGAGCGCCAGTTCCAGCCGGTCGGAGACACCCAGCTTGTCGTACACCTTGCGCAGATAGTTCTTGATCACCTGCTCCGTGGTGCCAATCTGGTACGCAATTTCTTTGTTGCGCATACCCCGCGTGATGCAGCTGATGATCGCCAGCTCCTTCTTCGAAAGCTTTGGCTGGACCTTCGGATTCGTCAAGGCAGAGGCTTGCGCGCGGTACGCCTCGATGACCCAGCTGATCGATTGGTTGTCGATCCAGGTCTCCCCATCGGCGATCTTGCGAACACACTTCACCAGGAGGTCGGGTGAGATGGATCGCGGGATAACCCCACGGACCCCGCGCCGATAGAGCTCCACCGTGTTGGACTCGTCGGCGTCGGTGATCTGCACAATCACCTTCGCTTGGGGCGCCTGACGCACCAGCTCAGGCACAGCATCCACGGTGCCCACAATCAGGGCGCCCTCGAGCACAACCACATCGGTCGGATAGCGGGAAAGCGCCGCGTAGAGATTGTCCAGCGTCTCCACTTGCGCAATCACACGGATATCATCTTCGACGGCAAAGATCTTCTTCATGCCGACACGGTAGATCGCCTGGGAGTCGGCGAGAATGACGCGAATTCCTTGACCTGCGGTGCCTTCTTGTTCGTTCTCGGCGCTCTGTGGAAAAGGGGTCAGGAGTGTTGGATCCATAGTGGCTAGGCCTTGAGGTAGTATTCGTCGATCACAGCAGCAGCATGTTCAAGATCTCCTTGACGCTCGTGGCGTACCACGCGTCCGAGACAGTGAACCTCAACATCGGTTGGCGATCCCATAACCGCGGAGGGCATATTGATGGTGAACTCGATCACACTGTCCACCATCGGCAAGCGCTCGCCGGTAAAGAGCAGACCATTAGCTGAGATGTCCTCGGTGACCGCTTGGTAACACTCATCCGCCGATCGAAGGTCGACTGCGAGCCGGACCGGAAATCGCACCGCCGTCCGCAAGGGGGTCTCCCCTATAGGTCTCTTCCAAGATGTCAAACATTCTCCCATGATGCGCTCCGGAGGACTTACGTCCCCTGACAGCGCGAGTGTACCGCAACTCCGGGAGCCGACCACCAGCTATTCCAAGGAGCGCACATTACCTTTTTGCAGGATAAAGTGCGGCAGAGCCGCCCACCCAAAGCTGGTCACGATTGTGGTCCACCCCCATCATCAAGCCCCGCCCTAGCCGCACCATGCTGATGACCGGCCGGAGCGCCCCGCCATCGGGCGCCATCAGCATCATACGAACCTCCGCCTGCGTCATCCCATGCGGCGTCTCAATCACCGGCGCAAAGGCGACCCGCTCCTGCAGCAGAAAGCCATGCCGCTCCAACTCCGGAACTGCCGCCAGATCTGCCTCGCTCGGCGCAAATTGAATCCCCTTCCCCGCAAAAGAAAACAGCGGCTTCAGCAGCATCCGCTCCGGGCTCAGATCGAGCAGCGACCGATCCACCATCCAGTCGTCCAGAAAGACCGCGCGTGGCACAGCAGGGTGTCGTAGATACGGCAGCGAAAACTTGCTCGCCCGGAAGTACCAGTTTGGATGACCTGCCCACTCGACGTCGAGCTCGCGGCGATAGTCAAAGCCGGGCACCACGCCGAGCCGATCCATCTCGTCCACGATGGCACGATTGAAGACGCGCCGGATCGGCGTCCACCGACCATCGCGCTGGTACTCGAGCGCCCGCCCACGCTGCCGCACCGCCGTGATGTCCACCGTGCGAATGCCGAGCCGCTGTTCGTAGGTGCGGAAGTCGACCCGCGTCTTCTGTCGCTCCGGCGCCACCTCGAGCAGCACCACCTCCGCAGGATCGTGTCCCGCGACAATGACCTCCCCCAGCAGGCGCCAGTAGCCCTCGCGATCAAGTCCGCTCTGCAGCCAGTGCACATCCGATCCGAGATCATACGCGGCAACCGACGCCGCCGAAAGCACATCCTGAAAGCCGAAGACCGACGGAAACGCCTGTAGCTCGACCAGACGGATGCCCAACGTGCCGTCCGCCTCGCGCACAAAGCCGAAGTCGACGGTCATGAAGTTCGGCGGCCGCACGCCGTGCGGCTCCGGGATACGGTAGCGCTCCGGGATCGCGGCCTCACTCGCCCGCAGATACGCCGGGTCATGGACCAGCATGCGCGTCAGCGTCTGGCCGACCTCAGCCATCTCGCCGAGCACCGCCTCGGGAAAGAAGCAGGGTGTCTCCGCCACGCGAAACTCCGGCGCCTCGCCCAGCTCGCGCGCAAGTTCACCTAGCAGGCGTTCATAGCCTGCTTCCGTCCATCGCGCGTTGAACTGTCTGCGAAGCTCCGGGATCACCCATTCCTCACATCACGACCACGCCCACGCCGGCCCTTATTGCCGCGCCGGCCCTCATTCCCGCGGCAGCCTCATTCCTCGATCAGGAACTTGCCGTCGCGCATGATCTGCTCTTCCCCATGCGCATCACCCAGCCAGATGTTGAAGCCGAGACCGACCACGTCAATGTGTGTCGCGCTCTTCCATGCCGCCCCCGTGTGCGCTCCGTACGGGTCGCCAAACGCGATGTGCACGCCGGGAAACTTCTCATCCTGGAGGATGTTTCCGATCACGCGCTCGACGCCCGTGTTAGTACCGATCGCGAACTCGCCCACACGATCCGAGTTCGCGTCGGTGTGGGTGTACGCCCAGAAGTCCTGCTCGAGCGACTTGTTATCCGAGTGCGCCTCCGTTATCCGATTGCCCTCGATCTTGATCGTCAACGGGGTGTCGCGCAGAATGCCGTAGCGCGCGCAGAGAAAATCGCCCACCACGCCATCGACCACAAACACCCCGTTCACCTCAGCCGGCGCCGTGAAGCACTCCCCGCCCGGCAGATTGCCCCACTTTTCCCGGCTGATGATACCCGAGGTCTTGAACCAACGGTAATCGGGCGAAAGCTCCACGTGCAGGTCCGTTCCGGCGCCCGTCGTCGCGCGAACATAGGTTGCCTGGCGCACACGGTCCAGCACCGCCTGGCTCAGCCGATCGACCGCGCCGAAGTCCGCACGCATCCCGCCGACCATCACCTCCGCAGTAATGTTCACCATGTGCGCATGGCGCATCTTGCGTCGATTCACCACATCCGTCATCTGCATGCGGCTGCCTAGCTCGTTCGGCTGCACCGTCACGGCAAAGATGCTTACATCTGAGCTCTCCATGTCCTCCAGCACAACAGCCGGCATGTTGACGCACGGACGCGTTGCAACCTCCTCCAGCACAAAACCTGACCATCGGCAGCCCGCCTCATCCAGAGCCGCCGCCAAGGACCCCGCAATCTCCAGCGTCGATCGGTCCGCGATCAGCGTGACCTTCTCGTCCGGCTGCACCCGCAAGCAGGTCTCGACCGCATTGCGCGCACCGGCGGCGAACTCCTTGGGAAACGTCACGGAGCGCAGGTCGGTCCGCCCCTCCAACACTGCCGCGCTCTGCTGACTCATTGTCTCGGCCAATCTGTTCCTCTCTTACTGCGCCCTGCATTGCCGCGCGATCTACACAACTGTGGCTTTCAGTTACAACCCCGCCCGCGTCTCCTGTGCCATGTAGTCGACCACGGCCTTCAGGTCCCCTGTCTCGCGAAAGACCTTGAGCTGCCGGTCCGCACCGGAACCCTGCACAAGCATCTGCCGCACATACCCGATCTCCTTCTCAGAGCCAAGCTCGGGAACAGCCTCACTCACAAACTCCAGGTACTCGCCAATCAGATCGCGCAACGGCACCTCCTCCTGCTTGCCGAAGTCGATCAGCATCCCATCCAGGCCGTAGCGCACCGCCCTGAACTTATTCTCCATCAAGAGCGCGCGCGCATACGCCCGATAATCCACATTGCGCGAGTGCAGCAAATAAAGCTTGGCGGCCGTGGCCTGGATCAATGCCGCGATCGCGATCGACTCCTCCGCCCGCATGGGAATATCGCAGATGCGGACCTCGATCGTGTTGAAGAACGGATGCGGCCGAATGTCCCACCAGATCTTCTTGGCGTTGTCGATGCAGTTCGTCTTGATCAGCAGCGCGACATAGTTCTCAAACTCCGAGTAGCTGCCAAAGCAGTCCGGCAGATTGGTGCGAGGGAAGTGTTCGAACACCTTGGCCCGGTAGCTCTTGTACCCCGTGTCCATCCCGAGCCAGAACGGCGAGTTCGTCGACAGCGCCAGAATATGCGGCAGAAAGTAGCGCATCGAGTTCATCACCCGGATCGCCACCTCCCGATCTTCAATCCCCACATGCACATGCAGGCCGAAGATAAGGTTCGATCGAGCGACTAATTGGAGATCCTCGACCACCTGCGCATAGCGCGGATCGGGATAAATCTCTTGCGCGCGCCAGTCGGCAAACGGATGCGTGGCTCCGGCGACCAGCACCAGCCCGTGCTCCTCCGCCAGTCGAATCATGTTGCGGCGAAGGTCGAAAAGGTCCTCGGCCGCCTCCTGGATGTTTCGGCAGACCCGGGTTCCTACCTCGATTACCGACTGATGCAGCTCGGCCTTGACGCGCTCCTCAAGCCGCAGCTTGCCCTGCGCCAGCATCTCGGTCGCGATGTGCGATCGAAGGTCGCGGGTCTCCGGATCAACGGTCTGGTACTCCTCTTCAATCCCCAACGTGAAGGTCGGTCGCATCGGTCCTTCTCCCGTCTCGTGCTGTCCCGTAATGGTGGCGGCCGCCTTGCTCCGCTACTTCCCCGTCCGCTTGCCGGCGCCCAGCGTTTTGCCCTCTGCCTTGACCACCGGCGACTTTGCAGACCCGGCTGGCTTGGAGCTACCGCGCCTTGCCTTGTCCACCGTGGTCTGCGAAATCGTACCCGCCGCGGCATCGACACCGCCAACCACGCCGCCACGTTGCGGTCCATCGGCCGCGCCTGGCTTGCCATCACGCGCGATACCCTCGCCGTTCAGCAACGACAAGCAGCGTATCTCCTTCCCCAGCGTTGGTCCGGCCTGTGCCCTTTCAATCGCCAGGCGCGCCACCGCGTCCACAATCCAATGAAAGTTCTCCGCCCCGACCGAGAAGACGTCCGCGTCCGGCGCCGGATTCATAAAATCGATCGCGTACGGCACGCCATCCTCCACCGCGAACTCCACCGTGTTCAGGTCGTAGCCGAGCGCGCGACACAAAGTCAGCGCATCCTTCTCCACCCGGGCCAGCAACGCCGGATCGTACGCCGGCGGGTCCTGGATGTAACGCTGGTCGTGCGGCCGCCGCGGATCGTAAGCCATGGTCCGCACCTCGCGTTGCCCGACCACATAACAGCGGAAATACTCGTCGAAGTTCACCGCCGCCTGCAGCGTCATGCACAGATCGCGCGTCTGGTCATACGCCCGAAAGAACTCCTCCGGGCTGTGCACATGGTGCACATCGCGCCAGCCGCCGCCGTCATGCGGCTTCAGGAACGCGGGAAACCCGATGTGGTCGAAGACGGTGTGCCATTGCAGCGGGTACTCGAGATTGCGCAGCGACTCGGTGTTGATCTGCGGCGGGTAGTTCTTCGGCGGCAGCAGCACCGTCTTCGGCACCGCCACGCCCAGCTTCGTCGCCAGCGCATAGTTGAAGAACTTGTCGTCGGCCGACCACCAGAACGGATTGTTGATCACCTCGGTCCCGGTCAGCACGGCGTTCTTCAGGAACGATCGATAAAAGGGCATGTCGTGCGAGATCCGGTCGACGATCACGGCGTAACCTGAGGGCTCGGCCATGGTCACCGCGCCCACCTTGACCGGCTCGGCGAAGATATCCTTGACCTCCATCGAATTAATCCGATCTACCAAGGCTCCGGGGAAGGTGTTCTCGACCCCAAACAGCACACCGATCATCTTCATGCCCTCTGCTCCCATCCCTTCCGTTCAACGCTCGACCGCATCTGCCCTCACCGCAGCTGATGCCTCAAGCGCTCGTCGAGGCCGCGCAACCCGCTGAGAGGTTGCATCTCCACTTTACAGGTAGAGCTCCACCATGCGCTGCCACACCGGCCAGTCATGGACCGCGCCGTCACCCCAAAGGTCGAAGCGCACCGGCATTCCCTTGCTCCGCATCACGTCCGCCATGGCCTCGTTGGCGCCGCGGCAGATATCGTGTTCCCCTGCCGCAAGAACATAGGTGGAGCGATGGAAGTGCTCAAAGTGCCATGGATCGTGAAGATGGCGCAGGTACACCACGGGGGAGTGAAAGTAGACGTCCTGATCGCGGTACCCATCGAGGAACCGGGACGGATCGAAGATGCCGCTCATCGCCAGCAGACCGCGGAACAGGTCCGGCCGACGCAGCGCCAGGTCTGTCGCGTGATACGCCCCCATGCTGCAGCCTGCCGCCACAGCGCGATCACCGCCGCTGCGCCCCTGCATCAGCGGCACTACCTCCTCGATCAGATAGCGCTCGTACTGCATGTGGCGCGCAATGCGCCAGCGGGGCGGAACCTCGCGGTTGTACCAGCTCTCCCCATCGACCGAGTCGACACAAAAGAGCTGGATATTTCCCTGCTCAATCTGCCGCCGAACAGCCCACACCATGCCACGCTCCTCAAACTGAAAGAAACGCCCGCAGGAGGTCGGCAGAATCAGCACCGGTGTACCGCGCGGGGTGCCCTCAGCGGCAAAGGTCAGCATTTCCATCTCACGTCCAAGCGATCCGGAGAACCACCGATGGAACTCTCGCTGCACGTGAGGACCTCAGGTGTGCAAACTGCTGGTTGCAAGCATCCTACCAAGCATGGTGGTGCACCCGCACATGCGGAGCTCCGCCCAGCAAGGAAGCGCTCGTCGAAAGGAAGTTGTCGGTTCATGAGCAGTTTCCTGCCCCCTCCAGCCTCGTCGCTGCCACCTCAGCCGAATGGTGGTGCCGACCGCAACCAGCCCTTGCCTCAGACACCCTCCCCTGTGGCTCAAACCCCCGCGCCCCCTGTCCCCGCACCGGAGGTGTTGCCGCGACTCGATCCCGGCGACGCCCTCGATCCAACTCTGCGGAGCAACCCGCGCTTTCAGGTTCGCCAGCTTCGCTCGCCTTCCGCCGAATTCGACCGCCTGATCCTCATCTACTTGCCCGAAGCTTACGCCGCAGAGCCCGATCGACGTTTCCCCGTCTTCTACCTCCATGACGGCCAGAACCTCTTCGACGGAGAGACCTCCTATCTGCCAGGTCACACCTGGCGAGCCGGCACAACCGCCGACATGCTCGCCGCAGCCGACCGCATCGAGCCGGTCATCCTGGTCGGCATCGCCAATCTCGGGATCGGCCGCATGAACGAGTACACGCCCACACCAGACCCCAAACTGGGCGGCGGCGGCGGCGATCGCTACGGACAATTTCTCCTCGACGAACTGAAGCCGCTCATCGACGCGGGGTGGCGCACCCGGCCCGGGCCCAACGACACGGGGCTCGGCGGCTCCTCGCTGGGCGGCCTGATCTCCCTTTACCTTGCCCTCAAACACCGCGACATCTTTGCCCGCATCGCCGTCCTTTCCCCCTCTATCTGGTGGGATCGGCGCAGCATCTTCGGCTTGGTGCGACACGCGAGCACCGTGCCCGAGCTGCGCATCTGGCTCGATATGGGAACCGCTGAGGGTGCCCGACATCTCCACGACGCCGATCAACTCTACGGCCTTCTGCTGGAACGCGGATGGGAGGTCGACCGCGAGCTCGTCTACCAACGCGTAGCCGGAGGCATCCACCACGAAGATGCCTGGGCCGACAGGTTCGGCGATGTTCTAACCTTCCTGTTTCCCCTCAGGGCAACGGCAGTCCCAGAGGCAACGACCTTCGACGTAACCAATGCCGATACCTCAAGACACCTCGTATCTACCATCCATGTCGTAGCCGCTGACGCGCACGATAGCTAGGCACTTCTCTTTGCGCCTCTAAAGGAGGCGGCATAAGCCCGTGTCACATCTCTTATGAACGGGCTTATGCCGCCGTCAACAACGACACAGCTTAGAGGAATGTTGTGGTAAACGCCCATCCCTGTGACGTTTGCCCAAAGCCTCGTGACGCTCTCACCCGGAGCGCATTGCAAGTTGGGAGGCTTTCCGCGATACTTAGATGTTCCGTGGGCCGTCAAGAAGAAACCTGGCGCATCCCTTCGGACCTAACCCAAGCTTTGTTTTGAAAGGTACCGTTGTGCTGATGATTCGTTTGGCGCGCGTTGGCGCCCGCAAGCAACCTCACTATCGCGTCGTTGTTATCGAAAAGGATCGCGCCCGCAACGGCAGGTCGATCGAGGTGGTCGGCACCTACAATCCCCGGACCTCGCCGGCAACGGTCGCTCTCAAGCGAGAGCGCATCACCTATTGGACCAGCAAGGGCGCTCAGCTCTCAGAGCGTGTGGGAAAGCTACTCGCGGCAGTGCCCCAAGACGAGGCAGTCCCTGCAGCTTAGGTCACCCCTTGCATGCATGTTTCGGCACCGATAAGTAGTTCCGAAAGATTGCGTTTTTTTACACCATTTACTGCCCGTTTCCGGCATTCCACTCACGTAGACTCGTGCTCGGGCGCTTCAGACGAGGCGTCCTTGGAAACCGCGACCCGGTCGATCGTTGGCCGTGTCCGCTCAGCGACGGCGCACGACTTCATCATCTCCTCCGCAGAGTAGGCGCTCCCGAGGGAGCTCTCGAGGGTCAGGTGGCGTGGCTTTCAGGGGGGTTGACGGGAATGGTAGAAGCTGCGGCTTCAGCAGGTGCGCCAGATCATCTCTCCGAGATGAAGGAGCTGGTCACCTCAATCGTGCGAGCGCTCGTGGACGCGCCGGATCAAATCAGTATCGAAGCGGTTCACGAGGGCGAAATCGTCGTCCTCCGGCTTCACCTGGCCACAGGGGACGTCGGAAAGGTCATCGGTCGACAAGGACGCACGGCTCGCTCCTTGCGAACCATCCTTGGCGCGGCCAGCATGAAGTCACGGCAGCGGTACTCGCTCGATATCGTCGAGGCCGAGCCAAGCTGATCGCCGCGTCTCTCTGCAATCAGTTTCGGCGAGACCTTCTCAACAAAGTCGCTACCCGGTCCGTCCTTAAACCGTGATAGGCAGCGTGGAGCGGAAGTACTCGAGCGATCGCTCCAGCCCATCGCGCAGCTGTACCTTCGGCTCCCAGCCCAGCAAGGTTCGCGCGCGCGTGATGTCAGGCCGCCGACGGGTAGGGTCGTCCTGCGGAAGCGGCTTGAACACAATCGCACTGTCACTGCCGGTCACGCGACGCACCTCCTCGGCACACTCCAGAATGGTCCACTCGATCGGGTTGCCGATGTTGACCGGCAACACCTCATCTGACCGGCTGAGTCGGACGATACCGTCGATCAGATCCGAGACGTAGCAGAAGCTCCGTGTCTGCGAGCCGTCACCGTAGATCGTGAGCGCTTCCCCACGCAGCGCCTGCGTCATCAGGTTGGAGATCACGCGGCCATCGTTTGCCTGCAGCCGCGGCCCATAGGTGTTGAAGATGCGAACCAGGTGCGTCGCCACACCGTAATAGCGGTTGTACGCCGTCACGGCGGCCTCACTGAAGCGCTTGGCCTCATCGTAGACCGAGCGAGGACCGATCGGATTCACATTGCCCCAGTAGGTCTCGACCTGCGGATGGACCTCGGGATCGCCGTAGCACTCTGAGGTCGAGGCGTGCAGATACCCCGCACCGTACTTCTTCGCCAGCTCAAGCGTATGGAACGTGCCGACCGAACCCACCCGCAACGTCTCCACGCCCAGCCGCGTGTAGTCCACCGGACTGGCCGGCGAGGCGAAGTTGAAGATGTAATCCACCCTACCGAAATCAAACGGCTTGGTGATATCGCTCTGCTCCAGGCGAAAGCGCGGCTCGTTGCGCAGATGGGCCACATTGGCCAGATTCCCCGTGCACAGATCGTCTACACCGAGAACCGTATGGCCCTCCCCGAGCAGCACGTCTGTGAGATGAGAGCCGAGAAACCCGGCGGCGCCGGTGACCAGAACTATTTGTGCCATCTGTGCTACTCCTTGGCGTGCTCCCGGTGGCGAATCGTCCAGGAAACCGGAAGGGCTCCACCCTCTGTAAATAGAGGAGGAGGTTCACTGGATTGAAGCAGGGCCTGGCCGCTCGGCAAAGCCCCGCGTCTTCGGCCGCATCGGCCTCCTAGGGCACGCGTGGAAGGGAACCTGCCAGCTCCCGAGCCGGATATGCTGCCGGTCGGCCGACACTCAGATAGGTAAAGCCCTCCGCGGCGACCTCGTGCGGATCAAACAGGTTTCGACCGTCAATGATAATCGGGTAGCGAAGCACCTGGTTCAAACGCTCCAGATTCAGATCCTTGAACTCGGCCCAATCGGTCAAGACCAGCAGCGCATCGGCGTCGTCGGCGGCGTCATAGGCGTCCTTCGCGTAGCGCATCTGCTTGCTCTCCGGCAGCACCTCGATGGAGCGCTTCATCGCCGCCGGGTCAAACGCAGAGATCCAGCAACCCTCCTCCAGCAGAAGCCGGATCATCTCGATCGCCGGGCTATCCCGGATGTCGTCCGTCTCGCCCTTGAAGGCGAGGCCCAGCACCGCCAGCTTCTTGCCGCGAAGCGTCCACAGCGCGGAGCGGACCTTGGCCAGAAAGCGCCGCCGCTGCTGCGCGTTGATGTTCTCCACCTCGCTGAGCAGGTTGAAGTTGATGCCGAACTGGTCGGCCACGGAACGAAAGGCCGCGACATCCTTCGGAAAGCAGGAGCCGCCATATCCGATGCCCGGTCGAAGGAACTTGGGACCGATGCGGCTATCTAGACCAATGCCTTTGGCCACCTGTTCCACGTTGGCGTCCGTCGCCTCGCACAGGTTGGACACGGCGTTGATGAACGAGATCTTGAGCGCCAAAAACGCATTTGAGGCGTGCTTGATGATCTCCGCGCTCTTGATCGACGTGTTCAGCAGCAACGGTGGCTCGGCCATGCTGCAGCAGCCATCGATCGCATTCGGCTTTTGGTAGTACTCCCCGCCGGTAAGCGGCTCATAGATCCTACCCAGCACCTCAGCCGCCTTCGGCGTGTCCGCGCCGACCACGATGCGGTCCGGATGAAGAAAGTCCATGACCGCCGTTCCCTCGCGGAGGAACTCGGGGTTCGAGACCACATCGAACAACGATCGGTCCACACCGTTGCGTTCAATGGCGCGCCGGATCCACTCGTTGGTGTAGACGGGCACCGTGCTCTTCTCGACGATCACCTTGTAGCTGTCGATCGATCGCGCGATCTCGCACGTCACCGCCTCCACGTAGGACAGATCGGCATCCCCACGCTCGCTCTGCGGTGTTCCCACGGCGATAAACACCGCCTCCGCGCTGCGCGTCGCCTCCGCCAGGTCTGTCGTAAATCGGACCTGCTTGTTGCGATAGCGATTCAGCAGCTCGGGCAGGTGGTTCTCGTGAATCAGCGTGTCGCCTGCCTGCAGCGCGGCAACCTTTTTTTCGTCGTTATCGACGCAAATGACGGTGTGCCCTATCTCGGCGAAGCAGACAGCGGCGACAAGACCGACATATCCGGACCCCACCACAGCAATGGAAACTGGTTGGCTCATTGTTTTTAGGCTCAACTCCTGTCTGGTCAGCATAGCCCAGACCTACCGCCCGCCAATACCCAAAAGTGCCAGTTTGGATGCACCTCGGTAATTTTTCAGGTCCCGGTTACTCGCGTAGACTAGGGAGAATGGCTCCAGAAAGAGTGCCGACCCCGTCGGTGACGGGCAGAGCCGACAGCGGGCCCACAGCCGTTGGCACCGGCGCAGCTGACACCAACCTGTCCGAGGCGCTGCTCACCCTGCGCAAGCGGAAGTGGGTGTTGGTCGTCGCGGCCATCCTCGGGCTAGCCTATGGAATCTTCAAGGTCGTCTCCGAGCCCAAGGTTTATGAGGCCTACGGCCGCATCGAGGTACGCGCCGGCGCGTCCAACGAATTCCGCGTTACCGCCGAGCCGGGGTTTGGCGACACCCAAAACAAAATGCTGACCGAGGTCGCCATTCTGTCGAGCGATTCGCTGATGCTCACCGTCGCCCGGCAACTGAAGCTCCAGGACAATCCGGAGTTTCTCGGGATCAAGAGCCCCGTGCCGCACCGCTCCCTCGACGAGCCCAGTGTGCGCGAAGCGACCATCCGCCGTCTGCAGCATACCCTCGGTGTCTCCCTCGTCCCCAAGACGGACATCATTCGCATCAGCTACATCGCGACCGATCCCAAACTCGCGACCGATATCGTCAACACCGTGATCTCGGCCTACATCCATCGCAGCTATGAGACTCGCTTCGAGTCCACGCAACGTGTCTCACAGTGGCTGCAGGGACAGCTCGACGACCTCAAGCAGCAGGTCGAGACCTCGCAGGAGCGCCTTATACCGCTGCAGCGGCGCCTCGGTATCCTCGGCTTCGACCCGGCCCACAACCAGATATCGAGCCAGCTCGAAGATCTGTCCAAGGCAGCGGACACGGCGCGTCTGAACCGCATCGTCGCGGAGTCGCGCTACCGTGTGCTCGCCGGCATGGATCCGGATACCATCGAGGGCTCGATCGAGATCACGCCCGGCACCGTCCCCGGCGAGCTGAACTCGCTTCGTGGTCAGATTGCCACCGCGCGCGCCAACTATGCGCAGCTCACGGCCAATCTCGGTCCCAATCACCCGCAGGTGCGGGCGCTTTGGGCGCAGATCGAAGAGTTCCAGCGCGAGATCACCGCCGAACAGAATCGGCTGCTGCTGCAGGCCAAGCAGACCTACATCGCGGCCAAGGCCAACGAGGACCAGACGACGGCCACCCTCGACGCCCAGCAAACGGCCGCCTACAAGCTGGGAGACGACCTGATCGACTACCAGCTGCGGCAACGCGAGTTCGAGTCGAGTCGAAGCCTCTATGAATCCCTCCTGCAACGGCTGCGCACCGCCGGCGTGCAGGCAGGTCTCGAATCGCTCGAGATCGACATCGTCGATCGCGCCCTGTTGCCCGCCAGCCCCATTCTGACCAGTCAGACCAGCATCATCCTCACCTCGCTGCTGTTCAGTCTGCTGGGCGGCGTTGTGGTCGCTTTTTTGCTCGAAAGCCTCGACACCGGTCTGCGCGGTGTCGCCGAGATCGAGCAGATCACCGAACTGCCCTCGCTCGCCGTCATTCCCCGGTCACGCCGCGCCTCCGCCGAGGAAGCGGCACAGCTCTCCACGGTGCAGCGCAACGTCGGTGTCATCTTCAAGCCGAAGTCTCAGTTCGCCGAGGCCTTCCGCTCGCTCCGCACCTCGCTCCTGCTGTCTACCGCGGGCCACCCCCCGCGCGTGATCCTCTTTACCAGCGCCACCCCTTCGGAAGGCAAGACCACGGCGGCGACCAATCTCGCGGCCGTCCTCGCTCAGGGCGATGCCCGCGTCCTTCTGATCGATGCCGATCTCCGCCGGCCCAACGTCCATCATCGCTTTGGACTCAACGGCAGGGTGGGCCTGACCACACTTCTGACCGGCGCGTCCACCCTGGAGCAAACCATCCAGCACGTGCCCGAGATCCCCAACCTCGACCTGATCGCAAGCGGGCCCGTTCCGCCCTTGCCCACCGAGATGCTCGCCTCCGACTCCATGCGCGAGCTGCTTCACCGGCTCGCGGACAGCTATACCCACGTCATCGTAGACACACCACCCATCCTGTCGGTCACCGACGGCATTATTCTCGCGCGCGAGGCTGATGCCGTCGTTCTGGTCGTCCGGCACGGCAAATCCAACAAGCACGTTGTGCGGCGGGCGCGCGACCTGCTGCTGCGCTCGGGCGCCATCATCACCGGCATCGTGCTCAACGCCATTGATGTCTCCTCCCCGGAGTACTACGGCTACTATGGCTATTCCAAGTACAACTACTCGGCGGCGGACTCGGGCACATGGGAGCCGCGAGACAGCCAGGATCGCGATAAGCCGACGCTGGAGAAGCGCTGATCCGATGATCTTGCACGCACATCGTTCCCTCCTTGCGCTCCCCAGACCCGCCTCAATCCCCTGGGCGCGCTTGCTGCTCCTCCTGCTCTTCCTGAGCCCGTCCTGCACTGCCTTGGCGCAGTTCAGCGGGCCCTCCCCCATGCCCTCGCCGCTGCGCAACGTCGCCGTGCAGCTGACGACGGATCCGGCCATTCTCTATCCAGGCGAGCGTGAGATCGAGCTCGGCCCCGGCGACCAGATCGCCGTGCACCTCTTCGATGCGGCGGACTATACCCCCGCCACACGGGTCAGTCTGGACGGCTCCGTTCAGCTGCCGCTCATCGGCGTGCTGCACGTCGCCGGGCTTACCGTACACCAGGCCGAAAACGCCATCGCGGCTCGTCTCATGCAGGCCGGCATGTACCGCAACCCGCAGGTCACGATCCAGCTCCTTGAATCCCCCAACCAGATCATCACCGTCATCGGTGAAGTGCACGCCGTCGTTCCTGCCCTGGGCGGCAACAAACGGCTCTTCGACGTGCTCGCCGCGTCCGGTGGTCTGCCCTCCACAGCAAGTCACCTGATTACGATCAATCGTCCCGGCCAGGCCCAGCCGATCCTGATCGACCTTGGACCGGATCCGGCCCGCAGCAACTTCGCCGACATCCCTCTTTACGCGCGGGATACCGTCGTGATCTCACGGGTCGGCGTCGTTTACCTTCTCGGCGCCTTTCACACCCAGGGAGCCATTCCCATCCAGCCCTACTCTCCCCTCACGCTCATGCAGGCCTCCGCGCTCGGAAGCGGCGTCGGCTTCGAGGGCAAGTACAACGATCTCCGTATCGTGCGCACGGTCGGCCTCGAGCGCAAGGTGATCCGGGTCGATATTCAGAATGTCTTCAAGGGCAGGGCGCCGGACCCCGTGCTTCAGGCCGACGACATCGTCTTTCTTCCCTCAAGCGCTATGAAGGCAGCGATCAAGAGCGGTGGCATCAGCACCGTCCTGGGCGTCGTCTCCGTCCTTTTCTATGCAGCCACGGCCATTCAGTAAAGCCGGCACAGCCCAGACCTCTGCGTGGTCACGCGAAGGAGAGTTCCGCCCATCGCAAGCGGCCACCACGAACTTCCAGAGGCTCTCGTGACCCCACAAAGAGCCGTGCGGCTCGGCTATCTCGTCAGCCACCCCATCCAATATCAGGCGCCGTTGCTGCGTCGCATCGCCGAGGAGCCGGGGATTGACCTCCACGTCATGTTCGGCTCGGACTTCTCCGTGCGCGGCTACCGCGACGAGGGCTTCGGCGCTGAGGTCGCGTGGGATGTGCCGCTGCTGGATGGCTACAGCTCGGAGTTCCTTCCGGTGCTTCGTGACCGGCGCACCACGACCGTCACCTCCCCCATGAATCGCGGCATCTTTGATCGGCTGCGCGGCGCCGCGGGCCGGCCGCCCATCGATGTCCTTTGGGTGCACGGTTACTCCACAGTCAATGCGCTGCACGGCATGCTGGCGGCGCGCGCGCTTGGCATCCCCGTGCTGCTCCGTGCGGAGTCCTGGCTGCGGGATCGGCCGCGCTCCGGCGCCAAACTTGCCGCCAAGCAGGGCTTCTTCCACCTGCTCCGGCAGCTGGTCGATGCCGTGCTGCCCATCGGATCGCTGAACGCCGCCTACTGGGACACCTATCTTGGCGACGGGATTCCCCAGTTCCTCATGCCGTACGCGGTCGACAATGCCTTTTTCCGCAGTCGATCAGTCAGTGCCGCGGTGGCTCGACCCGCCCTGGCACAGGAGTTCGAGCTCGCCCCCGGCCGGCAGGTCATCTTGTTTGCCTCCAAGCTGCAGACTCGCAAACGATGCGCCGACCTCCTCGAAGCCTATCTGCGTCTTTGCACCGACCGCCGCGAGCGTGCTGCTCCAGAGCCCTATCTCCTGATCGTTGGCGACGGCGAAGAACGCGCGCGCCTGGAGCAAGCCGCGATTGCGGCAGGTACGACCGGGATACGCCTCTGCGGCTTCCGCAACCAGTCCGAGCTGCCGCGCTTCTTCGACCTCGCCGATGTCTTTGTGCTGCCGTCGCGGCATGAGCCATGGGGCCTGATCGTCAATGAGGTCATGAACGCCGGCCGCGCCGTGATCCTCTCCGATGATGTCGGCTGTCAGCCCGATCTGATGACGGATGGCGTCGAAGGCTGCGTCTTCCCGGTCGGCGACATTGACGCACTGACCCATGCCCTGCACCGCGTTCTTGATCAGCCGGGTACCGCGGCAGCCATGGGACGTCGCGGACTCGAGCGCATCGAACAATGGAGCTTTGAACAGGACGTTCAGGCTCTTCACGCTGCCTTGGCGCAGGTCGGCCCCGCCAGAGCTCCATCGGGGTCAGCCATGCGCTCTCACACCTCGCGCTGACGCTTGATCAACCCGCCTTTCCGCCCTGCTATGCTCGGAGGGCCCACGTCCTCATGCTTCTTCTCCACATCATCGGCACCATCAGTCCAGAAGCCGGCGGCCCGACGGAGTCCATTCGCTCGCTCCTGACCAACGGTCCCCCGGACTATCGCGGGGAGGTCGTCTCGCTTGACCCGCCCGATGCTCCCTTTCTCAAGGACCTCCCCTTCACCGTGCACGCGCTTGGGCCGAGCGTCTCGCCCTTCGGTTTCAGTCCGCGACTGCGCCCCTGGCTCAAGCGCAACGGCCACCGCTTCGACGGTATCGTGGTCAACGGTCTATGGCAGTACGTCGGCTTCGCGGCCTGGCGCACCTTCCAAGGTCGTCTGCCCTATGTTGTGTTTACGCACGGCATGCTGGATCCCTACTTCAAGCATCGCTTTCCCTTGAAACACATTAAGAAGTGGATTTACTGGGTGTTAGCCGAGTATTGGATCCTTCGCGGAGCCTATGGTGTGCTGTTCACCACCGCCGCTGAGGAACGACTCGCGAAACAAAGCTTCTGGCTTCATCGCTGGCGAGGCTTTGTCGTCCCCTATGGCGCCGTCGCATCGAAAGCTCCCCCCGAGCTTGAGCGCGAAGCCTTCTTCGAGCGCTGCCCGGCTGTCCGCGATCGACCGTTTCTGCTCTTCCTCGGGCGCATCCATCGCAAAAAGGGCTGCGATCTGCTCATCGAGGCCTTTGCCCGGGTCGCGGCCACCGACCCCGACCTGCATCTTGTCATGGCCGGCCCGGATCAGCAGCGCTGGGCCGCCGCACTGCAGCAACGCTGCTCGACCCTCGGCATCGCCGAGCGAGTGCACTGGCCGGGCATGCTGAAAGGCGGGACGAAGTGGGGTGCGTTCCGCTCCTGCGAAGCCTTTGTTCTGCCCTCGCATCAGGAAAATTTCGGCATCGCCGTAGCGGAGGCTATGAGCTGCGGCCGGCCCGTGCTGCTGTCTGACAAGGTCAACATCGCCGAAGAGATCGCCGAGGACGGCGCGGGCCTAATGGAAGCCGACACTCTCGACGGAACCGTGCGTCTGCTTGAATGCTGGATCGAGCTCAGTCCCGAGGCACGGCAAGCCATGGGCCGGCAAGCGCATCAAACCTTTCTGGCGCGCTATGACATGCGAAAGAATGCGGCTCGCATCATCCGTCTCTTTGACGGCGCACTGCCACCGCACCACCCACGCACCAGGTCTAATCCATGAGCACCCGTCCCTCCACACCGTCAGGCCCGCGCCAACCCCACTACAGCGCCGCCGAGACCATCTCTAGTCGCCGCGACCCCTATCGACGACCGGCGTTCACGCTGGCCAACCGCGTCCGCCGGCTCTCCTGGAACGTGGTCCGCAACCTGCTCTACCGTCCCTCCCCACGCCCCCTGCACGCTTGGCGCAGCACGATTCTGCGCCTCTTCGGCGCACGCGTCGGTCCGGGCTGCCACTTCTACCCGGCAGCCAAGATCTGGGCGCCCTGGAATCTCCGCGCTGCCGATCACGTCACGGTCGCCGATGGCGCGGAGATCTATAACCCCGCTCCGATTGTGCTTGGCTCCCGCGTCATCATCTCGCAAGGCGCGTTCCTTTGCGGCGCCACCCACGACTACGATCACGCGGACTTTCCGTTGCTCGCCTTCTCCATGGAAATCGGCGCCTACGCCTGGATCTGCGCACGCGCCTCAGTTTCGCCCGGAGTCTCGGTCGGCGAGGGAGCCGTCCTCGGGCTCGGCAGCATCGCAACGCGCACGTTGGAGCCATGGGCGGTCTATGCGGGTGTCCCCGCCCGCCGTGTCAAGAGCCGAGAACATCCTGCTGCCCCCTAGCAGCCAGGACCCGCTCCGATCGCTCGCTTGCGACAAGAGAAAAGCCCCGTTTAGGGGCTCGTTTTTCCCTGCACGCCGTGTCTTCAGGCGCGGAGCTTGGCCAGCAGATCGGTCGGGTGGACCGGCTTGGCCAGGATCTCGAACTCGTGCCCTTGCACGCGCGCCTTCTCCAGCAGGTCCGCCGTTGCTGCCTGCCCGGAGAACAGAAGGATCTTGCACTGCGGCATCTTGCTGCGAGTGATGATCGCCGCTTCGATCCCGGTCATGCCCGTCATGATCACGTCACTGATCAACATGTTCGGCTGAAAGCTGTCGAGCGCCTCCACAGCCTTTTCCCCACTGAAGACAGCCCTCGCCTCAAACCCGGCCTGGTTCAGAATAATCGCCAGGGTATTTGCAATGACCTGCTCGTCGTCTGCTACCAGAACGCGAGGCTTTGTGTGATTTGCTGTCGCTTCCGCCATAGTTCATCAACCCCGGGAATGCTGCCACTACCAGATAGCGAACATACCACGTACGGCATGTTTCCTTCGCGTGCCCGAGGTAATGATACGCTGGGCGCAGACTGGCATGGGCAATTCCATGTGAAAACAACAGGAGCAACTCCTGTCGCCCGTCTCATCGACCCCGTCGATCCTGAACACCCTATGCAGCCCGCCATCATACGTGCCGAACGCGTAGAGAAGTACTACGCTCAACCGAGCGAAAATCGCATCCAGGTCATCTCACCGACCGACCTGGCGATTCCGCCGGGTGAGATCATCGCGCTGCTCGGTCCCTCCGGATCCGGCAAATCCACCCTGCTCCGAATGCTGACCGGCCTCTCCGAGCCCTCCGCCGGACAGGTCTACTGGCATGAGAAACCGATCGGCACAGCCGACGTGAACGTTTCGATCGTCTTTCAAAGCTTCGCGCTCTTTCCCTGGCTCACCGTCCTCGAGAACGTCGAGGCGCCGCTGATCGCTCGCGGCATGGAGGCAGCCGAGCGCCGTCGCCGCTCGCTCAAGATCCTCGACACCGTGGGCCTCGACGGCTTCCAGACCGCCTACCCCAAGGAGCTCTCCGGCGGCATGCGCCAACGCGTCGGCTTCGCCCGCGCCCTGGTCGTCGAGCCCGAGGTCCTCTTCATGGACGAGCCCTTCTCGGCGCTGGACGTCCTTACCGCCGAGAATCTCCGCTCCGAGCTCCTCGAACTCTGGCAGAACAAGACCATCCCGACCCGGGCCATCTTTCTCGTCACCCACAACATCGAGGAGGCGGTCCTGCTCGCCGACCGCATCATCGTGCTCGGTCGCAACCCCGGCCACGTTCGCACAGACTTCAAGGTCTCGCTCCCCCATCCGCGCAATCGCAAGGCCGCCGGCTTCACCCAGCTGGTCGACTACATCTACAAGGTCCTCACCCAGCCGGATGCCCAGCCGCCGGAGCTGCCGCAGACCGACGGCAAGCGCGTCCGCGATCAGCGCCTCATGCATTACCAGATGCTGCCCCACGCCCGTCCCGGCGGCATCGCCGGTCTCCTCGAACTTCTGCTCGACCACAGCGGCAAGGACGACATCTACCGCCTTGCCGACGATCTCGCCTTTGAGGTCGATGACCTTCTGCCGATCGTCGACGCCGCCCAGCTTCTTGGCTTCCTTAAAGTCACCGAGGGCGATGCCGCTATCACACCGACCGGCGCCGAGTTCGCCAACTCCGAGATCCTGCGTCAGAAAGAGCTCTTCCGCGAAGCCGCGGTCACCAACGTGCTTCTGCTCCGGCAGATCGTTCGCGCCATCGACGCCAAAAGCGATCACACCGTCTCCGAGGAGTTCTTCCACGACATGCTGGACGAGCAGTTCAGCGAGGAGGAGACTCTCCGTCAGCTCGAAACCGCCATCAACTGGGGACGCTACGCCGAGCTCTTCGACTTCGACAGCTCCCGCCGCCGCTTCTTTCGGTTCGAGGAGCAGCAGCCCGAGACCGAGTCCGCCGAAGAGGCCGAGGTCTAGTGCACCTCCCGGACAGCTTCGGCATGGTGCGCGGCTCGGAGACACTGGCTCGCTCACAGATCTTTCGGCGCAGCTGGCCCTTTGTGCTCGATCTTCTGGTCGCTCTCTTCGGCCTTGCCTGCTTCTACGGCATCGTGCACATCGGCCGGTACTACCTCGGCCATCCCACCCCTGAGATCGAGATCTCCCTCCGCCCGCGCGCGCTGCCGCTCTATGCCTTCTACTCCGTCGTGCGCATCTTCCTCGCCTATCTCATCTCACTCGCCTTTGCCATCAGCTATGGCTATCTCGCGGCATACAACCGGCGGCTCGAGGCGCTGATGCTCGCCGCGCTGGACATCCTGCAGTCCATCCCCGTGCTCAGCTTTCTACCCGGCGTCATGCTCGCCATGGTCGCGCTCTTTCCCACACGGCAGGTTGGCGTCGAGTTCGGCGCGATTCTGCTGATCTTCACCGGCGCCGTCTGGAACATGGCCTTCTCCTTCTACTCGTCGCTCAAAAGCATTCCCAAGGAACTCCGCGAAGCCACCGAGATCTATCGCTTCTCCAAACTGCAGCGGCTGCTCCAGCTGGAGCTGCCCTACGCCGCCATCGGCCTCATCTGGAACTCCATCATGTCGGTCGCCGGCGCCTGGTTTTTCCTGATCGCCTGCGAGATGTTCCGCCTGGGCGACCGGGACTTCCGTCTTCCCGGCCTGGGCTCGTACCTCCAGACCGCCGCTTCGGCCGGCGACGCGCGCGCCATCACCTGGGGCCTGCTTACCATTCTCGCCATCGTCGTCGCCACCGACCAGATAGTCTGGCGACCGATCATCGCCTGGAGCGACCGCTTCAAGTTCGAGCAGGTGGAAGGCCAGGCGCGCGTGCGATCGCCGCTGCTCCATCTGCTACAGAACTCCCGCATGCTGCAGCACCTCGGCGGCGGCGGCCTGGATCGGCTCGAGCAGCGCCACTATCGCGCGGTCGCGCTCCGGCGAGATCAGAAGATCGCCCGCATGGAAGCGGGTCACCGATCCTCAAAGGCGCCGGCTGTCGTCCTCCGAACCGTGCTTCTCGTCGCTGTGCTCGGCTTTGCGGGCGTTATGGCGCTCCACGCTCTAGCCCTGTTGCATCACGTTGACACGCACCAACTCCTCGCCGTGCTCAAGGGCGCCCTCTTTACCTTTCTTCGCGTGAACGCGGCCCTCCTTCTGGCCTCCGCCTGGACCATCCCCGTCGGCGTCGCCATCGGCTTTCAGCCCCGGCTGGCACGCATCGCGCAGCCCCTGGCGCAGATCGCCGCCTCCGTTCCAGCCTCGGCGCTCTTTCCCGTGCTCCTCCTCGGACTGCTCAGCCTCGGCGGCGGCATGGGCATCGGCTCCATTGCCTTAATGCTGCTCGGCACGCAGTGGTACATCCTCTTCAACGTCATCGCCGGCGCCATGGCCATCCCGTCGGACCTGAAAGAGGTCGGGACCCTCTTCCGCTTCTCCACCCTGCAGCGCTGGCGAACTATCATCCTGCCCGGCATCTTTCCCTTCCTCATCACCGGCCTCGTCACAGCCTCCGGCGGCGCCTGGAACGCCTCCATCATCTCCGAATACTTTCTGCTCAAGGGCCGCGTTCTCCAGACCACCGGCCTCGGCGCCCAGATCTCGCTCGCCACCGCTGCCGGCGACTCCCAGATACTGCTGCTCGCCACCATCGTGATGGCCATGATGGTCGTCACCATCAACCGCCTGGTCTGGCGTCCCCTCTACCGCCTCGCCGAGACCCGCTACCGCCTCTGATCGGCCGCGCCCGGCGGCCGCCGAAACGCATACACCACCGCCAGCAGCGGCGGCGCCAGCAACACCCCCCAGAACGGAATCACGATCCCCAGTACGATCGGCCCCAACAGCGCCGCCCACCACGGCACCCGTGTCGTCCGGTGCAGCACATACGGCTGGATCACCAGCCCATCCAGCACCGCGATCAGCCCATACAGCCCCAGCAGCCACCCCAGCCGGTACCAGTCTTCCCCGCCCTTCACCGTAAACAGCAGGCTCAGCACCGGCCCAATCAGCCCGATGGCCGCGCCCACCCCCGGCACAAACTGACACAGCCCGCCGATCAGCCCCCAAAACGGCGCCCACGGCACATGCAGCAGCCAGAGCCCCACCCACCACAGCACACCCACAATCAACGCATCCAGCGTCGTCGCCTGCCACCACCCGAGCAGCGCCCCGCCCACTGTCCTTGCCGCGCCCCCAGTCGCCCGCAGAAGACCGCGATGAGCCCTGGCATCGCCTGATCGCGCCAGCTTATCCTCATCCGCCATCTCCACTCAGATGCGTCCGCACCCTCTGCTACCCTTCCCTCTATGAAGTTCGGCGTCCTCGTCTTCCCCGGCTCCAACTGCGATCACGACACCTACAACGTCCTCTCCACCGTCCTCGACGCGCCCACCACCTTTCTCTGGCACGCCTCGCACGACCTCGAGGGCTCGGACGCCATCCTCATCCCCGGCGGCTTCGCCTACGGTGACTACCTCCGCACGGGCGCTATCGCCCGCTTCGCTCCCATCATGCAATCCGTCGCGAAGTTCGCCGCCTCGGGCGGCCTCGTTATGGGCATCTGCAACGGCTTCCAGATCCTCTGCGAGTCCGGCCTGCTCCCCGGCGCCCTCATGCGCAATCAGGCCCAGCGCTACATCTGCCGCCAGGTCCACCTCCGTACCGAGACCGGCGACTCCCCCTTCACCCACGGAATCCCCCGCGGCACCGCCCTGCAGATGCCCATCGGCCACATGGAAGGCAACTTCTTCTGCGACGACACCACCCTCGCCCAGCTTCAAGAGCAGGACCGTATCGCTTTCCGCTACAGCACCCCCGCCGGCGACATCACTCCTAAAGCCAACCCCAACGGCTCCCTCGACAACATCGCCGGCATTCTCTCCGAAGGCCGCAACGTCCTGGGCATGATGCCCCACCCCGATCGCTCCAGCGAAGCCCTCCTCGGCTCCAGCGACGGCCTCCGCCTCTTCCGCTCCCTTGCTTACTCCCTCACCACCGCCTAGCCCGCGACCATCCGCCGGCACGCGAAGGGCAGCCGGCACGCACCCCGGCCAGCTACACTCATTCCGCCGAGGTAACCCGCCGACCATGCGCCCGTCCCTTCCACTCGTCTTCGCCCTCGCCGCCTCCACCCCACTCCTCTCCCAGGTGCGTCTTACCGCGACTCCCGGCCCCTCCTCCATCACCCTCACCGGCGCCGACACTCGCCCCGCCACCTCCCTCGACGGCGCCTGGCATTTCATCCCTGACCCCTACTTCACCGGTCTCTTCTCCTTTCACGGCGCCGAACGCAAGGACGGCTGGTTCCTCGACAAGCACTGGCACCTCGGCGACAACGAACTCATCGAATACGACTTCGCCAAAAGCCCCACTCTCCAGGTCCCAGGCGACTGGAACACCCAGCGCCCCGAGCTCTTCCTCTACGAAGGCCCGCTCTGGTACCAGCGTGACTTCACCTACACCGCCCAGCCCGGCCATAAGGTCTTCCTACACGCCGGAGCGGCCAACTACCAGTCCTTCTGGTGGGTCAACGGAACCCGCGTCTGCGACCACGAGGGCGGCTTCACCACCTTCGACTGTGACGTCACCTCCGCCCTCCACCCCGGCGCCAACTTCGTCGTCGCCGCCGTCGACGACACCCGCCGCCCCGACAGCCTCCCCACCGTCAAAACCGATTGGTACAACTACGGCGGCCTCACCCGCGACATCTCCCTCATCGAGGTCCCCGAAACCTTCATCGAACACTACGATCTCCACCTCGACCGCGCCACCCGCTCCCGCGTCGAAGGCTTCGTCCAGCTCGCCGGCGATCACCCCGCCCAGCAGTCCATCACCGTCGCCATCCCTGAACTCCACGCCACTACCACCGCCACCACCGACGCCACCGGCCGCGCCGCCATCTCGCTCCCCGTCTCCGGCCTAACCCTCTGGTCGCCCGAATCCCCCAAACTCTACCCCGTCACCCTCACCGCCGCCGCAGATAAAATTCAAGACCAGCTCGGCCTTCGCACGGTAGAGACCCACGGCACCGAAATCCTCCTCAACGGCAAACCCATCTTCCTCCGCGGCGTCTCCGTCCACGCCGAAGCTCCCTACAAGACCGGCCGCGCCGATACCGAGCAGGACATGCAAACCCTCCTCGGCTGGGCCAAGGACCTCGGCTGCAACTACGTCCGTCTTGCCCACTACCCCCACGACGAGAAGATGACCCGCCTGGCCGACAAGATGGGCCTCCTCGTCTGGTCCGAGATCCCCGTCTACTGGGCCGTCGAGTTCGCCAACCCCGAGGTCCTCGCCAAGGCCAAGCACCTCCTCCACGAGGAGATCGACCGCGATCAAAACCGCGCCTCCGTCATCCTCTGGTCCATCGCCAACGAGACCCCCGCCACCCCGGAGCGCACCGCCTTCCTCACCTCCCTCGCCGACGAGGTCCACGCCACCGATCCCTCCCGCCTCGTCACCGCCGCCCTCCTCGTCCATAGCGAGCCGGGCCACACCGGCGCCGACGGCGCCGACAACGTCAAGGTCATCGACGATCCCCTCGGCAAAGCCCTCGACGTCATCGGCTTCAACGAGTACATCGGCTGGTACGAGGGTCCGCCCGAGCTCGCCGACCGAACCACCTGGCAGATCAGCTACAACAAACCCCTCATCGTCTCCGAGTTCGGCGGCGGCGCCAAAGCCGGCCTCCATGGCCCCGCCACCGAGCGCTGGACGGAGGAGTACCAGGTCTCCATCTACACCCACCAGATCCCCATGCTCAACAAGATCGCCCAGCTCCGCGGCATGAGCCCCTGGGTTCTCATGGACTTCCGCTCCCCCTCCCGTATGCTCCCCGGCATCCAGGACGACTTCAATCGCAAAGGCCTCATCAGCGACCAGGGCCAAAAGAAGCTCGCCTTCTCCACCCTCCAGACCGCCTACCGCACCCACTCCGTAGGCCGGCCCTAACGCTCTCGCCTCCTACTTGCCGCGCAGATCTCTCGCATCGGTCCTGTCCTCCCATCATCTATTCTGGAGACGGAGTCCGCCACCGTATGATCGACCTCCACAACCACCTGCTGCCCGGCCTGGACGACGGCTCGCCCAACATCGAGACCTCGATCGAGATGGCACGCATGGCGGAGGTGGACGGCATCACGCACATCGTCTGCACGCCGCATGCCAACCATCGCTTCGACTACGACCCTTTTCGCACTGAGGATCTGCTCACCGAGCTGCGTGCGCGACTTCGCGAGGCCAGCGTCAGCATCGAGTTGCTCCGCGCCGCCGACTTTCATCTCAGCTACGAAAATATCCAGGACGCGATCGCCGACCCCGCCCGTTTCTCCATCGATGGCCGCGGCTATGTCATGGCCGAGCTGCCGGACTACGGCTCCTTCGCGAACTTCAGCGAGACCTTCTACCAATTGCAGGTCGCGAATCTCGTTCCCGTGCTCACCCATCCCGAGCGCAACCCGACCCTGCAGGAAGATAGCTCGTGGATCGAGGACTGGCTGCGACAGGGAGTCCTCATGCAGATCACTGCCGGCTCCATCACCGGCAGCATGGGTCGCAAGGCCCAGAAGATGGCGCTCGATCTGCTCCATCGCCAGCGCGTGCACTTCGTTGCCAGCGACGCGCACAACCTCATCTCACGCCCGCCGAAACTCAGAGCCGCCTACGATGAGGTCGCCAAACGCAGCTCGCCCGCGGATGCCGAGCGCCTCTTCTACGCCAACCCGCTCTGCGCCATTGAGGGACGGCCCCTCCCGGCCCAGCCGATTCCGCCCGATCTCTTCGACGGCGGCGAGACCGCCTCTACCGGCTGGTGGCACCGTCTGCTTCGTCGCTAGAACCGCATTCCTCGCTGCCCAGAGCTTTGCCTCAATGCCTTGCCTAGCTTGCTAAGCTCGCCTCTGTCCTGAGCTCTCTACAGACCAAGGCCCCCATCGACCGCCAGCAGCTGGCCGGTGATAAAGTGCGGCCCCGTGGCAAAGAAGCGCACTGCGTCGGCCACATCCGCCGCCGTGCCGTTGCGCCGCATCGGCGTCTTTTCAGCGTACCGCTCGTACATCGCGTCCACCTCGCCCTGCACGATCATGCCCGGGGCCACGCAGTTCACGCTGATCTCCGGCGCCCAAGCCTTTGCCATTGTCTGCGAGAGCATGTGCAGCGCCGCTTTTGAGGTGCAGTAGTGTGCGTGCGTGGCCCACGGATGAAGACCGCCAAGCGAGCCGATATTCACGATCCGCCCCCGCGCCGCCCGCAATGGCTCCAGCACAGCCTTCGCCACCAGAAACGGCGCCCGCGTATTCACGGCAAACATCTCGTCCCATGCCTCCGCCGAGATCTCCTCCATGGCCTCGGAAGCGAACCGGCCCGCATTGTTGACCAGCAGATCCAGCCGGCCGAGCGACTCCACCGCCTCGCTCGCCATGGCACCGATCGCCGCCGCATCGGCCAGATCACACGCAATCGCAAATGCCCGCACACCGTACGCCCGCAGCTCGGCCACCGTCGATGCAGCGTCGCTCGCGGACTCGCGATAGGTGATGCAGCAGTCGGCCCCGGAGGACGCCAGATCGAGCGCAATCGCCCGCCCGATCCGCTTCGCCGCTCCCGTCACCAGCACGGCACGGCTCGCGAGTGGCCGTTCCTGCAAATAGACCAGGCTCACGGCTGGGGTGGGTTTTGCTTCTGCGGTTGCGGCTTATCGTCCGTCGTCACCGGCGGTGTAGGACGGGACTGCAGGGTCGTCGGTGCAGGCTTCGCCGGCTCGGGCTCCTGCACGCCGGGCTTCCGGGTGGATGCCTTGCCGTTATTGTCCACGTACGCCGAAACCTGCTCGCGCGGCCGCAACATCGCCACGTGGACCTCACGGCTCGGCTCGTTCACTTGCATCTCCTCGGCAAAGGTCGCATACCCGTCCGCGAATACCTGAACCACCACCTTGCTGCCGGTCTCGATCACATCGATTGCCGCCTTGCCGTCAGAGTCTGTCTTTACCTCAAGGTTGCCGTCGTCTTTGCCGCTCCGCGTCGCGCGGAAGATGACGGCCGCGTTCGCAATCGGCTTGCCGGTCGAGTTCTTTGTCACCAGTACCTCGATGTGCGAGGTCGGCGGTGGCGCCTTGTACTTGCGCCCGCGATGTGGAGCGTCCTCCTGCGCATGAAGGAATGACCCCATCCAGAGCAGGGAAACAACCAGCAGAAAGGCATGACGAAGACGTGCCGACACGGACATGATCGACAGTTTACGCCCGTATCTCGATGTCGTCCTCTCGTTTTGTCCGTTCCATCGCGGAGCCTGCGCTATTCGTATCGCGCCATCAGCATCTCCAAGGCCCGTGGCATTCTGGCGAGACCGAGGAACCTGCGTTAGATTCACTCATATTTAACCCCCTTTCGATTGACAATGGCGGCCAAGATGGCATAACGTTAGCAGTCGAAGGCCTTGAGTGCTAACGCGAGCCGTTCTATGCGGTTCGGCGCAGCATGATGGGCGACTGTCCGGCGTCCCCGGCGCCCCGCATCAGGGGACGCGCACTTCGACCCGCGAGCCACGTGATGCGCTCGCCCCAACTTGAATCAGGAGAGTAGCAATGGCAACAACCTCGTTTACACCCCTGCATGACCGTATCCTCGTACGCCGTGTCGAAGAGGGCGAGACCCAGCGCGGCGGCATCATCATCCCCGATTCGGCCAAGGAAAAACCGCAGCAGGGCGAAGTCATCTCCGTCGGCAAGGGCAAGTCCAACGACGAAGGCAAGGTCTTCCCGCTCGACGTCAAGGCAGGCGACAACATCCTGTTCGGCAAGTACTCCGGTACTGAAATCAAGCTCGACGGCGACGACTTCCTCATCATGCGCGAAGAAGAAGTCCTCGGCATTCTCAAAAAGTAATCGGCACGCGGATAGATCTCTTTAGCCCTTCGATCACTGTCCCATCCTGAAACACAACTCAAGTTCCTCGGCACATCGCCGATAACACACAAGGAAGAAGCACATGGCAAAGCAGATTCTGCACGGAGAAGACTCGCGGCAGGCTATCCTGCGCGGCGTCAACATCCTCGCCGACGCGGTCAAGGTCACCCTCGGCCCCAAGGGCCGCAACGTCGTCATCGAGAAAAAGTTCGGCTCCCCCACCATCACCAAGGACGGCGTCACCGTCGCCAAGGAGATCGAGCTCAAGGACGCGCTTGAGAACATGGGCGCCCAGATGGTCCGTGAGGTCGCCTCCAAGACCTCCGACGTCGCCGGCGACGGCACCACCACCGCCACCGTCCTCGCCCAGGCCATCTACCGTGAGGGCGTCAAAACCGTAGCCGCCGGCGCCAATCCCATGGCCCTCAAGCGCGGCATCGACAAGGCCGTCGAGGCCATCATCGGCAAGCGCGACGAGCACGGCGTTGCCCAGGGCGGCGAGCTCTCCAAGCTCTCCAAGCCCGTCTCCGGCGACATGATCGCCCAAGTCGGCACCATCTCCGCCAACTCCGACTCCCAGATCGGCACCATCATCGCCGAGGCCATGAACAAGGTCGGCAAGGATGGCGTCATCACCGTCGAAGAGTCCCGCACCATGGAGACCCAGCTCGACGTCGTCGAGGGCATGCAGTTCGACCGCGGCTACCTCTCGCCCTACTTCGTCACCGACGCGGAGCGCATGGAAGCCGCACTCGAAAATCCCTACATCCTGATCTACGAAAAGAAGATCAGCTCCATGAAGGACCTTCTTCCGCTGCTCGAGCAGATCGCCCGCACGGCGAAGCCGCTCGTCATCATCGCCGAGGACGTCGATGGTGAGGCGCTCGCCACCCTGGTCGTCAACAAGCTGCGCGGCACGCTCAACGTCGCCGCCGTCAAGGCCCCAGGCTTCGGCGATCGCCGCAAGGCCATGCTCGAGGACATCGCCACCCTCACCGGCGGCAAGGCCATCACCGAAGACCTCGGCATCAAGCTCGAGGGCGTCAAAATCGAAGATCTCGGCACCGCCAAGCGCGTCACCATCGACAAGGACAACACCACCATCGTCGACGGTGGCGGTGAGGACGCCAAGATCGAGGGCCGCGTGAAGGAGATTCGCGCGCAGGTCGACAAGACCACCTCGGACTACGATCGCGAGAAACTGCAGGAGCGCCTGGCCAAGCTGGTCGGCGGCGTCGCCGTCATCAAGGTCGGCGCGGCCACCGAGACCGAGATGAAGGAAAAGAAGGCTCGTGTCGAAGACGCCATGCACGCGACCCGTGCGGCCGTCGAGGAAGGCATCGTCCCCGGCGGTGGTGTGGCCCTGGTTCGCTGCGCTCCCGCGGTCGACGCGCTCGTCAAGTCGCTCGAGGGTGACGAGAAGATCGGCGCCAACATCATCCGGCGCGCCATCGAAGAGCCGCTCCGCATGATCGTCTCCAACGCCGGAGAAGAGGGTGCGGTCGTCATCGGCAAGATCCACGAGTCGAAGGAGTCCAACTACGGCTACAACGCCGGAACCGGCGCCTACGAGGACCTGGTCGCCGCGGGCGTCATCGATCCCACCAAGGTCACGCGCACGGCGCTGCAGAACGCCGCCTCGATCGCCGGCCTCATGCTCACCACCGAAGCCATGATCTCCGAGATCCCGGAGAAAAAGGAAGCGGGCGGCGGCGGCCACCAGCACGGCGGCGGCATGGACGGGATGTACTAAGCCATACCTAACACCGCGGCAAAGGAAAGACCCCGGAGCAATCCGGGGTCTTTCTCGTTACACAGCGTTCAGCAAAAGGCTGCTACTCCGCGCCGGAAGTCGCCTCACTCTCTCCCGCTGCGACCGCCTGGGTCGACCGCAGCTTTATGCCGTGCTCCTTGGTCCGAAAGCGGATCGGCACCAGTCCCTTCTTCTCCGGAACCGGAAAGGTCGCCAGATCGCTATTGTCCAGCGCCGTCTGGAAGGCCCCCAGGTACGGCGCCAGCGACACCGGACTGCCACGCAGCTGGTACAGCAGCGCGCCGCCCGTTGCATCCGCCACCTGCTGCAGGTAGCTCTGTCCGCTGAAGCTCGCCAGTCCGCCGCCAATACCCGCGTCCCCATAGTAGATCGAGTACACGCTAACCCCGGCGCGCTGTGCGTCTGTGATCGACTGCTGCACATACGGGCTGTCTTGGTTCAGCGGCGACACACTGCCGTTGTACGGGTCCACACCGTTGGTGATCATCAGCACAAAGCGTGCCTTCTTCTGCGGTACCATCGCCGCCGGTGTCCCATAGCGCTCCGTCTCGCTCGGCCAGTGCTTCGTAAAATCCGAAAGCGAGATGTACGGGCTGGCGCTGATACCCGGCGAACTGAACGGAAGCCGCAACGCCTTTGCCGCCGCCGCATGATCGGTCGTAAACGGCTGCGCCGCAACTACACGCCCATTCTGCATGTACCCGACCATCACTTCGACGCCAGGCTTGAACCCATTCAGAAACGCCTCGAGATCCTGCATCTGTCGCCCGATGGACATGCGCAAGCCGTCATCGAGGAGCAGCGCGACCTGCGTTCCGGCGGGCGACAGCGGCACGAGATTGGAGAGCGGGTGGCTCTTTCCGTCAACCTCGACCGTCACATCCCCAAGCGACAAAGGACTCGCATTCTTCTTTGCATCCACGGTCAGAACCGTGGTGGTTGTCATCTGGGCCGGTACAGTCAGCGGAAGCAGCACGGACAACACAGCGCCGCATGCGAAAGCAAAAGTTCGAAACGTCATAATCAAAACCCTCAGAGATTAGACGCTTCACGAGACGTCCTCGACACTGCGGCCGCGGGAGCGCACGCAGCAGACGAATATGAACTTTGCGCCTACTCCGAAGCGTAGAAATTCTTGCCCCGTTCACTCACGATGACTGCTTGCGTCAAACAATTCGTACCCGCGGTGCCTAGGCAGCAAAGCGGAGATCGCTTCTGCAGAACAATAAGCTGGTCGTTCTTCCACCGCCGCGGCGAGTTTCGGAAGACACGACAATCTCTCGCGACACCGCATTTCTCGACAGATGCCAATGAGCACCCGCGCGTCACTCGTGGCTGTGCAGATCGTCTGCCGACCGACAAGGACACACTTCCTATCTAACTAAAGGTGATCGAAAACTTTGCTGCCGTCAACGCTCGCCTCTGCAGCTCGCTTGTATGAGGCGACAGTGATACGCATGTTTGTTACAGCCGTATCGCATTTCAGCAGCAGGGAGCACAACGGCAGAAACAACTTTAGTCGCGTTGCGGCTCGTCTTATAGGTACTGGTTTCTCACGTCTGTTTAGAGAGAATCATGCGCCGTCGCATCCCTTATCGGTGCCCGGCAGCTCATGCACAGAGGCGTCTATTTTGGAAACCTTTCGCGCGTCATCCAGCCGGTCGTCTCAAAAACCTGCGGATTTGAAGATGGATCTCGTCTGCCTCAGCCATCTGAGGTGGGATTTCGTCACTCAACGGCCGCAGCACCTCTTGCGTCGTGCCGCGAAAGATCGCCGGGTGTTCTTTTGGGAGGAGCCGATCTGGCAAGAACGCTCGACTGGGATCGCCGCCGACACATCGGATCATGCCCTCCTAGAAGTAACGCAGGAATCGCCATCTCTGTGGATTATTCGACCCCACCTCTTCTATGACGAAGATCCCATCCTAAGTCAATCTCGTCTCATCGCCGATCTCGTTAAGCAGTTTTCCATCGAGCGCTGCGTACGCTGGTTTTATACCGCGATGGCGCTTCCGTTTACCGCCCACTTGCCCAGCGAAATCACTGTCTACGATTGCATGGATGAACTGAGCGGCTTTCTGGGAGCGCCCGCCGAACTGGTGCAGCGAGAGCACGATCTCTTCCAGACCGCCGACGTCGTCTTCACCGGCGGCTACAGCCTTTACGAGGCGAAACAGCGCGAGCACAACAACGTGCATGCCTTTCCAAGCTCGATCGATCGAGAGCACTTTGCGCAAGCTCTGACCACAACCCTCGCCGAACCACAAGACCAGGCCGAAATTGCTCGCCCACGCGCCGGATTCTTTGGCGTCGTCGACGAGCGATTCGATATCTCGCTGCTCGCGGAGGCCGCGCGGCTACGGCCAGACACAAACTTCGTCATCATTGGCCCTGTCGTCAAGATCGATCCGGCTCTGCTTCCACGCGCGTCCAACATCCACTACCTCGGCGGAAAAAGCTACAACGAGCTGCCGCGATATCTTGCAGGTTGGGACGTAGCGCTTATGCCATTTGCGCTCAACGATGCGACGCGCTTTATCTCGCCGACAAAAACCCCCGAATACCTCGCCGCCGGAGTTCCTGTCGTCTCCACAGCGATCCGCGATGTGGAGCGGAGTTACGGCGATCTTGGACTGGTCACCATCACGCACTCCGCCCAAGACTTCGCCGAAGCAATCGGCAGGGCGCTTCAGCCGGCCGGCAAAGAATGGCGACAGCGCGTAGACACAGCGCTCAAGCAAAACTCGTGGGACCTTACCTGGCAGGCGATGGACGCCGAGATCAAACGCCTCACGCGCACAAAATCGACTTCAGCAAAGAATTCAAGGTCTTATCGCCCGTCCACCATGCGGGCCAGCCTCGGTCTCACCCCAGCTCTCGCCAGCCTTCGACTGGATACGCCGCTCGAGTACACGACCTTCAGTCGCGCGCGCCGTCGCACGGAGAGCTTCGACTACATCGTCGTCGGCGCCGGATTCGCCGGTGCCGTGCTCGCCGAACGACTCGCCAGCCAACTTGGAAAACGCGTCCTCATCATCGACAAACGCGACCATATCGCCGGCAATGCGTACGACAGTTATGACGCCGCCGGTATCCTCATCCATCGCTACGGCCCACATATCTTTCACACCAACTCCTCCGAGGTCGTCGAGTATCTCTCTTCCTTTACGGCGTGGCGACCGTACGAGCATCGTGTGCTGGCAAGCGTTGATGGCCAGCTTCTTCCGGTGCCCATCAATCTCGATACAATTAACCGCCTTTATCACCTGAACCTCGACGCTAAGGGCATGGAAGACTTCCTCGCAGAGCGCACCGAGACTCCGCAGGAGATCCGCACCTCCGAGGACATCGTCATAAGTCGGGTTGGGCGCGAGTTATTTGAGAAATTCTTTCGTAACTACACAAAAAAACAATGGGGTCTTGAGCCCGCCCAGCTCGACGCCAGTGTTGCCGGACGCATCCCCGTCCGCTACAACCATGATGATCGCTACTTCGCCGATAGCTTCCAGGCAATGCCGCGCGATGGCTACACACGTATGTTTGAGCGAATGCTGGATCAGCCCAACATCACCATCCGCACCGGCGTCGACTACAAGACCATGCTCCGCACCTACCCGGATGCAGAGATCATCTATACCGGTCCGATCGACGAGTACTTCGGCTTCCGCTACGGTCCACTTCCCTACCGATCCCTTCACTTCCGACACGAGACCTACGCACAGGAGGTCTTTCAGGCCGCACCCGTGATTAACTATCCCAACGATCACGCGTACACGCGAGTTACGGAGTTCAAGTACCTCACTGGCCAGAAGCACGCGAAGACAAGCATCGTCTATGAGTATCCACGCGAAACCGGCGACCCCTACTACCCCATTCCGCGACCGGAAAATGCCGCGGTCTACGCCCGGTACCGTGCTCTAGCGCTGAAAGACGAGCGGGTGCACTTTTGCGGCCGCCTGGCCAACTATCGCTACTTCAACATGGATCAGGTCGTAGCCCAGGCCTTGGCGACCTTCCGACGCATTACCGAACAGCAGACCACAACCAAGCTCCCGTCGTTGCCGACGTCCAGAGCAGTTATTGCCATACAGGAAGAAGCAGTTTAGTTCCATTGCACACATGACGAGGCAGACGAGATCCGAAAGCGCTCGGTACCTCGAAGCGGAGCAGCGCTAAAACATAGCAGCATTCTCTACTGAATTCGGAGGCGATGCATACCACACTATGGGCCGCGCGGATGCGCGATCAGCACGCGCCACGAATCGCACCAATCGCGTCTGGGTACTATTGTAAGTTGTTGTAAGTATGGTGGGCACAGCAGGATTCGAACCTACGACTTCCACCGTGTGAAGGTGGCACTCTACCGCTGAGTTATGCGCCCGTTCTTATAGGCCGGCCCCTGGTCGGGCTTCCCATTCAGCATACCACCGTCGTCTGCCAATAGCCGCTGGAGTCCCCACCCGCTGGGAGCCGGCCAAGGCCGCCACAGCCCGTCGCAGTACAATGGCAAAGCCGCAAACGCTCGAGCTCGCCTGCCGCTTCCATCGGCCGCCGTTCTCGAGTTGGCGCGGAGCAGCCTGTCTTGGCATCAATCCGGAGACCGACCATCCCTCAACCGCAACTTCATCCGCGGCTCGCCCACGTCACCGCAACCTGGCGACGAAGTCGGGGTTTGGAAGAGTATGGCTACCTTGGCGATCTATCCGACGCTGCAGGCTCCAGCTCCTTCCGTGCGCTCGAACCCCACCGCGGGCTCGAGAACCCGGGTGGAACAGGGGAAGCTCAACTCCACACAGGCTTTGGAGGCGCGCATCGCTGAACCGAAGTCTCTCTCGGGGATGGACGATGCGGAGGTGATGCTGGAGTTGCGCGCCGGCAACATGGCCGCCTTCGACATCCTGCTCCATAAGTACCGCAAGCCGATCATGCACTTCATGTTCCGCATGGTGCACAACCAGGCGGTCGCGGAGGAGCTCGCGCAAGAGGTCTTTCTGCGCGTCTATCGTTCGCGCGAGACGTACCGCGCGGAGGCGCGCTTCTCCACCTGGCTCTACCGGATCGCCACCAATCTCGGCGTGAACCATGCTCGCGACACACGCCATGAACGCTCTGCCTCGACGATCTACCTCGATCAGGCGGACCAGGAGACCGGATCCACCCCGGACGTCGCCGACCTGACCCCCGGTGTCGACAGCCGCATGTTGCGCGACGAGCGCATGCAAGCCATTCGCGACCACGTCATGGCGCTTCCCGATCGGCAGCGTAACGCCGTGCTCATGCACAAGTACGAGGGTCTCGACTACCGTCAGATCGGTGAGGTGCTGAAGCTCTCTGAGTCAGCGACCAAGTCGCTTCTCTTTCGCGCCTATCAAACGCTTCGTGACAAACTGAAAGACTTTGTCTAAATTCTCATGGCCGCCTTCGCCTTTGCAGCCCCCGGCAGAACGGCCGGAGAAAGGATCGCAACATGAACTCGACCACATGCCGGAGCTGCCAAGCTGCACTGCCGGATCTGCTGCTCGATCCCCGTTCCGTGGCAGCCGAGGCCGCCCGTTCGCATTTTGACGCGTGTGTCGACTGCCGCGCCGCATGGTCCGCCCTTGAAAGCACCTCCGCGCTGCTCGATCAGTGGACCGCCCCCGAGCCCTCGCCCTGGTTCGACCAGCGGCTCCTTGCCCGTCTGCGCGAGGAGCAGGCAGCCCAGCCGGAGGGATTGCTCGAGCGCCTGCGCAGCCGTCTGCTCTTCTCGACGGGTCGTGAGCTTCGACCGATGCTCGCGGGCGCGTTTGCGTTGCTGCTCGCGATCGGTGGCGGAACGGCCATCACGCTCTCGCACCAATCGCAGCCGCCGGCGGTCGAGACCTCGGCGACCGTTCAGGACTTGCAAATCCTGGACCGCAATGACCAAGCTATCCAGACCATGGATCAGTTACTGCAGGACGAGGGCTCCACGGACGACACAGCAAACGGTCAACCTGCCAGCTAGGCCTACATCTTCTCCGCCGAGAAGGTCGCCTTGCTTCTGGCAGTCAAGCAACTCTCTCTGTACTCTCGTTATGCGACCTTGCATGGCATCTGTTGAACGGTTGTAGCCCATGGCTTCTCTGATCCCAACCCGTCCCTCGCTCGCAGCTACCGCGCTGCTCGTGGCCGCCTCGCTCCTCTCCTCGGCGACCACGAAGGCGCAGGCACGCGGGCACGGAGCGCCGCCTACAGCCCATGGCGGCGGCTATGGTCCCCACGTGGAGGACTCCGGCAGGCAGCGGTCCACCGTCACGCGCGGTTCCGGGCAGGAGCACCTCCCCGCGTGGATGAATCGGCACGGAACTCTCTCCCCTGCCGACCAGCAAAGAGCGCTCGAGCGAGAGCCCGGTTTTCGCGATCTGGCTCCCCCCGTGCAGCAACGTATGCGCGACAGACTCACCCAGCTGAACGGCATGCCGCCCCAGCAGCGCCAACGCGTGCTCGACCGCACGGAGGCCATGGAGCGGCTCGCCCCCGAACAGCGGCAGCAGATCCGGGGCAGCATGCAACAGCTCTCAAGCCTCGCCCCGGAGCAGCGACACGCCGTCTCGCAGGCCTTCCGCGCCTACCGTGGCTTGCCTCCGGAGCAGCGGCAGGCCGCCCTGGCCTCCGGCAGGCTCGCCGCGCCGCTCTCGCCCGAGGCGCGCTCCACCTTCAACAATCTAATCTCGGTCGAGCCCTATCTCCCCCCGCCGCCGGCGACGGCCCACCCACCCCACCCGTAGCATCGTCCGCGTCCCAGGCCGTTCATACCTCGCAAAGAACTAGCTGCGGAGGTAGTTCTTCGCCAAAAAGAGCACGTTCGCCGGCCGTTCCGCCAGCCGGCGCATGAAGTATGGATACCACTCCGTGCCAAACGGCAGGTAAACGCGCATGCGATAGCCCTCCGCCACCAGCGCGCGTTGCAGATCGCGGCGAATGCCATACAGCATCTGGAACTCGAACCCATCCTTCGGCAAGCCGTACCGCTCTGTAAACGACCGCATCTGCCGGATCAGCCGCTCATCATGGGTCGCAACCCCGCAGCAGACGCCACTCGTCGTCAGATAGGTCATCAGCGCGGCGTAATTCTCATCCACGTCCCGCTTCTCAGGAAATGCGACCTCCGGCCGTTCCTTGTACGCTCCCTTGCACAGCCGGATACGAATCCCCTGCTCCACCAACCGCCGCGCGTCGTCCGTCGTTCGGTAAAGATAGGCCTGCAGCACCGTCCCAACCCGCCCCTTGCCGCCCGGCCTCGCGTGCAGCCGCTCCGTCATCGCGATCGTCGCTTCGGTGTACGCCGAGCTCTCCATGTCGATCCGTACAAACGAGTCCACCGCGGCAGCGTGCTCCACCATCTCACCGACGATCCGCTCCGCCAGCGCATGGTTGATATCCATGCCCACCTGCGTCAGCTTCACACTCACGTTCGCCGGCAGACTGCGCCGCCCAATCTCGTCCAGTAGCCGGTGGTACACCGCCGCGCTGCGCTCGGCCGCACTCTCCTCGAGCACGCTTTCGCCCAGCGAGTCCAGCGTCACGCTCATGCCATCGCGAGCAAGCGCCTCCGTCGCCCGGATCGCCTCCTCCACCTCCATACCCGCGACAAAGCGTTGCGAAAGCCGGCGACCGGTGCGTGAGCGCTCCGAAAAGCGACGCAGCGAGCTATTCCCGGAAAGGGTAAGAAAAAGCGAGCGAAGCACGAGAAAAGCAGACCTCACAGACACCGGCTAGCGCGGCAGCGTAGCTCCTTGCACCTTTGCCGGATGCGCCACCTGCGGCGTCACCATCGTGCTCGTGTCCCGCATCGCGGCGATCGCCTGGTCGTACCGCCCCGCCAGCGAGTTCTGGCGAACAATCGCCATGTCTTCCAGCATCCGCATCCCGTCCTTCACATAGCTCAGCCGACTTCGCTCGTCGTGCCCCCACGTCACCGGCACCTCACGAATCACGTACTTCAGCTTGCGCGCGATAAACAGAATCTCCGGGTCAAACCCCCACCGCTCGATCGTCTGCAGCCGGAAGATCACCTGCGCCGCCTCTCGCCGGAACGCCTTGAAGCCGCACTGGGTGTCCTTGAACGGCAGCCCCATCACCCGTCGTGTGATCCAGTTGAAGCATCGGCCGAAGACCTGCCGGTACATCGGCTGCTCGATCGTCTGCCGCTCCCGGTCCAGCCAGCGCGACCCAATCGCCACATCCGCACCGTCGTCGATCGCCGCAAACAGCCGCTGCGCCTCCACCATCGGCGCCGACAGGTCCGCGTCCGTAAACATCACCACGTCGCCGGCCGCCTGCAACAGCCCGTTGCGAACGCTGTAACCCTTGCCGCGGTTCCCCGGGTTCTGGATCAAGTGCAGGCGAGGCGAACGCTCCATCCACTGGCCCACGATCTCCGGCGTACTATCGCTTGAGCCGTCGTCGACGACCAGCACCTCGGCATCCCAGCCGCACTCCTCGACGCACTGCAGCACGCGATCCAGGGTCGTGCCGATGCGCGCCGCTTCGTTATAGGCCGGAATGACAATGCTCAACTGCGGGTGTGCCATGGTTCCTCGTGCTGTCGTTCCCTCGCGTGGCAAGCCCTGTCCATCCACCCGAGCGGGTCGGCCAACTTGGCGCGGCTAATCATACGTCAGTCATTAGACGTGTGAACACCCTTATACGGCGCAAGTCGCTCCCATACCACGATCGTTCCCTGGTCCGAACTCCCATCAGCGTTGGCGCTCGCCCTGCCGGCCAGCCGAGGCCTCGAGCCGCACGCCCCTGCTACACTCCCGCTATGTCGGAAGAGTTCAGCACGCCGCCACCACCACACGCCGCACCGTATCCACCCTACGCGCAGGCCCCAGCACCCTACCCGCAGCCCTACCCCTACGCCACCCAGCCGCCTCGACGCCGCTCCGCCTGGTTCTATGTTGCCACCATCGGTGGATCGTTTGCCGTCATGGTCGGCGTGCTCTGGCTCGCCGTATGGGCCGGCGCGCGCTCCATGGGAGCGGACGGCAGCAGTTTCTCCTCGACCAGCCAGATCGGCGTCATTGACCTCACCGGCGTCATCCTCGACGCCGACAAAATCGACACCCAGCTCCGCAAATTCGGCGAAGACTCCTCCATCAAGGCCATCCTCCTCCACATCAACTCGCCCGGCGGTGGCGCCGCGGCCAGCCAGGAGATCTATCACGAGGTCCTCCGCGTCCGCCGCGACGACCACAAAAAGATCGTCGCCTCCGTCGAGTCTGTCGGCGCCTCCGGTGCCTACTACATCGCCAGCGCCTGCGACCGCATCTACGCCAACGACGCCTCCGTCGTCGGTTCCATCGGCGTCATCATGGAGTGGACCAACTACGGCGACCTCCTCCGCTGGGCCAAGCTCAAGAACATCGTCATCCACGCCGGGGAACTCAAGGACGCCGGCGACCCCAGCCGCGACCTCACCCCCAAGGAACAGGCCTACTTCCAATCCCTCGTCGACAATATGTATGGCCAGTTCGTCCATGACGTCGCCATCGGCCGCCATACCTCGGACGACAAGATCCGTCCGCTCGCCACCGGTCAGGTCTGGACCGGCCAACAGTCCATTCCGCTCGGCCTCATCGACCAGATCGGGGGCTTCCAAACCGCGCTTACAGACACCGCCCGCTCCGTCGGCATCTCTGGCGAACCGACCATCACGCGACCAGCTGGCCAGCGCAAAGGTCTCCTCGGCTTGCTCAACTCGGACTCCGATGACCTCTTTCCAAACCCGTCCCAGCTGCTGAACCGCTCGCCCGGCTTCTATTTCATGTGGCACTAAGCCGCGCCGCCTACCCACATCGGAAGCTGTCGGTTACAGAATCCACGGTGCGTCGTTTTATCGGCGTCACACGTCTTGATGTCTGGCGAACATGCAAGCGGTTCCGGACCACCCCTGTCTCACTGACAAGGCGACCGGTCGAGCGTCTAAACTGTGCATGGCAGCACGCACACAGGGCTCCCTCTGCGAAAGGATGCACGGATGACCAAGGCCGATCTCGTAGACAAGGTGACCTCCCTCGGCGATCTGACGCGCAGGGATGGTGAGGTGATCGTCGACACCCTGTTCGAGTCTGTTATCGGCGCGCTGCGGTCGGGGGACAAAATCGAAATCAGGGGCTTCGGCTCCTTCCGTACACGGCAACGAAAGGCGCGCGTTGGGAGAAACCCCAAGACCGGAGATCGCGTTGCTGTGCCGGCCAAGCGCGTTCCCTTCTTCAAACCCTCCAAGGAACTCCGCGATACCGTAAACAAGCAGACGCAGACTGCCGGATCCTCTGACAACTCCCCTTCTCCGTCGTCGAAAAAAGAGATCGATCCGCACCACCCGCCACCAATGTAGGGTCAAGCCATAGCCTCTCCCGCAGATGCTTTTACGGCGAGTCCGCCTCACAGTCGATCCCAATCACTCCGAGCATGCGGCCGGTCCGTCCACCCTCGGCCCGGTGCGAAAAATAGCGGCGCTCCCTGTTCGCCTCGCGTGTGCAGGCCGTGCACTCGCCCATCAGCGTGATCCCGTCAGCAGGCACGCCGGCCCGCTCCAGCTGCAACCGATTCGCCAGCCAAAGATCAAGCTGCCATCGTCCGGCAGAGCTTCCCGGCCGCAGCACGGCGCCGACGTCCTCACGCGCGGGTCCCTCTGCGAATCCGTCTCGCACCGTCCCATCCACCTCGTAACAGCAGCTCCCAATCGACGGCCCAACCGCCGCGATGCAGTCTGCCGCGCGTGTGCCAAACGCCGCTTGCATCCGCTCCAGCCCACGCCCTGCCATGCCCGCCGCCGTTCCGCGCCAGCCCGCATGGAACGCCCCGACCACCCTCTGCCCAACATCCGCGATCAGCATCGGCACGCAGTCCGCCGCGCCCACACCCAGCAGAAGTCCGGTCTCCCGCGTCACCAATCCATCGACCGGCCACTGTCCGCGCCCGTCGATCATGGCCTCATCCACATCCGCCGCTGTCAGCTCGCGTATCGCGGTGCCGTGCACCTGCCGTGCCACGACCAGCCTCCATGGCCCGCGCTCCATTTCGGCCACCAGCCGCTGCCGATTCTCTTCAACTGCCGAAGGAGCGTCCTCCGGGGTGAACCCGAGATTCAGGGCCCCTTCCTCTCCTGCGTCTCCGCCCGTCCACTCAGCCGTGCCATACGCCATCGATACCCCACCCGCGCGCGTGCTGAAGCCGGCCGCCAGCCACCCCCATCGTTCCCACCCTGGTACGCGGCGCACCATAGCTCCTCCGTTCTCGATCCGCAGCCATGCCCTGTGACTTTCTTCGATACTCAAAACTTGCCGACGCCGAGCGCCACTCCGCTGCGTCCAACACGTGATCCTTGCTCTCAGTGTATGCGGCGAATCTGGCCGCCGCTCGAAACGACAGGCGGGTTGTATATTCGTTCACCAACCAAAGGTTTCGCCGGCCACTCCGTTGCGCGACCACCATTCTGGCGTACGATGAACCCGCAACTCCAGCAACTCTGAGCCTGACCTTGTCGACCTCTGCCCTTACGAATCTGCGCTCCCGCCTCACCAAGGTCTGTGTCGCCATCACGGGCGAGACCGCCACCCAGGCTATTGAGCGCGCCGGCGAGGTGCTCAACGAAACCAGCTTCCTCGAGTTCCGCCTCGACTACATCGCGAAGCCCGCGGCGGCGCTCCCCGACCTGAGCCGCTTCCTCGACGAACATCCAACCGTCACCGCGATCGCCACCTGCCGCCGCACACCGGATGGCGGCCACTTCGATGGGCCGCTCGAAGAGGAGCTCAAGGTGCTGACCGCGGCGGCGCAGGCAGGATTTCGTATCGTCGACCTGCCCCTCGACTCCGCAGAAGCCGCTGCTCCCGCCGCGCTCGATCGCCTGCGTCAGACCGGCGTCGCCGTGCTGCTCAGCCACCATGACTTCCGCGCCACCGGCGATCTCGAGGCTGTGCTGGCGCGCGCCCTGCGCTTCAAACCGGACTTCATCAAGATTGTTCCCACAGCCCAGACGCTCGCGGACAACCTCACGCTCATCCGCTTTCTCGAAAAGAACGCCGACGCGACCAACCTGATCGGCATCAGCATGGGGGATGCCGGCGTCATCTCCCGCGTGCTCGGCGTTCGCGCCGGCTCCGTCTTTACCTTCGCCTCCGCCGGCGTCGGTGACGAGACGGCGCCCGGTCAGATCGACGCCCGATCGCTGCTCGACATCTACCGCATCGAAGAGGTCGACGCCGCAACCAAGGTGTACGGCGTCGCCGGCAACCCCGTCCGCCACTCCCTCTCGCCCCTTATGCTCAACACGGCCTTCCGCCGCGAAAAGCTCAACGCTACCTACCTGGCCCTGAAGGCAGACTCGGTCGACGATCTTCTCCAGCTCGTTCAGGGCATTCCGCTGCAGGGTCTCAGCCTCACCATGCCGCTTAAGCAGGCGATTCTGCCGCATCTCGAGCGCACCGATCCCCTCACCGCCAAGATCGGCGCTTGCAACACCGTGCTGCGCGCGCCCGATGGCAAGCTCTACGGCTTCAACACGGACGTGGCCGGCATCGTCACGCCGCTCGTAAAGCACCTCGGAGATCTGCGCGACGCCAAAATCCTCGTCCTTGGGGCCGGCGGGGCCGCGCGAGCCGCCGTCTTCGGGCTGCGCGACAAGGGCGCCGACGTCTCCATCCTGAACCGCACCACCGAGACCGCGCAGAAGCTGGCCCGCAAGGCCGGCGCAAAATGCATCAAGCGTGACGCCCTGCGCAAAGCCGACTTCGACGTCATCCTCAACGCTACACCGCTCGGCATGGCCGGTCATGAACCCACATCGCCGCTCACCATGGACGAGCTCCGCGCAAAGCTGGTCTTCGATCTCGTCTACAACCCGATCGAGACACCCCTGCTTCGCTTGGCGCGGCAGGCAGGCATTCCCATCATCACGGGAGTGGAGATGTTTGTGCAGCAGGGCGCCCGCCAATTCGAGATCTGGACGGGGCGCCCGGCCCCCGAGGAGGAGATGCTCCGTGTCGTCCTCCACAGTTTGCTATTGCGTGCGGACATCCGTGCGCCCGCAATAGCAAACGACGATGCGCCCGCGGCAACACCCTCCGCCTCTGAAGCCTCTTCCCCCCTGCCTGCCTCCACAGAGCCGACGCCCGTGCCCAATCGCACCTCCACCAGACCCGCGCCAGCCTCCCCCAAGCGACGCAAAGCCTCCTAGACCGCGATTCGAAGCACAGAAGAGCCCGGCACGGTGCCGGGCTCTTCTGTAACTTCCGTGCTGCTCTACGTGCCGCGGCCTTCGGCCGACGCCAGCTTCGCCTCCGCTTTCCGCTCCGCCGCGTTAGCGTCGTCGTAGGCCTGCCCATCGTCACCCGCGTCTTGCCACAGCTTCTGCGCGTTCGCGAGCTCACCCTCCGCCTCGCCCCGGTCGATCTCCTCCGGCTTCAGCGCCTCCTCTGCCAGAATCGTCACCCGCTCCGGCAGCACCTCGGCGAACCCCCACGCAACAAAGAAGCGCTGCTCCCCTGCATCCCCGCCGTGCAGCCGAACCTCACCCGCGCCCAACTCCGTCAGCAACGGCGCATGCCCATAAAGCGCCTCCAGATACCCGGAAGAGCTCGGCAGCTCCACCGCATCCGCCGTCGCGTCGACCAGCACGCGATCCGGCGTCACCAGCCGGACCGCGAGCCTGCCGTTGCTGTTTGTCTCTGCCATCTCTCTTGATCCTTACGCCGTCTGCTTCATCTTCTCGGCTGCCGCCAAGACGTCTTCAATGCCGCCCTTAAGATAAAAGGCCTGCTCCGGGATATCGTCGTGCTTGCCCTCGATGATCTCCTTGAACGAGCGCACCGTGTCCGCCACCTTCACATACGCCCCCGGAATGCCGGTAAAGATCTCCGCCACATGGAACGGCTGCGAAAGGAAGCGCTGCACCTTGCGCGCGCGCGCCACCGTGATCTTGTCCTCTTCCGAAAGCTCGTCGATACCCAGAATCGCGATAATGTCCTGCAGATCCTTGTATCGCTGCAGAATGCTCTTCACCCCCTGCGCCACGTCGTAGTGCTCCTGCCCCACAATCCGCGGCGACAGAATGCGCGAGGTCGAGGCGAGCGGGTCAACCGCCGGGTAGATGCCAAGCTCCGACAACGGCCGCGAAAGCACCGTCGTCGCATCCAGGTGGGCAAAGGTCGTCGCCGGCGCCGGATCGGTAAAGTCATCGGCGGGCACATAGACCGCCTGCACGGAGGTCACGGAGCCCTTCTTTGTCGAGGTGATGCGCTCCTGCAGCTCGCCCATCTCCGTCGCCAGATTCGGCTGGTAGCCGACGGCCGACGGCATACGCCCCAGCAGCGTCGACACCTCGGAGCCCGCCTGCGTGAAGCGGAAGATATTGTCGATAAACAGCAGCGTGTCCGCCCCCTCCTCGTCGCGGAAGTACTCGGCGACCGTCAGCCCGGTCAGCGCCACGCGAAGACGCGCCCCCGGCGGCTCGGTCATCTGCCCGTAGACCAGCGCAGCCTTCGACTTGGGCAGGTCCTTCAGATCGATCACCCCGGACTCCTGGAACTCATGCCACAGATCGTTGCCCTCGCGGGTGCGCTCCCCCACACCGGCAAAGACCGAGAACCCGCCGTGCTTCAACGCGACGTTATTGATCAGCTCCTGAATCACGACCGTCTTACCCACGCCCGCGCCGCCGAACAGGCCGATCTTGCCGCCCTTCATAAACGGCTGAATCAGATCGATGACCTTTACGCCCGTCTCGAACATCTCCTCCGACGTCGACTGCTCATCAAACGCCGGCGCTTGCCGGTGGATCGGCCGATACTCCGTCGCATTCACCGGCCCGAGCTCGTCAACAGGCTCGCCCAAGACGTTCAGCACGCGGCCCAGCGTCGGCCGGCCCACCGGCACCGTGATGCCGGCCCCCGTGTCGATCGCCTTCATCCCGCGCACCATGCCCTCCGTCGCCTCCATCGCGATGCAGCGCACCCGCCCCTCGCCCAGGTGCTGTTCCACCTCGACAACAATATTTAGCGGGATCGGAACCTCGAAGCCCTCACTCGAGATGCGTAGCGCCTGGTAGATCGGCGGCATCTTGCTCTCGTCAAACTGCACATCGACCGCCGGCCCGCTGATCGAGATCACCCGACCGACGTTGCCCTTCGCGCCTGCCCCGTGCGTCTCCTGCTCCTTGCCCTCTGCCTGCTCGTACGTCTCTGCCATAGCTTTGCTCTCCCTCACAGCGCCGCGGCGCCGCTAACAATCTCAATGATCTCCTTGGTGATCGCCGCCTGCCGCACACGATTCATCGTCAGGCTGAGCGAGTCGATCAGCTCGCCCGCGTTCTTGGTCGCCGCATCGGTCGCCGTCATGCGCGCCGCATGCTCCGCCGCCACGCTCTCCAGCAGCGCATGAAAGATCTCGGTCGAGACATAGCGCGGCATCAGGTGCTTGAACAACCGCTGCGGGTCCTGGTCGAAGATGTAATCCACATCTGCGGTGCCGAACTTCTTCGCCTCCGCGTCCATCTCGCTCTCTTCGGCCGCATCGAGCGGCACGCCGGAGGTCCGTGCCGCGTCCGCCGCCGCCTCCCGCTGATCCTCCGTCATCTCCGCCAACGACTCCGTCTCGTGCTCGCCGATCTTCTTGATCGGCAGCAGCTTCTCCAACACCACGCGCTGCTGCAGCACCGACTTGAACTCGTTGTACACGAGGTACACCGCGTCAATCTCCGCCCGCTCATACCGCGCCACAACCTCGCGGCCGAACTTGCCGACCTCATCGAAGTTCAGCTTGCCAAGCAGGTCCGTGTGCTCTCCCGTCACCTCGATCTGCGCGTGCCGGTGCCGGATCGTCGCAAAGTGCGTTGAAAGGTCGTTGTCGTAGTGCTCTTCCGTCCGCTCGTAGTCCGCTGCCGGAAAGCGCCGCTTGTAGAGTCCGATCGCCTTTTTGCCGATCGGCTCGAGGTCAATGTTCTGGCCCTGGGCCTCGCGCTCATTGATGAAGCGCTGCGCCGCCTTGCCGATGTTCGAGTTGAAGCCGCCGGCAAACCCCTTGTCGCCCGCGATCACAATCACAAGCACGCTCTTCTCTTCGCGCTCGATCAGCAGCGGATCCATGATGTCGCCGGTGACCTCGTTATACATGTCCGTTCGCCGAACCAGGCTCTCCAGAACGTTCGCCAGCATGCGCGCATACGGCCGCGCCGCCATCGCGCGCTCCTGTGCCCGCCGCAGCTTCGCCGCGGACACCATCTTCATCGCCTTGGTGATCTGCCGCGTGTTTTTCACGCTGCGAATGCGCCGCCGAAGATCGAGTACGTTTGCCATCTATGCCTTCGCCTGCGGCGCTCCGTCCCGAACTTCCTTCGGCATCGGCGCCCTCTTCTCGACCGCGCCCTTGTTGCGCTCGGCCAGGAAGTCGCGCTTGTAGTCCTCGACCGCCGCCTTTAGCTTCGCCCGCAGATCGTCGTCCAGCGCCTTCTTGGTAGCGATCGCCTTCAGCACCGAGTCGCTCTGCCCATCAAGATACCGGTAAAAGCCCTCCTCGAACGCGTGCAGATCACTTACCGCCACATCATCCAGCAGACCCTGTGTGCCGGCAAACAGAATCGCCACCTGCTTCTCAAACGACAGCGGCTGAAACTGCGGCTGCTTCAGCAACTCCGTCAGCCGCGATCCGCGATTGAGCTGCTGCTGCGTCACCTTGTCAAGGTCCGAGCCGAACTGCGAAAACGCCGCCAGCTCGCGGAACTGCGCCAGATCGAGCTTCAACGTCGCACCCACCTGCTTGGTCGCCTTGGTCGCCGCCGCAAACCCCACGCGCGACACCGAAAGCCCCACATTCACCGCCGGCCGAACCCCCGAGTTGAACAGATCGGTCTCTAGAAAGATCTGCCCATCGGTGATCGAAATCACGTTCGTCGGAATGTACGCCGACACGTCACCCGCCTGCGTCTCAATGATCGGCAGGGCCGTCAGCGACCCGCCGCCAAGCGCATTGGACAGCTTCGCCGATCGCTCCAGCAAACGCGAGTGAAGATAGAACACATCGCCCGGATACGCCTCGCGCCCAGGCGGTCGACGCAGCAGCAATGAGATCTCGCGATAGCTCGCCGCATGCTTCGACAGATCGTCGTAGATCACCAGCGCATGCTTGCCGTTGTCGCGGAAGTACTCGCCGATCGCCGTCGCCGCGAACGGCGCCAGATACTGCATCGGCGCGGGCTCAGAAGCCGTCGCCGCCACCACCACCGTGTACGCCATCGCGCCGTAGTGCTCGAGCGTCTGCACCACCTGCGCCACCGAAGACCGCTTCTGCCCGATCGCGCAATAAATGCAGATCAGGTCGTTCTTCGCCGAATTAATGATCGTGTCCAGCACAATCGCGGTCTTGCCCGTCTGCCGGTCGCCGATGATCAGCTCCCGCTGCCCGCGTCCGATCGGAATCATCGTATCGATCGCCTTGATGCCCGTCGCCATCGGCTCTCGCACCGACTGCCGATCAATCACACCCGGCGCCAGCTTCTCCACCGGATAGCTCACCGTGGACTCGATCGGACCCTTGTCGTCGATCGGCTGACCAAGCGCGTTCACCACACGGCCGATCATCGCGTCGCCCACCGGCACGCTCATGATCTTGCCCGTCCGCTTAACCTGGTCGCCCTCGCTCAGCTCCGTGTAGTCGCCCAGCAGCACGGCGCCCACCTGGTCCTCGTCCAGGTTCATCGCCAGCCCGGACACACCGTGCGGAAACTCGATCAACTCGCCGGCCATGACCTTGTCCAGGCCGTGCACACGCGCAATCCCGTCGCCGAGCGAGATGATCGTGCCCACCTCGTCCACCTGAATGCGCTGCTCGTAGTTGTCGATCTGCTGCCGAAGCAGCTCCGTGATCTCATCCGCCTTGATCGCTGTACCCTGTGCCATGTCCTTGCCTCTCGTCTGCCGCGCCTCGCCGTCTGCTTCCCGTGCGCGCTTGATCTAAATGCGTTCGCCTTCCACGGCGTTCCACTCGCGCTATACCGCGCTCCCCGATGCCAGTCGTTGCTTGATCTGCGCCAACTGTCCACGCAGACTGCCGTCGTATACCGTCGAGCCGATCTTCAACACCGCGCCGCCCAGAAGGCTCGCGTCCTCGCGATACGTCGCGCGAATGCGCGTCTTCGCCAACACGCCCGCCTGCTGCTCCAGCGCGGATCGCTCTCCCTCGTCGATCGGCCGCGCCGTGACCACCTCAACCTCCGTCAGCCCCGAGCCCTCGTCTGCCAAACTCGCATACTCCGTCAGGATCTCATCCAGGCTCGAAAGCCGCCGGTGGTCAATAATGACCGCCAGAAAATTTCGCACCGGCTTCGCCATGCCCAGCCGCCCGGCGATCCCATCGAGCACGCGCAGCTTCTGCTCATTCGGAATCGACGGGTCCATCAGCACCTCGCGCAGTTGCCGGTTTTCGCCAACCGTCGCCGCGAAGTCCCGCAGCTGCTGCTGTGCCTGGTCCGTGTTCAAATGCATCGCCGTCGCCACCTGGGCAAAGGCTCGCGCGTAACGCAGCGAGAACACAGACATCTAGTTCGCCTCCCCGGTCTTGCCCGTCAGCCGTTTCGCGAACTCCTGCACCAGCAGACGATCCGTCTCGGCCGAGACCACCAGCTTCTTCGCCGCCTGATCGACCGCAAGCTCCGCCGCATACTGCCGGATCTCCCGCCGCGCCTGCGCCGAGATCGCCGCAATCTCCTGCTCGGTCGCCGCGAGGATCTTCGCGCGCTCTTCCTCGATCGCCGCCCGCACCCGAATCTCCTCGTTCGCCAGATCCTTCTCGGCCTGCGCGCGAAGCGCCGCGATCTCTCCATTGAGGGCGCCGAGCCGCCCCTCAACGTTGCTCATGCGGGCGTTCGCCTCTTCCGTCGCCGCCCTGGCCTCGACCAGTCGCTTCTGCAGCGAGCTCGTCCGATCGCGAAATGTCTTCGGCAAGATCTTCAGCAACATCCAGCCGATAAAAATCGCCAGCACGATGAAGTTGAAGATCTCAAACGCGGAGGCGGCCTGGTCCGTCGACATCCCCAGCTTCGACCCCAAAAACTTCACCACGGACGAGTGTCGATACGCGTCGTCCTCGTTCGCTTCGGACTGGTTCTTCTCGGGCGAATGCGCCTCCGGTGTGCTGGCGCCTCCGCTGCTTACGCTGGTGCTTGCCGGCGCGGACCCCGTTACCTGAGCTCTCCCCTGCGCCAACAGCGCCGCGAACAGAACAACGATGGCCAACAACAGCGCGGGGTATGCACGGCCGCGCCCACCGCGCGGACCTCCCTGTCTCCCCTTTCGCGGCATCACTGCACCGCCTCGCGTGTGCCTGCCGGAAGCACCGCCGCGAGAATGCGCTCGGCCAAATCACCGCTCGCCGATTCAATGCGCGCGCGCGCCTCGGCCGTGCTGCCTTCAAGGGAGGTCCGAGCCGCCTTCATCTGCTCGGCGGAGCGGTCGCGAACCATCTGCAGCGCCTGCTCACGCTCTTTCGCCCAGCCCGCGAGACGACGCTCGCGCATGGCAAAGATCTCAGACTTCGCCGACCGCAACCTGTCCTCATACACACTTGTCTCGGCTTCGGCCGCGCTGATGGCGTCGCGTGCCTGCTCCACAGCTCCGATCGTCCGCGCGCGCCGCTCCATCAAAATCCGCTCCAGCGGCTGCTGCACCAGCAGGTTGTACGCCACAATTAACAAAACAAAGAGGATCATCGTCGGCACAGAGCCGACCACCAGGTTTCCGAGTTGGTGAAGTATCTCGTTCATTTCTGTGGGGTCTCTCGTTCTCGCAAGAACCAAGCGGGACAGGCGGACGCCCGCGCACACCTGCGGACGAGACAGCGAAAGTGCCGCGCGCAAGGGGTACCCCTTTGTTCTAGCAAGCGCATCGTGGAGTGTCAATGAGCCGTGGGCGTTTATCGTCGACACACACCGCTGATCGCACACAACGCCCGCCCGCCGTTACACTCAGCAGCCCGTTCCTCCGGTCTCACCGTCGCCTGCCCCCACCGTTACACGGACTTCACTTCGGTATCAGGATTCCTCTCCGGCCGCCTCGGCTGCTTCGTTCAGCGCCGCGTCCGCCCCTTCGCGACGCAGGTGGTAGCGGCGATACCGATTCAGCAACGACGCCGGCCCAACCGCGCGAACATACGCCAGATTGCCCTCGAATCGCTTCGCCTCCAGCGTCGCCCCAGCCTCGATCGCCGCCATCGTCCGACCATCCGACTGCGGAATCCGCAACTCGACCTCCAGCAGCGGGTCCTGGGTAAGCCGCTCATCGATGGCGTGAAGCAGCTCCTCCAGCCCAGTCCTCCGCAGAGCCGACACCCCAACCGTCGCGGGTGGCAACGGGCTGGACGAAAGCAGGTCTGACGGCAGCGGCTCGGGTTGCACCAAATCCATCTTGTTCAGCACGTCGAGCACCGGTGTCTCGGCAACGTCGAGCTCGCGCAGCACCTCCAGCACCTCCGCCCGTTGCTCCTCACGAGTCGGACTGGCCGCGTCCTGCACGTGCAGCAGCAACTCGGCCCGCTCCACCTCTTCGAGCGTCGCGCGAAAGCTTGTGATCAGTCCGGGCGGCAGATCGGCGATAAAACCCACCGTGTCCGACAGCAGAACCTTGCGTCGCGAGGGCAGCCGGAGCTGGCGCAGCTTGGTGTCAAGCGTGGCAAACATCCGCGCGCTTTCGAGCACGCCGGCCTCCGTCAGCGCATTGAACAATGTGCTCTTTCCTGCATTCGTGTACCCCACCAGCGCCACCACCGGCACGGGCACGGCCTCGCGTCGTTGCCGTTGCTGTCGCCGAATCCGCCGAACACTCTCCAGCTGCTCGCGCAAATGGTCCATGCGCTGGCTCACGCGCCGCCGATCGGTCTCGAGCTTCGTCTCACCCGGTCCACGGGTGCCGATGCCGCCGCCCAGCTGGCTCATACTCCGACCCTTTCCGGCCAACCGCGGCAGCTGGTAGTCCAACTGCGCCAGCTCCACCTGCAGCTGCCCCTCGCGGGTTCGGGCGTGGCGCGCAAAGATATCCAGAATCAGCTGCGTGCGGTCGATCACCCGGCAGGGCAGCCGGTCCTCGAGGTTACGTAGCTGCGAGGGTGTCAGATCGCGATCGAACAGAACCAGGTCCGCCGCGGTGGAGCGAGCCACGCCTTCGATTTCCTCCAGTTTGCCCGACCCGACCAACGTCGCGGCATCGGCCCGCGCGCGTCGTTGCTGCAGCGTGCCGACCAACGTGGCGCCCGCGCTGCGCGCAAGCTCTTCAAACTCCGCCACACGTGCTGCGAAGTCGAGCGCAGCCCCGGGCACCGCAAGCCCTGCACTCGCGTCAGCTGTTGGAAGCCCCTCTGGATTGGCCAGCGCGGCCGCGCTGCGAGCCTGTCGGGCAGTGGAGGATAGTTGCCGCGCCTGCCCTGTGAACTCCACCGCCACCAGCAGCGCCCGCTCACCAACGGTTGCTCGCCAGGGCTCCTGGCCCGGAGCGAGCGGGGCGTTCGCTGCCGCGCCGTGATCCCCCATGGTTGCCGGGGTGGCCGACGTGTCGGCCATCCTCCGCCGAGGACTCAGCGGCTACCTTGCATCGGCGACGCCCCACTGCCTTCCGCCGCCGCTTGGGCCGGCGGCGCGCTCATGGCCGCGGCTCCGGTGTGGGCCTGGGCCGGCAAACTCGCAGAGCTCACCCGAGGCTCCGGCCTCTCCCCGACGTGCGGCGCGCGGCCGCTCACCACTGTCGAGATCGCGTGTTTAAAGATCAGCTGTTCCTGACTGTTGTTCTCCAGAAGCACGGAATACTTATCGAACGAGCGGATGCGTCCCGTGAGCTTAACGCCGCTGACGAGGTAAATCGTGATCGCACTCTTGTCTTTTCGGACCGTATTCAGAAAAGTGTCCTGGATATTTTGTGCCGGCTTGGAATCCATTGGGGTGCCGATCTCCTTACTCGTTGGCACGCACTCCGTAGCGGTTGCGCGTGGATGAATCAACCGCGTTCAGAGAAGAGAATGCGGAAAGCGTTCGTGCATGTTCTTCTGACGACGAAACAAGGGCGTTGGTTTGCACCGGTGGCCCTACCATACGGTTGATTCGTATGTTTTTCAATCAGCCGGGCCCAGCGTGTGCGCCCCGTCGTATGCCGTGTCCATCAGGCGCATCCACCCCTTTGACCCCGTCTCCCCCAGCGACCGCCGCCCGGCCTTTGGATATCGACCCTGTAGCATCGAGCCTGTGCCGCCCACCTCTGTTCCCATGCTGGATCTGTCGCGCCAGCTCCCCAATTTACGGGACGAGATCCTCGCCGCCGTCGCAGGTGTCTTGGATGCGCAGACCCTGATCCTCGGTCCAGCCGCGGAGCACTTCGAGCAGCAGGCCGCCGTCGCCTGCAACGCCGCCTCCGCCATCGGTTGCGCCAGCGGAACCGACGCTCTCTGGCTCGCCATGGCCGCAGCCCGTATCGGTCCCGGTGACGCCGTGCTCACCACACCCTTCAGCTTCTTCGCCACCGTCAGCAGCATCCTTCGTGCCGGCGCTACGCCGGTGCTCGCCGACATCGACCCGGCTACCTTCAACCTCTCGCCCTCGGCCGTCGAGCAGGCCATCGCCGAGCTCGCCCGCTCCCGGCCCGAGCTTCGCCTGCGCGCCCTCCTTCCCGTCCATCTCTACGGCCAGTGCGCCGACATCGACGCCCTCGGCCATCTCTGCGAGCGCCACGGCCTGCTGCTCATCGAGGACGCCGCCCAGGCCTTCGGCGCCACCTGGCGCGGCCAACCCGCGGGCTCGCTCGGCGACGCCGCCGCCTTCAGCTTCTATCCCACCAAGAACCTCAGCGCCGCCGGAGACGCCGGCCTCGTCACCACCACCTCCGCCGAGCTCGCGGAACGCGCCCGCATGCTGCGATCGCACGGCATGCGCCGGCGCTACGTGCACGACGAGGTCGGCTGGAACACACGGCTCGACGGCATCCAAGCCGCCATTCTCTCCATCAAGCTGCGCCACCTGCCAGAGTGGAACCGCCGTCGCGTTGCCCTCGCCACCCGCTACGACGAGCTCCTGCGGGCAACCGGACGCACCGCCGCGCTCGGCAGCACCTCCATCCGCGACGGCCTCGTGCTGCCCGCGGTCGACCCGCGCGCCGGCCACGTCTTCCATCAGTACGTCCTGCGCGTCCCCCGGCGCGACGCCCTCCGCGAGCACCTGGCCACCCACGGCATCGCCAGCGAGGTCTACTACCCCATCCCCCTCCATCAGCAGCCAGCCCTGCGGGAGCTCTTCCCCGCCGCCCATCTGCCCGAAAGCGAGCGCGCCGCCCGCGAGGTCCTTGCCCTGCCCATCTTCCCCGAGCTCCGCCAGGAGGAGCAGGACCGCGTCGTCGCCGCCATCGCGGACTTCTTCCGCCAACCCTGACCTACTGCCCTCCCACAAGACTCCCGTATCCAGCAAGCTGTCATCTCGACCGGATAACGCACAGCGGTATCGTGCCTTCGCAGTGGAGAGACCTACGGCCTGCTCCCGACTGCAATCCCGCTTAAGGCATACCAGCCGACCCCTGCAGCCTCTCTGGTCCGCCCGCGATCCGCCTACCGCCGACCCCGCCTCTTCTTCTCCTCCACCGGATACGGGTGCGCCTCCTCCGGCGCGTCGTTCCCCGGCGGCAGAATCCGCCGCAGAATATTTCCCTCCAGCCGATAGGTCTCCGCGATCGTCCGCGGCGCGACCACCGCCCCCGTCACCTTGTCCGGCGCCACCGGCGGCGCATCCGCCGGCAGCACGTGGATCGTGAAGCTCGGCTCCGGTGCCGCCTGCTGCGCCGTTTTGGCATACGGGTCGCGCAACATCGCCAGCTCCACCGGCAGAAATCCCTCGATATTCCTCTTCCGGAAGCCCGTCTCGTAGCGATGCTTCTTGGCATTCCAGATAAAGACGCGCACCTGATCGAAGTCATACGGCAGACCGGACTTGTACGGGCTCAGCACCGTCACCCACTCCGGCACGTCCTTGTCGTCCATCGGCGCCTCCGGGTCATTGATCTTGCGCAGAATGTACGCGCCCACAAAGCGCTGGCCTTCGGAGTACCGCGTCAGCGAGTCCGGCGCATCCACATCGATCATCCGGCTCAGCAACCAGCCCACCCGGCCATCCGCCAGCCGCACCAGCCACCAGTCCTCCATCGGCGGGGGCACCGGGGCATTCGGATCGACCGGCCCATCGGTCGCCACCTCCGCCTGCGCGGCCTTTGCCTTTCCCCGTCGCACCACCGCCACCGGCGCCACAGGCTTCTGCCCCGGCGGCAAAGCCTTCTCGAGCGTCGCCCGCTTCAGCAGCTTCAGCTTGTCGCCCTCCGCCAGCCGAAACAGCCTGTCCGTGTCCCGCCCCGGACTCACGTGAAGGTAGACCTCATCGCGCACCACACCCGACGCCACCGGAACGGTGGTGGCATACTGCCGCTTCAGCTCGTCGAATCGGTCATACACCGCCTGCGTCACCACCGCCTTCTCGTCGATCCAGCCCGTAGCTCCCTTCGCCGTCCTCACGCGCAGAAACCGGCGCCCATGCTCCAAGATCTCCAGCCGGTCGCCGTTATCGACACTGCCCGTTCGGTTCGACACTGCGGCTACACGATCGCGCAGAAAGCTCTGCTTCGCATCTACATACACATACGCGTCCGGATCCTTGGGCTTCAGCCGCGAACAGCCCGCCAGCCCAAGCCAGAGCGCCGGCAGCAACACACGCACGGACAGCGCCCTGCGCCTCGCGCATCCACGTTTCCTCCGCTTACCTTGTCGAATCAACAAAATCGGCCTGCCACCCGCGCGGCCATCGGCCGCTCTGGTCCATCTTAGCGACCGAAACCCGGCCTCATCCCAGCGATCTCCTGCGCTGCACGCCTGGAACATGGCTAGCCACGGTCCGGCCCGCGCAAGCCACCGTCAGTTCAGACGCTCGCGTTCGCCGCGCCGAAACAGGTCCTGCAGCGGCAAACGCTCCGCCGGATCCTCCTCGGTTCCGTGCCAGTGGGCGACCGCCGTCTCGCCCATCCGCCAGCACAACATCACCTCGCCCGTCTCGGTGCGAAACGGCAGATCCAGCAGACCTTCCCCGAGGTCGTGCACCTGCGCGCCGATCTGCTCGATCTCCGCCACAATCGTCTTTACCTCCTCGATCGCGGTTCCCTGCTCGGCTCGCTGGCGCGCCACCCTTCCGACATCTACATGCATCCCGCCGGTTACAAAGATCCGCTGCCGCAGCTCCTCGATGCCCGCGCTGATCTCTCCCGCGCGCGCGCCGGCGTTCTGCCCGCGCAGCATCAGGGACTCCAGCACCGGCAGAAGCACCTGCACCTCGCTCATCGTGAATGTCTTCCGCATCGCCCACCCCCTCCACCGCCCGCCGGCAGCACAAATCCCTCTGAATCATTCAACAATTAGACGCCGCGCACGCGCCTTGGAAGCAGCAATCTTCGCCCCGGGCGTACCGTGACCATCTCGGCCGAATATTTGTCCGCGTCGCGCACAGCCCGTATCATGGGACGGCTATGAGCTTTCAGGACAGCGCCTTCATCTTCTTCATCGCGCTGCTGCTCTTCGGCCCCAAAAAGCTCCCGGAGCTGGCGCGCCAGCTCGGCAAGCTCATGGGGGAGTTCCGTCGCGCCTCGAATGAGTTCCGCATGCAGCTCGAAGATGAACTGCGCACCTCCGAGCAGGCCGAAAAGCAGAAAAAGATCGTCGCGCTCGAAGCCGCCACACCGGCCGTCACCACGCTTCCCGCCGCCGACCTCACCGCCAGCTCCGCCGATGTGCTCGCCCCGCACCCGCACGAGGCGCTCTCCGCACCCGCCCCCCTCACCTCGGACCAGGCGGAACTCTCTCCCGAAAACAGCATCGCCGCCCCTATCGCCACCGCCGGCGATCTCCACCTGCACCCCCCCGCAACCGGTCTCCCGGTAAGCCGAAACGGCAGCGCCGCCGCCTCCGTGTCTCAGGCCTTCGACTCCATCCCAGAGGCTCCGCCCGACCGCTCCCAACCCACCGAACTCGATGCTGTCGAGACCACCACGGTCGTCGCTCAATCTGAGCCCCAGGCAACCGCTCACCATGCCTGACGTCCTCGAAAGCGTCCGCGCCGCCGTCTCCGAACGTGCCGAACTTCCCGGCATGTCCCTCATGGAGCACCTCGACGAGCTCCGTCAGCGACTCATCAAAGCGACCATCTTCCTGGTCCTTGGCTTCGTCGTCGCCTATGCCTTTCACGTGCGGCTGTACGCCGTCATCCAGGCCCCCCTCGACACGCTCGGCATCGCGCTCAACTACACCCACCCCACCGATCCGCTCAACCTCTATCTCAAGACCGCGCTCTACGGCGGCTTTATCCTCGCCAGCCCGTTCATCCTCTACCAGGTGTGGATGTTCATCTCCCCCGGTATGTACCAGAACGAAAAACGCTATGTGATCCCCTTCATGGCGGTCACCGTGCTGCTCTTCTTCGCCGGCGCCTGGTTCGGCTATCACTACGTCTTCCCCGGCGCCCTCCGCGTGCTCATCGGCGACTTCGGCAAACGATTCCACGCCGTCCTCACCATCGAGGACTACACCAACTTCTTTCTCGCCATCGTGCTCGGCCTCGGCGTCACCTTTGAGCTCCCCATCGTCATCTTCTTCCTCGCGCTCTTCGGCATCGTCGACGCCAAATTCCTCATCCGCCACATCCGCTACGCCATCCTCGCCATCTTCGTCATCGCCGCCATCATCTGCCCCACCCCTGACCCCCTCAGCATGTGCGTCTTCGCCGCGCCCATGCTGGTCCTCTATATGATCGGCGTCGCCGCCGCCTATGTCGTCCACCCCGCGCGGCGGCTGGCCAGGGAGAAAAAACGCACCGCATGATCTCCCGCCGTCGCCCCGTCCACGTCGTCGCCTCGCTCCTCGCCCTGCTTCTTCCACTCGTACTCACCGCACACCTCCAGGCACACGCGCCGCAGGCTCCGGCACACGCGCCGCAGGCCCCGGCGCAAAAGATCAGCGGCGAGGCCGTCTACACCGTCGCCCGGCAGTACCTCGCCGTCGCGCCAAAACGCTTCCTCGGCTCCCCCGGCCACGCCCAAGCCGAAGACTTCATCAAGGCCCACTTCGCCCCTGAAGCCGCGCGCGGAAACCTTGAGGTCGACAGCTTCTCCGCCTCCACCCCCGCCGGCCTGCTGCCCATGCGGAACCTCATCGTCAAGTTCCCCGGCAAACGCGACGGCATCATCGTCCTCGCCACCCACTACGAAACCAACTACCCCCTGCGCGACATCAACTTCGTCGGCGCCAACGACGGCGCGGCAACCACCGCCCTCCTGATCGAGATCGGCGCCTATCTGCGCGCGCATCCGCCCGTGGGGTACTCCGTCTGGCTCGTCTTCTTCGACGGCGAAGAGGCCATCCAGTCCTGGTCCGACAGCGACTCCCTCTACGGCTCCCGCCACCTCGCCGCAAAGTGGTCGCAAAACGGCACCCTCAGCCGCATCAAAGCCTTCCTCCTCGCCGACATGATCGGCGACCGCGACCTCAATATCGATCGCGACGAGAACTCCACCCCCGCCCTGCGCGACCTGCTCGTCACCGCCGCGAAAGACACCGGCCACTCCGCCTATGTCTTCAAAAATCAGACCGCCGTCCTCGACGACCACCTCCCCTTCGTCAAGCGCGGCGTCCCCTCGCTCGACATCATCGACCTCGACTATGGCCCGCACACCGCCGCCACTCCGGACGGCTGGCATCACACCGACCAGGACACCCTCGACAAGGTCAGCGCGCACTCCCTAGGCATCTCCGCCGACCTCTTCCTCGAGATGATCAAGCTCCTCAATCAGCAGGGCTGACGCTGCATGGTAGAGAACTGCCCCTCTACCTACACCGCCACACTCCAGAGCTTGTCCTCTCGACCGAAGGCGGTGTGCAGCAACGCCGCAGTGGAGAGACCTGCGGTCGTGCTGCCACCAGAGTTACTTCGTGCACCCCACATTCCGATTCGCCCGCGCCCCGGCCTGCTTCGCCTCCGCCTCCGAAATGTACTTGCCCGCCTTCGTCGTCCCGTAGTCGGCGCTTCCCGGGCAGTGATAGACCTTGCTCTCCGTGTTCACCCACACCAGCCCCGGCCCACCGCCCGGTGCCACGGCGCGTTGTGCCCCCGTCGCCCTCGTCGCGCTAGGCTTGGACCGAACCGGCGCGGGCGCGGGTCCCGTCATCGCCTGCGTCGGCCCTGAAGCAGCCGGCGTCGCCGTTGCCGGCGCAGGCGTAGCCGCCGTCGACATCGGTGCGGGGCGACCGGCGGCGACCGCCGCGCGTCCCGGCCCATCCGCGAACCAACTCTGCACGCCCTGGTGCTTACTGCAGGCCTGCCACTTCTTCGCGGCCGAGGTATAACTGCCATCGTTGCACTTGCCCGTCGCCCCAGTGGGAACGGCTTGCGCCCGCGCCGTCGTCAGCCCTGCCATCGTCCACAGCACAACGGCAACACCGACACCAAACATCGTTCTCTTCATCCTCATGGTCGTACGCTCCTGATCTTCCATCGTCTGCGGGGAGGCGCCCATCATACGATGGGCTGAGTCATCATGACCACGCCCCTCTCTCACTGGATCGGCTTTCACCTCTTCCTTCTTCTGCTGCTCGCCGCCGAACTCCTCTTCGCGCGCCGCCCCGCCAACCGGCCGCGCACGCGCACGCCCGCCACCACGCAGAGCACCGCCCTCGTCGCCACCATCGGCTGGGTCGCCGCCGCCCTGCTCTTCGCCGGCTTCATCCATGCCACCCTCGGTCCGCGCGCGACCGTCGAATACCTCGCGGGCTACAGCATCGAAGAGGCGCTCTCCGTCGATAACCTCTTCGTCTTTCTGCTGCTCTTCGGCGCCTTCCGCATCGCGCCCGCCAATCAGCCGCGTGTGCTCTTCTGGGGCGTCGCTGGCGCCATCGTCCTGCGCGGCCTCTTTATTGCACTCGGCATCGGACTGCTCCAGCGCTTCGCCTGGATCAGCTACGTCTTCGGCGCCGTTCTGCTCGTCGCCGCCATCCGCCTTGTGCTCCCTAAAAAGTCAGGCGACACCGAAAAGCCGCCGCGCTGGCTCGCCTGGCTCTCCCGCCTCCATCCCGTCAGCCTCCGCCAGGACCACTTCTTCACCGTCGAGGACGGCCGCCGCATGGCAACCGTCCTCACCCTCGCCCTCATCGCCATCGAGCTCACCGACGTCGTCTTCGCCCTCGACTCCATCCCCGCCGTCCTCTCCATCACGCGCGATCCCTTCCTCGCCTACACCTCCAACATCATGGCGGTCATGGGTCTGCGCTCGCTCTTCTCCCTGCTCGCCCATCTGCTCGAAAAGCTCCGCTTCCTCCACGTCGGTCTCGCCGCCGTGCTCGGCTTCGCCGCGTTCAAGATGCTCGCCGAACCCTGGATCGCCATCGGTCCCGTGCCCTCTTTGCTGGTCATCCTCGGTCTGCTCACCCTTACCATCACCCTTTCGCTCGCCCGGCCGCTGCACCCCGCACACTGATCGCATCCGTCCATGGGAAGGTCCGTCCATGGGGACTTCCTCAACGACCGCACGCTATCATCGACCCTGTGCCTACCGTTGCGGTCCAGACGCCGACAGCAAACTACCGCGTGGTCATCGGCGGCGATCTTCTGCGCACCCTGCGACGCCGTGTCGGCGCCCTTGTCCCTGACCTCCACCCCCGCCTCTTCGTCGTCACCTCGCCCGAGATCTGGCGCCTCTGGTCCGCGCCGTTCCTCGCCTCTTTCGCCGGACACGCCGCGCCGCAACCGCTCTTCCTGCCCGCCGGTGAGCCGCACAAGCGCCTCCGCTCCGTCGAAGCCCTCGCCGAGCAGCTCTCCGGCGCCCGCGCTGACCGCGACACCCTCCTGCTCGCCTTCGGCGGCGGCATCGTCGGCGACGTCACCGGCTTCCTCGCCGCCATCTACATGCGCGGCGTCCCCTTCGTCCAGATCCCCTCCACCCTCCTCGCTCAGGTCGACTCCTCCGTCGGCGGCAAGACCGGCGTCAACCTCCGCACCGGCAAAAACCTCATCGGCAGCTTTCACCAGCCGCTCGCCGTCTTCGCCGACACCGACCTCCTCCGCACCCTTCCCCCGCGCGAGCTGCGCGCCGGCCTTCAGGAGTCGATCAAAGCCGGCGTCATCCGCTCCCCGCGGCTCTTCCGCTACCTCGAAAGCCACGCCGACGCCATCCTCAACCACGATCACCCCGACCACGCCAAATCCCTCACCGACGTCATCACCGCCAGCGTCCGCATCAAGGCCGAGGTCGTCCACGCCGATGAGCGCGAGCTCGGCCTGCGCATGATCCTCAACTTCGGCCACACCCTCGGCCACGCCATCGAGGCCGCCACTAACTACACACAGCTCCTCCACGGCGAGGCCATCGCCTGGGGCATGATCGCCGCCACCCGCCTCGCCCTCGCCCGCGGCATCCTCGCCCCTTCCATCGCGGACCGCATCGAACGCCTCATCCTCCGCTACGGCCCGCTGCCCGGCTTTCGCGCCTCCGCCGCCAAGCTCGTCCAGCTCACCGCCGGCGACAAAAAGTCCCGCTCCGGCGTCCTCTCCTTCATCCTGCCCACCGCCATCGGCTCGGTCGAACGCGTGCGCGACGTCACCGAGCCCGAACTCCTCGCCGCCGCCATCTCCATCCTCGAGCTCGCCGCCGGCCATCTCCACGCACCCGCAACCCCGCTCGGAACGGTTCCGGCATGACCGAACCCCTCACCAACCTCGGCGCCCGCCCCGAAGGCGTCCAAACGGAGGCCGAGGCCGCCCGCAATCTCCAGCGCATGTTCGACAGCATCGCCCCCACCTACGACCGCGCCAACCACCTCCTCTCCTTCGGTCTCGATCGCCTGTGGTGGCGCCGCGCCGCCCGCGCCCTCCGCCCCATCCTCGCCCGCCCCGATGCCCGCATCCTCGATCTCTGCTGCGGCACCGGCGACCTCACCCGCGCCCTCCTCCGCGAACGGCCCCCCATCGCCCTGCCCATCACCGGCGGCGACTTCGCCCCAGAAATGCTCGCGCTCGCTCGCCAAAAACATGCCCGCGCCAACCCCCGCCCCCGTGCGCACTTCGTCGAGCTCGACGCCATGGACCTCCCCTTCCCGGACGCCTCCCTCGACCTCGTCACCTTCGCCTTCGGCTTCCGCAACCTCCGCAACTACGCCCAGGGTCTCGCCGAGGTCTTCCGCGTCCTCGCCCCCGCCGGCGAGATCGCCATCCTCGAGTGCAACCAGCCGGACGGCCTCACCGGCCTGCTCTACTCCCTCTACTTCAAACGCATCCTCCCCTTCCTCGGCGGCCTCATCTCCGGCTCGCCCGCCGCCTACCGCTATCTGCCCGCCTCGGTCGAGCGCTTCCCCCGCCCGCCCCGCATGCTCGCCCTGCTGGCCGAAGCCGGCTTCACCCATCCCCGCTGGACCGGCTACACCCTCCGCACTGCCGGCCTCTACCGCGCATGCAAGCCGCCGCTCACCACGCACTCACCAGGCGCTCGAGCATGAGCCCCTCCGCGAGCCTCGCCCCCACCTCCCCGTCCGCCGCCAAACGCTCGGCCGCGCTCTTCTCCGTGCTCGCCGCGCTTCTCCTCACCGCCCTCAAGCTCCTCACCGGCATCCTCACCGGCTCGCTCGGCATGCTGTCCGAGGCCGCCCACTCCTCGGTCGACCTCGTCGCCGCCACCATCACCTTCTTCTCCATCCGCGTCGCCGATCGCCCCGCCGACGACGAACACAACTACGGCCACGGCAAGATCGAAAGCCTCTCCGCCTTCTTCGAGACCGTGCTCATGCTCGGCTCCTCGCTCTGGATCATCACCGAAGCCCTCCGCCGCCTCTTCTCCGGCCGGCACCTCGCCCTTTCCCTCTCCCCCTGGCCCTTTGCCGTGCTCCTGCTCTCCATCGCCGTCGACTTCTCTCGCTCACGCCGCCTCGAGCACACCGCCCGCCAAACCCACTCCCTCGCCCTTGAAGCCGATGCCGTGCACTTCCGCACCGACATCTGGTCCTCGCTCGCCGTGCTCGTCGGCCTCCTCGCGACGTGGATCGGCGAACGCCACCACCTCCCCTGGCTCGAAGTCGCCGACCCCGTCGCCGCCCTGGCCGTCTCCGCCATCATCCTTCGCCTCACCTGGTCGCTCGCCCGCCAGACCATCGACACCCTGCTCGACGCCACCCCCAGCCACAACCCCGATGGAACCCGCGCGAACATCCGCCGCGATCTCCTGCGCGAGCTCGCCCGCATCGACGGCATCCTCTCCGTCAAGCGCCTGCGCGTGCGCCAGGCCGGCGCCGGCTTCTTCGCCGATCTCACCCTCAGCCTCCCCCGTGTCCTCACCTTTCAACGCACCGAAGCCATCACCGCCGAGGTCACCGCCGCCGTCCAGCGGCATCTGCCCGGCGCCGACATCGTCGTCCACTCCGTCCCTACCGCGAGCGACGCCGAAACCGTGCACGACCGCGTCCGCGCCGTCGCCGCCCGCGCCAACCGCTCCATCCACGACCTCACCCTCCAGCAACACGACGACGGCCTCCACCTCGAGCAGCACCTCGAGGTCGCCGAAACCATGCCGCTCCGCGAAGCGCACAGCCTCGTCACCGAGCTCGAGGCCGACATCCGCCGCGACGTCCCCGAAATCCGCTCCATCCTCACCCACATCGAGAGCGAACCCTCCACCATCGACCGCCCCGCCACGCTCGACCGCGATCGCTCGCTCGAACTCCGCCTCCGCCGCACCGCCGCCACCATCCCCGGCCTCATCGATATCCACGATGTGCGCGTCACGCGCCTGCCCGGCTCGCTCGAACAACATCCCCTGCTCCAGGTCTCCTGCCACTGCACCCTGCCCGATGACCTGCCCATGTCGCGCGTCCACGAGCTCATCACCGAACTCGAGAGCGACTTCAAACGCAGATCCCCCGAGGTCACCCGCCTCCTCATCCACCCCGAACCCACCACCGATAACCGCCGCTGACCCCTCGACTAGCCCCGTTCTCCACGGCATCTCGCCCCGGCGCGACATCGCGGTTTCCTCGTTGATATAGAGCCGATCGTTGATGTAGAGCTCATCGTAGCTAGGGCCAAAGGCCCGGAACATAACAGCCTGGGGCAACGCCCCAGGTAGCGCCGCAAATGCGACAAAGGGCTGAAAGCCCGCCCCATACACCTCACGGAAGCGGCTAGGAGAAGACCACGAGCGAACAACGCAACCTCTGCCGTCGCCTCTTTGGGGAGCTTGAGGCCCAACGCACCGACACACTTGCGGAGCTCCAAGGTTGGTCGCCGAACAGTGTGAGCTTTCGCCCGATCCCCGGCGCATGGTCGGCCATCGAGGTGCTCGATCACATCGTCAGAGCGGAGACCGGGACGCTGGCCTCCGTTCGACTGGGACTCCGAAACCCACAAAAACTCGGCGCGGAGCATCGCCCGGGAATCGCCGCCCTCGATCGCGCGCTCCGCTCCCAGCAAAGCTTTCAGGTGCCTCCGGGAGCCGCCGCCATCTACCCGGACGCGAAGACCACCTTGCGAGAGGTCCGCGGTCGTTGGAAACAGACCCGCACAGAGTTGGGGTGCCTATTAGAGGAGCTTGCACCCGCCGAGACATCCTGCGGCGTCTTCTGCCATCCGTTTGCCGGTTGGATGACCTTCGCAGAGGTGCTCAGCCACCTCTCCGCTCACCTTTTGCACCATGGCTTCCAGCTCGCACGCCTCCGGGCGGCCTCGGCGCATCTGGACTCATAGTCGCGGCAGCATCTGGGAGAAAAAACGGTTGTCCCGGCACATCGGTTCCCGCGCAGCCACGGTATGCTTGCCTCAGCCATGAGGCGCATCGTTGACATCGTTCTCACCGGCATGGCCATGCTTGCCGTGGCGCTGCTCTCCGCCTTCGCCGCGATGCGCATCGCGATCCACGGCCATGAGGTAGAGGTCCCCGTGCTCACAGGCCTCACGGTCGCGGAGGCAAGCCGCACCGCGGCAAGCCTCGGCCTCTCCCTGCAGCTTGAAAATCGCTTCTACTCCACCACCACCCCCTCCGGCCATCTGCTGGGGCAGTTCCCCGCCCCCGGCGCCACCGTTCGGCGCGAGTGGCCCATCCGCATCACCGAAAGCCTCGGTCCACAGCAGGTCTCCATCCCCGACCTCGTCGGCGAGCAGGAGCGCCCCGCCGCCCTCGCCCTGCGCAAAGCCTCGCTTGAGGTCGGCTCGGTCGCGTCCATCCCCGCTCCGGGTGAGGCCGGCCTGGTGCTCGCCCAAACCCCGCCGCCCAACGCCGAGGGCGTCGATCGCCCCTCCGTCTCGCTGCTGCTCAGCGCCCCCGCCGGCGCCGCGCCCGAGGCCTTCGTCGCCCCATCCTTTGCCGGCCTCAGCTTCGGCGCCGCGCAAACCCGCGCTGCCGCCATGGGCCTGCGCGTCTATGCCGTGGTCGAAGCTCTCCCCGCCCCCGCTGGACTCGCTACCGCACCCGCCGCCTCCGTCCAGACCGCCGCGCCCGCCGCGCCCCCTCCATCCTCAGCCCCGCCACCCTCCCTCAGCGGCGCCCTGGTCCTCGGACAATCCCCCCAGGCAGGCCATCGCGTCGTCCACAACGAAGCCATCCGCCTCATCCTCGCCCACTAAGGCATCTCTGAATGACGCGCCTTTGTGGAAGGGTGGGTATTCAGTCCCGCCCTAGGCCAATCGTTGCCATGTGGCGTTTAGCCTCAAGCGAAAGTCCGTGACTTAGTCAGACCTTTCCTTAGCCCAGTTCATAACTTAATCAGACTCTCCTTGGCCCAGTCCATGACTTAATCAGACCTTTCCTTGGCCCCGATGATGACCAAGTACCGAGCAGCTACATGCGGCGAGTGCGGTGAGCCTCTAATTCATTCAACAATTGTCATCTCGACCGGAGTGCAGCGCAGTGGAGAGACCTGCTTTGTCTGAAGTTAGCGAGAATGTCCGTTGCTTTCTTTAACGAGGATGTTCTTGAACCAAAGGCCCGCAACATAACAGCCTGTGCACCCCCAGGTTCAAGCCCCCTATCGCTAGGGCCAAAGGCCCGCAACATAACAGCCTAGGCCGAAGGCCTAGGTACCCGGCCCAAACCATCGCAGGGCTGAAAGCCCGCAACATAACAGCCTGGGGCACGCCCCAGGCCCAAGCCACAGCGGTGACCGAGGGCTGCACTTGGCGCAAACCTCCCCAGGCCGAAGTAACCTGGATCTATGCGCTCCGATATAACCTCCAGCAGGCCTTCCGCTCCATCGACCGCTATCGTCAACACAAAGTCCGGACCTAAAGCCTCTGCATCGAAGACTTTAGGACCAAAGTACGGGGGGGAGGGTACCTGACCTACACCGCCTGGCCCTAGACGCCCCTCCCGGCTTTACACCCTCTCCAGCACCGCGGCGTAGAACCCATCACCAGGGTTGACCCCCGGAATGGTCCGCAGATCCCCCTTCCGCTCCACACCGGTTGGCGCCTGCGCCAGCCCTTGCTCCGGCCCGAGCCTCGACAGCAGCGACCCTACCGGCACCCTGCGCCACCGATCCACGGCCGCGGCCAACACCGTCGTCACCACCTCCTCGCACTCCTCCGGCTCGAGCGAACAGGTCGAGTACACCAGCCGCCCACCCGGCGCCACCCGCTCCATCGTCGCGGACAGGATCCTTCGCTGCCGCTCTGCCTGCCGAGGGATCTCCGCCGGCGCCAGCCGAAGCCGGATTTCCGGATTGCGCGCCAGCGTTCCCGTCCCGCTGCACGGCACATCGCACAGCACCAGATCGAACGGCCCCTCCAGCTCCGGCAGGGCAGAGGCGTCCGCCACCAGGCACCGCACCCGCCCCCCCGCACCCGCGCTCGCCGCCATCGCCCCCAACCTCTGCTCCATCAATCGCAGTCTGCGCGGACTCACATCGGTTGCCAGCACATCGGCGCCCGGCAGCCGCACCGCCAGCACCGCCGTCTTGCCCCCCGGCGCCGCACAGCAGTCCCACACGCGCAACGCACCCTGCGCCGGCACCGGCGCCGCGAGCGCCGTCAGCTCCGCCACCAGCCGCGAGCCGTCGTCCATGCGTGGCATGTCCGTCCCCGGACCCCCTCCGGCAAACCACACCCCCTCGCCCGGCTCATGCTGGTCCGCGTCACAAAGGCGCTGCGCCGCGCCATACCCGTAGTGGCCCATCCACCGCGCCACCAGCCACTCCGGATGCGCCAGCCGTCTGGCCAACCCCGCCGCCGTCTCGAAGATCTTCGGCGCCGTGCTCGCCGGAGCCTCGGCAACCCGCCGCAGCACGGCATTCACCATGCCAGTCGCATACTCGTGCCCGGCTGCCCGCGCCAGCGCCACGCTTTCACTCAGCGCCGCGTGCGGCGGGATGCGATCCATGTGCAGCAGCTGAAACGCCCCCAGCCGCAGCGCCACCATCACCGGCTCCGCCATCGCCGAGTCCGGTCGTGAGAACAGCTCGTGCAACCGTGCGTCGAGGGCGATCTGCCATCGCAGCACGCCCAAGACCAGCGCCGTCGCCAGATGACGATCGAGCTCACCCAAGCCATCGAGTGCCGCCGCAGGTCCGGTCGCATGCAGCAGCTCATCCGAGTGGCCCTGCCCTGCCCCTACCGCCAGCAGCACCTGAAACGCCGCCCGCCTTGCCGGCGAGACCACCTCCACTGCTCCGCGGGGGCGATCTCCCCGCGGCCGCCCCCCTGAGGAACGGACCCGTGCGCCCCCGTTATCGATTGAGCTCCCTCCGGCGCCGCCCTCGCTCCTAGCCAAGCCGCTCACCCACCTTGATCGCGTACCCGCGCACAAACTCCGCCGCCGTCATCCGCCGCTTTCCCTCAACCTGTACCTCGGTCAATTCCAGCACGGTGATCTCGCCGCAGACCACGAGCAATCGCTCTCCCATAACGACCAGCTCCCCCGTGCGCTCGCCCTCGATCGGCTCGCCTGCATCGTCGGCGTGAGCCATCGCCAGGCCGTGCACGATCAGCTTCTTGCCGCGAAAGACCGTGTGCGCCCCCGGCCAGGGATAGAACCCCCGCCAGCGATCGCGAATGCGCCGCGCCGGCAGGCGGAAATCAATCCGGCCATCCTCCCGCGTCAGGATCGGCGCCAGCGTCGCCCGCAGATTGTCCTGCGCTACCGGATGGACCGTGCCATCCTCGAGCCCTCGCAAGGTCTCCACCAGCAGCTCCGCGCCGACCACAGCAAGTAGATCAAGCATCTCGATCGCCATCGCCGACTCAGGAATCGGCACCTCGCGCGCCAGCAGCATTGGACCGGTATCCAGTCCCTCGTCGAGCCGCATGGTGGTCACCCCCGTCACGCGCTCGCCTTCCGCCACTGCCCATTGCACAGGAGCCGCACCCCTGTACCTCGGCAACAGGCTGCCATGCACGTTGACGTTGCCCAAGCGCGGCAGCCCCAACATCCACGGCGGGACAATCCGCCCATACGCGACTACCACAATCGCGTCCGGCTGAATCCTCTCCATGTGCTCGCGTAACGGCTCGTTCGCGCGGATCCGATCCGGCTGTACGATCTCCAGACCATGCTCCCGTGCCGACCGCTTCACGGGGGACATTTGCAGCTCCATTCTGCGGCCCGCCGCGCGGTCCGGCTGCGTCACGACCAAATCCACCTCATGCCCAGCCCCGAGCAAGGCCTCGAGCGACGGCACGGCAAACTCCGGCGTTCCGCAAAAGACTAGTCGCATGGGCAGCTCCGCTGACAGCGCGAAGGCGCCTGGCCTGGGTGAACCAAAAGCTCTACCACTCGCCGTTCTTCTGCATCTTGCGAATCTTTCGCAGCGCCAGCTCGCGCTTCAGCCGACTAACGCGATCGATAAACAGAACGCCGTCCAGGTGATCGATCTCATGCTGGAGCGCCCGCGCCAGCAGCTCCTCGCCCTCGACCTCGAAGAAGTTTCCCTTCGCATTCTGCGCGCGCACCTTGACCCACGCGGAACGCTTCACCTTTTCCCGGATCTCCGGCAGACTCAGGCAGCCCTCCTCCTCCAGTTGGTGCCCTCTCCGCTCCACAATGACCGGATTGATCAGTGCGATCTTGTCCTTAGGCTCCTTGCGGAAGCTCACATCGATGACGGCGATCCGCTTACCTTGGGAGATCTGCGGCGCCGCTAGGCCGATACCCTGCGCCGCGTACATAGACTCGAACATCTCCTCGACAAACGTCGCCAGCTCCTCGTCGAACGCCGTCACCTCCCGCGCGCGCGTGGCCAGCACCGACTCCGGATACTTCACCACCTCGTGAATCTTGAGTGTCTTCTCTGCCACGGCTCTGTCACTCTCTGTATCGGAGACGGGCAGCAAAACGTGAGCCCGATCCGGCGAAATCAATAGGCGCGAATCTGATCAGCGTACCCGTCGAAGTTTCGCTTCAGCTCTCCCAGCGAATCTCCGCCGAATTTTTCAAGCACCAGGCGCCCAACCGTAAGAGCGACCATCGCTTCGGCCGCAACCGCCGCCGCCGGCACCACGCAGACGTCCGAGCGTTCATATGACGCCTTCACCGGCTCCCGCGTCGCAAAACTCACGGACGGCAGCGGCCGGCGCAGGGTGGAGATCGGCTTCAGATAGCCTCTCACCACCACGTCCTCGCCATTCGAGATCCCGCCCTCGAGCCCGCCCGCGTTGTTGCCCTCGCGGGAGAACCGCGTAAAGCCGCCCACGCCGACCGTTGCCTCCTCGCCATCCGCCCCGCGGTAGCCGATCGCGTCATGCACCGCCGAGCCCAGCGACGCTGCCGCTGTCACACCCCGGCCCAGCTCCACCGCCTTCACCGCCTGCAGGCTCATCACCGCCTGCGCCAGCAGCCCATCCATGCGCTCGTCCCAGTTTACGTGCGTTCCGACCCCCGGTGGCAGACCGTGCACCACGACCTCAAAGACCCCGCCAATCGTGTCGCCCGTGCGCAGCGCCAGGTCCACCTCGGCCTTCATCCGCGCCTCCGCCTCGGGATCGACACACGCCAGCATGACCTCATCGCGCTCGCCGACGCGCGCGATCTCCGCCCACTCCGCGTCGCGGCCGAGCTCCTCTCGCCCTACCCGCACCACATGGCTTCCCACACCGACGCCCAGTTCGCGGAGCAGCAACTTCGCAAGCGCACCGCATGCTACGCGCGCCGCGCTCTCCCGCGCACTCGCCCGCTCCAGCACATAGCGCGCATCGGCGAAGTTGTACTTCAGACTTCCGGCAAGGTCCGCGTGCCCCGGACGCGGCGCCGCGACCGCCTTGTGCTTCGTCTCATCGCCCGCACCGACCGGCAAAATCTCTTCCCAGTTCTTCCAGTCGCGGTTCGCCAGCGTCATCGCCACCGGCGATCCGATTGTCAAGCCGTGCCGCACACCGCTCAGGATGTGCGCCGTGTCCTTCTCGATGCGCATCCGCCCACCTCGGCCATAGCCCTGCTGCCGTCGCCATAACTCGCGGTTCACAAACTCCTGATCGACCGGAATCCCCGCCGGCAGGCCGCTGACCCACGCGACCAGCGCCTCTCCGTGACTCTCCCCTGCTGTGGCAAATCGCAGCAAATATCCTCACCCGCCGCACCAAGCTCGGCGCGGACCTGACCGAAGAAGATTGTAGCGAATCGGATGCGCTCGCTGGAGCGGCGTGCCCCTACGCCGAACCGCGAAGCGCGACCGGGAGCTAGAGCGCGATCTTCTAAAGCGAGATCTCTTCGGCAGGAACAGGCTTAAGCTCCACCGTCCCCACGCGCAACGTCACAAAGGCGACCGCAAGCGCCACGGCCGACACGATCGCGCTCGCAATGGGCAGCCGCAGGTAGCCGAATCCGGTTGTCAGCACCAGTCCACCCAGGCTCGCGCCAAGCGCGTTGCCCAGGTTGAAGGCGCCCTGGTTCAGCGTCGCCGCGAGGTTCGGGGCGCCTTTGGCCTGATCGACGATCCGCGACTGCATCGGTGCACCGGTCGCGAAGTGCACCACGCCCCAGACAAATACCATGGTGATCATCGGCCACCGCAGCCGCTCCAGCGCCGGCATCAGCAGAAACAGGCAGATCAGCACGGAGAAACCGGTCAGGATCAATGGCATCTGCTTCCAATCGCTCAGCCGACCGCCCAGGAGATTGCCGAGCGTGATCCCCACACCGAAGACCACCAGCACCCACGTGACCGCATGCGGCGAAAGCCGCGTCACCTGCTCCAGAATCGGAGCGATATAGGTGAACACGCAGAAGAGCGCGACCGAGGAGAGCGTGCTCAGCGCCAGCACCAGCAGCACCTGCGGTCGGCGCACCGCATTGATCTCATGCCGCAGCCGGACCACTGTCGGCTCCTGGCGCGGCACCATCGCCCACACCGCAGCCGCGGCAAGGAGCCCGATGGGCAGCAGCGCGACAAACGCCGCGCGCCAGCCGAACGCCTGGCCCAGCGCCGTACCCGCCGGCACGCCCAGCACATTCGCCAGCGTCAGCCCGCTGAACATGATCGCGATTGCTTGCGACCGGCGCTCCCGCGGAACCACGGTCGACGCGACAATGCTGCCGATCCCGAAGAACGCCCCGTGGCATAGCGCGGTTAGAACCCGCGCCGCCATCAGCAGCGCATAGCTCGGCGCAATGGCACACAGCGCGTTTCCCATCACAAAGACCCCAAGCAGGGTCAGCAGCGCGGTCTTGCGATTGGTGCGGGCCAGCGCGAGCGCCAGCAGCGGAGACCCGAGTGTCACGCTGAGCGCATACGCCGAAACCAGCAGACCCGCGCGCGGAATGCTGATGGCAAAGCTCCGCGCCAGGTCAGGCAGCAGGCCCATGATGATGAACTCAGAGGTGCCGATCGCGAACGCCGCGGCGGCCAGGGCAAGCAGAGGTCGTCTCATCGATACGCCATTATCGCCCGGCCGCCGCAGCCCACTGACCGCGCCCTGCGCCGTCTCTAGCGCGTACTCGGATCGCCCGGCTTGATCGGCGTCGGTTCGTTGCCCGGCCCACCCACCGCCTGCAACGCCGGAATTCGCAGGTTCATCTCCGGCAGCGGTGGAAACTGGGCATGCGGCTCCGCCTGGTACCAGTACGCCACTGAGAAGAAGCTGTCCGACCGCACATTCGCATGACCATGCTCGATCGAAGCCTTCAAACTTTTCGCAAACGGTATGGGCGCATCCAGATGAAAGCGGTAGACCGCCGATCGCGACCCCGCGATCTCGTGCCCCACCAGCGGCGCGCCGTGCAGCGGAAACTCCTGCGGCCCTCCGAAGTCCCACGCTCCCAGAAAGTAATCCTCCGTCCCCGTCCCGATCTCCGCCGGCCGCCCATCAATCTCGAAGAAGTCGTCCCCTTCCCCCCACCACCCATCCTGGTTCTGCAGCACGCTCATTGTCACCCCGATGAACTGTCCGTGCCCCGCCGCGTCCACCCACACATAGTTGTCCTTGCCATCGACATTGCGCCGGTAGTTCACCTTCGGATCACCATTCTCATACCAGTCGCTCGTCCACCCATGGTTCGGCTGCGCCTGCCGGTACTGCGCATGGAAGTACAGCGCCCCCGGCACCGGCTTCACACCCTCCATGTAGTCAATGTTCCAATACAGGCTGTTCACCGGCTGCTTGCCCTCATTCGTAACCGTGATCCGCGCATGACGCGCATACGGCATGCGAAACCAGCAGTTTAACGACCGGTCCGACCCCACCTCCAGCGGCGCCGACTTCCACGTCACATACTCTCCCAACCCCAATCCAAAGAAGTCCCCGATCGGCGCCTCCACGCTGGGCGTCGCCTCCCCATCCCAATACATTCGCAGCACGATCCGCTTCAGAAAATATCGCTCATCATCCGCGATCGTGAACCAGATATGCGAGATCTCCCCCGGCCCATCCACATCCAGCACCGTCAGCGTCTGCCCCGGTGTCACCGTCCGCGCATCGGCGTTCCCACCCGTCAGCTCACGGCTCGAAGACCGGTGCAGCGTATACATCTGCTGCACGGTCGGATCCGGAAAACCCGTAAGCTGCGCCACTCCCATCGTTACTCCACACACAAACAAACCGACTCCCGCAACCCATCGACCTAGCATCCGTATCTCTCCTCAAAAACCCCGAGATCGCATCATATCCGTACGCTTGCCACTGCCGTTCACTCCTTGCGATACGCCGCCGAGTTAAGCAGGGGCCGCTCCATGCTGCGCACCCACTCGGTCAGCTCACCCGGCCGCTTGCCCGCCGCCACCGCCCCTTCGAACTCCCGCCGCATCGCCTCGAACTTCGCCTCCAGATCATCGAGCGCGCTCAGCAGCATCGCCTCCGGCGTCATGGGCAACTTGGGGCTGCCAAACTCATACTTGCCGTGATGGCTCAGGATCATGTGCTCGACCAGCACCCGCAGCCGCTCGGGAAAGTCACCCAGTTCGCGCACCTTCGCGTCCAGCAACCGCAGCGCGATCGTGATATGCCCGATCAGCTGCCCTTCCATCGTGTAGTGGAAGCCGCGCTCCCAGCTCAGCTCCCGCACCTTGCCGATGTCGTGCAGAATCGCACCCGTCACCAGCAGGTCCGGATCAACCTCCGGGTAAAACGGCGCAGTCGCCCGACACACCCGCACTAGCGCCAGCACATGCTCCAGCAGGCCACCCAGCCACGCGTGGTGCAGCCGCTTCGCTGCCGGCGCACTCTTGTACGCCGCGGCAAGCTCCTCGTCGTCCAGAAAGGCAAACACCAGCCGGCGCAGGTCCGCGTCTGCAAAGGCGTTGACGCACCCGCGCAGCTCCGCCCACATCGCCTCCACATCGAAGCGCGTCGTCGGCTGAAAGTCTCCCACCTCGACCTCGTGGTCCGCCGCCAGCCGCAGCTTGTCCAGCGTGATCTGAAACTTGCCCTGGTACTTCGAGACCTGTCCCTGCACCTTGACGTAGCAGCCCTCGTTGCAGGTGCTCACAGCGTCGGCAAACTCCTCCCACATCCGCGCGTCCATCTGCCCCGTCTTGTCGGCCAACACCAGCGCCAGATACTGCCCGCCGCCGGCGCCCTTGCGCTCTCGTGTCTGCAACGAAGCCATCACGAAGTAGGTCGTTACCCGACTGTTCTCAAACTTCGGCGCGTCCACCACAAAAAAGTCCTTCATCGTCCCCCCAGCATATCGCCGCGCTGCCGTGGAAAAGCCGTCACGCGGCTCGCACGCCGCACCGCCGGTTGCCAGCCAGCGCATCCGCTGCGATCATCGCTTTCATTCCAAAACCACTCCTCGGAGCCTGCCATGCGCCGTCGTCCCGCCCTGCTCTCCTTCGTGTTCGTGGTAACGGCCATGTCCCTCGCCGCCCCTTACCTCCCGTGCCAGACCCCAACCCAGAGTCAGGCCCAGCTTGCGCCCTCAGCCGGGCCCACCTACGCCTGGCCACCCGATCCCAGTCGGCCCACCATCACCCTTTGGCCCGCAACCCCGCCCGACAGCATCCCCGACCCCGCGCCCGAGGCCGACGCCACCACCGCCAAGGACGGCCTTGTCGCCGACCATCCGCTCCTGCGCCTCGGCCACGTGACCACACCCACGCTGACGCTCTACCAACCCACGTCGAACCCCTCCGGCACTGCGGTCGTCGTCTTTCCCGGAGGCGGCTACTCCATCCTCGCCATCGATCTCGAGGGCACCGGGGTCTGCCACTGGCTCAACCACGCCGGCATCGCCTGCCTCGTCCTCAAATACCGAGTGCCGGACACCGGCCCCCTGCCGAAGTCGCGGGCGGCGCTCGACGATGCCCAGCGCGCGCTCGGCATCGTGCGTCTCCATGCCGCGGAGTGGCACGTGAACCCGAACCGCATCGGTGTGCTCGGCTTCTCAGCAGGCGCCCACCTCGCCGCCGCCCTCAGCACGCACTTCGACCATCGCCTCTACCCGGCGGTGGACGCCGCCGACGCCACCTCCTGCCGTCCCGACTTCGCCGTCGTCCTTTACCCCGGCTACCTCGCGATTCCACCCACCGGGCAGCAGGACTTCTCACCCAAGGGCATCAACGCCGTCCCGTCCGCGGCCTATACACCGAACAGCGAAATCCACCCTGACAAGACGACCCCGCCCACTTTCCTGCTTCAGGCCGAAGATGATCCCGTCCACGTCGAGAACGCCGTCGTCTATTTCCTGCAGCTCAAGCAAGCCGACGTGCCGGCCGAGCTTCACGTCTACGCCGAAGGCGGCCATGGCTATGGCCTCCGTCCGACCGCTCTCCCGATTACACACTGGCCCACGCTGGTCGAGACCTGGCTCCACACCATCGCCATCCTCCCTCATACGGACTCGCCCAGACCTCCAGCACAACCTTGAAGCGGCCGAAGCCACCCTCAAAAGAAAGCGGCGGAACCCGAAGGCCCGCCGCTCGCTGGTCTTCTCAAGCCTACTGTGGCTGCGGCGCCGGCGTCCCGTTCGGCGTCGTCGAAGGCGACCCCGTCGGCGACAGCGGCTGGCCCTGCTCCGGCGCGCCCGGAGCCACCGTGCTCGACGGCAGCGTGGTGTTCTTCTCGTTCGAGTCCGGCGCCGGATTCGCCGGCGTCGCCCCGCTGGTGGTGCTCCCGGACGTGCCCAGGTTTGGGTTCACCGTCGGCGCGATCGGCGCGGCAGCCGGAGCGGCGGGCTTCTGCCCCTGCAAGCGCTCCTTCTCTGCGCCCTTCGCCCGCTTAGCCTTCTGTTTCTTGGCTGTGTCGCCGTTCAGCCCAAGCGGCGCAGCCTGTGCCCGGTCGGTCGCGGCCTCCGCAAGGTCAGGTCCGGCCGGCGTCGCCGCCGCCTTCTCCTGAACCTTCACCTGCTTGGCGGCCACCTTTTCCGCCTGAGACGTCTTTTCGCGCGCGCTGAACCGCGTCTTGCCGGTCGAAGCCGGCTTGGGCGTCAACGGGTCCGGATCCGAACTCTGCGAGATCTCGGTCGTGCTCTCGGTCGGGGCCATCGCCGCGCCTGGGGGCGCATCCGCCGGAAGCGACGCCGGATTCCCTAGACCACCCGGCGTCACCGCGGCACTTTGCGCTCCTGCGCCGGTATCGGCGCCGGCGGCAACCTCGGTCGGACCGGCCGGCAGCGCATTTCGCGGCGCCTGCCCAAAGCGGATCTTCTCTCGCTTTATTTTCTTCTGCTTGCCCGCGTGCCCTGACACGCGCCGCAAACGCCCACTCCCAGCCGCACCATTGCTAACGGCCGAAGCCGCGGCACTGGACGTCTCTGAAGCCGCGGGCATCGCCGCATTGGGTGCCGCGGGTGTCGTCGCGAACGCCGTCTCCACCGGAGCCGTGGTGGCACCCACCGGCAGCGGGCTCTTGGCCGCGGCCGCGACCGCTGCCGTCGTCCCCGGCACCGGCGTCGCTCCGCTGATGCTCGACGGCAGACCCTGCGCCCCTGATCCCGGAGGCAGAGCGCCCTTCGTCGCACCCACCACCGCCACACCGTGCGACCGTTCCATCCGCAACTTCTTTTCGACCTTCTTCTGCTTCTTCGTCACCGGGGCCGAGTACGCCGTGAACACCGGCTTGGTCTGCTTGGAGCTCGCGCCCGAATCCACAAAGCCAGGCTTGATATCGACATACGCCTCTTCGCGAAGTCGCGTCAGGTACGATCGAAGCGCCGGCTGCATCGCCTGCCCGTACATCGCCTCTTGAACCTGCGGCTCGATCTGGGCAAGCGGCGGCACCCCGGCGTTCTGGTGCGCGGTCACCTTCAGAAGCACGAAGCCCTGCTTGGTACGGATCGGTGCCGTCGACTGCCCCGGTGCCAGGGAAAAAGTCTGGTCCTCTAATACCTTGGCCAGCGCGCCGCGCTTGTACTCGCCAAGATCGCCACCCGTCGCTGCCGTTTGACCGCCGGAGTTCTCCTTCGCCAATGCGTCAAAGGCCTTGCCGGCCTTGACCTCCGCGGCGATCCCATCCGCCTTCTTCTGCGCCTGCGCGATCTGCGCCTCGGTCGCATCGGCCGGCGTCGGGATCAGAATCTCGCTCAGCCGCACCTGTTCCGGCTGCTCAAACTCGGACTTGTGCGCGTCGTAGAACGCCTGCTCCTGCGCCCGCGTCATCTGCAGCCGGCGGCCCACCTCGTCGCGCACCACCTCCTGGGTCAGGATCTGGTTGCGGATATTGGCCTTGAAGTCCTCGAAGTTCACGCCCTGCTGCCGCGCCGCCTTTTCGAGCGCCTCCATGTCCGGCAGATTGTTCTGCTTGCGAATCTCGTCCAGCCGGCGGATCACCTCCGTGTCGGCGTTCAGACCGAGCTCCTTGGCCTTGCTCAGCAGCAGCTGTTGGTCGATCATGTCGCGCAGCATGTCTTTCTGGCGCTGCTCCCGATCGGACGGACTCATCGTCTGCTGCTGCTCCTCCTGCTGGAGTTGCTGCTCGGACCGCTCAACATCGCTGCGGCTGATGATCTGGTCGTTTACCCGCGCGACGACGTCCTCGACTACCTGTCCATTCGCCGTGATCGCCGGGGGCGTCGGGAGGGAAGGGGCCGGTGTCGGCGCGTTGAACGGGCTCTGGTAACGGGGCGCCTGTGCGGCGCCGGCAAATGGCAGGAGTCCCAGTCCGCAGACTGCCGCTGCGATCGTCCATGTCGTACGTGTCATGTTCCCCAAATCCCTCGATGCCCGAGCCGTGCTCACGGGTCGGCAGGCTCCGCAAATCTTGTTGGAGAGACTTCCGCCACCCGCGCTTCGTCAACCCCACCATTCTACCCGCTGCCGCTCGCTGCCGTTAGCACCGTCCCCCTAGGTGAAACACCCTGCGCTACGCTGGATCGCCACTCCATCCCTACAACTTTCAGGACGCCGGCAGACCGCCAAACGACATCGGGGTGCTCACCCGGCGGTGCTATACTCCGTCCAAATGTCGGGCGTCTCCTATGCTCTACCCACGTTTGCCCGCGCACTCGCTCCACCCGATTCGAGGTTGCTCTGAGCCCCATGGCCCCACGCTCCCGCCGCGCCCTCTTCTCCGCTGTCGTCTTCTTCTCGAGCTGCGCCGTCGCCGGCTCCCTGATCAGCAAGCGCGTCGCCGCCCAGTCCGCAACCGACGAAAGCACGCTGCGTGACTCGCTGCACCAGTTCACCGACGTGTACTCGGTCGTCGAGCAAAACTACGCGGAAAAGCTCACGGGCGAAAAGCCCGATAAGGCCATCTACGACGGCGCAATCCCGGCCATGTTGCACGTGCTCGATCCGCACTCTAACTTCTATGACCCCAAGGCCTTTGCGCAGATGCGCGAAGATCAGCACGGCAAGTACTACGGCGTCGGCATGAGCATTCAGCCACAGCCGGACAAGAACGGGGCCACCAAGATCGTCGTCCTCGCCCCCTTCGAGGGCACACCCTCCTATAAAGCCGGTCTTCGTCCGGGCGACGTCATCACCGGCATCGACGGCAAGTCCACCACCGGCATGGACTCCACAGCCGTCGCCTCCTTGCTCAAGGGCCCCAAGAACACCCATGTCCAGGTCACCATCAGCCGCGACGGCGTGCCCAAGCCAATGGTCTTCGACCTCGTTCGCGACGAGATCCCCCGCTTTTCCGTCGACCTCGCCTTCATGATTAAGCCCGACATCGGCTACATGCATGTCACACAGTTCATGGAGACGACCAGCCGCGAGGTCGGTGACGCCCTCGAGCGCTTCGAAAAGCAGGCACCGCTCCAGGGCCTTGTCATTGATCTGCGCGCCAACCCCGGCGGGCTGCTCAATGAAGCCGTCAACATGAGCGACAAGTTTCTGCAAAAGGGCCAGATCGTCGTCTCTCAAAAAGGCCGCGCCTTCCCCGACATGGTCTATCGCGCCTCCCACGGCGAGCAGGGACCGAAGTTCCCCATTGTCGTCCTCGTGAATCGCAACACGGCTTCCGCCGCCGAGATCGTCTCCGGTGCCCTGCAGGACCATGACCGCGCCCTGATCGTCGGCGAAACCACCTTCGGCAAAGGTCTGGTCCAGACTGTCTTCCAGATCACCGACGACACCGGCCTCGCCCTCACGACCTATCACTACTACACCCCGTCCGGCCGGCTCATCCAGCGCAACTACGATCATGTCTCGCTCTACGACTATTACTTCGTTCGCGACAACAAGGCCGAGCCCACTACAGACAAGGACCGCGAGGTCAAGCTCACCGATACCGGCCGCACCGTCTACGGCGGTGGTGGCATCACCCCCGACGAAAAGATCCCCAACCCCGTCGCCAACAACTTCCAGGGCCTGCTCTTCCAGCGCTATGCCTTCTTCGACTTTGCCCACCACTACCTTGCCAACCACACCGTCACTCACGACTTTCAGGTAGACGACGCCGTGATGACCCAGTTTAAGGACTTTCTCAAGGCAAACAGCATCGAGTACACCGACAAGGACATCGCCGGCGTCAAAGACTGGATCGTTGCCAACATCAAGGCCGAGATCTTCACCTCACAGTTTGGCCAGACCGAAGGTCTCAAGGTCCGTGCGCTCTGGGATCCGCAGATCGACAAGGCGCTCACCTATATGCCCGAGGCACAGGCTCTCGAAGACCGTCTGAAGTCCAAGGACAGCAAAACCACGGTCGCCCAGCGATAACCCGTTGCCTTCGTCCCGGTCGCGTCTGGGTGCTGCAGCACACCGACGGACGCAACCACGGCATCAGCGCCCGCGCAATCTCGCTTCCACACGCGCGCGCTCCCATCACCGCCTTTCTCGACGCCGACGACGTCTGGCTGCCCAACCGCCTCGCGCATCAGCTTCCGCGCTCGCCCAAGACAACACCCAGAACACAGCGCCGACAACCAGGGTCCGCACCTCGCCATTCCGAGACGCGGACCCAAGCGTCGCTAATCATTCTGGTTTCGTCTGTAGCACAGCCGCCGGCTGCGCGTTCAGGATGGCCACTACGCCGTTCACCAGGTTCACCACATAATCGGTGTCGACGTGCACACCGATCTGTGCAAACAGGGTAATGATCGGCTGCTCGACCACGGTCAGAACGTCTGCCAGCTTCTGCGTGTTCGCCCCCGATCCCTCCCTCGCCCATCGCTGCTGCGCGCTCAGCACCGTCGCCTGTACCAGATGCACCGAAGTCGTGAACGCCTCGACCGCCGGCGCCACACTCGGGTCGGCAACCGCCGCTACCTGGGCCACTGGAATCACATACTTCACGATGTCCGCCAGCACCACGCCCGCTGTCTGCCCAGCCTTCTTCAGAAAACCTTCAAAGGCTTGCAGCGTGCCCCCGGAACTCGCCGTTGTCTTCGCCGCCGAACTTCCGCTTGGCCCCGTCGCCGTGCTGGTTGCTCCTACATCACTCGCCGACGTATGCAGCGTCGGATCAAAACTGATTGCACCTGTCATGCACATCCCTCCTTTTTGTCTTTATCTTCGTCATTGCCGATCGGTTGCACGGAGGTCGTCTGACTCTCCGCGGTTGTCATCTGCGCCGGTCCGCGCGTCTCCACCTGATGCGTTATCGCAGGCTTACCTACCAGCAGCGTTGCTGCGATGCTCGACAGCGCCGTCACCAAATTGGTCACACACAGTAGCACCGCTGTGCGGACCGACGGATCATTCCGCCCCAGCGCAAACGCCACCAGAGCGGTCGCCACCGCCAGCCCCAGCAGCATCGCCGCGATGCTGTCCGTCCGGCTGGCCCCTTCTTTTGTTGTCAGCTGCATGGCCCTCCCACACGCAACGAGACCCTCCCGTATCGGGAAGGTCCTGTTCTGCGTCGCTCGCGGCTGAGTTTTATTCGTCTCACGCGAGCCGCGCTCCCTCCACTCTAGGGAGCACGACATGCTGAATACGCCAAGCTGCCGATCGCCTCTGTCGCAAGCACACAGCGTTTATGGGGCAACTGGTATCGATGCCCATCCGCGCACCGGCCCCAGGCACACCGCCGATCCTTGAGGCGCCGCGCCTGTGCAGCCGGCGAGCGCATGAGCCTGCGCCACCCCCGTCGCATCCAGCCGGCAGGCGCCCGCCCCGCACTCGCCCAGATCCACGAAGCGCTCCCGTGAGCCCGGTGCCGTGTGCACCACAGAACCGGCGCCGAACCGATTCCCGCCAACCACCCAGACGCCCATCAGACCCGCGTTCTTGCCCTCCGACGTCACGCGCAGCCCCACCGCAAACTGACCGGGTCCGCACCGGTTTCCCGCAATGAGGCCAGGATCGACAGCATTGAAGTCGCCCCAGGCCGCGGCGATACACGCCACATCGGGCGGCTGCTGCACAGCGGAGTCGATCACATTGCTCACAATCTCGAGCGCCGTCCCGCCGATCACCGCCGGCGCCCCGATCGCCGCACCCGGCCCGGAGATGGGCCGCGTGAAGGAAAGGTGATTTCCTTCGATCAGGACCGCGCGCGCATACCCGAGCGGCAACCAGGTCCCGTCCGCGATCTGGTTATTGCGGAACGTAATCTCGGACGCCGCCTCCTGGTACATCGCGCGGCAGGTGTGCGTCAGGCAGGTCAGCTCGTTGCCCTCGATGGTCAGGTGCCGGTGCGTCATCGGATTCTGCGACACGTTCTTGATTAAGATCAGCCCTCCGCCGGGAGCATCCGCGCGAAAATGATTGCCCGAGATCACCGTCTGGTCGGTAAAGAAAAAGATTGCGCCACAGCCGTTCTGGCAGTTCGTCGCCGTGTTCCCGACGATCTGTGTGCGCAGCCCGCCCTCCGTGTCGAAGCACACGTCCCCACATCCGTCCGCCGTGTTGCCCCGCATCGTGATGTCATACGCCATTGATCCCCAAAGGCACGATCCAGCCACGGTCTTGCACGTATTCCCGGCAAAAATCATCTCCCCGGCCCGCGTCACCTGCGCCAGCGACGCCCCTGCCGCTCCCGAGTCTCCGCCCCACCACTGAATGCCGTGCACAAGGCCGGTGAAGTTGTTCCCGGACGCGGTCACCCCCTTGGCGTAGAACAGCAGAACGCCGGCATTATTTGACTTGCCGCCCGGCATCGTCACACTGTTTCCGGAGAAGCTGAGCCGCTGGCTCGGCGTATTCGTATCCGGAGAGTTCACCCCGGCCAGCGTCAGGCCCGATAGCACATTGCCCTGCATCGTGAGGTCGAAGATCGGGTACCCCGCCAGCAGCACGCTCTGTGTGGCCGAGTTCACATGACAGCCCTCGACGCGAACCCCGCTCACCCCCTGCGCCAACAAAAGTGCGCCAGGCTGCTGTCCGAAGGCAAACTCCGGCATCTGCGCCGTCACGCTCGCGCCCGCCGCGCAGTGCACACTGTTGTCGCCCGCGAGTCGCACCGTCGCCGCCCATGTGATCGGGGCTCGCAGCTCCAGATTGTGCCCGCGCCCCAGTGTCACCGACTGGCCGAGCCGCCCCGGCTGCGCCAGCACAATCGTCCCCGCGCCCGCGCCCAACCGCGCATCCTCCCGGCTCACATATGCCGAAAGGTCCTCCCCGGCTCCCTGCCCGTCCACAGCCATCATGGCGCGGCTCGACAGCGGCGGATCGGCCCACGCCAGAGCTTGCACCGTTGCCATCGCGACCACGATAGCCACCATCTGCAAAGCTCTGCGCCAGAATGACCGCCAAATCCGTGGCCTTCGCTGCGCCTTGCCGACCATTGGAGCACCTATACCTAAACGCATATAATCCAATTACTCCGCGCGGGAGTAGCTCAATGGTAGAGTAGCGGCTTCCCAAGCCGTTGGTTGCGGGTTCGATCCCCGTCTCCCGCTCCAGGATCTCCCCTCCTCACACCCTTATCGTCATCGGTCCACCTGTAAAACGGTCCAAGGAACGCATCGTCTGATCGCGCATAAGCCTCGTCAGCTGCCCCGTTCGTGCCATCGCCGCCGCGCTTCGTGCCATCGCTCCTGCCGACAACCGTTGCTAACGTAGCCTTCATGAGCTCCTCGGGTCGCTTCTCCTCGCGCAAACATAACCTCCTCTTCAACGCCCTCCAAGCGTCGGGACAGACGCAGGGGGACTACACCGCCTTTAACCGCTGCATGTCGGAGGCACGCTCCAAAGGTCTGACCTGGGTGCAGGGCCTGGACTACACCGTAAAGAAGCTAACCGTACCGCCGACGACCTCTGACAAGCGCTGAGTCGATTCGCTTCTAACCATCCGACGCCGCGCCGGCCAAGGCTAAACCTGTAAAAGGAACCCGTCTTTGGTGGAGCTGAGCGGGATCGAACCGCTGACCTCCTCGTTGCGAACGAGGCGCTCTCCCAGCTGAGCTACAGCCCCCCACCGGATCCCGGCACACCACGCCTGCGCATGGGTCACGTGATCGACGACGACTGGGTCAGTGTACCAGCAACGCTCCGCTCAGGTCTCGCCGGCGACACGCGTCTATTGATCTTCACTGCGCCGCAGCACCTACTCAGTCCAGTTCGCCCGTAACCTCCGTGCCGGCCGCCAGCGGCTTCTCCACGGTGTGCCAGATCACGCCGCGCTCATCCTCTTCGATCGACAGGACCCGCAGCTCCAAACGGCTGCCCTGACGCGAGACCGCCACCAGCACGCCATTCCCTCCCCGCCCAAAGCCCGTCTCACTCAGTGCAAGCTGCCACACCGCGCGACCGTGAATGCGCACCCGCTCCCGCACATCCTCGACTACCGCGGAAAAGCGGCTCACGCCCCGCCCAACGCCGTCGCCAGTGCCTCCATCTCGCGTCGGCTGCCAAAGCAGAACGGCGTCCGTTGGTGGATCTGCTCCGGAAGCAGATCAAGCACGCGCTCCGTGCCCGTCGTCGCCACACCGCCCGCCTGCTCGGCCAAAAACGCCAGCGGGTTTGCCTCATACAGCAGCCGCAGCTTTCCCTGCGGCGCCTTGGCCGTAGGCGGATATAAAAACACGCCGCCCTTCAACAGCGTGCGATGAAAGTCCGCCACCAAGCTGCCGATGTACCGCGAGCTGTACTCGCGTCCCAACCCGCCCGCGCGCAGCATCTCCACATACCGCCGATACTCCTCCGGCCAGCCTGCCGCCGTCCCCTCGTTCACGCTGTAGTAGCTTCCCTGCTCCGGCATCTGCAACCGTTCGCCGCTGAGCACGAACGCGCCGATCGAGTTATCAAGCGTAAAGCTGTGCACGCCTTGGCCCGTCGTGTATACCAGCACCGTTGACGGCCCATACACCACATACCCCGCCGCCACCTGCGTAAATCCCGGCCGGAGAATCGATGCCTCCAACGCCTCGACTCCCGGCAGCCGTCGCAGCACGCTGAAGATCGTGCCCACATTCACATTCACATCGATATTCGACGATCCATCGAGTGGGTCGAACACAATAATGTACTTCCCCGTCGCCGCATCGCGATTGAAGGTGATTGGCCTTTCGTCCTCTTCGCTCACCAGCGCTGCCACGCTGTCCCGCAGCCCTAGGCAGTGCAGCAGCGCCTGGTTGGCATAGACATCGAGCTTCTGTTGCTGCTCGCCTTGGACATTCACCGCTCCCGCCGCCCCATATAGATCCGTCAGCCCTGCGGAGCGAATCCTTGCCTCAATCATCTTGGCGGCCAACGTGATGCCGCTCAGCAGCCAGCTAAAGGTCCCGGAAGCATCCTTGCCCGCAAGTGCCTGCTGCTGCAAGATGTGCTGCTGCACGGTCGTAATCATGGCTAGCTCGCTCTCTCGCTCATTAGAAAACTCTCACATTGAGACCAGAGCAAGATCATAGCCGCTCCCGCAACGTCGGCAAAGCTATAGATGAGTTTGTAGTACGCGTGCCCTCGCCAATCGGATTGGAAACACGGCACCAAATTCGCAGGCACAATCACCTCATCAACTAGAAGAAGAATTTTGTAAAAGTAACTTACCAAGGTGCAAAACAGCCACCCGTTTCTAGCCAGTGTCGCGCCACGCCATGACGTTGCTTTGACATCATCATCCTCGTCACTCAGTACCTTGCCGTCCTGCTCTCTTGCTTCACCTTGCGGAAAGAATCGACCGCCCCAGAAGCTCTCGGCGTCATCCCACCCAGGGAACAGCTGTCTCAAGAAGATGCTCTGCACGTGCGGTCTACCTCTCGGAGATAGCCGCCACCATGAATTTGCGACCTACGATCTCGCTCGTTTCTCTTCCTCTTCTGGCGCTCTGCCTCGGCGCGCACCAGAAGGCACTTGCCTCCACCTACACTACCTCCGGAACATTCACCACGGATAATCAGGTCCTCCTGTATGACTTCTCCTCAACCGCAACCGAAGACTTCAACTTCTACACCACCTCCTACGCCGGTGGAACGAATCTGAACGGCACCACCTCCTGGGCGGGCGGCTTCGTTCCGGTCCTTACGCTCTTTTCCGCAAGCGGCAACCCCCTCGGCTATGCCGGTGGTTCTGGCATGTGCAGCGGCAGCGAAAAAGCCGACGCCACGACCGGCCTCTGCAACGACGCCTCTCTTCAGGAGACCCTGAAGCAAGGCAGCTACGTCCTTGCCATGACCGAGTTTCCCAACGTCGCCATCAACACACTCTCAGACGGATTTCTGTTCGCCTCCGACCCGCACGCAACCGGCACGGCTTGCGGCAAGAGCGGTGGCGCCTTTCTTGAGAGCGATGTCGCGCCTTGTGTCCAACGCGACGGCAACTACAGCCTGAACGTCAGCAGCTCGTCCCCGGTTCCTGAGCCTCCCACCTGGGCGCTGATGCTGCCGCTTGCCGGCGTGTTCTTCTACGCCGGTCGTCAACACCTCTCATAGGCCCATACACACGCTTGTAAGAGCAAGGTCCCCGCATCACCATCCCAGTAGAGCTTGTAACCAGCACGTGGAGAACCTCATGTCGAAGAGCATCCTGCCCGAAGTCGTCGCCGCGGCCCAGAATCGCCGCAGCTTTCTCAAGAAGATCGGCGTCGCCACCGCCGCCGTCGGCGCCATCTCCGCCGGCGCCTCGATTCCCGCCGAAGCCCAAACCATGACCGAGATCGAGGTCCTGCAGTTCGCCCTCAACCTCGAATACCTCGAGTCCGAGTTCTACACCTACGCCCTCACCGGCTCGTCAATCACCAACTACGGCATCGGCATCGACGGCAAGGCCAACTCGCCAAACCCCACCTCCGGCGGCATTGCCAAAGGTGGCAAGAAGGTCGACTTCTCGAACAACCTCGTCTTCACCGAAGAGATTGCCATGCAGATCGGCTCCGACGAGCGCGCCCACGTCAAGCTGCTCCGCGAGGTCCTCGGCGCGGACACCATCGCGCAGCCCAACATCAACCTCGACGCCCTCGGCTTCGGCTTCGGCAGCCAGGACGAGTTTCTCAAGCTGAGCCGCATCTTTGAGGACATCGGCGTCACCGCCTATGCCGGCGCCGCTCCCCTGCTCAGCACACCCGCCGTCATCGGCTACGCCGCCCGCATCCTCGCCGTCGAGGCCGAGCACGTCTCCACTATCCGCACGCAGATCGCTCGGCTCAACGTCCCCACCGCCGCGCTCGATGGCGTCGACCTAATCCCGCCACCTAGCGGCCCGCAGACGCAGTACCTCTCCGTCAACATCGCCAGCGGCCTCGTCTCCACCCGCACCCCCGGCCAGGTCCTCTACCTTGCCTACGACAAGGCCAACGCAGGCGCCGGCGGCTTCTTCCCCAACGGCGTCAACGGCGCCATCACCAAGAGCACCACGGCCGCCACCAAGACGACCATGAACACCTAACTTCGCTCTTCAAAGCACGCGCAAATACCTGCGGGCGAGCAACACGCAACCACGTGTCCTCGCCCGCTTTCTCTGCGCTCAGACCAGCGGCAACCACGGATGGGCACAGCCTGACTCCCGTTCCGTGTGCCTGTGCCTCACTGGCGCAGCACACGTATCATCCCCCCATGCCGACCCGACGCAGCCTCCTCCACACCGCCGCCGCTGCCTCCGCGCTCGCGCTCGCCGGCCGCCCGCTCACGGCACAGGACGAAGCCCCCGCCGCCGCCTTCACCGGCACCCTCCCGCCCGCTATCCTCGCCCTCAAAGACCGCTCCGCCGAAGCCGTCCCCATCTCGCTCACCGAGCGCGAACACCGTCTTGACCGCGCCCGCGCCCTCCTCCTCCAGAACAAACTCGACGCTCTGGTCCTCTGCACCGGCGCGTCACTCGACTACTTCACCGGCCTGCACTGGGACCAGTCCGAGCGCTTCTTCGCCTGGGTCCTGCCTGCCCGCTCCGAGCCCTTCATCCTCTGTCCCGCGTTCGAGGAAGCACGCATCCGCGAGCGCATGGACGCTCGCCCATCAACCTTCCCGGCAGCCTCCACCACCCGCGTCTATCCCTGGCAGGAAAACGAGTCCCCCTTCGCCCTTCTCGCTCGCGCCGTCCGCGACGCCGGCGTCGTCACCGGCACCCTTGGCATCGAAGAGCGCACCCAGTTCGCCTTCTCCGACGGCATCGCGCACGCCTCACCCACTCTCACCATCGCCGGCGCCACCCCCGTCACCGCCGGCTGTCGCGCCATCAAGAGCCCCGCCGAGCTCGCCCTCCTGCAGCTCGCCAACACCATCACCCTCGCCGTCTACGAGACCGCCTGGAAGTCCCTCTCCCTGGGCATGACCAATCGCCACGTCTCTGAGCTCATCTCCGCCGCCTACGCGCGTTGCGGCGTCGAAGGCGACGCCTCCTGCGAGGTCGGCTCCTTCTCTGCCCTGCCTCACGGTTCGTTGAAGCCGCAGACCATCACCGAAGGTGAGATCATCCTTCTCGACGACGGCTGCACCGTCCAGGGCTACCAGTCCGACATCTCCCGCGCCTTCGTCCTCGGCCGTGCAACCGACAAACAGCGCCGTGTCTTCGACATCGTCCACCGCGCTCAGGCCGCCGCCCTCGCCGCCGCCCGCCCCGGCGTCGAATGCCAGCAGATCGACGCCGTCGCCCGACAGATCATCACCGACGCAGGCTCCGGTCCCGGTTACAAGTTCTTCTCCCACCGCGTCGGCCACGGCATCGGCATGGACATGCATGAGTGGCCCTACCTCGTCGGCGGCAACACCACCCCGCTCGCCCCCGGCATGTGCTTCTCCGACGAACCCGGCATCTACTTCCCCAGCCCTGCCGGCGATCCAAACGCCTTCGGCATTCGCCTGGAAGACTGCTGGCACGTCACTCCCAACGGCGCCGCCTTCTTCACCCCACCCTCGCCCTCGCTCGAGCACCCCTTCGCGCGCGCCTGACCCCGCGATCTCAGCGCTGCGGCACCACCATCACCTCGACCCCGCTCGCCGCCCCCACCTGCCGGTACACACTCTCCGTCGCCGCCTTGAACTGCTCCGGCTGCATGTGCGGAATATCCCCGAACGTCTGCGGATTCCGATCCACCAGCGGGAACCAGGTGCTCTGCACCTGCACCATGATCCGGTGGCCCGCGCGAAATGTCTGGTTCACATCCGGCATCTCGCTGTTCACCTCGACCATCTTGCCCACCGGCAGCGGCGTCGGGTGCTCGAAGCTGTCGCGAAACTTCGCCCGCATCGGCTCGCCCCGCACCATCTGCTCATACCCGCCCATCAACACCGGCGCGGCCGCCAGCACACGCTTGCCCTCGACTTCGCTCCGCGGGCTCGGAAAGCTCTCCGGATACACGTCGATCAGCTTCACCACAAAATCCGCATCCGTCCCCGTCGAGCTCACGCGCAGCTTCGGCCGCACCGGCCCCGCGAGTGTTACATCCTGCGCCAGCGGCTCCGTCTCATACACCAGCACATCGGCCCGCTTCGCCGCAAACCGCTGGTCGTCATCCATGTACCGTTGTGGAACTGTATCGGTTACGTACTCAGTGAAGGGCACCGGATGCGTCGGATCGCTCACGTAGCTATCCACCGCAAGCTTCTCTGCCGGCGCCGCAAAGCTCAGCCCGCCACCCTCGCGAAAATACAGCATCTTCGCTGTCGCATTCGGTGGCGGCCACGCCGTGTAGCGCCGCCACACATTGCTTCCCGTCTCAAACACCAGCGCCTTCGGCAGCGCCTCCGCCGGCCGCTCCTTCAGGTAGTGCTCGAAGAACGGAAATTGCACCTCCTTGCGGAAGAACACGCCCGTCTTCTCCCCAAACTCCACATCGCCCAGATGGTCGCCATCGCTCGCGGCCCAGCCGCCATGCACCCACGGCCCAACCACGATCGAGTTCGCCGCCCCCGGACTTAGCCTGTCGATCGCGTGATAGGTCTTGAACGGCCCCGACAAATCCTCCGCGTCAAACCACCCGCCCACCACCATCACCGCCGCCTTCACCCCGTGAATGTGCCGGCTCAGATCGCGCCTCTGCCAGTAGTCGTCATAGGTCGTGTGCATCGTCTGATCGTGGTACAGCCAGTTTCCCCCATTCAGGTATTGCTTGCCGGTGTCCAGATTTCCGATCGGCCCCGCCTGCAAATAAAAGTTGTAACCGTCCGTGATCGGAAACTTGTACTCCGGCCCTTCGCTCGGCAGCACAGGGTTCTGCTGCGGAAAGAAGTTCACATAAAACCCATAGTTGGCCGAAAGCATGAACGCCCCGCCATGGTAGCTGTCGTCATTCATGTAGATGTCCGTCATCGGCGCCTGCGGGCTCGCCGCCTTGATCGCCGGATGCGAATCGATAATGCTCGCCGACGTATAAAACCCCGGGTAGCTGATCCCGACAATCCCCACCTTCCCGTTGTTGTTCGGCACATGCGCGAGCAGATAGTCAACCGTGTCATACGTGTCTGTCGACTCGTCTACGTCCTTGTTCGACGCGCGCTCTCCCGGCGCCGCGCCCTTGTCCGACACGTGCGGGCTCATCTCCTTGAACTCGCCCTCGCTCTGCCATCGCCCCCGCGCGTCCGCGCAGACGAAGTTGTACCCACTCTCCATCAGCTCGTCGCTCACGCCGAACCGCTTCGTCGGCAGCTCGTCCTCACCATACGGCGCGCAGCCGTACGGTGTTCGCGTCATCAGAAATGGGTACGGCCCATGATCCTCAAACTCCCCCGGCCGCGGCTCGTAGACACTCACGAACAACTTCACGCCATCCCGCATCGGGATGCGGAACTCATACTTCGCATAGTGCGTGCGAACAAACTCAGCCTTCGCCTCGGCCTTCCTCTGTGCGACGCCACTGCCTAAAAGGGACAACACCGCGGCAACGGCGAGCGCAGCCGTTCGAAGACAGCTTTTCATTGCGAGAATCTCCGTGAACAACAAAGGGATACGTGCAGTCTAGCCGAGCCGCGTCTACGACCATCGCGCGACAGCCATCCTCAGGTCAGATCATCCGTATCGAACGCCGGCCGCTTCCGTCCGAGCGCCGACAGGTCCGGCACATCCGTCACCAGACTCTCCACCATCTCGTTCACCACATCATCCTCGGCCGCCGCGGTCATTACCTTCGGCCCGCTGTCCATCGCCAGGCTCTCCAGCAGCACCGTCACGTGCGCGACCGCAACTCCGTCCTGGTTCAGCCCCTCGGGCGTCTTCGCCTTGATGCCCACATCCCGCGCCGGAATCTCCAGCAGATCCGCCACGCTCGCCCGCAACTCGCCCGCGATCGGCACAACCTTCGGTTGCGCCATCACCAGCACCGAGTCCACATTCACAATCCGGTAGCCCGCGGTATGGATCTCCTCAAGCGCCGTGCGCAGAAACAGGCTGGACGCCGCGCCCTTCCATCGCTCGTCCGTCGGCGGAAAGAACGTGCCGATGTCCCCCGCCGACACCGCCCCTAGCAGCGCGTCCGTCAACGCGTGCAGCAGCACATCCCCATCCGAGTGCCCCGCCAGGCCCTCCGTGTGCTCCACCTTCATCCCACCAAGAAACAGCGGCACACCCGTCTTGAAGCTGTGCGAATCAAAGCCGTACCCAATCCGAAAGCTCATCGCACCCCCGCCGGCGTCGCCGTCTGCCCCAGATAAAACTCCGCCAGCTCCAGGTCACCCGGCTGCGTGATCTTGAAGTTGCGCGACGATCCCTGCACCACATGGACCTCGATCCCGGAACGCTCCAGCAGGCTCGCCTCATCCGTGCCCGCAAACTCGTCCGCCTCGGCCTCCGCGAACGCCCGCCGCAGCAGACCCGCGCGCGCCCCCTGCGGTGTCTGCGCCTGCACCACGCGCTCCCGCGGAATCGTCGCTGTCACAATCGCCCCATCCGCCGTCCGCTCCACCTGTTTGATCGTGTCTACCGCCGGCATCCCCACGATCGCCGCCCCGTGCCGTGCAATCGCATCGATCGTCCGCTCGATCGTCGCCGGATCGATCAACGGCCGCACCGCGTCGTGCACCAAGACCACATCGTCGTCATCGCACTCCAGCGCCGCCAACGCATGGCTCACCGACTCCTGCCGATGATCGCCGCCCTCGACCAGATGCACCCGTGGCCCCAGCTTGAACTCCGCAATCCACCCCTGCAGCCGCTCGCGCTCCGCTCCGCGCACCGCCAGGCAGACCGCATCCACCCGCGCGACCGAAAGAAACGTCCGCAGCGCGTGCACCACCATCGGCACACCGCCGATCTCGAGAAACTGCTTCGGCGCGAGCCCGGACAGCCCCGCAGCCGCCATCCGCGTCCCCATGCCAGCCGCCGGCAAAATTACATACACCCGCATAAGAAGCGAAGTATACCAACTCCCCTGAACAGCTACGCCAACATCGCTCAGCAGCCTAAACGATCGCCTCAGCGGACCCGTTCGTCAGCAGCATCATCTCGTTGCTCGGCTGAAAACCGTTTCCTTCGTACAGTGGCCTTCCGAACTTCGAGGCATGCAGCGTCACAACCTTCAGCCCACGCCGTCGAGCCTCGTCGACTGTCTCGGCCAGCAACTCTCGCGCTAGCCCCTTCCCGCGATGCGCCACAGCCACATAAAAGTTCAGCAGATAACCTCGGCATGCATCAGGCTGCAGAAAATGCGGTGGGAAGTCCATCACCCAAAGCCCCGCACCCGCGATCGCGTGGTCATTCTCCTCCACAATCCACCCCAGATAGGTCTCCAGCCGCAGCCGCTCCCTCACCCAGGGCACAAAGGCCGCCTCCATCTGCCGAAGCGTCGCCGGCGTCGGCGAAACCGCGTCCTCAAACATCGCCCGTCGCTGCCCTGCGATCAGCTCCGCATCCGCCTCGGTCGCCCGTCTTATCCTCCGCACTCGCCCACTCCCTTCCGCCTCCCCCAGGCTATACGGCGGACCCGCGCCGCAGGCCGTACGATCTCCCTTGTGCCCCCAATACCCGGCCCACCCCTCCTCCCCTTCGATCGCACTGGCCTTACCCCCGGCCTCCGCCTCGCCGTCGCCGTCTCCGGCGGTGCCGACTCCGTTGCCCTCCTGCGCACCCTTCACGCCGCCAATCACCTCCCTAGGGAAGCCCTCGGCCTCGGCCTCTCCGTGATCCATATCCACCACGGCATCCGCGGCGACGCCGCCGACGCCGATCAGCAGTTCGTTCAGGAGCTATGTAAGGCCCTCAACCTCCCGCTCACCCTTCGCGCCGTCGACACCCCTGCCCGTGCCGGGCACGAGGGCGAGACACTCGAGGAGGCCGCCCGCCACCTTCGCTACGCCGTGTTCACCGAGCTCATCGGCTCCGGCGAAGCCGACGCCATCGCCACCGCCCACACCGCCGACGACCAGGCCGAAACCGTGCTCATCAAGCTCCTCCGCGGCGCCTGGACCGAGGGCCTCGCCGGCATCTTCCCCGTCGTCGAGGTCGCCACCCCCACCGGCCGCGCCGGTCGCATCCTCCGCCCGCTCCTCGCCACCGACCGCACCACCATCGAAGGCTACCTTCAAATCCTCGGCCAGCCCTGGCGCATCGACGAGACCAACGCCGATCCCGCACACACCCGCAACCGTGTCCGCCACCAACTGCTGCCCGCCCTGCGCGCCTTCAACCCGTCGCTGAACGGCACCCTCGGCAGCCTGGCCGAGATCGCCCGCGACGAGGAGACCTTCTGGCAGCGCGAGCTGGACCGCATCCTCCCCCAGCTCGTCGTTCCCGGCAGACCGGTTCGCGGCGGCGGTCGATCCAACACTACCGCTCCCGGCGCCGCCACCCTCTCCATCGAGCTCGATCGCCTGCGCGCCCTTCACCCGGCCCTGCGCCGCCGCGTTCTCCGCGCCACCGCCCGTCGGCTCGGCGCCCGTCTCTCCTTCGACGAGGTCGCCCGTCTGCTCGCGCTCGCCGGCCTCGCCGCTCCCGTCCCCACCATCCCCTCCCGCCCCGGATCGAGCCTGCGCCTGTCCAACGGTCTCGAGGCCGAACGCTCCGTCCGCGAGCTCCACCTGTCCCGGCAATCTTGAGGTCCTTCCCGGCCCCTCGCCAGCCACAATCTATATCTATTACCCGCCAACCTGCCTGCGGCACTAAGATTGATGAATCGCTCCGGCGCTCCTCGGGGTAAAATCTGACTACTTGACGGCGTGAAGGGTTTCGCCAGCCATTACTGCTTGCGTGAATCCCGCTTGCAGCCCAGAACCCTTCTCGATCGACCCTCGTCTAATGAACAGATCCGCCTTCAGTCGCGGATCGGCCATCGCCGCGATCCACGCGCCTTGGCTCTGCCGACTTCCGGCTGAAAGCATGGGGATTTCGCTTTGAACTCGACCGTCAAACAGATTCTGATTTGGGTGTGCATGATCGCCTGCCTGCTTCTGCTCTGGCAGTTCGTCGTCCGCAGCACCGGCGTAGGGCAGGAGAAGAACATCTCCCTCTCGCAGCTGCTCACCGACGCCGACCAGAACAAGATCAAGGACGTGACGGTCAACGGGGCCGAGGTCACTGGCCATTACCAGGGCGACACTCGCACCCTCTTTCACACCACGATCCCGGCCAACTACCCGGATATGTACAAGACGCTTCGTGATCACGGCGTCGACATCTCCATCAAGGACCAGAACTCGAACGCTTGGCTCGGTATCCTAATTCAGGCCGCTCCCTTCGCGCTTCTGCTCGGCCTTTGGTTCTTCTTCCTGCGCCAGATGCAGTCCGGCGGCAACAAGGCCATGAGCTTCGGCAAAAGCCGCGCTCGCCTGCTCTCCATGCAGCAGAAGAAGATCACCTTCAAGGATGTCGCCGGCGTCGACGAGGCTAAGGAAGAGCTCAAGGAAATCATCGAGTTCCTCCGTGAGGCGCAGAAGTTCCAGCGTCTCGGCGGCCGCATTCCCAAGGGCGTCCTGCTCGTCGGACCTCCCGGCACCGGCAAAACTCTGCTCGCCCGGGCCGTCGCCGGCGAAGCCAACGTTCCCTTCTTCTCCATCTCCGGTTCTGACTTTGTCGAGATGTTCGTCGGCGTCGGCGCCAGCCGTGTCCGCGACCTCTTCGAGCAGGGCAAAAAGAATGCCCCCTGCATCATCTTCATCGATGAGATTGACGCTGTTGGCCGTCACCGTGGCGCGGGTCTCGGCGGCGGACACGACGAACGCGAGCAGACCCTGAACCAGCTCCTGGTCGAGATGGACGGCTTTGAAGCCAACGACGGCGTCATTCTCGTCGCCGCGACCAACCGCCCTGACGTCCTTGACCCGGCCCTGCTCCGTCCCGGTCGCTTCGATCGCCGCGTCATCGTCGATCGACCCGACATCCGCGGCCGCGAGGAGGTCCTCAAGGTTCACTCCAAGAAGGTCCCCATGGCCGAGGACGTCAACCTCAACATCCTTGCGCGCGGCACACCGGGCTTCTCCGGCGCCGACCTCGCCAATATGGTGAACGAGGCTGCCCTCACCGCCGCTCGCTACAACCGCAAGGCCGTCCACATGTACGACTTCGAAGTCGCCAAGGACAAGGTCATGATGGGTGCCGAGCGCAAGTCGATGCTGCTCACGGATGAGGAGAAGAAGGTCACCGCCTACCATGAGGCCGGTCACACCCTCGTCTCCGCCCTCCGCGAGCACTCGGACCCGCTTCACAAAGTCACCATCATCCCTCGCGGCATGGCGCTCGGTGTCACGGTCTACCTCCCCGAGGAAGATCAGCACACCGTCACCAAGGATTATCTCGAGACGCGCCTTGCTACCCTCATGGGCGGCCGCTGCGCTGAGGAGATCTTCCTCAAGAAGATGACCACCGGCGCCGGCAACGACATCGAGCGTGCCACCGAACTCGCCCGCAAGATGGTCTGCGAATACGGCATGAGCCGCCTCGGCCCCATGACCTACGGCAAAAAGGAAGAGCAGATCTTTCTCGGCCGCGAGATCGCACAGCATCGCGACTTCTCGGACGACACCGCCAAGCAGATCGACGCCGAGGTCCGCTCCTTCGTCGACACCGGCTACTCCTCGGCCTACAGCCTGCTCGAGTCCAACCAGGAGATCATGCACCGCATGGCCAGCGCCCTGCTCGAGCGTGAAACCCTGGATGCCTCCGAGATTAAACTCATCATCGAAGGCAAGGATTTGCCGCCAGTTCGCTCCAATCTGGCCCAGGCCGATCCAGGCTCCGGTGGTGAAGGCCAAAAGGTCCTCAAGCCCGAGCCCGGTCGCAAACCCGGCTTCGGCGAAGGCCAGCCTTCCCCCGCCTAACCTCAGAATCTCACCTCACCCCAACGGGCAGCTCGCACGAGCTGCCCGTTCCTCTCTCTGCGGTCTCACCCACACGCCCCGTTTACCGCCCCGCAAATCTCACCACCCCGAAAGGGTGCCCCATTCATGACAGCTCCACCGTCATGAGTGGGCCATCGACCGAAAGGTCGATCCTCCTCACCCGCCCCCAATCCCACAACTTCACCTCTGCGACAATCGCATCAGCCCGATGCGCCTGCCTCTCCCACTTCTTGCGGCTGCCCTCCTCCTTGCCACCGGCTGCGGCTACCACCAGGCTGGCGCTGCCTCGCACCTGCCGGCCAATGTTCGTATCATCGCCGTGCCCGCCTTCACCACGCACGTCCAAAGCTTCGCCACCGAGACCATCTTCACCGAGGCCGTCATCCGCGAGCTCAACACCCGTACCCGGGATCGCATCGAAAATCGCGAGTCGCCCGCGACCGACGCCCTGCTCGCCGGCTCCATCCTCTCCCAGACTGCCGTTCCCCTCACCTACGACTCGCTTTCCGGCCAGACCTCGAGCTATCTCCTGACCATCATCGCTAAAGTCATCCTTACCGACGAGCACACCCACCGCATTCTTTACGAAAACGACGCCCTCACCTTTCGCGAACAGTATCAGTCCACCACCGACCTCAACACCTTCATTCAGGAAGACCCCGCCGCCGTCCAACGCATCGCCCGCAACTTCGCCCAGGCCATCGTCAGCGAAATGCTGGAGAGCTTCTAAATGACAGAACTCTCGCCTCGCGCCACCGCCAGCCTCCCGCGCGGCTCCCGAGACCCCGGACAACCCGCTGCAGCCGGCGGAGACAGCCCCGGCGGCCGCTCCTTCGCCGGAGCTGACCGTTTCATTGCCGAGATCGCGTCTCCCCAGATCCGCCCCGGTTACGTCCTCCTCGGCGACGAGACATTCCTCCAGGACCGCTGCCGTCACGCCGCCATAGACGCGCTCGCTCCTCCTGACCTCCGCGATTTCTGTCTCCACGATCTCGACCTAGCCGACATCAACCTCTTCGAGATCCTCGACCGCGCTCAGACCCCGTCGCTCATGGCGCCCTTTCAGCTCTTCCTGATCCGAAATCTCAAGCTGCTCTACACTCGCGGCTCAAAAAAAGAAGAGTTCGCCGCCCTCGATCGGTACTTTCGCTCTCCCAACCCCCAGGCTCTTCTCCTCTTCATCGCAGATCACCTTCACCTGCCCACCGACCTTCGCCGCATGGACATGCAGGACAAGGAACGCTTCGAGCGCATCCGCGAGACCTTCGGCGATCACTGCGGCCTGGTCGAGCTCACCCGCGTCGACGAAACCGATGCGGCCCGCTGGGCCATCACGACCGCCGCCGCACGCGACGTCGCCTTTGACCCCGATGCCGCCCGCGAGCTCGTCGACTCCCTCGGCGCCGACATGATGCTCGTCGCCAGCGAGCTCGAAAAACTCCTTCTTTACAGCACCGCCCCCGCCCGCACCGGCGGCGATCTCACCTCCGCTCGCATCACCCTCGGCGACGTCGAAACCATGGTCCTCGCCGCCAAACAGCGGTCCCTTTACGAGCTCACCGACGCCATCTCCGCCCACGACCGCCCCCGCGCCGTCGCCCTCCTTCACGGCCTCCTCAACGCCTCCGACACCGGCGAGGAGGCCGCCATCGGCCACCTCTTCCTGCTCGCCAAGACATTTCGCCAGATGCTCGTCATCCTCGAGCGCAACGTCCGCGACTCCCGCGCCATCTGGCAGGCGCTTTGGCAGGGCTTCCGCATGCCCCCCTTCGCCGCTGAAGAGCTCATCCGCCAAGCCCGCCGCTATAAATCCCGCCGCGAGCTCACCCGCGCCCTCCGCCTCATCGCCCGCGCCGACCGTGAACTCCGCTCTTCCCCCATCTCCAAGCGCCTCGTCCTCGAACGTCTCGTCCTCGATCTCGCCGCCGACCCCGCTCGCCGGCCCGCCTTCGAGCACACCTCCCAGATCGCCATCGAGCCCTAGGAACCCCGCCCGAACATCCCTCAAGCGCTGCCACACACCCTCCACATGCATCACACTCAGAAAGTGGGTGAGACTAATGTTTTCTAACTTCTGGGACGCACGCACAGCCCGCATCCTCTTTACCGCGCTGATCTTCGTCACCGTGCTCGCCTTTCTCCACGGTGCTCGCGAAACTCTGACTCTGTTCCTCTTCGCCGTGCTCTTCGCCTATCTCGTCGACCCAGTCGTCGAACGCTTTCAACGTCCTTTCCACGGTCGCATCAAAGCTATCGCCGTCGTCTATCTCATCATCGCCGCCCTTCTCGTGGGCTTCGGCTTTGCCATCGGGCCCAAGATCGTGGACGAAGGCAAGTCCCTCATGGCCACCCTTCCCTCCCTGCTCGACCGCATGGCCTCTGGCCAGCTCATCAGCCAGCTCGGTTACCATCACGGCTGGAGCGAAGCTCGCGTCGCGCAGATCCAAAGCTTCTTCATGAGTCACCGCAACGAGATCCTCGGCTACGGGCAGTCTCTCGCCAAGAGCGTCGCCGAGCCCGCTGCCCACATCTGGTGGCTCATTCTCATCCCTATCCTTAGTCTTTTCTTCCTCAAGGACGGTGCGGAGATCGGCGCCGGCCTCATCAACTTCGGCAGCACCGCCGAGTATCGCTACACCATGACCGGCATCGTCAGCGACGTGAACGTCATGCTCGGAAGCTACATCCGCGCTCAGCTTATCCTCGCCGCGCTCACCTTGATCGCCCTCACGGCCGCGCTCAGCCTTATGCGCGCGCCTTACTCCTTTATCCTCGGCCCTGTCGCCGGCATCTGTGAGTTCATCCCCGTCGTCGGCCCCGCTGTCGCCGCCGTGGCCATCTTCGGCATCGCCGCTCTCGCTGGCTATCGCCATCTTGTCCTGCTCTTCGTCATCCTCGGCGCCTGGCGCCTCATTCAGGACTACGTCAACGCTCCTCGCATCATGGGCAGATCCCTCGAGATCTCACCTCTCGCCCAGATCTTCGGCGTCCTCGCCGGTGGCGAGATTGGCGGCGTCGTCGGCGCCCTCATCTCCGTTCCCGTCATGGCCATTCTCCGCATCCTCTGGCGCCGGCTTAATAGCGGCAATGATGTCCAAACTCCGGCCGTCGCCACCATGCCCTCTGATGACCTTCCCGCCTCCGCGAAGGCCGCCGTCGCGGGTCGCCCAGCCGCCGCTTCCAGAGCGATCTCCTAAGCAATACCTCGATCGCCCTTAACTAGCCTCGCTCGGGCGCGATGCGAGACATGGTGTTGGTAAGTGGTGCGAGAAGAGACACCAGAGTTCATACGACCGCCAGCCACACGGTGCGTGAGCTGTCGGGAAGCTCCGATGTCTGCCGACCGCAGTCGGATGAGTCCACGAGGTCACCTGTTCAGCAGCCTTGGATTGTTTCGAATAGCGGAGGTGCCAATCCGTTGCTACTGGAGCTTGTCGGGGATAACGGCGTGCTGGATGAGGATCTCGAAGGGGATAATGCGAAGCGTATCTTCGTGGGTGGCTTCGAGGACGATGGGGCAGGGGGCACCCGCCTCGAGGCACTGCAGCCAGCGGGCGGCGCAGACGCACCAGCGATCACCGGGCTGCAGGCCGGGAAAGCCGTACTGAGGCGCGGGAGTGGAGAGATCGTTGCCCAGGCGACGCGAGGCGGCGAGGAACTCCTCGCTGACAATGGCGCAGACGGTGTGGACGCCGCGATCGTCCGGGCCCGTGTTGCAGCAGCCGTCGCGGAAGAAGCCGGTCACGGGCTCAGAGCCGCAGGTGGCGAGCGGCTGACCGAGCACGTTGCGGCTGGGGCTTTGTTCGGGATCGGTTGCCGGCATGTGGTGTTCCCTTCCCTACTTAGGGGTAAGACGCCCGATTGAATCGGGAAGTTGATGGCTTCCACACTCTATCTTGCGTCAGCTACGAACGGCAGGGTTTTGTGCCGGAACGTGAAGACGGGCGCGGGCAGGGATGCGGGTTGCGCGGGCGAGGTGGACCAGAAGGGTGGGATGGAGGCGGGCGGCGAGGGCGAGAGTGGGCTGGAGGGATGGGCGGACGGCGAGGCGTGAGGCAAGGGTGGCGAGGGCGAGCTGGGGCCGAAGGGTGCGGTGGAGCTCGGCGAGGTAGCTGCTGGCGGAGTGGCCGGTGGCGAGGTACTGCGTGGCGAGGGCGGCGGTGTGGAGGGCGAGGCTCATGCCGTCGCCGGTGAGCGAGGGGATGACGACGGCCTGGTCGCCGAGGGGCCACAGGGTGGGCTCGGGGGAGGTGGAGCGGAGGAGGCCATAGGGAATACTGGAGAGGGCGAGGGGCTTGTCGAGCAGCGGCTCGGAGCCGGCGAGGCGGATGGCAACGTGCGGGACGGAGCGGAGGAGGTGCGCGAGGAGGTTGGGCCAGTTGTTGCCGGTGGAGCGGAGGTGGCTCCGTTCAACGACGAGGCAGAGGTTGGCACGGGGGCCGAGGTAGTCGGGTTCGACGGGCTGCAGGCCGGCGTAGCCGTGCGGGAACAGGGTGAGCTCAATTGCCGGCCCAAGGGCGCGAGTTTGGGAGGGGCTGAGGCGGAGGTAGAGCTTGAAGGCGAGGAGCGAGCTGTGGCGGCCGGGTGGGCGGGGGTGGCCGCGGAGGTCGTGCTTGCCGGTGGCCAGGAGTACGGTTTGGGCCTGGTGGGTATCGCCGGAGGAGAGGCGCAGCTGCCAGGGGTGGGAGGGATCGGGCTGAGAGAGGGCTTCGACACCGTCGCCGCGCAGCAGAGTGACGGTGGGCTGGGCGGCGGCGTGCTGGAGCAGGGCCTCGTCGAGCGCGCGGCGGGTGAGCGAGGCGGCGGGGAACGGGAGGGCGGCCTCGGTAAGGCGGGTGCCGGTGGCGACGCGGAGGGTGGACAGGGGGACGGCGCCGAGGGTGGCGGGGTTGAGACCGAGGGCGCGGAGGCTGGCGAGGCCTTCGGCGGAGAGGAAGTCCCCGCAGACCTTGTGGCGGGGGGTGGCGTGCTGCTCGATGAGGGTGACGGGGTAGCCCGCGCGGGCGAGGTGGATGGCGGCGGCCGCGCCGGCGAGGCCGCCGCCGACGACGGCGTATCGCACCGGAGGGGCCGCGCGGGGGATTGAGGAGCTGACCCTCTCCGCCAGTTCCACGGGCGTCATGCGAGGTGCTCGAGGCAGAGGCGGGCCGGAAAGGTGGGAAGAAGACGGACGGTGGAGAGGGGGATGTCGGCTTGGTGGAGGAGGCGGCGCCAGTCGGCGGGACGGAAGGCGCGGTGGAAGGAGACAGGGCCGTCATGTTGCACGAACGGGTGCCAGCGAAGCGCGCGGGCCAGGACGGTATAGACGCGGACAGCGGAGGGCGAGCGCTCGAGATCGTTGATGAACCAGCCGAGCGCGGCAGTTCGGTGCTGCCAACGGAGGGCCTGGACGATTTCGGCCTCTTCGAGGTGGTGGAAGAGGAGCGAGCTGAGGATGAGGTGGGGTGGGGGGTGGGGGGCGAGGGAGAGGGCATCGGCGGTGAGCCAGTGGATGGGGCGGGAGCGGAGGCGGGGGTGTCTGGAGGCGCGGCGGAGCTCGGTCTCACGGGCGAGGATGGCGGACTGGGGGTTGCGGTCGACGCCAGTGAGGTGGACGGGGAGGCGGCGGATGGCGGCCCAGCGACCGAGGCGGACGAGGGTATCGCCACCGCCGGAGCCGATGTCGAGGATGCGGAGAGGGTGATCCGGGGTGAAGCGAAGGCCGAGGGCGGTGGCTCGTTTCAGGGCGCGGTGGAGGAACCGGAGGGTTGGCCGATAGCTGCCGGTGAGGCGGTTGACCTGCTCGAGGGAGCGGAGGCAGCCGCGCAGGGTTGCGAGGGAGGCGGGCTGGTCCATCCGCTCGGGGAGGGTGTGGGGGGCGGCGCGGGTGTGGAAGGGGACGGGCATGGGCGGCGGAGATAGTGTTACACCCTCCCCGCGGGGAGGGGGCAAGAGCAGCCGGGGGCTATGGAGGAGCGCCTCCGCCGGTTGCGGCCGGGGGTGTGCAGGGTACCCCACCCCCCGTACTTTTTGCTCAAAGTCTTCAAAACAGAAAGCTTAAGTCTGGACTTCACGTTGCCGGGGGTTTGCCGGCGTTGCGTTGCGGAGGAAAGCTTCTGGCCCCAAGGCGTGCCGCACTATGGTTAAGGTAGATGGTGGTGGGGGACGACGACGCCAAGGCCGTGAAAGGCATCTTCGCCCACTCGCGGTCATTGCACAGAAGCGTGCGGGAGGAAGGATTGGAGTGCTAACGGCTTGGTTCGGCCTTGCCGCAGCAGAGGCCGGAGCTGGCCAGCGGCCTGTACAGCACCGATATGCGGAGAGGCTTGGACTAGAATGCAGGGCACGATGGAGCAGCGCGAGTTTGACGTGATCTTGTATGGGGCTACCGGGTTTACGGGTCAGCAGACGGTTCGCTATTTTGCGAGGTATGCGCCGATCGGCGTACGGTGGGCGATTGCGGGTCGAAGTCAGAAGAGGTTAGAGGCGCTTGGAGCGGAGGTTCCGGCGTTGGTGGCGGACGCGACCGATTCGCGGGCGGCGATGGAGCTGGCTTCACGCACGCGAGTGCTCCTGACCACGGCTGGACCGTTTGAGCTCTACGGAGACCGTCTGGTCGAGGCGTGTGTCAGGACCAGGACGGATTACGTCGACATTACCGGCGAGGTGGCGTGGGTCCGATCGCTGATCGATCGCTTTCATGCGGAGGCGGAGCGGAACGGCACTAGGATCGTTCCGTTCTGCGGGTTCGACAGCGTACCGGCGGACCTGGGCGTGAGTTTGCTGGTGAAGCAGCTGGGGTCCGGTATCGCAGTGGCCAAGTCGTACTTTCAGGTAAAGGGTGGGCGGCCGAACGGGGGCACGATCGCGAGCGCGCATCGCACGTACAGCTCCGGCGCGGACAGGGTGGGGCGGGATCCGTTTCTGCTGAGCCCGGGGGTGGAGCGGGATGCAAGGCCGATCGAGGCGGACCCACGCCGCGCGCTCTATGACAAAGAGGCGGGCGGGTGGGTGGCGCCGTTTCCGATGAGCATCATTGACACACGGGTGGTGCGGCGGAGCTGCAGTCTGATCGGGGTGGATGTGGCGTACCAGGAGTATGTGCTGCTGAAGGGCGTTCTGGGACCGGTGTGGGCGACGGGAGCGAGCCTGGGAACGGCTTTGTTTTACCGGGCGCTAGAGACGCCGCTGTTTCGCGATTTGGCCAGGAGGACGATGCAGGCGGGAAGCGGCCCGTCGGAGGCGGCGATGGATGGCGGGTACTTTCGGTGTCGCGTGTGGGGGCGCACGGGGCAGGGAGAGACCGCTGAGGTGGTGCTGGCGGGCGAGGGCGACCCGGCGAATCGAATCACGGTGAAGTGTGTGTGCGAGAGTGCGCTGGCGCTGGCGTGCAACGTGGACCAACTGCCGGATCGCGCGGGTGTTCTGACGCCCAGTGTGGGAATTGGCGGCGCCTTGGTGGGTCGCCTGCGCGAGCGCGGGATCAGCATTGCCGTAAGTGCTGCTCAGCCTGACGGACGGGTGGCTTGAATCCAGCGCGTGCATTCAGAGAGTAGCCCTAGAGATTCCAGGTGTACCGGGTTCGGTGCGATAGAAGAAAGAAGGGCAGCCGACGCGTGTCGACTGCCCTTGCTGGTTTGCGGTGCATGGGTTACTTGGTGGCTTTGAGGGTTTCGAGGCCCTTGAGGAGGGTGGCGGCGTCGAGGGTTCCGACCCCGGAGGCGTTGTCGAAGCCGGGGATCGCGGCGTAGCCCCAGTTGTCGCCCAGCGTAAGGTCCTTGGTGTCGGGCGACCTGAGTTGGTAGAGCGCCGGGTTAAGCTGGCCGACGCGACCGCCCAGGGCCTGGACGAAGAGGGCGGTAACGCCATTGAGCTGCGGGGCGACGAAGCTGGTGCCGCCGTAGAAGTTCTGGATAGCGCCTTCTTCGATGTATTGATAACCGCTTTCCGGATCGGCGTCGGTGGAGATGTCGGGCGAGTTGCGGCCGGCAAACTCCGCGGGCAGGATGACCTGGACCGTGCTGCCCATGCCGATGTCCTCGGCAAAGTACTGGCCGGGCATGGTGTTGGTCATGCCGGGGACGGAGTGCTGATACCAGGGCCGAGCGAAGTAGGAGCTGACGCCGCCGCCATCACCCACGGAAAAGAGACGCGACAGCGGATCAACCGCACCGAAGCCTTGCTCCGCGGCGGCCGTGACGATGTAGTCCCAGCTCCAGGCACGCTCCTTGGGCACATCGAGATGGACGCCTCGATGAGTGGTGAAGTCCAAGGGCAGGGTGGTGCCGCCGGCGGCGGTGACAAGCGGATCGCTCGATGGAAAGTCGACCGAGTAGGGAGCATTGCAGACGGGAGTTTTAGGAGTGGGTGTGCCGAAGGCGGGGCAGTCCCGCACGGTGTCAAAGGCGCCGGAGTCGCCCGAGGCGGCGAAGAGGGTTTGACCCTGCAGCGCCATCTCGAGGAAGACATCGTGGAAGTCATCGAGCAGCGAGGTCTCAGAGGCGTATGCGGGATCGAGGAAGGCGAAGTAGAACAGCTCGGGTTCTCCCCAGCTGGTGGAGACGGTGTCGGCGATGTTTTCCGACGCGGCGGCCTCGAAGGCGTTGATGAAGTTGGACTCAGTGATGTTGGGAGCGATGTAGACGCGGACGTTTGCCTGTGGGGCGATGGCGCCGGAGTACTCGACATCGAGGTCGGTCTCGCCCTCGCCGTCCAGGTTGTTGGTGGCGGCGGTGGTCCCGCCATCGACGTCGACCTTGGTGATGCGGGTGGGTGAGACGCTGAGGCCGGTCTTGCTCCAGAACGAGAAGGCATCGGCGGGTTTGAAGTCGTTTAGGGTGACGATGCCGATGGTGGAGCCGCGGCCGATAAAGCCCTGGTTATAGAGGGGGTCGACGCCGTAGAACCTCGCGAAGTCGGCCGGGAGATAGTTTCCGGAGGTGCCGCCGACAAGATCGGCAGAACCGGCGACGCGCGTTGTGCTCTGCCCGGCGATGGGGGAGCGCATGAGCATGGGACGGGGGCGGTTCAGGGTGTTGAGGCCGCCGACGTTGCGGATTACACCCTGTAGCGCGGGCGGAAGGGTGATGGCGCGGTCGGGCGCGAGGCCGACGCGGCCGTTCTTGGTGAACTGCTTCAGGTTGACGCTGAGGGCCTGCTCGGCTGTGCCGACGTTGCCGGTGACCTCGATGGCGAGGTGGTTGGGAAACTCATAGGCGATGGTGAAGCCGAGGTTGACGAGGCTGGCCTCGATGCGCTGGATCTCGGGATCGGAGACGGTGTAGTCCCGGGTGAACTCCTGGCGGGTGAGGAAGTGGTGGTAGTCCCAGGAGCCCGGGGTCTGAATGGACCTGGCTTTGGCTTCGGCCTCGGCGAGGTGGGTTGGGGCCACATAGAAGGTGAGCGCGATGGGGTTGCCGACGTCGACTTGCCCGTCCATCGGAAGAGCGCTAGCAGATTGCCCACAGACAGGAAGGGCACAGGACGCAGCGAGCAGGGCTGCGCTAAATGGGAGACGCATGCTTCACCTCAGAGGAAGTTCGATCGTTCCGGATGGGCGCAATCGTACAGGTGTGGGATTGGCGGACACAACCTTTTGTTTTGGGCGGCTTGGTTAGGGTGGAAGATGAGCGTCCCCGTTTGCGACGCCGGAGGTCTCCAGGAGAGAGTCTTCGAGTGAATCTATGAAGGTGGGGCTGGTGCAGGGTGTCGTGGCGCCGTTTTCAGGGAGTCTTCCGAGGAGCATAGAGGTTGCTCCACGGGCGATGTGTCGAAAGCGATCAGAGAGGCGCTATGTGGCGAGTCGCATCCTGGATGGTTTGGCGGAGCCAGCGATGTTGGGGATCGCTGTCGCGCCGTGGATGCCAGTACATCATGTAGGAGTACCCGGCGAGTTCGGCCGGGGGTGTAATCAGGCGGGCATTGTGGAGATCGGCGTAGGTCTGGGCAAGGCGGCGAGGCACCGTGACCAGAAAGGGCGTCGACGCAACCATCTTCATCGCCACGGTGAAGTAGGGAACGGAGACGGGACACCTCCGCCGCTCTCCCACGGCGGCGAGGGCGAGCTCAGGGATGGTCTGACGCCCCTGCAGGACGTTCACCGCGATATGGTTCTGGGCCAGGTATTGTTCCAGTGACAAGCGATCCGGCAGAGGGGATTCCTTCGCAGCCAGACAGACAAACTCGTCTTCAAACAAGGTTGTGGAATGCAGATGCTCGGGGGCCGCGCCCATCTTTGCGTCGAGTACCAGGTCAAGACGATTGCGGTCCAACTCCGCAAACCGATCGTCGGACCAGGGTTGGAAAGCAATGGAGATCTTCCAGTGGAGGATCGCTCGGCAAAGAACAGGTCCGTAGAGTTGTGTCGCATTATCGGTGGCGCATATTCGAAACGAAACGTGGGCGCGAGTGGGGTCGAAGGTCTGCCCGGTGATCAGACGATCGATCTGCGGCAGGATCACGGCCATTTCGTCGAGCAGGGTCTGGCCGCGGAGTGTCGGCTCATAACCTTTCGGGGTCCGCGTGAGCAGCTCATCTTTGAACAGGTCGCGCAGTCGCTGTAAGGCACGACTTAGGGAAGGCTGGCTCAAGCCCAGGCGATGCGCGGCGCGCGAGATGCTGCGCTCCTCCATAAGAACGAAGAGATAGATCAGGAGGTTGAGATCGGCCTTGCGTAGTTGCGCCAGACGTATAGTCACTATTCGAATTATGCACGTTGTCCTCCGCGAAGTGTTCGCCATCAGACATAAGAAAAAAGGGGAGGAAAACACATGAGCAAGACAGCAATTGTGACGGGGGCTTCTGGCGGTATCGGGGGAGCGATCGCGAAGCGTCTGGGCGCGGAGGGATTTGCGGTGGTGGTTCATTATTCGGGACGCTCGGAAAAGGCCGATGAAGCCGTTGCGGAGATCAAGAGAGAGGGCGGTGAGGCGGTTGCGGTGGTGGCCGATATTTCAAAGCCGGAGGAGGTCAAGCAGCTTTTTGTAAAGGCAAAGGAAGCCTACGGAGATATCACGGCGGTGGTGAATGCGGCCGGCATCATGCCCCTGGCGCCCATTGCCAAGGGCGACATTGAAAGCTTCGATAAGGTGATTGCGATCAACCTGCGCGGTAGCTTTCTGGTGATGAGCGAAGCGGCCAATCACGTAATCGACGGCGGCCGGATCGTGATGTTCTCCAGCAGCGTTGTGGCGAAGAGCTTTCCCGGCTATGGGGCCTACATCGCTTCCAAGGAGGGCGTGGAAGGCTTGACGCGCGTTCTGGCCAATGAGCTCGGCTCGCGCAAGATCACGGTCAATGCCGTTTCGCCGGGGCCGGTTGCGACCGAGTTGTTCACCAAGGCGAAGAGCAAAGAGCAGCTGGAGGGCATGGCGAAGATGGTGCCGCTCGGCCGCATCGGCGAAGTCGCGGACATCGAAGGCGTGGTTTCGTTTCTGGTCAGCACAGACGCGGGTTGGATCAACGGACAAGTGATTCGCGTCAATGGCGGCTTCGCGTAAACGCACCTCTCTAACGTACGGCGCAGTGGAGGTGGTTGTTATGAAACAGGTGATTCTCATTACAGGCGCATCGAGCGGCATGGGCGAGCTTGCGGCGAAAGCTCTTGCGAAAGCGGGCCACATCGTCTACGCGAGCATGCGGAACACCGCCGGCAAAGGCGCGGTAAAGGTCGCTGAGTTCGCGCAGTTTGCAAAAGACAACAACGTTGACCTTTTGACCACCGAGCTCGATGTTTTATCGCAACCCTCGGCCGACAAGGCGGTTGAAACGGTTGTCTCGGAGCAGGGGCGGCTTGACGTGGTTATTCACAACGCGGGGCACATGACATTTGGACCGTTGGAGGCCTATACGCCGGAGCAGATTGCGTCCGAATACGACCTCAACGTGGTGGGCACACAGCGCGTGAACCGGGCGGCCCTGCCGATCCTGCGCAAGCAGCGCAGCGGGTTGCTGATCTGGAACTCAAGCAGCAGCGCCGCGGGTGGAACGCCTCCATTTCTCGGCCCTTACTTTGCGGCCAAAGCGGGTCTGGATGCCCTGGCGGTGGCGTATGCAAAGGAGCTGACGCGCTGGGGGATCGAGACCAGCATCGTCGTTCCTGGTGCTTTCACCAAAGGAAGCAACCACTTTGCCGGGGCATCCGCGCCGGACGACAAGGAGAGGGCTGCGATCTACGACACCGGACCGTTTGAGGGCTTTTCCGAGCAGGTCAAGAAAGCGTTCGCCTCGATCGTTCCCGAAGATGCCGAGATATCGACGGTGGCCGATGCGATGGTGGCGATTGTGAATGCACCCCGCGGCAAACGTCCGTTCCGCGTGCCGGTGGATGCAACCAACGATGGGTCGATGGTCGTTAACCCCGTGCTGGACCGGGTCCGCGAAGAGATGCTGCACCGTGTCGGTCTCGGGGATCTGCTGACGGTAACGATGTGAGCTCGTCTTAGCGTCGCCGGCCACCGCGTTTAGGACCGATTCGAAGGAGGGATGACGATGCATACAGTGAAGGTCGTGGGTGGCGGGTTCGGTCTGCTTGCTCTCTGCGTGCTGGTGGGCCGAGGTTCAGGTGGCAAGCAGGGTATGGCGAACGGAGCAGCTGTTTTCCTGCCCTTATGGCTGCTCGGTTCCGGAGTCAATATGTACCTGGGCGTGAAGAACGCCGGGTACACCGTTGGTGAAGAGCTTCCGGTTGCAGCCGGTGTGTTCGGCGGTCCCGCTCTCGTCGGTCTCGGCCTATGGTGGAAGCTCCGTTGATGCCTTCCAGATCAGCGGTCTGAGCTGGAGGGCATCGGCCCTAAGCGCTATTTAGGGAAGGTTTCAGATCGGGTATCCATGGAGGAGCTCATGCCAGTTCCACGTATCGATGTACACGCACACTTTCTTCCAGGCTTTTACACCGATGCCCTGAGAGCCGCCGGCTTGACTCACCCGGATGGTATGCCGGCGATCCCTGCATGGAGCGAAGAGATCGCTCTAGAGATGATGGACGGTCTTGGAATCACAGCGGCCGTGCTCTCCATCTCCACACCGGGCGTGTACTTCGGCGATGCCGATGCGGCTCACAGCTTGGCCCTGCGGACCAACGGGGAGGCGGCCCGCCTGCGACGGGAGCACCCTTCGCGGTTCGGCTGGTTTGCGTCCACCTCCCTGCCCAACGTGAAGACAGCCATCGCCGAGGCGAGCGCGGCGCTTGACGAACAGGGAGCCGAGGGCGTGGTCATCGAGTCGAACCAGCAGGGCATGTATCTCGGCGATCCGAAGCTGGAGCCGTTCTATAAGGCGCTCGACGACAGAAAAGCGGTCCTGTTTGTGCATCCGACGTCGCCCAAGTGCCAGGGATGCAGTTCGCTCACGCTTGGCTATCCCGAGCCGATGCTTGAGTTCATGTTTGAGACCACCCGCACCATTACCAACATGATTCTTTCCGGGGTCACGCTTCGTTACCCAAACCTCCGCGTGATCGTGCCTCACGCCGGCGCGGCCTTGTCTGTGCTGGCCAGTCGGGTGGATTTGCAGATGCCCTTCTTCGAGGCAAACTCACCGCATAAGTCGCCGAACCTACATGGCGAACTGAAGAAGCTTTACTACGACTTGGCCGGCGCTCCTTTACCCGAACTCCTGAGCGCTTTGCTCCAGATCGCCGATCCACACCACATCATGTACGGGAGCGATTGGCCCTACACCGCGCTGGCGCTCTGCACCGATGTCACCGAAAAGCTCGACCAGACCCCGTTGCTTGCGGGCGATCTGCGCGAGGACGTGATGCAGGGGAATGCTCGCACGCTGTTTCCGAGGTTGGCTGAGCCACGTGAGGCTTGACGCCGGTATTTCAGGAGCACGAAAGGGATCTATGACGGACGAGATGGCTGGATCGGAGAAGCTGAGTCTTAGCCTGACGATCAACAAGGTTCAGATCTCGGTGGAGGTGGAGCCATGGATTACCCTGCTCGACCTGCTGCGGGAGAGGTTTTTCTTTACGGGGACCAAGAAGGGCTGCGATCACGGTCAGTGCGGGGCGTGCACGATCTTGGTGAATGGCAAGCGGCGGAACAGTTGCCTTGCCCTGGCGGTTTTGGTGGACCGGGCCGAGATCACCACTATCGAAGGACTCGCGGACGGAGACAACCTTCATCCCCTGCAGGCTGCCTTTCTCGAACACGATGCCTTCCAGTGCGGCTACTGCACCCCCGGCCAGATCTGCTCGGCGGTTGGTCTGCTGAACGAAGGCCACGCGAGCACGCGCGAAGAGGTCCAGGAGTTGATGAGCGGCAATCTGTGTCGCTGCGCCGCGTACGGCAATATTACCGACGCGATCATGACGCAGCTGCCGCGGGAAGAGAGCCTATGAGGCACTTCGCCTTTGTTCGCACGAGCACGATGGCGGAGGCTGTCGCCCAGGGCGCGGCCGCTCCGATGGCCTACATTGCGGGAGGGACAAACCTTGTCGACCTGATGAAGTACGACGTGGAACGCCCTGCCAAGCTGGTCGACATCAATCCGTTGCTGCTCGGCGAGATCGCCGGGCTTGAAGGCGGAGGGTTACGGCTTGGGGCTTTGGTCACGAACGCCGACACGGCCTATGACCCTCAGGTCAAGGCGCGTTACCCAATCCTGTCGAGCGCCATTCTGGCGGGGGCGAGCGCGCAGCTTCGCAACGCGGCCACCAACGGTGGCAATCTGAACCAGCGGACGCGGTGCTACTACTTCTACAACGTTGCTACGCCGTGCAACAAGCGCGAGCCTGGCTCGGGCTGCGGCGCCATGGATGGGATCAATCGCGTGAACGCCATTCTGGGTGCGAGCCAGGCCTGCATCGCCACACACCCGTCCGATATGTGCGTTGCCCTTGCCGTTCTCGACGCCGATGTAAGAGTTACTGGAAAGGATGGGGAACGGGCTATTCCAATCGGGGACTACCATCGGCTGCCCGGCGACGAACCGTGGCGCGACAACACGCTGAAAGCCGGCGAGCTGGTGACCTCCATCGACCTGCCGAGGGATGGATTCGCAGACCACTATACCTACCTGAAGCTGAGGGATCGGCAGTCGTACGCCTTTGCGCTGGTCTCGGTGGCGGTGGTCCTGCGGATGGAAGGCGGCCTGATCCAGGAGGCGCGCGTGGCTCTCGGCGGCGTCGCCGCGAAGCCCTGGCGCACGGTTGCGGCAGAGAGCCTGCTCCAGGGTCGGCAGCCTGCCGACGAGGTGTTCTTGCGCTTCGCGGATGCCTTGATCGAAGGCGCCGTGGGGCACGGTGGCAACGACTTCAAGATTCCGCTGGCGCGTCGGGCCATCGTGCGGGCCTGCCACCAGGCGGCCAATGGCACGGCCCAATCGCAGTCCGACAAGCGCATTGCCTAAGCCCAAGAAGGAGCAGCCATGAACACCGTCGAGCGTACCGGAATGGTCGACTTTGCCACCTACAGGAAGGCGCCGCGGCGTATTGAGGGGCGGGACAAGGTGATGGGCAAAGCTGTCTATGCCGGCGACTTGTACAGCGACAGACTGGAGCGTGCTATCGATGTGGCGTACGCCGTGACCAGCACCCAGGCGACCGGGTCCGTGCTGTCCATCGAGACGCAGGCAGCGCTGGCCAGCGAGGGTGTGCATGCCGTGCTGACGCACGAGAACGCGCCTCGGTTAAAGAAGGTTTTATCCCTGAACGGCACGGAGATTGGGGATATTCTGCCGCTGCAGGACGGCACGTTGCACTACGGTGGACAATGCGTTGCCCTGGTCGTCGCAGACACGCTGGAGCACGCGCGCAATGCCGCGCTGCTGGTCACGGTTCGTTACAGCGAGCCTGAAGCGACACCTGCCTTTAACTTGCGGCAGGGGCAGAGTCGGTTGCACGACGCCACGTCCGTGGGCGCCATGGAAAAGGGCAAGGTGGAGATCGGCGACCCCGAAAGAGTTTATGGCCTTTCGACGCATCGGGTGGACGTCACGGTCGATACCTCCCCGCACCACCACAACGCGATGGAACCCGGAGCTATCGTCGCGACCTGGGAAGACAACGGCGGTCTGACGATCCGGATGCCCTCGCAGTTCTGCTATGGAGACGCGGTCATTCTGGGGGAAGCCTTCGGTTTTGGCCTCAAAGACCGCCTGCCCCGCATTGTTGGCCAGGTGATCGGCGGCCTGGAGTTCGACAACAAGATTCGTGTGATTACGCCTTTGGCCGGAGGCGCGTTTGGGAGCAAGCAGGCCAATATTCATACGTTGCTGGCGCCCATGGCGGCAAAGGTGGTGGGTCGTCCGGTGAAGCTGGTGTTAACACGCGAACAAACGTTTACCCTGATGCCCTTTCGCGGGCAAAGCCACCAACGACTTCGCATGAGCGCGGACGTAAACGGCAACCTCGAAGCCATCCTCCAGGATGCCGAGCTGGCGCAGGGAGCGGGAGGCACGTTTATCGAGCCTGCCGGCGAGAACACGACCAAGGTTTACGCCTGCAAGAACATCTGGGTGAACTCCAAGACCGCTCGGCTGGACACCGGTGCGCCTGGATGGATGCGTGGGCCGGGCGCTAGCCTGGGACAGTTCGCTGTGGAGATTGCGATCGACATGTTGGCGGAAAAGGCCGGTCTCGATCCGCTTGCGATGCGGCTGCGCAACTATGCGGACGTGGAACCGGACACCGGCCATGAGTGGTCCAGTAAGTCATTGAAGCAATGCTACGAGGGCGGCGCGGAACGGAGCGGCTGGTTTGCGCGAGACCCCCGCGTGGGGTCCATGCGTGAAGGCCGTAATCTCGTGGGCTTCGGGATGGCGACATCGATTTACCCGACGCGGATGCTTCCGGCGGTCGCCAGCATCACCCTTTACCCGACCGGCACAGCCGTTGTGAAGAGCGCTGTGCATGAGATCGGACAGGGGATGCTCACCGCGATGACGCAGGTGGCCGCCGAGCACCTGGGATTGCCGATCGCCGCGGTGCAACTGGAATGGGGGGACACGCGGCTGCCGTACGGCTCCATGGCCGTTGGCTCCATGGGAGCGCTCTCGAACGGAACGGCCATCGCAGAGGCCGCCATCAAGGTAGCGAAGGCACTGTTCCACAAGGTGGTGAAGGATTCCGCTTCCCCGCTTTGCGGACAACGCATAGATCATCTTGCCGTGGAAGGGGAGTTTATCGTCGCTCCGGATGGGAAGAAGGAGTCCGTGACCGTCGCCGCCAGCAGGCTGACGGAACCGATCGAAGAGGAGGCCATCACGGGCCGGCCGCCGCAGCTTCCCTCCCTTCCTCACACGTATGGCCGCTCCGTCTTCGGGGCCCAGTTCGTCAAAGTGCTTGTCGATCCAGACACGATGCACCTCAAGGTGGATCGGCTGGTCGGCGCGTTCGCCGGTGGACGCGCGCTGAACCCGCTGCTGGTTCGGAGCCAGTTGATGGGCAGCATGGTGTGGGGGCTCGGCCAAGCCTTGATGGAAGAGAGTTCGATCGATCAGCGTACCGGTCTCTGGATGAACGGCAATCTCGGTGAGGCGCTGGTTCCGGTCAATGCAGATACGGGCGGTGTGGAAGCGCTCCTGATCGAGGAGGACGATCGGCGCGGCAGCCCGCTAGGAATCAAAGGGATGGGAGAGATTGGCGTCATCGGCACGGCGGCGGCGGTGTCGAACGCGATTTATCATGCCACCGGGAGACGACTCACTTCGCTGCCGATGAAGATCGACGATCTGCTTCAGGGCAGTTGACGCCGCGGTTCGGACGATTGCGGCTTCCGGCACACTTTCAGGCAAAGGCTTCAGCGGCGCGGTCCCCTGGCGAAGCAATGGAAGCTGTGCGAGTTGGAGAGGAAGGTCTGGTCGACGGTGTGACCGAAGACCTGTAGGTTCGGCGTCACCACGGTTCCGTGCTCCCCGCGAGCAAATCGGGCTTGCCTGGCGGCAAGGCCGACGGGATTGGAGGGGACGCGGGTGGGTTCGATGATGTCGACCTCGCGAAAGCCTTCGAGAAGCAGGGTCTTCAGCTCCGCGTAGGTGTTTTCCTTGGTGTGGTAGGGGTTGTTGAGACCGACAAAGAGCTCCGGGTTGGGTGTGGCGATGAAGCACATGCCGTCTTCGCGGACGACGCGAGCGAGCTCCTGGACGTGCTTTGCCTGATGCGGCAGATGTTCGAGGTTTTCCGTGCTGACGATGACGTCGAAGCTGCGCGGGGGAAAGGTCATGGCTTCGGCGTCCATGCGGAGGAACTCCGCCGCCGGGTAAAGGCGAAAGGCTTCGTTGACGGTCTTTTGCGAAAGGTCGATGCCGACGGCACGGGCCGCGGTTCTGCTGAGCAGCGCGGTTCCGTAGCCGACCCCGCAGCCCACATCGAGGACCTGCTTGTTTCGGGTGAACTGGGCGACGTATTGGTAGACCCGGAGGTGGTTGATGTAGTTGTTGGTGACAAAGAAGGGATGGAGGCGCTCCCCTGTGTTCCAGTAGCCCGTCGCGAGGTAGTAGAGGACCTTTTGCGCCTTGATCCGGATACGTTGTGGAATCGAGTCGCTGCCCGGGATGTACGCGGCGGCTGACAGATCTTCGTTCATTGCTTCCTCCCGATGCATCGTACCGTCTCCTGGGACTTCGAGAGAAGGCCGGGCCGCGGCACAGGGCCGGTATCGCGGGGGGAGGCGTGCAAGGCCACGGGCGATGCGCTGTGGGTTGGGGGTGCGGGCTAGACGGTGTGGAAGCGGAAGGTTTCGGCGGTGAGGCCGGGGCCGAAGGAGATGGCGCAGCCGGTCTGGTTGGGGGAGGCGGAGCGGAGGATCTCTTGGAGGACGAACATGACGGTGGCGGAGCTCATGTTGCCGAAGCGATCGAGGACGCGGCGGGACTCGGCGAGCCTGGCGGGGGCGAGGTTGAGGCCGGTCTGGACGGCGTCAAGGACGGAGCGGCCGCCGGGGTGGACGGCCCAGCGGTCGATGCCGGGGGCGCCGTCGGGGCCGGCGATCTCCTCCACGCACTCGCGGAGGGCGCGGGCGAGCTCGGTGGGGACGCGGCCGGAGAGCATCATGTCGAAGCCGAGATCGCGGACGTGCCAGGTGATGAGGTCGCGGGTCTCGGGGAGGACGACGGCGCGGAAGCTATCGAGGGCGAGGCCGGTGGGTTCGGCGGAGACGAGCGAGGCGGCGCAGCCATCGGAGAAGATGAGGAAGGAGAGTACCTGCTCGAGCTGCTCAGTCTCTTGGAAGTGCAGGGTGCAGAGCTCGAGGTTGAGGACGAGGACGGCAGAGTCAGGCTCGGAGCGGACGATGTGGCGGGCGAGCTTGAGGGCGTTCATGGCGGCGTAGCAGCCCATGAAGCCGATCATGGTGCGTTCGACGGAGGTGCGGAGGCCGAGGTGGTCGATGATGTGGAAGTCGAGGCCGGGGGCGTAGAGGCCGGTGCAGGAGGTGACGATGACGTGGGAGATGCGGTCGCGCTCGGCGGGGGTGACGGCGAGGCGATCGAGGGCGCGGGCGGCGAGGGTGGGGGCGGTGGCCTCAAAGAGGCGCATGCGCTCGGCGGTGGAGGGAAAGCGGCCGCGGACGTAGATCCGGTTGGCGTCGAGCTGGGGGGAGCGGAGGGCGGCTTCGGGGTCGAGCGAGAGGACGGAGAAGCGATGGGAGATGCCGGAGCGGCCGGCGACGCGCTGAAAGAGGGCGGCGATGCGCTCGTCGGAGAGCAGATCGACGGCGAACTCGTTGAAGCGTTGGTGGACGTCGTTGGCGGGGACGGCGGTGCCGATGCGGTTGAGATAGGCCGTGGGGCCGGAGGGATCGGTGGGGCGTGCTGACCGGGGCTGCATGAGGTCTCCCAATGGCGTTGTACCACGCCCTGGTGTGTTGGACGCGGGGCAGCGGGGCAGCGGGGTGGATGGGCGAGGGTGAAGCGGTGATAGGGTAAGCGCCGGGTGGGTTCGATGCGAGACACGGAAGAGATGGCGTTGGGGGGCTGGCGAAGCGCGGGCCGCCTTGGGCGGCCTGTGTGCGCGGCAGTGGTGGGGGTTGCGGTGGTGGTGGCTGTGGTGGCGGGATGGCGGTGGCCGCTGGTAGGTGATGCCTCGCTGATGCATTACGCGGTGTTTCTGATACGGGGTGGGATGGTGCCGTACCGCGACCTGACGGAGGTAGACCTGCCCGGGGGTTTTCTGGCCGAAGCGGCAGCGATGCGGATATTCGGTGGGGAAGCGGTGGGGTGGCGGGCGTACGACCTAGCATTGCTGGTGCTGACAGCGGCAGCGATGGCGATGGTGGCAGGGCGACGGCGGTGGTTTGCGGCGGTATTTGCCGGCGGTCTGTTTGCTCTGGCGCATCTGCAGGACGGGATCGCGCAGGGTGGGCAACGGGATCTGCTGATGGCGACGTTGCTGGTGTGGAGCTACGTTGCTCTGCTGCAAGCTCTCGGTGGATGGCGACGGGGCTGGATGGTGCTGCTGGCCGGGCTCGCGATCGGGGCGACGGGCACGATCAAGCCGATGCTGCTGCCGCTTGGAGTGGGAATGGTGCTGCTGGCGGGGGTGGTCCTGCGGCGTGGGCGGGTGTTGCTGGTGGGGGTGGCCGGGCTGGTGACGCCGCTGGTGGTGATGGGGATTCTGCTCTTGAGGCAGGGCGCGCTCGGGGCGTTCTGGCATGGAGCATTGCCGCTGATGCGATGGCACGCTGCGATGGGGCGGCGCGGCGCGGGGTACCTGACGGTGCACGCGCTCTCGCCAGTGGGAGTGTTGGTTGTGCCCTGGCTGGTGTGGGTGGCGATCGCACGGCCGCGGTGGACGGTGGAGCGGGTGGCGCTGGTGACGGGCGTGATTGGGGCGGGGCTGGAGTATGCGCTGCAGGGAAAGGGATATTCGTACCATCGGTATCCGCTGCTGGGGATGGTTCTGTTGCTGATCGGGCTTGATGTGGACACAGGTATGCGGATGGCGGGATGGCGGCGCGGGCTGGCGATGGCTACGGCGGGTGTGGGATGCCTGGTGCTGGCACCGCGCATGGCGTGGCTGACCACGACATTTTCGCCGGCGACGCCGTTCCAGGATGCGCTGAGGACGGAGCTGGGGCAGATGGGCGGAGCCGCGGCGTTGACGGGGAAGGTGCAGTGCCTGGACACGTTTGGTGGGTGTGCGGGTGTGCTCTACGACCTGAGGGTGCGGCAGTCGACGGGTTTTCTGTATCAGTGCTACCTGTTTTCGGACGGGGGGTCTGGAGAAGGCGGGGGGTCTGGAGAAAGAGACGGGGGTGAGGTGCGGGAGCGGTACCGCGCGGCGTTCTGGCGGGCGTTCCAGATGAGCGCGCCACGGGTGGTGGTGGTCACGGACCAGACTTGCTTTGGGGATGCGCGCGGGTTTGGGAAGGTGGCGGAGTGGCCGGAGTTTGCCGACGAGCTGGCGCGGCGCTACGACGAACGAGCGGCGTGGCGGTCGGGTGTGCCGCAGCACTGGTGGAGTCGGCGGGAGCAGCCGGCGGCGTTCCGGATCTATGTGCGGCGTAGTTCGGCGCGGCAGGGTGCCGGGGACGGGCGGGGCGGTTGATTTCCTAAGCTAGATCGAGGCGGGGCTAGTTCGGAGGCGGGTTGGAAAGTCCGGCGGAGGCGACGTTGCCGAGGAGGTTGGAGTAATTGAGCTGCCAGCGGTGGTTGTCGCCGCGGTAGATGACGGTGGTGGCGATGGCGTAAAGGGCTCGATCGCGGACGGTGCCGGTGGATTTGACGAAGAAGCGCGGGTCTTGATGGAAGAGCGCGGGAAAGACGGCCTGGCCGAGCAGGGTGCTGGTGAAGCCGTCGGCGTAGGTGGCGCCGAAGCGGCGGGCGTAGCCGCGGCTTCCCTGCCCGTAGCCGGGAACGCTGTTCTGCGCCTGCTGGACGCCGGAGATGACGCCGGCCATGGTGAAGGCGACGGGGTCTGCGGAGAAGCGCCAGGCGAGGTGGCACTTTTGCGCGGCGGTGAGGGGAGCGGCGTCCCAAAGAGAGGAGGCGTAGAAGTTGGGAAAGACGCCGAGGATGCGCTGCTGCTCGGCGAGCGAGAGCTGGGCCTGGGCGACGTCGTGGGTGGAGGCGGAGACGTCGATGCGGGTTTCGGCCGAGGGGAGGGCAAGCGCGATCGCGAGATGGAATCCATGACGCGGGGTAAGATGGGCCAGCATGAAATCGGGCCCCGTGTGAGGTGAACCATGGAGCTCCGTTCGCGACGCAACTTTCTCCTTGCCGGTACTGGTCTTGCGCTGTTCGCGGGGGCGGTTGGCCTGCGGCGGCTCCACCAGAGACTGCCGCCTCGGGATGTGGCGGCCGAAGAGCGATTCCGCGCGACACAAGCGATGTTGCTGGCGGAGAGCGGTGGGCGGGTGAACCCACGCTTTGTGGAGATCGCGAATCCGCCGATGCGGGTGCAGGTTCTGGAGGGAGGAGATGGCGAGCCGGTGCTGCTGCTGCATGGCGGCGACGGCATGGCGGCGCAATGGGAGCCGTTGCTGAGCCGATTGGCGGTCATGTTTCATGTGTTCGCGCCGGACCGTCCGGGCTGCGGTTTGACCGAGATGTACGACTACACGGGTGTTCCGTTTCGCGAGCACGCCGTCGCCTTTGTTGCATCGACGATGGATGCGCTTGGGCTGAAGCGGGCCGCGGTAGTGGGGAACTCGATGGGCGGGTACTTCGGCCTGGTGTTCGCGCTGGCGCATCCGGAGCGTGTTTCGCGGCTGATTACGGTTGGCGAGCCGGCTGGAAGTTCGCCAGACATACCGCTTTCGCATCGTTTGCTGGCCATACGAGGGGTGAACGGCCTGATGTACTCGACCATCCTGCGACCCGGAACCGCCGCGACGGCTGAGGGCTTTCGCCGCATTCTGGTCGCTCACCCGGAGCGACTTTCGCAGACCTACCTTGCGTGCTGCACGGCGGCCTCGGAGATACCGGGTGCGACCGAAAGCTGGCTGACGATGCTGGAGGATGTGGTGCCGGATGCGCACTCGAGGTTGAGCTACGCGCTCCGACCAGAGCTAGGGCGGTTGGCGATGCCGGTGTTGATGATCTGGGGCGAGAAGGACAGCTTTGGGCCGGCCAGCCTGGCCAGCGAGATGGCGGGGCTGATGCCGGCGGGTCGGGCGGAGACGGTCCTGGATGCGGGACATCTTGCCTGGCTGGACCAGCCGGACCGGGTGGAGGCTCTGGTCAGCTCGTTTCTTCAGGCTTGACGGTCAGGGTTGGGCGAAGAAGCCTTTGCGGGCCTGGACGTTGAGCTTGCGATCCTTGGCGCGGAGATCGAGCCGGTGGTAGCTGTTGGGTGGAAGGTCCGGGGGCGGAGTGTAGCCGACCTCGTATTGGAGGCGGAGGTCGTCGGCGATCTGGGCGAAGATGGCGCGCAGGCCAAGGCCGGGGGAGACGGTGAAGACGCGGCCGCCGGTGGCGTCGGAGAGCTTTTGCAGGATGGTGAGGCCGGGATCTACGGGAGCGGAGCGGGACAAGGCAGGGCTGGAGGGGCCGCCGGCGAGTCCATTCCAGGCGCTGTAGCGGATGGAATAGATCTGGATGTTGCCGCGCTCGGCCTGGGCGATGGCCTCGGCGAGCGGGGTGCGGCTGCCGTTGTCGCCGCCGTCGGTGAGCAGAATCATGGCTTTGCGACCGGTCTCGGAGGCGAGTGGGCCCTTGGCGATGGTGTAGACGGCATCGTCGAGCAGGGTGCCGTTGGCGGTGGCGGGGGTGGAGCCGAGGCGGGACAGGGCGAGGTGCAGGCGGTCGGCGGAGCTGGTCATGTGCTGCAGCTCGAGGACGCGGCTGTCGATCTGGACGAGCATGGCGCGATCGTCGGGGCGGCTGAGCATGGTTTCGAAGAAGACGTCGCTGGCGAGCGACTCATCGTTGATGAAGGTGCGCTGGGAGCCGCTGGTATCGACGATGAGAGCGAGGGTGAGGGGGAGATCGGAGCCCTGGGAGAAGTAGCGGATGGGCTCGTCCTTGCCGTCCTCCTTGAGGATGAAGTCGTCGCGGGTGAGGCCGCCGCGGGGTTCGCCGTCCTTGCCGGTGACAACGGCGGAGATCTCGACGACGCGGGTGGAGACCTTGAGGGTGGTGATAGGCTCGTCGGTCGCGGGGGTTTGGTCGGCGGTGGCTGGGGTCGCGGAGGTCTGGGCGGTGGGGACCTGGGTGGTGGGGGCTGGGGTTGGGGTTTGCGTTTGAGCGCAGGCGAGGGTGGAGAGCAGCAGAAGAGCGAGGGCCGGGGACGGAGGTAACACGAGAGGCTTCCTCCTTTACAGGAAGTTCGATCCGCTTCCGGCTACGCTAAGCGGTCGGTGGGACGGGCGTCAACCGGCATTTGGACGTGTGCGGTTGGAGGCGGCATGGTTCGGTTCGCGCCTCCGTTAGTCCCTAGCTTTATTGACGGCTGCTAGACTCCGGCTACCATGAATGTTCGTTCCCTGCTTGCCCCGAGTGTTGCGTTGCTGGTGCTGTCTGTCCCCGGTTTGGCGAGTGCCGCGCCGTGCAGCGAGTTGGTGAAGATGGCGTTGCCGCAGACGACGATCACGGCGGCGACGCTGGTGAGTGGCGGAAGCGTGACGCCGCCGTATGGGCCGGAGCTGGGGAAGCTGCCGGCGTTCTGCCGGGTGGAGGGTGTGCTGCGGCCGACGGCTGACTCGCAGATACGGTTTGAGGTGTGGCTGCCGGAGACGGGGTGGAACGGCCGCTTTCTGGGCGTGGGCAATGGCGGCTTTGCCGGATCGATCGGGTACGGGCAGATGGCGGGCAATCTGCGGCGGGGGTTTGCGACGGCGGGGACCGATACCGGGCACCAGGCGGAGGCGGAGGACGCGAGCTGGGCGTATCGGCATCCGGAGAAGGTGGTGGACTTCGGCTGGCGGGGGCTGCACCTGACGACCGAGCGCGCAAAGGCGATCGTGGCGGCGCGGTATGGCCAGGCGGCGACGAAGAGCTACTTCGATTCCTGCTCGGATGGCGGGCGCGAGGCGCTGATGGAGGCGGAGCGGTTTCCGGAGGACTATGACGGCATTCTGGCGGGAGCGCCGGCGAACAACTGGACGGGGCTGCTGACGGCGGGGCTCGATGTGGGCAAGGTGATCGCGGGCGATCCGGCGGCGTACTTTTCGGCGATGAAGCTGCCGGCGATTACGCGAGCGGCGCTGGCGGCGTGCGATGCGCAGGATGGGTTGAAGGACGGCATTCTGAGCGATCCGATGACGTGTCATTTTGAGCCGGAGACGCTGCTGTGCAAGAGCGGCGACGGGCTGGATTGCCTGACGGCACCGCAGGTGGGTGCGCTCAAGAAGCTGTACGGCGGCGGCAGGGGAAGGGATGGGCGGGTGATCTTTCCGGGGCTGCTGCCGGGGGATGAGGCGAGGACCTGGAAAGGGTGGATTGTGGGCGATTCGCCGCGGCCGAGCGCGTATGTGCAGGGGTACTTTCGCTACATGGTGTACAGCGACCCGGTGTGGAACACGCTGACGGCGGATGTGGACGCGGCGGAGAGGGCGGCGAAGGAGCGGACGGGGGCGGCGGTGGACGCGGTCGATCCGGACCTGAGCCGGTTTGTAGCGCGGGGTGGGAAGCTGATGCTGTACCACGGGTGGAACGACCCGGCGATCTCGCCCCTGAACACCATCGGCTTCTACGGGCAGGTGCAGGCGAAGCTCGGGCAGGAGAGGGCGGCGGAGGCGGTGCGGCTGTACCTGGTGCCGGGGATGGGGCATTGCGCGGGCGGGCCGGGGCCGAGCGCCTTTGGGCAGCTCGGGATAGCGACGACGGGCGACGATCCGTATGCGGCGTTTTCGGCGCTTGAGGGATGGGTGGAGCAGGGCAAGGCGCCGGGGCAGATTGTGGCGACGCAGTATGGGGCGGCCGGCGAGGTAGAGCGGACGCGGCCGGTGTGCGCGTATCCGGCGGTGGCGCGGTACGACGGGAGTGGGGATCCGACGAAGGCGGGGAGCTTTCGTTGCGAAGTTGGGAGCGCGGCGAGATGAGGCCGGCTTCGTCTCAGTAGGGGGAGCTCAGGAAACGGAGCGGCGGCCGGGCGCGCGAAGAGCCGGGGCGATGATGTTGCTCTGCTGCTGGAAAGGGCGTTAGGAGACTGTGCCGGTGGCGGCGACCTTGGCGTACCAGTGGGCGGAGTCTTTGAGGGTGCGCTTTTGGCTCCGGAAGTCGACCCAGGTGAGGCCGTAGCGCTGGGAGTAGCCGTCGGCCCACTCGAAGTTATCGAGCAGACTCCAGGCATGGTAGGAGCGGACGCGGTTGCCGTCCTGGATGGCGCGGGCGAGCTCGGTCAGAACGCCGCGGAAGAAGGCAATGCGGCGGGGGTCGGGAATGCGGCCGCCCTGGGTGGGATCGGGTGTGTCGAGGTAGGAGCAGCCGCTTTCAGTGATCTCGATGATGGGGTGGTTGTAGTCGCGGGAGATCTGCTGCACGAGGTCGTAGATGCCGGGGGGGAAGACCTCGAGGCCGGCGTCGGTGAGCGGGCCTTCGTTGGGCATCTCGGCGTGGAAGCTGGTGAGGGCATCGCGGGAGCTGTTGCCGCCGCCGTCGAGCTCGGTTTCGGTGCCGAAGGTGGCGCCGCCGGTGGCGCTGGCGGGCGCGACCGCGGAGACGATGCGGCGGGTGTAGTAGTGGAAGCCTACCCAGTCGAGCGGGGCTTTGAGGAGCTCGTGGTCGCCGGGGCGGAAGCCCATGGCGGCGTAGGGGGTCTCACCGACGAAGGCCTTGGGGTAGTCGCCGGTCATGGCGGCGTGAAGAAAGAAGACGTTGTTCATGCCGTGGTAGCGGGCGGTGGCGGCGCGGTCGGCGGCGGAGTCGGTTTTGGGGTAGGCGGGGGCCATGCCGTAGGCGCTGCCGACGGTGGCCTTGGGCGAGGCGGCCTTGAGGGCGCGGAGGGACTGCGACTGGGCGAGGGCGACGGTATGGGCGGCGCGGAGAAAGAGCGCGGGGTCGGACTTGCCGGGCGGAAAGGCGCCGGCGCCGTAGCCGAGGTAGGCAAAGGTCCAGGGCATGTTGAAGGGGGCCCAGACGGTGATGCGGTCGCCGAGGTGCTTGCCCAGGATGGTGGAGTAGTCGGCGAAGCGCTCGGCGAGATCGCGGTTGGGCCAGCCGCCCTGGTCTTCGAGGGCCTGGGGAAGATCCCAGTGGTACATGGTGCAGAAGGGGCGGATGTTGTTGGCGAGCAGGGTGTCGACCAGGCGGGAGTAGTGGTCGAGGCCGCGCTGGTTGGGGGCGCCGGCGCCGGTGGGCTGGATGCGCGGCCAGGCGATCGAGAAGCGGTAGCTCTTCAGGTTCATGGCCTTGACCAGGGCGATGTCTTCGGCGAAGCGATGGTAGCTGTCGCAGGCGACGTCGGCGGTGGCGGCGCCGCGGATTTTCCCTTGGGTATGGGTGAAGCGATCCCAGATGGACTCGCCCTTGCCGTCCTCGTTCCAGGCGCCCTCGACCTGGAAGGCGGAGGTGGCGGTGCCCCAAAGGAAGTCGGGCGGAAAGTGGACGGCGGCGGGGGCTTGGGCGCCGGCGAGGGTGCCGGGGGCAAGAAGGGCGCCGGTGGCCGCGGCTGCGGAGGTGGCTAGGAAGTGGCGGCGGTCCATGGGTGGCCTCGGGTGGTGTGAGATGGGCGGCATGTGATGGCAGAGGAACTTTGCTCTCTCTTGCGATCTCAATGAAGGCCTATTCGGGATAGAAGCTTGCGGGCCAGCGACGGCTCCATGAAGAAGGGCAAGGATTCGGACAGAGTTGTGCCTGACGCGATAGGCAACAAGGTAAGCTGCTCCTTCAATCACGAGCTCGCGAGTACCGGAAGTACGACCGGGGCGGCCGATGTTCGGGAAGATACGAGACGGTCGGTGGTGTGCAGCACGCGAGCAACCTGCTGTTCGGCGATAGCGGGCGAGGCGTTTTCCGATAGGTAGGCGTGGGCCGCAGCAAGTTGCTGTGTTGCTTGCCTGTCCAGATGACGCGCACGATCTAACGCGCGGTTGGCTTGGCCCAGCTGGCCACCATCTGCTTGACAGTTTCATGGTCGACGACCTCGCCCGCGTCGTCTTGATGGATGCCTTCTTCGATCAACTCGCGGTGATAGTCCTGTAGCGACAGGTACTGGGTTACGGCTTCGTTGAGAACAGAGCCGAGGTCGCGCTGCTGCGAGCCGGCGACGGTGTCGAGGGCCTGGAGCTTGTCTTCGGGCATGCTGAAGGTGATGTCGCGAAGTGCCATGGATGGAGAATACGCCTGCTCTCGCCTGTGATCTAGAAGTTGGGTGGGCGTTGGGTGGAGACGTTGAAGGAGGTTTCGAGGGCGAGGCCGGCGGTGGCGAGGGTGGCTTCATCGAAGAGGCGGCCGATGAGGGTGATGCCGTGGGGGACGCGGCGGGGGGAGGGGAGGGTGGGCAGGGGGTGGGCGGGGTCGGGGGCCCAGTCGCTGCGGGGCTGTGTGACCTCGATGAAGCCAGCGCGGAGGGTGAGCGAGGGGTGGCCGGTGAAGTTGGTGAGGGTGAGCATCTCGTCGCGGAGGGAGGGGACGAGGAGGAGGTCGGGGGCGTTGGGGTTCTGGGAGGGATAACTGCGGGTCTCTCCACTGCGCTCCACCCCAGCGAGCGAAGAACGCTCTCCGGGGACCCCGGCCTTCGCTTCGGTCGAGATGACAGTGTTTTGGGGATTGGAGCTGGGGGCGGCGTGGGGGTTTTGGAGGAGGGTGAGGGCGGCGCCGGGGGTGGGGGGGAGGCCGGTGAGGGGTTCGCCGGCGAAGAGCTGGGCCATCATGAGGGCGACGCGGCGGCGGAGACGGTCTGCCTGGACGAGGTCCACGGCGGAGAGGAAGCGGGCCTGGCGGAAGGAGTTGGGCCAGGCGTCGGCGACCTGCATCTTGAGCTCGTGCTCCCGGCCGGAGAGGGTGAGGTCTTCAAACGCGGCGGCCGCTTCGGCGAACAAGATGAGCTGGAGGGAGTCGTAGGGCCAGTCAGGAAGCTCGAGCGGAACCAGGGTCATGCCGAGCGACTGGGCGACCTCGAGGGCGTGGCGGTCGACGGCGGTGGCGGGGGGCTCGTTCATCCACTTGGGGAAGTAGCCGAGCTTGAGGGTGGTGACAGGTTGGGTGAGGGATGGGTAGGTGGCGACATCCCCGCAGGTCTCTCCGCTGCGGCGAGGCTGCGCCTCGCCTTCGGTCGAGATGACACCACTCTCAGGAAGCGAGAGGCCAGAGTTTTGGGGAGCGGCGCTGCTGGGGGCGAAGAGAGGGCTGGAGGGGACGCAGGAGGGGTCGAGCTGGTCGGGGCCGGTGATGCTGTTGAGGACGAGCGCGGCGTCTTCGACGGAGCGGGTCATGGGGCCGAGCTTGTCGAGCGACCAGCAGAGGGTCATGGCGCCGGTGCGGGGGACGCGGCCGAAGGTGGGGCGGAGGCCGGTGACACCGCAGCGCATGGAGGGGCTGACGATGGAGCCGCCGGTCTCGGAGCCGATGGCGAAGCCGACGAGGCCAGCGGCGGTGGCCGCGCCGGGCCCGGCGGAGGAGCCGGACGAGCCCTCTTCGAGGAGCCAGGGATTGCGCGTTTCGCCGCCGAACCAGATGTCGTTGAGGGCGAGGGCGCCGAGGGAGAGCTTGGCGACGAGGACGGCGCCGGCGGCGTTGAGGCGGGCGGTGACGGTGGCGTCTTGGGTGGGGATGCGGTCGCGGAAGGGTTCGGCGCCCCAGGTGGTGGGGATGCCGGCGGTGTCGAGGAGGTCCTTGGCGCCCCAGGGGATGCCGTGAAGGGGGCCGCGGTAGTGGCCCGCGGCGATCTCCCGGTCGGCGGCGCGGGCTTGATCGAGGGCGTGCTCGGGGGTGAGGGTGATGACGCAGTTGAGGGTGGGGTTGAAGCGGCGGAGGCGGTCGAGGTAGATCTGGGTGAGGCGCTCGGAGGTGAGCTGGCGGGACTCGATCCAGCGGGAGAGCTGGTGAACGGGCGCGTAGGCGATGGAGGCGTCGTCCGCGGGGAGGGGTGGGACGGCGGTGGTGCGGATGAACTGGTGGGGCTGGGCCGTAGGGCTGGGCGAGCCGGCGACGCGGACGGGGTCGCAGACTGAGTAAGGCGCGACGGAGGGCGGAAGGGCGAGCTTATGGGGGCCGGTCCGGCGCTCATAGAGCGGCGCCATGGAGACGCGCCAGTTGCCGGCGGCTTGGGCGCGGTCGGCGGGGGACAGGGTGATCTGGACGAGCTTTTCGGCGTTGGCGAAGACCTCGGGGGAGACCTCGGGCCCGGCGGCGGGGGCGGTGCCGAAGGCGGGCGGCATGCCGGCGGGGGTGTCGGGCTTGGGGGTCTGCGGGGTGGGGGCCTGGGCGTCGGTGGCGGGGGTGAGGGCGAGCAGAGCGACGGCAGAGGCGGAGCGAAGAAAGTCTCGGCGGGTGTCGGGCATGAGGCTTCCCTTCTGGGTGCGGCTGGGGTTATTCGATTTGCTGCTCATGGTGGCAGGAGAAGCATATGGGAACGGGCTGGTGTTGGTTGCCGGGCGGGTCAGCGTGGATGGCCCGCTAGGTTGGAGGACATGGGCTGGGAGTCCGGACGGAGAGAAGAGCCCTGCGCGAGGAGGAATCGGATGGCGGTGACGTCGCCGAAGTAGGCGCAGAGTTGTAGCGGGGGAAGGCCGTCGACCTCCGGGAGCGAGCCTGGGCCGAAGAGATCGAAGACGAGGTCGGTTCGACCATCGACGAAGGCGCGGAGGCGCTGGTCGTGACTCGGTTCATCCATAACGGTGCCTCGTGCGGTGCGTCGCGGAGGCCAGCAACGAGTTATAGCCCGAAACTGGTTAAGTTTTTCTGATATTCGTCCAACGCACGGTCGCGGGTTACGGCGAGGGCGTGGCTGAGTGGGTCGCGCTTGCCGAGCTCCCTGCGGGCGAGCTTGGCAAGGGTAAGGGCGTCGTGCCAGACACCGCCGGTGTCCTGGAGGGACTCGAAGCGGCGAGCGACGTCGGCGAGAGGATGGGGCGAGGCGGCTTTGGGCTGTTGGGGATCGGGGGCGGCGCTTTCGCCGAGGTAGCGGGCGAGTTTGGCGAGTTTGCGGACGGTGTGGAGCTGGTCGGCGGAGAGGTGGGCGGCGCCGGGCGCGGGCTGGGTGGGTGGAGGCTGGGTGGCTTCGGGGTGCTGGGTGGCTTCGGGGGGCTGGGAGGCTTCGGGGTGCGCGGTGGGCTTGGGCGACGGGGCGAGCTCGGCGGCGAGGCGATCGCGGTACCACTGTTCGATCAGGTTCTTGAAGGCGTCGGGCGAGAGCGTGGGGCTGCTGTCGCGGAGGCCGTGGAGGAGCTCCTCAAGGCGGATGGCGAGCTTGGGACCCTTGCGCTTGAGCAGATGGAGCAGATCGTCGGCGGCGGCGATGCGGCGGTGTTTGAGGAGCTTGCGGAGGTCCTTGGCCGAGGCGGCGAGAGCGTCGCGATGGGCGTCGTGGCTCTTCTTTTCGGAGGATGCGATGTAGCGGTGGAGGAGATCGCGTTGAACGTCAAGGTCGCGGACGGCACCGGCGGCGCGGCGCAGCCGGCGGAGGAGGCGATTGAGCTTGGCGGACGCCGCGCCGTGGTCGGGGAGGTCGGGCAGCACGGCGAGCAGGGTGAGCTGGGCCTCCACGCGGCGGGTGGAGGTGCGGAGCCTATGGACGGAGTGCAGATCGGGGCTGGAACGGACGAGGGTCAGGGCGGCTTCGAGATCGGTGGCGAGGGTGCGAAGAGTCTGGACGGGGCGGATGGATTGAGCTTCGGACTGGATGTCCGGATGGGGCTGGCGTGCGGGCTGAGCGGAGGACGGCATGGGTGTTGGATGAACGGCGGGTTACCAGAGCGGTCTAGGTCGGGGAGGTTTCCGCGATTGGGTGTCAGGGGGCAGTCGCGGCGAAGAGGATCTGGCCGGCGCGGATGGTGTAGGCGACGCGGGTGAAGTTCTCGATCGGGCCTGTAGCGGGGTCGGCGGAGAGGACGGTGAGGTCGGCATCGGCGCCGATGCGGAGGGTGGCTTCCCTGTGGAACTTGGCGGCGGGTGCGGTGGTGAGCATGGCAAGGACGTCGGGGAAGCCAAGGCCGGCGAGGGCGAGCTGATGGAACTCCTCGGTGATGTCTGGGCTGGGGAGGAAGCCGGTGTCAGTGCCGAAGAGGAGGGTGCCACCGAGGGCGTGGAAGCGGGCGACGATCTCGCGGATGCGGGCGATGTGGGAGCTGCCGGAGAAGAGCTGGAGGGTGGGCGTCATGGCCATGCGATGGGCGACCAGTTCGCGGAGCAGGGTGTCGTCGATGCCGTCGACGGTGTCGGGCGCGTGGGCGAGGACGTCGACGCCGGCATGGAGGGCGATGCGGATGCCTTCAAGGTCGGAGGGGTGGGCGAAGACGAGCTGTTGATGCTGGTGGGCGTCGGCGACGGCGGCCTGGGCGATCGGTAGGGGCATGTGGGTGACGCGGTCGGGCGAAAGATACGAGCCGGTGAAGAGTTTGACCAGGTCGGTTCCCTGCTCCTGGTTGCGGGCGATGGCGGCGATGGCGGCAGCTGGGGTCTCGGGCTGGGGAAGATTGGCGCGGACGGAGGCGGGGAGGTCGTCGAGGTAGAAGGGGATGCCGTGCGGCGGATAGAGGCCGAAGCCGGCGGTGAGGATGCGGGGGCCGAGCAGCTCGCCGGAGTCGATGCGACGACGGAGGGCAATGGTGTTGCGCGGGTCAGACGCAGTGTCGACGACAGCCGTGAAGCCGGCGTGGGTGAGCATGGTCTGGAGATTTCGGGTGAGGATGGAGGCGGTGGCGGATTCAGCGTGATCCCACTGCAAGGCCGGTGAAGTGGACGTGGGTGTTCCAAAAGCCGGCGGAGACGACGCAGTGGGCGCAGGGGAGGGTGCGGGTGTGGGCGGGCAAGCTGAGATGGGAGCCGATGGCGGCAATTTTGCCGGCGTGCAGAAGGATGGTGGTGTGGCGCTGGGGCGGCGCGTGGGGTGAGGTATAGACGGTGGCGTTGAGTATGGCGAGGTCGGTGGCCTGGTCCTGGGCGGGCGCGCGCAGGCAGAGCATGGCGAAGAGGATTGAGGCGAAGGGGAAGGCGCGGTGATGGGCCATGAGCATGAGCTTCCTGCCGGCGAAGTGGAGGACGCATCGGCTCAGGGTATCGCACAGATGACATCGGCGTGAGGGGCTTGGGCTGCGTCCAATGAGGATGATGACGCGACGCGAGATGCTGTGGATGACGGCGGCGGTGACGGCGACAGGGACAGCGGTGGGCGCTTCGGCCGAGGAGGCGCGGTCGGTCGGTGAGGGCAGGAGGGGCTCGGGCAGGCCGCTGGCGCCGGCGGCGTTTCGCATGTTGCCGCTGGGCGAGGTGCGGCCGAAGGGCTGGTTGGACCGGCAGTTGCGGATTCAGGCGGATGGGCTGGGCGGGCATCTGGATGAGTTCTGGCCGGATGTGGGAGCGAACAGCGGGTGGCTGGGCGGGACGGGTGAGAGCTGGGAGCGGGGGCCGTACTTTGTCGACGGGCTGCTGCCGCTGGCCTATCTGCTGAACGACGAGGCGCTGAAGGCGAAGGCGCTGGCGTTTGTGAACTGGACGCTCGATCACCAGCAGGCGAACGGGATGATTGGGCCGGCGAGCAATGATGACTGGTGGCCGCGCATGGTGATGGTCAAGGTGCTGGCGCAGTACGGGGATGCTACGGGGGATGCGCGGGTGCTGCCGGTGCTGACGCGCTACTTTCACTATCAGCTGGCGGCGATGCCGGGGCGGCCGCTGAAGGACTGGGGCAAGTATCGGTGGCAGGACGAGGTGCTGATCGTCGAATGGCTGTATGAGCGCACGAGGGACCCGAAGCTGCTGGAGCTGTGTGCGCTGCTGAAGCAGCAGGGATTTGACTGGGAGGCGAACTTCGCGAACTTTCCGTTTACCGAGCCGGTGACGCGGGCGGTGCTGCACATGACGGGCGACCATATTGAGCGGCAGGACCTGGCGATGGCGGCGCACGGGGTGAACAATGCCGAGGCGCTGAAGACGGCGGCGGTCGAGTACCGGCTGAACGGGGATGGGGCGGAGCGGGGGCGGTACGACCGGCAGATTGGGGAATTGGACCGGTATCACGGGATGCCGAACGGGATGTACTCGGCGGATGAGCACCTGGGCGGTCTGGACCCGAGCCATGGGACGGAGCTGTGCACGGTGGTGGAGACGATGTTCTCGATGGAGGTGGCGCTGGCGACGTTGGGGGACGCCGCGATTGCGGACCGGACCGAGCGGATCGCGTTCAATGCCCTGCCCGGGACGTTTACGGACGATATGTGGGCCCACCAATACGACCAGCAGCCGAACCAGGTTCAGGTGAGCTTGAATTCGAAGCCGTGGACGACGAATGGCCTGGAGTCGAATTTGTATGGGCTGGAGCCGCATTTTGGTTGCTGCACGGCGAACTTCCACCAGGGGTGGCCGAAGTTCGTGGTGAGTCTGTGGATGGGGGTGGCGGACGGTGAGACGAACGGCGGGGAGGCGACCTATGGGGGGCTGGTGAAGACCATGTATGCGCCGTGCGAGGTGCGGACGACGGTGCGGGGGACGACGGTGCACGTGGTGGAAGAGACGGAGTATCCGTTTCGCGAGACGGTGCGGATCACGGTGCGGCCGGAGAAGACGGTGCGCTTTCCGATGATGCTGCGGATTCCCGGGTGGGCGGAGGGGGCGACGGTGCGGGTGAATGGAGAGGCGACGGAGGCGGTGGTAACGCCCGGGGCGTATGCGCGGGTGGAACGAGAGTGGGCGGCAGGCGACCGGGTGGAGCTCCGGTTTCCCATGCCGGTGCGGGTGTCGCGATGGTTCAACCGCTCGGTGGCGCTGGAGCGGGGGCCGCTGGTGTTTTCGCTGGACCCGGGGGAGAGCTGGGTGAAGCTGCGACAACGGGGGCTGACGGCGGACTGGCAGGTGTTTCCGACGGAGGCTTGGAACTACGGGTTGGCGGTGGACGGGGCGACGGCGGCGAAGGTGGAGGTGGTGGAGCGCCCGGTGGGGGCGCGGCCGTTCGCCGGGGCGGAGCCGGCGGTGGAGCTGCGGGTGAAGGCGCGGCGGCTGGATGGGTGGCGGTCGGAGGACGGTGTGGCGCAGCCGCTGCCGATGAGTCCGGTGCAGAGCGCGAACAGGGTGGAGACGCTGACGCTGGTTCCGTATGCGGCGGCAAAGCTGCGGATTACGGCATTTCCACAGATCGAAGGGTGAGGTGAGGGCTATCCGGCGTGGGACGGGCGCAGGTGGATCGTCTGGCGATCCGCCGCGTGCGACATCGCAAGATAGCCCAATCGGCTGCCTTGGGTGCATACTCACAAGGAATAAGAACCGACGCGGCGGGTGTTCCGGACCCACGCCGCTAGGCTTGAAGCAGTGTTCCCGCTACACCTGGGTGGCTGAACTACCTTGGGCGTACGCCGCACGCACGACCAGACCTTCTGGGGAGTGGCAATGCCCGAACCTTTGATTAATCTGCTCCCGCAATCGCCGGAGCAGCCCTGGGATCGAGCGCGGAGCTTCGCACCGCTTGGGGCGAAGATCAAGGCGCTGATGATCTGGCCGCGATTTCCGCCTTCGTTCTGGGGGTTTGAGGGTGTGCTCGACATCATTCCGGAGAAGTCGATGATCCCGCCGCTGGGGTTGGTGACGGTGGCCGCGCTGTGTCCGCCGACGTGGGAGCTGCGGCTGCTGGATCTTTCGTTTGACGAACTGCGGGACGAGGATCTCGAGGGCGTGGACCTGGTGATGGTGAGCGCGATGCATGCGCAGCGGGTGGATACGCTGTCGGTGCTGGCGCGCGCCCGAGAGCTGGGGCGACGCACATTTATCGGTGGGCCGTGGGCGAGCAGCGAGCCGGAGTTTTTGTTGACCAAGGCCGACCACGTGATGGTGGGCGAGGCCGAGGAGGTCTTTGCCGGGATCGCGCTGGCACTGGAGAACGGCACGGCGCACGCGCTTTATCGCGTGATCGACAAGCCGGCGCTGACGGAGAGTCCGGTTCCTCGCTTCGATCTGCTGAAGATGGATCATTACACGTCGATGCCGGTGCAGTTTTCGCGCGGCTGTCCGTTCCAGTGTGAGTTTTGCGACATTATTACGATCTATGGAAGAAAGCCCAGGGCTAAGTCGCCGGCGCAGATTATTCGGGAGCTGGAGCGTCTGCAGGAGCTGGGATGGCGGAACGAAGTCTTTCTGGTGGACGACAACTTCATCGGGAATAGTAAGTTGGCGCTTGCACTGACGAAGGAGTTAGCAGTCTGGCAGAGGGGGAATAAGAACCCGATGTCGTTTTACACGGAGGCGTCGATCGATCTGGCGGATCGCCCGGAGTTACTTGCCTCGATGGTGGAGGCTAACTTCATGTATGTGTTTATCGGCATTGAGACGCCCTCGACCGAGGCGCTGAAGGGGTCGTCCAAGTTTCAGAATCTACGCGGCGACCTGGTCACGAATGTGAATAAGATTCGCGAGAGCGGGCTGTGGGTGCTGGCGGGATTTATTGTCGGGTTCGATTCGGATGACGAGAGTATCTTCGAGCGGCAGCTGGAGTTTATTGATCGGACGGCGATCACGTGGGCGATGGCCGGTGTGCTCCAGGCGCCGCCGACGACCGCGCTCTTTGATCGCATGAAGCGGGAGGGCAGGCTGATCGAGAATAGCCAGGCGACATCTAACTTCAGTCCACCTAACTTCCGTACAGTGATGAAGCTGCCGACGCTGCTGCATGGGCTCAGCGGATTGCTGGCTGAGTTATATACGCCGAAGGCTTACTTTGGGCGGGCGCTTCGGTCGATCGACTCATGGAAACCGCGGACGACGCAGCGACCACCTGAGCTTCCGCTGAGTTATAACTTGCGAGTCTTTCTGGGATCGGTGTGGCACCAGGGGATCTGTTCGAGTTACAAGATGGCGTACTGGCGGTTTCTGCTGGAGATGGTGCGACGCTGGGCGCGTGAACCGGCGAAGCTTTGGATGAGCTTTATGGTGCTGCTGGCGGCGAACCATTTCGTGAAGTATTCGAAGGAGGTCGCGGAGGAGTTGCAGCAGCACTGCGTGGAGCTGGAGCGGGATGCTGCCATGGCGGAGGTGACGCTGGTGAGCGAGCCTGCGATGCGGGTCAACGCGGTCTAAGCGCTGGATAGAGCAGGTGGGCGCGATTCGGTGGCTCAGTAAAGCGGGAGCAGAGGCGTGAGACGCCACTGCTCCCCGTGAGTCACATCTTCGTATTCAGCAGAGGAGCCCTCAGCGCGGAAGGCTACCCGTCACTGACGACGCTGCCCGCAAGAAGGAGGGACGCCGCCAGAGAAGCAGGCCCAGCAGGCCCGTGCCGAGCAGGTACAGCGTGCCGGGTTCGGGAGTTGGCGCGACGCCACCGCCGACGTAGTCCAGCGACGTGGCGCTGGAAGCGACGGCTACGCCGTAGTCGACGAAGCTATTGCCGGGAAGGACGCCGTTGCTCCAGAAGTCGACGACTCGGCCGCCGCCGATATTGAAGAGCAGACCGTAGATATCCGTGAAGCCGCCGTGAAAGGGATAGTCGGTGGCGGTCTGAGGAGAACCGCTCGGGTAGAAGAGGTTGTCGTAGGAGAGGGAGCCGTGCGCGGTTCCGGTGGCTACCGGGAATCTGCTGAAATCCCCTGGCGCGAGCAGGTTGGTGGGATCCGGCGTGGCGTGATTGATCGGCACGAGGCCGATGATCGACGCCTTGTTGATGCCGAGGGTGGTGTCGGAGAAGTTTCCGCTGATTCCCGTGACCTCGAAGGCTTGCGGATACTTTGCATCCTTGGCGGCGCCGTAGGTGAGGTCGACGGCGCCGCTTACGCCGGGGCCTGCGAAGGTGAAGTCATAGGCACCGGCATGGGCTCGCGGGGCCAGGGCGGCGAGCAGGAAAGCTGCCGCGGAAGACAAGAGTTTGTGTCGCACGTGTGAACGCTCCGATTCCTGAGTTGTGTCGTAAGGGCCCGGGCGGGGAGGGAGATGAGTTCCTTGTGAACGGTGCACCGGCGTTTGCTGCCTGGCCAAGCTCGTCTGGGACTCGAGAAACTGTAGCACCACGGACGAGCACTGGCAACCATCCGACTCGATCTAATAAGAAGATGATCGGCGGAGCAGGTGCAGCGTGTGGTTAGAAGCTGAATCGGGCGGCGAGTTGTTGGACACGGGGCTGGGTGAGGAGGGCGCTGTAGACGCCGAAGGAGCCGATGGTGGTCTGATTCTGGAGGGAGTTGATGGGGTTGGTATCGAAGCGGACAGAGTTGGTGACGTTGAAGACCTCCCAGGAGAGGCGGAGGGTGTTGCGATCGTGGATGGTGACGAGTTTGGAGAGGCCGGCGTCGATGCCGAAGTAGCCGTCGCCGCGAAAGGCGTTGCGCGAGCCTGACTCGCCGGGGAGGGCGTAGCGGACGGGGCCGCCGACAACGCCGATGGAGGTGAGGAGAGCGTCGACGTTGGCGAAGGCTTGGACGGAGCCGTTCGCGACGTGGGTGTGGGTGCGGGCAAGGGCGTTGTTCTGCCCGGTGCGGATGACGGCGGACTGCTTGGACCAGTCGTCTTCCCAGCCGTTGCCGTTGAGGACGGAGAACGGAAGGCCGGAGGTCCAGCGGGCGATGCCAGAGAGCTGCCAGCCGCTGATGGCGGCGTTGACGAGGGGGCCGACGGAGGCCGCGAAGGTCTGGCCGCGACCGACGGGCAGGAGATAGAGCCAGTTCGCGGTGACGATGTGGCGGGTGTCGAAGTCCGACGGGCCGTAGTTCTGGCCGGGGCGGAAGGCGTTGACGATCCAGGAGAAGGTGGAGGCGCCGTTGCCGCCGCACTGCAGGCAGGTGCGCTCGGCGTCGGAGCCGAGGTCGAGGGATTTGGAGAGGGTGTAGGAGGCGTCCATCTGCAGGCCGTGGCTCATGGGGTGGCGCAGGATGAGCTGCAGGGCGTTGTAGTTGGACGTGCCGTTCGAGGTCCAGGAGAAGAGTGAGTTGAACTGTGGGTTGTAGAAGCGGCCCTTGGCTTGGCCGGGAGGTCCGCCGCAGCCGGGGGCGCATTGCACATCGAGCGAATACTGGATGAAGGAGGCGTTGTTGGGATAGTTGCGGAAGAGGGTGTTGAAGATGTTCTGGGTCGCGGAGTTGCCGGGGGTGCCCGGGTACTTGCCGTCTGACCCCTGGACACCCAGGCCGGCGGCGTCGGGGAAGAGATTTTCGAAGTAGGAGACGGGGCCGACGGAGACTGGGCTGTTGGGGGAGTTGGTGTTGGCGGCGTTAGCGGCGAGGGTGAGGGTGCGGGCGGCGGTGTAGAAGTCCTGCCCGGAGGCGGGGTCGACGAAGTCGGCGGGGGCGGCGAGGTCGGTCTGCTCGAGGAGATGGCGGCCCATGCGGCCGACATAGGCGGCCTCGAGGACGAAGCCGGCGGGGAGCTGACGCTCGACGGCGAGGTCGAGGGTGTAGGAGTAGGGGGTCTTGAGGTGGTCGTCGAGGCCGACGGCGGTGGCGAAGCCGGTGGTATTAGGGTCGGTCGAGGGAGTGAAGGGGTAGGTGACGGTGGGGGCGGTGGGGCCGTTGACGTCGGGGATGGCGCCGAGCGAGGAGAAGCGGGGGGCGTTGTCGGGGGTGAGGGCGTCGTTGGGGGTCTGCTTGATGCCCTGGAGGCCGTAGGAGCCGTACTGGGCGAAGGTATTGACAACGCCCTGGCCGAAGTGGTCGTAGACCAAGCCGAAGCCGGCGCGGATGGAGGTGCGCGGGGTGGCGGCGAAGGCGACGGCGAAGCGCGGGGCGAGGTTGGCGTGCTGCATGGGGTAGAAGGGTTTGAGGCCGCGGGCCTGGCCGGAGGGCGCGAAGGAGAGGGGGGTGAGATCGGGGAGGCCGGCAGCGGCGTCGGCAGCGCGGGTGAGGAACCACTGGTGGACGTCGATGGTGGGCTGGGCCTGCTGGCCGTTGACCTCGAAGGGAGTTTGGGCGAGGAGATGGCGGAGGCCGACGGTGAAGGTGAGATTGGGGCGGGCGCGCCAGGTGTCCTGCAGGTAGTACTCGAACTCGTCGGACTTGAAGTCGTGCGGGATAAAGGCGCCCTGGGGGTAGAGCGAGCCGGTGGCGCCGTCTTTGGAGATGCGGTAGTTGTACTGGTTGGTGACCTGGGAGATGATGCCGGCGAGGTTGGCGACGTCGGAGTTGTAGGAGGTTGCGAAGCTGGTGTCGACGGCGGGAAGACCGAAGGCGGCGGGGTCGAAGCTTTGGCCGGTGCCCGCGAAGCCGGACATGGAGATGTCGAAGCCGATGGTGGCGGCGGAGTCGAAGGAGAGGGCGTCGGAGGAGAGGCGGTTGTGGACCAGGCGGTTGTTGATGCCGAACTGGAAGGTGTGGCTGCCGCGGGTCCAGGTGAGGTCGTCGACGACGTTCTGGACGGGGACAGCGAGGAGGGTGGAGCGGGTTTCGGCCTGAAGGTTGGAGACGGTGGCGGGATCGAAGTTGACGTAGGAGCCCTGGCCGATGCCGCGCTGCGAGTAGCCCTGGCGGATGAAACCGTAGCGGAGGTTGTTGACGAGGTTGGGGGCGGCCGTGAAGGTCCAGCCGGCGGCTAGGCCCTTGGTGTTGTCACGCAGGCGGGTGTTGGCGGCCTCGCCCTGAAACTGCGGGGCGGCGAGGTCGGTGTCGTCCTGGAGGTTGGCGCGAAGGAAGAGCTGGTGGCGGGTGGAGAGGTTCCAGTCGAAGCGGGCGATGCCGGTGTTGAGTGAGGTGGGCGCGGGGGCGGACCAGGTGTAGGAGGCGGTGTTGTAGCCGTCGCCGGCGGCGGCGCCGTTGGGGAGCGGGTACTGCTGCAAGACGGCGAGGACGGCGGGGTTGACGCCGGGGCCGAGCGGGCAGGTGCCGGCGGCGGAGCAGCGAGGGTCCATGGAGGCGAACTGCGCGGGGGTGAGCGAGACGGTGTTGCCCCCGCTGGGGTAGGAGATGGTTCCGGCGCGGAAGGCCGCGGTGGGAACGACGAGGGTCTGCTGGGTGTTTTCGGCGGTGCGCTGGCCCTCGTAGTTGCCGAAGAAGAAGAGCTTGTCGCGGCGGAGGGGACCACCGAGGGCGGCGCCGAAGGTGTTGCGGATGAGCTTGCCGGGGGTATTGGGGAGGCCGGAGGCGAGCTCGGCCTGCTTGTTGAACCAGTTGTTGGCGGCGAGGTCGGTGTTGCGGTTGTACTCGTAGAGCGTGCCGTGGAGGGCGTTGGTGCCGGAGCGGGTAACGATGTTGACCTGCGCGCCGGAGGAGCGGCCGGTATCGGCGTTGGTGCCGGTGGTGATGACGCGGAACTCGTCGACAGAGTCGAGCGTGGACCGGAGGACGCCGGTGAAGGCGTAGCCCTGGACCTGGTCGTTGTTGTCGACGCCATCGAGGGTGACGTTGCCCTGGTCGGAGCGCGCGCCGGCGACCGCGCCGGAGCGGCTGTCGAGGTTGGCATTGATGTTGTGGCCGAGGTAGAGGACGCCGGGCTGCAGCGAGAGGAGGTCGGGGACGTTGCGACCCTCGCTGGGAAGCTGCTGGACGGCGGTGGCGGGGAGGGCGTCGCCGAGGGTGGCGTCGGTGGTGTTGAGGGCAGGCGATTCGCTCGAGACGGTGACCTCGGTGGAGGCGCCGGCAATGGCGAGCGCGAGGTTTTCGGTGGAGGGCTGGGCGACGAGGAGGCGCTCGGTGATGTGTTGCGGGGTGAAGCCGGGGGCGTCGACGGAGAGGGTGTAGGCGCCGGGGGCGAGCTGGAGGAACTGGTACTCGCCATTGGCGCCGGCGGAGCGCTCGAGGTGTAGGCCGCGGGCGGGGTCGTCGAGGGTGAGGTGAGCGGCGGGGATCGCCGCGCCGGTGGCGTCCGTTACGGTGCCGCGCAGCGAGGTGGTGGCGCTTTGGGCGTGCAAGGTGGCCGCGGTGCAAGCGAGCGTGACGGAGAGGGTGACGATCGCGCTGGCCGGCCGTCGAGTACGGGTCATCGTGGGAGGGGTCTCCGGGGGTGCGTGGAGTTTTGAGCTTAGTAGAAGCTTACGCGCGGGAGGGGGTGGGTGTCTCGCTTGTTGTTGTCCGCTGGTGACTTGCGCGGGAGTCTCTGAGCTGGTTGAGGATGCGATCGGAAAGGTCGGACTTGGAGGATTCGCCGAAATCGAGCAGGTCGCCGGCGGCGGTGAGGAGGGTGAGGGCGTTGCGGTCGGAGTCGAAGCCGAGGCCGGGGAGGGAGACGTCGTTGGCGACGATGGCGTCGACGCCCTTGCGGAGGAGCTTGGCGCGGGCGGAGCCGAGGACGTTTTCTGTTTCGGCGGCGAAGGCCAGGACCCAGGTGCCAGGGCGGCGGCGGCGGACGACCTCGGCGAGGATGTCCTCGGTGGGTTCGAGGGTGAGGGTGAGGGGGCCATTGCGCTTTATTTTGTGAGACTTGGGAGCAGAGGGGCGGAAGTCGGCGACGGCGGCTGCGCCGAGGACCGCGGTGGCCCGGGGCAGGAGGGCGAGGACGGCGGCGTGCATCTCGGCGGCGGTCTGGACGCGGGTGACCTCGATGCCGGGGTCAGCCGGAAGTGGGCTGGCCGTGACGAGGTGGACGCGAGCGCCGCGGCGAAGGGCGGCGCCGGCAAGCGCGTGGCCCATCTTGCCGGAGGAGCGGTTGCCGAGGAAGCGAACGGGGTCGAGGGGCTCGCGGGTGCCGCCGGCGGTGACGAGGATGGTCTCCTGGCATAAGTCGTTCCGGGTGTTGAGCTTGTGTTGGACGGCGGCAACGATCTCGGGGATTTCGGCGAGTCGGCCGGGGCCGGTCATGCCGCAGGCGAGGTAGCCGGCGGCGGGCTCGACGACGGTCGCGCCGCGGTCACGGAGGGTTGCGAGGTTGGCCTGGGTGGCGGGGTGGGCGAGCATGTTGACGTTCATCGCGGGGGCAAGGACAAGGGGGGCGGTGGTGGCGAGGGCGACCGTCGAAAGGAGGTCATTGGCCAGACCATGGGCCAGGCGGGCGAGGGTGTTGGCGGTGGCGGGCGCGAGGAGGAGGAGGTCGGCGGCCTGGGCGAGGGCGATGTGCTCAATGGGGGCCTCGGGTGAGGGAGGGTCGGCCGGGTGCCAGAGCGAGGTGACAGTGGGGTGGCCGGTGAGGGCCTCAAAGGTGAGCGGCGTGACGAAGCGCCGGGCGGAGCGGGTGAGGAGGACGCGGACGTCGAAGCCGACGGTCTGGAGGGCGCGGAGGAGCTCGGGAGATTTGTAGGCGGCGATGCCGCCGGTGACGCCGAGGAGGACGAGGGGCTTCTTCGCGTCAGGCATGGGCGGGCTCGGCTTGGTCGGCAGTGGCCGTGGTGCTTGGGAGGGAGTTCGCTTTCCGCGAGGTGGTCTCCGGCGCGGGGAGGAGGAGGTTGTCGATGAGTCGAGTGGCGCCGACCCAGGCGGCGACGGCGAGGAGGGCGCCGGCGTGTGTGTCGGAGATGGGGGCGAGGGTGTCTGGGTCGACGACGGCGACGTAGTCGAGGCGGAGGGCGGGCGCGGCGAGGAGGGTGTCGCGGAGGATCTGCGCGAGGGTGGCGGCGTCGGTGACGCCCGCGGCGATCTGCTGCTGGGCGGCGTGGAGGGCTCGGGAGAGGGCGAGCGCGACGATGCGGTCGACGGGGCAGAGATAGCGGTTGCGGGAGCTCAGGGCGAGGCCGTCGGGCTCACGGACGGTGGGGCAGATGCGGAGGGTGACAGGGAGATTGAGGTCTGCGACCATGCGGCGGAGGACGGCGACCTGGGCAGCGTCCTTTTGGCCGAAGAAGGCGAGGTCAGGCTGGACGATGTGGAAGAGCTTGGCGACAACCGTGGCGACGCCGCGGAAGTGGCCGGGGCGGGAGGCGCCGTCGAGCCGTGAGCTGAGCTCGGGGACATCGATGGTGGTGATGCCGGCCTGGCCGTGGGGGTAGATGTCGTCCACGGTGGGAGCGAAGAGGAGATCGACGCCGGCCGTCTCGAGGAGTTGGCGGTCGCGCTCGAAGGGGCGGGGGTAGCGGGCGAGATCTTCGGTGGGGGCGAACTGGAGGGGGTTGACGAAGATGGAGGTGACGACGAGATCGGCTTCCGCCTTGGCGGCGGTGATAAGACTCATGTGGCCGGCGTGGAGCGCGCCCATGGTGGGGACGAGGGCGAGGGTCTTGCCGTCGGTATCCGGGGCGCGGCCGCTGCGCAGGGCGCGGAGGGCGGCGCGGGTGTCGGGGACGGAGCGGGTGAGCTGCATGGGGTCAGCCCTCGACGAGGGTGGTGGCGAGGGCTTCGGCTTCGACTTCGGCGTGCGGGGCGACGACGGGGGCGGCGCGGGTGTGAACGCCGGCGGGGAGGTGGTAGCTTTCGGCGTCGGAGGGAAAGGTGCGGGCGTGGACCTCGTCGCGGAAGTGCTCGGCAGCCTGGCGGATCTGCTCGCCCGCGTTGGTGAAGCGGCGAACGAATTTTGGTAAGTTTGCAGGCCCAGCAAGCTGAGCCCGCGGGGCGCGGGCGGTAAAGGTCATGCCGGCGAGGTCATGGACAACGAGGATCTGGCCGTCGCAGTCGGGGCCGGCTCCGATACCGATGGTGGGGATGGAAAGCGAGCGGGTGAGCTCGGCGGCGACCTCGCGGGGGATGCCCTCGAGGACGAGGGCGATGGCGCCGGCGCCCTGGAGGGCGTGGGCGTCGGCGAGGAGCTGATCGATGGCGGGGCCGGAACGCGCCTGGACGCGGTAGCCGCCCATCTTGTGCAGGGACTGCGGGGTGAGGCCGAGGTGGCCGACGACGGGGATCTCGGCTTCGACGATGCGCGCGACGATGGAGGCGCGGGCGGCGCCACCCTCGAGCTTGACAGCCTGGGCGCCGGCCTCCTTGACGAAGCGGATGGCGTTCGCGACGGCCTCGGGCTCGGTGGTGTGATAGCTGCCGAAGGGCATGTCGGCGACAAGGAACGCGCGGGACAGGCCGCGACGAACGGCGCGGGTGTGATGGAGCATCTCGTCCATGGTGACGGAGAGGGTGTCGGGGTGGCCGAGGACGGCCATGGCGAGCGAGTCACCGACCAGGACGAGATCGATGCCGGCGGCGTCGAGCAGGCGGGCGGTGGGGTAGTCGTAGGCGGTGAGCGCGGTGATGGGGGTGCGGGTCTGTTTGCGCTCGCGGAGGGTCTCGACGGTGATCCTGCCGGAGAGTTGCGGGGCTGCGCTTCCCTGCTCATGGTCGGGAGTTGGGTGCTCAGCGGGGTGGGTGAGGCTCATGGTGCGGTCTCCGGTGCGGCTCCGCAAGAGGCGCGGATGACGCCAGGAACGAGGATAGTATACGACCGGGCCGACAGAGGCCGCCTGCACGAGAGCTTCTGGGTGGTTGCAGCAACGACAGTGTGGCTAGGGACGGGGTTAGGGGACGGGCTCGAGTTCGGGGATGGGGGGGCGGAGTTTGGGATGAGCGAGCTGCTGGAGACGGCCGCCGAGCTTCATTGCGGGAGCTTCGATGAGGTGGTAGCCGAGGATGGCGACGGCGAAGGTGAAGAGGAGTTCGGCGGCGATCTTGACGATGTTGGTATGCGCGATGAGGAGATGAGCGGCGAGCTTCATGCCGAACTCATGCCAGACGTAGATGCCGTAGGAGTAGAGGGCGAGGCGCTTGGCGATGAAGACGATGGGGCGCGCGCGGATCTGATGGAAGAGCGGGAGCGTGAGGCCGAGCAGAAGCGTGATGGGCCACGCGGTGTGCAGGTTGGGCCGAAGGAGGTAAGCACCAAGCAGAGCGACCATAAAGGGGAGAAAGAGCCACGCGGGAAAGCAGGGGCGGAACTTCTGAAAAGCGATGAAGGCGACGACGCCCGCGAGGAAGTCTGGCGCGACGGTGATGAGGGTATTGCCGTCAGCAAGTGGAATGGATACGCGGACGACGGCGACGGCGAGGACCCAGAGCACCAATGGCTGCCAGAGGCGGCGCTCGTGAAGGACGAAGAAGAAGAGGACGGGCAGGAGGAGATACATCTGAATCTCGATCGAGAGGGTCCAGAAGACGCCGACGATGATAGGGCGAAGGGTGATGTTCTCGATGAGCAGGAGGTTGGCGAGGACGGTGCTGGAGGAGAACGGGTGAAAGGTGTACCAGCCGCCGCCGACGGCTACAGGCAGATGAAAGAGGATGGCGGTGAGAATGGCCGTGATGGCGAGCGGATAGATGCGGAAGGCGCGGCGGATGTAGAAGGGAAGAACGAAAGGCTGGCGCTCGAGCGACCACATGAGGACGAGCGAGGTATGCAGGAAGAAAAGGAAGACGCCGAAGATGCCTCCACCGGTGACGTGGTAGCCGAAGGTGAAGGCGGTGTGGTCGTAGACGACGAGGGTGACGGCGAAGGCGCGGAGGAGGTCGAGGTTGTTTTGGTCACGCATCAGGGGCTGATCCTGGAGGCCTCGGCCGTTGCAGCGCCTTAGGTCCGTCTTAGGACAGCTTACGGGGTGAGGTCCGTGGCGGTGTCGGCGCTGAGCTGGTGGATGGCGAGCCAGGTGTTGGTGTAGGCGTTGAGGGCGTCGGAGGTGGCGGAGCGGGCGTCGCGGAGGGCGTCGAGGTAGTCGATGAGGGCGAGGCCGCCGTGGTCGTAGGCGAAGCGTGCGATGGAGAGAACGTCGGTGGATTCGTCGAGGAAGTGGGTGGTGAAGCGGTCGGAGAGGGTTTTGGCGCGGGTGTAGCCGACCCAGGCCTGGTCGACGTCCGAGACGACCTGATTGCGGGCGGCGGTGACGGAGAGCTGGGCGTTGTCGATCTCGAAACGCGCGGTTTGCTTGTTGCCCTGGTTGCGATCGAAGATGCGGACGGGGAGATTGATGTTGAAGCCGGCGGAGTTATAGGTGCCGGAGCGGTCGTACTCGCCCTCGAGGGTGGGGTCGGCGGTGCCGTTGGCGATGGCGAGGCGGCTGGTGGCCTCCGCGGCGAGGACGCCGGCGATGGCGGCCTGGAGGTCGGGGCGGCGGGCGAGGGCGGTCTGGATGAGGGCGTCGCGGGTTTCGGGGATGATGGGTGGGACGATGTCGCCGGCGATATCGAAGGTGGAGCTGGGGGTATCAACGCCGAGCAGGGTCTGGAGCTGGTCGGAGGCCTGGAGGAGGGCGATCTCGGCGTTGGCGGCGTCAGACTCGAAAGAGGCGAGCTGGAGGTCGAGGCGCTCGAAGTCGAGCTTGCCGATGTCGCCCGCGGTGTAGCGATCGTGGTTGATGTCGACCTCGTGGCGGAAGTCGGCGAGCTGGGCGCGCGAGAGCTCGAGCGACTCCTTGGCGATGAGCATCCTGGTAAAGGCGGAGCGGACGGCGAGCACGGTCTGGCGGGTGGTGTCTTCGAGCTGGGCGGCGGTCTGGGAGGTGGTGGCGCGGGCGTTCTGGAGGCGAAACGCGCGCTTGTTGCCGCGCTCGAAGAGGCGCGAGACCTGGACGGAGTAGGCGTAGGGGTTGGAGGCGCCCTCTGCGGGGAGCGAGACGTTGGAGCCGGCGAAGCCGAGGTAGGGGTTGGCGCGGACGCCGGCCTGGATCTCCTGGGCGCGGACGGCGCGGAGGTTGGCGGCGGCGGCGAGCAGGGTGGGATTGTTGGCGCGGGCACGTTCAACGACCTGCTGAAGGGTGAGGGCGCCGGGGCGGGCGACTGGGGGCTTGCGCGGGTCCGAGCCGGGGCTGGCGCTGGCGGTGTAGGCCGAGGGCGACTGGCTTTGGCCGGAGGGGTTGCCTGCTTGGCCGTTACCCGCAGGGGCGCCGGGGGTGGACTGGGCGGCGGCGCCGGTGGCTCCGGTGGAGGCGGAGCCGGCCTGGCCGGGGGCGCCACCGCCCGGGGCGCCGCCGCTGCCGGCACCTGCGCCGGCACCTCCACCCGTGCCTGAGCCGCCGGCACCGCCCCCGCCGCCGGCCTGGGCGAGAAGAGATGGGGGGAGAAGGAGGAGGGTGGCGAGAAGCAGGGGGGCTGTTCGCTTCGCGAGCCGGGCGAGGGCGAGGCGCGGGGCAGGATTGGGAGAGTTGCGAGGCTTTACAAGAGCCATCATTCCGCAAACTCCGGGTCGCGGTGAGGGAGGATGTCGGTGGGTCGGGCGACCCAGACGTAGAGGGTGGGCAGAAGAAAGACGCTGATGAGCAGGGCGCCGACCAGACCGCCGACGATGACGATGGCGAAGGGTCGCTGGGAGTCCGAGCCGATGCCGTGCGAGGTCGCGGCGGGGAGCAGACCGAGGGTGGCGACGAGCATGGTCATGAGGATGGGGCGAAGGCGGAGGACGGCGCCCTCGACGGCGGCGGTCTCGGGGTCGTGGCCGTTGACGCGAAGCTGGTTGATGTATTCGAGCATGATGATGCCGGTTTGAACGGAGACGCCGAAAAGGGCGAGGAAGCCGACGCCCGAAGAGACGGAGAAGTGGGTGCCGGTGAGGAGCAGGGCGAGCAGACCGCCGAAGGGCGCCATGGCGACGTTGGCGAAGATGAGCAGGGCCCACTTGACGGAGCTGAACATGGTGTAGAGCAGCAGGAAGATGAGCATCAGGGTGATGGGGAGGACGATGAGCAGGCGACGGGTGGAGCGCTGCTGCGAGGCGTATTCGCCGGCCCAATCGATGCTGTAGCCGGGGGGCAGGGGGACGTCGTGGGAGACCTTGCGGATAGCCTCTTCGACCGTTGAGCCGAGATCGCGACCGCGCACGGAGTACTTGATGGCGACATAGCGCAGGCCGCCCTCGCGATAGATCTCTTCGGCGCCGTCGGTGGTGGCGACCTTGGTGAGCTGGGTGAGGGAGACGCGCTCGCCGGAGGGGGCGACCAGACGGATGTCGGCGATGGCCTGCGGGCTGGCGCGATAGACGGGCGCATAGCGCGGGGTGACGTCGTAGCGGGCCTCGCCTTCGAGGAGCTGGGTGACGGGAGTGCCGCCGACGGCGGATTCGATCGCGTCCTGGACGTCGGAGACGTTGATGCCGAAGCGACCGGCGGCCTCGCGGTCGACGACAAAGTTGAGATTGGGCTGGCCGATGACGCGGAAGAGGCCGAGATCGGCGACACCGCGGACTCCCTGCATGACGGAGACGATCTGGTCGCCCTTTTGCTCGAGAGTCTTGAGGTCGGTGCCGTAGATCTTGACGGCGAGCTCGCCCTTGACACCGGAGACGGCCTCTTCGACGTTGTCGGAGATGGGCTGGGAGAAGTTCCAGACAACGCCGGGGAGCTGCTCGAGCTGGCGGTTCATGGCGCCGATGAGGTCGTCCTTATTTTCCTTGAAGACAGGACGCCACTTGGCCTTGGGCTTGAGGGCGACGAAGTATTCGGTGTTGAAGAAGCCTGTGGTGTCGGTGCCGTCGTCAGGTCGGCCGATCTGGCTGACGACCTGCGTAACCTCGGGGAAGGTGGAGAGCAGGATCCGGGCGCGGTTGGCGACGGCAAGGCTTTCGCTGGGGCCGGTCGAGGGGGCGAGGGTGCCGCGAACCCAGATGGCGCCCTCGTCGAGGTGGGGCAGGAACTCGGAGCCGATGACGCCGGTGGAGATGAGCAAGACGCTGGTAAGAAAGGCGAGCGCGGCGATGCCAACGGGGATGTAGCGGTGCTCGATGGCGAAGACGGCGGCGCGACGATAGCGCACGGTGAGCCAGTGGAGGAGCGGATTTTCCCACTCGCTGGTGCCCTTGCGAAAGAGCAAGCTGGCGAGCACGGGCGCGACCAGCATGGAGAAGATGAGCGCGCCGAGCAAGGCAAAGGCGACCGTCCAGCTCATGGGCTTGAAGAGGCGGCCCTCGACCGACTGGAGGGTGAAGATGGGCAGATACGCGGTGATGATGATGCCGATGGCGTAGAAGACGGGCCGCTGGACCTCGTGGGCGGCCTCGCGGATCTGGTCCATGACGGTCATGTCCTGCCGGCGGCCGTGGCTGAGGTGGCGGACGATGTTTTCGATCATGACGACCGCGCCGTCGACGACCATGCCGAAGTCGAGCGCGCCGAGCGAAAGCAGGTTGGCGGGGATGTGGCGGAGGTCGAGGCAGATGGAGGCGAAGAGGAGCGCGAAGGGGATGGTCAGGGCGACGATAAAGGCGCCGCGGAGGTTGCCAAGGAACAGGAACAGGATGATGACGACGAGGACGATGCCCTCGGTGAGGTTGTGGAGGACGGTGTGGGTGGTGAGGTGGAGGAGGTCAGAGCGATCGAGAAAGGGGACGATGCGGACGCCTGGGGGCAGGACATGGTCGTTCAGCTGCTTGACCTTGGCGTGAATGGCTTCCAGTGTCTCGTCGGAGTTGGCGCCCTTATGGAGAAGGACGACCCCTTCGACGGCGTCGTCGTTGTCGGCGAGCTTGCCGTCGACGCGGCGGATGGTCTTGCCGATCTGACCGAGGCGGATCTTGGGACCCTGGACGACGATGGCGATATCGCGGATGCGGAGGGCGGTGCCGTTTTGCGCCTTGAGCGGAACAAGCGCGATGTCGTTGACGTCGGTGAAGAGGCCGACCTCGCGGACGTTGATCTGCTGCTGGCCCTGCTCGATGAAGCTGCCGCCGGCGTTGGTGTTGTTGGCGGCGAGCGCGGCCTTGACCTGGGCGATGGTAAGGCCGTAGGCGACGAGCTTGTCGGGGTCGAGGATGACCTGATATTCGCGCGTCTTGCCGCCGAAGCTCGAGACGTCTACTACGCCGGGGACGGTGCGGAAGTCCTTCTCGAGGGTCCAGTCCTCGATACTCTTGAGCGCCATGGAATCGTAGGCGGGGTTGGTGGATTCGAGGGTGTACCAGTAGATCTGGCCGACGGGACTCCAGTCGGTGCCCATCTGCGGCTGCAGGCCGTTGGGGAGGGTGACCTGCGACAGGCGCTCGACGACCTTTTCGCGGTTCCAGTCGTTGACGGAGTCGTCGTCAAAGATCATGGTCACGCTGGACAGGCCGGCAAGCGAGGTGGAGCGGAGGTGCGTCATGTGCGGGATGCCGGCGAGGGCGATCTCGAGCGGCACCGTGACCTGCTGCTCGACCTCTTCGGCGGCGCGACCGGGCCACTGGGTGATGACGGTGACGTAGTTATTGGCGACGTCGGGGTAGGCCTCGACGGGGAGGTTGTGGAAGGAGATCGCGCCCCAGACGAAGAGCAGGACGGCGGCGATCAGGATGATGAAGCGGTTGTTGAGGGCCAGGTCGACGAGCTTGCGGATCATTGCGCCGCCGCGTTCTGCAGCTCCAGCGCGTTGGCGACGACCTGCTGTCCGGCGCTCAGACCGGAGAGAACCTCCACGTTGCTGCCGGCAAGTTGGGCGCCGGTGTGGATCTGGAGCTGTCGGAAGTTACCCGCGCCATCGAGCGGCGTAAAGACGAACTCGGCGTCGTGCAGATAGAGCACGGCGGAGGCGGGGACAGAGACAGCCGCGACCGGGCGCCCGTTGCGAAAGGTGGCGGTGGCGAACATGCCGATACGCAGCTCACGGTTGGGATTGGCGACCTGGATACGGACCTTGGCGGTGCGGATCGAGGGGTCGAGGATGGAACCGATGTCGGAGATGGTGCCGGTGCGGGGCTGGTTGGGGAAGGCGTCCAGACGGATCTGGGCCTGCTCGCCGAGGTGGACGGAGCTGAGGTCGTTCTCGTAGACGTCGCAGACCACCCAGACATGGGCGAGGTCGGCGATGGTGATGGAACCGGTGATCCCGGCGAGCGAGGCACCGGCGACGCCGGCGGCGGTGGTGTTCTGGTTGATCACGACGCCGGCGATCGGGGCATAGACGTGAACGGTGTCAGAGGGGTGGCTGGGATCGACACCGAGGATGCGGAGCTGCTGGCCGGCGGCGGTGAGGTTGGCCTTGGCATCCTGCTCGCCGTTCTGGGCGACCTCAAGCATGGACTGGGCGATCGCGCCCTTGCTGTAAAGGAGCTGGGCACGGGTGAGCTGGGTTTGCGTGAGGTGCTCATCCGCGACGGCCCTAAGGTAGGCGCCGAAGGCGGTGGCGACGTCGGGCGACTGGACGTCCATCACGAGCTGGCCCTTGCGGACGATGTCGCCGAGGCCGACGTGGAGGGCGACGACGCGGCCGTTGGCGAGCGGAAGGACGGGGACCTCGAGAGACGGGTCGGGCTGGACGGAGCCGGTGACGTTGAGGGTCGAGAAGGTTTGCTGGGTGGTGGCGCGAGCGAGCTGGAAGCCGGTGGCCTGCTGGACATGGACGGAGCTGGCGCTGCCGACGGGAACGACGGTCGGGGTCGAAGGCGGGGCTTCGGCGGCTTCGCGCGAGGCTTCGTCATGGGAGTGGCAGCCGGCGAGCAGGGCCGAAAGCAGAAGGGCGGTCGACACGAGGCTCGTCCGGTAGGGCCGCGAGCACGGGGGAGGCGGCGTCACCCTGGCGGTATCTGCTGCAGACACGTCGTCGCTCCTTGCTTTCACTGTACGTTGAGCGGCGTAAAAAAGTAGTAGAACCGAACTATCTTTCGACATTGATCGCGGCAATCTTGGGATGGTAAAGCGCCGGGGGTGAACGGATGGGCGATCATCGGGAGAGACGGATGGGACTGGCCCGAGGACGCAGGCGGCCGAAGAGCGTGGGTTGGGCGGTTGGGCGAGAAGTTGGCGAAGGATGAGCATGAGGCGCACGCGACGGCTGCCGGTGGGTCTGCTGTCGCTCGGGTGCGGTGTGCTGATCGCGTCCGTGCCGTTTCTTCGCGATCTGGGATCAATGGTCGCGGGGTCGCCGCGGAGCGCCGGTGTAGAGGAGGCCACATCCGCCAACCGTTTTCTCCCCAGGAGAATGGTCTTCGTGCTGTCGAGCAGCGGCACGGCATCGGGAGAAACGTTCTAGGCTAGGTCGGCTCGGGAGCAGATTGGTCGTCGCGGGCGGCAGCTGCCTCGATCGGAGGCGGGTGGGGGAGGAAGATGCCGAACACAGTCGACCCTGGGCAGCCGTCGGCGGCGGGGCGGCTGCGTACCCGAAGAGTGCCCTCGTGTTTTTCGATGATGTCGCGGGAGATCCAAAGGCCGAGGCCGGTGCCGGTGATGCCCTTGGTGGAGTAGAAGGGCTCAAAGATGCGGCTGAGGGTTTGGGCGATCATGCCGGTGCCGTTGTCGGCGATGGAGATGCGGATGCCGGGGCGACCGGTGATCCAGTGCCGGCTAACGGCAGTGTGCAGCAGGAGACGACCGCCCGCGGGGAGGGCGTCGATGGCGTTGCCGATGAGGTTGGCGAGCACCTGCCGGAGCTCTCCGTCATGGGCGATGATGGCGGGGATGTCGCCGAAGCGACGCTCGACGGTGATCTGGGATCGGCGAAGGCGGGAGTCGAGCAGGGTCAGGACGGTCTGGAGCAGCTCGTGGATGTCGGTGGCGCCGGTCGAGGTGGAGCGGCGGTAGAAGCGGAGCGTTTGAACGGTGATCTGCGCGACGCGATCGAGCTCTTCCTGCGCCAGGGCGAGGTAGGTCTGTCCGTCGGGGGTGAGCGCGGTCTGGCCGACGAGGTAGAGGCAGTTGGTGATGGCCTCGAGGGGGTTATTGATCTCGTGGGCGATGGAGGCGGCGAGGCGGCCGGCGACGGTGAGTTTTTCGGTGCGACGAAGGACCTCTTCGCTGCGCTTCTGGAGGGTGAGATCGACGACAAAGGCGGCGGTGAGGCGGGCGGCGTCGGTGGACTCGGGGTTGAGCGGGGCGATGCCGACGAGAGCGTCGAGGGGTAGGCCCTCGCGGGTGACGAGGCGGGTTTCGACCGGATCGCCAGCGCGGCCTGGAGCGGCTCCGTGGGCCTGGGTTGAAGCAGTGCCGTGGGCCTGGGTCGCAGCGGCCTGGTCGGCCTGGGTCGCGGCGGCCTGGTCGGCCTGGGGCTCGAGCGAGGGCAGGAGGTCGGAGCGGCGAAGCGTACCGGTGCTCATGCTGCCCACGGGATAGCCGAGGAGACGCTCGATGGCCTGGTTGGCGAAGGTGATGCGGCCGGTGGCATCGCTGATGAGCAGACCGATGGGCATGGCCTCGACGAGGCGAACGAAGCGAGATTCGCTGGCGACGAGGGCGAGTTCGGCGGCGAGGCGGTTGCGGCGGGCGGTCGCCTCGCGAAGTTCGCGGAGGAGGATGGGAATCAGGCGTGCCAGGTTTTGCTTGGTGACGTAATCCTGCGCGCCGGCGCGCATGGACTCAACGGCGGTCTCCTCGGAGATGGCGCCGGACAACATGATGAAGGGGATGTCGAGCTCTGCCTTTTTCAGCAGGCTGAGGGCGGCGGGACCGCTGAAGTGGGGCAGGTTGTAGTCGGCGAGGATGACCTCGGGGAGGGGATCGCTTTGAAGCGCGGCGGTCATCTCGGCGGCGGTCTCGACGCGTGTGGTTTCGGGGGTGAAGCCGTTCTTGCGAAGGTGGCGCTCGAGGAGAAACGCGTCGTCGTCGTTGTCTTCGACCAACAGGAGGCGAAGTGGCCGGTCACCGGAGACGAGCTCCTGATCCGGGATGCGTTGCGGTGCGATCTCCGGGTTGGCATCCGGGCGGGGGTCTTGGCCCCGGTTGGGGCCCCGGCTGGGGGCTAGCTCCTGACGGGAGGACATTCGTTGAGCACCAGCCAATACATGCCGAGTTGCCGGGTGGCCTCTGCGAAATCACTGAAGTTGACTGGCTTGCGGATGTAGCTGTTCACGCCGATCTGATAGCTGCGAACGAGATCGCGTTCCTCGTCGGAGGAGGTGAGGACGACGACGGGGATGGAGCGGGTAGAGGCGTCCTCGCGAATACGGCGCAGCACCTCGAGACCGTCGACCTTGGGGAGTTTGAGATCGAGCAGGATGACCTGTGGTCGCAGGGGCTTTTCGCCGAAGAGGAGGTTGATCGCTTCTTCGCCGTCGCGGGCGACCTCCACGTTGTTTACGATGTTGGACTTATTGAGCGCACGAATGGTCAGCAGTTCGTGGTCCGGATCATCTTCCACCAGAAGAATCAATTTTTCTCCCTCAGGCATGGTGGCTATCGTAGCGTAAACCAGAAGGTGGCGCCATGGCCCACGGCGCTCTCTGCCCAGATGTTGCCGTGATGTCGGCGGATGACGCGCGCCACGGTGGCGAGGCCGATCCCAGAGCCTTTGAAGTCTTTGTCGCCGTGCAGGCGGTTGAAGGCGGTGAAGAGGCGATCGGCGTAGTGCATGTCGAAGCCGGCGCCGTTGTCGCGGACAAACCAGGCGTTTTGATCGCGGTCCCAGCCGAACTCGATGATGGGCTGGGCGACTTTGGAGCTGAACTTGACGGCGTTGCCGAGGAGGTTTTCGAGGGCGACCTGAAGGAGCTTGGGGTCGCCGTTGGCCTTAAGATCGGCGTCGATGCGGAAGTTGATCTCGCGTTCGGGGTTATCCGCGCGGGTTTCGTCGCGGAGGTTGGCGACGACGGTTTGGGCGACGGCGCTGAGATCGAAGTCCTCGCGAACGAGGTCGGCGCGGGTGATGCGGGAGAGCTGCAGGAGAGCGTCGATGAGCTGGCCCATGCGCTGCACGCCGGTGCGGACACGGCGAATGTAGTCGCGCCCGGTGGCGTCGACCACGTCGGTGTAGTCCTCTTCGAGGGCGAGGCTGAAGCCATCGATGGTGCGCAGGGGGGCGCGGAGGTCGTGGGAGACGGAGTAGCTGAAGGCTTCGAGCTCGCGATTGGCGGATTCAAGCTCGGCGGTGCGCTCGAGGACGCGCCGTTCGAGGGTGGCGTTAAGCTGCAGAATCTCCGCAGCGTTCGCTTCGGCGGCGGCGCGCGCCTCGTCGAGCCGACCGGCGATGAACTCGGTGCTGACGCGTAGTCTGCGTTCACGAACGAAGTTCTGGAACATGAGGACGATCAGCAGGAAGTCAATGGTGCTAGCGAGAGCGATGCTGAAGCGGGTGCGCCGATTGCTGTGATGGGCTTCGGCGATGCGAGCAGTGAGCAGTCTGCGCTCTTCTGTTTCCATGTCGTTTGCCAAGGCGCGCAGGTGATCCAGGGCCGCCTTATTCTGCGTCACGCGTGCGAGATCGACGGCAGGGGAGGCGCGACGCGGCTGGTCGGCGATGCCTTGGGAGATGTAGGCAAGACGCAGGTTAAGGGTGCGGCGAATCTCGGCGGTGCGCGGCTGCTGCGCGGGATTATCGGCGGTGAGCTGCTGGAGTTCGTCGACCACGCCCGGAAGCCGGGCCTGCGCATGGTGAAAGGGCGCGAGGAAGTCGGGATTTCCGGTGAGGGTGTAGCCGCGTGTTCCGGAGGCGGCGTCGGTGGCGAGCCCCATCATGAGCTCGACCTGGCTGATGACCTGCCAGGTGTGCTGGACCCAGAACTCGTTGGCGAGCAGCGTATCGACGGCGCGAAAGGCGAGCCAGGCGTTGAGCGCGACGACCATGGTTGCCAGGGCGAGCAGAAGGGGAAGCCAGTTGCGAGTGATGCGGGGCACGACCATTCTGGTCATTGTAAGAGGGAGTCCGACGAGCGCGGGTTGACGAGATGGGTGGCAAAGGTGGGCTCCGGCGCGGCGCCCCAAAGGCGCTTGTAGGTCTCGCCGCCGCGCAGCATGTCGAAGCGCGGGATGCCCCCCTGCGCGCATTGCTCGAAGAGTGCGGCGAGCAGAAGGGTGCCGGGGCTGAGGTCGGCGAAGTCGGGATCGATGCCGATGAGGTAGGCATAAAGGCTCCGCGGAGGCGCGCTGGAGCGAGGTGGGTCGATGAGGCCGTAGAGGATGGCGATGGGGTGGTCCGAGAGGCTGCCGGGGGGGTCGAGATAGAGCGCGGCCATATGGAGGAGGCCGGCGGCGAGGAGGCCGGGGACGGCCTCGCGATGATGCTGCTGGACGGCGGGGCTGGCGAGGACGCCGGGTTCGCCGCGTTCCCGCCAGCGTCGGGTGTGAAGGGTGATCAGGGTTTCGAGGTGGGCAAGGGCTTGGGCGGGGGTGGCGGCGGTGCAGAGGCGGAGGACGCCGCGGGGCTCGGCGCGGTGACGATAGCGGTTGATGTTGAGGCGGAGCTTGGTAGGGCGAGCGGCGGGTGCAGTGTCGGCGACGGCACAGGGGTCGGCTTCGGCGGTGGAGAGGATGCGATGGAGGGCGGCGAGCAGGGGGGAGTCAGCGCGGAGCTGGTGAAGATCGGCGTGATCCCAGAGGAAATCGGGGTGGGTGAGCAGGGTGTTCAGGGCGAGGTCGGCGAGGTCGGGATCGGGGAAGATGCCGCCGAGGTAGTCGCTGGTACCGGCGCCAAGGAGCAGGAGGAGGTCGCGGCGGCCTGCCTGCGCGTCCGCGCCAGGCTGGGAGTAGATGTAGGCGGGCAAGAGGGCGGTGAGGGCGCCGGTGGAGTTGCGCAAGGCGACGGTGGCGAGGGTGCCCTTACCGACAGAGCGCCACCAGGGAAGAAGCCAGGCGGGGTGCTGGAAGGGGGTGGCGTGGGCGTCATCGCGCCAGAGGAGCTCCCACTCGGGGGCGAGGGCCTCGAGCTCGGCGGTGGAGCGGAGGAGATGGCTGGTGGTCATGCGTGAGCCGCTTCGCGGGTAGCCGCGGTGAGGCGGGTGAAGAGGGCGAGGTAGTCGGCGACCATGCGATCGCGCGAGAAGCGGGCGCGGGCGGTGCGCCGGCAGAGATCGCGATCGAGCTCGGGGGAGCGGAGGATGGCGGCGGCCATCTCTTCGGTGCTGTGGACGAGGAAGCCGGTGCGGCCGTGGTCGACGATCTCGGGGATGGCGCCGGAGGGAAAGGCGATGACGGGGGTGCCGGCGGCGAGCGACTCCATGGCGACGAGGGAGCTGGTTTCGGGAGCGAGGGTGGGAAGGAGGAGGCAGCGAGCGGCGGCGAGCAGACGGTGCTTGCGGGCGGGGTCGACAGCGCCGAGCAGGCGGGCGTGCGGGCCGAGGCGCGGCTCGATCTCGTCGCGGAGATAGCGTAGGTGGGCCTCATAGGGGAAGGTTTCACCGCAGAGAAGCGCGGGGATGCCGGCGAGTCGGGCGGCGTCCAGGCCGATGTGGAGGTTCTTTTCCGGGCAGATGCGAGCGAGCATCAGGCAGGCGCCATGAGCTTGCTCGTCTTGTTCGCCGAGGCCGACCGCGGTGTGGGCGGCGGGATCGTCGTCGGCATCGTCTTCGGGGGTGAGGGGGACTCCGTTCGGGATGACGTGAAGGCGATGGCGGTGGGGTGCGGGGCAGGACTGGCGCTGCGTTTCGGAGACGCACTGGAGGTGGATGTTGGGCGGGAGACGCCAGATGGCGTCGGGGTACCAGGCGGGTGGCATGTGAAGTGTAACCAGGACGGGCACACTCTCCGGCAGAGTGTAGCTGGCGAAGTCGATGCCGTGCATGTGGACGAGGTCGATGGCGGTGGTGGCAAAGGCGCGATCGATGGAGCGCTGATGGGCAGCGGTGACTTGGGAGCGGGCGGTGTCGTCGATGAGGCCGGCGGGAATGGGTGTGGGGAGGAGCGTGCCGGCGACGGTGGAGCCCTGGGCCGCGGCGACGAGCGAGCGGTGGCCACGGGCGACGAGGGCGCGCTCAATGGAGGCGAGGATCTGCTCGGCGCCGCCGGCGGTGTGGGTGCTGACGGGCGCGAAGGGATAGGAGACGCTAAGGATGGTGAGCGGGGCGCGCGAGGGGGTTGAGGTCATGGAAGGCGCTTCCCTTCCCTGCTGAGGCCGAGCTCGGCGAGGGCGGCGAGGGCGTGGCGGGTGAAGTCGGCGGCGGCGAGGCCCCAGCCGAAACTCTCGTAGAGGAGGGCGCCGGGGTGCGGCGGGAGGGTGAAGTTGTAGGCGGGCGCGAGGCGAAATTGCTCGACGGCAAGGGAGAACTGGGCGAGGGTCTGCTGCTGGGAGGTGAAGCAGGCGAGGCGGGCGCGTTTGTTTGCCTGCTCGGCCGGCGTGAGATGGCAGATGGTTGGGGTCGGGCCGGGGAGGAAGGCGTTGGTTTGGATGTGGCCGCCTGAGCCATCCGGGCCCGCGGGGCCAGCGTGGTAGGAAGGCGCCTCGAGAATAGGCGGGGCGGCGGCCGGGCCCAGGAGCGCGGCGGCGGCGTGGGCGGCGAAGGCGCAGCTGTCGTGGTCGGGGTGGCCGCCCTCGAAGGGATGGGTCAGAACGGCGTCGGGGCGGAAAGCCTCGATCTGACGGAGAAGGGCGCGGGTGAGGGCGGCGAGGTGGCGCATGGCTTGCTTGTCGGGGATCTGGCTGGTGTTGTTTTCAGGGGTAAGGAGGAGCGGGCGCGAGGTGGTGGGGGGCAGGCCGGCGTGGGCGAGGGCGGCGTGGAGTTCATTCAGCCGGGCTGCGCGGTAGTCGGCGAGGGAGTGGAAGCCGTGGGCGCGGGCGTCGAGGCCGTCTTCGGGAGCGCCGTCGGTGGCGGTGAGGAAGAGGGAGTCGGGGAGGCGCTCGAGGCGTGCGCCGACGGCGAGGACCTCGTCATCGGGGTGGGCGAAGAGGGCGAGGACACGCGGACGCGGGAGGGTGTCGGACGCGGGAGCCGCAAGGCGGAGGAGGAGGTCGGCGGGGCCGTTCCGGGCGGTGTTCGATGGATGGGAGGTCTGCACCGTGGACGAGGCTAGCATGTCGGGCCGCGCTCATGAAGCGAACGCGGTGCGGCGCTCGAGGTGGATGGGGATGCCCTTGGCGGGGCGGAGGCTGACTGCGGGTTTGAGGGCAGGATGGCGAGGAGCGCCGGGTTGGAGGGTAAGGCGCCAGTCGCGGGCGATGATGGCGAGGACAAGGGCGCCCTCCATCCAGGCGAGGCCTTCGGCGATGCACTGGCGATTGCCACCGCCGAAGGGGAAATAGCTGAGGCGGGGGCGGGTGGCCTTCGCCTCGGGGGTGAAGCGTCTGGGGTCGAAGCGGTCGGGATTGGGAAAGAAGCGCGGGTCGCGATGGACGGCGAACTGCGGAGCGAGCAGCGAGGCGCCGGCCGGGATGACATAGCCGGCGATGGTGTAAGGCGTGACGCAGGTGCGGGCGGTGACCCAGACGGGCGGGTAAAGGCGCATGGCCTCGGCGAAGATTTGGGTGGCGAGCGGAAGGCGCGCATAGTCAGCGGCGGAGGGGATGCGGGTGGCGGCAGGCTCGGCGCTGCCAGGGCCGAGGACGACGACGGCTTCGGTGTGGAGCTGCTGCTGGATCTCGGGATGGAGGGCGAGGAGATGGAGGGCGAAGGAGAGGGCGTTGGCGGTGGTCTCGTGGCCGGCAAGGATGATGGTGACGCACTCGTCGTGGAGCTGCTGGTCCGTCATTGCAGCAGCGGGCAGGACGGCAGAGTGCGAAGCAGCGGCGTCGGTTGGGCTTGCGTTTGTGTCGGGCTCGGGATCGGTGGCGTTGAGGAGCATGGAGAGGAGGTCGCCGCGGTCGGTGGGGTCGGCGCGGCGCTCGGCGATCATGCCGTAGATGAGCCGGTCGAGATGAGCCTTGCCGCGCTGAAGGCGGCGCATGGAGGGTATGGGGAGGCGCTGGATCTGGGTGGCGAAGGGAAGGAAGGAGAGCGGGACGAAGCTCGTGAAGGCGTCGACGGCGGAGGCCATGGCGTCGATGTCGTCGAGCTGGTCCAGGTCGAAGAGGCACTTGCCGACGATGCGGAGGGCGAGCTCGAGCATGGCGGGGTGGAGATCGGCGGTGGCGCCGGGTTGCCAGCGGGCGGTGAGGGCGAGGGTCTGGGCGCCGATGACCTCAGCGTAGGAGGCTATGCGCTCGCGGAGAAAGGCGGGCTGGGCGAGGCGGCGCTGCCGCATGTGGAGCGGCTCCTCGCTGGTGAGCAGACCGGTGCCGAGGACGTCGCGGGCACGCTGCATGACGAGGTTGCGGTGGTGGTGGGACGCATCGCGGACGAGCATGTCGGCGATGAGGTCGGGGTGGTTGAGCTGGTAGATGTTGCGGCCGAAGGCGCGGTAGTGGACGAGGTCACCGAACTCGCGGGCGACGGAGCGCATGAACTCGGCGGAGTTTTCGCGCAAGGATCGGACGGAGAGGAGACGCGGAAGGAGGCGGGGGCCGGCGGGCAGCGAGGGGGCGCGACCGGGGCGGATGTCAGGCGGCGGCGAGGTCACACAGCGCAGTGTAGATGGCGCGGTTTGAGGGGATGAAGTTGCGGCTGAAGAAGAGAAGGCCGGCGCCGGTGAGGGCGCCGGGCCAGGGTGAGGGTGCGCGGGGACTACGCCCCGAAGGCGGCGACGGCGGCCTCGGCGACCGCGTGGTCGTTTTCGCCCGAGCTGCCGCTGACGCCGACGGCGCCGACCACTTCACCGTTGCGCTTGAGCGGGATGCCGCCGGCGAAGATCATGATCTTGCCGTTGTTGGAGGCGTGGATGCCGAAGAACTGATCGCCGCTCTGCGAGTTGGCGCCGAGGTCCTTGGTGGTGATGTCGAAGGCGCGCGAGGTGAAGGCCTTCTTCTGCGCGATGTCGATGCTGCCGATCCAGGCGCCTTCCTGGCGTTCGAAGGCGATAAGATTTGCGCCCGCGTCGACGACGGCGATATTCATGAGGGTGCCGAGCTCGCCGGCCTTCTTCTGACCCGCGGCAATGATTTTGCGCGCGTCTGCGAGTGAAACTCCGAGATACTTTTCTGCCACGGTGCTCTCCTCTTTCGGTGGGACGTTGTGATGGAGTATGGGTGTTATGCGGAACGACCAAGTGTAGATCGGTTCCGGTGTTTGGGGCGAGTGCGGCGAGGGGTGGTCGTGGCTTTCTTGCGGCGTCGACGCACTCCAGCAAAAGCGAGGGCTGCCCTGGAGCGCCGTGCGACCATGACGTGGAGGCCGCGCGGGTTGGCCACAGAGCAAATCACGGGAGAGCGCATGATCTTTGGGAGAGCAGACCTGTTGGGAGCGGCGCTGGTCCTTGGCGCGGCGGCGGGTGTGGCGCAGACGGCCGGAGCGACGGCGAGCTTGAGCGTGGCGGATCGCGACCTGGCGCGCTCGGTGTTCCAGCAGCTGATCGAGACGAATACGACGGATTCAGTGGGCAGCGTGACGGTGGCGGCGGACGCGATGCGCAAGCGGCTGCTGGACGCGGGATTTGCGCCGGCGGACGTGGTGGTGGTGGGGCCGAACGAGCGCAAGGGCAACATGGTGGCGCGGCTGCGCGGACGGCCCGGCACAACGCTGAAGCCGGTGCTGATGATTTGTCACCTCGATGTGGTCGAGGCGAAGCGCGAGGACTGGACGACGGATCCGTTTGTGTTTACGGAGAAGGACGGGTACTTCTACGGGCGCGGGACGCAGGACATGAAGGACTCGGACGCGGCGGCGGTGGTGAGCTTGCTTCGCATGAAGCGGGAGGGATATGTGCCGGACAGGGATCTGATTCTGGCGCTGACGGCGGATGAGGAGGGCGGCAAGTCGAATGGCGTGGACTGGCTGCTGAAGAACCATCGCGAGCTGGTGGACGCGGCGTTTGTGCTCAACCCGGATGCGGGCGGGTTGACGGCGAAGAATGGCAAGCCGCTGCTGTTCGCGGTGGAGGCGACGGAGAAGCTGTATGCGGACTATCACGTGACGGCGACGAACCCGGGAGGGCACAGCTCGCTGCCGACGCCGGACAACGCGATCTACCACGTGGCGGATGCACTCGAAAGGTTGCAGCAGCGGCCGTTTCCGTTTGAGCTGAACGAGGTGACGCACGCGGAGCTGGCGGAGCGGGCCAAGCTGGCGAGCGGGCAGGAGGCGGAGGATCTGCGGGCCGTTCTGAAGACGCCGCCGGACCCGGCGGCGATCGCGCGGCTGTCGACGAATCCGGTCTACAACGCGACGATGCGAACGACCTGTGTGGCGACAATGATGTCGGCGGGGCATGCGCCGAACGCGTTGCCGGGGTCGGCGATGGCGAATGTGAACTGCCGGATCCTGCCGGGGCACTCGCAGGAGCAGGTGCGGCAGGAGCTGATCGGAATCTTTGCGGATCCGACGCTGAAGGTGGAGTACACGACGGACGCGGGCGAGGTTCTGGGCAAGGGATCGGACCGAGCGGCGGCGCCTCCGCCACCGTTGCTGCCGGCGGTGTTCCGGCCGTTGCGAGCGACGGTTGAGGGGATGTGGCCGGGGCTGCCGATCGTACCGGAGATGGAGACGGGCGCGTCGGACAGCATCTACACGATGGCGGCGGGGCTGCCGAGCTATGGCTTCAGCGGGATGGCGATCGAGCAGGGCGATGAGCGGGCGCATGGGCGCGATGAGCGGATCGGCGTGGAGTCGTTTTATGCGGGGGTGGAGTTTCAGTATCGGTATCTGAAGGCGATGACGAGTGCGGGGCAGTAGGGGGATGAGCGTTCGGGATTTGGCGGACCGCGCTTATTGTCGGAACCGCGCTTGTAGGATCGGCTATGCGGAATAGCGGAGGTCGCGATGGCAGGGTCGGCGCAGCGGCAGATGGACAGTGTGGGGCTGAAGATCTTGGAGGAGTTGCAGCACAACGCGCGCATACCGTATGCGGAGCTGGGGCGACGGGTGGGGCTCTCGACACCGGCGGTGATGGAGCGGGTGAAGCGGCTGGAGGAGACGGGTGTGATCGCGGGGTATCGCGCGAAGCTGAACGAGGAGGCGATCGGCTATCCGGTGAAGGCGTTTATCTCGCTACATAACGTGGATGGCAATGTGCTGTCGCGGATTGCGCGGCTGACGAAGACGATCCCGGAGCTGCTGGAGTGCCATCGGGTGACGGGCGACAGCTCGTACATTTTGAAGGTGGTGGCGGCGTCGGTGAGCGATCTGGAGCGGATCATTGATCGGCTGAGTCCGCTGGCGGCGACGTCGACCTCGCTGGTGCTGTCGACGGTGGTGACGGATCGCGTGCTGGTGCCGCGGGTGCATGCGGACGGGTGAGGCGGGTAGCACGCAGGATGAAAAAGCGTGACGAAACGCCTCGCTTGATGTATCTCTTAGAGCAATCAAACAATTCAACACGCTCCTGTTCGCGGGCGTGGCTTTCGCGGCAACCCAAGCCTCTTCGCGTGCGCTCGCATCGCTGTCGATCGCAACGATGCGGTGTCTTCGCACGCAAGCCCAAATTTTCCCTGGAGGATGAATGAGACGCAGCACCTGGACGGTTGGCGGCGCGCTTTCGGCGACCTGCATGAGTGTGCCGATGGTGCTTGCGTTGTGCATGGCATCCGTGGCGGGCGCGCAGGACATGGCTGGGCTGGGTGCGCTGCGGGGCGAGGTGGTGGACAGCGCGGGCGCGACCGTGGCAAAGGCCGCGGTGGTGGTGACGAATGCGTCGTTGGGGCTTTCGCGAACCCTGGAGGCGTCGTCGGACGGTGTCTTCGAGGCGGACTCGCTGCCGCCGGCGAGCGGCTATGTGGTGACGATCACAGCGCCGGGCTTTGCAAACTATGTCGCGAAAGACGTGGTGGTGCACGTGGGCGAGGCGCTCACGATTCCGGTGCGGCTGAGCGTTTCGGGCGTGACGGAGACGGTGTCGGTCGAGGCGGCGGACACGGTGCTGGACACGACGCGGTCGGGGCTGTCGGAGCTGGTGAGCCAGCGCGAAATTAACGATCTGCCGATCAATGGACGGCGCGTGGATCAGTTTGTGCTGCTCACGCCGGGCGTCACGACGGATGGCCCGGGCGGACAGATAAGCTTTCGCGGCGTTCCGGGCAACAACGTGTTTCTGCAGGACGGCATCGACGTGACGCAGCAGTGGGGGCAGGATGACGCGGGCAGCACGAGCGCGTTTTCTCCGCTGAGCCAGGATGCGGTGCAGGAGTTTCAGGTGCAGACCTCGAACTACAGCGCGGAGTTCGGTCATGCGGCGGGCGGCGTTGTGAACACGCTAACCAAGAGCGGCACGAACAACTTCCATGGGTCGGCGTTTGAGTTCTTTAAGAACCGCACGCTGAACTCGCCGGATCCGTTTTCGATTGACGCGAACGGCAATCTGTTCAATCCGCCGAACTGGCGGCACCAAGCGGGCGGCAGTGTGGGCGGGCCGCTGATCAAGAACAAGCTGTTCTTCTTCGGCAATACAGAGGAGACGCGGGAGAGCCGGCCGCTGGTGAGTTCGTACAGCGACACGAACCTGACGGCGAACGGAAGCTTCGTGCCGGGCGCGTGCGACACGACGGTGGCGACCGCGGCGCAGTGCAATGCGGCGCAGGCGTACATCCAGCGAACGTTTGCGACACTGCCGCGGCGGCTGAACGAGAACGTCGGCTTTGCCAAGCTGGACTGGCGGCCGACGCAGAAGGACAGCTTTGTCGGGAACTTCAACCTGATGCAGTTTGCCTCGCCGAACGGAACGGTGGCGGCGACGGCGCTGACGGACGGGAGCGGGTATTACCCAAACGGCAATCAGATTGATATGACGCGATGGGCGCGATTCAGCTATACGCGTGTGGTGTCGGACAATGCGGTCAATGAGTTCCGCTTTGGGTGGTTCAAGGACACGCGCAAGCAGTCGTTGAATCCGAGCCTGCTGCCGAGTGATGGGCTACGGTCGGGGCTGTCGGTGGCGACGCTGACGAATTTGGGTGTGTCGGTGAATATTCCGAACTCGCAACCGAGCGAGGATCGATTTTCGTTTGTGGACGACTTTTCGAAGACGGTCCGCAATCATCAGCTGAAGTTCGGCGTGGAGACGAACTACCTGCGCGACGTGGAGAATGCGCTCTTCTTTGCCCGCGGCGAGTACTTCTACAACACCATTACGGACTGGGCGCTCGATCTTACGCCGACGCCGGGCGATCCGCTGGCCGGCAAACACTGGGGCGCGTTTCTGCAGAGCTATGGGCCGCTGCTCACGCGCGCGGTAGTGCGCGACTACAACGGGTTCGCGCAGGACCAGTGGCAGTTGAGCCACAAGCTGACGCTGAATCTTGGGCTGCGGTATGAGTTCAACCGCTTCACGCAACCGCCGCTGAACCCGGACTACCCGGCGACTGGGCGGCTGAACGAGCCCACCAAGAACTTTGCGCCGCGGCTTGGTTTCGCTTACTCGGCTAATCAGGGAGCGACGGTGATCCGCGCCGGCTATGGCATCTCGTATGCACGGCTGCCCTCGGCCAGCATTGTTCGGCTGCAGCAGCGGAACGGCACGGTGCAGAAGACGATTTACTTCTTCGGCGGCAATCCCGCGGCTCTCGCGGCCGGCCCGACGTTTCCGGGCTACCTGCTCCAGGCGCCCTCCTCGCTCTCCGGCGGTACCAGCAATGTGACCTACGCCGATCCGAACCTCGCCACGCCGTATACCGAGCAGGCCGATCTAACGGTTGAGCAGAAGATCGACAGCAAGACCTCGCTCGACGTTGCCTACCTTTGGAACACGGCGGTCAAGTTCCTTACCCGCAAGGATGACAACCTAAAGGCGCCGACCAGCGACTTCACGTACCGGATCTTGAACGATCAAGGGCAGCAGGTGGGCACATACACTACCCCTGTCTACACGGCGAGCTACAACGACCCACGGTATGCGGTGCTGAACCACATCTACAACGGAGGTCGGGTGTTCTACGACGGGCTGGTGGTCTCGGTGAACCGGCGACAGTCGCGCAATACGGAGTTTTCGCTCGCCTATACCTGGTCGCACGCGATCGACTACGGCCAGGGCACGGGCTCGGGCACCGACAACATTTATTACACTGATCCTTCGGTCACTGTGTTGAACGGCAACCAGAAGTTTGAGAAGGGCAACTCGCCGCTTGACCAGAGGCATAGGCTGGTGGCGAGCGGTCTGGTGTCGCTGCCGCGGCACAGCTATGGATCGCACTTCGTGAGCGCGATCGCGAACGGGTGGCAGGTGTCGGGGATCGAGACCTATGCGACGCCGCAGGGTGTGGATCCGCAGGTCGTGGTGAGCGGGCAGCCGTTTGCGAATGCGAACTCGAGCGCGACGCTGAGCGGGATCGGGATCGGGTTTGCGTCGACGCAGCGGGTGCCGTTTCTGCCCCGGTCGAGCGTGAAGCTGGGGACGACGATTCGGACCGATGCGCGGCTCACGAAGATCTTCAACATGCCGCGCGAGCAGAGCATTACATTGAACGCGGAGATCTTCAACGCCTTCAACTACACGACGATCACCTCGGCGTACACGACGGCGTTCTACGCGAATGCGGATGGGACGCTGACGCCGTACAACGAGACCGACGGCGCGCTGCTGACGCCGGGCAAGGGGTACGCCTCGGCGGGCTTTCCGGACGGAACGAATGCGCGGCGCGGGCAGGTGTCGGTGCGTTATACGTTCTAGCTTTGCGGCGGGCTAGCTGGAGGTGCGCCCGCTGTTTTCGATCGCCGCCGCCTGCCCCCTGCTTACGTCTGCATGGGAAAGGGCAGGACTTTATTTGTAACCAGCATGATTTGTAACTGTGCTCGACCGGGGGAAAGGTCTGTGGTTGGACGATGCAGGTGGATGATAGCCGCTTCGCTGATCGCGGGCGCGATGTTTGCCGCGCCGATCGCGACCGCGGCGACCGGGTCGCGGTATGTGATTGCGGACCAGGATGTGTCGAGCTCGGCGGACATGGCGCTGATGGTGTTCTTGCAGTCGCCGGAGGTGCGGCTGCTGGGGATCACGGTGGTGACAGGCGACGCATGGGAGCCGGAGGAGATGGCGCACGCCCTGCGCCTGGTAGAGGGCCTGGGGCGGACGGATGTGCCGGTGGTGCCGGGGGCGGTGTTTCCGCTGGTGCGGACGGCGGAGGAGACGCGGCTCTACGACCAGATGTATGGCAAGCCGTTCTACCTGGGCGCGTATACGAAGCCGGACACACCGAAGGGATGGGATGCGGTGGACGCGAAGAGCCTGCCGGAGGGGCTGCCGAAGACGAAGCCGGCCGAGGAGGATGCGGCGCACTTCATGATCCGGATGGTGCACGCGCATCCGCACGCGGTAACGATCTGGGCGGCGGGGCCGCTGACGAATGTGGCGCTGGCGTGCCGGCTGGACCCGCACTTTGCGGAGCTGGCCGAGGAGCTGGTGCTGATGGGCGGAAGTCTGAATCCGCAGACGGAGGCGCCGGAGTGGGTGGACGCGCCGCGACACGAGTTCAACTTCTGGTTCGACCCGGAGGCGGCGAGCATCGCCCTGCGGGCGCCATGGGCGAAGATCACGACGACGACGATCGATGTGTCGTTGAGAACGCGGACCGAGCCCGAGGTGCTGGACGGGCTAAAGGCGGCGCATGGGGCGGCGGCGGAGTGGGTGACGCGCTATACGCCGCGGCCATACTACCCGAACTACCTGTGGGACGAGCTGGCGGCGGCGGCGTGGCTCGATCCGACACTGATCACCAAAGAGCGCCTAGTGTATATGGACGTTAGCACGGAGCACGGGCCTGGGTACGGCGACACGCTGATCTGGACAGAGGTGGACAAGCCTGTTGTGCCGCTGCGGCTGGTGCATGCGCAGACAGACGTCGATCTGCCGCGGCTGCAGGCGATGCTGGTGAAGCTGCTTTCGGGGCCGGCCGCGCGGCCCGCGGCGGAGCGGTAGCTAGGGCGTGGGGGTGTGGTCGCGATAGAGCGGCCAGTGCATGATGAGCTCGTGGACGACGGTGGAGCCGGTGAGCCAGGCGACCTCGAAGGCCGTGGATTTGATGTAAGGGGCGGTGACGCTGGCGAGCGCGGTCTGGCCGGGAGCTTGCTCGGTGTAGTTGGAGGCGACGCGAAGGACGAGGACGCGCTGAAGATCGGCGCGGTGCATGCGGTCGAGGCGGGTGAGAGCCTCGACGATGGCGGCGTCCTCCATGTTGGACATGGCGAAGTTCCCTTCCCCATTGGTCCAGAGCTTGACCCAATGGTTGGCGTAGTCGGTGAGGATCTTGCCGTGCCAGTACTGGTCGGAGGCGAAGCTGTCGCCGAGGATGACGGTGGGAGGGGCGGCGGCTGCGGGGAAGCCGCTCCAGCGGCGGCGATCGGCGGCCATGGCGGGGTTGTCAGGGAGTGAGAGCGTGCGGGTGCGGTTGAAGGCCCACTGGGCGAGGGTGGGGTTGAGGCGATAAAGGTCGCTGGACATGGGGTGGGGCGGCATCTCGTCCGGGGCGTGGGCGCCGATGACGAAGAGGCCGTAGGGCCAGGTGGCCGGCATCTCGCGAGCGTCGATCTGGCGCGCGACATCGTTGACGACGAAGCGGGCCCAGGCGGCGGTGCCGATGGTGCCGTCGGCGGGGTCGACGCCGGCGATGCCGTTGACGAGCCAATAGGCGTGGGTGAGATCGAAGCGGGGATCGAGGCCGAGCGCCATGAGGCTGGGGCCGGCGTTGGCGAGGGTCACGCCGGTGACGATGCCGAGGACGTCGTTGGCGGCGTTGAGGCGGAGGTCGCGGACGCCGCCAGGAAAGGGGAGGCGCTGGTCGAGGTGTTCGCGCTCAACCCAGGTTTGGAACTCGCCGGGGGCGTCGCCCGTGTCTTCGCCGATCTCGTAGGTGGTGACGATGACGACCTTGATGGGGATGGGAGGCTCGGCGCGGAGGCAGGCAGGGGTGAGCAGGCAGAGAACGGCGAGGAGGTGTTTGAGGGGCATGGTGGCTCCGATGAGTGGCGCTCCTCTGACGGTAGCGCGGGCGAGCACGGGGCGGGTGAATGCGGGTTAGAGAGAACGGGTCGCTTCGCTTCGCGAAGGGTTGGTGGGTGTTCGTGGTGGGCGGGAGGGTTGGGTAGAGAAGCAGGTTCCTCGGCTTCGCTCGGAATGACAATTCTTTTTTGGGGGCTGGGTGGGACAGCTCGTTGTGGCTTGGGGGACAGCTCGTTGGGGCTGATGGGACAGCTCGTTTAGCTGGGTGAAAAACGAGGATGTTACAAACCTGGCGGATGCTGGGCTAGAAGGTGATGCGGGCGGTGAGTTGGACGTTGCGGGGGCCGGTGCCCTCGGCGGTCTGGAGGGCGGAGCTTTCGCCGAAGGAGTCGGTGTCGATCTGGGTGTTGGGCGGAGCGTAGTTGCGGTGGTTTAAGAGGTTGGCAGCGGAGATGCCGATCTGGGCCTTGTAGCGCTCGGTGATGTCGACGGCCTTGAGCAGCGAGGAGGAGAGGGTGACGGTGCCGGGGCCGACGAGGCTGCCGACGGCGGCATTGCCGAAGCGACCGATGTCGTTGCCGGGCAGGGCAAAGGCGGCGGGGTTGAGGAAGAGCGGGTTGCCGTGCTGGTTGCCGCGCGTGTAAAGGGGCTGACCGGTGACGCGGTCGGGGCGGGTGAAGCCGACGACGCCAAGCTCGTTGGTGCCGGCGGGATCGTCGGACTGTTCGTAGGGGGTGAGGAAGGGGCCGCTCTGCCAGATGAAGACGCTGCCGAACTGCCAGCCGCCGACGGCGGCGTCGACGAGGCGGTTGGCGTTGGCGAGGAGGCTGCGGTTGCGGCCGAAGGGCAGGTCATAGAGGCCGGTGGTGAGGAAGCGATGGCGGCGATCGTAGATGACGTTGCCATAGTCGAGGCCGGGGTGGAAGCGATCGGTGAGGTAGTTGCCGCCGGCCCCGACGAGCGCGGTCGGGGCGGCGCCGCCCTCATTGGAGATGTCACGGGTATAGGTGTAGGAGCTCTGGTACTGGAGACCATGCGAGGGTTGTTTTTCGACGACGACGGAGAGCGCGTTGTAGTTCGATTCGGCGGCGTTGTAGACGCTCTGGATGATCTGCCAGTTCTGATAGGGGCGGAGGCTGTAGCCGGCGTCAGGGGTGTAGTTTCCGTTGGCGTCGGTGTTGTAGTAGGGCACGGTGCCGGCGTGAACCTGGTTGAGGTCTTCGAAGGTTTCGAGGTCCGAGCCGTGGGAGCCCGTGTAGGAGACGCGGAGGCCGGTGCGGAAGCCGAGGTCACGCTCGTAGGTCAGGTTCCACTGCTGGACGGAGGGGTCCTTGTAGTGGATGGGAAACGCATACTCGAAGGAGGCGGCGCCGGGGGTGGCGCGGGTGGTGGGAAAGGGGCTAGGGAAGGAGAGCTGCGGGGTGACGCCGTCGGCGTTGTAGGCGTTTTGGTAGAAGGGCACGAAGCTCGCGTGGACGCTCCAGCCGGAGACGAGCGAGAAGCCGAGCGGGGCCTCGATGAAGCGACCCCAGCCGCCGCGAATCACAGTCTTGTTGAAGGGGCGCCAGGCGAAGCCGAGGCGCGGCCCGTAGTCGCGCTTGGAGGTGTAGCGAAGGGCCTCGGGGAGGCCGGCCTGCTTGGCGGTCAGGATGGGGGTGGGGGCGATGGATGCGGCGAAGTCAGGGTCGGTGTAGGTCAGGGCCTGGGCGTTGGGCACGACCACAACGCCGTTGACGCCATCGCTCGAGTAGGTGGGATCGAAGGCGGCAGTGTCGTAGTGAATCTCCTTGAGCGGCGGGTGGAGCTCGTAGCGGAAGCCGAAGTTCAGGGTGAGCTTGGGCGTGATCTTCCAGTCGTCCTGCGCGAAGGCGGCGTAGGAGTAGCCGAGGCCATCCATGTTGGGGTTGGTGACGGTGGAGAGGATGGTGTAGTCGGGGACACCGAGCAGGAATTGGGTGAAGACATCGTTGATGGTGACGCCCGGGGCGCTGGTGCCGTTGAAGTTGTACTGCCCGGAGCGGTAGTTGCCGAAGACGTTGTCGTCGTGGTCGGTCATGCGGCGGAGGTCGCCGCCGAACTTGAAGGTGTGCAGGCCGCGGGTCCAGGTAATATTGTCGAGCACCTGGATGGTCTTGGAGCGGTGCTTGGAGGGGTTGCTGCCGCCGGTGACCTGGAAGCCGGTGATCTCGATGTTGGGCACGCTCGCGACGTTGTCGACATCCGTGATGCCGGTAATGCCGGTCTGGTTGAGCAGGGAGGCGGTGTTGACGTTCTGGATGGTGTCGATCTTGTTGAGGTTGAAGCCGGCGCGGAACTCGTTGACGAGCTTCGAGGTGATCAGGAAGGTGTGGGCGAAGGTGAGGCCGGCGTCGGTCTCGGGCTGGGCGAAGCCGCCGGTCGAGGGGGAGCCGGAGACAGTGCAGAAGCTGGCGCAGGTGGGGTTGGGCGCGGTGGTGACGCTGCGGACTTTGTAGTTGACGCGGGCGAACATGCTTTGGCGGGAGTTGATGGTCTGGTCGAGGCGGAGGTCGCCCTGGTTGCTCGAGATGGGCGCCGGGAAGTTGACGGCGTAGTTGTTCTGGTAGCTGTCGGCGCTGCCGCGGTTGGGGATGGGAAAGAGCGCGGCCATGATGTTGGCGGCCACCGGCGAGACGGGGACGTTGGCGGGATCGAGCGGCGTGCCATCGGGATTGTTGACGGCGCCGGTTCCCTGCTGGGCCAGATAGCTGGTGAGGTTGCCCTGGCGCATGGCGAGCGAGGGCACGCTGGTGACGAGAGGGACCTCGCGTGGAAGGCGGAGGCCCTCGTAGCTGAGGAAGACAAAAGTCTTGTCATGGCCGTTATAGAGGCGCGGGATGGAGACGGGGCCGCCGAGGAAGCCGCCGAAGTCGTTCATGATGGTCTTCGGCTTGGAGCCGGTGAAGGGGTCGCCGGCGTTGAGGGCGGTATTGATGTGGTTCTCGAAGACGCCGCCATGGTAGGTGTTGGTGCCGGCGCGAGAGGTGGTGGTGATGTCGGCGACGCCGGAGTATTCGGCGTTGTTGTTGGTCTCGGAGACGCGGATCTCGGCGATGGAGTTGAAGGAGGGAAAGAGCTCGTTGTCGGGGCCGCTGTTTTCGATGTCGACCGAGGAGATGCCGTCGAGGGTGACGGAGAGCAGAGCGGGGGTGGCGCCGGCGATGACGAGGTTGCCGTCAGCGTCGGTCTGGACGCCGGGGTTGGTGGTGAGGCTGTCGATGGGGCTGGTGGAGCCGTTGGCGCGGGAGTAGATGGCGACGGGGAGGTTGACGAGCTGATCGGTGGTCTTGGTGGTGGCGAGGCTGGAGGTATCAGTGGTGATGACGTCGTTGGAGGCGCCGGAGACCTCGATGGTCTGGACCTCGGAGCCGATGGTGAGCGCGGCGTCGATCCGTTTGGTCTCGCGCGCGAGCAGGGCGACGTCCTTGAACTCAGCGCGGGTGAAGCCGGAGGCCTCGACGGTGAGCTGGTATTTGCCGGCGTCGAGGATAGTGAAGCTGTACTCGCCCTGGGCGTTGGTCTGCGCGGCGCGACGGGCGTCGGTGCCGGTGTTGACGAGGGCGACGGTGGCGTTGGGCACGCTGGCGCCGCTCGGATCGGTGACGGTGCCGACGATGTTGCCGAAGGTCGACTGTGCGGGGGCGAGGGGGTGGAGGCCGAGCAGGAGCAGAAGGATGGAGAGCGCGACGGCCCAGTGGAAAAGGGGCCTCCTCGGTGCCAGATCGACGTGGGTCATTGGACGCTCCTTGGCTTCGGGATGTGGGTATGGAACTCCGCGGCGCGGGCCGGACGGCCGCGGATGTTAGAGCAGTAGGTCCTTAGGGCTTCATCGGGAGATCGAGTGTCGGGTTGCGATCGTAGAAGTTGAAGGGGCGGAGCATGAACTCGTGCCACATGGTAGGCATCTGCGGCCAATCTTCGGCGCGAGGCATGTGGTGAAAGGCGACGGTGTACCAGGCGACGATGTCGGTGTCCATGATGTTGCGGTTCTTCTTGGTCCACTCGCCAAGGCCATCGGTGCCGCGGCTGCCGCTGACGTAGGTGCCGGCGGCAAATCGCTCGTCGGGGTTGTAAGGGGTGATCCAAAGCTGGTGCTCGGAGAAGGAGGCGCGCTTTTGCGGCCACTCGTCGGCGGGCAGGAGGGAGGCTCCGGTGAGGCCGGGCATGATCTCGAAGGCGGTGTTGTAGCCGGTGGCATTGTGGGTATCGGAGCTGACGAAGCGCCACATGGAGGGGTGCTCGAGGCTGATGTTCAACTTCGCCTCGCTCTCGGTCCTGGGCATGAAGGCTTGCGCGGCCCAGATGACGTGGCGGCCGAAGCTCTCCTTGTTGGCGGGGATCTTGTACTGGACGAGCCGATCGGCCATGAAGGAGTTCTTTGTGCCGTCGATGTCCAGATCGAGACGGAAGGAGAAGAAGTGGTCGTGGTCGACGGCGTCAGTGCCGGGGGCGACGAGGGTACCGAACTCGACGGGGCCACCGGGGGCGTTTTTGTCTTCGAGGTTGGCGGACATGCCTTTGCTGACGTCGGTGTCGGTGACGGGCTTGACTTCGAGGATGCCGGTGGCGCCGACGCCGCCGGTGAGGGTGCCGTCCTGGGCGAAGCGCCAGTCGAGGACGTAGTCGTAGTTGCCGACGGTGGCGACGGTGCGCAGGACGAGCTCGCGGGTAGGCCGGCCGAAGGTGCCGTTCAGGTCACCGTGGCGCCAGGCCGGGTCGCCCTTGGTGCGTTCAAAGAGGCAGGCGAGGTTGGGCCGCTCGAAGGGGGCGCCATCTTCCTTGAAGAGGAAGCCGGAGAAGAAGGTGGCGTAATCCGGGCAATCGATGCCGGCGACGAGCGGCTTGATGAGGCCGATGCCGGTGTTCATGAAATATTCGCCACCGTCGAGAAAGACGTGCGAGTTCCAGGTCTCCTCGGGGTCTTGATAGGGGACGTACATCTCGGAGAGCGAGCCCTCGTACATGACGGAGCGGAGCTTGCCCTTGTCTTCAAGGCCGACCATGCTGATGATCGGTCCCTGGCGGGGGTCGAGGCGGAAGCGGAAGCGCCAGTTTTGCCAGGAGACGAGGCCCTTGTCGATGGTGAAGCTCGGGCCCCCGGGCTGCATGACGATGATCGGCTTGGTGCCGGGAAGCGCGGGTCCGCCCTCGGCGTCGTAGATGCCGGTGGTGGGCGAGGCAGGGATGACGCCGTAGTCGGTGACGCGAAGAACCTTTTTGGTCTTCATGTCGGCGACGAAGAAGATGCCGCCGATCTCGCGATCCCACATGCCGGAGATCGCGCCTTCGGAGTTGGCGCAGCCGCCCCAGGCAATGCGGTCGTCGGGGTTCTTTTGCTGGGGCAGACCGACGTACCCGGCGGGCGAGGGAAAGCACTCGATGTAACGGAGGTCGGTGATGCCACGCTTTTTGAGGGCTTCGACGATGCGGGGATCTTTCTTGATCTCGTCCGCAACGTCGTGCTCCTCGGTCTCCGTGTAGTTGGCCTGCTCGCCTTTGAGCGCGTGGAAGCCTTCGACCTGCTTGGAGGTGATGTCGACGACGCCGGCATAGGAGGTGCCGTCGTCGAGCAGAACGACGTCGGCTTTGCGATCGATGGCGGCGCCGGGCTGGAAGGCAAGGACGGTGGCCTTGTCAGGCTCGTGGAGAAGAACGCTGGTGAAGAGGGTCTTCTCGTGCACGTGGCCGGCGCTGCGCATGGTCTGGTAGACCGTCCAGTACTCCTGTGGAGTGAGGGCATCGAGCGGATGGTCGACGGTGGGGGCGAGCGCCGGAGCGAGGATGGGGGAGAGCGCTCCCATGACCAACAGCGTTGCTACAGGTTGAAGCCTTCGCAAGATCGATCTCCTCAGGGGTTCGGGTGCGTTTTGTTTTCGTGCCGCGGGGGGCGGTGAGACGGTGTTGCAGAGCGATGGTGCGACGGGAGTCACAGGAAGGCGGCTCACGCGAAAGCGATGGCGGATGTTCGTGCGCTCTGCCGCCGACCGGGCTTTGCGGTGGTGAGAGGTTGGGCTGCCCGCCAGCGTAGGGATCTCGTGGACGCGAGACCACTCGCGAGCGCGACCGCTTGCAAGGGACAGAAGGGCGACTGCCGATGGAGCAGCAGAGTTCCATGCTGGTGTTCACTGCTTTGGGTAAAGCGAGAATCACCGATGCTGGGCGATGTGTCAACGCGGAATGTATTGACGGCGTTGAATTCCATAGACCACATAGCCTTTGCGAATTCGGCAGCTAGAACGCAGCGGACAGCGAGAACCGCATCGCTTCTTTCTGGGCGGTGAGGTGTAGAAACGAGGGGTGGATACCGCGCCGTGGTGCAAGCACGAAGCACGGACGCCGGTATAGACTCCTCCTCGCCGCCAGGAGCGCTGCCTGCGGACTTCCCTGCTGAAGGTGTTTGCTTGAGAATGCATCGCACGCTGCCCGCTTTTGCCGCCGTTCTGCTTGCGGCAACTCCCCTGTGGTCGCAGAGCTCAGTTGCGGCCGTGCCTGACCGGCAGCAATGGGTGCTGACGGCGGGCGAGAGCAGCTATGTGGTGGGCGTGAACGAGAGGAAGATGCTGCAAACGCTCTATTGGGGGCCGAAGCTTGGGCCCGGGGCGGTGCTGCCGGTGGCGCACAGCGCGTCCGGCGATGCGTCGATGGAGACGACGGCGCTCGAATACCCGGCTTGGGGCGAGGGGCTGCCGCTCGAGCCGGCGCTGAAGATGGACTCCCCGAATGGGGATCGGACGCTGATCCTGGTGTACGACAGCGCGAAGGTGACGGGGGATCAGCTGGAGATCGTGTTGCGAGATACGGTGCAGCCGGTGCGGGTGCACCTCTCCTACCAGGTCTATGCGGAGGGCGTGATCGCGCGCTGGTCGCGGATCGAGAACGTGGGCAAGGCGAAGATGGTGATCGAGCAGGCGGCGTCGGCGACGTGGAATTTGCCGGCGCGGACGGACTACACGCTGAGCTCATTGACCGGGCAGTGGGGTGCGGAGTGGCAGCTGCACACGGTGGGGCTGGAGACGGGCACGCAGGTGCAGGAGAGTCGGCGCGGAAGCACGGGGCATCAGGCGAATCCGTGGTTCGCGATCGGGCGCGAGGGCAAGACGACGGAGGGGGCGGGCCCAGTGTGGTTCGGCGAGCTGGGGTGGAGCAGTAGCTGGCGCTTGAACGTCGAGCACACGTCGCTTCACAATGTGCGGGTGACGGCGGGGTATAACCCGTTCGACTTCGCCTATACGCTCGGCGCGGGGGAGTCGCTGGAAACGCCGCACTTCTACTGCGGCTATACAGGCGGCGGCCAGGGCGAGGCGTCGCGGATTCTGCACCGCTTTCAGCTGGCGGAGATTTTGCCGGCGCACCCTGATCCGAAGCCGCGGCCGGTGATCTACAACTCCTGGGAGGCGACGGAGTTCAACGTGAATGAGGCGGGGCAGCTGTCGCTCGCGGAGAAGGCGGCCGGGCTCGGGGTGGAGCGCTTCGTGATCGACGACGGCTGGTTCGGACAGCGGGTCAACGACCATGCCGGGCTGGGCGACTGGTATGTGAACAAGACGAAGTTCCCGAACGGGCTGAAGCCGGTGATCGACCGGGTGCACGCGCTGGGGATGGACTTCGGCCTGTGGGTGGAGCCGGAGATGGTGAACCCGAACAGCGATCTGTTTCGCAAGCACCCGGACTGGGCGATGCAGTTCCCCGACCGGCAGCGGACGGAGCAGCGCAACCAGCTGATGCTGAACCTGGCGCGGCCGGAGGTGAAGGAGTATGTGCTTGGCTGGCTGGACAAGCTGGTGACGGAGAACGACATTGCGTTTCTGAAGTGGGACTACAACCGCAACTGGAGTGAGCCGGGATGGGCGACGGCGCCGGGGCAAAGTGCGCAACGACCGGATGTGACGATCCAAAAAGAGATCTACGTCCGCTACATGGACAATCTGTATGACATTCTGCGGCAGCTGCGGGCGAAGCACCCGAAGCTCGAGATCGAGTCATGCTCGAGCGGCGGCGGGCGAGTGGATCTGGGTATCCTGCGCTACACGGAGGAGGTGTGGCCGTCGGACAACACGGACGCGCTGGATCGGCTGGTGATCCAGGACGGTTTCACGCACGCCTATACGCCGGAGACGATGGCAGCGTGGGTGACCGACGTGCCGAACTATCTGGATCGGCGGGTAGTGCCCCTGCAGTTTCGGTTTCTGGTGGCGACGCAGGGCGCGCTGGGAATTGGCGGTAACCTGAACCATTGGACGCCGGAGGAGATGGAGCTGGCGAAGACGCTGACGGCGTTCTACAAGACGGTGCGGACGACGGTGCAGCATGGGGCGCTGTACCGGCTGCGGGCGCCGGAGCAGAGCGAGAGCTCGCAGGTGGAGTATGTGGCGCCGGATGGATCACAGGCGGTGCTGCTGGCGTATCTGCACTCGCAGCACTACGGCATGCCGCAGGAACGGATACATCTGGAGGGGCTGGAGGCGGCAAGCATGTATCGGGTGCGGGCGCTCGATGCGGCGAAGTATGCGGGACCGGAGACGGTGGCGGGATCGGTCCTGATGGGCGACGGAGTCCAGGTGCGTCTGGTGGGCGATTATGACAGCACGGCGTTAGTGTTTGAAAAGATCGCGCAGTAGACCGGGGAGCATCATGGGCGAGGTGAGCGGGTGAGGATGAACGCTAGGTGGGACGGGGCGGATGGCGGGTAGCTCCGCGCAGCCCAATGTGACGGCGCACGGTCGGCTGTTTCTGTATCCGCCGCGGTTCTGGCTGCTGGTGCTGCTGGGCGGTGTGGGAGCGGGGCTTGCGGGTGGGCTGCTGATGCGGCTGCTGCGGCTGGTCGAACACGCGTCGTTTCACTACACAGACGTCGATTTTCTGGATGGGGTGGCTGCTTCTTCGCCCCTGCGGCGGGTAGGGATGCTGCTCGGGGCAGGCGTGATCGCAGGGTTGGCCGGGTATGGGCTGCGCTGGGTCTTTCAGGTAAGGACGGGGCGGGCGTTGCCGGCCGGGCTGAACAAGGCGATCTGGTTTCGCTCCGGGCGGCTGCCGTTTGTGTACACGGTGCTGCGCGCGGTGGAGTCGATCGTGATTGTAGGCATGGGGATGTCGCTTGGGCGCGAAGGCGCGCTCAAGGACATGGGCGGGGCGATCGGGAGCAAGCTGGCGGATTGGTTCGGGGTGCCGGCAGAGCAACGGCGGGTGCTGGTCGCGTGCGCCGCGGGCGCGGGCATGGCGGCGGCGTACAACATACCGCTGGGCGGCGCGCTATTCGCGGCGGAGGTGCTGCTGGGCACGATGTCGTTCTCGATGGTGCTGCCGGCGTTAGCGACCTCGATGCTGGCGACGGCAAGCTCATGGGTTTTTCTGCCGGATGTGCCGACCTACCAGGTGCCGGCGTACGTGCTGCGATTGCCGGATCTGGCGTGGGCGGTGCTGGCGGCGCCGGTGTTTGGCTTGGCGTCGGTGGCCTGGGTGCGGGTGATCGGGTGGGCGGACCGCCATAAGCCGAAGGGTTGGTGGCTGCTGGTGGCGCCGATGGTGTTGCTGCCGCTGGTGGGTATTGTGAGCATCTGGTTTCCGGATCTGCTGGGCAACGGCAAGGGGCTGGTGCAGCGGGCGTTCACAGACAAGATCTCCCTGAAGCTACTGCTGTCGTTGCTGACCCTTCGGTTTTTCGCGACGGCGGCGTGTCTGCGGAGCGGAGCGCCAGGCGGTGTGTTTACCCCGACGATGACCTTCGGAGCGCTGCTGGGCGGCTCACTGGGGCGGCTGTGGGGGTTTTTCGTCGCGGGATCGGACGTGGGCGTCTTTGCGGCGATCGGATCGGCGGCGGTGCTTGCCGTGACGACGCAGGGACCGATCTCGTCGATCGTGATGGTGATGGAGCTGACCCATCATGTGGACGCGATCATGGTGCCGGTGCTGCTGGCGACGGTGGTGGCGAGCCTGACGGCGCAGCGTATCGAACCGACCTCGGTGTACTCGGCGACAGTGCACGCCGGTGCGGAGATCGTTGCGCTGGCCGAGCCGAAGCAGTTTGGGAGGTGGTCGACGACGGAATTCGCCGTGGTGAGCTCCGCCGCGCCGTATGCGGCGGTGTTGCAGCGAATGCTGGGAGCGGAGGCTTACTGCTTTGTGGTGAATGACGCGGGGACGCTGGTGGGCGAGCTGAGCCGGGCCTCGCTCGAGGCGACACTCCCGCCGCAGCCGCTCGATGGGCTGACGGCGGCGGATTTGATGCTGCCGGTCGGCGAGGTGCTGCACGACGGGGAGTTCGGGAATAGCCATGGACGTGCGGGGATCGAGCGACGATTGGCGAGGTCGGCGGAGCGGCCGGTCCCTGTGGTGGACGGGGCGACAGGACGGCTGGTAGGCGCGGTCCAGCGGAAATAAGGTGGGGACTTCAGGGTCTCTCGCGATCGAGTGACGCACATGCCAACAAGGCGGGAGCCAGCCTATACTCCTCGTGCGCTTGGGAACCAGCGTGAGAGGTCTGATCGAGGAGTGTGGTGGATGCAGTGTGCGACGTGGTCGGCGGTGGTGCTGTGCGGAGTGATAGTGGGGGCGATCGGGCTAAGGGCGCAGGAATTGGGGGCCCACGAATTGGGGGCGCAGGCGAAACGGCCGGAGATCACGGGGATCTCGCACATGGCGGTGTATGCGAGCGACCGCGCCGCGAGTGAGCACTTCTACGTGGACATCCTGGGCGCGATGAAGGGTGCGGATCCGCAGAGCGCGGAGGGGCAGCGGTATTATTTCAGCCCGACGCAGTTTGTCGAGGTGCTGCCGCTGCCGGCGGAGCACGGGCTGAGCCGGATGGCGGCGACGGCGTATCGCACGCCGGATGCGGCGGAGATGCGGGCGTATCTGACTGGGCACGGATATCGGGACGTGGGCGAGCTGAAGAGCGGAAGCGATGGAAGCAAGTGGGTGGATTGCAAGGACCCGGAGGGGAATGTCGTCGAGTTCTACCAGGACGGGCGGCTGCCGGTGCTGGCCTCGACAGCGAAGCCGATCGGCACGCGCATCATCCATGTGGGGTATGAGGTGCACGATCGCGCGGCGGAGGATCGGTTCTTCAAGGAGCTTTTGGGGTTTCGGGCGTATTGGTATGGGGCGATGCAGCCGGACAAGGTGGACTGGATCTCGCAGCAGGTGCCGGATGGGCCTGACTGGCTGGAGTACATGATGGTGGGCGATGGATCGACGTCGCCGCTCGACAGCATCAACCAGAGTCATCTCGGGGTGTTGAACCACTTCTCGATCGGCGTGCCGAATATGGAGAAGGCGGTGACGGTGCTGTATGCGGGGGACCGGCTGAGTCCGCGGCACGATGGACCGCAGATGGGCAAAGACGGCAAGTGGCAGGCGAATCTGTATGACCCGGACGGCACGCGGGTCGAGCTGATGGAGTTCCAGCCGGTGATGACGCCGTGCTGCTCGGCGTTCACGGCGTCGAGCCCGCAAAACTGAGCTGAGAGTTTACCGATTGACTTCGGTGGGGATTCATCGGGCTGCGAAACAGCATGCCCAGATCCTTCCGTGCTCTTCCTGCTGACGCTTGCGTCGTTGCTGGTGCCGGCTGCCGCGTCGCTCCGAGCCAGCGGAAGCCGTGTATGTGGGTGGGACGATGGTGGTCGACCACGGCAGGCTGCTCCGTCAGGACATGGGCAAGGTGGAGGCGGAGGCGGCGCGGGCGCGCTGGCAACACGGTAGGTGTGCGAACACGGCCCGGGGATGGATGACCCCCACCCCCCTACACATAAGGTGCAAAGTATTCAATGCAGGCGGGTTAGATTGGGACTCAGCGTGCCGGAAGGTATCTTTCAGACGGCAATGGGGTTCCGGAGTTGGGCGATTGCGGCGCGGATTGGGCCTGGCGGACATCGGGCCAGTGTAAGAGCTGAGGGAGTGCGGTTGCGCCAGCTTGCTAGGCGTTTGAGGTGTTGCGTGAGTGGCCCGGATGCGGTGGCGCAGGCGGTGTGGAGTCCGGTGTGCCGGCGCGCTTCTATGTGTCGCGCCTTCAGCGCTCTGTTGTTGTTTCGATGCCTACCCAGGCCTGCGGCCTGGGCTGTTATGTGCCGGGCCTTTGGCCCTTGGAACTGGGTGACGTGGGACTCGGGACACGGGACTCGGGACTCGGGACCTCGGACTCGGGACCTGGGACCTGGGACCCGGCTCGGAGTCGGGCTCGGTCCCTGAGGACTGAGGCTCAGGCGCGGCCGGCGAAGTCGCGGGTTTCGGTCGAGACCTTGACCTTCTCGCCCTCCTTGATGAAGAGGGGCACGCGGATCTCGAGGCCGGTCTCGAGGCGGGCGGACTTGGTGACGCTGCCGCTTGAGGAGTCGCCGCGGACGGCGGGCTCGGTGTGGGCGACGTCGAGCTCGACGAAGATGGGGAGCTGGAGCCCGATGGGGTTGCCGTTGAACTTATGGAGCTGCAGCATGGCGCCCTCGAGGAGGAAGTCGAGCGCGTTGCCCATCATGTCCTCGGAGAGGGTGAGGGTTTCGAAGCTTTCCTGGTCGAGGAAGTGCGAGCCGTCGGCATCGGTGTAGAGGTAGGAGGCGGGAACGAGTTCGAGATCGGGCTCCTTGAACTTGTCGCCGGCCTTGAAGGTTTTTTCGAAGACGGCGTTGGTGAGGAGATTGCGCATCTTTAGTCGAACAAGGGTTTGACCGCCGCGGGCGGTGGGCGAGTTGACCTCGGCTTCGAGGCAGGTGAACGGGGTGCCCTCGAGTTCGAAGACGGACTTGCGCTTGACGTCGATGGCATCGATCAGTGCGGCCATGAGCTCCTCGGCGCAGGCCGGTGCGACGGGCTGCGATCCTGGCAAGTATAAAGTGGAGCCGGCGGTGACGGGCCGACAAGTGGAGGAAGGGGAAGCATGGCGAAGGCGAAGAATGGCCGTCTGTTGCAGACGTTGGAGGGGAACTGGCAGACGGAGATGGCCGGATTCCATACCTACACGGCACTGGCGGAGCGTGAGGACGAACCGGCGCGGCGGATAGCGTTGCGGCATCTGGCAAGCGCGGAGAAGCACCATGCCAAGTTGTGGGAAGAGCGGTATCGCGCGCTGGGTGGCGGCGAGCTGGTCTACAAGGGTGGCAGGGAGGGCGATGCGGGCTCGCTGGCGACCAAGGTCGGTGGGGATGTGCTGACGCTGCGGCGGCTGGAGCTCGACGAGAGCCGTGATATTGCGCGGTACGGGCGGCAGCTGCGCGAGCTGGGCGATGAGCCGAGCATGGCGATCCTGACGGAGGTGATCCAGGACGAGCAGGACCACTATCGCGCGCTGAGCAATTTGCTACGGGAGCGTGGACCGATCCCGGGGCTGACGCCGGAGCAGGCACGCGCGGCGCTGAGCGAGATGATCGCGGCGCGCGACCGGGGGCAGCGGCGGACGCCGGGCTGGGTAGGCGATGCGGGGTGGGTGAGCGACGCGATTTATGGAGTGAACGATGGGCTCGGGTCGATCTTCGGAATTGTGTCGGGGGTCTCGGGGGCGACGCTGGGCAACAGCAAGTTTGTGCTGATCGCCGGTCTGGCGGGGATGATCGCGAGCGCGCTTTCGATGGGATCGGGGGCGTACCTGGCGGCGAAGAGCGAGCGCGAGATCTTCCAGGCGGAGTATGCGCGGGAGAAGGAGGCGGTGGAGCTGAACGAGCCGGAGGCGCGCGAGATGCTGTCGCTGAGCTACCAGGTGCGCGGGTTGAGCGCGGAGGACGCGGATCGGTTTGTGGAGCACCTGGCGCGCGACCGGGGGCGGCTGGTGGAGGCGCTGGCGCGCGAGCGGCTGGACACGACGGAGGAGGGGCTGAAGCGGCCGTTGACTGCCGCGATCTCGGGCGCGCTCTCGACGGCGGTGGGGGCGTTTGTGCCGATTGTCCCCTTCTTCTTCATGTCAGGCATTCGGGCGGTGGTGGTGGCGGCGGTGATCTCGCTGGTGGCCCACTTCGTGGTGGGGGCGGCGAAGTCGTTGATCACGATCCGGTCGTGGTGGTCAAGCGGGATTGAGATGACGGTGGTGGGGGCGATCGAGGGTGCGGTGACGTACGTGATCGGCGTGGGTTTAGGACGGATGGGAGCCTAGAGGCGATGGATCGCGTGTGCCTGCATCTCACGGGGCATGGCGGAGGATGCGGATGCGGGTGCTGGTAATTGGGGCGGGGGCGACCGGGGGATACTACGGTGGACGCATGGCTGCGGCTGGCCGGGACGTGACGTTTCTGGTGCGCGAGCGGCGGGCGGAGCAGATGCGGGCTGAGGGTCTGCGGCTGCGAACGCCCGAGGGCGAGGTGACTGTGCCGGCCAAGCTGCTGTTGGCCGACGAGCTGCGGCGCGAGGCGCGGAACTTCGATCTGGTGATAGTAGGCACGAAGGCGTACTCGCTCGAGGCGGCGATGGAGGACTTTGCGCCGGCGGTCGGGCCGGAGACGGCGATTTTGCCGTTGCTGAACGGGATGCGGCATCTCGAGATCCTGGCGAAGCGATTCGGGGACGAGCGGGTGCTGGGCGGGACCTGCCGTGTGAGTGCGGAGCTTACGGCAGATGGGTGGATCGAGCAGAGCGGCAGTTTGCAGGAGCTGCAGTTTGGGGAGCTGACCGGCAATCCGCAATCGGCACGTGCCGAGCGGATCGCGGAGGAGCTGCGTGTACCGGGGGTCGATGTTGTGCTTTCGCCGGACGTTCTGGCGGCGATGTGGCAGAAGTGGTGGCTCCTGGCGAGCCTGGGAGCGATCTGTGTGCTGGGGCGCGGGACGGTCGGGCAGGTGGCGGGGGCGCCGTATGGCGAGGCAATGGCGCAAACGCTGGTCGACGAGTGCACGGTGATCGCCGCGGCGAACGGCTATCCGGCGAACGAGACGATGCTGGCGGATCACAGGCGGCGGGCGACCGAGGTGGGGTCGCTGATGACGACGTCGCTCTATCGCGACCTGTGCAAGGGTGCGGCGGTCGAGGCGGACCAGATCTTTGGCGATCTGTTGGCGCGTGCGGGTGGGGTACGGGCACCGCTGCTGGCGGCTGCCTACGTGCAGCTCAAGGTATACGAGGCTGCTCGTGGGCAGAGTTGAGGGTCTGCATGGGATAGATTCGGAGAATGCGGTGTGGACGGCGGGATTGGCGACGCGCGCGGGTGTTAGCGCTGGTTTGTGGGGCTTTGCCGGCCATGGCAGAGATTCCGGCGACGGCGCAGAGCGGCGAGGGTGGCGCACCGGCCGCGCTGCAGATCGCTCGACCGGTTCGGCCGTGGGAGTTTCTCGGGGTGCTAGGGACGCGCGCGAGCGTGCTCGGCCACGAGAACGGGCGCTTCGAGGCCTGGGCGTACCCGCTGAAGATCTTCCGCGGCTTTCACCTCAACTTTCTTGAGGCAGGCCAGGTGATCGCGGGCGACTCGATCGTGCGGACGATCGTGGTGCGGCCGGAGTCGACGACGTTGCTGTACACGAGCGATACCTTCTCCGTGCGGGAGACGATCTTTGTTCCGCGAGATAAGTCAGGCGCAGTGATCCGGTTGGACATCGATACGAGTCAGCCGCTCGAGGTGGAGGCCGCGTTTCAGAAGGACTTCGCGCTGGAGTGGCCGGCGCCGCTCGGTGGCGGAAGCATCGATTATGCGCCGCGGCTGAATGCGTTTTCGTTCGGCGAGGCGGGAGGACGCTTTCATGCCGTTGTCGGCTCGCCGAGTGGCCACGAGTACCACGAGGAGTACAGCACCAACCTCGTGACGCAGCCGGAGAGCAACTTTCGGCTGGGCGTGGTGGCGCGTGGGTCGACGACGCAGAGGATCGGCGTTGCGGGATCGTCGACGAGTTCGCAGGAGGCGGAGGCGCTGTATCACGAGCTGCTTGCCCATGCGGACGAGTGGCAACGCGCGGATGCTGCTCTGTATCGGCAGTATGTCGCGAGCAATCTGCGGCTCACGCTGCCGGATCGAACGCTGGAGAGCGCGTACGAGTGGGCCGAGGTGAGTTTGCTGCAGGGCGTTGTCACGAATCCCGATCTCGGCACGGGGCTGGTTGCGGGGTACGACACCTCGGGCGGGGATGCGCGACCTGGGTTTGCCTGGTTCTTCGGCCGGGATGCGTTGTGGACGAGCTTCGCGTTGACGGCCGATGGGGATATGACGACGGCACGCGGCGCGATCGAGTTTCTGGCGAGGTATCAGCGCGCGGACGGCAAGGTGTCGCATGAGATCGCGCAGGGGGCGAAGTTTGTCCCATGGTTCACCAAGCTTCCGTACGCCTATGCGTCGGCGGACGCGACGCCGCTCTTCATTATCGCGGTGAATGACTATGTGAAGCGGAGCGGGGATGTGGCGTTTGGGCGCGCGATGTGGGAGAAGGTCTCGCTGGCGTACCAGTTTCTGCTGTCGACGTATGAGGAGCACGGCCTGCCCCGGACAGGCGAAGTAGGTCATGGCTGGATCGAAGGCGGGCCGCTCTACCCCATGAGGACGGAGCTTTACCAGAGCGGGGTGGGTCTCGAGGCGGTGCGAGCGATGTCGGAGCTGGCGAGCGTGACGGGGCGGCAGCCGCTTAGCGACGAGCTCGCAAAGACTTTTGCCGAGCGCTCCAAGCTGGTCGATGATGCGTTCTGGATGCCGGCCCGGGGGCACTACGCGTTTGCGCTTAATCCCGCGGGTCAACAGGTCGATGTGCCGAGCGTGCTGGCGACGGTGCCGATGTGGTTCGGCTTGCTCAATGCCGATCGCGCGAACGGCATGATCACGGAGCTGAGCGCGCCCGAGCACACGACAGATTGGGGGATGCGAATCCTGTCGGACAAGGACGCGCGGTATGACCCCGGCGGGTATCACTGGGGCACGGTGTGGCCGCTGTTTACCGGGTGGGCGTCGGTTGGGGAGTATCGCTACCACCGCGCTGTGCCTGCACTACAGAATCTTGAGGCGAATGCGCTGCTGACCTTTGCGGGGGTGCCGGGGCATGTGGCGGAGGTGCTTTCGGGCAGCTACTTCGGCACGTTGGAGACGGCGTCGCCGGACCAGATCTGGTCGTCGGCGATGGTGGTGAGTCCGCTGGTGCGCGGGCTGCTCGGCCTGGAGCCGGATGCGGTGCACAACACCGTGCGGTTCGCGCCCCATGTGCCGGCGAGTTGGAGCGAGTTCGGCGTCGATCACGTTCGTGCCGGAGCGTGCGAGCTTTCGTTGCGCTACAGCCGAACGGGCGCGGCGGTGAATCTGCTGGTGGAACGAACCGGGACGGCATGCACGCTGACCTTCGCCCCCGCGCTTAGTCTGCGGGCACGGGTGCGCGGTGTGTTGCTGGACGGCAGGCGAATTCCGTTTCATGTGGAGGCGAATGCGAACGACCAGCACGTGGTCACGAGCTTTGCGGTGCCGAGCACGCCGGCGAAGCTTGCGATCGAGGTCGAGGATGACTTTGGGCTGGACGAGCCCGCGGCGCTTCCGCTGGTGGGTGAGCGGAGCCGCGGCGTGCATGTGCTTTCGGAGGTGTGGTCGCCGGCACGCGATCTCCTTTCGTTACAGATATCCGGAATGGGCGGGTCGAGCTACGATCTAGACCTTTGGAACGCCCGGCAGATCAGCAGCGTGGACGGGGGATCTCTGGTGATGAACGACGGCGAGCGTGGTCAGTTGCATGTGCGCTTCGCCGACGTCGCCGGAAGCGTGGCCACGCAGCAGGTCACCGTACACTTTGGAAGGAGTCGCAACAACGCCGTCGGCGCTGCCAACCAGCCGTCGTCGGCAGCACGCTCCGCAGAGGCTCGGCCATGACTTGTGCTTCACGATCGTCTTCGCCTTTGCGGCGATTCGCGCGCCTTCCGCTCGGGGTCGCCTGCTTGCTTTCTCTTGTGATCGGTACGAGGTGGCTATCGGCGCAGATGCAGAACGCGAACTCCGGCACGGTGACGCCGTGGTGGAAGCATGCGGTGTTCTATGAGCTGTATCCGCGAAGCTTCATGGACAGCAATGGGGATGGGATCGGCGATCTGAATGGCATTCGGTCGCGGATGGAGTACCTGCACGATCTGGGTGTGGATGCGATATGGGTCTCGCCCTGCTTCCCTTCCCCGCAGAAGGACTTCGGCTACGACGTGTCGAACTATGTCGACATCGATCCGATGTACGGGACGCTGGGCGACTTTGACCGCATGCGCGCGGAGGCTGATACGCAGCAGGTGCGGCTGGTGCTGGATTTGGTGCTGAACCACACGTCCGACCAGCACCCGTGGTTTCTGAACTCGCGCACCTCGCGCACGGCGAGCAAGCGGGACTGGTATATCTGGCGTGATGGCAAAGCGAATGGCAAGTCGCCGAATAATTGGATCTCGGACTTTGGCGGCTCCGCGTGGACGCTGGACGCGACGACGCACCAGTTTTATTACCACTACTTTGAGGCGGCGCAGCCGGATCTGAACTGGCGCAACCCGGCGGTGCAGACGGCGATGTTTGACGTGACGCGGTTCTGGTATGACCGGGGCGTGGCGGGGTTTCGGCTGGATGCGGTTGACACGCTGTTTGAAGATCCCGCGCTGCGCGACAACCCGACGAAGCCGGGGAAGGGCGAGCTGGGCGACCCGGACATGACGAACCTGTACAACGACAAGCTCGAGGAGAACCATCGCGTGCTGCGCGATCTGCGCAAGGTCGCGGACGAGCACAATGCGGTGCTGATCGGCGAGACATGGACGAGCAATGTGGCGGAGCTGAAGCAGTACTATGGCGCGCACAATGATGAGCTCGAGCTGCCGATGGACTTCCTGTTTATGACGGTCGATACGCTGTCGGCGCCGAAGTTTCGGGCGCAGATCAATGCAATCGAGGGGTCGGGCGAGTGGCCGGTGTTTGTGATGAGCAATCACGATCGGGTGCGGGCGTACACGCGCTACGGCGACGGTGTGCACAACGACAGCATCGCCAAGGTCTTGGCGGGAATGTATCTGACGCTGCGCGGGACGCCGATCCTGTACTACGGCGAAGAGATCGGCATGGAGAACAATGATCCGAAGCGGAAGGAGGACGTGGTCGATCCGCTGGGGCTGCCGAACTGGCCGACGGTAAAGGGGCGCGACGGGGAGCGCACGCCGATGCAGTGGACGGGCGGCCCCAATGCCGGATTTACCACGGGCAAGCCATGGCTGCCGGTGCCGCCGAGTGCGACGACGCACAATGTGGCGGACGAGTGGAAGGATCCGGCGTCGGTGCTGAGCTTTTATCGGCAGCTGCTTGCGCTGCGGCATAGCAACGCCGCGCTACTCGACGGCGAGTACCTTCCACTCGTGGAGAATGATCCGAATGTGGTTGCGTATCTGCGACGCGCGGGGAAGGAGACGGTGCTGGTGGCGCTGAATCTTTCGAACACGTCGGCGCAGGTGCGGCCCGAGCTTGCGCGCTACAACCTCGCCGCCGACGCGATGGTCACGCCGCTGCTGACGACGACGCGTGCGGGATGGACGACGCAGGCGACGGAGACGCTACGGCTCGATCCGTTCTCGGTGTACATCGCGGCGGTGCGGGCTCTGCCATAAAGCTGAGTGCTGAGGCGCTAGATACGCCGATGCGAGATCTTGGGGAGTGCTGCCGATGTCGAGCCCTGTTGCCGTTCGGCGGCGCCACTGCGCCAGACGGCGCTGCTGGCCGCAGAGACGCTTGGCATTCCGCCGCCGGCGGCGTGAGGGTCAAAGGGCGGTGGCGGAGAGTGGGGGATTCGAACCCCCGATAGAACTTTTGGTCCTATAACGGTTTAGCAAACCGCCGCCTTCAGCCACTCGGCCAACTCTCCACATCGATCGCGTGCACATACCCGTTTCATGTTGAGTCTGCCGGAGGCAGGGCAGCGCGCCAGCTGATCTTCGGCGATTATAGCCTGGAGCTCCCCGTGGCAGCCCCGCTCGCGATAGATTTGTCTGGACCTATTGCAAATCGATCGTCGTTGTGACGGCGGAGAGACTTCAGGGGAGGGTGATGCCCGCACAGCACCGCAAGGGCAGGATGCGCCTTCTGCCGCTGATCGCCGCGACCTACTTCATGGTCTCCGGCGGCCCGTACGGCCTTGAGGACATCATCGGCTACGCGGGGTACGGGCGGGCGATTCTGCTTCTGCTGCTGGTGCCATTGTTCTGGAGTTTGCCGGTTTCGCTGATGATCGGCGAACTGGCGACGGCGATCCCGGCCGAAGGCGGCTTCTATGAATGGGTCGCGCAAGCGATGGGGTCCTTCTGGGGATTTCAGGAGGCGTGGCTTTCGCTGGCGGCGAGCATCTTCGACATGGCGATCTACCCGACGACGTTTGTGCTGTATCTGTCGCGGGTAGCGCCGCACATGACGGAGGGCTTCCGGGGAACCCTATTGAAGTTGGCCATCGTGGTCGTGGCGGCGCTATGGAATCTGCGCGGCGCGGTGGCGATCGGTCGCGGATCGTTGCGGCTGATGGCCATCTCCCTTTCGCCATTTGTGATCCTGGTGGCGATTGTGGCATGGCGTCTGCTCGCCGGGGGTGTGCATCCGGCGAGCGCGGCGGCGCCCGTGCACCCGGACTACTCCGCGGCGCTGCTGGTGGCGCTGTGGAACTACATGGGGTGGGACAACGCGTCGACCATTGCGGAGGAGGTCGAGGATCCGCAGCGAAACTACCCGCGCGCCATGTTTTCGGCGGCGGCGACGGTGACCCTGGTGTATTTGCTGCCGCTGCTCGCGGTATGGCGCGCAGGCATCTCGGCGGAGCAATTCTCAACAGGCGCATGGATTGATGCGGCGGGTTTGCTGGGTGGGTCGGCGCTGGCCTTTGGCGTGCTGTTGGCGGGATCGCTCGACAGCTTCGGCGCCTACAACGCGCTTGTGCTCTCGCTGACACGGCTGCCCTTTGCGATGTCGGAGCGTGGTCTGCTGCCGCGGATTTTTCTCCGAAGGCTGGCGAACGGCACGCCCTGGGTCAGCGTGCTGGTGTGCAGCGCGGGATGGGCCATGGCGTTGAGCTTTACTTTTGAGCGGCTCATCTCGATCGACCTGGTACTGTATGGCGCGGCGCTGCTGCTGGAGTTTACGGCGCTGCTGGTGCTGCGTCGTCGGCAGCCACACCTGTACCGGCCGTTTCGGATTCCGGGTGGATTTTGGATTGCGGCCATGGTGAGCGCCGGGCCTGCGATGCTGATCGCGTTCGCGCTGTGGGCGGCACGCGATGAGCGCGTGGCGGGGATGAACGCATTGCTGTTTGCGGCGCTGGTGGCGGCAGCCGGCCCGGCGCTGTTTTGGCTGGCCAGCCGTGGAGCGGCGCGGCGACTGCCCCCGGGGACAGCGGAGATCGTGGAATCTGTTCCGGGAGTTGCTGGCGATTGACGGCCGTGCCCGACCGTGCGTGGTTGGGGCTGGGCGAAGAGAAAGTGCAATAAGCTGCGATGGGTTTCACACGATATGCCGGCTTGAGCCCGGTGCTGAAGGTAACGTCAACCGTAGGGCCAACCACAAAGGATGAGCGCTTGGGCGACCCTTGGCGAGAGCTGCGGCCTGCCGGGGATTGCTGAGATGCCGAGAAATGCTCGGTCCGCTGGGGAATTTCCGGCTCGGCCTCCGACTTGTCGGAAGTGGAACGTTCTTCGGTATGTGCCCGGTGGCCGAGGCTGCAACGACGATGGCCTGCTGGTTGTCGTTGTCGCGGTCGAGGGCCAGCAGAAACGTAGACTCCCGATCTGGAGGCAGGCCAGATCGGGAGTTGCTTGTAACGCGCTTGGCAGACGGGTTCGCTATCGACTTGACCGCGCACTGGCGAGGTTAGCCGTTCGGTTTCGAGGCGGCGACCAACTCCTTGAAGTAGGCGAGTAGGGTGCGTGGCTCGCGTCCGAGGATCGCGCGCAGGGTGACAGCGCTGCCGACCAGGCCATGCTCGTCGTACCAGTCGTACATCTTCTTGAGCGCCGGAAGTTGCGCTTTGGCGTGATCGAGCTTACTTTGGGCAACGAACTCGTCGAAGCTGACCTGCTTGGGCTCGATCGTGCGACCAAGCGCCTCGCTCATAAGTTTGGCGACCTCGTGGCGATTGAGGTTGCCCTCGGCGCAGAGCTCGAAGGTTCCGAACAGCAGCCGATCTTCGGTCAGCGCGATCGCCGCAGTTTCGGCCACGTCACGATAGTCAACGCGGGTGACATCTTTTTCATTCGAGTAAGGCTCTGCGAAGACGCCCTTTTCCGCTATTTTCGGCCAGGCCGCGGCGTAGTTCTGGAAGAAGAGTGTGGGGTGCAAAAAGGTGTACTCGAGATTGGAAGCGATCATTGCCATCTCGACCGGACCCTTGGCGCCATGGTTTGCAAGCTCGGTCAGCACCGGATCGATCACCGATGAGAACACAATGCGGCGAACACCGGCCCGCTTGGCCGCGGCCACCAGGTTGCAGCCAAGCTGGGGCTCGTCGGGCTGAAAAGCTGGGGCCACGTAGAAGATCCGCTCGACGCCTTCCAAGGCTTTATCGAGGCTGGCCGCATCGCGAAGATCCGCAACAACCGCCTCCTGCGCGCCGTTGCGCCGCACTGTGTCGACGTGCTCGGGTGTGTGCGTGAGGCCGCGGACCTGAACGCCGCGCTTTACGAGCTCGGGTACAACGAGGCCGGCGAACTTGCCGGCTGCTCCAACGGAAAGGATCTTGCCTGTCATGCATTACTCCTTATAGCTAGTCCCGCGACGTTTAAAGAATGGACACTAGCCCTTTACTACAAAGGCGAGAGTTGGAAGTACTTTCTAATAAGGTTGTCCTTTGCACCATACCGATTTACAAGGATATAGAACATGCATTTCCTCCAAGGCAGGCTGCTCCTCCAAGGCAGGCTGCGAAGTTTTGCCTATCTCGATCCTGGGAGAAGCAAAGGTCTACTCGTCTCCACAAACAAACAGCCTTGCCGACGATTCGTTAGGTCGTTTTCTTCAGATATTCCATGAAATTGGTTGGTTTGCGCCCCAGCAACGATTCAAGAACATAAGAGTTACCGGTCAGGCCGTGGCGGTTGTAATACATCATCATGCGTTCCATGGCATCGGCCTTGTAGACTTCTTCCACCGTGGTTCGGGGAAGCTTGTCGATCATGCCCTGGGCTGGTACAACTTCTACCGTGACCTTCCGACCCTTCTGCTGAGTGATCGACGCAGCCATCTCACGGATCGAGATCGGATCGGTCCCTACTAGCTCGTAGGTAGCGCGAAGATGTCTTCCCTCCGTGAGAATCAGCGCCGCCGCCTCCGCTACGTCGTCCTGATCCACATAGGACATCAGCGTATCGGCGGAGTAGGGTGTCGTCCATGTACCAGTCTCTAAAACCTTCTCTATCCCGGCGGTCTGCAGGAAGATCGTCGGCTGGAGAATCGTATATGGAAGCCCGGAATCGAGAAGATACTGCTGCACCAGAAGCTTCATGCGATGGTGCGCAAGCGCAGCGATGTAGGGGTGGATCACAGAGAAGAAACAGAATTGCCGCACCTTGAACTCTGCGGCAAGGTCAATCATGGACTGGCCGATCGCGAACTCACGGGGGTGTTCAGGAGGAGCAATATGGAAAACCTGGTCTACACCCTCGAACGCACGGCGCAGCGCCGCCGGATCCAGGAGGTCGCCCTCCACGTACTCCACGCCGCTCAACTTCTCAGCAGCGCTCCCTCCCTCCCCAAGTCCAAAAGCGCGTACTGGAAGGTGGCGGGCAGCCGCCGCTTTGACAATCTTGCTGCCGACATGGCCATTTGCCGATGTGACGAGAATCATTGAAGTACCTCCAAAGCACGGATACTCCTACAGTAGACGGCAGGAAGATTGCCGGTGTTGCGTTTTCAATCGGCTAGAGTAGTTTGCAATATATGCAATAAGCGCCCACGCGTTGCGCTCCATCGACCTGCCTTGTCCCGGGCCTTGCGGACAATGGACGGCGCGTGGAGTTGGGCCTGCGCTACAGCTTTTAGCAGTGGGATCTCGTCTCGGTCCCAGTCTCCAGCTGACGAACCTGGAATCGCTTCTCACGGCTTTGTCGTAGTGCTCTGCGGGGCAGGGTAAGACGCTGCCGCGGCGGGATCACCGGCCTGCCTCGCCACCTACTGTCGTTATTTGTTCGCGTCGATAAAGCGCTGCTGTGCGTGCAGCACGGTCTGTTTGGCGAAGACCGCATCGCGCCAGCCGCGCACATCGACGCGCTTGCCCTCGAGATCCTTGTAGATGGAGAAGAAGTGCGTGATCTCCTTGAGCATGTGCGGATAGATTTGGGAGTACTCGTGCACATCGTTGTAGCGTGGATTGCCTTCGCCGACGCAGAGCACCTTTTCGTCTCCCTTGCCTTGATCGGTCATCTCCAGCACCCCGATGGGGCGGACCTCCATGACGCAGCCGGGAAAGCTGCCAGCATCCACCAGCACGAGCACATCGAGTGGATCACCATCGTCGCCGAGGGTGCTGGGGATGAAGCCGTAGTCGCCGGGGTAGTGCACAGGAGAGTAGAGATTCCGGTCGAGCCGAAATACGTGCAGCTCCTTGTCGTACTCGTACTTGTTGATGCCTTCGAGTGGAATCTCGATCACAGCATTGACGACATCGGGCGATCTCTTACCGATTGGAAGCTCAAGGTAATTCGGCATGGGGCTTGCACTCTCTTCTTTCGTGGACTGATCTGGTCGAACCTTGCAACACTTGACCCTGCACCTGCGTGAAGCGACGGCGATGCTTCTGAACTGATCTCGACGCAGAGCTTGGCCCGGAGGCGAACCGCGTGGAGGCAAGCTTTGGATGCAGCGCTTGCCGTCTATAATCGGGCACGATGAAGGCTCATGTCTATGTGACGTTGAAGCGCACGGTGCTTGATGCGCAGGGCAAGACCATTGCCGAGGCGCTTGGGCGCATGAGTTACCGGGGCGTAAACGATGTGCGACAAGGGAAATATTTTGTTCTGACGCTGGCGGACGAGATCGAGCGAGCCGACGCGGAGGCGGAGGTCGATCGCATCGCGCGCGAGGTTCTGACCAACCCGGTGATTGAAGAGTACAGCTACCGGCTGGAGGGTTAGGCCGGGCCTCATTGCGGAGTGGTGCGCTTCTGTGCGGCGAGCAGGAAGAGGTAAGGACCGGACAAGGGGGGCGTTGCCGGTGCTAGGCTCGTATCCGGAGACCCTGTGACCCAAGCGCCCATTTTGGAGAAGATACCTGTCGTCTCCGCGAGTCCGCCGGAGCCGAGCGCGAGCCAGGGAAGCCGCTTTGTGCGGGCGTGTCTGCGACAGCCGGTGGACCGGACGCCGGTGTGGTTCTTGCGGCAGGCAGGGCGATACATGCCGGAGTACATGGCGGTGCGGCAGCACCACACGCTGCTCTCCATCTGCCGATCGCCGGAGATCGCGGCCGAGGTGACGATCACAGCAGCCGAGCGGCTGGGGGTGGATGCGGCGATCATCTTTGCCGATCTGCTGCTGCCGTTTACGCCGATGGGTGTCGACTTTGAGTTTCTTGCGGGTGAGGGACCGGTGGTGCATCAGCCGATACGGTCGCTCGCGCAGATCGAGGCGCTGCGGACGGATCGCACGGAAGAGCTGGCGTATGTGGCACGCGCGATCGAGCGGGTGGTCACGCACTTTGCGCCCCAGCGGGCGGACGGCGACCAGCTGGGAATTATCGGATTTGTCGGCGCGCCGTTCACGCTGGCGTCGTACATGATTGAGGGCGGGTCATCGCGGAACTACGTCGAGACTAAGCGCCTGATGTACGGGAGCACGGTGCCGGGATCGGCCGAGAGCCGCGCCTGGCCGCTGTTGCAGGAGAAGCTGGTGAGCGTGCTGGTCGCGTACGCGGCGCAGCAGGTGGAGGCCGGCGCCGACGTGATTCAGATCTTCGATTCGTGGTCGGGCTCGCTCTCGGTTCCGGACTACGTGCAGTTCTGTCTCGAGGCGACGACCGAGCTGGTTCGCCGGGTGCAGGCGCTGGGCGTGCCGGTGATTTACTTCGGGGTGGACACGGCGTCGCTGCTGCCGACGATGCGGCAGACGGGCGCGGATGTGCTGGGGCTGGACTGGCGAGTGGAGCTGGACGAGGCGTGGCGCGGGTTGGACTACGCCGTCGCGGTGCAGGGCAATCTGGATCCGATCGCTTTGTTTTCGCCGATGGAACTGTTGCGCGAGCGGACGGAGGCGATCCTGCGATCGGCCGCGGGCCGGCCGGGGCACATCTTCAATCTCGGCCACGGGATCGTGCCTGGCACACCGGTGGAAAGCGTCATTGAGGTCGCGCGCGTGGTGCGGTCCTTTGTTTCGCCTTCATTTCCGCCGACCGCGGGGAGATAAGCTATGCGCGAACAGCACGCCGTTCTGCTTCTGGCTCACGGCACACCGGATGTTCTAGGGGAGATGGCGGAGTATCTGCGGCTGGTAACCGGAGGTCGGCCGCTGCCGGATGCGGTGGTAGCGGAGCTGCAACATCGGTATGCCGAGATCGGTTTAGGGGCGACCCCGGGCGAGGAGCCACCGCCGCTGACGCGGTGGACGGTGCTGCAAGGCGCGCTGCTGGAAGCGGCGTTTCCGCTCTTTTCTGCCGAGCAGCCACGCGTGTACGTGGGGATGCGGAACTGGCATCCCTTCATCGCGGAGACGGTCGCGGAGATGCGGCGGGATGGGGTGACGGCGATTCAGGCGATCTGCCTGGCGCCGCAGAACTCGCGAACATCCGTGGGGCTGTACCGGCGGGCGATTCTGAAGGCGGCTGCCGCGACAGAGACCGAGGCTGCCATTCCGGTGGAGTTTATCGCCGGCTGGTCGGGATCACCGCGGCTGGCGCTGGCGTTAGCGGAGCGAATGTGGCCGGCCTGGGCCGAGGCCTGCGCGAAGGCGGGCCGGCGCGTGCCCGTGCTGTTCACAGCGCACTCAGTTCCCTGCCGCACGATTCGATCGGGTGCGGTGGATGCGCCGGTTCGCGCGGATCGGCCGACACCGGCCGATGGTCTGCAGGCGTACGACGAGCGAATCGCTCCCGACCCCTATCCGGTGGAGTGCAAGGCCACGGCGACGGCTGTGGCCCTCACGCTGGCTGCCGTCGGGATGACGGAGGACGACTGGTACTTTGCGTTTCAGAGCCAGGGAGTTGCCGGCGCGCCGTGGATCGGGCCGTCGGTTGAGGACACGCTCAAAGCCCTGGCGGCGGAGGGTCACACGGCGGTGGTGCTGCAGCCGATCGGCTTTCTGTGCGATCACGTGGAGATCCTGTACGACATCGACATTGCGTTCAAGGCGACAGCCGCGGAGCTCGGCATGGAGCTGACACGAGCGGAGAGTCTGAATGACTCGGCCACGCTGATCCGCGCGCTGGTCGAGGTCTCGACCGGCGAGTTTCCCGCGCAGGTGGATGAGGCTCCGGCGGACGCTCCAATGCTGCCCATTGCTGTGGCTGCTCCGGCCACAATCTGAGACGGCGAGCCCCAGATCCATGAAGCGCGTGGCGATTGTCGGTGCAGGGATAAGTGGCCTGACGGCGGCTTGGCAGATGCTGAGCGAGGAACCGGAGCTCGCAGTCACGGTCTTTGAAGGTTCAGGGCGAACGGGCGGAATCGTCGAGACAGTGCGGCGGGACGGCTTCACGATCGAGATGGGACCGGACTCCTGGGTGACGGAGAAGTCGGCGGCCCGTGAACTGGCCGTGGAGCTTGGGCTTGGCGACGAGCTGATCTCGTCGATGGACGAGACGCGCAGGACACTGCTGCTTCTGGATGGCAAGCTGGAGCCGCTGCCCGACAACCTGCGCATGATCGTGCCGATTGGACGCGAGGCGCTTGCGGGCATCGACGACTCGCCGCTGCTTTCGCCCACGGCACGGCTTGCCTTTCATCGAGAGCTTGCGCAGGCGATGGAGCTACGCAGGGCAGCGCCGACCGAGGATGAGTCGATCGCGAGCTTCACCGAGCGGCACTTCGGCGGTGAGGTTCTTCGCAAGTTGGCAACGCCGCTGCTCTCGGGTGTGTTTGGGGGCGACGTGCGACGGCTCAGTGTGGGGGCCGTGATGGCGCCGTTTGTTGCCATGGAGCGCGAGCATGGCTCGTTGATCGCGGCTCTGGGTGAGCGCGAGGCCGAGCGGCGGGCAACGGGCCGGACCGCGCCGCCTATCTTCACGACGCTGCGCTCCGGCCTGGAGACGCTGACGGACGCGCTGGCGGACGCGCTACCTGCGGGCACGCTGCGACTCAGGGCGCGCGTGATCCGCCTAGAAAAAGTGAATGACACGTTGGAACGAGCGTGGCGGGTGCGCTCCGTGCAGCAGATCGTGGAGAACGAGCTTGGACCTCGCGGCGGGGTGGTCGACGAACGCTTCGATGAGGTTGTGCTGGCGACCTCCGTGCCGGCGAGCGCGACGCTGCTTGGGCCGCTCGATCGCGTTGCCGCCAATTTGCTTCCGAGGGAGGCCAGCTCCGCGATTCTGGTTGCGTTTGCGTGGGCTGAGGCGCGGCCAATCGCGTTGCCGGCGGGCTTCGGTTTTCTGGTGCCGCCCCCAGCGGTGCGCCACGGTCGAAGGGCGCGGGAGTCGCGCTTGCTTGCGGCGACCTTTGTGGACCAGAAGTTTGCCGGACGGGTGCCGGCCTACGGTCGGCTGGTGCGTGTCTTTCTCGGGACAACTGAGGCAGAGCGGCTGCTTTCGGCGAGGGTGGGAGACGACGGGATTGCCGCTCTGGCGCTTCGCGAGCTGGAGGGCGTTCTAGGCAGGCTTCCGGTGCCGACAATTCACGAGGTGCGACGATGGCCGCTCAGTCTACCCCAGTACGCGGTGGGTCATCTGGAGCGGGCGGCTCGGTTCGAGCGTCGACTCCAGTCCTTGCCCGGGCTGCACCTGCTGGGCAATGCGCTTCACGGGGTTGGCCTGCCCGATCTGATCCGGCAGGCGCGTTCGCTCGGACGCGAGATCGCGGCCGCGCCGGGCGTTACGGAAGTCTAGCGAGACATAGAGGGGACGACGGCGCCTCACCGAGGAAGCGAAAGGTGCGGACGTGCTGCCACGGGCCGCCGAGATAGTGCCAAAGGTCGAGGCCCTCCGCCATGACCGACCATGGCGCAAAGGTGCGTTGGAGTTCAGCAAGGAGCTGCCTTGCGATCTCGGGCGCGACCTTGTTTTGCACCACCACATGCGGTTGAAGACGTTGCCGATCCTGCGGGATCAGATGGTCGGCAAAGCCTTCGGCGAGCTCGGCGTGAAGCGTTTGCAGATGGGACGAGGCGAGTCGGTAGGCAACGCCCTTGCCGAGTGAGCGCAGCCCCGTGACGTCCAGCGAGAAGTGCTGCCGACTGCACGTGACGGCCTCGATCCGAGCCTGTGCCCACGCAGCGTCCGGAAGCGCGTGAAAGAGGGTGAGGTGAGCGGGAATGTGATTTCGTTCGGGCGGGAAGTAACGCTCGCGCAAGCTATTAAATAGCTGTTGGGAGACTGAATCGAGGTGCAGGGTGAGTACATCGACCATAGGCCATGTGATGGTAGATGCCTGCCGCAAGAACATCTCGCGCAGGCCCATGCTTGATGCGATGCGCAGGCCTACGTTCGATCCGGCTCGACAGCCCTTGCGTCTCTCCCGCGAGAGCGAGCTAAAGCCCGAGCGTCTGTGCCTGACGATCGGCGAGTTCAATCTGGCGTGACTGGATGGGTGTGTCCGGGCGGCGCTCAGCATCGCGAACCGCCTCCTCCATGGCAGCAAGGGTTTCCGGCTCACAACCTGCAGCCCGAGCGACACCGAGCAGCGCGTCCCCGTTGGGATAGGGTGCGGCTTGGGACCGACGGCCGACGGCGCTGTCGACGGTGGTCGCCGCTACGAGCAGGTTGCCGCTTTTCTTCTGTGCCACTTCCATCTGATAACGCATTTGATCTCTCCCGTGCACGTGGCTGCTCGTTCTGTCCGGGTGCCACGATGGCGCTTAACTTTCCGAACGAAGGTGCCCAGTTCGTTCAAGCTATTCCGGCGTATCGGTGTGCGCTCTAGCTCTTTCGTGGGAGACAGCTTCCGGGGCTAAAGTTTGCGAGGGTGAAAGTGCGCGCGGAGCGCAGGCCAACCTGCCAGGCGGGGGGACTGTCTATCAACGTGCAGACCTCCCCTAACTATTGGTGGCTCAACTGTTGCCACACTCTCGCCCACCAACTCCATCGCCCGAGTCCGGGCTTGAACCGCAGCCCTTCCCATGGAGGCAGACGTTGCTGAACGATCGCTACCCATCCCTTTTATGTCCCTCGGAGACGGTGACCGCCGAGCAGCTTGCAACGGATCGCAAGGTTGCCAGCTTTGACCGGACCATCCAGCACCTCAACCGTCGCGGCTTCCTGGGTGCCCTGTTCAGCGCAGCGGCGGTAACTGGACTTTCCGCCAAGGTTGCGCACGCACAAACGGCTGCTTCGCCGTCCGTGACGGATGTGTTGAACTTCGCCCTGAACCTCGAGTACCTGGAGGCCAACTTCTACCTTTATGCATCGAGCGGAGCGGGGCTTCCTTCCTCGATGAACGGTTCTGGGGTTGCTGTACAGAATCCGCCCGCCCAGCTTCCACTTGACGCGGCGACACTGGCAGTGTGCAAGGCATTGGCGCAGGATGAGGTGAATCACATCGCAGACCTCCAATCGACGATCACGTCGCTCGGTGGAACACCCATCTCCCAGCCACTGATTGACCTGGGGGCTCATGGCGCTGTGACGACGCAGGCACAGTTTCTAGCGTCGGCGCGGCAGTTCACCGCGCTTGGCGGGTCTGCCTATGTCGGCGGAGCACAGCTGCTGGTGTCTAATCCCACGGTGCTGACGACCGCAGGGCAGATCCTTGGCGCTGAGGGCCAGCATGCGGGTGTGCTCGCATATCTCTGCGTGAACCAAGGTGTTGCGAGCCCACCGATTGATGCGCAGGACGTGCCACCCTCGCAGAGCAACTACTTCACAGTGGCGGCGACGACGGCGCTTTCTCCAGCGCGTAACACCTCCCAGGTGCTGGGGGTCGCGTACGGGGCTTCCATGGCCACTACCACCACGCCGGCTGCGGGAGTCACCATGGGAGGTTTCTTCCCCAACGGGTTCAACGGAAGTATCACCTCGACCTAGCGCGATGCTGCCACTTATAAGCGGTGCGTCTCCCCAGCTAACCTGTCAGGAGTTCTTATGTCGTCGACGATCAATGTCTTTGCCGAAAATATCTTGGACGAGCAGATGGCGAACCTTGCCCACGCACAAACAGAAGTTAACCTAAGTCGCCGTCGCATCCTCGCCGCGCTCGGAGCTACAAGCGCCGCCGCTGGTAGCCTGGCGATCGTCGGATGCAGCAGCGGCGGCTCTTTACTAACGCGACCTGTCAGCACAACACCGTCCGTCGTGGATGTTCTTAACTTTGCGCTCAACCTCGAGTACCTAGAGGCGAGCTTTTATTCCTATGTCAGTACAGGAAGCGGTCTGTCCACCGCGGACATGGGGTCCAGTCCAGGAACCGTCTCCGGCGGCGCCCAGGTCACCTTCACAAGCCCGGTTGTTGCGAGTGCAGCAGCGCAGCTTGCGACGGACGAACGCGAGCATGTCGAATTCCTGCGAACTACCATCTCAGCGATCGGCGGCACACCGGTTTCGATGCCGACGATCAATCTTGCCGCCAACGGCGCTGTCACCTCGGATGCAACTTTTTTGGCTGCAGCTCGACAGCTGGAGGCGACAGGAATCAGCGCATACATCGGCGCAGCGCAGTACCTGGTGTCTAACACATCAGCCCTGCTATACGCCGCGCAGATCCTCGATACCGAGGCGCAGCATGAGGGTTTTCTGCGAGAGCTCTGCCTTGCTCTCGGGGTGACCTCGCCGGCGGTTGATTCCATGGACATGCCGCCGACGGCGGCGCAGATCTTCAACACCAGCCCAACGACCGGTCTCAATCCAGTGAGAACGACCTCGCAGGTATTGCAGATCGTCTACGGCGCTGCCGGACAGACGGGGATCTCGAAGGGCGGGTTCTTTCCGAATGGGCTGAACGGGACGATCACCACCAGCTAGCGCCGGGCCGCTTCGTCCCGCGAGGTACGTTACAAGGGCCCTTCGTCGCGGAGGGCCTTTTGTGCTGCAGACGAGTCATGCCGTGCATGTATACCGGAAGGCGCACTGATCCGAACCACGGCGAGCGCTCCCCTATACGGGGGATGTGCTGTCGCAGGAGCTGCAACGTATACCAACAGGACGGCATTTCGCTCGCGGAGGCAGAACATGACTGGCGATCAGGAGCAGAGATTCCCGCAAGGCACACGACTCCTTCCCTGTTACCTGAAGGCAGCCGATGATGGTCTGGTCCATGACGCTGTCATGCTCTGTGAAGTGATCGGCGAAGAGATCCAGAGTATCTCGCTGCGTGTAGCGGCAGACGCCGTGACCCGGTGGTATGAGCCTCCGCTTCGGGACGACGCTGCGTAGCAGACCACGCGCAGTGGACGATCGGGCTCAGGGATTGATACCTAGTCGATCGTGCGAAGTTCGCACATACCACGGCATCTCTCCACTGTGGTGTATGCCGTACCTCGTAGCACGACGTTCGATCTGCCTTGATCGGAATGGTCGTGTGTTTGCGTGTCGCTGTTCTAACAAAACGCAGTGACAACCCGATGCGGCGATTCGTTTTAGTAAGCCGAATCCTGTGTGCGGGAGTGAACTTCGCGCCGGGCACAGCGGACATTTGCGCCTCGCTTTGCCGTGTCAAAACATCTCTCAAACCCGGTTGGGGTCGCAACACGGGCGCACGAGGCTGAAAAAAGCCTTATGAAACCCCTTGCAGAAGTGCACTCCCTCGGGGATACTGGGGACCATCATCGGACCCACATCCTGTTTGTCAATGGAGCGAACTCAGATGTCATCACGACGCCTGCGCGTAGACATGTTCCCCTATGCTTTGTCCAAGCTGTTCGTGCTGCTTGCGATGTTGTCTTTGCTCGCCGTGTGCCACGGGCAGTCCATTCTCGGGAGCATTACAGGAACTGTCCAGGACGCGAGCGGGGGTGTGATCCCGAACGCGCGCGTGCTGCTGCATCGTGTGGAGACGGGGGCTGATCGCACTGCGACGACCGATGCGCAGGGTAACTACACGGTGCTGAACGTAGACCCCGGTCACTACGACATAACTGTTGAGTCTCCTGGGATGGCGTCGACCCTCGCCAGTAACGTCGAGCTCCTTGCCCGTCAACAGCTGCGGTATGACACTTCGCTGAAGGTGAGCGCCAGCAAGGAGACGGTCAGCGTGAACGCCACGGACGTGGGCGTGATCCCGACGGAGACAGCGCAGATCTCCGCGGCGCTCTCTCCCCGGGCGGTGCTCGATCTGCCGGCGAACTATCGCGGCGCCGGCTCGACATCCCCGATCAACGTCGTCGAAACGCTGCCCGGCGTCCAGCCCGACACAGCCGCATACCCGCCAGCGCCATCCACCCACCCGTCGCCGAGCGTGCGGTTCTCCATCCAAGGCGGCCTGCCCTCGCAAACAGAGACCACCGTTGACGGAATTTCTGCGCAGAACCAGACCAACAACAATATCCAGGGTGATGCCTTTCCCTCAGCCGAAGCCATCTCTGAAATTCGCGTGGACGGCGTAAACAACAACGCAGAGTACGGGCAGCCTGGTGAGATCACGACCGTAACGAAGAGCGGCACAAACAAGCTGCACGGCTCAGTGTACGAGTATCTCCAGAACCAATTTCTGGATGCGACGCCTTACGGCACGAACCGCGCGAACAAGCCGCACAAGGTGGCCAATGACTTCGGCGCCAGTCTTGGTGGTCCGGTCTATCTTCCGCACCTGTACAACGGCCACAACAAGACGTTCTTTTTCGGTGACTACGAGAGTCTGCGCTATCCCCAGTCCAATGTTCTTCAGGCTAAGGTGCCCACCGTGCGCATGAAGCAGGGTGACTTTTCACAGGAGACTTCGACCCCGCTGATTAACCCGTTTACAGGCGGTGTCTTCGCCAACAATGTTGTGCCAATCAACGCGAGCTCCGCAACCTTTCTGCAGTTCTATCCCGATCCCTCGCCGCAGTTCGCGGATGAGTCGCTGCAACAGGCCGTCGCTACCACCGGCTATAACTACCTGAGCACACGGCGGTACGACATCAGCTCGAACCAATTCGACGTTCGCGGGGACCAGACCTTTGGTCAACGGGCCACGGTCTTCGCCCGATATACCTTCAAGAACACCGACCAGCTCCAGCCGGCCGATCTGACACTGCCTTATAGCACTGCTTATGCGAAGTATCGCATCTTCGCCAGCTCCTTCACGTATGCGTTCACGCCAAGTCTGGCAAACGAGTTTCGCTTCGGCTTTACCTTGGAGCGCGATGGCAACAGCAATCCCTTCGACGGGAACGCTTTCAACGCCTCCACAGGTCTACAAGGGTTAACACCGAAGTTCTTCAACGGCATTCCCCACATCGGCTTCAATCAGATCCAGTCGGTCGGCTCACGACTTGGCTTCGAGGAGCAGTCGCACATCTTCCAGTTCGTGGACAATCTCACGATCCAGCGGGGAAATCATACCATTCGATTGGGCGCGGATATTCGCCACTTGTTGGCCTATACAGAAGCAGGCGCGGGTTACGACAACTTCCTCTTCAGCTCGTATGCGGGCCAGTCGGCCACGGGGATCGCCGGAACAATCGATGCCGCAGGGAAACCCCTGACCCATGGCCAACCCGGCCAGGAGTTCGCTGATTTTCTTCTCGGCGTGCCGTATCAAACGCAGACTAACTCGATCAACCAGGACAACCAGGGCACGGCGAATTCGTACGCCTTCTATGCGCAGGATAACTGGAAGGCCACGCCGAACCTGACACTCAACTTCGGCCTCCGGTATGACTATCATCCGTCTCTCGTGGCCAAGGGCGGGTTAGCCGGCAACTTCGAGCCGACTCCGGCACGCGCGGGTACGCTGATCTACCCCGCCGGTTATGCCGGCGCCCTGAACATCCAGGAGCTCGCCAGCGTGAACGCGTGCAGCAGCCCCGGCATTACTAATCCCTACGCGACAAACGGGGTGGTGAACGGTGCACCCTGCACCCCTGTAATCACGAATAAGCAGGCAGGTCTGCCCGAGGGTCTGCGCAATGCTCCCACGCTGCGCTTTCAGCCTCGGTTGGGATTTGCCTACCAGCCGTTTGGTGACGGAAAGACAGCCATTCGTGGCGGCGCAGGGTACTACAACATCACCACGACCGGGGCATTGTTTTACGCGATCGCTCAGTCATTGCAGGCCAACAGCCAGAACTTCAACAATACCTACTCTCCGACAGGCCCGGCCTTTTCGTTTCCAGCGACCACGAGCGCCCTCAACAACACCTTTGTTCCGGCATACGGTACCGTCTACTTCTACGCCGCGATCGACACCAACTGGCAGGACCCGTACTCGCTGCAGAGCGACCTCTCGATCGACCATGACTTCGGCCATAACATCGGTGGTCGTATCTCCTACGTCGGTCTTCACACATGGCATCTCGTCTGGCAACCGCAGTTCAACCAGCTTCCCCGGTCCTCAACCACACCGGCCAGCGCCCAGCCGCAGAGTGCCTACCCATTTCCGAACTTTCAGCAGATTACCCGACGCGATACGGCCGCCTCGGCTGACTACCACGCTCTCCAGACGGAGTTTTCACACCGTCTTACGAACGGCCTGTCCTTCGACACGAACTATACCTTTGCCAAGAATCTCTCGGATAACCAAGGCACCTACAACAACTTCAACGGCGCCGGCTTTGTCGACGAACAGGGTGGATACAGCCCCACTGATAGCTATGATCGGCACCTGGACTATGGCAATGTCTCGGCAACTCGGCGCCACCGGTGGCTGACCACAGCGATCTACGAGCTGCCGGTTGGTCGCGGGCGACGTTTCGGTTCGGGGATGAGTCGTCTTGCTGACCTGGCGGTCGGCGGATGGCAGCTGAGCAACATCTTTCTGATACAGAGTGGGACCTTCCTTACGGCCTATATGCCGAACGGCTCGATCGATCCCTCGGGCACTAGTTCCGGTACAGCCATAGGCGGGGCAGCGCAGCGACCGGACCGCGTCGCCAATGGGCACAGCAGCGCCCATGATCGAAACCGCTGGTTCAATAACAACGCCTTTGCCTGCCCCGGCCAGACCGGCTATGCCTCGCTTGCCCCATCGGCGGCGACCGGTGGTGTGTCCCCGTGTACTGTCGGCGTCGGCTCGGCACCCATCGGCCGCTTCGGTACGGAAAGTGTCGGCGATCTTACCGGTCCCGGTTCGGTTAATCTCTCCTCCGGTCTCAGCAAGTCGTTCGCTCTTGTGGAGGGCATCCGTCTGAGAGCCGAAGGCACCTTCACCAACGTGCTCAACCATACCAACCTCGCCGACCCTCTGACCGATATCAGCCAATCAAACTTCGGGCAGATCACCCAATCTCGGGGATCGGACTTTGGCGGCAACCGTACCGGGCAGCTTTCACTTCGACTCGAGTTCTAAGTTGCGAACGGAAGGACAGAGAAGAGTCTAAGACCATCAGAGTGACGCAACTACTTCCCCGGCTCGCTTTCGATCTGGGTTAGATACATTCGCAGACCCGGCCATAGCTCGGAGCGATCCACAAGGAACTTCCCTTCGATCTGGCCCGTAAGCTGATAGGTTGGGCCGGTGCCCGGGAGGTATTGATGCCACTGTGGGCCATCCAGGTGGTAGACGCCCATGCGAAAGCCGTATAAGTCGATCTGTCGAACACCCATCCCGAGCGCTGTGTCGATCAATCCTTTCATCTGTTCGAGCGTGGGCGTGGTGGCGTGCCCGGGCAAACCCTCGGAGTGATCGTCGGAGAGACGCAGACTCAACGCGAGTCTCTTCTCCGGTCCGATCGCGGCACGCATGCGCGACAGATAGGTCAGCACCCCGTCCGCAAGCTTGTCGGAGGACCCGTCGCCGTAATTAGGCGCCCAATACGCGGACATAATGTCGAAATACTGAGCGACGCTGATGAGTTTGAGACCAACACGGGACTGCGTCTCTGGATCGAGGACATTTGCTCCATCCTCGAGAACGATCTGGTGCCTTAGATCGGAATCGACCGACCGGATAGCTTCTTTGGTATCTTTCGCCCAATCAGCCCACCATCGCTCGCGTACGGCGGTCCACTCAGGCCAGACTGGGGAGGAAGGCGATGTCGGCAGAGGTTTGACAAAGGCTTTTCGCTCCGCTGCGCCATACGAGATGTAGTTATCTTGCGAACTGGGAGCCACACCGTCGATGGAGCCGACATAACCGATCGCAAAGGAGTTATCAAAGACGTATCCCGCCATCCCTGGTTGGTGGCCGTACTCGCGCGCAAGCGTCTGCAAATATGGTTTCCATTGTGTGGTGCGCCATTGGGAATTAAAGGTGTCAAAGGCAAAGAGAGTGTGCCCCGCAGCGTCCACCTGCTCAAATTTTGGGTCATGGGGCAGTGTCGAGTAACGAGCGTGCCAAGAGAATAGATAGGATCCGAGACCAGCCGTCCAGGCGTCGCGGATCGCCTCGTGGGAGTCGGCGATGCGCTCGGAAAACGCAGAGCCATCTAAACCCCAAACCAGTACAACGTCGGTAAAGCCAAGGTCTTTCATGTCTTTGAAGTCTGTAGACCACTGCGACTTCGGCGCCGAGTTGAGCCAGTACCACACACTTACACGCACGCGGGGCGACTTCGGCGCAGCAGCAAGCGACGGAGATATTGCAAGAAAGGACACCAGCCAAGCTTGCAGCATCTTCCTGGTCGCCTGCCGGATAGCTCGACCCCAACAGAAGAATGGTGTCTGCGTCGAGATTCGGTACTGGGACATCACAGATTGTGAGTGCATATGGGGTGCCACAGCGTAAGCTGCGTGCCGATGTATGTCAAGTTGAAGAAAGCCGTGAGCAAGGCCCAATCGACTTTGTTTCTTCTCGTTGAAGCGAGAGTTACTTCGGCGCGAGCAGCCTCGCAGCGAAGTCAAACACAATCGCTTGCACGTCGCGCAATGCCACGTATACTGGCCTCGTTCACCGTTGCAGATACATAGACTCAAGCAGACATAACGCTGCACCTCTTGTGCACAGGCAGGATGTCCGGCGTACTTCTACACTCGGTCTGGGAAGTGAGGAGTAAGCACACAATGGCTCTTCAGGAGACGCTACGCGCTCGCTGGTTCTGGTACTCCATGGTCTGCGTCCTATGTTGGGGTGGGTGGGCGCTTTTGTCTAAATTCGGATCGAGAGAGATTCCGCCAGAGACGATGCAATTTCTGTTCACCCTCGGAAGCCTGCCTATTGCGCTTGCTTTGCTGGCGGCACGCGGATTTAAACTGGAGAAGAGTACCAAAGGCACCTCCTTTGGACTGCTGAACGGTGTTCTTTCGGGCGTAGGCAGTCTCGCACTCTTTGCGGCATACCATACGAACGGCAACACCGCCGTGGTCACGGCGGCAACAGCTCTGTACCCCATGATTACGGTTCTGCTGGCCGTAACGATCTTACGGGAAAAGTTCGGTCTGGTTCAGCTTGTCGGCTTAGGATTTGCGGGCGTTGCGATTGTCATCTTTTCTATTTGACCTTTTGTACAGGGAGCACAGTGGTTCATCTTGCACCGTGGTTTTGGTATGCGGTCGTTGTCCTTCTCTCATGGGGTGTGGTGGGGCTACTTCAGAAGCTCTCCACGAACTATATCTCCGCGGAATCGTCCTTGATATGGCTGGTCGCGGGGTACCTTATCCTGGAGCCTTTGCTTTACCCGGGCAAGGCGCTGTTTCACTACTCCGGATGGAATCTTACGTGGGCTTTGCTGAGCGGCGCATTGAATGCACTCGGAGCCTTGGCGCTCTTTGCCGCGCTCAAGAGCGGCGGAAAGGCATCAATTGTCTCCCCTCTTACCGCACTCTATCCCCTGGTGGTCATCGTAGCCGTCCCGTTTGTGTTACATGAAGCGATCACGAAGCTTCAAGTTGTCGGAATTGCATGCACGCTGGTGGCAGTCGCCCTACTTTCCATGTAACGCGGCCTGCAGGCAGTTCAGCGCGCTTCGGTTGGTGGTCCGGGGAGAAAGACTAAGATCGCCGGGGTTCCGACGGGGGTGAACTCTCCGGTGAAGCGTAGTGTGCCCGTGCGTGAATTAACTTCGAAGGTGGCGATCTCGTCATTTTTTTGATTGCAGGCGTACATAAATTTTCCCGTGGGGTCCAGAGCGAGATGGCGCGGCCAGCTGCCGTGAGCCCACATCTCGTCGATCTTAGTGAGGGCACCGTCCTTCGCAATGCGGAAGCAAACGATTGCGTCATAGGCGCGGTTCGCGCTGTAGAGAAAATCGCCGGTGGGATCGACAATGACCTCCGAGCTATAAAACGTGCCTGCGAAACCCTCGGGAAGCGTCGAGATTACCTGCCGTTGCGTGAGCGCGCCAGTTGCCGGGTCGTAGGTGAACGATACGATTGTCCCAGCCTCCTCTTGCAGACTGAAGAGCATCTTGCCGTTGGGATGAAAAACGAAGTGCCGCGGCCCGTCTCCCGCGCCCACATTCGCCGGCTGTAGGCCAGTTGGCGTAAGCAGTCCCTTTACGACATCGAAGTTCCATACTAAAAGTGCGTCAAGACTCAGGTCCGTGCTGACCACGAACTTACCAGCAGGGTCAGTCTGAATCATATGTGGCCGGGGCCTGTCGTGACCGTTGGCCTGCGATCCGCCGGGAGGCGCACTGGACGACGTCTTGGGCCCGACTACACCTGCATCAGGACGCATGTCGGTTGCGGGGCCGAGCGAGCCGTCTTTCTGAATGGGAAAGACCCCTAGCATGTTTCCGCCGAAGTTCGCAACCAAGACATATCGTCCAGAGGGGTGCACGCTAAGTTGAGCTGGACGCGAGCCACCAGAGTCGACGGTGTTTAAATGCGTGAGAGCGCCCGTTGTGCGATCGATCGCGTAGGCGCTAATGGAACCTGAGCTATCCCCTTGCTGCAACGAGATCTCATTTGCGGAGTAAAGATAAGTGCCTGCCGGGTGCATAGCAATCCACCACGGATTGGCCATGTTTGGGGTGATAGCTCCGGGAGTTAGCTTTCCTGTGGTGAGATCCGCTTCAAAGAGGTAGATGCCCTTGCCCTCGCCGGTGAGTGAGTCGGGCAGGACCGCCTTGACAGCACTAATCGAGCCGACATAGGCAAAGCGACGCGATCCAGGCTTTGCTTGATTCGCGCGCGCGGGTAAAGCCATTCGCGTCAACAGAAGCGAGGATGCGCCGGCGACAAAGGTGCGTCGGTCAACCGAGTAAGTCATTTTGCGATGCAAGGCATGCCTCGATGTATCGGGTTGCGTTGATGGTGACAGCTTAGCGGTGCGCCGAAGCTCCTGTGCACTGATTGCTTGCTGACAAAATCTGCGGTAGGCAAACTCTCGCGACAGGTTGGCGGACGCTCTGATCACGCGTAGGCGATCCATCGGCCAGCGACCACGACGCCAGTCCAGAGAATGATTGAAATAAACCCCGCCAACTTAGCCGAGAGTGGTGTGGCGGCGCCGCGATCCCAGCGGTTGATATTTCGCCGAGTTAGAAGTTCGTAGACCGCCGTGTTTAGACCAAGAAGGAGCAGCATAAGCATCTTAAGACGGAAGGCGCGATTGGCATAGAGGCCTTGCGCCTCAGAGCTAAAGAGCAAAGAACCTGTGGTAATGGCAAGAATAAAGCCGCCCCACGTCCAAGGCATGATTCCCTTTGCCACTTCCGTTACCGAGGACGTTGCATACATGCCCAACAGTCGCGCATCCAGTCTGACCACTGCACCGACCAAGAGCGCTAAGCCGACGATATGGAAGGATTCAATAGTGGGAAAAAGCCAGGGAGAGACACGAACCGCAGTTCCGATAGCGGTGTTCTGCAGCCATACACAAAAATCAAGGGCATGCATCTGCTTCTCTCCTGAACCGACGCAAGATGCCTCAGGCAGACGGCTCGAAGAGAGGCAGGATGTAGATCTCTGCTTCGCTTCTGTTGGGAACTCAACAGTATGGCGAAGCAATGTGAATGTCAATGGATCACGGGGATGTTCTTCAGAGACTCCGGTCCAGCTGCGCGTTGGCTATGTTGACCAGAAAACCCTTATGCAAGCGCTTGACATGCGAACCGCTGCTTGTTAGAACAAACGCATTCCTCATGAAGAAGATTGCTGACCATCTTCGTGTGTTGCCTTGCGAGCTCCCCAGTGCTGCGGATGAGATTTGCTTTCGAAGAAGATGTCCGGAAAACGATCGATCGAACGCTCCAAAGGCTAACCACGTAGCGGGGTCCTTGGAGGACGAAGGAGATTTGGGCGAGCGCACGAAAGGGCTTGAGGAATGACAAAGTGAAATGCCATTCATTTGCACGGACGTCGACACTCTTGGCTGCGGTTCTGCCTGCAGGGCTGTCTAGCGCACAGCTAACTCGGGCAACACACACTTCGACAGACAGTCGGTATCACTCCCTTCCCGCTGCCTGGGCCGGAGACTGGGACACCGTTGATCTTTCTCCTCCTGATCCCGCGTTCCCAAGCGAGTTTAAGATTGACCCCCCATTTGATCGAGCTGATCCGATGATCCATGCAGACCTCACAGCTTGGGCACAGGCCAAGACGAAAGAGACCTCGTACGACAGCGCTCCAGGCAGTCTCTGCGATCCTGAAGGCTGGTTTCCCTTCATCAACTACGGTTATGGCTTTGCCATGCTCAGCTCTCCGGGCAAGATCACGCTGGTCCCAGTTGAACCTGATACGGAAGGTGTCCGGCGCCTTTATCTCAGGCCGCAACATGCGCATCCACTCCGGCATACGTGGGACGGGGACTCCATCGCGCACTGGGAGGGGGATACGTTGGTAATTGAGACCGAGAGCTTTAACGACAGGTCATGGCTGGGTGACGATCGCGAACGGCACTCCGAACAACTGAAGATGTCTGAACGAATGCGACTTGTCGGGGATGGCAAGTATCTGGAGGTGAAGTATGAGATGAGTGATCCCAAGGCACTTAAGGCTCCGTATCACCTCACACGATATTTTCGTAAGTGGGTGGCCACGCACATCGGAGCGGGCCCGGACCGCAATACAGTCGAGCTGGTTTGCAATGAGGATCCGTCGCCATTTCGACAGTCGGAGACAAAGACACCTGCGCCGATTCACTAAAGGATTTATCGCAAGCCTCCCACCCTACACCGGAGCAGAACTCCGAGCTACCTCACGAGAGCAGAACGAGATATGAGACGGCTTCTTGTATTGCTGACCTGCGCATGTCTTTGTACGGTGCGCGCCACACGCGCCGCCGAGTCCATTGCAGGTACGGCAGATACTGGCCCCGCCTTCTCCGCCAGGGTTGATCGTCTCATGGGGGTATACGAGGCACCCCGCAGTGGGAAGCAGCCGACACATGCAATTGCCGGAGCGCTTCCGCTCACGATTAAAGCCACACAGTCGAGGATTTTGGCCAGACGCAAACCGGACCCTAAGGACATGTGCCAAGTTCTTGGGCCTTTTCGGTTGATGGCTCGGCAGGATGTGAAGTTTGAGATCTTGCGGGATGCTCCCGATAAACTTGTCATGCTGTTTGAGAATGGCTCATGGGGAAATGTTAGGAATATTCGACTTGACGCAGAGCATGTTCCCGTGACGCCCGATCTTAGGCCACTGTGGAACGGTGACTCCACCGCACGCTGGGACGGAGACACGCTGGTCGTTGACTCCGTTCATTTCACCAACAAGACCTGGTTAGACGAACAAGGTGTAGAGAACAGCCAACAGCTGCACCTGACTGAGCGCTTCCGCTTGGTCGATTCAGGGAAGTATTTGGAGTACCAAGCGACAGCTGTCGACCCAGAGGTGCTCACCGCACCGGTCTTGTATAAGAGATTGTTTCGGCGCACAACCGCGGAGATTGAAGCCTATAACTGCTTCGACCGCACGCCCACTGCGTTTCGTGTTGCACGATGATCTCGTCTTGAAGAGAACAACTTAGGGAGAGGTGTTATGAAGAGTAAGGGGTTACAGGTGCTTATCACAGTCACAATGCTGTGTCTCACGCCTGTCACGGTTTGGGCACATCATTCAACGGCGATGTTCGATACCGCTAAGCTGGTGACCTATCATGGCGTGATCACAAAGGTGGTCTGGGCGAATCCCCACTGTTTCATCTACTTTGATGGATCGCTGCAGGGTGGTGCTCCCAATGCTCCCGTCGAGCACTGGGGTGTCGAAGGGCAAAGCCCGAGCGTTATGTACAACCATGGCGGATGGAGTGAAGGCACGGCCAAGGTAGGGGATAGAATCGAGGTCACCGGCAACCCGCGAAAGGATGGGCAGCCGACGATGCTGCTCATCTCAGCCGCCCTTAACGGCAAGACCTATGAAGTCCTAGCTCGACAGTCGGTTTCCGGTGAGAAGAAATAAGCCGGACATCTTCAATGGAGGCAGATGCGCGTTGCGTTCTCCGCTAAACCAGCGCTATTGGTTACAGTGATTCTCGTGGTCGCTGGACTACAGCAGAGATCCCTTGGGCAGAGTCCCGCTCAAGGAGTCACCCGGATTTGTGTCCTCTCGTTTGAGAAGGACGCACAACGCCCCGCCCGCGTGGAGAACAGTGCAGCCGCGTGCCTCACTCGCGCGCGAGCAATGCTCGCGGCTGAGACTCGTTCCAAGTTGTATCTCGTCGGCGCGGCGGACAAAATAAAAGATAACAAGCCCGAGCACGGTCGCATACGGACAGAACAGGATATGAGTGGGGAGGACCTCCGCTATGCCGATGTTGCCGCATACCGGGCAGTTAATACAAAGGCCTATCTCGTACGCTGGTTGAACGTAGATCCAACGCGCGTTATACCCGTGACCTCCTACGAGGATGGGCAGCAAGTTGAGGTCTTTTTAGTAAAGCAGGGCACATGCTTCGAGAGGTTTTATGGAAAGGAGACCGCGCCGATTCTTGCGCATCCTTGCACAGTTACACTCTGTTCTCAAGGTCAGGAAGAGTTTCTAATTGCTCAGCAGCGAGATCGTATCCCAAGTAGATAACTTACCGAGATGATGCATGGGAACGCTTTACGGAGACGAACCTTTGCCTGAGTCTTAGGAACCGCTCGTCCGCCTGAGCTAACTCGCTGTTATGCTGGGCGAACGATTCTAAATCTAAAGCATTTGATAGGTGGCGCATGACGGCTCCAGTATCTCGAGATAGCAGGCCATTTGACCTGGCAATCGCGGGCGAACTCAATATGGATCTGATTTTGTATGGGCTGCCGCTTGTGATGGAAGTCGAACGCGATCTCGTTGGGGATAAATTTATCTCCACTCTCGGGAGTTCGTCAGCTATTGTTGCTCACAACGCCGCGACTTTGGGTCTGCGGGTTCAGTTTGCGACGGTGATCGGGGACGACGACTTTGGTCATCTCGCGCTGGCGCGCCTCGAACAAGTTGGTGTAGAAACTACGAATGTTGTGATCGACCGATCTGCAACGACAGGAGTGACTATCCTATTGCCGCATGGCTCGGAGCGCCATAGCCTTAGTTATCTGGGCAGTATCTCTTCTCTGACGGTTGATGACCTGGACGTCGACAAACTCGCGCAATCGAGACACCTTCATCTCTCGTCTCTCTTTCTGCAGACCGGCCTGCATCGCGGACTGGACGGATTACTGCGGCAATTGAGAGAACGCGGACTGACCATCTCTCTTGACACCAACGACGATCCTCAGAACAGTTGGGGATCTCCCCTTGCCGAGATCCTTCCACTAGTGGATCTTTTTATGCCGAATGAAGGGGAACTCTGCCGCATGGCGGGCGGAGTTAATCTTGAGAACGCGATGCGGGTTTTTGGCGAGAGTGTTCCCACACTGGTCGTGAAACGTGGGCGCCTCGGCTGTCGTGTACAAAGCGGGGCGGAGATCTTCGACGTGCCCGGGCAAAGAGTAGAAGCAGTAGATACTATCGGTGCCGGAGACAGTTTTGACGCAGGATTTCTTTATGCTTTTCTGACGGGGAAGAGTCTTATAAACTGTGCGCGCGCGGGCAACATCACCGGAGCACTCTCGACACTATCTTCAGGTGGAACCGAAGCGTTCCGAAACGCTGCACTTCGTGAACCGTTTCTGCAAGCGTGCGGCTTTTTCGATCTATAAGCCTCGAGATTGGAGTAGTGGAAGGAGCGACTGGCTTCCCTCTCTCGTCTCGAATCGCTCAAATGGGACTGAACGGCACGGAACCCGCATTCTGCAGTCAATATCTGCATGCAGTCTCATACGCGCATTTTTACAAGACGAGGCTTTCTCAGTTCCGGAGGATTTATGGCACATACGATGAGTGATGTGGCCAAACTCGCCGGAGTTTCTTCTACAACGGTATCTCGGGTGCTGAGCAAGAATCCCTACATATCGCAAGCGACAGTCACTCGGGTGCTGGCGGCAGTTGAGGAGCTAAATTACCATCGAAACGTGCACGCTCGCCGTCTTGCGGTGGGAAAGAGCGACCTCTTCGGTTTAGTGATCTCCGAAATTGCCAATCCTTACTTCTCCGAGATTATCCGGGGATTCCAGTCAGCAGCATGGGAGAGTGGATTCGATGTTCTTCTTCTAAATACAGAATATAGTGAAGTTCGCACTGAAGCTGTTGTTCGAAAGCTGATCGAGAATGGGGTGCGAGGGGTGTCGATCATGACCTCCTCGTTACAGAAAAAGGTGATTTCGACGCTGATTAAGGAGGGAATCGGTATTGTGTTGTGCAATGCGGATTACGATCATCGCATGATCCGCAACATCGCGATTGACTATGAGAGAGGCTTATTCCAGGCGATTGAACACGTAGCTTCGTTGGGTCACCGTCGCGCGGCCGTGATAGCGGGTCCTGAAGCCAACAGGACAGCCCTAACGATACGGCAAGCGCTCATTAATGGTCTCCGTCGGTGGGGTCTGAATCCGAACCCCGTTGTGTGTAGCGACTACCGACTGGAGGCCGCGGCTCTGGCGGTTCAGACAATTCTCTCGACTAAGGAGGTTCCGACCGTCATCTTCTGTGGGGGCGACTTGATCGCGATGGGAGCGATGGTGGCGCTTGAAGCGGCTGGGATCGATGTTCCTCGCGATATCTCGGTCGTCGGCATTGATGATATCTCCTTCGCGTTTCTCACCCGCCCTCCGCTGACGACCATTCGTGTTCCGCGAGAGGAACTAGGGATAAGGTCGTTTCGGGAGTTGGACAGTCTTTTGAAGCTCAAGCGAAAGAAGACGAACGGGTGTGTTCTGGAGACGGAGTTGGTGATTCGGAGGTCGACGGCCAGCGCGCGAGTCATGGAATGAGTGCAAGATGGGAGAGCCGGTATATTCGGACGAGAATACTGGTGCTGTCTCTTGCTTATGGAACGCAACGGAGGACGGGTGTCCCTATGCGCGTAAATGAGATTTATGTCGCCGATCTCCGCACGGCCGTTTCCTCATGAAGACATCACCCGACTTCCCTCTCGACCGCTGTCAGCGAGCTCGCTGGTGCGTTAGTCGGTTGCCGGTAGAAGAAGATAGCTGCGCCAAACACCAGGGCGCAACCGGCCAGAAGTTTGAATTCAAATGCCCAAATGGAGGTGACGAGGTGTGATGGAATAAATGCGGCGGCGACTCCGATCGAGGTAGCGAGCCCACCGAAGGCGCCATTCAGTAAGAGATATCTGCGATCCGCGTGCAGCTTGTCTTCTGCATACCAAGCGTGCTTCCATAAAGCTCCAAAGAGATAAGCCGATGGAAGTAGCTGCAGAATTACGGCAAGGTCCAGCAGCGTGAGATAGGCCTCACCCACCGTGACACCGATAAAGCTCATGAGAATAAGCAGGGAAGACATTGCGGCGAAGACGATCAGGCTTACATACGGCGTTCCATACCGTGGATGAAGACGACCCATGGCCGGAGGCAGGTATCGATCCACGCCGGCGACAAAGGGCAGACGGGCTGCTCCGGCAAACCAGGCCGATGCTGTGCCTAGGATCGCCAGGCACTCCAGTAAGGCGAGCGGAGCGACGATTATTGTCAACCTCGTCTGCGCGCTCATGAGGTTGATTGCTTGGAGAATGCCCGCAAGAACGCCGATCTGTTCCTTGGGCATCGCAATCAGCATGGCGGCCGTTGTTCCGAGATAGATGCCGGCCGCCACCAAGCCACCGATAAGAATCGAGATCGGCAGATCTCGGCGCGGATTACGAATCTCGCCACCCATGATGGACGCAAGATCGAGGCCGACAAGGCTGTAGCAGATAGTTCCAAATACGGTGAGGACACGCCAATCGAGTGTCGCGGGCGCGAGTTGCGAAAAATGCAGAGAGCTCGTGTGATGGTGCAACAGCAGGATGGCGAGTCCGCACAGCACGCCGGCTCCGGCGATGGTAGCTACGCCGCCGAGATTATTGATCCATTTGCCCGCAGAGAGCCCGCGAATATTCACGAGCAACAGCGCAAGGATCACAAGGATGGAGATAACGCCAGTGAATGCTGGGCTGTCTGCCAGGCGTCTCACTTCGGGTCCGAGGACGTACAGGCCTACACCGACGCAGGAGAGCACAACGGTTGGGAGATAGACCACATTGGTCAGCCAGTAGGTCCAGCCAGCGAGAAATCCGTGCTTTTCACCGAAGCTCCGCTTGGCCCAGAGATAGATGCCGCCCTCGCCTGGCCACTTTTGCGAGAGCTCCGTGACCGCGGCGCCCTGAGGCCAGAAAAAGAGGATAAGGGCGAGCAGCCAAAGCCAAAGGACGAGCGGACCGGAGGCGGCCACAGGAGGAACCAGGTTCAGATTGGCGACGGCCACCACGAAAAGCAGAATCAGATCCCGTCGACCGAGGACTCTGTGCAGCTTTGGGCTGTCCCCTGTGCCGATGAGTTTAGCCACGTGTTCTCCTGGTGAACGGTCTGACTACAAATGTTGCAACCACAGTGACTGGAGTCGCTCTTATCTGCAACGTTCAAGCGGATGCGTTGCGAACCGGCCGAAGACTGTTGACGGCTAAGCCAGCACTTTATATGCTTGCGCCATTATTGCAAGCTTTCCGCAGAGTGGTCCGTGTCTTCGGCCGGCAATCCTTTCTTACGGGTCTACGAATGACTTCGGTGCAGTACAACGGAGCAAACTTGTCGATCCGCTTCTTTTTTGTTTGCAAGTCTATTTAGGTGGTGTCGAGTGTCCATTGCTCTAAGAACAACGATCCCTGGGCCGGGGTCGACCAATTTGGCGAAACGCCGTGCGCAAGCGGTTGCATCTTCTGTGTCAATGATCACGCCGGTGTTTGTCCGCTCAGCGCATGGCGCCATGGTCGAAGACGTGGACGGAAACCGTTTGCTCGATTTTGCCGGTGGCATCGGATGCGTGAACGCAGGCCATAGCCCGACGAGCGTGACGCGGGCACTTGCTGAACAGAGTGAACGATTCCTACACACGTGTTTTATGGTCGCTCCGTATGAAGCGTATGTCGCCGTCGCGGAGGAGATGAACGCACTTGCACCCGGCGACTCTGCGAAGCGAACGTTCCTGGCGAACAGCGGTGCTGAGGTGGTCGAGAACGCGGTGAAGCTGGCGCGTTCCTACACCGGTCGTGAAGCCGTGATCTGTTTTGAAGACGCCTACCATGGCCGCACCTATATGGCCATGGCGCTCACCAGCAAGGCCGTGCCTTATAAAGACGGCTTTGCCCCTTTCCCCGGAGAGGTGTACCGCGCGCCATACCCCTACTGCTATCGAGCTGGCTGCACCGAACTCGAGCATCGTTGCTGTGCACGCTCCGAAGAGGAGCTCGAGCGCGTGCTGTTTGCCACGGTGGGGGCGAGCGCCGTTGCCGCAATTATCGTCGAGCCGGTGCTTGGCGAAGGCGGTTTTGTTGTGCCACCGGCGGGGTTCCTTCTCCTGCTTCGCAGGATATGTAACCGGTTTGGAATTGTGCTCATCGCTGATGAGGTGCAGACCGGATTTGGGCGCACAGGCGCTTTGTTCGCCTGTGAGCATGCCAACGTCGAACCGGACCTTCTGCTTACCGCGAAGAGCATCGCGAGCGGGCTGCCGCTGGCGGCGATCACCGGAAAGGCCGAGATCATGAATCATCCTGTAGCGGGTGCGTTGGGAGGAACCTTCGGCGGCAATCCGCTGAGCTGTGCCGCAGCGCTCGCGACGTTTGCGCTCTTTCGCGATGGAACTCTGCTCGAGCGTGCGCGTGTCCTTGGAGAACGCTTCCGCAGACGCGCGCTCGATTGGCAGGAGCGCTTTCCGTTCGTCGGAGATGTCCGAGGTCTCGGCGCGATGCAGGCTATCGAACTGGTCGACGACAAGATCTCGAAGCGACCCGCGACGGCGCTGACGAAGTCTTTACAGCGCGAAGCCTATGAGCGCGGGCTGATCCTTGTAACGGCCGGTACCTACGGCAATGTGCTTCGTGTGCTGGCGCCCCTGGTGGCAAGCGATGAGGAGATGGACGAAGGTCTGGACGTGATGGAAGCCGTTATGCTGGCCAGCGTTCCGCAAGGCGTGGGCAGATGAGTTATTACCGAAGATTGGCGGACGGGGTTGTCATCACGCAGGCGAGACGCGAACATGCCGCGCAGATGGAAACGCTACAGATCGCGTGCTTCCCTACCCTGGCCGACGCGGAACGTTTCAAGGCGGCGCACTACCGACACCATATGGAGATCTTTCCCGAGGGTCAGATTGTGGCTCTCGATGGGGACCGCGTTGTGGGCGCGACCACGACCCTTCGCCTGGACTTCGACTTCGATCATGTGACCCACACCTTCGAGGACGTGATCCAGGGTGGCTGGCTCAGCTCGCACATGGACCGGGGCGCATGGCTGTATGGAGCTGATATCAGCGTCTCGGCCGAGGCTCGTGGACGAGGAATCGCCACAGCGCTCTATGCGGCTCGCCAGGAGTTAGTCTACCGGCTGGGGCTCGCGGGACAGGTCACGGTCGGCATGCTTCCAGGCTATGGTCGCGTGAAGGACGAGATGTCGGCTGAAAGCTACTATGACGGTGTGATGCGCGGCTCGATCTACGACCCGACGCTGTCCATGCAGATCAAGGTGGGCTTCGAGCCGAGAGCGCTGCTGGCGGGATATCTGAACGACCCCGTCTGCAATAACTACGGGGCGCTGCTGGTTTTACCAGAGGGCAAGAGTGTGAAAGGCGCGCGGAGGGAGCTTGCGATGTCGTACATCCGTTTAGAGACGGAGTTGCCGGGGCCGCGCTCGCGTGCGCTGGTCGCGCGACGCGCCGCCGCGTTGCCGTCGGGGCTGGGCAAGTCGTCTGACATAGCGGTGGAGCGAGCCGAAGGCGGTCTGATCTACGACGTGGACGGCAATACTCTGATCGATCTTGCCGGCGGCATCGGCATGTTGGTGGTCGGACACTCACCCGCACCTGTCGTGGATGCGATCAACGCGCAGGCGGAGCGCTGCATCAACCCCGGCTCGCTGACGACGACGACTGAGCCGATGGTCGAGTTGGCGGAGCTCTTGAATGAGATCACGCCGGGAGACTTCGCCAAGAAAACGCTATTCGCCAATAGCGGCGCCGAGTGCGTGGAGAACGCCGTTAAGCTCGCGCGCAAATATACCGGGCGAGCGACTGTCGTGTGCTTCGAGGGTGGATATCACGGCCGTACGTTACTCACGCTTTCGCTGACCAGCAAGTACGGTCTGTTCAAGAGCGGCTTCGGACCCTTCGCTCCCGAGATCGTTCGGCTGCCGATGCCGAACGTCTATCGCAAACCGGACAGCATGACGGAAGACGAGTACATCGACTTTTCCATCGCGCAACTTAAGCTGGCGATGGTCTCGCAGGTAGATCCCTCGGCGATCGCCGCGTTCATCATAGAGCCGGTACAGGGCGAGGCCGGCTTTCTGCCGGTGCCGGCGCGCTTTCTCCAGGCGATTCGCGACCTTTGCACGCAGCACGGCATTGTGATGATCGCCGATGAGGTGCAGTCGGGGTTTGGGCGCACGGGCAAGCTCTTCGCGATCGAGCATTACGGCATCGTGCCCGACATGATCACCATGGCGAAGTCGATCGCGGCGGGTCTTCCAATCAGCGCGGTGACGGGGCGAGCCGAGATCATGGACGCCGCACACCTGGGAGGGATCGGAAGCACCTACGGCGGGGGCGCGCTCGCCTGCGCCGGGGCTCTCGCGACGGTGAAGATGATTCTCGCGCCGGGCTTTCTCGAGCACGCAACGCACCTCGGCGGGGTAATGCGCGAGACGCTGACGAGTTGGCAGCGCCGCTGGCCGATCATCGGCGATGTGCGCGGCCTCGGGTCCATGCTGCTTATCGAATTGGTCGCTGATCCGAAGACGAGGGAGCCGCTCTCGCCCGCGGAGACCCTGCGCATCGTGCAGGGAGCGATCGCCAAGGGCGTCATTCTGATTCGCGCCGGTCTGTTCAGCAACTGCATACGCTTTCTGCCGCCGCTCAATGTGCCGGAGGACCTGCTGCTCGAAGGTCTGGGCGCGGTCGAAAGCTCGCTGGCCGCTTACGCGGAAGAGCACGCCGCGGTCGCCGAGGCCGTGTAGTGAACCTTCTGCTCTACGGCGGCAACGTCCGCACAGTCATCTGCGGGCAGGCCAGTGCGATCGCGATCCGAGACAGAAGGATTCTCGCCGTGGGCGAGACGGAGTCGCTGCTGCGCGAGGCGACCGCGTCCACACGGAAGATTGACCTGGGTGGCCGAACAGTGGTGCCGGGGTTCAACGACGCGCACGCCCATCTCTGGAAGATGGGCCATCTGCTGACCAGCATGCTCGATCTACGCGGGCTGACGAGCTTCGCCACGCTGCACACGAATCTTCAAGCACGCGCGAGCAAGTTACCCGACGGAGCCTGGCTGCTCGGGCGAGGCTTGAACGAGGCGCAGCTGGCGGAGCATCGGCTTCCTACTCGCGACGACCTCGACCGTGCCGTGCCGCATCGGCCGGTAGTGCTGACGCGCACCTGCGGCCATATCTGTGTTGCCAACTCGCTTGCGCTCGAGCGCGCAGGAGTTCATGCGGAGAGCTCCGCACCTCCGGGCGGCGTTATCGATCGGGACGAGTTCGGCGTGCCCACGGGCGTGCTGCACGAGACGGCGATGGGTCTGCTCAGCTCGGTGCAGCCTGCGCCGAGCGAGGCCGAGTACCGCGCGATGATCGAGGCTGCCGCAGCACACCAGCTTCGCCTCGGCATCACGGCAAGCTCGGACTGCGGGGTGGGCCCCGAGCTGCTGGCGGTCTATCGTCGCATCAACGCTGACGGTGAACTTCAGCTGCGCGTCAACGTCATGCCCCTGCGCAAGCCCGACGGCATGAGCGAGCCGCCGCCGCTGCCGGAGCAGGTTGCCGACGAGCGCCTGCGGATCGACACGGTGAAGCTCCTTGCCGATGGTGGCCTGAGTGGAGCGACGGCGGCGCTGAGCGTGCCCTATCGTCACCAGGACAGCCGCGGTGTGCTGCGGATGGAGCAGGAGGAGCTGCTGGAACTCTGCCGTGAGCCGCATCGCAAAGGATGGCGCATCGCCACACACGCCATAGGAGACCTCGCGATCGAGTGTGTTCTCAGGAGCTATGAGGCGCTCGGTCCCGGACCGCAGCGTCATCGAATCGAACATCTCGGTCTGCCCTCATCGCAGCAGCTTCAGCGTGCGGCGCGCATGGGCGTGATCGCCGTGCCGCAGCCGATGTTCTTGCGCGAGCTCGGCGACAACTTTCGCACGGTTGTTCCGGAGTCGCTCGCCGGCCAACTTTACCCTCTGCGTGCGATGCTCGACGCAGGGCTTACCGTGGCGCTCTCCTCCGATGCGCCCGTGGTCGTGGACGACGCTCCGCTGCACGGTATGGCGGTCGCCATCACGCGGGAAGATGCGCACAGCGAGCCGCTGCTCGCACAGCAGAGCCTTACCCCGGAGCAGGCGCTCTACGGATACACCATGGCGGGCGCGATTGCATCGGGAGAGCAGGAGTGGCTGGGCAGCCTCTGTGCCGGTAAGCGAGCGGACCTGGCTGTGCTCTCCGCCGATCCCGTCCGTGCGGAGCCTCATACGTTAAACGAGATTCAGGTCGACATGACGGTGCTGGACGGCGCCATCGTGTATGAAAGGTGACGCGCCATGGACTATGTCTTTCGTCAGCTTATTGGCGGCCGCTGGTGTGATGCCGCCGGTGGCGGCCACTGGGATGTGTTGAATCCGGCAACCGAGGAGATCGTGCGGACGGTCCCGTTCGGCGATGGCGCGGACTGCGCCGCCGCTCTCGAAGCAGCGCACGAGGCGCAAACGACATGGGCAGCGCGAACTCCCTATGAGCGAGCGGCCATTCTGAAGTCTGCAGCCTCTCTCATGCGCGAGCGTGCGCCGGAGCTGGGCCGCATCACCACCATGGAAAGCGGCAAACCATTGGTGCAGGCTGTTGGCGAATGGACAGTGGCGGCCGACCTCTTCGAGTGGTTCGCCGAAGAAGGCAAGCGCGCCTATGGCCGCGTGATTCCGGCGCGAAACCCCAGCAAGCGCATGCTTGTTCTGCGACAACCGGTAGGTGTCGTCGGCATCATCACGGCCTGGAACTTCCCGGTCTACAACGTAGCGCGGGCGGGCGCCGCAGCCCTGGCAGCGGGTTGCGCCGTCGTGTTTCGGCCATCGGAGTACACACCGCTCTCCGCCATGCTGATGGCCAATTTGCTGCTCGATGCAGGCGCGCCGCCGGGCGTCGTCAACCTCGTCAATGGCGATCCCGTCAGCATGGGACAGCAGATGCTGCGCGATCCGCACTGCCGCAAGATCCACTTCACGGGCAGCCAGCGCGTCGGCAAGCTGCTGATGGATGGTGCTTCGGAGACGGTGACAAGACTTTCGCTCGAGCTCGGCGGCAACGCGCCCGTGCTCATCTTTCCCGATGTCGACGTCGCTGAGATCGCCGCCGGTTCCGTGGCAGCCAAGTTCCGCAACTGCGGACAGGTGTGTATCGCGCCGCAGCGCTTTCTGGTGCACAACAGCATCGCGGAACAGTTTCTTGAGTGTGCCGCGAAGCACGTGGCCGCACTGAGGCTCGGCAACGGTCTCGACGCGGGCACCGAAGTGGGTCCGATGATCAACAGCACGCAGCGCGACCGGGTCGAACGCCTGGTCGCGGCGGAGGAGGGTACAGTGCTGGTGGGCGGCCACCGACGGCCGGGAAGCGGATACTTCTACGAACCGACGTTGATCGCCGACGTCGCAACCGATTCGGCCCTGTACAACCAGGAGATCTTCGGACCGGTGCTGCCGGTAGCCAGCTTCGATGACGCCGATGCGGCGATCGCGATGCTCAATGCAGGCGAGTTCGGTCTCGCCGCCTACGTCTGGACGAACACTCTGAAGACTGCGGTGCGCGCCTACGAGAGCTTGGAGTTCGGCATGATCGGCGTCAATGAGTGGACGCCGCAGGCGACCGAGGCGCCGTTCGCCGGCGCGAAATCAAGCGGGATTGGGCAGGAATCAGGGAGCGAAGGGCTACAAGAGTATCTTGAAACGAAACTCGTCGCGCTCGGCGGCATGCGTTAGGGGCAGAGTCTCCGATCCGGTCTAGCGGCGTTCGAGCAGAAGCGGCACACCGCGGCTCGGGCGCAGGTTGATCGATGCTGTCATGGGCAGTGTCTCTGGAGCCCCGGGCAGAGGACGCACACGCCAGTCGCGGAAGATCGTCGCTAACACAAAGACACCCTCCATCCAAGCCAGTGCTTCTCCGATGCACTGCCGCGATCCGCCGCCGAAGGGGAAATACGCGAACTTGGGACGCGCGGGCTTGCCGTCGTCGGCGAAGCGCAACGGATCAAAGCGATCCGGATCCTGCCAGAAGCGCGGATCATGGTGCACTACGATCTGTGGCGCCAGCAGCATCGACCCGGGCTTGATCCTGAAGCCGTGAAAATCATAGGGCTCGGGGCCGCAGCTCCGACCGAGAACCCAGACTGTCGGATAGAGCCGCATCGCCTCCGCGAAGACCATGTAGGCATATCGGAGCTGCGGGTAGTCCGTCGCACTCGGCAGGCGGCTGCCTAGAACCTGCACTGCCTCCGCATGCACCTTCTCCTGCGCGTCCGGATGATTCGCGAGCAACCACAGAGTGAAGCTGAGCGCGTTCGCCGTCGTCTCATGCCCGGCGAGAATCACGGTCAGGCACTCGTCCCGTACCTGCTTATCGGACATCTGCCGACCTGTCTGCTCGGCCGACTCCTCCGTGTCCGAGGCCTCGAGCAACATGGAGAGGAGGTCGCCCCGATCCCCGGGCGATCTGCGCCGGTCCGCGATCATCCCATAGATAATCGCGTCCAGATCATCAATGCCCTTCTGGATCTTCAGCATCGGGCCGAACGGCAGCTTCCGCAATCCCTCGAGCAGAGCAAACGGAATAAACGCCGGCGGGGGCGGTACCATGAACGCTTTGACTGCCGCGGCAATCTTCTTCGCTTCCATCTCCTCATCGATGTCGAAGAGACACTTGCCCACGATGCGCAAAGCGATGAGCAACATCTCCGGGTGCATATCCATTGCGCCCGGCTGCCATCGTTCTGTGATCTCCGCCGCATACCGAGCGATGACATCTCCATAGGCGGCGATGCGCTGACGGTGAAAGGCAGGAGCGGCCAGGCGACGCTGTCGCATGTGAAGCGGCTCCTCGCTCGTGAGCAAGCCTTCTCCAAGCAAACCGCGCGCGCGCTGCATCACAAGGACGCGTCGGTTCTGCCGCTCGTGATCGACCATGATCTCCTGGATCAGCGTCGGATGATTGAACTGGTAGATGTGTCCTTCGAGCGCGCGATAGTGGACGAGATCGCCGTAACGTCTGGCGCTCTCGCCTAGAAAGTCGACCGGAGTCTGGCGAAATGCCTTGCCTGACAGGAACCGTGGAAGCATCGACGGTCCGGGTGGATAGGCCGCACCCGGCTTGGAACGAATCTCTGGCTCGGTGTTCACGCCCCGAGTGTATGTGGTGCGAGAGCCATGCCTGTTGACGTGATGAAGATTTGGTCGAGGACCTGCGACCGCGTGTGTGCGCCCAAGCCGGTCTGCTCCGCGCGCGATCATCAGAACGAAATACGGAGCATCGGCCGCAAGCTTCAACTGACGACGCAGTCGTCCCAAGCCTGGTCCGCTTTAAGCGGCTGTTCTTCTTGCATTGGTATCGTCTTCTCATGAAACTTTCCGACTGCCTTGCGACAGGCCTCCTCTTCCTCATGCTCGCCGCGAGCGGCTCTGCGCAGCAGGACGTTCCTCTGGGCGCCACGCTGGATCTTCCTACCAGCAAGCGACTCTCTTCCGTTCCAGGTTCGCCGCAACGTCTCAACAGCTTGCCCATGTCCATGGCCGTCAGTCCTGATGGTCGGTACGTTGTCACGGTCAATGCCGGCTACGCGACCTTTGACTCGGGCTACATGCAGTCGTTGGCGGTGCTCGATACGGCGAGTGGCGCGCTCACCGATTTTCCTGAAAGCAAGACAGGCACCGGTCGGGGCGCCAAGCAGACGCTCTACAGCGGGTTGCAGTTCAGCGGAGACGGCAAGCGCCTTTACGCCTCCATCGCCTCACTTACCGATCCGATCGCGGACAGCAGTAAGGGCAACACCGGCAGTGGTGTCCTGGTCTACGCGTTGAGTGAGGGCAAGCTGACGCGTGAGCGCATTCTGCCCATTGCTCCGCAGCAGCTCGGCGCCGGTCGGCAAACCCACCTCCCGCAAGGCGACGTCAGCAGCACGGGCGTGCCCTATCCCGCTGACCTGCTCCTGGTGCCGACGGCGCGTGCCAACGCGCCCGAGCACCTGCTGATCGCCGACAATCTTTCAGACGACGTGCTGTTGATGGATGGCGCAACCGGAAAGATCCTTCACCGCTTCGATCTCGCCGAGAACGATGCCGTTCCCTCCACGTACCCGATCGCGCTTGCGGCAACGAAAGACGGCAAGCGGGCCTTTGTGGCGCTTTGGAATGCAAGCGAGATTGTTGAACTCAATCTCGAAACGAACACGGTCGGCCGGAAGCTCTCGCTGCTCAAGCCGCACTCCCCGGTAGCGCCAGGAACTCATCCCTGTGCCTTTGCGCTCAGCCCTGACGGCAAGGTGTTGTATGTGGCGCTTTCCAATCGTGACGCCATTGCGGCGGTCGACATCAGCAGTCACCGCTTAGCCGTTAAGGGATTCTTCGACGCGCGTCTTCCCGGTCAGACCTACTTCGGTGCTGAACCGGAAGCGCTAGCCATCTCGTCGGATGGCAGCCGCTTGTACGTGGGCGACGCCGCAACAGATGCCATTGCCGTCCTGGACACGCAGAAGCTCACCGCCTCCGCCGCACGCAAAGGCTTTGTGGAGCCGATCGGCTTTATCCCGACCGAGTGGATGCCCATGTCGATGGCCAGCGGATGCGGACTCTCGGCGGGAAAACTGTTTCTGGCCACAGCCAAGGGACGCGGCACCGGACCCAACAATACGCCGCAGCCGTTGACCGAGGCGCAGCGACGTGGCCCACACCGCACGGAGCGCAGCTTCACGTACATTGGCACCCTGCTGCACGGCTCGCTGGCGACCATCGATACGGCCGCGATCGACCAGAATCTCCGCAGCTGGACGAAGACCGTGCTCTCTGACAATCGTATCCGTGCGGGCCGGGAGACCATCCGCTTCGCCGACGGCTCCGAAGCGGGCTACGATCCCGCGCGGCCAGGGGCGGGGATGGCGCGCATCAAGCACGTGATCTACATCATCAAGGAGAACCGCACCTACGATCAGATCTTGGGGGATCTGACGGCCGACGGCCAACACGTCGGCAACGGCGATTCCTCGCTCACCATGTACGGGCAGGCAACCACGCCCAACGAACACAGGTTAGCCCTTCAGTTCGGCGTTCTGGATAAATTCCTCGACTCCGGTGAGGTCTCCGGCGACGGCCATGTCTGGTCCAATGCCGCCATCGGCACCGACTACCTCGAGAAGGGCTGGGAACAAAACTATCGCAATGGGCAGCGGCCCTATGATTTCGAGGGCCTGGTCGCTGAAGGCTACCCGCTGCTCCAGCACATACCGGATGTCAATGAGCCGGCCAGCGGCTACCTGTGGACCAACCTTGCCGCGCATCATCGCACCCTGCTGCACTTCGGCGAATACATCTCGACCACCTTCTGCAATGAACAGAATCATGCCGCGCCAACGACAGCCTCTCAGGAAGGACCCATGACCACCTTTGCCGCGTCATGCAGCCGCAAGGTGATCGCGCCCGGAGAGGCGATCCCTGAAGAATGGGGCGGGGGCATCAACCAGTGGCCCTGGGCCATCCCGCTGATCGCCACCAACGTTCCCACGAAACCGGAGCTCGTGGGGCACTTCGCCCCGGAAGCGCCCGATTTCAATCTTCGCGTGCCGGACCAGATCCGGGCAGCGATCTTCTTCCGGCATCTCGACGGCTGGAAGCGGGACCGCGCAGGCGGCCAGGACACGATGCCTAACTTCATCCAGCTGCGCCTGCCGGACGACCACACGGCCGGCACCACACCGGGCGGCCCTACGCCAAAGAGCTCCGTTGCGGATAACGACCTGGCCGTGGGTCAAGTCGTGGACGCGATCTCGCATTCGGCATACTGGGACGACACGGCGATCTTTATTCTGGAAGACGACGCCCAGAATGGCGCCGATCATGTGGATGCCCACCGTTCGGTTGTGCTCGCCATCAGCAAATACGCCCCACACAGGCCGAGTCACAGGCCCATTGTGGACAGTACGTTCTACTCCACGGTCAGCGTCATCCGCACCATGGAAACGCTGTTAGGCTTGCCCCCGATGAACAACAACGACGCCTTCAGTTCCATGATGGCGCCTGAGTTCACCGGCCCGGGAGACCAGCCCGCCTACACGGCAGATACTTCGAATCGTGACAATAAGCTGATCTACACCGCCAATACGCCGTCCAGCCCCGGCGCCCGCGAGTCCAGCAAAATGGACTTCCGTCATGCGGACCGAGCCCCCGCCGACAAGCTCAACCTAATCCTGTGGCAGGACGTGATGGGCAACAAGGCACCGCCCTCCCAGCTGCTCGAAAGACACAAACACAGGGACAAGGATGACGACTGATGCGCTCAGGCTCGACCGAAGTCGGAAACGTGGCATTACTGGTCGGGGCGGAGGGATTCGAACCCCCGACCCTCTGCTCCCAAAGCAGATGCGCTACCAGACTGCGCTACGCCCCGACTCGGCTTGATTTTACTCCAGACAGCGCGGCTGACTGCGTCGGGAGTAACCCAACAGGAGTGTCGATCAGGCTAGGATCGAGCCCCTCGGCAAGGTGCATGGCGCATCCCATGACGCATGTCCTTCCCGCAGGCAACTGTCGGTCCGCGCTTCCTGGAGTTCCTGGACACGCTCGAGAACGGACGTGCGTCGCGCATTCACCTCTTGACCGACTCTGACGCGGACGGCCTTCCAGCGGGCGCCATCCTTGCTCGCGCGCTCCGTCGCGCCGGCTTCACCGCCGTGTCCATCGAGGTTCGCCGCAAGGCGGAGACCGCGTGGAGTCCCGCTGTACTGGATCGTCTTCGGGCTCGCCAGCCGCAAGCTCTGTTTGTGCTCGATTTGGGAGCACGCCCGGAGCCATTGCTGCCTCGGGTGCCCACGCTGCTGCTGGACCACCACAGGCCGCTCGGAGCACCGCCGGGTGCGGTACTGCTCAGCGGATATCGCGATTCCCCTCCTGAAGGCGATGCACGCAACCTGCCGACGACTGGACTGATGGCATACCACTGTGCGCAGGCCTTGCTAGGTGAAGATGCCGGAGATCTGCTTTGGCTGGCGGCTATCTCGCTGCTCTCGGATCTGGGCGACAAGGCACCATTCTCCGAGCTGGCGAAGGCCAAGAAGGTCTATGGCGGCGGCAACTTGCGCGAGGTGACATCGCTGCTGAATGCGCCACGCCGGACGGCAAGCGGCGACGCTCAGTCAGCGCTCGATCTGCTGCTGTTAGCGGACTCGCCAAAGCAGATCCTAACCAGCTCAGATCCATCCATCACGGCGCTGCGTGACCAGTTGTTGGCGGCGAAGGCCGAGGTCGCCGAAGCCCTGGCGCTCGCGCGCAAGCTGCCGCCCCGTTTCTCGACGACAGTGCGCACGGAGCTCGGAGCGGACCTCATTGCGATCCGCATGCACACCGTGTGCCAGGTACATCCGCTCGTCGCGCAGCAGTGGCGTGCCCGCTTCCCCAAGAGCGTCATCTTTGGCGTGAACACCGGCTTCCGTCCAGGGTGGGTGCACTTCTCCGGTCGCGCGCCGCGAGGCGTTAACCTGATCCACTTTCTCGAAGCACATCGGCCGAAGGAGGCGGATGGAGCATATGGCAACGGGCACGACCAAGCGGCCGGCGGCGCGCTACCGACTGCCGTATGGAACCGCTTCGCCGTTGAGCTCGGCTTCGGCCAAGAGATGCAGGTTTCGGAGAATGGCGGCGTGGTGGCTGATGAGCCCCGGTCGGAGGTCGTGCTGACGTGATCGCCGAAAAGATGCAAGCTCTCCCACCCGTTGACCTCGGCGGAATCGAACGGTTCAACTACCTGACCGAGATCACGCTGCCGGCCATCGCCGAAGACCATGGTTGGCCGGTTCGCCTCGATCACTGCTTCCAGCGCATCTGCCTCGACCACGCCTTTGCCGACGTCTGGTACAACCACCTCCGTCGGCTGGCGGCGCGCCATCTTTCAGGGGAGCCGCTCCGTTTGGCAATCGCCTGTGCCGAAACAATCGCTCGCCAGGGTCTGCCGGCCCTGCGGCAGTACAACGCAGAGAGCCTGGGCTTTCGCGGGAAACTCAGGCGGCATCCGAAAGAGACATCGCGCTAAGCACCTCCCCTGAAGGTGTACAGGCAACCACCTGAGTCAGTGCCATCTGCTTTCAGGGAAGACGGCCTTCACGGCTGAAGAACAGCGGCATAGCATCAGGAGAAAATGCTCTAGGAGCCCTGCCTGCATGAGCCCGAACGACCCCACCTTCCGTAAAACTGAGCAGGCCAGCGTTCGCAAAGGCAATGGTCGCGCAACAGCATCGCGCAAGAAGCCCGCGCCTGCGCGCGCTGAGAGCGTCTCCAAGACGGAGATAGCATCGCGCCGACAAGGGTCCGCCAATCCGGCCACGGCAGAATCGTCCTCTACGAGCGAGGACGGAAGCAAGCCGACGGCGGTGAAGAGCAAGGTTGCAAGCAAGAAGAAGATCGGGCGCAAAAAGCAGAAGGCGAAGCAGATTTCGGCAAAGGCCGCGGCCGAAGCTGACCTTGCGCGGCGCATCGCTGATCCGCTCTTTCCGGCTCGCGCGCTCGAGGGTCTTGCGCCGCTCCACTTCCCTGCCGACGCCATGCGACTCGGCTTCGCGGTAAAGGTGATGGGAGCGCCGGGCCTGAAATCCAACGACACACGTCGCTGGCAAGCAGGTCCGCACCTCCGCGTCTCGCTCGGATATCTGGCTGAAATCTTCAGCTATCTCCGCAAGCATCGCATCCATATGTACCGCATGTCCTCTGACATGGCACCCTACGCGACGCATCCGACACTGCCGCAGTTTCATTCCATGGTGCGCGACTCGAGCGCGGATCTGGCGTTGCTGGGGCGGCTGGCCCGCGAGGCGGACATTCGGCTCTCCTTCCATCCGTCACAGTTCATTGTGCTCAACAGCGAGAACCCTGACCTGACTCGCAAAAGCATGTGGGATCTCGACTCGCAAGCCGAGATGCTCGACCTGATGGAGTGCGGGCCGGAGGCTGTGCTGGTCGTGCATGTTGGCGGCGCGTACGGCGATCGCCAGTCGGGGTGCGAGCGCTGGATTCAAAACTGGCCGCGGCTCTCGGAGCCGGTGCGCCGTCGACTGATATTGGAGAACGACGATATCCGTTTCTCAGCGGCGGATGTCCTCAAAATTCATGAGGCGACCGGGGTGAAGTGCGTCTTCGACTATCAGCACCACTGGTGCTTCAACCCTGAGGGTTTGCCCATGATCGAAACGCTGCGCCGATTTGTCGCGACCTGGCCGGCAGGCGTTCGGCCAAAGACACACCTTTCGTGCGCGCGGACCGAGATGCGGGAGCTCACGCGCCGCAACCGCAAGACCGGCAAGCTCGAACGGGTGCTGCAGCCGCCGGTCTGGACCGGGCACGCCGACTACAACAACCCGTTTGAGACCATCACCTTTCTGCGATCGATCGCCGATATCGACACCGACCTCATGCTCGAGGCGAAGGCGAAGGACCTGTCGCTGATCCGCCTACGGAACGATATCGCGCGTTTTGCGCCCGAGTTGGCGGCACGCTACGGAATCTCGACCGCCGAGGCGACAGAGGATGTCCGTGAGATCGTCGAGGTGGGCGAAGAGGCGGAAGCGGATGGGGCAGCACTGGCCGTCGCATCCGGCGATTGAAGCTCCAGTTACCGCATTGTCAACCGCGTCACGAACCCTCTGTCACCGTGACGCTTGAGGGCCCTGGTACCGAGCCAAGACGTCCTCCAGGGTGAGTACACCTTCGAGCGCGCCCCGCAGGGCACGATTCGAGATCGGCAAGATCGGCCATCGCTTGAAGTAAGGCAGGGCGCCGGCGAGAGACTGGTCAGGAAAGATCAACGGCGTTCGCTCAGGACCGAGGCGCGACTCGATTGACTCCTGTGTGTGCTCGGAGTCCTCTTCGGTGACGCCGTCCACAAGGCTCTCCAGCTCCTCCCGTCGGGCCGCATACCATTGCCCGTCACGGCATTGCACCAACAGAACGGCAGGCGGGGCGTTACCGTCATCGAAGAAGCTCTTCTTTACCTTCCAAACCGTATCTTCGCCCTGCAGGATGGGGACGTTGACGGGCTGGACGGCATCTTCAAGGTGTAGATCCGTCTCTTCGCGCTGCTCCTCCATGGAAGGCAGATAAAGGCCGTCCTGGTGCGTGAAGCGCTCGAAGACGGGGACGGGCTGGAGGCTGCGCGCGAGCAGATAGGCGATGGTATTGGCGAGGATAACGGGCAGAATGATCGAGTAGTTACCGCTGACTTCGAGGACCATGAAGACGCTGGTGAGCGGGGCACGGAGAAAGGCGGCAAAGAGAACGCCCATGCCGACCAGGGCGTAGGAGCCGATGGACCCGGTCAGGTGGGGGAAGAAGACCTTTTCGAATGAGCCGACGGAGGCGCCGAGCATCGCGCCGATGAAGAGGGTGGGAGCGAAGACCCCGCCGGGGCTGCCGCTCGAAAAAGAAAGCGTGGTGGCGATGATCTTGAACGCGGCGAGTAGAAGCAGCATCTTGAAGGCGAACTGACCGTGCATGGCCGCGTCCATGGCGCCGTAGCCCGCGCCCATCACCTCCGGTAGGCCGAAGTAGCCGATGCAGCCAACAAGAAAGCCGGCCGCCGAGGGCTGCAGCATTTGTAGCCACGGGGACTGCCGGCGAAGGACCGGACGAAGGTAGCCGAGGGCCTGGGCGAAGAGGAGTGAGGCGACGCCGCCTACGAGACCGAGGACGGCGTAGGCCAGGAGTTCGCGGGGGTCGCGGAGGGCGATCGTGGGCACGCGAAACATGGGCTGGGCACCCCAGAATTGGCGTGCGACGACGACTGCGGAGACCGCGGCGAGGACGATAGAACCGAGGACACCGGCGGTCCACTGACCGATGACCTCCTCGATGACGAAAAGGATCGCGGAGATGGGGGCGTTGAAGGCGGCAGCGAGACCGGCGGCGGCCCCAACCGGAGCAAAGACGCGAAGGCGGGCGCGCGAAAGACCGACGCGACGGCTGATGAACGAAGCGGCTGCTGCACCGATCTGCAGCGAGGGGTCTTCCGGGCCGGTGGAAAAGCCGCTGCCGATCGCCAGCGCGCAGAGTAGGAACTTGCCCACCATAGTGCGGACAGAGATGTAACCGTTGTGGATGTACAGTGCGGCCTTGGTCTGGTTGATGCCGCTGCCACGCACCTGCGGGAACACAAAACGGGTGAGAACACCGATAACGATGCCGGCACAGGTAGGAGCGATGATCAAGCGGATCTGGCGGGGGCCAGGGGCTGAGCCTTGCAGCAGCACGCTGAGCCACTCAATGGCCATGCGGAATGACACCACCAGCAAGCCGGAGATCACGCCAATAAAGATCGACAGCAGAAGAAAAAGGCGTTCTTCGCGCGCCGGCAGCTCGCGCTCCAGCTTCGTCTGCTGCTCGTCTCCTGCGATCGTCGCTTGTTCCACGTCGGTTGTTGTCAAGCTCCGCGATCCTCGCTGATCTCTTCGAGCATATGGATGAGTGATTCCAATAGTGTCGACGATGACTACTGGCGCTCCGCGATCGCAGCCGACCGCGCCAGTTTGAGCAGCAAAGCGTCATCGCCAACTGGCTCCCCGCAGAGGGTTGCCGTCTGCTGTTCGGTGTCTTCAATTAGCCCGGCCATGCTGTCCTGGCTGGCGTTGTCAGTGCGCAGCGTGCGAAATGTTGCGGGATTCGTAGCTGCCTTCCACCGTGCGCGAAGGTCAGACAGCTTGCTCGCCGGTGCCGCCACGGGGACAGAAGACGTGGGCCATGGCAATGAGCCCTGCTGCGTCGCGGAGGGCGAGGCGGGCGCAAGTTGTGCGGCACAGGAGTTCAGGCGATTCTGTGCAATGCGCGAGCCCGCCCCAAGATGCTGTGCGCGTTCGCTTGGCGGAAGATCGCGCGAAAGCGAGAGTTCGAGCAACCGAGCGCTGTCGTGGGCCAGCGCGGCAAGCTCGCCGTCGGGCAGGCTATCGCCTGGTTCGGGCTTAGCCTGCAACGCGCGGTGGAGAAGCCGATCCGCGGTGAAGTAGTCGCTCAGCGCGAAGGCGGTCGTGCCGGCCTTCTCGAGCAACAGCCGACTGTGCGGATCGTCGACGATTGCTTTGCGGTACAGCGTGAGCGCATCGGCCGGGTCGCCGCTCAGCGCCAGCCGATCCCCAAGCATGCGGTCAAGCTCCGGCGTGTCGGGTGTATTTGCCGCGCTGATAAGAAGTTCGGCGCGGGCTGCCGAAAAGTCATGCTGCTGCATAAGGTAGTCCGCCAGCTCCAGTCGCACCGCTCGCCGCGATTCGAGACCATTCGCCTGCCATCCGCCATATATGGAGGCGTGATAGTACTGAATCGCGAGCTGCGTCTCCCCCTTCTTCCGCTCCAGACGAGCAAGCTGGAGATTCAGAAAACCATCGCCCGGTCGTGACTCCCAAAGGTTCAGAAAGTAGTTGCTGGCCTCTTCCAGATGGCCGGCGCCGGCTAGCGCCTCCGCGAGCAGCATCTGGTAGTCGTCGTCATCCGGCGCATAGGAGAGCGCCGCGCGTAGCGGAAGAATGGCCTGCGCCGGTTGGCCGGCAGTCAGCGCGGCCCGTCCGCGATCGGACCAGCGCCTCGCCAGCTCCTCCCGATGCGACTCGAACGAGCGAAACAGGAAAAACGTGATCGCGTAAAGGGCCAGGGCGGCCAAGCCGAGCGTAAAAAAGGTGAGCCCGTCGTGAAGGAGCAGGGCTCGCCGGCTGGTTGTGACGCTCGCGCTCTTGGCGGCCTTCGTTGCTGCCTCGGTCAAAACCTTCCCCTGTTCGGTTGTTGCATCAGTTTATAGCTGTTCTGTGTGCCCGAAGTAGTCGACCTCACGTGCGACGTAACATAACCAAGGCGACATAAGATGGAACGATGGCTGGTCCGCTCGTGAACTCGCTGGCTCTTGTTCCGCCTACAGCTATCTCGCTGCCGCCGAACTCGACCATTGCCGTGGCAATGTCCGGCGGAGTGGACTCTTCGGCGGTGGCGGCTCTGCTTCAAGCAGAGGGCCACACCCTTATCGGTCTGACGCTGCAACTGTGGAATCAACGTCGCCTCGCAGGCCACGATGGCATGCCCGAGCAGGTACAGGGCCGATGCTGCTCGATCGATGACGTGCACGATGCGCGCCGGGTCGCGGGACAGCTCGGCATACCTTTCTATCTTGTCAACCAGCAGCAGCGCTTTGAGCAGGACGTCATCCGTCCTTTTGTCGCCGAGTATCTGTCGGGGCGCACGCCCGTTCCCTGCACGCTCTGCAACAACCACCTGAAGTTTGACCAACTGCTGGATACCGCCCGCAACGTCGGAGCAACGCATATCGCGACCGGCCACTACGCCCGTGTGCGTTTTGAGCAGACGACGCAGCGCTGGGTGTTGTCGCGTCCTGCAGACCGCGCAAAGGATCAGACATACTTCCTCTTCGGTCTTACCCAGGACCAACTCGCGCACACGCTGTTTCCGTTGGGCAATATCACCAAACCGGTAGTACGCGAGCTGGCCGGCCGTGCAGGCCTGGCTGTGGCCGAGAAGCCCGATTCACAAGAGATCTGCTTCATTCCGGGTGGTGACTACAGCGCCTTCCTTCGCGCGTATCTCGAAGAGCAAGAGCAGGAGCTTCCTGACACCTCGGGCGAGATCGTATCGGCGCAGGGCGAAGTCCTTGGTCATCATGGAGGCGTGCATCAGTTCACCGTGGGACAGCGCAAAGGACTTGGCCTTTCCAGCGCCTCCCCGCTATACGTCCTGCAGCTTGACCCGGTGACTCGGCGTGTCACGGCGGGCCATCAGGAGGAGCTTCTGACGCGCAAGTTGTTTGTAAGCGGGGTCAACTGGATCGCGGAACTTGGTCTACACGAGCCGTGCAGTCTACAGGTGAAGATCCGCCATCGGCACGAGGGCGCACCGGCTATGGTGGAGGACCTAGGGAATGGACGCGCGGCCATCCTCTTTGAGGAGCCACAACGCGCCATTACCCCAGGGCAAGCGGCAGTCTTCTATCAAGGAGATGATGTCGTCGGTGGGGGATGGATCGATTCTATCGCTGAGAAACGTGAAGGGGCCGGCTAGGCCTCCTCCCCCGCCTCCACAACGGATCGAGTACCCACGGCAGAACCGGATGAAGCCGTATTGCTTGCCGCCATACGTCCCTCCTGTGCTCGCCTTACGGCGTCTGCCTGCGACTCCTCCGCCGCCCGATGTACCTCCTCGGAGATGTGGCTCGGCACAATTACGTGTCCATACCGGGTGGATCGAGCGGACGCCCTTTTGGACGTGGGGCTGATGAGCGTGTCCAGCCCGGCCTTTACGCCGGCCAGGATGCCGGAGATCTCGCGGAAGGGCGCGCGAATGCCTCGTTCCAAATTGGTCACGACCTCTGTCGTCGTGTCCAGTGTGGAGCTGACCATGCCGTTCACCCGGGCCACCTGCGAGCGCGCCTTGGAGGTGACGTCGGAAAGCGTGGAGTCCAGGTCCGTTGCCTGAGCACGGACCATGTGACTGAGCTCCGCCAGATCATTGCTGATCGACTTCACCTTGGGTTTGAGATCGTCCGCCATCTCGGTAGCGCTCGCAATGAGCGGTTCTACTTTCGACCTCGCCTCAGCAATGACCGGCCGTGCCCTGCCGATGGCTTCATTGACCTGTTTCGTGACCTTCACCTTCAGGCGCATCACGGCAATGAGGGCCCCGACCAGCCCCAAGGTAATGCCCAGAACACAGACAGCAATCACGCCAACGAACACCGTCAGCCATGTGCCCTGAGTTTCCGTCAAGCTCTGAAGACCAAGGGCTGCCATCTGCACTTCAAAACCTGACATATTCTGCTACCTTTCTACGGAAAGGGCCCGTGCCGGCCATCCTCTGGCACAGCGACGGACCCTGTTATGTCCAAGCCTGATGGAGAGAATCCAGGCCCCAGATCAGCCTTGGTTCGTGGTGTTGGCGTAGGCGTCTTTTCCAGCATCCACTGCAGCAGAGACCTTGTTCTGCTGCTCCTGGACTAGGCCTTTGCCTTTTTCCACGTACTCAGACCATTGCGATTTGCCGCGATCGTAGTACTCCTTGCCGCGATCCACATAGGTGCCAACCTGCTCTTTGCCCTGCTGCGCCAGGTCCGCCGCACGTTCTTTGCCCTGCTGAGCCAGCGCTGCAGCCTTGTCCTTAGCTTCGAGTGAAGCTGACAGCAGGTCGTCGCGTGTCTCACTGCCGGACTTTGGCGCATATAGGACACCGACAAGTGCGCCTACGCCAAGACCCGCAAGAAACCATCCAAAACCGCTCGTGCCGCTTTCATCTGCCATTACAAACCTCCTACATTCTCTCTTGGGATCGCGCGATGTACGCAAGTGCTATCGAACTTCTGTCCGTCCGCAAACGGGGGCATCAGGCTGAATGATGCCGGCATGGCGGAAGGGGTTGCGCTGGCTGGTGAAGAACCCGCCAGCCTTCGTGCAAACTTTGCTGTTGCGGCACGCAACCCAGCTCTCGCGTTGCCGTCTATAGAGCATGGCCCCGATGCAAATCTCTTCTCGCATTGCTCTAATGCTGGTCCTCACGGCGTCGCTGGTTCCAACGGGATGCAAGCAGGCAACGCCCGTGACCGATGCGTCCCTCACCGCGGCGGTGCAGAACAAGCTGTCCAGTGACGGTGCGCTCACCTCGGAGCCGATCCAGGCAACCGTCCAAAGCGCCGTGGTTACGCTGAACGGAACAGTTTCGAGCGACGCCGCCCGCGCGCTCGCGTCGAGTGATGCCTCCCAGGTTCCCGGTGTCCGTACCGTGGTGAATAATCTCTCCATTCAGCCACCCGTGACCGCAGGCGTCGCTCCTCCGCCCGTCACAGCACCGTCCGCTTCGTTGCCGCTTCCGGAGACACAATCCACGCCGGCGTCTAACAGTCGCCTATCGCGCCGTGAACGGGAGCAGCAGGAGCGCCAGGAGCGAAGAGACCGGGCAGCGCGGGGCGCGGCTACACAGGATGCAGGCCCGAACGTACCGCCCCCCTCTTCGGCAACATCAGTTCCACCGGCCCCGGCGCCTCCTCCCGCGCCGGTTGTGCGAAACATCACCCTGCAAGCAGGTACGATCCTGCCGGTTCGTTTGGCACAGACGTTGGATAGCGCCAGCGCCCAGACGGGGCAAAGCTTTTCGGGAACGATTGCGTCCGATGTCACCAGCAGTGACGGAATCACGGTGATCCGACAGGGCAGCAATGTCTCCGGTCAGATCACGGCGGTGCAGGAGGCCGCGCACTTCAAAGGAAATGCGTTGCTCACGATCGCGCTGACCAATGTGACGCGGCGAGGTGAACCAGTCGCCATCACGACCGAGGGCTATACCGCCACGGGCAAAGGCCGGGGAACCAATACGGCCGAGAAGGTCGGCGGCGGTGCGGCGGTCGGTGCGATCTTGGGCGGCATCTTCGGCGGTGGAAAGGGCGCGGCCATCGGCGCGGCGGCCGGCGGCGGCACCGGCGCCGGCGTGAACGCCATCACACGCGGGCAGCAGGTCCAGATCCCGGCCGAGTCGCTCGTACGCTTTCGGCTCTCCAGTCCCGTGACGCTCCGGGTTGTGAGCGATGGCGGCGATAACAACGGCACAACACCGGATCAGGGCAGACACCCTTTGCAATGACCTCCGCACCTCGACGGATCGGCAGTGCGGAACGGCGGGGGCGCCCAAGGCATGCGGTGTACACTCGGCGAAGCGCAATGCGTCCCGGCTCCGCCTGTCGGGTTCTGTCCTCTGCGCGTCAATTTGCCCTACACGCCTGAGGTCCCCTCGTGTCCCAGCCCTCCAGCAGGCAACCTGCACGTGTGAGCTTCGTGCTGCACGCGCATCTCCCCTATGTCGTCCATCATGGGACATGGCCACACGGGATGGAGTGGCTGCATGAAGCCATGGCCGAAACCTATCTTCCCCTGCTCCGCGTTCTCGGCAGACTCGAGCGCGATAAAATCGGCTTTCACGCTAACCTGATCCTCTCTCCCATCCTCCTCGAGCAGCTCGGCCATCCGACATTTCGCGAAGAGTTCCCACGCTATCTGACGCGCAAGATCGTCGCCGCGCAAGAGGACGAAGCCTTTTTCGAGCAGAGTCGCGAAGCGGTTTACGCCAAGCAAGCGCGATATTGGCAAAGCTTCTTTTCGGAGGCGCGCGATGACTTTCAGGCACTTGGCGGTGACCTGATCGCTGAGTTTCGACGCTTTCGCGACGTAGGAATGCTCGATCTGCTGACCTCGCCCGCGACCCATGGATATCTGCCTCTTCTTGGAACTGACGAAAGCGTCCGTGCGCAGGTGCGGTTAGCCGTCGAGACACATCAACGATACCTTGGCCAAAGGCCGCGGGGCATCTGGTCACCGGAGTGCGGGTATCGACCTGCGGGGCTCTGGAGTTATCCCATCGTCGATCCTGACCGATCTGACCCGTTTCCGGCCTTTGAGCGCGTCGGTCTGGAGCAGGTCTTTGCAGAGGCCGGGCTCGAACTGTTTTATGTCGACGCCCATTTGATCGAGAGCGCTCGCACTGTCAACTCCGGATCGAGCAAGCCGACAGCTTCAGATGACGAACATACTTTACGCTCTGATCGTCAGCTCTATCAGCCGTATGTTGTAGCCGGAGTCGGAGATGTTCCGTCGGCAGTCTCGGTCTTTCCGCGAGACCCCCGCACCGCGGTTCAGGTATGGTCCAGCGAGACGGGCTACCCTGCAGAACCGGCTTACCTGGACTTTCACAAGAAGCGCTGGCCCGGTGGGCACCGCTATTGGCGTGTCACCGACGCGCATGGCGATCTACAGCATAAGGAACCTTATGATGCGGTGCTGGCCGCCGAACGCGTCCGAAGTCATGGCGCGCACTTCGCCCACACCCTGTGGCAGACGCTCTCCCCGACCTTCTCCGATCCCGAACCGGCGATACTGTCCGCGCCGTTTGATGCCGAACTCTTTGGCCATTGGTGGTTTGAAGGGCCAGCCTGGATCGAGGCCGTCGCTCGCACACTGCATGAGCATGCGGTGGGCGTAACCATGGCGACCTCCGCGGAATACCTGGACCACTTTCCACCCGCCGGCGTACTGGCGCTCGAAGAAGGATCGTGGGGCGCGGGTGGAGACCACCGCGTCTGGTTGAACTTGGAAACCGCGTGGACGTGGAACTATGTGTATGAGGCGGAGCGGTTTGTTCGAGACGTCGCCACCGCCGGAGCATGGCGCAACAGCCAACTCGCGCGCAGGATCATGCAGCAGATCTGCCGCGAGTTGCTGCTGCTGGAGAGCTCGGATTGGCAATCACTCATCACTACCGGCGCCGCTCGCGACTACGCCGAAGCTCGCTTCCTGACACACCACGAGCAGCTCCGGCAACTTCGGGAATGGTGGAACCTTGTAGAGGCCGGAAGCGAACTGGACATGGAACAGATGGGGCAGATGGAGGAGATCGAACGTCGGGACGCCATCTTCGCAGACCTCGACCCGGGTCTGTGGGCCACGTCGGAATCGCCGGCACTGGCGGGGAATACGGAGCAGGGCGCGCACCACGCCGAGCACCTGGAGAACTCCTAAGGCATCCCATCGCTGAAGCGCACGGCGCCGGTGTTCGACACACGGTGCCGGGCCGCTGCTTTTGTGCATGTCGACCGACTCCCCCCAATCCGTCCTCCGTGCCGCGCGTGGCCTCCCGACGCTGCCCTACGCACCCGCCAAGACTGCGGCTCCGCTGAGCTCTAATCCGCGCGCAGCTGTGCCAGGGCGTACCACCGCGGACAGCAGTCCCCTTTCTGCAAAGATTGTTCGCGCGCTCCGAACGCTGCTGCACCTTTGGCATCTGTTGTCGCTGGATGCGCCATCGATCGCTACACTCTGGACGGCGCTGATCGTGCGGAGCGTCGGCCTGCGGCCCTCGGCAGGTGCTCTGGCAGCGATGTTTCTTGCCGTGTGGCTGCTGTATGCCGCCGATCGCCTGCTGGATGCACGGCCGCTGTCGCGATTGCAAACGGTCGGCCTATCAGAGGTTGCAAAGGAACTCGAGGAGCGCCATCGCTTTCATGATCGGCATCGCTTCGGCTTTGTGATGGCAGTGACATTGGTGACAGGCGTGCTCGGATTTCTTCTGCCCTCCTTGCCCGCTGCCTCCGTTCAGCTCGATCTGGTGCTTGGCATTCTTGTAGTCGGATATTTCGTGGTGATCCATGCGGCAGAAGGTGACCGGCGATTGCCTAAGGAGATCGCTGTCGGCCTCTTCTTCTCCGCCGCGGTCTTTGTTCCTGCCATCTCGCAACAACCTGGGCTCCGGGTCACGCTCGCGCCGGCCGCCCTTGCCTTTGCTGCCCTGTGCAGCCTGAACTGTGTCGCGATCTACGCCTGGGAGCATCCCCCGGGTGTGGCCGCGTTGCGGCAGACCAATCGCGCCCACGCCTTGACCCACCTGGCGACCAGCCATCTGAACGGCTGCTGTCTTTGCCTGTGTCTGGGTACACTCGGCCTCGTCGCGAGATCAGGTTCCAGCCGCCTGCCGTGCCTTGCGATGGCGATGGCAGCTGGGCTGCTCTGGCTGCTCCACCGCGCCCGGCACAGGTTCGAGCCCGTGACGCTTCGCGCCTTGGGTGACCTGGCCTTGGCCACACCGCTACTGGTCTGGCCGTGGCTGGGTTAATGATGACGGGGGTACGGCCCTGAAGCCAGATCGCGTTCTCCTTGTTCATGCGCTTCCACATTCCCGTTTGCGCTCTTTTGACCGGGTTGCTCGGGCTTATCGTTGGCTCGAATACCTGAGCTTCGGCAAGGCGCTGGTGCGTGCACGCGAACAACACCTTCCCGCTCTCGGGGCGGCGCGGCGTGCGCTGGTGCTCGGCGATGGCGATGGTCGGTTCCTTGCCGCGTTGCTGCGGCGAAACCCCCTGCTGGAGGCGGTCGCGATTGACTCGAGTAGGCGCATGCTCAATCTGCTTGCCGCGCGGTGCCGGGGCACAAGCGACCGCCTGTCCGTTCGGTGCGCCGATCTGCGGGTCTGTCCGGAAGATCTGCTGCGCGGCGAGCAAGCTGTGGACCTGGTCGTAACCCACTTCTTTTTCGACTGCCTCTCCGAAGACGATCTGCGCGCCCTCGTGGCCGCGGTCTCTCCCCTGCTCCGGCCTGGAGGGCTCTGGGTCATCTCCGAGTTCCGAACGCCGCCGCGTGGGCCGCTTCGATCGATCGCTGGGCTGATCATCCGCACGCTCTACCTCGCCTTTCATCTGCTCACCGGGCTCAGCGTCACGCGCGTGCCCGACTATACGACGGCTCTGACGCGATCGGGTCTTCGCTTGCAGTCGCGGCGACTTCGATTGGGAGGGCTACTGGTCGCTGATCTCTGGCGGATGCCGTGAGGATGTTGTTGCAGCAAAAGGGGCGTATGTCGCCGGACCCGCTCTGCCCTCCTCAATCCCGTCTAAAATGAATAGATGTTGAATCTATACGTGTTACGACACGCTAGTGCCGGAACGCGCCGCCCGAATCCACTGCTCGATGTGAAGCGTCCGCTCGATCGAGAGGGAAAGCACCTTTGCCTGCGGCTTGCATTTTTGTTGAATGCCCTCAAAATTCAGTTCGACCAGATTGCGTCGAGTCCTTTGAAACGCGCTCTGCAGACTGCCTCCATGGTGGGCACGGAGATCGGCTACGAGAAGCAAATCCTGCTCTCAAACGGGCTGGCGCCCACGGCCAGCTTTGCCGACTTTCAGAAGCTGCTCCAGGAGCTTGAGGGTCAGGAGACGGTCCTCGTCGTAGGGCATAATCCAAACCTGTCCAGCTTTCTAGGCCAGTTGCTCGTTCCTCGGAGCACACGGTCCGCGGCGCAGGTTCGACTCAGAAAGGGCTCAATCGCACGTGTGGTCATCGATCGTGGCAACGCACAGCTGCAGTCGCTGCTGGATCCTCGCTTGATTCGAGCACTCTACGGTACTTCGACCAAGAGCCCCCGTCGGCGGACCCCTCGCCGACGAGCTCCTCGGAAATAAGCGTGGCAGAGATCTCTCCCGCACGGGGAGACGCTACAGACAAGCCGCACGATATGCTGAAGGGGTCGTCCAGCGCCGCAGATCTCATGGCACACCTCGCCTCACCTTACTCCGCAGCGTTGCCGCGTTATCGCCCGCTCACCGCATCCGACCCGCGCCGCTCGTCCGCGATTGGTCTGCTGCTTCTGCTCTGGCTCGCAGTTTTCTTTGGCTCGCTGTTTACGCCGCCGCTGCTGGACGATGCGGATGCCTCACACGCGAGCGCCGCGCGGGCGATCGTGAGCACCGGCAATTGGGTGACGCTGAAGATCGATGGCGTCCGCTATCTGGAGAAGGCGCCGCTTCCGTATTGGCTTGTCGCCGCCTCCTTTCGCGTGTTCGGCTTCAACACCTTTGCGACACACCTGCCGCAGGCCCTGGCGGTGCTGCTTCTGGCGCTGCTTGCCTATGCATGGGGCGACCGCGCGTTCGACCGGCGGACAGCGTTCTATGCCGGGCTGGGCGTGTTGACCTCGGCCGGCGTGTTTCTGTTCACGCGCTGGTTCATCCCGGAAGCCCTGCTGTCGCTGCTGCTGTTTGCGGCCCTCTTCCTATTCCTTTTCTGCTTGGAGCCCAGCCAACAGGATAGGTCCCGAACACGCGTAGCGGCCGCCTATGGAATGTGGGCCTCACTCGCGCTCGCCGTGCTGACCAAGGGACTGATTGCGCTGGTCTTCTTCTTCGGCACAGTTGTGGCCTACGGTCTGCTCACGGGCGAGCTTCGCCGCTGGCGAGCCCTGCGGCCGGGAACGGGTGTGCTCCTGTTCCTGGCCATCACCGCTCCGTGGCACATACTTGCCGGCCTGCGAAATACCGGCGGCATGAACGGTCATGGCTTCTTCTGGTTCTATTTCGTCAACGAGCATGTGCTGCGCTTTCTTGGCCGGCGCTATCCGAAGGACTACAACAAGCTGCCGTGGTATCTCTACTGGTCGCTGCATGAGGTGTGGCTGTTTCCGTGGAGCCTTTTTGTGCCGACAGGCGTGCTGCTCGCCTATCGTCGCTTGCGACCGCCGCACGGTCCGCTACTGCGGCGCCTGCGAGAGCTCTCCACCGTTCGCGGACGCACGACGTTGCTGCTGACACTGTTTGCGTGCCTGATCCTGATCTTCTTCTCGCTTTCGACCAACCAGGAGTACTACACCTTTCCGGCCTATGCCCCGTTACTTCTGCTGATCGCGAACGCTATCACGCGGTCGGAGAGCAACTTTTCAAGTGACGTATATGCCCGCCGCTGGATCACCTTTGCCCACGCGACGTTGACGGTGCTCGGCGCAGCCGCCGCGCTCGCACTCGCGGCCGGGCTTTGGCAGTCGCGCCATCTGCCGTATGTGCCGGACATCGGCGATCTGCTCGCGCACCGAGGCGTGGGGGACTACACGCTGTCGATGTCGCACTTCTTCGATCTTACCGGCCCGTCCTTCGCCGGGCTTCGCCTGCCGGCGCTGCTGGCCGCGGTGACGTTTGCCGTGGGACCGGCGATCGCGTGGCTCTCACGACAGCAGCGTCGCCATCTTGCGGCGACGACTGCCATTGCCTTCTTCTCCGCCGCCTTTCTGGTCACGGCACACATCGCCCTTGCCCGCTTCGGTCCCATGCTCTCGTCCGAATGTTTTGCCGCGCAGATACAAGATCTGGAGCGCTCACACGCCGTTGCCGCGCTGGACGAGGTGCTGCTGTTTGGCGATCAGTCGTATGGCTCCTCCATTCCCTTCTATCTTGGGCGGCAGGTACTGCTGGTCGACGGCCGATCGTCCTCCATGCTCTTCGGATCCACCTTTGCGGATGCGCCGCCAGTCTTTCTCACCACAGCCGATCTGCTATCGCAGTGGGGCAAAGGACGGACCAAGTTGCTGTTTGTCCCGCTGGAGCGGCGTGACGCGTTCGACCGCCTTGGACTGGGCGATCGCGCCATTCTGCTGCAGGAGACCTCCGGCAAGTCGCTCTTTACCGATCGGCCTTTGCTGCGTCCATCGGAGAACATGTCGAGCTTCAGCCTGCACACAAGGACATCGGCGACGCCCCGTTCGCAGCGCGGAATCCCGTCTAACTGACGACACGGGAATCCCGTCTAACTAACTATCTTCCGTTTAGCAGAATGCACGTATCGGCTGTCGATCACCAGGCAGCAACAACAGTCCGCGGCCGGAATCTTGAGGCAGTGCCGAAGGAGCAACTGAGTTTTGATTTCATCGGCACTGGCGGTTGAGCAACACGCACCGGAAACATTCCGTTCAGACCTCCAAACGCCGCTGCACGCCCGATTTCATTGGCGATCGGTGGCACTCATCATGCTCACGTGGTTTGTCCTCCAAATAGGAGGTCTATTCTCGCCCGGCTTGCTGGATGACGTGGACTCCGTGTACATCGAGATCGCCCGCGAGATGCTGGTACGGCATGACTACGTCACACCGTACATCGACGGTGTGCGCTTCTTTGACAAGCCACCGCTGATGTATTGGATGGCCGCTGGAACTATGAAACTCTTCGGCGTACACGACTGGGCGGCTCGCCTGCCCCTTGCGCTCCTGACGCTTGCACTCTTTCTTGCAACCTATCTTCTCGGCATCCGCTTGCTCTCTGCTATCTCGCCGTCCACCGCTACAGACCGTGGCGCGCTCTACGCGGCGCTCGCGCTTGCCACCAGCATCGGCCCGTACCTGTACACACGCTTTTTTATTCCGGACATTGTCGTCACCCTGTGGTTGACCGCCTCCATACACCTGATCCTGCAGGCCGTGGAGCGCGCGCGACGGAAGCAGGCGACGCTGCTGCCCATGCTCGGCTTCGGCGCGACGCTGGCCCTCAGCACCCTCACCAAAGGCTTCATCGGCCTGCTCTTTCCCGTTGCCTTCGCGGTGATCTACCTCGCGATCACGCGCGAGTTCGGGCTTATGCGACGACTGCACCTGCCGTGGTGCCTCGGGTTCGCGGCTGCCCTCGCCTTGCCGTGGCACCTGCTGATCGCGCTGCGAAACCCGGTGATCGCTCTTCCTCTAGGTCTGGGCTTGCCCGCGCGTGGTGGATGGGCGTGGTTCTATCTCTACAACGAGCACATCGCACGATTTCTTAGCCGTCGCATCCCGCATGACTATGGCCAGGTGCCGATCCCGCTCTTCTGGACGCTCACCGCCGTGTGGCTTCTGCCGTGGATCGCGTTCCTGCCGGCCGCTGTGCGACAACGCGTCATGGAATTACGCAGGCAGATGACGCCCGATGTCATGCCCCTATGTCGCGAGGCGACCATCGCGCTTCTGCTATGGAGCACGATCGTCCTCGGCTTTTTCACACTCTCGGCACGCCAGGAGTACTATGCCCTGCCCTGTCTACCGGCACTTGCTTTGCTGGTCGGTGGTCTGCTGGCTCGCGCAGATCGAAATAAGACCTCTGCTGACCAGGTGGCGCGGCGTTCGGCCCTTCTGTGGTCGCGCTGGTTTCTGCTGCCGTTCGGGCTCCTGCTCGCCTCCGTCTCGATGGCATTTACGGTGATGGCGCGCCGGGTCTCCTCCAAAACCGACATCGCCGACCTGCTCACGCATAACCAGGGAGCCTATAACCTCTCCCTCAGCCATCTCTTCGATCTCACGCCCGCGGTAATGGGCCTATTCCGCGGGCCTTTACTGCTGGTCTTCTTCGCCGCCCTTACCTTGGGGCCAGTCTCCCTGTGCGTGCGTCGAAGTGGGCGCACCTACGCCGCCAATCTGATCCTGGCTGCGGGTGCAACCGGGCTTCTGCTCGCTGTGCACGGGGGTCTGGTGGGCTTCTACCCAACGCTCGGATCGAAGTACCTGGCCCACAGCATCTTGGAGGAGCAGCATCTCCACCCGGCCCCATCCGCGGCAGCCGATGTGATCCTGATCGATGGAGAACTCACGGCGGGATCGACGTTGATCTTCTACACGCAACAGCCTGTGCATCTGGTAAATGGCCGAGTGAACGGGCCGTGGTATGGCTCGTTCTGGCCCGACACGCCGCCGATCTTTGAGGATGAGGCGTCCCTGCGATCTCTGTGGTCGTCGCGCCACCGCGTCTTTCTGCTCACCTACCAACGAGTGGAGCGTGCGCGTGACCTATCCCCGCTTGCGCCTGTGCGCACCCTCAGCGCGGCGGGTGGTAAAGCGATCCTGATCAATCAGCCCTGATCGCGTGCGCGCGCGGCAACAGCTCAGACGTTGAAATTCTTCATATACTCGGCATCGATCTGCAACGCCTCAAAGGGTGGCATGTCGTACTCTTCCTGCTCGACAAAGTAGTGCTTGATGTTGCCGGCCTTCTTTGCCGCCGCAAAGATGCCCTGGAAGTTCGTCGTCCCACGGCCAAGCTCGGCCGACTTCGGGCGTTGCCCCGGGGAAGCCGACTCAAGCGCCCGCTGGAAGTCCTTCACGTGCAGCATCGAGATCCGGTCGGGGAACTTCGTCAGGTACGCGACCGGGTCGCCGCCGCCGACGGTCACCCAGCCGCAGTCCATCTCAAAGGTCACCACCGCCGGATCGGTCAGCCGGAGAAGTTCGTCGTAGGGCACCATACTTTCGGTGCGCGCGAACTCCGGTGTGTGATTGTGATAGCCGAACTGCAGCCCGGCCTGCTTGACCTGCCTGCCGATGGTGTTGAACTGATCGGCGTTCCATCGCCAATCCTCGAGCGTCAACGTACTGTGGGCCGCCGCACTCGGATTTTTTCTGCCCGGTGAAGCACAGATGATGTAGTGCGCTCCCAGCTCGTTGTGGAACGCGATGATCTCCGCCAGCCGCGGCTGCAGATCATGGAGAGGATAGTGGGCGCTTACACAGCGCAGCCCCGCCTCGCTCATGTCGGTCTTCACCTCGGCTGCCGTATGTCCGAAGAAGCCGGCCGCCTCCACCTCCTGGTAGCCGATGGACGCGACCTTCTTGAGCGTCCCCTCATAGTCTTTCGGCAGCATCTCCCGGACGGAGTAGAGCTGGAGACCGATCGGCAGGCCGAGCGGCGAGCCCCACAGAGAACGTGGGCGCAGCAAGCCGGTCGCACAAACCACACCAGCGGCCGTGCCGGTTTGCAGAAAAGAGCGACGGGAGAAACTGTGCATGGAACCTCGCAGAATTCGGCAGTCGGTGCGCCACCACCCTACTACAGGATCGCCTCGATTGGCACGGCCTTCCACTCGCCTTCGTCTTCTGCGCAATGACCCGAAGTGCTGGTTAACAAGCGTTTGCGGTCTGTTCTATAGTGGTCGGCAACGATCATGTGATCGGCAAAACCCATAAGGACGGTGCATGGCAACCTTCTCGCGCAGGAGCTTTCTTCAGGCAGGCAGCAGCATGGCACTCGCGTCCGCGGTGCCGGGACGCCACTTCAATCTGCTGGCGCAAGAGATAGGCGCTCCTGTAGGCGAGCGTGTGCGCTTCGCCTCGATCGGGCTTGGCATCCAGGGATCCAATCTGCTGCGCGCCTGCATGACCATCCAGAAGCAGGCACAGTGCGTCGCTGTCTGCGACCTGTATGACGGTCGCCACACCCTTGGCCGTGAGATCGCCGGCCCGGACATCCGCACAACACGCCTGTACCACGAGATCCTCGACGACAAGAGCATTGAGGCGGTTATCGTCGCCTCGCCCGACCATTGGCACAAGCAGCTGACCGTGGACGCGCTGGCTGCCGGCAAGGACGTCTACTGCGAAAAGCCGATGTCGCACAGCATTGCGGAGGGCAATGCAATGGTCAAGGCGGTCGAGAACAGCAAGAACTTCGTGCAGGTTGGATCGCAGCGCGTCTCCTCACAACTCTTCCTCAAGGCCAAGTCGCTCTTCGACGAGGGGGCGATCGGCGAGCTGTTGCAGATCGAGCTCATGCTGGGGCGAAACTCTCCGGGTGGCGCGTGGGAGTACGAGATCTTGCCGGACCTGTCACCGACCACTCTGGACTGGCCGACCTGGGAGGGCGATGCGCCGAAGAAGCCCTTCGATCCGATCGCCTTTACCCGCTGGCGCTGCTTCCACGAGTACGGCACGGGCATGGCCGGCGACCTGATGGTGCATCTGCTGAGCGGCATGCAGTTCGTCACCGGCATCAATGCGGTGCCGGACGAGGCGTTCAGCTTCGGTGGCATCCGGCGATGGAAGGACGGGCGCAACATGCCGGACGTGATGACGACGCTCTTCGCCTACGGTCCGATCCCGGTCTCGGTGCGGCTCACGCTTGGAACAGGCACGCCGGAGGTGACGCGATTCCTGGGCAGCAAGGGCATCCTCGAGGTGACCGAGCACACCACGATCCTCTATCCACAGCTTGGGATCGACGGGTCCCCCGACTACGGCCTGAGCGGCTTTCCGGCGAAGCTCCATGCGGAGGTGGAACAGGAATGGCACGCCAAGCACGATCCGGAGCTGGCCAAGGAGCCCTTCGATCCGCGCGTGCAGAGCTGGCATGGCGCGTCGTGGGACGATCTAGCGCCACACCTGAGCAACTTCTTCAGCTCGGTTCGAACGCGCAAGCCTCCGATCGAAGACGTCCACTTCGGCAATCACACGGCAGCGGCCTGCCACATGGCGAACGATTCGTACTTTGCAGGCAAGGTGATCAAGCGCGCCTAGTCGCGAGCCGGCACGTCTCTTTCCCTCATGCGGCAGTCCGCGGGTCAGACTCCGCGTGGGTCGGCGGAACGCTCGGCCGATCCACACGGCGGAAGCGGCCTCCCGGGCCGAGCTCGTAGGCACCGCCGTGGTAGTGCATGGTGTTGCCCAGATAGCTCGCGATCCAGACCACACCGCCGAGCAGATCACGCAACGGATAGAGGACGGCGTATCGCATCGGTTGCTCCTCGCCCAAGGCCCACAAAACGATCACCGCCATGGCGGAGCGCGAGAGCGAGGTCCAAAGCAGCCACAGCAGGCCCCACCCCGGTCGTCGAGCAAGCAGCCCCCACGCCAGACCGAGCACACCGAAGGGCACGGCGAAGGTAAGGCCGGTGCCCAGATGACCCGCCGGCCGGGACCGTCGCGTGCTCTTCATCCACCGCACCTGGTCGCGAAAGCTGTCGCAAAAGCTCTGGGGCAGAACCATGAGGCGGATAACGTGGTTCGATATCCGGACCGAGCCCGGCCGTTGCTCGGCCAGGCGCTGCCCCAAGACAAAGTCCTCTGCGTAGTACTGGCCGAGATCGGGATGACCACCCGCTCGTGCGAAGCCCTCACGGCGAAGGATCATGGTCACCCCGAGGGCGAAGTGCACACCGCGCTCCACCATCTCCGCGACCAGAATGCCTCCCGACATCTCGACACTCTTGCCTAGGGCATCCAGTCGCGCCGCGAAACCTCCTTCCGTCTGGCCGATATAGAGGCAAGAGGCGAGATCAATCGAAGGATCGGCCAGTGCCTGCACACACCGTCGAAGGTAGTCCCGCTCTACACGCGCATCCGCGTCGCTGGTAATCAGTGTGTCGTTGTGTGCGGCCTGGCCGAGCGCGGCAAGTGACCACATCTTAGCATTGGGAAACTCGGGTTCGCCGCAGTGGAGAAACATGCATGCTACACCGGGGTAGCGCGCCGCCACGGAACGCGCGAGCTGGAGGCCGGCATCGGTGGACTGCCGGGCGCAGAAGAGAACCTCAAACTCCGGATAGTCCTGCTCAAAAAAGCGGCGAAGATTCTCCTCAAGCCCCGGCTCGGCGCCGTGAAGCGGCTTGAGCACACTGATCGGCGGCAGGTATGTCGCGGGGCGAGCATCTTCGCGTCGCTTGCGACGGTCGAAACGGAGCGCGCCGACCAAGACCATGCCAGTGTAGATGGTGGAGCTTGCCGTACCAATCGCGGCAACCCAGAACAGACCGCGGGTGAACCGGCTCATGACGAGCGCGCCTGCCGTTTACGGCTCGCGGGCGTGCCCGTCGTCGCGGGCGTCGTCTCCGGGGGCGCGGACCTGCCCGTCGGCGGCATGACCACAGGCCGCCGCAGAGGCACCAGGCCGGCTTCGGGAGAGTGTCCCATGCCCTGCATGCGGCTCAGCATCTCGGTGCGCACATAATCCACAAAGCCCTGCATCTGCCGATTCATCTCTTCCATCCGCTCGCGCATCTGCAGCACGATGGCGATGCCGGCGATGTTGACGCCGAGGTCACGCGCAAGGTTCAGGATGAACTCGAGCCGCTCCAGATCCTCATCGGTGTAGAGCCGAGTGTTGCCGTCCGAGCGCGAGGGAAGCAGCAGGCCTTCGCGTTCGTACAGCCGAAGCGTCTGCGGATGAATGTCGTACATCTCCGAGACGGCCGAGATCATGTATGCGCCTTTTCCCCTGCGCCTGGTCGCCATCGTCCGTTTGCCTCCGCACCGGCTGAGTCACGCTGCTTAGCGCGATCGCGACTCACCTGAGCAAAAGTGTAGCCGCATCCGGCGGCGGTCGTCTGCCTTCTGCCGGTCTGGCCAGCGCCGATGATCCTTTATCCCGTTGTATAACGAGGCCATGTCGCTTCAGATCCTCAGAAGCACCTTGCGCGAGCGCTTCGGCTTCTGCATCACAGCCACTATGTCCACATCGTCTATGCGAAGCCGTGCCCTGTTTGCGGTCGGTCTTTCTGCTGTTACCGCAGCCTGGTTTGTGCAACGTCGTTTGACGGCTACCCCGGCCACCTCTCTCCGACGCCCCGTCGTCCTCATCACCGGTGGAGCGGGAGGGCTTGGCATGGCGTTAGCGCGGCGGTATGCCCGCATCCACGCCCGACTCATCCTGAATGGGCGTGATCCGGAAAAGCTGCAGCAGGCGAAGGCAACCCTGCTTGCCGAAGGAACCATCAAGGCGCCCGCTGACTGTCTTCTGCTGCCCGCGGATCTCACCAAAAAGGATGAGGTCGGGCTGATGATCGAGCAAGCCTTCGGCCACTTCGAGCGGATCGATGTGCTGATTAACGTGGCCGGAGTGATCGAGGTCGGCCCGATCGAGAATCAGCCAACCGAGGTGTTCGAGCAGGTGATGCAGGCAAACTTCTTCTCCGCGCTGTACACGACCCAGGCCGCTCTGCCGTATCTTCTTCGGCAAAGCCCGCTCAATGACACCGGTCCTGGCTCATCGCGTCGGGCCTCTATCGTGAACATCTCTTCGATCGGCGGAAAGGTCGCGGTGCCGCATCTGCTGCCGTACACCGCGGCGAAGTTTGCTTTGACCGGCTTCTCCGAAGGCCTGCACGCCGAGCTGCGCGCAAAGGGCGTCCGGGTCACAACCATCTGCCCAGGTCTCATGCGCACCGGCGGCGAAAACAATGCGACGTTCGTCGGCAACGTCGCTCGGGAAAAGGCATGGTTTCTGCTCAGCGCAAAGACGCCCGTCATCTCGGCTTCCGTGACACACTCGGCCGATCGTATCTTCCACGCACAGCAACGCGGTGCCGCTGAGATCACCATAACGCCGCAGGCCTGGCTTGCCGCCCGGCTCACAGGCCTTGCCCCGGGATGTGTCGCTGTCGCGAGCTCTTTGGCCAATCAGTACCTCCTCCCCGCACCGGCTTCGACGACTTAGAGTCGGGCCTCGGCGTTGCCGCGTGGGCATGGAGCGTAGCCTCAGACCTCGCTGAAGATCGCCTCCCGCGGATCGTCGGGGTTCAGCTTCGCAAACTCGCGAAGTATCTCCTTCGAGCGCTCGTCCTGAAGCTTCGGCACGACGATCTTCAACTCGACGATCTGATCGCCGCGGGCTCCCTCCCGAGACGCGCTCGGCACACCCTTCTCTCGAAGGCGGAGCTTCTGCCCTGTCTGCACACCCGGTGGAACCTTGAGCTGCGTGCGTCCGCCTCCCTCTTGCGTATCGATCGTCGGCACGTCGATCTTGGCGCCAAGCGCAGCCTCCGTCATGGTGACCGGCACAGTGATGTAGATGTCATCCCCGGTACGGGTAAAGAGCGGATGCGCGCCACCTTTGATGATGAGGTAGAGATCGCCTGCCGGGCCGCCGTTGGTTCCCGCATTTCCCTTTCCAGCGAGCCGGATACGCTGACCGTCGCGCGTTCCAGGCTTAATCCGAAACTCGAGCGGCTCCCGTCGCGTGGTCACCCCCGTACCGTCGCAGGTCGGGCACGGGTTCTGTATCTTGCCCGATCCCCCGCATCGGGGGCACTGCACCTCAAACTTCATACGGCCCCCCATCTGCGTAACCTTGCCGGTGCCATGACACTCCGGGCACTCGATCGCGCCGCCCTGGGCGCCGGTTCCGTGACAGGTACGGCAGGTCTCCTGGCGCTGAATCTCGAGCCGCGTCACGCCGCCCTTGATGAGGGTCCAGAAGTCGACCTGCACCTGGTATTCCAGGTCCGAACCGGGCTCGGGACGACGCTGCCCTGGTGCTGCACCCTTGTTGCCCCCAAACATCGATCCGAAGATATCGCGAAAGCCGCCGGATCCGCCCGCAGCGGCCTGCTCTTGCTGCGCGGCCGTGCCACCGGCACCCCCGCCCTGAAAGCCGGAAAAGTCGAAGCCGGAGAAGTCAAACGGAACCTCCTGGCTCCCGCTGCGACCTGCCGACGATCGAGAGCCGCTGCGACGACCGCCAGAAGCACCGGGGCCATAGCCACCGCGGGCCGCCGCCTCCGCCGTCGCCGCGTCGATCGAATCCGAGTAGAAGCCGAACTGGTCGTATACCGTGCGCTTCTTCTCGTCGCTCAAGACCTCGTTTGCCTCGGAGATCTCCTTGAACTTATCCTCGGCCTTTTTGTCGCCCGGGTTCACATCCGGGTGGTGCTTGCGCGCGAGCTTACGAAATGCCTTGCGAATCTCGTCGGCGCTCGCCGTCTTCTTGACCCCGAGTACGCCGTAGTAGTCCTTCTGCTGTGCCGGTGCCATCGCCCTGCCTTTCTCGCGGCTCGCGCATCTTCAACACGCGGCAGCCATCCACGCCTACTTCTTTTCTGCCTGGCAAGTCGGACACCAGTAGAGCGTCCGTCCCACCATATCTTGCTTGCGCACAACGGTTCCGCAAACCCAGCACGGCTTCCCCGCGCGGCGATACACGTAATGCACCTCTTCGCGTAACGGCGGCTTGAATCCCTTGTGCGGGCGATCCTTCGAAAGCGTGGTTACGATGCGTCGATCCACCATCCCCGCCTTGAGCAGCGGCTTGGAGTCCTTCCATATCGCTCGCACGGTGGACTCATCCAACTCGGCCCCTTGCTTGAACGGACTCAGACGGGCGCGAAAGAGCAGCTCCGCACGATAGATATTGCCAATCCCCGACAGAACATCCTGCTCCATCAAGAGCTGCCCGATCGTCATCTTCGACGACAGTATCTCCGCGATGGCCGCGTCAGGCTTGTCGTTGTTCAGCGGGTCCGGCCCTAGGCGGGCCAACAGCTTCTCCCATCGTTCGGCGGTGTATACACTGCAATCGGTCGGGCCACGCAGCTCCGCCCACTCCACCGTCGTCGGGTCGATGTTCATGCGCCCGTTGTCGTCCCGATAGTAGCCCTTGCCCGTGGCCGCGCTGGCCACAGCGCCCTTGGCCGGTTTCGCGCCCATCCGCCACATGCGCAGACGCAGCATCCCCTTGACCTCGGGCAGCGGCATCAGGCCCTCGGTCCAATCTCCAAAACGTCCCAGGTGGATATGCAGTATCCGATCCGCTCCAAAGTCATATCCAAGGTGCTTGCCGACGGCGATCACACGCTTCAGTTCGCGGCCGTCCAGGACCTCCGCATCCAGGAAGCGACCGTTCGGCCCTTCCACATGCATCTTTCGGCCGACAAAGGCTGCCGTATGGCGGTCGGCCCAGCGATGGACCTCATTGCCCTCAGGCATCCTGTGTCTCCCGTTCCCTTCGCTTCTCCACGTTCTCCTCCGCCCGGGCATCGTTTGCCAACGCGGCCTCACCCTCGAGCACGTCCTTTGCCGCGGCGTCCAGATCCAGGCGCTCTATCTCCGCCGTCCGTGCCTTTGCCGCGCGCTGTGCCCGACGCTCCGCCGATCGCTTTCCCCGCGTCGAAAGACCACCGACCTCGAGCTCGTAACGGTAGTGCTGCAAAATGCGGTCCGGCGTCCACAACGCCCAGTGATTCGCATTCTTCTTGTGCATCCGCCGCAACTGGATCTCATCCATCTGCCGCATCAGCCGCCGCAGATCCGTGTAGTGGTCGGCGTATGGGCTATCTTTCCCTTCAATGAGCGACTGCATGTCGACATACACCGGTTGTGCCCACTCATAAAAGGTGTGCCATACGTCATACAGCTCGAGATGCCCCTTCTTCACCAGCAATCCAATGTGCTCGTAGAAGTCCAGAACCTCGAAGACGCTGACTGGCGGATCATCGGTATCGCATGCTCGTAGCAGCTGCCCATTTTCGCCGAGTCGCTCCGCCGCCAGACGCCGTCGTGCCGCGCTGAAGGACTCCGACAAAAAAAATCCGAGCTGCTTCTCAAGGTTGGCCACAGCGCGGTAATGCCGCTCGTGCTTAAGCTGCAGACCCGCATAGCCGATCGCACTCGCGCTGGTCAGCACCAAACAGCTATTCGCGATCGCCTCGACCTCCGTCCAGTTCACCATGCCGCCCTTCGCACCTTCACCCGTTAATGGGATGCGACAGGTCTAATTCCAGACCTGCCGCGCCTCGATCGACTGCACATTGAACATGGCGTCCGGCTCCGCTTCGAGCATGCGCCGCTGAAAGCTTTCCGCCTCCTCGAGCGTGTCAAAGATCTTGCGCGTGTACAGCTGTCCCGCCCTGATCTGATCACACATCCACACCGTCTCACTCATCGCTCCCGCTCCTTCGCTTCCTTTGGTTAGATCGAGATTCCATCGAATCGTCGCGTACACCTCATCCTTGCTGCCTTGCATCGCATTCCTCCCAGATACGGCGAGGCGCTCTCGAACAGATGTGTCCAGAGCGCCTCTCCTTTTCAGAACCAGCCGGGCTTCGAACTGCCATTGCTCCGGCCAGCTCGCATCCCGCTTACTTGGAATCGACGTCCACGTACTCGGCGTCGATCACGCCCTCGTCCTTCGGCTGGTCGGCCGTGCCCGCGCCGGCGGTGTCCCCGCCAGTCGGCGCGGCGCCCTGCGCGCTGGCCGCCTTGTACATCGCTTCCGCGACCTTGTGGCTCGCGCTGGTCAGCCGCTCCTTGGCCGCGTTCATCTCCGTTGCTGAAGGTGTGCCGGTCAGAGTCGACTTCGCATCGCTCAGCGCCGACTCGAGCTCGCTCTTGTCTGCGGCCGACACCTTGTCTCCCGCGTCCTTGAGCATCTTCTCGATGTTGTACACAGTCGAGTCCAGGCCGTTGCGCGCCTCGACCTGCTCGCGTGCCTCCTTGTCCTCGGCCGCGTGCGCCTCGGCGTCCTTCGCCATGCGCTCGACCTCTTCCTTGCTCAGACCCGAAGAGCTCGTGATCGTGATCTTCTGGTCCTTGCCCGTGGCGTTGTCCTTTGCCGTCACGTTAAGAATGCCGTTCGCGTCGATATCAAATGTGACCTCGATCTGCGGCATGCCACGCGGAGCCGGCGGTATGCCGCTCAGCTTGAACTTGCCGAGCGTGCGATTCTGGCTCGCCATCGGCCGCTCGCCCTGCAGCACGTGAACCTCGACCTCGGTCTGCGAGTCCGCCGCCGTCGAAAACGTCTCCGTCTTCTTGGTCGGAATCGTCGTGTTACGCGAGATCATGGGGGTGGCCACACTGCCCATCGTCTCGATGGCCAGGGTCAGCGGCGTCACATCGAGCAGCAGCAGATCCTTGACATCGCCCGAGAGCACGCCTGCCTGCACCGCCGCCCCGATCGCGACAACCTCATCCGGATTAACGCCCTTGTTGGGCTCCTTGCCGAACAGATCCTTGACTAGCTTCTGAATGGCCGGCATGCGGGTCTGTCCACCGACCAGCACGACCTCATGGATCTTCGATGCGTCGACGCCCGCGTCCTTCATCGCCTGCTTGCACGGTCCAACCGACTTCTGCAGCAGGTCGTCCACCAGACTCTCCAGCTTCGCCCGCGTCAGCTTGCGCACCAGGTGCTTCGGCCCGCTCGCGTCCGCCGTGATGAACGGCAGATTAATCTCGGTCTCCTGCGCCGTCGACAGCTCGATCTTGGCGCGCTCGGCCGCATCCTTCAACCGCTGCAACGCCATCTCGTTGCCCTTCGCGGTCAGGTCGAGACCGGTCTCGGACTTGAACTCGCTGATCAGCCAATCCACAATGCGCTGATCGAGGTTGTCGCCGCCCAGGTGCGTGTCGCCGTTGGTCGATTTGACCTCGATGACGCCGTCGCCGACCTCGAGAATGGACACGTCAAACGTGCCGCCGCCGAAGTCATAGACCGCGATCGTCTCGTCCTTCTTCTTATCAAGGCCGTAGGCGAGCGCCGCCGCGGTCGGCTCATTGACGAGGCGCTTCACGTCAAGACCGGCGATGCGACCCGCGTCTTTGGTCGCCTGGCGCTGTGCGTCATTGAAGTACGCCGGCACCGTAATGACCGCTTCGGTCACACTGCCGCCCAGGTAGTCCTCCGCCGCTTTTTTGAGCTTCTGCAGAATCATCGCCGAGATCTCCGGCGCGGTGTACTCCTTTCCCTGAGCTACAACGGCGACGCTGTCGCCCTTGGCGACCACCTTGTACGGCACCATCTTCAGCTCATCCCCGACCTCGTTCAGACGCCGGCCCATGAAGCGTTTGATCGAATAGATCGTGTTCTCGGGGTTGGTGATGGCCTGTCGCTTGGCGACCTGCCCGACCAGCCGCTCGCCGGACTTTGTAAACGCAACCACGGATGGCGTCGTGCGCCCGCCCTCCTCGTTCGGAATCACCTTGGGCTCGCCACCCTCCATAACCGCGACGCAGCTGTTGGTGGTCCCTAGGTCTATACCGATGATTCTTGCCATAGTCGTCTCCTTTTTGCGCCACAATCGGCGGCCTTGCCTTGTTGCTCAATCTCGCGACAGAGTAATCGTCTCAGTTGAGTCACTTGCTGTCAAACAATCTGATGCAAAAATCCGTTCCAGGATGCTTGGTCTACGGCAAACCTCTCTCAGGAACGTTGGTAAATGCGGATGCGGCCGCCCTCCCCCAGAAGTGGCATGCGCCACCTTCGCGAGGGCTTCTATGCTGGCCGCGTAACCCTCCTCACCAATGAACACTATTCCGACTCCTTTGCCGATCCAGCGCCCCATTCGCCCCATCCGAAAGCGCAAGTTGCTTGCGATCACCTCGCTTGGTCTCGCCGGCCTACTCGCCGGGCTGCTCACCAGCTGCTCCGGTGGAACCGAGGCGGTCAGCTCCGCAAACACGCAAAGCTATGCGGGCATTACGGGCAATTGGCGCTTTGCCTCCGGTTCCACGGGCGGGCTCATCCTTGCCGGAGCCCTCTCGGCAAACAACAATATCGTTAGTGGCCGACTACACGCCGTCGCGGGAGCGTGCGCCTCGTCGCTTTCCACCAGCTTTCCGGTCAGCGGCTCCGTTGATACGGAGGGCAACGTGGTCCTTTCTGCGGCCAACATCGCGGGCGGCTCACTTGAGATTGCCGGCGTCCTTGCACCGGATCAGCACTCGCTGGTGTCGCCGACGCTGACGATGACAGGCGGGAGCTGCGCGACCGCGAAGGAGCGGGATGCTGTGACCAGCCGAGGTCAGGGCGGTGGCACGGCGGTTCAGTACCAGGCCGTTACCGGCAACTACACCGGCACCTTTATCGACAGCTCAGGCGCCAGCATGGCTGTTGACGCGACGCTGTCGCAGCCGACGACGCCGGATGCAAACGGCGTCTACCACCTCACCGGCACGGCCACCTTCGCCAGCGCGCCGTGCATCGGCTCTCCGGTGGTCACCGATTCCACCGTGACCGGCGACCAGCTCAGCACGACCTACACCGACGCCGGCAGCGGTGCCACCGTGATCGCAAGCGGGACCTTCTCCTCGGATGCGCGGACACTGACCATCACCAGTTGGACGCTCTCCGGAAACTGTGGCGCCGATAGTGGCTTGGGCACGCTGACCCAGTAGGTCTCAAGCCCGTCAGTTCTACATCTGCGCAAGCTCCCGCTACCCTTCCGGCTCTGCTGCATCCAATCCCGGACAGCAGAGCCGAAAGCTGAGAGAGTCGTCCATTGCGTCGGGCTACCAGCTGCGTCATGCTGTCTGAGTCAGCCCAAAGCTCATGAGGACATCCGCTTGGCAGCAGCAACCGCAACCGCTCCAGCAGAGAAGCAGGCCGAAGAGGTCACCCAGGGCGTCAATCCCTGGTTCATCGCAGCCGCCGTGATGCTCGCGACCTTCATGGAGGTGCTGGACACCTCGATTGCCGCGGTCGCTCTTCCCTATATTGCCGGCTCGCTGTCGGCCTCGAACGACGAGGCGACCTGGGTGCTGACGTCCTATCTGGTTGCGAATGCGATTGTTCTGCCGATGTCGAACTGGTTTTCACTTCGCTTCGGTCGCAAGCGCTTCCTGATGAGTTGTGTCGCGATCTTCACGGTTGCCAGCTTTCTTTGCGGCTCCTCGCCGTCGCTAGGTTTCATTCTGCTGGCGCGCGTGATCCAGGGCGCGGGTGGTGGTGCGCTTCAGCCGATCTCGCAAGCCATTCTGATTGAGAGCTTTCCACCCGCCAAACGGGGCGCCGCCATGGCCGTCTTCGCCCTTGGAGTCGTCGTCGCCCCCGTCCTGGGACCCACCCTCGGCGGCTGGCTCACCGACACCTACTCCTGGCGCTACGCCTTCTATATCAACATCCCGATCGGCATCATGGCGCTGCTGATGATCAACCATTTCATTCACGATCCGGCGTACATCCGCAATGCCAAGGTCCCAAAGTTCGACAACCTCGGGCTGGGAACGCTGATCGTGTGGACAGGCTGTCTGCAGATCGTGCTCGACAAAGGCCAGGAGGATGATTGGTTCGGCGCGGTATGGATTCGCTGGGCCGTCGCCGCCCTGGTGATCTCCTTTGTCTGGTTCTGCTACCACTCCTGGACGAAGAAGAACCCGCTGGTCGATCTCAAGGTCTTCAAAGATCGCAACTTCCTGGTTGGTTCCACCCTGATCTTCCTCTTCGGCGTGGCCATCTACTCGACCACCACCGTTCTGCCGCTCTTCTATCAGGAGCTTCTCGGGTACACCGCGTTCACCGCCGGAATTGCCGTGGCGCCGCGCGGTCTGGGCGCCATCTGCGGCATGCCTGTGATCGGCTTTTTGTCCAACAAGATCGATCCGCGCTATCTGCTGACCTTCGGCTTCGGCCTGTTTGGCCTGACAACGCTTTACTTCGGCAACGTGACGCTTCAGATCTCGCCCACGACCCTGCTCATCCCCATTCTGCTCGCCGGTTTCGCGCTCTCGTTCGTCTTTGTGCCGATCTCAACGGCAGCCTACGGCACCTTGAAGCAGGAGCAGATTGGCAATGCGTCCGGCGTGTTCAATCTCATGCGGAATGTGGGTGGATCCATCGGCATCTCGGTCGCGCAGACGCTTCTCACGCGTCGCTCCGCCGCCCACCAGAATGACATCATCAACTCCGTGCCTGTCAGCGGGCTTCAATTCCAGGACGCCCTGCAAGCGACGCGACAATCGCTTCAGGGCTCGTTTGGCGCGAGCAACACGCTGCCGGCCGCGCAAGGTCGCTTATATACCGAGCTTGGCCGCCAGGCTCTGAACTGGGCCTTTGTGGACGTGTTTCGCTGGCTGGCGCTGCTGTGCACTGTTTGTGTGCTCGTGGTCTGGACCTTCAAAAAGGTCAAACCAGGCAAGGCTCCGGCCGGAGCGCATTAGAGTATATCTCCGGATTGAGTTGTTACTGTGGTGTCGTCGTCGAGCCGCTCGGGCTGGAGGAGCTGGGCGCGCCAAACGTGTTGCCGCTCGGCATAGAGCCGGGCGAGCTGCTCCCCGGGGTGGAGCTGAGAGAACCCGCCGAACCCAGTCCCCCGCCGCCGGTCACGGCCATGCCACCGCCGAGGATGTTCGACTTGCCGCGAAGTTGCTCGATACGCGGGTCGTACAGGAACTCCCAATCAGGATAGGTAGTCTTTTCATTCACGGTCAGGATCGAGTCTCCCGGCGCGGGCAGGCCGACACCGATGAACGGCGCCCCGGTTCCGGAGAAGCTGGTAGCGGACTGGCTGCCCATGCCGGTCGCCGGGGTCGACGATCCGGGGGGGGACGAGCCGAACCCGGGACTGGACGAACCGAACCCGGGAGAGCTGCTCGGCCCGCTTGCCCCGGTGCTCGACCCGTCCGTGCCCGCATTGCCCGGATCGGAGGTGCTGGCGGCGGCTCCCATCGAGGAACCGGCTGCCCCCGACGAAGGGCTTGTGCCACCGGCACCTGGACTGCCCATGGCGCTTGTGTTGCTACCGGCGCCTGGACCGCCGGGTGTGCTCGTTCCGATGCCGGAGCTGAGGCCGGCTGCGCTGCCGAGACTGCTGTTCGCGATACCGCCGAGCGGCTGGCCGAAAAAAGTCTTTACGACGGTTTTGTTTTGACCGACCTTGATCAGGCGCCAGTCCGGCTTACCGGTGAACGGATCAGAATAGCGCTGGCGAAGAAACCGGACATTGTTCGACTTCTCGAGCTGATCCAGTGAGCCCGGGTAGCGACTGAACTTGCGATAGTAGAGCTGAATGGCGCGCGTGTACTGGTTCGCGCGGTGCACGGCCTCGAGCTCGCGGTCGCGACGTAGGGAACGGGCCGCGATGGGGGCGGCCACGGAAAGTGCAAGCAGCACGAGAAAGACGGCCACCAGCACGGCGAGCAGCGCATAGCCTGCCTCCGCACTCTCGGGCGACGGCTCGCTCTCAGTTTGCGATAAAGGGCAGCATCTGCTGTTGGTCATTGGTTAGGTCCTGGACGGTGACGGCGTTCGCGGTAATGCTAAGCACCTTGTAGCGCCGCTGGACGATGTCGCCGACAGAGGCAAGCAAGACATCGTCGCCACGCAACAGAAATGCTCGCAACGGCTGGCCTGTCTGGGCTGCTGTGCCGAAAAAGCGCAGATCGATGGGGGGCGGGGGCGGCGGCCCCGATGGTGGTGTGTAGGCGATGGCCGCTGGTTTGGGCCTCGCCGAGCTGATCGGCTTGGGAATGCTGACCGCGGTGGGGGCATTCGCGGAGAAGATGTTGCGGCCCGAGCCACGGTAGGCCACGGACTCGGTCAGCAGCATCGCACTCATGTGCAGCGTCGGGTCAAGTGAGGCGGCGGTGGTGCCGACCTTGGCGCTGCTCGTCGAAGGTGAGGTCGTAGTCGATGGCGAGGTCGTAGTCGATCGCGCGGGCTGGACGGGGTTCACGGCGACGGGGGGCGAAGCGATCGGCGCCGAGGGAAAGAGCTGGCCATAGATGTACACGAGCGCGCCGAGGGCACCCACGCCGGCGACTCCGGCTATGGTGAGCTTTTTGCGATCTTCCGTGCCGATCTTCATGGTTGCGGGGCTCCTCCCGGCGAGGGGTTCCCGGAAGGAATCTCCGGCGGACCGCCCGGTGGCGGCGTGAAGGATGGCGAAGCCGTCTGCGTGGGCGACGCAGATTGCCGGGTTGTGGAAGTGGGGGCGCTGCGGCGCCCGGCGGCCGGCGACGATGCCGTCGACGGCGAGGTGGGGCCGGCAACGTCATCGGCTGAGGACGAGGCTGCTGTGGCGGAAGCCTCGGGAGCAGGGCTCTGATCGCGCGAGGCGACTGCTTCACCGATTGTACCGGGCCGAAGAAAGGTCGTGAGCGCTAAACGGAGACCCACGGTCCCACTCTGCTGACCGGAGAGCGCCAGTCCACGGACCAGGAAGAACATATTGTCGCGTTCGAGCGAGTTGATGAAGAGCACCAGCGGCCGGTAGTCGCCAGTGAGCGAGGCGTCCATGCGAACCTCGGTGAGAGCGCCGGGCATTCCGTCGAGCACGGGGGACTGCGCATACTGCACACGACCGAGCTTGATGCCCTGGCGTTTGGTAAGCGCGCCCAGTTCAGTAAGCACCTGCGAGTAGGTCACGGGCAGGCGGCGGTCGTAGAAGGTGTCGGCTTCGGTGTTCGCCGTGATGAGCTTAGTGTCGAGGCCCTCGAGCGGCCTTGCCTGCAGCTGCGCCGTGCGGAGAGCGACCTGCTGTTGTTCGAGCGCGGCGGCGCCGGAGTCAGAGGTCGCACGCCAGGCGAGCACGATCGCCACACCCAGATAAACGTTAACGAGAAGCAGAAAGCCAACGGCGGCGTAGTGAAGGTTGACCAGCGTTGCGAGCGCGCGCACGCGCTCCGGCAGACGGGCGGTCGAGATGGCGCCGGGCAGGTTCACTTTCGACCTTTCGCGGCGGCTTCGCGGTGCGACGCTCGGACGAATCCCTGCTCCGACGGCAGCGGCGGCTCCGTGGTGACCACCGGACGCCCGCCCGCAGTCGCCGCCGAGGGCGCTTCGGGCAACGGATTGTAGCCGCTCAGGATGTCGAACTCGACGCCACCGGGGGCGACGGGGGTGCCGGTCTGAAGGGATGCCTGCCGGGCTGAGGCGGTGTCGACCGCCTGCGTGGTCTCGGAGGCGAGCCGCGGCGCGACAAAGCGGGCGGAGTGCTCAAGATTGCGCACCAGTTGCACGGCACGATCGCGATCGCCGGAGACGCGCAGCCGAATGGTCACGTCTCCCTCCTTGGAGACCTGCGGCTCGATGCTGGTGACGACAACACCCGTCTGCAGCACACGCTCAAGATCCATCATGACGGCGGTCCAGGAGAAGCTCTTGCGGGTGAAGATGGCGTTGAGGAAGTGCGATCGCTCGAGCACGGCACGGTTCTGCGGCTGACGCATGCGGGCTTCGTTGGCCGCGCGTCGCTGCTGCACGGCGTAGGTGTCGGCGGTGGCCGCGTCCAGTCGAACGCGGGCGAGCGCGGCGCGAGCACTGAGTGAGTGCAGCCATGCACCGAGCGCAATCGCCAGAAGCGCCAGCACGGCCATACCGATCCGCAGCCGCGCGAGCAGCGGGCGGACCTCCACAAAGGGACGACTGGCGAGATTGACCGAGAGGCGCATGGGCTAGCTGCGGAGCGCCCCCCGCACGCCGGCAAGCAGGCCTGGAGCGATCGTCACGTTCGCGGCGCCGGGGCCGAGCGCCTCCGAACCGAGCAGCTCGCGTGGATCGAGGGAATCGAGACCATGCTGCTCCAAAACAGGGACGAGTGACTGCGAGGAGGTGATGCCGGCGGTGAGCAACGTCCGCGGCGCCGTGGCCAGGGTGTCCTCAAAGTACGCGGCAGCGACCGAGATGCTCTCCGCCAGATCACGGGAGCGATTGTCGACCTCGGGCGCGAGATTGAGCAGCGCGACGGCGACATCGGCATCGGAGAACTCCGGCAGCAGCTCCGAGGAAGAGGATCGTTCGGGGTGTGGGTCCATGGACTCCGCGTGCGCTCGTGGCAGCAGCGACACGGCATCGGACGTGCCGGATGGCGTGAGATCGATCGTTCGGTGCAGCAGAAGCACGCCGGAGCGCACAATCGCGGTCGTAAGCGAGCCGGCCGCCGTATTGAGCATAAGCGCGGTCGAGGTTTGGAGATCGAGGCCGGCGAGCGCGGCAAGGGTGCTGGGCAGGACGGCGCCGGGCTGCAGGCCAGCCTCGATCACGGCTGATTCGTACTCGGCGAGCACATCGCACGGGATTGCGACAGCGAGCACGCGCAGCAACGACCGCTCCGTGCTCATGACCTGGAAGCTGACGAGCGCGTGTTCCACCTCGAACGGGAGCAGCTTCTTCAAACGGAAGCGAACGATCGGCAGCGCATCGGCCAGCTTGGAGGGGAGCGCGTCGAAGTCGAGCAGAAGCACGCGCGCGCAGAGGTCGGGAACAATCAAAGTGATGTAGCGCGAGCGATCGGCCGAGCGGTCGGCGATAGCCTCAAAGGCGCGCCGGAGCGCGGCGACGACGGCCGGGCGGTTGGGAAGATTGCCGGTTCTTAAGCCGGGGAGGACGGCGCCGGGGGGCAGGGGGGCGCGGCCGATCGCGGTCAGCATGCCGGTGGAGCTTTCGCCGCGCGCGGCGACGATGCCCTCGGGGCGAATCTCGCAGGCCAGGCGCGGACGGGTGCCGACGGAGGTGGGAAAGAGGTCCATGATGTTGCGCGTACCGGACTTGAGGATATCGTGGTCGGCTAGGGGTTGGACGTCAGGGTGACGGGGTGGTTAGGAGCGAGCATGGCCCGTTTGGGGGATGGCCTTCAGATCAGCGGGGACGGGCGGCGGCAGAGGGATCGCGAAGGGGTACCCCCTCCCCCCCCGTACTTCTTAGGCAAAGTCTTCGAATTGCTGGGGTTAGGTCCGGACTTGGGATGCAGGGTCTGTTTCCGCGGTGGCAGTCACACCGAAGGCGACTTCGGTCTCTGGAGAGGTCTCTCCTGGTATGGTACGTGGCGCCGGTGCGCGCCTGTGCCACTACCAAAGCCGACGTACATGGAAGCTGTCGAGCTGCGCGTCGGCGCTGAGGATTGGGATGTCCAGAGCAAGCGCCTGGGCGGCGAGAATGCGATCGAAGGGATCGCGGTGCGTTTCCGGCAGGCGGCCTGCTCGCAGCGCATGTTCCGCGAGGATCGGCAGAAGGCTGTAGCCAGCCTCATTGACGTAATACAGCAGATCGCTTTCGAATTCTTCGGCTTGGGGCAGCTTGCCGAGTCGCACTTTGGTGGAGATCTCCCAGACAGTCGCAGCGGAGATGAGTATGGGGTTCTCCTCATCATTGATCAGTTTGGCGGCTTTGCGGCTGAGGTCTGCTGTGGAGAGTGTTGCCCAGAGCAGGGTGTGGGTGTCTAACAGCACCGTCACTCCGCTTCCCCCTCCCAAAGCCGAAGCTCTTCTTCAGCCAGCGGCTCAAAGAAGTCGTCCGGCAGCTTGAATCCAGGGGTTTCCAGTATGCCTAGTCTCCGCTTTTTCTTTGGTTCCATGGCAACGAGCTTGGCGACAGGACTTTTGCCGCGGCCCGTCGTGATGACAACCGTTTCACCGGCTTGGACTTGCTTGACGAGCTTTGACAGCGTGGTTTTGGCTTCAAAGATGGTGGCTTTGACCATGGGGCCGCTCCGACTGCTAGGTTAGCTTAGCAGGTTCACGCCTTCGGACCGGCTCAACGGCTAGCGGCCGGCTTCGATGAAGGTGACTTTGTTGATTTCCTTGAGGGTGGTGATGCCGGCGCGGACGCGTTCGAGGGCGGAGTCGCGGAGGAAGGCCATGCCTTTGTCCTTGGCTTTTTTGCGGATCTCGGAGCCGGGTTTCTTGTTGAGGAGCATATCGCGGATCTCGTCGTCGAGCTCGAGCAGCTCGTGGATGGCGGAGCGGCCGCGATAGCCGGTGCCGCCGCACTCGATACAGCCGGTGCCCTCGCGAAAGTGGAAGCCTTGCCAGTCCTCGGGGATGAGGCCGTTTTCGACGAGCTCGGCATCGGTGTAGGTGCGGGTGGTGGCACAGAAGTCGCAGATCTGGCGGACCAGGCGCTGGGCGAGGATGCAATTGAGGGCAGAGACGAAGTTATAGGGTTCGACACCCATGTTGAGGAAGCGGCCGAGGACGTCGACGACGTTATTGGCATGGACGGTGGTGAAGACGAGGTGGCCGGTGAGGGCGGAGTTGATGGCGATCTGGGCGGTTTCGGCGTCGCGGATCTCGCCGACGAGGATCTTGTCGGGGTCGTGGCGGAGGATGGAGCGGAGGCCGCGGGCGAAGGTGAGGCCCTTCTTCTCGTTGACCGGGATCTGCGTGATGCCGCGGATCTGGTACTCGACAGGATCCTCGATGGTGATGATCTTGTCTTCTTCGGATTTGATTTCGTTGAGGGCGGCGTAGAGGGTGGTGGTCTTGCCGGAGCCGGTGGGACCGGTGACGAGCACCATGCCGTAGGGCTCCTTGATGTAGCGGCGGAAGCGGCGGAGGTCTTCCGCGGCGAAGCCCACAACATCGAGGGAGAGCTTGGTGAACTTCTCGGACATGGACTCTTTGTCGAGAACGCGGAGGACGGCGTTTTCGCCATGCACGGTGGGCATGATGGAGACGCGGAAGTCGATAAGGCGGCCCTTGTAGCGGACGCGGAAGCGGCCGTCCTGAGGAACGCGGCGTTCGGCGATATCGAGCTCGCTCATGACCTTGATGCGGGAGAGGATGGTCTGGTGATGCTCGCGGGCGATGGGGGCCATGGCCTGTTGCAGGACGCCGTCGATGCGGTACTTGACCAGCAGCGAGTCGTCGAAGGTCTCGAGATGGATGTCGGAGGCGCGGCGTTCGAGCGCGGTGAAGATGGTGGTGTCGACCAGGCGGATGATGGGCGAGAGGTCGTCCTCGCCGGTGAGGCGTTCGATGGAGATGTTTTCGTCGGGGTTTTCTTCCGACGAGATGACATCGAAGGCGAGGCCCTCAGAGGCCTCATCGAGCACGCGCTGGGACTGCTCGGTCTTTTTGAGCAGATCGGTGATCTGCGAGAGGGTGGCGACGCGGGTGATGAGACGCGTGCCGAGCAGGCCAGCGATCTCGTCCAGGACCATGAGCTTGGAGGGATCGGAGACGGCGATGGCGAGGCGGCCGGCGTGCTGCTCGAGCGGCACGAAGTTGTAGCGGAACATCATGTCCACGGGGACGGACTTGAAGAGCTCGTGCTGGATCTTGAAGTTTTTGAGATCGACGAACTCGGCGTGGTAGCGACGGGCGATGGCGCGGGCGCGCTCGGTCTCGTCCATGCTCATTTCGGCGACGGAAAGGGGAAGGGCTACGGGTGCGGCCATGCGGATTGGACTCCTTGCGGACCGGATCGGTGATCGTTTGCGGGGAAACCGCAGACGGAGAGACAGCCGCGCGTACGATCAAAGCCATCCTACGTTCCAACGCGACCGGGCCTCTACCACTTTTCCGCAAGCAACTGATGCTGACGCGAGGATAGTTGCGGAAGGATTAGGTTTGTTCCCCAGGAGGATTTATCCGATGAGCACCGTGCCTGTTGTTTCTTCCCCTGCCGTTTCGGACCAGTGGTCCCATGGGTGGTCCACTATGTGGGCGATCCTGCTGATTGTTCTTGGGATTATCGCGGTGGTGCTGCCGAATATCGGCGGCCTCGCGCTGACGCTGTACTTCGGGTGGCTGCTGCTGTTTGGCGGCATCGCGTTTCTTCTGTTTGGCTTCCGCACCCATGCGCGCGGGGTGATGTGGTTTCAGATCGGGCTGGGGATTGTGTACCTGCTGATCGGCGGATTTCTGATCTTTCATCCGCTGGCCGCGCTTGCGACGCTGACGGTTGTTCTGGCGGCCTACCTTTTGATCGAGGGCGTGATCGAGCTGATTGTGGCGTTTCGCGCACAGCCCCGCGTGGGCAGCGGCTGGCTGATGATGGATGGGGCGATTGCGCTGCTGATCGCGGTGGCGATCCTGAGCGCGTGGCCGTCGAGCACGGTGTGGGCGATCGGGACCCTGGTTGGGATCAACATGATCTTCAGCGGGGTCTCGCGGCTGATGGTCGGTGGGGCGGTGCGGCGGCATGTGGGTCTGCTGGGGATCTGAGAGCTTCGGCTAAGGGCTTCAGAGGAGTCGGGATGCGTGGTGCGTGGCTCGCGACGATGTCGGCTGTGGTGCTGAGCGGGTGCGCGGGCCATCTGGTGGTTCGGCCTGTGACGCAGCCGAGCGATCCGGGGTTTCGATTTTATCTGCCCGTGCCGTACCTGGTGGTAACGAATATGGCGTTGCAGCAGGAGCCGGTGACGGCGGCGACGACGACCGGCGCGGGGGCGAGCGGGACGGGGGCGAGCGCGGGCTCCTTGCCAGCGCCGATAGCGGGTGAGGCGTTGACGAGCAAGATCATCTGGCTTCCGGACATGGCAACGCCCTATGCGATCACGGCGCGGGGGGGCGGCGGCATCGGGTCGTTCAAGGAGTCGTTTCAGCTAGCGAACGGATGGATGCTGACGGGGGTGAACCAGGAGAGCGACGCCAAGGTGGCGGATACACTTTCCGCGCTGGCGGGTCTGACGGGCAGTGCAGCGGCCGCGGCGCCGCTGGCGCTGGCGCCGGGGACGGTGCGACCGGAGCAACATGCGCCGTTTCTGCTGCTGTTTCGCATCGACACCAAGGCGAACACGCTGACGCCGGTACAGAATGAGGCGCTGGTGAAGAGTCTGGAGCAGGCGCTGGCGGCGAAGTAGAGGCGGATCTACTGGGCGCCGGCGCCGCCGGCGGAGAGGGAGAAGATGGGCAGGTAGAGGGCGATCAGGATGGTGACGACGACGACGCCCATGACGATCAGGATGGCGGGCTCGATGAGGCTCATGACGGCGGTGAGCGAGGTTTGGACGTCTTCCTCGAAGAACTCGGCGACGGAGTTGAGCATCTGCGGGAGGGCGCCGGTGGACTCGCCGACCTCCATCATCTCGATGGCGAGGTCGGGGAAGACGCGGGTGGCCTGGAGGGAGGCGGAGAGCGACTTCCCTTCCCGGACGGTGTCGACGGAGCGGAAGACGGCGGCGCCGATCTGCTTGGAGTCGATGGCGCGGGCGGAGGTTTCGAGCGAGGGGACGAGCGGCAGGCCGCCGGTGAGCAGGGTGGAGAGGGTGCGGGAGAAGAGGCCGACCTGGTACTTGAGCCAGACTGTGCCGAAGACGGGGGTCGCGATGCGGATGCGATCGACCATAGTGGCGCCGGCGTCGGTCTTCATCCAGCGGAACAGAAGAAAGATGGCGGCAGCGACGACCACGGCGACATAGAGGCCGTAGTGCTGGGCGTTGGCGCCGAGCTCGAGGAGAAAGGTGGTGAGCGCGGGGAGGTGGGTGCCGAGCTGCTCGTAGAGCTGGGCGAAGCGCGGGACGACAAAGGTGATGAGAAAGATGAACAGGCTGATGACCATGACGATCAGCAGGGCCGGGTAGATGAGCGAGGCTTTGAGCTTTTTGCGGAAGGTGAGCGAGACGCGCTGGAAGTCGAGGAAGCGCTGCAGGACCTCTTCGAGGTTGCCGGAGCGCTCGCCGGCGAGGAGCGTGGTGGTGTAGATGACGGGGAAGCCGCCCTGGGCCTCGAAGGCGGCGGAGATCGACTCGCCGGTCTTAACGCGCTGGACGACATCTTCGAGCTGCAGGCGGAGGTCGCGATCCTTCTGGCGGCGGGCGAGCAGATCGAGCGAGCCGAGGATAGGCAGGCCGGCGCGAACGAGGGTGAGGAACTGCTGGTTGAAGATGAGAAAGGTCTCGAGCTTGACTTTCTTGCGGGCCCCGCCGGTGAATGAGGAGCGGGCCTTGACGGAGTAGACGTAGAAGCCGGCCTGGGTGAAGCGGGAGCGAAGCTCTTCGGCGGTGGCGGCGGCGTGGGTCTGCTCGAGGACACGGCCACGGTCGTCGGCGAGGCGGATGGTGAACTCGGTCATAGGGTGTAACGAGGATGCTCAACTAGTTTAGACGGAGCGGATCCGCTTGGCGGTGTGCGAAGTAAGTATGGCCCTGCGGGCCAAGACCGGCGCATACTGGAGCCCATGAGTCCAACGAGCGGCGCCTCTACGCTTGCCGAGCCGAAGTTTCCGCCGCAGGCTGACGCGGGGGGCGGGGATGGTGGGCACGATGGCGAACGGGTGTCGGTTCAACTGTATCTGTGCACGGCCTACGCTCCGGACTGTGAGTTGGTGGATGGCCGGTTGGAGGAGCGCAATTTGGGTGAGTGGGATCATGCGCGATTACAGGGCAGGCTTTTACAGTTTTTCATGAACAAGGAAGCGGCGTGGGAAATACAGGTCGCACCGGAATGCCGGTTGCAAGTACGCGCTGACCGTTACCGTGTGCCGGACGTAATGGTGCTGCGGGCGGAACAGGTTGTGGACCGGATTGTGCGTGAAGCGCCGCTGCTATGTCTCGAGGTCTTGTCGCCCGAGGATACCTGGAAGCGACTGATGGAGAAGGTACGCGACTATCTGGAGCTAGGCGTGAGGCATATCTGGGCTTTTGATCCCCAGACACGAGAGGCCTACCTCTGCGATGCGGAAGGATTTCATCGCGCGCATGGAACGCTGGAGATCGAGGGGACGCCAATCAAGGTTGATCTGGAAGAGATCTTCAGCGCGTTGGAGCTGACCCGAACGACTACGGAAAGCTCTTAAGAGATCAGGAGATGAATGGTTGCTTGGTACTATTCCGAGCAATGAGACTGCGCCTGCTTTGCCTTACACTGTTTGCCGCCACGCTCGGTGCACAGACCGGAGGAGCGATGCACACTGTCGGAGAGATGCACGCCAAGGGATCAATGAAGGTGAGTCTGAACCGGGAGCCCAAGGGCACGGAGGGAGCGGACCGCACGCTGCTGACCAAGCAGTACCACGGTGGGCTGGAGGCAGAGGCGAAGGGGGAGATGCTGAGCGGCGGCGACCCTAGGTCCGGGACGGCGGGGTATGTTGCGTTTGAAACTGTCACCGGCTCGCTCGATGGACACGCAGGCAGCTTTCAAGTGATGCAGATCGGCACGATGAAAGAGGGCAAGGTGGAGCTTCGGGCCGAGGTGGTGCCGGGTTCCGGAACGGGCGAATTGCGGGGACTTGCCGGCGCGTTGCAGATCGATCGCGCGGCGAATGGAGACCACACGTACATGCTGGACTACACCCTGCCATAAGCTGCCGAATGCACGGGCAGCATGGAGAAGGCCCCGCCGAGGCGGGGCCTTCTGCTCAATTAATTAATAAACGCTAGACGGAGAAGGAGGAGCCGCAGCCGCAGGTGCTTTTGACCTGGGGGTTTTCGAACTTGAAACCGGCCGCTTCGAGGGTTTCGACGTAATCGACCGTGCAGCCATTGAGGTACATGGCGCTGGTCGCGTCGACAAAGACCTGAAGATCTTCGAGCCGAATGATCTTGTCCATCATGCCGGACTGGTTTTCAAAGCTCATGGAGTACTGGAAGCCGGAGCAGCCGCCGCCGACGACGCCGATGCGCAGGCCGGCGGGGATGGGATCTTGCGTGGCCATGATCTCCTTGACTTTGGTGACGGCCGAAGGCGTCAGGTTGACGACCTTGCTGGGGGTCGAGGGGACGCCGGTGACGACCTCGGCGGTGGGAGTGGTGGTCGCGGTTGCCATGAGCATCTCTCCAAGGTCCTGTTCGGACGATATGGTCTGAATTTGAGTTTATGCCTGCGGTGGGCGAGATACAAGCCGTCGCCACAAGCCGTTGTGGCGCGCCTTCACATAGATACGGATGCGGTAGCGGCGGCGGCGATGCATTGGGGAGCGGGCAGCCGGTATGCTGGCCATGCGGAGGTCATGTGCAGCAGCTTTTGGTGTTTCTGGTGATGGCGTTTGTGCAGACCTTCGGCATCACGCAGCCGACGCCCGAGGGAGCGCGCAAGGCGGCGCGGGTGCTGGGCTGGGTGCTGCTGGTCGGGATGGTGGGTGCGGGCGTGCTTTCCTTCTCGATCTACCAGACGTGGAAGGCCCGGTGACGGAAGCCCTAGTGACGGAAGGTCGGGTGAGATAACTGTTCCGACACTGCCGCGAAGTCCGAAGTGATGCGAGCTCGGTCACTTTTGTACGGGCGGAACGGCACCCAGACGCAAGGATTTCGCTGGCCGGGGGATTGCGCCGCAGGGTATGATTCGCTCCACACTGGCGTGCTGGAAGTGCCCCGCGCGCAGGGGAAGGGGTCGAAGTCGCCATGTCGCTTAATGCTGCACTCGCCGCGGTTCCAACACTTCTGGTGGTCTGGGCGTCACTCGTCGCCTGCTTTGTCGCGTTGCTGACGTATCGCGGGCAGCTCACGCGGTATGAGGATGCCGAGCTTTTTTTGAGCGAACAGAACGCCGAGGGCGAGCGGCAACAGAGCGACATCGTTCGCCGGGTAAACCGGATGCAGCCGCTGGTGCAGCTGTTCGGCGGCGCGGCGGGTCTGGTCACGGTGAGCATCGTCGCGATCTGGGTGGCGGATGCGATTCGCACGCTGCAGCAGACGCACTCCCTTTAGGTTGCTGCGGGCTGTCAGCGCCTCACGGTCTCATTCGCAGAGTGATCGGGCACGCTGATGGTCAGGCCCCATGCTGAGGGCACCGGCGATGACGGGCGGACTCACGCCATCGGTTTCTTGGGATCGTTCCAGGGCATCCGGCCAAGAACCGAAGCCATCATGCAGGTATCGCTCACTCCCGCGTAGACGAGGCCGGCACCTACAAGGCCAGCGCCGACAAAGAACTTCTTCGAGGTGAGGAGACCCAAACCGAAGAAGGTGAGCACGAGGGAACCCGCGGCCACGCGCACCTGACGCTCCATCGACCACGGCTTATTCGCAGCGACGGTGAGCGGTTTGCCTGCGTTTGCCCAGGCTTCGACACCGCCTTCGAGCACATGGAGCGACTGAAAACCTTTTGCCGCGAGTGTCTTTCGCGCCTGCTCCGCCCGTCGCCCGCTTCGGCAGATAAGGGTGAGTGGTTCCGAGCGGTCCCAGCCCTCACTGGCCTTGTCCAGCGCGGCAAGGGGAACGAGTTCAGCCGCCTCGATATGTGCCTCAGCAAACTCCGGGTATTCTCGTACATCGATCAGACGAGCTTCCATGCGGACCTCGAATATCTGGTTTCTTTGTTAGACAGAGCAGCGGACACCAGTGCGCAGCAACAGGCAGTGCCAGCAACAGGGCAAAGCGGCTGCCCTGGGTACGGGCAGCCGTTGGTGGTCGTGCGTGGGTTGGTCAGATGCGGATGAAGATGCGGCGTTTGTAGAGGAAGTAGATGGGGATCCAGCAGATGAGGACGAAGGTGAGGGAGAAGAGGAGGGAGGCAAGGGGGGTGTAGGTGACGAGGTGGTGAAGGTGGACGTAGTACCAGCCGAGCGGGGTGGCGCGTTCGTGGCGGGGGCCGACGGCGGGGCCGAACTGGAGGAGGCCGTTGAGGCCCGGAAGGATCTCCGAGAGGAAGTAGGCGGAGATGGAGTTGACGCCGAAGACGAGCAGAGGACGGAGGGCGCGAGGGTGGCCGAGCTCGTTGAGGTCGCGGTCGGGCCGGGGCTGGACGGCGCCGGTGTCGTGAAGCGAGCCGCGCATGTCGACGATCCACATGGCGAGCGAGAGAAGGAGCAGGGTGCAGCCGCCGGCGAAGAGGACGTAGGAGCTGGTCCAGAGCTTTTTGTTAATGGGAAAGCTGATGTTCCAGAGGGCGCCGAGCAGGATGAGGGTGGTGCCGGCGGTGGCGATGCCAGCGATCTTTTGCGAGAGCGTGTGGGTGGAACGGATCCAGATGCCGGTCACGACGCCGATCAGGATGGTGCCGATGGCGGGGATGGTGCTGAGCAGGCCTTCGGGGTCGCGGACGTGCTCATAGAGGTGGGCTGGTGAAAGGAGGGTGCGATCGAGCCAGGCGACGAGGTTGCCGTTGGGGTCGAGGAGTGGAACGGTGTGGGTGGGGACGCCGAAGCCGGGGACGGGGACGAAGCGCAGGAGCGCCCAGTAGCCGAGCAGGCAGGCGACGAAGACGGCGACCTTGGAGCGCCAGCCTGGGCTGAGGAGCTCGAGACAGACGGCGACGAAGTAGCAGATGCCGATGCGCTGGAGGACGCCGTAGAAGCGCATGGTGTCGAGGTGGAAGAAGGGGAAGGAGTTCACGAAGATGCCCATGGCGACGAGGATGAGCATCCGGCGGAAGGCATGGGAGAGGATGGAGGCGCGGCTGGCACCGCGAGCGAGGCGGGACTGCGTGGCGAGAACGACGGAGACGCCGACGAGCAGAAGAAAGGTGGGAAAGACGAGGTCGGTGGGGGTGAAGCCGTTCCAGGCGGCGTGCTTGAGCGGCCAGAAGGCGTGCTCCTCGTCGGCGTTGTTGTTGACGAGGATCATGAAGGCGATGGTGAGGCCGCGGAGGAGATCGATGGAGAGGAGACGCGCGGGTTTGGGCGTGGTAAGGGGCGCGGCGGATGGGAGGGGAACGTTGACGGAGCTCACTGGGAATCTCCTGCGAGCCGGCGAAGGTGGGTCATAAGGGTGGACTCCATGATCGTGTTCAAGGGTTCAGTGACTGCAGCAGGAGGCGGCTTGTTTTGCTGACGTGACCTGTTTTGCTGACGTGGGCAGATCGTTGCCGGGGTTGTGGTCGAAGAAGCCGGCCGGCTTGAGCAGGAAGCCGATGTAGGCGGCGGGCATGACCGGCCAGTCCTCAAGGCGCGGAATGTGGGTGTGGCCGAAGGTATACCAGAGGACGAGGTCGGTGTTCTCGATGGGTCGGTCGGCTTCGGTCCATTTGAGCAGGCCGTCGGTGCAGCCGGATTGGTTGGGGTACTCGCCGGCGGCGTAGCGCTCTCTTTCCTCGTAGGGCGTGACCCAGATATGGTGCTCGACGAAGCCTGCGCGCTTTCGCCACCAGGCCGACGGAGCGCCAAAGGGGACGGAGTTGTCTCCACCGTAGAAGCGATAGGCGACGGGCTGGCCGACCTTGTTGCGGCTGCCCGGGTTGGTGATCTTCCACGTGCGGGCCGTGCCGAGGTCGAGGTTGGCGAGGGCCTGTTGTTCGGTCTTGAGGTCGGTGGCGACGGCGCGAAAGGCGTTGGCGAAGGTGTTGTCGTCGTCGAGGGGATCGGCTACCACATCGAGGCGCTGCACGGTGTTGTTGGGGCCGTCGATGTTCATGTCCAGACGCATGTTGAAGAAGTGCTGATGGTTGGGGGCGAAGAGGCGGTCGTTCAGCATGGTGCCGTGGGCGGGCGTCTCGCCTTCTCGGGTGGAGCCGACCGAGAGCATGCCGGTGAGCTTGATCTCGAACTGGATATTGCCGTCCTGATAGAGGTACCAGAAGAAGCCGTACTCGTAGTTTTCGACGGTGGAGACGGCGGAGATGACAAGGCGGCGGGAGCGGCGGACCTCGGGGGCGTCCGGCAGGCGGCGGTCGGTGTGCTTCCAGAGGATGCCGAAGTCTTCCTCGTGGATGCAGATAGCGTTTTCGATTTTGAGCGGGTCGCCCTTGCTGGTGCAAAGATTGGCGTCGAGGTAGTGAATGTAACCGAGACAGTCACAACCGAGGCGAAGGCTGTTGGCGCACATGCCGATGCCGTATTCGCCGACGTCGAAGGCATTTTTGCGGACCTGGGTGGGACGAGGGTCGCCGTAGGGCACGACCATCTCGGTGAGCGAGGCGCGGTAGAGGATGGGGCGATCTGGGTTTGCGCCGCCTTGCGCGCCGTTCTGCCCGCATTGCGCGCGACCTTGATCGCGGTAGCGCACGTCGTGGAGGGTGAGACCTTCACGGGCGTCGAAGCCGATGACGAGACTCCAGTTCTGCCACCGGATCTGGTTTCCGTCCATGGTGAAGCTGGGGCCTTCGGGCTGCGCGATCTCGAGCGGCTTGATGTCGGTGCGCTTGGGGCCGGAGAGGTCGGCGGCGTACTCGACGGTCTCGTTCGGAAGCGGCCAAACGCCGTGCTCCTCGACGCGGATGACCTGCATTTGGTTGAGATCGACGATGGGGCGGATGCCCTCGAGCGGCCGGGCGTAGCCGTTCTCGCCGGGGGCGGTGCGAAGGAAGCAGAGCGGGCGCGTGAGGCGGGCGGTGCTTTCTTCTTCAGCGCCGTAGTTGCCAGCGCTCCAGATGTCGACCATGACGAGCGAGGGGTCAGTCACACCGTAGTGGCGCTGAAGCGCGTCGCGAAAGAGCGGGCTCGCGAGCACGGCCTGCTCGCACTCTATCTGCTCGTCGATGGACAAGGTGGGCTGGGCGCCCGCGGGGGCGAGCTCGGCGTCGAGCACAGCGTTGCCGACGAGATCGAGCGTAACGCGTTCGCCTCGGTTCAGGCCGTTGTCGAACAGGATCGCGATGGCTTCGCGGCGGCTTGAGACCGTCTCCGGCCAGGTGTAGACCTCAGACTTGGGCGGCTCCTTGAGCATGATGCTGATGATGCGCGTCTTGCTGTTGAACGACTCCCTGCCCTTGAGCAGGCGGACGGCGGTGGCGACCTCGTCGGCGGTCAACGGTTCCAGTGGATGAAGCGGCATGGTTCGAGTCCTTTCCTAAGCGATTCGCGGGTCTGTTCCTAAGCGATTCGCGGATCTGTGTCTCGCAATGTCTTCCCTGAGGGGTGCGCGTTCATAGCTGGGCGGCCTCCGCGATCTGGCGCGCATCGGCCTGCTTTGCGGTGTCCGGTGAGTGTTGCAGATCGTCGTTGACCTGATGGAGCAGGGTAGCCGCCGTGGCGAACTCCGCCCGCGCTTCCCTGTCCTGGTGAAGGGAGCGAAGGACCTGTGCGCGGAGGTAGTGCACGCTGCCGCTGTTGGGACGAAGCTGCTCCGCGCGGCTCAGCATCAGCAGGGCCTCGGAGTCACGATGCTGCTCGCGATAGATGGCCGCGAGACCGAGATAGGAGGTGCTGAGCGACGGGTCGCGCGCGATCGCCGCCGCATAGGCGTGCTCCGCATCCGCTGTGTGTCGAAGAAGCAATTCGATCTGTCCGAGCTCGTCATAACTGTACGGTACGTCAGGTTCGAGCGCGATTTCGGCCTTCAGGCACTTTGCCGCGTCGACATCGTCATGTTGGGCGTGGAGGGCGCGCGCGAGGAAGAAGTGCTCCATGGGCAGGGAGGGATTGAGGGCGATCGCCTGTTGCAACTCCGTCGCGGCGCCGGCGGAATCACCTTTGGCGAGCATCGCTTTGCCGGTGTAGAGATGAAGCTCGGCCGACCCCGCGCCGATGCTTGCCATCTGCTGCAGCGCCCGTTGTTCGAGCGCGGTTTGATCGAGCTTGCCCGCCGAGCTGCCGAGCACGTAGAGATAGTTCAGGTTGGTGGACTGCACGTCCCAGAGCGGCTCGAGCGAGGCGACGGCGCCGGTGTAGTCGTCGCTGAGAAAGCAGGAGATGCCGAGCAGATAGCGCGCCTGCGCGTTCGCGGGAGCGAGCGCGAGGACATCGCGAAAGGAAGCGGCTGCCTCCGCGTAGCTGCCGGTGCGGTAGTGAACGAGACCGAGGTTGAGCTCGATGCCGGCCAGCGGGGAGGCGTTTTCGTCGGGCTTCGCGGCCGCGAGTTCGCGCGCGTGTTGGAGCGAGGCCAGCGCCTCGGTCCAGTGTTTTTCCCGCATTTCCGTGACACCGAGGTTGATGAAGGCGGCGGCGGAGGTGGGATCGAGCTCGGCGACGCGCCGAAAGAGACGTTCGGCGGCGGGGAGATCTTTGGACTGGAGGGCGGTGGCGGCGCGTGCGAAGAGGACGGCGGGGTCTTCGGTGGGAGTGGGTTGCCGCTGGGCGAGAACGGGCTGAGCTCCGGCGAGAGCGAGCAAGAGGACCGGGATGGCACGGCGTGGGGTCATACGGAGTTACATGAGGGCGAGGCACTGTTCGATGAGGTGGTGGGTGTCAGGGACCGGGTCGGCGCTGGAGTCGGACTCGAGGGAGAAGGCGCCGGTGAAGTTGGCTTGGCGGGCGATGGTGAAGAGTGGCGGAAGGGGGACGGTGCGGTGCTGGTGGTCGACCTCTTCGGCGTCCTTTACATGGGCGATGCGGCCGGGGAACTCAAACATGAGGCGGGCTTCGTTGATGGCGAAGGCGGTGTCGCCGGCGATGAGGCCGTTGCCGAAGTCGGGCAGCGCGCGGAGGTTGGGGTTGTTGGCGGCGCGGAGGATGGCGGTGATTCGGGTGGCGTTGGCGAAGACGGGGTCGTCGTTTTCGAGGTGGACCATGACGCCGTGGGAGGCGGCGTAGACGGCAACGGGAACGAGCACCTCGGCGGGGCGGGTGACGTCCTCGGGGCGCCCGCATTTGGGCGTGGCGATGCGAACCGAGGGGGAGCCGAGGACGACGGCGTGGTCGATCCAGGTGCGGTAGACATCGAGGGCGTGCTGATGCGTCTCGGGATCATGGCTGCACAGGTCGACGGGTTCGTCGATAGGGAGGTTGGCGACGCGCATGCCGAGTTGGTCGAGGGCGGCGCGGAGTTGGCGCATGTAGGCCGTGGTGGTGGAGGGAAAGTGCTGGTCGAGGGGCTCGATGGCGGTGAGGTTGAACTCCTGCTTGACGAACGCAGCAAAGCCGGCGAGGTCGAAGCCGGGGAGATTGGGGTTGCGGGAGTCGTTTTTCGGGGCGAGGATGCGTCCGCGGAATGGCCATGTGGCGACGGCGAGGCGATCGCGCTTGCCCCCCGCTGCGGACGGGATCTGGGCGAGGGCGTGGGAGGCGGTGGTGAGCGCGCCGAGTTTAAGGGCGAAGCGACGGGTGAGGCTCATGCGGGCCTCGCCGGCTCGGTGCTGAAGTCGCCGCTCTTGAACTGCGCGACGATGTACTCCGAGGTGCGCAGCGCAAAGGCGAGGATGGAGAGGGTGGTGGTCTTGTCGGTGCAGTTGAGCAGAACGGCGGCGTCGCAGACGAAGAGGTTGGGGACGTCGTGGGTTTGACCGAAGCGGTTGGTGACGAAGTGCGCGGGATCGTTGCCCATGCGGCAGGTGCCGGTTTCGTGGAGGCTGTAGCCGGGTGATTCCGGTTCGCCGTGCCCTTCATACACAGCGCCCGCGCCCTCAAGGATCTGGCGCGCGGTCTGCTTGGAGTGCTCCCACATCTTGAGGGTGTTGTCGTCCCAGGCGAAGTGCACGCGCACCTGCGGAGTGCCGAAGATGTCCTTCTTGTCGGGATCGATGTCGACGAAGTTCTTCGCGGATGGCAGTGTGGGCGCCTGCACTGTGAGGCTTACCGGCGTGGGATAGCGTCGCTTGATCTCGGCCTTGTACGCCGCGCCGAAGCCTTCGATGTCGTCGTAGTAGCCGGGGAACTCATCGCAGCCGCCGCCGGGGTAGAAGGAGTAGCCGCGCACAAAGGACTCCCGGTGAGGGTTATCGAGATTCTGCCAGCGCGGCGCCCAGGCGACGGTCGCGGCGGAGACGTTGTCCGGAAAGCTCGGCCGCCCGAGCAGCTGCGGCAGATAGCCGTGCGCGGAGGTGCCGTACATGTGATCACAGAGATTGCGACCCACCTGCCCGCTGGTGTTCGCGAGACCGGTCGGCGCGTGACGGGAGCGCGAGTTGAGAAGGATCTGCGCGGTGGAAACGGTGGAGGCGGCGAGGACGACGGCCTTGGCGTAGACCTCGACCTCCCGCCGCGTGGATCGATCGATATAGGCGGCTCCGCGCGCGTGGCCGTTCTCGTCGACCAGGATCTCGCGGACGACCGCGTCGGTGCGCAGCTCGAGGTTGCCGGATTGGCGGGCTCCGGGCAGGAAGAAGTACGGCGTGGAGAAGAAGGCGCCCACATCACAGCCGAAGGTGCAGTTACCGCAGTAGTGGCAGGAGGGATGGTTGTCGAGCGGCTCGGTCAGCTGCGCGATACGGTCCGGCAGATAGGGGACGCCATGCTTCTTTGCGCCGGCCTCAAGCAGATAGTCGAGGTAGCGGAAGTTGATGGGCTTCAGGTACTCGCCATCGGGGTTGGACGGCCGATTCTGCCGCGTGCTCGCCACCCCGATCATGCGCTCAACGCGCGAGTAGAACGGGGCGATCTCGTCATAGTCGACGGGCCAATCCACATCGACCCCGTCGCGTGAGGCGGCTTTGAAGTCGATCTGCGCCATGCGCGCCGAGGAGCGGCCCCAGAAGTTGGTCTTGCCGCCGACGGCGTTGCAGCGCGGCCAGTACCATTTGGTACCGGGCGCGGTGGAGAAGGCGATCTCGTGCTCCCACACGTCGCCCGGCACGTACTCGGCGTCCATGTAGCCGACGCTCTTGGCCTGTCGCTGGGGCGAGCCGAAGCCGCGATACGGCATGTCGTACGGCATCTTGTGCTGGCGGAAGTCCTTGGCGGGATCGAGCACGCGGCCAGCGTTGAGCGCGCAGACCTTGAGCCCGGCGGCGCAGAGGGTGCGGATGGCCATGCCGCCGCCCGCGCCGGTGCCGATCACGATGACGTCGTAGGTGGTGGTCGCGCTCATGCGTGCAGGATCCGATCGAGCGAGCCATCCTTGGGAACGGAGGGCGACTCACCGTAAAACTGGAGGCCCGGATAATCGAGCTGCTCGAGGCCGATCTGCGTGGTGTAGAAGCCCATCACGGTGTAGCGGCGCATGAGGGCGAAGAACTCCTGCCCCGGCTTGTCCTCGGGGTGGAAGTTCCGGCGAAAGGCGAGGCGGGTCAGCAGCGCGGTCTGCGCGGCGGCGTCGAGACTGGTGATGGCCGAGGGAGACGAGGCGCCGTTGATCCAGAGAAGGCCGTTGCGGAAGGGGTCGTGGAGCTTCGGATCCTGCGCCACCATGAAGTCGATGAACTCAGCGACACCGGCGTCGGTCGCACCGGCGTCGGCGGCGCTCACCTTGGCACGAAAGGTCGCATGGCGCACGGTGTGAGCGGGCGAGACCGCGGCGGGGGCTCCAGTACGCGGCAGGATGAGCTCGGCGAGGAGCTCGACGGTGACGTACTCGGGGGCGGTAAAGAAGACCGGAACGTAGACCTTGGGGTGCGAGACGGAGTGCGGGGCCGTGTGGGTGTGGTGTGGCGCTGCCTGGGCCGAATCGTGGCTGTTTCCGGGCTCGGCAAAGGCGAAGCTCCACCGCACAAACCCCGGCGCCCCGCTGGCGAGCGAGGCGCACGCGAGCGCTTGCACAAGCTGCCGCCGACTTGGTGTCTGACCTGCCATGCTTCGCTTCTTTCTGTGCGCTTGTGCGCTTGCGTGAGCGCAAACGTTTGCTTGAGTTCTAGCCAGCCTCGCCGCTCCTGTCAAGGCCGCCGTGCCAGTCAGGAGGAACCGGCGTAAGCGCGATCCCCGGCGAGTGTTTTATCCAAGAGCGGAAAGCCCGCCTCGTCCGCCGTGATCTCCGCGGCGTAGCGGAAGTCGCCGGGGGTGATGCCGCGAGCGAGCGCCGCATGAAAGGCGGCGAGCTGCACCGGAACGATGTCGAAGAGGGGCGTGAGCGTGTCCGGAATGGTCGCTTTCTCTTCGGCAGGCCAAGTCCCGAGCGTGTCCAGGCTCTTGGTACGCGTGAGGCATGGCGGTCCGATCCACCGAACACGCGCTCCCATGGCCTCGAGATCGACCGCGAGCCGCCAATCGAGCGAACGCGTGGGCGACGGCGTGCCGATCACAATCACACGGGTATCGCGGCTGATCGCCTCGACGGGACCGTGACGAAACTGGCCGGAGGAGATGCCGATCGCCGCTAGCTTCGCCGTCTCGTGAAAGAGCAGGCTACCCTCGTGCACGGCGGCGAGAGCGCCCCCGCGGCCAAGCAGGATCAGCGGACCATCACCGCCAAGAAACTCTCGCCAGCCCTCGCTCTCCGCGGCCGTCTGCAGGACGAAGTCGCGGAAGAGCGGAAGAGCTTCGGCGCAGTGCGTGCGCAGGGTCTCCGCGCCCGGCGCGCCGGCCTGATCGGCCAGTAGCAGAAGGGTAAGCAGGGTGCCGGTGTAGGTCTGCACCGCGATGATCTGGTCGGGGGCTGAATCCATCAGGAGCGTCTCGTTGCTGAGCATGGTGAGCGGTGAGCCGGCGATGTTGGTGACGCCGACGATGGATACGCCGGCGGCGCGCATCTGTTCGGCGAGACGAAGGACCTCGACCGAGCCGCCCGAGCGCGAGATCAGGACGGCGACGTCGTGCCGCGTCCAGGGGCGATCCGGGAAGTGAAGCAGCTCCGAGCTGTCGGCCAGGTGCACGGGGAGACCGTGCCGCGCCAGCGCCGCCGCGGCGGGCATGGCCGCATAGAACGACGCGCCCATGCCGGAGATCACCAGGCGACCGGCGCGGGAGCGAAGCAGGCGGGCGCAGGCGGTGAGCGCGCTCGCGCCGGCTCCGGTGTGGTGCCGGAGAACACGCTCAAGCGACGCCGGTTGCGCCAGAATATTCTCCATCATGGGAAGGGAGGTGCTCATGCATCCTTTCGCGAGAGCCATTCGCCGATCGGCGTGGGCTGCGTGGGTGTAAACGGAAAGCGCACGGTCTGCCGCAAGCCCGCCGAGGCATAGGCGGCGTAGACCGCTTCAAGCACGACCCGACCATCTTCGCCGGTGGACTGACAGGTTTCGAGGCCGCGCACACAGCGAGCGAAGTGCTGCATCTCCTGCGGGAAGCCATAGTTCCACGCCTCTTCGAAGACGGGGTAGAGCCAGCCGGTGGTGGTGGGCGCCTTTTCGACGGCGTAGCCCACACCGTATTCGCTGTAGGTGGTGAGGGCGTTTCCCATGTGCAGATTGGCGATGGTGAGGCCACCTTCGCCGTAGACCTCGATGCGGTCGTCCATGCCGCCGCGCCGTGCCCAGCTGTTTTCGATGACGGCGAAGGCGCCGCCCTCGAACTCGAGGATGGTGACCGCCTCGTCATCAGCGCGGGTTTTGGCGGCATGGACGTAGGTTCCGAGGTGGGAGACGACGCTCTTGAGCTTGGGGCGGCCGAGAAACCAGTGGGCAAAGGCGATGCCGTGGCAGCCGAGATCGAACAGCGCGCCGCCGCCGGATCGGTTCACATCCCAGAACCAGTCGCTGTGCGGGCCGAAGTGCTTTTCCGACTGCTTGATCAGATGAACCTTGCCGAAGGCACCGTGGTCCGCCATCTGCTTGGCCTTGACGTACTTCGGTGTGAAGAGGAGTTCCTCGGCGTACATCAGCAGAACGCTATGCCGGCGGCAGGCCTCGATCATGCGATCGGCCTCATCCAGCGTGACGCAGAGCGGCTTTTCGCAGAGCACATGCTTGCCGGCGGCGGCGGCGGCGAGGGTCATCTCGCAGTGCAAGCTGTTCGGCGTATTGATGCTGACCGCCTGGACCGTGGGGTCGGCGATCAGATCGTGGTAGTCCGTGTAGGCGCGTGGGATGCGGTGCCGATCCGCAAAAGCCTGCGCGTTGCCCGGCGTCGGGGAGGCGACGGCCGCGACCTCGATCTCCGCCGGGATCGTGGCGATCGATGCGGCGTGACACTCTGCCTGAAACTGCGAGCCGATGATGCCGATGCGAAGTGGAGCGTTCATGCCAGAGCCCGTTTGCCCTTCCCTGTGCCTGCGGTGCGCACCAGATTCAATGCCGTGTTCCCGGAGCCGACGAGCCGAACCGCGGCGCGACCGCGCAGGCAACGGCCGGTGGATCCGCGCGCGATGAAGCTGGTGGCAACGCAGCTCTCCGATCCGCGCTTGAGCGGAACGCCGTACATGCGCTCAAGCAGGCGGAAGGCCTCGTACCCCATGGCGTCGCGCGGAATGCGCACGGTGCTGAGCGACGGATTGCTGTAGCTGGCCATGGCGATATCATCCGAGCCGATGATCGACAGATCGCGCGGAACGGAGAGCCCCAGACGGATCGCCGCGCCCATGGCGCCGATCGCCATCAGATCGTTGCCGCAGAGCAGGGCGGACGGAGGTCGACGAGCGCGCAGCAGGGTCTCGGCGGCCTGCGCCCCGCCCTCGGGCCGGTTGTCGCTTTCGACCGATCCGATCAGGGTCATACCGATCTCGCCGATGGCCTGGCGCAGAAGCTCTTCGTAGCGCATGGCCGAGACGATGTTCGCCGGGCCATGGATCACGCCGAGGTCGCGATGTCCCAGGCCGTGCAGATGCTCAAGCGCCTGGTGGATGCCGGTCGAGTAGTCGATGGTGAGACTGCTCTTGCCTTTGCCGACGCGTGGCCAGTCGAGCGCGACGACGGGGACCTCGGCCTGCAACATGGCCTCGACCAGACGGCTGTCGATCTGCGAGGTCATGACCGCAACGCCCCGTACGCGGCTCTCGATCATACGTCGCACGGCGGACTCCGCCTTGCGCTGCTCGTAGTTCGTCATGCCGAGCAAAATCTCGAGTCCGGCGGCAGTCGCCGCGCGCTCGAAGCTTTTGACCAGCGGCGGGAGGAACGGGTTTTCGATATCGGACAGGATGATGCCGACGATGTCGCTCTGTCCGCGAACCAGCAGCCGCGCCGAGCTGTTTTTGTAGTAGTTCAGGTCGCGGATGGCGGCGACCACGCGTTCGCGCGTCTTGGGAGCGATGTCACGCGTGGCGTTGATGACATGGGAGACGGTGGTGACGGACACACCGGCCCGTCTGGCCACATCCGCCATCAGCACAGGCATGGAGCATCTCCCTTCGGGGTTCCCGTCACCGGTTGGGAACGGCACGGGCCCGCAAACGTTTACCTGGAAAATATACTGCACGGATTTGATTGACAGCCGAAGACAGCTGTGGAACAGTCGGGAGCGAGTATCTAGGCCTTTTCGCAAAATAGAGCAAACGTTTGCGGCGCATACGCGCTTCCATCGGCCAAAGACGTCTCTGCCTGATTTGCAGGAGATCTGTATGCGATCCCTCTTCCCCGTTCGGTTCTTTGCGGCTCTTTGCCTCGCCCTCCTTCCGTTTGCCGCACAGGCGCAGCAGGAGGGTTCTATTAACGGGACGGTGACGGACAGCACCGGCGCGGTCATCGTCGGGGCCAAGGTCAGCATTGAGAACGAGGCCACGCACACGGCGCAGAACACGATCACGAACGGCAGCGGCGACTACCTCGCGCCCGGTCTGCTGGCCGGCAGCTACACGGTGCGTGTGGACGCGGCCGGCTATGGTCCGTTCTCGGCCAGCAACGTCATTCTTCGTATCGCGCAAAAGCAGCGGGTCGACGTGCATCTTGAGGTCGGGGCGAACAAGGTGCAGGTCGATGTCGCCGCGGTCTCGTCGAGCTCGATTGAAACGGAGTCGGCTGAGGTTGCCGGGGTGATCACCGGAAAGCAGATCACGCAGCTGGTGCTGAACAATCGCAACTTCACGCAGCTGATCACCCTGACGCCGGGCGTCAGCAATCAGAGCGGACAGGATGAGGGGCAGGTGGGCATCAGCGGCAATGCGTCGTTCAGCGTGAACGGCGGCCGCACGGAGTACAACAACTGGGAGGTCGACGGCGGCGAAAATCTCGACAACGGCAGCAACGTCGCGATCAATACCTATCCGAACATCGACGCGATCGCCGAGACCAAGGTGCTGACCTCAAACTACGGCGCACAGTATGGCCGCAACGCCTCCGGCACGGTGGAGGTGACGACGAAGTCGGGCACAACCGAGCTGCACGGCGATGTGTTTGAGTTCCTGCGCAACGATGCCTTCAACGCGCGCAACTTCTTAGCGCCGAGCGTTCCCGAATATAAGAAGCATGACTTCGGATTTGTGGTCGGCGGCCCCGTGTACCTCCCGCATCTCTACGGCGGGGGCAAGAAGAAGACCTTCTTTTTCTGGTCGGAGGAGTGGCGGCGCGAGACGGTTCCGGGGCAGGCCTTCAACCATCTCGTGCCGTCGACGGCGGAGCGCACGGGCAACTTCAGTGATGTGTGTCCGGCGGCGGGAACACCGTTTGTGCGCTCCTCCAATGATCCGAACGCCACCACGTACCCGGATTGCCCCGGAACCCTGCTCTCCGCGACGACCAACACCTATATCGGTCTTCCCAACAACCAGGTCACGGTCGATCCCAATGCGGCGGTTCTGCTGGGTATTCTGCCCACGCCGAATGCGGGCAGCGGGGCGCAATCAGTCTTCCAGCTTTCGCCCTCGCAGTTCACACACGACCGCGAGGAGCTGGGGCGCGTGGATCACTACTTCAACGACAACTGGCACGTCTTCTTCCGCTATCTGCATGATGAGTGGGGCACGACCACGGCGACGCCCGAGTACGCCGCGGGCGACTTCCCTACGGTCGGCACGGCCGTCAAAGCGCCGGGCGTCAGCATGGTCGCCAATCTAACCGGCTCGATCTCGCCGACGCTGCTGAATGAGTTCTTGGCAAGCTACACGACGGACCACATCAGCCTGACACCGACGGCGGGGGCGCGGGGCAGCTTCGGGGGCAACGGGCTGTACGAGAACGGCTTCAATAGCCTGTTGCCGAACTACAACATCCAGAACGGCAATGCATACCAGGGCGGCTTCTTTGTGGGAACCGGCTTCGCCAACTGGCACAACTCGAACCCGACCTACACCTATCGCGATCAACTCACAAAGAGCTTCAAGCAGCACACCTTCATCTTCGGTGCCTCGATGATCGCGGCGCAGAAGAACGAGCCGCCGCTCGCGAACCTGAACGGCACCTATAGCTTCAACGCGAATTCACCAAACTCCACCGGAAATGCCTTTGCCGACATGCTGACCGGCCGTGTGGCGTCATTCCAGCAGCAGAGCGCGCAGCTGCGGAACTACAACCGTTACAAGATTGTCGAACCCTACTTCCAGGATGACTGGCATGCGAGCGACCGGCTTACGCTAAATCTTGGTCTGCGCATCAGCCTGTTCGGGACTTACCACGACATCAGCGGGCTTTCGGGCAACTTCAATCCGGCCGCGTTTGCGGTCGGCAATGAGCCGGTGATCGACGAGAGCGGAGCCATTACCGGACAGGGCGGCGCGCTGGTACCGGGCTCGGGCGATCCGTTCAACGGCGTGCAGGTGTGCAACGGCAAGGATGGCGTGCCGGAGAGCTGCATGAAGGGCAAGGTCTTCAACGCGGCGCCGCGACTCGGCTTCGCCTATCGACTGAACGGAAATGGAACGATGGTGGTTCGGGGTGGCTACGGCATTTTCTGGGAGCACACCAACGGAAACGAGTCGAACACGAATCAGCTCGAAGGCACGCCGCCCTACACGCAGACAGCGACGAAGTACAACTTCATCGGATACCAGAACTCAGGTGGGGGCGGGTTGCAGTTCCCGCAGTATCTGATCTCGATTCCGACCCAGGCCGTGTGGCCCTACGTCCAGCAGTACAACCTGACACTCGAGGCACAGCTGCCGGGGAACTTCGCCGGTGGGTTGAGCTATGTGGGCAGCGTGGGCACGCACCTATCGCTGCGCCGCGAGTTCAACCAGTTGCAGCCGCTGGCGGCGACACCGTATGCGCCGGGAGAGTCCATCTCGCAGAACGATTGCAACACCGGAACCGTGAACGGTGTCGCGCTCACAGGCGACGCGCTCAACCACCTCAACATCGCCTGCGGCAGCGATCCGAACCCCTACCGCCCCTTCTACGGCAACGCCTCGATCAATCGGTACGAGGATACGGCGCACTCCAACTACAACAGCGTGCAGCTCTCCTTGCGGCGCTACTTCGGCAAGCTGAACGGCAGTTTGGCCTATACCTTCAGCCACTCGCTCGACGACGCGTCCGACGGCAGCAGCAACTCCGAGCTGCCTAACAGCTATAACAAGCAGATGAGCTATGCGAGCTCGAACTTCGATCAGCGTCATCTGCTCGAGATCAGCGCGGTGTACGATCTGCCGACCTTTCGCGAAACGGTGCTGAAGTACACGCTGGGCGGCTGGCAGGTGTCGGATCTGACGTCGTTCCAGACCGGGACGCCGTTCAGCGTCATCAATGGCACCTTCAGCGACAATGCCGGTACGGGCAACGGCATCTCGCCGATCCAATCGTACCCGGACATCGTCGGCGATATTCACGCAAAGCCGGCGGTACGGCACCTGAGCGGCATTCAGGGGCCTCGGCTCTATAACGCGGCGGCTTTTGCCGCGCCGACGGGTCTGACGTACGGCGACGCCGGCCGTAACATTCTGCGCAATCCAACGCGCACGCAGTACGACATGGGGCTGTTCAAACAAATCCCGATTCGAGAGGCGATGCACTTCGAGTTTCGCGCGGAGGGGTTCAACGTCTTCAACCACACGCAGTGGAGTCAGATCGACAACCGAGCGCCGCAGGGCTACGGAAGCAACGCCGACATGTCGACCTTTCTGACGCCCATCGCGGCGCACAACGCCCGTATTCTGCAGTTGGCCGGCAAGTTCATCTTCTAGAGGAGACTTCATGTACTGGGCACTCTTCTTTCTCCCTGCCCTCCTGCTGTGCGGAGGGCAGAGTGTTTTGCCGGCGCAGAGCAAGGGCACGCACAGCACCGCCAGCGCGGAGGATGGTCAGGTCGTCTTCCAGCACACCTGTGTGATGTGCCACTCCACGCAGCCTGGGGTGAAGATCGTTGGACCGAGCCTGGCGTCGGTGCTGCGCGGCCCGCATGCCAACCAGACCCACGCCGTGCGAGAGATCGTGTTGAACGGCAAGGGAAAGATGCCTGCCGAAAAGGGTAAGCTGAGCGATCAGCAGATCGCCGACCTTCTTGCCTACCTGCGCACGCTGTAGCTACAGTCACTGCACGAGGAGCCTCTTTGCCAATTTCCTTTTTAGTTCGGTCGTCGCGTGCGCTCCAAGCCGCTTGTCTCCTCGCCGTTCTGCCTGGCGCTGGCTGCCTGTGTGCGATGGCACAACAGGGAGGGCGCGGTGTAGAGCAGGAAGTATTGGCGTTGCCGCCGTCTGCGGCGCCCTCGTATGCGCCGGCGCTGATGCCGTTGCCGGCCGCGATGACCGCGGGCAGCGGCGCCACCGCGATCGATGGGAGCTTCAGCGTGGTGTTCGAAGGCTATCGCGAGCCGAGGCTGGAGCGCGCGGTCGATCGAATGCTGCACAACCTGAACCGGGAGACCGGCATACCTTTCCTGGCCGACACACCCGGGCAGCACGCGCGGCTGACCCTGCGCACCGCGGGGCCGAGCAAGCCGGTGCAGGAGTTGGGCGAGGACGAGTCCTACAAGCTGGAGGTCACGCCCACGGGAGCTGTGCTTTCCGCGCCGAATCCGCTCGGCGCCATGCATGGCCTCGCCACCTTTCTGCAGCTGGTTCATTCGACGCCGAACGGCTTTGCGGTGGATGCCGTGTCGATCACGGACCGGCCGCGCTTTCCCTGGCGCGGGCTGATGCTCGACTCCTCGCGTCACTTCATGCCGCTTCCCAAGGTGCTGGAGACGATGGACGGCATGGAGGCGGTGAAGATGAACGTCTTCCATTGGCATCTGAGCGACGACCAGGGCTTCCGGGTCGAGAGCAAGCGCTTTCCCAAGCTGCAAGGCATGGGATCGGATGGCCTCTTCTACACCCAGCAGCAGATTCGCGACACCATCGCCTATGCGCAGGACCGGGGCATTCGTGTGATCCCGGAGTTCGACATGCCGGGCCACTCGCGGTCTTGGTTCCCGGGGTACCCCGAACTGGCGGCGGGCCCCGGGCCGTACACGATCATGCACCGCTACGACGTTGATCCGAAGACGCCAGTGTTGCAGAACGACCCCGCGATGGATCCGACCAAGGAGGAGGTGTACAAGTTCCTCGACGGCTTCATCGCGGAGATGGCGGCGCTGTTCCCGGATCACTACTTTCACGTGGGCGGGGATGAGGTGGACGGCAAACAGTGGGATGCGAACGCGCAGATCCAGACGTTTATGAAGGCGCACGGCATGAAGGACGATGCGGCGCTGCAGGCGTATTTCACCGAGCGCGTGCAGAAGCTGGTAACCAAGCATGGCAAGGTGACGGTCGGCTGGGATGAGGTGCTGCAGCCGGACACACCGAAGGATGTTGTGATTCAGTCGTGGCGCGGCCAGCGGAGCCTGTTTCTGGCGGCCTCGCGCGGGTATCGCGGCATTCTGTCGGCGGGTTACTACATCGATCTGAACCAGCCTGCGTCGCAGCACTATCTGGTCGATCCGCTGATGCTGCCGCCGGGCGCCGAGAACGATCCGACCGCCAAGGGTGTGGAGGTGCCGGAGCACCTGACGCCGGAGCAGGAGGCAAGGATCCTGGGCGGGGAGACGACGGAGTGGACCGAGTTCATCACGCCAGAGATTCTGAGCAATCGTGTGTGGCCGCGCTCGGCGGCGATCGCGGAGCGGTTCTGGTCGCCGCAGAACACGCGCGATGTGACGTCGATGTATACGCGGCTGGGCTGGGTCTCGCATCAGCTGCGCCTGGAGGGCGTACCGAATGGCCGTGTCCAGGCGGACATGCTGGAGCGCATCGCGGGGCGCACACCGACGGACCGGCTGCTGGTGCTGGCGGCCGTGGTGCAGCCGCCGACCGACTACAACCGCGAGGCGGTGGAGACCTATGACGAGACCAATCCGCTGAACCATCTGGTGGACGCGGTTCCGGCGGAGAGCGAAGTCGCGCGGCGCTTCGCGGAGCTGGCCCATGCCATCGCAACCGGGACGGCAACGCCGGCGCAGCACGCCGAGGCGCGAGCATGGCTGACCCTGTGGGCGGCCAATGACGCAGTGCTGGCGCCGACGCTGGGTGGATCGCCGCTGGCGGTAGAGCTCGTCCCGCTCTCGCACAACCTGGCCCGCACGGCGACGATCGGTCTCGCGGCGCTGGACCGATTGGAAGGTCGCGGCGGCGAGGCGACTACGGTGGCCCAAGAACAGACCGAGTTGAAGGGGATGGAGGCGCTGGTGGCTGTGCTGCGCAACATGGCGGTGGCGCCGGTGGAGGAGATGGTGGCCGCGACTCCGGCCGCGACGAGGTGATGGTGCGGCGGCGCGGTCTGGCGTAGTCTTGTGATCGAGCGAGAGTGGCGAAATTGGCAGACGCACCAGACTTAGGATCTGGCGGGGTAACCCGTGGGGGTTCAAGTCCCCCCTTTCGCACCAGATTTGCCGTGAGGCGCGCTGCCAGGGCGGGCCGCACATCGGAAACGAGGCGCATGAGTCAGCAAGGATCGAAGCCGGGCGAGCCCGCCTTGAAGGTGGTGCGCGGTGAAGGGTACCGCGAAAGCTATGCCAACAGTGTGCAGGTGCGGATCAGCGTGTGGGACTTCTTTCTCGGCTTCGGCACCCTGGCGCAGACGGGGCCGGAGGAGGTCACGCTTGAGAGCGCGCACGGCGTCTATCTCAGTCCGCAGCAGGCCAAGGCGCTGCAACGCCTGCTCGAACACCATTTGGAGCAGTACGAGCGCACCTTCGGCGTGATCGCGATCGAGCCGCTGCCCCCGGCGGACGGGCCCGTGAATTAAGGCCAAGGCGGTGATCGGCAGGATCGGATTCGGAAGATCGCGGTTGTCTCCTGGAGTTGCACGAGGTGAGCTTCGCCCCCGCGCCGAGCTGCCGCTCGCGATGCTCTACCCGATCTTCTTTGTGGCCGTGTTTCTCGTTCACTGGACGTTGCTCCGACTGCCCTACTTCTGGGATGAGGGCGGCTACTATATCCCGGCTGCGTGGGATCTCTTTCACGGCGGGTCGCTGATCCCCCACTCCACTCTGACCAACGCCCATCCGCCACTGCCGTCCATTTTGCTGGCGGCGTGGTGGCGCCTGTCAGGGTTCGTCGTCAGCGGCACGCGCACTCTGGTGGTGCTGGTCGCCGCGGCGGCTATTCTGGCGGTCTATCGACTGGGTCGACGGTTGAGTTGCAGCCTGGTTGGGACATTGACCGCGCTGCTCACAGCGATTTATCCGATCTGGTATGCGCAGAGCACGCTGGCGCACGCGGACGTTTTCGCTGCCTGCTTCACGCTGTGGGCGCTAGGTTTCTACCTCGCGCCCGGGTCTCGTGATGACGTGCGTCGACCCGACGATCTCGCGAGGGCCCGTGCCTGGGCGGCCGTTCTGTTTTCGCTCGCGGCGCTGTGCAAGGAGACGGCAATTGTAACGCCGGTGGCGCTTGCGTGCCTGGAGGCATGGCAGGCCTGGCGCGCGAGCGCGCGTGGAGAGCAACGCGAGGGCCGTGCGGCGTGGCTCTGGACGGCGGCTCTGCTCAGCCCCGTGCTTCCGCTGCTCTGCTGGTATGGCTTTCACTATGCGAAGACGGGCTTTGTCTTCGGCAATCCGGAGTTCCTTCGCTACAACGCGAGCGCAAATCTCAGTGTCTACCGTGTCGCGCTTGCTCTATGGCACCGATTGCTGCATTTGTTGGCGCACATGAATCTGTATGTCGCGACCCTCTGTACGGCGGCGGCGCTCCTGATGCCGGTGCGCAAAGGTTGGGAGGGGTCGCGGCTGCCGCGGCCGGCGGTGGATCGCATCGTCTTCGTTCTGCTGGTGAATTGGGTGGAGTTCTCCGTGCTCGGCGGGGCGTTGCTCACGCGGTATCTGCTGCCGATGTACCCGCTGCTGTTGCTGCTGTGCGTCGACGCCTGGGTGACGCGCATGCGCTGGTGGCCCGCGGTGGCGGCGCTGACCGCCGCGGCATTTCTCGCGGGAATCTGGATCAACCCGCCCTATGCGTTTGCCCCCGAGGACAACCTGACCTATCGCGACATGATCGTTCTTCACCAGCAGGCGGCCACGCTGATCGCGCATCGCTTTCCGTACGCGACGGTGCTCACGGCGTGGCCCGCGAGCGCAGAGCTGGAGCGGCCGATGCTCGGGTATGTTAAGACGCCGATCAAGGTTTTCAGCGTGGAGAACTTTGCGCGAGCGCGGCTGGAGAAGGCGGCCCAGGAGGCTGGCGACTACGACACGGCACTCCTGTTTTCGACCAAGTGGGAGCCGCCCGGCGGACAGCTCGACCTGGGGCGCGCGCACGCGTCCGCCGACATGCGCTTCTTCGACTTTCACCACGACCTTCGGCCGGAGGAGGCAGCGACGCTGCTGCACGGCGATGTGGTGTGGCAGGCGGACCGCGGGGCGGAGTGGGTTGCTGTGCTGCGCTTTCCCAACCGCGAAGCCGTACAGCAGGGTACGCGAATATACTCGAATCCGTGATCGAGTTGCTGTCCGTGCTTGAGTTGCTGTCCGGGATTAGGCTGCCGTCCGGGATTGAGTTCGTGTCCGGGATTGGGTTGCGGGCGCGGGGGCGGGGGCGAATGTTCAGACGCGCAGCGGTTCTGTTTGCCTGGCTCGTCGGCGGCGTTGCTGTGTCTGTTTCGGCGCAGTCTGCCCCGGGTTCAAGTGTGGACGCCGCCCCTCTCGGGAGGTTGGTGCTGGTTCTGCCGTTTGACAATCGGTCGGGCAATCCGGCGCTCGACTGGATCGGGGCGTCCTTTCCGGACACGTTGAACCAGCGGCTTGGCTCCGCCGGCTTTTTGACGATCTCTCGCGAAGATCGCGCGTATGCGCTCGACCACCTTGGCCTGCCCGCGGGCTTTCGCCCAAGCCGGGCCACAACCATTCGCATCGCGCAGACGATGGATGCGGACTTCGTGGTGGTCGGCAGCTACACGGTCGAAGCAAAGCGGCTGGAGGTTCGCGCGCAGGTGCTGCGCGTGAGCCAGCTGCGCCTTTCGCCGCCGCTTGCGGATTCGAGCGATCTGCAGCAGCTCTACGATGCGGAGAACGCCATCGCCTGGAAGGTTGCGCGAGAGATCGATCCGCAGTTCAGCGTGGCGGAGGGCACGTTTCTTTCGGCCTCCGCGGGTGTACCGCTGAGCGCGTTTGAGAACTACATCCGCGGTGTGGACGCGGGTTCGCAGACGGAGCGGCTCCATCGATTGAACGCCGCGGTCGAGGAGACCCCAAGCTACACGGAGGCGGTGCTCGCGCTTGGCCGGGCGCAGTTTGCGGCACGTGACTACGACAAGGCCGCGACCACGCTCGCCAAGGTTCCGTTGAACGATCGCCGCGCGCTCGAGGCGCGGTTCTTTTTGGGGCTCGCGCGCATGAACACGGCGAAGTATGCGGACGCCGAGCAGGCCTTCGCCTTTGTCGCGAATCGGCTGCCGCTGCCGGAGGTGGTAAACAACCAGGCTGTCGCCGTGAGCCGGCAAGTACGGGATGCGGCGGCTCTGTTTCAGCGCGCCGTGGCAGCGGACCCGAACGACGCCGACTACCACTTCAACGTTGCCGTCGCGCTGCTGCGCCGCGGAGACAGGACCGGCGCGCAGCGCGAAGCCGACGCCGCTCTGAAGCTGCGTAAAGGCGATTCTGAGGCACAGCAGCTGCGGAATGCGATCGCGCGCGGCGAACCGGTCGTTCCTGCGAGTGGCGCGGGCGTTTCTGAGAGTGGCGCGGGCGTTTCCGCGAGTGGCGCGGCCGCTGCTGCCAATGGCGCCTTGCCGCCGAGCAGCGACACTGGCTTTGCGCCGCTGGAGCGCCTCCGTCGCACCTACTCCGAGGCCTCCTTTCGCCAGGCCGCGTTTCAGCTTGACCAGATGCGACAGCTGCGCCTGGCGACGCTGAAGCCGGCGGAGCGCGCGACGGAGTACACGCAGCAGGGCCAGCAATATCTCGCGCAGGGGCTGCTGCCCGAAGCCGAGCAGGAGTGCCAGCTTGCCATCGCCTCCGATCCTCGCAACGCGCTGGCCCGGGCGGAGCTGGCCCAGGTGCGGGAGCAGAGCGGAAGCGAGGCCGAGGCGCGAACGGAGGCTGAGGCCAGCCTGCATCTCGCGCCTAACGTCCCCGCCTATCTTGTTCTCGCGCGTTTGGCGCTCAAGGCCAACCAGCTGCCCGCGTCGGCGCAGTCCGTCAGCGCGGCGCTGCAGCTGGCGCCGACGGACCCCGCCTCGCTTGCCATGCGGCAGACCCTGGTCGCGCGCGGGCAGCCGGTTCCCTGATGCGATGGCTGACGCGGTTCGCCGCGCTCTGCGCCTCTACGCCGTTAGCGCACGTGCCGCCTGTTCTTGTCAGCCATCCCAACGGCGCGCTGGTGGCCGCCGCGGTGGGAGTCCTGCTGATCTATCTGGAGTGCAACCGTCCGGGCCGCGTGCTTCCGGGCGCAGCGGGTCTGCTGCTTCTGCTGCTTGGCCTTTATGGAATGAGAGGGGTTTCCCCGCGGCCGGAGGCGCTGGTCGTGATTGGGATCTCCTGGCTGGTGCTGGCGCTTCCGTTACGCCATCCCGCCGCGGCGTGGGCGTCTTTGGGGGCCGGCACCGCACTGCTGGGCTTCGGGCTGGTTGCTCTGCCACGCCCGCCGACCGCGCTTTCACGCCCGCTCGCGGTCTGCTGCGCACTTTTGGTGGGGCCGGTCAGTGCCTGGTTGGCCGCGGTGGCCGGCTGGGCTCGGCGAGCGAAACGGCAGACGGTCGGAACCGAGGACCCGGCGCACCGATGCGCCACCATCGAGCACTGGGAGTAAACTGACAGGAGGCGGAGCGGACAATGCCGCATCGCGAAGGAACCTCAGCCGGTCTGCCGGCTCCGCAAGGAGAACCTCTGTTTTGACGTGGAACGTGTTTCACCGTGCCCTCCGCACCGCGCTGCCCTTCGCGCTTCCGTTTAGCGTTTCCGTCGCTCGGCTGCACGCGCAGGCACAGGTGGAGACCGTCCTGCAGCACCAACTGCATCGCATCGACCTTGGCGTGTCCGGCATCGGCGTCTTCACCGGCAACACCTCCGGCACGAACTTCGCCAACAGCACTCCGCGACCGGCCGAGGCGCAGGCTCTCAGCCAGAGCCCCAGCAACACGCTGGGAGCGCTGGTGACGCTGCGGTATACGAAGTCGCCCCTGCTTGGAGCGGAGTTCAACTACACCTACGCGCGCTTTACGGAAAACTACTCAGCCGTCGTGGTCGGCGGCGTGCAGACCAACGCCAGCGAGTACACGCTGGGCTATGTCGCTCACGGACCGGAGCTGCTCGGCTTCGGCATAAAGCCGTTCGGCGCGGTGGGTGCTGGAGTGACCGCGTTTACCCCCACGCCGTTTGGCGGGCAGGGTCTGCGCGAGCAAGCACGCGCGACCTACTACTATGCTGTGGGCGTGGAGGCTCCGCTGCTGTTGGAAGGCCGCTTCGGTGTGCGCGCGCAGGTGCGCCAGGCCTTTTACCTTGGGCCGGACTTCGGCCAGAACTATCTGACAATCAAGCAGCGCACTTCGACGTTTGAGCCAGGCTTCGGCTTTTATCTGCACTTCTGATCGCGTGCCGGCACTGCGTGCTCGTGTGGAACCGATTCGCTTCGTGGCGCGTACCTCTTCTGCGTGTACGGCGTTGATTCGTCAGCGCGCGACAGGTCCCCGCTCCGCCGCGGTTGGACTACTCTGTAGCTGGCCTGAAGACGCCGGCGGATGGCAGCGACGATGAGCATACGGTACGAAGACTACGAGACCGAAGACAGCCTGGACGGCACGCACGATCAGGCGAGCCCGGACCGCGAGATCTCGCTCGGCACGACGACGGTCCTAGGCATTTTTCTGGGTCTGGCGCTGGTGTGTGCGCTCTTCTTCGGCTTCGGTTACAGCATGGGTCGGCGCTCCGTTCCGTCCCCGCTGGCGAATGTGAACACCGGCATCTCCACGCCGCTGCCCGAAAATCGCCTGACGCCGGGCAGCGTGCTGAGTGCGAGTGGCGCGTACGTGCCGCCTACCGAACGTTCGAGCGGCAGCGCCGAGGGCACCACGGACGCGGTCTCGGGCGCGCACGCCCCCGGTGGCCAGCACACCAAACCGGCAGCGGCATCGGCCCCTACGGACACAGACTCGGGGGCTTCGCCCTCGGTGGAGTCGGTGCAACGCGAGCAGGTCAAACGGGCGGTGGAGCAAGCCGCGGAGGCAAAATCCCACCCGGCCACCGTGCCCGCAGCCGCGGTGTCATCGACAGCGATGCCTGCGAGCGGCGCAACCTACGTCCAGGTGACGGCGATCTCTCCCACGCACCGCGCCGACGCTGACATGCTGGTCGCCTCGCTGCACCGCAAGGGATACGCGGCGGCGATCCACACCGGAAGCGCCGACGACCTGCTGCACGTCCAGATGGGTCCCTTTGCGACACGCAAGGACGCCGAAGCCATGCGCCAGAAGCTGAGCATCGACGGCTATAACTCCATACTGAAGTAGAGCCGCGCCGCATCTGCGATGGACGGCCTGACACACCAGACTAGCTGGGCGTGACGCTCTCTTCGACCACGGGCGACAGGGCTGGAGCAAGTGCCGCCGCGATCGCCGCGTGCACAGCACGCATCAGCTCGTCGCGCGTGCGGAAGGCTTGCGGGGCGATCGCCGGTAGAAAGGTGAGGTGAACCGTGCCCGGGTGAATCGCTGCGCTTCCCTTTTGCAGCAAGCGCTCGGTACCGACGATGGCGACAGGAATGATCGGCGCACCCGTCTGTTCGGCAAGAAAGAACGGTCCCTTCTTGAATGGGCCTAGATGCCCATTGCGCGATCGCGTTCCTTCAGGGAAGACAACCAGGTGCAGACCGGAGCGAAGAACCTCCGCCGCCGCCAGAACGCTGCGTCGCGCAGCCTCCCGCGAGCTGCCGCGCTCCACCGGAACAAACCGACCCATGCGCATGGCCGTGCCGAGTATGGGGATACGCATAAGGGACGCCTTCAGCAGCACGGACGTCTGGCCCGGCACCAACGGCAGAAGCACCGGCGGGTCAAGATTCGACACGTGGTTCGACATAAAGATGCAGGCGCGACCCGCGGGGATACCGTCCAGCCCATGCGTTTCGATCCGCACACCGGCAACACGCAGACCTAACCGAACAATCCCCATGGCGACGCGGTAGAGCCGACGGATATTGCCGCGCAGCAATGAGTAGGGGACGCCGAGGATGCCTGCAAGCGAGCCGAGAGCGATATAAACGACAGCGAGCTTGAACGTGGAGAACATGGGCCAGATGTCAGGATAGACGGCGAATGCCGATCCGGCGCGAACGCTGCTAACCGAACCGAGCCACAAGAGCCGCGGGCAGCTTTTCGTAGATGTTGCCGAAGCCGCCGTTCGAGAGGATGGCCACCACATCTCCCGGCGCGAGCTCGAGCGTCAGGGCGGCGACGATCGCATCCGCGTCGGCCAGTGTCTGCGCGGGAGTTCCACGCTTCGCGATGGCCTCGGCGACGGCTGCCGGATGGAGGCGCTCGTCGGCGGGGATGCTCGCGCTCTGGAAGACCTCGGCGAGCACAACACGATCGGCCAACGCGAGCGAGTCAACGAGGGCCTGCTCGAAGACGTTGCGGCGCAGGGTGTTCGATCGCGGCTCGAGAACCGCCCAGAGGCGACGGCCGGGGTAGCTTTCGCGCAGGGCGCGCAGCGTCTCACGAATTGCCGTCGGGTGATGGGCAAAGTCCTCGATCACGGCGATGCCGTTCACCTCAGCGCGCAGCTCCAGCCGGCGCTTGACCGAGCGGAAGCTCCGCAGCGCCTCCGCGATCGCCGGGGCGGGAATGCCCTGCCCTGCCGCGAGCGCGGCCGCAGCCGAGGCGTTGAGCGCGTTATGTTCGCCCGCCATCGGCAGCATCAACCGGGCGAAGATCTCTCCGGAGCGCCGCAACGTCCAGTGCGAGGCGGACCCCTCATGGCGCAGATCGCGCAGCTGCCACATCGAGTCGTCCGCAAACCCATACCGTTCGACCGAGCAGAAAGCGTGTGCAACACATTCTGTTACATTCTCGGAGCCGTCAAACGCCACCACGCGCCCGCGCCGCGGGATGAGGTTGACCAGCCGTTGAAACGCCGTCTTCACGGCCGCGAGATCGGCATAGATGTCGGCGTGGTCGAACTCCACGTGGGTGAGAATGGCCGCATCGGGAAAGTAGTGCAGGAACTTCGGCCCCTTGTCGAAGAAAGCCGTATCGTACTCATCCCCTTCCAGCAGAAACGGCCGGGTCGGTCGGACGCGAAAGGAGGTGCCGAAGTTCTCCGCGACGCCGCCGATCAGGAACGACGGCGTGAACTCAAGCCGCGTGCGCGAGGCGACCTCGTAGATCCAGGCCAGCATGCTCGTTGTTGTGGTCTTGCCATGTGTGCCGGCGACGACGAGCGACTCGCGGCCGACGAGAAACTCGTCATGCAGCAGCGCCGCCATTGAGGCCATCGCAAGCCGCCGGTCGAGCACCGCCTCAAGCTCCGGGTTGCCGCGCGAGATGGCGTTGCCGACCACCACAAGATCGGGCGCGGGTTCGAGATTTCGCTCACTGTACGGTTCGAGGATCGGAATGCCAAGCGAGGCCAGCAGATGGCTCATCGGCGGATAGGCCGCGGCATCCGAACCCGTGACGCGATGACCCTGCGCCTGCAGCATGCCGGCGAGCGACGCCATCGCCGTTCCGCAGATGCCGATCAGATGAATGTGCTTGAGTTGCTGCATGGCAGTTAGATCCTCTCCCTCATCTCGGCATCGCGGTCATCCGCTGTACGGCGCTCTCGAGTGCGCGCAAACGCGGGGCCGCAGGCGCGGTGAGATCGAGCTCCATGCGCACGCCGAGCGGCAGTGTCACGTTGGGTGCGTCGACGTGGCCCGAGCGCAGGCCGATACAGATGGGGCCCGCGAACTCCCGCAGCGCATGCAGCACAGCAGCTTCCAGCAGTGCATCCTCAGACTCCGGCACGCATTGCCGCATGTCTCCGAGAACGATGGCGCGCACGCCGGCGAGCAGACCGGCGTAGCGAAGATGAAGCAGCATGCGATCCCACTGGTATGGCTTCGTCCCCACATCTTCGAGGAAGAGAATGGAGGAGGCGTGCGGCACGGGGGCGAACGGCGTTCCCAGAGCCTCGCCCAGGAGCGTGAGGCAACCGCCGGCCAGCGTTCCCTCGACGCGCGCCGGTGAATCGGCCGTCGTCGCCCCACGCAGGAATCGCAGCCCGGTCGACGGGCCGGCCTCCCACACCGTCACGCCGGTGAGCGCGGCCTGGAAGCTGGGTAGATCGACGCCGTCCGAGCGCGCGAAGTCAGGACTGACCATGGGAGCGTAGAACGTAACCAAACCGGTCTTCTGCCGCAACCAGGTGTGCAGCGACGTGTGATCGGAGTAGCCGAGAAAGGGCTTCGGATGCGCGCGGATTAGGTTGAGGTTGAGACCCGGCAGGAGCTCGGCCGTGCCCCAGCCACCGCGCGTGCAACAGATTGCATCGATGGTCGCGTCGGCGAACGCCTCGTGCAGATCGCTGAGCCGCTCGGCCACGGTGCCGGCAAAGTAGAGCGGAGAGGAGCCAAGCGCGTGCGGTGCGAGCACAGGCTCGTAGCCGAGCTGCCGCATCCGCTCCATGCCGTCGAAGACACGGGAGTGCTGTGCCGCGGACGCCGGAGATACGATGGCGATGCGAGCACCGGGACGGAGCGCCCATGGCCGAAGAACCGGCTCGGCAATTGTAACCGTACACGAACCATATTGCGCCGCGATCGATTCGCTCACAGTAACACCGATCAGCGCGTCTACGGCCAGTTCTTGGTAGACGACTTGCAGGCCCCGAAAGGTCTCGGCAAGGGGAACGTCACGCCGCGCAAGATCGGCTACCTGCTCGGCTACGCGCAGACGCTCGCTCGCTCCGGCACGGACATTGAGCTGGAATACGCCCACACCGACCAGCAGACTTACACCAAGCTGCCGCCCTTGCCGACTTCATTGGCCTGGTACAGCGGCGGCCTGCCTCTCGGCTATCCGAGCGGAACCAACGCCGACCAGGTGTACCTGCGTCTCGGCCAGAAGCTGTCGTCTCGTTTGGATTTGTCCGCCGACGGCTATGATCGCCGCCGCGTGTCCGGCGACTTCCCCGCCCCCGAAGCCCATGCCGTCGACTTAGCCCTGGCCTACCATCTGGGCTTGTCCCAGTCGGTCGGCCTGCGCTTTTCCGACTACCGCGAACACGCCTACCCCGGCCCGGCGCTCCCTCCGGGCTACGGCGCCGGCGGCGCGGACTACGGCCAAACTGTGCGCCGCCGCATCCTCGCCGTTTCTTTTTTGCAGGGCTTCTAAACTGCGTGGAGGCGTGGACGCAGACGCAAAAAAGCCGCCGGCATCTGCCGGCGGCTTTTTTGCGTGCAATCACAAGTAGGGCGTCAGCGTTTGAACGCCGGTTTGGCCGCCTTGAGCGTTCAGCGTTTGGAGCCGCCCGCTGCCGTCGGCGGCATTCCACAGGAGGCGGAGGTCGCCGCTTTTGCCGACGCTGATCTGCGTAGCCGTGCCGCCGCCGGGCAGAGAGACGGCAAGGGAGCTGCTGACCTTGCCGGCCGTGGTCACAGTCCGCACCGTCGCCGTGTCTGTGCCGCTGCTCCAAAGCAGGCGGCTTGTCCCGTCTGCCGCAGCGCTGAGCGCCGCCGGGGTCTGGCCGGTGGGGGACGCGAAGGAAAAGGTCCGCATGAGCTTCCCGTCCGGGAAAATCATCCACAAGGCCGCGTCCCCGGAGGCCGTCTTCCAGAGCAGCCGCAGAAAGCCGTCGCTGCCCGCCGCCAGCCCGACCGGAGTCCCGCCGGGCAGGTTCGGCAGGAACACATAGCCCTGGTAGCTGTTCGTCGGCGAGAGCGTCCACAAAGCAAGCGTCCCAAGAGCAGGCGTCCCGCTGGTGCGCTGCCAGAGCAGGCGGGTCTCGTTGTCCTGGCTGGTTGTCATCAGGGACGGAGTCCAGCCGTCATACACGCCGTACTGAGTCAATTCCAGCGTGCCGCCATCGGCGGCGACTGTGGAGACGCCGGTTCCGTAGCCGTAGCCGCCGAGCAGCCGGATCTGGCCGTCCCCTCCGGCGCTGAAGGCGGTGATGCGCGTACCGGGCGCGAGCGGGGTTTTGGCGATGGCGCCGCCGG